>NZ_CP189848.1:0-3600258 GCF_050271075.1 Cupriavidus sp. H39
GCGCCAAAGCAAAAACCCCTCGCAGCGAATGCTGTCGAGGGGTTTTGCACAATAAGAGCCTGGCGATGACCTACTTTCACACGGGAATCCGCACTATCATCGGCGCGGAGCTGTTTCACGGACCTGTTCGGGATGGGAAGGGGTGGTTCCAGCTCGCTATGGTCACCAGGCATGAGGGGTTGTGGCGCTGTCCTGGGACAGCGTCACGAATCGGGATGTAGTGTTGGTTGTGTATGGACTGTGTCAACTGGCACAAGGCGAATCACTCACCAGGCAAAACACACTGGTTATAGGATCAAGCCTTACGGGCAATTAGTACTGGTTAGCTTAACGCATTACTGCGCTTCCACACCCAGCCTATCAACGTCCTGGTCTCGAACGACCCTTCAAGGAGGTCAAGCCTCCAGGGAATCCTCATCTTCAGGCGAGTTTCCCGCTTAGATGCTTTCAGCGGTTATCTCTTCCGTACATAGCTACCCTGCGATGCCTCTGGCGAGACAACAGGTACACCAGCGGTACGTCCACTCCGGTCCTCTCGTACTAGGAGCAGCCCCCGTCAAGATTCCAACGCCCACGGCAGATAGGGACCAAACTGTCTCACGACGTTTTAAACCCAGCTCACGTACCTCTTTAAATGGCGAACAGCCATACCCTTGGGACCGGCTACAGCCCCAGGATGAGATGAGCCGACATCGAGGTGCCAAACACCGCCGTCGATATGAACTCTTGGGCGGTATCAGCCTGTTATCCCCAGAGTACCTTTTATCCGTTGAGCGATGGCCCTTCCATTCAGAACCACCGGATCACTATGTCCTGCTTTCGCACCTGCTCGACTTGTCGGTCTCGCAGTTAAGCACGCTTTTGCCATTGCACTTTAGGTACGATGTCCGACCGTACCAAGCGTACCTTCGAACTCCTCCGTTACACTTTGGGAGGAGACCGCCCCAGTCAAACTGCCTACCATGCACTGTCCCCGACCCGGATTCACGGGCCAAGGTTAGAACCTCAAACAAACCAGGGTGGTATTTCAAGGACGGCTCCACGTGAACTGGCGTCCACGCTTCAAAGCCTCCCACCTATCCTACACAGATCGGTTCAAAGTCCAATGCAAAGCTACAGTAAAGGTTCATGGGGTCTTTCCGTCTAGCCGCGGGGAGATTGCATCATCACAAACACTTCAACTTCGCTGAGTCTCGGGAGGAGACAGTGTGGCCATCGTTACGCCATTCGTGCAGGTCGGAACTTACCCGACAAGGAATTTCGCTACCTTAGGACCGTTATAGTTACGGCCGCCGTTTACCGGGACTTCAATCAAGAGCTTGCACCCCATCATTTAATCTTCCGGCACCGGGCAGGCGTCACACCCTATACGTCCACTTTCGTGTTTGCAGAGTGCTGTGTTTTTATTAAACAGTCGCAGCCACCATTTTATTGCAACCCCTTCACCCTTCTGGCGCAGGCCAGTCAAGCTACCAGGGCGTACCTTATCCCGAAGTTACGGTACCAATTTGCCGAGTTCCTTCTCCCGAGTTCTCTCAAGCGCCTTAGAATACTCATCTCGCCCACCTGTGTCGGTTTGCGGTACGGTCTCGTATGACTGAAGCTTAGAGGCTTTTCTTGGAACCACTTCCAATTGCTTCGCAGCACTAGGCCGCTCGCCCCACACTCTTGAATTCCGCGCCCGGATTTGCCTAAGCGCCTTCTCCAATGCAGGGACCGGGACTTCCAACACCCGGACAACCTTCCGCGATCCGTCCCCCCATCGCATCATACGACGGTGCAGGAATATTAACCTGCTTCCCATCAGCTACGCATCTCTGCCTCGCCTTAGGGGCCGACTCACCCTACGCCGATGAACGTTGCGTAGGAAACCTTGGGCTTACGGCGAGGGGGCCTTTCACCCCCTTTATCGCTACTCATGTCAGCATTCGCACTTCTGATACCTCCAGCATCCTTTACAAGACACCTTCACAGGCTTACAGAACGCTCTCCTACCACGCACTTGCGTGCGTCCGCAGCTTCGGTATATGGCTTAGCCCCGTTACATCTTCCGCGCAGGACGACTCGATCAGTGAGCTATTACGCTTTCTTTAAAGGGTGGCTGCTTCTAAGCCAACCTCCTGACTGTTTTAGCCTTCCCACTTCGTTTCCCACTTAGCCATATTTGGGGACCTTAGCTGGCGGTCTGGGTTGTTTCCCTCTTGACACCGGACGTTAGCACCCGATGTCTGTCTCCCGTGATTGCACTCTTCGGTATTCGGAGTTTGCTATGGCGGGGTAATCAGCAATAGACCCCCCAACCATGACAGTGCTCTACCCCCGAAGGTGAGACACGAGGCACTACCTAAATAGTTTTCGGAGAGAACCAGCTATTTCCAGATTTGTTTAGCCTTTCACCCCTATCCACAGCTCATCCCCTAACTTTTCAACGTTAGTGGGTTCGGTCCTCCAGTACGTGTTACCGCACCTTCAACCTGGCCATGGATAGATCATCTGGTTTCGGGTCTACACCCAGCGACTCAACGCCCTGTTCGGACTCGCTTTCGCTACGCCTTCCCTAATCGGTTAAGCTTGCCACTGAATGTAAGTCGCTGACCCATTATACAAAAGGTACGCCGTCACCCCTTACGAGGCTCCGACTGTTTGTATGCATGCGGTTTCAGGATCTATTTCACTCCCCTCCCGGGGTTCTTTTCGCCTTTCCCTCACGGTACTGGTTCACTATCGGTCGATCACGAGTATTTAGCCTTGGAGGATGGTCCCCCCATCTTCAGACAGGATTTCACGTGTCCCGCCCTACTTGTCGTACACCTAGTTCCACAATCGTGTTTTCGCATACAGGGCTATCACCTGCTAGGGCCGGGCTTTCCATCCCGTTCTGCTAACACCACTGCTAAAGAGTACAAGGCTCTTCCCATTTCGTTCGCCACTACTCTGGGAATCTCGGTTGATTTCTGTTCCTGCAGCTACTTAGATGTTTCAGTTCGCCGCGTTCGCTTCCCTGACCTATGAATTCAGTCAGGGATGACCCATACGGGCCGGGTTTCCCCATTCGGACATCTCCGGATCAAAGCTTGTTTGCCAGCTCCCCGAAGCTTTTCGCAGGCTACCGCGTCCTTCATCGCCTGTGATCGCCAAGGCATCCACCACATGCACTTGTTCGCTTGACCCTATAACGAGTGTGTCTCGATGACTCGAAACCGTCGCTACAGGATGAGTTCTCGCATTTGTGCCGTATTCCAAGTCATCTTTCGATCACTTAAATACATTTTGGTTGATACAATCACAACCCGGTATCGCGTTATACAACTGTGCGTCTCATCAACGCACCGCGACACCTTTACTACATCCCATATTGTTAAAGAACAGCCGATTCGCAGGTGAGACCCGCGATCGCTTGGCAATGCCAAAGGGAAGCACTCAGTAAGCGCTTTCCTTTGACAACCAAACCAAGGTACCAGGTAGTTTCGTCCCGCTCGTAAGCGGTGGTGGAGGATGACGGGATCGAACCGACGACCCCCTGCTTGCAAAGCAGGTGCTCTCCCAGCTGAGCTAATCCCCCCTTCGGATAACTTGGTGGGTCTGGTAGGACTTGAACCTACGACCCCCGCCTTATCAAGACGGTGCTCTAACCACCTGAGCTACAGACCCTTGGCTGTAACAGCAAACAAACCGATAAGTGTGAACGCTAGGCTTGAGACACAAGCCTCTGGAAAGGAGGTGATCCAGCCGCACCTTCCGATACGGCTACCTTGTTACGACTTCACCCCAGTCATGAACCCTGCCGTGGTAATCGCCCTCCTTGCGGTTAGGCTAACTACTTCTGGCAAAACCCACTCCCATGGTGTGACGGGCGGTGTGTACAAGACCCGGGAACGTATTCACCGCGGCATGCTGATCCGCGATTACTAGCGATTCCAGCTTCACGCAGTCGAGTTGCAGACTGCGATCCGGACTACGATGCGTTTTCTGGGATTAGCTCCCCCTCGCGGGTTGGCAACCCTCTGTACGCACCATTGTATGACGTGTGAAGCCCTACCCATAAGGGCCATGAGGACTTGACGTCATCCCCACCTTCCTCCGGTTTGTCACCGGCAGTCTCTCTAGAGTGCCCTTTCGTAGCAACTAGAGACAAGGGTTGCGCTCGTTGCGGGACTTAACCCAACATCTCACGACACGAGCTGACGACAGCCATGCAGCACCTGTGTCCACTTTCCCTTTCGGGCACCTGATGCATCTCTGCTTCGTTAGTGGCATGTCAAGGGTAGGTAAGGTTTTTCGCGTTGCATCGAATTAATCCACATCATCCACCGCTTGTGCGGGTCCCCGTCAATTCCTTTGAGTTTTAATCTTGCGACCGTACTCCCCAGGCGGTCAACTTCACGCGTTAGCTACGTTACTGAAGAAATGAATCCCCAACAACTAGTTGACATCGTTTAGGGCGTGGACTACCAGGGTATCTAATCCTGTTTGCTCCCCACGCTTTCGTGCATGAGCGTCAGTGACGTCCCAGGGGGCTGCCTTCGCCATCGGTATTCCTCCACATCTCTACGCATTTCACTGCTACACGTGGAATTCTACCCCCCTCTGACATACTCTAGCCTGACAGTCACAAGCGCCATTCCCAA
The DNA here is from genome assembly GCF_050271075.1 of Cupriavidus sp. H39. Classification (NCBI taxonomy): domain Bacteria; kingdom Pseudomonadati; phylum Pseudomonadota; class Betaproteobacteria; order Burkholderiales; family Burkholderiaceae; genus Cupriavidus; species Cupriavidus sp. H39. The sequence continues at coordinate 4,629 of NZ_CP189848.1, forward strand.
GTTGAGCTCGGGGATTTCACGCCTGTCTTATCAAACCGCCTGCGCACGCTTTACGCCCAGTAATTCCGATTAACGCTCGCACCCTACGTATTACCGCGGCTGCTGGCACGTAGTTAGCCGGTGCTTATTCTTCCGGTACCGTCATCGACCCCGGGTATTGGCCAGGGCCATTTCTTTCCGGACAAAAGTGCTTTACAACCCGAAGGCCTTCTTCACACACGCGGCATTGCTGGATCAGGGTTGCCCCCATTGTCCAAAATTCCCCACTGCTGCCTCCCGTAGGAGTCTGGGCCGTGTCTCAGTCCCAGTGTGGCTGATCGTCCTCTCAGACCAGCTACTGATCGTCGCCTTGGTAGGCTTTTACCCCACCAACTAGCTAATCAGACATCGGCCGCTCCTGTCGCGCGAGGCCTTACGGTCCCCCGCTTTCACCCTCAGGTCGTATGCGGTATTAGCTAATCTTTCGACTAGTTATCCCCCACGACAGGGCACGTTCCGATGTATTACTCACCCGTTCGCCACTCGCCACCAGGGTTGCCCCCGTGCTGCCGTTCGACTTGCATGTGTAAGGCATGCCGCCAGCGTTCAATCTGAGCCAGGATCAAACTCTTCAGTTCAATCTCTGTGTGGAAGCCTCGCGGCTCCCTCGCTCTTTCGAGCGGTCGCTCACTCTCAGAAAACTGACTGACCAGATCCGAAGACCCGGTCACGTTTTGCTGTGCGAGCACTGTATAACTTGAAGCAACACTGTCCGAAGACAGCGGCGTCCGCTACCCAGCGCCCACACTTATCGGTTGTTTGTTTGTTAAAGAACTTCGCCACCCGGCTTTGCCGTTCAGCGCGCCGCGTTGTCTGCAGCAGAGAAACGAGATTATGCAGAGCTTTCTTCGTTTCGTCAACCGTTTGCAGCAATCTTTTTTGCTGCCGTCAGCGCTGCAAACCTTGCTGCGCCAACCTTCCGGCCGACCCCGCATCCCTTGCTGCGCCTGCCTTGCAGGGCCGCTTGGTGTTGCGAGGGGGCGAATAATAAGCGACCGCAACGGGGTTGGCAAGCGGTTCCACGAAATAATTCGAAGGCACCGGTAAATCCTGCCGAAAACGCACCAGTTTGTCAGCCACAGCCCCATGATTCATGATCTGGGCTGGGGCAAACCAGCCACCCCGCCGCCGCAGTCTTGCGGGGCGGCCAGACTCAATCGGAACCTCATGACCATCAGCATCGTAAGACTGGGGGCACCGCGTGCGGCCGCCGAGGGCCTGCGCATCGGTACCGTGCGCCGGCCGCCGCGTGGCGTGCCCAAATCGGAGTTTGCGAGCCGCGATTTCTATGATGTCTGGTACCCGGCGCTTTCGCCATCGCCGGAGCTGGTTGCGCAGGCACTACATGCGACCGACGATAAACAATGGCGGGCTTTCGTGCGGCATTTCCGCAAGGAAATGGCCGAGCCGGACGCCAGCCGTACGCTGGACCTGCTGGCAGCGCTGTCGCACCAGACCAATTTCTCGGTGGGCTGCTATTGCGAAGACGAAGCGCGTTGCCACCGCTCGGTCTTGCGCGAGCTGCTCATCGAACGCGGGGCCGTGATCGGCTGAGTTGCGCGACGTGCCGGGATTCTCCCGGCTTTGTTCTCAGGTTTTCCCGCTTCCCCTTTTCCGATGGCGCTGAACGTAGTCTGGCTCGGCTTTTTCCTGATTTCCTTCTCCGTCGCCTGCGTCCGCGTGATCCAGGGCGACCTCGCCGTCTTCCCGGCGATGCTCGGCAGCCTGTTCGACAGCGCCCGCACAGCCTTCGAGATTGCGCTCGGACTGGCGGGGGTGATGAGTCTGTGGCTAGGCATCATGCGCATCGGCGAGCGCGCTGGCGTTGTGGACGCCTTCGCCCGGCTGGTGAACCCGCTGTTGCGGCACTTCTTTCCCGGGGTGCCCCAAGGCCACCCTGCGCAGGGCGCCATGATGATGAACGTATCGGCCAACCTGCTCGGGCTGGACAACGCCGCCACGCCGCTGGGACTGAACGCCATGCGCGAGTTGCAGACGCTGAACCGGCGCCCGGACGTTGCCACCGACGCGCAGATCATGTTCATCGTGCTGAACTCTGCCGGGCTGACGCTGATCCCGACTTCAGTCATCGCCATCCGCCAGACCATCGCGGTCAAGCAGGGGCTGGTCGGCTTCAACGCCGCTGACATCTTCTTGCCGACGCTGCTGGCCACTGGGGGTGCCTGCCTGGCCGGGCTGCTGGCAGTGGCATGGGTCCAGCGGATCAACCTGCTGCGGCCCGCGGTACTGGTGGCGTTCGCGCTGGTCATCGCGCTGCTTGGGGCGATGTTCGCGTGGTTGCGGCATGCGCCGCCCGCACAAGTCGGCACCGTGACGGCGCTCGCTGGCGCCGGGTTTATCCTGTCCTTGATCACCCTCTTCCTGATCTGCGGTGCGCTACGCCGGGTCAATGTGTATGAGGCGTTTATCGACGGCGCCAAAGAAGGCTTCGGCGTAGCCGTGCAGATCATTCCCTATCTGGTTGCGATCCTGGTCGCCATCGGCCTGTTCCGCGCCGCCGGCTGCATGGATGTGCTGATGGCCTGGCTCACGCAGGCTTTCGCCAAATTGGGTGTCAACACCGACTTTGTCCCGGCGCTTCCGGTCGGGCTGATGAAGATCTTGTCAGGCGCCGGGGCCCGCGGGCTGATGGTCGACGTGATGACGACTTACGGCGTGGACTCATTTCAGGGGCGCCTGGCGGCGATTATCCAGGGCTCGACTGAAACGACGTTCTATGTCCTCGCGGTTTATTTTGGCAGCATCAATGTGCGCAATACGCGCCACGCGCTCGGCTGCGCGCTAGTAGCGGACGCTGCCGGCATTGTTTGTGCGGTGGGCGCCGCATATCTTTTCCGCTGACTGTGTTAGCCCCGGCTATGTTGCGCTCATACAACGATATTGTGCGCATCATCCTACATTGACACATTGCACTTGGTGCGTCGCAACAAAGCATGTATAGTGAAGTCTGTCTCCTCCACCACCTCGGTGGATTCCAACCCACGCATAACCTGCGTGGGTTTTTTTTCGTCTGTATTCGGCGCTGCTGCAACGGCGAGGCGCCTGGCCGTAGGGGTTTTCCGCAGCGCAACAAGACGCGCCGAGGACGACGGCATGGCACCCGACACAAGAAATGTCCGGCCAGGGGGCATCCTCCACACTGGCCACCCGGTCGGCGAGACTTTACGGAACGCGGCGTTAGCCTATATTGATTGGATACCTCCGCCGCCAGCACGAGGCACGCCATGCCAGACATCACGTTCCCTCGCAGCCTCCCGACATACTGTGCAGCCAGCCTGACGCTGTCCTGCCCGGCGACGGTAAACGGCAGTCCCACCTTGTATTCCGTCACCGCCGAGGCGCTCGAAGCCCATTTCGGTGCGCGCTCGCCGCGCGAGGAAGACCTGGTGGCCGCCTTTACCAATAACCGCCAACGGATCGAGCGCCTGGCCGAAAGCCTGTTCGAGTTGACCGAGGCGCGTGAAATCGTGCTTCGCAGCGGCCATTTCCGCTTCGCGGGCTGACCCGCCCGCTTCGCTGCCCGCTTTCTGGGGCGCTTTGTCTTGGTCCGGGCTCCGCGCTTCAATCGGCTTTGGCTTCGCCGCGCACTAACAAGACCGGCACGGTGGACTGGCGGATCACCGCCTCGGCAACGCTGCCCAGCACCAGCCGGCGCACCCCGCGTCGGCCGTGCGTGCCGATCACCAGCAAGTCTGCGCCCCATTGGCGCGCGGCCTCATTGATGGAAGCACCGATGTCGCCAGGTACCGCAGCCGCGCTCACCAGGCGGGTTTCATGTGCGACCCCGGCGCTGGCCAGGCGCTGCGCCGCACCGTGCAGGGCCCGCTGGCCGCTTTCCTCGAAGGCCTTCTGCAACTGGCTTGAGTCGTAGTATCCGGCGTCGAACATCGGGGTGCCGGTATCGACGACATAGAGCGCCAGTACGGTGGCCCCGCCAGGGGACGCTACGCGAGTGGCTTCATCAACCGCCAGCGCGGACGTGCTGCTGCCGTCCACCGCCACCACGATCTTGCTGTATGCCGCACTAGTCATCACGTACCTCCGTCGATAGAAAAGAGAGAGGCGGCGTCGTGCCGCCTGTCTTGAATAGTACACATGGAGCGAAGCCGGGGTTCCGCGCCGGCGCAAACACACTGCAGGCGCGCTCGCTTTAATTGACCGACCGGTCGGCTTATATATAATAGGGCCAGCCGCGCCGGAGCCGGATGGGTGAGGCGCCCCGCCAGAGGAGACGATATGTACACGCAGAGTCTTGACCTGCCAGGCCAGCACGCCGATGCAGCACAGGCCAGCGCGCCCCCCGATGAAGCCGCCCGCCAGGCGGCATTCGATGCGTGCATGGCCGCCGACGGCAAGATCGAGCCGCAGGACTGGATGCCGCAGGCCTACCGCAAGACCCTGGTGCGCCAGATCTCGCAGCACGCGCACTCCGAGATCGTCGGCATGCTGCCGGAGGGCAACTGGATCAGCCGGGCGCCGTCGCTCAAGCGCAAGGCCATCCTGCTGGCCAAGGTGCAGGATGAAGGTGGCCACGGCCTCTACCTGTATTCCGCCGCCGAGACCCTGGACGCGTCGCGTGACGACATGGTCGATGCGCTGCACAGCGGCAAGGCCAAGTATTCGTCGATCTTCAATTACCCAACCCTGACCTGGGCCGACGTGGGGGTGATCGGCTGGCTGGTCGACGGCGCCGCAATCATGAACCAGATCCCGTTGTGCCGCTGCTCGTACGGACCGTATGCGCGCGCCATGATCCGCATCTGCAAGGAAGAGTCGTTCCACCAGCGCCAGGGCTTCGACGCGCTGCTGGCCATGATGCGCGGCACCGACGCCCAGCGCGAAATGGTGCAGGACGCGGTCAATCGCTGGTGGTTCCCGGTGCTGATGATGTTCGGTCCGCCCGATGCGGCCTCGACCAACAGCGCGCAGACCATGGCCTGGGGCATCAAGCGCATCTCCAACGACGACCTGCGCCAAAAGTTTGTCGATGCCACGGTCGAGCAGGCACGGGTGCTGGGCGTGACGCTGCCTGACCCCGGCCTGCAATGGAATGCCGAGCGCGGCCACTACGACTACAGCCCGCTGGACTGGGATGAATTCTGGCGTGTCATCAACGGCGACGGTCCCTGCAACCGGGAACGCCTGGCAACCCGCGTGAAGGCGCACGAAGACGGCGCCTGGGTGCGCGAAGCCGCGCTGGCGCACGCCGCCAAGCTGGCCGAGCGCGAATCCCGCGCCAGCCGCGCCGCCGCCTGATCCCAGGCATCGGCAACCTGAGGAGACCACGATGCAACGCAAGGAATGGCCGCTGTGGGAAGTGTTCGTGCGCAGCAAGCAAGGCCTGGAACACAAGCATTGCGGCAGCCTGCATGCGGCCGACGCACAGCAGGCGCTGCACATGGCGCGCGACGTCTATACCCGTCGCCAGGAAGGCGTATCGATCTGGGTGGTGCCGTCCGCGGCCATCACCGCCAGCGTGCCGGAGGAAAAGCCGGAGCTGTTCGATCCGATGGCCGACAAGATCTACCGGCACCCGACGTTCTACCAACTACCCGACGAAGTCAACCACATGTAAGGCCCGCCCGATGACCGCGTCCCCACAGCTTGCCGTGCCTGCCTCGCTGGACCACCTGCCGCCGGCGCGCACCGCCGCGTTGCGCTACGTGCTGCGCCTGGCCGACAACGCCCTGATCCTTGGCCAGCGAAACGCCGAGTGGTGCGGCCATGGGCCGGTGCTGGAAGAAGACATCGCCCTGGCCAATATCAGCCTCGATCTGATCGGCCAGGCGCGGCTGCTGTATGGCCGTGCCGGCGAACTGGAGGGCGAGCTGACCGGCCTGCCCCGCCATGAGGATGACTACGCCTACTGGCGCGCCGAGCGCGATTTCCGCAACTGGACGCTGCTGGAACTGCCGCATCGCGGCCCGCTGGCCGGTAACGCCGCCGCCGTGCGCGACTATGCCGTCACCATGGTGCGCAACTTCCTGTACAGCGCGCTGATGGTGGAGCTCTGGCAGGCCCTGCTGGCCAGCCGGGATGAACAGCTGGCCGCGATCGCCGCCAAGGCGCTCAAGGAGGCGCGCTATCACCTGCACCATGCCGCGGGCTGGACGGTGCGGCTGGGCGACGGCACCGAGGCGTCGCACGCGCGCATGCAGCGTGCGCTGGAACACCTACTGCCTTATATGAACGAGTGTTTTGCGGAAGATCCGGTCGAAAGCGAGGCTGCCGCCCAGGGCATCGGCGTGGTCACCGCCACGCTGCGCCCGGCCTGGGATGCGACTGTCGCCGAGACACTCCAGGCCGCCACGCTGACGCTGCCGCCGGCAACCGGCTTTGTCTCGGCCGGCAAGCATGGCTTGCATTCGGAGCACATGAGCTACCTGCTGGGCGAGATGCAGGGGCTGGCGAGGGCCCATCCGGGCGCGCAATGGTAAGCGCACGCTTCAGCGCAAAGGGTTGATCCACATGAACCTCACCCGCCTCCCTTCCCCGAACGTGCACGACGCAAGCGCCACCGGGGCGCGCGTCGCGCGCGCGTGGGCGGCGCTCGAGGCGGTGCCGGACCCGGAGATCCCGGTAGTGTCGATCGGCGAACTGGGCATCCTGCGCGAGGTCGTATCGGCGCCGGACGGCGTGCTGGAAATCGTCATCACGCCCACCTATTCCGGTTGCCCGGCAATGTCGCAGATCGGTGAGGACGTTGGCCAGGCGCTGGACCGCGCCGGGCTGGCGCCGTGGCGCATCCGCACCGTGCTGGCGCCGGCCTGGACCACGGACTGGATCACGCCGGCCGCGCGCGAGCGCCTGCGCGCGTTCGGCATCGCGCCGCCGGGACAGTGCGGCACGCCCGCCGGGGCGCAGCCGCTGCGCTTTGTGCCGCGCGCCGGCGCAGCCGATGTTGTGCCCTGCCCGCGTTGCGGCAGCGTCCATACGCAAGAGATCTCGCGTTTTGCCTCGACCGCCTGCAAGGCGCTGTACCGGTGCCTGGACTGCCGCGAGCCGTTCGATTATTTCAAACCCTACTGAGCCCCCGGGCCGAGCCAGGCTGCCATGACTCCACAGTTCCACCCGCTGCGCGTGGCGCAGGTGCGCCCCGAGACCGCCGACACCATCTCGATCGCCTTCGAGGTCCCGGACGCGCTGCGCAATGCCTACCGGTTCACGCAAGGCCAGTTCCTGACGCTGAAGGCGCCGGTCGACGGCAAGGACTTGCGGCGCTCTTACTCGATCTGTTCGGCGGTGCAGGACTATGACGCGCACGGCGAATTGCGCGTCGCGGTCAAGCTGGTGGAAGACGGGCTGTTTTCCAGCCATCTGCACGATTCCATCGCCCCCGGGCAGGTGATCGACGTGATGACGCCCGACGGGCGCTTCCACGTGCCGCTCGATGCCAATGCCGCGCGCCACTACGTGGCCTTTGCCGCCGGCAGCGGCATCACGCCGGTGCTGTCGCTGGTTCGCACCACGCTGCAGGCAGAGCCGCACAGCCGCTTCACCCTGGTCTATGGCAACCGCAATGTCGACAGCATCATCTTTTCCGAAGCGCTGGAGGACCTGAAGAACCAGTACCTGGCGCGCTTCACGCTCTACCACGTGCTGTCGCGCCAGCCGCAGGAAGTGGACCTGCTGCACGGCCGGCTCGACCACGCGCGGGTCACCGCCTTCCTGCAGACGCTGATCCCGGTCGACGACATCGATGCGGCCTTTGTCTGCGGGCCGGCCTCGATGATCGACGAGGTCGAGGCGGCGCTGCGCGACGCGGGGCTGGACCCGCACCGCATCCACGCCGAGCGTTTCGGGGTGCCGCTGGCGCGGGCGACGCCCAAGCCGGTCGCAGCCCACGCCGACCACGCCGGCACGGCCGAGCTGGTGGTGGTGCTGGATGGCAAGCAGCACAGCATGCGGCTGCCGCTCGAGGACGCCAACGTGCTCGACACCGCGCTGGCCGCCGGGCTGGACCTGCCCTACGCCTGCAAGGGCGGCGTCTGTTGCACCTGCCGGGCCAAGGTGCTGGAAGGCAAGGTCGAGATGGAAAAGAACTACACGCTGGAGCCCTGGGAGATGGACAAGGGCTTCGTGCTCACCTGCCAGGCGCGGGCGCTTACGCCGCGGGTGGTGGTCAGCTACGACGAACGCTGATCCGGGCCAGCCGGCGTGTGCGTAGTCAGACAAGCGCTGACATTGGCCAGCATGGGCCGTGACTACAATGGCGGCAGGCGGCGCCCTGCTGGCGCGATGCTTGCAGGCGGGTGATCCGGCGCGCGGGGCGGGCGGTGGCCACGCCGCCGCCGCGGCGGCGCCAGCGAACCGCCCCACCCATATACAATCACGGCCATGCAATATATCCACGTCGTAAACGGTGATGTAGCAGGCACGACCCTGCGCCAGGCGCTGGCCCAGGCTGCGCGGCCGGACCCTGTCGTGGTGCTGCGCGACGATCTCGCGGTCGGTCCGCTGGCGGACATCGACAGCACCGGCATGATCCGCTCCGGATTCTGGCAGCGGGTCGCCCCGCACACCGACATCGACTTCGCCGCCGAGATGCGCCAGGCGCTGGACCAGCTGCTGGCGCTGCGGCAGGACGACATGGAAGTGGCGATCTGGCACGGCCAGAGCGCTGCCGACCAGCTGATGCTGCGCCGGGTGGTGTTCCACCTGTACCAGGCGCCGCAGCGGATCAACGAGGTCGCGATGGACCTGCGCGAACTGGAAACGCCGGCACAGGGCAACCTGGCGGCGATCGGCATGTACACGCCGGCGCGGCTGGCGCGGCGCTTCTCCACTATCGCCCCGGTCTCGGTGCTGCGGCTGGGGCGCCTCGGCTACGAGTGGCAGCAGAACGTCAAGGAAAACGCCGACGTGCGGCTGTGGAAGGGCAACACCCTGGTGCCGGCGGCCTACCGCACCATTGACGACATCATCATGGAACGCGCCCCGGCCGACTGGACCCCAGCGGCGCAGGTGGTGGGCAGCGTGATGGGCGCGATCGAGGGCTTGCTCGCCAGCGACTGGTTCGTGTTCTGGCGCTGTCGCGAGCTCATCGCCATGGGCCAGCTGGTACTGCGCGGCAACGCCGACTCGCTCGATACCTGTGAGCTGCGCCGCCATGCCGGCGGCAGCGGAGGCGAATAAACAAGCATATATGGCCCGTACCAAGGCACCCGATTTCGAGGCGCAGCGCGAGCAGATCCTGGACCTGGCCGCCGCCGCCTTCGCCAACAGCAGCTACCCCAGCACCTCGATGGCCGACCTGGCCGCCGCCTGCGGCACCTCCAAGGCGCGGCTGTATCACTATTACGAGAGCAAGGAAGCGATCCTGTTCGACCTGCTGGACCGCTACACGCGCCGGCTGATGCTGCTCGTCACCGAAGTGGAAGCCGATGCCGAGCGCCATGCCCGCACCGACAAGGAAGCCTTCGGCAACCTGATCCGCGCCTTCCTGGCCGAGTACGAGACCTCGCAGACGCGCCATATCGCACTGATCAACGACGTCAAGTTCCTTGCCGAGGCCCAGCGCGACCTGATCCTGGGCCGCGAGCGCGACGTGGTCGCGGCGTTCTCGCGCCTGCTGCGCCGCGCCTACCCGGAGCGCGTCACGCGCGAGAACCAGACTGCGCTGACCATGACCATCTTCGGCATGATCAACTGGACCTTCACCTGGCTCAAGCCGGGCGGCCGCCTGTCGTACGCCGACTTTGCCGAGATGGTGGTCGACCTGCTCGAAGGCGGGCTGCCCGGCCGCGCCGCCGCCGGACGCTAGGCCAGCCACGCCGCAGCCCGCCCCCGCTTACATCCACTCGGCCTCTTCACGCTGGCGCCGCTGCTCGCGGTCCTGGCGGAACATCTCTTCCAGCTCGTCGCGCGCCTGGCGCGCCAGCGAGACCAGCTTCTTCTGGTCGGTGTAGTGGGGATAGAAGCGGTCGATCGCCTCGATGTTGTGGCGCCGGAACCGCAGCGCGACGTTGCGTGCCTCGCCCGGGTCGAAGCCCATCCCTTCCAGCACGCGCCGGCCCAGCATCAGCGAGCCCTCGAACATTTCGCGCTCGAACAGCTGCACGCCGCGGTCCTTGAGCTGATAGACATGCGAGACATGGCGCGCGCGGGCGTAGATCTGCAGCGCGGGGAAGCGCTCGCGTACGCGGTCGATCAGCGCCAGGCTGTCGTCCATGCTGTCGATGGCGACGACCAGGATGCGCGCGTCGGCAATGCCGGCGGCCTCGAGCAGGTCCAGCCGGGTCGCGTCGCCATAGAACACCTTGAAGCCGTACTGCCGCAGGAATTCGATCTGGTCCGGATCGTGGTCCAGCACCGTCACGCCCACGCCCTGGGTGTACAGCAGGCGCCCGATGATCTGGCCGAAGCGCCCGAAGCCGGCGATCAGCACCGGGTTGTGCTGCGGCGTGATGATTTCGTCCGGCCGCTTCTTGCCGGCGCCGATGCGTGGCGCGACCAGCCGGTCATAGGCCAGCAGCAGCAGCGGCGTCGCCACCATCGACAGCGCCACCACCAGCACCAGCAGGGCCTCGGTCTCGCGCGGCAGCAGTCCGGCGCCGCCAGCGACGCCGAACACCACGAACGCGAATTCCCCGCCCTGCGAGATCAGCAACGCGAACAGCAGGCGCTGGCCGCGGGCAATGGAGAAATACCGCGCCAGCAGCGCCAGCACCACTGTCTTCGCCGCCACGAGGGCGGCAACCAACCCCAGCACCAGCCAGGGAGAACGTGCCAGCACGGCAAAATCGATCGACATGCCGACCGCCATGAAGAACAGCCCAAGCAGCAGGCCCTTGAACGGCTCCAGGTCGGCCTCGAGGGCGTGGCGGTATTCCGAATCGGCGAGCAGCACGCCGGCCAGGAAGGTGCCCAGCGCCATCGACAGGCCCACCGCGTCCATCATCAGCGCGATGCCTACCACCAGCAGCAGCGCGAAGGCGGTGAACATCTCGCGCATGTCGGTGCGGGCGATGAAGCGCAGCGCCGGGCGCACCAGGTAGCGGCCGCCCGCCACCACCGCGCCGATCACCGCCACTGCCTTGCCCGCCGCGAGCCAGCCGGCCGCGCCGGCGCCAGCGCCTTCAGCGCCTTGCGTGGCCAGCAGCGGCAGCAGCGCGATCATCGGGATCGCGGCGATGTCCTGGAACAGCAGGATGCCGAAGCTTGCGGCTCCCGCCGGGGTGCCGAACAGGTTGCGCTCGGTCAGCGTCGCCAGCGCGATCGCGGTGGACGACAGCGCCAGCCCGAGCCCGGCCACCAGCGCCACCTGCCAGGGCGCGCCGGCCAGCGCCGCGGCCGCGCCGATCACCAGCGCGCACGCGGCGAGTTGCGCGCCGCCATAGCCAAAGATGCTCCGCCGCAGCGCCCACAGCTTGCGCGGCTCCAGTTCCAGGCCGATCACGAACATCATCAGCACTACGCCGAACTCGGAGAAGTGCAGGATCGACTCAACATCGGTCACCAGGCGCAGTGCGAACGGCCCGATCGCCGCGCCGGCCAGCAGGTAGCCCAGCACCGCGCCCAGGCCGCTGCGCCGCGCCAGGGGCACCGCCACGACCGCCGCCACCAGGAATACCAGTAGCGCAATCAGAAAATCATGCTGGTTCATGCCTGCACCTCTGCCGGCACCGCATGGGTGCCCAGCCGCCCGCAGACATGGGCGATGTGGTCGGCCAGCGCCTGCGCATCGGCATTGTGGGCGTCATGCAGCACCACCGGCGGCAGCCAAGTCATGCCGCACAACAAGGCGGTCTGCTCCAGCGGCAGCAGGAACTCGGCGACCGGGTGGCCATGGATGCCTTCCGGCCCGTAGGCGTCGGCCGTGCCGCCGGTGCTGACCACCGCCAGCAGCGACTTGCCGCGCAGCGCGGTGCCGCCCGGGCCATAGGCCCAGCCCGGTTCCAGCACTTCATCCAGCCACAGCTTGAGCAGCGCGGGCACGCTGTACCAGCGCACCGGAAACTGCAGCACGATGGTGTCCGAGACCGACACCACGCGCTGTTCGGCAACGACATCGATGTCGTAGTCGACATAGCTGCGGTAAAGGTCACGCACCTGGACTTGCGGCAGCGCGCTCAGCGCGTCGGCCAACGGCCGGTTGACGCGCGAGCGGCTGGGCGCCGGGTGCGCGTAGATCACAACGATGGGAGGCTCGGTCATTGAAAGGCGCTGGGACTGAGGGGTGATCGGGACAAATCCAGAGGTCGCGACGAATTGTCGCGTTGCACCAAATCCACACCTGCGGGCGCGCAACAATTCATCACATTTTTTTAAGTAGTTGATTCTATTAGTTTTAATCGGCTGTCCAGCGCAGCGGGAATCTGCTGCGGCGCGGGATGCTTACGTCAAACTGACAATTCCACTACAATACTTTTCGCGCTGCATCAAGCTGGTGTTTCCCCGAGTCTCGCATGGATGCCAGGAAAAGTGCCTGGAAAAACACCATCGCAGTGCCTATTTTTATCTGACAGCACCGGAAGGAATCATCGTGAACCCGCTCGAACTGAGCAAGGCCGTCGGCGCACTGACCGACGAAGATCTGCGCAAGGCAGCCGAAGCCAACCAAGCCGCCCATCGCGCCACCGTCCTGGTGCGCGAGCTGGCGGCCCACCACCGCTCGCGCCTGCTGAAGCATTTCCTCGCCCTGGGCGAGGAGGATCGCCTGCTCCGTTTCGGCCAGTCGGTGGGCGACCACGTGATCGAAGCCTATGTCGACAGCATCGACTTCGACCATGACAGCGTGTTCGGCGTCTACGACGACAAGCTCGAGCTGATCGGCGTCGGCCATTTCGCCAACCTGCGCGACAACGCCCAGGGGCGCGTGGCGGAGTTCGGCGTGTCGGTGTCGGGGAGCGCCCGCGGCCGCGGCATCGGCAGCGCGCTGTTCGAGCGGGCCGCCATCCATGGTCGCAATACCAGCGTCCGCACGCTGTACATGCACTGCCTGTCGCGCAATGCCGCGATGATGCACATTGCCAAGAAGGCCGGCATGAAGGTCCAGTATGCCTACGGCGAAGCCGACGCCTACCTGGAACTGCCGCCCGCGGACACTGCAAGCCGCCTGAGCGAGGCGCTGGACGAGCAGCTCGCCGACCTGGACTACGCGGTGCGCCGCAACCTGCGCGACGCACGCCGCTTCGGCCTGCGCTTCTGGCGCACCATGGTGCCGCAGAAGCATACCGCCTGACCGGCCGGGCCCACTGACCCACCGGCCGCACGGCATCGACGAAAAACGGCGCATCGCCACGATGCGCCGTTTTGCTTTTTCAGACTCGGCAGCCCACCTCAGGCCGCGCCGCCCACCGGCAGCGCGGTGGTGTCCTTGATACTCTCCAGCGCGAAGCTCGAGCGCACGTCGATGACCGAAGGATGCGCCAGCAACTGTTCCTGCATGAAGCGCGCAAAGTGCTCCATGTCCTCGACATAGACCTTGAGCAGCAGGTCCATCTCGCCGGTCATGGCGTGGCAGGCCGCCACTTCCGGCCAGACCGCGATCGAGGCGCGGAACAGGTCCAGCGGCGCCTTGCCCTTGGGCGCGCCGCCATGCTTCTCCAGCCGCACATTGATATAGGCCAGCAGGCCGAGCCCGATCTTGTTGGGCTCAAGCAGCGCCGCGTACTGCCGGATCACGCCTATCTCTTCCAGCCGCCGGATGCGGCGCAGGCAGGGGCTGGGCGACAGGTTCACGCGCTCGGCCACCTCCAGGTTGGTCAACCGGCCGTTGGTCTGCAGCACTTCCAGGATCTTCCGGTCGATCTTGTCCAACTCCACCTTGCTCACGATATTGTTGCTCCGCAATATGTTTATTGGCAATTTTTTTGCGCAAATTTAGCAAGCCGTGCACAAGTACGCAATTTTTTGTGAAATTACATCCGATCTACGCTCGATTTTGTGAGGTCGGCAGCCTTATCGGTCACTCGCGCGTCAGCCGGTCGGGCCGGGCATTCCCTGGTGGTGCTGCCGGTATTTCCGCCGCAACCGCTGACCGCACGGGCGAGGTGGTGCCCGGGTCCGGCAAGCAGGGAAGCGGCATTCTACGGGGGTTTATGCCTGGGCCAGCACCTTCTTGGCGTGGACCGCGCCGGCGTTCTGCGCTGAATCAAAAAAAAAGCGCGCGGCCAGCAGGCTCGCGCGCTTGGTGACGTGCGCTGGCAGCGGCGCTCAGGCGGCGCTGCCAGGGAGCTCGATCAGCCGCCGCTGGTGGACGGCGCCGCCGGATTGGCCGGTGCCGGCTGGCTGCCGGGAGCCATGCCCCGCGGGCCCCGGTCGCCCCGATGGGGATGGTCGCGGTGCATCTTCTCCATGCCCGCGCGGATTTCATCGCGGGTCAGCTTGCCGTCGCGGTTGGCATCGAGCTGGTCGAAGCGCTTGGCCAGGCCCGGCATGCCGGCATTCGCCTCAGCCTTGGTCAGCGCGCCGTCGCCGTTCTTGTCGGCGGCCTTGAACTTCTCGTCGAAGGCAGCCTGCATGCGCGCATGATGCTCGGCCATGGCGGTCTTGCGGTGCGCATCCATCTCGGCCTTGTCGATCTTGCCGTCGCGGTTGGTATCGAGCTTGTTGAACCAGGCATCGGCCTCGGCCTTGGAAATCGCGCCATCGCCGTCGGTATCGATTGCCTTCATCCACATTCCGCCGCCATGGTGGCGATGGTGGTGGTCCATGCCTGGCTTGCCGGCCGGCGCTGGCGATGCGCCCGGCGCAGCGGGCGCGCTGGCCTGGGCAAAGGCGCCGCCGGCGACCAGCAGGGCGGCCGATGCGGCCAGGAAGTGCTTCAGAATCTGCGGCTTGTGATTGCGTTGCATGTCGTGCTCCTTGTCATCACGTTGGCATGTACGGATTAGAACGCAGACGATGCAGCGAAGTTGGCGGTTTTAATACGATGTTACCCGCCTCACAGAAAGCCGGCAGTGGCGTAAGGGAACGCAAGCAAAGCGGAATAATCGATGCGCCGGGAGTCTAGGGCTGCCCTTTCGGTGCCATCTGGCCTTCTTGGACCGCCTCGGGCGACACCGATTGGTATTGGTGCGGATCGACGGGCTGCGGTTGGGGCTGCGCCGGCTGCCCCGATGGTGCTGCCTGAACCGGCTGCGGCTGGGGTTGCAGCTGGGCTTGCTGCGCCGCTGGCTGGGACTGGGGTTGCGCCTGCGGCTGGGCCGGTTGCCCCGGCGGCAAGCCGCGCGGCGGCTGGGCCGGTGTGGGCTGGCCAGCGGCCTGCGCCGGCGGCGGCATGGGCGTTGCCAAGGGCGCCGCCGCGCCGGCGGGCGGCGTCGGCAGCGGGCCGGCGGCACGCGGCGCAGCGCGCGTGGCAGCCGCCTGCAGCGGCAATGCGATCTCTTGGCGTACGCCATTGCGCTCGATCACCACGGCGCGCTGACGGACTTCCACCAGCCGGATTTGCGGCGACAGTTCGGCGCCCATGCGCACGGCCTTGGCCGGGGCGCCGTCGATGGAGACGATCGCCGCGCTGGCGCCACCGCCGAGCTCGGCCACCACACCGAGCAGTTGCACGTTGCTGGGCCCGCGCTGCGCCGAGCCGCCGAACAGTGTCGCAACCGCGCCGGTCTCGACCGCCTCGGTCTGTGCCACGCGCGCGCTCTTGGGCACCGGGATGGTTCGCATCGCGCTGAACGTCAGCACCCAGTAGGTGACCAGCGCGCACAGCGCGATAAACAGCGCCACGCTGGCCAGGCGCGGCAGCCACAGCGCGGAGGCATCGAAGCGGAACGAAGGCCGGACGGACAATTGCATGGATCGGGATCCTGGATACCCGCCGCGGCGGGTCATGGCGCGAGAGCGAGAGACGCGCCAAGCGTACCAGAGCCCCATGACGCTGTCTGCCGCGCCGGCGGTGCTTCCGGCGTTGCCGCCGGTACGCTTAGAGCAAGTCGTCCAGCAGGTCGGGGCCGAACACCTCGCGCTCGATATGCGCCACCGGCACGCCCGCGCTCACCAGCGCGTGACGCTGCGCCTGCATGAAACCGAGCGGTCCGCACAGGTAGAAGCGGCCATCGACAAAGCGCTGCAGGTCGGTCTGGCGCAGCATCTCGGCCAACGGCATGGTGCCGGCGTGGTCGTAATCGCGGCCCGCGACATCTTCTGCTTGCGGGAACTCATAGCTGATGTGGGTGACCAGGCCGGGCAGGCGCTCGCGCGCCCATTGCAGGTCGGCGCGATGGGCATGGTGGCGGCCATCGCGGGCGGCGTGGGCGAACAGCACCGGTCGTTGCGAGCCCTGCGCGGCCAGCGTGCGCAGCACCGACAACATCGGCGTGATGCCGATGCCCCCCGACAGCAGCACCAGCGGGCGGCGGCTTTCCAGCGCCGGGGTGAACTCGCCGAACGGCGCGCTCACCTTGAGCTCGGCACCCTCGTGGGCGTTGGCGTGCAGCCAGTTCGAGACTGCGCCGGCCGGCGTGGCCTGGTCGCCGTCCTCGCGCTTGACCGAGATGCGCCAGGTCGGCAGCCCGGCCTCGGCCGACAGCGAGTACTGGCGCAGCTGGCGCGTACCGTTGTCCAGGCGCGCCTCGACGCTGATGTACTGGCCCGGGCGGAAGTCGCGCAGCGGCTGGCCATCGGCGGCTTCCAGCGTCAGCGCCACCACCTGGCCGCCCTGCGCCTCGCGGCGCACCACGCGCACCGGAATCAGTGCGCCGGCGGCCACGCCGGTGCGCTGGTACAGGCGCGCCTCGGCGGCGATCAGTTCGCCGGCCAGCAGCCAGTAAGCCTCGTCCCAGGCGGCCAGCAGCGGCGGCGTGGCAGCTTCGCCTAGCACCGCGGAGATCGCGCCGAGCAGGTGCCGGCCGACAATCGGATAGTGCGCGGGCGTAATGCCCACCGCCGCGTGCTTGTGCACGATGCGCTCGACCACCGGCCCCAGCGCCGCAGCGTTGTCGATGTTTGCCGCGTAGGCGAACACGGCCGACGCCAGCGACTGCTGCTGGCTGCCGTTGGCCTGGTTGCCCATGTTGAACAGCTGGGTCAGTTCGGGCCGGTCGGCGAACATCTCGCGGTAGAAATGCGTGGTGATGGCCAGGCCGTGCTCACGCAGCACGGGCACGCTTGCATCGATATAGGGGCGGGAAGCGGCGGACAGCATCAGGAATCACTCCGTTTTATTCATGCAATCGAAATGCATGTTTTTGGGCAACAAAAAACCGGCATTCGCCGGCCACGCGCGGATCCATCCGCTCAGGCCGAACGCCGGTTCAGGAAATCACGATGCAGGCGGATGATCGATTCGGCCGTCTGGCTGCCGGTGACATCGGCCAGCGTAACGTCGTCGAGCGCGCGGTAGAAGGCCTGCTCGGCCACGTCCAGCGCGCGCTTCAGGCGGCAGTTGCCGTTCAGCGCGCAGGGCGGGTTGTCGCAGTCGATCACCGGCCGGTGCCCTTCCAGCTCGCGCAGGATGGTGCCGACGGTCAGGCGCTCGGCGCCGGGGCCCAGTTGCAGGCCGCCGTGGCGGCCGCGCGTGGCGCTGATCCAGCCCAGCTTCGACAGCCGCGCCGCCACCTTGACCAGGTGGTTGTGCGAGATGCCGAACTGCTGGCCCACCTCGGCGATCGTGATCGGCCGGCTGCCGTCGCCACGGGCGACGTACATCAACAGGCGCAGCGCGTAATCGGAGAAGCGGGTCAGTTGCATCGTGGCGCCATGTTAAAAAAGATGCATCCTGGATGCAAGTTATATTTTTCCCCGCCGTGCTAGGGTGCAGGATCGCCAGAAGGCGCCGGCGGGCTTTGTGATTCATATCAGACATTGCTACGCCCCCGACGAAGGCCGCCCATAAAAGAGTCATAAGGCGCCGGTTATACTGATTGGCGAACCCGGCCCCGCCAGCACCCTGGCGCGGGTCCCGCCATTCCAGCAAAAAGGTCCTACACAACAATGCGCAGATTCACTACCCAGCTTGCCCGCCCCGCCCGTCCTGCCCGCCGCGCGCGCGGCTTTACCCTGATCGAGATCATGGTGGTGATCGTGATCCTCGGCGTGCTGGCGGCACTGGTGGTGCCCAAGATCATGAGCCGTCCGGACGAGGCCCGCATCGTGGCCGCGCGCCAGGATATCTCGTCGATCATGCAGGCGCTCAAGCTGTACCGTCTCGACAACAGCCGCTATCCGACCACCGAACAGGGCCTGGGCGCACTGGTCGCCAAGCCGACCACCGAGCCGGTGCCCAACAACTGGAAGGGCGGCGGCTACCTGGAAAAGCTGCCCAAGGATCCGTGGGGCCATCCGTACCAGTACCTGAACCCCGGCGTGCGCGGCGAAATCGACGTGTTCAGCTTCGGCGCCGACGGCCAGGCCGGCGGCAACGCCAACGACGCCGATATCGGCAACTGGGAGTAAGCGCCCCTGCCGCCCGCCCTTGCCGCTTCCATCATGACCACGGCGCCGCGCCGCCGCGCCCCCCGGCAGCGGCACCCCGGCTTCACGCTGCTGGAACTGCTGGTGGTCATGGTGATCGCCGGCATCGTGATCTCGCTGGTCGCGGTCAATGCCGCGCCCAACGAGCGCGGCCGCGTGCTTGACGATGGCCAGCGCATCGCGCGGCTGTTCGAGCTGGCGCAGGAAGAAGCGCAGCTGGGCGCGCGCCCGATCGCGTGGGAAGGCGACGCCGGCGGCTGGCGCTTCCTCGAAGCCACCCCCAACGGCTGGATCCCCATGCGCACCGACGTGTTCGCGCCTGGCAACTGGCGCCTGGCGCTGGACCAGGTCATCGTCGCCGAAGGCGGCCGCAGCACCGGCACCAACAGCCCGCCGCGGCTGATCTTCGGGCGCGAGCTGATCGATGCCCCGCAGCGCCTGGTGCTGGTGCGCGGCGATATCCGCGTGGACGTCGCCGGCGACGGCAGCGGCCGCTATTTCGCCAGCACGCCATGACGCGCCCGCGCCTTGCCG
Source organism: Cupriavidus sp. H39 (assembly GCF_050271075.1). Lineage (NCBI taxonomy): Bacteria > Pseudomonadati > Pseudomonadota > Betaproteobacteria > Burkholderiales > Burkholderiaceae > Cupriavidus > Cupriavidus sp. H39. The sequence continues at coordinate 23,583 of NZ_CP189848.1, forward strand.
GACGCCAGCACGGCGGCGTGGCCGGCTTCACCCTGATCGAAGTGCTGGTGGCGCTGACCATCCTGGCCGTGGCGCTGACCGCGGCCATGCGTGCGATGAGCTCGATGGTGGATGCCAGCGCGTCGCTGCAGACCCGCATGCTGGCTGAATGGAGCGCCGAGAACCACCTGGCTTCGGTGCGCCTGGCCAAGACCTGGCCCGAACCCGGCGTCAGCGGCTATGCCTGCCCGCAGGGCGGCACGCCGCTGTACTGCGAGCAATCCGTGTCGGCCACGCCCAATCCGGTGTTCCGCCGCGTAGAAATCGCGGTCTATCCTTCCGCCACCGACAAGTCAGTGCGGCTGGCGTGGCTCGTCACCATTGTCCCCAATGAAACCCGCAACGTGCTCTGAGCGCCGGCGCGGGCGCACATCCGCCGGCGGCTTCACGCTGCTGGAAATGCTGGTCGCCATCACGCTGCTGGCGGTGATGGCAGTGATCGGCTGGCGCGCGCTGGACAGCCTGACGCGCAGCCGCGAACGGCTGACCGATCACGATGCCCGGCTGGATGCGCTCAAGGTGCTCTACGGCCAGCTGCAGGCCGATTGCGAGCACCTGGCCAACCCTACGCTGCTGCAGGCCAGCCCGGTCGAGATCGCCCAGAACCGGGTGCTGCTGGTGCGCGACCGCCGCGACGAAGGCCAGCCGCCGACATGGCAGGCGCTGTCTTACCAGCTTGACGGCAACACGTTGCTGCGCGTGGCCGCGCCGCCGGTGGACAACCGCGCGGCGCTGCAGACGTCGCTGCTGGCGCTGCGCCAGGGCGGCGGCAACAACGCGCAGGTGCGACGTGTGCTGGGCGACGTGGATGGCCTGAGCGCGCGCGCCTGGGTCGAGCCCGCCGGCTGGCAGGCGGACAGCAACCGCATCCGCAACGTACTGTTCAGCGGCAATGCAGCCAGCGCGGTGGCAGCATCGGACGTCGGCGCGGCGGTGCCCAACACCGCGGTGCGCGCGGTGGAACTGACCATCCTCGCCCGCATGGGCGACGGCGACGCGCCGCGGCAGTTCCAGAAGATCTGCATGTCCGGGCTATGACGCACGCCCGCCGCCGATCCCGCTTCCGGCCCGTGCGCCGCCGCGCGCGCGGCGCCGCCGTGGTCACCGCGCTGCTGATGGTGACGCTGGCCGTGGTGGTGGTGTCGGGCATGCTGTGGCGGCAGCAGGTGCAGATCCGCGCTATCGAAAACCAGCGGCTGCTGGCCCAGGCCACCTGGATTGAGCGCGCCGCGGTCGACTGGGCGCGGCTGATCCTGCGCGACGACCAGCGCCGCAGCAACGTCGATGAACTGGGCGAGCCGTGGGCGGTGCCGATCGCCGAGACCCGCTTGTCGGATTTCCTGGGGGCGTCGCTGCGCACCGACGTTGCGGGCGAGACCTCGTTCCTGTCCGGGCGCATCCTCGATGCGCAGGCGCGCTTCAACCTGGCCAACCTGGTGACGTGGTCCGCCACCGGCGGCCAGGGCGCCCCGGTCGGGCGTGTTGCCAACATCGACCAGTCGGCGCAGGCCGCCTATGGCCGCCTGCTGCGCACCGTGGGGCTGAACCCGGCGCTGGCCGAGTCCACCGCGCGCTACATGCTGCAGGCCGCCCAGGGCGGCCAGGGCGGCGATGCATCGGGCCGGCAGGCGCCGCGCCCGCTCGACAGCGTGCAGGGCCTGCTGGCGCTGCCCGGCTACACGCCCGAGAAGGTGGCCGTGCTGGAACCCTTTTTGATCGTGCTGCCCGAGCGCACCCTGGTCAATGCCAACACCGCCGACGCGGAAGTGCTGGCCGCCATGATCGACAAGCTGCCGCTGGAGCGCGCGCGCGAACTGGTGCGCCAGCGCGACCGCGCCTATTTCAACAACATCGGCAACCTGCAGACACAGCTGTCCGCGGTGGCGCCGCAGGCCAGCAGCGGCAACCTGGGCAACCTGCTCGACGTGCGTTCGCATTACTTCCTGGTCTACGGGCTGGTGCGGCACGAGCGCGCCAGCCGGCTGCAGGTGTCGCTGATCTACCGCGGCGAACCGCTCGGTGCGGCCAACACCACCCGCGTGGTCTGGATCCAGGATGCGGACCGGCTGCCGGACCTGCGCTGAACCATGGCAAGGCGGGCTGGCGCACATATGAAAACGGCATACCGGAGCAACCGGGGAGAATGGTATTGACGTGGTTTTGTCACGCAGGCAAGGTATGCTGCGGCGCTGGCGCGAGCCTGGCACCAGCCCGCTCGCCGCCGATCGGCCTCCCAGGCCGCCCGCCGGCATCCCCGCACTCCGGCAAGTTTCCTGCGCCGGGGCGATCCCGGGCGCATCCCATGGGCCATGCGCCTTATCGAGCCGTTCTACTGAAGCCAAAGCAAGGACATCTTGAGCACCACCCTGTACGTGCGCATGCCGCACCGGCCGCATGACCAGCCGCAACCGTGGCAGTTCGGCGCCCTACCGTTTGCGCTGGTGCGCACGGCCGCGGGCGAGTCTGCGCGGCGCGGATTGCCTCGTGCCGTGCCGGAAGTGTTGCGAGAAGGCCACGCCCGCATTGCCGACCTGCCCGCGGCGGAGCGGCTGGTGCTGATCCTGGCCGCCAGCGACGTACTGCTGACCACTGCCAGCGTGCCGCCGCTGCCGCCCGCGCGTTTGAAGCAGGCGCTGCCCAACCTGGTCGAGGACGCCCTCGCCACCGACGCGCAGCCGTGCCACATCGGCATCGGCCCGGCCCTCGGCGGCGCCACGCCCGGCCGCGGCCCGCGCCAGCGCTTGCTGATGGTGGCGGACCGCGCCTGGCTGCGCACGGTGCTCGATGCCTTTGCCGAGCATCGCCATCGCCGCCGCCACGTGCTCGCCGCGCAGCTGTGCGTGCCGCTGGCCGCGGTCGAAGAGGAGGCCGGCGCAGAGCCGTCGCTGGCCCCGCCCGGCGAGGTGCCGGCAGCGGCCCAGCCGGCTACGCTGGTGGTTGAAGCCGCCGCCAGTGCGCTCGCCGAAAGCGGTGCGCTCGGTGGTGCGCTGGGCGAGGCCTTGCCGGCACCCGCAGCCACCACGGCGCGCCAGTGGCAACTGACAGTGCGCACCAGTGCGCACGCCGGCTACGGGCTGCTGCTGGGCGACGACGCACTGGCCGCATGGCAGGCGCTGGCGCCCGCGGGCACCTGGTACGCCGATGCCGACGCCGCGGCCATGGCGCCGGTCCCGGGCCTGCGCCAGGCCGGGCGCGCCGGCTGGCGGCTGTGGATCGACGGTGCCCAGGAATGCCTGCGCGAGCCGGGGCTGGACCTGGCGCAGTTCGAATTTGCGCAGGGCCGCGCCGACCGTTGGAACCTGGTGGCGTGGCGCCTGCCGCTGGCGCTGCTGGCGGGCCTGGTGCTGGTCCAGTTGATCGGCATGAACACCCACTGGCTGCTGCTGCGCAACGAGCAGCAACGGCTGGAGGCGGCGCAGGCGCAGACGCTGCGCGGCGCGTTCCCGCAGATCCCGACCGTGCTCGATGCCCCGCTGCAGATGCGCCGGCAGGTCGAGCAACTGCGTATCGCCAGCGGACGCAGCACGCCGGACGATTTCCTGCCGCTGGCCGACCGCTTCGCCCAGGCCGCGCGCCGGCTGCCGCCCGATGCGCTGCAGGCGCTCGAGTACCGCGGCCGCATGCTGGTGGTGACGCTCAAGCCTGGCACCGACACGGCCGGGCTGCGCAGCGCAGCGCGCCAGGCCGGGCTGCAGATGGAAGAGGACAAGGCCGGCAATGCCTCGGGCAGCACCGGCACCAGCGCAGGCACACCTGTAACACCCGGCTCGCGCTGGACCATCAAGCCCGGCCTGTGACCGGCGCATGCCCAACATGAACCCATTGAAAGACTCCGCCCGCAGCCAGTCGCCCGCCGCCCGCCGCAGCGGGCCCGCCACGCTGCGCACGCGCCTGGCGCGGCTGCGCCCGTCGGTGCCGCAGGCGTGGCGGGAACGCTTCGACGCCTTCTGGTCGGCACGCAACCCGCGCGAGCAGGCCATCCTGGCCGGCGGCGCCGCGGTGCTGGCCCTGGTGGTGGGCTACCTGGTGCTGTGGGAGCCGGCCGCCGACGGCCGCGAGCGGGCCGCGCGCAACCTGCCGCAGCTGCGCGCCGACCTGGCCGAAATGGAAACGCTGGCGCAGGAAGCGCGCGGCCTGAAGGCCACGCCGGCGCCGTCGCTGCGCGGCGATGCGCTGACGCAAGCGCTGCAGGAAAGCCTGGGCCAGTACGGCCTGAAAGCCACGCGGCTGGCGGCCGGCGCCGACAACAGCGTGCAGGTGCAGCTGGACAAGGTCCCGTTCGGGGCGGTCAGCACCTGGCTGCAGGACGTGCGCCAGCAGCAGCGCATGAAGGTGATCGATGCGCGCGTGGTTTACGTCGGCGCCACGGCACTGGTGAACGTGACCGCGACCCTGCAGGGTCCGGGCGGCCGCAGCTGATGGTGCGGCTGGAAACCTTGCGCCTGCCGCGCCGCGCGCTGCGCCAGCCGGCCGCCGCGCGGCGCCTGCGCTGGCTCGGGCTCGCCCTGGCGAGCGCCGCGGTGACCACGGTGGCGATGCTGCCGGCGGCATGGATCGCCGCGCGCGTCGCCACGCAGACGCAGGGGCGCGTGTTGCTGGCCGACGCCAGCGGCTCGCTGTGGCGCGGCAGCGCCACCCTGGCGCTGTCGGCCGGCGCGGGCAGCCAGACCGCCACCGTACTGCCCGGCCGGCTGCACTGGACGCTGGCGTTCTGGCCGCTGCTGACCGGCACCGCACGGGTGGTGCTGACGCATTCCGAGGCCATGGCCGCGCCTGTCGCGCTCACCGCGACGCCGGGCGGCTGGAGCGCGCAGGCGGGCGCCATGCGGCTGCCCGCTGCGCTGCTGGAGGGCGTCGGCGCGCCGTTCAACACGCTGCGCCCGGACGGCCTGATGCGGGTGGACTGGTCCGCGCTGCAGGGCGGCTTCTCCGGCAAGGGCTTGACCGGCCATATGACGCTGCGCATCGAGCAGGTGTCCGCCGCGGTCAGCCGGCTGCGCCCGCTGGGCAGCTACCGGGCCGAGATCGACTGGACCGGCGCAGGCGGCGGCAAGCTGCAGCTGAGCACCATCGAGGGACCGCTGCACCTGGAGGGCAGCGGCACGCTCGGGCGGCAGGCGCGCTTCGAGGGAACCGCGCATGCCGAACCGGAGGCCGCCACGCAGCTGACCAGCCTGCTGAGCCTGCTGGGACGACGAGATGACAATGTGACTAGGCTGCGTTTCTGATGCCACGCAGAACGCACAGCCCACGGAAATGACTATGACCACCCACGCCAACCGACCTGTTTTCAAGACCGCCTGCGCCCGCGCCGTGGCATTGCTCTGCGGGCTCTCACTGCTGGCGCCCGCGCCGCTGTGGGCCCAGCCCGGGGCTCCCGCCTCGCGTACCCAGGGCACCCCGCCGGCGCCGCCCGACGTGACGCCCGCCAATCGCGACCAGGTGGTGCTGAACTTCGTCAACGCCGACCTCGATTCCGTGATCAAGGCGGTCGGCCAGGCCACCGGCAAGAACTTCGTCATCGACCCGCGCGTGAAGGGCACCGTCAATCTCGTCACCGAGCAGCCGGTGTCGCGCGCCCAGGCGCTGCAGACGCTGGGCTCGGTGCTGCGCATGCAGGGCTATGCCATGGTCGAGAGCAACGGCTTCACCAAGGTCGTGCCGGAGGCCGATGCCAAGCTGCAGGGCTCGCCCACCGTGATCGGCGGCAGCCCAAGCCGCGGCGACCAGGTGGTGACACAAGTGTTCCGGCTGAACTACGAGTCGGCCAACAACCTGGTGCCGGTGCTGCGGCCGATGATCGCGCCCAACAACACCATCACCGCCTATCCGGCCAACAACACCCTGGTCATCACCGACTACGCCGACAACCTGCGCCGTATCGCCCGCATCATCGCCGCGGTCGATGCGCCGGCCTCTGGCGAAGTCGAACTGGTGCCGCTCAAGCACGCGCTGGCCAGCGATACCGCGGCGGTGCTGCAGCGGTTGCTCGATCCCGCTGCAGCGGGTGCCACCGGCGGCGGCGCCGCGGGCGTCGACGCCAGCCTGCGCACCTCGGTGGTGGCCGAGCCGCGCAGCAATTCGCTGATGATCCGCGCCACCAGCCGCGCGCGCCTGCAGCAGGCGCGCCAGTTGATCGAGAAGCTCGACCAGCCCTACGCGCGCCCCGGCAACATCTGGGTGGTGCCGCTGAAGAACGCCGATGCGATCAAGCTGGCCGCCACGCTGCGCGCCATCGTTGCCGCCGACAGCAGCTTCGCCACCGCCACCCAGCCCGGCGGACAGGCGGGCGGCATCGGCGGCGCGGCGGGCATGACCAATGTCTCGACGCCGACGGGCGGCCAGTTCACCGGCGGCGCCACCACCGCCCAGACCGGCATGCGCAGCGGTACCGGCACCGGCGCCGGGGGCGGCAGCGGCGGCGCCTATGGCAACTCGGCCTTCTCCGCCTCGTTCGGCACCAACACCCAGCCCACCACCGGCGGCATCATCCAGGCGGACCCGTCCACCAACTCGCTGATCATCACCGCCAGCGAACCGGTCTACCGCAACCTGCGCGGCGTGATCGACGACCTTGACGCGCGCCGCGCGCAGGTCTACATCGAGTCGATGATCGTCGAAGTCACCGCCACCCAGGCGAGCGAACTCGGCATCCAGTGGCAGGGCCTGATCAGTTCGCCCGGCGGCAACAACAATGTCTTTGCCGGCACCAATTTTGGCACCGGCGGACAGAACATCCTGAACCTGACGCTGGCCGGCGCGCTGGCCGACAGCAACCGCTCCGCCGGCATCGCCGCCGCGCAGCAACTGATTCCTGACATCGGCGGCCTGAACCTGGGCATCGTCAACCGCGCCATGGGCCTGGGCGCCCTGCTGCGCGCCCTGGGCACGAATGGCAGCGTCAACCTGCTGTCAACACCGAACCTGATCACGCTCGAGAACGAGGAAGCCAAGATCCTGATCGGCCAGAACATCCCGATCACCACCGGCTCTTACGCCCAGACCGGCGGCGCGGCCTCGGTCACGCCGTTCCAGACCTTCGACCGCAAGGACGTCGGCATCACGCTGCGGGTCAAGCCGCAGATCACCGACGGCGGGCTGGTGAAGATGCAGATCTTCCAGGAATCGTCGAACGTGGTGCAGGCGACCGCCAACCTGATCCAGGGCCCGACCACCAATGTGCGCTCGATCGAGACCAACGTGCTGGTCGACGACGGCCAGATCATCGTGCTGGGCGGCCTGATCGAGGACAACTATGGCGACGGCGTGCAGAAGGTGCCGCTGCTGGGCGACATCCCCCTGATCGGCGGCCTGTTCCGCTACGAGAACAAGAACCGCTCGAAGACCAACCTGCTGGTGTTCCTGCGGCCCTATGTGATGCGCACGGCCGGCGCCACCGACCGTCTGACCGCGGACCGCTACGACTATATGCGGGCGCAGCAGCAGGGCTTCGTATCGCCTAACATCATGGTGCGGGACACCAACACGCCGATGCTGCCGCCGGCCGACGCGCCCGGCACGCCGTTCGTCAACCCGCGCACCAACGGCCCGGTGGCCGGCCCGCTGCCGTTGCCGCAAACGCTGCCGCCAGGCTCGCAGCAGCCGGGCGAGCCGGGTCAGGCGCCGTTGCCGCAGGCCGTCCCGGGCCCGCAACCGGTGCCGCAGCCGGTCCCGCAACCCGCACCGCAAGCGCCGGTAAGCGCCCCGCAACCGCTGAACCAGCGCGGCGAAGCCGCACTCCCGTACTGAGGCCCGCCATGGCCAGCGAAGTCCAAACCGCCCTCCCCGCCGGCCTCAACCCGCCGGCCGAACTCGAGCCACCCTCGCCAATGGCGGCGCGGCTGGTCTCCTACGGCTTTGCGCGCGAGGCGCCGCTGCTGATCGCGCACCAGCGCCCCGACGGGCTGGAGGTGTGGGTCAGCCGCGCCACCTCGCCGACCGCGCTGGCCGAAGTGGCGCGCGTGCACGGCGCGCTGCGCCTGCGCGTGCTGGAGCCCGAGGCGCTGGAGCATGCCATGTCCGACGCCTATCACCGCCAGGACGGCAGCGCCGCGCAGGTGGTGGGCGAGGTCGAGGGCGAGGTCGACCTGTCGCGCCTGATGCAGGACATCCCGGCGGTGGAAGACCTGCTGGAATCCGAAGACGATGCGCCGATCATCCGCATGATCAACGCGCTGCTGACGCAGGCGGCGCGCGAAGGCGCCTCGGATATCCATATCGAGCCGTTCGAATCATCGTCGGTGGTGCGCTTCCGCGTCGACGGCACGCTGCGCGACGTGGTGCGGCCCAAGAAGGCGCTGCACGGCGCGCTGATCTCGCGTATCAAGATCATGGCGCAGCTCGATATTGCCGAGAAACGGCTGCCGCAGGACGGCCGCATCACGCTGCGCGTGGGTGGCAGGCCGGTCGACGTGCGCGTCTCGACGCTGCCCACCGGCCACGGCGAGCGCGCGGTGCTGCGCCTGCTCGACAAGGAAGCCGGCCGGCTGGACCTGGCCAAGCTGGGCATGGCGCCCGACACGCTGCGCGGCTTCGACCACCTGATCCGCCAGCCGCACGGCATCGTGCTGGTGACCGGGCCCACCGGCTCGGGCAAGACCACCACGCTGTATGCCGCGCTGTCGCGGCTGGATGCGCGCACCACCAACATCATGACGGTGGAAGACCCGGTCGAGTACGACCTGGACGGCATCGGCCAGACCCAGGTCAACCCGCGCATCGACATGACCTTCGGCAAGGCCCTGCGCGCGATCCTGCGCCAGGACCCGGACGTGGTCATGATCGGCGAAATCCGCGACCTGGAAACCGCGCAGATCGCGGTGCAGGCCTCGCTGACCGGCCACCTGGTGCTGGCCACGCTGCACACCAACGACTCGGCTTCGGCGGTGACGCGGCTGGTTGACATGGGGATCGAGCCGTTCCTGCTGTCGTCGTCGCTGCTGGGGGTGCTGGCGCAGCGGCTGGTACGCCGCCTGTGCCCGCATTGCAAGCGCGAGGAAGTGATCGAGGTCACGCCGGCCGAGGCCGAGATCCTGCACGCGCAGGGCAAGCCGCTGCAGACGCTGTGGCATCCGGTCGGGTGCGACAAGTGCGGCCAGTCGGGCTACCAGGGGCGCATGGGGGTCTATGAGCTGCTGACGGTCAATGACGAAATCCGCACCATGATCCACCGGCAGGCGCCGGAATCGGAGATCAAGCAGGTGGCGCTGGCGCACGGCATGCACACCATGCGCGGCGACGCGCAGCGCTGGGTCGACAGCGGCGCGACCTCGCTCGAGGAAGTGCTGCGCGTCACGCGCGACTAAGGCGGAGCCCCCGGATGCCAGCTTTCCGCTATGAAGCCGCCGACGCCGCCGGCAAGACCGACCGCGGCGTGATCGAGGCCGACAGTGCGCGCCAGGCGCGCGGCCAGTTGCGCGCGCGCGGGCTGACGCCGCTGACCGTCGACGCGCTCGCCGGCGCCGGCCTGGCGCCGCGCCGCGGCAGCCAGCTGCTCGCACGCAAGCTGTCGACGCAGGAGCAGGCGCTGTTCACGCGCCAGCTGGCCAGCCTGATCGTGGCCGGCCTGCCGCTGGACGAAGCGCTGGGCGCGCTGGCCGACCAGGCCGAGCGCCCCTATGTGCATGAACTGCTGGCCGGCATCCGCGCCGAGGTGATGGGCGGCAGCGCGCTGTCGGTGGCGCTGGCGCAGCATCCGCGCGACTTCCCCGAGATCTACCGCGCACTGGTCTCGGCCGGCGAGCACTCGGGCCACCTGGGCGTGGTGCTGGAGCGGCTGGCCGGCTATATCGAGTCGCGCAACACGCTGACCGCCAAGATCCGGCTGGCCTTCACCTATCCGGCCATCGTCACGGTGGTGGCGTTCGCGATCGTGATCTTCCTGCTGTCGTATGTGGTGCCGCAGGTGGTGAGCGTGTTCGCCAACACCAAGCAGAAGCTGCCGACGCTGACCATCATCATGCTGTGGCTGTCGGACTTTGTGCGCAACTGGTGGTGGGCCGCGCTGGCGGTGCTCGCGGTGGCTGCGTTCAGCATCCGCCGGCTGCTGCGCCAGCCCGCGGTGCGGCTCGAATGGCACCGCTGGCTGCTGACCGCGCCGCTGCTGGGCAAGCTGGTGCGCGGCTACAACACCGCGCGCTTCGCCGGCACGCTGGCGATCCTGGTCTCGGCAGGCGTGCCGATCCTGCGCAGCCTGCAGGCCGCCGGCGAGACCCTGACCAATGAGGCGCTGCGCGCCAATGTCGAAGACGCCAACACGCGCGTGCGTGAAGGCGCCTCGCTGGCGCGCGCGCTGGCGGCGCAGAACCAGTTTCCGCCGGTGCTGGTGCACCTGATCCGCTCCGGCGAAGCCACCGGCAACCTGCCGATCATGCTCGATCGCGCCGCGCAGGGCGAGGCGCAGGAACTGGAACGGCGCACGCTGTTCCTGACCAGCCTGCTGGAACCGCTGCTGATCCTGACCATGGGCGTGGTGGTGCTGCTGATCGTGCTGGCGGTGCTGATGCCGATCATCGAGATCAACCAGCTGGTGCGGTAAGGCCGCTGGCGCTGGCATAGGGGCAACGCTCGCATTGCCTGACGTCCGGGGTGAGGGGCTGGCCTCTCCCGCGAAGTGGGAGAGGGGTTGGGGGAGAGGGCGGGAGCCCTCACGAAGTCAGGCGCATCGTGCTTGCCGCACGCCTGCCCTCTCCCCCGGCCCCTCTCCCGCTAGCGGGAGAGGGGAGAAAACCAGGGGCCCGCTTCACTCGGCTTTCTACTCGGCTTTCTACTCGGCTTTCTGCTCGGCTTTCTTGCTCGGACGCTTGCGCGTCTTGCGCGCCGGTGCCGGCGCCGGTGCGGACTCGGCCTCGGCGGCCGGTTGCGCTTCGGCATCCACCGTTGCCGTCAGCACAGTCTTGCCCGGCGCCGCGAATACCGACTGGTCGATCGGCCACGGGGTCTCGCTCAGCGTCACTTCCGGCCGGCGTGCCGCGCGCTTGCGCGCGCCAGTGGGGTTGCCCGCTTTCGGCTCCGGGTCCGGCTGCGGCGCCGCTTCCAGCGGCGGCACCGGTTGCGGCTCGGCCTCGGCCTGCACCGCATCGGCCGCGACAAAGGGCGGCTCGGCTGGCGCCGGAACCTCCGGTTCGGGGGCGACGGTCTCCGGCGTCGGCAGCGGCTCGACCCCGCGGGCGGGCTCCAACGCTTCGGCCGGTGCGGGGGCGGGCTGGCGGCGGGCCGGTTCGGCATGCTGGGCGGACGGCTGCGGCGCACGCTGCTGCGGCTCGCCGCCGCCCTTGGCACGCTTCTTCAGCCGCACCCAGATGGTCTTGTTGTTGCCGCCGTTGCGGGTCTCCACTTCGAACAGGCCGGTGGCCAGCACCAGTTCCGAAAGCTTGCCGTAACCGTAATTGCGCGAGTCGAATTCCGGCGCCTGCTTGGCGATGTGGTTGCCCATGCTGCCCAGCGTGAGCCAGCCGTCTTCGTCCGACACGGCCTGCGCGGCGTTCTGCAGCAGGCGCACCAGGCGCGAGTCCTGGCGCAGCTCGCCGGTGCTGCGCTTGCGCGTGGGCGCGGCGGCGCCGTCGGCGCCGTCCGCGCCTTCGGTGTCGACCTCGGCGCGCAGCACGTCGGAGTAGATGAACTTGTCGCAGGCGGTGACGAAGGGCTTGGGCGTCTTGCGCTCGCCAAAGCCGTACACGGTCAGGCCCTGCTCGCGGATGCGCGAGGCCAGCCGGGTGAAGTCGCTGTCGCTGGAGACGATGCAGAAGCCATCGAAGCGCCCGGTGTAGAGCAGGTCCATGGCGTCGATGATCATGGCGCTGTCGGTCGCGTTCTTGCCGACGGTGTAGCGGAACTGCTGGATCGGCTGGATCGAGTGCGACAGCAGCCGTTCCTTCCAGCCGGCCAGGTTGGGCCGGGTCCAGTCGCCGTAGATGCGCTTGACGGCGGCCACGCCGTACTTGGCGACCTCGGCCAGCAGGCCTTCGACAATGGCGGGCGCCGCGTTGTCGGCGTCGATCAGCACGGCCAGGGTTGCGGTGCCCTGGCGAGGGGAATTGGTCATGTTCGGATATTCGCTGGTAGGCCCGCGTCAGGGCGGGCGGTCAAGAGTCCGGGTTGCACCAGGATGGCAACACAGATATGACGGAGGCGAGACTGCCTGGCGTCGGCACGGGCCGTCTCGATGCAACGCAGTGTACACGCGAACCCCTGTCCATACGGGAATTCACGGCCAGGACGGGCACGCTTTGTGCTGCATTGCAAGGTACCGTCGATTTTGTGGCGGTGCTACCATGCCGCGCAGAGACAACAGCCGTCCGGCGCCTTCACAAGAGGCCCCGGACGGTTGCCCACAACTGTAGGTGTCGGCGATCCCGACAGCACGCCCCTAGAGGAGCACCCATGAATGCCCCCCTGACCTCTCCGGTCAGCGACGCCATCCGCCAGGCGCTCGCCAACGTTTCCCTCGAAGACAAATACACGCTTGACCGCGGCCGCATCTATATCAGCGGCACGCAGGCGCTGGTACGCCTGCCGATGCTGCAGCACGAGCGCGACCACGCCGCCGGACTCAATACCGCCGGCTTTATCTCCGGCTACCGCGGCTCGCCGCTGGGCGCGCTGGACCAGTCGCTGTGGAAGGCCAAGAAGCACCTGGCCGCGCACAATATCGTGTTCCAGGCCGGCCTGAACGAAGACCTCGCCGCCACCTCGGTGTGGGGCTCGCAGCAGGTCAACATGTATCCCGATGCGAAGTTCGACGGGGTCTTCGGCATGTGGTACGGCAAGGGGCCGGGCGTGGACCGCACCGGCGACGTGTTCAAGCATGCCAACTCCGCCGGCTCCTCGAAGCACGGCGGCGTGCTGGTGCTGGCCGGCGACGACCACTCGGCCAAGTCCTCGACGCTGGCCCATCAGTCCGAGCACATCTTCAAGGCCTGCGGCCTGCCGGTGCTGTATCCGTCCAACGTGCAGGAGTACCTGGACTACGGCCTGCACGGCTGGGCCATGAGCCGCTACTCCGGGCTATGGGTGGCGATGAAGTGCGTGACCGACGTGGTGGAATCGTCGGCCTCGGTCGAACTGGACCCGCACCGCGTGGAGATCGCGCTGCCGGACGACTTCATCATGCCGCCGGGCGGCCTGAACATCCGCTGGCCCGATCCGCCGCTGGAGCAGGAAGCGCGGCTGCTCGACTACAAGTGGTACGCCGGCCTGGCCTATGTGCGCGCCAACAGGCTGGACCGCATCGAGATCGATTCGCCGCACGCGCGCTTCGGCATCATGACCGGCGGCAAGGCTTACCTGGACACGCGCCAGGCGCTGGCCGACCTGGGCCTGGACGATGCCACCTGCGCGCAGATCGGCATCCGGCTGTACAAGGTCGGCTGCGTGTGGCCGCTCGAAGCGCATGGCGCGCGCGCGTTTGCCGAGGGCCTGCAGGAAATCCTGGTGGTCGAGGAGAAGCGTCAGATCATGGAGTACGCGCTCAAGGAAGAGCTGTACAACTGGCGCGACGACGTGCGCCCCAAGGTCTACGGCAAGTTCGACGAGAAGGACAACGCGGGCGGCGAATGGTCGATCCCGCAGAGCAACTGGCTGCTGCCGGCGCATTATGAGCTGTCGCCGGCGATCATCGCCAAGGCCATCGCCACGCGCCTGGACAAGTTCGACCTGCCGGTCGACGTGCGCGCGCGCATCACGGCGCGCCTGGCGATCATCGAGGCCAAGGAAAAGGCGCTGGCGACGCCGCGCGTCGTCGGCCAGCCCAAGGCCGAGCGCAAGCCGTGGTTCTGCTCGGGCTGCCCGCACAACACCTCGACCAACGTGCCCGAAGGCTCGCGCGCGCTGGCCGGCATTGGCTGCCACTACATGACGGTGTGGATGGACCGCAATACCAGCACCTTCAGCCAGATGGGCGGCGAAGGCGTGGCATGGATCGGGCAGGCGCCGTTCGCCGGCGACAAGCATGTGTTTGCCAACCTGGGCGACGGCACCTACTTCCATTCGGGCCTGCTGGCGATCCGCGCGTCGATCGCCGCGGGCGTCAATATCACCTACAAGATCCTGTACAACGATGCGGTGGCGATGACCGGCGGCCAGCCGGTGGACGGCCAGCTGTCGGTGCAGGACATCGCCTGGCAGGTGCACAGCGAGGGCGCGAAGAAGATCGTCATCGTCAGCGACCAGCCGGAGAAATACAACGCGGCGATCCAGCTGCCGCAAGGCATCGACATCCATCACCGCGACCAGCTCGACAGCGTGCAGCGCGCGCTGCGCGAAGTGCCGGGCTGCACCATCCTGATCTACGACCAGACCTGCGCCACCGAGAAGCGCCGCCGCCGCAAGCGCGGCACGATGGAAGACCCGCCGCGCCGCGCCTTTATCAACGACGCGGTGTGCGAGGGCTGCGGCGACTGCTCGGTCAAATCCAACTGCCTGTCGGTCGAGCCGCTGGAAACGGAGTTCGGCACCAAGCGGCAGATCAACCAGTCGTCGTGCAACAAGGACTTCTCGTGCGTGAACGGGTTCTGCCCGAGCTTTGTCACGGCCGAAGGCGCGCAGGTGCGCAAGCCGGAGCAGCACGGCGTGTCGATGGACAGCCTGCCCGCACTGCCCGAGCCGGCACTGCCGGCGATCCGCCGCGCCTACGGCATCCTGGTGACCGGCGTCGGCGGCACCGGCGTGGTCACGATCGGCGGACTGCTCGGCATGGCCGCGCACCTGGAGAACAAGGGCGTCACCGTGCTCGACATGGCCGGGCTGGCGCAGAAAGGCGGCGCGGTGCTGTCGCATGTGCAGCTGGCCGCGCGCCCGGACGACCTGCACGCGACCCGCATCGCCATGGGCGAGGCCGACCTGGTGATCGGCTGCGATGCGATCGTGTCCGCCACGGACGAGGTCATCTCCAAGACCCAGGCCGGCCGCACCCGGGCCGTGGTCAACACCGCGCAGACGCCGACCGCCGACTTCATCAAGAACCCGAAGTGGCAATTCCCGGGCGTGTCGGCCGAGCAGGACGTGCGCAAGGCCGTCGGCGAGAAGTGCGATTTCATCAACGCCTCCGGCCTGGCGGTGGCGCTGCTGGGCGACGCCATCTACACCAACCCACTGGTGCTGGGCTACGCCTGGCAGAAGGGCTGGATTCCGCTGACGCTGCAGGCGCTGGAACGCGCCATCGAACTGAACGGGGTGGCGGTCGAGAAGAACAAGGCTGCGTTCGACTGGGGCCGCCATATGGCGCACGACCCCGAGCATGTGCTGTCGCTGACCGGCAAGCTGAAGAACACCGCGGAAGGCGCTGAAGTGGTCAAGCTGCCCGCCTCGACCGGCGCGATGCTGGAGAAGCTGGTTGCCCGGCGCATGGCACACCTGACCGCATACCAGGACGCCGCTTACGCACAGACCTACCGGGAAGCCATCGAGCGCGTGCGCGTGGCCGAAAGCACGCTGCTGGGCAGCGGCAAGGCGCTGCCGCTGACCGAGGCGGCGGCGCGCAACCTGGCCAAGCTGATGGCCTACAAGGACGAGTACGAAGTAGCGCGGCTCTACACCGATCCCGCCTTCCTCGACAAGCTGCGCGCGCAGTTCGAAGGCGAGCCCGGCCGCGACTACCAGCTCAACTTCTGGCTGGCACCGCCGCTGAACGCCAGGCGCGACGACAACGGCCACCTGGTCAAGCGCAGGTTCGGCCCGTCGACGATGAAGCTGTTCCGCGTGCTGGCGAAGATGAAGGGGCTGCGCGGCGGCATGTTCGACCTCTTCGGCAAGACCGCGGAGCGCCGCACCGAGCGCGCGCTGATCGGCGAGTACCGCGCCCTGCTCGACGAACTGGTGGCAGGCCTCAATGCCGCCAACCACGACACCGCGGTGGCGCTGGCCAACCTTCCCGACGATATCCGCGGCTTCGGCCACGTGAAGGAAAATAATCTGAAGGCGGTGCGCGCGCGCTGGGTGAAGCTGCTGGAGCAGTTCCGCCATCCGGAGACGGCGCAGCGGGCGGCCTGACGGCGAGGACTTCTGCATGGCCCCGCGGTTGTCTCCCCTCTCCCGCTTGCGGGAGAGTGGCCGGGGGGAGAGGGCGGGAGCATCTGGATGCGTGCCTTGCCAGACCACCCCTCACCCTGCCCTCTCCCCATGCGGGGAGAGGGGAACACCATGGGTTGGCATGAGTCGTCGCGTTACGCCTGCGCCAGGGTGGTCTCTCCCGGCTTCACGTACATCGAATTCTTCGGCTGCGACAGCACCCTGCGCACCATCGGCTCGAAGAACGACAGCGGCAGCGTGTCGTAGTCCGTCATGAACGCCGCCGCATCGTACTTGCGGCAGAACTCGGCGGTGCGTTCGAACAGCGCCGGCTGGCTGCGGTATTGCTCGCGCAGGTTGCGATCGAGCCCGAGATGATGGAAGAAGTAATAGCCCTGGAACACGCCGTGCTTTTCCACCATCCACAGGTTCTCGGCGCTGACGAAGGGCTTGAGGATGGCGGCGGCAATATCGGGATGGTTGAAGCTGCCCAGCGTATCGCCGATATCGTGCAGCAGCGCGCAGACCACGTATTCCTCGTCCTGGCCGTCGCGGTGGGCCAGCGTCGCAGTCTGCAGCGAATGCGTGAGCCGGTCCACGGGGAAGCCGCCGCAGTCGCCGTCGAGCAGGCGCAGGTGCGCCAGCACGCGGTCTGGCAGCGCCCGTGCGAACGGCATGAACTCGGCCGAGATGGCGGCCCAGTCCTCGCGGGTGCCGTGTTCCATATGGCTGAAGCTGGCGCGTGCGGGCGCGTGGGTGTCGCTCATGCGGGTCTCCTTTTGGTGGGCGTGCTTGGCATGCCGCCATCGTCTTGAAAGGCGTGCAGGCATTGTGGCAGCCATGACCGGACTACACTGTCAAAAACCAAACAATGTGGCCGCATATTGCGGCGCAGCAGCGTCGATGTGATTTTGGCCGAACGGTACCCGCTCAAGGAGACAACATGACTTTCAACGGAAGCTGCCATTGCGGCAACATCGCCTTCGAGGTCGAGGCCGACAGCATCCCCAGCGTGATCCGCTGCAACTGCTCGATCTGCCGCCGGCGCGGCCACCTGCTGTGGTTCGTGCCGCGCGCAAGCTTCAGGCTGGAGACGCCTGAGAGCAACGCCTCGACCTACCGCTTCAACACCATGAAGATCGCACACCGCTTCTGCCCGGTGTGCGGCTGCGGCCCGTATGCGGATGGCCAGGACAAGGACGGCAAGCCGATGGCCGCGGTCAATGTGCGCTGCCTGGACAATGTCGACCTCGACAGCCTGAAGGTGATCGACTATGACGGGCTGCACCACTGACGCCATGTTCCGCATCGTCGGCATCGATCACCTGGTGTTGCGCAGCGCCGATGTGGACGCGCTGCGGCGCTTCTATGTCGACGTGCTCGGCTGCAGCGTCGAGCGCGAGCAGGCTGACCTGGGCCTGACCCAGCTGCGCGCCGGCAGCGGCCTGATCGACCTGGTCGCGCTGGATGGCCCGCTGGGGCGCGCGGGCGGCGCGGGGCCTGGCGCCGAAGGCCGCAACCTCGATCATTTTTGCCTGCGCATCGACCCGTTCGACGCCGCGGCGCTGCGCGCGCACCTGGCACGGCATGGCGTCGACGCGGGCGAAGTGGCGCAGCGCTTCGGCGCCGAAGGCAAGGGACCCTCGCTGTATGTGCAGGATCCCGACGGCAATGTGGTCGAGCTGAAAGGACCGCCGACGCCGGTGACCGCACAGTAACGCGCGGCGCCGCCGGCAGCGCGCGCACAGGCTCGCTACAATTTCCGACTGGCCCCAGGCGCGCCGCCTTCCAGGGCGGCCATTCCCCGCCGGGCCCGCCATGACCACACTAGAAGCCAGCTCAGGCACGCACGCCGCCAGCACCGACCCAGACGCCAGCCCGGCCCGCGCCGGACCCGCGCAGCCCGTCACGCCACCGCGCCGGCTGGTGTGGATCCTCGGCCTGACCGAGACCATCTCGTGGGGCACGCTGTTCTTCGCCTTCACCGTCTTCATCGACCCCATGATCCGCAGCCTGGGCTGGTCCAAGCCCTTCCTGGCCGGCGGCTATTCGCTGGGGCTGCTGGTGTGGGCGCTGTGCTCGTTTGCGGTCGGCCGGCTGCTGGACCGCGCGCCGGCGCGCAAGGTGATGGGCGCGGGTTCGGTGCTGGCCGCGCTGGGCCTGCTGCTGTGGGCATGGACGCCCTCGCAGGCAGTATTCCTGCTGATGTGGGTGCCGATCGGGCTGGCCATGGCGAGCACGCTGTACGAGCCTGCCTTCGTGGTGCTGCGCCAGGCCTATGGCGACCAGTACCAGAAGCCGATCGTCGCCGTTACCCTGATGGCCGGCTTTGCCAGCACCATCTTCGTGCCGCTGGCGCAATGGCTGGTGCTGCATCTCGGCTGGCGCCCCACGCTGGTCGGCTTTGCCCTGCTCAACCTGCTGGTCTGCGCGCCGCTGCACGCGCGCATGCGCTACGCCCTGCATCCCTCCTACACTGGCGCGGGCCCGGCCGACGGCCGCTCCGGCAGCCGCGACATCGCCCGCGCCACGCTGCGCCAGCCGGTGTTCTGGGCGGTGGTGCTGGCCTTTACCGCGACCGCGGTGGTGGCGTCGCTGCTGGGCGCGCACCTGATCCCGATGCTGACGGAAAAGGGCATGCCGGTGGCGCAGCAACTGGCGGTCGCGGCGCTGATCGGGCCGGCCCAGGTGGCGGGCCGCATGCTGATGATGCGCGCCGGGGTGCGCCACCCGGTGCGGCTGTCGCTGCCGGTCTATGCGCTGATGAGTGCCGGGCTGCTGTGCTTTGCGTTGGGGCACGGCGCGTGGTTGATGGTTGCGGCGGTGCTGTACGGCTGCGCCAACGGCGTCAACACCATGCTGCGCGCAATGGCCATGCCGGAATTGATTTCGCGCCATCACTACGCCACCCTCAACGGGCTGATGATGACGCCGGTGCTGCTCATGCAGGCGGCAGCCCCGTGGCTGGGCGCGCTGCTGTGGCGCGCGGCCGGCGGCTACTGGCTGATGCTGTGGGTGATGCTGGCGCTGGCGCTGGCCGCGCTGCTGGCGTTCGGCTATGCGCTGCACCGGCGCGGGCTGCTGCGCGTGGACGCGGGCCGCCCGTGAACGGCTCCCCTGCTCCTGCCGCCGCCGTGCTGCCGGCCAGCCGGGTCGCGCGTGCCACGCGCGGCACCATGGCGCTGTTCTTCGTCAACGGCGCGACCTTTGCCACCTGGGGCGTGCATATCCCCACCATCAAGGCGCGCTTCGGCCTGTCCGACGCGATGCTGTCGCTGGCGATGCTGGCGGTGGCCGGCGGCGCCATCGTGGCGATGGGCCCGGTCGGGCGCTGGGTGGCACGCGCCGGCAGCGCGCGCGCCGCGATGGCCGGCGGGCTGCTGTTCGCGCTGGCCACGGTGGCCATCCTGGCGATGCCGACGTTCTGGCTGCTGCTGCCCGCGCTGCTGGCGTTCGGCATGGCCAATGCGGCGTTCGATGTCGCCATGAACGCGCAGGCCGCCACGGTCGAGGCCAGCCGCACGCGGCCGGTGATGTCGGCGCTGCATGGCATGTTCAGCCTCGGCGGCATGGCGGGCGCGGGCTTTGGCGGCCTGATGCTGGCACTTGAGGTGGCTCCGCTGGCGCATGCGGCGCTGATGGCCGGCGTGACCGCGGCGGTGGCCGTGGCAACGCTGCCGGGGCTGCTGGCCGACCATCCGGTGCTGCCGTCCGCGCCCCACCATCGCGACCATGCGGTGCGGGCGCTATGGCTGCTGGGCCTGCTCGCCTTTCTCGGGCTGATCGGCGAAGGCGCGATGTACGACTGGACCAGTGTCTACATGCGCGACGTGGCGCGCGCGCCCGACGGCTGGATCAGCCTGGGCTATGCCGCGTTCTCGGGCGGCATGGCGTGCGGCCGCTTCGGCGGCGACCGCGTGCGCGCGCGCCTGGGCGACAGCGCCACGCTGAGCGGCAGTGCCTGGCTGGGCTTTGCCGGCATTGCGCTGGCCTTGGCCGTGCCGCTGCCGCTGGCCGCGCTGGCGGGCTTTGCGCTGATGGGGCTGGGCGCGGCCAATATGGTGCCGATCTTCTTTGTCGCCGCGTCGCGGCTGCCTGGCGTGGCGCCGGCGGAAGCGATTTCCCGGGTGGCGCGCTTCGCTTATGTGGGGCTGCTGCTGGGCCCGGTGCTGATCGGCGGCGTGGCGCACCTGGCCAGCCTGCGCGCCGGCCTGGCGCTGGTGGCGCTGACCATGGGCTGGATCGCGCTGTCGGGGGCGCGCTCGGCGCGGCGTTACCTGCCGCCACGCACGCCGGCGGGCCGGTAGGCCCGCAGCCGGCTTCAGGCGGCGGCGCGCAGTGGCGCCCCGGCGCCCATGCCTTCGAAAACGAAGCTGTCCATCGCCAGCACGCCATAGGTGACCTCGTCGGCCACCCGGGACACCGTGGCCGGCTCAGGTATCGCAGGGGGCGCCCCCGCCGGGCCGAGCGCCGCACCCAGCGCCACATAGAACGGCAGCAGGTGTTCGTCGGTCGGGTGAGCGCGGCGCGCATAGGGCGCCTGCGCGCGGTAATCGGCAATGCGGCTGGTGTCGCCGGTGGCCAGCGCCTGCTCCAGCGCCTCGGCCATCCACTTGCGGAAGGCTTCGACGTACGGCTCCGCTTGCGGGCCGTGCTGTTCGCGCCGGCCGCCGCCAAACACTTCCTGCAGGTTGTGCGTGAAGCTGCCCGAGGCCAGCACCAGCACGCCTTCGTCGCGCAGTGGCGCCAGTGCGCGCCCGATCGCGATCTGCGTCGCCGGCGGCAGGTACGGATTCAGCGCCAGCTGCACCACCGGCATGTCGGCATCCGGAAAGAAGTGGCGCATCGGCATCCAAGCGCCGTGGTCCAGCGGACGCTCGTCGTCTTCGCCGACAAACCCCGCGCCGGGAATCGCCGCCGTCTCGACCAGCGCCTTCACCCGCGCCGCCAACTCCGGCGAACCGGGGGCGTCGTAGCGCAGCGCGTACAACTCGCGCGGGAAGCCGCCGAAATCGTGCCACGCCTCCTGGCGCTCGCGGCTGGTGACCGCCAGCGTGCTGTAGATCCAGTGCGCCGAAATCACCAGCACCGCGCGCGGACGCTGCGCGCGCAGACGGGCGCCAAGTGCATCGAAGGCGGCACCGGTGGGGCCGGGATCGATGGCCAGCATTGGCGAGCCGTGCGAGATATAGAGCGAGGGAAGCATGGCAATACCACCTTCAAACGGTTTGTGTACTGGCTTCCAGTTTGGCAAAGAACGGCGGCGGGCGCGGGCCGCGTTTGCGGACACCTCATGCAAAAAAATTGAATCGCGGGGACGATGCGTGGCACCGCCCACACTGCGCCGGCGACGCCAGCGCCCGGGCCGACGGCACGGACTTATCATGCAGCCGGGAGTTCGCTATCGAGCGGCTCCGGAGGGACTTACACAACGCAGCGCCATCCCGCGCAGCATGGCAGGAGACCCAGTTGGCACCGCGCAAACCTGTTTCCGGGCAATGGTGGCACCCAGGCGTCTACGGCAGCGTGCCCGCCGTAGCGCTGTGGATCCTTGCGCGTCTGCCGGCCGGGCTGCTGCTGTCGGTAACCGGCATGCCGGCCGCGCCCGCCTGGCTGAACCTTGGCGGCGACACGGTATTTGTGACTGGCTGGATAGCCAGCGCATTGCTGCTGTGGTTCACGCGGCGTCGCCCGGCGCGCCAGGCCGTGCCAACCACAGACGTACAGGCGCCCGCCGAGACCGCCGCGATTGGCGCGTCGGGCTCCGGATCGGCACTGAGCGGCTGAGTGGCGTCGGCGGCGCCGCGGTATGCGGTTAAGGAATCGCTTAATATGGCGATTTCCCCGCATAACCAACGCTTCATGACCGCGACCACAACCGCCCCCGTTCCCGAACTGACCCACGCCACCCGACGCAAGGCGATCATCGCCGCCACCATCGGCAATGGCCTGGAGTGGTTCGACTTCACCGTCTACAGCTTCTTCGCCGTCATTATTGCCAAGCTGTTCTTTCCCACCGGCAATGACCTGACCTCGTTCCTGCTCACCGTCGCCACCTTCGGCGTGGGCTTCTTCATGCGCCCGGTCGGCGCCATCGTGCTGGGCGTCTACGCCGACCGCGTCGGCCGCAAGGCGGCGCTGACGCTGACCATCCTGCTGATGGCGCTGGGCACGGCCATCATCGGACTGGCCCCGACCTACGACCAGATTGGCCTGTGGGCCCCTGCGTTGATCGTGCTGGCGCGCCTGATCCAGGGCTTTTCCGCCGGCGGCGAAGTGGGCGGCGCCACCGCTTTCCTGATCGAGCACGCGCCTGACGCCGAGCGCGGCGCCTATGCCAGCTGGCAGCAGGCCAGCCAAGGGATCTCCTTCATGCTGGGCGCGGCCATGGGCGCGCTGGTCACCAATGGCCTGGCGCCGGAACAGATCGACGCCTGGGGCTGGCGCATCCCGTTCCTGTTCGGCCTGCTGATCGGGCCGGTCGGCATGTATATCCGTTCGCACCTGCACGAGCCGCCCGAGTTCGAGGCGCGCCAGGCCGCCCGCCAGGCCGCGAAGGTGAAGTTTTCGCCGCTGTCGCAGGTGCTGCGCGACCACCCGCGCGAAGTGCTGGCCGGGCTGGGCGTGACCATCCTGTGGACGGTCTGCACCTACGTGCTGGTGTTCTACATGCCGTCGTACGCCAAGCAGCAGCTGGGTCTGCCGCTGGGCGCCACGTTCCAGTCGACCGCGCTGTGCGGCGCCATCATCCTGGTGCTGTGCCCGCTGATGGGCATGCTGTCGGACCGCATCGGCCGCAAGCGCATGCTGGGCGTCGTGGCGCTGCTCATCGGCGTGCTCGCCTATCCGCTGTTCCACTGGCTCAACGTGGCGCCGACCACGCAGACGCTGCTGCAGGTGCAGATCGTGCTGGGCATCCTGCTGGCGGCCTTTACCGGCCCGGCCCCGGCCGTGCTGGCCGAGCAGTTCCCGACCGAAGTGCGCTCTACCGGCCTGTCACTCGCCTATAACTTCGCCGTGACCATCTTCGGCGGTTTTGCCCCGCTGATCGTGACATGGCTGATCGAGTCGACGCAGAACAAGCTGGCGCCGGCCTACTACGTGATCGCCGCCGCCACGGTGAGCTTGGTCGCGCTGATCTTCATGCACGACCGGACCGGCAAGAAGCTGGAATGAGCACGTAGCGTCCCCAAATCGGAAAAGCCAGCCTTGCGGCTGGCTTTTTTGTTGCCCGCGGCCGGTCGATCAGGCGTTTTCTTCGCCGTCCCGATAAATATGAATCACATGCCGGGCCTCGAAACACAGCGGCATGCCGGGGTTCATCTCGTCGGTGCAGTACGGCTGGTTGTCGAGTTCGCCGGTATAGAGCGCGCCTTCGCGGCCCGTGACATTGACCCACATCCGCTCGACGTGCACTTCCTCGTTGCCGGCCTCGTCCGCCACGAGGATGCGGAAGATCAGCTTGACCTGCTGGCCGGCCGCGAGCGCGTCGCGTTCCGCGCGGGGCGGCAGCCAGAAGGTGTCAGGGTGGGCGGCGGCGATGGGCTCGGCGTCGTCGAGCTCCCATCCGTCTTCGTCCAGGGTGGTCAATCGCATGTCCATTTTCAGCCTTCCGCAATCTTTCAGGTGCGGGCATGATCGCAGCAAATGCGCCGGCCGGCGAGGGGCAGGCCGGCGCCACGCCCATTCCCAATTGAAAGGACCGCATGACGAGCAACAAGGAAGACCTGCCGGTGCCGGTGCGCTGCGGCTGGTGCGGCACGCTGGAGGATTACTGCCACTACCACGATACCGAGTGGGGCTTTCCAGTGGCCGACGACCGGCGGCTGTTCGAGAAGCTTTGCCTGGAGGGGTTCCAGTCCGGCCTGAGCTGGCTGACCATCCTGCGCAAGCGCGAAGCCTTCCGCAAGGCGTTTGCCAATTTCGACATCGAGAAAGTCGCGCGCTTTACCGAGCGCGATATCGCGCGCCTGCTGGGCGACGCCGGCATCGTGCGCCATCGCGGCAAGATCGAGGCCGCGATCAACAACGCCCAGCGCGCCCGCGAGCTGCTGGAGTCGGAGTCCTCGCTGGCGGCCTATTTCTGGCGCTTCGAGCCCGATCCGGCCAGCCGGCCCAAGCTGCTGACGCCCGAAGTGCTACGGACCATGGCCACGTCGCCTGAATCCACCGCGCTGTCCAAGGATCTGAAGCAGCGCGGCTGGCGTTTTGTCGGCCCCACCACGATGTATGCGCTGATGCAGGCAATGGGCCTGGTCAACGACCACCAGGAGGGCTGCGCCACGCGCGCGCAGGCGGTGGCCGCGCGCAAGACGTTCAAAGTGCCGCGCTAGCCGGTATACGTGCAGCCGCGTATACATAACCCACCGGGACACCGCCATCTGGCGCAAAGGTCCTGGTTATGGTCTTTATATTGTTTACATATGTAAACATAGTAGTAGTAGGTAAACCTGGCTCCGAGCCGTGGATAAGTCACCTTTTTCCTTTCAAGTCAGTGACTTGCGGGAAAGATAACGGATCCGGGATAACCCTGATTTGGCGGGACAAGACGGTGGCGACGTATACGGCTGCCTCGTGAACACGGGAGTTGTCCGTATACGTCCCACAACGCGTCCCCAGGCGGGACACAGCTTGTCCGGCCGGTTATCCCCAGCATCGGACCAAGCTGTCCACAGCCGGGCTCAGCCATCGGCAGTCTTGGCGGCAACGTATACCGGGTCGACGTGCGTCATCACGTTCAGCACGTGGTGGTGTTCCAGCGTGCGGCGCCGCGCCTCCACCGCGATGGCATGGCCCTGCGCCACGGTCAGGCTGGCGTCGATCTCGAGGTGCACGTCGACCAGGACCTGGTCGCCCATCTTGCGCGTGCGCAGGTCGTGCAGGCCGAGCACGCCGGGCGTGGCCAGCATGGTGGCGCGGATGGCGTTGACGGTTTCCTCGTCGGCTGCGCGGTCCATCAGGTCGTTGAGCGCGTCCCAGCCAAAGCGCAGCCCCATGCGCGCCACCATCAGACCCACCACGATCGCCGCGATCGGATCCAGGATGTGGTAGCCAAGCAGGTTGCCGCCGATGCCAAGCGCCACCACCAGCGATGAAGCCGCATCCGAGCGCGCATGCCAGGCGTTGGCCACCAGCATGCTGGAACGCACTCGCCGCGCCACGGCCAGCATGTAGCGGAACAGCGCTTCCTTGGCGGCCAGTGCAGCCAGCGCCACCCAAAGTGCCAGCGGCTGCACCGGCTGTGCGCCGCCCGGATGCTGCAGCTTGCCCAGCGCCGCCCACAGCATGCCCGCCGCCACCGTCAGCAGCAGTACACCGAGGGCCAGCGATGCCGCGGTCTCGAAGCGCAGGTGGCCGTACTGGTGGTCGGCATCCGGATCCTTGCGGCTTTGCCATCCGGCGGCCAGCACGACAAAGTCCGAAAGCAGGTCGGACAGGGAATGCGCAGCATCGGCAAGCAGCGCCTGCGAGCCGGAGGTCACGCCCGCGACCGCCTGTACCGCGGTCAGGCCGATATTGACCGCCACGCTGACCAGCGTGCTGCGCCGGCCGGCGCGGTGGCGCGCCTCGGCCTGCGCCGCGGGGGTAGCGTCGTCGTCGGGCAGGTCGCCCGGTTTTGCGCGCATGCTGGGGAAGTGCGATTCCATCGGGTGACTATAGCCGAACCTGCACAAAGCGCGGCGCGGCGTGCGGCCACGCCATCGTGCCGATTTCGTAACAGCGCTGGCTAACTTATTGCGCCGCCCTTACCGTAGACAAGACGGGCACCGCACCAACCGTGCGCACCAGCGCCAGCGGGCGCACCCGGTCTTTGCAAGGAGGGCTCTCACGATGGCGATCCGTTCGCTAGCCTCGCACAGCACATCCCAGCTACGCCGCCTGGTCGGACAGATGCAGGCCGAAGTCGACGCACTCGAAAACCTTTCCACGCCCGATGCCGATGCGCAAAGCCGCCTGGGCTACGCCACCGGCCGCCTGCGCGACGGCATCGAAGCAGTCGAGGATGCCCTGCAGTCGCTGCGCGCGCTGCAACAGGTTCGCCCCTCGGCCATGAAGGCCAGACGCCCTACCCGCGTGGCCTAGGCAGCGCTTACGCGTCTGCCGCAGCAGTTTCCGGCGCTGCCGCCGGCCCCTGGCGCAAGGCCAGCCGCAAGGCGCGGGCCAGCGCTTCGCATGCAGACGGGATGGGCCCGATCACGGGTACCGCAAAGCGCTGTCCCAGCGCCCGCGCGGCCTCGCCAAGCGGCCCGCCGCCGATGATCACGGCCTGCGCGCCATCGTCGACACACGCCTGCACGGCGCCCGCCAGCCGTTCTTCCTGTTGTTGCGGCAGGTTGCCCAGCGCGCGCGGGTCGCCATCGGTGAAGCGCGCGCCGGTAAACCACGCCTCCAGCCCCTGCCGGCGCACGCCGGCTTCGATCGAAGCCGCCAGCCGCGGCGTGGTGGTGGCGATGCCGAAGCGCCGCTCGCCCGCCGCGGCGGCACGCATCGCGGCCTC
This sequence comes from Cupriavidus sp. H39, assembly GCF_050271075.1. Classification (NCBI taxonomy): domain Bacteria; kingdom Pseudomonadati; phylum Pseudomonadota; class Betaproteobacteria; order Burkholderiales; family Burkholderiaceae; genus Cupriavidus; species Cupriavidus sp. H39. The sequence continues at coordinate 50,125 of NZ_CP189848.1, forward strand.
GCCGATGCCCACCACCGGCACCGTCAGCTGCGCGCGCAGCGCGTCGAGGCCCGGATCACCGAAGGCGCCCACGATCACGCCCCCGGCACGGCGGGCCAGGCGCAGCATGTCTGCGTCATTGACCGCCTCGCCGGCCACCGCCAGATCGCCGTCGTCGACGATCATCGGCGCACCGAGTGCAGCCGTCGCGCCCACCACGGCCGGCGGGGCGGCCAGGTGCTGCGCGAACCAGGCGCGCGCGATGCCGACCATCATTTGCGTGGTGGCGCTGGAAGTATTCGGGTTGATCAGCAGGATGTGGGGCATCGAAGTCTCGGGATTCAGGTGGTGCTGCCGGCGTTTTTCGCCAGCCCGAATGCCGGCGCCAGCATATTGTCCAGGCCGCCGCCCGCCACGTTGATCGCCCCCGCCGCCACGCCGCGGAACCGCGACGAGCAAAATTCGGCCAGCACGGTCACTGCGATCGAGATCTCGCCGCCGAGCCCCAAGCCGACAATAAAACGCCCCGCGGCGAGCACAGCATAATTCGGCGCCAGCGCGCAGATCAGCGCACCCAGCGTGAATAGCATCAGGTTGATGCTCAGCATAGCGCGGCGCCCCATACCGGTCGGCGATATAGCCGGAACCCAGCCGACCTAGCGCCGCCGCGCCGAACGTCAGTGTGTTGAGAAAACCGATCTCCGCCGCCGACACGCCCCAGTATTCCCGCAGCAAAGGTCCCGCCAGGCCCACGGCATTCTGCTCGAACACGTCGAACAGCACGCCGAACAAAATCAGCGCCAGGATTTTCTTGTGCGACGGGGTGACGCCGATATCGTCCAGCGCCCGCTCGAGCTGCTACAGCCGCGGCTGCGACGAAGAAACGATGACTTCCGCACCCATGCTTTTGCTTCCAGCGCACGCCGGCGCTTGCTTTACGGGCCGGGACCGAGCGCTCCCGACGGAACTGGCCCAGCTGTTCGCGAATGCGTCCGACGAACGATTTCCGGTTGGCTTGCATGGGACGTGTCAGTCCTGGCGGGCACGGGTGGTCAACAGCGCCCGGCGCGCGCGCCGGGCCCAGGCTCAACGATAGCGCATGGCGCCGATCGAGGCGAGCCGCGCGTCCCGCTGCGTGGCCGCGGCGCGTGGCGCTTAACGGCTCGCAGCGCTGGCATTCATATGGAATTCAGGTGGCATTAACCCCTCGACGCTCTGGCGTTGCGCCGGCATTAAATGCCCGCCCGGCCCTCGCCCAGGTCAGCGCAATTTCCCGTTCTTGAAGCCGCGAAAATCGCGCGCGATGATATTGCCCCGTACGGAAAACTGTCCACAAATCGAACAAATCCTTACATGTGATCCGCAGGCGAGTAATCGTTACGTCGCAACCGTGCCCAGCAATAGTGCATAGGTGCCCCGCCAGAAAATCACACGTAACCCATTGTTACTGTCCTGTACGCTCTCGGACACGTGCCCCTAGTATCGCCGCTGCCGGGTTTCCCAAGGGGTTAACCCGATCCGCTTTTTATGCCACTGCAATTCTTCGCGCACACCCCCAACCGGCACCAGAACGGGGTGGTGATGTTTATTCACTTTCATCTTTTATCCATTTACTTAAAAATCAATGACTGGGAAAAATCTACCTCGCGATAACCCATCCGACCTGCGCAGAACGCGTAATTCCTACATTTCCCCGAGCCTGAACTTCTTGGCCGCTGCCTGTGCCGCTGTGGTGCTTACGGCATGCGGCGGCGGTGGCGACGATGCCACCTCCGGCAGCAGCTCGTCGACGGAAGCTTCGCGTGCTTCGCGTCGCCCGTCCACACCGGCTGAATCGACCCAGGTTGCCGACGCGATTTTCGACGCTACCGGCAGCCTGAATGCCAGCGAATATGTCGCCATTGCTTCCGATTACAGCAGCGATAAAGCCATGGCTTATCGCTATGGCGCAAGTAATTCGGCCGCCGCAGCAGTCAAAACCTATTGGAAGCCCTCGGACCAGACCTTTTATCCGCATGGTAATACCTGCTACCAGCAGGAATTTCCCGGCACCCAGATGGACACCAGCACCAACATCATTTACCAGCTGGGTAACATCGACTGCACCCGTAACGATTTCGGCAGCAATATGGGCGATGTGATTTACCGCCCCGACGTCGCCTCCGATTCCGCCGTCACGCCGCTGCTGACGCTTGACCTGAGCGCCGGCACCATCGCCGAGAAGCCGCAGACGGCCTGGGTGTTTGGCAATGCCACCACCAATCCGCAACTGAATAATCACGTCGCCGCCAACGGTGGCGTCATGCCCACGCAGCCGATCGCCATGGGCCGCTGCAGCGAGCACGATTGCGCACAGTCGCTGGTGGCTTTCCAGAACGGCCTGATCGCTTCGGTCGGCACGAATACGGCTTCGCACTCGGCTTCGGTGAAGCTTCCTGATGGCAAGGTGCCCACGGCAATCGCGATCACCTCGAATTCCGAATTCGCCTTGGTCACCATCTGGGACACCAAGAACCTGAAGGGCCAGGTGGCTGTGATTGCGCTGGGCAGTCTCGCCGACGGCAGCCAGGTGGGCGGCCCGTATGACTCCAGCGATATGTCGTGGGCCGGCCTCTATCCGGGCCTGCGCAATATGTCGAACTTCGTCTTCATGAAGCTGCTGGGCTTCGTTGACCTGCCGGATATGAAGGCCCCGACGGACATTTCCGCCGTGACCGACTTCAGCACCATGCAGGACAACACCACCCAGGGCTGGATGCGTGACCCGGTGGGTGACCGCGGCGCGAGCCTGGGTCGCGACGAAGTGACGCCTGGCCTGAGCGAAGCCAACCAGAAGAGCTTCGCCGTGGGTGGTGTCAACGCCGACCTGATCTCCCGCGCCGGCGTGGCCGCAGTGATCTCGAAGTCGGAAAAGAAGGTAGTGTTCCTGGACCTGAAGCCGCTGTTCGACAAGGTCAACAACACCTATTTCGAAGGCAGCTTCAGCGACCTGCAGAACGCGCTGTCGAATACGGGCCAGGAAGACTCGCAATGGCCGCAGACGTTCGCGGTGGACAACTACGCTCCGACCATCATCAAGACCATGAGCCTGGCTGAAAAGCCGACCGCGGTGAAGGTCTCGATCCTGGCCAACCCCGGCCAGGCCTGGGTGGCGACGGAAGACGGCGTGATCCACGCTATCTCGGTGGCTGGCGTGCAGTCCGGTACCAACCTCGATCCCGCGCTGATCAAGGAAGTGACCACCCTGCAAGTGGGCAAGAACCCCACCAGCATGATCCACCAGGTGAACCGCGAGAGCTTCGGCAACTCGAACACCAAGCTGTGGGTGGTGTCGCGCGGCGAGCAGAAGGTGCAGCTGGTAGATATGGCAACGCTGACGGTTGAAAAGACGCTGCAGGATTCGCGCATCGTCGACCCGATCACGGTGTCCGAAACCCAGCAAAGCCCGCTGCTGACCAGCGTGATCACGCTGACCGACTATGCCGGCAAGCAGGTGCTGAACTATCGCTATGCACCGATCAACCTCCAGGGTGGCAACACCCCGATGTATATCGGCGTGGGCCAGTCGGGCAATGAAGAGTTCGAGTTCGGCGGTGCCTATGCGGTGGCCGGCAAGCCGTTCAACTTCACCCAAAGCAATGTACCCTGAGCGTCATGTCAGCCTGAAGCGCGCCGGTTGATCCCGGCAAGCTTCTCCCACTGATATCGCTTGATCGAGGCCCGCACGGTTCGCCGTGCGGGCTTTTTTCATTGGGCAGACGCCGGTAACGCCGTGACGCCGCGTGCGCTGGAGCACAGATATCCTGCCAGCGGACATGACAACCTCGCCATATGCGCAAGGAGCCTGTCCCAATGCCGAGTCCATCCGCCCACGATCTGAACGCCCGCGGCACCGGCGCCCCCATCAGCCTGGTCGCGCCCGGCGAGGGTGGCGTCAAGGACTATGCCGCGACGCTGAACGGGTTGCTGCAGGGACAGCTTCTAGAGGCGACGCCCGACCTGCCCGCGACCGCGCTGGACGGCGCCGATGTGATCCTCCATTACTGCGGCTACGGCTACGCCAGGCGCGGCGCGCCGCTGTGGCTGCTGCGCCGGCTGCGCGAGGCCCGCCCGCGCATGCGCCGTCTCGGCATCTACTTCCACGAACTGTATGCCGACGGGGCACCATGGCGCTCGGCGTTCTGGCTCTCACCGGTGCAGCGCTACATTGCCGCGGAACTGGCGGCGCTGGCCGACTTCTGGGTGACCAACCGCGAGGGCTCGGCGCGCTGGCTCGACACCCACGCGCCGGCGCGGCCGCATCGCGTGCTGCCGGTGTTTTCCAATCTCGGGGAAAGTGGCGCGCAGCTTCGGGACAGGCAGGCTGCCGTGGTCTTGCTCGGCGGCCCGGCGCTGCGCGCCCAGACTTACCAGGAAGCGGGTGACGCGCTGTTCGACTGGGTCAATCGTGCCGGCTTCACGCTGCATGACGTCGGGCCACCGCTCGGCGACGCCGGTCTGGCGGCCAGAGTCGCTCACCAAGGCGCGGTGGTGCACGGCCGCGTCGAAGCCGCCGAAGCGGCGCGGCTCCTGTCGGCATCGACCTATGGCGTGCTGGCCTATCCGGTCGACTATGCGGCCAAGAGCGGAGTATTCGCCGCGTACTGCGCCCACGCGGTCTGCCCCGTGCTGCTGTCCCGCCACGGCGGCGTGCACGATGGCATCACACCCGGGCATTACCTGCCTTCGATCCCGGCCATGACGACCGACCTGGACGCCGCCTGGCGCATCGGCCGGGCCGCCCACGCCTGGTATGCGCCGCATGCGCTGCGGCATCATGAGGCGGGGTTCAGGGAGTTGTTAGGAGCGCGGGCGGTCCAGGTTGCTGCAGCGTTCTGAGGGGGGCGTGACCGCGGAACATCGAGCCAGGACGGCCGGTGCAGAATTTTGCGCGTTCTCTAGGACCGTTCATGCCAGCCTTTACAAGACCCCAACAAAAAACCCCGGCAACCTGACGGCTCCGGGGTATGCGATGTTTTGCGGGATGCTTGAAAGAATTCTGGTGGACCGAAGGAGGATCGAACTCCCGACCTCTGCATTGCGAACGCAGCGCTCTCCCAGCTGAGCTATCGGCCCGTCGCGGAGGATTGTAGCGTACTTGAGCCGGGCGCTTCAATCCTCGGCGCAATCATGCGTGGTGTTTGCCACATCACGCCGCGATGCCGGCATTGCCATCCATGCCGCGCACGCGCGGCAGGTTCAGCGGGCGGGCGCTGACTTCCCGGGTGCTGCGCAGCCACTGCGCCATCACGTCCCAGATCGGCGGCCCGCCGGCGTCGCGGGCTTCTTCGGCGACCGGGGCCCAGCCGGCCACTTTGTAGGTCTTGGCGGCGTCGAGCGGCTTGCCGCCCAGGCGCATGTCGGTGATGCGCTTGCCCATGCCGGCGGCCGGGTCGATGGTGTACTGCAGGCCGCCGACACGCACCATGTCGCCGCCCTGCTGGTAGTACGGGTCCGGGTTGAACAGATTGTCGGCGACGTCTTCCAGGATGGTCTTGATGGTCGCGCCGCTCATCTGCGTCACCGTGGTGTACGGGTAGGTGATGGCGGTCTGGTCCATCAGGTGTTCCATGGTGATGGCCTGGCCCGGCAGCAACGTGGTGCCCCAGCGGAAGCCCGGCGAGAACGCGATCTGCGCGCCCTGGGCCTGCATCAGCCCATCGAGGATCAGCTGGTCGAAGGTGCCGTTGAAGTTGCCGCGCCGGTACAGCAAGCCGCGGTTGACGGCCAGCACCTCGCCCAGCTTCTGCTCATAGGGCGCGCGGACCTTGCGGATCAGTGCGTCCATGCCGGGGTCGGGCGGCAGGTAGTTGGCGAAGACTGGCAGCAGCCGGTAGCGGAAGTCGGCCACCTTGCCATTTTTCACGTCGAAATCGAGCACGCCGAGGAACTTGCCGTTGGAGCCGGCATTGGTCACCAGCGTGGTGCCGCCGGCGTTCTTCACCGGCACTGGCGCGGGCACGCCGTCATGGGTGTGGCCGCCGAGGATGGCGTCGAGCCCGCGCACGCGCGAGGCCAGCTTCAGGTCCACGTCCATGCCGTTGTGCGACAGCAGCACCACCGCCTGCGCGCCCTTGCCGCGCGCCGCGTCGATGACCTGCTGCAGGTTCTCTTCCTGGATGCCGAAGGTCCAGTCCGGCACGAAGTAGCGCGGGTTGGCGATGGGGGTGTACGGGAAGGCCTGGCCGATGATCGCCACCGGCACGCCGTTGATCTCGCGGATCACGTACGGCTCGAACACCGGGTCGCCGAAGTCGTTGGTCTTGATGTTCTGCGCCAGGAAGGCGACCTTGCCCTTGAAGTCCTTGTCGACGATCTCCCTGACGCGCTCGGCGCCCAGCGTCATCTCCCAGTGTGGCGTCATCACGTCGACGCCCAGCGCCAGCGCGGCATCGACCATGTCCTGGCCCTTGGTCCACAGCGCGGTGGCCGAACCCTGCCAGGTATCACCGCCGTCGAGCAGCAACGCCCCCGGGCGGCCGGCCTTGAGCCGTTGCACCAGCGTGGCCAGGTGCGCAAACCCGCCGACCTTGCCATAGCGGCGTGCCGCCTCGTTGAAATCGAGGTAGGTCAACGCATGCGCCTGCGCGGTGCCGGGATGGATGCCGTAATGGCGCAGCAGCGCCTCGCCGACCAGGTGCGGCGGCTTGCCGGCATAGTCGCCGATGCCGAGGTTGACGTTGGGTTCGCGGAAGTACACCGGCCGCAGTTGCGCATGGCAGTCGGTGAAATGCAGCAGGTGGACGTTGCCGAAGCGCGGCAGGTCGTACATGGCCTCGGCGGCCTGCGCGGCGTGGGCATCCTGGTGGGGGAACGTCATGCCGCCGGCGCCGGCGATGGCCAGCACCTGCAGGAACTCGCGTCGGTTCATGTCTCTTCCTGTGGATAAGTGCGTGCCGGTGGGCGCGTGGCTGCCGGCATCGCAGGGCTATGGCTTCGCGTAACGCTCCAGCGCCGCTACCTCTTCTTCGAGCATTTCGCCCACTTCCTTCTGCACCACGCGGCCGCGGGCGTCGATCACGTACAGCTCCGGCAGCCCCTTGCGCTTGCCGAACACGGCCTGCAGCGCGGGCGAATCCATGGCCGCGGGGAAGGTGTAGCCGCGCTTCTGCATGTAATCGGCAGCCTCGCGCGGGTCCTTGTCGATGCTGATGGTCAGCACCTGCAGCGGCGTGCCGCGGGTGCGTTCGTAAAGCTTCTGCAGCCGCGGGTTCTGCATCGCGCAGAACGGACACCAGGTGGCCCAGTATTCGACCACCAGCGGCTTGCCGGCCAGCGCCGCCGCGCTCAGCGTGCGGCCGTCGAGGGTGCGTACCTCGGCCAGGCGCACGGTGTCGCCCACTTCCAGCGCGGCGGCGCCGGCCGCGGCCACGATCAGGGTCGCGCCCAGCAGCGTGCGCAGCAGCATGGCGGGCGCGCGCATCGGCGTTACTGGTTGACCGGCGAGGCCGGGTCGAGCAGCAGCGCCATCACGTCGCGGATCTGGGCCTCGGTCAGGATGCCCTTGTGGCCAAAGCGCGGCATGTTGGAGCAGGCGGCGTAGGCGCTGGAGTCCCAGATCTTGCCCCAGGTGTACTTGACGACGTCCTGCGAGTTGCCGCGCAGCTTGCCGTACTGGTACAGCGACGGACCGATATTGCCGAACGAGATCTCGGCCTTGGTCATCTGGTGGCAGGCGTAGCAGTTGCCGCCGTTGGTGCCGCCGACCTGGTCGGTGAACTGCATGCCGCGGCCGTTCTGGGCGACCTTCTCGCCCTCCTTCCAGTCGCCCAGCCACTGGTCGTCGGCGGGGTATTTGATCTGCTTCAGTTCCGCGGCCTCGATCTTCTTCGCTACCTTCGCCGGCACTTTGGTGCGGTCCGGGTACTGGCTGCAGGCCTGCTGCATGCCGTCCTGGTTCAACACGCCCTCGACCGTGACCGGGCCGCGCGAAGCGAACGAGTCTTCGATCAGGTGCTTCATGTCGGCGCCACTGACGGCGGCGGGCTTGCCCTTGGCGGGGCGGGCCTTGGTGCTGTCTTGCGCATAGGCGCCAGTTATCAGCAGGGCGGCCAGGGCCGCGACGGCCATTGCCTGTTTGTGTCGTTGCATGATGTCTCTCCCGTACTGGTCAGCGCTTCATCGCCGGGCCGTCGTAGGTGCCGCCGTTGGCGTTCTTCGCCAGGAACATGGTCAGCGCGGTGATCACGTCCGAGCCATAGGCGGGTTCGGGAAAGCGCTGCTGGCGCAGGCAGTCGTACAGCCGGTGCTGCATGGTGCGAACCTCGCCCTGCGACACGCGATAGGCGGGCCAGGTGGTGTAGGCCGCCTGCGCGCCCTTGTTGGTCAGCAGGTTGGGCAGGTCCTGCAGGCGGATGCGCTGGCCGTCCACCGCATGGCAGGTGGCGCAGGCAAAGTCATAGGCGCCGCCGCGGTAGAAGAACATCTTCTCGCCCAGCGCGTAGGTGCGCTTCTCTTCCGGATGGCTGAGCTGCACGTTCATCTTCACGCCGCGCGATTCGCCGGTCAGGTAGGCCACCAGCCGTTCGATCTCGGACGGCTTGCCCGACGACGAGAACGGGTTTTTGGTGGCCTCTTCCTTGCTCAGGCCTTGCAGCGACATGCGGCAGTAGGCCAGCCGCTGCTCCAGGTCCATCACCTTGTTGGTGTCCTTGAAGTAGCGCGGCAGTTCGGCGTAGGCGCCCTTGGTCACGCCCGGACCCTTGCCCAGGTCGCACTGTTCCAGCGAAGCGTTCCTGGGGCCGGCAGGCTTCTTCCACAGCTCTTCGCCGGCGGCTTCCCACAGCTCCGCGGGATTGCCTTCGGCCAGCATCTGGCGGTATTTGGCGATTTCGTCGGCGGTGCTGCCCTGCGCATGCACGGCGGCAGATCCGAGCGCCGCCGCCACCGCCGTGGTGGCGGCCACGGCCAGCGCGGCGCGCCGGCCCAGGCTTGGGATGGTGTTCATGGGGCTTCTCCTCGCGGCCTCGCCCGGGGCGGGCCGTTCTCTCTTGTATTGCCGAAGCTACGCTGCCCGGCTCAGGGCAGGTTATATCAAGGCTTGATATAAGCGTAGCCTTCTTCGGCCTGCAGACGCGCGATCTCGACCACGCCGGCCGGCACCACTTTCGCTTCCATCAACAGGCTCGATTCCGGGATCTTGCGCGCCGTCAGCGTATTGCGGCAGACGCGGAATTCCACTCCGGCCGAAGCCAGCGCGCCGACCGGTCCGTCAAAGGTGTTGCCGCGCGCATCCTTGGCGCCTTCGACCAGGAAATCGATGCCGTAGCCGAACGCCACCACCACGATCTTGGTGTCGGGGGCGCCGTTCAGGTGGTTGCGCAGGTTGCCCATTGCGCGTACCGCCTGGTCGACGCCTTCCGACAGCTGGTACACCACCTTCACGCGCCCGCCCTTGCCCGCGGCCCTGGCCGCCGGCGCCGCCTGGGCTGCCGCCTTGGCGTTCAGGCCGATGGCGGCCAGCGCCGCCGTTGCTCGAATGAATGCTCGCCGCATGTCGTTCCTTCCCGCCGGGCCAGTCCCGGCATCCGTCCCGAACCTTAGCAGAGGACGGGTTGCCGTGCCGGCGGCAGCCAGCCGGTACCAGGCGGAGCCGGGCGCGATCAGGCGATGGTGGCTTCGTCGGTGCGCTTGTCGCCCTTGTTGTCGACCCAAGTCACGGCGACCTTGTCGCCCTTGGCGCCGCCCTTGAACTTGAAGTTCAGGAACGGATCCTTGGACACCGCCGGGCCGAACTGGGCGCGGAACACTTCCTTGCCCTTGTACTGAGCGCTCACGGTCTGGATATGCCAGGCCGGGATGACCTTGCCGGACGCATCCTTGCGCTGGCCGGTCTCCATGTCGTGCTTCATCAGGATCTTTACATCAACCACGCCGCCGTTCTCGGTGGCGCGTACGCGCATCGGGTCTGCCATGTGTTTCTCCGGTTGCAGTGGGCGGAAATCTTGGTGACGTGGGGCGCGGCGTCAGCCGCCGCAGCCACCCAGCGTGACCTTGATTTCCTTCGATGCCACGTACCACTTGCCGCCGGCCTTGACCGCGGCGTGCACCACCGAGGTCTGGCCCATCTTCACGCGCGTGGAGACGAACGGCTCGGTGCCGGCCGGGATAATGAAGTCGGCGGCCAGGGTATTGGGGTTCTTTTCCACCAGGATCGCGATCTGCTCGGTATCCGGGAGGGTGCTGGTCACGGCCACCGGCACCACGGCGCCGTTCTCGGCGATATCGGGGGCGGTGAAGGTGATGGCGGTGCTTTTCTCGGTGCCGCTGCCGCCGAGGGCCTTGATCACGTCGGCAACGCTCTTGCCGTCAAAGGCGTTCTTGTTCCACTCGGCCGCCTGCGCTTCGCTGATCAGGCCGGTGGCGGCCATCAGCGACAGGACAGCGGTGACCCGCAGCACTTCTCGTCGTTTGGAATTCATTGCTTGCTCTCCGGCTACTCCGTTCCAGTCGGTCGTGGACCGTTTCAGGGGTGTTGCATGCGGCCGGTACATCGCCGGCCGCTGGTTGTCCCAGGCCGCGCGGCATTCACCGCCCGGCCCGGCGCATCGGCGGACTGCCCGCCCTGGCAGCCGGTCTTACTTGGCGGGGGCGCCTGCCAGCACCCACTCGACCACCGTCTTCAGGTCGGCGTCGCTGAGGGCAGCGTTGGCCGGCATCGGCACCGGACCCCACACGCCCGAGCCACCGTTCTTGACCTTCTTGGTCAGGGTCGCCAGGGCGTTCTTGTCGCCCTTGTACTTGGCCGCCACATCCTTGTAGGACGGGCCGACCAGCTTCTTGTCGACCTGGTGGCAACCCATGCAGGCGTTCTTGTTGGCGATCTCCTGTGCCTTGGCGGCATCGACCGCGTGGGCCGATGCGGCGGCGCCGAGCATCAGCGCTGCGATGACAAACTGCTTCATTGTTAAGCTCTCCAAGCTCTGTAAAGCCGTGGGGACGGCAAAGGCCGCGGGGCCGTGCTGCAATGGCCTTGCGGCACACACTGGCCGCCGCCCGGGGGCACTGCGGCGGCCAGTCCGTTATTTTGCCTCAAGAATCCAGCCCACCATGGCCTGGACGTCCGAATCCGGGATTTGCGGCTGCGGCGGCATCGGCACGGCGCCCCACGCGCCCTGCCCGCCCGCCTTGACCTTGCGCGCCAGCGCGGCGTGCGCATCCTGCCCCTTGTACTTGCCCGCGATGTCGGCGAAGGACGGCCCCACCAGCTTGCGGTCCATGGCGTGGCAGGCCACGCACTGGTACTGGCTGGCCAGCCGCGCGCCCGGCGCCGGCGCCGCCGGGGCGACCGATGCGCCGCTTCCGGTGGCTGCGCCGCCGGCCGCGATGCCGCGCACCGGGCCGAACGCCCGCTGCTGCTGCGCCAGGTCGCCGTGGGCGTCGCGGGCATGGTCCGGCATCGACGAGGCGATCGCGACCTGGTCCGCGCAGCGCGCCATGCAGGCGGTGTTGCGGGTATCCGGCCGGCCGCGCCCGGGCCACAGGCCGTGGTCGGTGGTCATGCCGGCGCGGTTGGGCATGCGCCGCTGGACCTCGGAGATATTGGCGTCGGACAGCGTAAAGTCAGCCGGGACGATCTCGCCCAGGTTGAGCAGGTAGGCGGTGACCGCATAGACCTCGTTCACGCTCAGGCTCTTGGGCGCGTTCCACGGCATGGCGCGGTGGATATAGTCCCACAGCGTGCTGACGGTGCTGACCTTCATCAGCGTGGTGCGGTAAGGCTGGTTGCCGGTCATGCCGGCGACGCGCCCGCGCCGGATATCCTCGGCGGTGGTGCCACCGACCAGCGGCGTGAACACCTCGTTGGATTCGCCGAAGTCGCCGTGGCACGACGCGCATTTGCCGTCCCAGACCTTCTGCCCCTGCGCCACCGTGCCGCTGCCCTTGGGCAGGCCCTGGAAGTCCGGGCGCACGTCGATGTCCCATGCCGCCACTTCCGCCGGCGTGGCGGTGCGGCCAAGTGCCGCACGCGCGTCGGCCGTGCCGGCCGCTGCCGGCGCGGCGCCGGCCACCAGCAGCAGCGCGGCGGCGGCGATCCTCAGGTCAACCCACATGGACATTGGTCACCTCGCCGCCCGCCGCCACCTGCCAGCTCTGGATTGCGTTGTTGTGATAGATCGAGCGCGTGCCGCGCACCGCGCGCAGCTGCCCCAGCCTGGGCTGCACGTAGCCGGTCTCGTCGATGGCGCGGCTCTGCAGGATGGCCGGGCTGCCGTCCCAGACCCAGTCCAGGTTGAAACGCGTCAGGCACTTGGACAGCACCGGCGCCTCCAGCCGCGCGGTGCGCCAGTTGCGCCCGCCATCGGTCGAAACATCGACACGCCGGATGCGGCCGCGCCCGGACCACGCCAGTCCACTGATGTTGTAGAAGCCCTTGCCCACCAGCTGCTGCCCGCCCGAGGGGGTGGTGATGACCGACTTGCACTCCTGGATCGAGGTGTACTGGCGCAGCTTGCCGTCGGGCATCATGTCGACGTAGTGGATGGTCTCGTCCTTGGCGTTCCACGGCTGGTCGCCCAGCTCCAGCCGGCGCAGCCACTTGACCCACGACACGCCCTGCACGCCCGGCACCACCAGCCGCAGCGGGTAGCCGTTCTCCGGGCGCAGCATCTCGCCGTTCATGCCCCAGGCCACGATGATCTCGTCGGCCAGTTCCATCGGGATGGTGCGCGTCATCGACGAGCCGTCGCCGCCTTCGGCCAGCAGGTAGCGGCCGCGGCGCAGGTCGGCGCCGGCGTCGTCCAGCAACACCCGCAGCGGCACGCCGGTGAATTCGCAGCACGACAGCATGCCGTGGGTGTACTGGACGGTCGGCACCGCCACGTTGCCCCACTCCATGCCGGTATTGGCGCCGCATTCGATGAAGTGCATGCGCGACACCGCCGGCAGGCGCATCAGGTCGTCCATGGTGTAGACCCGCGGCGTGCGCACCAGGCCATTGATCATCAGGCGGTGGCGGGCCGGGTCGAGATCGTGCCAGCCCTGGTGGTGGCGCTCGAAATGCAGGCCGTTGGGCGTGATGATGCCGAAGAAGCCCTGCAGCGGGGCGAACGCCACCGAGGCCGCCGACACCCGGGTCAGGCCTGGCGACTCGCGCCGCACCAGGCTTTTCTCATGAACCGAGGGCTGGCCGTAGGGGCGTGCCGCCACCGGCTGTCCCAGCGACGTGGCCCAGGGCTGGGGCTGCAGGATGGCCGGATCGCCGTCGGCGGCCAGCGCGTGCCGGCCTGCAGCGGCCGCGGCAATGCCCGCGGCGGCACCGAGGAAGCTCTTGCGCAGGAAGTCGCGGCGCGGCGCGTCCAGTCCGTGCCGGCCGATGTCCTGCTGCAGCGATGCGCTGACGAAGTGCTCGGGCGCGGGCACGATGCGCCCAGGCCGGTTCCGTTCCTGCAATGCGGTCTCCTCCGGCGCGCTCGCCACGGTCGGTCGGACCGGTCGGCGTGCCTGTTGTACGGGGCGCGGCAACCGGTGCGGCGCCTCCGTTCCTGCCGGAAGAGTGGTGGCGGCTAGCCTGCCGTGCGCCGCCTGCGCGCCGGAGCCTCCGGCGCGGGCTGTGCCATGAAGCGGTCGACCACGCCGGAGGGCAAGGCATTGTCCTCCAGCCGGCTCGCCACCTGCACGCAGACCGTGCGGCACAGCTCGATCACGCTTTCGTCCGCAATGGCGTAGAACACCAGGTTCGCCTCCTTGCGGCGCGACAGCACGCCCGAGCGGTACATCGCGTTGAGATGCCGCGACACATTGGTCTGCGACGATCCCACCGTCTCGACCACCGTGCTGACTGGCTTCTCGCCATCGCACAAGGCATGCAGGATCTTCAGCCGCGTCGGCTCCGCCAGCAGGCTGAAGTAACCCGATACCTTTTCGAACACGCGATCCAGCTCTTCCATGGCGTCCAATATATTCGTATATGCGTGAATGCGCATATAGTGTTTACCCATGGGCGCAGCACAGCATGCTGCGCCCCGCGGGGCGGCGGCTCAGCGGCGCGCCAGCGCCCTGCCCGCCCACAAGCGCTGGCCGAACACGTTGAGCAGCAGCCCGGCCATCACCACCGCCGCGCCGATCCACTGCGCCGCGGACAAGTCTTCGCCCAGCAGCGCGTGCGCCGACACCAGCCCGACCACTGGCACCAGCAGCGTCAGCGGCGCCACCTGGGTGGCCGGATAGCGCGTCAGCAGCCGGCCCCACATGGTGTAGCCGAACACCGTCGCCGCGAACGCCAGGTACGCCACCGCAAACACTGCCGTGCCCGACACCTGCGTCACGCTTTGCGCGATGCGCGCCGGGCCCTCCAGCCACAGCGACAGCAGCGCGAACGGCACGATCGGGACCAGCGCGCCCCAGATTACCAGCCCAAGCAGATCCACGGGGCCGATCTTCTTGCTGACGATATTGCCGCTGGCCCAGCAGAACGCCGCGCACAGGGTCAGCACAAAGCCCGCCACGCTCATCCCACCCGTTACGCCCGGTGCGCCAGCGGCGCCGGCGCCGATCAGCGCCAGCCCGCCGGCGGCGACCGCCATGCCGGCGAGGTTGTGCCAGCGCACCGGCTCGCCCAGCCACAGCGCGGCGATCGCCAGCGTGAAGAAGGCCTGCGACTGCAGCACCAGCGACGCCAGGCCGGCCGGCATGCCAACCGCCATGGCAGAGAACAGGAAGGCGAACTGCCCCAGGCTGATGGTGACGCCGTAGGCCAGCAGCAGCCGCCACGGCACGCGCGGGCGCGGCACGAAGAAGATGGCCGGGAACACCACCAGCAGGAAGCGCAGCGCACCCAGCAGCATCGGCGGCATGCCGGCCAGCCCGACCTTGATGACAACGAAGTTGACGCCCCAGACGCAGACGATGGCGAGGGCGAGGAGACGGTCTCTGGCTTGCATGGGGGTAGCCGGGCGCGAGCGCGCGGGAGGTCGATCGGGACGCCTAGGGTAGCAGCGCCGGTGCGCGCGGCATTGCACGTTCTTGCGGTTTTGTGCGGGCACGAAGCGCCCGCACAAAACCGCTGTCAGCCCAGCATCTCCGCCCAGATCCCCCTGGCCCAGGCCAGCGCGTAATCGCCCTCGAGCGCCGTCGGCGCCGGCGACAGCCCGCCCGAGCCCGGCACCGTGACCATGGTTTTCTGTGCCGCGTCGTAGCGATGCACGCTCGACACATGCACCGCCTCGCGGTCGGAGGTGAAGCTGTAGCAGGTGTTGTTGTACAGCGGCTCCGGGTCCGGCCCGCGGCCCGACAGCAGTGCAACCAGCGCCGCCGCCGCGACCTTGCCGTGCTGGTTGGCCATATGGCCGGACTTGGGCATCAGCGGCGCGATCTGGATAGCGTCGCCGATCACGTGGATATGGGCGGCGGCGCGCGACTCGAAGCTGAGGAAGTCCACCTCGCACCACTTGGCGTTGGCCGTGGCCAGCCCGGCCGACACCGCGATCGCGCCGGCCCGCTGCGGCGGCAGCACGTTGAGCACGTCGGCGCGCACATCGTCCTGCACCTCGAACTTGAGCGTGCGCGTGGCGGGATCGACATCGGCCACCTCGTGCTGCGGCCGGTATTCGACCATGCCCGGGTATTGCGTGGCCCAGGCCTGGCGGAACAGCGCCGCCTTCGAGGTGATGTCCGGGTTGGCGTCCAGGATCAGCACCTTGCTGCGCGGCTTGTGCTGCCTGAAGTAATGCGCCACCTGGCAGGCGCGCTCGTACGGCCCCGGCGGACAGCGGTACGGCGCCAGCGGCACGCTGATGGCATAGGTGCCGCCATCGGGCATCGCCTCCAGCTGGCGGCGCAGCGCGACGGTCTCCGGCCCCGCCTTCCAGGCATGCAGGATCTGGTCGCCACCGGGCCGCTTCAGCCCGGGCAGCGCCTCGCGCATCATCTCGACGCCCGGCGACAGCAGCAGTCGGTCATAGGGCAGCGCGCCGCCGCCCGCCAGGCGCACGGTGCGCCGGGCGGGGTCGATGGCGACCGCAGTGTCGCGCGCGAGCCGCACGCCGTGGCGGCGCGCCAGCGTGTCATAAGGCAGCGTCAGGTCGCCGAGCTGGCGGCTGCCGCCGATCACCAGGTTCGACAGCGGGCATGAGACAAAGGCAGGATTTGGTTCCACCAGCGTCACCTCGATGGCCTGCCCGCTCCATTCGCGCAGATAGCGGGCCGCCGTGGCCCCGCCATAGCCGCCGCCCACGACCACCACCCTGGCGCGGGCCGCGGCGCGCGCCGCGCGGATCCCGGCCGTACCCAGCACTGCGGCGCCCGCGGCGCCGAGGAAGCTTCGTCTCTGCATGGCTCTTCCTGTCAGCGCACGGCGGCAAACCAGGCCGCGATCGCGGCAATCTGGTCGTCGCTGTAACCCTTGGCAATCTGGTGCATCACGGTGGCCGGGCGCGTGCCTGCCTTGAAGGCCTGCATCTGCGCGGCAAGCTCCGCCTGCGGGCGGCCGGCCAGCGGCGGGATCGTGCTGCCCGACGGGGCCCGGCCGGACGGGCCGTGGCAGTTGGTGCAGGCGGCGGCCTGGCTGCGCGCGCGCAGCGCGGCATCGGTGGCCTGGGCAGGCGCCGCGGCTGGCGCAGCGCCGGGTTCGGTCGACTGCGCCGGCTGGGCGCACAGCATTGCTGCCAGCAGCGCCAGTCGCGGCGGCACACGCCAGGCAGGCCGGGGGATCGTCGTTGTCATGGTCTCGCTCCGTCTGGGGCCGGCGCCGCGTTGTCGCAAGTCAGCCAGCGTGGCAACCGTAGCACATCGGCCGGGCCGGTGTGCGTTGCAAACCGCAGAACGAAAAACGGCGCCCGCATGAGCGGACGCCGTCTTGACCGGGGCAGCAACAGCGACGGTGCGCTTCAGGGCAGATTGCGGCCGGGCGGCAGCGCCACCGGCGAAGAGACCGGCGCCGCGACCGGTGCCGCGGTGGGGGCGCCCGCGGTGCCGGCGGTACCCGGGGCCGCACTGGCCGGGGCATCGATCGGTCCGCCCACACCCGGCACCGACTGTACCGGCGCCGGCGTGCCGACGCTGCCGTCGAACGACGGGTTCTGCGAAGTCGAGGCCGTATCCAGGCGCGCGCGCTCGGCGTCGTTGACGTAGTCGAAGGCCTTGACCACCTTGGTCACGCCCGAGGCATTGCGCGCCACGTCGGTGGCCCGGTCGCCCTCGGCGCTGGTGACCACGCCCAGCAGGTAGACCACGCTTTTCTCCGTAGTGACCTTGATCGAGTTGGACGGCACGCCTTCGGCGGTCATCAGCAGGGTCTTGACCTTGCTGGTCAGGTAGGCGTCCTGGCTCTGGGTCATGAAACCGGGCGAGTTGACCACCTCCAGTTCATTGATCACCACGCGCGCATTCTGCAGGCCGCGCACGTACTGCTCGATCTGCTGCTTGACGCTGTCGTTCTTCGCTTCGCCGGTCAGCAGCACCTTGCGGTTGAAGACGGTCACGTTGACCCGGGCCTGACCGCTGAAGCGCGAGTTGATGGTGTTCTCGGCCTCGAGCTGCAGGCCGCGGTCGACGGTCTGGGTGGCGGCCGGGCGGCGGTCGGTGGCCATCGCCACGCCGGTGCCCATGGCGCCGGCGATCACCGGGAAGCAGCCGGCCAGCTGCGTGGCGCACACCAGCGCGGCCGCGGCCAGGCCGGCGCTGACCAGGGGACGGGAAGGATGGCGCGCGTCCGCGCCGTTCCGGGGAGCTTGCGTAGTGGGCAGGTGAGTCATGCGGTCCTTGCTGTGGCTGGATGTTGGAAATAAGGGGCGCGGCGGAGGCCTGGCATCAGGCTTCCCCGAGCAGGGCCTCGTCGATGCCGTTGCACAGGCAGTGCAGCGTCAGCAGGTGCACTTCCTGGATGCGCGCGGTGCGCTCGCTCGGCACGCACAGGTGGATGTCGAACTCATCGAGCAGGCCGGCGATGGCGCCGCCGCCCTTGCCGGTCAGGGCCACCACGGCCATTTCGCGCTGGCGCGCGGCAGCCACGGCGGCCATCACGTTGTCCGAATTGCCGGATGTGGAAATCGCCAGCAGGATGTCGCCGGGCTGGCCAAGCGCCTCGACCTGCTTGGAAAACACCTTGCTGAAGTCGTAGTCATTGCCGATCGCGGTCAGGATCGAGCTGTCGGTGCTTAGCGCAATCGCGGCCAGGCCGGGTCGTTCGCGCTCGAAGCGCCCGACCAGTTCGGCGGCGAAATGCTGCGCCTGCGCCGCTGAGCCGCCATTGCCGCAGGCCAGGATCTTGTTGCCGCTGGTCAGCGCGCCAACCATGCGTTCCACCGCGGCGTCGATATAGGGGGCCATTACCGCCGCGGCCTCTCGCTTCGCTTCGGCACTGTCTAGGAACTGTTGCTGAATACTGTCGATACTCATGGCTCTGGGGCCGGTTTGTTGCCATGGCGATCCGCAAATCGCCGCTCAGGTCTGCCGCGCATTATGACCCAGCCCCGGCGGCATCCGCGTCAAAGGCGTGCTGCAACCACTCCAGCCGGCCGGGTTCGAGCGCCACCACGTCAAAGCGGCATGGGGGCACCCGGGCCAGCGTGGCCAGGTAGTGCCCCGCGGCCAGCAGCACGCGCCGCTGCTTGGCCGGCGTGATGCTGGCCGCGGCGCCGCCGAAGCCACGCCCGCTGCGCTGGCGCACCTCGACGAACACCAGCGTGCCGTCCGGGGTGCGCATCACCAGGTCGATCTCGCCGCCTTTGCAGCGATAATTGCGGACCACGGGCTCCAGGCCCTGGCTGCGCAAGTGGGCCAGGGCCCGGTCCTCTGCCTGCGCCCCGCGTGCCTGACGGCTCGGCTCCTGCGTGGATTTGAATGATCGCATCAACGGAAGTTCTCAAGCATGAGTGACTGGATCTCCCTGGCGGCAAGCCAGTCGTACCCCGCTGGCACGCTGTATGTCGTGGCCACGCCCATCGGCAATGTCGCCGACCTGTCGCTGCGGGCGCTGCATGTGCTGGGGCTGGCCGACGCCGTAGCGTGTGAAGACACGCGCAACACCGGCCAGCTGCTGTCGCGCGTCGGCCTGCAGCGGCCGCTGGTGGCGGTGCACGAACACAACGAGCGCGAGGCCGCGGGCCGCATCGCCGAACGCCTGGCGGCGGGCGAGCGCATCGCCTACGTCTCGGACGCCGGCACGCCGGGTATTTCCGATCCCGGCGCACGGCTGGTCGAAGCGGTGCGCGCCGCCGGCCATCCGGTGGTGCCCCTGCCCGGTCCCAGTGCGGCGGTGGCGGCGCTGTCGGTGGCGGGCGACCTGCTCGATGCCGGCGCGGGCCGCTTCACCTTTGCCGGCTTCCTGCCCCCCAAGCCCAAGGCCCGCGCCGAGGCCATCGCCCGTCTGGCGGCGCTGGACCACGCTTGGGTCTGCTACGAGGCGCCGCATCGCATCGCCGACACGCTCGCCGCGCTCGCCGCGGGCCTGCCGGGCGAGCGGCGGCTGCTGGTCGGGCGCGAACTGACCAAGCTGTTCGAAGACATCGCCGTGTTGCCGGTGGCGCGGGCGCCGGCCTGGCTGGCGGCCGACCCAAACCGGGCCAAGGGGGAATTCGTGCTGGTGGTGGAAGGCGCCGGCAGCGCCGCCGCCGAGGGTGGCCTGCCGGATGCCGAAGCGCAGCGCGTGCTGTCGCTGCTGCTGGCCGAGCTGCCGGCCAAGCGCGCCGCCAAGCTGGCGGCTGCGATCACGGGCGCCGGCACCGACGCGCTGTATCAGCTGGCGCTGGCACAGCGCGCCGGCCACGCCGAAAGTTGATGCCGTGGCCCGCGCGCAAGCACGGGCCTGCAGGTGCGAATGTAATGAGGAGGTGTCAGCGCGCGGCGGCATGCGACGGCGCTGGCGCGGTCAGCGGCGCTTGCGCTTGACGGTCTTGCCGGTGGCCTTGGCCGACTTGGCGGGCGCCAGCGCACTGGCCAGTTCGGGCACCGACACGTCGTCATCGCCGCTGCCGTCGCCGGCCTCGGTGCCGCCGGCATCCACCTGCGGGCCCAGCGCGGCCACTTCGGTGCGGGTCAGGCGGCGGATCTCGACGTTGGTGGCGCCCCGCTCGACAAAGCCCAGGCGGCGGGCGGCGCCGAAGGACACATCCAGCACGCGATTGCCGTGGTATGGCCCGCGGTCATTGATGCGCAGCACCGCGACCTTGTTGTTGCGCAGGTTGCGCACCAGCACCCAGCTGTCCAGCGGCAGCGACGGATGCGCCGCGGTCATGGCGCGCATGTCGAAGCGTTCGCCGTTCGCGGTCTTGCGGCCATGGAAGCCCTTGCCGTACCACGAGGCCACGCCGCGCTGCTCGAACGTGCCGATGTCGGCGCGCAGGCCGTCGAGCGAATTGCCGCTGCGGCCTTCGTCCGGGTCATAGCCGAACAGGTTCCAGCTGCCGGTATCGGGCGAGCGCGCGGAGGGCTTGGCCTCCGCGCGTTCGGTCCTGGCGGACTTGCTGTTTTTGGCCGCGCGCGTGGGCACGGCATCGCCGGCGTCGTTGCTGGCGGTATCGCTTTCAGGCGGCGTGGCACAAGCGGCCAGCACCACGGCGCATGCGGTGCATGCGCCGAGCTTGGCCAGCCGTTGCCAGCGCTTGGTGAGAGCGGAGATTCGTAACATGGGCGGCAGTCTAACATTGACTGTTTGGGACTATCTCTTTCAATTTGTTACGAAATCTGTGCGATTTCGCACGATCGTGGCCTAATTGGCCTGAATCCCGCCTGTGGCAACGGATTCGGGGCGGCGGGGCCCGGCACTAGCCGGGTAATTCATTCATCACACCGATGGCGGCGGGGCGTGCCGAACACCCCTGGCGCTACAATGCTGGGCACTGCCACAGATAGCGCCGCCAAGACGCCCCCGCCGGTACGAGCCGGCCAGATGACACCCCCATGAAAGCCCTGCTCATTCCTGTCACGCCCTTCCAGCAGAACTGTTCACTGCTGATCGATGAAAGCACCGGCGTCGCCGCGGTCTGCGATCCCGGCGGCGATCTCGAGCGCATCCGCGCGGCGGTGAAAGAGCAAGGCGTCACGCTGGAAAAGATCTTCCTGACGCACGGCCACGTTGACCATTGCGCCGGCGCCGCGGCGCTGTCGCGCGAACTCGGCATCCCGATCGAGGGGCCGCACCAGGACGAGCGCTTCTGGATCGACCAGCTGCCCGAGCAGACCCGCCGCTTCGGCTTCGGCCACGCCGAGAGCTTCGAGCCTGACCGCTGGCTCGAAAACGGCGACACCGTGCAGTTCGGCAACGAAATCCTGGAGGTCTACCACTGCCCCGGCCATACCCCGGGCCACGTGGTGTTCTTCTCGCGCCCCAACCGGCTCGCCGTGGTCGGCGACGTGCTGTTCGCCGGGTCGATCGGCCGGACCGACTTCCCGCGCGGCAACCACGCCGACCTGGTCCGCTCGATCCGCACGCGGCTGTGGCCGCTGGGCGAGGACGTGACCTTTATCCCGGGCCACGGCCCGGTCTCGACCTTCGGCGAGGAGCGCCGCCACAACCCGTACGTCGCCGACCACCTGATCGACGCGGGCTGAAGCCATGGCCAAGCGACAGGCGCCCGACACCCGACCCGAAATCTACGTCAGCACCGACGTCGAGGCCGACGGCCCGATTCCCGGACCGCATTCGATGCTGTCTTTCGCCTCGGTGGCGATGCTGGCGGACAAGACCGTGCTGGGCACCTTCTCGGCCAACCTCGAGACGCTGCCCGGCGCCGCCGGCCACCCGGTGCAGATGCAGTGGTGGCAAACCCAGCCCGAAGCCTGGAGCGCCTGCCGGCGCGACCTGCAGCGCCCGGAAGAGGCCATGGTGCGCTATGTCGAATGGGTCGAGGCGCTGCCCGGCAAGCCGGTCTTCGTTGCCTTTCCCGCCGGCTTCGATTTCACCTGGATGTTCTGGTACATGATGCGCTTTGCCGGGCGTTCGCCGTTCGGCTGGGCCGCGCTCGACATCAAGACCCTGGGCTTTGCCCTGACCGGGCGGCCCTATCGCAAGACGGTCAAGGCGGCGTTCCCGGCGGGATGGATGGATCCGCTGCCGCACACCCACGTGGCGCTCGACGATGCGATGGAACAGGGTGCGCTGTTCTGCAACATGCTGGCCACGCTGCGCGAGCGCGAAGGCGCACTGGGTGCGGCGACGCCGGATACGGCAGCCGATGCAAGCGTGCCCTCACCTCCGGAAATTCAAGCCTGATCGCCTGCTGCGATGCGTCAAGCGCGGCGGCATGTCCCTTGCAGGCCGGCGCTCGCAACTGACGCCAGCCAGCCTATAGTAGAAGCGGATATGGCGTTACCGGGCGAAACGAGCCATGACTAACCGGCGCACTTGCGCAGCCACGCCATATTCCGCTTGAGCCATCTTGCCCGGACCGCGCGGCGCCTGCCGAGGAGGTGTCGATCATGCGTTTCCCTACCGACCTGCACTTGCGAGACCTGGCCGGCCGGATCCATTGGCCGCATGCCACGCGGGATGCCACCCCCATTACGCATCACCACTCCTCGGATGAGGACGCTGAAGTCGCCAAGGCCACGCTCTACGTCAGCACCGTGACGCTGGTAGTCCTGCTGGTGGTGCTGGCGGCCATCGCTTTCGGTCAGGAGGCCATGCACTGGCTGGGTGTTCATTAGACGACCCACCTGAAGCAGACTGCCTCGCAGGCCGGCCGGCCCCCACTCACGTGGGGGCCGGTTTTATTTCAGGCCAGCAGCGGCGCGACATTTTCGGGCGGGCGGCCGATCACGGCGCGGCGATTGCGCACCACCACCGGGCGCTGCAGCAGGATCGGGTTGTCGGCCACCGCGGCCAGCAGCTCGGCATCGGTCAGACCGGGGTCGGCCAGGCCCAGCTCGGCATAGGGCGCTTCGTTGTCGCGCAGCATCTCGCGCACCGGCACGCCCAGCAGGGTGTGCAACTGGCGCAGCGTCGACAGCGAGGGCGGATCCTTCAGGTACTCCACGATCTCCACCGGCTCGCCCAGCCGCCCGGCGGCGGCCTGAACCAGGGCAAGGGTCTCGCGCGACTTGGAGCAGCGGGGGTTGTGGTAGATGGTGATCATGGCAGGTCCTTTCTTGTCGAGGCCGCGCCCCATGGCCGGGCGCCGGCACTAATGGGGTGCAAATCAATCCGCACTATATACAAGACAGCGGCCGGCGCGCGCAGCATCATGCGGCGCCTGTCTCCGGCACGCATCCTGCGTGACACCGGGTTCTTGCCCCAGGCGCCATCGCCGATGACCTCCAATCCTGTTTCCGCCACCGAACCCCGCAGCGCTGGCGTGCCCCAGCGCTTCACGTTGCGTGACGCCACGCGCGCCGACGTGCCCGCCATCCACGCCATCTATGCCCACCATGTCCAGCACGGCCGAGCCTCGTTCGAAGAGGTGCCGCCGAGCGTCGACGAGATGCAGTTGCGCTTCGCCGAAGTGCACCGCAAGGGCCTGCCCTACCTGGTCGCCGAGCGCGACGGCGCGGTGCTGGGCTACGCCTATGCCTCAGCCTATCGCGCGCGTAGCGCCTATCGCTTTGCCATCGAAGACTCGATCTACATCGACCACCGGCGCGTCGGCGAAGGCCTGGGCCAGGCGCTGCTGGCCGAGCTGATCGCACGCTGCGAGACCGGCCCCTGGCGCCAGATGGTCGCCGTCATCGCGTGCACCGCCGGCGGCGAAGGCGCGGGCTCGCTGGCCTTGCACGAACGGCTGGGCTTCCGCACCGTCGGCCGGCTGGAGGCGGTGGGGTTCAAGCATGGGCAGTGGATCGATACGGTGCTGATGCAGCGGATACTCGGCGCGGGTGCGACGTCGCTGCCGGCCTAGGCGGAATTGGCTTTCCCAAGTTCAGAGGTGTCTCATAGGCATGCGGGTGTCCAGGTATCGACAATGCCTATACTTTGTCATCACAAGGACACCGGACATGCTTGTGTCGGAAGAAGCCGAACTCACGTTCACGCTGGACACCCAGCTGCATGACGCATTGATTGCCGAAGCCAGCGCCCGGGGAAGCACGCCCTCGGAAATCCTCCGGGACCTGGTGCGCGAATACCTCGATCGCAACGGCAAGAAGCGCGACTACGAGGCTTTCCTGCACAGCAAGGCTGAAGCCTCCCGTGCATCGCTGCGCGACCTGGGTGGCATCCCTGCAGAACAGATTGAAGCGGAGTTCGCAGCCTGGCGCGCTGCGGCCCAGCGGCGAGCTTGAGGGTTGTCTGGACAGCACTGGCCCGGCGCGATCGCACACTAATTTTCGAGTTCATTGCCCAGGATGACGTCGAAGCCGCTGCTCGCATGGATGAACGATTTCTCCAGGCAGCGGAGCGCTTGTGCGCGTTCCCCGTGTTGGCGCCGGCCGGCTGCGTGCAAGGCACCCGCGAATTGGTGGTTCACGAACACTATCGCCTGATTTACGAGGTCGAGCGCGATACGGTGCTGGTGCTCGCATTGGTCCATACGTCGCGCTGCTGGCCGCCGCTCGAAGCGCGGACGTGATCGGATCGGCCAACAAAAAAAACGCCACGGATCTCTCCGTGGCGTCTCTCCAGCAAAGCCAGGCGCCTGCGGCGCGCAGCCTTACTTCATCAAGTCCGACAGCGCCAGCGCCACCACCTTGGTCGCACGGTTCAGGTCGTTCAGGCGCAGGTTCTCGTCCGAGTTGTGGCCGCGCGCTTCCATCAGCGTGCGCGGACCGGCGCCGTACAGCACGGTGGGGATGCCGCGCTTGGTGTAGTGGCGGGCGTCGGTGTAGAGCGGCACGCCTTGCACCGGGATCTCCACGCCGAAGACGGATTCGGCGCGGCTCTTCAGGGCGCCGATCAGCTTTTCCACGCCCGGCAGTTCGGACAGCGGCTCGGCCAGGATGATGCGCTCGACCTTCACTTCGATGCCCGGGCGGTCCTTGGCGGCCTTCTCGACCACGGCGCGGATCTCGCCTTCGGCGTCGAAGCCGATCTCCTCGGGGATCATGCGGCGATCGACGCGGAAGGTCACCAGGTCAGGCACCACGTTGGTGTTGATGCCGCCCTTGATCAGGCCGACGTTCAGCGTGGCGGTGTCGATGCCCGGCACCTTGGACTTGCGCGTCGCCAGTTCGGCGCGCAGGCCGTAGATCGCCTGCAGGATATGGGTGGCGGCTTCGATGGCGTCGACGCCGGTGTGCGGCATGGCGGCGTGGCCCTGCTTGCCCTTGACCGTCACTTCGACGTGCAGGCAACCGTTGTGCGACGAGGTGATGCCGTACGAGAAGCCCGCCGAGATGGCGTAGTCAGCCTTGCTCAGGTTGTTGTCCAGCAGGTACTTCGGGCCGATGTCGCCGCCGGTTTCCTCGTCATAGGTGAACTGCAGCTCGACCGCGCCGTTGATCTTCGCGCCCTGCTTCTCGGCTTCCATCAGCGCCAGCACGGCGTAGGTGTAGGTGGCGAAGTCCGACTTGGACACCGCCACGCCGCGGCCGTACATGACCGGGCCGTGCTCGCTGTCGGCAATCTCGCCGCCGTACGGGTCCTTGGTCCAGCCCAGGCCGGGGGGCACCACGTCGCCGTGGGCGTTCATGGCGATGGTCGGGCCGCCCGTGCCGAACTGCTTGCGCACGATCAGGTTGGTGGCGCTGATCATGCCGGCGGCCTTCACCAGCTCGTCAGGCACCTTGTGCGCCTCCACCGTGAAGCCCAGGCCCTCCAGCAGTTCCTTGGCGCGCTTGCCGTGCGCGTCGCAATCGCCGGCCGGGTTGTCCGAAGGCACCTTGACCAGTTCGGCCAGGAAGGCTTCCTGTTGCGGACGGTGCTGGTCAATGAACTGCGTCAGCGTGGTGTCGATGGGGTTCATATTGTCTCGTGCGGTCATGACTGGTTCTCGTAACTTCTGAGGGAGGTTCGGGTGGGGTTTCCGGGGGCTGGTTACTGCGGCAGCCGGAAGTGCTCGACGAAATCGCTGAACACGCGCGCGGACAGTGCGGCATCCTCGGCGGTCATGGTTTCGGTGGGATGGTGGCTGATGCCGCCGTTGCCGCAGCGCACGAACAGCATGGCGACATCGGCGATGGCGGCAATGGCCATGGCGTCGTGGCCGGCGCCCGACGGCAGGTGGCGCACCGGCACGCCCTGGCGGGCAATGGCGGCGGCCCATTGCTCTTGCAGCCACGGGGCGCACGGCACGCTCTTCGCCTCGTGGGTCTTGCGGATCTGGGAGCGCACGTTGCGGCGCGCGCAGACGCGCTCGATCTCGGCCAGCACGTCATTGACGGCGGCCTCACGCTCGGCGTCGTCGCCGGCGCGGATGTCGATCGAGAACACCGCGCGGCCCGGGACCACGTTGGTGGCGCCGTTGGGGACGTTGAACTGGCCCACGGTGCCGACCAGGCCCGGCTTGCCGCCGCAGCGCTGTTCGATATACAGGCCGATTTCCGCGCCAGCCATGGCGGCGTCGCGGCGCATGTCCATCGGCACGGTGCCGGCATGGCCGGCCAGGCCTTCCAGCTCGACGATGAAGCGGGTCGCGCCGGAGATCGCCGTGACCACGCCCACCGGCAGTCCTTCGTTGAGCAGCACCGGGCCCTGTTCGATATGCACCTCGATAAAGGCGGCCACCTTGCTGCGGTCGCGCCTGGCGGCGGGCAGCTGGGCGGCGTCGAAGCCCGCTGCGCGCATCACCTCGCGCATGGTCTTGCCGCTGTCGTCAACGTTGTCCAGCACGTTGTTGTCGAAGGTGCCCGCGATGGCGCGGCTGCCCAGCAGCGTGGCCTTGAAGCGCACGCCCTCTTCCTCGGCGAAGCCGACGACCTCGAGCGCAAACGGGAAGCGCTTGCCCTGCCGGTTCCATTCCGCCACGCAAGCGATCGGCAGGATCACGCCCAGGTTGCCGTCATAGCGGCCGGCGTCGCGCACGGTGTCGAAGTGCGAGCCCGTGAGCAGCGCCGGCGCGTCGGGCGTGGTGCCCTCGTAGCGGCCGATCACATTGCCGGCGGCATCGCGCCGCACCGTCATGCCGGCCTGCTGCATCCACTCGGTCAGCTGAGCCGCGGCGCCGTGGTGGGCATCGGTCAGGTAGGTGCGGGTGAGCATGCCGGGCTGCTCGGTGTGGGCGGCCAGGGCGTCGGCCCAGGCCATGATGCGCGTGCCAGTCTCTGCGGCGGACGGCGACGGATTTGCTGCCATGCGTGTCTCCTGCTGGAAGTGCGTGAAAGCCGCGGCGGCGTGGCTGGCGGGTGCCAGTGCGGGCGGGACGCCCATGGCCGAAGCTCTATTCTGTGCGATTCATGGTAGCACAGTGAATTCAAAAATTGCATACAAAAATGATATGCACTATATTCGGTTCCACGTTCAGACAATGCGCTGCGGACAATCCGGTCCGGACAACGGATTGCGTGGATTCCGCCCCAACAGGGGGGCAGTCCGCGCGGTGGCGCGCTCCCCACCCGGGAGCCTTGCCTCAGAACGTAAGGCCGGCAGCCCACCCAGCCATCAGAGCAGTACGGGGCCGCCGGTGATTCCTGGATCGAAATGGGCCAGCCCGTGCACTTGCACAGGACCGGCCCGCACGGAGACAACCATGCAGCACGCAGTTCCCTCGCAGCACCGCCCGGGCGCACCACGCCTGCACACCCGCTTTACCCGCTCGCTGTTCGGGCAGGTGCTGATCGCACTGGTGATCGGGACGGCACTCGGCCTCGCCTTCCCCGAATTCGCCGCCAAGCTCAAGCCGCTCGGCGACGCCTTTATCAAGCTGATCAAGATGCTGATCGGCCCGATCGTGTTCTGCGTGGTGGTGGCCGGCATCTGCGGCGCCGGCGAGCTGAAGAAGGTCGGCCGCGTCGGCATCAAGGCGGTGGTGTACTTCGAGATCGTCACCACCATCGCGCTGGCGCTGGGCATCGTGCTGGCCTACGTGTTCCAGCCGGGCGTGGGCATGAACGTCGATCCCCGTTCGCTCGACGCCTCGGCCATCGCCGGCTTTATCGACAATGCCACCAAGGTCAAGGACCAGGGCACGGTCGACTTCCTGCTCAAGCTGATCCCCAATACCGTGTTCGGCGCCTTCGCCAACGGCGACGTGCTGCAGGTGCTGCTGGTGTCGATCCTGTTCGGCTGCGCGCTGTCGCTGGTGGGCGAGCCCGGCCGGCCGCTGGTCAGCCTGATCGATACCTTCTCGCACACGCTGTTCAAGATGATGGGCTTCATCATCAAGCTGGCGCCGGTCGGGGTGCTGGGCGCGGTGGCCTTTACCGTGGGCAAGTACGGCATCGGCTCGCTCAAGCAGCTGGGCTTCCTGGTGTTCCTGTTCTACGGCGCGGTGACCCTGTTCGTGCTGGTGGTGCTGGGCACGATCATGCGCGTGTGCGGCTTCTCGGTGATCAAGCTGATCCGCTACCTGCGCGCCGAATTGCTGGTGGTGCTGGGAACGGCTTCGTCGGACAGCGTGCTGCCACAGGTGATGAAGAAGCTGGAATTCATGGGCATCAAGAAGTCGGTGGTGGGCCTGGTGATCCCGACCGGCTACTCGTTCAACCTGGACGCGTTCTCGATCTACCTGACGCTGGCCGCGGTCTTTATCGCACAGGCCACCAACACCCCGCTGGCGCTGCCCGACCTGCTCGGCATCCTGGCGGTGGCGCTGATCACCTCCAAGGGCGCGCACGGCATTCCCGGCTCGGCCATCGTGATCCTGGCCGCGACGCTGTCGGCCCACCCCGCCATCCCGGCAATCGGTCTGGTGCTGGTGCTGTCGGTGGACTGGTTTATCGGCATCGCGCGTGCGCTGGGCAACCTGATCGGCAACTGCGTCGCCACCGTGGTGGTGGCCGCGTGGGAGAAGGACATCGACCGCGCACGGGCCCATGGCGTGCTGAACGGCACCATCGAGGCGTCGGACCTGGACGCGGGCCTGGCGGCCATGGCGCAGGACGGCGCTGCCGCCGGCTCCGGGGTTGCGGTCCCGGGCCCGGTCGCGGGGCGCTAGAATCACGCATCTCCCCAACCGCGCAGCCTCTGCGCAAGTGCGCTGCCATGCCCGAGCATATCGATCCTGACATGACCGCCGAAGCGATTGCCGAAGACATTGTCGCGGCCATCGTTTCGCACCGCCTGCCGCCCGGCACCAAGCTGCGCGAGGAGGCGTTGGCCAGCGTCTACCGCGTCAGCCGCACCAAGGTGCGCGCGGCGCTGTTGATGCTGTCCAAGGACAAGGTCATCCAGATCGTGCCGGACAAGGGCGCCTTCGTGGCCAAGCCCAGCGCCGAGGAGGCGCGCGAGGTGTTCGCGGTGCGCCGCATCCTGGAGGCCGCGCTGGCGCGCGAGTTTGTCGCCAAGGCCACCGCCGCCGACTACAAGCGCATCGACCGCCACCTGGCGGCCGAGCGCAAGTCGCTGGCGGGCAACGATGCGCAGGTGCGCACCCGGCTGCTGGGCGACTTCCATATCGTGCTGGCCGAGGTGGTTGGCAACGGCGTGCTGACCGAAATGATGCGCGAGCTGTCGACGCGCAGCGCGGTCATCACCATGCTGTACCAGTCGCGCCGCGACGCCGCCTGCTCGTCGGACGAGCACCGCGAGTTCATCGAGGCTGCCCGTGCCGGCGATGTCGAGCGCGCCGTCGCGCTGATGGTGGACCACCTGGGCCACGTGGAAGGCGCGTTGCATTTCGAGGAAACCGCGCCGGTGGCGCGCGGCAAGGACCTGGTTACGGCGCTGCTGGCATAACGCCCACGTTGCCGCCCTGCCGATCCCGCCCGGGCCCTGCAGCGACCGGCTTGACGTGAGTCAAAGCACCCCTGGGCGCCCGCGGGCACACTTCATCTCGCCATGAAGACGCGGGGGCGCACTTCATGAGCAACTTGCCTGCCGGCACCTCATCGTCGGCAGGCTGCCCGCACGCTGCAACGGTGTGCGGGCTTTCTTTTTTCTGAGGACTGGCTTCCGCGCCGCGGAATCGCGTGTTCCCCCGCGGCCCTTCACCCGCGCCGTCCGCACCGGTTTTTCCCTTTCCCGACAGCGGGTTGCGACACTCGGAGCCATGCTTGCGGCGCCCTCCGTGGCCGCGCCGTGCGCGTCGCCACTTGCCTTGCGTGCCCGCCATGCGTGAAAACGAATCGCGCCTTCGGGTTAGGATGCCGGAGGCCCCGCCAGAGGCCAGCACCGGCCCGCAACGCTGCGCGGGCGGCCGCGCACCATAACAATCACAGGGAGACGCCATGCGCCATCGCGCGATACCTGCCGTGCCGCTGCGCCGCCGGCGCTAGCGCTTGCCTGCTCCGCCCTGCTCCCCCATCGAAAAGGACTTCCCATGCCCAGTGCCTTCCGCCCCGACGCCTTTGCCGGCAAGACCGTATTCGTCGCCGGCGCCTCGTCCGGCATCAACCTTGGCATCGCGCACGGCTTTGCGCGGGCCGGCGCGCGGCTGGCGCTGATCAGCCGCACCGCGGAGCGGATCCAGGCCGCCGCCGAAACCATCACTGCGGCCGGCGGCACCGCCATCGGCATGGCCGCCGACGTGCGCGACTACGCCGCGGTCGAAGCCGCCTTCACCCGCGCGCAGGACGAACTGGGCCCGATCGACGTGGTCATTTCCGGCGCCGCCGGTAACTTCCTGGCGCCCGTGGTCGGCATGTCGGCCAATGCCTTCAAGACCGTGGTCGATATCGACCTGCTCGGCACCTTCAACGTGTTCCGCGCCAGCTTCGACCACCTCAACAAGCCCGGCGCGTCGCTGATCGCGATCACCGCGCCGCAGGCGGTCAACGCGATGATGTTCCAGGCCCATGCGTGCGCGGCCAAGGCCGGCATCAACATGCTGATCAAGTGCCTGGCGATGGAATGGGGGCCGGCGGGGGTACGCGTGAACGGCATCTCGCCCGGCCCCATCGCCGACACCGAAGGCATGGCGCGGCTGGCGCCGACGCCCGAGATGGAGGCCCGCTACAAGGCGCGCCTGGCGCTGCGCGACTACGGCACCAAGGACGACATTGCCGACGCCGCGATGTACCTGAGCAGCGACAACGCCCACTACGTCACCGGCACCATCCTCGACTGCGACGGCGGCAGCAAGCTGGGCGACGCCTCGGCCGACGCGCTGAAGCGGCCCCAATAGACCGCCCGCACCCGATATCCGCAGCCGCAACGACCCAGAAACCAGGAGAACCCCATGACGGCATCCGTCCTTTATCAAGCCAGCGAAGGCGTGGCCACGCTGACCCTGAACCGCCCGGACGTGCTCAATGCACTGAACGCCGACATCCTGCGCGAACTGCGCGAGTCAGTGGACCGCGCGGCGGCCGACACCGAAGTGCGCGCCGTGCTGCTGACCGGCGCCGGCCGCGGCTTCTGTGCCGGCGCCGACCTGGCGGCGCGCCAGGGCGGCGGCGTGTCCGATTCCGGCACGCTGCTGCGCGAGCGCTACCACCCGATCATCATGGCGCTGCGCGAGATGCCCAAGCCCGTCATCACCGCGGTCAACGGCGTGGCCGCCGGTGCCGGCATGAGCCTGGCGCTGGCGGCCGACGTGGTGCTGGCGGCGCGCTCGGCCAGCTTCCTGCAGGCGTTCTCCAAGATCGGCCTGATCCCGGATGCCGGCAGCACCTACTTCCTGCCGCGCTATGCCGGCGAGATGCGCGCCCGCGCGCTGGCCATCCTGGCCGAGAAGATCGACGCGGAAGAAGCCCACCGCATCGGCCTGGTGTGGAAGATCCATGAGGACGCCGCGCTGCAGGACGAGGCCGGCAAGCTGGCCCGCCACCTGGCCACCATGCCGACCCTGGCCTACGGCATGATCAAGGAGGCCCTCAACCAGAGCCTCGGCAACGACCTGGCCGCGCAGCTCGAGGTGGAAGCCACGCTGCAGTCGCGCGCCAGCCGCAGCGAAGACTGCAAGGAAGGCGTGGCCGCCTTCGTCGAGAAGCGCAAGCCGCAGTTCAAGGGCCGCTAAGCGCGGCACCCGCGCACCACCACTTCCAGGGAGCCCGCGCATGAGCGCCAGCAGCAATGAACGTATCCTCGTGACGATCGAAGACGGCGTCGCCGACGTCCGCCTGAACCGCCCCGACAAGATGAACGCGCTCGACCAGGCCATGTTCGACGCCCTGATCGAGACCGGCGAACAGCTGGCGCGCCTGCCCGACCTGCGCGCGGTGGTGCTGTCCGGCGAAGGGCGCGCCTTCTGCGCGGGCCTGGACATGGGCCGCATGGCTGGCATGTTGTCGGACGACGCGGGCGCGTCGCACCAGGACAGCATCGGCGCGGGCCGGCTCGGCCAGCGCACCCACGGCATCTCGAACGGCCCGCAGCACGCCTGCATGGTCTGGCGCCAGCTGCCGGTGCCGGTGTTCGCCGCGGTGCACGGCGTGGCCTTCGGCGGCGGGCTGCAAGTGGCGCTGGGTGCCGATGTCCGCTACCTCGCGCCGGATACCAAGGTGTCCGTGATGGAGCTGAAGTGGGGGCTGGTGCCCGACATGGCGGGCATGGTGCTGACGCGCGGGCTGGTGCGTCCCGATGTGCTGCGCGAGCTGATCTACAGCGCGCGCGTGCTGAGCGGCACCGAGGCGTGCGAGCTGGGGCTGGGCACCTACCTCGCCGACGCCCCCCGCGCCGCGGCGCTCGAGGCCGCGCGCCAGGTGGCGCAGAAAAACCCGCACGCGATCCGTGCCGCCAAGCGCCTGATGGCGGTGGCGGAGCACGGCGACCACGCCGCCATCCTGCAGGCCGAGTCCGACGAGCAGGACCGGCTGGTGGGCTCGCCCAACCAGCGCGAGGCGGTGCTGGCCAACCTGCAGAAGCGCGCGCCGCGCTTCGAGCCGGCGGGCTGAAGCCGGCAGCTCAGCGGCGGCGCCGGCGCCACCGTGCCCAGACCAGCGCATAGACCGCCACGTTGATGCCCAGCACCGCCAGGCCCAGCCACAGCTGCACCGCTGGCGTGAGCCCGGCCGGGTAGATCAGCGGCAGCAGGTAACGTTCGACGAAGCCGCCGCTGTATCGTGCCTCGCCGGCGGCGTGGCGCAGCGCATTCTCCAGCGGCGTCAGCGGACAGATCCAGCCAGCCCATTCGATCAGCACGCCCCACGCCGCGGCCGGCAGGTGCAGCCAAGCGACGCGTGGCCAGCGCAGTGCGAGCAGGCCGCCCGCCACCACGAACAAAATGAACAGCCCGTGCGCGATCACGACGAGGTCGGCCAGCCAGGCGGCACCGGGCATCGCGGGCGGCGGCCTCAGTTGCCGCCCGCCGTGTCCATCCAGTAGCCCGGGCGCGCGAACTGCGCCTTCAGGTGCTCGATGAAGAAGCGGATCTTGGCCGGCACCGGGCGCTGCTGCGGGTACACCGCGAGAATGTCGTAAGCCGGCAGCGCGTATTCATCCAGCACCGTGATCAGCTCGCCGCTCTCCAGCTGCGGCAGGATCTCCCAGGTGGAACGCCAGCCCAGGCCCAGGCCCTCGCCGGTCCAGCGGTGCAGCAGTTCGCCGTCGTTGCAGTCGAGGTTGCCGTTGACACGCACGGTCACGGTCTTGCCGTTCTGGCTGAAGTACCAGCCGCGCTGCTGGCCGCCCTGCAGGTTGAACGCCAGGCAGTTGTGCTGGGCCAGGTCGTCCAGCGTCTGCGGCACGCCGTATCTGGCAAAGTACGCCGGCGTGCCGCACACCACGCGCTTGTTCGACGCCAGCTTGATCGCGACAAAGTTCGGATCGATGGCGCCGCCGATGCGGATGCCGACGTCATAGCCTTCGCGCACCAGGTCGACCACGCGGTCGGTCAGGTTGAAGGAGATCTGCACCTCCGGATTGCTGGCCAGGAACGCCGGCGCGTGCGGCGCCACGTGCTTGCGCCCGA
The DNA here is from genome assembly GCF_050271075.1 of Cupriavidus sp. H39. NCBI lineage: Bacteria > Pseudomonadati > Pseudomonadota > Betaproteobacteria > Burkholderiales > Burkholderiaceae > Cupriavidus > Cupriavidus sp. H39. The sequence continues at coordinate 83,898 of NZ_CP189848.1, forward strand.
ACGCCGCCGGCGCCGACACGATCAGGTGGCCGGTGGCCTTGTGCTTGCCCTCGGCAATCAGCATCTCGGCGCGGTCGAGGTCGGCCAGCGCCTTCTTGCACTGCTCCATGAACACCGCGCCCTGCTCGGTCACGGCGATGCGGCGCGTGGAGCGGTGCAGCAGCTTGACGCCGATGCGGGCTTCGAGCGCGTTGATGCGGCGGCCGATCATCACCGGCGTGACGTTCTGCGTCAGCGCGGCGGCGGCCATGCTGCCGTGCTCCACCACGGCGATAAAGGCTTCGATTTGCTTGAGTTTGTCCATCGGATATTCGTCTCCCGGGCGCCATTGTGCGGCATCGCCGGGGTTGTGGCATCCCTGCGCGGCTGATGGGCCGGATCGAGGGCAGCGCATAAGGGCCCCCGCCGGGGCCCGCCACGGGCACGCGGTCGCGGCCCGCGCAGAGCGGCCGTCAGCCTGCGCCAGCCGTACGCTTGCTGATTTGCGCGTTCATCTCGGCGGCCTCGTCCAGCACATGGGCCAGGCGCCGCAGCGGCCGGCTGCATTGCAGGTGCAGGTACAGGTAGCAGGCGGCGCCGGTCACGACCATCACGCCGTAGAGCCACAGCAGCGTGCCGGCCAGGGCTTGCTGGCGCGGCAGCGCAGCGATCACCGCGGCGGCCGGCGCCAGTGCCAGCAGGACCGCCAGGGTACGCGCCGCACCCTCCCACAGCCGCAGCTGCAACGCCACGCGCCGCTGGCGCGCCTGCAGCTGCGGCGGCGGGATGCGCGCCAGCCGGCGCAGCAGCGCGTCTTCGGCGGCGCTGTCGCGGTCCAGTTCGGCCGCCTGCCAGCGCAGCGGATGGCGCAGCCGCGCCAGCACGGTGCCGGCGCGGGCCAGCCCCGCGCCGACATAGCAGGCGGCCGCCAACGCCAGCAGGGCTTCGAAGCCGCGCAGCGACCAGAGTGGCACCGGCTGCCCGAACCCGAGGCGCCAGACAGCCAGCCCGGCGCCGCTCAGCAGGGTCGCGGCCAGCATGGCGATGAAGCCGACCCACAACGCGCGCCCGAGCCGGCGATCCCGCGCCGCGGGGCCGGCGGCCGGCGCAGGCTCCGCGGCGGCCAGCGCTTCTAGCAGTTCGTAGGTGGACGGCAGCCTGGAATACATGGTCGGCCCGGATGGCTTGGAATGCCGCCATTTTGCCGCAGCGCGCCGCTGCGGCCCGCGGGCGTGGCGGCGTACCCAGTGCTGCGCGGCGTGTCCGTACCGTCACACCACATATCCAATTGCCCGCGCAGGCGCACGCTCGCTGACCGTCCGACCAGCCTTCCAAGCCGATATTGCGTACCTCAGGTATCGAATCAACTGATCGCGCTTCTGTTTATCCCAACCGGCCTGCGGGAATAGGATCAACTCCAACGAAATTTCCCACCATTACCGGAGACAAGATCATGGCAAAGATGAGAGCAATCGACGCGGCAATCGCCGTGCTGGAGAAGGAAGGCGTGACCACCGCGTTCGGCGTGCCGGGCGCGGCCATCAACCCCTTCTACTCGGCGATGCGCAAGTCGGGCAACATCAACCACGTGCTGGCCCGCCACGTCGAGGGCGCCTCGCACATGGCCGAAGGCTACACCCGTGCCGAGCCGGGCAACATCGGCGTCTGCGTCGGCACCTCGGGCCCCGCCGGCACCGACATGATCACCGGCCTGTACTCGGCCTGGGCGGATTCGATCCCCATCCTCTGCATCACCGGCCAGGCCCCGCGCGCGCGCCTGTACAAGGAAGACTTCCAGGCCGTCGACATCGAGTCGATCGCCAAGCCCGTGACCAAGTGGGCCGTGACCGTGCGCGAGCCGGCGCTGGTGCCGCAGGTGTTCCAGCAGGCTTTCCACATCATGCGTTCGGGCCGCCCGGGCCCGGTGCTGGTCGATCTGCCGTTCGACGTGCAGGTGGCCGAGATCGAATTCGATATCGACACCTACCAGTCGCTGCAACCGTACAAGCCGGCTGCCTCGCGCGCCCAGATCGAGAAGGCAATCTCGATGCTGAACGCAGCCGAGCGCCCGCTGATCGTCTGTGGCGGCGGCGTGATCAACGCTGACGCGTCCGACCTGCTGGTCGAGTTCGCCGAACTGGTCAACGTGCCGGTGGTGCCGACGCTGATGGGCTGGGGCGTGCTCGCCGACGACCACCCGCTGCAAGCCGGCATGGTCGGCCTGCAGACCTCGCACCGCTATGGCAACGCCACGCTGCTGGCTTCGGACTTCGTGATGGGCATCGGCAACCGCTGGGCCAACCGCCACACCGGCAGCGTCGACGTCTACACCAAGGGCCGCAAGTTCGTGCACGTCGATATCGAGCCGACCCAGATCGGCCGCGTGTTCGGTCCGGACCTGGGCATCGTCTCGGACGCCAAGGCCGCGCTGGAGCTGTTCGTCGAAGTCGCCCGCGAAATGAAGATGGCCGGCCGCCTGCCGTGCCGCAAGAGCTGGGTTGCCGACGTGCAGAAGCGCCGCCGCACCATGCAGCGCAAGAGCGATTTCGACAACGTGCCGGTCAAGCCGCAGCGCGTGTACCGCGAGATGAACCAGTACTTCCCGCGCGACGTCCGCTACGTCAGCACCATCGGCCTGTCGCAGATCGCCGCGGCGCAGTTCCTGTCGGTCAACGAGCCGCGCCACTGGATCAACTGCGGCCAGGCCGGCCCGCTGGGCTGGACCATCCCGGCCGCGATCGGCGTGAAGACCGCCTCGCCGGACTCGGACGTGGTGGCAATCTCGGGCGACTACGACTTCCAATTCATGATCGAAGAACTGGCCGTGGCCGCGCAGTTCAAGGTGCCGTACATCCACGTGGTGGTGAACAACTCCTACCTCGGCCTGATCCGCCAGGCGCAGCGCGGCTTCGAGATGGACTACTGCGTGCAGCTCGCGTTCGACAACGTCAACTCGCCCGAGCTGAACGGCTACGGTGTCGACCACGTCAAGGTGGTCGAGGGCCTGGGCTGCAAGGCGATCCGCGTGTTCAAGCCGGAAGATATCGCCCCGGCCTTCGCCGAGGCGCGCGACCTGATGGCCGAGTTCTCGGTGCCGGTGGTGGTCGAGGTGATCCTGGAGCGCGTGACCAATATCGCGATGGGTACCGAGATCGACAACATCAACGAGTTCGAGCCGATCGAAGACATCGAGGACGCCGACGAAGCGATCCTGAACGAAGAAGTGGAAACGGCGTAAGACGCGCCCCGCCCCTTGCAGGACCAGATCGCCATCCCCGCGCCAGCGCGGATGGCGCACAAAAAACCAAGTCACAGGAGATGACAAAATGACCAAACTTGCGGCCAACCTCACCATGCTGTTCAACGAAGCGGGCTTTCTCGACCGCTTCGAAGCCGCCGCGCGCGCGGGCTTCCGCGGCGTGGAATTCCTGTTTCCCTATGCGTTCCACGCGGACCAGATTGCTGACCGCCTGAACCGCTTCCAGCTCGATCTGGTGCTGCACAACCTGCCCGCCGGCAAGTGGGACGCGGGCGAGCGCGGCATTGCCTGCCACCCGGACCGCGTCGGCGAATTCCAGGACGGCGTGGGCGAGGCCGTCAAGTACGCCAAGGTGCTGGGCGTGCGCCAGCTGAACTGCCTGGTCGGTATCCTGCCGCAGAACGTCAAGCGCGAGCAGGCGCAGGAAACGCTGGTGGAAAACCTGCGCTTTGCCGCCGGCGCGCTGGCCGCCGAGCAGATCGACCTGCTCATCGAGCCGATCAACACCTTCGACATCCCCGGTTTCTTCCTGTCGCGCACGCAGCAGGCGCTGGACCTGATCACCCAGGTCAACGCGCCCAACCTGTACGTGCAGTACGACATCTATCACATGCAGCGGATGGAAGGCGAGATCGCCAACACCATCAAGGCCAACCTGCCGAAGATCAAGCACATCCAGCTGGCCGACAACCCGGGCCGCAATGAACCGGGCACGGGCGAACTGAACTACCAGTACCTGTTCAAGTTCCTCGATGAAATCGGCTACACCGGCTGGATCGGCTGCGAGTACAAGCCGAAGACCACCACCGAGGCCGGCCTGGGCTGGCGCGCCGCGCACGGCGTGCAGTAACTACCCGGCTTTTCAATACCCGCTTGTTTGCTCCCCTCTCCCGCTAGCGGGAGAGGGGCGGGGGTGAGGGCGGGTGCTTCAACGGGCGTTGTGCTGGAAAAAACCGCAGGCCCCGCTTGATGTGGCACCTAACTAGCCCACCCCTCACCCCGCCCTCTCCCCATGAGGGGAGAGGGAGAACACCTTGCTGAGGCCAGTTCGGGCGGCTTGGGAGCACCCAACACCGCTGGCTTCGTTTTAGTTTTTCAATCTAAGGAGACATCAACATGGCAACCACTCGCAACGTCGGCTTCATCGGCCTGGGCATCATGGGCGCGCCGATGGCGGGCCACCTGCGCGCCGCTGGCCACACACTGTTCGTGCATGACGTCAACCCCGCCCCGCAGGCGCTGGTCGATGCAGGCGTGACCGTCTGCACCAGCGCCGAGGAAGTCGCCAAGCGTGCCGACATCATCATCGTCATGGTGCCGGACACCCCGCACGTGGAAGCGGTGCTGTTCAGCGAAAAGGGCGTTGCTGCCGCGTTCAAGGCCGCCGGCAAGGAAGCCAGCTACAGCAAGATCGTGGTCGACATGAGCTCGATCTCGCCGATCGCCACCAAGGACTTCGCCGCGCGCATCAACAAGCTGGGCGCTTCGTACCTGGACGCGCCGGTGTCGGGCGGGGAAGTGGGCGCCAAGGCGGCATCGTTGACGATCATGGTCGGCGGTCCGCAAGAGGCCTTCGACCAGGTCAAGCCGCTGTTCGAGCTGATGGGCAAGAACATCACGCTGGTGGGCGGCAACGGCGACGGCCAGACCACCAAGGTGGCCAACCAGATCATCGTCGCGCTGAACATCCAGGCCGTGTCCGAGGCGCTGCTGTTCGCCTCCAAGGCTGGTGCCGATCCGGCCAAGGTGCGCGAGGCGCTGATGGGCGGCTTCGCCGCCTCGCGCATCCTGGAAGTGCACGGCGACCGCATGGTCAAGCGCACCTTCGACCCGGGCTTCCGCATCGAACTGCACCAGAAGGACCTGAACCTGGCGCTGCAGGGTGCCAAGGCGCTGGGCGTGGCGTTGCCCAACACCGCCACCGCGCAGGAGCTGTTCAATACCTGCGCCGCCAACGGCCTGGGCAAGCAGGATCACTCGGCCCTGTGCCGCGCGATCGAGATCATGTCTAACCACCAGATCGCCAACGCCAAGTAAGTAGCAACGCTGTCGTCCCCGCCCCGCGGGGACGACACGCTTTGAAGTCCCCGATTCGTACCCGCAGTACCCCGCGTACCTGTCAGCACCCAGGAATCTTCATGCTCGTCACCGAACCCCAAGCCGCCCTGCTGTCGCCCCAGCGCACGGCAGCCAACGCTGAACCGCGCGCGCTGCTGCGCGACCTGTTCGATACCGCGGTCGCCGCCGTCAGCGCCAGCCATTGCCTGCCGCCACACCTGCCGGCACCGCCCCGGGGCCGCACCGTGGTGATCGGCGCCGGCAAGGCCGCCGCGGCCATGGCGCAGGCGGTCGAGGCGAACTGGCCAGGCGAGCTGTCCGGACTGGTGGTGACGCGCTACGGCCATGGCGCCGATTGCCAGCGCATCGAAGTGGTCGAAGCCGCCCACCCCGTACCCGACGAAGCCGGCGCGCGCGCCGCGCAGCGCATGGTGGAACTGGTGCAGGGGCTGACTGCCGACGACCTGGTGCTGTGCCTGATCTCCGGCGGCGGTTCCGCGCTGCTGGCCGCGCCCGCGCCGGGCCTGACGCTGGCCGACAAGCAAGCCGTGAACAAGGCGCTGCTCAAGAGCGGCGCCAGCATCGGCGAGATGAACTGCGTGCGCAAGCACCTGTCGGCGCTCAAGGGCGGCCGCCTGGCGCTGCATTGCGCACCGGCGCGCGTGGAAACGCTGCTGATTTCCGACATTCCCGGCGATGACCCGACCCTGATCGCCAGCGGCCCGACGCTGCCCGACGCGACCACCTGCGCCGATGCGCTGGCGGTCATCGCCAAGTACGGCATCGACGTGTCGGCCAACGTGCGCGCGCACCTTGAGAGCGGCGCCGGCGAAACCCCCAAGCCCGGCGATGCCCGCTTCAACGGCCACCGCAGCGTGACGCTGGCCACCGCGCAGCAATCGCTGGAAGCCGCCGCGGCGCGTGCGCGCGAACTGGGCTTCGCGGCCCATATCCTTTCGGACTGCATCGAAGGCGAAGCGCGCGAAGTCGCCGAAGTGCATGCCGCCATCGCGCGCCAGGTCGCGCAGCGCGGCCAGCCGTTCAGCAAGCCCTGCGTGATCCTGTCCGGCGGCGAGACCACCGTGACCGTGCGCGGCAAGGGCCGTGGCGGGCGCAATGCCGAATTCCTGCTGTCGCTGGCGGTCGCGCTCGACGGCCTGCCCGGCGTGCACGCGATCGCCTGCGACACCGATGGCATCGACGGCTCGGAAGACAACGCCGGCGCCCTGCTGTCGCCCGACACGCTGACCCGCGCCGCCGCGCGCGGGCTGCATGCGCGCGCGCACCTGGAGAACAACGATGGCTACGGCTTCTTCGCCGGCCTGGACGACCTGATCGTCACCGGCCCGACCCGCACCAACGTAAACGACTTCCGCGCGATCCTGATCGTCTGACGATCGCCGCCAACGTAGTACCAATTGACTCGCGGCGCCGACGCGCCGCAACCCGAGAATGGAAGAGGAGACATCATGAGACGCCAGCGCAAAGCGAAGATCGTGGCCACGCTCGGCCCCGCCAGCACCGACATCGCGGTAATCCGCGCGCTGTTCGAGGCCGGCGCGGACGTGTTCCGGCTGAACTTCAGCCACGGTACCCACGACGACCACCGCGCGCGCTACGACGCGGTGCGCCAGGTCGAGGCCGAGACCGGCCGCCCCATCGCCGTGCTGGCCGACCTGCAAGGTCCGAAGCTGCGCATCGGCACCTTCGCCGCCGGCAAGGTCGCGGTGCGCACCGGCGATGTGTTCGTGCTCGACAGCGATCCGACGCCGGGCGACGGCACCCGCGTCTACCTGCCCCACCCGGAGCTGTTCCAGGCCGCGCAGCCGGGCCAGTCGCTGCTGATCGACGACGGCAAGGTGCGCCTGGCGATCGAGTCGGTCACCACCGGCACCATCACCACGCGCGTCGCCAATAACGGCTCGCTGTCCGACCGCAAGGGCGTGAACGTGCCCGACGCGGTCATCCCCATCCCCGCGCTGACCGAGAAGGACCGCAAGGACCTGGACTTCGCGCTGTCGCTGGGCGCTGACTGGATCGGCCTGTCGTTCGTGCAGCGCCCGTCCGACATCGTCGAGGCGCGCGAGATCGTCGGCACCCGCGCCGGCATCCTGTCGAAGATCGAGAAACCGGCCGCGCTGCAGCAGCTGGAAGAAATCGTGCGGGTGTCCGATTCGGTCATGGTGGCGCGCGGCGACCTTGGCGTGGAACTGCCGCCCGAGCGCGTGCCCGGCGTGCAGAAGCGCATCCTGCGCGTGTGCCGCCAGCTGGGCAAGCCGGTGGTGATCGCCACGCAGATGCTGGAATCGATGATCGACTCGCCGGTGCCGACGCGTGCCGAGGCGTCGGACGTGGCCAACGCCATCTATGAAGGCGCCGATGCGGTGATGCTGTCGGCCGAGTCGGCCAATGGCCGCTACCCGGTGCCGGCGGTGTCGATGATGAACCGCATCGTCACCGAGGCGGAACGCGATCCGCTGTACCGCAACCTGCTCGACGCGCAGCACGAGACCCCGCTGAACACGCGCCAGGATGCCATTTGCGCCGCGCTGCGCGAAGTCACGCAGATCATCGGCGCGGCGGCAACGGTGACCTACACCTCGTCGGGCGCCACCGCGCTGCGCGCCGCGCGCGAGCGGCCCTGCGCGCCCATCGTCAGCATCACGCCCAACCTTGAGATCGCGCGCCGGCTGGCAATTGCGTGGGGCATCCACTCCACCGTGAGCCCGGACGTGCAGAGCGTCGACGAAATGGTCGAGGCCGCCACGCGCGCGGCCGTCGCCGAAGGCTATGCCGCGCCGGGTGACCAGATCACCATTGCCGCGGGGATGCCGTTCGGACAGGGCGGCACCACCAACCTGCTGCGCGTGGCCGAAGTGGGTGCCGGCGCGCTGGCCGCCGCGCCGGCGGCACGCGAGGCCGCGCTGGCCTGAGCGCGCGCGCGTTCCCGCTCGGGGACGTCCATGCCATGACGGAACCGGGTGCAACCCGGTTTCTTTGCCATTGCCGCACACCGCCCGCATTGCCCGTCTCCAGGGCGAGTGGGCGGTGTTTTTTTTTGGCCCGCCGGCGCGCGGGGCCGGCCCGGCGCGACGCCCCGGGGGCCAGCGGGGAAGCGCGGATTGCTATACTGAATTCCATCTTTCCCTGTCCACTTCCCCACGCCCCCCCCGGAGCCCCCATGCGCCTAGATGACGACGCCGAAAGCCAGCACGTTGAAGACCGCCGCGGTGGATTCGGCGGCCTTGGCGGCAAGTCGATCGGCATCGGCACGGTCATCATCGCGCTGGCGGCGTCGTACTTCTTCGGCATCGACCCGATGCTGATCATGCAGGGCGCGTCGGTGCTGCAGGGCTCCGGTCCGCAGCAACAGCAGCAGGCCAACCGCCCGCCCGCGACCGACCAGATGACCGTGTTCACGCGCAAGGTGCTGGGCAATACCGAGCGCACCTGGCAACACATTTTCGAAACCCAGCTGAACCGCCGTTATGCGCCGCCGACGCTGGTACTGTTCTCCGGCGCCACCCCGACCGCGTGCGGCACCGGCCAGTCGGCGATGGGCCCGTTCTATTGCCCCGGCGACCAGAAGGTCTATATCGACCTGGCCTTCTATGATGAATTGCGCCAGCGCTTCGGCGCCGGCGGCGACTTTGCCCAGGCCTATGTGATCGCGCACGAGATCGGCCACCATGTGCAGAACCTGCTCGGCGTTTCGGACAAGGTGGACAACGCGCGCCGCCGCATGGGCGAGGCGCAGGCCAACCAGCTGTCAGTGCGCGTCGAGCTGCAGGCCGACTGCCTGGCCGGCGTGTGGGCAGCCACCGCGCAGCGCGCCAACCAGCAACTGCTGGAACCCGGGGATATCGAGGAAGGCCTGAAGGCCGCCGCCGCCGTGGGCGACGACCGGCTGCAGCGCCGGTCGCAGGGCTATGTCGTGCCGGAAGCGTTTACCCATGGCTCGAGCGAGCAGCGCGTGCGCTGGCTGCGCCGCGGCCTCGAGTCCGGCGACATCCGCAAGTGCGACGCCTTCGCCGCGCGCGACCTGTAGGCGCCCTCGCCTCCCCCAACCTCCGTGGGGGGCGGGAATGTGACGTTTGCGTTGTCCAGGTCCGCTTCCCTGTCTATAATCGCCGGCAAGGCCGCAGTATGACGGCCGGTCGCCGGCGTTGATCGTTGCCGATCCTTCCCGCCGCAGCGCCGGCTCCCTTCCCGCCGGACCCCGTACCTCGGTACGCACCACTTGCCGCAGTCTTGGCGGCGTCTCCGCACCCAAGCCGTTCCGTTCCAACCGCACCGGAGCCGCGGCCGATCTGCACTTGCCGTGCGCCCGTGCCAGCCCTGACCTGACATGGCGTCGTTTTTCCTGAAGCGCCCGGCGTTCGCCTGGGTGCTGGCCATCCTGACCGTAGTGGCGGGCCTGGTGGCCCTGAACCGCATCCCCATCGCCCAGTACCCGGCGGTGGCGCCGCCCACGGTGATCATCTATGCCGATTACCCCGGCGCGTCCGCGCGCACGGTCGAGGATCGCGTCACCGCGGTGCTGGAGCAGCAGATGCACGGCATCCCCGGCCTGCTCTATCTCGATTCCAGCAGCGAGGGCGGCACCGCCACGGTGACGCTGGGCTTCCGCCAGGGCACCGACCCGCAACTGGCGCAGGTCAACGTGCGCAACCGCGTGGCCCAGGCCGAGCCGCTGCTGCCCGAAGCGGTGCGCCGCGGCGGGGTCTATGTCGACCAAGCCAGCAGCAGCGCCTTCATGTATGTGTCGCTGGTCTCGGACAGCGGCCAGCTGGACGAGACCGCGCTGGGCGACTTTGCCGCAGGCTCGGTGCTGCCGCTGCTGCGCCGCCTGCCTGGCATCGGCAAGGCGGAGCCATACGGCGCCGAGTACGCCCTGCGGATCTGGTTCGACCCCGACAAGCTGCACGCCTTCAACCTGACCACGGCCGAGGTCGAAGCCGCCATCCGCGCGCGCAACGGAAACGTGACGCCCGGCCAGCTGGGTGGCGCGCCCGCCGTGCCGGGCCAGCCGTTCCAGGCCATCGTGCGCCCGCCCGCGCCGATGCGCGATGCGCAGGCGTTCGGGCGCATCGTGGTGCGCGCCGCCACCGACGGCTCGGCGGTGCTGTTGCGCGACGTGGCGCGGGTGGAACTGGCCGCCAGCGACTACCGCTATGGCTCCACGCTGAACACGCGCAATGCCGCGTCGATCGGCCTGAAGCTGGCCGATGGCGCCAACGTGCTGCAGACCTCGCGCACCGTGCGCGCCGCGCTGGATGCCGCCAGCAAAGGCTTCCCGGGCGACGTGCGCTATGAGATCTCGTACGACGGCGCCACCTTCGTCAAGGCGTCGATTTCGCGCGTGGTGCTGACCCTGGTCGAGGCCACGGTACTGGTATTCCTGATCCTGTACCTGTTCCTCGGCAACCTGCGCGCCACGCTGATCCCGTGCATCGTGGTGCCGGTGTCGCTGCTGGGCACGGTCGCTTGCCTGTACGCGCTGGGCCTGTCGCTGAACGTGATCACGCTGTTCGGCGTGGTGCTGGCAATCGGCATCCTGGTCGACGACGCCATCGTCGTGGTGGAAAACGTCGAGCGCATCATGCGCGCCGATGGCGTGGGCGCGATGCAGGCCGCGGCGCGCTCGATGCGCGAAGTCTCCGGCGCGCTGGTCGCGGTGACGCTGGTGCTGTGCGCGGTGTTCGTGCCGATGGCGTTCTTCGGCAGCGCGGTGGGCGTGATCTACCGGCACTTCGCCGTGACGCTGGCGGTATCGATCGCGTTCTCGCTGTTCTTTGCGCTGACGCTGGCGCCGGCGATGTGCGCCAGCCTGCTGCGCCACAGCGCGGCGCCGGCGCGCGGGCCGCTGGCGTGGTTCGATGCGCGCTTCGCCGCGTTCACCGGCCGCTATGCCGGCTGGGTCCAGGCGCTGCAGCGCCGGCGGCTGCGCTGGCTGGCGGTGTACCTGGCGCTGACGCTGGCGTGCGGTTATGCGCTGTGGAAAATGCCGAGCGGCTTCCTGCCGGAAGAGGATACCGGCGAGATCGTGGTCGATGTCGAGCTGCCTGCCGGCAGCACGCAGGCCGACACGCGCCGCCTCGTCGCCAGCCTGGAGCAGTGGATGCGCGAGCAGCGCTACCCGGTGCACTCGAGCTTTGCGGTGCTGGGCTGGTCCAGCGGCGGCAGTGGCGAGCAGCGCGCCAGCCTGTTTATCGGGCTGGCCGACTGGCACGCGCGCGGGCGCGAGCACACCGCGCCGGCGGTGCTGGAGCGGCTCTCGGCCGGCCTGGAAAGCTGGCCCGGCCGTGGCGCCGCGCAACTGTTCGCCTACAACAGCTCGGCGCTGCCGGAACTGGGCAGCATCGGCGGCCTGGACCTGCGCCTGGTAGCGCGCCAGCCAGTGGGGCGCGAGGCGCTCTTCGCCGCGCGCGACAAGCTGATCGAGCGCGCCCGGCAGGACCCGGTGCTGGGCGAGGTGCGGGCCACCACCGGCCAGCCCGTGCCGGCGCTCGACCTGAACATCGACTACCGCAAGGCCGAGGCCTTCGGCGTCGATGCCGAAGCCGTGCACCACACGCTGTCGGCGGCGCTGGGCTCGCGCTATATCGATGAAGTGGCGCGCGAAGGCCGCGTGCGGCGCGTGATCCTGCAGGCCGACGCCCCGTTCCGCATGCAGCCCGAACAGCTGGCGCGCGTGCATGTGCGCAATGCGCAGGGGACGATGGTATCGCTGGCCGCCTTCGCGACGCTGGAATGGGGGCGCGGCGAGGTCACGCTGGAACGCTTCGACGGCTTCAGCTCGGTGCGCATCAATGCCGAAGTGGCGCCGGGCTACACCACCGGCGCGGCGATGACGCGGCTGGCCGAACTGGTGCGCGAGCTGGGGCCCGAATACGACGTGCGCTGGACCGGCCGCGCCTATGAGCAGGAACAGACCGGCACGCAGGCGCCGTGGCTGTTTGCGCTGTCGTTGCTGTTCATCTTCCTGTGCCTGGTGGCGCTGTATGAAAGCTGGACCTTGCCGCTGGCGGTGATCGCGATCGTGCCCACCGGCCTGATGGGCGCGGCGGCCGCGATCTGGCTGCGCGGCATGCCCAACGACGTCTACTTCAAGGTGGGCGTGGTGGTGATCATGGGGCTGGCGGCCAAGAACGCGATCCTGATCGTCGAATATGCCGAGCAGCTGCGGCGCGGCGCCGGCGGCGCCATGGACGGGGTGGAAGCTGCCACGCGCGCGGCGCGCCAGCGCCTGCGGCCGGTGGTGATGACCTCGCTGGCGTTCGTGCTGGGCGTGGTGCCGCTGGCCATCAGCACCGGCCCCGGCGCGGGTGCGCAGCAGGCGGTCGGCACCGGCGTGCTGGGCGGCATGCTGGGCGCGACGGTGCTGGGCACGCTGGCGGTGCCGCTGCTGTACGCGGCCATCGCGCGCCGCTTGCCGCGCGCGCGGCCGGCACCGGAACACGAGGCAACGGCGATGCCGCCGCCCTCGGCATAGCCGCCTTCAGGCGGATGCCGATGCGGCAGCGGCGTCACGGAATAGAAAAACGCCTGCCAGGCGAAGAGAGAAGGAGGAGGAGGTCGGCCGGGCAGGCGGGAGAGAAAACTTGCGGCCACCGCAGTGGCCGCGCGAGGTCTTGAGGCAGACCCCGGTATCAGACGCGATAGCCGTACAGCGAGCCGTCGCCGGTGCGCGAATTGTCGAGCGCGCGCTCGGCCACGTCACCCGTGAACGTGTGCGTGCCTTCACTGAAGGTATCGAACTTGCCCTGCTTCGAGATCTCGCCGCTGAAGCTGTGCGCCCCTTCGCTGAAGCTGTCGAACTTGCCATCGCGGCGCGAACCTTCGGAGTACGGATCGAAGCGGCCGGTGCGGGCGCCGTCGGTATAGGTGTCGAACTTGCCTTGCTTGGCGCCGTCCGTATACACGTCGTACTTGCCGACCCGCAGCGCGTCGGCATACACATCAAACTTGCCAACCTTGCTGGCAGCGGGGGCAGCCATCGCTGCAGCGGACGCGGCTACCGCCGCGAACACCAGCGCGCCGCCAAGGATACGTCTGGCGATCATTTGGGACTCCTTCAACTGATTTCGTCGTTCTTTCTTGTAAGGTCCGGGATGAGACTCCGGCCGCCCTGCAATCTATGTTGCGATGCGAGCACGGACTGAAGATTAGTCACAGCCCGCGCCAGCAGAAATACCGCTGCGACGAATGGTGCGTTGCGAGTCGTGAAACGACCGGCTTGCCGACGAATGGTGTCCACGGATCGCCGGCGATACGCCGCCGCGCGCGCGTGCGCGTGGCGGCGGCGGCACCCGCGGGGCCGGCGTTCAGAGCGTGTACTGGCCGCTGGCTTCGGGCTGGAACGCGATCTCGGCCACGCTTACCTGCTGTTCGCGGCCATCGGGCAGGCGGTAGCTGACGGTCTGGCCGGCGCGCGCGCCCAGCAGCGCCTGCCCCACCGGCGACAGCACCGAGAGCCGGCCGGCGTCGAAGTCGGCCGCGTCGGGGTACACCAGGGTCCAGTGGCGCGGCGCCTGCTCGCCGGGCAGCGTGCACACCACGCGGGTGTTCATGGTGACCACATCGGTCGGAATCTCCTCGGGCGCGACGACGGTGGCGCGCGCCAGCAGGCTGTCGAGCATGTCCTCGAGCTGGGCGGAGCCGGCGCGGCTGGCGATGCGCTCCAGGCGGGTGACGTCGAGTTCGGTCAGGTACAGGGTGGCGGTCTGGGTGGTGGCCGTCATGGCGGGTCCTCCGGGCAGTCGTGGGTGGGCGCGGCCGGCCGGTATGGCGGGCGGCGGCGGTCAGGTCTTGCGGGTTGGCTTGCCGCGCAGCGGCGCGGGCATCAACGGATCGGCAAAAGCGTTGCGGCGATCGCCGGCAACAACGGAAACGCTGGCTCGGGCCCGGTTCGGCCCGGGCCCCGCTTGGGGAGACGAATCAGGCTGGGAACCGGGCGGAATCAGGCGGTGCGCTGATCCGGCGGGGAGACATCGCGCGCTTCGCGCGCTGGGGCAGGCTGGGGGCCATGGCAACCGCGGACGGGCGTGCGCGGCCGGTCCGCATCGGGCGGACAGGCGCATCGGGCATCGGCGTCAGGCGATCAGTCATGGTCATGCGGAAAATCAGGTCCGTCGCAGCGGAGGGTTCGGCAGGCTGGCTGCCGTCAGGCCTGTGCACCGTGCTGGTGCGGACCCGGGAACAGGCATCGTAGCATAGTGGCACGGGCGCGGTCGTCACCCGTTGGCGGCATGCCCGGCTTGCGCGGCGCCTTCGTGCGCGCCATCCTGCCCGGCGGCATGGCATTCGCAACCGGCCCCGGCGGCGGCCTGCTGCAGATTCTGCAGGATGCCGCATTCGCTGGCCGGCTGATGATGGCGGCAGGTCTCGCGCAGCGCCCGCAGCTGGCCCTCCAGCGCCTCGAGCGCCACACGTTGGGCATGGATCTGCGCGATCTGGCGGTCCAGTAGCGTGTTGATATCGTCACAGTCGCGCGACGGGTTGCGCTCGAACTCGCGCAGTCGCCGTACGTCGGACAAGCTCATTCCGAGCGAACGGCAATGACGCACGAAATTCAGCTGCACCAGGTGCCCGTCGTCATAGCGTCGATAGCCGTTGGCCTCGCGCCGGGGCGCGTCGAGCAGCCCTTCGCGCTCGTAATAGCGGATGGTCTCGACATCGCAGCCGCTGGACCGTGAGAGTTCGCCGATACGCATCGCTGATCCTCGCCATACCCTGTAACAACTACAGGGTAGGGGTAGTTTAGTCCAGTCTCACACATCCTGCAGGCGTCGACGTTCGGCCGGTGGACGGGCAAGTGCGGCCATGCGGCATCCTGTAGAATTCCTTCCTCTTTCATCGATAAGCCGTCCCTCTCGTGCGCGCCCTGCGGCTGCTCCTGCTGGTCATGATGCTGGCCTCCCTGCCCCTGCCGGGTGGGGCGGCGACGTTCGCGCACGCGGTGGCGACCACCGCCGAAGTCGCGGCCGCACCAGCCATCGCCCTCAACGCAGACGACGCTGCCGACGTGGCCGCGGCGGGCAACCCCGCCAGCGATTCCTTGCCGGTCCCCGAAGCCGCCGAGCCGCAGTGGCAGCCTGGCGCCGACCTGGCTGAACAGCTGCTGCCCCCGCCGCCCTTGCGCCTGGCCGCCGCGGCCGGCCGCAGCGGGCCGCCGCGCTATGCCGGCGCCGTGCTGCCCGAACCAGACCTGCCACGGCTGCCGCGCCCGCCGCGCGCCGCCTGATCTTCCCGGCGCGGCCCGGCCGCGCCCGCCTGAACCCGCGTGCCGCGCCCTAGCGTGCGGCGCGCGCCTGCGGTCCGACCGCATCCTTGCGCTGCCATGCGCTACACCTACTGCTCCCCACTCACATGAAACGCGTACTGCTTTTCCTGGCGACCAACCTCGCCGTCATGCTTGTCCTCAGCATCACCGCCAGCGTGCTCGGGGTAAACCGCTTCCTGACCGCCAACGGGCTCAACCTTGGCATGCTGCTGGCCTTTGCCGCGCTGATGGGCTTCGGCGGCGCCTTTATCTCGCTGCTGATGTCCAAGACCATTGCCAAGTGGTCGACCGGCGCGCAGGTCATCACCCACCCCAGCACCAGCACCGAGCTGTGGCTGGTGCAGACCGTCGAAAAGCTGGCGCAGCGCGCCGGCCTGCCGATGCCGGAAGTGGCCATCTACGAAGGCGAACCCAATGCCTTCGCCACCGGGTCGACCAAAAACAGCTCGCTGGTGGCGGTGTCCACCGGCCTGCTGCAATCGATGTCGCACGAAGAGGTGGAGGCCGTGCTGGCACACGAAGTGGCGCACGTCGCCAACGGCGACATGGTCACGCTGACGCTGATCCAGGGCGTGGTCAACACCTTCGTGATCTTCCTGGCGCGCGTGGTCGGCTACTTCGTCGATTCGATGCTGCGCAAGAACGATGAGGAGTCGAGCGGCCCCGGCATCGGCTACATGGTCACGGTGATCGTGTGCGAGATCGTGTTCGGCATCCTGGCCAGCATCATCGTGGCCTGGTTCTCGCGCCGCCGCGAGTTCCGCGCCGATGCCGGCGCCGCCGGCATGATGGGCACGCCCACGCCGATGGTGGCGGCCCTGCGCCGCCTGGGCGGGCTCGATCCGGACGGACTGCCGCAGAACCTGCAGGCGATGGGCATCGCCGGCGGCAAGTCGTGGATGGCGCTGTTCTCGAGCCACCCGCCGATCGAGCAGCGCATCGCCGCGCTGCAGTCGGCGCGCTGACGCCAGCGGCTCAGTCGAACACCCGGCCGCGCAGCGACTTGACCTGGCTGCGCTGGCTCTTGCCCTCCAGCCGGCGCTGGCGCGACGCCAGCGTCGGCCGCGTCGGCCGGCGCACGCGCGGCGGCGTGGCCACGCTGCGCACCAGCTCGTGCAGGCGCCGCACCGCCTCGTCGCGGTTCTGGTCGAGGCTGCGGAACTGCTGCGCCTTGATCACCACCACGCCGTCGCGCGTGATGCGATGGTCGTGCAGCGCCAGCAGCCGTTCCTTGTGGTCGGGCGGGAGCGACGACGCGCGCACGTCATAGCGCAAGTGCACGGCATTGGACACCTTGTTGATGTTCTGGCCGCCCGCCCCCTGCGCCCGGATCGCGGTGATCAGGTATTCGTGATGGGGGATGGCTAGGTCGTCGGTCATGGTCCGATCATAGCAAGCACCGCCGGTGCTAGCGCCAGGTATAAGCGAGGCCGACGCCGTAGGTGATCTGGTTGCGGGTGCCGCGCTGGGTCACGATCGGGCTGTCGGCGGCATCGCCGGTCAGGCGCTGGCCATACACCATGGCGCCGCCATACCAGTTCTTGTCGAACTGCCAGATCATCGCCAGCCAGCCGGTGAACTGCTCCAGGCCGCCGCCAGGGCTGTAGGCCGGCAGCCCGCTGGCGACCGCGTCGGATTGGGTCACGCCGAAATAGGTGCGGTTGAAGCTGCCGCTGACCCAGGTCGCGCCAAGCCCGGCGCCCGCGTACAGGCGCGGGTGCAGCGGCACCCACAGCGAACCCGTTGCCGCCACGCGCGCCCCGCCATAGACGATGCCGGCATTGGTCATCACGTTGATGCCGCCGCGCAGCCGCCACGGGATGCGCCCCTGGTTCAGGTATTCGTAGCCGATGAAACCGCCGGCCTCGACCGTGGTGTCGATCTCGTGCAGGCGCGACACCACCGGGTCGTCCACGTTATTGCGGCCCAGCCGCAAGCCCACCGCCGGCCCCCACTGGAACCCGGTCAGCCCGCCGAAATTGAACTGGGCATAAGGTCCGTACCATTCCAGCAGGCGTCCTCCCGGCGTGACATAGCGCACGCCGGGCACCACACCGATCATGCGGTCCTTGCCGCCGGCAAATTCCGTGGTGGAACCGACGCCCAGGCCGGCCATATTGGGCAAGGAGCCGGGCAGGTCCAGCGGTGTGGCAACGGCTGCCGCGCCTGCGCCGGCGAACGCCAGTCCTGCCAGCCCGCGAAGGATGTTCTTTGGAATCGCCATGACTCTCGGCGGAACGGCGCCGGTGACGCGCCAGACTCGGTGGAGTGTGTGAATCTATCAGCACCGTCGAGCGGCACCGCCAAACGCGTGCTGAAAGTTTTCATCGCGCGAATTAAGGCTTCCCCGCCGGGGCGGTCGTTGCATGGCACATCGGAGGAAATTTGGCGCGCCCGGCTGGGATCGAACCAGCAACCCCTGCCTTCGGAGGGCAGTACTCTATCCATTGAGCTACGGGCGCGCGGGACGGTTTTGCAACCGGTTTTGCGGGTACAGCGGTTGCGGCGGGCGAATGCCGCCGCAGGAAAGTCGCATAGGATACCGCTTTTGCCGGGCGCCGTCCATGCGGGGCCGCCACGGGCGTCAGGGAACGTCTCGCAACCGCCGCTTTTTGGCACTGGCAGGGGGGCTTTGGCGCTATAATCACGAGCTATTTGCGTCAAATCGTGCCCGTCGCGCCGCCGGCGCAACGAGTCGACCGGGGTCAAATCCGCGCGGCTGGTTGTGGGCGACAATCGGGCCCCGGCCCGGGAGACAGTCCGAGGTACGCAAATGGCAACAGACCCAAGTCAGGCAAGGGCCGCAGGGGAGCGCGGGCGGTCCGGATGGGGCCGGATAGTGGTCAGCGAAAGGCCACGCCAGGGCCAGAAAAAGCAAGCCGAGCGTAAGCGGCCAGAAGGTTTCCTGCAAAACTGAGAGTTCTGTATGAGCGACGTCCACAACGAACACCCCGAACACGAGTCTCCCATCAAAACCCCGAAGCAGTTGATCGCAGTCGTGATCGCGGCGTTCCTGGTGCCGATCATCGTGATCATCCTGCTGGTCAACTTCGTCGGACACGGCTCGACCGAAAGCGCCGGCGCGGTCACCACCGCCGAAGCCGTCAACGACCGCATCAAGCCGGTCGCCTCGCTCGAAATCAAGGATCCGAACGCGCCGCGCGTGTTCAAGACCGGCGAACAGGTCTACAAGGAAATCTGCGCCGCCTGCCACGCCACCGGCGCGGCGGGTGCGCCCAAGTACGGTAACGCCGGCGACTGGTCCGCGCGCATCGGCCAGGGCTTCGAAGGCCTGATGAAGTCGGTGCTCCATGGCAAGGGCGCGATGCCGCCGCGCGCCGGCAGCACCCCGGACGACTACACCGATTACGAACTGTCCCGCGCCGTGGTCTACATGGCCGACGCCGGTGGTGCCAAGTTCCCCGAGCCGGCTGCCCCGGCCGCTGCCGCACCCGCCACCGCCGCAGCCTCTGAAGCCGCCGCGCCGGCTGCTGCGGCGGCGCCGGCCCCTGCCGCTGCGGCTGCTCCGGCCGCCGCTGCCGCCCCGGCACCCGCAGCGGCTGCCGCCGCACCGGCCGCGCCTGCAGCGGCCTCGGCCGAAGTGGGCAAGAAGGTCTACGAGCAAGTCTGCGCCGCCTGCCACGCCGCCGGCGTGGCCGGTGCGCCCAAGTTCGGCGACAAGGCCGCCTGGGCCCCGCGCCTGAAGGAAGGCATGGATGCGGTCCACAACTTTGCGCTCAAGGGCAAGGGCGTGATGCCGCCCAAGGGCGGCTATGCCGGCCCCGACGCCGATGTGATCGCCGCCTCGGACTACATGGCCAACGCCGCCAAGTAAGCCGGCTCCCGTCGCAAGAAAACCGCGCATTTTGCGCGGTTTTTTTTCGTGCTCGTGTCAGCCGTGTCCGGGCGGATCGTTGCGCGTTACACCACGCGCGAGTAGCGCGGCACGATGCGGATCGGCTGGGCGCCGTCGTTGGCGGCACGGGCACCGTTGTCGAGCGGCCGCGCGGCGTCGTCGCGCAGGTAGCGGTCGAACACCATCGCCACGCGGCGCACCAGCAGCCGGCCCAGCGGCGTCACGGTAATGCGGCCGGGCTCGCAGCGCACCAGCCCGTCCGCGGACAGGCGGCCCAGCTCGGCCAGCTCCGCGGCGAAGGTCAGGTTGAAATCGATGCCGTGCCGCGCCTCGATGCCGGCAAGGTCGAGCACGCCATGGCACATCAGGTCGCCGATGATCTCGCGCCGCAAGTGGTCGTCGGCCGTCATCGCCAGGCCGCGCGCCAGCGGCAGGCGGCCCTGGTCGAGCGCGCCGTAGTAGTCGTCGAGCGTGCGCGCGTTCTGCACGTAGCGTCCGGCGATCGCGCCGATCGCCGAGATGCCGAGCCCCACCTGGTCGTAGCCGGCGTGCGTCGAATAGCCCTGGAAGTTGCGCTGCAGCCGGCCCTCGCGCTGGGCCACGGCGAGGTCGTCGTCGGGCAGCGCGAAATGGTCCATGCCGATATAGACATAGCCCTCGGCGGTCAGCCTCTCGATGGTCGAGACCAGGATGTCGAGCTTCTCGCCGGCCGGCGGCAACGCCGTTTCGTCGATACGGCGCTGGGGCTTGAACACATGCGGCAGGTGGGCGTAGCTGTAGACCGAAAGCCGGTGGGGTCGCAGCGCCAGCACCTGGTCGATGGTGCGGCCAAAGCGCGCCGCGGTCTGGTGCGGCAGGCCGTAGATCAGGTCCAGGCTGACCGAGCGGAAGCCCAGCGCGCGCGCGGCATCGACCACGGCGCGGGTCTCCTCGAACGGCTGGATGCGGTGGATGGCCTGCTGCACCTCGGGGTCGAAATCCTGCACGCCCAGGCTGACGCGGTTGAAGCCCAGTTCGGCCAGCAGCGCCATGCGGTCCTGGTCGACGCGGCGCGGGTCGATCTCGATCGAGTGCTCGCCCTCGGCCGCCAGCGTGAAGTGCGTGTTCAGCAAGGCCATCACCCGGCGCATTTCTTCCGGGTTCAGGAAGGTCGGCGTGCCGCCGCCCCAGTGCGACTGGAGCACCTGCCGGCGCGTGCCCAGGCGCCCGGCCACCAGCGCCATCTCGCGGCCCAGGTAGGTGACGTAGCGCGCGCTGCGGCCGTGGTCGCGGGTGATGATCTTGTTGCAGCCGCAGTAGTAGCAGATGTTCTCGCAGAACGGGATATGCAGGTACAGCGACAACGGCGCCGGCGCGTCGGCGCGGCAGGCGTCCAGCGCATCGTGGTACAGCGACAGGTCGGGACCGTTGTGGAACCGGTCCGCGGTCGGGTAGGAGGTATAGCGCGGACCGTTGCCGTCGATGCGCCCGGCCAGCGCGCGGAAGTCGGAGAGGGCGCCGCGGTCGAGCGCGGGGGGAGTCATGGCAGACGGGTTCATGGGGGCGCGGGGGAATGGGTGTGTGACACGTCATCGTAGGACCGTGCCGGCGCCAGGGGCTTGACCGCCGTCAAGCGGGAGCCGGGGCCGCTAGTATCGCGCCCCGCCAACCTGCGCGCGTGCGTCACATTGGCGTCACGGGTGACGGGTACGCTGCGCGCCACCGCGCCCGCGCAATCCCTCCCTTTCCTGGCCATGTCACTTTCCCGCCGATCCCCAACGCCCGCGCCGTACCCAGTGCTGCGCGGCCAACTGCCGGCACCCGCCGGCCGGCGCCGGCTGCTTGCCGCGACCGGCATGGCGCTGGCCCTGCCTGCGCTTCCCGCCCTGGCGCAGGCGCCGCGCACGGTGGTGGTCGGGCATCTGCTCGACCGCAACGGCGCGCAATCCGACCTGGCGCGTGACTACCTGGCCGGCGCCAAGGTCATGTTCGATGCCGTCAACGCCGGCGGCGGCCCGGTGCGCATCCTGCATGTCGTGCGCGATGCGGATCCGGATCTGCGCCGCGCGCTGGCGCAGGCGGTGTCGCTCGCCGATACCGAGCATGCCGGGCTGCTGTTCGGCCCCGGCGACCGCTTGCTGCCCGCACTGGCGTCATCCGCCGAACTGGCCCGGCGCGGCATGCAGATCGTGGCGCCGCTGTCGGGGCTGGCGCTGGCCGCCGACAATGTCTGGTTCACGCGGGCCGACTACCAGGCTGAACTCGACGCCGCCGCGCAGCAGTTGCGTGGCTACGGACTGACGCGCCTCGCGCTGGCCGTGGCACCGGTTTTTGCCGTCTCGTCGCTGGCCCGGCTGGAGGCGCAGGCCGGCACCCGCGCGGTGCTGCTGGAAGGCACCGGCGCAGCCGCGGCCCGGCGCATTGCGGCGACGCGTCCGGGCGCGGTGATCGTCGCCGGCGACACCCTGGCCTATGCCGAACTGGGCCGGGAGCTGGCGGCCCAGGGTTGGTACGGGTTCCTGGTCGGCCTGTCCTCGGTCAGCGCCAATGCCGCGCGCGAGATCCTGGGCCGCGGCTACGCCGGCGGCCTGGTGCTGACCCAGGTGGCGCCGGGCCCGCAGCAGGCCACGTTGCGGGTGGTGAAGGAACACGTGGCGCGCATGAAGCAGTACCTCGACGAGCCGCCGTCGCCGGCGACGCTGGCCGGCTATATCGGCGCCGCCTGGCTGGCGCGGGCCCTGCAGGGGGTGCGCGCGGGCGGCCCGGCCGAACTGCGGCGGGCGCTGCAGGGGCGCTTCGACGTGGGTGACTTCACCCTCGACTTCACGCGCGGGCAGCGCGGCTCGCAGTACGTCACGCTGGCCGTGTCAGGCGCGAAGTAGCGTTCGACCGCGCCGGAACGGCTCAGCCTGCGACTGCCTTGCCGCCATTGCCGAGCAGCGCCTTGAGCGCGCCGAGGCGGTCCTTGGGGCTCATCGCCGGAGTCGCGTCGACCGGCGCGGGTGCCTCTTCCAGCTTCATCTCGCCGATAAAGCGCGACGGCTGGCACGAATAGGTTTCTCGCGCGCGCTTGCGCTTTTTGCACCAGCTGACATGCAGGCTGCGCTGCGCGCGCGTAATGCCCACGTACATCAGGCGCCGTTCTTCCTCGATCTTTTCGTCGCTCATGTCCTCGTCCTCGCGGCAGTGGGGCAGGATGCCCTCTTCCACGCCGACCAGGAACACATGCGGATACTCCAGCCCCTTGGACGCATGCAGCGTGGACAGCCGCACCGCGTCGGGATCTTCCTCGCGGCCTTCGAGCATGCTCATCAGCGCCACGGTCTGCGTCAGTTCGAGCAGGTTCTTGCCTTCGCTGCCGAACCCGTCGGCAGTGTCGAAGCCGGTGGCTGCCTCGCCCTCCGTCCCCTCGGGCTTGGTGCCCTTGCGCTTGAGCCAGTCGAGGAATTCCAGGGTATTGGTCCAGCGCGACTGCGCCTGCCGTTCGTCAAAACTGTCGTACAGGTAGGCCTCGTAGTGGATGCCTGCCATCAGGTCGTCGAGCACCTCGGTGGCCGGGTCCTTCGCGGCACGGTCGGCCAGCCGCACCATCGATTCGCAGAACACGCGCAGCGGTTCGAGCTGGCGCGGCTGCAGCTTGCCCTCGATGCCGCCCATCATGGCCGCCTCGAACAGCGACACCTTGGCCTGGCCGGCAAACGTGCCCAGCACTTCCAGCGTGGTGTTGCCGACGCCGCGGCGCGGCGTGGTGATGGCGCGGATAAAGGCGGGATCGTCGTCGGGATTGGCGATCAGGCGCAGATAGGCGCAGATGTCCTTGATCTCGGCCTTGTCGAAGAAGCTCTGGCCGCCCGACAGCACGTAGGGGATGCGCTCGCGCCGCAGGATCTGCTCGAACAGCCGCGCCTGGTGGTTGCCGCGGTACAGGATGGCGTAGTCGCGGAACTGCGCGCGGCGCTCGAACTTGTGCGCGGACAGGCGGAACACTACCGACTCGGCCTCGTGCTCCTCGTCGTTCATCGGGTGGATGGCGATCGGGTCGCCCATGCCGTGCTCGCTCCACAGCTTCTTGTCGAACAGCTTGGGATTGTTAGCGATGACGGCGTTGGCCGCTTCCAGGATGCGCACGGTGGAGCGGTAGTTCTGCTCCAGCTTGATCACCTTCAGGTCCGGGAAGTCGGTCTGCAGCCCGCGCAGGTTGTCCAGCGTGGCGCCGCGCCAGCCGTAGATGGCCTGGTCGTCGTCGCCCACCGCGGTGAACGCCGGCGCGCGCAGGTGCGAGCCGCCCGCGAGCAGCTTGAGCAGCTGGTACTGGCAGGCGTTGGTGTCCTGGTATTCGTCGACCAGGAAGTAGCGCAGGCGGTTCTGCCACTTGAGCCGGACCGCTTCATTGCGCGCGAACAGCTCCGCGGGCAGGCGGATCAGGTCGTCGAAATCCACGGCCTGGTACGCGTTCAGCGTGGCGACGTAGTTGCGGTAGACCAGCGCGGCCTGGTGTTCGTCGGCATTACCGGAGACCGCGGCCTGCGCGATCGCGGCCTCGGGGTCGACCATGCCGTTCTTCCACAGCGAGATCGTGCTTTGCACGCCGCGGATCAGCTTCTTGTCGGTGGTGCCCAGCTGTTCCTGGATCAGGCCGAAGCAGTCGTCCGAATCCATGATCGAAAACTGCGGCTTCAGGCCGACGTGCTCGGCTTCCATGCGCAGGATCTGCACGCCCAGCGAATGGAAGGTACAGACCGTCAGCTGCCTGAGCGGGATGCGCTTGCCCTCGCGCGTGGTCTTGCCCTCCATCAGCTTGGCGATGCGCTCCTGCATTTCCTTGGCCGCCTTGTTGGTAAACGTGACGGCGGCGATATGGCGCGGCTCGAAGCCCTTGTCCTCGATCAGATGCGCGATCTTCTGCGTGATCACCCGGGTCTTGCCGGAGCCCGCGCCGGCCAGCACCAGGCAAGGCCCGTCCAGGTAGCGGACGGCTTCGGATTGGGCGGGGTTCAGGCCATGGGTCATGCGGGAAGGCGCTTTGGGGGCGGCAAGGGATTCGATCGGAAAGGGCGGCGAGGCAGGCGGGGCGCGCCGCATCCCGTCAACAGGACCGGCGGCAAAGCTGCCGATGTTAACACGCACGCGGTGGCAGGTCAGTCAGCGTAATCCGCGTGCGCAGGGCTGTTTGTGTCACCGGCGTAACACTTCGTAAAGCCCGGAGCCGATTGCGCAATACGACGCTCTAACAAGTGTGTCCCTCGGCCTGTCGGAGGACTTGGGCATGCATAAATCATCACATCGGAGCCAAACCATGAAATCCCTGCAAGCTTTGACCAAGGTGACCCTGATCGGCATGACGGTCGCGGCCTTTGCCGGTTGCGCGGACATGACCCCGAAGCAGCGTAATACCGCCATTGGCGCGGGTGCCGGCGCCGTCGGCGGCGCCGTCCTTACGGACGGCAGCGCGCTGGGTACGCTGGGAGGCGCCGCGGTGGGCGGCGTCATCGGCAACGTGGTCACCGACGACAAGAAGAAGTAAATCCGGCCACGCAGCACCGGGTACGGCAGGCTCCGGCGGTGGTTTGACAAAGGCCGGGGCCTCCCGTACATTGCGCGCATCCGACCGGGAGAGCGCGCAGAACTGCGCCGCCGAAGGGGTATCACCCGAAAACTCTCAGGCACCACGGACCGGTCGGATCGGCATGCAACATGCACACGATGCATGCCGCACTCTGGAGAGCGGCACCCGCCATTCGTGGCGAGCGTGCCCACCGAAGGGGCGCGCGAGGATGGGATCGACCCGGTCCGCCTCGTAATCTCTCAGGTATCGAGGACAGAGGGGTCATCCGCTGCAGCGGATTGCCTGGCATCACGGCCAGGTGATCGTTGCGGCGGATGACCCTTTTTTGTTTTCGCCAACCGAGACTGCCCCCGAGGATCCCATGACGCTCCAGGCCACGCCCCTCAACGCTATCCACCGCGCCCTCGGCGCCCGCATGGTCGACTTCGGCGGCTGGGACATGCCGGTCAACTACGGCTCCCAGATCGAAGAGCACAACGCCGTGCGCACCGATGCCGGCATGTTCGACGTCTCGCACATGTGCGTGGTCGATCTCGCCGGCCCCAATACCCGCAGCTTCCTGCGCGGCCTGCTGGCCAACAACGTCGACAAGCTGCAGACCCCCGGCAAGGCGCTCTATTCGTGCATGCTCGACGAGAACGGCGGCGTCATCGACGACCTGATCGTTTATTTCTTCGCCGAGGACCGTTTCCGCCTGGTGGTCAACGCCGGCACCGCGGTGGGCGACATCGACTGGATCCGCGCCCGCAACGACGCCACGGGCAGCGGCGTGACCATCACCCCGCGCCGTGAAGACGTCGCGCCGGAAGGCGTGCAGCCGCTGGCGATCGTCGCGGTGCAAGGGCCCAACGCCCGCGCCAGGGTGTGGAGCACCTTCCCCTCGACCCAGCCTTCCGATGCGCTCAAGCCTTTCAACGCCGTGGTGGTGCAGGACCCCGCCCTGGGCGAAGTGATGGTGGCGCGCACCGGCTACACCGGCGAAGACGGCTTCGAGCTGGTGCTGCCGGCAGCCAGCGTCGCCGGCCTGTGGGAAAAACTGAATGCCGCGGGCGTGCGCCCGGCCGGCCTGGGCGCGCGCGACACGCTGCGCCTGGAAGCGGGCATGAACCTGTATGGCCAGGACATGGATATCAACGTCTCGCCGCTGGACGCGGGCCTGGCGTGGACCGTCGACCTGCAGAGCGAGCGTGACTTCACCGGCAAGGCGGCGCTGGCCGCCAACGGCCAGCAGCAACAGTTCCTCGGCCTGATCCTGCGTCCGACGGAAGGAAAAGCGGGCGGCGTGCTGCGCGCCCACCAGAAAGTCATTACCCCCGCCGGTGACGGTGAAATCACCAGCGGCACCTTCAGCCCCTCGCTGTCGCAATCGATTGCGTTCGCGCGCCTGCCGCTGGGCGTGAACGTGGGCGACACCGTGCAGGTGGAGATCCGCGACCGCAAACTCAACGCGACTGTGGTTAAACTGCCGTTTGTGCGTCATGGCAAGGCACTCGTGAGCTAAGGGAAAGCCCCGCTCACCCAACGGTCGCCCTCGCCTGCCGGCGCGTCATGCAATTCGCGCCGGGCAGGCATCACCCAACAAGAAACAGATCTGAATCCGGAGAACCTTCATGAATTTCCCCGCTGACCTCAAGTACACCGAGTCGCATGAGTGGGTGCGCGTCGAAGCTGACGGCACGCTCACCATCGGCATCACCGACCACGCCCAGGATGCGCTGGGCGACATCGTCTTCCTGGAACTGCCTGAAGTGGGCAAGTCGGTCGGTGCCGGCGACGCGCTGGCCGTGGTGGAATCGGTGAAGGCGGCGTCCGACATCTACGCCCCGGTGGCCGGTGAAGTGATCGCCGTCAACGAGGCCGCCACGGCCGCGCCGGAAAGCGTCAACGCCAACGCCTTCGACGCGTGGCTGTTCAAGCTCAAGCCGGCCAATGGCGACGACGTCAACGGCCTGATGTCTGCCGACGCCTACAAGGCCAGCGTCGGCGCCTGATCGCCCGCCGGTCCCGCGCCAGGGATCGGCACACCGCATTCGCGGCGCCGCGGCACGGCTGACCACCTGCCGCTGCGCCCACCACGAGGTTCTTGCCCATGAACGCCCCGCTGCCCATGAACGCCGCCCAAGCAACCCGGCCCACGCTGGCCGAACTGGAGGCGCGCGACGCCTTCGCCGCCCGCCATATCGGCCCCGATACCCCCGAGCAGCAGCACATGCTGAAGGCGCTCGGCTATGACAGCCGCGCCGCGCTGATCGACGCCGTGATCCCCGCCGCCATCCGCCGCCGCGACGGCATGCCGATGGGCGAGTTCACCGAGCCGCTGAGCGAAGAGGCGGCGCTGGCAAAGCTGCGCACCCTCGCCGGCAAGAACAAGGTACTGAAGAGCTTTATTGGCCAGGGCTACTTCAACACCATCACGCCCGGCGTCATCCTGCGCAATATCTTCGAGAACCCGGCCTGGTACACCGCCTACACGCCCTACCAGCCCGAGATCTCGCAGGGTCGCCTGGAGGCGATGCTGAACTTCCAGCAGATGGTCACCGACCTGACCGGCCTGGACATCGCCAATGCGTCGATGCTGGACGAAGGCACCGCAGCGGCCGAGGCCATGACGCTGCTGCAGCGCGTGAACAAGCACGACTCGAACACCTTCTTCGTCGCCGACGACGTGCTGCCGCAGACGCTGGAAGTGGTGCGCACGCGCGCGCTGCCGCTGGGCATCGAAGTCAAGGTCGGGCCCGCCGCCGATGCCGCCGCCGCGGGCGCCTTTGGCGTGCTGCTGCAATACCCGGGCGTGAACGGTGACATCAACGACTACCGCGCCATTGCCGAGGCCGTGCACGCCGCCGGCGGCCTGGTGGTGGCCGCCGCCGACCTGCTGGCGCTGACCCTGATTGCCGCCCCCGGCGAATGGGGTGCCGACGTGGCCGTGGGCAATTCGCAGCGCTTCGGCGTGCCGCTGGGCTTTGGCGGCCCGCACGCCGGCTACATGGCGGTGAAGGACGCGTTCAAGCGCTCGATGCCGGGCCGGCTGGTGGGCGTGACCATCGATGCGCAAGGCAACAAGGCCTACCGCCTGGCACTGCAGACGCGCGAGCAGCATATCCGCCGCGAGAAAGCGACCTCCAACATCTGTACCGCGCAGGTGCTGCTGGCGGTGATGGCGTCGATGTACGCCGTCTACCATGGCCCGCAGGGCCTGAAGCGCATCGCGCAACGCGTGCATCGCCTGACCGCGACCCTGGCCGCGGGCCTGGAAGCGCTCGGCTTCGCGCGCACCAACGCCAGCTTCTTCGACACGCTGACGCTGGAAACCGGCTTCAACACCGATGCGATCCATGCCGCCGCCACCGCGCGCGGCATCAACCTGCGCCATGCCGGCGCCACGCGCGTCGGCATCTCGCTGGACGAGACCGCCACCCGCGCCGACGTGATCGCATTGTGGGAGATCTTTACGCAAGGCAAGCCGCTGCCGGCCGAGGTGGACTTCGACAAGCTCGAGGCCGCCGCGGACGATGCCTTCCCGCCCGCGCTGGCGCGCACCAGTGCCTACCTGACGCACCCGGTCTTCAACACGCACCACGCCGAGCATGAAATGCTGCGCTACCTGCGCATGCTGGCCGACAAGGACCTGGCGCTGGACCGCACCATGATCCCGCTGGGCTCGTGCACGATGAAGCTGAACGCCACCAGCGAGATGATCCCGGTGACCTGGCCCGAGTTCAGCCAGATCCACCCGTTCGCGCCGCTGGACCAGACCGTGGGCTACCGCGAGATGATCGACCAGCTCGAGGCCATGCTGTGCGCCGCCACCGGCTATGCCGCGGTCAGCCTGCAGCCCAACGCCGGCTCGCAGGGCGAGTACGCGGGGCTGCTGATCATCCATGCGTATCACGCCAGCCGCGGCGAAAGCCATCGCGACATCTGCCTGATCCCGTCGTCGGCGCACGGCACCAACCCGGCGTCGGCGCAGATGGCCGGCATGAAGGTGGTGGTGGTGGCCTGCGACGAGAACGGCAACGTCGACCTGGACGACCTGGCGAAGAAGGCCGGGCAGCACAGCCAGAACCTGGCGGCGATCATGATCACCTACCCGTCCACGCACGGCGTGTTCGAGCCGGGCGTGCAGCAGATCTGCGAGATCGTGCATCAGCACGGCGGCCAGGTGTACGTCGACGGCGCCAACATGAACGCGATGGTCGGCACCGCCGCGCCGGGGCAGTTCGGCGGCGACGTGTCGCACCTGAACCTGCACAAGACCTTCTGCATCCCGCACGGCGGCGGCGGCCCGGGCGTGGGCCCGGTCGCGGTCGGGGCGCACCTGGCGGACTTCCTGCCCAACCAGGACAGCGTCGGCTACCGCCGCGACGAGCGCGGCATCGGCGGCGTGTCGGCGGCGCCGTTCGGCTCGGCCAGCATCCTGCCGATCTCGTGGATGTATATCGCGATGATGGGCTCGGCCGGCCTGACCGCCGCCACCGAGAACGCGATCCTCGCGGCCAACTACGTCGCCAAGCGCCTGGCGCCGTACTACCCGGTGCTGTACACCGGCCAGCATGACCTGGTCGCGCACGAGTGCATCCTGGACCTGCGTCCGCTGCAGAAGGAAACCGGCATCAGCAATGAAGACGTGGCCAAGCGCCTGATGGACTACGGCTTCCACGCGCCCACCATGAGCTTCCCGGTGCCGGGCACACTGATGATCGAGCCGACAGAGTCCGAAGCGCTGCACGAGCTGGACCGCTTCATCGACGCCATGATCGCGATTCGCCAGGAGATCGGCCGCGTCGCCGACGGCACCTTCGACCGCGACGACAACCCGCTCAAGCACGCGCCCCACACCGCAGCGGTGGTGACCACCAACGAGTGGACCCACCAGTACACGCGCGAGGAAGCCGCCTACCCGGTGGCGTCGCTGCGCACGCAGAAGTACTGGCCGCCGGTCGGCCGTGCCGACAACGTGTATGGCGACCGCAATCTGTTCTGCGCCTGCGTGCCGGTCAGCGACTACGTGGTGGACTGAGCCGGCACCCCGGCCAGAAGCTAAGCTGTACTCAGGGCGCCGCGCAAGGCGGCGCCCGCCGGTTTGCCGGCGTTAACCTGGAGCCGTCCGTGGCAGTCAGCGTTTTCGATCTGTTCAAGGTGGGCATCGGCCCGTCGAGCTCGCACACCGTGGGGCCGATGCGCGCGGCCCTGATGTTCGCGCAAGGGCTGGAGCGCGACGGGCTGCTGCCGCAAGTTGGCAGCGTGCGGGTGGAGCTGTACGGCTCGCTCGGCGCCACCGGCAAGGGCCACGGCACCGACAAGGGTGTGATCCTGGGCCTGATGGGCGAGGCGCCCGACACCATCGATCCGGATGCCATCGACACGCGCCTGGCGGCCTTGCGCAAGACGCGCGAGCTGTCTTTGCTGGGCCGCCACGTGGTCCCCTTCATCGAGAAGGAGCACATCGCCTTCTACCGGCGCGAGGCCATGGCCGAGCATCCCAACGGCATGAAGTTCCACGCCTTCGATGGCGGCGGCGCCACGCTGCGCGAGGCGCGCTACCTGTCGGTCGGCGGCGGCTTCGTGGTCACCGCCGGCGCGCCCAATACGCAGGTGCTCAATGCCGCGCAGCAGTTGCCGCACCCGTTCCGCAGCGGCAAGGAACTGCTGGAGATGACCCGCGCCAGCGGCAAGAGCATCGCCCGGCTGATGCTGGAAAACGAGCTGACCTGGCGCAGCGAGGAAGCGGTCGTCAGCGGCCTGCTGCATATCTGGGACGTGATGCAGGCATGCGTCGCGCGCGGCTGCCGCACCGACGGCGAACTGCCGGGGCCGTTCAAGGTGAAGCGGCGCGCGCCCGAGCTCTACCGCAGCCTGACCGAGCGTGCCGAGCGCACGCTGTCGGATCCGCTCTCGGTGATGGACTGGGTCAACCTGTACGCGATCGCCGTCAATGAAGAGAACGCCGCCGGCGGGCGCGTGGTGACGGCGCCGACCAATGGCGCGGCCGGCATCATCCCGGCGGTGCTGCACTACTATGACCGCTTCGTGCCCGGCGCAAACCGCGAGGGGGTGGTCGACTTCCTGCTGACCGCCGGCGCGATCGGGCTGCTGTACAAGCTCAACGCGTCGATCTCCGGCGCCGAGGTCGGCTGCCAGGGCGAAGTCGGCGTGGCCTGCTCGATGGCTGCCGGCGCACTCGCCGCAGTCACGGGCGGCAGCCCGGAACAAGTGGAAAACGCCGCCGAGATCGGCATGGAGCACAACCTGGGCCTGACCTGCGATCCGGTCGGCGGGCTGGTGCAGATCCCGTGCATCGAGCGCAACGCGATGGCCTCGGTCAAGGCGGTCAACGCGGCGCGCATGGCGCTGCGCGGCGACGGTACGCATTACGTCTCGCTCGATTCGGTGATCAAGACCATGCGCGAGACCGGCGCCGACATGAAGACCAAGTACAAGGAAACGGCACGCGGCGGGCTGGCGGTAAATATCGTGGAATGCTAGGCAAGGTGCGGCGTATCATGGCGGCGTTCCCGGGGCAAACAACAAGAGCACGGCCATGCAGACCTTCCACCAGTTGTTCGACGAGACCTCGTCCACCTTCACCTACCTGCTGATCGACGCCGCTACCGGGGATGCGCTGCTGATCGATCCGGTCGACCATCAGCTCGAGCGCGACCTGGCGCTGCTGCAACAGACCGGAGCGCGCCTGGCATGGGTGATCGAAACCCACGCCCATGCCGACCACATCACCTCGGCCGGCCACCTGGCCTTGCAGACCGGCGCGCATACCGCGGCGCCATCGGGCTGCGACATCAAGCCGGCGCAGAAGCAGCTGATCGACGGCGACACGGTTGCCTTCGGCAAGCAGGTGCTGCGCGCCATCCATACCCCGGGGCACACCGCCGGCAGCATGAGCTACCTGTGGGAAGAAGCCACCGCCGATGGCATCGTGCGCCGCGTCTTCACCGGCGATGCGCTGCTGATCGATGGCTGCGGCCGCACCGATTTCCAGTCCGGCGACGCCGGCACGCTTTACGACAGCCTGACCCGCAAGCTGTTCGCGCTGCCCGACGATACGCTGGTCTATCCGGCGCACGACTACAAGGGCCGCACCGTCTCCAGCATCGGCCATGAACGCGCGCACAACAGCCGCGTCGCCGGCCGCACGCGCGAGCAGTTCGTCGAGATGATGCGCAACCTGAACCTGCCGCGCCCGAAACTGATCGATGTCGCCGTGCCGGCCAACCAGCGTCTGGGCCTGCGCGACGGCGAAAGCGTGCCGCACGGCGCCTGAAGTCTTTTCCGGCCTCGGGCCTTTCCCCATCTCAGGAGTCCCTGCATGTCCACCTATACCGCTGAAGTCCTGTGGCAACGCGACGGACAGGATTTCGCCGGCAACCGCTACAGCCGCCGGCATGTGCTGCGCTTCGACGGCGGCGCCGAAGTCCCGGGCTCGTCGTCGCCCCACGTGGTGCCGCTGCCGATGTCCGATGCCAGCGCGGTCGATCCCGAAGAAATGTTCATCGCGTCGCTGTCCAGCTGCCACATGCTGTGGTTCCTGTCGCTGGCGGCAAAGCAGCGCTTCGTCGTCGACCGCTACCTGGACGCCGCCACCGGTGTGATGGAAAAGAACGCCGACGGGCGCATGGCGATGACGGTGGTGACGCTGCGCCCGCAGGTCACGTTTGGCGGCGAGCGCGAGCCCGCGCGCGAACAGCTCGACGCCCTGCACCACGCCGCGCACGAGGCCTGCTTTATCGCCAACTCGGTCCGGACCGAGGTGCGCTGCGAACCGGTGTACGCCGGCGCCTAGCCGCGCTCGGGCACACGGCCATGCCTGCCGGCGCGCTGGCTGCCGCAACGCCATCGACGGCGCGGCCACGGACGGCGTGGACGCGTTGGCCGGGCTGGCTGGCCGCGGCTTTGCTGGGGATTGCCGTGATGGCCATGCTGCAGGACCACTTTCTCTATTTCCCCGAACGCGCCCCGGTCGACGACATGGTCTCGGCCGGTTTGCGCGCCTGGCCGGGTCCGGATGATTTCCGCGGCCTGGTGGCCGAGCCGCCCGGGCCAGTGCGGGCCACCGCGATGGTGTTTCACGGCAACGCCGGGCATGCGGGGCATCGCCACTACTACGCCAGGGCCCTGGCGCCGCTTGGCATCCGCGTGATCCTGGCCGAGTATCCGGCGTACGGGCCGCGCGCGGGCACGCTGGGCGAGCGCAGCTTCGTCGCCGATGCGGAGCAATCGATCGCGCTGGCGCGACGCCAGTTCGACGGCCCGCTGCTGCTGATCGGCGAATCGCTGGGGGCGGGCGTGGCGGCGGCCGCCGCGGCGCGCCAGCGCGACAACGTAGCCGGTGTCCTGCTGATCACACCCTGGGACACGCTGGCACATCTGGCCGCGCACCACTATCCCTGGCTGCCGGCCGGCTGGTTGCTGCGCGACCGCTACGACAGCGTGGCCAACCTGGCAGGCTTCGGCCGCCCGGTGATGGTGGCCGTGGCCGAACGCGACACCATCGTGCCGGCACGCTTCGGCGAGGCGCTGCATGCGTCGCTGGGCGAACCGCGGCGGCTGGCGGTGATCCCCGGCGCCGGCCACAACGACTGGACCGGGCATGTCGACGCCGGCTGGTGGCGCGACGCGCTGGCCTTCCTGCTGCCGCGGCCAGACTGACTACTGGCTCAGGCGGCCCAGCGGTCGCACGCCTTGCGCACGGTCTCGCGCTGGCTGCGCGCCTCAGCGTCGACCTGGCGCAGCCAGCGGGCATCGCCATCGCGGCGCCCGGCCAGCGCGCGGATATTGGCCAGCGCCTCCAGCGAGCCGAGCGCCTCGGCATGCGGCACCAGCGCGTCGCAGATCGACAGGATATGGTCCGCGATCGGCATGCGGGTCAGCTCGTTCGGGTGCACGTACTCGCCCTCGAGCCCGAAGCGGCAGGCCTGGAAGCGGTTGAAGGTGTACACCAGGTAGTCGTCTTCCTGCGGCATGAACGGCCGCGACAGCAGCAGGTAGCGCGCCAGCATCTGGATATACGCGGCGATATCGCAGGCGCGCTGCACCGTCAGCGGCGTGTCCATCACGCGGACCTCGATGGTGCCGAACTCCGGCTTGGGCCGGATATCCCAGTAGAAGTCCTTCATGCTTTCGATCACGCCGGTATTGCGCATCTTCTCGAAGTACGCGGTGAAGGTGTCCCACGTCAGCAGGAACGGCGCGCGCCCGCTCATCGGGAAGGCCGCGACCGAATTCAGCCGCGCCGAGGCAAAGCCGGTATCGACGCCCTGCACATAGGGTGAGGACGCTGCCAGCGCGACGAAGTGCGGCACATAGCGGCCGATCGCATGCAGCAGGAACAGCGATTCGTCGGCGCTGGGGCAGCCGATATGCACATGCTGGCCGAACACGGTGAACTGCTTGGCCAGGTAGCCGTACAGCTCGGAGATGTACTGGTAGCGCGGCGAATCGGAGATGGTGCGATCGGCCCATTGCTGGAACGGATGCGTGCCGCCGCCGGCGATGCCCAGGTTCAGCGAGTGCGACGCCGCCACCATCAGGTCGCGCATCACTGTCAACTCCTGCAGCGCCTGCTGGTAGCTGTGGCAGATGCCGGTGCTGATCTCGATCATCGACGGGCTGATCTCGGGCTTGATGTCGCCGGCATGCTCGGCGCCCTTGAGGGCGCGCAGCAGGTCGGGGGCGAACGGCGCCAGGTCATAGTCATGCCGGTTGACCAGCTGCAGCTCCAGTTCGACGCCGAAGGTCAGCGCCTCGGATTGCTTGAACGGTTCGAGCGACATCAGCGCCCTCCTCCATTGGCCCGGATATCGACGCGGACTTCGCCTGCATAGCGCAGCGCCCAGGCCGCGATCACAGGGCCGAAAAGTTGTTCGATGGCCAGCGCGCACAGGATGATGGCGGCCAGCGGCTGACCGGTGCCCGGGTAGAGGCGCGCCACATCGTGCATCAGCAGGTAGGCCAGGCCCGACATCGGCGCCAGCGCCAGCCCCAGCGCCATGCACTGGCGCAGGCTCAGGCCCGAGAACGATCCCAGCGAGACTACGCCGGCCAGCTTGGCGACGTGGCGCAGCACCACCAGCGCAATGGCGTAGACGCCGCCCACCGCCCAGTCCTGCGCCGTCAGCGGCAGGCCCAGCGACACCACCATCACGATGATCAGCAGGCTGCCGGCGCTGCCGAAATGCGGCGGCCACACGTGCGGGTGGTTGTCCTGGTGCTTGAACACCACCCCGGCCAGCATCAGCGTCAGCGGCATCGACAATTTTAGTACCCGGGTCAGCGCCAGCGTGAACAGCACCAGGCCCACCAGCACCAGGAAGCTGTAGTGGTCGTCGGCCGACATGCGGTCGTAGATGGCATGGCCGAGCTTGCCCACCACCCAGGCCAGCAGGCACGAGCCCACCAGCAGGTACAGCGGATGCAGCAGCGCGGCACCCAGGTTGCCATATTCCGAATGCAGCCAGCCGGTGGCGACCTGCACGATGGCGGCGGCATAGATGCTGTTGAGCGCGGCCATGGCCATCAGCCGCTCGGTGACCTGCCCGTCCGCGCGCAGTTCGTTCTTGAGCTGCAGCACGATGGTGGGCGAAGTGCTGACGGCGATCCCTCCGGCCAGGATCGCCACGCCGGGCGAGGCGCCGATCCACTGCAGCACCGCCGCCACCAGCCCCCAGGTCAGCAGGCTTTCAAAGGCGCTGGTGAGCAGCAGCCAGCGGTTGGCGCGCAGCCAGGTCAGCGAAAGGCGGTGGCCGAGTTCGAACAAGGCCAGGGCCAGCGCCATATCGATCAGGATACGGGTCTGGTTGATCATGTTCTCGTCGACGATGCTGCGGCCCAGCATGCCGGCGCACAGCCCCGCCGCGGCGTATCCGACGATGCGCGGACAGCGCAGCCAGCGCCGGCTCACTTCGCCGGCCAGGCCGGCACCCACCAGGGCCAGTCCGACCCAGAACAGGCCGCCGGGCGCGAGCGGGAGGCTTGGAAAAAGTTGGCTCAGTCCATTCATGGCGACATGGTAATGTAAGCACTTCACAATCCATGTCAGTGATTGTCCGACACCGCACCAAACGCGCGCCTTATTTCGGTCATCTGCACGTAAAAAACGCCATCTGCAGATGGCGTTTTTTACACTCCTTACATCGTCAGCCGATTCCCTAGCCGCGAGAGACGTTTCAGACGCCCCACATCTTCCACACCGGACGGGTCGCCTTCAATGCCGCCTCGACCTGCCCATACAGCGTGCGCGTGGCGCCCTGCGCCGCGCCACGCGCACGCGCCTTGTCGAAGTAGCCAAGCGCGGCTTCGCGCTGCCCCTGCCCGAGTGCGGACTGCACCGCGCGCAGGTACACCTCGGCGTCCCAGTCGTCACGCGCGGCGAAGGCGGCGACGAAGTCCGCCAGCGCGGCATCGTGGCGGCGCGCGGCGTTGTGCACCAGGCCCCGCTGCACGCGCGGGCCGGCCTGGTCCAGCGGATCGCCCTCGGTCAGCGCCACGGCCTGCTCGAACAGCGGCAGCCCGCGCTCGGGCTCGCCCAGGTCGCGCCAGACCTGGCCAAAGCGGTTGTACAGCCACGCATCTTCCACCAGCAGCGCGCGACGCTGCTGGGCCTCGATTTCGGCCAGCGCATCGGTGCGGTCGTGCTCGTCCATGCCGGCCATCTGTGCCTGCAGCAGTGCGGCGTAGTGCGCGCGCGCATGCGCCATCGGGTGCGCGGCCTCGCTGCGGGCTTCCACCGGCAGCGCGTCCAGGCGCGCATCCATGTGCGCCATCGCGGCCCGCGCCGCCTCGCGCGGCTCGGCGCCGCCGATGGACTTCCAGGCGGCGATCATGCGGCTGAAGGCCCACGTCACGTCGGCCGGGTTGCGCTCGAGCGGGTAGCGATTGAGCACCTCTCCGGCCAGCTCGGCCACCTGCTGGTGCTGGCCGGCATCGGCGTGGCAATCCAGCAGGTCGATCCAGTGTTCGATGAACTCGCTGGCGGCCATGCCCTGGCGGTGCAGCGCAATGCGCTCGTCCGCATGCGCGGCGTCGGCCGGCAGGCTGCGCGCCAGCAGCCGGCACAGCAGCGAATAGACATGGGGGTCGGCATTGCCGCCATGGCCGGCGGCATCGCCCTGGCCGGTGGCAAAGTACTGGTCGAAGCGCGCCACGCCCGCGCGCCCGGCCTGCACCAGCAGCGGGCGCAGCGCGGCCTCGGCGGCCGGCACGTCGTCGATAAATTCGCCCAGCGCCATCGCGGCGCGGTAGTAGCGGGCGCCGTCGTCGGACTGGTCGGTCAGCGTAAAGCGCAGCCACGGTTCGCGATCGACGGCGGCGGTGGCGTCACCGCGCTGCGCCAGCTGGTGGCGCCAGGCCAGTTCGCGTACCTGGCTCTGCGGGTCGGGGACCTGGCGCAGGTAGACGCCGAGATCGTCGAGCGCGCCCTGCACGTCACCGACGCCATGGCGCAGCGGCGCCCGCAGCCGGCGCGCCTCGGGGTGGTCGGGATGCTCGGCCAGCACGCGCGCGGCCTGGTCGGCAGCGACGGCATCGCCAGCTTCGGCATCGAGCTGGAGCAGATGCGGGTTGTCCAGCGCGACGCGGCCCAGGCAGACGCGCAGCAGCGGCTCCGCCGGCACGCCGGCGGCCTCGGTGCGGGCGATGTAGTCCGTCACCAGTGGCGCGATGTCGTCGGCGCCCAGGTCGGGGTTGCGCACCATCAGGTCGTACCAGTAGCGCGCCGCTGCGGCCATGTCGCCCAGCCGCAGCGCGGCCAGGCCGGCGTGGAAATGCGCAGCCCATTCGCCGGTCAGCAGCCCGCTGCGCTGCGCGGCCTCATGCAGCCACGGGCGGGCTTCGGCATCGCGGCCCAGGCTCATCAGCATGGCGCCGTAGCGGTGCGCGATCACCCCGCGCGAGACCCAACGGTGCGGCGGCTGCAGCGGCAGCGTGTCGAGCCGCGCCAGCGCCTCGTCCAGCACCGCGAGCGCGGCGTTGGCGTCGCCGTTGTCAAAGTGCAGCCGCGCCCGCAGCATGACGAAATCCACCACTTCGGGGCGCGCCAGCGACAACTGGTCGGCAATCTGCAGCGCTTCGGCGAAGCGCCCCTGGTTGGCTAGCCCGATGGCGTGGTCGTAGCTGGCTTCCTGCTCGGACACGTACTGCTCCTATGGATTAAAAAAAGTGCGAGTGCGGGATTATGCGCCAATGGCACGCATGGGCGTCAGCATCGATGGCGATGCGTCAGGTCTCACCCAATCTCCAACGTGGCGTCGTGCCTACCTCTGGGCTCGGAAGACGCGCCACTACGCTCGGAATACTCAGCCGGAATTCAGGAATTCGGCCACGGAAACCCGGTATTGCCGCAACTACGGTCAAAGGCAAGTGCTGACGCACTGTCGTTCGCGAGCCGCCATGCACGGGTGCTCGCGTTCCGTATTGTTCCAATGACCAAGACCGCAATGAAATCTTACCTCTGCCTGCGACCGTCGCATTTTGCTTTCGCGGCCGCTCTGCTACTGGAGACGCCCGCACATGCCCAATGGCAACGCCCACCGACGGTACCCATGCAAGTGGGAGCCAATCCTGTCAGTGTTGCCGATATTGTGGGACGAGACCCGGATAGGAGCGGCCTCGGAGGGAGCGGTCATATGGGAATCTGGACCGGAAACCCCGGTATCGAAGCACCGAACACCAGTGGCGATGACACCGACCTGAATGCGGACGAGAAATCAGATCAATTATGGAAAATCTTTGACAGCCATGTTCGAGAGCCGGAGATCGCACGCTATCTGCTGGATTCGATGCAATTCATCAAGCCAGCGAACAAGGCGCGTGTCATCGAACGCATTGAAGCAGCATTGCCTCATGCCGCCCATGACGATGGCGTGAAGCGTGCGCTGATCAATCTTCTTTCCGCGCAATTCGAACACGATGCATCGGTTACCGCGGCTGCAGAATGCCACCTGCCCGGCAACGCCATGGTGCTCGCATCGCTTCGTAAAGCGGCAAACTCCAGTGACCAGGCAATCGCCCACCAAGCGGTTTTGCAGTACTCACGACTTGGTGAAGTGCAGGATAGCCTCGCTCGGTTGGGCACAGCGAGGTCAAATGGCACAATTAGTACCAATGAATATGTGAGGGAAATCAGCTTCCACCTTCCTCTCATTGCCGATCCCGTCCAACAGCAACAATTGCTGGAGGTCATGGAGGATGCCGGCCTTTCTGGCCAGGAACTGGCAGAACTGCTGGCGACGACGACCCAGCTACCTTATGCGCTTTCGGGCCTGGCACCGTCTTCACTGCACACCATCCACCGTATTCTCGCCGCCAACCCGCCGACCTTTGCCGGCGATTTGCTGGACATAGACGTCCTCGCGCTGGCCCGGTACAACCGATGGGCCGGCGCAAGCAGCGCAATTACGCATGCCCTGTCCGGTGAACCGGTACCAAGCCTTCTTGCCGCGATGGTCATGCTTCCGGATGCGGATCCTCGCGCCCTCGTAGCCGTAGCGGCTTCACCGATGGCAGAACCCGTGATGCAAGTCCTGACTGAACGCGGCTTGGCGAGCGACGCGCTTCAGCGATTAGACCGGTTTGCATCCGCGACCGGGGATACTGCCGTGGCGAGCGGCATCGTTGCGGATATCCGCGCAAAACTGACCAAGCGCTCACTTACGCCAGCCCCATGACCCCCGGTCAGGTGCTTCCCATCAGCCGTGTCTGCCAAAAAAAACGCCATCCCAGCAGGATGGCGTTTTTTCTTGCAGGCAGAACGGCCAGACCGATGGCTTACTTCCCGCCCACCGTCTCAAGCACCGTCCACTTGCCGCCCACCACCTTGTAGACGGTGATGCCGCCATCCTTCAGGTCGCCGCGCGCATCATACGCCAGCGTCTTGGTGGTCACGCCCTGCATATTGGTCGCGGCCAGCACCGGCAGGTAGCGTGCCGGATCGGTCGAGCCGGCCTTGACCATGGCCGTCATCATCGCGGTGGCGCCGTCGTAGGCGTACGGCGAGTAGGTCTGCACCTTCGAGCCGAAGCGCTTCTCGTACTTTTTCTCGTAGTTGGCGCCGCCGGGCATCTGGTCCAGCGGCAGGCCGGCCAGCGACACCACGGTGCCTTCGGCGGCCGGGCCGGCGAGCTTCAGGAAGTTGTCGGTCTTGGACATTTCGCCCGATACCAGCGGGGCCTTCATGCCCAGTTCCTTGACCTGCTTGGCCATCGGCGCGGACTGGGTCTCGGCGCCGCCGTAGAAGATGATGTCCGGGTTGCTGCGCTTGATGTTGGTCAGCACGGCCTTGAAGTCCACCGCCTTGTCGTTGGTGAACTCGCGGCGCACGATCTTGCCGCCGGCGGCCTTGGCGGCCTTTTCGAACTCGTCGGCCAGGCCCTGGCCGTAGGCGGTGCGGTCATCGACGATGGCGATGTTCTTCGCGCCCAGCTTCTTCACCACGAAGGCGCCGATCACCGAACCCTGCTGGGTGTCGGAAGTCATCATGCGGAAGGTGGTCTTGAAACCCTGCTTGGTGTATTCCGGCGCGGTCGCCATGGCGATCTGCGGGATGCCGGCGCGGTTGTAGACCATCGACGCCGGGATCGTGGTGCCGGAATTGAAATGGCCCAGCATGCCCTGGATGCCGTTATCCACCAGCTTCTGCGCCACCACCGAGCCGGTCTTGGGATCGGCCTGGTCGTCTTCGGAAACCAGCACGAACTTGACTTCCTTGCCGCCGATCTTGGGCTTGGTGGCGTTCATGTCCTCGATCGCGAGGACGATGCCGTTCTGCATGTCCTTGCCGTACTGCGCCTGGCCGCCGGTCATCGGGCCGGCAAAGCCCAGCTTGATTTCCTGGGCCTGCGCGAACGCGGCGGAGGCGGCGGTCAGGCCGGCCAGGGTCAGGGCAACGGTCATTGCCGTCTTGTGGAATGTCGAGCTCATCAGATCTCCTTGGGTCCCAAATGGTGCCGATGTGGTGCCGTTGCCGGCAGTGGTATCGCGGCGCGGCCTGGCAGTGCCGCGCCATGCTTTATCTGCGCAGCGGGGCGGGATCGCCGCCGCCGCCGCGCGCTTCGACATGACGCCGTCCGAGGGTTGCCTCAGCCGATCGTCATCAAACTGGCATTGCCGCCCGCGGCCGCGGTGTTGACCGAGAGCGAGCGCTCGATCAGCAGGCGGTCGAGCGCGATATTGCGCTCCCCCTGCGCCAGGCCCTGCACGCCGATGATCGGACCGGGGCGCGCCGCGACCTGTTCGCAAACCGTGCGCAGCTGGTCCGAATCGCCGTGGTGCAGCACCGCATCGATGGCCGTGTCCGCCGCGGTCCAGTCGGCCACCATGCGGACGCGCGATTGTACGCCCTGAGGCAGGCGCGCAAACAGCCCCCGCGCGACAGGGTTTTCCAGCCATACCGCCTCGGCGCCGACGGTCAGCACGGCGCCCAGCTGCAGGGCCAGGTCCGACTCCTGCGCGGCCAGGCACAGCACCCGTTCGCGCGGCAGCAGGGTGTAGGTGTTGCGCTCGCCGGTCGGGCCAGCCAGCGTCACCGCCAGGCCCGAGGCCGAGGCCTCGGCGAAGCGCTCGCATGCGGCCGCGACTTCCGGCAACTCGGTGCGGGCCCAGTCCCTGAACGCTTCCGTGGCCCGCATGGCTTCGTCGTCCGGCCCCACGGTCTGGGCCCCGCCCGCGCCGGCATTGACGTCGGCCGCGCGCACGCTGCGCGCCACGGCATCCTGCGGGCAGACCGACAGCAGCCGGTGCAGGTACAGCGGGCCGCCCGCCTTGGGGCCGGTGCCCGACAGCGCCTCGCCGCCGAACGGCTGCACGCCCACCACCGCGCCGACGATATTGCGATTCACATACAGGTTACCCACCCGGGCCCGGCTGACGATGAACGAGATGGTCTCGTCGATGCGGGTATGGATGCCCAGCGTCAGGCCGTAGCCGGTGCCATTGATCTGGCTCACCATGGTGTCGAGCGCGGTGCGCGGGAAGCGCACCACATGCAGCACCGGGCCGAACACCTCGCGCTTGAGTTCCTCGATGCTGTCCAGCTCGATCAGCGTCGGCGGCACGAAGGTGCCATGGCGGCAGCTGGCACCCTGCGCGGCGTTGGGGTCGGCCTGATAAACCCGGCGGCCCTTGGCGCGCATCGCATCGATATGGCGCACGATGCCGGCGCGCGCCTCTTCGTCGATCACCGGCCCGACGTCGGTCGACAGGCGGTCCGGGTTGCCCATGTTCAGTTCCTGCATCGCGCCCTTGAGCATTTCCAGCACGCGCTCGGCCACGTCTTCCTGCAGGCACAGCACGCGCAGCGCCGAGCAGCGCTGGCCGGCGGAGTCGAAGGCGGAGTTGACCACGTCGCCGACCACCTGCTCGGCCAGCGCCGACGAGTCGACGATCATCGCGTTCTGGCCGCCGGTTTCGGCGATCAGCGGGATCGGGCGGCCGGCGGCGTCAAGGCGCCCGGCCACGTTGCGCTGCAGGATGCGCGCGACCTCGGTCGAGCCGGTGAACATCACGCCCTTGACCCGGGCGTCGCCCACCAGCGCGGCGCCGACGGTCTCGCCACGGCCCGGCAGCAATTGCACCGCGCCGGCCGGCACGCCGGCCTCGCGCAGCAGCTTCACCGCGGCGGCGGCGATCAGCGGGGTCTGCTCGGCGGGCTTGGCCAGCACCGGATTGCCGGCCGCCAGCGCGGCCGCCACCTGGCCGGTGAAGATCGCCAGCGGGAAGTTCCACGGGCTGATGCAGACCACCGGCCCCAGCGGCCGATGGGTCTCATTGTCGAAGCCGCGGCGAATCTCGGCGGCGTAATAGCGCAGGAAGTCGACGGCCTCGCGTACTTCGGCGATGGCGTTGGAGAAGGTCTTGCCGGCCTCGCGCATGATGATGCCCATCAGCGACTGCATCTGGGCTTCCATCAGGTCGGCGGCGCGCTCCAGCGCGGCCGCGCGCACGTCCGGCGGCGTCGCCTGCCAGATCGGCGCGGCATTGACCGCGGCCTGCAGCGCGGCGTCGACGTCGGCCTGGCTGGCTTCGGTGACTTGTCCCACCACGTCGCGGTGGTCCGCGGGGTTCAGCACGGGCGTGGTGATGGCGTCGGCCGCGCGCGGCGCATCGACGACCAGCGCGGCACCCAGCATCGGCTCGGCGACCTGGCGCTCGCTGGTGCCTGCCAGCAGGGCCGACGACAGCGACGCCAGGCGATGCTC
The DNA here is from genome assembly GCF_050271075.1 of Cupriavidus sp. H39. NCBI lineage: Bacteria > Pseudomonadati > Pseudomonadota > Betaproteobacteria > Burkholderiales > Burkholderiaceae > Cupriavidus > Cupriavidus sp. H39. Next base: position 127,086 of record NZ_CP189848.1, read on the forward strand.
GTTGGCCAGGTCGATGCCGGCGGAGTTGGGCCGGCTCTTGCCATACAGCGTACGCGGCAACGGGATGCGCGGATGCGGCAGGCCGAGCGCGCCTTCGTCGCGGTGCATCGTCTCGACCACGGCCACCGGGTCGGCGACCAGCTCGTCCAGCGAGATGGTGTCGTCGGCAATGCGGTTGACGAAGGAGGTGTTGGCGCCGTTCTCCAGCAGCCGGCGCACCAGGTAGGCCAGCAGCGTTTCGTGCGTGCCCACCGGCGCGTAGATGCGGCACGGGCGGTTGAACTTGCCATCGGCGGTGGGGCCCACCACCTGGTCGTACAGCGGCTCGCCCATGCCGTGCAGGCACTGGAACTCATACTGGCCGGGGTAGTAGCTGTGCCCGGCGATCTGGTAGATGGCCGACAGCGTGTGCGCGTTGTGCGTGGCGAACTGCGGGTAGATCGCGTCCGGCACCGACAGCAGCTTGCGCGCGCAGGCGATGTACGACACATCGGTGTAGACCTTGCGCGTATAGACCGGATAGCCTTCCAGCCCTTCCACCTGGGCGCGCTTGATCTCGCTGTCCCAGTAGGCGCCCTTGACCAGGCGGATCATCAGGCGATGGCGGCTGCGGCGAGCCAGGTCGATCAGGTAGTCGATCACGAACGGGCAGCGCTTCTGGTAGCCCTGCACCACGAAGCCGATGCCGTTCCAGCCGGCCAGCTCGGGCTCGAAGCACAGGCGCTCGAGCAGGTCCAGCGAGATCTCGAGGCGGTCGGCCTCCTCGGCGTCGATATTGATGCCGATGTCGTACTGGCGTGCCAGCAGCGTCAGCGACTTCAGGCGCTCGTACAGTTCGGCCACCACGCGCTCATGCTGCGCACGGCTGTAGCGCGGGTGCAGCGCCGACAGCTTGATCGAGATGCCCGGGCCCTCGTAGATGCCGCGCCCGCGCGAGGCCTGGCCGATGGCATGGATGGCCTGTTCGTACGACGCCAGGTAGCGCGCGGCATCGGCCTCGGTCATGGCCGCCTCGCCCAGCATGTCGTAGGAGTAGCGGAAGCCTTCGGCCTCGTAGCGGCGCGCGTTGGCCAGCGCCTCGGAAATGGTCTCACCGGTGACGAACTGCTCGCCCATCAGGCGCATCGCCATGTCCACGCCCTTGCGGATCAGCGGCTCGCCGCCCTTGCCGATGATGCGCGTGAGCGCGCGGGTCAGGCCCGATTCGGTATGGGTGGCGACCAGCTTGCCGGTCAGCAGCAGGCCCCAGGTGGCGGCGTTGACGAACAGCGACGGGCTCTGGCCCAGGTGCGACTGCCAGTTGGCGCCGCTGATCTTGTCGCGGATCAGCGCGTCGCGCGTGGCCTTGTCGGGAATGCGCAGCAGCGCCTCGGCCAGGCACATCAGCGCCACGCCTTCCTGCGACGACAGCGAGAATTCCTGGATCAACCCTTGCACCAGCCCTTCCCGCCCGGTGCCGACCTTCTGCTCACGCAGCCGCGTGGCCAGCGTCTTGGCCATCTTGAGGGCCGCCTCGGCCTGCTGCTGCGGCAGGCGCGCCTGTTCCAGCAGCACCGGCACGCAATCCGTTTCCGGACGACGATAGGCCGAGGTGATGGCGGCGCGCAGCACCGACTGCGGCTGGATGCTCTGCGCGAATTCCAGGAAGGGTTGCGGCGCGCCGTCGCCATGGACCGCCTCGGCACCGTCGGCGCCCTCCGCCTCGGCGCTGCCCGCGCCGGTGTCGTACGGCAAGTGGCCGCGCTCGATCTGCTCGAGATAGCTGAAGATCGCCTGCTTGATCAGCCAGTGCGGGGTGCGGTCGATGGATTGGGCAACGCGCTTGAGGCGGTCGCGCGAGGCGTCGTCGAGCTTGACGCCGAGAGTGGTGGTGGCCATTGCGGGCAATTCTCCGAAAGACTGGAGCCGCCGCCGGTGCTACCTCGTCCGTGCCGACCGGCAGGGGCGCGCGACCGGCCGCAGCCTGTGAGCTGGCGCGATCTTACTCCCGAAAATCACCAAGGTGCAACCTGGCGCAACCCTATCGAAAACCCTAACCATCGGGTTGCACCGTTTTCCCGCACATCGAGCCGCTAGATCCGCAGCGGATCGATTTCCAACTGCCAGCGCACGCCCTTCACTTGCGTACCTACCTCTGCGAAAGTCTGTACCCACTCGGCCACAAACCTTTGCAGTACCGGGCGCGCGCTGGCTTCCACCAGCATCTGCGCACGCTCCCGGTTGAACACGCGCACCATCGACATGGGCACCGGGTCGTGCAGTTGCACCTCCTGCGCCAAGGTGCAGCATTCAGCATGCCGACGCGCGGCTTCGAGGAATTGCAGCGCCCGTTCCAGCTGCCCGTGTTCGGCCGTCACCAGCACCTGGAAGCAGAACGGGGGCAACCCGGCCTGGCGCCGCTCGCGCAACTGGCTGGCCGCGAATCCATCATAGTCATGGCGCGTCAGCGCCTGCAATGCCGGGGTATCCGGGTAGCGGGTCTGGATCAGTACCTCGCCCGGCAGGCCGGCCCGGCCTGCCCGCCCCGCCACCTGCATCAGGGACGCAAACAGGTGCTCGGCGGCGCGGAAGTCGTGGCTGAACATGGCCGCGTCCGGATGGACGATGCCAACCAGGGTCACGCGCTGGAAGTCATGCCCCTTCGCCACCATCTGGGTGCCCACCAGGATGTCGACCTCGCCCGCGTGGACCTCGTCGAACATGGCCTGGGCGCTGCCCTTGCGGCGCGTGGAGTCGGCGTCGATGCGGGCAATGCGGGCCTGGGGGAAGCGCGCCGCCAGCGCTTCTTCGATGCGTTGCGTGCCGCGGCCCAGCGGCGCGATGTCGACATTGCCGCAATCCGGACAGTGATGCGGCACCGGGGCCTCGAGGCCGCAGTGGTGGCAGCGCAGGCGCCGCTCGGGCCGGTGCAGCACTAGGTACGCCGAGCAGCGCGGGCAGCCCGACAGCCAGCCGCAGCTGTCGCAGGCGATCACCGGCGCGTAGCCGCGGCGATTCAGGAACAGCAGGCTCTGCTCGCCGCGCGCCAGCCGCGCGTCGATGGCCTCCAGCAGCGGCACGGACAGGCCCTCGAACAGCGCGCGCTGGCGCTGGCGTTCATGGTTCAGGTCGACCAGCCGCACCGCCGGCAGCGCCGCATCGGCCTGGGCGCGCTCGCGCAGCACCAGCTTGCGGTACGTGCCCTGCGCGGCCCGCCACCAGGTTTCCATCGAGGGCGTCGCCGAGCCCAGCACCACCGCGATGCCGCGCTGCTTGGCGCGCCACACGGCCAGGTCGCGCGCGGAGTAGCGCAGGCCTTCCTGCTGCTTGTAGGAGGTGTCGTGCTCCTCGTCGACCACGATCAGCGCCAGCGCCGGCAGCGATGCCATCACCGCCATGCGCGTGCCCAGCACGATGCGGGCCTCGCCACGATGCGCCGCCAGCCACTGCAGGCTGCGCTCCTGGTCGGCCAGGCCGCTGTGCAGCACCGCCAGCGGCAGCTGCGGGAAGCGCGCGGCAATGCGCGCCTGCAACTGCGGGGTCAGGTTGATTTCGGGCACCAGCATCAGCACCTGGGCCAGCGGGTTGCGCGCCAGCACCGCCTGCATCGCATGCAGGTAGACCTCGGTCTTGCCGCTGCCGGTCACGCCGTGCAGCAGGAACGGGGCATAGCCTTCGGCCTCGGCAATGGCCTGCACCGCGGCGCGCTGCTCGTCATGCAACGGCGGCGCGGCCGATGGCAGCTGGGCGGGATCGACCGGCAACAGTGTGCGCGCGGTGCGCGTTGCCTCGACCCAGCCGGCGGCCTGCCATTCGGCCAGCCGCGACGGCGCCGCCGCACAGAGGGCGCGGGCCTGCGCCATTGACAGCGGCTCGCCGGCGGGAGCGCGCTCGGCCAGCGCCTGGGCCAAGGCGCGCACGCTGCGGGCGCGGGGCGGCACGGCCGCCAGCAAGTTGTCAGCCTGTCCCGGCAGCACGCGGTATTCATCGGTGCGGGCACGCTGCGCCAGGTTCGGCCAGCTTTCCGCCTCGCGCAAGGCGGGCGGCAAGGCCGGCAGCATCACTTCACCAAGCCGGCGCTGGTAATAGCGCGCGGCAAAGGCTGCCAGCTCGATCCAGTCCGGCTGCAGCGGCGCCAGCCAGTCAAGCCGTTGGGCCACCGGACGCAGCTTGTCCGCGGGCACTTGCGAGCCTTGCGCGAATTCCACCGCCACGCCCACCATGCTGCGGCGTCCGAACGGCACCACCACGAGGTCGCCTGGCGCGACGTCGGCAATGGCGAGGTAGTCAAAGCAGTCGTCGGCGGGCGTGTCGAGTGCAACCCGGATCACGGGCGGCGCAGACGGCACCGCCGCGCCGGACGATAGCGCCACGGGCTCGGGGGGATGCGTGCCGCTATCGGGCTGCATGCCCAACTTGCGGTTGCATCGCCGTGGGGCAGGCGTTGGTCCACAGACGTCCTGCCAGGCAAGGGGAGAAAGTTAGTGTGCAGCGCAACACCAACTTAAAGTAAAACTTCAAATGTGGCCCTAAGTCGATGATAGATGACTGGTTTTCCACTAATTCCCACACCCCTGTGGATAACTTTGTTGAAAAGTCGCTTTGCCTGGCCGGGAAGGCCCGAAAAACAAGGGATCCACTGGCATCGACCCCTTCTTTGCAAATCTTCCAAAGCCTTAAAAATCAAGGGCTTGCAAACATCCCCCAGATAGGTTAGGGAATAACCCTGTCATGCAGTGCGGCAAACCTATCGGTGTGCATAAGTCAAGTGCCGCCCGTCAATTGCGCGCACCTTTTTGGCGAGTCGTGGCGAAAAAGTTAACTTGACAGGGTACGGCCGCGCGGCTCGCGCAGCACTGGGTACGGGCGGGACCGGAACGTTGCAGCGCGAGGCACCGCCGCACTGGCGTGGTTGCGGGCATACCGCGGCCGTCACTTCCCTGCCGCGCGCAGTTGGCGGCTGTGCCGGTGTACTTCGTCGACCAGCACGGATACGGCCTCGGGCGGCGTGAACTGCGAAATCCCGTGGCCGAGGTTGAACACGTGGCCGTCGCTGCCGCCGCCGGCCGCATAGCTGTCCAGTACGCCACGCACCTGCTCGCGGATGGCGGCCTCGGGCGCAAACAGGACGGTCGGATCGATATTGCCCTGCAGCGCCACGCGGCCGCCGGTACGCCGGCGCGCCTCGGCCAGGTTGACGGTCCAGTCCAGCCCGATGGCATCGGCGCCGGTGTCGGCCAGCGCTTCCAGCCACAGGCCACCGCCCTTGGTGAAGACGATCGCCGGCACTTGCTGCCCGGCGTGCTCGCGTTTCAGACCGGCCAGCACGCGGCGCATATACGCCAGCGAGAACGCCTGGTACATGCCGTCGGCCAGCGCGCCACCCCAGGTGTCGAAAATCATCACCGCCTGCGCTCCCGCCTCGATCTGCGCGTTCAGGTACGCCGTGACCGCCTGCGCATTGATGTCGAGGATGCGGTGCATCAGGTCGGGGCGGCCGTACATCATCGCCTTGACCGTGCGGAAATCGTCCGAGCCGCCGCCCTCGACCATGTAGCAGGCCAGGGTCCACGGGCTGCCCGAGAAGCCGATCAGCGGCACGCGCTGGCGGCCGTCCTGCACCAGCGCGCGGCGGATCTCGCGCACGGCGTCGAACACGTACTGCAGCGACGCCATGTCGGGCACGGCCAGCTTCTGCACGTCGGCCTCGGTGCGCAGCGGATGCGCGAAGCGCGGGCCTTCGCCCTGCGCGAACGACAGGCCCAGGCCCATTGCATCCGGCACCGTGAGGATGTCCGAGAACAGAATCGCCGCGTCCAGCGGATAGCGGTCCAGCGGCTGCAGTGTCACTTCGGTGGCGTAGGCCGGGTTCTTGGCCAGCCCGAGGAAGCTGCCGGCGCGCGCGCGCGTGGCGTTGTACTCGGGCAGGTAGCGGCCGGCCTGGCGCATCAGCCACAGCGGCGTGTATTCGGTCGGCTGGCGGCGCAGCGCGCGCAGGAAGGTATCGTTCTGCAGTGCGGTCATGGTCATCCTCGTAAGACCGCCATTCTAAGGGATGGCCACGCGCGGATGCCGCTCAGACGTCGTCGATCATCCCGGCGAACGCCGACGCCGCGCGGCGCATCCATTCCCGCGCCCGTTCGGCCTCGGGCTGCAGCCGCGCGAAGCCGTGGGTCATGCCGCCGGCCTCGATGGTGATGACCGGGGCGTCGTGGCGCACCAGGAAGTCGGCGTAGGCCAGGCCGTCGTCGCGCAGCACATCGTGCGCGGCCACCATCAGCACGGTGGCCGGCGGACGCACCGGCGGTGCAGCCATCAGGTGCACGCGCGGATCGCGGTGGGCAGCGCCCAGCGCCAGCGCCTCGGCGCCGATGTACTGGGTCCAGAACCAGGCCATCTCGTCACGCGTGAGGCCGGGGCCGTCGGCGAAGGCGCGATAGCTTTCGGTGCTGAGCACCGGCGCCGCGACCGGATAGATCAGCAGCTGGGCATCGACCCGCACCGCATGGCCGGCATTGAGTTGCTGCGCGGCCTGCGCGGCGAGGTGGCCCCCGGCGCTGTCGCCGGCCACCGCCAGGAAATCCGGCGCCAGTCCCAGCGCCTGGCGCTGTCCGGCCAGCCAGAGCACGGCTTCGGCGGCATCGTCGCAAGGCGCCGGGAAGGCATGTTCCGGCGCCAGGCGGTAATCGACGCTCGCCACGGCGCAGCCGGTATCCGCCGCAAGCAAGGCCGCGACGGTATGGTGCGTCCTGGTCGAGCCGACCACCCAGCCGCCGCCGTGGAAGTACACCATCAGCCGCGGCGTGGCCACGCCGGGCGGGCGGAACAGCTGCGCCACGAGCGTGCGGCCGTCCAGCGCCACAGCGAGCTGCTGCACGACCACGCCGTCCGGATCGGGCCGCAGCGAGGCGGCGGTAATAGGCAAGCAGTTGGGGATCGATGGCCATGGTCGGCGGCAGTTTGGGTAAATCGGGAGGGCAGAGGAAACGGAAACGCCGGGGATCAGCCCGCGCCAAGCTGGCGCGTCAGTTCGACCTTGCTGCAACAGTCCTGCACCGCGAGCAGCCCCGCACGGATGGCGTGGCGCACGGCCTGGTCGTTGACGATGCCAAGCTGGAGCCAGACCCCGCGTGCGCCAATGGCGATGGCCTCGTCGACCACTCCCGGGGTTTCCTCGGCACGGCGGAAGATATCGACCCACTCGATCGGGGCACCGGCCGCCGCCGCAGCATCGGCGGCCTGGCGCAGCGTAGCGTGGCAGGTCTCGCCGAGGATGCGTTCGCCGGCATGGCGTGGATTGACCGGCACAATGCGGAAGCCGTGGCCTTGCAGGAATTCAGCCACCTCATGGCTGGGCCGCTCAGGACGGTCGGACAGGCCGACCACGGCGACGGTCTTCATGCCCAGCATGGCTGGTATGGCTTGCTGCATCTCAGGCGCCATGACATCTCCGAGTTGTGGACGTGTGAGGATAGGTGGCGGCGGGGCGCCACGACCCAACCAGGCAAGCCAGCGCCTGGTGAATCGTAACCGCAATTGTCACGCAGGATTTGGTGCGGAAACGAACACGAAATCCATCGATAAAAAGATAATCCCGCTACACCTGGGCACGCAAGATGTGATGCGAACGCGCGAAAATATGCCGTTCACGCCGGATTTGAAGCGCTCCGGCTTTCAACTTCTTTCAAAACGATACATTTTGTTACTGCCATGCCAGGGAGTTTCCCCCACAATGCATTGACACACCCGCTGTGCGGGCGTGGCGCCCCGATGAAAATGGCAGTGCAGACTAAGGGGGCGTGCTGAAGAAAGCCTTTTTGTAGCGTTTTCCGGCAGTAACCCGATTTTCCGATCCAGCCTGAAGCTTGCTGGACCGGAGCACCAGGCAGACCGTTGCAGCGCGTGGCCTTTGCGGCCTGTGGGCGGATATTTGAATATCCGTTGCGCCTTGCTTGTCGACCTGGACCGAACCCGTTCCTTCGAATTGACCCCTCGAAGGGATTTTCCCGTCCGCGCGGAGCCTCCCCGGCCCGCGCGCTTTTTTTTGTCCAGGCGCGACAAAAGCATATCGCCCCGCCCACAAAAAAGGCAGCCTCGCGGCTGCCTTTTTTAAATGTCGCATCGAAAAAACAACAATGCGACAGCCCTGCCTGATCCTTACTTCTTCCGACGCAGACGGGCAATGGCTGCCAGCTGTGCGGCGGCCACGGCCAGTTCGCTCTGGGCACGGGCCAGGTCGAGGTCGCTGCTCTGGTTCTGCATCAGCTCCTCGGCGGCGCGCTTGGCTTCCTGGGCCTTGGCTTCGTCCAGGTCGCCACCGCGGATTGCGGTGTCGGCCAGCACGGTGACGTGCTTGGGCTGCACTTCGAGAATGCCGCCGGCAACGAACACGAACTCTTCGCTGCCGTCTTCTTTCTCGATGCGCACCGCACCCGGCTGGATGCGCGTGATCAGCGGCGTGTGGCCGGGCAGGATGCCCAGCTCACCCGACTCGCCCGGCAGCGCCACGAACTTCGCCTGGCCGGAGAAGATCGACGCTTCCGCGCTGACGACGTCTACAAGAATGGTTGCCATATCTGATCCTTTCTCCAATCGCTTCGCTCACACGGCGGACCCGGACCAAACCGGATCCGCCTTCGCTCCCGCTCGCGCGGGAACGGCAAGCAAGGCTTACTGGAGCTTCTTGGCCTTCTCGAAGGCTTCGTCGATCGAGCCGACCATGTAGAACGCCTGCTCGGGCAGGTGATCGCACTCGCCGTCGACCAGCATCTTGAAGCCGCGGATGGTTTCCTTCAGCGGCACGTACTTGCCCGGCGAACCCGTGAACACTTCGGCCACGTGGAACGGCTGCGACAGGAAACGCTGGATCTTGCGAGCGCGGTTCACGGCCAGCTTGTCTTCCGGCGACAGTTCGTCCATGCCCAGAATCGCGATGATGTCGCGCAGTTCCTTGTAGCGCTGCAGGGTCTGCTGCACGCGGCGGGCCACTTCGTAGTGTTCCGTGCCGACGACTTGCGGATCCAGCTGGCGCGAGGTCGAGTCGAGCGGATCGACGGCGGGGTAGATACCCAGCGCGGCGATGTCACGCGACAGCACCACGGTCGAGTCCAGGTGCAGGAAGGTCGTAGCCGGCGACGGGTCGGTCAAGTCATCGGCAGGCACGTACACGGCCTGGATCGACGTAATCGAGCCGGTCTTGGTCGACGTGATGCGCTCCTGCAGCTTGCCCATTTCTTCAGCCAGCGTCGGCTGGTAGCCCACGGCGGAAGGCATACGGCCCAGCAGTGCCGACACTTCGGTACCGGCCAGCGTGTAGCGGTAGATGTTGTCGACGAAGAACAGGATGTCACGGCCTTCGTCACGGAAGCGCTCGGCCATGGTCAGGCCGGTCAGCGCCACGCGCAGACGGTTGCCCGGCGGCTCGTTCATCTGGCCGAACACCATGGCCACCTTGTCGAGCACGTTCGAGTCCTTCATTTCGTGGTAGAAGTCGTTCCCTTCACGGGTACGCTCGCCCACGCCGGCAAACACCGACAGACCGCTGTGCTGCTTGGCGATGTTGTTGATGAGCTCCATCATGTTGACGGTCTTGCCCACGCCAGCACCACCGAACAGGCCAACCTTGCCGCCCTTGGCGAACGGGCAGACCAGGTCGATCACCTTGATGCCGGTTTCGAGCAGGTCAACCGAAGGCGACAGTTCGTCGAACTTCGGTGCCTTCTGGTGAATCGCGCGCAACTCGTCCGAGGCGATCGGGCCGGCTTCGTCGATCGGGCGACCCAGCACGTCCATGATGCGGCCCAGGGTGCCGTGGCCGACCGGCACCGAAATCGGGGCGCCGGTGCCCTTCACTGCCATGCCGCGGCGCAGACCGTCCGACGAGCCCAGGGCAATGGTACGCACCACGCCGTCACCGAGCTGTTGCTGGACTTCAAAAGTCAGGCCCTTCTCGGCGAACGAGCCTTCGTCGCTGTCTTGCAGCACGAGCGCGTCGTACACCTTCGGCATTGCGTCGCGGGGGAACTCGATGTCCACCACGGCGCCAATACACTGCACAATATTTCCGATACTCATTTCGTATCTCCGATAGCTTGAATTCGTGACGCCTTAGACCGCAGCTGCACCGCTGACGATTTCCGACAGTTCCTTGGTAATCGCGGCCTGACGGGTCTTGTTGTAGACCAGTTGCAGTTCGCCGATCACGTTCTTGGCGTTGTCGGACGCAGCCTTCATGGCCACCATGCGCGCCGATTGCTCGGACGCCATGTTTTCGGCCACGGCCTGGTACACCAGCGCCTCGACGTAGCGGACCAGCAGCTCTTCCACGACGGTCTGGGCGTCAGGCTCGTAGATGTAGTCCCACGAGTAGGCGCGCTTCTCTTCGTCGGTCTGCGACAGCTTGTCGGCGGCGAGCGGCAGCAGCTGCTCAACCATCGGTTCCTGCTTCATCGTGTTGATGAACTTGGTGTACGCCACGTACACCGCGTCGACCTCACCATTGGTGAAGGCGTCGAGCTGGACCTTGATCGCGCCGATCAGCTTTTCCAGATGCGGGGTGTCACCGAGGTGCACCACGTGCGAAACCACCTTGGCGCCGATACGGCCCAGGAACTGCATGCCCTTGGTACCGATGGCGGTGGCTTGCACTTCCACGCCACGGCCTTGCAGGGCCTTCAGCTCATTGGTCACCGAGCGCAACACGTTCGTGTTCAGGCCGCCGCACAGCCCCTTGTCGGTCGTGACCACGATCATGCCCACGCGCTTGACGTCGCGCTCCTGCATGAACGGGTGCTTGAACTCGGGGTTGGCCGTAGCCAGGTGCGCCGCAATGTTGCGCACCTTCTCGGCGTAAGGACGGGCGCTGCGCATCCGCTCCTGCGCCTTGCGCATCTTGGATGCGGCGACCATCTCCATCGCCTTGGTGATCTTGCGCGTGTTCTGCACGCTCTTGATCTTGGTTCGAATTTCTTTCGTTCCGGCCATATCTTCCTCTCCATCCGAACCATCGCCGCGCCGGCGTGAGCCAGGCGCGGCGGCGGTGTCGTGGAATTACGCGGTTAGAACGCGGCGGACTTCTTGAAATCCTCGACAGCAGCACGCAGGGCGGGCTCATCTTCCTTCGAGAGCTGCTTGGTCTCTTCGATGCGGTTGATGAGGTCGGCGTACTTGGTCTTCAGATGGTCGTGCAGGCCCTTCTCGAACGGCAGAATGTCCTTCACTTCCACGTTGTCGAGGAAGCCGTTGTTGGCGGCGAACAGCGACGCGGCCAGCTGCCACACTTGCAGCGGCTGGTATTGCGGCTGCTTGAGCAGTTCGGTCACGCGGCGGCCGCGCTCCAGCTGCTTGCGGGTGGCATCGTCCAGGTCCGAGGCGAACTGCGCGAACGCAGCCAGTTCACGGTACTGGGCCAGGTCGGTACGGATACCGCCGGACAGGTTCTTCACCACCTTGGTCTGCGCAGCACCACCGACGCGCGACACCGAGATACCGGCGTTGATGGCGGGGCGGATACCGGCGTTGAACAGGTCGGTTTCCAGGAAGATCTGGCCGTCCGTGATCGAGATCACGTTGGTCGGCACGAACGCGGACACGTCGCCGGCCTGCGTTTCGATCACCGGCAGCGCGGTCAGCGAACCGGTCTTGCCCTTGACGGCGCCGTTGGTGAACTTCTCGACGTAGTCGGCGTTCACGCGGGCAGCACGCTCGAGCAGGCGCGAGTGCAGATAGAACACGTCGCCCGGGTAGGCTTCGCGGCCCGGCGGGCGGCGCAGCAGCAGCGACACCTGGCGATAGGCCCAGGCTTGCTTGGTCAGGTCGTCATAGACGATCAGCGCGTCTTCGCCGCGATCGCGGAAGTACTCGCCCATGGTGCAGCCGGCGTAGGCGGCCAGGTACTGCATGGCGGCCGAATCCGAAGCGGCGGCGGCCACGACGACGGTGTATTCCATCGCGCCGTGTTCTTCCAGCTTGCGCACCACGTTGGCGATGGTCGAAGCCTTCTGGCCGATTGCCACGTAAACGCAGAAGACGCCCTTGCCCTTCTGGTTGATGATGGCATCGACGGCGACGGCGGTCTTGCCGGTCTGGCGGTCGCCGATGATCAGCTCGCGCTGGCCACGGCCGATCGGCACCATCGCGTCGATCGACTTCAGGCCGGTCTGCACCGGCTGGCTCACCGACTGACGCGCGATCACGCCCGGGGCCACCTTCTCGATCACGTCCGTTTCCTTGGCGTTGATCGGGCCCTTGCCGTCGATCGGCTGGCCCAGCGTGTTGACCACGCGGCCCAGCAGTTCCTTGCCCACCGGCACTTCCAGAATGCGGCCGGTGCACTTGACCGTGTCGCCTTCGGAAATGTGTTCGTAATCACCCAGCACCACGGCGCCGACCGAGTCGCGCTCGAGGTTCAGCGCGAGGCCGAAGGTGTTGCCGGGGAATTCCAGCATCTCGCCCTGCATCACGCCAGACAGGCCATGCACGCGGCAGATACCGTCGGTCACGGAAATCACCGTGCCGGTGTTGCGCACTTCAGCTTCGGCGCCAAGACCCGAGATGCGGGTCTTGATCAGCTCGCTGATTTCTGAGGGGTTCAGTTGCATCACAATGCTCCTAATTCTTCAATCCGCCGGACGGCCGCTCAGGCGGCGGTCAGCGCGGTTTGCATGGCTGCCAGGCGCGCACGCACGGAGGTGTCGAGCACTTCGTCGCCAACCTTGACGCTGACGCCGCCGATCAGGGACGGGTCCACCGCCACCTGCGCGTACAGCTTGCGGCCGAACTTGCGTTCGAGTGCGGCGACGAGGTCGTTCAGCTGGCCATCTTCCAGCGGGAAAGCGCTGGTGATTTCCACGTCGGACGACCCTTCGCGGGCGTTCTTGAGCGCATGGAACTGTTCGGCGATGTCGGGCATCACCGTCAGGCGGCCGTTGTCCACCAGCAGCTGCACGAAGCGGCGCGCCTCGTCGTTGACCGGGGACTTCAGCACCGACAGGAACAGTTCAGCCAGCTTGTCGCCGGGAACGTTCGGATCGTCGGCGACCGCCTTCATGTCGGGATTGGCGGCAACCTGCCCCATTTCCGACACCAGCTCGGACCATGCACCCAGGTTGCCTGCGCTCGATTCACTGGCGACGCGGAACAGCGCCTCAGCGTAGGGACGGGCAATGGTTGCGGTTTCAGCCATGATTAGAGCTCAGCCTTGAGTTGATTGAGCAGGTCGTTGTGGACCTGCGCGTTCACTTCACGCTTGAGGATCTGCTCGGCACCCTTGACGGCCAGCACGGCAACCTGGTCGCGCAGTGCTTCGCGCGCGCGGGTAACCTGCTGTTCGGCTTCGGCCTTGGCCTGGGCAATGATGCGTGCGGCTTCTGCCTGGGCGTTCTGCTTGATCTCGTCGGCCGTCAGCTGGGCGCGCTTTTCGGCGTCAGCGACACGTTGAGCGCCTTCGGTGCGGGCTTCGGCCATGGCCTGGTCCACACGCTTGTTGGCGAGTTCGAGCTCGGCCTTGCCCTTCTCGGCAGCGGCGAGGCCATCGGCGATCTTCTTTGCGCGTTCGTCGAGCGCCTTCACCAGCGGCGGCCAAATGAATTTGGCAACAACCCACCACAGGATGAAGAACACGACCATCTGCGCAAAAAACGTTGCGTTCAGATTCATGGTGTGTTCCTTTCGGTAATCAAACTACAGATAAATGCGCAAGGGCGGCCAGGCTAAGTGGCCCGCGCCGCCCGTCAGCATCATGCAGACCGAAAAGAATTACTTGATGACAGCCAGCAGCGGGTTGGCGAAGGCGAACAGCATTGCAACACCCACGCCGATCAGGAATGCCGCGTCGATCAGGCCAGCCAGCAAGAACATCTTGGTTTGCAGCGGGTTCATCAGCTCGGGCTGACGTGCGCAGGCTTCGATGTACTTGCCGCCCATCAGAGCGATACCCAGGCAGGCGCCGATAGCGCCCAGGCCGATGATGATGCCGATACCGATGGCGGTCAGACCCTGGATGTTGGCGAGAAATGCTTGCATGATGACTCCTTTAATTTAGAGAGACTTAGAACCAAAAAACCAAAAAACCAAAAACCTAAAATCTGCAGTGATCAGTGGTGATCGTGAGCCTGGCCGATGTACACCAGCGTCAGCATCATGAAAATGAAAGCCTGGAGCAGCACGATCAGGATGTGGAAGATCGCCCATACGGTACCGGCCACCACGTGACCGACAAAACCCAGCGCGGACAGGTCGGCGCTGAACGTCCAGATCGAACCGAGCAGCGCGATCAGCAGGAACACCAGTTCGCCGGCGTACATGTTGCCGAACAACCGCATGCCCAGCGACACGGCCTTGGCCAGGAATTCAATGATGTTCAGGACCAGGTTGAACGGGGCCAGATACCACTTCGGGCCGAACGGTGCGGAGAACAGCTCGTGCATGAAGCCGCCCGCGCCCTTGATCTTGAAGCTGTAGTAGATCATCAGCACCAGCACCGAGCACGACATGCCCAGCGTGCCGTTCAGGTCAGCCGTGGCCACTGCGCGGTGGTGCGGCAGATGGATGTGGAAGATGCCCAGCAGGTTGTTCAGGCCGGTGACCCAGTCCACGGGAATCAAGTCGATCGCGTTCATCATGGTGATCCAGCAGAACACCATCAGCGCCAGCGGGGCGATCCACGAGCGGTCGCCGTGGATGATGCCCTTGGCCTGGTCGTCGACCATCTCGACGATCATCTCGACGAAAGCCTGGAACCGGCCCGGCACGCCGGCGGTGACGCGGCGCGCGGCAGCGTACAGGAACAGCACGGCGATGGCGCCGCACAGCACGGACCAGAACACCGTGTCGTAGTTGAGCACGGAGAAATCGACCACCGACGCTTGCGTGCCGCCGACCGAGTTCAAGTTCTGCAAGTGTTCGGCGATATAGCCGGAGGGTGTCAGCGCGTGTTCGGCGCTTTGGGTAGCATCAGACATGTCGATACGAACGGTATATTGCGAAATCTTCGGGCCGCGCGCCGCCACGGTCTGGCAAGCGCCCGGTACGCGTCTTGCATTGCCTTCGGCGGATTCGCCGGTCACCGCAATGCAAGCGGGGTTCAACCTTGACCGTGTCCGGAGTCAGCGCCATGAAACCCGCTGCATCCGCCACGGAAAACTCTTGATATTCCGTTTCGGTGCCACCACCTGCGGCGGAAGCACCATTTTCGAGCAGCCGCCCTAGCGCAGCGCCAGGGCCACTACCCAGTATGTCTTCAGCGCCAGCAGGAACGTGACCAGCATCGGCACCCAGCGCAGATCCCGGTACAGCACCACCACCAGCACCAGCAGCGCCACCGTGGCAAAGACCTTGATCGCCTCGCCCAGCACCAGCCCGCCTACCGAGGCCCGGTCGCGCGCCAGCCACAGGCGCAAGGCGAAGAGCCCGCTCGGCACGAAGCACACCATGCCACCGAACAGCGCCGACCATCCATATGGCGCCGGCTCTTGCGCAAACAGCGCCCAGCACAATGCCGACAGCAGGGAAACCGCCACCTGCGCCAGGACAACCTTGCCCGGGGTCATGCGCGAAGGACGCAGCGCGCGCTCGCCAAACAGCGTCACCGCTTCGGCATGCGACAGCGGATCGACAGCTTCTTCCTCACGGTCTGCGCCTTCTTTCCAGTCGTCCCAGTCATCTTCCTGACGGGACCCGGCGCCTCGTTGCTGACGGTCTCGAACCACCACCTGCCTGCCTTATCTGGGCCGGAACTTTTCGGCCCGACCAGAATTCAAACCGCACGATTTTAAGGGGAACTACTGATTCGCGTCAATCTGCTTACATTTACCTTGCAGCGCGTTGCGCACAACGGTTGCCATCACGATTGCAGGATGGCTGAGCAAAAATTGCGCGGCAATGATGTAGGACGTAATTGGATTGCGCGGTGAACCCTGCACATGATGGGGGATTACTGGCTGGGCGCACCGTATACCGGCGATCCGCATGGCCAGTGCTGCATGCGCGCAACAGTCGCGCAGCAATGGCCGTTAATCGCGCAGTAAATCAGGCGGCCTGCTGGCCTTCGCGCGATTCGCGCAGCCGCGTCAGCACGCCTTCGAGCGCATCGTTGTTGCTGAAGTGAATCGTAAGCTGGCCCTTGCCGCGCGCACCCAGCTTGATTTGCACCGCCAGCCCCAGTGCGTCCGACAACTCCTCTTCCAGCCGCGCCACGTCGCGCACATTGTTGCCGCCCTTCTGCTTGAGCGACTTCAGGTCGAACGGCTTGAGCGTCGACGCCACCAGCTTCTCGGTCTCGCGCACGGAAAGCCGCTTGTTGACGATCTGGTTGGCCAGCGTGATCTGGTTGGCGCCGTCCACGGCGAGCAGCGCGCGCGCGTGGCCCATGTCGAGGTCTCCGGCCATCAGCATGGTTTGCACCGGCGCGGCCAGGTTCAGCAGGCGCAGCAGGTTCGACACCGCGCTGCGCGAGCGGCCCACCGACTCGGCCGCCTGCTCATGCGTGAAGTTGAACTCGCGGATCAGCCGCATGATGCCCTGCGCTTCTTCCAGCGGATTCAGGTCTTCGCGCTGGATGTTCTCGATCAGCGCCATCGCGGCCGCGGCTTCGTCGGCCACCTCCTTGACCAGCACCGGCACCTTGTCCAGCCCGGCCAGCCTGGAAGCGCGGAAGCGCCGCTCGCCGGCAATGATCTCGTAGCGGTCGGGCTCGGCCACGCGCCGCACCAGGATCGGCTGCATCAGGCCCTGGGCCCGGATGCTGGCGGCCAGCTCCTGCAGCGCGCCCTCATCCATGCGGGTGCGCGGCTGGTACTTGCCCGGCTGCAGCTGGTTCAGGTTCAGCACGGTGGGCGCCCCCTCCTGCCTCGCCGATTCGACGATTTCCGCGGGGCCGCCCAACAGCGCTTCCAGGCCGCGGCCCAGGCCCTTCTTCTTTGCAGTGCTCATGCTCTTGCCCTCTCCTTCAGCCCAGCTGCCGGACCCGCGCGATCATCTCGGCGCCGAAGTCCAGGTACGCCTTGGCGCCCTTCGATGACGGATCGAACGCCACGCCCGGCATGCCATAGGACGGTGCCTCGGCCAACCGCACATTGCGCGGGATCAGGGTCTTGAAGACCTTTTCACCAAAGTGCGATTCCAGTTGCGCCGAGACCTGCTGCTGCAGCGTCACGCGCGGATCGAACATCACGCGCAGCAGCCCGATCACCTGCAGGTCGCGGTTCAGGTTGGCGTGCACCTGCTTGATGGTGTTGACCAGGTCCGACAGCCCTTCCAGCGCAAAGTACTCGCATTGCATCGGCACGATCACGCCGTGCGCCGCGCACAACCCGTTCAGCGTCAGCAGCGACAGCGACGGCGGGCAGTCGATCAGCACGAAGTCATAGTCGCCTTCGACCTCCGCGATGGCCTGGCGCAGCCGGCGTTCGCGCTGGTCCAGCTCGACCAGTTCCACTTCGGCACCGGCCAGTTCGCGATTGGCCGGCAGCACGTCGTACTTTCCGGTTTCGGAGCGCTGGCGCGCTTGGGGGATGCCGGCCAAGCCAACCAGCACCTGGTACACGCTGGTTTCCAGCGCCTGCTTGTCGATGCCGGAGCCCATCGAGGCATTGCCCTGCGGGTCCAGGTCGACCAGCAGCACGCGCTGGCCCTGCGCCGCCAGGCCAGCGGCAAGGTTCACCGTGGTGGTGGTCTTGCCTACCCCGCCCTTCTGGTTTGCGATCACAAATACCTTGGCCATAAGCTCCTGCGGCTCCTGCTTCAATTCATCCGGCCAGCACGTGGCTGGCAGTTCGCGGCGCGCTGGCGCGGCGCCGCGGCGTAGGTCATGCGGGGGCGCCCGCGCGGCGCGACAGCACCACCAGGTGGCGCTCCGCCTCCAGGCCGGGCACGGTCAGCCGCGGCACGGCGTCGACCTGCCATTGCGCCATCAGCCCGGCGGCTTCCATGCGGTCCAGCTCGGCCCGCGGATACACGCCCTTCATCGCGATCAGCTTGCCGCGCGGCGCGAGCAACTGGCCCGACAGGTTCACGAAATCCGTCAATTCGGCAAATGCGCGCGAGGTAATCACGGCAAAGCCGCTGGCATCGTCCAGCTTCTCCACCGGCCCCCAATGCGCGGCGGCATTCGACAACCCCAGCTGCGCGCGGCACTGCGTGAGGAAGGCCGTCTTCTTCTGCACAATGTCGACCATCAGGACCGACACATCCGGACAGGCGATGGCCAGCGGCAGGCCTGGCATGCCGCCGCCGGAGCCCACGTCGAGGACCCTGCCCCGCGCCGGCAGCTCAACTTCGGCAGCACGGGCGGCTTCCGCCAACGCCGGCACCGCAGTAAGCGAATCCAACATGTGATGCGTGAGCATCTCGTCTGGATGCCGGATCGCAGTCAGGTTGTAGACGCCATTCCATTTGCGCAGCAGGGCCAGGTATGCGAACAGCGTGTCGACCTGGGCCGGTGCCAACGCCAGCCTGATCTCGGCCAGACCCGCTTCGAGGCGACGACGCTGCGTGGCGTCGTCGGTCGTGGTATGTCGCGGACCGGGCACTCAGGCAGCCTCTTCAGCGTTGCCGGACGATGCCCCGGACTCTGCGCGGCCACGACCCAGCCCCTTCTTCTTCAGGTGCACCAGCAGCAGCGAGACCGCGGCCGGTGTCACGCCCGAGATGCGCGATGCCTGGCCCAGCGTTTCCGGACGATGCTGGTTCAGCTTCTGGCTGACCTCGAAACCGAGCCCGCGCACTTCGGTGTAATCCAGCCCTTCCGGCAGGCGTGTCGACTCGTTGGCTTCCAGCTTGTCGACTTCGGCCGCCTGGCGGGCGATATAGCCGTGGTACTTGATGCCGATCTCGATCTGTTCGCGGATCTGCGCTGCCAGCATCGGCTCAGCATCCAACGGTGCGTCAGGCGCATGGCGACCGCCCTGCAGTGCCATCAGCGCTTCGTAGCGGACTTCCGGGCGACGCAGCAGGTCGGCCAGGCTGTACTCGCGCTCGATTGGTTTGCCCAGCAGCGGCACCGCTTCTTCGGCCGGCAGCATCCCCGGGTTCACCCATGTGCTTTTCAGGCGTTCTGTTTCACGTGAAACAGCGTCACGCTTGCGGTTGAAGGCGTTCCAGCGCGCGTCATCGACCACGCCCAGTTCACGGCCGACCTCGGTCAGCCGCATGTCGGCGTTGTCTTCCCGCAAGCTCAGGCGGAATTCCGCGCGGCTGGTGAACATGCGGTACGGCTCGGTCACGCCACGTGTGATCAGGTCGTCGACCAGCACTCCCAGGTATGCCTGGTCACGACGCGGCGTCCACGGATCGCGCTCACGGACATGGCAACCGGCGTTGATGCCGGCCAGCAGGCCCTGCGCCGCGGCTTCTTCGTAACCGGTCGTGCCGTTGATCTGGCCGGCAAAGAACAGGCCCCGGATCGCCTTGCTTTCCAGCGACGCCTTCAGTCCGCGGGGATCGAAGTAGTCGTACTCGATTGCGTATCCGGGACGCAGGATATGTGCGTTCTCCAGGCCACGGATCGAATGCACCAGCTCCAGTTGCACATCGAACGGCAGGCTGGTCGAGATCCCGTTGGGATAGAACTCGTTGGTGGTCAGGCCTTCCGGCTCCAGGAAGATCTGATGGCTCTCCTTGCTGGCAAAGCGATGGATCTTGTCCTCGATACTGGGGCAGTAACGCGGCCCTACCCCTTCGATCACGCCGGTGTACATCGGCGAGCGGTCCAGCCCGCCGCGGATGATGTCGTGGGTACGGCTGTTGGTGTGGGTGATCCAGCACGGTAGTTGCTGCGGATGCTGTTCGGGCCGCCCCAGGAACGAGAAGACCGGCACGGGATCGAGGTCGCCAGGCTGCTCTTCCATCACCGAAAAATCGATGGTGCGCCCGTCGATACGCGGCGGCGTGCCCGTCTTCAGGCGGCCTTGCGGCAACTGCAGGTCCTTCAGGCGCGCCGACAGCGATACCGCGGCGGGATCGCCGGCGCGGCCGCCGGTGTAGTTGTCCAGCCCGACGTGGATCTTGCCGTCCAGGAAGGTACCGGCAGTCAGCACGACGGCACGCGCGCGGAAGGCGATGCCCACCTGGGTCATGGCGCCGACAACGCGGTCGCCCTCCACCATCAGGTCGTCCACGGCTTGCTGGAACAACATCAGGTTCGGCTGGTTTTCCAGCCGGGTGCGGATCGCCTTGCGGTACAACACCCGGTCCGCCTGTGCGCGCGTGGCACGCACCGCCGGACCCTTGCTGGAATTCAGGATGCGGAACTGGATGCCGGCCTCGTCAGTGGCCGCGGCCATGGCGCCGCCCATGGCGTCCACCTCCTTGACCAGATGCCCCTTGCCGATGCCGCCGATTGACGGATTGCAGCTCATCTGCCCAAGCGTCTCGATGTTGTGGGTCAGCAGCAGCGTCTGGCAGCCCATGCGGGCCGCAGCAAGGGCGGCTTCAGTGCCGGCATGGCCACCGCCGACGACGATGACATCGAATTCTTTCGGGTAAAGCATGGGACACCTCCTCCGGGAGGCTGGCGGGAAAATACGGGAATGCGAAATTATAGCGGCATTCGAGTTGTCGCTTTCCGGCCGACACCATGTTTCACGTGAAACATGGCTTTTACGCTACGCCGTCAGTCGCCTGGAAGCGACGTTGTGTTTCACGTGAAACAAAAAGGCCGGGCGCAAGGGCCCGGCCAGTGTTTCACGTGGAACAAGCGGCTCAGACTTGTGAACGGATATAAGCCGCCAGTCGCTCTGTCAGCTTGCCGAGGTCACGCTGCAGTGAAGCAAAACCCAGATTGCGCTCGCGAGAAATCTCATCCATATACAGCGGGCGCCGGATCTCGATCTGCAGACTGTTGCGCCGCTCGGCCGGCCGCCCGATCTGCGCGATCAACTGCACGCCTTTGTAAGGGTCGTTGCGCGCAACGGTGTAACCCATGCCGCGCAATTCCCGCTCGACCAGGTCCACTAGCCCTGGCTCACAGGTAGTGCCATCGCGATCGCCCAGCACAAAGTCCGCCAGCGGGTGCGCGCTGGCGATCTTCAGGCGCTCGTAGGCGTTGTTGGGCATGGAGTGCAGGTTGAGGTGCCAGACCGCGCCAAAGCGGGCGTAAGCGCCCTCCACGGCCTCGGCCAGCGCCGCATGGTACGGCCGATAGTAGCGGTCGATACGGGCCTGTACTTCCGCGACCGACAGCCGGCGGTCGTAGATTGGCGTGGCCGCATCGATCCGGCTCCAGATCAGACCGTAGCCCAGCTGCGTCTTCGGCCCCGGTGCCAGCGCGGTCGGCCAGGCACCGTCGAGCTGGGCCGGGTCGATGTCGTCTGCCATCCGGTTCGGGTCGATATAGACGCGGGGGAAGGTCGCCGCCAGCAGTGTGCCGCCAGCCGCGGGCACGGCCTGCCACAGCGCGTCCACATGCGTATCCTCGCCTCCGCGCAGCCGCGCGGCGGGAACCGCGGCGCCAAAATCCGCCGGGTAGGCGGTACCGCTGTGCGGCGAATCGCACACCAGCGGCAGGGCCTCCCCTTCCGGCAAGCGCACGATCACCGGCGCCAGCGCCGCGGCCTGGTTGGTTGTTTCCGCCATGCCTCAGTCCAGCTTGATTTCGGCAGCCTTGGCCACGCGAGCGTAACGGGCCATGGCCTGCTGGATCTGGGCCTTGAACTGTTCCGGCGTGGTCGGCACCAGGGTGCCACCGGACTCTTCCACCTTGCGCTTGAACTCGGGGTTCTGCATGGCCTTGTGGATGGCCTGGTTCAGCCTGCTGACGATGGCGGGCGGCGTATTGGCGGGCGCGACGATACCGAACCAGCCGCCCTCCCCCATATCCTTGAAGCCCAGTTCGGCGTAGGTCGGCACGTTGGGGAGCTGCGCGGAGCGGGCCGCGCCCAACACCGCCAGCGCACGCAGCCGCCCGGCCTTCACGTGCGGCAGCGTCGAGGACAGGTTGTCGGTAATCGCGTTCACCTGCCCTGCCACGGCGTCGTTCAGCGCCAGCCCGGCACCCTTGTAGGGCACGTGCAGCAGGTCGATCTTGGCCAGCATCATGAAGTTCTCGATGTTGACGTGGCCGAGAGAGCCCGCACCCGGCGAGGCGAAGCTGTACTTGCCGGGGTTGGCCTTGGCGAGCGCGATGAACTCTTGCATGGTCTTGGCCGGCACGCTCGGATGGACCGCGAACACGCTGGGGATCGCCACTACGTTGGTGACCGGGGCAAAGTCCTTGATCGGGTCGTACTTGAGCTTGGGGTACACGGCCGGATTGGAGCCATGCGTGCTGACCGTGGCCATGCCGATGGTGTAACCATCCGGCGCGGCATTGGCGACTTGCTCCATGCCCAGCGAGCCGCCGGCGCCGCCCTTGTTTTCCACGACGATCGACTGGCCCAGCTCGCGGCCGGCAAACTCGGCCACCAGGCGCGCCGACAAGTCGGTGGACCCGCCCGCGGCAAATGGCACGATCAGCCGGATTGGGCGGGTCGGATAGTTGGCCTGCGCCAGCGCGCTGCCGGCAAAGACCAGCGTGGCGGTCGCGGCGGTGCCAGTCAGCAGCAGCTGGCGGCGGGACATCCGGGCTCGGATCATGGGGCTTCTCCTGTTGGTGTTGTGCATGAACCGGGCGAGTGTCAGCCGTTTACCGGCTGTGCGCAAACGACTATATTGCACCTTTGCATTACCAAAGATCATCCTTGCGCCGGGCTTGCGGGAGATGACCTTCCTTGCGCCCTCCCCTGCGTCCTCCATGCGGCTGCATTCCCCTTCGATGTCCGAGTTGCATGCCTTTGCCACCGCGGCACGGCTGGGCAGCTTTACCCGCGCGGCGGAAGAACTGTGCGTGACGCAGGGCGCGATCAGCCGCGCCATCGCCCGGCTTGAAGCGCATTTCGGCCAGCCGCTGCTGCAGCGCAACGCCCACCGGCTGGGGCTCACCGACGCCGGCCGCAAATTGCTCGATGCCGTGGCCGAACCGCTCGCCGCCATCGAACACGCCAGCGCCACCTTGCGCGCCGGCGACCGCCGGCACCATCTGACCCTGTCCGTGGTGCCCACGCTCGCCAGCGTCTGGCTGGTGCCGCGCCTGCCGGATTTCCACCGCCGCCATCCGGAAATCCGGCTCGACTTCGTCCCCTACCAGCGCGACGAAGACTTGTCCGGTCCCTCTCCTGATGCCGCCATCCTGGCTGGCGAAGCCGGCAAATGGCCCGGCCTGCAAGTGGACTACGTGGTCGGCCGCGAAATGGTGCCGGTCTGCCACCCCGACCGCGCCCGCGCCCGGCGCGAGGCCGGCCGCTGGCAGTCTCCCGCAGAGCTGCTGGACGAGCCCCTGCTCTACCACACCACCGCCCCGGCGAACTGGCAAAACTGGCTGCAGGCAGCCGGCGTACCCAACGCTGCGCCCCGGTTATCCACAGCGTTCGACCAGGTCTCGATCCTGATCCAGGCTGTGCGCGCGGACATGGGCGTGGCCGTGCTGCAGCGCTGCCTGGTGCGCGAGGAAATTGCGGCCGGACGCGTGGCGGCGCCGTTTGACCTGCCGATTACGCTGCAACGCGGCTATTTTCTCTGTGCGCCGAAGGAGCGGCGCGAGCATGGCGCGCTGAATTGCTTCCGCGCGTGGCTACTGGAAACGGCGGCCGAGGATACTGCCAGAGAAAATGCCACCTTATTCATTGGATGAAATTTCGCAATGGCAGCGCGTTCGATTTAATTCATCCTGCGAATTAACGTGACTCGCATCATCCATATGGTAGATGATGTTTGCCACCGCCACCCAAGTCAAATTCATAGAACGAATAAATAGACTTGCCTAGAGTAGCTGCGCGTACCGCCAGGGGTTAAAGGCCCCGAAAATCAGGTTATCCCCAAAGTTATTCACACCACCAATAACAAAGGGCCCGTCTGCACGGGCCCTCATTCCTCTAGCGAAAGCTGGGTTATCTACGCCGCCTTTTTTGCCAAGCCAAGATAGGTTTCGATCACCTTCGGGTTTGCCGCCAACTCATCGGCCGGCCCTTCCATGGCCATGTCGCCAGTCTCGATCACATAGCCGTAATCCGCTACCTGCAGCGCGGCGCGTGCGTTCTGCTCGATCAGCAGGGTGGCCACGCCAGTCTGGCGCAGATTGCTGATGATGTGGAAGATCTCCTTGACGATCAGCGGGGCCAGGCCAAGGCTGGGCTCGTCCAGCATCAGCAACTGCGGCTTGGCCATCAGCGCGCGGCCCACCGCCAGCATCTGGCGCTCGCCGCCGGAGAGCGTGCCGGCGTCCTGGCGCGCACGCTCGCGCAAGCGCGGGAACAGGTCGTAGACCACATCCATCTGGTCCAGGTAGTTCTTCTCGCCGGCGCGCTTGCGGCGGAAGGCGCCCAGCTGCAGGTTGTCCTCGACCGTCATCGACGCGAACAGCTCGCGCTTTTCCGGCACCAGGCACATGCCGCGCGCGACCCGCCCTTCGACCGGGATGCCGGCCATGTCGTGGCCCAGGTAGCTGACCGCGCCGCTGGACGACCCGGTTACCGGCAGCGCACCCATGATCGCATTGAGCATGGTCGACTTGCCGGCGCCGTTCGGGCCGATCACGGTGACGATGCGGCCGGCCTCCACCTTCAGGTTGGCGCCGTGCACCGCTTCCACTTTGCCGTAGCGCACGTGGAGGTCCTTCACTTCCAGAATCAGGCTCATGTCAGGTCCTTACTCCACGCCGCCGAGGTAGGCTTCCAGCACCGCCGGGTTCTTCTGCACCTCCTCGGGCACGCCCTCGGCGATGCGCGACCCGAATTCCATCACCACCAGCCGGTCGGTCAGGTTCATCACGAAATCCATGTCGTGCTCGACCAGCAGCACGCTCATGCCTTCGCCGCGCAGCTTGCGCAGCAGTTCGGCCAGCGCCTGCTTTTCCTTGTAGCGCAGGCCAGCGGCCGGCTCGTCGAGCAGCAGCAGCGCCGGGTCGCAGCACAGCGCGCGCGCAATTTCCAGGATGCGCTGCTGCCCCAGCGCGAGGCTGCCGGCTTCCATGTACATGCAGTCGGCCAGGCCGACGCGCTCCAGCTGCCGCTTCGCTTCGAACAGCAGCTTCTCTTCCTCGACCTTGTTCATGCGCAGGATCGCGGCGCAGACGCCGCCCTGCGCGCGGAAGTCGCCGCGCAGGTGCGCGCCGATGGCCACGTTCTCCAGCACCGTCATGGTCGGCAGCAGGTGCACGTGCTGGAAGGTGCGGCCGATGCCGCGCTTGACGATCTCGCGCGACGGCAGGCCCGAGATCACTTCCCCGCGGTAGCGCACTTCGCCGCCCGAAACCGGCAGCACGCCGGTCACCAGGTTGAACGTCGTGGACTTGCCCGCGCCATTGGGGCCGATCAGGCCGATGATTTCTCCGGCCCGCACCTGGAAGCTGACATCGTTTACCGCGACCAGCCCGCCGAACTGCTTGCGAGCGGCGCGCACGTCCAGGATCAGCTCGCCCGCTTCGGGCTTCTGGCGCACCGCCAGCCCAGCGGCCTGCCGCGGCGCCAGCACCGGCGGCCCGGACGGCACCAGGCGGCGCAGGAACGGCCAGATGCCATCGCGCGCATACTGCAGCAGCAGCACCAGCAGCACGCCGAAGACGATGATCTCGAAGTTGCCGTTGGCGCCGAGCAGCCTGGGCAGCACGCCCTGCAGCACGTCCTTCAGGATGGTCAGGATGCCCGCACCCAAGACTGCGCCCCACACGTGCCCGACCCCGCCGACCACCGCCATGAACAGGTATTCGATGCCGTAGTTCAGGCCGAACGGCGTCGGGTTCACCGCGCGCTGCAGGTGCGCGTACAGGAAGCCCGACACGCACGCCAGGATCGCCGCGACCACGAAGATCACCACCTTCATCCACGCCGTGTTCACGCCCATGGCCTCGGCCATCACGCCGCCGCCCTTGAGCGCGCGGATGGCACGCCCCGGGCGCGAGTTCAGCAGGTTCTGCATCGCCAGCACCGCCAGCAGCACTACCGCCCAGATCAGGTAGAACATCGCGCGACCGGACTGCAGCTCGATGCCGAAGAACGACAGCACCGGGATGCCGTTCAGCCCGTCATACTTGCCCAGGAACTCCAGGTTGCCGAACAGGAAGAACAGCGACAGGCCCCACGCGATGGTCGCCAGCGGCAGGTAGTGCCCCGACATGCGCATCGTGATCAGCCCGATCACATAGGCCGACGCCATCGTGATCACCAGCCCCACCAGCAGCCCGAACCACGGCGACAGCCCGAACTGCGTGGTCAGGTAGGCGGTGCTGTACGCCCCCAGCCCCACGAACGCCGCCTGCCCGAAGGACGTCATGCCGCCCACGCCGGTAAGCAGCACCAGCCCGATCGCGACGATGCTGTACAGCCCGATGTAGTTGCCCAGCGTGATCCAGAACTCCGGCGTCGGCAGCACTGGCAGCAGCGCCAGCACCACCATGAAGGCCAGCACCAGCAGCCGGTTGCGGTTCAGCCGTGCGCGGCCGCCGGCCTCGGCGCCGGCCACGCGCGCCTGCTTGTCGGTCAGCATGGTCATGGCTTATTCCTCCTCCTCGACATGCTTGCTCGTCAGCGAGCGCCACAGCAGCACCGGAATGATCAGTGTGAAGACGATGACCTCCTTGAACGCGCTGGCCCAGAAGGACGAATACGATTCCAGCAGCCCCACCAGCAGCGCACCCAGCGCCGCCACCGGGTAGCTCACCAGCCCGCCGACGATGGCGCCGACAAAGCCCTTCAGGCCTACCAGGAAGCCCGACTCGTAGTACACCGTGGTCAGCGGCGCGATCAGGATGCCGCACAGCGCCCCCATCGCCGCCGCCAGCGTGAACGACAGGCGCCCCGCCTGGGTGGTGCCGATGCCGACCAGGCGCGCGCCCAGCCGGTTCACCGCGGTCGCGCGCAGTGCCTTGCCCTGCAGCGTGCGTTCAAAATAAAAGTACAGCGCACCGATCAGCAGGGCCGACACCGCCACCACCCACAGGCTCTGTCCCGAGATGCTGAGCGCGCCGACCTCGAAGCGCGCATCCGAAAAGGCATTGGTGCGCGAGCCCTCGGCGCCGAACATCACCAGACCCAGCCCCACCAGCGCAAAGTGCACGCCCACCGAGACAATCAGCAGCACCAGCGTGCTGGCTTCGGCCAGCGGCTGGTAGGCCAGCCGGTACAGCATCGGCCCCAGCGGAATGATGATCAGCAGCGTCAATGCGACTTGCGCCAGCATCGGCAGCGGCTGCGCGCCGTATTGCTGTGTCACCCAGTGCACCGCGAGCGGAAACACCAGGTACTTGCCGGCCAGCACCGCCAGCCGCTGGCCCAGCGTGCGCCGCAGTTCCGCGCTGCGCAGCACGGTCACCGTCTCATAGAGAAAGGTCAGCACGCCCATCGCCAGCAGCAGCCAGCTGGTCTGCGGTGCATGGCCGGCCTGCATCGCCGCCAGCGTCAACGCGCCATAGGCAACAAACTCCCCTTGCGGGATGAAGATGACGCGGGTCACCGAGAACACCAGTACCAGCGCCAGTGCCAGCAACGCGTAGATCGCGCCCGAGGTGATGCCGTCCTGCGCCAGGATGGCGGCGATAGATAGGTCCATTGTCTCCCCGTATCGTTGGAAAGCCTGCCTGCATCGAACGGGGTCGGCGGGGGCGCCGACGGCCGACAGGGTGGTGCGCTTCGGGTTACGAAATAGTAAACGGGTTGCGCATTGCGGAAATACAGAGCAACCCTAGGTTGGCGCGGGCCGCTCCGCCCGCGCGGCAGCAAAAAGGGCGCATGGTCAGCCATGCGCCCTGCTTCACTGCGAGTCCGGCATGCCTTGCCGGCCGGCTCCAGACGCGCGGTTCAGCCGCTTATTTCAGCAGCTTCCACTTGCCGTCGGCGATCTGCACCATCACGCGCGCGCGCTGGTCGAAGCCAAGGTGGTCGGTGGCGCTCATGTTCATGATGCCATGCGATACCGGCAGGTTCCTGGTCTGCTCCATCGCATCGCGCAGTGCCTTGCGGAATTCCTTGGTGCCCGGCTGGCCCTTCTTCAGCGCCTCGGGAATGGCATGCTGCAGGATCAGCCCCGCATCCCAGGCATGACCGCCAAAGGTCGACACCTGCCCGCCGAAGGCCTTCTCATAGGCGGTCTTGTAGGTCAGCGCCGGCTTTTTCACCGGATTGCTGTCGGGCAGCTGCTCGGCCACGAGCAACGGGCCGGCGGGCAGGAACGTGCCTTCGCAATCCTTGCCGCACACGCGCAGGAAGTCGGCATTGGCCACGCCGTGGGTCTGGTAGATCTTGCCCTTGTAGCCGCGCTCCTTGAGCGTCTTGGCCGGCAGCGCCGCGGGCGTGCCCGAGCCGGCGATCAGCACGGCGTCGGCGTTGGCGCCCATCATCTTCAGCACCTGCCCGGTGACCGAGGTATCGGTACGGGCAAAGCGCTCGTTGGCGACGACCTTGATCTTGCGCAGCTCGGCCACCTTGGCAAATTCCTGCGCCCAGCTATCGCCGTAGGCATCCGCAAAGCCGATGAACGCCACCGTCTTCACGTTGTTGTTGCCCATGTGCTCGGCAATGGCGGTGGCCATGTGCGAGTCGTTCTGCGGGGTCTTGAAGACCCATGCGCGCTTCGCGTCCATGGGCTCGATGATGCGGGCCGAGGCGGCCATGGTAATCATGGGGGTCTCGCTCTCGGACACTACGTCGACCATCGCCAGCGAGTTCGGCGTGACGGTCGAACCCACCATCACGTCGACCTTGTCCTCGCTGATCAGCTTGCGCGTGTTCTTGACCGCCGTGGTCGTGTCCGAGGCATCGTCCAGCACGATGTACTCGATCTTCTTGCCCGCGATCTCCTTGGGCATCAGCGTGAAGGTGTTCTTTTCCGGAATGCCCAGCGATGCCGCCGGACCCGTGGCCGACACCGTCACCCCGACCTTGACCTGCGCCTGGGCGGCACCGGCAGCCAGGCTGGCCGCAGCGATTGCCAGCAGGCTGGCGCGCTTGAAATCCATCTTGTCTCCTTCGGTTCCTGAAACGGAAAGGCATCCGTCCGGCGTCCGCCGGCGGATGCCCATTTTTTGGACCCCTCGGGTCAACGCAGGCACATCGCCGGCACCTGCGCTACAACCAGGAACAGCACCAGGCCGTTCCCCTATTTCCCGTCCACGCCACTCCCCCGGAAAGGCGCTTCGGCGATTCACCGACCGCTCGGTCGGGAATGCGGATCGAGTCTATCACAGCACCCTGGCGCGAACAGCGAGGACTAACCCGCATCGCCCGCCCAGCCTGGCTTCGCCGTCAGCGCACGAAGGCATCCCAGGCGGTCTTCACGATCAGCGCGCTGACCACCACGATAAATACCTTGCGCACAAAGGCGCTGCCGTGGCGCAGCGCCAGCTTGCTCCCCACCTGGCTGCCGGCGACGTTGGCCACGGCCATCACCAGGCCCAGCTGCCACCAGATATGGCCCTTGCTGGCCAGCAGCAACAGCGCTGCCAGGTTGGTGGCCAGGTTGACCAGCTTGGTCGACGCCGCCGCGTGCAGGAAGTCATAGCCGAACACGCGCACGAACACGATCATCAGGAAGCTGCCGGTGCCGGGTCCGAACACGCCGTCATAGAAGCCAAGCACAGCGCCGGCAAACAGCGCCGCCCCGCGTTCGCGCCAGCCTGCCAGCGTAGGCGCGTGCTCGGTGCCGAGGTCTTTCTTGGCGAGGGTATAGACCAGCAGCACCACCAGCACGAAGGGCAGCGCCTTGCGCAGCGGCTCGGCCGGGATCATGGTCAGCGCCCACGCGCCGGCCATCGAGAACGCAAAAGCCGCCACTACCGCCGGCGCCGTCGCGCCCCAGTAGATGCGCACGCTGCGGCCGTAGCGCAGCGCCGCGCTGGCGGTGCCAGCGATCGAACCGACCTTGTTGGTGCCCAGCAGCGTGGCCGGCGCAAGGTTGGGATAGGCCGAGAACAGCGCCGGGATCTGGACCAGGCCGCCGCCGCCGGCGACCGCGTCGATCAGGCCGGCAAGAAAGGCGGCAGCCGCCAGGAATGCGAATTCCGTCATTGCAGGAAAGCGAAAAAGGGAAAAAGGGAAAAGGGGAAAATCAGGAAAGACCGGGATCGCGGTTCCGGCATACCGACGAACAGGGGGAATCAGCCCAGTACCTTGGCCGCCGGCACCAGGCTGCGGTGCCACATGCCGTTGCCATGGAGGCGGAAGCCGGGCGGCGCGCCGCCGTGGCCTGCCACCAGCCCCGGCGCCAGCAGCGCGTGGCGGACGCCGTGCGCGCGGCCCCAGTCGGCCAGCGTGGCGCAGCAGACTTCGAGGCAGGCGTGGCGGGTGGCCGCTTCCAGCCCCGGCAGCACCCACCACTCATTGGCGCAGGCGGCAAGGCCCGCAAGCTCGAGGCTGGGCAGCAAGGCCACCGGCAAGCAGGCAAGCAGGCGGTCCCGGTCCGGCGCGCAGGCCAGCAGGCAGATACCGCGCCCCGACTGGGCCAGCAGGTCGCCCAGCATCAGCTGCCGGGCGCGCGCGGCGGGTACGGGCAAGGGCTGGAGCTGGTCCAGCCAGTCCGCTACCAGGGCAGCGTCGGCGCCCTGCCCCAGGCGTACCTGGACCGGCGGCGCGGCGGCGCTGCTTGGGTGCGCAACGGTCGGGGAAGGATCGGGGGGAACGGTGGCGGACATGGGCGGGCAGCAAAGAGCGCCCGCATTGTCGCATGCGTGAGGCCGCGAGGTGATGCCGATGCGGCATACGTGCCCCAAAATGGGGCGAAGGCATCACAACGAGTGTGCGAAGCCCAAATGAAAAAAGCGTTGCCGAGGATCACCCGGCAACGCCCTTTATTTTATAACGCTGCTACCCGACACCGGGTGCGCGCCTGTCGTCTCCTCGCTTCCGCCTCCATTTAACCTGCGAAAACCGTATATGGAATGTAACGAAGCGGTGCATCGAGGACAAGCTAGAAAAAACCCTAGCCCCAGATTCGGGCATGTCGACCAGCGGTCACTCCCGGCGCCCGCTGTGGCCCCCGAAGCGCGCCAGCAGCTCGCCCATGATGCCCCGGCGGAAGGTCAGCACGCAAATCACGAAGATCACGCCGGTCACCATCGTCACCGACTCGCCCAGCGTGCCGAACCACGATAGGCCGGTCACCGATGCCAGGAAGTTGCCGATGTCGCCCAGCTTGTTCTCGAGCGCCACGATCACGAACGCGCCGACAATCGGGCCCGACAATGTACCGAGGCCGCCGACCAGCGTCATCAGGATCACCGAGCCCGACATCGACCAGTGCACGTCAGTCAGCGTCTCGAAGCCCAGCACCAGCGCCTTGATCGAGCCGGCCAGCCCCGACAGCGCTGCCGACAGCACGAACGCGGTCAGCTTGAAGCGGTCGACGTCATAGCCCAGCGACACCGCGCGCGGCTCGTTCTCCTTGATCGCCTTCAGGATCTGCCCGAACGGCGAATGCACCGTGCGCACGATCAGCGCGAAGGCCGCCACGATGATCACCAGCGCCACGTAGTACAGCGTCAGGTCATCCGACAATGACAGCACGCCGAACAGCTTGCCGCGCGGAATGCCCTGCAATCCGTCCTCGCCGCCGGTGAACGGCGCCTGCAGGCAGATGAAGAACAGCATCTGCGCCAGCGCCAGCGTGATCATCGAGAAGTAGATGCCCTGGCGCCGGATCGCCAGCGAGCCCACCACGTAGCCGATCAGCGCGCCCGTGGCGGTGCCCAGGATCAGGCCGATCTCGGGCGTCACGCCCCACACCTTCATGGCATGGCCGGCCGCGTAACCGGCGCCGCCGAAGAACGCCGCATGGCCAAACGACAGCAGCCCGGTGTAGCCGATCAGCAGGTTGAAGGCGCACGCAAACAGCGCGAAGCACAGCACCTTGAGCACGAACACCGGGTACGCCCCGGCCAGCGGCGCGGCCAGCAGTGCCAGCAGCAGCAATCCGTACAACAGTTTCTTCTGCACGCCTTGTCCCTTTCCTGCCTTGCCCGAGTTGGCCGCCACGCCCGATGGCGTCGATGATGTCGAGGGTGCGCTCATCACTTCTCCTTGCCGAACAGCCCGGCCGGGCGCAGCAGCAGCACGATCACCATGATGAAGAACACCACGGTCGCCGATGCTTCCGGATAGAACACCTTGGTCAAGCCTTCGACCACGCCCAGCCCGAGGCCGGTCAGGATCGAGCCCATGATCGAGCCCATGCCGCCGATCACCACCACCGCAAACACGACGATGATCAGGTTCTGCCCCATCAGCGGCGAGATCTGGATCACCGGCGCGGCGAGCACGCCGGCAAACGCGGCCAGCGCCACGCCGAAGCCGTAGGTCAGCGTCACCATCAGCGGCACGTTGACGCCGAAGGCCTCGACCATCTTGGGGTTCTCGGTGCCGGCGCGCAGGTACGCGCCCAGCTTGGTCTTTTCGATCACGTACCAGGTGGCGAAGCAAACCGCCAGCGAAGCCACCACCACCCAGGCGCGGTAATTGGGCAGGATCATGAAGCCCAGGTCAGTGGCGCCCTGAAGCGCGTCCGGGGTCTGGTAGGGCAGGCCCGAGACGCCGTAGATCGAGCGGAAGATGCCTTCGATCACCAGCGTGATGCCCAGCGTCAGCAGCAGGCCGTAGATATGGTCGAGCTTGTAGATCCAGCGCAGCATGGTCTTCTCGATCACCACGCCCAGCGCGGCGACCACCAGCGGCGACAGCAGCAGCATGACCCAGTAGTTCAGCCCGGCGTACTCCATGCCCATCCAGGCCAGCACCGCGCCCAGCATGAAGAGCGCGCCGTGCGCAAAGTTGATGACGTTGAGCAGGCCGAAGATCACCGCCAGGCCCAGGCTCAGCATCGCGTAAAAGGCGCCGTTGACCAGCCCCAGCAAGAGCTGGGAAAGCATGGCAGGCAGGGGGATTCCGAAGATGTCCATCGCGGTGGTTACTTGTTGCTGTGGTGAGCTCCCCTCTCCCGCCGTGCGGGAGAGGGGTTGGGGGTGAGGGTGGGCGCTGGCCAGACATGAGACCCCTGGCCTGACCGCGGTCCGGACTTTGCGCTGGCACGGCGCGTTCCTGCCGCCACACCATTGCGAACGCCTGCCCTCACCCCCGGCCCCTCTCCCGCTCGCGGGAGAGGGGAGCAAACCGGCCGGCTTGCTAACCGCCCAAGCCGGCTTTTCTATTTACTTCTTCAACATCGCGCACTTCGACTCGGCCACCGTGGTGAAGGCCTGGTCGCCCGGGATGGTCGCGACCACCTTCAGGTAATCCCACGGCTTCTTCGATTCCGCCGCGGTCTTCACCTGCATCAGATACATGTCGTGGATGCCACGGCCGTCCTGGCGGATATAGCCCTTGGTGTAGAAGTCGTTGATCTTCATCTTCTTCAACTCGGCCATGACCTTGTCCGGATCGTCGGTCTTGGCGGCTTCCACCGCCTTCAGGTAGGTGCTAGCCGCCGAATAGTCCGCCGCCTGCAGGCTGCTCGGCATCTTCTTCATCTTGCCGAAGAAGCGGTTGGCGAACTTGCGGGTGTCGTCGTTCATGTCCCAGTACCAGCTGTCGGTCATCAGCAGGCCTTCGGTGTTCTTCAGCCCGAGGCTGTGCACATCGTTGATGAACATCAGCAGGCCGGCGATCTTCATCGTCTTGGTGATGCCGAATTCCTTGGCCGCCTTGATCGAATTGATGGTGTCGCCGCCGGCGTTGGCCAGGCCCAGGATCTGCGCCTTGGACGACTGCGCCTGCAGCAGGAACGACGAGAAGTCAGAAGCCGACAGCGGATGGCGCACCTGCCCCGCCACCGTGCCGCCGTTGGCCTTGACCACGGCGGCGGTGTCGCTTTCCAGCGAATGGCCGAAGGCATAGTCGGCGGTCAGGAAGAACCACGACTTGCCGCCCTGCTTGACCACCGCGCTGCCGGTGCCCTTGGCCAGCGCCACCGTGTCATAGGCGTAGTGCACCGTGTACGGCGAGCACTCTTCGTTGGTCAGGCGCGCGGTGCCGGCGCCGATGTTGATGTAGACGCGCTTCTTCTCCGAGGCCACCTTGTTCATGGCCAGCGCGGTGCCGGAGTTGGTGCCGCCCAGCAGCATGTCCAGGCCCTGCTGGTCCATCCATTCGCGCGCCTTCGAGGCGGCGATGTCGGCCTTGTTCTGGTGGTCGGCCGAGACGATCTCGATGGGCTTGCCCAGCACCTTGCCGCCGCGGTCCTCGATCGCCATCTTGATGGCTTCCAGGCCGCCGGGGCCGTCGATGTCGGCATACAGGCCCGACATGTCGGTGATATAGCCGATCTTGACGGTGTCGCCCGATACCTGTGCGGCAGCGCCAAACGACACTGCACCCATGGCAATGGCCGCCATCGCGGCCGCGAGCCGAGTCTTTTTCATTTCCGTGTCTCCTGATTTGCGGCGGCGTGCGCGCCACCCGTTCCTGCCAACAAGCAACCATCGATCCGCGTTGCGCGGATCAGACCCCGAGCAATTCATGCAGCACCGGCATCTTGGCCTGCAGCTCGCTGGCCGCGAAGCGTTCGACGATGGTGCCGTGCTCCATCACATAGAAGCGGTCCGCCAGCGGCGCGGCGAAGCGGAAGTTCTGCTCCACCATCACCACCGTGTAGCCCTTCTGCTTGAGCATCCGGATCATGCGCGCCAGCGCCTGCACGATCACCGGTGCCAGCCCTTCCGAGATCTCGTCGAGCAGCAGCAGGTTGGCGCCGGTGCGCAGGATGCGCCCGACCGCCAGCATCTGCTGCTCGCCGCCCGACAGGCGCGTGCCCTGGCTGTGGCGGCGCTCCTTCAGGTTCGG
The DNA here is from genome assembly GCF_050271075.1 of Cupriavidus sp. H39. Lineage (NCBI taxonomy): Bacteria > Pseudomonadati > Pseudomonadota > Betaproteobacteria > Burkholderiales > Burkholderiaceae > Cupriavidus > Cupriavidus sp. H39. Next base: position 161,852 of record NZ_CP189848.1, read on the forward strand.
GAACATCTCGTAGATGTCGGCCTCGCTCATGCCCTGGCTGGCGTCGGCGCCCTTGAGCACCGGCGGCAGCAGCAGGTTCTCTTCGCATGAGAGGCTGGAAAAGATGGCGCGCTCTTCCGGGCAATAGCCGATGCCGTAGTGCGCGATCTTGTGCGTCGGCAGGCCGATGGTCTCGTGGCCGTCGACCCGGATCGAGCCCTTGCGCGCGCCGGTCAGCCCCATGATCGCGCGCAGCGTGGTGGTGCGTCCGGCGCCGTTGCGGCCCAGCAGCGTGACCACCTCGCCGCGGTTCACGGTCAGGTCCACGCCGTGCAGGATGTGCGATTCGCCGTACCAGGCGTGCAGGCCCTTGATGTCCAGGGCGGGAGTATTGGCTGTGCTCATGGTGTCGTCCCCCGGCCTCAGTGCGCGCCCTGCAGTTCCGCGTCGGCGGTGCCCATGTAGGCCTCCATCACGCGCGGGTCCTTGGACACTTCCGCATACGGGCCTTCGGCCAGGATCGCGCCGCGCTGCAGCACCGTGATCTTGTCGGCGATCGACGAGACCACGCTCATGTTGTGCTCCACCATCAGGATGGTGCGGCCCGCCGAAACCTGCTTGATCAGTTGCGTGACGCGGTCCACGTCCTCGTGGCCCATGCCCTGCGTGGGCTCGTCGAGCAGCATGAGCTCGGGCTCCATCGCCAGCGTGGTGGCGATCTCCAGCGCGCGCTTGCGCCCGTACGGCAGGTTCACCGTGAGCGTATGCGCGAATTCGGTCAGGCCGACCTGGTCAAGCAGCGCCATGGCGCGGTCGTTGAGCACGTCCAGCGAGCGCTCGCTGCGCCAGAACTGGTACGCAGTGCCCAGTTGCCGCTGCAGGCCGATGCGGACGTTTTCCATCACCGTCAGGTGTGGGAACACGGCCGAGATCTGGAACGAGCGGATCACGCCGCGCCGCGCGATCTGCGCCGGCTTTTCGCGAGTGATGTCGATGCCGTTGAAAAGAATGGTTCCGGTGGTCGGCTCCAGGAACTTGGTGAGGAGGTTGAAGCAGGTCGTCTTGCCGGCGCCGTTGGGGCCGATCAATGCATGGATCGACCCGCGGCGCACCCGCAGGTTGACGTCGCTCACCGCCGTGAACCCCTTGAACTCCTTGGTGAGGTTCCGCGTCTCCAGGATGGTTTCCTGCTGGTTCATGTCTCCTGCCCGCCCTCTTGCTGAACTGCCGGGGTGATGCCCGGCACTGACAATGGTCCGAACCGGCCTTGTAGGCCCTTTGCTGCCGCTTGTTCCGTCAGGGGTGCCGTGGTGGCGGCCATGCCTGCGGATTTTTATCGGTGCGGGGCGGCTCCCGCGAGGGCTGCGACGGCGACATGGGATGTGCGGCCGAAGCACCCTGTGAGGCGTCTATTGTGTGCGCCTGTTGCATCGCAAAACATCGGGGTTTGCACTATGAAACATGAACCAAGTGTCAGTTTTTTTGCGGCCGCACAAGCGGCGCAACCGGCGCATGGCATCCACCCCGTTGGCGGCCATGCGCCGTGCCGTTTCAAGCGCTTGCAACAGCCGTCGCCGGCGCGGGCGAAGCGTGGTCCGGCGCCTCCACCGGGCCTGCCCCTTGCGCGGCCCAGTCGCGATGCCTGCGGTCTTCGCGGATCATGTCGCTGGCGCGCTCCGCGATCATGATGGTCGGAGAATTCGTGTTGCCCGACGTGATCCGTGGCATCACCGACGCATCGACCACCCGCAGGCCGTCGATGCCCAGCACGCGCAGCCGATGGTCGACCACCGCCATCGCATCGTCGGCACGGCCCATCTTGCAGGTGCCGACCGGATGGAAGATGGTGGTGCCGATATTGCCGGCGGCTTCGGCGAGTTGCTCGTCGGTCTGGAAGGCCGGTCCCGGCAGCCATTCCTCGGGGCGGTACGGCGCCAGCGCCGGCGACGCCACGATGCGGCGCGTAAGCCGGATCGAATCGGCGGCGACCTTGCGGTCCTCGTCGGTCGACAGGTAGTTGGGCGCAATCACCGGCGCCTGGCGGAAGTCCGCGCTGCCGGCATGCACGCTGCCGCGCGAAGTCGGGCGCAGGTTGCAGGCGCTGGCGGTAAAGGCATTGAAGGCATGGAGCGGATCGCCAAACTTGTCCAGCGACAGCGGCTGCACGTGGTACTCGATATTCGGCCGCGCCTGCGACGGGTCCGAGCGCGCAAACGCACCCAGCTGCGATGGCGCCATGCTCATCGGGCCGCTCTGGTTGAACGCGTATTGCACGCCGATGCAGAACTTGCCCCACAGGCTGGCGGCGCGCGTGTTCAGCGTGCGCACGCCGTTGACCTTGACCACGCTGCGCAGCTGCAGGTGGTCCTGCAGGTTCTCGCCCACGCCGGGCAGCGCGTGGCGTACCGGAATGCCCAGCGCCTGCAGCCGCTCGGCCTGGCCGATGCCCGACAGCTCCAGCAGCTGCGGCGTGTTGACCGCGCCGGCGGCGAGGATCACCTCGTGCGTGGCCGCGGCCGTATGCGGGCGAGTGCCGCCGATATAGTTGACGCCGGTGCAGCGGCGCCCGTCAAAGGTCAGCCCGCTCACCTGCGCGCCGGTGACGATGGTCAGGTTGGGCCGCTCCGAGGCTCGCCGCAGGAACGCCTTGGCGGTGTTCCAGCGGATGCCGCGGCGCTGGTTCACCTCGAAATAGCCCACGCCGAAATTATCGCCGCGGTTGAAGTCGTCGGTGCGCGGGATCCCCGCTTCCTCGGCGGCATCGGCAAAGCGCTCCAGGATGTCCCAGCGCAGCCGCTGCCCCTCCACGCGCCATTCGCCGCCGGCGCCGTGGAATTCGCTGGGGCCCCGGTGATGATCCTCGCTGCGCTTGAACAGCGGCAGCACGTTGTCCCAGCGCCAGCCATCGTCGCCGGTCAGCCGCGCCCACTCGTCATAGTCTTCGCGCTGGCCGCGCATGTAGATCATGCCGTTGATCGACGAACAGCCGCCCAGCACGCGCCCGCGCGGATAGCCCAGCGAGCGCCCGTTCAACCCTGCTTCGGCTTCGGTGCGATAGAGCCAGTCGGTGCGCGGGTTGCCGATGCAGTAGAGATAACCCACCGGGATATGGATCCAGTGGTAATCGTCCTTGCCGCCGGCTTCCAGCAGCAGCACGTTGATGTCCGGGTCCTGCGTCAGCCGGTTCGCCAGGACACAGCCGGCCGAACCGGCCCCCACGATGATGTAGTCGAATGTCTCCATGGCGCTTGTTGTCGTGATCGTCGGTTTTACTTCGCCACCGGCATGGTGAACTCGGCGCCCTTGGCGATCGAGTCCGGCCAGCGCTGCATCACGCTCTTGTAGCGCGTGTAGAAGCGCACGCCCTCTTCGCCATAGGCATGGTGGTCGCCGAACAGCGAACGCTTCCAGCCGCCGAACGAATGCCACGCCATCGGCACCGGGATCGGCACGTTGATGCCGACCATGCCCACCTGGATCTGCCGCGCGAATGCGCGCGCGATGCCGCCGTCGCTGGTGTAGCACGACACGCCGTTGCCGTACTCGTGCGCATTGATCAGCGCCACCGCCTCGGCAAAGTCATGCACGCGCACCACCGACAGCACCGGGCCGAAGATCTCTTCCTTGTAGATGGTCATGTCGGGCTTCACATGGTCGAACAGCGTGCCGCCGACATAGAAGCCGTTCTCGTGCCCGTCGACCTGGTGGCCGCGGCCATCGGTCACCAGCGTCGCACCCTCTGCCACGCCTTTGGCGATATAGCCTTCGACCTTGGCCTTGTGCGCACCGGTCACCAGCGGGCCCATCTCGGCATCGGCCTCCATGCCGTTGCGGATCTTCAAGGCACGCGCGCGCTCGGCCAGGCGCGGCACCAGCTGGTCGGCGACCTCGCCCACAGCCACCGCCACCGAGATCGCCATGCAGCGCTCGCCAGCCGATCCATATGCGGCGCCGATCAGCGCATCGACCGCCTGGTCGAGGTCCGCATCGGGCATCACCACCAGGTGGTTCTTGGCGCCGCCCAGCGCCTGCACGCGCTTGCCGTGCTTCGTGCCTTCCGTATAGATGTACTCGGCGATCGGGGTCGAGCCGACGAACGACAGCGCCTGCACGTCCGGATGCGCCAGCAGCGCGTCGACCGCTTCCTTGTCGCCCTGCACCACGTTGAACACGCCGTCCGGCAAACCGGCCTGGCGCAGCAAATCGGCAATCAGCAGGCTCGGCGACGGGTCGCGCTCCGACGGCTTGAGCACGAAGGTATTGCCGCACGCCAGCGCCACCGGGAACATCCACATCGGCACCATCACCGGGAAGTTGAACGGCGTGATGCCGGCCACCACGCCCAGCGGCTGGCGCAGGTTCCAGTTGTCGATGCCGCCGCCGATGTTGTCGGTGAAATCGGTCTTGAGCAGGTTGGGAATGCCGCAGGCAAACTCCACCACCTCGATGCCGCGCGTGACCTCGCCCCTGGCATCGGAGAACACCTTGCCATGCTCGCGCGTGATCAGTGCGGCAAGGTCGTCGTGGTGCTGGTCCAGCAGTTCCTTGAACTTGAACAGGATGCGCGCGCGGCGCAGCGGCGGGGTGTCGGCCCACGCGGGGAAAGCGGCCTTGGCGGCGGCGACGGCCTCGGCCACGTCTTGCGTGGTGCCGAGCGCCACGCGCGCGGACACTTCGCCGGTGGCGGGGTTGTAGATATCGGCCAGGCGCTGCGAGGCGCCGCGTGTCTGCCGGCCTGCGATGCTATGGCCGATGATGGCCTGCACTGCGCTGGCCTCTGCAAGGATGTCTTCCACTTCCGCTCCTGAATGCTGGTGCCCAGGGCGCTTCGCCCCCGGATTTGCCCCGTCGATCTTTGCGTCTGGTGAAGACGCTGCCACGGCGCGCCGCGCCCCGGCCCCGCCACGTATGCCGTGCGGCACAAGACTTCGTGCCATGGTTGAGCGCAAGCTTGGTGCAGTTGCGCGGCCCCGTCCAATGATTTATCGTCAATCGCAATATAAGCCGCGCAAAATATTGCGACGCAACACAGCCACTGCGCCCCGCCCTTGGATCTCCATCACCTGCGCGCCTTTGTCGCCGTCGCGCGCGAAGGCAACCTCACCCGTGCCGCACAGCGCCTGCACCTGACCCAGCCTGCGGTCAGCCTGCAACTGAAGGCGCTGCAGTCGGCGTGGCGCATCAAGCTGTTCGAGCGCACGGCGGCGGGCCTGACGCTGACCGCCGACGGCGCCGCGCTGCTGCCGCTGGCCGAGCGCATTCTCGATGGCGTGGGCGACCTGCAGCACACCGTTAACGCCATGCATCACACCGTGCGCGGACGGCTGGCGATCGGCACCATCCTCGATCCAGAATTCACGCGGCTGGGCCCGATGCTGCGCACACTGGTCGAGCGCCACCCGCAGATCGGCACCGAACTGCGCCACGGCATGTCGGGCTGGGTGCTGCAGCAGGTACGCAGCGGTGCGCTGGACGTGGGCTTCTACCTGGGACAGCCGGCCGAGGCGGGCTTCCACGCGCTGACGCTGACGCCGTTTTCGTATTACGTGGTGGCGCCCAAAGGCTGGAAGGAACGCACCGCGCTGCGCTCGTGGGCGCAGCTGGCCACGCTGCCCTGGATCTGGACGCCGCCGGAATCGGCGCACAACCGGCTGTTGACAGCGCGCTTCGCGCAGGCCGGCGTGGATCCCGCCACCGTGCCCAAGGTGGCGCATGTCGACCAGGAAGCGTCGATGCTGGACCTGGTGCGCTCCGGCGTGGGGCTGTCGCTGGTGCGCGACGCGATTGCGCTGCGCGAGTCGCATGCGCACGGGCTGGTGATTGTCGAAGGGGTCTCGGTGCAGACCGAGCTGACCCTGGTCTGCCTGGCCGCGCGCCGCGACGATCCGGTGGTCGCGGCCGTGTTCGGCGTGGCCGAGTCCGTGTTCCGGACCTAGCCCTGCGGGCTGGCCAGCCGGCGCTGCAGCCAGTTGGTCAGCGCCGCGAACACTTCGCCGCGCAGCGGCTGCGCTTCATTGAAGATCTCGTGGTAGCCGTGATCGAACCAGGCCTGTTCGCGCAGGTCGGGCGGCGCATTGTCGAAAAAGGTGCGGCTGCCGGCCGGGTCCACCACGCGGTCGGCGCCGCCGACCAGCATCAGCATGGGCGCCTCCAGCAGCGCGGCGTCGGCCTGGGCCTGCGCCATGCCGCGGATAAACCCTTCCAGCACGCCGGCGGTGATGGTGGTCTGCACCAGCGGATCGGCGCGATAGGCGGCGACCACCGCCGGGTCGTGCGACAGATCCCGGGCATCGATCGGGTTGGGCACGCGCAGCCGCGGCGCCAGCGTCAGCAGCACGCGGTGCAGCGCCAGCGCCGGCCGCGACAGCCGCAGCGCCAGCGCCGGCGAGGACAGCACCAGGGCGCGCACCGGCCGCACCCGCGCGGTGGCAAAGCGCGCCGCGATCAGGCCGCCCATGCTGTGGCCGAGCAGGATCGGCAATTCGTGCCAGCCCGGCACCGCGGCATCGTAGATCTCGGCGAGGTCGTTCAGGTAGGTGTCCGGATGGTCCGCGACCATGCGCGCGCCGCCGCTGGCGCCGTGGCCGCGCAGGTCGAAGGCCCGCACCCGCAGTCCCAGGCCGCACAGCACCTCGGCGACATGCTGGTAGCGGCCCGCGTGTTCGGCCAGCCCGTGAACCAGCAGCACCGAGCCGAGCGGTTCGGCAAAGCGGGCCGGATCGGGTTGCCAGGTACGGAGCAGCAATTCGGTGCCGTCGCGCATGCGCTGGCGGCTCTGCGCCGGCGCAAGGCTGGCCGCCGTGGTGGCGGCAAGCGCGTTGGCAACGGCGGCCATGGCCGGGTCCTCCGTCATCGGCTGTTCCATCTGCACAGGTCTCCTGCCGGCACGGTAGCGCACCGGCTGTCTTATTTTTGTGGATACCGCTTTGCCGGCCAGCCCCGGCCACGCCGGGCGTTCAGGCCGACCCCAGCCGTGAGCTCAGCCGTGGCAGGCCGGCCGGTCCGGCGCGTCCGGCTGCGCCATGTCGGCCAGGATCGGGCAGTCCGGCCGGTCGTCGCCGTTGCAGTGCTGCGCCAGTTCGCGCAGCGTGTCGCGCATCGCCGCCAGTTCGGCGATGCGCTGCTCCAGGTCGGCCACATGCCGCAGTGTCAGCGCCTTGACGTCGGCGCTGGCGCGGCCGCGGTCGTGCCACAGCGACAGCAGGTTGCGGATCTCGTCGAGCGAGAATCCCAGATTACGGGCACGCCGCACGAAGCGCAAGGTATGCACCGCGCGTTCGTCATAGCGGCGGTAGCCGCCTTCGGTGCGCGGCGGCGCCGCCACCAGCCCGATCGATTCATAGTGGCGGATCATCTTGGCCGATACGCCCGAGGCCTGTGCCGCTTCGCCGATATTCATCACTCGCCTCCTTGCGTCGCCGCGGACGCGCCCGGCGCGGTGCCGGCCTGCGCACGCCAGCGACGCAGCAGCAGCGCATTGGCGACCACGCTGACGCTGGAGAAGGCCATCGCCGCGCCCGCCACCACCGGGTTGAGCAAGCCGGCCGCGGCCAGCGGGATCCCCACCACGTTATAGATAAAGGCCCAGAACAGGTTCTGGCGGATCTTGCGCACGGTGCGGTGCGAGACCGCCAGCGCATCGGCCACCAGCGCCGGGTCGCCGCGCATCAGCGTAATGCCGGCGGCATGCATGGCGACGTCGGTGCCGGTCGACATGGCAATGCCCACGTTGGCCGCGGCCAGTGCCGGCGCATCGTTGATGCCGTCGCCCACCATCGCCACCACCGCGCCATCGCGGCCCAGCGCCTGCACGCGCGCGGCCTTGTCCTCGGGCAGGACTTCGGCCTGCACGTCATCCAGCCCCAGCGCCTGCGCCACGCGCGCCGCCGCGCCGGCGTTGTCGCCGGTCAGCATCACGGTGCGCACGCCGGCGGCGCGCAGCCTGGCGATCGCCGCCGGCGCCCCCGGCTTGATGGCATCGCCGAAGGCGACCAGCCCGGCCACGCGCGGCGGCGTGGCCTGCACCAGCCACGACACGGTGCGGCCCTCGGCGCGCAACTGGTCGGCCACGGCAGCCAGCGTGCCCGCCGGCGCGCCCAGCGACTCGCGCAGGCGCTCGCTGCCCAGTTGCAGGGCGTGGCCGTCGACCACGCCGGCAATGCCGCGGCCCGGCAGCGCCTGCACGCCGCTGGCCTGCGGCACGGCGATGCCACGCGCCTGCGCCGCGGCCAGCACGGCGCGCGCCAGCGGATGCTCGCTGCCGCCCTGCAGCGCGGCCAGTTGCGCCAGCAACGCGCTGCCGTCGGCGTCGGCCGGGTCGGCCGCATGCAATGCCACCACTTCGGGCTTGCCGACCGTCAGCGTGCCGGTCTTGTCGAACGCCACCACGCTGACCCGGTGCGCGATTTCCAGCGCCTCGGCGTCCTTGATCAGGATGCCGGCGCGCGCACCGGCGCCGGTGCCGGCCATGATCGCGGTGGGCGTGGCCAGCCCCAGCGCGCACGGGCAGGCGATCACCAGCACCGCCACGGCATTGAGCAGCGCCGCTTCCCAGTCGCCCGCAAACAGGCCCCAGCCCAGCACCGTCACCAGCGCAATGCCCAGCACCACCGGCACGAACACGGCGCTGACGCGGTCGACCAGGCGCTGGATCGGCGCCTTGGCCGCCTGTGCGTGCTCGACCATGCGAATGATGCGCGCCAGCACGGTCTCGGCGCCCACCGCCACGGTGCGCGCCACCAGCAGGCCTTCGAAATTGATGGCGCCGCCGGTGATGCGGTCGCCGGGCTGCTTCGGCACCGGCAGGCTTTCGCCGGTCAGCATCGATTCATCGGCATGGCTGGTGCCTTCGACCACCTCGGCATCCACCGGGATGCGCTCGCCGGGGCGCACCACCACTTCGTCGCCGATGCGGACGTCCGCCAGCGGCACGCTCTGCTCGACCCCGCCGCGCCGCACGCGCGCGGTGTCCGGGCGCAATGCCGCCAGCGCGCGGATGGCCTCGGCGGTCTGCCGCTTGGCGCGCGTCTCCAGCCACTTGCCCAGCCGCACCAGCGTGATCACCACCGCCGCGCTCTCGAAGTACAGGTGCGGCATGGCATCGGCCGGCGTGTGCCACATCAGCCACAGCGACAGCCCGTAAGCGGCCGTGGTGCCGAGTGCGACCAGCAGGTCCATATTGCCCGCGCCCGCGCGTACCGCCTTCCAGCCCGCCTTGTAGAAGCGCCAGCCGAACACGAACTGCACCGGCGTGGCCAGCAGCCACTGCACCCACGCCGGCAGCATCCAGTGCACGCCGAACCATTCCAGCACCATCGGCGCCACCAGGGGCAGCGACAGCGCCGCCGAGATTGCCACCGGCCACGGGCCGTCCCAGAACGCCGGACGCGTGGGCTGCCCGGGCTGGGCTGCCTGCACCGCATCCGCCACCGGCGTCGCGCCATAGCCGGCGCGCGCGACCGCGCTCACCAGCGCCGCGGTATCGGCGGCGCCGCGCAGCACCGTCACGCTGGCGCGCTCGGTGGCCAGGTTGACGGTGGCCTCGACCACCCCGGGCACGGCGCGCAGCGCCTTGTCCACCCGGGCCACGCACGAGGCGCAGGTCATGTCGGCGATATGCAGTTCGAGGGTGTCCTCGGGCACGGCGTAGCCGGCCTCGGCCACGGCGCGCGCGGCCGCAGGCAGCACCGCGGCGGATGCCGCGCGCAGCGTAGCAGCCTCGGTGGCCAGGTTCACGGCCACGTCGCGCACGCCAGGCACCTTAGCCAATGCCTTTTCGACGCGCCCGACGCAGGAAGCGCAGGTCATGCCTTCGACCGGCAACCGCCATTCAGGCATGGCGTCGGCGGGCGGGCGGTGGCCCGTGCGGACCGGTTGAGAAGCGAGCACAGCGCTGGAATCTGGCATGGTTCTGAATCATCCACAGTGTCGATGTCAGCATCATGGACCTTACCATCATTGGAAGGTCAAGGCCCCGTTCAGATGATGCCTGCGACACGTCGACACCAGAATTTCCCCTTGCGCTTCCCATGGTGGCAAGGTTCAAACTATGTCTGTCGCGGCTCCATACCGCGTTTCCATCCCGTTCAGGAGCGTTCCAACATGATCCAGTTCCAGGTTGAAGGCATGACTTGCAACCACTGCGTCGGCGCCATCACGCGTGCCGTGCAGGCGGTCGATCCCGCCGCGCGCGTCAGCGCCGATGTGCCGGCCCAGGCCGTGCGCGTCGACAGCGGCGCTGACGCGCAGGCGTTGCGCCAGGCCATCGAGGCGGCCGGCTACCCGGTCAGGTCGGCGGCGTAAGCCGTCGTCACCCAGCAAAAAGGGCGCCCCCGGGCGCCCTTTTGCTTGACGTGTGCCCCGTTCAGAAGCGGTAGCCCACGTTCAGGAACGTCACCACCGGATCGATCTTAATCTTGGTGTGCGACTGGATCGTCACCGGGCCCGCCTGCGTGGTGAACGACGCGCGCGTCGACAGCGGCACATACGACACCGACAGCCCGACGAACCAGTTGTCGTTGATGGCGTAGTTGGCGCCGATATTGAACACGGGGTTCCACGACGGCTTGGCGCTGGCGGTCATGCGTGCGCCGGGCGCGAACTCGCGGTTGACGAAGTTCTGGTTGGTAATGGTCTCGTCGGTAAACCAGGTGTAATTCACGCCGATGCCGACATAGGGGCGGAACTTGGTCTTGGCGTCGAAGAAGTGGTACTTGACCAGCAGCGCCGGGCTCCACTGCTTGACCGAGCCGAGCTTGCCATACTGGGCGTAGTTGCCGGTGCCCTTGACATCATGCTTCGGCGGAATGCCCGCGATGATCTCGCCCGAGATGTTGTCGGTAAAGTAATGGCTAAAGGCCAGACCCAGCGTGTCGGCGGACTCGATTTTCGCGCCGGTATTTGGGCGGGTGATGCCGACCGGGCGGCCGCCAATGCTGTCCACGGTGAGCGGATCGGCGGAGCTGTTCGGCATCACGCGGAACCAGCCCATGCTGACGATATTGCTGCCCGCGGACTGCGCGTGCGCGGCTCCGGTCAGCGCCATCACGGCGCCCGCGGCCAGCATCTTCTTATAGGTCGATTTCATAATCCTCTTACTCCTCTTTCGGTAACTGCCGCGTGCATTATCCGGCCAGCCTGCGCGCGGTTGTTTCATCAATGACACGGATTCGTAGAGGACGCCCCCTAAAGGGAGGGTTAACCATGAAAAAAAGCGGCGGCCGCGGCCCACCGAGGCGACCGTCCGCAGCGTCCACGCAACGGTTTATGCCGCACGGCGGAAAAAACCCTCACATGGAAGCGGTTTTAGCGGCCTGGCGCGCAACAGCAGCCGCGCGCCGGAGCCCGGGACGGCGTCAGGGCGTCACGATGGCAAAGTTCGGCTCGGACTTGTCCATCAGCCCCGCCCACGCCGCCAGCACCTGCGCGTCGCCCTCGACGCGCGCGCGGCCCGCCTGGGTCTCCGCCTGCAGCGTGGTCTGGCCGGCCAGCACGCCCATCAGCACCGCGCGCGGCATGGTCAGCGTGGCCTGCGGCGAGGCATGCTGCGCGTCGGCCTTGTAGCGGAACACGCCGTTTTCCACGGTCAGCGCAAAACGCTTGCCGGTGTCCGGCTGTACCCAGTTCAGCGCCAGCGTCTTGCCGGCGGCACGGTCGCCGTTCAGGCTGATCGCCAGGTAGTCCAGGAACATGGTGTCGGTCATCGCGCGCAGCACGTCCGGGCTGCCGGCGCGGCGGCCGGTCTTGGGCGGGCCCGCGCGCAGCTCGGCGGCGCCGCTCAGGTAGGCGTTGCGCCAGGTCGACGATTCCGCCTGGTAGCCGAGCTGCTCCAGCGCGTCGGCCTCCAGCTGGCGGGCCGCCTGGTTGGACGGGTCGGCAAAGACCACATGCTTGACCACCTCGGCCACCCAGCGGTACTCGCCGCGCGCATAGGCGGCGCGCGCCTGCTCCAGCACGCGCGCCGCGCCGCCCATGAATTCGACATAGTGCTTGCCGGCCTCTTCCGGGGGCAGCGGGTTCAGGTTGGCCGGGTTGGCGTCATACCAGCCCAGGTAGCGCTGGTACACCGCCTTGGCGTTGTGGCTGACGGTGCCGTAGTAGTCGCGCAGGTGCCATTCGCTGGCCAGCGACGGCGGCAGCTTGACGCGCTCGGCGATCTCCGCCGGCACATAGCCCAGGTTGGCCAGCCGCAACGACTGGTCGTGGATGTATTTGTAGCCGTCGCGCTGCTTGCCGAGGTAAGTGACGATCTCCTGGCGGCCCCAGGTGGGCCAGTGGTGCTGGGCGAACAGGACGTCGGTGCGTGCGCCGAAGCGGTCGATGGTCTGGTCCAGCGCGCGCCACCACTGGTTGGCATCGCGCACCTGGGCGCCGCGGAGGGTGTAGAGGTTGTGCAGGTTGTGGGTGGCATCCTCGGCCGCGCACAAGGCCTTCCACTGCGGGAAGTACATCAGCATCTCGGCCGGAGCCTCGGTGCCGGGCGCCATCAGGAACTCGATCTGCACGCCGTCGAGGGTGCGCGTGTCGCCGGTCTTGTGGATCAGGTCGGTCGGCGCGATCAGCGTCAGGGTGCCATGCGCCACGGCCTTGCCCAGCCCCACATCGACCTGCCCGGTGGCCGAGCGCGGCAGGTTGAAGCCATACATGTATTGCGCGCGACGGCTCATGGCGTTGCCGGCGAAGACGTTCTCGCTGACGGCCTCTTCCATGAAACCCTCAGGCGCCAGCACCTTGACCCGCCCTGCCTTGACGTCGTCTTCGCTGACGACGCCCTTGACGCCGCCGAAGTGGTCGCCATGGCTGTGGGTATAGATCACCGCCACCACCGGCTTCCGCGGCCGGTGCCTGAAGTACAGATCCAGGCCGGCGCGCGAGGTCTCCGTCGCGGTCAGCGGGTCGATCACGATCAGGCCGGTATCGCCCTCGATGATGGTCATGTTGGCGATATCGAAGCCGCGCACCTGGTAGATCCGGTCCGTCACCTGGAACAGCCCGTGGTGCAGATTGAGCTGGGCCTGGCGCCACAGGCTGGGGTTCACCGTGGGCGGCGCCGTGTCTTGCTTGAGGAAGTCGTAGGGCTGGAGCGCCCACACCACATTGCCCTTGGCGTCGCGGATCTCGGTCTGGTCCAGCGTGCCGATAAAGCCCCGGCGCGCCACCTCGAAATCGCGCCGGTCCTGGAACGGCAGCTGTTGCAGCACGGCCGCGTTGGCACGCGCGGTGGCAGCGGTGGCCGGGTTGCCTGCCGTGGCCGGGCCGGCGGCGGCACTGGCGGGACCGGCAAGGGTGAAGGCGGCTGCGGCCAGGGCGGCAGCGGCGGCGGCAAAGGCGGTGGGGTACGGCATCATGGTCTCCTGGAATGCTGCGCCGGGCGTCGGTGGTCGACCGCCAAACGCTTATGTCATTGTGCTGAACGTTCAGTACAATTCAGGAGTTTGGTGGCAGACCTCGTCTACTGTCAAATAGACTCCCGGCGCAGATCGGACCCTGCCGCCAGCGACCGTCTTCCTCCACTTCTTGCCGCCCCCATCCAATGCCCTCGACCCGCCCGGCCGCCAGCCCCGCCGCCCAGAACCCTCCCGCGCCCGTCGCCAAGAACCGGCGCGGCCTGGAAACCCGCGAACGCGTGATCACCGTCACGTGCGGGCTGATCAGCGCGCACGGCTACGCCGAGGTCACCCTTGACCAGATTTCCGCAGAGGCCGGCGTGGCCAAGAGCAGCCTGCTATGGCATTTCGGCAGCAAGGAAATGCTGCTGGCCGAGGCCGCCAGCAGCCTGTTCCGGCAGATCGGCGAGGAACTGGGCGCGGAGCCGCGCCACGGCAGGACCGCGGCACGGCGGCTCGAGAATACGTTCGACCGGGTCGCCGACTATTTCACCGCCAACCCCGAAGCCAAGGGTGTGGTGCTGGCGCTGCTGTTCTCCGGCAGCGTGCCGGCCAGCGTGCGCGAAGAAATCCGCCGCAGCTGGGACAGCCACGTGCGGGAACTGGTCGAGGCGCTGTCGGCCCCCGGCCGTCCGCTGCCCGCGCCGATGGCGCGCCTGATGATCGCGACCATCCACGGCTGCTACTGCCACTGGTACGCCAGCGACCGCAGCGAACCGATCGCCGCCTTCCTGGCGCCGGCGCGCGAGCTGTTCGGCGACTGGCTGCGCAGCCGCGACCGCGGCGGCTGATCAGGCGCGGCTGGCGAGCACGCACGCCGCCAGGTCCCACAGCGCATAGCCCACGCTCTTGAATACCAGCGGGCTGCCCGCCCGCGTGCGAATGGCGTCCGCCTGCAGGATTGCGGTCTCGAACGGCTGCACGTCGGCCCAGTCGATGCCGGCCTGCAGCAGGTCGCCGGCCTCGTCCTCGATGCCGAACAGGGTGTCGGCCAGCAGGCGGCCATGGCCGGCGGCGGCGTGGCACAGCGCCGGCGGCAGCTCGCACATGTCGGGCCGGAACGCGCCGACCGCGGCGATGAAGTGATGGTCGCGCCAGAGGCCGCTGTCCAGGTCCGGCAGCACTGCCGTGCGGCTCGACGTGACCGTGACCACCATCGACACGCGCGGCAACACCGCCGCGACCGACTCCGCCACCTGCGCTTCCACCCCCAGCGCCCGGGCATGCGCGACCAGCGCGTCGGCCTTGTCGCGCGTGCGCGAATGCAGCCACAGCTTGCGCACGCCCAGCCCGGCGACGAAGGCCTCCAGGTGCGTCAGCGCCTGCACGCCCGCGCCGACGATCAGCAGTTCGCCGTCGGGGCGCGCGGCAAAGCGCTGCGCCGCCAGCAGCGACACCGCCGCGGTGCGCCGCCCCGTCACGGTCGGTCCGTCGAGCATGGCGATGCGCGCGCCGGTATGGGCATCGGCCACCACCACTTCGCCGAGGATGCTGGGCAGCCCGCGTTGCGGGTTGCCGGGATGGACAGTGATGTTCTTGGTCATCACCAGCTTGCGGTTGCGCGCGGGCATCACCAGCAGCGTGCCCTCGCCGCCTTGCGCGTCGCCTACCGGCAGCGCGATGCGCGGCGGCGCCATGGCGGTGCCGTCGCGCAACTCGGCCAGCATGTCGGCGATGGCTTGCGCCAGTTCGGGATACGGCAGGCGCGCGGCAGTGGTGGCGGCATCGAGGGGGACGAGGGACATGCGCGGGCTCCGGCAGGACGTGGCGAAGCGCCATTATTGCGCATGGCCGCGCCCGCGCTTCAGCCCGCCAGCAACGCCATCACCTGCGCCGCATAGCGCGTACCCGCCGCTGCGCCGGCCGGAAACACCGCGTCGATATCGGCCAGGTCGCGTGCGTCCAGCCGCACCGCCAGCGCGCCGAGGTTGTCGTCCAGGTTGGCGATGCGGCGCGTACCCGGGATCGGCACCACCTGCGGCCCGCGCGCCAGCACCCAGGCCAGTGCCAGTTGCGCCGGCGTGCAGCCCTTGTCCGCCGCCAGCGCGCGCACCTTGTCGACCAGCGCCAGGTTGCGCGCAAAGTTCTCGCCCATGAAGCGCGGGTTGGTCCGGCGGAAGTCGTCCGCGTCAAAGTCCTCCGGGCTGCGGATCGCGCCGGTCAGGAAGCCGCGCCCGAGCGGACTATAAGGAACGAAGCCTATCCCCAGGCGCGCGCAGGCGGCGAGCACGCCGTCCTCGTCGGCGTCGCGGGTCCACAGCGAGTATTCGCTCTGCAGCGCCGTGATCGGATGCACCCGGTGTGCGCGTTCGAGCGTGGCGGCGCTGGCTTCGGACAATCCCAGCCAGCGTACCTTGCCGGCCCGCACCAGGTCCGCCATGGCGCCGACGGTGTCCTCGACCGGCACCGCCGGATCCACGCGATGCAGGTAATACAGGTCGATGTGGTCCGTCCCCAGGCGCTTCAGGCTGGCCTCGCAGCTGGCACGCACATAGTCCGGCCGGCCATTGACGCCCCGCGTGGCGGGGTTGGCGGGGTCGCGCACCAGCCCGAACTTGGTCGCCAGCACCACCTGCCCGCGCCGCCCGGCGATGGCGCGGCCCACCAGTGCCTCGTTGGTGTGCGGGCCGTAGATATCGGCGGTGTCGAGCAGGTTGATGCCGCGCTCCAGGGCGTGGTGGATGGTGCGGATCGACTCGGCGTCGTCGTGCGCGCCATAGAAGTCGCTCATGCCCATGCAGCCGAGGCCGAGCGGAAAGACGCTGGGGCCGGTCTCGCCCAGCTGGCGCAATGAGGTGGAAATGGCGTTGGCGGTCATCGAGGGCTCCGGTTGGCCGGCGGCATGCCGGCGGTGCATGGGATGCGGCAAGTATGGGCACTCGACCCGCCAGGAAACAGCGTGCTACGCTGCATGCATCATGAAGCCAGACTTCACAATCGATATTGATTCACTGCCCGCGCTCGCCGCCTTCGCCCGCGTGGCCCGGCTGGGAAGCTTTACCGCCGCGGCCACCGCGCTGGCCGTCAGTCCTTCGGCGGTGTCGCAGACCATCCGCCAGCTGGAAACGCGCCTGGGCGTGCGGCTGCTGCAGCGGACCACCCGCAGCGTCGGCCTGACCGAGGCCGGTGCCGCGCTGCTGGCGCGCGTGGAACCGGCGCTGGCCGAGATCGGGGCCGCCACCGACGATATCCGCCAGCAGCGCGACCTGCCCGCCGGCACGCTGCGGCTGACCACGCCAACCACCGCCGGCGCGCTGGTGCTGCGGCCCCTGCTGGCCGACTTCATGCGCGCCTTTCCCGGTCTCACCGTCGACGTGGTCACCAACGACCGCTTCGCCGACCTGGTCGCCGAAGGCTTTGACGCCGGCCTGCGCCTGGGCGAGGCCCTGCAGCGCGACATGGTTGCCATCCCGGTCACAGGCCCATTGCGCATGGTGGTGGCGGCTTCGCCCGATTACCTCGCGCGCCACGGCACGCCGCGCCATCCGCGCGACCTGCACGCGCACCTCTGCCTGCACTACCGCTTCGGGCCCCATGGCAGCATCTATCGCTGGGAGTTCGTCGAAGACGGCCGCACCTTCACCATGGATACGCGCGCCGCGCTGATCGCCAACGACAGGACCTTGCTGCACCAGGCGGCGCTCGACGGGATCGGGCTGATCCACGAATTCCCGGTGCATATCCAGCCCTCGCTCGACAACGGCCGGCTGGTCACCGTGCTCGATCCCTGGCTGCCGCCGTTCGACGGGCTCTACCTGTATTACCCGAGCCGCGTGCTGATGCCGCCCAAGCTGCGCGTATTCGTCGATTTCCTGAAAGCGCGCGCAGGCCTCAGCGCCTAGCCGCGGGCACGGGCGCGCGCACCGAAGCACCGCGCACCTCGATGCCGATGCGGTCCACCACCTTGCCGGCGGCATCGAGCAGTTCCACCTGGTGCCGGCCCGGCCACGGCAGCCATGCCACCTCGCCGCCGCGTCCGAGCGGCTTGCCGTCCATGCGCCAGCTGACCGCGCGCGCCGGCTGGCCGGCCACGCCCTGCGCCTGGAACCATACCCGCTGCGAGGCCGGCGGCATGTCGGGATCCAGCGCAAACACCGTGCCGTCGGCGGGCGTGGCGATCATCGGGGCCGCCGTGCGCGCGGCCGGTGCGCCCACGCTGACGCGCCGGATCGCGGTGCCCGCCAGGAACACTTCATCGCGCGCGGGCTCCAGCCCGTCGTCGAAGCTCAGCGCCACGCGCTCCACGCCGGCGGGCATGGCGGGCGCCTGGCTGGGGCGCGCGCGGTGCAGGACTTCCATCACGTCATGCCATACCGGCGCCGCGCCCGACACGCCTGAGACGTCGCGCATGCTGGCGCCGCTGGCATTGCCGACCCACACGCCCACGGTGTAGTGCTGCGACCAGCCGATGCACCAGTTATCGCGCATGTCCTTGCTGGTACCGGTCTTCACCGCGGTCCAGAAGCGCGTGGTGAGCGGGCTGTCGAGCCCGAAGGTGCGGGCGCGGGCGTGGCGGTCAGACAGGATGTCGGCGACCACATAGCTTGCCCCGGGCTGCATCACGGTCTTTGCCGGCGTGGCCGGCGCCCCTTGCCGCAGCCGTGGCGGCGCGTAGCTGCCGCCATTGGCGAGCGCGCGGTAGGCATTGGTCAGCGCCAGCAGCGACACGTCGGCGCTGCCCAGCGCCAGGCTGTAGCCATAGTAGTCGCCCGCCTCGGTCAGCGGCAGCCCCAGCGCCACCAGGCGCTTGTGGAAGCGGTGCGGGGTCACCATCACCAGCGTGCGCACCGCCGGCACGTTCAGCGATGCCGCCAGCGACGCACGCAGGCTGACCCAGCCGGCATAGCGGTGGTCGTAGTTCTGCGGCACGTAAAGGCCGCCGCCGACCGGCAGGTTCACCGGCCGGTCGTCCAGCAGCGAAGCCGCCGTGAGCCGCTTTTCTTCCAGCGCCTGCGCGTACAGAAATGGCTTGAGCGTCGATCCGGCCTGGCGCAGCGCCGCCGCGTGGTCCACCTGCGCGGCGCCGGACAGCGCGCCGGACGAGCCCACGTAGGCCAGCACGTCGCCAGTGGCGTTGTCGATCACCACCACCGCGCCGTCCTCGACATTGCGCCCGGCCAGTTCGCGCAGGTGCCGGTCCAGGCTGGCGACGGCAGCGCGTTGCAGGCGGGCGTCGAGCGTCGAGGCGATGCGCGCGGGCATGGCGGCGCCGGCCACCAGTTGGGCACGCGCCTCGCCGACCAAGCGCCGCGACAGGTGCGGCGCGAGCTGGGCCGCGCCCGCTGACGGCATGGCCGCGGCGGCGCGCTGCGCCACCGGTCCGGTGCGCAGCAGCGCCAGTTGCGCGAAGCCCTCCAGGCCGTCGCACTCGCGCGGCAGGCGCATCTCGCGCAGGATGCCGCAGGCCCGGCTGGCCACCTGCGCGGCCCGGGCATTGGGCGCGCGCACCAGCGCCACCGCCAGCGCCGACTCGCGCGCATCGAGCCCTTCGGGATACTTGCCGAACAGCGCCTGCGACATCGCCGACAGGCCCACCAGTTCGCCGCGGAACGGCACCAGGTTGAGATAGGCCTCGAGGATCTGGTCCTTGCTCCAGCCGCGTTCCAGCGCCGCGGCGCCGGCGGCCTGCCCCAGCTTCTGCGTGACGCTGCGTCCCTGCCCGGGCGCGCCGGGGCGGCGCAGGTCTTCATCGAGCAGGCCGGCCAGCTGCATGGTCAGCGTGGAAGCCCCGCGCGTGCGCGTGTTCCACAGGTTGGCCCACGCCGCCGCGGCCACGCCCTGCCAGTCAACGCCGCTATGTGCATAGAAGCGCCGGTCCTCCGACAACACGATGGCCGTGCGCAGCGCGGGCGAGGTGTCGGCCAGCGCCACCCAGTCACCGCGGCGCGCACGGAAGTCGTCGCGCACGCGGCCCACCGGCTCGCCGTGGCGGTCCAGCACCACCACGTCGGCGCTGCGCCAGTCGGCGCGCACCTGCGCGAACGTGGGCAGGGCCGCTGCCGGCGCCGGCCACGCCAGCGCCGTCCCCACTGCGACTGTGGACAGGCACCGCTTCATTGTTGCGTGCGTCCCGACACCAGCCCCGCCACCAGCAGCACCTGCGCCGCGGCGTAGGTCCACCAGATGCCCAGCTGGAAGGATTCGAACGGCACCAGGAAGCGCGCAATGCCGATCATCATGTCCGACGCGGCAAAGCACAGCGCCCCCAGCGCCGCCAGCGGCGTGGGCAGGCGCGCCACCAGCGCGCTGCACACCATGGCGGCGAGCACGCCCACGTACAGCGTGACCGGCACGGTCAGCGTGCCGAGGTTGGGCCAGAAGCGGCCCAGCATGGTGCCCGCCACGCCGAGCATGGCGCCACAGGCAATCAGCCGGTGCGGGCGGGTATCGCCGGCCAGCGGCACCAGCAGGCGCAGGTAGGCCAGGTGCGCCAGCAGGAAGGCGCCAAGCCCGCCCACGAATGAAAACGACAGCGTCGGCAGCGCCAGCAGGAAATCGCCCAGCGCCGAGCACAGCAGCGCCGTAACCAGCCAGCGGCGCTCGCCGGGCACGCGGTGGAACCACGCGGCGCGCGCCAGCAGCAGCGCCATCGCGGTCTTCCACGCCGGCTGCATGGCGATATGCCCGGTCAGCGGCGCGCCCTCGGGCAGGTCCAGCGCCACCTGCACCAGTAGCGCACCGTAGAGGAGGCCGGCCATGGTGCCCGCGAGCCACCACTCGCGCACGCGCGCCGGCATCATCACGGCCAGCCAGCTCATGGGCGCGCCCCGACCGCCAGCCGCGCGTTGGGCGCCACGCCGAACACGTCGGGCGCATACATCGCTTCGACCCGCGTGGGCGGCAGCGCGAAGTCGCCCGCGTTGTTCAACCGCACCGTGTATTCGACCGAGACCTTGCCCTTGGGCAGGTAACCGAAGTACTCGCGGTAGGCCTGCGGCGTGCGCTCGATATAGGCCGGCCAGGCCGCGCCCTGGCGCTGCTCGCCGCGCGTGGCGATGGCCGAGTCGCGGCCCAGGCCGCTGCCCAGGATGGTGGCGCCGGCAGGCACCGGATCGCTCACCACCACCCAGGTCATGTCGGCCTGCGCATCGATCTCCAGCTTGACCCGGTACACGTCGCCGCGCGACCACTTGCCCGCCACCGCCTGTTCCTGCGGCGTCACGGTGCGCTGGATGCGGTAGCCCGCCGCCAGCGGCGCGGTCACCGGCACCGCCGCCATGGCGCGCACCGTGGCCCACGGCTGGCCCGCGCCGGCGTGCTCCACCTGCAGCGTGCCGCCTTCGGCAGCCGGCCAGGGCAGGTCGATGCCGCCCTGCGCCACGCCGTCGCTGCGCTGCGCGCGCGCCCAGTCGAAACTGCGTGCGGCGTCGGCGGCATTGCTGACGCTGGCGCGCGTGGTGCCGGCCACCGGCGTCTTTTCGAACGCCTGCGCAAAGCGCGTCACCGCCAGCATGCCCCAGGCGTTGGCGGTGGTGGTGCCCCAGGCGCCGTGCACCTGGCGTCCCAGCAGCCCCGTGGCCAGTTTCGGCGCGTCTTCCTTCCAGCCCGGCAGCTCCGACGCCAGCGCCAGCAGGCGCGCGGCATTCACATCGCCGCCGGCCATCATCCACCACCAGTTGTCAGTGCGCTCGGTGGAGAACGCCAGGCGCGTGCCCTGCACCGTCAGGCGCGAGCGCAGCAATTGCTGGGCCTCGGCCAGGCGCTGCTCGCGCTGCGGAATGTCCTGCACGCGCGTGAGCAGCAGGGTCCAGTCCAGCAACGCCGAGGTCGGCCACTGCGCCGGCAGGATCTGGATCGATCCCAGCATGCGCGCCTGCGCATGGCCGGTGCGCGACAGCGCCTCGAGCGCGGCCAGCTTGCGCACCTCCAGATACTGCGTGCCGCCGGCGGGCGACCAGCTGTCGCGGCGGATGCGGCCTTCGACAAAGTCGGTCAGGCCGCGCTCCATCTGCGCGCGCTGCGCGTCGGGAATGCGCAGCGCCTGCCCGGCGCGCGCCGCCTCATCGGTCACCGCGAGCAGGTAGGCAGTCAGCACTTCGCTGCCGTAGTCGCTGTCGCTGTTCAGCGGGAAGTACGAAGCCAGGCCGTTGGCATCGAGGTAGGACGGCAGCTGCGTCATCAGCGCGTCCCACGCGGCGCTGTCGTTCAGGCCGATGGCTTTCGACGCGCGCTGCTCCAGGCAGGTGAACGGGTAGTTGCGGAACCACTCGCGCACGCCCGGCATGCCGCCCGCCAGCGACGACTGGAAGCTGACCTGCAGCCCGCCGCGTACCTTGCCCGCCGGGTCGGCCAGCGCGCCCGGCGGCGCCTTGACCGGCACCGACAGCGACGGCGCCACCTGCGCCAGCGTGGCCTGCTGCACCGTGACCGGCACCGC
Organism: Cupriavidus sp. H39; assembly: GCF_050271075.1. Classification (NCBI taxonomy): domain Bacteria; kingdom Pseudomonadati; phylum Pseudomonadota; class Betaproteobacteria; order Burkholderiales; family Burkholderiaceae; genus Cupriavidus; species Cupriavidus sp. H39. The sequence goes on from NZ_CP189848.1 coordinate 183,593, forward strand.
CGGCACGATCTGCTGCGACACCTTGATGCGGTCGGAGGCACCCTGCGTGCCCTGCTCGCTGGCCTGCACTTCCCACATCACGGTGCCGGTGCGCGCATACGCCAGCAGCGCGGGCGCGGTCACGTCCCAGCCGATCTCGCGCGCTTCGCCCGCGGGGATCTGCACGGTCTGCACCGGCAGGCCGGTCTCGTTGCCAAGCAGCGTGCCGCGCGCGCTGGCCTGCACCGTCATCGCGCGCCGGGTGGTATTGCGCAGCGTGAACATGGCGCGGTAGCGGTCATCCTCGCGCACCAGCGGCGGCAGCCCGGAAATCACCTGCAGGTCCTGGGTGGCGGCAATGGTGGCGCTGCCGGTGCCGAAGCGGCCCAGGCCCAGGTCCGCCACCGCGACGATGCGGAAGCTGGTGAGCGAATCGTTGAGCGGCACCTCGACGCTGGCACGGCCCTCGGCGTCGAGCTGCACGCGCGGGTTCCACAGCAGCAGCGTGTCGAACAGCTCGCGCGTGGGGCTCTTGCCGCCGCCGCCGCCCGCCGGCACCGCCTTGCGCCCGTAGTGGCGGCGCCCGATGATCTCCATCTGCGCGGTCGCGGTTTCCACGCCGTAGCCGCGCCGCTGCAGCATCGCGTCGAGCAGGTCCCAGCTGGTGTTGGGCATCAGCTCCAGCAGCGCCTGGTCCACCGCGGCCAGCGCGACTTCGCCGTTGGCGGCGGGCTTGCCGTCGGGCAGCTTGACCTGGATCGCCACGCGCGCCTTGCCGCGCACCGGATAGCTGGTCTTGTCGGGGGTCACCGCGACGTCGAGCCGGTGGCCGGCATTGCCGACGCGGATCTCGGCCAGCCCCAGCCGGAAGGCTGGCTTGGACAGGTCGACCAGCGCGGTCGGCGCCGCATACTCGCGCCCTTCGCTGCGGAACGCGCGCCACCATTCGCCCGGCTGGCGCCAGCCCCAGGTAAAGAACGAATACCACGGCACCTCATGCAGGCGCCCGCGCAAGGCCAGCACCGACACGTAGACGTTGGGCCCCCACTCCGGCTTCACCTGCACGCGCACGGTGGGATCGCTGCCGTGCAGCTCGACCACCTGGGTCTGGTAGATGCCTTCGCGCTCCACCGCCACCAGCGCGGTGGCGTGGCGGAACGGCATGCGCACCTGGAACACCGCGGTGTCGCCCGGCGCATAAGATTTTTTCTCCGGCAGCAGGTCGATGCGGTCATGGTTCTCGCCGCCGAACCACAGCTCGCCCTGGCGCGTCACCCACACCGTCGAGGCTGCCTGCGCGGTACGGCCGTCCTTGTCGCGCGCGCTGGCCACCAGCTCGATCTGGCCGGCCTGCTCCAGCGCCACCTCGCAGCGCGCGCGGCCCTGCGCATCGGTGCGGGTTTCGCATACGGTGCCGAGGTCGCGCGTCTCGGTACGGTTGTCATAGCGGTAGAAGCCGCCCACCACGCGCTTGCGCGCCGAGGTGGTGATACGGGCGCGCGCGTTGATTTTGACCGGGGCGTCCGCCACCGGCTTGCCGTTGACGTCCAGCACCACGCCGTGCACCGCCAGCTTCTGCCTGACCGAGACCCAGTCGTCGGTACGGATGCCGGCCACCACCGCCGCCGGCCATACCGGCACGGTCTGGCGCAGTGTCTGGATCTCGCCGTTGGGATCGGCAAAGCCGGCTTCGAGCACCAGGTCGCGCGGGGCGTCGGCCTTGGGCAGCTTGCGCAGCGTCACGCTGCCATTGCCGTTCTTGTCCAGCGTCAGCGGCAGCTTGTCGGCGACCAGCTTCTGGCCGTCGGCGCTGGCATCGCGCTGCTGGTCCTCATCCATGTCCTCGTCGCCGCCGCTTTCGCGCTGCGCGCGCGGGGGGTTGAACGAGAATTCGTCATAGCCCGGGAAGCTGACGTATTTGTCGCGCAGCAGCGCGGACATGCGCACCGGCAACCCGGCGGCGCCGCCGCCGGAAAGATAGTGGATCTCGACGCCAACCGGCAGTTCGGCCGGTGCCACCACGGGACCGCCCTTGCCCGCCACCTGCAGCGTGCCGGCGAGCACCGGCAGGCGGAACGCCTCGACGCGGAAGCTGCCGCTGGTGTAGCTGCGCGCGCCGCCGTCGTCTTGCGCGCCATCGCCCTTCGGGCTTTCCAGCTCGACGGTATAGACCCCCAGCTTGGCCGCCGCGGGCACCTGGAAGGTGCTTTCCGCGCTGCGCCCGCCGGTCGCGGTCTGGCGCCATTGCAGTGGCAGCTCGTAGCGCTGGCCGCTGCCCTCATGGCGAATGGTCACGCGCGTTGGCAGCGGACGGCTGGCCGGCGGTAACGCAAAGCCCTGCACGGTCTCGGCGCGGATCAGGTGCTTCATCGACACGGTTTCGCCGGCGCGCAGCAGCGTGCGGTCGAAGATAGTGTGGGCGCGCACGGTGGGCGTGGCGCTGGTGTCGGTGGGCACATTGAAGCGCCAGCTCTCGATGCCGCGGTTCCAGTCCGACATCACGAAGGCCATGTCGGCCTTGCCGCGCGCCTGCGGGTGCGTGGCGGCGATGCGGGCGGAGACAAAATAGCCCGACAGCCCGTTCTGGTCGCACGCGCCTTGCGGTGCCGCGGCCAGCTTGGCAAAGCGCGCCACGCCGCTGGCATCGGTGCGGCCTTCGCCAAGCAGGCGTCCGCTGCAGTCGCGCACCGCCACCGCGGCATCGCGGACCGGCTTGCCGTCGTCCAGTGCGGTGACCCAGGCCACCCCGCTGCGGCTGCCATCGTCCTCGTTGCCGGTGCTGCGGCCCAGCTTGAAATGCACGCCGAGGTTGGTGACCAGCGCGGCGGTGCGCACGTACATCGGCGCGCGCTTGCCCAGCAGCGCCTCGCCCAGCATCGGCGAGGCGATCTCGACCACATGGAAACCCGGCTCCGGCAACGGGATGCCGACCACCTCGAACGGCCGCGGCGCATCGCCCGAAGGTTTGGGCACGGCCAGCTTCTGCACGCCCGGGGCGCGCTCGAGCAGCGACACCGAGCGGGTTTCGATCGACACCGCATTGCGCGGATTATTGACGCGGTACGGCGCGCGGCCCGCCAGCACGGCGTCGAGTTCGCCGCGCGTATAGCTGGCCTCATGCAGCCGGCGCACCAGGCCGAACCACTGCATCACCGCCGCGTCGTCGTCGACGCGCAGCTTCATCACGGTGCCGGCCCTGGCCTGCACGCCGCGCACGGCGAGATCCGCTTCGACATTGCGCAGCGTCACCGGCAGCAGCGGGGGATAGTCGGCCGCCTGCTTGCCGCGCGGCAGTTCGCCGAAGCGCTCGACCACGCCGAACGGCGCCGCGGCAAACTTGGCCAGCGGCGGCATCGAGGCGGTGGCCACCTTGAGCGGGAACAGGTCCGCATTGGCCAGCGCGCGGCCGCTGTCGTCCTGCAGGTTGCGCGGCACTTCGATGGTGAACTGCGCCTTCTCGGCGAACGGCGCGGCAAAGGTGAGCGCGCTGACGCTGGCGTCCGCCGCCAGGTCGGGATCGAACTGCGGCGCGCGCGGACCCGACGGGGTCTTCAGCACCACGCTTTCGGCCAGCTTGCGCGGCACCGGCGCCGAGAACGTTACCGACATCGGCCGCAGCGGCGTGCACGGGGCTTGCGCGTGTTCGCGCTCGCAGCTGAAGCTGGCGGTAAACGGCTCGCGCACGGTGTAGTCGAAACGGCGTTCCTCGCGCGTGGCGACGCCCGAGGGCGTGGCAATACCCGCGCCCAGCACCAGCTGCACCCGCGCCGCGCCCGGCAGCCGCTGCTGGCAGGCGAGCAGGTGCACCGCATCGGGCGCCGGTTTGGCCAGACGGTCCCAGCGGATGGCCGCGAGCACCGCCTCGCGCTCCTTGCCGGCCAGCAACCGGACCGGAATGCGCTCGCCCAGCCCCTGCGCCTGGCACCAGGCGTGCTCGCGCACCGAGGCCGCGGTGGCGGCACCGTTGAAGCGCAGCGCGAAGACCTGGTCTTCCTCGATCTCGCCGCCCGACGGCCGGCTCGAGACCACGGTCGGGCCGCCGGTCTCGAAGCGGTATTCCGCCTTGCCGGCATAGGCACTGCCGGCCTCGCTGCGCAGGCCGGCACGCATGCGCACGGTGCAGCGCACGCCCGGCGGCAGGTCGCTGGCGAAGTCGTAGACCCAGTTTTTTGCGTCGATCCAGCGCGCCTGGCCGCTGGTGCTGGCACCGGTGCAGGAGACCGCCGCGGGCGCGGTGGCTTGGACGTCGCCCATCGGCACCATGGCTTCGTCAAAGCGGATGGCCACCTGCCGCACCTGGCCGACCGTGCCTTCCGGCGAGAAACGGCTCACCTGCGCGGCCAGCGCGCCCCCGGCCAGCGTGGTCAGCACGGCCGCCATGCCCACGGCCGCGCAAGCCCGCGCCATGTGCGATTGCTGCAGCGAACTGCCAAGGCCCCGATCGGCTCGGGCGACGATCCCCTTCATCCTGCCATCCTCCGTTTCCGCCACGTTTGCGGCACCCGGCGAGGGTGACACGCACGCCACAGGAGCGCAAGACCGGCGCGCACCCGGCAGCGCGTTCCGGGGAGACGTTTCAGCGCAGGTGCGACAGCGGCAGCGGGCCCTCGCACTTGATTGCCGTCAGCACGATGTTCGACCGTACGCTCTCCACGCCCGGCACGCGCATCAGCCGTTTCATGGTGAATTCGGCCAGCGTGGGCAGGTCAGGCACGACCACGCGGATCAGGTAATCGGCCTCGCCGGCGACCGAATAGCACTCCTGCACCTCTTCCAGCAGCAGGATCTCTTCGCGGAAGCGCTCGATGATGGTGTCGCCGTGATGCGCCAGCTTGACACTGATAAACACCACCACGCCCAGCCCCAGCGCCTGCGAGGACAGGCTGACGCGGTATCCGGTGATGACCCCGTCGGCTTCCAGCCGCGCCAGCCGGCGTCCGACCTGGCTGGGCGACAGGTGCACGCGCTCGGCCAGCTGCTGGTGCGTGGTGCGGCCGTCGGCCTGCAGCGCGCTGAGCAGGGCGAGGTCATAGGCGTCGAGGGAAATATTCTGGGCAGCCATACATGAATCCCGCATCCGTAGGTCGTTGAATGCGCATTATATGCATGAACCTCCGTAAACAAGCGGACTATGCGGACAGATTGCGGCTCCGCGCGCCTAAACTACGCAGTGAATCCGCATTCATGCTGCCGCCGACGCAGCCAGCACGCATTCAAGGAGACAAGGCCATGGCCAGCGAAGCCCCCGGCGCCTTCCAGGGCACCCTGACCGACAAGCTCAAGGAACAATTCGAAGCCGGCCTGCTGTCCGGCCAGGAACTGCGCCCGGACTTCACCATCGCCCAGCCGGTGCACCGCTACACCAGCACCGACCACGCGATCTGGCGCAAGCTCTACGAGCGCCAGGCCCAGATGCTGCAAGGCCGCGTCAGCGATGAATTCCTGCAGGGCCTGGCCACGCTGGGGATGGAAAAGGACCGCGTGCCGGACTTCGACCAGCTCAATGAAACGCTGATGCGCGCCACCGGCTGGCAGATCGTGGCCGTGCCCGGCCTGGTGCCGGACGAGGTGTTCTTCGAGCACCTGGCCAACCGCCGCTTCCCGGCCAGCTGGTGGATGCGCAAGCCCGAGCAGCTCGACTACCTGCAGGAGCCGGACTGCTTCCACGATGTGTTCGGCCACGTGCCGCTGCTGATCAACCCGGTCTTTGCCGACTATATGGAAGCCTATGGCAAGGGCGGCCTGAAAGCGGCGGGGCTGGGCGCGCTGGAAATGCTGTCGCGGCTGTACTGGTACACCGTCGAGTTCGGCCTGATCCGCACCCCGCAAGGGCTGCGCATCTATGGCGCCGGCATCGTGTCGAGCCAGGGCGAGTCGATCTACAGCCTGGACTCGGCCAGCCCCAACCGGATCAGCTTCGATGTGCGCCGCATCATGCGCACGCGCTACCGCATCGACACCTTCCAGAAGACCTACTTCGTGATCGACAGCTTCGAGCAATTGTTCGACGCGACCCGCCCGGATTTCGCGCCGCTGTATGAAGCCCTGCGTGCCCAGCCGACGCTGGGTGCGGGCGACATCGCCGAGGGCGACCACGTGATCAACGCCGGCACCCGCGAAGGCTGGGCCGATACCGAAGACATCTGAGCCGGCCCGCCCGGCCAAACCCCGGGGCCGCTGCCCCGCTCCCCGCTTTGTGGAACAATGCCGGCATGCCCGCCGCCCCGGCGCGGGCGGGCCGGCTGTCCGTCCGATGCGCGTTGTCCGCATCGGACGACCTTCGTTTTCTCCCAAGATCCAGATCGAGCCCATCATGACTCCTCTTTCCCCGCAAGCCCGTGCCACGCTGCTCGCCGACCTGCCCGGCTGGACCACCGTCCCGGACCGCGACGCGATCTTCAAACGCTTTACCTTCCACGACTTCAACGCCGCCTTCGGCTTCATGACGCGCGTGGCGATCCAGGCCGAGAAGGCCGACCACCACCCGGAATGGTTCAACGTCTACAACCGGGTCGACATCACGCTGTCCACGCACGATGCCAACGGCCTGACCCAGCGCGACATCGACCTGGCCCACTTCATCGAGCGCGCCGCCGACGCGGTGACGAACTGACCCGGCGGGCCGCAGCGGTAGCTGTAGGCAAACCGTAAGGAAGCGGGGAGCGGCGCCTAGTACAATCTGCGGCAGGCCCGCACCGCCATGTGCGCCGTGCGGCCTTTCCCTGCAAGCCATGCCCAACGTCCTTCCCGAACTGCCGCCATGCGTATCCTGCTGATCGAGGACGACCGCCAGATTGCCAGCGGCGTCGAAGCCGGCCTGTCCCGCGCCGGCCACCAGGTACGCGTCGTCCACGACGGCGTCTATGCCACCGAACACCTGCTGCGCGAACAGCACGACCTGGTGATCCTCGACCTGGGCCTGCCCGGCATTGACGGCATGACCCTGCTGGCGCGCTACCGCGCCCGCAACCGCACCACCCCGGTCATCATCCTGACCGCGCGAGACGAACTGGAAGACAAGCTCTCGGGCCTGAACGCCGGCGCCGACGATTACCTGATCAAACCCTTCGCCCTGCCCGAGCTGGAAGCGCGCGTGCGCGTATTGCTGCGCCGCAGCCAGCATGGCGAGGCCGCGCCCGAGCGCGACGTGCGCCTGGGCCGCCTGCGGCTGTCCGGCAACGACCGCCGCATGTTTATCGACGCCCGCCCGCTGGAGCTGTCGCCGCGCGAGTTCGCGGTGCTGGAGCTGCTGCTGCAGCGCCAGGGCCGCGTGGTCAGCAAGGCCCAGCTGCAGGACCACCTGGCCACCTTCGCCCACCCCGCCGGCGAGGGCGGCGATACCGTCGGCGACACCGCGATCGAGGTCTACGTGCACCGCGTGCGCAAGAAGCTCGAGGACAGCGACGTCGAGATCGTCACCGTGCGCGGCTTCGGCTACCTGCTGCAGATCCGCGCCGGACAATGAAACCGCTCCGGCCGCCGCGGTTATCCGCCACGCGGCCCTGTCCTTCGGCCTAGCCGGCAATGTGGCCTCGCTCCCGCTCCTCCTCCCGGGTTTCCTGGCGCACGGCCTCCCGCATCTCGACGCGGAACGTGCCCCCACCTTCCGCTGCGGCTGATGCCGCGGGCGTCAACCCGGCGCCCGCGGCGACGCGCCAGGCCTCCCGCCCCGGCTCCAACATCAGCCTGCGCGTGCACCTGCTGCGCGCGCTGGCCACGCCGCTGTTCGCGCTGGTGCTGACCAGCGGCTCGCTGTCGTACTGGCTGGCGGCGCACTACACCACGCAGGTGTTCGACCGCGCGCTCTATGGCGTCGCCAACAACATCGCCCAGCAGATCCGCATCGCCGGACCGCGGCTGGAGCAGGACATCCCGATGATCGCGCAGACGCTGGTCGAGGCCGAGGGCACCGACCGCATCTACTGGCGCATTCACGGTCCCGACGGGCTGATCGGCGGCATGGATACCTGGCTGGGCTACGGCACGGGCCAGACCACGCTGCATGACGCGCGGCTGTTCTATGCGTGGTTCAGCGGCCGCCAGGTGCGCGCGGTGCGGCTGCCGGTGATGCTGCCCAGCGCCGCGGTGGACGAGCTTGGCACCAGTGAGGCCGGCAAGCCTGCGCGGGGCCCGATCGTGGTGGAAGTGGCGGAATTGCTGGACCGGCGCGAGACCGCCGCCAACGAGATCCTGCTGTCGGTGTCGGTGCCGCTGATCCTGCTGCTGCTGGTGGGCAGCCTGATCCTGTCGCACGTGCTCAAGGAAGAGCTGGTGCCGCTGCAGATCCTGGCCGACAAGCTCAACCGGCAGACCGCGCGCTCGCTCGCCGCGCTCGATGAAACCCAGGTCCCGGCCGAAGTGGCGCCGCTGATCCGCGGCCTGAACGCGCTGCTGGCGCGGCTGCGCGACGCGCTCGACGCCCAGCGCAAGTTCATTGCCGATGCGGCGCACCAGCTGCGCACGCCACTGACCGCGGTCAAGCTGCATGCCGACCGTGCCCAGGCCGCCGATTCACTGGAAGTGGCCCGCCATGCGCTGCGCGAGGTGCAGACCGCGGCCGACCGCGCGGTGCGCCTGTCCAACCAGCTGCTGTCGCTGGCGCGGGCAGAGCCGGGGCTGTCGCTGGAACGGCTGGGGCCGGTGGAACACTTCGACCTGGCCGAGCTGGCCTTTGAAACCGGCGCCGAGTGGGTGCCGCAGGCGCTGGCGCGCCGCATCGACCTGGGCTTCGAGATCCTGCCCGGCCCCACCTTCACCGGCGGCGCCCCGGCCGTGGTGCGGGGCAACCGGCTGCTGATGCGCGAAGCGCTGTCCAACCTGATCGACAATGCGGTGAAATACGTGCCCGCGGGCGGTCGCATCACGGTGCGCGCCGGCGGCGAGACCATGGGTCACCGCGGCATGGCGGTGGTGATGGTGGAAGACAACGGGCCCGGCATCCCGCCGCAGCGGCGCGAGGAAGTGTTCAAGCGCTTTTTCCGCGGCGACCGCGCGCCGGAGCCGGGCGGCGGCCGCGCCGACCAGGCTGGCGGGGCCGGCCTGGGGCTGGCCATCGTGCATGAGATCGTGACCCTGCACCACGGCACCATCCGCATCGAGGACGTGCCGCCACTTCCGCCCGGGACCGCGCCAGCCCCGTCAACCGACAGCCCGCCGGAGCGGCGCGCGGTGATGCGCTTTGTCATCCGGATTCCCTGCGAGCCGGCCGGGGCGGTAGCCTGAACCGCCGCGCGGGCACCGGCCTTACTTGGCCTTCTTCTTCTTTTCCTTCGGCGCCAGCATGGTGCCGCGGCATTGCGGGCTGCCGCAGCGGCACTCGAATTCCTTCTTCAGCTTGGCGGTATAACGGGCGTCGATCACCAGGCCGTAGTCATAGAACAGTTCCTCGCCCTGGGCAATGTCGCGCAGCGCGTGGATGAAGACGCGGCCCTTCTTCTCGCGCGCCTCGCAGTTGGGCTCGCAGGCGTGGTTGATCCAGCGCGCGCGGTTGCCGCCGTACTTGGCGTCGATCACGCTGCCGTCATCCAGGCTGAAGTAGAAGGTGTGGTTGGGATCGCTGGGATCGTGCGGATGGCGCTCCAGCGCCTTCTTCCACGAAATGTGCTCGCCCTTGTACTCGATCACGCGCTCGCCCTCGGCAATCGGGGCGATGGCATAGACGCCCTTGCCGTGCACGCCTGACTGACGCACCTCGATCCGGTCGCTCGCCGTTTTCTTGCTGCCCGCTTCCGCTGCCTTGCGCTTTGCCTTGTCCGCCATTTGCCTTTCCGTGCTCTCGCCTGTTGTGCCTGGGTGGCCGGTGCCGGCCTCCCGGCGCGATCGGGGATGATACCGGGGCTGCCGCGACACGTATACGTAGCAACCGTCTCCGCCCGGGCTCAGCCAGTCCGGGTCAAGCCCTGAGGACGTATACCCACGCCGCCGAGCCGCGCCCCAGCCGTATACGTCCCCCCCTGTTTACCACCCCGCATGTGGATAACCGGGCCCCGATCTGTGGACAAGCACGCGGATTGGGTGTGGGCTGCCTGGGGCTGGCATGGGGATGCCTCGGGCATAAGTCGGAGCGGGTCAGCGGACGACCTCATCCATAGGGCTGAGTCTTCCACCTCGGCCAACATTCGGTGCGACCACTTCTCGTTTACGTAAACCGTTGAAGACAATGATGTTTACCGGGTTTTCCACAGCGGATGCGGGTGTTTACCTACTACTACTATTTGTATACATGAAAGAAAAAGGTAAACCGAAAGAACGACCCCCGGCCCGGGGCACCAGCCAAAAGGCGACAGGCGTAAACGGCGGGTTTGCGAGAGACTTTGAGTTTTGCCCGTTTGGGTATACGGGCGAAGTAAACGAAGGAGGGAGCCAGACACGCACGTATACGCGTAGGGCGGCAAGGCTAAGGAAAGAGCACAGCCAGCCCATGCACGGGCCGAATAAAGAGAGTTCAGTCGCCCTGGAGCCACCCTCACCTCAACATGCACGATAGTGCAGTTCACCTGGGCAAGCCCTATCGGGCTCCCAGACGGCCTGGGCGCAGAAGAGCCCCAATGCCCCTCGGAACGCTTCTGAGGCTGCCAGCGGCCTTCTGATGGCTTTCTGGCGGGGTATACGTGCCCGGGGGTTCACAGTGGCCTGCAGCGGCTGGCGAGCCCAGTCTCGACTGCCTACACCGCCATCCCGCCAGGAAGCACACCTCCCTGACAGTGCCAATTTGCCGCCAGCCCCGCGCTGGCGCGGCCTCGCGGAAACTGTCAGGTAACAATCTGTTCCCGGTGCGCCTTGTCCGACACGGTATCATGTGGCCCGCGGCGTCTTTGCCGGAGCGGTGCCAGCCTGGCCGCCCGGCATGCGGACGCCTGTGTTTTATCAACTCGATACGGAGTGAAGCATGACGAAAACCGAACTGATCGACGCTATCGCAGCCGGGGTGGACGGTCTGACCAAGGCCAAGGCCGAACAGGCACTGAACGTGACCCTGTCGGCCATCATGGACGCCGTGGCCAAGGGTGACACGCTGAGCCTCATCGGCTTTGGCACGTTCAGCAAGGGCGAGCGTGGCGAGCGCATGGCGCGCAACCCGCGTACTGGTGAAGAAATCAAGGTCGAAGCCGCCAAGACCGTGAAGTTCAAGGCTGGCCAGAAGTTCAAGGACGCTGTCAACCAGTGATCCTGACGGGCTGCACTGCAGAGCCCGGCATTGCCTGACCCCGCCATGCCGCCGCCCCGGTGCCCGAGGGCGCAGGCGCGCGCCATGCGGGGGACGTTATCCACAGTCGTGATCTGACTCTTCTGCAGTATCCGCCGCATCACCCGCCCAGCGCCGGGGCGATTGCGCGCGAAGTCTTCCAACAGGCGTCCAGCCTTGGCCAGCACTGGCCATGCCGGGCGCCGTGCCATGTGGGGCCAACATGTTTGCCCATCCGCAGCGCCACAAATCTCCACAGCGTTATGCACAGCGCTTTCCACAGCCGATTCCACAGCGTTCTCCACAGGCGCTCGCGCCGCTGCGCGCCGCCTGCGCGGCCGCGGCGCTGGCACTGCTGAGTGCCTGCACCACGGTCAGCGAGCCGGCCCGGCCGCAGGCACGGGCACTGCCCGACACCGAGCGGCCGCTGACGCGCCCGGGCGCCACGGCGCGCGAGCGCATCGTCGAGATCGCCACCCAGGAATGGGTGCGCTGGGGCAGCCAGGTGGTGCGGCTGGGCCGCGACGACACCGCTTGCGTGACCTACAGCCCGGTGCCGGCGCCGGAGCTTCCGCCCGAGTTGCCGCTGGCATCCCCGACTGACAACGGGGCGCCGGCGGCGGCCACCACCGATACGGAGTCGAAGACCAACGGCAACCCGCCGCCCGCCCCCAGCTGCCTGTCTTTCCCGGACGGCACCGGCATGGAGGCCACGCCGCTGGGATGCACGCTGGCGCGCCGCTACTGGGGCATCGTTGGCGAGGCGCCGAGTTGCAGGCAGGTGACGCAGGGCGCCTGGGCGTGGTCGGCAGTCTTTGTGTCATGGGTGTTGCGCAAGGCTGGGCTGGACGAGCGCCAGTTCCTGACCGGCCAGTCGCACTCGATGTACGTGGTCGATGCCCGCGACGGCATCCTGCCCCATCCCGCCTTCCGCATCGAGCCCGTTCCCGCGATGCCCCGCCCCGGCGACATCATCTGCGCCGGCCGCGGGCGTGACCGCTATCTCGAGGACATCGCCGAAATTGGTTTCGGTACCACGCCGATGCATTGCGACATCGTGGTCGCCGTGGATCCGGCAGCGCGCGTGGTGCGCGCCATTGGGGGCAACGTCCAGCAATCGGTCTCGATGGAAGAGATCGAGCTGGGCGATTCGGGCCGGCTCGACGGTGTCACCAACTCGCACATGCCGTGGCTGCTGGTGATGCGCAACGACCTGCAGTAGATATTGTTATTGATACGAATTATTGGCGTGTTCTGTTTTTGATCGGTCTGATAAGTCGTGCGAATGATTGCGGGTTCAGTCGAACAGCTCGAGCTGCGCGGTATCCCGGTCACTTGTGCCGACCCCGACCCCAAGCAGCCGCACCGGCAAGCCCCGGCGCGCATGGCCCTCTGCCAGCAGCCGCGCATAGACGCTGCGATCCGGGGCATGGCCGCGGCATTCGACCGTGGTCTGGCGGAAGTCCGAGAAGCGCAGCTTTACCGTCAGCTTGTCGATGGTGTCATGCGCCTGGGCGCGCGCGATGCGCGCCTCGAGCATGGCGATCAGCGGTTCCAGCTCGGCCAGGCAGGCCGGCAGGTCGGGCAGGTCGTCGGCGTAGGTTTCTTCCACGCTGATCGACTTGCGCTCGCGCTCGGGCGTGACCGCGCGCTCGTCCACGCCGCGGCACAGCTTGTACAGCCGCGCCCCGAACACGCCGAACTCGCGATGCAGGCGGTCGGCAGACCACGGCCGCAGGTCGCCGCAAGTCTCGGCACCCAGCCGGCGCAGCTTGGCTGCGGTGACCTTGCCGACGCCATGGATGCGCTCCACCGGCAGCGCGGCGACAAAGGCGTCGACTGCCGCCGGCCGGACCACGAACAGCCCGTCGGGCTTGTTCCAGTCGCTGGCGATCTTGGCGACGAACTTGCTGGGACCGACCCCTGCCGACACCGTCACCCCGACTTCTTCACGCACGCGCTGGCGGATCTCCTCGGCAATGCGCGTGGCGCTGCCGGCATGGCGCGTGCACAGGCTGACATCGAGGTAGGCCTCGTCCAGCGACAGCGGCTCGACCAGCGCGGTGTATTCGCGGTAGATCGCAAAGATGCGGCGCGAGACCTCGCGGTACTTGTCCATCGCGGGGCGCACGATCAGCAGGTCGGGGCAGCGCTTGAGCGCCTGCGCCGACGCCATTGCCGAGCGCACGCCGAAGGCCCGCGCCTCGTAGTTGCACGTGGCGATCACCCCGCGCCGGTCGGGCGCGCCGCCCACCGCCATCGGCCGGCCGCGCAGCGACGGGTCGTCGCGCATTTCGACCGAGGCGTAGAAGCAGTCGCAGTCGCAATGGATGATCTTGCGCTGGACCGCGGGACTGGCATCAGGCGGGGCGGACATGGGGGCCGGGCTCGGGATCGGCTTTGTTCTGGTTATCCGTTGGATGAATGACGGTGATCAATTTTCAGGTCGTTTCATTGATCGATTGGATGCCGGCGGGCTTCTGCCGCGCATTCATCCACAACCCTTCGGCCGCATACAAGGCCAGCGACAGCCAGATCAGCGCGTAGCCGGCCTGCTTCTGCGCCGGGAACGGCTCGTTCCACAGCCACACCCCCAGCAGCAGTTGCAGCGTCGGACCGGTGTACTGCAGCAGACCCAGCAGCGACAGCGGAATGCGCCGTGCTCCGGCCGCAAAGAACAGCAGCGGCACCGCCGTCACCGGCCCGGCCAGCAACAGCAGCCACTGCGTACCCGGCGCTGCGTGGGTGAAACTGTCCTGGCCGGTGGCGAACAGCCAGCCCAGCACGGCGGCGGCCAGCGGGAACAGCAGCAGCGTTTCCAGCGACAGCCCTTCCAGCGCGCCCAGCGCACCGGTCTTGCGCAGCAGCCCGTAACCGCCAAAGCTGGCGGCCAGGCCCAGCGCAATCCATGGCAGCTGCCCCGCCGCCACCGTCAGCCAGGCCACGCCGGCCGCGGCCACCGCGATCGCAAGCCATTGCACCCGGCGCAGGCGTTCGTGCAGGAACACCACGCCCAGCAGCACGCTGAACAGCGGGTTGATGAAATAGCCGAGGCTGGCATCGACCACGCGGTTGGCCGATACCGCCCAGATATACAGGAACCAGTTCGCGCACAGCAGCGCCGCGCTGGCGGCAAACGACAGCAACAGGCGCCGGTCCCGCACCACCTGGCCGAGCCACGCCCATTGGCGCCGCCAGGCCAGGATCAGCCCCAGGAATACCAGCGACCACACCATCCGGTGCAGCAGAATCTCCACCGGCGCGATGCCGGGGAGCGACTTGATGTAGAGCGGGAGCAGCCCCCAGATGACGTAGGCCAGCAGCGCGTAGAGAATGCCGAGTTGCATAGGGTTTTCCGATCGATGCCGGCGATTCTACCGGGGCCGCGCCCTCCCCGCCGGCGCGCACCGCGCGCGGCCGCCGCCAACAAAAAACCCCATGCTCCGCTGGGACCATGGGGTTTGCTGATGGCCCGGTTGCCCGGGCGCACGCGGCTTACAGCTTGCGCGCGAAGCTGAACTGGGCGAAGCCCTGCTCGGCCACGTTGAACCACGCCGCCTGGTTGTTGCGGAACACGCGCCAGTCGTCGTAGATCTTCTTGAACGACGGGTTCTTCGCGGTTTCGTCGGCGTAGGATTCCTGGGTCGCCTTGAAGCAGGCCTCCATGATCTCCTTGGAGAACGGACGCAGCTTGACACCGTTTTCCAGCAGGCGCGCCAGCGCCTGCGGGTTGACCGTATCGTACTTGGCCATCATGGTGGTGTGCGCCTCGATGGTGGCGGTTTCCAGCGCGCGCTTGTACAGCGCGGGCAGCTTCTCGAACTCGCTGGCCGAGGCGTAGAACGACAGCT
Organism: Cupriavidus sp. H39; assembly: GCF_050271075.1. Lineage (NCBI taxonomy): Bacteria > Pseudomonadati > Pseudomonadota > Betaproteobacteria > Burkholderiales > Burkholderiaceae > Cupriavidus > Cupriavidus sp. H39. The sequence continues at coordinate 198,608 of NZ_CP189848.1, forward strand.
GCGCGCTGCCTTCCCACCAGCCCGGATAGTAGTAGTACGGGGCCACCTTGTAGAAGCCCAGCTTTTCGTCATCGTACGGGCCCACCCACTCGGCCGCATCGATGGTGCCTTTTTCCAGCGCGGGGTAGATGTCGCCGCCGGCAATCTGCTGCGGCACCACGCCCAGGCGCGCCAGCACCACGCCGGCAAACCCGGCGATGCGGTACTTCAGGCCCTGCAGGTCAGCCACGGTCTTGATTTCCTTGCGGAACCAGCCGCCCATCTGCGCGTTGGTGTTGCCGCCCAGGAAGTTGACGACGTTGTATTCCTTGAAGAACTCGCGCATCAGCTTCATGCCGTTGCCCTGCAGCATCCAGGCGTTCTGCTGGCGCGCGGTCAGGCCGAACGGCACGGTGGTGTCGAAGCAAAGTGTCGGGTTCTTGCCGAAGTAGTAGTAGCCGGCGGTGTGGCCGATCTGCACGGTGTTGTTCTGTACCGCGTCCAGCACTTGCAGTCCCGGCACGATTTCACCGGCGGCAAAGACCTTGATATTGAACTTGCCTTCGGTCAGTTCGCGGACCCGTGCCGACAGCGTTTCGGCGCCGCCGAAGATCGTGTCGAGCGACTTGGGGAAGCTCGAGGCCAGGCGCCATTCCACGGCGGGGTTGCTGCCCACCACGGCCGGCGCGGCCGGGCCGCTGGCGGCGGCAGGCGCAGCCTTTTCTTCACCCTTGCCGCACGCGGCCAGTGCCCCGGTGGCAGCCACGGCCGACGCTTTCAACAGAAAGGAACGACGTTCCATCTCCACTTCTCCTCTTATAGATATTGATTCGGATGCGGGCGCACGGCTTGCATGAGGCCACGCGCCGGACCGTGACGCACCGGCCGCCGGGGTACGGCGGCCTGCGCAGCGCTGTGCCTGTGGCGAACGGGCACGGCGGCGTGCCCTGCAGGCCCGACGCCGGAACCGCGCGCACGGCCGAGGGCTGTCTTACCCGAAAGAGTAGGGTAGGGACGAAGGTCATTGCTGACCTGTCCCCCCCTAGGAACCGTACGTGCGAGTTTCCCCGCATACGGCTCGGATCGCACTAAATGCCCCTCTCGGACACCGGCTTCACAACAGTTCTACCTTGGTAATGCACTTGCCTGTGACAGTTCGGATGCAACAGTACGCGATTCCCCAGTGCATCGGAGCCCCCGAGTATGCGAGGTTCGATGTGATGATCTTCCCATCCTGTTTCCTTGGTTATCTTGCACTGACACACCGCGCACAAGCCTTGCTGGGATAGATACAGCTTGATCCACTGCTTACGGTGCGCCATGTTTTCCAACATACGCTCCTGCCGCAGCTTCTCGCCGTACCGCTCCTGCACTGGATCGAAGGGATTGTAGTCCCCCCGAATCTTCTTGTGCCGCCGAATCGGCGTGCTGGACAGCGAGTACAACTCCGTCCAGCCTTCACTGCCTTTGCCGCTCACGAACTTGGTACCAAACACCCAATTTCGTTCGCCGACGGTCGCGAAGTATTTCTTCCGCACCCATTCGACGGACTTATGTGGATGTCGCCGCTTTGCCCACCGTCGTAGAGCATTGAATATTTCATGCTCCACACGGGCGAACATCGCTTTTGCCACCACTGGACTGTGATACTGAGCCCAGCCCCTTAGCATCGGGTTTAACAGCCGGATTAAGTCCGACTGCTCCACCGTCTTGTTGGTGCTGATGACCGCCTTCACCTCGCGATAGAACGCTTGCGCGTTTTTCTTGCTTGGCTTGATAAGCAGTGTTCCGGAGTACTTCCGGAAATTCCACCCTAGGAAGTCAAAGCCCTCAGTGATGCTGACGATTCGCGTTTTCTCCGTCGACAGCGACAGTCCCCGTACTGCAAGGAACTGTTCTACCCACGGCTTCACCTCGTTCGCTAGGACCCCCGGCGTATCACCGGTGATGACGAAGTCGTCCGCGTAACGCACAACGTTCACTTTGAGCCTCTTCGCCTTGGTCGCTCCCCACTTCGCTCCGAGGAACTTGTTGAGTTGCGTTTCCAAGCCGTTCAGCGCCACATTTGCCAGGGTCGGGGAAATGATGCCTCCCTGTGGTGTTCCGGCTTCGGTCGCCTGAAGCCGACCCTGAAATACCACGCCAGCTTTCAACCACTTCCGAAGGATTGCTTTGTCCATGGGGACATTGCTTTCCAGCCAGTCGTGACTGATATGGTCAAAGCATCCTTTGATGTCTGCTTCCAGTACCCATTGGGCCGAGGTCCTCTGGGATAGGGATACAAACAACTGGGACATGGCATCCGCCGTGGATCGATTAACCCGGAACCCATAAGAATTCGGATCGCTCGTCCCTTCGGACACCGGCTCCAGTGCCAGCAGATACAGCGCTTGCATGGCTCTATCCAACATGGTTGGAATGCCCAGAGGCCGCTCCTTCCCGTTGGCTTTTGGGATATAGACCCTCCGTAATGGCAACGGCCGATACCCTCGACGCTTCAACCTCCCAATGGCTTCCCATCGGGCTTCAGACGTTTTCCACTTTTCGCGATCGACACCTGCCGTTCGCTTACCTTGGTTCATTGTCACTCGTCGTACCGCCAATGCTTTTGCGGAAAACGAGCGGGTTAAGGACCGTTGCAGGGCTTTCACCCTTCGCCAATCCCCATCCTGTGTTGCCTTCGCAATTCGAATCTGCATTTCTCGGACGTTCCGTTCCACGCGGCGCCAATCAATGGCGCCCCAGGTTTGCGGCACGCCGGAGAGCGCAGATTCATCCTTGCGGATCAATGCTTCCATGCTGCTCTCCTATCTTGAGGATCTCCCCCAATATCAAGAGGCAACACGCCCCTTGAGGGACGTGTTGCCCCTCAAGGGAAGAAAAATTTAAACAAGCGAGATCAGTCAGCCGTCCTGCGACGTTTGACCAGTTGGAAGTCTGCCCGCTTTCGCGTGGGATGATGTTTCAATCCCTATCCGAGCCATTACAGTCCGGCATTCGCTTTTTCCAACATCCCATACCCGCACAGCCAACAGCGTTCCTTACGGTTCGCCTGCCTGAGCCAAACTGCGCTCCGGCAGCCATACGGGCTTACCACGTTCCCTGCGCATTACACGACTGGGTTAGGGTCTGCCTTTCCGCCGGTGGTCATCGTGGCGACGTGTCCCAAGGCTTGAGTAGGACAACCGACCACACACCTTTTGGTTAATGCCTGGCAGCAGCTTTGGCATCTCAATCGTTACGACGTTTATCAGCAGTTCACTTACGTTACCCATACCAGTCAGCCTAGCGCCTCAACCCCGTTGCTGCTCGGAGCGTCTACCGTCCTGTCTCACGACCTGATGGCACCCTTTCGGGGGCTACATTGTCAGGAGAGCTTCACACCCCACCGTTACCAGTGACGCATGTCTCCCTAGGCTACTGCTAGTCGCATAGCAGGTTCTCTATCGCGCTACCCTTTCGGGCATAACCGACCGAACCATAATGCACAGAGCTACCGCTCCGGAACCTCTCTTGCTTGCCACTGTGCTCCTATGCAAGCGAGCGCTTGACGGCATCGGTCGCTCTTGCGAGCGACGGCAGCCGTCCCAAAGAACGTAGCGCCGTTCTATGCAGAACGGTTTGAATGCTATGTTGCGGCGATACAACGGAGTCTCCGCTGTCTAGCCGCATACACCCTCCGTTAGGGGGGTGTCTACAGAGAACTCGCCCAAAGGCGAGCGTCCCCGCCCTTGGGCAATGGCTGGAAATCCATCCAGCAAAAAGCAAGCTGCAAGTTGGCCACTGTTCCGGCTTCCTCACAACACATCGGACTCCCCTAGCTGTTCGGCCGGGTTCGTCTAAGCAAGTAATGGTCGAGATTGGACGGTTCAGGCCGAAGCCCTCCCCTTGTCTCGACAAGGTCGATGCTCCTTACGTTGGAGCTACCCGGACACGAGAATGCGTGTCGCACCAAGCCAGCCGATTATAGCGGTGGCTCTTTCGGCACGGGGCCCCGCGCAAGTGCGGGTTTTCGCTAGTCAATTGCGTCATATCCGCTATTTTCCGCATCGTGAGACGCCGCACAGTGTGATGGATTTTGTAACCCGGCTTGCGGTCAAATGGTCTCGGCTGATAAAAAACAGTCCCGATTCCGCAGCCCTGCCTGCCTGGCAGGATGGTTGCCACGCGGAATTGCCGTACCCGTTGCCGTCCCCATTGCCGTACCAATTGCCTGCTTCTGCTCGTCGATTCCCCCTGATGCCGTCCGGCTCCCGCGCTTGCGCTGGCCGGCACGTGCCGCTGCGCCGCCTCGGCTTTGCCGTGCTGGCCGCCTGGGGACTGGTGGCGTGCGCGCAGACCGGCGATCCGGCTAGCGGCACGGCTACGCCTGCCACGGCGTTGCAGCCGCCGCGCATCGCGCCACCGCCGGGGGTGCCGGCAACGGTTACCGCGGCCGTGGCGGCGCCAGCCCCGCCGGCGGCAGCGGCGAACACTGAAACGGCGGCATCGCCCGCGCCGGCCGAAGGCGACGACCCGCTCGCCGGGCTGATCGCCGGCGCCGCGGCGCCCGCGGCAAGCGTCACCGTACCCGCCACAGCGGCAACCAGCGTCGCCGCGACCCTGCCGCCGGTCGATCCTGACTTCGTCGGTCCGCCCGAACCACCGGCCCCGCCGCCGCCGCCGCTGGTGCTGTTTCCGCCCAAGCTTGGCGAATTCCAGGCCGAGGCGCCCCCCGCCCCATCTCAAGGCGCTGCCACGGATGCCGGCGCGCCGTCGGACGCACCCCCGGTACTGCATTCGCAACTGCCCGCCGACGACCCGGCGGGCGAATCCGTGTGGCGCCTGAGCTACAGCGGCCGCGCCGCGGCCGAGGAGCGCCCCGCCACCATGCGCGCCTGTCCCGGTGGGGCGCTATCCACCGGCATCGGTAGCGGGCTGGCCTGCCGCAGCACGGGCGAAGTCAAGATCCGCGAGTCAGTGCTGGACCTCGACGGTGGCGCCCAGGTGATGCTGATCGCGCAGGCGCGCGGCACGGATGCCACTACTGTCAATGGCCGCCCGGCGGCCATCGACCCCTATGCCCTGGTGCCGCAGTTTTATACGGCGGTCAGCGGGCTGGCGGTGCTGGACGGCGCCACCATGTGGGCCGGCCGGCGCGACAACGCGCCGTTCCTGATGTCGTCCGGGCTGCTGCCGCCGAATTCCACGGCGATGCGCTTCGGCGTGGACAACGCCAAGGTGATCGGCGATATCGGCCTGAACTACCAGTACACCGCGCGCGCCGACCAGAACGGCCAGAACCTGCCCAGCTACCACTCGCTGCGCACCGCGCCCATCCCCACCAATGAACAGGGCTCGGTCCAGCTCGGCTTCACGCGGGTGGAGGCCCAGCCGCTGGTAGAGGACCCGGGCGGTGCATGGTGGGCTTCGGCGCTGCACGAGCAGAAAGGGGTGCTGTTCGGCACCAACCGGCTGGGGGTGCAGTTCGGCGCGGGATCGCGCAACGCCATGACCGGCTATACCGGCATGGGACCGGCGCTGTCGCGCACGCGCGTGGCCGACTCGATCGAATGGAAGAGCCGCTGGGGGCTGAGCGGCGCGGTGGAGCAAAGCCTGCAGTTCGACCGTTCGCCGGTCGGCACGTTGCAGTGGACCACCACGCGGCTGCGTCCGGCGTACGTCGCCAGCAGCCAGTTCCGGTTGAATTTCGAGGTGTCGCACGACCAGATCTCGTCCGGCTTTGGGGTCAGCGGCCAGCGCACCGCGCTGACCGTGGCGCCTACGCTCACGCTGGGCAAGTCGGCCGGCAACGCCAACCTGCGCGCCTTCTACACCTACAGCCGTGCCAGCGACGTGGAAGGCATCGGCTACACCGCACCGGCCGACGCATGGGCCTCGCAGGCGAGCGGCTCGATCTTCGGCGTGCAGCTCAATCGGCGCTGGTAGTTGGCCGGGTTGTTGCGGGGCGCATGGTGGAGCCCAGGGCGTGGGGCACGGCACTGGCTCCGGCCGGCGCTGTCGCAGCGGACTTGCGGCACAGCCAGTGGAACAGCAGCGTGGCAGCCAGCCCGCCGCCGATCTGTGCCAGCACGAAGCCCGGCACGTCCTGCGGCCGGATCCCGGTGAAGGTATCGGTCAACGCGCAGGCCAGCGTCAGCGCGGGATTGGCGAACGAGGTCGACGACGTGAACCAGTAGCCCGCGGTGATATAGCCGGCTACCACAAACGGCACCAACTGCGGCCGGCTGCGCAGCGTGCCGATGCCCACGCCGACCAGGCCAAAGGTTGCCACGAACTCGCTCCACCACATCGACGCGCCGGTGCGGCTCTGCGCCGACCACGCCAATGCCGGCTCGCCGAACATGGCATGCGCCGCCAGCACGCCGCAAACGCCGCCCGCCAGCTGCATCAGCACATAGCGCAGCGCATCGCGCGGCGCCAGCGTGCCTTGCACCAGTGCCGACAGGCTCACCACCGGATTGAAATGCCCGCCCGAGACCGGCCCCAGCGACACCAGCAAGGCCACCAGCCCGGCGCCCGTGGCCAGCGAATTCGCCAGCAGTGCAAGCGCGGTATCGCCAGCGGCGAGGCGCTCGGCACGAATGCCGGAGCCGACCACGATCGCCACCAGCAGCGCGGTGCCGAGTCCTTCCGCCACCAGGCGGCGCGCCAGCGTACTCATCGCAGCGCTGCGCCGGCGCAGCGGCGCAAAGCATGGGCGGGACTCAGGCTGGACCGCGGACTTGTGTGAGGGCCGGTGGCGGAAAGGATGGGGACAGCGCGCAGCAACAAGATGGACAACGTCGCCTGAGACGACGCCTCGAACAGTGGCAGATCGTGGCCATGAGCATGGCAACGCCGCGGCGCAGCGGCTGCGCGCGCGGTCGCGACAGTGTTCCGCCGCGGCGCGGGGGCGTCAATGTGCGCTGACGATGTTGTGTGCTGACGCCGGGTTTCGAATCGGGTCGTTCAGCGCAATTCAGCGCAACAGGAACGCAATATCCTCGACCACGATATTCGCCACCGGGATGCCCTTGCGGCGCTGGAACAGGATGTGCTGCTGGACGCGGCTGCGCTGATCGGCAAACACGGCGGGATCGATCGGCGTGCCCATTCGCATGTAGTGCTGGACCAGCAGCTTGTAGGCGCGATGGCGCACCTGCATGGCCTCGGTTTCGGCACGCAGCCGCTTGATCTCGGCCGGGCTGCGGTCGATGGCCTGGTGCAGTTCTTCCACTGTGCGCGCGTGCAGCTCGCGGTAGACGTCGCGCTCGGCTTCCATTTGGTGCAGTTCGTCGCGCAGCGCGCGGATCTTGTTCTGCAGCTTCAGGGTCTGCGACACGGCCTGCTGCATCCGCCCCGCCGCGCCCAGCGCCTGGCTGGCGGCGGCCATGGTGCTCTTCCACAAGCCGCGCTCGCCGGCCGCGGTTTGCGGTGGCCAGCGCTTGTCCGTCCCGATCAATGTGTCCATCCAACCCCCCGGTGAGAAGTATCGGCCCGGGCCGGTTATCTGCATTATGGAAGCGGCTTGGCCGGCCTGGCCCGCCCTGCCTGGCGGCAGCGCTTCAGGGCATCGTAGAGAGACATGGATCGGCTGCCAAGTAGAAGATATTTACTTCTGGATTGGGTGTTGCGCGCCGGGCGAAACGGCGGCCGCGGCCATCAACGGCCAGGCAGCAGGCGGTGCGACTTCGCGTAGGCACGCAGCACATCGTTGATGCGCGTCTGCCAGCCATCACCGGTGGCCTTGAAGGCTTCGACCACATCGCGGTCGCAACGCATGTTCAGCGTGACCTTGCGTTGATCTTCCGGCAGCGCCGGGCGCCCGCGTGGCCGCAACAGCGCCTGCGCCGCCTGCTCGCCGACCAGCCGGGGCAGTACTTCACGCGCCGGCCGCATGCGTGCGAACTCGGCATCTGTCAGCGGCGGGTTGTCGCGGTCGGCCTGTGCGGCGCGCGTCAGTGCCTTGTCCTCGGCATCAGTCGGGATATGAACCTTCCGTTTCGTAGACATACTTCAGTACCTCGCGGCGGTTGGCTTTGCGCAGGCTGATGATGCGCATCGTCTCGCCTCGCATCGTGTAGACCATCACAAAAACACGGTTGCCGATCAGCCCGGTAGCGATCACGCGCCCTTCACCGTACGCAAACCGCAGATCGTCCCGGATCAGCGCACCTTCCATATCGAACGCTTCGGCCAGTGCCAGCGATACGCCATGCTTGATCTGGTTGGCCAGGTCCTTGACCGGATCGAACACCACCGGCATTGATTTATTGTATAGACGTTAAATGGACGGGGACAAGGGATATATTTGCCAATACGGAAATTGCCTGCCGCCAGCGCGGGCGAGGTCTCCCTGCTGAGCATGGGAGCGTCAAGATGTGCCGGCACGCAAAAGGCAACCTTGACTGCGATCAGCCGTGCCTGGTAGTTCGGGGGAATGCGACGTGGATGGGATCGAAATGTGTCGCCGGGCGGCGGCGATGCGGGGCATGGCACGCGTACCGGAACAGCGCCCAATGCAAAAAGCCCGGCTGCAAGAGCCGGGCTTTTTCTGTTCTGGTGGCCTGGGACGGAATCGAACCGCCGACACAAGGATTTTCAATCCTCTGCTCTACCGACTGAGCTACCGGGCCAAAGAAGCGAAACTATAACTGGACTTTTGGAGCCAGTCAAGCGTCATCCAGGCCACTGCGTCAGTGCTCGGCCGGCTCCGGCTTGTTGCGGCCCAGCTCGACGCCGAGCTGCTTGAGCTTGCGGTACAGGTGGGTCCGCTCGAGCCCGGTTTTCTCGGCCACGCGGGTCATGCTGCCGTGTTCTCGCAGCAGGTGGTACTCGAAATAGGCGCGCTCGAACAGGTCGCGCGCTTCGCGCAGCGGCATGTCGAACGAGAACTGCATCTCCGCCTCCGGCACGCGCGCCGGGCTGCCGTTGGGAGCGGCTTCTACCGTAGCTTCGGGCGTGGTGGCGGCCGTGCCGGTTTCCGCCGACGGCGCGGTGGCCGGAGCGGCGGTGGCGGCTGCGCTGCTGCGCGGGCGTTCGATGCCGCGGGCCAGGCCCTGCTCCACCGCGGACAGCAGCTTCTGCAGCGCGATCGGCTTTTCCAGGAAATTGAGCGCGCCGATCTTGGTAGCCTCGACCGCGGTGTCGATGGTTGCGTGGCCCGACATCATGATGACGGGCATGGTCAGCTGTCCCTGCGCGGACCACTCCTTGAGCAGCGTCACGCCATCGGTATCGGGCATCCAGATATCGAGCAGCACGAGATCGGGCGTGCCCGCCGCGCGGTAATCGCGGGCCTGTTGCGCGTTTTCCGCGAGTTCGACCACATGGCCTTCGTCGCTGAGGATTTCCGAGAGCAGCTCGCGGATTCCCATTTCGTCATCGACTACGAGGATGGTTGCCATACTTCCCCTCTTAACCCCACCGCAGCGTTCCGGGACCGGACGCCAATGTTGACTATGCCAGTTTAACGAACAGGATCGAGATCTGCGCACCGACGATCTCGGCACCCTCCGTGCGATTGCGCAGTTCAATGCGCGCGCCGTGTTCGTCAATGATCTTCTTTACCATCGCAAGCCCAAGACCCGTGCCCTTGGCTTTGGTGGTCACATAGGGTTCGAACGCGCGGCTCAGGATGCGTGGTGCAAAACCGGGACCATTGTCCGCAATGGTGAGCTTGACGGCCTGCCGGTTCTCGCCGGCAGAATCTTTGTATTCTACAGTCTCGGTGTGCAGAGTGATATGGGGCGCGGCCCTACCGGCCGCGACGTTCTCCGCGGCCGCGTCCTGCGCGTTCTGCAACAGGTTGTGGATGACCTGGCGCAATTGCGTGGGATCGCCCTTGATCTCGGGCAGCGCGCTGCCCAGCGTCGGATGGATCACGGGGTGCTCATGCACCGTCGGATCGTCGATGCCATACAGGTGCAGCACCTCGGCTACCAGGCTGTTGAGCTGCAGCGATTGCAGCACCGCGGGCGGCGTACGCGCGTAGTCGCGGAAATCATCGACCATGCGCTTCATCGCGGCCACCTGGTTGACGATGGTGGCGGCGCCGCGCTTGAGCACGTCGGCATCGGTGCCCTCCAGCTTGGGCGAGAGCTTCATCTGCAGGCGCTCGGCCGAGAGCTGGATCGGCGTCAGCGGGTTCTTGATCTCGTGCGCCAGGCGCCGTGCCACCTCGCCCCACGCAACCGAGCGTTGAGCGGAAATCACATCGGAAATATCGTCGAAGACGATCACATAGCCGGGCTCGTCACGCTCGCCGCCGGGCAGGCGCGCGCCGCGCACCAGCAGCGTCAGCGGCTGCTCCTCGCCCTGCGGCAGTTCGATCTGCTTCTGCCAGTGCTCGGCGCCGCCCAGCACCTCGCTGGTGTTCTGGTCCGAGAAGGCCTGGCGCACGATCTCGCCGAACGACGCCATGCCGGGGATCTGGTCCATCGGCAGGCCCATCACCGCGCTGAACGGCTGGCGGAAGATGCGCTCGGCGCCGGGGTTAGCGGTGATCAGCACGAAGCGGCGGTCGAACACCAGCACGCCCGCGGTGAGGTTCTGCAGCACGCTTTCAAGGTAGGCCTTCGACTGCTCCAGCGCGGCGCGGTTTTCTTCCACCGCCAGCCGGGCCTCGGCCAGCTGGCGCGTCATCTGGTTGAACTGCTGCGTCAGCATGCCCAGTTCATCGCGGCTCTTCAGCTCGCGCTTGGGCGACAGATCGCCCTCGGCCACTTCCTTGGTCCCCTGCAGCAGCATCAGCAGCGGCCGCGCCAGCTGGCCGCCAAGCAGCAGTGCCAGCATCACCGCGATGAACACCGCCAGGAACAGCGTCAGCGTCAGCGTGCCGATATACATCTTGCGCAGGCCGGTGCGGCCCAGCGCCTTTTCCTGGTACTCCTGGTACGCGCGCTGGACCTCGTCGGCATTGCGCGCCAGCGCCGCGGGCACGGGGTGCAGCACCTGCAGGTAGCGTTCTTCGCGCACGCTCTCGCCGACCAGGCCGAAACCGCTCGAAGGGGAGTCTTCCGGGCTGCGTTCGACCGACAGGCCGGAGCCGGCCCAGCGCGGCGGCCGGGTCAACGCGCGGGGTGCGCTGGCGGCGCTGATCGTATCTTGTGCCGGTCCTGGCGCCGCACCCAGCGGGATGATCACGCGCAGGCGGTACAGGTGACTGCTGTCGACGCGCTCGGGAGCCTGGCCGACGTCGCTCGACGGATCGGTGCCGCCCTCCACCGCGGCATAGCCGCCCGCCAGCCGCGCCTGCTCTGCCAGCACGCCGGAAGGCAGGTCCGGCACCAGCGAGGCATAGTTGCTGGAAGCGGTGGCCAGCACGCGGCCGCTGCCGGTGAAGATGGCGGCTTCCTGCACGCCATACTGCTCGCGCAGCCGGTTCAGCTGCAGCGAGGTGGCCACGCCGGAGGCGCCGGCCAGCTGCTCGGACATCAGCCGCGCTTTGACCTGCAGGTCGGCCAGCGAGCTGTCGATGGTGGCGCGTCCCAGGTTCAGACCGGCCTCGAGCGCGGTTTCCACGCGCACGTCGAACCAGGACTCGATGCTGCGCGAGACGAACTGCAGCGACACCAGGTAGATCAGCACGCCGGGCAGCACGCCGACCACGCCGAAGAATACGGCGAGCTTGGTCATCAGCCGCGTGCCGAACTTGCCGCGGCGATAGCGCAGCCACAGCGTCACCGCCAGCGCGCCCACGGTCAGCACCAGCAGCGCGCCGATCACCAGGTTCACCTTGAACAGCAGCGTGAAATAGCGATCGAAGAATTCGGTATTGGCCGACGCGCCGGCAAGCAGGCCCACCAGCACCAGCGCCAGGAACACGATGATGCCGGCCACGACGCGGTACAGCAGGCGCCGGAACCGGCTGTCCCACAACGGGTTGCTCATGGCTGGCTCGAAGCGGGCTGCGCCAGCATCGCCGGCGACAGCGCGTACGACACAGTTTGCAGGTACAGGCCGCGCCCTTCCCCCGGGCCCCGCTCATTGGCTGCGGCAGGCGCCGATGCCGCAGCCGGTGCCGGCATGGGGGGCGAGGCTGGCAACGCAGGCAATGCCGGTGCCGGTGGCGGTGCCGGCGGCTGGGGCGGTGGTGCCGGCGGTGGTGCGGGCGGAGGCGGCGGCGGCGCGCTCAGATCGGTCGGCACGGTGTAGGTGAAGCGCCGCCAGTCTGATGCCAGGTTCCAGTCGCGCGTGTTGACGGCATTGATCTGGAACGGCTTGGGCAACTGCGACAGGTCCAGCCGCATGCGCACTTCGGCGCTGTAGGTTTCGCCGGGCTTGACCGCATTGCGCTCGAACACCCGCCAGCCGCGCACGCGCTGGATAAACTGCAGCGCGCTCTTCAGGCGCGTGAACGGCAGTTGCAGGCCACCGGTGGAGATGCGGTACTGGCGCGTCAGCGGCTGGTACGACAGGCGCACGCTGCGGGTGGTGTTGACCGGCTTGTCATCGAACCAGTACCAGCGCGAGCGCGAGAGCTGGAAGTCGACCGCGAAATAGAGCGAGATGCCCTTGTGCAGCGCGTCCTCGAGCGTGGGCGGCAGGTCGAAGTCAAAGCTGGCGGCCAGCTCGAAGCCGCCGTCCTGGTATTCGATGCGGGCTTCGGTGGCCTCGATGACCTGCGCCTGCGCGGCGCGGGGCAGCCACAGCGCGGCGGCCAGCGCCAGTATCAGCGCGAGCGCCCAGCGCGCCAGCCGGCTGCGCGGGTTGGGCACGGAGGCTGCGCCGGTGTCGGCGCAGCGGGCCACTTCAACGCGAAAGCCTGACAGGCGCGGCGTGCTCGGCATCGGATCAGATCAGGCGCGTTTCTGGAAGCGGGCGTAGAAGAAGCCATCGTGATCGGATGGCAGGCTGGCGCCGCCGGTGCTGTCAAGGGCGGCCTGGTCACCGTCCGCGCCCGCGGCAAGCGTTGCATGGGTGCCGGGCAGCAGCTGCCCTGGCGCCTGCAATCGTATCGCATCTGCCAGTTGCTCACCAAACCAGCGCGCCTGCTCCTCGCCCTCCGTTGGGAAAATAGAACAGGTGACATAGACCAGGATGCCGCCCGGCTTGAGCAGCGGCCACAGCTGCGAGACGATGCGGCGCTGCTCGGTGATGAGCTTGGCGATATCGGTCTCGCGGCGCAGCCAGCGAATATCGGGATGGCGCCGTACGATGCCCGAGGCCGAGCACGGCACGTCGGCGAGAATGCGGTCGAAGAGTTGCCCGTCCCACCAGTCGGCGGGACGGCTGGCATCGCCGACCACGACCTTTGCGGACTTGCCCAGGCGCGCCAGGTTTTCGCCGATGCGGGTGGCGCGCTGCGCGTCGCTCTCGACCGCGGTCACGTCGATATCGGCCAGCTCCAGCAGATGTCCGGTCTTGCCGCCGGGCGCCGCGCAGGCATCGAGCACGCGCATGCCGTCGGCCACCTCCAGCAGCGGCGCGGCCAGTTGCGCACCGGCGTCCTGCACCGAGACCACGCCTTCGGCAAAGCCCGGCAGCTGCGTTACCGGCACCGCGCGCACCAGGCGCACCGCCTGCGGGCCCACCACACGCCCGGCCAGCCCGGCGTTGGCCAGGTCGGTCTGGTACTGCGGCACGGACACGCGCGCGGTGTTGACGCGTACCGTCATCGGCGGGCGCACGTTGGCACTGGCGGCCAGCGCCGTCCACTGGTCAGGATAGGCCTCGCGCAGCATGCGCAGCCACCACGGCGGCAGGTTCCAGCGCGCCTGCTCGTCGCGATTGACCTCGGCCAGCAGCGCCTTGCGCTCGCGCAGGAACCGCCGCAGTACGGCGTTGACCAGTCCGCGCGCATGCGCAGTCTTGGGTTCGGAGGCGGCGGCGCTGACGGCCTGGTCGACCACGGTGAAGGTGCTGTAGCCGGGGCGGCCGGCGTCGGCATCGTGGCGCGCCGGGTCGGCGCTGTCGTGCTTGTCGCGTGGCCCCGGCGTGTGTTCCAGCAGCAATGCCAGCGCCACCGCCAGCAGCGAATCGACCTGCGCCCCGGGCGGGCGCGTCACCAGTTTGGTCACCAGCGCGCGCGCGGTGCCGAACTGGCGCATGGTGCGGTAGGCAATGTCCTGCAGCGCGCCGCGACTGGCGGCATCGCGCACGCGGTCCAGCCGCAGTTGCGCGGCGGCGTCCTCGATCGCCTGGGGCAAGGCCGTGCCTTCGCTGACGGCGCGCACCGCGGTGGCGGCGCCAAGCATCTGGAAGGCAAGCGAATCGGGAGGCAGGCGCATATCGGTCAGGCGGCGGATCAGGCAGCGGTCAAGGCGGTGAATCGGGAGGGCGTGGGGCGCGGGCCAAAAAAAGCCCGCCGGTCCATGCGGAACAGCGGGCAGTTTACCTTGTGCCGGGGCCGGGCCCCGGATTTCCGGCCGCTCAGGCGGGGTAGGTGCCGGTCTGCGCCATCTGCATCAGCCGCGCGATGCGTTCCTCGGTGGCCGGATGGGTCGAGAACAGGTTGGCGATGCCGCCACCGGAGAGCGGGTTCATGATCATCATCTGCGCCGTGGCCGGGTGTTCCTCGGCGGCCTGGAACGGGATGCCCTGCGCGTAGCGGTGGATCTTGTCCAGCGCGCTGGCCAGCGCCTGCGGGTCGCCGCTGATCTCGGCGCCGGCGCGGTCGGCTTCGAATTCACGCGCGCGCGAGATCGCCATCTGGATCAGCGAGGCCGCGAGCGGCGCCAGGATCGCCACGGCAATGCTGGCGATCGGGTTGGTGCGGTTGCCGTTCTCGTCGCGCCCGCCGAAAAACATCGCCATATTGGCCAGCGCCGAGATCGCACCCGCCATGGTGGCGGCGATGGTCGAGGTCAGGATGTCGCGATGGCGCACGTGCGCCAGCTCATGCGCCATCACGCCGCGCAGCTCGCGCTCGGACAGCACCCGCAGGATGCCGGTGGTGGCCGCCACGGCGGCGTGCTCCGGGTTGCGGCCGGTGGCAAAGGCGTTGGGCGCGTCTTCGTTGATCAGGTAGACGCGCGGCATCGGCAGGCCGGCGCGCTGCGCCAGTTCCTGCACCATGCCGTAGAACTGCGGCGCGCTGCCGGCATCGACTTCCTGCGCGTTGTACATGCGCAGGACCATCTTGTCCGAGAACCAGTAGGAGAAGAAGTTCATGCCCAGCGCGATCAGCAGCGCGAACATCATGCCGCTGCGCCCGCCGATCATGCCGCCGATAACGATGAACAGCGCCGTGATGGCCGCCATCAGCATGAAGGTCTTGACCCAGTTGAACATTGCGGTGATCTCCGTGTAATCGTGAGCCGCGTCCCGCGTGAAAGCGGACGCGATGACCGTTAGATAGGGGGCAATCGCCGAAAATTCAACGGCGGTTCAACGGAATGGGAGGAGCGGCGCAGCCGGCGGGCCCGGCCGGGCGCTGCCCCCGGCACTTATGCCGCCATGTGCGGCAAAGGGCTGCCCGGTTATTCCTGGGCGGCGCCATTGCCGGGCACCACGCAGCGCGTGCCCGGCGGCAGCGGCAGGCCCTGCAGGAACTGCTGCGCCGGCTGGCGGCGCCCGCCCGGCTTCTGCAGTTCGGTGACCTGCAACGCGCTGCCCTCGCCGCAGGCGATCAGGATGCCGGCGGCGTCGGCCGCCAGCACCGTGCCCGGCGGATGCGGCAGGCTGCTTGCCGCCGCCAGCGGCACCGCCTGCCAGCACTTGATCACGGTATCGCCCACCTGCACCGTCGCGCCCGGGAACGGGTTGAAGGCGCGCACCTGGCTGGCCAGCGCCGCGGCGGGGCGACGCAGGTCCAGCGGCGCTTCGTCCTTGGCGATCTTCTCGGCGTAGGTAACGCCTTCGGCCGGCTGCGGCGTGGCGGCCAGCGTGCGGCCGGCTTCCAGCTCCCGCAGTGCCGCCACGATCATGCGCGCGCCCAGCGCGGCCAGCGTGTCGTGCAGCGTGCCGGTGGTGTCGTCCGGGCCGATCGGCACGGCTTCGCGCGTGAGCATGTCGCCGGTGTCCAGGCCCTCGTCCATCTGCATCAGCGTGATGCCGGTCTCGGCGTCGCCCGCTTCGATGGCGCGGTGGATCGGCGCCGCGCCACGCCAGCGCGGCAGCAGCGAGCCATGGATATTTAGGCAGCCCAGCCGCGGCAGCGTCAGCACCTCGGCCGGCAGGATCAGGCCGTAGGCGGCCACCACCATGACGTCCGGCGCAATGCCGGCCAGCGTGTCGATGGCCGCGGCGGCCTCTTCCGGATACTTGCCCTGCCGGCGCAGCGACCGCGGCTGCAAGACCGGCGCCAGGCCGTTGGCGACGGCGAACTGCTTCACCGGGCTGGCCTGCAGCTGCATGCCGCGGCCGGCCGGACGATCGGGCTGGGTCAGCACGGCGACCACCGGAAATCCGGCGGCGTGGATCGCTTCCAGCGCGACGCGTGCAAACTCGGGGGTGCCGGCAAAGGCGACACGCAAGGGGCTGGCTTGGGACATGGCAGGTTCCGTGGCCTGAAATGGCACCGGCCGCTGTAGCGGCCGGTATCTGGGTTCTTCGGAAGTCATAAAGATAACAGACCCCGCGCCGATGCCGCACGCGGGTGGCCGGATTCCGGCGGGCTGTTACATCTTTATTGCCGCGGCGGCGGCTTACATGCGGGTCCGTTCGCGCTTCTGCAGCTTGCTCTTGATGCGGTTGAGCTTGAGCGGCGACAGGTACTCGACGAAGACCTTGCCGCGCAGGTGATCGATCTCATGCTGGATGCAGACCGCCAGCAGGTCGTCGGCGTCGAGCTCGAAGCTTTCGCCCTTCTCGTTGAGCGCGCGCACGCGCACGCGGTCGGGGCGCTCGACCCGGTCATAGACCTCGGGCACCGACAGGCAGCCCTCTTCCCACACCTTGCGGTTGTCGCTGGCCCAGACAATCTCCGGGTTGATGAAGACCTGGAGCTGGTCGCGCGTTTCCGAGACGTCGATCACCACCACCTGCTCGTGCACGTTGACCTGGGTCGCGGCCAGGCCGATGCCGGGCGCTTCGTACATGGTTTCCGCCATGTCCTTGACCAGCTGGCGGATGCGGTCGTCCACCGCGGCCACGGGTTTGGCGACGGTGTGCAGGCGGGGATCGGGGTAGGTCAGGATGTCGAGTTTTGCCATGATGCTGGGGCGCAACGCCGGCTGCTGCCGGCAACCGGGCCGCGTTGCGGCGGCGGATGTTTACATGCAGAATCGGGGCGCAAGTACAAAAATTCAAGGCGCGCCGCAACAGGCACGCTCTCCCGGGTCAATCCGGCCGAACCTCCGGCCGGTCAGGAAAATGCGCGATCTTACCAAAGAACACCAGGCGGCGTCGGGCCGCAGGCTGCACGCGTTCATCCCCAGGTTTGCTTATCCGTTATTGAGTGCCGCGGCCTTCACCGCCGCGGCCGCGCTGCCAGCCACAGCGGCGGACCTGACGGTCACGCCGGCCCAGCAGGCCGAAGCCCAGCGCACCGCCCGGCAGGGCATTCCCGTGGCCGACCTGGCCGCCAACGCGCCATCGCAATATACGGTGCGCGCCGGCGACACGCTGTGGGGCGTTTCGGGCCGCTTCCTGCGCCAGCCGTGGCGCTGGCCCGAGCTATGGGGCATGAACCGGCAGCAGATCCGCAATCCGCACCTGATCTACCCGGGCCAGATCCTGTACCTGATCCAGCGCGACGGGCGGGCCTGGCTGTCGACGGCGCCGGGCGGCAGCGACGCCGTGCGCCTGTCGCCGCAGATGCGCGGCGGCACCACCGACACGGCCGCCATCCTGAGCATCCCTGCCGCCGATATCGAGCCCTTCCTGATCCGGCCGCTGGTCGTCGACCAGGACACGCTGGACACCTCCGCGCGCATCGTGGCGGTGTCGGAATCGCGCGTCATCCTCGGCCGTGACGACACCGGCTATGCCCGCGGCATCCCTGCGGACGCGCCGCAGGGCAGCGACTGGCAGGCCTACCGCCCGCTCACCCCGGTGCGCGATCCCGTGACGCAGGCCGTGCTCGGCTACGAGTCCGAATATGAAGGCAATGTGCGCCTGGCGCGCGGCGCGCAGGGCCCGGACGCCGTCTCGACCATGCAGGTCACGCAGGCCAGGCAGGAAATGGGCGTCGGCACGCTGCTGATGCCGCAGCCCGCGCGTGAAGCCTTGCGCTATGTGCCGCACGCGCCCGATGCGCAGCTCGACGGCCGCGTCGCCAAGGTCTATGGCGGGGTGGAGTTCGGTGGTGCGAGGCAGGTGGTGGTGCTCAACCTGGGCAGCCAGGCCGGGGTGGAACCAGGCCACGTGCTGGCGCTGTCGCGCACTGGCGAAACCGTGGCCGACAAGACCGACGGCAACCGCGCCATCCGGCTGCCGGACGAGCGCTACGGCCTCGCTTTTGTCTTCCGCGTGTTCCCCGGCGTGTCGTATGCGCTGGTCACCGACGCTTCCAACGTGATCGCGGTCGGCGACCGGGCCACCTCGCCGCGCTGAACCCGCCTTGGCGACGTCTGCGGCGGCGCCGGTCTGCGCCGCATCCCTGGGCCATGCCGGCGCCGGCGGGCAAGCCGCCATCCGCAATGCCGACGACCTGAAGGCATGGCTGCAGCTGACCTGTGCCCCCGGGATCGGCCCGGTCGCGGTGCGCTTGCTGCTGGCTGCGTTCGGGCTGCCGCAGCAAGTGTTGGCACAGAGCGTGACGGCGCTGTCCGCCGTCGTTCCGGCCAAGCTGGCCCGCGCGGTACTGGCCAGGCCCGATGCCGGGCTGCCGGCGCTGGTTGAACGCACGCTGGCGTGGCTGGGCACGCCGGGCAACCACCTGCTCACGCTGGCCGATGACGCCTACCCTGCCCGCCTGTTCGACCTGCACGATCCGCCGCCGCTGCTATATATCAAAGGCGATCCCGCGATGCTGGCCCGCCCGGCGGTGGCCGTCGTCGGCGCGCGCAATGCCACCGCGCAGGGCAAGCGCAATGCGCAGGCTTTCGGGCGCGAACTGTCCGGGGCGGGCCTGACGGTGATCTCCGGCCTGGCGCTGGGGATCGACGCCGCCGCCCATGCCGGCGGGCTGCTTGGCTGCGGCAGCACGATCGCGGTCACGGGTACGGGGGCCGACCGGGTCTATCCCGCCGACAACCTGGCCCTGGCCCATGAGATCTCTGAGCGCGGCGCCGTGGTCACCGAATTTCCGCTTGGCATGCAGGGTATGCCGGCCAATTTCCCGCGCCGCAACCGGATCATCGCGGCGCTCGCGCACGGCGTGCTGGTGGTCGAGGCCGCGGCGCGATCCGGCTCGCTGATCACCGCGCGGCTGGCCGCGGAACTGGGCCGCGAGGTGTTCGCGGTGCCCGGATCGATCCACGCGCCGCTGTCTCAGGGCTGCCACCTGCTGATCCGCCAGGGCGCCAAGCTGGTGGAACGCACCGAGGACGTGCTTGAGGAAATCAACCTGGGGCCGGCCTCACCGCTTCGGCCGCAGGCCGCGGCGCAGGCCCTGGCCTCGCAGCCAGCTGCGGAGCAATCTGAATTAGCCGACCGTGCCGACCCCCTGCTGGCCGCCCTCGGCTACGATCCGGTTACGCTGGATGCGCTGTGCGAGCGCAGCGGCCAGCCCCCGGACGCCGCCGCGGCACGCCTGCTGGAACTGGAACTGGCCGGGCTTGCCGAGCGTCTACCGGGAAACCTGTTCCGACGCCTTGCGTGAAGGCGGCACGGCCGGCCCTCAGCGCAATACCGATACAATCGCCGGCTGTCCGTGTGTCGCGGGCTCCTCATGTTTCCGATGCCATGACCGTTTACTTTCCTGAACGTGACGCCGGCGCCATTGCCGAGTGCCTGGCGGCGCGGCCGCAGGGTCGCCTGGTGGCCTGCCTGTGCGCACAGTGGTGCGGCACCTGCCGGGATTACCTGACGGCGCTGACGGCGCTGGCGGCACGCCATCCGGACGATTGCTTTGTCTGGATCGATATCGAGACCCATGCGGATGCGCTTGGCGATATCGATATTGAGAATTTCCCGACCGTGCTGGTGCAGCCGGCAGCGGGTGGGGTGCCACGGTTCTATGGCACCCTGCTGCCGCATGTCGAGGTGCTCGAGCGCATGCTCGCCCGCGGTGCGGCCATGCCGGTGCCCGCGGAAGAAGCGCCTCAGGTGCTGGAGTGGTTGCTTGGCGGACGGCGCGGCGGCGCCTAGGCGGTGTACGGGACGGCAAGAGGGCCGCAAGGAGGCTTGCTTGCACCACCGTCGAAACCGCGCTTATTATTGGCGCCTCATAGCCCCCGGCGTTCTGATTACTACGTTTGCAGTGCAATTAGCGGGTTGCCAGAAGCAGCTCGCAAGGACCCTTCCCATGTCAAAAGCCCTCATCATCGCGGAAAAACCGTCGGTCGCGGCGGATATCGCCCGTGCCCTCGGGGGGTTTACCAAGCACGACGAGTATTTCGAGAGCGACGATTACGTGCTGTCCTCTGCCGTCGGCCACCTGGTCGAGATCGCCGCGCCGGACGAATATGAGGTCAAGCGCGGCAAGTGGAGCTTCGCCAACCTGCCGGTGATCCCGCCGCATTTTGACCTGCGCCCCATCCCCAAGACCGAGTCGCGCCTGAAGGTGCTGAACCGGCTGATCAAGCGCAAGGACGTCACCGCGCTGATCAACGCCTGCGACGCGGGGCGCGAAGGGGAACTGATCTTCCGCCTGATCGCGCAGCAGGCCAAGGCCAGGCAGCCGGTGCGCCGGCTGTGGCTGCAATCGATGACGCAGCAGGCGATCCGCGACGGCTTTGCCGCGCTGCGCGAAGACGAAGACATGCTGCCGCTGGCCGACGCCGCGCGCTGCCGCTCCGAGGCCGACTGGCTGGTCGGCATCAACGGCACGCGTGCCATGACCGCCTTCAACAGCAAGGGCGGCGGCTTCTTCCTGACCACCGTGGGCCGCGTGCAGACCCCGACGCTGTCGATCGTGGTGGAGCGCGAAGAGAAGATCAAGCACTTCGTGCCGCGCGACTACTGGGAGGTGCGCGCCGAGTTCATCGCCGCCGCCGGCCTGTATGAAGGCCGCTGGTTCGACCCCAAGTTCAAGAAGAGCGAGTTCGATCCCGAGGCGCGCGAGTCGCGGCTGTGGAGCGAGGCCGAGGCCAAGAGCATCGTTGCCGCCTGCCGCGACAAGTCCGGCACCGTCACCGAGGAATCCAAGCCGTCGACGCAGCAGTCGCCGGCGCTGTTCGACCTGACCACGCTGCAGCGCGAGGCCAACTCGCGCTTCGGCTTCTCGGCCAAGAACACGCTGGGCCTGGCGCAGGCCCTGTATGAAAAGCACAAGGTCCTGACCTACCCGCGTACCGATGCGCGCGCGCTGCCCGAGGACTACCTGGACACGGTCAAGCAGACCATGGACATGCTGGCCGACAGCTCGCCCAACTACCTGCCGCACGCCAAGAAGATCCTGGCGCAGGGCTGGGTCAAGCCGAACAAGAAGATCTTCGACAACAGCAAGATCAGCGACCACTTCGCCATCATCCCGACGCTGCAGGCGCCCAAGAACCTGTCCGAGCCGGAGCAGAAGCTGTACGACCTGGTGGTGCGCCGCTTCCTGGCGGTGTTCTTCCCGGCGGCCGAGTTCCAGGTCACGACCCGCATCACCGAAGTCGCCGGTCACCACTTCAAGACCGAAGGCAAGGTGCTGGTCAACCCGGGCTGGCTGGTAATTTACGGCCGCGAGGCGCAAGGCGACAAGGACGCTGCCAACCTGGTGCCGGTGGCCAAGGACGAGAAGGTCAAGACCGACAAGGTCGAAGGCGTCGGCCTGACCACCAAGCCGCCCGCCCGCTACAACGAAGCCACGCTGCTGTCGGCGATGGAAGGCGCCGGCAAGCTGGTCGATGACGACGCGCTGCGCGAAGCCATGGCCGGCAAGGGCCTGGGCACGCCGGCCACGCGCGCGGCGATCATCGAAGGGCTGCTGACCGAAAAGTACCTGGTGCGCGAAGGCCGCGAACTGATACCCACCGCCAAGGCGTTCCAGCTGATGACGCTGCTGCGCGGCCTGGGCGTGCAGGAACTGACGCAGGCCGAACTGACCGGCGAATGGGAGCACAAGCTTTCGCAGATCGAGCGCGGGCGCCTCAAGCGCGATGAATTCATGCGCGAGATTGCGCAGATGACGCAGCAGATCGTCAAGCGCGCCAAGGAATACGACAGCGACACCATTCCCGGCGACTACGCCACGCTGGACACGCCGTGCCCGCAGTGCGGCGGTCAGGTCAAGGAGAACTACCGCCGCTTTGCCTGCACTGCGTGTGAATTCTCGATCAGCAAGATCCCGGGTGGCCGCCAGTTCGAGATCGAGGAAGTTGAAGAACTGCTGCTGAAGAAAGAGATCGGGCCGCTGCAGGGTTTCCGCAGCAAGATGGGCCGCCCGTTCGCCGCCATCCTCAAGCTGGGCAAGGACGACGAAGGCCATTACAAGATGGAATTCGACTTTGGCCAGAATGACGACGACAACGACGGCGAGCCGGTCGACTTCAGCGGCCAGCAGCCGGTGGGAACCTGCCCGAAGTGCGGCGGCTCGGTGTTCGAGCACGGCATGAAGTATGTCTGCGAAAACAGCACGACCAGCCCGAAGAGCTGCGACTTCACCACCGGCAAGATCATCCTGCAGCAGGAAATCAGCCGCGAGCAGATCGGCAAGCTGCTCAACGAAGGCAAGACCGACCTGCTGACCGGCTTCAAGTCGTCGCGCACGGGCCGCAATTTCAAGGCCTTCCTGGTCAAGCAGCCGGACGGCAAGATCGGCTTCGAGTTTGAGGTGCGCGAGCCCAAGGCCGGCGCCAAGACGGCCGCCAAGGCCCCGGCCAAGGCGGCATCGCGCGGCACGGCCGAGGCCGAAGCGGCGCCCGCGACGAAGACGGCCGCCAAGACCGCGGCCAAGACCGTCGCCGCCAAGGCGCCGGCGAAGAAGGCCGCCGCAAAGAAGGCGCCCGCCAAGACCCCCGCGGCGAAGAAGACGCGCGCGGCCGCGGCCGGCGAGTAAGCGCAGCCGCCCATGGCAAAACGCCCGGCATTGCCGGGCGTTTTGCTGTCTACGCTGCGCAAGCGGCGCGCTGCCGTTCAGGTTCGCAAGGCGTGGGCGCCCAGGCTGGCGACAGGGTGCGCCTCCTTGTCCCGCACCTGCCCTTCTTCCAGCAGGAAGTCGATAAAGGCACGCACTTTGGTGGGCAGGAACTTGCGGCTGGGATAGACCACGCTGACATCGCGCCGGGGCAACTGGTATTGCGGCAGCACGTGCACCAGCCGGCCCGATTCGATATTGGGCCGGGCCAGGTAAGACGAGAGCATGGCCACGCCCATGTCGGCCAGTGCGGCCTGGTGCGCCAGTTCGGCGTTGCTGCACAGCAGCCCCGGGCGGATCGGCACGGTGAGCTCGCCTTCGGGGCCCAGCAGCGTCCATTCATGCTCGGCGCTGGGCAAGCGCATGGCGATGCAGCGATGGTGGCTCAGTTCGTGGGCATGGCGGATCGGCGCATGCGCGGCGACATAGCCGGGCGACGCGCACAAGATCACCTCGGCCGAAATCAGCGGGCGCGCGACCAGGTGCGAGCCCAGCCCCAGGTCCGACAGCATCACGGCCACGTCGCGGCCTTCTTCTACGATATCGACATTGCGGTCCGACAGGATCACGTCGAACACCACCTCCGGGTAAAGCTGCTGGAAACGCGACAGCAGGCCTGGCAGCAGGTGCAGGCCGAACATGACCGGCGTCACCAGCCGCAGCGTGCCGGACAGCGACTGGCTGCGGGCCGTGACCACGCTTTCGGCTTCCTCCACGTCTTCCAGGATCTGCTGGCAGCGTTGCAGGTAGGTCTCGCCGGCATCGGTCAGCGACAGGCTGCGGGTGGTGCGGTTGAGCAGGCGCGTGCCGAGATGGCTTTCCAGGTCGGCCACGTAGCGGGTGACCACGGCGTTGGACATTTCCAGCTGCTGCGCTGCACGCGCGAAGCTGCCGAGCTCCACCACTTTGGAAAACACACGCATCGACTGCAGGCGATCCATGACATAGTCTCCCGATTCTCTGCTGAATTCTTACGCAATCAGCCTATTTTATTGTTCGAATCAAAACTAATCATTGTGGATCCTGATATTTATTGATATGAGGGAAATGCCTAATATCTAGCCATCGGATGCCGCAATGCAACATGCCCTTCGCCTGAAGGTGCCGGATCAGGCATCCACGCTACAAGAAAGGCCCGAATCATGAAAACCAACCGTTACGCCCTGATCGCTGTCGCCACCGTTGCTGCCGCCCTGTCGGCCGCCCCCGCCTTCGCCAAGAGCGGCAAGTTCGACGTCTACACCGACGGCGCCAAGGTGGCCAGCTTCGACGTCTATGCCGACGGCGCGCGTGCCGGCAAGTTTGACCCGTACACGGACGGTGCCAAGGCCGGCAAGTTCGATACCTTCACCGACGGCGCGCGCACCGGCAAGTTCGACACCTTCTCGGAAGGCGCGAAGTACGACACCACCACCGATCGCGCACCGCTCTAAGCCAAGCCAGCGCTGGCGCGGTCGGCCCGCTTGCACCTGGTCTCCACAGGTCTTTAGGAGAGCGCCCTCGCGCCTCTCCCGCTTTATTGGAGAAGAAGCCCGCACCGGTTCCGGTAGCGGGCTTCTTTGTTTCTGGCGCCGGTGCGTCGGGGCCAAACTGCAACTGATTATGCCAGACGCCGCAAAGCAAAACGGCACGCGGCCGCTGCCGGCGCAAAGAAAAACGGGCCATGACGGCCCGTTTTGCTGACCCCGCTGCGACTTAATCGTCGTAGTGGTGGTGGTGCTTGTGCTTCTTGCGCTTGTAATTGCTCTTGTAGTAGCGGCGGTCGTCGTCGTACGAATTGCTGCGCGAGACGTTGCCACCCAGCGCCGCGCCGGCGCCGCCGCCGAGGCCGGCGCCGATCAGGCCACCGGTGCGCCCGCCCATGGCGTTGCCCGCCGCGGTGCCGGCCCCGCCGCCGAGCGCGCCGCCGATGATGGCGCCAGTGCGCTCGCGGCGGTTGGAGGTGACCGCGCCACCGGCGCCGCCGCCCACCGCCCCGCCGATCACAGCGCCGGTGCTGCCGCCCAGCGCGCCGCCGACTGCGGCACCGGCGACGCCGCCGAGGGCGCCACCGAGGGCATTGTTCATGTCGCCCGCGACGGCCGGCAGCGCGCAGGCCGCCAGGGCAAGGGCAACGGTCAGGTTGCGAACGGGATGGCGAGTCATATCTTTTTTCCTCTAATTGCCATGATGTGTCGCAAGTGTAGATAAGGAGCCGCGCCGTTGCTGTAACCACCTGTAAAGCCCTGTAACCCCCTCGAGAAACGGTATCCGGCGATTACAAAGGCGCGGTAAAAATACAACACTTAATAGAAAGACAGGCGATCATGTGATCGCCTGTCTGCATTGTTTGCCGGAGGATAGGTCCGGCGTCGATGGCTACCGTGCCTCTAGCAACACTTTCCCTGGCCGCCGCCGTAGCGGGCTTCCTGGCGCTCGCGGAAAAACTCCTCGTAGCTCATCGGCGCACGGTCGGGATGCGTGCTTTCCATATGCGCCACATAGGTCTGGTAGTCAGGCAGCCCGACCATCAGCCGCAGCGACTGCCCCAGGTACCGGCCCATGGTGCCAAGTTGTTCCAGCATGGCGGGCTCCTTGTCGATGTATGGATCAGGACTGGGCCGAAGCGGCGCCCGGCAGGGGCTCGAACGGCGTTTCCTTGTCGGTCGGGCGGTTCACGGCGCGTGCCTGCATCGCGGTCTTGAAGCCGTAGAACACGATGGACAGCACCACCACCATGAACAGCGCGCACAGGCCGGCATCCAGGTAGTCGTTGAAGACGATGCGGTGCATCTGCTCCATCGACTTGGCCGGGGCCAGCACCTTGCCCTCGGCGATGGCGGCGCTGAACTTGGCGGCGTGGGTCAGGAAGCTGACCTTCGCGTCGGCATGGAACAGCTTCTGCCAGCCGGCGGTCAGCGTGCAGATCAGCAGCCAGACCGTGGGTACCAGCGTGACCCAGGCGTACTGGCCGCGCTTCATCTTCACCAACACGCAGGTGCCCAGCACCAGCGCCACCGCGGCCAGCATCTGGTTGGAGATGCCAAACAGCGGCCACAGCGTGTTGATGCCGCCGAGCGGATCGACCACGCCCTGGTACAGGAAGTAGCCCCACGCCGCCACGGTCAGCGCGGTGGCGATCAGGTTGGCCGGCAGCGAGTCGGTGCGCTTGAGCGACGGCACGAAGCTGCCCAGCAGGTCCTGCAGCATGAAGCGGCCGGCGCGGGTGCCCGCGTCGACGGCGGTCAGGATGAAGAGTGCCTCGAACAGGATGGCGAAGTGGTACCAGAACGCCATCATGGCCTGGCCGCCGACCACCTGGTGCAGGATGTGGGCGATGCCCACGGCCAGCGTCGGCGCACCGCCGGCGCGCGAGATGATGGTGTTCTCGCCAACGTCCTTGGCGGTCTGGATCAGCACGTCAGGCGTGATGACGAAGCCCCAGGTCGACACCGCCTGCGCCACGGCCTCCGGCGAGGTGCCGATCACGGCCGCCGGGCTGTTCATGGCGAAGTACACGCCGGGTTCGATCACCGCCGCGGCGACCAGCGCCATGATGGCGACGAAGGACTCGGCCAGCATCGCGCCGTAGCCGATGAAGCGTGCGTGGGTCTCGTTCTCCAGCAGCTTGGGCGTGGTGCCCGACGAGATCAGCGCGTGGAAGCCCGACACCGCGCCGCAGGCGATGGTGATGAACAGGAACGGGAACAGGTTGCCCGACCACACCGGCCCGCCGCCCGCCGCGAACTGGGTGAAGGCCGGCATCTTCAGCTCCGGCGCGACGATCAGGATGCCGATGGCCAGCGCGATGATGGTGCCGATCTTCAGGAAGGTCGACAGGTAGTCGCGCGGGGCCAGCAGCAGCCACACCGGCAGCACGGCGGCGATAAAGCCGTAGATGATCAGCATCCAGGTCAGCGCCTTGCCGTCGTAGGTGAACAGCGGCGCCAGCACGGCGCTTTCATGCACGTACTGGCCGCCGAGGATGGCCAGCATCAGCAGCACGAAGCCGATCACCGACACCTCGCCGATGCGGCCCGGGCGGATGTAGCGGGTGTAGACGCCCATGAACAGCGCGATCGGGATCGTCACCGCCACGGTAAAGGTGCCCCACGGCGAGTCCGCCAGCGCCTTCACCACGATCAGCGCCAGCACCGCCAGGATGATGATCATGATCATGAAGCAGCCGAACAGCGCGATCATGCCCGGCACCGTGCCCATCTCGGACTTGACCAGGTCGCCCAGCGAGCGGCCGTCGCGGCGCGTGGAGATGAACAGGATCATGAAGTCCTGCACCGCGCCGGCGAACACCACGCCGGCCAGCAGCCACAGCATGCCGGGCATATAGCCCATCTGCGCGGCGAGCACCGGGCCGACCAGCGGGCCGGCCCCGGCGATCGCGGCGAAATGATGGCCGAACAGCACCGCCTTGTTGGTCGGCACGTAGTCCAGGCCGTCGTTGTGGCGCCAGGCCGGGGTCATGCGTTTCGGGTCGAGCTGCATCACCTTGTCGGCGATAAAGCGGCTGTAGTACCGATAGGCGATCAGGTAGATGCAGAGCGCGGCAACCACGATCCACAGCGCGCTGACGGCTTCGCCGCGCGCCAGCGCGACAGTGCCGAAGGCAAACGCGCCAAGGATGGCGACGGCCAGCCACACCAGGTGTTCTCCGATGCGATTCATAGTGAAGGTCTCCTCAGACCGGAATTTGTAAAGCCTGCGGCGGCGAAGGACTGGCAACTGGCAACGGGCGGGTCGGCGGCGGGCGCGCCGGGGCGGGCAGCGTGGGCAATCCGGCGGTGAGGGGTCTCCTGGGCTGCTGGAATTGAGGCTGCTGCGCGCCCGGTTCGTGTCGTTTCCGGATCTCGTCTGGCAGGCAGGCGATGCACCAACCGGGTAGGCCGTGCACCAGCTGCGTGGACCCGCGCCGCATGTTGGGGCAGCTCGCGCGTCCGGCGTGTAGTATTGACAGCCGCCAAACCCCGCACAAGCGCGTAACTACGCAGCACTTCTGCGTAGTACTACGCAAGTCGACGGTGGCATGCCGCCTGCGCGGCATCGGTGTTTACCCCCGATCCCCCGGTCTTGTATGAAACTCCGCCAGAAGATCCTCTTGCTCGCCGTGGCGCCGCTTGCGGTGGCGATGCTCGGCATCGCGCTTGCCGTGCGCTTCCAGGCCACCCAGCTCGCGCAGCACGAGCGCGCGCTGGTCGAAGCCGCCTACCTGCAGAGCAAGGAGACCGAGCTGCGCCATTACGTGGAGCTGGCGCAGAGTGCGATCGCGCCGCTGGTGCGCTCCGGGCGCAGCGACGCCGCCACGCGCGAAGCGGCGATGGAAGCGCTGGCGCGGCTGGACTACGGCCCCGACGGCTACTTTTTCCTGTACGACCTGCAGGGCCGCAACCTGATGCATCCGCGCCAGCCCGAGCTGGTCGGGCAGGATTTGTGGTCGCTGCGCGACCCGCAGGGCGCGCCCACTATCCAGCAACTGATCGCCGCGGCCAAGGGCGGCGGCGGCGCGGTGCGCTACCAGTGGCGCAAGCCCTCGTCGCAGCAGCTGGCGCCCAAGCTGGGCTATGTGGTGGCGGTGCCGGAATGGGGCTGGATGTTCGGCACCGGCATCTACCTGGATGATGTCGAAAGCACGCTGCGCCAGCTCGACGCCCGCGCCGAGACCGATATCCGCGAGACCATGGCATGGATCGGCGTGATCGCCGGCATCAGCATCCTGCTGGTGGCGGCCAGCGGCCTGGCGCTCAATATCAGCGAGCACCGCGAGGCCGACGCCAAGCTGCGCCAGCTCGCGCAGCGCGTGGTGCAGTCGCAGGAAGACGAGCGCGCGCGGCTGTCGCGCGAGCTGCACGACGGCATCAGCCAGTTGCTGGTGTCGGTCAAGCTGGTGCTGGAGACCGCCGCCAACCGGCTGCGGCTGGCCCCGGCCGAAGGTGCGGCGGTGGCGCCGGTGCTTGGCATGGCGCTGAACCGGCTCGACACCGTGTTCAACGAAGTGCGGCGCGTGGCGCGCAACCTGCGCCCGGCCCTGCTCGATGACCTCGGCCTGTTCGCCGCGCTGCAGCACCTGGCGCGCGAGATGCAGGGCGGCAGCGGACTCGAGATCGCGGTGACGCAAAGCGGCACCCCGCGCGAACTGCCCGACGAGCAGGCCACCGCGCTGTTCCGCATCGCCCAGGAAGCGCTGACCAACGTGGAGCGCCATGCCGGGGCCCGGCGCGTCGCGGTGTCGCTGGCGTTCGACGCCGATGCCACGCGCCTGGCCGTGCGCGACGACGGCCACGGCTTCGATGTCGCGCGCATGCAGGCCGACCCGCAGCGCGGCATTGGCCTGCGCAACCTGCGCGAGCGCATCGCCGCGCTGTGCGGGCAGTTCGACATCCTTTCCGGCACGGGCGGTACCCAGATCATCGCCTCGCTGCCGCTGGCCAGCGCCGCCGCCGTCGCGCGCGACGCCATTTCCGCAGGACCCTCGCAGTCATGATCCAGTTTCTTGCCCAAGATATCGAAGACCACGAAGCCCTCGCCCGCGTGCTGCTGATCGACGACCACGCGCTGGTGCGCGATGGCATGCGCATGCACCTGGCGCTGCAGCCGGGGCTGCGCGTGGTGGGCGAAGCCGATGACGGCGAAGCCGCGCTGGCGTGGCTGGACCGCGCCGGCGCGGCCGACATGCCGGACCTGGTGATCACCGATATCGGCATGCGCGGCATGGGCGGGATTGCGCTGGCGGCGGCGCTGCACGACCGCTATCCGGAACTGGCGGTGCTGATCGTGTCGATGCACGACAACCTGGAATACGTGCGCCAGGCCGTGCGCGCGGGCGCGCGCGGCTATGTGCTCAAGGATGCCCCGGCCGACGAACTGATCGCGGCGATCCGCTCGGTGCTGGCCGGACGCGTGTTCTACAGCGCCCGCATCGCGCGCGGCATGGCCGAGCAAAGCCCGGCGGCCGGCCCGCTCGATGCGCTTACGCCGCGCGAGCGCGATATCCTGCGCGGCATCGGGCGCGGCCTGGCCAACAAGGAGATCGCGGCGCAGCTGGGGGTGTCGGTGCGCACCGTCGAGACCCATCGGCTCAATCTGAAGCGCAAGCTGGGGATTGAAGGGCGGGCGGGGCTGGTGAAGTATGCGGTGGAGACGCTGGGGGATAGCGAGGCCGGGTGATGGCCGCACCATGCAAACGAAAAGAGCGGTTTCCTGTGCGCCAAAACCGCCCGAACTTGCCAAGGCAAGGTGTTCTCCCTCTCCCCTCATGGGGAGAGGGCCGGGGTGAGGGGTGGTCTAGCAAGGAACCCCATCAAGCGGAGCCAGCGGTTTAAACCCACAGGCTTCAGCCTTTGATCCTCCTGCCCTCACCCCCTGCCCCTCTCCCGCAGGCGGGAGAGGGGAGCAAACCAGCGCGATGCCGGTTGCTTGATCAGGCGCGGATGCCGGGGATCACCCCTCCAGCCGCTTGCCCAGCGCCGCGCGCGTTTCAACCAGCGCCTGCGGCAGGTGCTGCCGCAGCTTGCTGAACAGCTCGTCGTGCAGCGCCAGCTCCTGCTGCCACGCGTCGCGATCGATCGAGGTGACCTGCTCGAACTGCGCCGGCGAGAACTCGACGCCGTTCCAGTTCAGGTCCTGGTATCGCGGCGAGGTGCCGAACACGTGCTCGGCGCCCTGGCCCTTGCCTTGCACGCGGTCGATCATCCACGACAGCACGCGCATGTTCTCGCCAAAGCCCGGCCACACGAAATTGCCGTCGGCGTCCTTGCGGAACCAGTTGACGCAGTAGATCTTCGGCAGCGTGGCGCCCGCGGCCTCGAGCTTCTTGCCAAGTTCGAGCCAGTGGCCGAAGTAGTCGCTCATGTTGTAGCCGCAGAACGGCAGCATGGCGAACGGGTCGCGGCGCACCACGCCTTGCTGGCCGGCGGCCGCGGCAGTGGTTTCCGAGCCCATGGTGGCGGCCATGTAGACGCCTTCGGTCCAGTTGCGCGCCTCGGTCACCAGCGGCACGGTGGTCGAGCGGCGGCCGCCGAAGATGAACGCATCAATGGGTACGCCGGCCGGGTTGTCCCAGTTGTCGTCGATCGACGGGCATTGCGACGCGGGGGCGGTGAAGCGCGCGTTGGGGTGCGCGGCCTTGGCGCCGGTGGCCTTGGCGATCTCCGGGGTCCAGTCCTTGCCCTGCCAGTCGACCAGGTGCGCGGGCGCCTCCTTGGTCATGCCTTCCCACCAGACGTCGCCGTCGTCGGTCAGCGCGACGTTGGTGAAGATGACGTTTTCCTTCAGCGTCGCCATCGCGTTGTAGTTGGTCTTCTCGCTGGTGCCCGGCGCCACGCCGAAGTAGCCGGCTTCCGGGTTGATCGCGTACAGGCGGCCGTCCTGGCCCGGCTTGATCCAGGCGATGTCGTCGCCGATGGTGGTGACCTTCCAGCCCTCGAAGCCCTTGGGCGGGATCAGCATGGCGAAGTTGGTCTTGCCGCAGGCCGACGGGAAGGCGGCGGCGACATGGTATTTCTTGCCCTCGGGCGAGGTCACGCCCAGGATCAGCATGTGTTCGGCGAGCCAGCCTTCGTCGCGGCCCATGGTCGACGCAATACGCAGCGCAAAGCACTTCTTGCCCAGCAAGGCGTTGCCGCCGTAGCCCGAGCCGAACGACCAGATCTCGCGCGTTTCCGGGAAATGCACGATGTACTTGGTGGGATTGCACGGCCACGCCACGTCTTTCTCGCCGGCGGCGAGCGGCTTGCCGACCGTGTGCACGCACGGCACGAAGGCGCCGTCGCTGCCCAGCACCTCATACACGGCCTTGCCCATGCGGGTCATGATGCGCATGTTGACCGCCACATACGGCGAATCCGACAGCTCCACGCCGATATGGGCGATCGGCGAACCCAGCGGCCCCATCGAGAACGGCACCACGTACAGGGTACGGCCGCGCATGCAGCCGTCGAACAGGCCGGCCAGGGTCTGGCGCATCTCGGCCGGCGGGGTCCAGTTGTTGGTCGGGCCGGCATCTTCCTGCTTCTCGGAGCAGATGAAGGTACGGTCTTCGACCCGCGCCACATCCGACGGGTCCGACAGGGCCAGGAAGGAGTTCTTGCGCTTGGCCGGGTTCAGCCGCTGCATGGTGCCGGCGGCGACCATCTGCTCGCACAGCCGGTCATATTCTTCCTGCGAGCCGTCGCACCAGTAGATGTTGTCGGGCTTGGTCAGCGCGGCGACTTCCGCGACCCAGGCAATCAGCTTGGGGTGCTTGACCCAGGCCGGCGCATTGACCGCTGCCGTACCTTGCATCGTGGGGTGGTTCATACTGCAAACTCCAGGTTTGTAAAGGGAAGGAAGGGAAGGAATCCTTGCAAAGCCTGGCCGGCGGGCCGGGTACCCTCCGTATTCCGCCGGTATGCCGACATGCGTGCTTGGGGCTGGGAATCGCACTGCCGCGGCGTCACTTTTGCGGCCGCATCCAGGGCGTCACATCCCGTTACAACTGGCGGCGGCCCGGTTTGTACAAAAGGTCGCGGCGGTCGCGCCGGCTGCGCTACAGTGGCGCTTCGCCCGCGCAAGGTGGCCTGCACATGCCGGCCGGGCTTTGTCCGGAGGCAGCCGCGTGACGGGAGCAAGGCTCGACCGACAATCCGCGGCGGCACCGGAGCGGGCAAGGATACCACTGGCGCACCCCCCTGTTTTTTGCTGCGCAACAATCGCCGGCGCGGGCCGGCGCGCGTGTTGCACCGGTCGTAGCGTGGGTTGCGGCACGCCGGTGCGGGGTTCGCAACGTTTCACAACAATACTGTTGGCTGGCGCGCGGCTCAGTGGGCGCGCGCACCAACTGGCACAAGGTCCAGAAGACAACCAGGGTTGCCGATGAAGATTGCCGTACTCGACGATTACCAGGATGCGGTGCGCAAGCTGCCGTGCTTCAGCCTGCTGGAAGGGCACGACGTCAAGGTGTTCAACAACACCGTCAAGGGCGTAGGCCAGCTGGCCGCGCGCCTTTCAGACGTGGAAGCCGTGGTGCTGATCCGCGAACGCACCCGCATCACCCGCCAACTGCTGGAAAAACTGCCCAAGCTCAAGCTGATCAGCCAGACCGGCCGGGTTGGCGCCGGGCCGGGCAGCCATATCGACCTGGAGGCGGCGACCGACCGCGGCGTGGCAGTGCTGGAAGGCGTCGGCTCGCCGGTGGCGCCGGCCGAGCTCACCTGGGCGCTGATCATGGCCGCCCAGCGCCGCATTCCGCAGTACGTGGCCAGCCTGAAGCATGGCGCGTGGCAGCAGTCGGGGCTGAAATCGACCACGATGCCGCCCAATTTCGGCCTGGGCCAGGTGCTGCGCGGCCAGACCCTGGGGATATGGGGCTACGGCAAGATCGGCCGGCTGCTGGCCGGCTATGGCTGGGCCTTCGGCATGAAGGTGCTGGTATGGGGCCGCGAGGCATCGCTGGAGGGCGCGCGCGCCGATGGCCTGGACGTGGCGGACTCGAAGGAACAGCTGTTTGCGGACAGCGATGTGCTGTCGCTGCACCTGCGCCTGAACGACGACACCCGCGGCATCGTCAAGCAGGCCGACCTGACCGCGATGAAACCGACCGCGCTGTTCGTCAATACCAGCCGCGCCGAACTGCTGGAAGAAAACGCCCTGGTCGCCGCGCTGAACCGGGGCCGCCCGGGCATGGCGGCGGTCGATGTGTTCGAGTCCGAGCCGATCCTGCAGGGCCACGCGCTGCTGCGCATGGAAAACTGCATCTGCACGCCGCACCTGGGCTATGTGGAGCGCGACAGCTACGAGCTGTACTTCCGCACGGCGTTCCAGAACATCCTGGACGTGCTGGACGGCAAGCATGACTGCATCGTCAACCCGAAGGCGCTGGCGCCGGTGCTGACGCGCTGAAGCGCTTCCGCTACCGCGGGTTTTCTCCCCTCTCTCCCCCCGCGGGAGAGGGGAACCCCATTCACGCGGCGTTACCTGCGGCTGGCGCCGATCCCCCAGCGAACGCGAATTCCCCGAAGCCGCTACACTCGGGACTTCCCTAACCGCCGGCCGCAATGGCCGCGGCAGTCGCGAACAAGACAAGGCGCCCCCGCGCCCTCCCCACCTCCCAAGGCCGGCATGGATCCCAGGCTCGTGACGCTCTGCGTCGGCAATTTCGTCATCGGCACCGGCGCGATGATCGTTACCGGCATGTTGAACGACATTGCCGGCGATTTCGGGCTGGGCGCGGCCAGTGCCGGGCAGCTGATCTCGGTGTTCGCGCTGGCCACCTGCATCGGGGCGCCGCTGTTCGCCACGCTCGGCTCGCGCATCGACCGCCGGCTGCTGCTGGCCGGTTCGCTGCTGGTCTACGGGGTGATGCACCTGGCCGCGGCGTTCGCGCCCGGGTTTGCGGCGCTGATGGCGATCCGCTTCCTGACCGCGATCGGCGCGGCCATCTATACGCCGCAGACCGCGGCCACGTTGCCGCTGCTGGTCAATGCGCAGACCCGCGGGCGGGCCATCAGCTTTGTGTTCCTGGGCTGGAGCATCGCCAGCGTGGTGGGCGTGCCGCTGGGGACGTGGATTTCCAGCACGCTGGGCTGGCGTGTCAGCATGGCGCTGGTCGGCGTGATGGCGCTGCTGGTGTCGGCGGCGGTCTGGCGTGCGCTGCCGCGCGGGCTGATGGTGCCGCCGGCCGGGCGTGAGGCCTGGGGCGCGGTGCTGCGCCACAAGCCGGTGATGCTGGTGGTGCTGACCACCATGATCTCGTCGGCGGGCATGTTTACCCTGTTTACCTATATCGCCCCGCTGATGCGCGACGTCTACGGCATCAGCGGCGGCGCGCTCAGCCTGATGTTCCTGGCCTATGGGGCCTGCGGCGTGTTCGGCAACGCCATGGCGGCGTCGCGCATGGACCGGGTCACGCCCAGCCGGATCGTGCAGGTGACCCTGCTGACGTCGATCACGGCGATGGTGCTGTGGCCGCTGGCCGGACTGGGCAGCGTGGCGCTGGTGGCGCTGTTCATGCTGTGGGGCGTGGGCGGCTTTGCCACCAACAGCGCGCAGCAGGCGCGGCTGGTGCTGCTGGCGCCGGAGCGGGCGTCGGTGTCGATCTCGCTGAATTCCTCGTCGATCTACCTGGGCCAGGCCGCCGGCGCCATGGCGGGCGCGGCCATCTATACCCTAGCCGGGCCTGACACGCTGCACTGGGGCGCGGCGGTGCTGATGCTGGCGGCGCTGGCGGTGTCGCAGCGGGCGCGCCTGCTGGGTTGCCGCTGGCAGCCGCCGCAAGCGGCCCAGCAGGTATGATGCCGCGCTGAAACGCCCGCCGTCCCCTGTTCCCGGCTGCTTGTGAGGCACCGCACCAAGCACTTGTCCACAGCCTTATCCGCCCCGTTATCCTCAGGGATATCCGCAGCTTATCCACATCCCTTTCCACCATCACGAAGCGGGGGCGCACGTGAGCGATTCCAGACCTTGGCCCGGCCTTGCGCGTGTGCTGGCGGTCAGCCTGGGCAAGGCCATCCCGCTGGTTGTGGCAGGGGCGGGCACCGAGGCGGTGGTGCTGTCGGGCATCCGCAAGCATCCGGTCAGCACGCTGCTGCACCCGCTGCGGGTCCAGGTGCAGCCGTTGGGCCTGGCGGGCGACGAGCAGGGCGACCTGACCGTGCATGGTGGCCTGGACAAGGCGGTCTACGCTTATCCGTCGGAGCACTACGCCTGGTGGAACGCCCGCCGCCGCGCCTGCGCCCAGCCCGAGTCCGGGCCGCCGCTGCCCTACGGCGCGATCGGCGAAAACCTGACGCTGGAGGGCCTGCTCGAATCCGCGCTATGGATCGGCGACCTGGTGCGGGTCGGCACCGCGCTGCTGCGCGTGGAGGCGCCGCGCCAGCCCTGCTACAAGTTCAACGCCGCGCTGGGCTACCGCCATGCGGTGCGCGACATGGTTCAGAGCGGCTACTCCGGGGTCTATCTCAGCGTGGTGCTCAAGGGCGAAGTGCGCGCCGGCGACGCCGTGATTGTGCAGGCCGGACCACGGGAATTGTCGGTCGACAGCGTAAATCAGTGGCGCCGCGATGGCCGGCGGCAGCTTTTCTGATAATGTTTGTCTAACCATACAAGCGCCCCGCTACACATCTCTCCGGCCTCCCCTGTGGCCCGGACGGCGTTTGCCGGCGCCGGGCATTACCAGACCCTTGCACCTCTGTAACGGACTGTAATACGCGGCGCTGGCTCCGGCGGGCGAAGCGCGGTACTAGTAGAGTCTTTGCGCGACACGCACCGGCAACATCTGGACACAACAGGCCGGGCGGTACACGGGGAGTGGCGCTGAAGACGCGGGGCAGAGGGTCCACACAACATGAAATCAGACAGGATCGACCAGCCCAAGGGCTTTGTCGACAGCAACTGGAGGGCGGCCGCCGGGACCGGGCGCGGCCGCGTATCGCCGTGGGTGGTGGTGGCCGTGGTGCTGGTCATGGCCGGCCTGGGCTGGCTGGCCTGGCGCACGTGGTTCGCGCCCAAGCCGGCGCCCAAGCCGCCGGCGGCGGCGGTGGTGTCCACCGTGCCGGTGCAGCAAGGCGACGTGCCGCTGCAGGTCTCGGCCAATGGCAATGTCACGGCGCTGTCCACGGTGGAGGTGCGGCCGCAGGTGTCCAGCACCGTGCGCACCGTCCATATCAAGGAAGGCCAGACCGTCAAGCCCGGCGACCTGCTGTTCTCGCTCGATACCCGCATGGACGAGGCCAACCTGGCCAAGGCGCAGGCCCAGCTGCTGCGCGACCAGGCCGACCTGGCCGATGCCCGCCGCACGCTGGCGCGCAGCCAGGAGCTGGTGCAGCGCAACTTCATCTCGAAGAGCGCGGTCGATACCGCGCAGGCCAAGGTCGACGGCTTTGCCGCCACCGTGCGCGCTGACCAGGCCGCGATCGAAGCCAGCCGCGTGGCGGTCAGCTACGGCGCCATCCGCGCCACCATCAGCGGCCGCACCGGCGTGATCAACGCCTTCCCGGGCTCGCTGGTGCTGCCCAACAGCGCGCAGCCGATGGTCATCATCGCCCAGGTGCAGCCGATTGCCGTCACCTTCAGCCTGCCCGAGCGCCAGCTGGGCGCGCTGCGCGAGGCGCTGCGCGCGGGCCCGGTGCAGGTCACCGCGCAGCCCAATGATGGCAGCAAGGCGCCGGTGACCGGCCGGATCACCTTTGTGGATAACACGGTCGATCCGCAGTACGGCACCATCCGCGTCAAGGCGCAGTTCGACAACGAGGAACAGCGGCTGTGGCCAGGTACCTACGCCACCGTCAGCGCCGTGGTGCAGACGCTGAAGGGCGCGCTGTCGGTGCCGCCGCAGGCGGTAGTGACCGGGCCCGAGGGCCGTTTCGTCTACGTGGTGCAGCCCGACAGCAAGGTGGCGCGCGTGCCGGTGCGGGTGGTGACCACCACCGCCGCCGCCGCGGTGGTCGAGGGCGTGCAGCCCGGCGCCCGCGTGGTGGTGGAAGGCACGCAGAACCTGCGCCCCGGCGCGCTGGTGCGCGAGGCGCCGGCCCGCGCGGCTTCTGCCGCGGACGCTGCCCGCCCTGCCACCGCGGGGCACTGAGCCATGACGCTCTCGGAACTCTGTATCCGCCGTCCGGTGATGACGGTGCTGCTGTGCCTGGCCGTGGTGGTCACCGGCATCGTGCTGTACCCGACCATTCCGATTGCCGCGCTGCCCAGCTTCAACTCGCCGGTGATCCAGGTCACCGCGACCCTGCCCGGGGCCAGCCCCGAGACCATGGCCGCGTCGGTGGCCACGCAGCTGGAAAAGCAGTTCGCGACGATCCCGGGCGTGTCGGTGATCAGTTCGTCGAACACGCTCGGCAACTCCAGCGTCACCATCGAATTCAACAACGACCGCAATATCGACGACGCGGCGGTCGACGTGCAGGCGGCGCTGTTCCGCGCGCAGCGCTCGCTGCCGATCGAGATGACGGTGCCGCCGTCATACCGCAAGGTCAACCCGGCCGACGCGCCGGTGCTGCTGCTGGCGATCAACTCGCCGGCAATGAGCCTGGCCGACCTGAACGCCTTCGGCGACAACCTGATCTCGCCCACGCTGGCCACCTTGCCGGGCGTGGCGCAGGTGCAGATCTTCGGGCAGAAGCGCTTTGCCGTGCGCGTGCGCGCGCACCCGGACGCGCTCGCCGCGCGCGGGCTGACGCTGGACGAACTGGCCACCGCGCTGAACCGCGCCAACGCCAACACGCCGGTGGGCACGCTCGACAGCGCGCGCCAGACCCTGACCATCCAGGCCAACCGGCAGCTGACCAGCGCCGACGCCTTCCGCAATATCATCGTCGCCAGCCAGCCCAACGGCGCGCTGGTGCGGCTGGCGGACGTGGCCGAAGTCGAGGACAGCGTCGAGACCATCAAGACCGGCAGCTGGCTCAACAATGAACGCTCGATCGTGCTGGCCGTGCTGCGCCAGCCCGACGCCAACACCGTCGCCGTGGTCGACGCGATCCATGCCGCCCTGCCCCGCCTGATCCAGCAGATGCCTGGCTCGATCAACGTGTCGGTGGTCAACGACCGCTCGCGCTCGATCCGCGAATCGATCCACGACGTGCAGTTCACGCTGGCGCTGACGGTGGCGCTGGTGGTGCTGGTGATCTTCCTGTTCCTGCGCCGCGCCGCGGCGACGCTGATCCCGACGGTGTCGCTGCCGATCTCGCTGATCGGCACGGTGGCGCTGATGAAGGCCTTCGGCTACAGCCTGGACAACGTCTCGCTGCTGGCGATCACGCTGGCGGTGGGCCTGGTGGTGGACGACGCCATCGTCATGCTCGAGAACATCGTGCGCCATATCGAGGAAGGCGTGCCGCCGCTGAAGGCCGCGCTGGTCGGCTCGCGCGAGATGGGCTTCACCATCCTGTCGATCTCGATTTCGCTGGTGGCGGTGTTCATCCCGATCTTCTTCATGCCGGGCGTGATCGGGCTGCTGTTCCATGAGTTCGCGGCGGTGGTGTCGCTGTCGATCCTGGTGTCGGCGCTGGTGTCGCTGACGCTGATCCCGATGCTGTGCGCGCGTTTCCTGTCGGCCGAGAACGTGCCGGTCGACGAATCGCACCATGCCTATGGCGACCACGCGGCGGCGCCGCCCGCCGTGGCGCAACCGCAGACCTTCGGCATG
The DNA here is from genome assembly GCF_050271075.1 of Cupriavidus sp. H39. Classification (NCBI taxonomy): domain Bacteria; kingdom Pseudomonadati; phylum Pseudomonadota; class Betaproteobacteria; order Burkholderiales; family Burkholderiaceae; genus Cupriavidus; species Cupriavidus sp. H39. The sequence goes on from NZ_CP189848.1 coordinate 237,739, forward strand.
CGCTCGACGCAGTGGTTCGAGAACCTGTTCGAATTCACGCTGCACCGCTATGCGCGCGGCCTGGACTGGTGCCTGGCGCACCGCCGCACGGTGCTGGTGGCGGCGGGCCTGACCTTCGTGCTGACCGCGGTGCTGTTCGTGGCCATCCCCAAGGGCTTCTTCCCGGAAGAAGACATCGGCCAGATCCGCGTCAACGCCGAAGGCCCGCAGGATATTTCCTTCGACGCCATGTCAGAGCGCCTGCGCGACGCGGCCGAGCGCATGCGCGCCAACCCGGCGGTCAAGAGCATCGTGGTGGCCATCGGCGGCGGCCCGTCGCCGGCCATCAATACCGGACGCATGTTCGTGGAACTGAAGCCGCGCGGCGAGCGCGAGGCCATGCCGAGGGTGATCGAGTCATTGCGGCGCGACGTGGCCGGCGTGCCGGGGCTGGCGGTGTACTTCGCGCCGGTGCAGAACCTGCAGCTGGGCGGGCGCCAGAGCAAGAGCCGCTACCAGTACACGCTGCAGAGCGTGAAGGCCGGGCAGTTGCAGGATTACTCGGACAAGCTGATGGCCCGCATGCGCGCCGACAGCGTGTTCCGCGACGTCACCAGCGACTCGCAGCAATCCGGCCTCGAGGCGCACCTGACCATCGACCGCGACAAGGCCAATGCGCTGGGCGTGCAGATGCAAGACGTGCGCACCGCGCTGTATTCGGCCTTCGGCGAGCGCCAGGTGTCGACCATCTACACGCCGATCGACAACTACTACGTGATCCTGCAAGCGGCCGATGCCGACCGCACCGACGAAAGCGCGTTCTCCAAGCTCTATGTGCGCAGCAAGACCGGGCAGATGGTGCCGGTCTCGGCCTTTGCCACTACCGAGCGCCGCGTCGGGCCGATCGCGGTCAACCACCAGGGGCAGCTGCCCTCGGTGACGGTGTCGTTCAACCTGGCGCCGGGCGCGGCGCTGGGCGACGCGTCGGCGCGCATCGATCGCTACAAGCAGGAAATCGCGATGCCGACCTCGATCTTCACCAGCTGGGGCGGCGACGCGGCGGTGTTCCAGTCGTCGCAGGCCACGCAGATCGTGCTGCTGGTGGCGGCCATCGCGGTGATCTACACGCTGCTGGGGGTACTGTATGAAAGCTACATCCACCCGCTCACCATCCTGGCGGGTTTGCCGTCGGCGGCGCTGGGGGCGTTGCTGACGCTGTTTATCTTCAACGTCGAGCTGTCGCTGATCGCGGTGATCGGCGTGCTGATGCTGATCGGCATCGTCAAGAAGAACGCCATCATGATGATCGACTTCGCGCTGGCGGCGCAGCGCGAACAAGGGATGACGCCCGCCAGGGCGATCCGTCAGGCGTGCCTGCTGCGCTTCCGGCCAATCATGATGACCACCTTCGCCGCGGTGATGGGGGCGCTGCCCCTGGCACTGGGCCTGGGCGCCGGCGCCGAGCTGCGCCAGCCGCTGGGCCTGGCGGTGGTCGGCGGCCTGCTGTTCTCGCAGGTGATCACGCTGTTCATCACGCCGGTGATCTACCTGGCGCTGGACCGGTTCTCGGGCACGGGACCGCTGCAGATCGACGCGGAAGGCAACAAGCTGCCGCAGCAAGTGCCCGGGGAGACGGTGCGGCAGCACTGAGGGCGATCGCTGGAAAAGCTCGCTATTCGCCCGGTTCCGAGAGGATCTCGCCAGGCACGTCCAAGGCTTGCGCCAGCCGGCGCAGCGCTTCTGGACTGCCCGCGCGCGAGCGGTTTTCGATCTGGCTGAGATAAGGTTTGCTCAGGCCGGCGGCCCGGGCAAGGGCATCCTGCGTCAGCCGGCGATAGTTGCGCCACGCCTTGACCGGATGGTCGCCCGCCAGTTCGGCGTCGAGCACCGCCGCCGGCACGCGGAAGCCATCATCCTTGGCCTTTGCCGCGTCGAACAAGGCGACGTCGCCGGCGTCTTCAATCAGGTGCTTGACGCGTTCCCATACTTGAATGGGGACTACCGCGTATTCGCGGCGGCCGTCGCGTTCAATGAACTGAATGTCGGTCATTGGTAAGCCCCTCCACGTGGACTGATGGCCAATACCAGGATCACCAGCCGGCCGTTCTCGATTTCGTACAAGACTCGCCAGTCCCCTACCGGTAACCGGTAGCCGTCGCGGCCCGCGAGTTTTTTGGCGTTAGGGTTCGGCGCGTAAGGATCGACGGCAAGCACGCGGATCTTCGCGACGATTGTTGCGGCAAGGTTACGTGGCATGGTCCGCAGCGCTTAGGCAGCCTGCTTGGTGAACTCAATGGCGTACATGCGGGATCATAGCGCTGTGCAAACACGTTAGCAAACAAAGTTTGCAAACGGTTGGCTCAATTGCGTCAACATTCCATACATGTGGCATGCGCGCCACGTCCTTTGAGTTAAGTCGTTTACCTATCTGTCTTAAATGATAATAATTCTCGTTAACTAAACGGCGTCACCCCCGGCCTAGCCAGGCGGGCAGCGCCTTTACGCGAGCCAGCCACCCTTTACGGTTTCCGCCAGCCAGCGTCCGATTTCTTTGGGGAGAATCCATGAATCGTCGCTGTCTGGCGCGCCTTTGCGCCTCCGTCCGGGTCACGCCAGTTGCCGCCGTCTGCGCGGCGCTGGGTTCGCCAGCCATCGCCGCCGATGGCGCCGGCAACACCACCACGCTGGCTGCGCTGAATGAGGTGGTGGTCACCGCCACCCGCACCGAAGAGCGCGCCGACGCCGTCGCTTCCACCATCACCACGCGCGATGCGCGCCAGATCCAGCGCGCGCAGCCGGTCGACGAGGCCGGCCTGTTCGCCGACGAGCCGGATATCGACGTGCCGCGCGACCGTCGCCGCTTCGGTGCCGGCAGCATCAATATCCGCGGCATCGAAGACAACCGCGTGCTGCAGATGGTCGACGGCGTGCGCCTGCCGGACTTCTTCAACGGCGGCGGCCCGTCGAACATCTCCAGTTCGACCCGCGATGCACCGGAGTTCTCGTTCCTGAAGCGCGTCGAAGTGCTGCGCGGGCCGGCGTCAAGCCTGTATGGCTCGGACGCGATCGGCGGCGTGGTGGCGTACGCGACCAAGGATCCGTCGGACCTGATGCAGGGCCGCAAGGTCGGCGGCGAGCTCGGGCTGAACTGGAACGGCATCGACAATGGCTTCGGCCAGAGCGCGGGCGTGGCCGGCGGCAGCGATACCCTGCAGGGTCTCTTCATGTACGCGAACCGCGACGCGCACGAAATGAAGAACCTGGGCAGCGACGATTCCAACTCGGTCAACCGCACCCGTCCCAACCCGCAGGACGCGCGCACGCTGGCCTGGCTGGGCAAGCTCCTGCTCAACGCCAGCCCGGCGCACCAGTTCAAGTTCACCTACGAGCATCGCGACGCCAACACCGACACCGACCTGCTGCGCTTGTCCACGGCGCTGCCGCGCGTCACCGCCGCCCATGGCAATGAAGACCTGAGCCGCGACCGCGTCAGCCTGGACTACGTGTGGAAGCCGGCCAGCGGCGTGCTCGACCGCCTGGCCGCGCAGGTCTACTACCAGGAGTCCGAGACCACCACGCTGACCAACCAGGTGCGCAGCAACACCAGCGCCGGCTGCTCGGCCACCACGCGCGGCACCAGCCTGTGCAACGTCTTGCTGGGCTTTGCCTTCAGGCAGGAGCAGACCGGCTTCAACCTGCAGGGCGACAAGTCGTTTGCCACCGGCGGGGTCGCGCACCGGCTGATCGGCGGCATGGATTTCATGCGCGTGCGCTCGTCGGAATCGCGCGACGGCACGGTGCGCAACCTGACCACCGGCACCACCACCAGCTCGCTCGCCGGCGAGAATTTCCCGATCCACGACTTCCCCACCGGCGAAACGCGCCAGACCGGCCTGTTCGCGCAGGACGAGATGCGCATCTTCGATGGCCGCTTCACGCTGACGCCGGGGCTGCGCTTCGACCATTACGCGCTGTCGCCCGATGGCGATGACCTGGTCTACAACCGTGCCGGCGGCCGCCCGGCGGTCAGCAAGAGCGATTCGCACCTGTCGCCCAAGCTGGCGGCGCTGTGGCAGGCGAGCGACCGCGTCAACCTGTGGGCGCAGTATGTGTTCGGCTACCGCGCGCCCAACTACCAGGAAGTCAACGGCAGCTTCCGCAATCCGGTGCAGGGCTATGGCGCCGCGCCGAATGCCGGCCTCGATCCGGAGAAGAGCCGCTCGTTCGAGCTCGGCGCGCGCTACACCAGCGACAACGTGCAGACCAGCGTGGCACTGTTCGACAACCGCTACCGCGACTTTATCGAACAGGTGCAGCTGACCTGTCCGTCCGACCCCGCCTGCCTGCCCGGCCTGCGCGCGACCTACCAGTACCGCAACCAGACCAGCGTGCGCATTTACGGCGCCGAGTGGCGCGGCGTGTGGCGCTTCCTGCCGCAATGGCGCATCGATGGCGCGGTGGCGTACGCGCATGGCAACAACGAGCAGTCCGGCCAGCCGCTGAACAGCGTCTCGCCGCTGCGTGCCAGCGCCGGGCTGACGTGGGAACGCACGCAGGGCCAGGGCGCCGCGGTCCGCTGGCGCGGCGCCCGGCCGGTGACCCGCACCGACGATTCGTCGTTCACCTACTTCCAGCCTGCGGGCTACGGCGTGGTCGACCTGCAGGCGTGGTGGCGCTTCAGCCGCTATGTCAGCCTGGCGCTGTCGGTGAACAACCTGTTCGACAAGAAGTACTGGCTGTGGGGCGACTTGCGCCAGACCGGCGTTGCGGCGACCGAGCCCGGCGTGGATTTCTACACGCAGCCGGGCCGCACCTTCGCCGCCAGCCTGAAGCTGTCGTTCTGAGCCGGCATCGGCGCAAGGAGGTTCGCATGTTGCCACCCACCCTGACCCGCCGCTGGCTCTGGACGCTGCTGTGCCTGCTGGTGTGGATCGGCGCGGCCCAGGCCGCGCCGCGCATCGCCATCCTGACCAGCTCGCCGGTGCCGGCGGGCAAGTTCGGCCCGCTGCGCGAACTGGCCCAGGCGCAGGGCATGACGCTGGAGGCGCAGTACCTGGAGCGGATGCCGGCGCAGGGGGTCGCGCCGTTTATCCACAACGCGGACCTGCTGATCGTCGATGCGCCGCGCGACCATATCGTCACCGCGATGCTGCAGCGCCTGGGTCCGCTGTGGAGCGAGGCGCGCGTGCCGCGCATGCTGATCGCCACCGATCGCTATGAAGCGCATGGCGTCGACGACAAGCTCGCCGCCCCATTGCAGGCGTACTACGTCAACGGCGGCCGCGGCAACTTCGGCGCGATGATGCGCACGCTCGCGGCACGGCAGTTCCGCCTGCATGGCGCGGAGGGCGAAGCTGGCATCCCGGCGCCCGTGGTGTTCCCCAAGGCGGCCTATTACCACCCCAGGCTCGCCGGCGTGATCACCACTTCGCCGCAGGAAGCGCTGGCGGCCTCGGGCAGCAGCGGCCCGGTGATCGGCATCGCCATCCACCAGGCCTATGTGTCGGGCCTTGATAGCGCCTTTGTCGACGACCTGATCGGCCGCCTCGAAGCGCGCCACGCGCGCGTGCTGGCGTTCTACGGCCCGGTGATGGACGCCGACGGCATGACGCGCATGGCCATGCCCGCCGGCAAGCGGCTGGTCGATGTGCTGGTCAACGCCCAGATCATGCTGAACCCGCACGGCCGCAGGGCCGAGTTCGAGCAGCTCGACGTGCCGGTGCTGCAGGTCATGCCCTATCGCAAGGGCGATGCGCAGGCCTGGCAGGACGACCCGCACGGCATCAGCCTGACCGATACGCCGTTCTACCTGGTGCAGCCCGAACTGGCGGGCGCGATCGATCCCATCGTGGCTGCCGCCACCGACAAGGGCGACGGCGCCATCGTCGGCCTGCCGGCGCAGCTCGATGCGGTCGCCGAGAAGGCGCTGGCGCTGGCACGGCTGCGGCACCTGCCCAACGCCGACAAGCGCGTGGCCATCCTGTACTACAACTATCCGGCCGGCGAGAAGAACCTTTCGGCATCGTTCCTGAACCTGCCGAAGAGCCTGGCCAGCACGCTGGCGGCGCTGCGGGCGGCGGGCTACACCACCGAGGCCGCCGGCGAAGCGCGGCTGCAGCGCGACCTTGGCGCGTTGCTGGCCCCTTTCTATCGCAGCGGCAGGCTGGCGCCGTTGCTCGATGCCGGCCTCGCGGTGTGGATGCCGATGACGCAATACCGCCGCTGGTACGACGCGCAGCCCGCGGCGTTCCGCGCCGCGGTGGCGCAGCGCTGGGGCAGCCCTGAGCAATCGGCGATGGCCACCACGCGCCACGGCGAGGCCGGCTTCGTGATCCCGCGGCTGCAGCTCGGCAACGTGGCGCTGATGCCGGTGCCGCCGCGCGGCGAGCGCAATGAAGCGGACGAGAAGGCGCTGTACCACGCCACCAGCACGCCGCTGAACCACTTCTACATGGCAGCCTACCTGTGGGCGCGCCAGGACCGCGAGGCGCTGGTCCACTACGGCACGCACGGCACGCAGGAATGGACCCCGGGCAAGGAGCGCGGCCTCTCCGTCACCGACCAGCCCTACCTGGTGCTGGGCAGCGTGCCGGTGATCTACCCGTATATCGTCGACGACGTCGGCGAAGCGATCCAGGCCAAGCGCCGCGGCCGCGCGGTGATCGTCAGCCACCAGACGCCGCCGTTCCGGCCCGCAGGCCTGCATACCGAACTGGTATCGCTGCACGACCAGTTGCACGCGTACCTGCAGCAGGACGAAGGCGCGGTGAAGGACACCATCCGCCAGCAGATCCTGTCGCGCAGCGCGTCGATGCACCTGTTCGAAGACATGGGCTGGACCGCGGCGCGGGCGCGCGCGGATTTCGGCGGCTACCTCGATGCGCTGCATGCCCACCTGCACGAGCTCGGCGGGGCGCTGCAGCCGTATGGCCTGCACACCTTCGGGCAGTCGGAGGACCAGGGGCTGCGGCTCTATACGACCATGGCGATGCTGGGCAAGGACTGGCTCAGGCACGTGTTCCCCGACGAGCCGGAAGAGCTGTTCGCGGTCGACTACGCGCAGCTGGCGCAGACCCCGCCTTATGCAATGGTGCGCCGCTACGTGGCCGAGGGCGCCTCGCTGGATGCACTGCCCGATGCGCGCCAGCGCGACGACATGCAACGTGCGCGGCAGCTCTATGCCAGCCTCGATGCAACGCCGGAGAACGCCGGGCTGCTGAACGCGCTGGGCGGGCGCCACCTGCCATCCGGCGCCGGCGGCGACCCGGTGCGCAATCCCGACACGTTGCCGACCGGCCGCAACCTGTACGGCTTCGACCCGTCCAAAGTGCCCAGCCCCGCAGCGTGGAAGGCGGGCCAGGCCGCCGCCGAGGCGATGATCGCCGACTGGCGCAAGCGCCATGGCCGCTATCCCGACAAGCTCGCGTTCTCGCTGTGGAGCGTCGAGACCATGCGTCACCAGGGCATGCTGGAAGCGCAGGCCATGGCGGCGCTGGGCGTGCGGCCGAAATGGGACGACGGTGGCCGCGTCGTCGGTGTCGAACCGATTCCCGTGGCGGAACTGGGCCGTCCGCGCGTGGACGTGGTGCTGTCGGCGACCGGCCTTTACCGCGACCACTTCCCCAACCTGATGAAGTGGCTGGCCGAAGCCGTCAGGGTGGCCGCCGCGCAGCCGGAGCCGGACAACGTGGTGGCCGCCAATACGCGCGCGGTGCGCGAGCGGCTCGCCCGGGTCGACGTTCCCGCCGACCGCCTCGACGGACTCGCGCTGACGCGCATCTTCGCCAGCGAATCGGGCAACTACGGCACCGGCCTGAACGATGCGGCGATGGCCACCGATACCTTCGGCAGCGGCCGCCAGGCCGATGCCAGGCTGGCGCAGCTGTATCTCGCGCGCATGCAGTACGCCTACGGCCCGGACGAGCAGCACTGGGGCGAGGCGTTGCCGCAGCTCAACCTGTATGCCGAGAACCTCAAGGGCGTCGACGGCGCGCTGCTGGCGCGCAGTTCCAACCTGTACGGCATGCTGACCACCGATGACCCGTTCCAGTACCTCGGCGGCATCGGGCTGGCGGTGCGCCACCTGACCGGCAAGGCGCCGGAGCTGCTGATCTCCAACCTGCGCGATGCCAGCCACGCCCGCACCGAGACCGCCGCCGGCTTCCTCGCCACCGAATTGCGCACGCGCTACTTCCATCCCGGCTGGATCGAGGGCATGAAGGCCGAGGGCTACAGCGGCGCGCTCAACGTGCTCGACACCGTCAACAATTTCTGGGGCTGGACCGCGGTCTCGCCGGAGATCGTACGCGACGACCAGTGGACCGAGTTCGCCGAGGTCTATCTCAACGACAAGCACAAGCTCGGCCTGAACGCATGGTTCGAACAGCACGCCCCGCAGGCCCAGGCGCAGGTGATCGAGCGCATGCTCGAAGCCGCGCGCAAGGGCTACTGGAAGGCGGACAGCAAGCTGCTGCGGACGCTGGCGCAGCGCTATGAAGAGCTGGCGCAGCGGCACGACATCGTCAGCCAAAACCGGGCGTTCAACCAGTATCGCGAGCAGCAGGTCCGCGCCGCCGCGCCAGGGTATGGGCTGCAGCCGCCCGCGGCGGCGACGCGTATGGCTCCCGCTCCGACGCAGGCTGCCGCGCCGGCACCAGCGCCCGCGCCCGCGCCGAACCCGCCACAGCCCGTGCAAGGCATGCAGCTGGTCGAACGCAAGCCGCTTGCGGCCGACATCGTGCCGGTGCTGTCGTGGCTGGCCGGCGGCATCGCACTGGCAGCCGCGCTCCTGGGCGGCGCGCTCAGCGCGCGGCGGCGGCGGCTCGATGCCGGGGGCAGCTGGCTGCCGCAACGGCGCTGAGGCAACCAAGGATATCCATCGCATTCAACCAGACCAGCCATGACACCCACCCTGCTCGAAACCCTGATGTACGACGTCGGCCAGCTGTTCCTGATCCCGACGCTGGCGCTGATCGCGCTGCTGTTTCTCTATGCCTTCTGGGCGCTTGGCGAATTCGCCATGCAGGCCTGGCTGCGCGCGCGCCACCCCATCGGCAGCGGGCGCGGCTACGTGCTGGTGGCATGGGCGCGCAAGCACCAGGTGGCCGATGCCGACGCGCTCGATGTCGCCGCGCACCGCTTGCTTGAGCGCCCGCGCATCGCCACGCGCGTGGCGCCGATGCTGGGGCTGGTGGCGACCATGATCCCGATGGGGCCGGCGCTGAAGGGCCTGTCCGGTGGCAACCTGGCCAATGTGGGCGAGAATCTCACCATCGCCTTTTCCGCGGTAATCCTGGCGCTGATCGCGGCCAGCATCACCTTCTGGGTGGTCAATGTGCGCCGGCGCTGGCTGGCCGAGGAACTGGTGTGGCTGGGGCAGTCGCGGCCGCAGTGGGAGGTCGACGCATGAAGTTCCTGGAAGAAAGCGAGGCCGATGACCCGATCCTGTCGGTGGTGAACCTGATCGACGTGTTCCTGGTGGTGATCGCCGCGCTGCTGGTGGCGATTGCACAGAACCCCGCCAATCCGTTCACGCACGATGACGTGACCATCATCACGAATCCCGGCAAGCCGAATATGGAGATCGTGTCGCGCCAGGGCGAGAAAGTGGTGCGCTACCAGGCCAGCGGCCAGGTCGGCAGCGGCGACGGCATCAAGGCCGGCGTGGCGTACCGGATGCAGGACGGATCGATGGTGTATGTGCCGGAGCAGCCGGCGCCGCGGGCATCGGTGCCGGCTACGGAAACCAGATAAAGGAAACCGCGTGATGTCATTCCGCTTGTACGCAGCCGCCATGCTGGCCGCGGTTGTTGCTGTGCTGAGCGCCGGCTGTGCCGCCTCGGGGCCGGCGCCGTCCACGGTCAGCGCCGCCTTTGCCGGCAAGCCCTACGTGCTGCTGGGCGAGGTGCACGACAACGCCGCCGGCCAGCGGCAGCGGCTGGAGGCGCTGACGCGCGCGGTCGAGCAAGGCTGGCGCCCGGCCATCGCCATGGAGCAGTTCGACCGCGAGCGCCAGGCCGATATCGACCGTGCCCGGCGCGAGCGGCCGCGCGATGCCGATTACCTGGTCGCGCAGGCCGGCGGCGGCGCCTGGCAGTGGCCGCTGTACCGGCCGGTGGTGGCGTTGGCGCTGCGGTATGACTTGCCGCTGGTCGCGGCCAACCTGTCGCGCACCGATGCGGGCAAGATCGTGCGTGGCGGACTGGACGGGCTGTTTTCCGTGGAAGAGCGGCAGCAGCTTGGCCTGGACGGCGCCTTCCCGCCGGACCTGGTCGCGGCGCAGACGGCGGTGCTCGAGCGCGGGCACTGCGGCAATTTCCCCAGGGCGATGCTGCCGGGCATGCTGGCGGCACAGGCCGCGCGCGATGCGGTGATGGCGCAGGCGTTGCGGCCTTATGCCGGGCGCGGCGCGGTGCTGATCGCGGGCAACGGGCATGTGCGGCGCGATATCGGCGTGCCGCGCTGGCTGGGCGGCGATGCAGCGCAAGCGGTGAGCATCGGCTATGTGGAAAACGCGCCGGAGAAGGGTGCGTTCGATATGGCGGTGGTGGTGCCGGCGGTCGAGCGCAAGGATCCTTGCCTGCAGGCGAAGCCGGCGGGGTGAGGTGGTGTTTCAGGGCGAGGCTGCCATGGACGCGCTAGCCCTCACCCCCTGCCCTCTCCCGCAAGCGGGAGAGGGGAGCAAACCGTCAGCGTGCGAAGCCTGGGAGCTTGCCGAGAACGCTGGCAATCGCACCCCTCTTCCGCATGCGGGAGAGGGGTTGGGGTCAGGGTCGGTGCCGCCACGAAATCCCGCCCGCTCCGACGCCCTTCCCCCGCCATCCACGTAAACCCCAACCCTTTCTCCCGCCATTTGACAGCCTTTTGACAGTTTCCCGCGCCTAGAATCCGCCCCATGACCGGAAGTTCCGGTCTGATGTTCACCAAAAGTCCAAGAACAGTCCCGGCCAGCCCCCGCCGCGCCGGACAGGAGACCAGCCCGGCGCCGCGCTGCTGCGCACGCCGAGGCCCGCAAATCCCGTCCCGCAACGCCGTGGCCGCCGGAACCCCCGGGTCGGATCGCGGCGCCAGCTCTGTGGCATGCGATCACCGGTACAACCAGGAGACCGCCATGCGCCGTACCTATTCCCGCCTTGCCCATGCCGTGATGGCATCCGCCGCCCTTGCCGCCGCTGCCGTGGCCGCCCCCGCGTTCGCGCTGGACAACGTCAAGGTCATGATCGGCGCCAACCCCGGCGGCGGCTTCGACCAGACCGGCCGCTCGCTGGGCGCGGCGATGATCGCCGCGGGCCAGGCCAAGACCGCTTCGTACGACAACAAGGGCGGCGCCGGCGGCACGATCGCGCTGACCCAGTTCGTCAACACCGACAAGGGCAACCCCAATGCGCTGATGGTGGTGGGCGCGGTGATGGTCGGCGCGATCGAGACCAACAAGCCGCCGGTCACGCTGAAGAACGCCACGCCGATTGCGCGCCTGTTCGCCGACACCATGGTCATCACCGTGCCGGCCAGCTCGCCGATCAAGTCGGTCAAGGACCTGACCACGCAACTGAAGGCCAACCCGGGCAGCGTCAGCTGGGGCGGCGGCTCCAAGGGCTCGATCGACCATATCCTGGCCGGCCTGGTCGCCAAGGAAAGCGGCGTCGACCCGAAGAAGGTCAACTACGTGCCGTTCCAGGGCGGCGGCGAAGCCTCGGCCTCGATCATGGGCGGCCACGTGACGGTGGGCATCGCCGGCGTGTCGGAGTTCCTGCCCTTTATCAAGAGCGGCAAGATGCGCGCGCTGGCGGTCACCTCCAAGGACCGCGTCGCCGATATCCCGACGCTGAAGGAGCAAGGCGTCAATGTCGAGATCTATAACTGGCGCGGCGTGTACGGCGCCCCCGGCATCACGCCCGAGCAGCGCAAGGCCATGATCGACGCCGTGGTCAAGGCCACCGAGAGCAAGTCCTGGAAGGAAACGCTGCAGAAGAACGACTGGACCCCGTTCCTGCTGACCGGCGACGAGTTCGGCAAGTTCGTCGACAGCGAATCGACCCGCCTGGGCGCGACGCTGCGTGAACTGGGCGTGGCCAAGTAACACTGTCCGGCGGCCATACCGCCTGAACGCATCTCTCCCGTTTTACCTGTCGTGCCTGCCGACACCGCCGGTGATCCCGGCGGCCGGAAACACGGCGCGGGACCCGGTGTCCACCTGCGATACCGAAGACAACAACACATGTCACCGGGTCCCGCCGCCGCGCGGGCCGCATCTGCCAGCGTCGCGGACGCCAGCCTCAGGGCTGGCGACAATGGCCAAGGAGTCTCCATGAAACCCTCGCACCTCGCCATCGGCATTGCCGTGCTGGCGCTCTCGCTGTTCTTCTTCCTCGGGCTGTCCGGCATTACCGGCGACGAGGGCTATGCCGGCCTGTCGCCGCGCTTCGTGCCCACGCTGGTGGCGATCGGCCTGGCGGTGTGCGGCGCGCTGCTGACCTGGCAGGGCGTGCGCGGCGGTTTCCGCAACATGCCGGAAGAGGATGCCGAACTGCCCAGCGCGCCGCACAACCTCGGCGGCTTCCTGTGGGTCGCCGCCGGCCTGGTGCTGAACATGGCGCTGATCGGCACGCTCGGCTTCGTGTTCGCGTCGACGCTGCTGATGGTTTGCGTGGCGCGCGGGTACGGCAGCCGCCGCATCGTGCGCGACGCCATCATCGGGCTGTGCATCACGGTGCCGATGTGGGCGCTGTTTGAATTCCTGCTCGGCATCAACCTGCCGCTGCTGCCCATCGCCGGCTTCTGAGCCGCCTGCCTGCAAGGAGTCACGCATGGATACCCTGAACCTGCTGATGCACGGCTTTGCCGTGGCGATCACGCCGATCAACCTGATGTGGGCCCTGGTGGGCTGCTTCCTTGGCACCGCCATCGGCGTGCTGCCGGGCATCGGCCCCGCGCTGACGGTGGCGATGCTGCTGCCGCTGACCGCCAAGGTCGAGCCCACCGCGGCGCTGATCATGTTTGCCGGCATCTACTACGGCGCGATGTACGGCGGCTCGACCACCTCGATCCTGATGAACACGCCGGGCGAGTCCTCCACCATGGTCACGGCCATGGAGGGCAACCTGATGGCCAAGCACGGGCGTGCCGGCCCGGCGCTGGCCACCGCGGCGATCGGCTCGTTCGTCGCTGGCACGGTCGCCACCGTGCTGCTGTCGATGTTCGCGCCGGTGGCCGCCGACGTGGCGCTGCAGTTCGGGCCGGGCGAGTATTTCATGATCATGCTGCTGGCCTTCACCACGGTGTCGGCGGTGCTCGGCTCGTCGCTGCTGCGCGGCATGACGGCGCTGTTCCTGGGCCTGGGCATCGGCCTGATCGGCATGGATTCGCTGTCGGGCCAGACCCGCTACTCGATGAACGTGCAGGAGCTGTACGACGGCATCGACATCGTGGTGGTGGCGGTGGGCCTGTTCGCGGTGGGCGAGGCGCTGTTCAACGCGTTCTTCCCGCAGCCGGAGGGCACCTTCAACAAGCTCAGCTCGGTCCACATGAACAAGTCGGACTGGAAGCGCTCGATCCCGGCGTGGATCCGCGGCACCTTCATCGGCTTCCCGTTCGGGCTGATCCCGGCCGGCGGCGCCGAGATTCCGACCTTCCTGTCGTACGCCACCGAGAAGAAGCTGTCGAACCACAAGGATGAATTCGGCAAGGTCGGCGCGATCGAAGGCGTGGCCGGCCCCGAAGCGGCCAACAACGCCGCCGTGACCGCGACGCTGGCGCCGCTGCTGACGCTGGGCATCCCCACTTCCAACACCACCGCGATCCTGCTGGCCGCGTTCCAGAACTACAACCTGCAGCCGGGCCCGATGCTGTTCCAGACCTCGGGCGACCTGGTATGGGGCCTGCTGGCTTCGCTGTATATCGGCAACGTCATGCTGCTGGTGCTGAACCTGCCGGCGATCGGCCTGTGGGTACGCATGCTGCGCGTGCCGACGCCGCTGCTGTACGGCGGCATCCTGATCTTCGCGGGGCTGGGCGCCTACGGCATCCGCCAGTCGTGGTTCGACCTGCTGCTGCTGTTCGTGGTCGGCCTGCTGGGCATGGTGATGCGCCGCTTCGACTTCCCCACCGCGCCGGTGATCGTCGGCATGATCCTCGGGCCGATGGCGGAGAAGCAGCTGCGCAATGCGCTGTCGATCGGCCAGGGCGACTGGAGCCTGTTCGTGCGCCAGCCGATCTCGGCCACCATCCTGGCGCTGACCGTGGCGGTGGTGGTGATCCCGCGCCTGCTGCGCTGGCACGCCAACCGCGGCTCGGCGCACGCGCAGGCGGACAACGCCGCCTGATGCACGCGATCTTGCGGTAAGCTTTGCGGGGCCCGCACGCCGGTGGTGTGCGGGCCTCTTGCTTTTGGTTTTCCGTGTTCCAGAACAACAAGCCGCCGGCGCCCTCGGCGCCAGGCCGCCGCCACATGTCTCTCTTTGCCAACCGCTGGCTGTCCGCGCTGCCCACGCTGGCGCTCGGGCTGGCCGCCGCCCTGCTCTGCACCGTCCTGCATACCCCGCTGCCGTGGATGATCGGGCCGCTGCTGGCCGTGGCCGGCGCGCGCATGGCCGGCGCCGACCTGCGCGCGCCGGCGCAGGCGCGCAATGCCGGCCAATGGGTCATCGGCGCCTCGCTCGGGCTGTATTTCACGCCGGACGTGGTGGCGCGGCTGGTGGAGTACCTGCCGTACATCGTGGCCGGCTCGCTGTTCGCGCTGGCGCTGGGCGCGGGCGGCGCGCTGCTGCTGCGGCGGACCACCGGCGTGGCCTTCAAGACCGCGTTCTTTTCCACCGCCATCGGCGGCGCCTCGGAAATGGCCAACCTGGCCGAGCGCAACGGCGCGCGCATCGACCAGGTGGCGGCGGCGCATTCGCTGCGGGTGCTGATGGTGGTGGTGACCGTGCCGGCGATCTTCCAGTACGGTGGCATCCATGGGCTCGACCCGTATATTCCCGGCCCGCGCGTGGTCAGCGCGCCGGGGCTGGTGGCGCTGGTGGCGATCACGCTGGGCGTGGCGCTGCTGGTGAAGCGGCTGAACCTGCCCAACCCGTTCGTGATCGGCACGCTGCTGGCGGCGGCGGTGCTGACCGCCTGCGGCATCGAGCTGTCGGCCATCCCTTCCTGGATGAGCCGGGCTGGGCAGTTGCTGATCGGGGTGTCCCTGGGCGTGCGCTTCTCGCGCGAGTTCCTGCATACCGCACCGCGCTTCCTCTCGGGCGTGGCCGTGTACACGGTGCTGGCGCTGATGGTGTCGGCGTTGTTCGGTTGGGGGCTGTCGGCGCTGTCGGGCGCGCACCCGGCCACGGTGATCCTGGGCACCACGCCCGGGGGCATTGCCGAGATGTGCATCACCGCCAAGGTGCTGGAGGTGGGCGTGCCGCTGGTGACCGCCTTCCACGTGATCCGGATGGCGTTCGTGGTGCTGGCCACCGGGCCCCTGTATCATTGCCTCAAACATCGCGTCGCGCCGGAGGAGACAGAATAGCGGTCCGTCACAGGACCGCTATGGTGCGGCCAGCCAGAACAAGGAGCACCATGCCCGAAGCCTTGACCCTTGCCGACATCGACGCCACGCTCGAGCGCGTGCTGGCGCCGTGGGTACGCCAGCTCGGCCTGCGCGCCGAAGCCGTCGATGCGCAAGGCGTGACGCTGCGCCTGCCGTTCAGCGAATCGTTCCGCCATGCGGGCGGCGTGGTCTGCGGCCAGGTGCTGATGTCGGCCGCCGATACCGCGATGATCGTCGCCGTGGCCAGCGCGCTGGGCGCGTTCCGGCCGATGACCACGGTGACGCTGACCACCAACTTCATGCGTCCCGTGATCGACGGCGACGTGCTGGTGCGCGCCAACGTGCTGCGGCTCGGCAAGACCGTGGTGTTCGGCGAGGTCGAACTGACCGGCACCGATGGCAAGCTGGCGGTGCAGGCCACCACCACCTACGCGCTGCTCTGACGGATCCCGGATCGCGATGCATTCCTGCCTTGCCAATCCCTTCGACCAGGTCGTCTTTGCCGGCGGCGGCAACCGCTGCTGGTGGCAAGCGGGCTGGTGGGACACGGTTGCGCCGGAACTGCAGCTGCGCCCGCGCGTGATCGCGGCGATCTCGGCGGGCGCGGCCACCGCCTGCATGGTCTATGCGCACGACTCGCACCAGACCATGGACTACTACCGCGCGGTGCTGTCCAACAACCGCCGCAACGCCTACTGGGGCAACTTGCTGCGCAACGAGCGCGTGTTCCCGCATTACGGCATCTACCGCACCGCGCTGCTGACCATCTTTGCCGACGGGCGCCTCGCGCACCTGCAGCAGGCGCCCGAGATCCGCATCGGCGTCGCGCATATCCCGCGCTGGAGCGGCCCGCGCCTGGCGGTGGCCGCCGGGCTGCTGGCCTACAACATCGACAAGCACGTGCTCAAGACGCTGCACCCGCGGCTGGGACGCAAGCTGGGCTTCCAGCCCGAGTTCGTGCGCGCGCAGGATTGCGCCGCCCCCGAGCAACTGGCCGACCTGCTGCTGCAGTCGGCGTCGACGCCGCCATTCACGCCGGTGCTGCGCCGCGATGGCCGCCCCGTGCTCGACGGCGGGCTGGTCGACAACGTACCCGTCGATGCGCTCGATGCCGCGCCCGGCAATGTGCTGGTGCTGGTCACGCGGCTGTACCCGCGCCCGCGCCGTTTCGTGCTGGAGCAGGGCGGCCAGCGCCGCCTGTACCTGCAGCCTTCGCAGCGCGTGCCGATCTCGAGCTGGGACTACACCCGGCCCGAGGCCATGACGCACGCCTATGAACTGGGCCGCCGCGACGGAGAAACTTTCCTGCGTGAGTGGCCGTCGATCCTGAATACCGAACTGCGGCCCGCTGCCTAGTTTCCGTCTTGCCGGCGCTGGCCTGATGATTGTCGATGCGGCCGCGTGCCGCGACAGGAGGCATGGATGACCAAACGCCAGACACCGCTTTCCACAACGCCGGAGGCCAGGGCGCCGCGGCGCGCCCGCGAGGTCAGCGCGGCGCCGCCCGTGCAGCAGGTGCCGCGCGCGCGCAGCGGCCGCACACGGCGCAACGACAAGGTGCGCGAGGCCGACCTGGTGGTGATCGGCGGCGGCTCCGGCGGCGTGGCCTGCGCGCGGCGCGCCGCGGCGCACGGCGCGCGCGTGATCCTGGTCGAGCGCGATGCCATCGGCGGCACCTGCGTCAACCGCGGCTGCGTGCCCAAGAAGATGCTGTCCTACGGCGCGTCGTGGTCGGCCATCCTGTCGGGCTGCCTGTCGCACACCGGCGGGCATGAGGACTGGCGCGACGCCATCGTGCGCGTCAACGCCGAGGTCGCGCGGCTGAACGTGGGCTACACCCAGCGCCTGACCGAGTCCGGCGTGGAGGTCATGCGCGGCGAGGCACGGGTCACCGGCCCGGAGGAAGTCTGCGTCGGCGACGAGACCATTCATGCGCGCCGCATCCTGGTCGCCACCGGGGCCCGGCCGCGCACGCTCGACGTGCCCGGCGGCGACCTGGCGGCAAGCTCCGACGACGTCTTCACCTGGCAGAGCCTGCCCGCGTCGGTCGCCGTGATCGGCGGCGGCTATATCGGCGTGGAACAGGCCTCGATCCTGTCGCGCTACGGCGTTAAGGTTGACCTGATCGTGGCCGGCGACCGGCTGCTGCCGCATTTCGACCACGATATCTCCAGCTCGCTGGCCGATGCGCTGAGCGCGCGCGGCGTGCGCCTGCACCTGAACGCCGAGGTGAACCTGCTGAGCCAGGCCAACGGCGCGTTGGAGGTGTGCTACCGCCCGAACGGGCGTCCCGGCCAGACCGAGTCGGTGCGCGCCCAGGCCGCGCTGGCGGCGATCGGGCGCATTTCCAATGTGGACGGCCTCGGGCTGGAAGCATTGGGCGTGGCGTTCGGAGAGCGGGGTGGCATCCGCGTCGACCGCCAGTTCCGCAGCAGCGTGCGTAGCGTCTATGCGCTGGGCGATGCCATCGACGGGCTGCACCTGACCCCGGTGGCCACCGCGCAGGGCCGCTGGCTGGCTGACCGCCTGTTCGGGCGGCGCGGCGATCGTGCCGATTTCGACTTCGTGCCCACCGCGGTGTTCTGCGAGCCTGCCATCGGGTCCGTGGGATTGACCGAAGCCCAGGCCATCGAGGCTGCCGGCAAGCCCGAGCGTATCCGTACCGTGGTCAAGCGCTTTGTCTCGCTGGAGCATCGCTTTGCGGGCACGCCGCACCAGTCGGTGTTCAAGCTGGTGCTCAATGCGCGCAGCGGGCGCGTGCTGGGCGCGCATCTGATGGACAACGCCGCGCCGGAAATCGTGCAGACACTGGCGGTGGCGCTAAGGCTGGGGGTGCGGGAATCGCATCTGCAGACTACGGTGCAGGTGCATCCGTCGGTGGCGGAGGAGTTGTTTGGGTAGCTGATGGCTGAGTAGCCGGTTTGCTTCCCTCTCCCGCCTGCGGGAGAGGGAGCACAACAGTGGCTTGTCCACAGTCCGTGGCCCTTGACTGTCTTGGCGAGCGCTCAAAAGGCTCTGGCGCGATGCGCTATTCGCCGATGGGCAGCTTGAGCACCGCGCGCACGCCAGTGCCCTGCGCACCCTCCCCCAATTCCACCGTCCCCCCAAACCGCGCCGCCATCTCGCGCGAAATCGCCAGTCCCAGCCCGGAGCCCGGCTGCGCATTTCCCACCCGCCGGTAGAACCGCGCGAACACCTTCTCGCGTTCCTCGACCGGAATCCCGGGCCCATCGTCCTCCACCACCAGGCAGGCGTGAGCGCCCGAACGCGTGGCCGACAGCGTGATGCGGCTGCCGCGCGGCGAATACTGGATGGCGTTGTGGACCAGGTTGGCCAGCGCCTCGCGCAGCAGCGCGGGGTCGGCGCGCACCGGCAGCGCCAGCCCTGGCACCGGCTCCCAGCCGAAGTCCTGCTGCTTGCCGCGCGCCAGCGGCAGGTAGTCCAGCGCCACGTGTTCGGCCACGGTGACGGCATCGATGACGTCTACGCCCTCGCCGGCGTCGCGTGGCTGCGCGGCGTCGCCGTGGTGCTGGCGTACCCGCGCCAGCGCCAGCAGCTGGTTGGTCAGGCGCGCGGCCTGCTCCAGCTGGGTGACGATGCCGCCCACGGCTTCGCCGGCGGCCTCGCGCGCGGCTTCCGGGTCGGGGGCGTTGAGCTGGCGCTGGGCGTACTCGGCCTGGGTCTTGAGGATGGCCAGCGGCGTGCGCAACTGGTGCGCGGCATCGGCGATGAACTGCGCCTGCGACTGCGCCATCGCGGCCGAGCGCGACACATGCAGGTTGACGGCATCGACCAGCGGGCGCACCTCGGCGGGCACGCGCTCGAACACAAGCGGGGTCAGATCCTCGGGCGAGCGCGCCTCGACGTCGTCGCGCACGCGCGCCAGCGGGCGCAGCACGTAGGTGACGCCGCCCACCAGGATGGCGGCGCTCAGCAGGATCAGCAGCAGGTCGCGCGCCAGCGCGCTGCGCCATACCGAGCCGATCAGCGCGCTGCGCGGCTCGGCGGTCTCGGCCACCTGGATGATCACGCGCATGCGCGCATCGGGCCGGTACACCGGCCGCGCCATGGCAGCAATGCGCACGGCCTCGCCCATGTATTCGGCGTCGTAGAAGCGCGGCTGGTTGTTGGCCAGTGGGCCGCGCGGCAGCGGCAGGTCGCTATAGCCGGTGACGGTGTCGACCTGGCCGGCGCGCTCGGTCGATACCCGGTAGAACACATGGGTCTGCGCCGCGGTCTCGAAGATCTCCATGGCGGCGTCGGGCAGGGTCAGCTGGACGTTGTCGCCGGCCATGCCGATGGCGTTGTCGATGGCGCGGATCGAGCCATAGAGCGAGCGGTCGTAGGCGGTGTTGGCGGCGTCGCGCAGGGTGCCGTAGGTGAGCCAGGTGTCGATCGCCATCATCGCCGCCAGCGCGGGCACCAGCAGCAACAGCAATTGCCGGCGCAGGCTGCCGCGGCGCCACAGCAGCACCGGGTGCCGCATCTCAGCCCCTGGCCTCCGGCTCCAGCAGGTAGCCGAAGCCGCGCAGCGTGACGATGGTGACTCCATGGCCGGCCAGCTTCTTGCGCAGCCGGTAGACCAGCACTTCGATCGCATCCGGGGAGACGTCGGCGTCGAGCGAGAACACCTTGTCGAGCAGCTGCGCCTTGGTCAGCGGCTGGCCGCTGCGCGCCAGCAGCGCGCCCAGCAGGGTCGATTCGCGCGGCGTCAGCGCCAGCGGCGCGCCGTCCAGCGTGAAGCTGCGGGTCTCGCCATCGAACACCAGCGTGCCGCACTGCAGGCGCGGATGGGCGCGCCCGCGGCTGCGGCGGATCAGCGCCAACAGCCGCGCTTCCAGCTCGGCGATGGCGAAGGGCTTGGGCAGGTAGTCGTCGGCGCCCAGGTTGAGGCCGCGCACGCGTTCGTCGAGGGTGTCCTGCGCGGTCAGGATCAGCACCGGGGTGCGGTCATCGCGCCCGCGCATGGACTTCAGCACGGCCAGCCCGTCCTTGCCGGGCAGCCGCAGGTCGAGCAGCACGGCGTCGTATTCCTCGGCCTGCAGGCGTGCCTCGGCCTGCAGGCCATCGGCAACGTGCTCGATCACAAAGCCGCCCTGCTCCAGCGCGCGGGCGACCCAGCGCGCCAGTTCGATTTCATCCTCCACCAGCAGGATGCGCATGCCGGTCTCCTCCTGTGCCGGTTGGGTCCATGTTCTGTTGCGGCGGCGGAAAGCGCCAGATGTCTTCTCGAAAACAGGGTGCGGCACCGATGGAGCGTGCCCGCCGCGGGCGCCTATAATACCCTCGCCCCGCCGGTCCCGGCGCGCTCGCTTCTTCCACCGGCACTTCCCCCGTCACGAGCACCGTGTCTCCGCGTCCGTCCCCGCCTTCCCCGCCGCGCCAGTCCGCCTGCAAAACGCCCGCCTCCGGGCAGCGTCGCCGCCTGCTGGGTGCATCGTTGCTGGCCGGCGCCGCGCTGCCGGCGGCATGGCCCCTACATGCCCAGTCTAGGCCGCCCGCACCGCCGCCGGGATATCCGTCAGGATATGACGCCACCATTGCCGGCGCGCTGCGCGAAGGCATGGTCACGGTGTACGCCTCGACCGACCTGGAGGTCGCGCGGCCGCTGATCGCTGCGTTCGAGGCGCGCTATCCCGGCATCCGCGTGCACTACCAGGATCTCAACACGGTCGAGCTCAACCAGCGCTTCCTGGCCGAGAGCGCCGCGCTGTCGGGCCGGCCGCCGGCGCCCAACGCGGTCTTTGCCGATGTGCTGTGGAGCACCGCGATGGACCTGCAGATCAAGCTGGTCAACGACGGCCACGCGCAGCGCTACCCGTCGCCCGAGCGCGCCGGCCTGCCGGGCTGGGCGGTGTGGCGCGACGAGGCCTGGGGCACCACCTTCGAGCCCGCGGTGATCGTCTACAACCGGCACCATCTGGCCGGCATGCGCCCGCCGCGCAGCCGCAGCGGGCTGGCGCGGCTGCTGCAGGAACATGCGCCGCGCTGGCACGGCAAGGTGGTGACCTACGACGTGGAACGTTCCGGGGTGGGCTACCTGCTGGCGCAGCAGGACGCGCGCATGGGCAGCGAGTTCTGGTACCTGACGCAGGCGCTGGGGCGGGCCGGGGTGCAACTGTCGGCGTCGACCGCGGAGATGATCGAACGCATTGCCGGCGGCGAGCTGGTGATGGGCTACAACCTGCTGGGGTCCTATGCCTTGTCGCTGATGCAGCGCGGCGCGGCCATCGACGTGATCGCGCCGAGCGATTACACGCTGGTGATGTCGCGGGTGGCCTTTATCGCGCGGCGCGCGCCGCGGCCCAATGCGGCGCGACTGTGGCTGGACTACCTGCTGTCGCGCGAGGGCCAGGCGCTGCTGGCCAAGTCGACTTCGCAGCTCTATACCATCCGCACCGACACCGACAGCGTGCACACCGCCGCGGCGCTGTCGGAGCGGCTCGGCTACGCGCTCAAGCCGATCAGCGTCGGCCCCGGGCTGCTGGCGGCGCAGGACGCGATGCGCAAGCGCGCGTTCCTGGCGCGCTGGCGCGAAGCCATGCGCGGCTAGCCGCGCGGCACCGCTCAGGGTATCAGGCCGTCGGTATCGAGCGCGCCCTGCCGGACCTCGGGGCAGGCCTGCTGGCACAGCGTCGACAGTTCCTGGTCCAGCTCTGCCATCGGGCGCGGCACGTAGCCGTGGCGCAGCGCCGGCGAGAATTTCAGGGTATCGATGAAGGCGTCCGCCAGGCGCTCGGCATTGGCGTCGAGGTTGAAGTCCTGCGGCGAGAACAGCCAGTGCGCCAGCACCCCGCCAATGGCGGCATGGAAGGCATTGACGGCCAGGTCCAGGTCAAGCTCGGCAGGCAGCTGGCCACGCTCCACTGCCAGGCGCAGGTGCTCGCGCATCTTGACCAGGCCGTCCTGGTGCGACTGGCGCTGGCGCTCGAAGATGGCGCCGTTGTCCTGCACCATTTCGCACTTGTGGAAGATGATCTCGAAGACGCGGCGCCAGCGCGGGTTGATCACGGTCTGGCGCATCACGTAGGCGCAGATGTCGCGGATGCCGCCGAGCGGGTCTTCCTGGCGCGCCAGCCGCTCCGGCTCGATCAGTGCTTCCACCGGCAGGTGGACGCGGTCGCACATCGCGGCAAAGACATCGCTCTTGTTCTTGAAGTGCCAGTAGATCGCGCCGCGGGTCACCCCCGCCGCCTCGGCAATGTCGGCCAGCGACGGGCGCGCCACGCCGCGGGCGTGGAACACGGCCTCGGCCGCGTCGAGTATCCGGTGGCGCGTCTCAAGCGCCTCTTCCTTGGTGCGTCTGACCATGATTGTCTCTGGTGCCGGCGGCATGACGCGATGCGGTCATGGCCGGCATGGTTTTGGTTCTCCCTGATGGGCGCTCCCGGCAGGCGGCTGCCAGGGCAGGCGCACATGCCGGCGGCGTTGGCCCCGGCGGGTCGTTGTCATCACATGATGGGCATTGCCAGGCTTGCGAGCCGACAGGACGGCGCGCATCCTAACCCGAGCCGGCGGTTTGCGCCGTGATTCCGGGCGGATCGAACGCATTTCGTACCGATCCGATCGAGGGAGCGGCATGGACTTGCGTTTTGGCGTGCCTTTCCGGGCAGGTTGTGCGCCGAAAGGCCCCTTCGCAACATCAACTTAACATACATGCTTGAATGTATATATAATACGCGCTTGCCCGGCATTCGGCCAGCCGCCCCCTGTGACCTACCCAGCACGGCGGGCAATCCTGCCGCAGGCTAGCCGGTCAATGTATCCAGTCGTTACATAAAAGCCACCGTTCGTCGCAATCGTCACCGCGACGCCGCGATTTGTGGCTAGCATCACGCTTTTGCCCGCCGCAAAGCCTTGCGGCGCGCCGTCTCGTTCCCGTTTGTCCGATGACATGCCGGAGCGGTATGGCGGATCTCAAATTGCCATCATGGGGTTATCGATGAGGAAGTCCCAACGTATCAGTTGCGTTGCAGCCTATGCACTAGCGGCCCTGTCGGCCGTGGCGCTGTCCGCCTGCGGCGACAAGAAGGCCGAGGGCGCTGCCCCGCCGACGCCTGAAGTGGGCGTGGTCACCGTGACGCCGTCGCCGGTCGCCGTCGTCAATGAACTGCCGGGCCGCCTGGAAGGCGTGCGCACGGCCGAAGTGCGCGCGCGCGTCGAAGGCATCGTGCTGTCGCGCAACTACACCGAAGGCGGCGAAGTGAAGGCCGGCCAGGTCATGTTCCGCATCGACCCCGCCCCCTACCAGGCCGAGCTGGCCTCGGCCCAGGCCGCGCTGCAGCGCGCCGAAGCCAACGCCGTGTCGGCGCGCCTGAAGGCCGACCGCTACAAACCGCTGGTGGCCGTCAACGCGGTCAGCAAGCAGGAGTACGACGACGCCGTGGCCGCCGCCGGCCAGGCCAATGCCGACGTGGCGTCGGCCAAGGCGGCGGTGCGCACCGCCCAGATCAACCTGGGCTACACCACGGTGACCGCGCCGATCAGCGGCCGCGCCGGCCGCGCGCTGGTGACCGAGGGCGCGCTGGTGGGCAAGGGCGAGGCGACCAAGCTGGCGCTGGTGGAGCAGGTCGACCCGATGTGGGTCACCTTTACCCAGCCGGCCGCGGAAGTCACGCGGCTGCGCCGCGCCATCGAATCTGGCGCGGTCAAGGGCATGAATGGTGGCGCCAAGGTGCACCTGTACGTCGAAGACGGGCGCGAGTACGCGCAGACCGGCAAGCTGCTGTTCTCCGACATGACCGTGGACCCGACCACCGGCGCGATCACCCTGCGCGCACAGTTCCCGAACCCGAACCGCGAACTGCTGTCGGGCACCTTCGTGCGCGTGAAGATCGAGCAGGGCGTGGATGAAAACGCCCTGACCGTGCCGCAGCGCGCGCTGATCCGCGGCGCCCAGGGCGCCAGCGTGATGGTGGTGGGCACCGACGGCAAAGTTGCGGCGGTGCCGGTCAAGGCGCCGCAGGCGATCGACGACCGCTGGATCGTGACCGAAGGGCTGAAGGGCGGCGAGAAGGTGATCGTCGAGGGCCTGCAGAAGGTCAAGGTGGGCGCGCCGGCCAAGGCCGTGCCGTTCGTGCAGGCCGGGGCCTCGGCACCGGCCGCCACCCCGGCTTCGGCTTCCGCTGCCCCCGCCTCGGCGCCCAAGGCCGAAGCGAAGCAGGAAGTGAAGGCCGAGGACAAGCAAGGCTGAACATCGCCGGGGCCGCGGCGGCTGAAGCCAGCTGCCGCGGCACACAGGGCTAGACAAAGAGGGAGCCAGTCTTATGGCCAAGTTTTTTATCGACCGGCCGGTGTTCGCGTGGGTGCTCGCGCTGATCATCGTGCTGGGCGGCATATTGTCGATCCTGCAGTTGCCGATCGCGCAATATCCGAACATCGCCCCGCCGACGATCTCGGTCACCGCCACCTATCCGGGTGCGTCGGCCAAGACGCTGGAGGATTCCGTCACTTCGGTGATCGAGCAGGAGCTTAACGGCGCCCCCAACCTGCTCTACTACAGCTCCACCAGCGAGTCGTCCGGCCTGGCCAGCATCACCATCGCCTTTGCGCCGGGCTCGAACGTCGACCTGAACTCGGTCGAGGTGCAGAACCGCCTCAAGCGCGTGGAAGCACGCCTGCCGGCTGAAGTGCGCCAGCAGGGCGTGCGCGTCGACAAGGCCGGGAACAACTACATGATGTTCCTGACCGTGTCGTCCAAGTCCGGCACGGCCAGCGCGATCCAGCTCGGCAACTACGTCTCGGCGCAGGTGATCGACTCGATCCGCCGCGTGCCCGGCGTGGGCCAGGCCGACCTGTTCGGCACCGAGTACGCCATGCGGATCTGGCTGGACCCGGCCAAGCTGACCGGCTTCAACCTGACCCCGACCGACGTCACCGCCGCGGTGGGCGAGCAGAACATCCAGGTCGCCGTGGGCGAGCTGGGCGGCACGCCGTCGCCCAAGGGCACCGAGCTCAACGCCACCGTCACCACCGAAAGCCGGCTGACCACGCCGGAGCAGTTCGGCAACATCCTGCTGCGCACCAACCCGGACGGGTCGTCGGTGCGCATCAAGGACGTCGGCCGCGTGGAACTGGGCGGCGCCGATTATTCGACGCAGGCCCGCACCAACGGCAAGCCGTCGGCCGCCATCGCCATCAAGCTGGCGCCGACCGGCAACGCGCTCTCCACCGCCACCGCGGTGCGCGCCAAGATGGAAGAGCTGTCGAAGAACTTCCCGGCGGACTACGAGTACTCGGTGCCGTACGACACCTCGGCCTTCGTCAAGATCTCGATCGAGGAAGTGATCAAGACCCTGCTCGAAGCCGTGGTGCTGGTGTTCCTGGTGATGTTCCTGTTCCTGCAGAACTTCCGCGCCACCATCATCCCGACGCTGGTGGTGCCGATCGCGCTGCTGGGCACCTTCGGCGCGCTGCTGGCGTTCGGCTTCTCGATCAACGTGCTGACCATGTTCGGCATGGTGCTGGCCATCGGTATCCTGGTGGACGATGCCATCGTGGTGGTCGAGAACGTCGAGCGGATCATGAGCGAGGAAGGCCTGTCGCCGCGTGAAGCCACGCGCAAGGCCATGGGCCAGATCACCGGCGCCATCGTCGGCATCACGCTGGTGCTGACCGCGGTGTTCATCCCGATGGCGTTCTTCTCGGGCTCGGTGGGCAACATCTATCGCCAGTTCTCGCTGTCGCTGATCGCCTCGATGGCATTCTCGGCGCTGCTGGCGCTGACGCTGACCCCGGCGCTGTGCGCAACCTTGCTCAAGCCCGTCGAAGCCGGCCATCACCATGAGAAGACCGGCTTCTTCGGCTGGTTCAACCGCACCTTCGCGCGCGCGTCGACCAGCTACCAGGGCGTGGTGGCGCGCATCCTCAAGCGCACCGGCCGCTACCTGATCATCTACGCGGTCATCATCGTCGGCGTGGTGGTGCTGTTCAAGCGCCTGCCGTCGTCGTTCCTGCCTGACGAAGACCAGGGCTACATGATCACCGTGGTGCAGCTGCCCAACGGCGCGACCCAGGACCGTACCATCGGCGTGCTCAAGCAGATCGAGGACTACTACCTGCAGAAGGAAAGCAAGGTGGTCGACCAGATGATTACGGTGGCGGGCTTCTCGTTCTTCGGCCGCGGCCAGAACGGCGGTATCGCCTTCGTGCGCCTGAAGGACTGGAAGGAGCGCACCGGCGACGGCGAGACCGCGCAGGCCCTGGTCGGCCGTGCCTTTGGCGCGCTCTCGTTCATCAAGGACGCGATCATCTTCCCGCTCAACCCGCCGGCGATTTCCGAGCTGGGCAACTCCTCGGGCTTCGACTTCCGCCTGCAGGACCGCACCGGCCAGGGCCACGCCAAGCTGATGGAAGCGCGCAACATGATGCTCGGGATGGCCGCGCAGAATCCGGTGCTGATGGGCGTGCGCCCGGAAGGCCAGGAAGACGCGCCGCAATTGCAGATCGACATCGACCGCGAGAAGGCCAAGGCGCTCGGCGTCACGGTGGCAAGCATCAACTCGACGCTGTCGATCGCCTTCGGCTCGAACTACATCAACGACTTCATCTATGAAGGCCGCGTGCGCAAGGTGATCGTGCAGGCCGACGGCGCCGACCGCCGTCTGCCGGACGACCTGACCAAGCTGCGCGTGCGCAACAGCAACGGCGACATGGTGGCGTTTGCCGCGTTCGCGACGTCCAAGTGGGTGATGGGCTCGCCGCGCCTGGAGCGCTACAACGGCATGCCGGCGGTGAAGCTGGCGGGCCAGGCCGCACCGGGCCGCAGTACCGGTGAAGCCATGCGCGTGATGGAAGAGAACTTCGCCAAGCTGCCGCCGGGCTTCGGCTTCGAGTGGTCCGGACAGTCGTACGAAGAACGGCTGGCCGGCTCGCAGGAACCGATCCTGTACACGCTGTCGCTGATCATCGTGTTCCTGTGCCTGGCCGCGCTGTATGAAAGCTGGTCGATCCCGTTCTCGGTGCTGCTGGTGGTGCCGCTGGGCGTGCTCGGCGCGCTGCTGGGCGTGACGCTGCGCGGCATGCCCAACGACGTGTACTTCAAGGTGGGCCTGATCGCCACCATCGGCCTGTCGGCGAAGAACGCCATCCTGATCGTGGAATTCGCCAAGGACCTGCAGGCGCAGGGCAAGGGGCTGATCGAGGCCACGCTGGAAGCGGTGCACTTGCGTTTCCGCCCGATCCTGATGACGTCGATGGCGTTCATCCTGGGCGTGCTGCCGCTGGCGATCGCCACCGGCGCGGGCTCGGGCAGCCAGCGCGCCATCGGTACCGGCGTGATGGGCGGGATGATCACGGCCACGGTGCTGGCGATCTTCCTGGTGCCGGTGTTCTTCGTCGTGGTGCGCAAGCGCTTCAAGGGCAGTGCTCGCCAGCGCATGCTGGACCAGAAGTGGCACGACCCCCAAGAGGAAATCTGAACATGACCAAGACCCTGACCACACTGCTGCTGGTGGCCGGCGTTCTGACGGGGTGCACGCTGGCACCCCACTATGACCGCCCTGCCCCGCCGGTGGCAGACAGCTTCCCGGTGGCGCCCGAGGGCTACGCCACCGCCGAGGCGAAGAGCGGCGAGACCCGCCGCGCGGCCGACATCGGCTGGCGCGAGTTCTTCCGGGATCCGCGCCTGCAGGCGCTGATCGCCACCTCGCTGGAAAACAACCGCGACCTGCGCACCGCCGCGCTGCGCATCGAAGAAGCGCGCGCGCTGTACCAGGTGCAGCGCGCCGACCTGCTGCCCACGGTAAACGCGACCGGCGGCTACACCCGGGCCCGCACCACCGCGGCCCAGGCGGCAACGGTGCTCGGCCAGTCCGGCGTGACCGAGGTCTACCAGGTGGGCCTGGGCATCTCGTCCTATGAGCTGGATTTCTTCGGACGCGTGCGCAGCCTGTCCAATGCCGCGCTGGCGCAGTACTTCGCCACCGAAGAGGCACGCCGCTCGGCGCAGATCTCGCTGGTGTCGGAAGTTGCCAAGGCCTACCTGGCCGAGCGTTCCTTCGCCGAGCAGTACGACCTGGCGCGCGACACGCTGAAGGCGCGTGAAAGCACCTACGGCCTGGCCAAGCAGCGTTTCGAGGCGGGCGCCACCTCGGCGCTGGACCTGCGCGACAACGAATCGCTGGTGGCGCAGGCGCGCGTGGCCGCGGCGCAGCTGGCACGCCAGCGCGCGCAGGCGCAGAACGCGCTTGAAGTGCTGGTGGGCAAGCCCATCGGCACCATCGAGAACCTTCCGGCGCCGGTGCGCCTGTCGGACGAGCGCATCATCAGCGACATCCCGGCCGGCCTGCCGTCGGACCTGCTCGAGCAGCGTCCCGATATCCGCCAGGCCGAGCAGTTGCTGCTGTCGGCCAACGCCAATATCGGCGCGGCGCGCGCAGCATTCTTCCCGCGCATCACGCTGACCGCCAGCGCTGGCACCATCAGCCCGTCGTTCTCGGGACTCTTCGATGCCGGCACGCGCGCGTGGTCGTTTGCGCCGCAACTGGTGCTGCCGATCTTTGACTATGGCCGCAACCTGTCGAACCTGGACCTGGCCAATGTGCGCAAGAACATCCAGATCGCCAACTACGAGAAGACTATCCAGACAGCCTTCGCGGAAGTGGCCGATGCACTGGTGGCGCGCGGTACCCTGGAAGATCAGGTCACCGGCCAGGAAGAGGTGCGCAACGCGGAACAGGCACGCTATGAACTGGCGCGCCTGCGCTTCCGCAGTGGCATCGCCAGCTACCTGGACGAGCTCGATGCGCAGCGCCAGCTGTTCACCGCGGAGCAGGCGCTGATCCAGGCGCGGCAGCTGCGGCTGAACAATGCGATCGACCTGTACCGGTCGCTGGGCGGCGGCTTGCAGGAGAGCAGCGCGGTGGCGCAGCAGGTGCCCGCTGGGCAAAGCGCGGTGACGCAGTAAAAACCTGTTGGCTTGCCAGTAGCCGCAACAAAAAACGACGCGCCTTGGCGCGTCGTTTTTTTTTGGGGTTTGCTCCCCTCTCCCGCTTGCGGGAGAGGGGCCGGGGGAGAGGGCCGGCGCCAGCCATAGCGACGGCCTGTACTTCGCCGACGCTCCCGCCCTCACCCCAAGCCTCTCCCGCAAGCGGGAGAGGGAGACCACAAGCGGTCAATCAAGAGCTAGCGGTACTGCCGCTGGCTCGTCTTCTTTCTACCTCAGAACTTGTACGAAGCCGCCAGGAAGAACACCAGCGGATTCGGCTCCAGCTTGGTCTTCGAGGTCGACAGCACCGTGCCATTGGCCGCCTTGATCGTCATCGTCGAGGTGGTCTTCAGCGGGATATAGGTCACCGCCGCCGTCAGCCCCCAATGCTCGTCGAAGTTATAGGTGCCACCGACATTGAACACCGGCGCCCACGACGACGATGCATCCGCACTGACCGAGGTCGGCCCCGGAATGCCCGCGCCCGCGGCCAGGATCGCGCCGAGGTTGTTGTTGACCGAGCTGGCAAAGGCCGGATTGACTTCGATGTTGGTAAAGAAGTTGTACGAAACCCCCAGCCCCAGGAACGGCCGGAAGCGCGTGCCCGGATCTAGGAAGTGGTACTGCACCATCGCCGCCGGGCTCCACTGGCGCGCCTTGGTGACGATGGGGTTCAGCGCCGGGTCGCCCAGGCTCTGGCGGCCGAGCGCGCCGGCCGGGCCGGGCGGGATCAGCTCGCCGTGGCCATAGAGCTTGAATTCGGGCGGAATGCCGCCCACCGCGGTGATGGCGATATGGTCGGTCACGAAGTGGCTGAAGGTCAGCCCCAGCGTATTGGCGTTGGAAGAGGAGATGCTGCTGCCCGGTGCCGTGAAGCTCGACGGCAGCCCGAGCGGGTAGTTGATCGGCACGTCCAGCAGCGTGGTGGTCAGCGGGTCGCTCTGGCCGTGGGTCCGGATATGGAACCAGCCGGCGGATACCACGTTGTCGCCCTTCTTCTGGGCATGGGCAGGCAGGGCCAATGCGGCCAGCGTGGCCAGCATCAGCATCAGCGTGATGCGTACGGTCTTCATGTTGTGTCCCCGGGCAGTGAAATCACTGGTGGTGCAATCGATGGTGGCCCCGGGCTGCGATGGCCCGGGGCTGGACGGGCTTACTGCACGAACGCGCCGACGGTGAAGTACGGGCCGCTGTCGCGCTGCTCCAGGAAGCCGAACACGCCGCCGGTGAACATCAGCTTGCCGGTCGGCGCCGAGCCGGCCGGCGCTTCGCGGCGCGAGGTGCGGACCACGCCGGGCACCTGCTGCGAGAAGTCGAGCCGGTACGGAATCGCCAGCGACGCATCGGACGGCCGGAACGGATCCATCATGGTCGCGGCGGCGCCCACCAGTGCTGTCACGCGGTAGTTGAAGTTGCTGTCGACGCCGACGTATTCGCCGTTGACCGTGCCCTCGGTGATCGCCACCGCGGGCGCCATCATGCCGATGCCGATTTCGTCGTCGGCGCCGAGCGGGCCGTTGGCGAGCGAGTCATTGGCATAGCCGACGCGGATCATGATCGGCACCAGCTGGCCGCGCAGCTTGCCCACGATCAGGTAGGCCTTGCCCAGCGTGCTGCCCAGCGTGGGCGGCTGGCTCTCGGCCTTGTAGTTGGTCGACAGCAGCGCGCCGTTGGCCTGCGGCACGAAGTTGTTGCCCTTGCGCTCGCACGTGTTGGTGGCGTTATCGCATACCGTGAACGAACCGTCTGCGGCGAGCGCCATGCGATAGTCCTGCGCCACCAGCTGGAACTGCTTCGATGGCACCTCATGGAAGCCCGTGCCGTTGTATTGCCCGGCGATCTTCGACAGGTCGGTCTCGGTCTGCGCGAAGCCGATGAACTGGAAGTACGGGAAAGTGGTATCGGGCACGGCGCCGGCGCCGAGCACGCCGTTGAACTGGATGCGCGCGCCCGGGATGGTGCCACCAACCACGCCTTCGCCGACAAAGAGCTTGGCCGGGCGGTTCGGATCGAGGCTGGCGCCGCTCAGCTCGAACGCGCACTGGTTCAGCTTCTCGGTGGGCAAGCCGGTTTCCGCCTTCAGCGTGCCGCGCATCACGTTCAGCCCGTTGGTGGGATCGCTGCGCGTGGGCTGCACGGTGCCGGTCTGGCGCGGCACCGAGGAATCGAGGAAGGTCACCTGCCAGGTCTTGCGGGTGGTGTCGATCTGCACCTTGACCAGTTCGCCGGAGCCGGTGCCGCCGGTGAAAGTGGTGTTGTAGTCCAGCGATGCGGGGCACAGGCGCGTCTGCGTGGCCGTTGGCGTGGCCGGAGTGTCGTCGCCGCCGCCGCCGCCGCAGGCGGCAAGCAGAGCGGTGGCGGCCACGGCCAGCGCGCGCGCCGGCGGGGTCGATGGGCGCGGCGCCCGCGGCAAGCTGTTTGGTTGGGGCTGCATGGCTTGGTCTCCTCGTTGTTTTGGTCTGCGTTGCAATCAGGGGGCGGCGAGCACGCCGACGCGGAAGGTCGGGCTAGCGCCGCCGGTGCCGGACAAATGGCTGAACACGCGGCCACTGGCGACGAGCGCGCCGGTGGTGCCGCTGTTGTCGGTGGTGGCCACCATGCCCGGCGCGGCCTGGGTAAAGTCGAGCTGGAAGCCGCCGGTCTGGTTCATCGTCATCGGGTCGAGCAGGTCGACGCGCGCGCCCTTGACCAGCGAGGCCGTGTAGGCAAAGTCGCTGCCCGAGCCGATATAGCCGCCATCGAGCTGGCCGCTGGCAACGGTGGTGGCCGGCGCCATCAGTGCCAGCCCCGATTCATCGTCGACATTGACCGTCAGCGGCAGCAGCGAGATCTGCGCATAGCCGGTGCGCACCAGCAGCGGCACCAGCGTGCCGCCAAGCTTGCCCACCACCATCAGGCCCTTGGCGCGGCTGGCGTTGCTGGCGGTGATGGCCTGGCTCTGGAACGACGGATAGCGGCGGCTGCCGTCGGCATTGCCGCTCTCGAACGCGCCGTCGGCGCTGCGCAGCTTCCAGTTGTTGCCGGTGCTGAGGCAGCTGCCGCTCGCCGCGGTGCAGCTGCCATCGGCGTTCAAGGTCTCGGTGGTCTGCGCGGTGGCGGGCGTGAAGTGGCTCGATGCGGTCAGCGCACCGCCGGATGGCACCTGGTGGTAGCCCAGCAGGTTGTAGCGGCCAGCCACCTTGCTGAAGTCGGTTTCGGTTTGGGCGAAGGCCAGCACCGGGTAGAACGGGAAGGTGGTGGCCGGGATCGCGCCCAGTCCGAGCACGCCCGCGTAGGAAATGGTGGCGCCGGGGATGCCGCCGCCGGCAACGCCGTTGCCCAGGAAGATCACCGGCGGTTTGGCGCCGTCGATATTGGCCTGCGAGACGCCGTCCGATGCCGTGGCCGTCTGCAGCGCGACGGCGCAGCGGTTCTGCTCCGCGGTGGGCAGCGACGTCAGGTTGGCAAAGGTGCCGGTGAAGGTCACGCCCGCGCGCGTCGGGCTGACGCTGCCGGGCTGCTTCGGCACCGGGGATTCGATGATCTCCAGCTGGTACGTGCGCGCCGCGGTGTCGAAGCGCAGCTTCACCAGTTCGCCGGCGCCCGAGCCGCCGGTGAAGGTGGTGCCGTAGTCCAGCGCCGCGGGGCACAGCGATCCGGGCGGGCCGCCGAGGGTGACCGGGCCCTGCGCCGGGCACGTGCCCGTGTCCGCGCATTGCGGAGGCGCCTGCGTGCCGGCGCGCGGCGTGTCCTCATCGCCGCCGCCGCCTCCGCAGCCGGCCAGCGCCGCGGCCATGCTCACCCCTGTCACAAACAAAGTCCTGCGCCAAAGCGTCGACATGGTCATTGCCTGTCTCCTGAATTTTTCTGGCGACCCCGGTTTTCGGATCGGCGGTCCGGCTCTGCGTCCGGATCCTGTCGTGTGCGGCGACTGTCGCCGCGCGCGGGTTTCAGCGTCAATAGAGCGGCCGTTCCAAACGGGGCGGCCGCCGTCCCATGTCAGAAGCGGTACTCGGGATTGGCTGGGTCGAACACCGCGGCCTCGAAGGTCTTGCGCACCAGCTTGTCGAACACGATCTTCTCGACCATGTTGCCGTCGGCATCCCACGCGGTTTCCACGCGGATATACGGATGCTTCAGGTCCAGCATCAGCTGCACCTTCTTGGCGTAGTACTGCGGCGCGCCGGCCGGCAGGTCCCAGGTCAGCGCCACCATGCGCACGCCCTGCTCCTGCACGATCTCGGCCTTGCCGTATTTCTCGGACAAGCCGGCGGCGCGCAATGACCTGGCATCGCGCTCGAGCATCGACAGCACGAACTGGAAGCCCAGGTCGCGCACGGTATGGTTGGACTGCGACCGCGCCAGCGAGCCGTCCAGCGCGATCCACATCGAGGTGAAGCCGAGCACACCGCCCAGGTGGCCGTACATCTCGTCCTTGCGGCGGGTCTCGTCATAGAGGATTTCCTGCCCCGCCTGCGCGCCGCCCGGCAGCCACCGGGCATAGAGCTGGCGCGGCGCATGGCGGTAGCGGATCTGCATCTTCGCGGGCGGGTCCTGCCACTGGCCGTTGAGCCGTTCCTGGCGCGACATCCAGTATTCGTATTCGGGGTAGCGGTTCATTTCGGCGCGTGCCCATTTCAGCAGGGCATCGGGCTGTAGCGCCTCGAACACGGCCAGCACCTGCGCATCGGACAGGCGCGCGAGCTCGCCGCTGGCGACCTGGCGCGAGAACAGCGCGGCCTGCTGTGCCGAGGGCAGGCCGTCATAGCCCGAGCCCGCGGCAGCGGCAGCGCTGGCCGGCTGCGCCATGGCCGCGGGCGGCAGCGTCAGCGGCGCGGCCAGCAATCCGAAGACGGTGCCGGCAACGGCGGCAAGGCTGTGCAGTTTGGTCGATAGCTTGATCGGTGCGTGGATTGACACGGCAGCTTCCTCCTCAAGACAGGCAGAGCGAACGGGGCCGCAGCGCCCGCGGGCATGCCGGACGCACGGGGTCCACGGGGCCGCGGCGCGGCCTCGCTGGGTGGATCGACGATTCAGGTAGCGTGAGCGCGGCCGCGCCAGGCCGGCGGTAACCGGCGGTGGCGCGTGCCGCTATGTCCTGGTGCGCATTCGCATCCAGTCATCCAGCGGGTTGCTGGGAAAGCTCACGGTGTGCTCGCGCGCGCGCACCGGCACGCTGGTCACGGCGGCGCGCTTGGTGCCCGCATTGCGCACGGTGCGTGCGCTGGTGCGGGCCTTGCCGAGGGCGGCGGCGGCGTGGCTGGCCGCCTCGCCCATGGTGGCCACGCTCGCGGCCACGCTGGCATCCGGGTCATCGGCGGGCGCCGCCGCCATGCTGGCGGCGCGCTGCGCGATCTGCTGCTGTTGCTGCTCACCCAGCTCGAACACCGACTGCAGCGCCGAGCGTTGTTCCGCACTGGGCTGCGCCACGTTCAGCACGGCCTCGACCATCGCCGTGAGCTGCGCCAGCACGTGGGCATCGCTCATCTGGCGGCCCTGCGTGAACGCGGGCAGCAAGCTGGTCAGTTCTTCGCCGGCGAGCACGCCGGCCAGCGCCTTGAGCGCGAACTGCAGGCGCCAGCCCAGCTCATGCCGCGGCAGTGCCGGAATGGCGCGCGCGAAGGCATCGAAGAAGCGGCCGTACACCGGGGCATAGTGCTCCAGCAGGTATTGCTGGATAAAGGGCGAGGTATCCGAATACACGCGCCCCAGCAGCCGCAGGAACGACGGCCCGCCCACCGACGGATCGCGCGCCATCTGCAGCGCGGGCACGAACAGCGCGCCCATCACGTGTTCGCAGCGGATGGCGTGGCCGGGCCAGCGCGCCTCGCACGCATCGAGCAGCGCCAGGCGCCGCGCGTTGAGCGGGTCCAGGCGCCGGCTCAGCACGGCGTGCATCATGATGTCCTTGCTGCGGAAGTGGTAGTTTACGGCGGCCAGGTTGACGATGGCGCGCGACGTGACCTGCCTGAGCGAGGTGGCTTCGTAGCCGACCTCGGTGAACAGCTTTTCCGTGGCGTCGAGAATCCGGGCCTTGGTGTCTCCTGCCGAGC
This sequence comes from Cupriavidus sp. H39, assembly GCF_050271075.1. Lineage (NCBI taxonomy): Bacteria > Pseudomonadati > Pseudomonadota > Betaproteobacteria > Burkholderiales > Burkholderiaceae > Cupriavidus > Cupriavidus sp. H39. Next base: position 273,203 of record NZ_CP189848.1, read on the forward strand.
TTTTGCCGGTCTTCATGGGGGCGCTTCTCTCTTCTGTGCTGCGATAAACCCCTGTGCAATGCACTGCGCTGTCCGCTCCCTGCTCTGACGGCATACGGATGCTTGAAACAGCTGTACGAAGCCTATCCACCGCTTCGGGCGTTTCACAAGCGCTGAATTGGAATGGACATTCTAAAAGCGCGGATTGTGTGGGGAATCGCACCACATTGTCCGCGGCGCGATGCAGCGGGCAGGCTTGCCGCATGCCTGGGCAAGCAGACAACCGGGGCTTGCCCGCCTCGCGCGAATCCATCATGACGTGATGCTTTTGGCCAGGGCGTCGGCATTCTGCGCGGCCAGCGCGAACACCGACAGTTGCGGATTCGCGCCCACGCTGGTGGGGAACACCGAGCCGTCGAACACCGACAGGTTGGCCAGCTGGTGATGGCGGCCATGGCTGTCGACCACGCCGCCGCGCGGGTCGTCGCTCATACCGCAGCCGCCCATCAGGTGCGCGGTGAACAGCGCGGTGCGGAACGGCTTGAGCGGCAGCCGCGCGATGGCCGCGCGCGCTTCGGGCCAGCTGCGGTACTCGGTGGCATCCAGGTGCGCGGGCCGCACCCGTTCGGCGCCGGCCGCGAACTGGGCCTGCGCCATGCTCAGCCAGGCGCGCCGCACGCCGTCCCAGGCGTAGTCGCTCATCGCATAGTCCAGCAGCGGGCTGCCGTCGGGCGCCAGGCGCACGCGGCCGCCCGCGCTTTGCGGCACGAAGCCATCGCGCAGCAACGCCAGCATGGCGTTGGTGTGGGGCAGCTGCGCCATATCGCGGCGCAGTGCCGCGCCCACGCCGTTGACCACGCCGGCGCTGATGCCGGGAAACATCGGCGGCACCTCCAGCTTGTAGCCCATCGGCCCGGTCGCGCCGTCCCGCCACTGGAAGTGGTCGGAAGCAATCGACTGCGGCGCGCCATAATAGGGATCAATGCGCTCAGGCATCTTGGCAGTGCTGATATTCACCGGATGGATAAATGTGCGTACTCCCAAGCGCTGATGCGGGTCCGGCACGCGCGAGCGCAGCAGCAATGCCGGTGTGTTGATGGCGCCGCCGGCGGCGATCACGTGCCGCGCGCGCACGACTACGCCGATCCCGTTGGGTGTGTACCCGTCCGCGCCAAGCGCCTCGCCGGTGACCGACTGCACGCGCTTGCCGTCATGGTCGACGGTACGCACGCGCACGCGGTGCACCAGCGTCGCACCGCTGGCCAGCGCCGCGGGAATGGTCGAGACCAGCATCGACTGCTTGGCGTTGACCGGGCAGCCGAAGCCGCAATAGCCCGAGTTCCAGCAGCCCTTTACATTGCGTGGGATCACGTGCCATTCCCAGCCCAGCGTCTCGCAGCCGCGCCGCAGCACGTCATTGTTGGGATTGGGCGCCATGGCCCAGGGGGCGATGCCCAGGCGCTGCTCCACCTGCTGGAACCACGGCGCCATCTCGGCCTCGCTGTGCCCGGTGACGGCGTGGTGCGTGGCCCAGTGCGCCAGCGTCTGCGGCGGCGTGCGGAAGCTCGACGACCAGTTGACGGTGGTGCTGCCGCCGACCGCGCGGCCCTGCAGGATGGCGATGGCGCCGTCGGCGGTGGTGCGCGCCGCGGCCTCCTGGTACAGCTCGCGGTAGGCGCGCTGCTCGTCCATGTCGCGGAAGCTGTCCGAGGTGCGCAGCGCGCCTTCTTCCAGCAGCACCACGCGCAGCCCGGCGCGGCTCAGCGCTTCGGCGCTGATGCCGCCGCCCGCGCCGCTGCCGACGATGGCGACGTCGGCATCGAGCGTTCGCGTGGCGGTGAAGGTGCCGGCGTCAAGGACCTTCCAGCCGGCGGCGATGCCGGCATCGTAGAGATTGTCGATGGCCATGTCGGGTTCAGGCGTGCAGCGCCTGGTAGATGGCCGCGTTGGGGCCGGGATAGCCGCTGCCCGCCCACGCGGCGGGCAGCACGTAATAGCCGACGCTGGCGAGCTTGACCAGCACCACCGCGCCGGCATTGAGCGTGGCCAGGCGGCTGGCGCGCCAGCGCGCCAGGAAGGTCTGCACCTGCGCCGGCGTGGCCCCGGTCCAGTCCTGGCGGATGCCGGTCAGCGCCCAGCGCAGCGGCATGGTGGCCAGCAGGCCGAACAGCTTGCGCAGTTCTGCCTGCGCGCCCGCGCCCATGGCCGCGCAGGTGGCGTCGATATTGCGCAGTGCATCGTGCGCCAGCAATGCCTGGCGCGGCGGCGGCGCCTCGGCCAGTTCGGTGACGATGGCCGGCAGCAGCGCGCGGAACAGCGCCACGTCGTCCGTGCGCAGGAACGACATGCCGGGGTGAGGCGCACTGTCGGCAGACGAGCAGCCGGCCAGCGACGGCACCAGCGCGGTACACGCCAGCGCGGCCGAAAAGCCGAGGCCGACCTTGAGGAAGCCGCGCCGCGTCAGCGCGTGCAGCGCTTCGGCATCGGGCACCGCGCGGCGATGGTGGGAATGGGGGCGCATCGAGTCTCCTTGCGTCGGTTTCTTGTGTTCGGACTGGTATCCAGGCGGGGCAGTCCCGCATTGACGCTCCCCGGAGTTTGGATAAAGATCGGTGCCCGGTCTTGATCCCGCATGACAGGTGAATTGATGCCACGCGCCAACCCGTCCGATGGCGGTGCCGGTGGTATGCAGGCCAGCACCGAGACTGGCACCGTCTCGCTCGCCTACCTTCGCGCCGTGCTCGACCACGGCGAGCGCCAGGGCATCGCCCCGGCCGAGCAGCTGCGCGCGGTTGGCGTGCCGCCGGCGTTGCTGGACGCTGGCGCGCAGGCGCAGACCGCGACGCGCATTCCCGGTGCGGCCTACCTCGCGCTGCTCGACTGGCTGGAGCAGGCCACCGGCGATGCCGATGTCGGCCTGCGCGCCGGCGCCGCCTTCGCGCCGCGCCACTATGCCGAGATGGGCTACGTAGTGCTGACCACGCCCACCGTGCGCGACGCCATCGTGCAGGGCATCCGCTATGAAGTGCTGGCCAACGACATCGGCGCCACCCGCCTGATCGAAACCCCGCAGGCCGCGTGCATGACATGGGCGTCGCGGCATGGCCCGCTGTCGCGCCATGCGCACGAGCTGCATATGGCCACGTGGGTGGTGTTCGCGCGCTGGCTGATCGGCAACCAGCATGTGGCCACGCAGGTGGAATTCCCGCACGCCGCGCCCGCCGATACCCGTCTGCATGCCGAGGTGTTTGGCTGTCCCGTGGCCTTCAACGCCGGGCGCCATGCCATGCATATCGAACACGCCTTGCTGGACCTGCCGTCGCTGCAGGCCGATGCCGGCATGCAGGCGCAGATGACGCGCATCGCCGAGGCCCAGCTAGAGCAGATCGTGCCCGCTGGCGCCGACGCGCTGGCGCAGGCGCGCGCCTGCATCCGCGCCCGGCTGCCGCAGGGCGAGGTGCCCATCGCTGACGTCGCGGCCCAGCTGGGCCTGCCGGTGCGCACGCTGCAGCGGCGGCTGCAGGCGCAGGGCATCAGTTATTCACAGCTTGTGGACAACGTGCGGCGCGCGCTCGCGCAGCAGTACCTTGCCGAACCCGGCACCAGCCTGGCGCAGTGCGCGCTGCGGCTGGGCTATTCCGAGCAGAGCGCCTTCACCCACGCGTTCAAGCGCTGGACCGGTGAAACGCCGCATGGCTGGCGCAAGGGCCGGACCACCTAACGCCGCGTTGTTGCGCGCGTGCCTTCGCAACGGGCGACGCCGAAAAAAATCCTTGGGTTTCAAACGCACGGCGCCACGCCATGCCGCAAGGGCGTAGCCGCCGCTTATGCCCGTTTTATGTGCGCCATAAGCCGCTGGAAACCTCCAGAAATTAGAACCATCCTTCGACTCACGGCATTGACCGCCCGGCGTGCGCTTCCTACGATGACATCCATCAATGTCACAAAAAACACTGTCGATACGGTGAGGAGCGCGCATGCATGCACCCGCGGAGTTGCCGCAACAGGCCCCCCCAGCCCCTGAGCACACCGACATTGCCATCATCGGCAGCGGCTTTGCCGGCCTGGGCATGGCGATCCGGCTGCGCGAGCACGGCGAGCACGATTTCCTGGTCTTCGAGCGGGCCGGCGCGGTCGGCGGCACTTGGCGCGACAACCACTACCCGGGCTGCGCCTGCGACGTGCAGTCGCACCTGTACTCCTTTTCCTTCGCGCCCAACCCGGACTGGTCGCGCATGTTCTCCACCCAGCCGGAAATCCGCGCCTACCTGGAAGACTGCACCGACCGCTTCGGCCTGCGCCCGCACCTGCGGCTGCACCATGAGTTGCGCCACGCCGCCTGGGATGAGTCGGCGCAGCTGTGGCGGCTGCAGATGGCCGACGGCAAGGTGGTGCGGGCGCGCGTGCTGGTGTCGGGCATGGGCGGGCTGAGCCGCCCGTCGTATCCGGATATCCCGGGACTGGATGCGTTCGAGGGCGAGTGCTTTCATTCGCAGCACTGGAACCACGCCTATGCGCTCGGCGGCAAGCGCGTTGCCGTGATCGGCACCGGCGCCAGCGCGATCCAGTTCGTGCCGCAGATCGCGCCGCAGGTGGCGCAGCTGGACCTGTACCAGCGCACCCCGCCGTGGATCATGCCCAAGCCCGACCGCGAGGTCAGCGCCGCCGAGCGCTGGCTGTTCCGCCGGCTGCCATTCACGCAGGCACTGGTGCGCACCGGCATCTACTGGATGCTGGAGTCGCGCGTGCTGGGTTTCGTGCTGCATCCGAAGATCATGAAGGTGGTGGAGCGCGTCGCGCGCCGCCATCTGGCGCGGCAGGTACGCGACCCCGCGCTGCGCGCGACGCTGACGCCGGACTACACCATCGGCTGCAAGCGCGTGCTGATCTCCAACGACTACTACCCGGCGCTGACGCGCGACAACGTCAACGTGGTCACCACCGGCATCGCCCGCGTCGAGCGCGACGCGGTGGTGCTGCGCGACGGCACGCGCCGGCCGGCGGACTGCATCATCCTCGGCACCGGCTTCCATGCCACCGACCCGCTGCCGCGCGGCGTGATCTCGGGGATCGGCGGCGTGGACCTAGTCGACGCGTGGCGTGACGGCGCGCAGGCCTACCTGGGCACCACGGTATCGGGCTTTCCCAACCTGTTCTTCGTGGTCGGCCCCAACACCGGCCTGGGCCACAGCTCGATGGTGTTCATGATCGAGTCGCAGGTGGCCTATATCGCCGACGCGCTGCGCCAGATGCGCCGCGAAGGCGTGCAGGCGGTGGACGTGCGCGAGCCGGTGCAGCGCCGCTTCAACGAACGGCTACAGGCGCGGCTGGGCCATGCGATCTGGTCCGCCGGCGGCTGCGCCAGCTGGTACATCGACCCGCGCAGCGGCCGCAACACCACGCTGTGGCCGGGCTTCACCTGGCAGTTCCGCCGCGCCACGGCCAGCTTCCGCATGACCGACTACGACCTGTACCCGGTGCGGCGCGCGGTGCCGGACGAGGCCGCGATGCCGCCGTCTGCCGACATCGCCAGCGCCGCGGGTGCGTGACGCCCGCAGATATTTCCCCTGATTCCGCCCAGAAGAACGACACACACACCGGAAGGAGACCGGACATGAAGGACTTCCGCAACAAGGTTGCCGCGATCACCGGCGCCGGCTCGGGCATCGGCCGCGCGCTGGCACTGGCGCTGGCCCGCGAGGGTTGCCAGCTGGCATTGTCGGACCGCAACGAGGCCGGGTTGGCGCAGACCGCGGCACAGGCCATGGCCGCGGCACCGCACGCCCGCATCACGCAGCACACCGTCGACGTGGCCGACCGCGCCGCGGTCTATGCGTGGGCCGCAGCGGCCGCCGAAGCGCACGGCCGCGTCAACCTGATCTTCAACAACGCCGGCGTGGCGCTGTCCAGCACCGTCGAGGGCATGAGCTACGACGACCTGGAATGGATCATCGGCATCAACTTCTGGGGCGTGGTGTACGGCACCAAGGCCTTCCTGCCGTACCTGAAGGCCAGCGGCGACGGCCACGTGGTCAATACCTCGAGCATCTTCGGCATCTTTGCCCAGCCCGGCATGGGCGCCTACAACGCCAGCAAGTATGCGGTGCGCGGCTTCACCGAATCGCTGCGGCAAGAGCTGGACCTGATGGACTGCGGCGTGTCGGCCACCACCGTGCACCCCGGCGGCATCAAGACCAATATCGCGCAGGCCAGCCGTGTGTCGGCCAGCGTCAACGGCTTCCTGGTGCGCGACGCGCAGCACGGCAAGGACGAGTTCGAGAAGTTCTTCATCACCTCGCCCGACAAGGCCGCACGCGTGATCCTGGAGGGCGTGCGGCGCAACCGGCGGCGCGTGCTGATCGGGCCCGACGCCTACGCCGCCGACGCCATGGCGCGGCTGCTGCCCGCCGCCTACCAGTCGCTGGTGGTGCGCGAGACGCGCCGCAAGCGCGATCTCGGCAACGTGGTGGCGCCCGCTCCGGTGCGCCAGGGAGAGCGCCCGTGAACCGCCTGGCGATGGAAGCCGACGCCGCGCTGCTGGCGCCGCCGGGCGCGCTGACGCGCTGGTTCGGGCAGGGCCGCGTGGGCCTGTTCAGCCTGTCGCGCGCCACGCTGGCGCAGCGCCATGCGCTGCCGGCGTCGCGCTGGGTGCGCGTGCTCGATGCGATGGTCCACTACACCGACGAAGGCCCCGCCGACGGCGAGACGCTGGTGCTGATCCACGGCTTCGGCGCGTCGCTGCATACGTGGCAGGGCATCGTGCCGGCGCTGGCGCAACGCTATCGCGTGCTGCGGCTGGACCTGGCGCCGTTCGGGCTGACCGGCCCGCTGCGCGATGCGCGCGGACGCATCGAGACCATGGACGTGCACCGCTACCGCGACTTCATCGATGCCTTCCTGGCGGCGGTCAATGTGCGGCGCGCCAGCGTGATCGGCAATTCGCTGGGCGGGCTGATCGCGTGGGACCTCGCGGTGCGGCGACCGGGCGCGGTCGACAAGCTGGTGCTGATCGATGCCGCCGGCTTTCCGATGAAGCTGCCGGTCTATATCGACCTGTTCCGCCATGCGCCGGTGCGCTGGTCGGCGCCGTGGCTGCTGCCCGAATTCATCATCCGCGCCGCCACCCGCGACGTCTACGGCGACGCCTCGCGCGTGCCGGAAGCCACCTTCCGCCGCTACGTGGACTTCTTCTACGCCGAGGGCAGCCGCGAAGCCGTCGGCAAGATGGTGCCGAAGCTCGACTTTGCCCAGCTCGACACCCACCTGCTCGGCAGCGTGCGCGCGCCCACGCTGGTGCTGTGGGGCGAGCGCGACCGCTGGATCCCACCCGCGCACGCGCAGGCCTTCGCCGAGCGCATCCCGGGCGCGCAGTTGCGCCGCTACGCGGGCCTGGGCCACGTGCCGATGGAAGAAGACCCGCAACGCGTGGCCGCGGACCTGCTGTCCTTTTTTGCTAACTGAGGAGACCGCCATGATGCCAGTCCGCCGCGACGTGCATCCCCACCTGCCGCCGGAGCGCATCAGCGACTGGCACGAACGGGGCCGTCACGTCACCCATTTCCTCAACGCGCTGTCGATCTTCTTCCCGGCCGGCGAGCGCTTCTTCATGGACAGCGTGCGCAATTACCGCGACCAGGTGAAGGATCCCGAACTGAGCCGCGCCATCGCCGGCTTTATCGGCCAGGAAGCGATGCACACGCGCGAGCACATCCTCTACAACCGGCTGATGGAAGACGCCGGCCTGCCCGCCGCGGCGCTGGACCGCGCGGTATGGCGGTTGCTGGACCTGCTGCGCAAGATCCTGCCCCACTCATGGCAGCTGGCCCATACCATCGCACTGGAGCATTACACCGCGATGCTGGCCGACGGCGTGCTGAAGGACGTGCGCCACCTGGGCGCGAACTCGCAGGCCGGCTATCGGCAGGTGTGGACCTGGCACGCGCTGGAGGAAACCGAGCACAAGGCGGTGGCCTACGACGTCTGGAACACCGTGATGAAGCCGGGGCTGTACCGCTACTTCGTGCGCACCTTCACCATGCTGACCACCACGGTGACCTTCTGGGCCATGGTGTTCGTGTTCCATCTCACGCTGGTGATGGGCGACAAGGGCTGCCGCAACAAGCTGCGCGGGTTTGGCAGCGCGCTGCGCTTCCTGTGGGCCTCGCCCGGCGCGCTGCCGCGCATGATCCCGGAGTGGCTCAGCTACTTCCGCCCCGGCTTCCATCCGTGGGACGACGACAACCGCGCCGAGCTGGCCCGCATCGAGCCGCTGGTCCGCGAGATCGAAGACACCGCGCGCGCAGCCGGCGTCTCCACCCGGGCCCCGTCGCTGCGGGGGACGGCATGACCATCTGGCAGTGCCAAATCTGTGGGTTCGTCTATGAAGAAGCGCTCGGCATGCCCGAGCACGGCATCGCGCCCGGCACACCGTGGGGCGCGGTCCCGCCGGAATGGCGCTGCCCGGACTGCGGCATGGCGAAAGCGGATTTCGACATGGTTGCGGTTTAGGCGCGGGGGAGAGGTCGGCAAGGGCTGAGGTGCTGCATAACGTGACGGCGTAGCTCCCCTCTCCCGCGAAGTGGGAGAGGGGTGGGGGTGAGGGCCAGTGTGTCCACGAAGTCCAGGCCTGCGGTATGCCAGCGCCCGCCCTCACCCCCCTGCCCCTCTCCCGCAAGCGGGAGAGGGGAGCACACCACCAGCGTGCTAGGACTTCCCGCTGCCCCCACCCTCCTCATCATGCAAATGCTCGATGATCGCCGCCACCCTGTCCCCCAGGTACTTGTTGGCCGAGATCTCCAGCGCCCGCATCATCTCCGTCTCCGCCATCACCAATGCCAGCGGGCGGATGCGCCACAGGATGTCGACCAGCCGCGGCACGTCCTGCGGTGGCGGCAGCTTGCCTTCGCCGAAGCGGTCCAGCTCGCGCACCACGGTGGCGACGATGTGGTCCGATATCGCCTGGAAATGCCCGCGCGACTGCGCGATGATCTCCAGCACGTCTTCCAGCGCAAAGCCCGCGTGGGCGATCTCGGCGCCCGCGGCCAGTGCGCGCGGGCTGCGTGCCAGGTAGCCCAGCCCATCCGGTTCCAGCAGCCCCAGCGAAATCGCCTTGGCCAGCGCCGGGCGCGAGATCGCGCGGCCGAACAGACGCGCCAGCGCCAGGTAGGAGTAGTGCCGCGGGGTTTCGTTGGTCCACGGGCTGCTGATGGCCGTCTCCAGCCCCAGGATCGAGCGCAGGTCGTGCCCTTCGACGATGGCCTTGAGCAGCTCGGTGATATTGGCCAGCGTGTAGCCGCGCGCCAGCAGGTGGTGGATCAGCTTGAGCCGCCCCAAGTGCGCCTGCGTGTAGATGCCCACGCGCCCGCGCCGCTGCGGCGGGTCGATCAGGCCGCGGTCCTGGTATGAGCGCACGTTGCGCACCGTGGTGCCGGCCACGCGCGCCAGTTCGTCGATGGTGTACTCCGGGGCAGGCGGCGGTCCGGATGCGGCGGACGCCGTGCGGGTCGGGGACGAGGATTGGCGGCGCCGGGTCAGTGTCATGCAAAAATTCTAACCGACGAACGCGGCAGGCAAAGTCGCCGCGGGTTTTGCCGATAATGCAGGCATTGCCCCCACCGCGACCGCCCGCTCTCCATGCATATCCGCTGGCTCGAAGACTTCGTCTGCCTGGCCCAGGCCGGCAGCCTCGCGCGCGCCGCCGAACTGCGCAACGTGACCCCGCCCGCCTTTGGCCGGCGCATGCAGGCGCTGGAGGTCTGGGCCGGCGCCCCGCTGATCGACCGCAGCGCCTTCCCGGTGCGGCTGACCGCCGAAGGGCGCCAGTTCCTGGAAGCCGCGCAGAGCGCGCTGCGCACGCTCGACGACACCCGCCTGGCGCTGCGCGCCGCGCATCGCGCCGACGCCAGCACCGTGACCATCGCCACCGGCAAGACGCTGGCGCGCTCGATGGTGCCGGCCTGGCTGGCGGGATTGCGCGAGGCACTGCGCCATGACCCCGCCGCGGCTGGCTTCCGCACCCGCCTGTCGACCTTCCCGATGCACGACGCGCTGGCGATGTTCGCCGAGGGCGATGCCGATTTCCTGCTGTGCTACAGCCCGCCCGACCTGCCGGTGATGCTGGACGACGCGCGCTACCAGTTCCACCTGGCGGGCGTGGAGCGGCTGGTGTGCGTCAGCGCCGCCGATGCGCACGGCGCGCCACTGCACCGGCTGGGGACGGGGAAGGCCGCCGGCAAGAGCGCGGCCAGGCCGGTGCCGATGATCGCCTACGCCGAGACCCTGACGCTGGGCCGCATGGTCAACCAGGAGATCGCGCGCCGCAAGCTGGCGCCGCGGCTGGACGTGATCGCCGTCAGCGACTTTGCCGAGTCCGTGCACGAGATGGTGCGCCAGCGCATGGGCCTGGCGTGGCTGCCCGCGCGGCTGATTGCCGATGACCTGCGCGACGGCCGGCTGGTGCGCGCCATCGCCGCCGCGCGCGAGGACGACGGTGGCGACCTGGCACTCGATATCCGCCTGTACCGCCCGCGCGCGCCGATGCGGCCGCTGGCCGAGGCCTTCTGGCAGGCGGCGGTGCAGGCGCCGCGCTGAACCGCGCCGGCGCCCCTTGCCGAATTGGCAATCGCGGTTGCCAAAGCCGCACGGCCGGCCCGGTTCCGCGCTTCTACCATCGGTCCACAACCATTATTCCGGGACCTCGAGCCAAGACCATGAAAACCACCCTGCGCGCGGCCGCTGCCGCACTTTGCCTTGCCGCATCCGCCGGCGCCATCACCCAGGCCGCGGCCGCCACCTGGCCCAACAAGCCGATCACGCTGGTGGTGGGCTACACCGCCGGCGGCAGCGTCGACCTGGTGGCCCGCACCATCGCGCCGGAACTGGGCAAGCGCCTGGGCCAGAGCGTGGTGATCGAAAACCTGGGGGGCGCCGGCGGCACCATCGGCGCGGCCAAGGTGGTCAAGGCCGAAGCCGATGGCTATACCCTGCTGATGGGCTCGGGCAGTGAAGTCTCGATCGCCCGCCTGACCAACCCGGCGGTGCGCTATGACGGCGAGAAGGACCTGGCGCCGGTGACCTTCGTCGGCACCCAGCCGATGGTGCTGGTCGGCAAGCCCGGCCTGCCGGCAAAGAACGCGGCCGAGCTGATCACGCTGGCCAAGGCCCAGCCCGGCAAGCTGTCGTATGCCTCGTCCGGTGTCGGCACCCCGCTGAACCTGGCGGGCGAGCTGATCAAGCAGCAGGGCAAGGTCGAGATCACGCACGTGCCGTACAAGGGCGCGTCGGCCATGGCCACCGACCTGCTCGGCGGCCAGATCGACCTGGCGGTGATGGTGCTGTCGTCGGCGCTGCCGCATATCCAGGCCAACCGCGTGCAGGCCTACGGCGTGACCGGCGCCAAGCGCTCGCCGGTGGCGCCGAACGTGCCCGCGCTGGCCGAGACCCCCGCGCTCAAGGGCGTGGACATGGGTGTGTGGTTCGGCCTGATGGGTCCGGCCAGCTTGCCCAAGCCGGTGGTCGAGCGCCTGAACACCGAGATGCAGGCCGTTCTGGCCATGCCTGACGTGAAGAAGAAGCTGGCCGAGGCCGGCGTGGAAGTGGCGCCCGCCAATCCGGCGCAGTTCGGCAGCTTTATCAAGCGCGAGACCGGGCGTTATCGCACGATTGTGCAGACGGCGGGGATTCGCGAGTAAGCGATGTAATGAGCGAAATCGCTCTTGCATACGCTCACCCTCACCCCCGCCCCTCTCCCGCGTGCGGGAGAGGGAAGAACGCAATCGGCGACAGTGGGGCTGCAGCTTCACTGGATCTGCCGGTTTGCTCCCCTCTCCCGCCTGCGGAAGAGGGGCGGGGGTGAGGGCCGGCGCTGGCAGTACCGCTACCCTCATCCAACCCATCTCAAACACGACCCGGCCGGCACCGACCCGCCAGGCACCCTGAACGCACCAACTCCCATGACCCACCAGCCCACACCGATCGACGCCTACCCCGTCGACGTCGCCTTCCCCGACATCCGACCCTACGCCGCCGGCAACACCGGCATCCCCTACCTGTACACCTTCGACAGCGGCCAGCCCGGCCCGCACGTGATGGTCAACGCGCTGACCCACGGCAACGAAGTCTGCGGCGCCATCGCCGTCAAGGCGCTGCTCGACCACGGCCTGCGCCCGCGCCGCGGCCGCCTGACGCTGGCGTTTGCCAACGTCGACGCGTACCACCGCTTCGATCCCGCCAGGCCGGATGCGTCGCGCTTCGTCGACCAGGACTTCAACCGCGTCTGGACCGCAAAGGTGCTCGATGACGCCAGCCTCGATTCATCGGAACTGCGCCGCGCGCGCGCCATGCGGCCGGTGATCGACACCGTCGACCTGCTGCTGGACCTGCATTCGATGCATGAGAAAAGCCGGCCGCTGATCGTCTCCGGCCCGCTCGACAAGGGCATCGCGCTGTCGCGCGCGCTCGGTGCGCCGGCCGATGTGGTCGTCGACGAAGGCCACCCCGAAGGCCGCCGCATGCGCGACTACGATGGCTTTGGCGATGCCGCCAGCCCGCGCAACGCGCTGCTGATCGAATGCGGCCAGCACTGGGAACCGGCCGCCGTGACAGTGGCGCAGGACAGCACCGCGCGCTTCCTGCTGCATGCCGGCATCGTCGCGGAAGGCGACCTGCCGGCCGGCTGGCTGCAGCCGCTGCCCGCCGCGCAGCGCGTGGTGCGCGTGACCGAGCCGGTGGTCGCCACCAGCATGGACTTCCGCTTTGCCGGCCCCTACACCGGGCTGGAGACCTTTACCGAGGCCGGGACCGTAATCGGCTGGCGCGACGGCGAGCCGGTGCTGACGCCGTATCCGGATTGCGTGCTGGTGATGCCGTCGCTGCGCCAGTTGCGCCCGGGCGTGACCGTGGTTCGCCTGGGCCGGCTGGAGCGCTGACCCGGGTACGCTGGGCCGGGCGCGGCTGCGCCCGGCAGGATGCTGCGCACAGGGACATGGCGCGGCCCTCCGGTTGACTGCAGATGGTCTATGCGGCCGGCGTGGGCCCCGTGCCTGCGGGCGGCGGGGGCGGCGGCAGCATGCCGGGGAACAGCTGCTCGACCAGTTCATCGAGCTTGGACGACGGCTGCACGAAGTTGCTCAGGTTCAGCCCGCCCGCGCTGCGGTTGGCGTTGTAGACCGCCTTGCCGACCCGGTCGCCGTTGCGGAACACGGTGATGTCCGCGTTGTTCAGGTACGCCGTCCAGTACCAGGCACCACGCGCCGTGTACAGCGCCACCATCGGGCACGCCGCGATCGAGCTCTGCGCCTGCAGCACCTTCACCTCGAAATTGCGCCGGCGCAGCGACGACAGGAAGTTCTCGACAAAGTCATTGCCGGTGACCGGGTTCACCACCACGCACAGCAGCGTGCCGTTGGCGCCATAGTGGCCCAGCGGGCCGCCGCCGGCCGGCACCTGGAACGCCACTAACGGATCGGTGCGGTCGGGGCGGTCGACCGGCGTCACGGCCTGGTAGGTCGAGCAGCCGGTCAGCAGCAGGCCGAGGCCGGCCGCCAGCAGTGCTTTATGCATGGAAGGTCCTGGATGGCTGGGCGGCGTGCCACGCAAGGCGCAATGGCCACCGCATACCTTCACACTGTAGGCGCCGGCATGCCGATCCAATCGGCCAAACAGAAGCGCAAAACGGCCGCTTCTGGCGCGGCGGATGGCGCCTCAGCCGCCCGCCAGCCGGCCCACCAGCACCAGGCACAGCGCGGCCAGGCAGACCCCGACCACCGCCACCTGCACGCGCGTCACGGGTTTGCCGCCGAACAGCGTCTGGCTCAGCCACGCGGGCGAGATCACGCCGACAAGGGTCGCCACCATGATCAGGATGGCAAGGACGGACAGCACGGATTGCATGGCAGGAAACTCCGGGAATCGTCGCGGGCGATCAGTTGGCGCCGCCGCGCAGCAGGCAGTCGCGCAGCAGCGGCATGCCCTCGGCCAGGCCGGCGCCGTTGCACTCCACCGCCACCTTCTGGCCGCGCCGCACCATGGTGGCGCGGGCTTCCACTTCGCATTCGCGTCCGGCCGGGCCGCAGATCTGGCGCGGCAGCAGCAGCGCGCGCACATTGGCGCCCGGGTCGTTGGTGCGGATATCGACAAAGACCTGCTCGCCTTCGCGGCGGATGCCGCTGGCAACGCCTTCGACGATCAGGTACTGGTTCAGGTAGTCGCGGTCCGCTTGGCCGGGATTGTCGCGGTACGCATTCAGCAGCGCATCGGCCTGCAGCTGCGGCAGGCGGTCGGCGGGGCGTTGCGGGTCGATGCTGACCGGATCCAGCGTGCCGTCGCGCGGCACGCCGCGCACGTCGCTGGCCGCCGCCTGCGCTTGCGCCGGCGCTTCGGCCGGTGCCGCGGGCACGGCACCGCCGACATCGTCGCGGCGGTCATTGCCGGCAAACCACAACATGCCAAGGACAGCCACGGCGACGATGGCAATAAGGATTTGCTGGGTACGGTTCAACATCGGGAAGGTCCTGCGTCAGTGAAAGCGGAAGGCGAAAGGCGGATTATGCGCCCTGCCTCCGGCAAAAGCGTTCGATCGCCGCCACGGCATGGTCGACGCCGCGCTCGGCCGCCACCGCGCGGCCCAGCGTGGCGGCCCGTGCGCGCGTGTCCGGCCGCTCGGTGAAGGCGATCATCGATGCCAGCCGCGCCGCATCGATCTTGTGCCCGGCCACGTGCGGCGGCGCCACCCCCAGCGCCGCCAGCCGGCCCGCCCAGAAGAACTGGTCGCCCGCGAACGGCAGCACGATCGACGGCACCCCCGCCGCCGCCGCCGCATGCGTGGTGCCCGCGCCGCCGTGATGGATCGCCGCGGCCACGCGCGGCAGCAGCCAGTCATGCGGCGTGGGGCCCACCACATGGAAGCTGGCCGGCAACGCGGCCACGTCGATGCCGCTCCAGCCCGGATAGAACAGCGCCCGCCGCCCATCGACCGCCTGCACCAGCGCCGACACCACCTTCTGCCGGTCAAAGCCCGCCATGCTGCCGAAGCCGATATAGAGCGGCGCCTCGCCCGCCGCCAGGAACGCGCGCAGCGCCGGGTCCGGCTGCCAGTCCGGCTGCGGCGGCACGGTCCACGCGCCGGTCACCAGCCAGTCGTCATGCCAGTCAGGCGGACGCGGCACCAGGTGCGGCGACATCGCATATAGCGTCGGAAACGCCGGCCACATCGCCTTGCGCGCCGGCACGCCGAACAGCCTGGCGCGCGCCGCATTGGTGGCATTGCGGAACATCCGCCACAGCACGAAGTTGATCAGGTGATGGCTGGCGCGGTTGGCCCACCCCGGCATGCTCAGCGGCGGCAGCAGCGCCGACGGAAACGCCCGCGTCGGCGAAATCGGGAACATGCCCGCGCCAATCACCGGCTTGCCGAGCTGCTCGCCCACTGACAGCGCCACATACGCCGTCAGCCCCGAAAACACGATGCCATCCGCATCGCGCGCCGCCTGCGCCAGCTGCGCCATCCAGGCCTCGGTGTTGTCCTCGGCAATGCGCCCGAACGCGCGCGTGGCCTCGGCCACGTTGCCGCCCTCGGTCATCAGCTTGTGCAGCGCGCCGCCGGGCGTCAGCGTCTGCTGGATATCGCCGGCCATGGGCGCGAACGGGACGCCGTGCTCCGCAGCCAGCGGCGCCGCCGAGCGTTCGCCCAGCATCAGCACATCGTGGCCGGCGGCCCGCAGGCCCACGGCCAACGCGACGATGGGGCGGCAGTCGCCCTGGGTGCCAAAGGTGATGAGGGTCAGGCGCATTCTTTTGGTGCTATGCCTTGGTATCCACCTGCTATTAGCTTGCTATCAACCAGCCAAGCGTAGTTTGGTCGATATAAGTTGTTGATTTGTATGGGATTTTCAGATCACTAAAGGTTCGTGCGTCATTTTCGCCCCAGATATGGGTAGGCTTGGTCAATAGAACCGCCTCACGGCACGACGCGGTACCGGCGCCATCGCCGCTCGCCAGTAAAGCTGACCTCGCCTCGGGTAATCAGGCCATCCAGCACCCGCTTGAGTTGCCTGATATGGATTTCGCCTCCGACACGATCGTGGATCTCGCCAATGGAGGACTGGGGGTATCTGCGCAAATCCTCCTGGACGAGGGCGGCAAGGCGATGTGGCTCGATCCGCTTTAGGGTGGTGCCCACAGAAAATTGCAGGCTCCGAAGCAGTTCAGGTGCGACAAAGTAGCGCGTGGCCTGGGTGCGTCCTGCCCGATGGACGACGCCCCAATTGAGAAGCCGCGAAATCCAGGGGAGCAGTGCTTCCGTCCCGGGCAACTCTAGCGTCCCAGCAAGCTCTCGCGCCGTCAGTGCGTCATGCTGAGCGAGCAGACCCAACGTGATCCGCTCACGTTGGGTGAGTTGGTATGCCTGGTCAGCCTTGGCGAGGAAGTCGACTACCTCGGGTTTGAGGATGCGCCGGTGCACGGTGACCTGGACCCGGTCATAGGACTCCAGCACTTCCGGCAAGGGCCGGCCTTGCGAAAGCAGGGTCTCGTAGATTTTGTCGAAGCCACTGCCCTCGCGCTCCATCAATTTGAGATCGTGGAACAGGCGCGCAAGATGCTCATTACGGCGAACCGTGGTGTGCAGAACGTTCTGTGGCGTGACCCCCAGTGGCAAGGGACCCGGATTGACAATCTCAAGCCGCTCCGGATGCAGATTGAGGAAGATGTCGCCGCGCTGCGTATAAGGACGATGCACGAGCGCATTCACCAGCAATTCACGAATGACCACCTCGTCGAAGGCCGGAAGCTGTTGCCGATACAGACCATCTGGCAATTCGTGGTGTTCGCGAAAATCCGGAACCTCCAACCATACACTGTCGATCAGCGCCATAGGGCTCAGCGTGTGATCGTCCCACACCAACTTGTTGACCTTTTTCTCGTGCGCGTCGAACTTGATGAACTGTATGACGGGTGCAGAGCTTAGTTGTGCGCGGTGGTACTGCCGGCCCACGCACAGGATACCGAGATGGGTCAGGTAGGGGCCGCGGGCAAGCTGGTAATGATCCAGCGTCTCGTCGGCCGTCTTCTCCTTGATCGACGGTTTGACGCGGTCGGAGGCCCGCAACGCCGCGATCAATCGCTCGCACAGTACCGGGTCAGCTTCAGCGCGAGGTATCTGTAGTGTGGTTAATGTTTCCCAAGGCAGGGCAGCTCGTTCAGACGCCAGTCGCACGACGTCTTCTCCGACCAGAGGCCTGCATTGATCCGCTATGCGAAGGTAATAGCGGCCGTCCGTAGTTGAGGCGATCGAGGCGGAGCGCGGAATGGCCAGATCAATGTACTGTCCGCCATTTTTTGCAGTTACTACCGTCGGAAGGACAGAGACATTGACGGTCAACTCCGAAAGCTTGCGACGCAGTTGGTCAGGCAGCTCCGGTGCGATGCGCTGACCGGCTGGCGGTTCGTTGTGATTGTCTTCGATGCCGATGTGCAGGTGTCCGCCAGTGGCGTTGGCGAATGCGACACAATCCTTGGCCAGGTTTTGCCAGTCGGCAGCCTTGCCCGATACGGCGCGCAGTGATTTGTTGTCAAGCAGCTGTCCTTCTTGGCTCACCGACGCGCTCTCCGCATTTATTTCCCGATACAAAACCGCGTAAAAATCGTCCCCAGCAGATCATCGCTGGTGAACTCGCCGGTAATGCTGTTCAGGTGCTCCTGCGCCAGCCGCAACTCTTCCGCAAACAGGTCCAGCGCCTGCGCCTGGCGTTCGCTCTGGTCAGCGGCCACGTCCAGATGCGATTGCGCCTGCCGCAGCGCGGTCAGGTGCCGCTCGCGCGCGAGGAAGGTGCCTTCGTTGCCGGACTGCCAGCCGATCAGCCGCAGCAGTTCGCGGCGCAGCAGTTCGATGCCGGCGCCGGTGCGGGCGGAGATCCAGATCTCGGTGGGGTTGGGGCCGTTGGCGGCGACCACGTGCGGGCGGTTGCCGGCGAACATGAGCTCGCCCACCGCGGGGGCCTTGTCGATCTTGTTGACGATGCGCACGATCGGCGCGCCCGGCGGCAGCTGGCCGCTGAGCTGGTCGTCGATGGCGTCGTCGATCTCGGACAGGCCGTGGCGCAGGTAGTCGGTGGCGTCGACCAGGTGCAGCACGATGTCGGCGCGGCGGATGGCGTCCCAGGTGCGTTCGATGCCGATGCGCTCGACTTCGTCGGCGGCGTGCTCGCGCAGGCCGGCGGTGTCGATGATATGCAGCGGAATGCCGTCGATCTGGATGGTCTCGCGCACGCGGTCGCGCGTGGTGCCGGCAATCGGCGTGACGATGGCCAGCTCGGCGCCGGCCAGCGCGTTCAGCAGCGACGACTTGCCCACGTTGGGCTGGCCCGCCAGCACCACCGACAGCCCCTCGCGCAGCAGCGCGCCCTGGCGCGCCTGCGCCAGTACCGCGCCGAGTTCCGCGCGGATCGTGGCAAGCTGGCCGCGCGCGTCGGACTGCTCGAGGAAATCGATCTCTTCCTCGGGGAAATCGAGCGTGGCTTCCACCAGCATGCGCAGGTGGATGACCTTGTCCACCAGCTGGCGGATGGCGTTGGAGAACTCGCCCTCCATCGAGCGCGCGGCGGAGCGCGCTGCGGCCTCGGTGCTGGCTTCGATCAGGTCGGCCACGGCCTCGGCCTGGGCCAGGTCGAGCTTGTCATTGAGGAAGGCGCGGCGCGTGAACTCGCCGGGCTCGGCCAGGCGCAGGCCGATGCCGTCGCCGGCCTGCAGGCAGCGCGTCAGCAGCATCTGCATCACCACCGGGCCGCCGTGGCCCTGCAGCTCCAGCACTTCCTCGCCGGTATAGGAGTTGGGCGCCGGGAAATACAGCGCCAGGCCATGGTCGATGACCTTGCCGTGGCCATCGAGAAACGGCAGGTAAGTGGCGTGGCGCGGCTTCAGTGCCTGGCCGCAGACGGCGCGCATCACGGGGCCGACATCGGGGCCGGACACGCGCACCACGCCGATGCCGCCGCGGCCGGGCGCGGTGGCGATGGCGGCAATGGGAAGCTGGGGAGCAGTCATGGCGGTATTGTCGCAGATCGGGTGCGGCTGGCGTGGCACGCCATGGCACGTGGAAAGCGGGCCGCCATGGCTGGCGGGGTGTCAGTTGACGTCGGGCAGCGGCGGCGGCGTGTCGTCGGGCGTCGCCGGCACGCCCAGGCAGTCGGCCATCAGCCGGCGCGCGACGATGCCGTCGACAAGGCTGCCCAGCTTGCCCTGGCGTTTGACCAGCTTGCGATGCAGGCGTTTGCTATAGCGTGCCGGCAGCACCGGCGCCAGGGCCTCGATCACATAGCGCAGTCGTTTGCCGGCAATGCGTAACGCGTGCACCGTACCAGGATCGCCCTGGCGCGCGGCCTTGCCGAGCGCGCGCAGCCGCTTGCGCCCGCGGCGCACGCGCTGGCGGGCAAACGGCGCCAGCCGGCTGCCATCGTTGCGGGCGCGCGCGGCCAGGTGGGCCAGGTGCGCCAGGTCGCGATGCAGTGCGGGCAGCGGCCAGTCGCGGTAGGCGGCCAGCGCCGTCAGCATGGCTTCGCGCGCGCTGTCGCGGCGCATGCGGGCGGTGTCGGCAATGGCGGCCAGCACCGTGTCGTCCGGCTCCAGTTCACGGGCCGGGCCGATGGTCTCGGCCAGGAACACGTCCCAGTCGCGCACCTCGCTGGTGGCGCGCGCCAGCGTACGCAGGTCGCGCTTCCAGCGGTCGCGCTCTTGCCGCGGCAAGGAAGGGCCCAGCGCCCAGACCACCGCACGCGCATGGCGCAGCGCGACGCGCAGCGCGTGCAGGTCTTCCGGGTCGTCGCGGTGGCGCAACTGGTCCAGGCACGCGTCGATGCGCGCCAGGCTGGCTTGCGTCAGTGCGGCAAAGGCAGCGGCGGGCCGCGTCTTGCGGCGCAGCTTGGGGGAATTGGCGTCGGCGTTCATGGCGGTCTGCATGCGGTCAGGCGCGCACGCGGGACGCAGATGCTCTCAGTGTAGGCGACAGCACGCGCTTGGACGGGATGCGGCGCCAACGCCGCTTCGGCGGTTGACACGCCCCGCCCTTCACGCTGGAATGCGCAGATCCCGCCGGGACCAGTGCCCTGACCCCACAAGGAACAGCCATGACCACCGAACAGGAACGGCTACTGCTGCGCGATACCATCGGGGCCGGCTTCCGCCAGGCCGCCTTTGTCAGCGATGTCGGCATCGCGCTGGCGGATTGCGGGCCCGGCTGGTGCGAGTCCACGCTGGCCATCGCGCCGCGCCATCTGCAGCACGGCGGCATCGTCCATGCGGGCGTGCAGGCCACCATGGCCGACCACACCGCCGGCGCAGCGGCGTCCACCATCCTCGAAGCCGGCCAGCACGTGGTCACCGCCGAGTTCAAGATCAACCTGCTGCGCGCGGTGCGCAGCGAACGACTGCGCTGCCGTGCCGACGTGCTCAAGTCCGGCCGCGCGATCATCGTGGTAGAGGCCGACGTGTTTGCCGACGTCCACGGTGAGTCGGTGCTGGTCAGCCGGCTGAACGCCACCATGAGCGTGCTGGACCTGGCCTGAAGCCTTTTCCGTTGAACTTGAAAGGAGCCATCCATGATCGACCACACCGGCGTCGGCGTCAGCGATTACGCCAAGAGCCGCGCGTTCTACCAGGCAGCGCTGGGCGCCATCGGCTACGTGCTGGAGAAGGAGTTCCCGGCCAGCGTCACCGGCAGCACCGACGTGGCCGGCTTCGGCACGCCGGGCCACCCTGATTTCTGGATCCACCGCGGCACGCCCAACCAGCCGCCGGTGCACGTGGCGTTCCGCGTCGACAGCCGCGCGACCGTCGATGCGTTCCATCGCGCGGCACTGGGCGCCGGCGGGCGCGACAACGGCGCACCGGGCCTCCGCCCGCACTACCACCCCGACTACTACGGCGCCTTCGTGCTGGACCCTGACGGGCACAACATCGAGGCGGTCTGCCACAAGCCCGCGTAGCGCCTCAGCGCGTCGCCACGATGAACAGGCGCGGGAACGGCAGCAGCACCGAGCCGTCCGGCAGCGCCGGGTACGCCTTGGCAATCTCGGTCTGGTAGCGCGCCAGGTAGGCGGCGCGCTCGGCGTCATCCAGCGGCTGCAGGAACGGGCGCAGGCCGCTGCCCTTGAACCACTCCACCACCGCGGCCGGGCCGCCGGCGAGCGGATGGTGGTAGGTGGTCAGCCACACGTCCACGCGCTGGCACAGCGGACGCAGCAGTTCGTAATACCAGCGTGCCGGTGCGCGTTCGGCGCGGGCCTTGCTGGCGCCGGCGAGCTTGTCGGCCCAGGGGCCTTCGGCCGCCACGCGGCGCATCAGCTGGTGCGCCGGTTCTTCCAGGTTGTCCGGCATCTGCACGGCCAGCGTGCCGCCGGTTGCCAGCTTCGACACCAGCGCCGGGAACAGGCTGGCGTGGTCGGGCAGCCATTGCAGCACCGCGTTGGCAAGGATCACGTCGTACGGGCCGGCATCGTCCCAGGCACCGATGTCGGCCACGCGGAACTGCACGTCGGGCAGGCGCTTGCGCGCGGCGTCGACCATGTCCTGCGAGCTGTCCAGCCCGGTCACCGACGCACCGGCGTAGCGCGCCAGCAGCACCTCGGTGGAATTGCCCGGACCGCAGCCGATATCCACCGCGCTGCGCGCAATCTCGTTGGGAATGGCAGCCACCAGGTCACGGACCGGGCGGGTGCGTTCGTCTTCGAAGGCGACGTATTGGTGGGCGGACCAGCTCATGGGGACTCTCCTGACGGTAAGGGCAGGCCAGTAGCATACGCCTGCCGCAGAAAGCAGAGGCCAGCCGTAGCCAGCACCGCGGGAACGAGGCTCCCCTCTCCCGCGTGCGGGAGAGGGGTGGGGGTGAGGGCCGGAGCGTCAACGAAGTAAAGGCCGTCGCTATCGCCAACGCCCGCCCTCACCCCCGGCCCCTCTCCCACTTCATGGGAGAGGAGAGCAAACCGCGCGACATTCCAACTCCATCCGTCAACGACCAAACAAAAAGCCCGGCATCGCTGCCGGGCTTCCCGATTACCGCATCTTGCTACAGGCTCAGCTCTTGGCCACCGCCACGGCCTTGCCCTTGCCGAGCATCCGGTTGATCTGCCACTGCTGGGCGATCGACAGGATGTTGTTCACCACCCAGTACAGCACCAGGCCGGCCGGGAAGAAGAAGAACATGAACGAGAACACCAGCGGCATGATCATCATGACCTTGGCCTGCACCGGGTCCGGCGGGGTCGGATTCAGCTTGGTCTGCACGAACATCGACACGGCCATCACGATCGGCAGGATGTAGAACGGATCCGGCACCGACAGGTCATGGATCCAGCCCAGCCACGGCGCGCCGCGCATTTCCACCGACGACAGCAGCACCCAGTACAGCGCAATGAACACCGGGATCTGGATCACGATGGGCAGGCAGCCGCCCAGCGGATTGACCTTCTCGGTCTTGTACAGCGCCATCATCTCCTGGTTCATCTTCTGCGGGTCGCCCTTGTAGCGCTCGCGGATCGACGTCATGCGCGGCTGCAGGTCCTTCATCTTGCCCATGGACTTGTAGCTCGCCGCCGACAGCGGGAAGAACACCAGCTTGATCAGCACCGTCAGCGCGATGATCGACCAGCCCCAGTTGCCCAAGAAGCCATGCAGCTTCTCCAGCAGCCAGAACAGCGGCTTGGCCAGGATGGTCAGCCAGCCATAGTCCTTTACCAGCTCCAGGCCCGGGGCGATCTTCTCGAGCATGTGCTCTTCCTGCGGACCGGCGAACAGGCGCGCGTCGGTGGTCACCGTGGCACCCGGGGCCAGCTGGCCCAGCGGCTGCTGCACGCCCACGCGGTACAGGTTCGGGTCGATCTGCTGGACGTAGAAGCTGTGCTCCTTGCCGGTCTGCGGGATCCAGGCCGAGGCAAAGTAGTGCTGCACCATCGCCACCCAGCCACTGTTGGTGGCGGCCGGCACGCTGGCCTTGCCCTTGGCGACGTCTTCGAAGCTGATCTTGTGGTACTTGTCGGCGTCGGTGTAGATGGCCGGGCCGGTGAAGGTGCTGTAGAACTGCGATTGCTCAACCTTGCTGCCGTCGCGCGCCAGTTCCAGGTACAGCGTCGGCGAGACCGGCGCAGCGCCGCCGTTGGTCACCGCGAACTTGGCGTCGACCACGTAGGTGCCCTTGTGGAACACATAGGTCTTGGTGAACTTGACGCCATTCTTCTCGGCGGTCAGCGCCACTTCCAGCTGCTCGGCGCCGTCCAGCGTGCGCGGGCCCGGGGCGGCGGTGAACACCGTGGTGTGGTTGGGCAGGTCGCCGCCGATCAGGCCCGAGCGGGCCATGTAGGTGCGCACGTTGTCGCGCTCGAACAGCACCACCGGCTTGCCGTCCTTCTCATGCTCCTTGAGCAGCTCCAGGCGCGACACGATGCCGCCGGCGGTGTCGATCTCGGCGCGCACCGTGTCGGTGGTCACCACGATCTTCTCGCCGGTGGGCTGCGCCGCGGCCTGCGGCGCGGCGCCGGCTGCCGGCGCGGCTGCGCCAGGCTGGACGTTGGCCTTGGGCACGTCGCCCTGCGCGGCAGCGCCGCTGGCGGCGGGCGCCGAGGCGGCCTGTTGCGTCGTGCTCGGGAA
Organism: Cupriavidus sp. H39; assembly: GCF_050271075.1. Lineage (NCBI taxonomy): Bacteria > Pseudomonadati > Pseudomonadota > Betaproteobacteria > Burkholderiales > Burkholderiaceae > Cupriavidus > Cupriavidus sp. H39. The sequence continues at coordinate 296,813 of NZ_CP189848.1, forward strand.
GAACATCGACGCATGGCCGTTGGCGCGCTGCCAGTTGTCGTAGAGCAGCACGAGGGACATCGAGAAGATGACCCAGAGGATGGTGCGTTTGATATCCATGTCTGGCTGTGGTCGGAGAAATCAGGGTCTGGGCAGACGGATCGCCACGGGCGCATGGCCCGCGGCGGCATGGACGGATGTGTCAGCTTCCGTGCCCGGCACGGGATCATACCCGCCTTGGGCGAAAGGATGGCAACGGCACAGCCGGCAAGCGGCCATCCAGCTGCCGCGCGCGGCGCCATGATGGATGACGGCGTCGCGGGCGTAGTCGGAACAGGTCGGCAGGAAGCGGCACTGCGAGCCCAGGTAGGGACTCAGGGCGATCTTGTAGATTCGCAGCAGGGCTAGCAGGATGCGCTTCATGGCGGGGTGGTCAGGCTGGCTGGCCTGGTGGCTGGCTTTGCGAGGGGCTCGCCGGTGGCGCCGCGGTGGGCGGTGCCGGGGGCGAGGCAGGCGGCGCGGGTGGCGGCAGTGGTTTTGCCGCTACGTCGAGCAGGCTGGCGATTTCCGCCGCGCATGCCCTTCGGACCGCCGCGCGCGTCGCAAATTCCGCGCGCGGAAACTTGGCTTGCAGGCGCAGCAGCACGTCGCGCCCCGCCAGGTGCTCACGGCGCTGGCGGAACAGTTCGCGCGCCATGCGCTTCACCAGGTTGCGCTCGGCCGCGCGCGGCGCGAACTTCTTGCCCACCACCACGCCAAGGCGGCCTTCCGGCCGGTCATTGGCGCGCACGTAGAGCACGAAATGGGGGCTGCGCCGCCGGGGCCGCAAAGCAAAAACGGATGAAAACTCATCCGTCTTTGTAAGCCTCGCGGCTTTGGGGAAGGCATGGGCTGACACGCTGGGTGACACTGGCAAGCGCTCGCAAGTAAGACTGCTGGCGCAAAGCGGCGCCCTGCGGCAAGCTCCTGGCCGACCTGAAGCCGGGGCGGTGGGCGTTGACGGGCACGCGGCACGGCTGCGGTATGCTGCAGCCGGCGCCAGGCGCGCCGTCAGGCCGGTCGCCCGGGCCTCAGATGGCCAGGCGCTTGCGGCCCTTGGCGCGGCGAGCGTTGATGACGGCACGGCCGCCGCGGGTCTTCATGCGCACGCGGAAACCGTGGGTACGCTTGCGGCGGGTAACGGAAGGTTGGTAGGTACGTTTCATGTTGCACTCTCTGGTTGATCTTGGCTTGCCCGACTCCGGCCGGTGCCGGGGTGCCGTGGCCGCCGCGTATGGTTCGCATGGGGCTGCCGCTTGCGAGGGAACTGCAGCGGCGTGTCCGACGATTCTGGTTCTGTCTTAGCTGCCGGCCGAAGGGCGCGCGCTGCAGGCTGGGTAGCCTGTGGGCGCGGACGGCACGGACAGGCCAGACCCGGCGATGCGCATACGTGATCCCCTGCCGCATCGCAGAACCCGCCATTTAAACGATTTTCGGCGACGCTGTCAAGGCGCCCCTCTGTGTGCGACGGCACAATTGCCACACCGCCGCGGAGCCCGTGGTGCGCCATTGTCCACAACGGCCAGTGGGTAACTGAAAGCGCCCCGAGCGCCACCTCTAGCGCACTCATCCACAGGCGAAGTCCCTGTTTTGCCTGAATTTTTGCCCCTTTCCGCACCCCGGAAACCCGCGCCGCAGCAGGGGTTGTGCACATCAATCCACTGCATTTGCACAAGTTGTCCACAGACTTATCCTTTGTGGATAACTCAGGGGCGGGGGTACAATCCGGGTCCAAACACAACACGGGCTGCGTGGCGCAGGCGCAACCCGGGCTCCCACCGCGGCAACGCATGACTTTACGCACGCCAGTGCGGCGAACCTGAAGGCTCGCTGGCGGCGGCATGGCATGTCGCGGAGGCCTGGACCAAGGGTATTGATTCCCAATTCGGTCGAGGCGGCCCGGATTACGCGGCGCATACGCCGCCCGTGGCGTATCCACGCCGCTGAACCAGCGGCGCCGGGTGCGATTACCCAACAACAAACAATGCAAGATTTCTGGCAGGCGGCAGCCGCGCAACTCGAGCGCGAGCTGACGCCGCAACAGTTCAAAACGTGGATCAAGCCGCTGGCGCCCGTTGCGTTCGATGAGGAAACGCATGCGCTGCGGATTGCCGCGCCCAATCGTTTCAAGCTCGACTGGGTCAAGAGTCAGTTTTCGGGGCGCATCACCGCCCTCGCCTGCGAATACTGGGAAGCGCAGGTCAGCGTCCAGTTCGTGCTCGATCCCGCCGCGTCGGGCCGCGCCGCTGCCTATATGCAGCCGGCCCAGCCCGGCATGGGCGCGGGCGGCATGGACCGCATGGAGCATCACGCAGCACCAGGTACGGGCATGGGCGGCTATCCCGGCGCCCAGCCTACCCAATCGTTGGGCGGCCAGCCCCCGTTTGCCATGCCCGGCCAGCCGGGCCAGCCCGGCTATGGCGAATACCCCACCGCGGCCGCGTACGGCCTGGGCCAGCCGCAGTACGGCAACCCGGCCGGCATGCCGTCCGCCGCCCCGGTTCCGGCCGGCGCGCGCGGCCAGGCGCCCGGCATGGGCGGGCAGCATCCCGGCCAGCACCACCCGCAGCACAACGCCGACCTGGGCGAGATCGACGTGGTCCACATGGATCCCGCCGAAGCCAGCGCCCGCTCCTACCGCGCGCCGCAGCAGGCCCAGCATCCGCATGCCGCGATGGGCCACGGCGCCACGCCGATGCCCGGCCACCAGCCCAGCGACACGGTGCATGAGCGCTCGCGCCTGAACCCGATCCTGACGTTCGACAACTTCGTCACCGGTAAAGCCAACCAGCTGGCACGGGCCGCTGCGATCCAGGTCGCCAACAACCCGGGCAAGTCGTACAACCCGCTGTATCTCTATGGCGGCGTCGGCCTGGGCAAGACCCACCTGATCCACTCCATCGGCAACCACATGCTGATGGAGAACCCGCGCGCGCGCATCCGCTACATCCATGCGGAGCAGTACGTGTCCGACGTGGTGAAGGCGTACCAGCGCAAGGCGTTCGACGAGTTCAAGCGCTACTACCACTCGCTGGACCTGCTGCTGATCGACGATATCCAGTTCTTCTCCGGCAAGAACCGCACGCAGGAAGAGTTCTTCTATGCCTTCGAGGCCCTGATTGCCAACCGGGCGCAGGTGATCATCACCAGCGATACCTACCCCAAGGAAATCACCGGCATCGACGACCGCCTGATCTCGCGCTTCGACTCAGGCCTGACCGTGGCGATCGAGCCGCCCGAGCTGGAAATGCGCGTGGCGATCCTGATGAAGAAGGCCGCCGCCGAGAACGTCAACGTTCCGGAAGAAGTCGCCTTCTTCGTCGCCAAGCACCTGCGCTCCAACGTGCGCGAGCTGGAAGGCGCGCTGCGCAAGATCCTGGCGTTCAGCAACTTCCACGGCAAGGACATCACCATCGAGGTGACGCGCGAAGCGCTGAAGGACCTGCTGACGGTGCAGAACCGCCAGATCTCGGTCGAGAACATCCAGAAGACCTGTGCGGATTTCTACAACATCAAGGTCGCTGACATGTACTCGAAAAAGCGGCCTGCCAATATTGCCCGTCCGCGCCAGATTGCGATGTACCTGGCCAAGGAGCTGACGCAGAAGAGCCTGCCCGAGATCGGCGAGCTGTTCGGCGGCCGCGACCACACCACCGTGCTGCACGCCGTACGCAAGATTGCCGACGAACGCAGCAAGGATGCGCAGCTCAACCACGAGCTGCACGTGCTGGAGCAGACGCTCAAGGGCTGAACGGCATAGTCCTGGCTGGAAGTCAGTTTTGAAGGGCCGGCCCCCCGGGGCTGGCATACTGTAGGGTGCGCGCCACGGACAACCCGTGGCGCCTGGGGAATCAACGTCAGCATCGCCGGAGCAACAGTCCGGAAAGTGGCCACCGATAAGGCTTTGCGGTGAGTCGGGCCGGGATGGCAAGCGCAGTCGGGGGCAGCGTGGCTTTTTGTGCACAGCTGTCCCGCCAGCCGGTCCCGCCCCGCTTCACCGCAGCGGCTTATCCTTGGTACAATGGCATATTAACTCCTTGATTCCTAAGTGAATTTGGAGTTGTTTGCGTTCTGCGGTCGCCGACTACAAACGACGAAGGATAAATTCAATGCAATTGGTCAAAACCTCGCGAGACAACCTGCTGCGACCGCTGCAAATCGTGAGCGGCATCGTGGAGCGCCGCCACACCCTCCCGATCCTGGCCAACCTGCTGATTCGCAAGTCCGGGTCGAACGTTTCCTTCCTGTCGACCGACATCGAAATCCAGATCACCACGCATGCGGAATGCGGCGTCGGCAGCGACAGCGTTGCCACCACCGTGGCCGCGCGCAAGCTGCTGGACATCCTGCGCGCCATGCCTGACGGCGACGTAGCCCTGTCGCTCAACGACAAGCGCATGACGGTGCAATCCGGCAAGAGCCGCTTTGCCCTGCAGACGCTGGCCGCCGAAGAATTCCCCACCGTAGCCGAAGCCAGCGAATTCAACGCCAGCGTGACGCTGCCGCAGAAGACCTTCAAGCACCTGCTGGCGATGGTCCACTTCGCCATGGCGCAGCAGGACATCCGCTACTACCTGAACGGCATGCTGCTGGTGGTGGAAGGCAAGAAGGTCATGGCAGTCGCCACCGACGGCCACCGCCTGGCCTACTGCGGCGTGGAGCTGGAGAATGAAGCCGCTGGCGTCGGCTCGCGCCAGGAAGTCATCATCCCGCGCAAGACCATCCTGGAACTGCAGCGCCTGCTGGAAGACAACGACGATCCGGTGACGGTGCAGCTGGCCGCCAACCAGGTCAAGTTCACGTTCGCCAATATCGAACTGATCTCCAAGCTGGTCGAAGGCAAGTTCCCCGACTTCCAGCGCGTGATTCCCAAGGGCTACAAGAACGCCTTCGCGATCGACCGCGTGCGCCTGCAGCAGGCGCTGCAACGCACCGCGATCCTGACGACGGACAAATTCAAGGGCGTGCGCTGCATCCTCGACACGCACATGCTCAAGATCAGCTCCACCAACGCCGACCAGGAAGAGGCGCAGGAAGAGCTGGAACTCGATTACTCGGGCGACGCGCTCGATATCGGCTTCAACGTGACCTACCTGCTCGACGTGCTTGCCAACCTCAAGACCGAGCAAGTGCAGGTCAGCCTCGGCGACTCGAATTCGAGCGCGCTGATCACCGTGCCGGACGACGACAACTTCAAGTACGTCGTCATGCCGATGCGCATCTGATGATCCGGTGACAGGACCTGTGCCACAACCAGCGCAGACAACAACCGGAGCAGCAAACGGCACGCTACGACACCCGGCCCCGGCCGGAACGTCCAGGGGATGACCATCCCGCCGCGGGGGCAGGATCGTTACGACGATCCGCCCCTTTTGCCGTTTTTAGTAACCCGCCATGCGGACCCATCGCGCCCCGCCGCCGGCATGCCAGCCATGCCCGCCCGGCCCCGATCCCGCATTCGCCGTAAGTAGGAAAGACATGACCGAACAGCAGAAACCGCAACAGGAAAACACCTACGGAGCCTCCTCGATCCAGATCCTGGAAGGCCTGGAGGCGGTACGCAAGCGCCCGGGCATGTATATCGGCGACACCTCGGACGGCACCGGCCTGCACCACCTGGTGTTCGAGGTGCTGGACAACTCCATCGACGAAGCGCTGGCCGGCTACTGCACCGAGATCCAGGTCACCATCCACAGCGACAACTCGATCTCCATCGTCGACAACGGCCGCGGCATCCCGCCCCTGGTCAAGTTCGACGACAAGCACGAACCCAAGCGCAGCGCGGCGGAAATCGCCATGACCGAGCTGCACGCCGGCGGCAAGTTCAACCAGAACAGCTACAAGGTATCGGGCGGTCTGCACGGCGTGGGCGTGTCCTGCGTGAACGCGCTGTCCAAGTGGCTGCGCCTGACCGTGCGCCGCGACGGCCAGGTTCACCTGATCGAATTCGCCAAGGGCGACGTGCAGAACCGCATCGTCGAGACCGTGAACGGTCCCGACGGCCAGCCCGTTGAAGTCTCGCCGATGAAGATCATCGGCGCCACCGACAAGCGCGGCACCGAAGTCCACTTCCTGGCCGACGAAGAGATCTTCACCAACGTCGAGTTCCACTACGAGATCCTGTCCAAGCGCATCCGCGAGCTCTCGTTCCTGAACAACGGCGTCCACATCAAGCTGGTCGACCAGCGCACCGGCAAGGAAGAAGACTTTGCCTTCTCCGGCGGCGTGAAGGGGTTTGTCGAGTACATCAACCGCTCCAAGAGCGTGCTGCACCCCAATATCTTCTACGCCAACACCGAAAAAGACGGTATCGCCGTGGAAGTGGCCATGCAGTGGAACGATGGCTACAACGAGCAGGTGCTCTGCTTCACCAACAACATCCCGCAGCGTGACGGCGGCACCCACCTGACCGGCCTGCGCGCCGCGATGACGCGCGTCATCAACAAGTACATCGAAGAAAACGAAGTCGCCAAGAAAGCCAAGGTGGAAACCACCGGCGACGACATGCGTGAAGGCCTGTCCTGCGTGCTCTCCGTAAAGGTGCCGGAACCCAAGTTCAGCTCGCAGACCAAGGACAAGCTGGTCTCGTCCGAAGTGCGCCTGCCGGTGGAAGAACTCGTCGGCAAGGCCCTGAACGACTTCCTGCTGGAAACCCCGGGCGACGCCAAGATCATCTGCGGCAAGATCGTAGACGCCGCCCGCGCCCGCGAAGCCGCCCGCAAGGCCCGCGAAATGACGCGCCGCAAGGGCCTGATGGACGGCATGGGCCTGCCCGGCAAGCTGGCCGACTGCCAGGAAAAAGACCCCGCCCTGTCAGAACTCTTCCTGGTGGAGGGCGACTCCGCAGGCGGCTCCGCCAAGCAGGGCCGCGACCGTAAGTTCCAGGCCATCCTGCCGCTGAAGGGCAAGATCCTGAACGTAGAGCGCGCCCGCTTTGACAAGATGCTGTCCAGCCAGGAAGTGCTGACGCTGATCACCGCGCTGGGCACCGGCATCGGCAAGGACGACTACAACCTGGACAAGCTGCGCTACCACCGCATCATCATCATGACCGACGCGGACGTGGACGGCTCACACATCCGCACGCTGCTGCTGACGTTCTTCTACCGGCAGATGCCTGACATCATCGAGCGCGGTTATGTGTATATCGCGCAGCCGCCGCTGTACAAGATCAAGCATGGCAAGGAAGAGCGGTATATCAAGGATGATGTCGAGCTCAATGCTTATCTGTTGAAGCTGGCGATGGAGAAGGCTGTGCTGGTGCGGCCGGATGGGTCGGAGATCAATGGTGACGCCCTGACCGAACTGGCTCGCCAGTATCAGCTAACTGAAGGCGTGATTGGCCGTCTGTCGCGTGTTGTGGATACGGACGCGCTGCGTGCCATTGCGGACGGCGTGACGCTGGATCTGGATAGTGCTGCGGCGGCGGAGGCTTCAGCGGTGGCGCTGAAGGCTAAGCTGGCGGAGATGCATGCCAAGACGTTGATTGGGGCTGCGGTCAACGACGATGGTACGGCTGATGTGTATGCGCAGTTTGATGAGAAGACCGACAAGCATCGGCTGATGATTGCGCGGCGTCATCATGGCAACGTGCGGTTGTCGCATCTGGATGCGGACTTTGTCCACGGGGCGGATTACGCGGCGCTGTCCAATGCTGCCAAGACTTTCCAAGGGCTGACGCCTGAGGGTACCAAGGTGCAGCGCGGGGAAGGGGACAAGCTGCGCGATCAGACGGTCAACGATTTCCATGGCGCAATGCAATGGCTGCTTGCCGAGGCCGAGCGCGGCGTCTCGCGTCAGCGCTATAAGGGTCTGGGTGAGATGAACCCTGAGCAGCTGTTTGAGACGACGCTGGATGTTACCCAGCGGCGTTTGCTGAAGGTGCAGATTGAGGATGCTATTGCGGCGGATCAGATCTTTACGACCCTTATGGGGGATGAGGTGGAGCCGCGGCGGAACTTTATTGAGAGTAATGCATTGGTGGCGAGGAATATTGATGTTTGATTGACCCACAAAGGCGTAGGGCGCCAGAATAATTGCGACTGAGACGCCTTGGTTTTGGGACTGAGTTACCTGACTGGTGCGACTAGTTGTCGGGTGATGAGGGAAATGAGAGCTGTGTCAAATTACTAAAAAAATAATGACACGATCAATAAAAAAAGCCACCTGAGGGTGGCTTTTTTTGTTTATCTCGGATCTGAGGGTAGGTAAAGGATAGTAAAACGCCAAGTGACTTTGGCGAAAAGGTTCTGATTCTTGGCCCCGGGCGAGGTGCCGAGGCAATGGAGGCCAGGTCCTGATATGCTGGGTATCGAAAATGGGCTGCATCTCGAACCCTGAGAAAGTCTCCTGCGGCTTTATGGAATCGCGTCCCCGCAGAGGCATAGACCTAGCCTTGCCTCCAAGGCCCCGACCGGGTACGCCTTGTCAGTGCTAGAACGGCAAGGAGTCCTAATGGTGGCCTGAGGCCGCCGTCGCAGCCCCACGTCCCATTGATCGGCTGCTGGTCTTCACAATGTCAGCCGGAGCCTTTCCGGCGCAAGGTGTCCGCCAGACTATAAGAGGCCTCGGTTTCGTACAATGGCTCACGGTTGTCCGGAGACCGACTGCGCTACCCTTCATTAGTAGGGGGTTTCTCGCGAAAAACGGAGGATTCCAACGGTGACGCGGTCCGGAAATACCCCCGTAGGGCGTCCGCTGCGCCATAATCGGGAGCGGCCGGGTGCTTTGTGACGGCAGCCTCGCGAAGTTGTCTGATTGCTTGACACTAAAGTAAGAATTATTAACTGTCGGAAAGTTCGACGGCTAACTTCGCCGGTCCGCCATGCGGAACAGGGCGTTTGCATCATCTCAGTACGCGATAACTAGAAGAAATCTGGGTTGGCTTAGGTCATGCGCTACTTTGAAGAAAATGTCGAGTATGAAAGCGTCCCGCGGTGGGTTAGGGCGGCGCTTAATCTGGCCTACCGCTGGCGCGAAAAAGGTGGAGGGAGCCGTCGGATCGGACTGCTCTCTATGCCCTGCGAGTCCGAGGTTGCAGGCCTCATTGCGCTAGGCGCTCTCCGGCGCGATCTTGAGTGCGCTACCGCAAACTGCCTTGATACTCAGTTTGATCTCCTGCTGGAGGTGTGCCGGGATCGGGTGGGTGCATCCTCGCGGAACCGGGAGCCTTCAGGCGAGGCCACGTGGGACGTGCGCAATACCGCCGATGGAAGCTGCTGGAACTTTGTAAGCTACGAAGCCACCTCTGACCAGATTGTTGTCAGAGACCACCGCTACCGGGAGTTCGTCAGGCGCGCTGGCAGACAGATGCCCAATCCGAACGGCGCGTGTCTGTGCTACATCGGGCGGGAACAGGCAATGGAGTGGCAGTTGCATGGCTTTGCCCCGCCGGAGGTATCGTCAGACGGAAGTGCTCTTGATCATTCGACATACAGTGCACTGCCCGACTGCGATGGGACGATTCACGAAGCCAATCTCCGCAGATCGTATTCGGGTCTGATTCTCGTGGGACAAGGCGGCGGGCGCGATTCCGCCTACATGCAAAAGTTCTATTCTGCTGGATTTCAGTTCCATGGCCAGCGTCTGCCGTTGGGTGAGCTACTGACACTGCACCACAATGAGCGCAAATGCATTCAGCGCCTGCGTTTTGTCAGCCAGCGTGCGCACAAGGACGAGCAATGCAGCGCAGCATCACTTGTGGTCGCCGACGGGATTACGGCGTTTCGCGATGCAGAAAGGCTCTTTCCTGCCAGCGACATCATCGGCGTGTGCAATCGTGATGCGTCCCCCGAAGCCGTAGACCAGTTGAGATCTTGGCTGAACGAAGGTGTCCGCTATTACTCGGACACGAATGCCGCGCACTTTCTGCAGCATAAGCTCCCTTCCGGGATGCTTCTGCGAGTGCTCCAGCAGCGGAGAACATAGCGATGCGTGCGCCATCAATGCCGACAACTGCACGGATGCAGCTTCTGGAGCAGAGTCCACCGGTTCAGGAAATCCATATAGGGGAGTCAGCACTGTTTTCTGCGATCCGCAGGCACATGCGGGTTCTCTTCTCTACCATGTACCGGCAGGAAGGGGATGCGCATGAGAATGAGCAGGCGCTAGCACTGCGATTCGAAATGATGAAATGGCTAACGTCGCCTTTGATGCCCGATCAAGGCATGTTTCAGCGGTGCGGGCTGGACGATGACCGCCGTGTCCGGCAGCAATGGGGCGTAGAAGCGTCGCAGGCCGTTTTATTGTTAAGGGATCTGATAGATCGTTACGCCAAAGAGGGTTCCGTACTCAATAGCGAGTTTCTCCGGCTCATTGTCGACCTTGCAGGAGAGCTAGCGGAAGACCGCGTCAGGATCTGTTGCCATACCAAGGAGCGCGATCTGTTCCGCGATCTGCTCAACGGGCTTTGCGAGCTTGATGACTATGCCTTCATATGTAACCTTTCCGAGTACCGCAGCAATTTACCCTTCAATACCCTGATCCGCTTCGGGCCGTTGCGCACGAGCGGCATGGCAAAGTTACCAGAAGCCGTAATCGCCTCGCCCTTGTATCGGCGCATCGTGCGTTTTGTCTGGTCGGGCCTGAGCGATGAGGAAGGGTTTTCTGCAGATCCGGTGCTGTCTGCTCACAATTATCTGGCAAGCATGGACACTGTGCGGCTTCCAGCCATTGCGAGGCCGGTGATATGGGGCCATTCTGCGGACACAGAGGCGCCCGCGGTGATGGAAGAGGCGGATGATGTCGCGTTCTATTCCGATACTGTCAGGCCACCGGCAGCTTCGGTTCGCTGCGTCATGGTGGAACTTCCCGGCGAGTATGGAGTGCTGCTGCGCCCGGGCGCCCACCTGCTTATTTACAGCCCTCGTAGCGAAGGCCCGCGGCCGATCGGCTACCGTACCCTCGGCGAAGTCGAGCCTGGCGATTACCTGTTGGTGCACGATGCGGATGCAAATCTGGGTGAGGTGAGCGTCGACGCAGCCAGCGCGCCGCTGGCCTCCCTGTGGAAAAAGGCGTTGCGTGACCTTTACGAACGGGATGCTAGGCATTGTGTTCAGAAGATGAAGCGCGCTGGAATCGAGTTGCAGGACCTCCATCGGGCCGTCGAGTCATGGACCGCCATGCACGGCACCGTCATCCGCGCTCCCCGGCGAAGAGACCATTTCAGGGCGTTGCTGACACAGGTGCTTGATCCGGAACTGATTGCCTCCCGGATGGAGAGCGGAGTGCGGGTGCCCGGCTGGCGCCGCGCCTGGGTTGAGGTGGAGTCTTCGCGGGCCTCAGCCATCCGCCATGGTGTGGTCGAGAATGCCATTGTCAATGAAGTTCTTGTGACGGAACTCAGTCGCGAAGTCGATGACGATTTCCGCGCCATGATTTCCGGTAGCGTTGCCTACCGTCACAGGCTGTCGGCGGCCAGCGGCCTGGTCGGAAGCGTGTTGTTCCGACCGGTAATAGCGCTGTCGACAGACTTTGCCGCCCCGGCGGACACGTTCGGAAAACCGCTCAGGCTACCGGTTATCGAGCAGTATCGCGCTGACACTGAGGGAGAGCGCTTATGCGCATGATTCCTGGCTATATCGATGAGGCGGCTCCTCCGGGGGAGGTCGCTGTGTTCCGGAAACTGGAGAGTGCCGGTTCCAACTGGACCGTGATTCATGCGTTGGATCTCGCTCCCTACAACCGGCACAGGCGCACCGAGCTCGACTTTGTGATCCTGATACCGGACATCGGCATACTTTGCGTGGAGGTCAAGTCGCAACGCGAGATCGGTTTTGACGGCGAGCGCTGGTACCCGGACAGTATCAGCCGATCGCCGTTCAGGCAGGCGCAGGATGCCCGCTATGCGTTGCATCGCCGACTGGCCGAGCGCCTTGCCAGCTTCGCGCACGTTCCTGTTGTCCACTGCTGCATTTTCCCCAAGGCAGACTTTGCCGTACCGGCGAACATGTCGGTCCAGCCATTCGAAGTTATGGACCGCGGCCGGTTTGAGGCGTGTGCCACAGGGGATCAATTCTGTGATGCGCTCAAACGCATGGCCAGACGGATAGTTGATTCGGATCCGGTGATCAGGCCCTTAAACGCATCGCTTACCGCGCTGCAGATCGAGAGCTTGGTGAGTTTCTGCTTTCCGATCCGTATGCGGCGGCCTGAGAAGGAGACTGAAAGCCGCTATCGCGAAGAGGAACTTGAGAAGCTGCTGAGGGACCAGCAGCGCCCGGTGATGCAATTGACCCAGTACAACCAGCGTGTCCTCGTCGAAGGCGGCGCCGGGACGGGAAAGTCGCTGATCGGACTTGAAGTCGCCCGACGCAAGGCCGCGGAAGGACGTCGGGTCGGATACCTGTGCTTTAACCGCCTGATCGGTCAATGGGCAGCCAGGGAACTCGAGGCTGACCGTCATCCGCACCTTGCCGGCGGCTCTGCCTACAGCATGCTGATGTCCCTGACGGGTATTGAGCCCCCCGTAAAGCCCGACGCTGAATTCTGGTCGGATCTGCCCCTGCAGATCCAGGACCGTCTCACGGACCCAGCCTGCGCGCAGGATGCGCGCTTCGATTATCTGATCATTGATGAAGCGCAGGATATCCTCGGACGCCCCGATCTGCTGGATTGCATCGGACTGCTGCTGGACAAGGGCATAGCCGAGGGCAACTACCTGATGCTGGGCGATTTCCGCAATCAGGTTCTGACCAATGCCTCCGGCGTCAAAAGCAACCTAGAGGCGGTCGGAGGCCGTGCCGCCCGATGGATGCTCACTGAGAACTGCCGCAACTACCAGTCCATTGGCGAAGCAGCGATGACCCTCTCGAAGGCAGAGCCGGACACCTATTCCGGCTACCTGCGTCACGGCGGCGGCTTGGAGACCTGGCAGCTGGCCCTGTACGAAGACGAGAAGGACCAGGTGCAACGGATAAGTACCTGTATCAGCCAAGCCGTGGCGAGCGGCTTTCGGGAGGACGACATCACCATCCTCGCGTTCGGTGCGCAGCAGCAGTCGCTGCTGAGCCAGCTGCACGAATCTTCAGCGCGGCATTTCGTCCCGGCGGGGGCGGCAGCCAAAACAGGAGTGCGTTTCTCAACGGTTTCAGCCTTCAAGGGGATGGAGAGTAAGGTCGTCATCATTGCGGACGTCATGCCATCAGAGACCGGGTTCGATCGCAGTCGTTTCTATACGGGTATCACGCGGGCCAGAGAGCGGCTCTATCTCTTTTGTCACCAATCTGGAAAATCACAACTGGCCGGATGGCTGAGCGGGAAAGAACAATGAATACTGAGCGTTCGGCGGAGATTGAATTTCTGCGCGGCGAACTGATGGGTCCGGCGCGACCGTTGAATATCGATCGTTCCGGCGTCACGGTTACGTTTGATGCGCAGGGTTGCTTCCAGACGCCGGCCGAGACGGCCGGGACACTCTATTGGATGCCCGATAGCAACGGCACCCTGCAAGAGATCGTGCATTACCGCGGTGAGACGCCCCTGCAGAGGTATGGCGCAGGTCTGTTGCATCCGAAGAACCAGGTGCGCGGCCAAGTTATTGATGAACCGGCGGCGCAGCCCGGCAAGTCTCATCAGGCCGAAGAGGATGCGTCGGTAGAAACCGTGCAGGCGGTGGTTGATGAGCTTACCGAACCCGCACTTCCAGCGACACATGGCGAGAGCGGCGACAGCGCCGGATCGGGCGATGACGATGACTTCGAAGTCAATAGCGCCGACATGTATCAGCCGTCGGTGATGGGCATCAGTTTCTGTCTGGACGACGTACCGGGCGAGATCGTGGTGGCGCTTCCGCCAGAGAAGCGATTCTTCTGGCAGCGGCCCGACGCAACGCCTTTTGCGCTCAATGGCCGCTATGAGCGGTGTACCCGGATCATGCGGCCCGAGGGGGCCAGCGAACAACGCTTCGATGCATGGCGGCGGCTGCCGGCGACCACTCCCGACACGCTGGAACGATTTGTTCTGAGCGACCTGCGCACGGGCATCACCGTATCCCGGATCGTGGCATCGAAAGGCGGGCCTCGTCTGCAGATTCAGCTGTTTCCCCGCCTCATGCATGGAAAATGGATTATTACGTGTGTGCTGCGAAACCTGACGGACGCACGTCAGTTGCAGACCGAGGAGGCGCGCATCGGTGGCGTTCTTTTCCAAGCGTATTTTGAAGTACGGGTGGAAGGGGGAGCGCAATTCAGCCGGTACCCCGAAGGGATCAGACCCTTCGAGCAGTTTGATGCCGATGAGCAGACGCTTGCACTGTTATACCGCGACGCTGCCACTTGGGCTATCGGGCATGGATGCGCGGGTGGCTGGGACGTAACCGGAGGCGAAACTCCAAAGGCAGTCTTCGCGGACGCAATGCCCGCCGTGGAGTTGCCGAGCATGACCCCCGACATCACCGGCCTCGACGGAAAGCCCGTCACGCTGTCGATGCGCCAGCTGGCTGGGATAATGTCTGCCGAGGTCGCCGCAGAGGGCTGGAAGGCGCTCGATAGCCTTGCTCATGAATACGCAACGTGGATGGCTTCAAGGGAGGGGGACGTTGCCGGGCTGGAAAAGCGCTACCATCCCGTCGCTTCGCGCCATCTTGAATCGTGCCGGACGTGTCTGGACCGCATCCGGAACGGCATAGCGCTGCTACGCAGCGATAATAAGGTACGTGAGGCATTCTGTCTGGCAAATCAGGCCATGCTGCTGCAGCAGATTGCGTCTAAACAGATTACCCGACGACCGCTTTTCCGCTTCGACGGGTACGTTGCAGCAGCAGAACTCCCGCGCAACCAGCCGCGCACGGCATGGGATGTCTGGGAGGCGGGTGCAGAGAGCGGCAATATCGGGCGTTGGAGGGCTTTTCAGGCGGCATTCCTGCTCATGAGCCTTGCAGGTCTTGCCGATAAGGATTCGGCCGACCGTGAGGTGGTCGATCTCATCTGGTTCCCGACAGGGGGCGGCAAGACCGAGGCGTATCTGGCGGTGGCAGCGTTTTACATGTTCCATCAGCGCCTCATTGCCCGGGACGATGAGCCCTTACGCCGTGATGGAACGAACGTTTTCATGCGCTACACACTGCGTATGCTGACGACGCAACAGTTCCAGCGTGCAGCCAGTCTGATCTGTGCCATGGAACAGATTCGCGCACGCAGGCGGCACGACAGTCTGTCGTCACTCGGCGACAAACGTTTCTCACTGGGCCTGTGGATCGGCGGCGACGGCTCGCCAAATACCTGGGAGGAGGCAAACACACGGATCGGCAAGTATGCAAGGGGCGACAACGAAGGCAATCCACTCGTGCTCACGGAATGTCCATGGTGCCGCAGTGCGATCGGCCGCATGGAGTCCGGGCCGCCCGGCCGCGCCAGAAGGGGTCCTCAAAACAATATTGCGGGGATCTCAGCAAAAGACCGGCGCCCGTTCCTGAAGTGCTCTGATCCGCTATGCGCGTACGGCGGCGAGCATGATAGCCTGCCGGTCGAAGTCATCGATGAGTCGATGTATAAAGAACCCCCGTCCATGTTTATCGGCACGGCGGACAAGTTCGCCATGCTTGCCTGGAAGCCGGAAGCTGGCGCGCTATTTGGACTTCATCACGGGAGTGCGGGCGCTGTTCAGCCTGTAAGCCAGCCGCCCGGCCTGATCATTCAGGACGAATTTCACCTGATCTCCGGCCCTCTCGGTACGATCTACGGCCTGTACGAAGGCGTTTTCGAGCGTCTTTGCAGCATTAAGCAACGTACTGGCATGGTCAGGCCTAAGGTCATCGCCTCAACAGCCACCATCCGCGGAGCCGTGGATCAGGTCAAGGCTGTGTACGCACGCGAAGAACTCCAGTTGTTCCCCAGCCCGGGTCTGACAATGGGCGACTCGTTCTTCGGACAGTACGCGAAACGTGGGGATGACTTGGCTGAAGGGCGTTTGTATCTGGGAATCCACGCTACCGGATATAAGTCATTCATGACAGCCCAGGTCCGGACATTTTCCGCTGCATTGTTCAGGCCATCGCTGTTCAGCGAGAGCGAGAGAGACGCGTGGTGGACCCTGCTTGCGTTCTACAACAGCTTGCGCGAACTTGGTGGCGCGCGCACGCTTTTCGTGTCTGATATCACTGCCAGGCTGAAGGACTATGCGCACCGCTATCGTCTCACCGGCGAGGAGATTCGATACCTTAATTCGGTTGAGGAGCTCACCAGCCGGCGCGGACAGGCGGAACTGGTTCAAATGATGGACCGGCTCTCGCTCCCTGGAGTGAGAAGGGCGCCTTGGACGCATGTCTGGCATCCAACATCATTGAAGTTGGGGTGGATATCGACCGGCTGGCGCTGATGGCGGTCGTGGGGCAGCCAAAATCGACCGCCCAGTATATTCAGGTCACAGGCCGCGTCGGTCGCCGGTGGGATACCAGACCGGGGCTGATTCTTGCCCTGTTCAATCCGTCGAAGAGCCGCGATCGGTCCCACTTCGAGCAGTTTCACAGCTACCACCGTCGCCTTTACGAGCGCGTCGAGCCAACCTCCGCAACCCCCTTTTCCGTGGCAGCAGTCGAGCGTGCGCTGGCCGGAGTGTTGTTGCTCTGGGCCAGGCAGCGATACCGGGCGGTGTCGCCCGGCGAGGCCTTTGGGAGCTACGAGCATCACTTGGAGGAAGCAATGGATATGCTCGCAGAACGTTGCCGAGCCATCATGCATGAGCAGCCTGACGAGGCTGAGCGTGTGTGTCAGGCGATGTCCAACGTCGCCGCGGGGCTTCGCAGAAAGTGGCAGAACAACCCGCAACAGTGGTGGGCCTATCCACAGCGCACAGATGGTGAATACCTGATGCTGTGGTCGGGTGTGCACGCCACGCCCATGCAAAAGCTTAAAGGCGCGCAGATTCTCAGCAGCATGCGCAACGTCGACGCAAACGCCAGAGCGGAGATCAGTTCGGATTATTTTGTAAAGGAGCAGACCGGCCATGGCCAGTGAGATTCGCTTGGGACAACTGATCGCGCCATTCGGCCCGGGAAGCATTTACACGGATAAAAACGGGGTACCGAACATCGTCTGCGGTCTGGACTTCTGGTACAAAAAACAGGACGGGCAAGGGGAATGGCAGGTGGGCGAAGCGGCCATGCACAAGCATGTCATCGATGAACCCAGACTCTCCGCTTTGCTTTGTGTATCCCATTTTCGCCTGCCTCCGCAGTATGGCTTCGACGAGCAAAATCCGGAGCTGTCGAAGCTTCAGGTCCAGACGCACCGATTCCCTACGTGGTATGTGGATAGCACCACCCGAAAGCTGCGTCGGTTCAGCCTGAATACGGTAAAACTTACGCCGCCCGAAAACGGCCCGGCCAGGTGGCGGCCAGTCCGGTTCATCATGGTCTGTGCGCATGGCCATATTGCAGACTTCCCTTGGAAGTCATGGTGCGGATGCACGTGCCCAGGCGACGAAGGGCTCGAGCTGCATGATTCGGGCGGTCCGGATCTGCGTTCCGTACGAATCAGCTGCAAGACATGCACGAAGTCCAAGACGCTGGCAGGTGCGATGTCCGTGGAAAGAGAGCCGGCAACGGGAAAGATCGCCAAATCGGGACTGACGAAAGCAGGTCCGTGTAACGGCGAACGGCCGTGGCTCGGGTCGGCGACCGAGCGTTGCAGCGAGGCTCCAGTAGGCGTTCTCGTAAATCAGTCCAATATCTATTTCGGAAGGACGATCTCGTCCATCTATCTGCCTGACCTGACAAGCGAGCGCGAAATTGTCGACATACAGGAGATATTGAGGGAGCAGGCGCAGAATCTCGCTGCGGCAAAGGTGTTCTACGACATGAATATGCGCAGTAATGCCCTGGAGCTGCTGCAGTCCATCCTCAAGCCTCACTACAACAACAACGCGCTTCCTGCCGACGAGGCAATCTTCGCGGCATTCGAGTCCCTGAATCGGGGAACCCCGGTGGCGAGTGGGGTAGCTAAGCCTACCGGGAAAGAGTCGGATACCCTGACGTTTCGCAGAGCCGAGTACAACGTCCTGCGTAATGAGGTGCAGGCAGGCAAGAGTAAAGAGCTGCGGGTCGTCCCGAGTGAGGTGCCAGCGGCGTTCAATGGCTGGCTCAGTGCGATCAATCTGGTAGAGCGGCTGCGGGAAACACGGGTCTTTTATGGATTCGACCGCTTGGTGCGCTCTCCTGATCCGCTTCAGAGCATGCCGTCATCCGCCATGAAGCAACTGTTTTTGCATCCTCCCGAGCCGCTTCACCAGTGGCTTCCTGCTGTCAAGAACTACGGCGAGGGACTTTATTTCGAGCTTCGCGAGGAGATGATAGCCAACTGGCTCGACAAAAATGCCGCCTGGCTGCAGGCGCGGCTTGAGCCGATTTTCGTCAATCGGATGGCCGCGGAGACCATGCTGATGCCTCCTTCGCCGAGTGCCTGTATGTGGCAATGGGCTGCCCGTTATCTTCTGGTTCACACACTTGCGCATATTGTGATCGGGCAACTGGTCTTCGAGTGCGGGTATTCGTCTGCGTCGCTGAAAGAGCGGCTTTTTGTGTCAAACGATGCCGCGGCGCCAATGGCAGCGCTTCTTGTCTATACGGCAGCGGGAGATTCCGAAGGCAGCTTGGGTGGACTGGTCCGCCTCGGGCGCAAAGAACTGCTTGAGCCAATGATGCGCAGGGCCATTTCGCGCGCGTCGTGGTGTTCAGCCGACCCTGTGTGCTCCGAGAACTTGGGCGGCACGGGTTCCCGGCTGGTGAACAAGGCGGCGTGCCATGCCTGCGTCCTCTTACCGGAGACGGCTTGCGAGACGATCAATAGCGGACTCGATCGCGCTATGGTGGTGGGTACACCACAAGAGCCAGAAGTCGGGTTCCTGTCCGATCTGGTTCTGGGGTTTGCCCTCTGAGGGAAATCGGTTTCGCTCGGGATGGGTGCCTATTTCGTAATCAGACTGAGGCCCCCAAGACGACGAGACGATACCTTTCCGCGGCTCGCTCGTTGGCGCTACCATTGCCTTTGTCCCTAGGCGCAGGTACGGCTGCGGGCGCGCAGCAGCTCGATGAATTCTGCGACGGTCATGATCTGGTCAAGCTGCTCTCGCAGATAGGATTCGTGCAGAGAGCGCGGGACAACCAGATGCAGATTCGAGCGCTGCATCTCCAAGGTCTGGGTGAGCGATATGCCCGGCTCCAGCGTGAGCAGGTGCTTTGGCGAGATCCGGTCCGCTTCTGCAAGAACCTGCCGCCAACGGTCCTTGCAGGAAGTCTTGGCTGCCAGCATTGTGAGCTGTGAGGCGGGGAAGGATCCATCGTGATACTCGGCCTCGCCTGGAAACAAAAAATCCGGGCCATTGCGTTTTTCCGTCCTGGCCTCTCGCTTGAACACAATGCTGTGCTCGTGCAGCAACGCTTCGATATGATTGCCGAACGCCCAGCCCGCACGCGATTTTCTCCGGTTGTGCACTGACAGGGAGTACCCGACGAAGGCGTCCACATCAGACTGGCCGTCCACAACAAATCCTTCCTGCAATCGCTGACCGACAAAATGTCGCTCGAGCGTCATGAAGAGGCGCTCTTCCAAATCCATCCATGACAGGAGTGCCCCGTCGGGATCAGCAATGGGATCAGCATCCGCGGCCATCTTCCGGGCAAAATGCGAGAACTTTACAGTCGGGGGAAACAAGTTTTCCCGTGCCTCTCTGAAGTGTTTGAGAAGCTTCTCGAGCAGGCTGTCCTCGGTTGTCACTACTTCGACATTGATAAGGTCGAGGACGTACCTGGCTGCAATGTCAAGCTGGCGCTCGCCCGCTTCCCTGAAGTCGATCTGCTGGAGGTCCGTACTGTCACTCTCCGGGAGTCCGAAGAGCCATAGGAGCTGTCGTTCGATGGAGCTCTGCCGTTTGCAGAAGAGCGCAAGGACCGGGCCCTCCTGGGGCTTGCACAGAAACAGCCTGTCTCCGGATTTTGCCCGGTAGACAACTTCCTCCGCTCCAGCCGGATAGTACAGCCTGTATTCGGCACCGCGGTGCGATTTTCCTCTCCGGCTGTCATACCAAGTGCCGTGCAGCGCAAGAGTCGCTGGTTCGGCGTCGTCCTCCAGCCAGACATACGTCACCTGAATCGACGACTTTTCAGCGGGCGTGCCCAGAAAGGCGCGGAAGACATCAATACCCTGCAGCTCATGACCGTTCGAAATGGAGGGATCAATCTCCGTACCTTGGAGAGTCTTTGTGCCAACACCTTGGAAGTAATCAGACAGCGCGCCCTTATTCACGTCTCACCTTTGTAGCTGATTTGGCGGCACGGTGCCGTCCCCAAGAAAGCGTACATATGCAAAATACGTTACGTCAATGCAACTGCCTGGGGATATAAGACTGCCGGCGCTTCTGTTCTGAGCCTCCCGGCGATGGCCGCTGGGTCAAATGAGTGATATGATGTCACGAAATAAGCACCCGAATACGCATCCATGAGCGCACGCGACGAAGAACTGGGCCTGATCAAGCAATTGCTGGAAATCTATGATCAGAAGGCGATTGCGTCACATTTAAATAGCCGGCTGCCGAACAGCCTGTGCAGGGAAACCATCAATCGGTGGGCGAACGGAAAAGCTGATCCTTCGCTGACCTACGCAGAGTTCCGCGCGCTGGAGGAGCTTCTTCCGAAGCCCCCGAAGAACCATCCGAATTACGAATTTGATTTCATTGATTTGTTTGCCGGGATCGGTGGCATCCGGCGCGGGTTTGAGGCCATCGGAGGTCGATGTGTTTTTACCAGTGAATGGAATGCTCCGGCGGTCCGTACCTACAAGGCGAACTACTATTCGGATCCGGCGTTTCATACGTTTAACGACGATATCCGCAAAGTGACAAGAAGCGACCGGGATGATATTCCGGAAGAGCAGGCATACCGCCTGATTGACGACGATATTCCGGACCATGACGTGCTGCTGGCAGGCTTTCCCTGTCAGCCATTTTCCATTGCAGGCGTGTCCAAGAAGAATGCGCTCGGACGCGCGCATGGATTTGAATGCAAGACGCAGGGGACGCTGTTCTTTGACGTCGCCCGAATCATCAAGGCGAAGCGCCCCGCTGCGTTTTTGCTTGAGAACGTCAAGAACCTAAAGAGTCACGACAAAGGCCGGACCTTTAAAGTCATCACGGAGACCTTGGAAGAGCTCGGGTATTGGGTGGCGGACGTAGATGCTGAGGGCACTGATGACCCTAAAATCATCGATGGACAACACTTTGTGCCCCAGCACCGCGAGCGAATCGTGCTTGTAGGTTTCCGAAAAGATCTGGGTGTGCACGAGGGGTTTTCGTTGCGGGATATCGAGAAGACGTTCCCCGCGACAAAGCCAAAACTTTCCGACATCCTGGATGAAAAGGTGGAGGAAAAGTACATCCTTACGCCTAAGCTCTGGGAGTATCTTTTTAACTATTCCCTTAAACATAAAGCCAAAGGAAACGGCTTTGGATATGGACTAGTCAAAGGGGGGGATATTACACGTACGCTGTCCGCTCGCTATTACAAGGATGGATCAGAGATTCTCGTTGACCGAGGATTTAATCCGAAGAAGGAGTTTCATCATCCATCAAACATCAAGAACCGACCGCGCCGTCTCACCCCTCGCGAATGTGCCCGTCTGATGGGGTACGACGGCATAGGTGAGTCGTACTTTCGGATACCGGTCTCGGATACACAGGCGTACAAGCAGTTCGGCAACTCTGTAGTTGTTCCTGTGTTCGCCGCAGTCGCAAGGCTGATGAAGTCGAGGATCATCGCCGCAAAAGCGAGGGCAGCGCAGACCAGCCGTATCGCTGCATAACGTATTGACAGACGTGCACAGTCCCGCCGTCCGCTCGCGCAACATGCGGGCGATCCGGCATAAGGATACGGCTCCCGAGCTGCAGATTCGGCGGGCACTGCATGCCCGGGGGTTTCGCTTCACACTGCATAACCGGAAGCTTCCTGGGACCCCCGATCTTGTCCTTCCAAAGTATTCGGCTGTAGTGTTTGTGCACGGGTGTTTTTGGCACGGGCACCAGTGTCCGATGTTCCGATTGCCTGGCACTAGAACCGATTTTTGGAAGGCCAAGATCGATGCCAATGTCCGAAGGGATGTGCTTGCCAACGAAACGCTGCTGAAAGACGGGTGGAGAGTGGCAACGGTGTGGGAATGCTCCTTGAAGGGTCGCAACCGATTGATGCCCGAGGATGTTGTCGATCAGCTCGCGGCTTGGCTTGTCGAGGGACATTCTTGGAAGCTTGAGTTGCGTGGACGGGGCTCTGCGGCCGATTCAGAAGGGCTAGTGACGGATACAAAGGTGGCAGGATCCGGGGCGGACTATACGGCAGCCAGCTAGAAAAGAACCGCTCAGAAAGCCCACTGCAACCCGGATCCGCAATCGATTTTCACATATGCCGGCATGTGGACAGCCAATGCATTCCCACTCGCTTGTGAACACTTCGAGTGGCAATAGCCTTGAAGCTCTGACTTCCCTGTCGTTGAAATCGAACTCATAGCTGGGCACTCAACCAGCGGTTTGGGGTAGAAGCTCTTGGGGCGCTCAGCATGGCCCGCCGTAAAAGATAGGAACTGTCTTATACCGGCTCGCAAGGAGAGCACACATAATTTGCTTGTCGTCGGGATTTCGGCGATCAGGTTTGACAGCCTGCTTTATATACAACGAACGAAGCAATCGGCAGTATTCTTCTGTTCGTGAGCCATGCGCGTCTCTTCGGGCGAGCCTTGGCGGGGGAGCCCCTCACGGCTCACCGGATTGTATATGGCCGGTCTGTCAACCCTGCCTCGTGCTCGCCCACCCCGGTTGACAGCGGACGGCGAGTCTCTATTTCCATATACGGAGGTTCGCAATGCAACCCACCACCCCGGCTCCCCAAGAGCTCACCCTCGCCCAAAAACAAGCCCAACTAGCCGAAAACCTGGCCAAAGTTGACCGCGCCCAGTTCCGCCGCCGCGCCAAGGCTGCCCCACCGCAACCCAGCAAAGCTATCACCCTCGAGGACCACATCCTCGAAGTCAGCGACGATCTTCTGCGCGTCAGCGCCGGTTTCCAATCCGTCCTGACTTTGCTGGACTTGCAGGCTGGCGATGTTCCTGACAGCATCGGTCTCCACGCCCTGCTTCTGCCGCTTAGGCGGCAGATCGACCAGTGTGCCGACCGCCTGCAGGCGCTTGTCTGACGAGGTATGGGCCCGCGCAACGCGGGCCTGAAAGCAAAGCGGCGCGGGCCAATTGGTCTCGCGCCGCTTTGGTAGTGCTGCAAGTTGATGCTTCAGTGTCCGGCAAGATCAAGCCGTTGATCACTGAGACCTACTCAGGCAGGTGCATTTCAATTGCGGCGGACAGGCCGCGGCCTATCCCTTGTAGCCGTACAGGCCCCCGGCCAAAAGCCGTGCACATGCCCACGTTGCAATCATGCAGAGAATGGCTTCCCACCCTCGTCCGGTGACTGTCAGCCAGCCTGCCCAGAGAAAGCCGGCGAGACCCAGCACCAAGGCGCAAAGGAGGCGAGCGATTGCAATGCGCCAGCGCCATGGGAGCGGGGCCGTCTTTTTGTCCTTGTGGTCAGTCATTGCGTCCCTCTGTGCTGGATCGAAGCCCTGTCTTCGAGCACATTCATTTGCGCTGACACAATTAAGCTATGTCGTCCTGTTCGCTCCTTCGGTGCGCGCGGACACGTTCGGATATTCATTCCAAGTAGTGACTTCAATGTCCGCCGATTGGACTCAACGCATCCAGCTCCGCCAGCACACCATCCGTCAACCCAACCTCCCCCGCCCCCAAGTTCTCCCTCAAATGCCCCGCCGACGAAGTCCCCGGGATCAACAACACATTCGGCGCCCGATGCAGCAACCAGGCCAGCGCCACCTGCATCACCGTCGCCCCGATCCCTTCCGCCACCTTTGACAACCCTGCTGACTGAATCGGCGTGAACCCGCCGAGCGGGAAGAACGGCACGAACGCAATCCCCTGCTCCGCCAGTTCATCCACCAGCGCATCATCGCCACGCTGCACCAGGTTGTACTGGTTCTGCACACAGACAACCGGCGCAATCTTCTGCGCCTGCGCCACCTGCGCCGATGTCACGTTGCTCAGCCCGATGTGGCGGACCAGCCCCTGCCTTTGCAGCTCGGCCAGCGCGGTGACTTCCCTTTCGATCGAGCCTTCCGTCGGCGCATGGATATCCCCCATGAGCCGCAGGTTGACGACATCCAGCACCTCCGCACCCAGGTTGCGCAGGTTGTCATGGACCGCTTGCCGGATGGCCTCCGGCTCAAGCGCCGGCAGCCAAGAGGCGTCTTCGCCGCGGCGGGCGCCTACCTTGGTGACGATCACCAGGTCATCCGGATAAGGATGGAGGGCTTCGCGGATGAGCTGATTGGTGATGTGCGGGCCGTAGAAATCACTTGTATCGATGTGGTTGACGCCGGACGCGACGGCTTCGCGCAGCACGGCGATGGCTGCGTCACGATCCTTCGGCGGGCCGAACACGCCGGGCCCGGCGAGCTGCATGGCGCCGTAGCCCATGCGGTTCACGGTGCGGCCGGCAAGGGTGTAGGTAGTGGCGGGGCGGTGAGGTTGGTGCGTGGTGGACATGGCGCTCTCCTTGATTCGGTTTGGCTGAACAGGTGGCGCCAGTATGGTTGGCGTTGCAGTGTTTGATAATCCGGCCTAGATTGAATGGGCTGTTTCAAAAATTGAACACTGGTATGGAATTCAACGATCTGGCCGCGTTCGTGTCGGTGGCCCGCGCCGGGGGCTTCCGGGATGCGGCGCGGATCAGCGGCGTGTCGGCGTCAAGCCTCAGCATCGCCGTGCGCCGCCTGGAGGCGAAGCTGGGCCTGCGCCTGCTCAACCGCACCACACGCAGCGTCGCCCCGACCGAAGCGGGGCTGCGCCTGCTCGAGCGGCTCACGCCGCTGTTCAGCGAGATGGAGTCCGCGCTGGACGTCCTGAACGCCTTCCGCGACAAGCCCTCCGGCACGCTCAAGCTGAACGTGCCATCGAGCGCCGCGTGGACGGTGTTGCCAGCCATCCTCCCGCCGTTCCTGGAGGCCTACCCCGACATCCGCGTAGAGCTTGTGGTCGAGGATGGATTTGTCGATGTGCTGGCCATCGGCTGCGACGCAGGCATCCGCTATGAGGAGCGGCTTGAGCAGGACATGGTCGCCGTCCCGATCGGGCCGCGCGTGCAATGCTTCGCGACGGCGGCAACGCCTGGCTATCTCGACCGGCACGGCAGGCCGGAGCATCCACGCGATTTGCTTTCGCACGTCTGCCTGCGCGGGCAGTTCGCCAGTGGAGCCACGCCACCGTGGGTGTTCGAGCGGGATGGGGAGGAATTGCGGTTGGATCCGCCGCACCGGTTGCTGATCCGGCCTGCTGCGTCGATCGACCTGGCGATCAGTACGGCGCTGGCTGGCGTTGGGGTAATCCACATCTTCGAGGGCAAGCTGCGGCCGTATCTGGAAAGCGGGGCGCTGGAGCCGGTTCTTGAGCCTTGGTGGCAGAAGTTCTCAGGGCCGTTTCTTTACTATCCCGGGCGAAGGCATTTGCCGGCGCCGTTGCGGGCGTTTGTGGATTTCTTGAAGGCGAGCGGAGGGGTATAGCAGCCGCTCGCCTCAAGTCACAGCGCTCACAAAAGCTTCGAACGCGCTGGCCTCCACCGGCGGACAGAAAAAGTGCCCTTGCCCGTAATCGCAACCAGCAGCCACCAGGATGTCGCGCTGCGACTCGGTCTCGACGCCCTCGGCAATCACGCGGATGCGCAGTGCATGCGCCATGCTGATGATGGCGTGGCACAAGGCCACGTCGTCCGGGCCCCGCGTCAGCGAGCGGATGAAGGACTGGTCGATCTTGATGTAGTCGATGTCCAGGCGCCGCAGGTACGACAAGGACGAGTAACCGGTGCCGAAGTCGTCGAGCGCGATCTCGATGCCGGCCGCCTGGAAGCGGGAGAGCTGGTCCATGACATCGGCGTTCTGCTCCATCAGCGAGCCTTCGGTGATCTCGATGACAAGGCTGCCCACCGGCACGTTCCTACTCTCGATCATGCTGGACCAGGACTCGGGCCCGCTTGCAGGCGCGCAGAACTCCACGGGCGATTTGTTGACCGAGATCTGAAAGCCCTTGCCCAGCAGCACCTGCCAGCGCGCAAGCTGGTCCAGCGCTTCCGTCAGCACCCAGCGGCCGATGTCGATGATGAGGCCGGATTCCTCCGCAACGGCGATGAAATCGGCCGGGTGGATCGGCCCGCGCACCGGATGGTTCCAGCGAATCAGGGCCTCGGCCTTGCAGACCTTGCCCGTGCGCATATTGACAATGGGCTGGTAGTGCAGCACGAACTGCCCGGACGCCAGCGCCGTGCGCAGGTCCTGCGTGATGCGCAGGCGCTCCCTCTCCGCCTGCAGCAGCGCCTGGGTGAAGACCTTCCAGCGATTGCGGCCTTCATCCTTGGCGGCAAACATTGCATGGTCGGCGCAGACCAGCAGGGCCTCGGCGTTGTCGGCGTCCCTGGGCCAGGTGGCCACGCCGATGCTGGCCGACACCACCACCAGCTCGCCGGCCAGGCGGTAAGGCGCGGCAATCTGCTGCAGGATCGCCTGGGCAATGCCCTCGGCAACGCCGACATCGCCCACCGCGGGCAGGATCACGGTGAACTCGTCGCCGGCCAGCCGCGCTACGGTATCCGACGCGCGCACCGATGCCGAAATGCGCCGCGCCGCCTCCAGCAGCAACAGGTCGCCCTGGTCGTGGCCGAGGGTATCGTTCACCTCCTTGAAGCGATCCAGGTCGATGAACAGCAGCGCCAGCACATCCTGCGTGCCGCGCGAACGCGCAATCTCCTGCTCCAGCCGGTCGAAGAACAGGCGGCGGTTGGGCAGATCCGTGAGCGCATCGAAATACGCCTGGTGCCGGATGACTTCCTCCGCCTGGCGCTTCTCGGTCATATCATGGATCAGCGCAACGCGGCGGCGCTCGCCATACGCGTGGGCCACGTAGGTATCCACGGTCAGGTAGGCGGGAAACTCGCTGCCGTCCTTGCGGCGGATCGAGAATTCGCCGCTCCATCTGCCCTTGGCCGCCACGGTGGCCCGCAGGCGTTCGACCAGCCCTGCCGCATTGCCTGCGCCGCTGACGCTGTAGCCAGAGCGGCCCTTGATCTCCTCGAGGGTATAGCCGGTGGCGGCGGCAAAGGCCGGATTCACGTTGATGATGGTGCCATCGAGCGACGTCACCACCATGGCCTCGCTGCTGGACGAATAGACCAGCGAAGCCAGCCGCATCTCCTCCATATGGCGCCGTCGCTCCGCGATGGAGCGGCGCAGGCTGTAGTACAACAGGCCAAGCAGCAGCGTGGAAGCCATCGCACCGGCCAGGGCAACGCGGCGATAAACCTCGTAGGGCGCCAGCACCAGGTCGACCGACTCGCCCACCACGAAATTGAGCCCGAACTCCGGCAAACGGTAGTAGCCGAAGACCCGCTCCACGCCTTCGGACCCCGACACTGCCCGATAACTACCAGACTGGGGCGAGTCGCTGGCCAGGTACGGCCTGTTGCTGACCGCCCTGGCCAGCGTGCCCTCCATGGCCGGCACGCGCGCGATGACCTGGCCGGAAGTCTTGATGACCGACGCCACTTCGCCATCGCGGTTGGTGAACGATTGCGCAAAGCTGGCGAACTGCTCCGGACTGACCGAAACCACGATGACCCCGTCGAAGCTGCCCGCGCGCAGGATGGGGCGCGTGAACTGGATCGACCATTTGCGCGAGACCTTGCCCTTCACCGGGTCGCTGATGAACAGCATGTCCCGACCGCCCGCGTTCTGATGGACCCGGAAATGCTCGCGCCCGCTCAGGTCGACCTTCTCGCCGGGCACGGGCGGGGCGATGGACGAGTAGATGAGCAGGCCATGCTTGTCGATCACCGACACCTGGAACGACAGGTCCACCACCAGGTTCTCCCGCTCACGCACCATGTCGATGAACCCCGGCTGGCTGGCCAGCCAACTGGCCCGCAGGTCGAGAAGGAACTCGGACAGCCGCAGGATGCTGGATTTCGAGTAGGCGCCGAACGCCTGGGCCTCCGCCTGGGTACGCTCCGCGGCGACGTGCAGCAAGCGATCCCGCTCGCTCACGAGCTGAAACGCCGCGAACGCCCATGTTGCAATCAGCCACGCCGCCGCCCCCAGGTTCAATGGGGAAAAGACCTGGCGCAGGCGCTGCAGCGCCTTGCCATATCGGGTGGTCGAGCGTTCTGGCATCAGGGGATCGCAGCGCAGCGAAGAGTCGACATCGATAGCAGGCTAGCCGAGGTCAGGGGACCCGACAAGCAGCACGCACTTTAGTCCCGCGCTCACCGCGTTAAGCGAGGCGGTGTGCGCCTAAAGCGTCACGTCGTGATCATGCCCAGCTCGGACGCGGAAGGCTCAATACTCCGTCAACACCCATTCGCTGATCGCAGCGAAGTACTCGCGTAGCCAGGCGTTATAGCGGAGGTAGATCGGCGTTCCAGCCCCGACCCCGGCGACTTTGCCGAAGCCTGCCTTTCCCGCAATCTGCACCGCCCGCCGTACATGGAAGTCGCTGGTCATCACCACAATGGGGCGGTGGCGACGACGCCCTGCTCTTCAAGCACCAAGTAGTGCTGCAGGTTGATGCTTCGGTGCCCCCTCAAGACCGAGCCGCTGATCGCTGCGATGTCCTCACGCAACCGTTTACTCGCGCTGCGGCGGAAACCGCCTTGGCGACGAGCATGGCAAGTCCATGCGGCTTGCAGTGTACCGGCTGCCTACGTACCCCTACACCGCTTCAACGAGATCGGTATAAGCCGCCAGATGGCCATCCGCGGTAAGCAGTCGAAGCGGCTCATACATGCCCTGAGCGATCAGCAAGCGATCAAACGGGTCCCGATGAATATCCGGCAGGTTTCGGACCAGGGCTGCATGTGCCGCGCGGACCGGCAGTTCTGTGAATCCACTGGTGTCGATTGCCGAAACAAGCTCGTTCACATCGGCATCCAGCTTACCCAGTCCTGCCTTGCTCGAAGCTTCCCAGATGCTTGCGCTGCTGACAAAGACCTTCTCGGCCTCGGAAATCATCTTGCGCGCGGCTTTTGACAACTTGCGATCGTCGGCGACGGCCCACAGGTAGATATGCGTATCCAGGAGCAGGCGCATCAACGACCTTCAAACTCAGCAATCACGTCATCCGGCAGGGGGACGTCGAAATCATCTGCAACGCGGATCTTGCCTTTCAACACACCGAACCGGCGGGCGACCTTGTCTGATTCTATTGGCACCAGCCGGGCGGCTGGCTTACCGGCCTTCGCGATGATGATTTCCTCGCCCGCTGACGCGGCGTCAACCAGACGGGAAAAGTTCGTCTTGGCGTCATGGATATTGACAGTATGCATGCTCGCTCCTCATGGACTTAGTCCATCTTAGTCCAGGGATGGGTCAAGACACCTGGCAACTGAACATGGGCGGCTGATTGACACTTCGACATGCCCGCCGGTTGCCATCGAACTGGTCAAGTCGGTGCCCTCAATACTCCCTCAGGATCCAACCGCTGATCGCCGCAAAGTACTCGCGCAACCAGGCATTGAAGCGAAGGTACAAGGGCGTTTCGGCTTCTACGCCAATTGCTTCGCTGAATCCCGCCTTGCGCGCAATGCCCACTGCGCGTCGCACGTGGAAGTCGCTGGTCACCACCACGATCGCCTTCCCCGGATCAACGCCCTGTTCCTCCAGCAACCGGCGGCTGAATAACAGGTTCTCCTCGGTACTCGTACTCCGCCCCTCGCGAATCACCCTGTCCGCCGCCACGCCCCGCGCTATGAGGTAGTCAGCCATGATGTCCGCCTCCGTACACCGCAGGCCGAAGTCCTGTCCGCCACTCACAACCACTTTGGCCTCCGGCCATCTCTGCGCCTGCACCAGGCCCTGATCCAGTCGTGCAATCAACGTTGGCGACGCCTTGCAGTTGGGCGTGCCTGACCCAAGGATGACGATCGCCTTCACCGATGTCCCCGCCGGCACCGCGACGCCCATGCCGCCGCGGATGCCATAAAAGAACATCGCGACAGTGACCAGCCACGCGGCAAACGCGATCCATCCCGCGCGCCAAAGCAACTGACGCCGGGGATCGGCCTTCCGCCAGCGCGCCACGCCATCCCAGCACAGGGCGAGCAACAGGAAGGCGATTCCAATAGAACCGGGCAACACAATGCCGAAGTTGAATAGCCCCATCCGCATCAGTGCGACAGCGTCGCCAAGCAGGACGGCACCAATCAGCGCCAGGGCAAGGCGGATACTGTGCGCGCTTCGTTTCACTGCGAGGTTCTCCAGATGGCTGATGGCGAGATTATCCAGCGGCATAAATCACGGGATAGGACGAGGTGGGAACGAGTTACCGGCTTCGCATATCGCGCGGCCGAGCGCGCGTTGAGACCATTCGCACACGACAAACTCAGGACAACGTGGCGAGCAACTTGATGAAGTTGCGCTTCGCACGATAGCTGTCGCGAATCTCTTCCAGTTCCCTGGCGAACTCCGCTTGCTCGCCCAGCTTTGCCCGCAGCCTTCCGATGGCGCGCACGATTTCAAACGCCTCGTCATAGCGCATTTTGCTCTTGCCGCTGTTGACAGCGACCGGCAGTAACTGGCGATAGAGAGCAATCGCGTCATGGGGATACGTTCTGGCGCGGTATTCCGCCATCCGGGGCCACAGCTGCGTCGCTACCGGACCGCCGATGAAGGCGTCCCAGGCTGCATCATCCTTGTCTTCGGAGAGGAAGAGCTTGACGAGTTCGGTGCGTGTTGGCGTCTCCCAGGCACGGCGCTTCGATTTTCCGGGTGACTCCTCTTTCTTGACGAGCGCCCACAGATGCGCCAGGGCGCGCTCCCGAATCTCATCATGCCTGCCGATCGTGGTAGCTACGTTTATCAGCGCAGGGAACCTGTCCGCCGCGGGATGCATCTCGAAGCGACGCCATGCGAGCATAGCGGCCCGGTCGGGATCGCCGCGACGCAGATACGCGTCGACGCAAAAGTCGAGCAGGCGCGGGTCAACATGCCTACCCGATTCACCGAGGCCTCGCTCGGCCCAAGCGAGGCCCTCGTCCGGGCGGCCATGCTTCACGCAAGTTTCTGCTATCTGGAGAAAGCGGTACGGAACCGAGAGGTCCTTGGAGAGGATTCGGATCAATGCATCAATGTCGCCGTCTAGCTCGGCCAGGCTTTGCATGGTGTGCTCGATACGCATCCGTTGCGGCTCGGATGACGGATACCGTTCCTTCACCGGAGGCAGCGGCGGTAGGGCTTCCCACGCTTCGCTCACCAGTTCGCGGTAGCGGTTCAACCCGTTCTCCCCCAAAGGTCCTGTGTAAGCGGGCAAGACATCGTGGAACGTATCTCGCTCACCTTCCATCTGCAGGCGGAACAGCCGCTCGGCAAGCCGCACCGGGTCGGGGCGGGTCTGCAGGCATGCGTCGAGGTGGACATCGGCCAGCTCCATGATGCCCGGCATCACGCCACCGCCGGAATCATCGATCTGGTTAAGGCTGTGTTCCGCGCCGGCAATTGCCAGTTCGGTGAGTTCGACCACCTGCGCGGCGTGCGGTCCGGCAAGCCTCTGGCGCAGGGTGTCGGCCAGCGACATCAGGTTGTTGCCATATTCGTTGGCCTCCCTCCAGTCCAGCGGCCGGGAGATGCGCGTGGCCTGCCGCACGGCCGCTTTCATGCTTGGGAAATCAGACGCCTGCGCCGAACGAGCGGCGATCAGCAGTTTGTCGCGTAAGGTCCGGTCGTGCTCGACGGCTTCCAGCAGCAGGTCCTGAAGCGCGTCCTTGTCTAGGGTCGCCACGTATTCGCGGATCACCTCTCCGTAAGTCTTGCGCTTCTTGCGTGGTTTTTTCTCGCGGGTGGGCTCTTCGGGATGGAACACCTCTGCGCCCGAGTTTTCTAGCCAAGCGAGTGCGACGGCTACCGCGTGCTTGCAGAAAATACCTTGGTCGCCTATCGGACAGTTGCATCCATAGGCGAGCCGGCCGTTGACAGCGACGGCCAGCTCGACGCTGTAGCGGTGCGTCCCGCTTACGGTGGCGCGAACAGCGGCCTCGTGTTCCTCAAGGCGGGACACGGCGCCGTCATGGAAATAGGCTTTGCCGCGGTTGAACGTTCCAGTGTCCGTATGCGACTGGACTTGGGCGAGGGTCAGGACTTCAGCGAGAGTAGGCACGGGCAGACATAGTGAAGACCACCTTTAAGGATCGGCCTATGGATGGACGAAGCTATGTTAGCTAAACCTTGGCCTTGGAGCGACCAACCCGGAGCCATAATGCCCGACATTCGGTATGCACTTCGAAACGCCACGACTGGATGACCGTCGTCCGCGCAAAGAAGACAAATGACACGAACCGCTCTGGTAGTTTGCCTCCTTTTGCTTTCTTTTGCTGCTCACGCTGAACCGGTGCCGGCAGCCATCATCGACAGTTGCCTGCTTTTCGACAGACAGTCGGAAGCCTCCATCTCAATAGCCCGGCTCGAAGGAGAAGCGGATCTTATAGACGACGTTACCGTGCCCGGCTACGAGTTATTCATTCCTCTGAGCGGAAACAACACGCTCCCGATTGGCTACGCAACCAGCACGCACGGAAGCGATGACTACATCTTCGTCGGAACTCGTCGCGGGTATATCCGGCGTGCGGTCGCACTCGGGAAGCATCAACCCTCGAGAATAGAGCAACCGATCCATGCCCGTTACGCGGTGCTGCGCCAACGAGGGCGGCGATATGTCTGTGCGATGGAAGGCAACGGGAACGGCAGCGCCGCCTTTGTCAGGTCGGCCTTTGTGGGGCGAATCTCATCGTCGGGAGGTACGGAGTTAAAGCTGTATTACAAGGTGGCGGATGTGAAGACGGTCAAAGCAGCAGTCGATAAGGGGATCGAGCTGAGACCATGAGTTCGGGCGACTTGGACAAGGCAACGGTCCCAGAGAAATTATCGCTTCGCTGCAAAACGTGACGCAGACTGCGTTTGGACCGGATTGGCGCGCCGATATAACTTCAGCTTCGATGGGGGAAACCCATTCACATTTCGAACCTTCACCCATGAAAACACCAACAATTGCCTCGCTGATGATCGGGGCTGCTATCGCTGGAAACGCCTACGGCGCCGTGTTGACACCGGGCATCTATCGCATTGACCCTGGTTCCTACCTGACTTCGATGCAGCGCGCGGAAGCAAAGTCCGGCGAACGCATCGACGAACGATTCGAGCATGCTTTCCCACCGGCGGCCGGTGTCACGTTTGCGGTAGTGTCGCGGGACGCGGGCTATGGGGAGCCCGAGCGCAACAGAGTGCTGTTCCTGACCGCGGACGGCTACAAGGCCGATGTCGATCATGGCGATCGGTTTTGCGTTGCCTACGCTCTGCCAAACAGGACTTACTATTCGGCCGCTCAACCATTCTGTGCTGGCGAGGAAGCGTTGTCCGATCGGACACTTGCCAGCTTTATAGTGCGGCAGCCGCCGCGGCGGCGGGATCTGGAAGGAATTCGCATCCCGCCGGAACGTACACCCACTCAGGACGACAGGATCGGCTGCCTGCTCGGCGTGTGTGACCCAGCCGCCTATGGTAAGTGGATCGACCGCGTGGAGGTTACCTACCGTACCGATCGATTTACGCTGGAAAAGGTACGTCCCTATCGGGATATTGTTTTTCTGGAAAACGCAGTCCCGGTTTTCGATTCGCGTGAGCGGACGGGTACCAGCTCTCAACTGAAGGCGGGAACGTTCGTGGCAGTGTTGGATCGTCAGGCGGAATGGTTCGAGGTCGATTACTTCGAACACGGCAACGCTCGCCATGGGTGGGTCGACCGCGATGACGTCGTCCCTGTGCAGTGGGTAGCGCAGCGTGCCACGACCCGTGACTTCCGTTTTCGCGTAGGCGTAGTGCCGGGTGACAGTGGCACGGATGCGCCCCAGCCGGTTGCCATTGAAGTCCTGAATCGGAACAGCGGCCACCGCTTGCAGGTGCTGCGCGATTTCGAGTCGGAAGCCTTCTATGCGCAGGGTGAGGAAGCCATCAAAGTAGTAGATGCCAACTTCGACGGCCATCCTGATATTGCAATATCCGGCATGTCTGGCGGCGCCGGCCCGAACAGCATGACCAACGTGTTCCTGTACGACCCGGTGCGGCGCCGGTTCAGTTTCTCCCAGGAATTATCAGATCTGCCCCAGCTGTGGATCGACCCAACGACGCGGACCGTTCACAGCGCGCAGCGTGGCGGTTGTTGCAGCCATTACTCTGAGGTCTATCGCTACGTGCGTGGCAAGCTGACGCTTGTCTCCAGCAAGGATGAATACGCGAACGGCGAGTGGGTGAGTACCACCACAGGCCGTCTACGCAACGGGAAAATGTACTACCGCGAACAGCGCCGAAGAGATAGGGGCGATTGATCAGATGCCGCGTTTGACGCCGTCAGCGCTCCTGCCCCTGGCGCAGCGCAGGCGCCACCGCACACGCGATCAGCAGCAGCGCCGCCATGATGATCAGTCCATTACGGGTGCTACCCGTTGCTTGTTCGATCACGCCCATCACCGACGGCCCGATGAACCCACCCACCAGCCCGCAGGTATTGATCAGCGCCAGCCCGCCCGCCAATGCCACACCTTTCAGCCGGGACGACGGAAACAGGAACACGATCGACTGCACCACGAAGAACATCAGCGCGGTCAGCGAAAATCCCACCAGCGCCATCACCGGGCCGGCGAAGGCGGCAATCAGCAGGCCGCTGGCCATCACCACCAGCCCCAGGCAGAGCAGGCGGCGTCCGCGCCGTGGGGTATTGGCATGTCGGGGCAGCCATGCGGCGCCGATGGCGGCAGCGATCCACGGCAGCGAATTGAG
The DNA here is from genome assembly GCF_050271075.1 of Cupriavidus sp. H39. Lineage (NCBI taxonomy): Bacteria > Pseudomonadati > Pseudomonadota > Betaproteobacteria > Burkholderiales > Burkholderiaceae > Cupriavidus > Cupriavidus sp. H39. The sequence continues at coordinate 331,731 of NZ_CP189848.1, forward strand.
CATCCCGATTTCCACGGGCGTGAGCTTGCCGTACGTGCCGATGATGCCCGGCAGGAAGAAGATCACTGTGTAGATCGAGATCTGGTGGCAGAAGTAAATGAAGATCGCCAGCCAGACCTGCGGGTCGCGCATGGCGCCCAGGAATGAGTGACCGCCTTTGCCGGTGCTGGCATCGGCAGCTTCCGCGGCCAGCCGGCTGCGGACGGCCTGTGCCTGCGCGGGCGTCAGCCACGGCGCGCTGTCCGGACCGTCGGGGAGCTTCTTCCAGACTACCGCGGCCAGGAACACCGCGGGCAGGCCTTCGAGCACGAACATCCATTGCCAACCCTTGAAGCCCCAGATGCCATCCATGCCCAGCAAGGCGCCGCCCAGCGGGCCGCTGACGATGTTGGCGATACAGACGCCGAGCAGGAAATAGCCCACCGCCCGCGCGCGATCCTCGCGCCCGAACCAGTAGGTGAGATAGAGCATCACGCCGGGAAACAGCCCCGCCTCGGCCGCGCCGAGCAGTACGCGCATGATGTAGAAAGAGGTCTCGCCCTGGACGAAAGCCATCGCCGCGGACAGCAGGCCCCACGTCACCATGATGCGTGTGATCCAGAAGCGCGCCCCGACCCGATGCATGATCAGGTTGCTCGGAATCTCCAGCAGGGCATAGCTGAGGAAGAACAGGCCCGCGCCCAGGCCGTAGGCCGCGGCGGAGATGTTCAGGTCGACCGCGATGTGGGTCTTGGCGAGGGCAATGTTGGTGCGGTCGAGAAAGCTGATCACATAGGACAGCACCAGCAAGGGCATCAGCTTGCGGAACAGCAGTGCGGTCAGCGGGCGGTCGGTGGGCGCGGCCAGCGGCGGCGCGCCTGAGGCGGGTACGGTCTGCATGAGCGTAGTCTCCATCGGCGGATACGGTGCTATGCCCTGGGGCCGCGCATTAGCCGTTCTGCCTGGTCGGTGTCTTCAGTGTTGGCGGGATGGGTTGGGGCCGCGCCATGGCGGCCCGCTGGTTCAGAACGCGGTGCCTGCCGCGCCCTTCAGGGCGAGGATGTCGCGGGCTTCGTCCGGCGTGGCCACGTCAATGTTCAGCGCTTCCAGCACGGTCCGGATGCGCGTGACCTGCTCGGCGCTCGATGCCGCCAGCTGGCCCGGACCGATCCAGAGCGAGTCCTCCAGGCCCACGCGCACGTTGGCGCCCATGGCCGCGCCGATGGTCGCCAGCGGAAGCTGGCCTCGGCCTGCGCCCAGGATCGACCAGCGGAACTGGTCGCCGAACAGGCGGCGGGCGGTGCGGTGCATGTGCATCAGGTCTTCGGGGTCGGGGCCAATGCCGCCCAGGATGCCGAATACGGACTGGATGAACACCGGGCCACTGACCAGGCCACGGTCAAGGAAGTGCCGCAGGTTGTACAGATGGCTGATGTCATAGCACTCGAATTCGAAGCGCGTGCCGTTGGCATTGCCGATGCGCAGGATGTTCTCGATGTCCTGGTAGGTGTTCTTGAAGATCAGGTTGCGGCTGTTCTCCAGGTGTTCGCGCTCCCAGTCGTGCTGGAATTCCTTGAAGCGGTCGAGCATTGGGAACAGCCCGAAGTTCATCGAGCCCATGTTCAGCGAGGCCAGCTCAGGCTTGAACGTGGTGGCCGGCAGCATGCGCTCTTCCACCGTCATGTGCGGGCTGCCGCCGGTGGTGATATTGATCACGGCATTGGTCTCGGCGCTGATCCTGGAAAGGAACGGCCGGAACAGCTCGGGGTCCTGCGACGGGCGCCCGTCCTTCGGGTCGCGGGCGTGCAGGTGCAGGATGGCGGCGCCGGCGCGTGCCGCGTCGATGGCGGCTTGTGCGATCTCGTCGGCGGTCACCGGAAGATGGGGCGACATGCTGGGCGTGTGGATTGCGCCGGTCGGGGCGCAGGTGATGATGGCTTTGGCTCGCTTGGCCATGGTGATTCCTTGATCGGGTTGTTGGCTCGGAGGGCGGGCCGCGGAGATCCGGCGGCCCCGCGATGCGCCGGGCGCGCTAGCTGAGCGCCTGCGTCAGGCCGTCGACGACCATTTCCTGGCCGTGCACATTGGCGGCCTGGTCGCTGCAGAGGAAGCGCACCATGTTGGCGATGTCGCGCATCGTCACCATGCGCTGCAATGCCGCCTGCGACGTGTAGTCGCGCGTGACTTCCTCAAGCGGCTTGCCGAGCGACTCGGCCTTCGCGGCAATCACGGCGCGGATACGCGGGCCGTCGACCGCACCGGGCAGCACCGTGTTCACGCGGATGCCATCCCCGCCCAGTTCCAGCGCCAGCGATTTGGTAAAGCCCACCACGGCCCATTTCGAGGCGGAGTAGGCGGAACGGCCCGGCATGCCGAGATGCCCGGCAGCGGATGACAGGTTGACGATCGACGGCGCGCGCCCCTGCCGCAGGCGCGGCACCGCGGCGCGGGCGCACAGGAACTGGCCGGTGATGTTGACGGCAAGGGTGCGCTCCCAGTCGGCCAGCGACAGGGTTTCGACACCACCCGTGGGGCCGGCAACCCCGGCATTGTTGACCAGCACATCCAGCCCGCCCAAGGCGTCATCCACCGCCTGGAACAGCGCCTCGACGTCGCTCTCCTTCGACACATCGGCCCTGATTGCCAGCACGCCGGGCAGCTCGGCCACGACGCGTTCGAGGCTGTCGCCGGCCACGTCGCACACCGCAACGCGGGCGCCCGCGTCCACCAGGGCGCGCGTAATATCCAGACCAATCCCGTCCGCGCCGGCGGTCACCAGTACGCGCTTGCCGGCGAGCGATTCATCCTTCCACATGATTCCAATCTCCTGGGAACAGGCCAGTGCCTGCCTTCCGGACGAAGATTAAAACTGTGATCACAGATCAAATATAGAGAATAACCCTATGTGCTATGCTTGGCGGCATGCCCTTGAATGACCTTGTGACGCCCCTTGTCCGCCAGACGCTCAGCCGAGACGTCTACACACAGCTGCGCGACCTGCTGGTCAGCGGCCAGATGATGCCGGGCGAGCAGATTTCCCTGCGCAACATCGCCGCCGCACTGGGCGTCAGCGTCATGCCGGTGCGCGAAGCGGTGCATCGGCTGGTGGCCGAGCAGGCCCTCGAACTCACACCCAACCGCGCGCTGCGTGTGCCGCGCATGAGCGTCAGCCAGTTCGAGGAAATCACGAAGATCCGGATCGAGCTCGAAGGGCTCGCCACCGCGACCGCGGCCGAGCGCATCACCGATGAGGAGCTCAAGCAGGTACAGGCGCTGCACCGCCGCTTTGCCGACGAGATGGCCAAGCGCAATCCGGACGGCGCGGATGTCATTGCCGCGAACCAGGCCCTCCACTTTGCCGTCTACGCGGCGGCGCGCATGCCGATCCTGTTGCAGATGATCGAGTCAACGTGGCTGCGCATCGGCCCGATTCTTAACCACGACCTGCGCTCCGGGTCGCGCCGCGTGGAAGAGCGCGTCGCGGTCAGGCATCACGACAACCTGGTCGCAGCGCTGCGCAAGCACGACAGCGCGGCGGCATGTGCGGCGCTGCGCGGAGATATCGAGAGCGCTGCGGCCTATATTGTCTCGGCGGGGGTGCTGGTCAATACGGACAGGACCGAGGATGCGGCGGCCGCGCTGGTGCCCGTGAAGCGGGCTGCGAAGGCAGGGCGCGCGGCGGTGAAGCGCTGAGCAGCGCGGTGGACGTGAAGCGGTTCAAGGCACGCCAGCACCCAATCGCGTCTGGTTCCGGCTATCGCTATCGCTCAGGACGATTCTGCGACAACACCCAAAGCATGGCGCCGACAGCCTCGGTCTGCGTCCGCGTGTGGGTCTTCTCGTAAATCGCCCGCAACTGGGTGCGGACCGTCGCCACCGAAACCCCGGCACTACTGGCGTAGGCCTCAGCCGTCTTGCCTGAAACCAGCGCTTCAGCAACCGCCGCTTCCGCCGCAGACAAGCCGAACGCTTGCCGCAACTGCCGCGCGGTCACCAAGGCGGTGGTGCCGCGCTGCCTGGCTGTGATCAGCATGGTGGCATTGCCAAACACCGCGCGCGTGTCCTTGCCGGGTAGCACGGTGATGCTGAGGAAGATGTCCGGCGGTGCGCCGGATGTGGCGGGCAGCGCCAGGCTCTCGCCCTGGCGGGTTTTTGCCACGCGCGCGATGGCCGCTTGCAGGCCGACGTTATCGGCTGCCGTGGATGCAACCAGGCGCCCGTGTTCGAGTTTCAGGCTGGTGGTGGCGCGCAACGCGGATTCGGCCGCCGCATTGACAAAGACCACGCGTGAATGCCGGTCCAGCGCGAACACGGCCAGTCCCAGTTGTTCCATCAGTTCCGTGCCAAGCGCGGCATCGCGATGCAGGACCCTGGCGTCCTGCCAGAGATTGATGGCGCGCTGCAGGTGTCCGGCCATGCCTGCCGCCGCCACGCGTTCTGCCGGTGAGTAAGGCGTCCTGTCCCGCGCCCGCAACAGGCCAAGCAAGATCTCGTCGCTGTTCGGCCGAGCCAGCCGCACACCCATCAGATAGCGGAACCCGGCCGGAATCTGGAAATCCTGGAAGAACTCGCTGCGTGAAACGTCCTGCTCGCTCAGGTGGTCGTCGCAGTTGACGAACTGGCCGATGCGGGCCTGCTCCACAAAGCGGCGCCGGGGATCGAAGGCGCCATAGAACGCGTCATAACGGGCGATGACCTCATCCCATCTTACGTCCGGCGTATAGATGGAGAGATGCGGTGCATTGCGTACGGCATCCCAGCTGAACATGTGAAAGACGTTGGCGCCCAATACTTCGGTGACGGCCTGGAACGTTTCCAGAAAGCCGTCCTGCCGGACGGCGGCCTCATAGAGGTCACCGATGAGCTGATCTCTTGGCAATTCCATTCCTCCCCAGGCGCCGGTGTGCGGGCATCGTGCGTGCCCTCTGGCCGGTTCCCCCTCTCTTTATTCAGTGCATGGTCTTGCGCGGGCTATTACTGCCGCTGTGCAAGCCGCACTGCGATTTTTTTTCTGGCTTTCATCAATTTGAATGATGCCAGCCAGGGCGCCTTTTTGCAGAATTCCGCGAAAGTCGGACGGCTTCAAATCCAGTTGCCAGGTCAAAAAAATGAAGCGCGGATTAACAAAAATCACCACGGGGTGTGCTCAATATGAATTATTGAGCGCTTTCAAAGGGGTCCATTGACGTAGCCAGTCAAGCTTGACCCTCCCTCAGAGGGGAGGTGGCTGCGTTTGGGGTGTTGTCTCTTTTACAACGGTACGGGGAAGGAAATGAAACTCACACCTATTGCACTCAGCATTGCAGTGCTCGCCTTGTCGGCGTGCGGCGGCGGCGGAGATTCTTCAACGGGAGGAACCACCACCACCACTGCGCCTCCCGAGGTATCTGTGCCCGCCAAGCAGACTGTCAGCGGCGTAGCCGCGACCGGCGCGGCCATGCAAGGCGCGACGGTGACGCTGATGGACGCGGCCGGCAAGTCGGCCAGTTGCCCCGCTGACGCCACCACGGGCTCTTTCCAGTGCGATGTGACCGGCCTGACCGCGCCGTTCGTGCTGGCCGCCACCGGCAATGTGTCTGATTCCCAGGCAACGCTGATCAGCCTGAGCGCCACCGCGGGCACCCAGACCATCAACATCACGCCGTTGACCAATGCCATTGCCGCGACCATCATCGGCGACAACCCCACCAAACTGCTAGCCGACAGCAGCCTGCTGCAGTCCAAGGTCACGTCATCGGCGATCAGCACCACGGTGAAAGCGTACTCGGATGCGCTGGCCGATCTGCTGAGCGCCACGGGCAACACCGGCGTCGACCTGATCTCGGGCCCGCTCACGGCCGGTGCGCCGGGGCTGGACCGCCTGCTGGACCAGGTGAAGATCAACGTGCTGCCAGACGGCGGCGTGCAGCTGTCGTCCGTGGCCGGCGCTTCGAGCGATACGCCAGTGGTGCTGCAATTGGCACCGGGCGTGGCCCCCACGGCCAGCGACACGGCCAGCCTGCCCAGCGTTGCCACGATCGGCGGCGTACCTGTGTCCAACCTGCCCGGCGCCAGCGACCTGGCCGCGCTGCAGACCGCATTCAACCAGTGCTTCGGCGGTTCATCGACGGGCAAGGCGCGCCTGGAGGGCAATGTCGCCGCGTGCAGCCAGATCTTTGTTGACGAGGTAGCCTCCGGCAACCTGCAAGCGGGCGTTCCCGCCGCGTATTTGAGCAATGGCGCCAGCGCCGAACAGGAATTCGGACCGGGCCCGGGCGGCAGCGCTCCCGGCATCTTCGCGGACGACGAAATGAACGGCGCTGTATTCAGCCTGCCGGAGATCATCCGGGTGCAGGCGGCTGACAAGGTCTGGATGAAGCTGTCGTGGACGCGCACCGATGGCATCCGCGATGGCGTGCAGCTGATTGCGCAGGTCGCCCTGCAGCCCGCGGCGCGCACCAGCAGCGATAACGGCTGGCGCCTGGTGGGCAACCAGCGGCATATGGTGACCAAGGTCAATGGCAACGCGCAGCGCTGGGACTGGCTGAATCCGGCCAAGCCGATGACCGGCACCAACGCCTATATCAGCTCGCTGACGCTGCAGGTCGGCATCGCGGATGATCAGGGCGTGCCGGTGGATTTTGCGATCGTGAAGGGGCCGGGGCTGCGCAATGGTGTCGTGCTCAATCGCAGCAATGGCGTGTGCGGCACGCTCAATATCGTGGCCCAGCTGACGCCTTCGCAAACACCGGCCCAGGCGTCGGCGGTGCCAAGACTGAATTCCTGCCGTAACAACTACCGGCTCGCCGGTGTCGCGCAGGAAGCTTCGGCCCAGGCGCAGTTCACCTGGCCGGGCGCTACCAACAAGGCGTTTGCCGATCCGCAGCTGAGCACCACGGAGCTGGAAGCGATCACGCCGTTCAGCGCCTACACCTTCGACATCTATCAGAACGGCAATACGGCTGCGCCGGCGTACTCGTACACCGTGCGCCTGCGCACCGCGCCGCCGGCGCCGGTGGCGCTGCGCCAGTATGCCTGGCAGGATGTCAGCAAGGCCGCGCGTGACCTGCTGACCCCGGGTTCCGGCACCACGTTCACCGGCGGCAGGACGTTCCCGATGAGCTGGACCTCGGCGGCGAACGTGCCGTTCGTGAAGCGGAGCAATGTGCAGATCCGCTCGACCATCGGCGCAACGCCGGCGGTGTTCGTGAGCGGCAACGGACGTGCGCGCCCGGCGGCGCCCAATGCGGTGGTCAGCCTGGATGTGTTGGGAGACCTGGGTGCGTCGTTCCCGTCGGTAGCGGGGGCGACTGGCGCGGGCGATATGTCATTTGCCAACCTGAGCTGGACCGATCCGTTTGACCTGAACTTCACCACCAGCGTGGAGTATGACCACTAAGGCGATGGTGTGATCCGCTGCACGGCCTGGCTGCCTGATACGCGGCCAGGCCGTGGGCGGCTGATGTTTCCCTGACTTCTTGGAGACCTCCGCGACTTGCCTGTCTCCATGCCAAATTTCGAATACGACGTTCTATCGATCAGGTGGGCTGGTAATGAAAGCTCTTTCACTTTCTTCGATGGTCTTAGGAGGTCGCGTTGAGCTGCTGTCCGACCGCCGGCGCGGCCACGCATCCGGCATTGAGCGGGTTGTTAGCAGCCGGCGGTCCGCCGCCACTGCCTTCGTCCGGATGCTCTGAAGCGCCCCCGCAGGCTGCCAACAGCAAGCTGGTCAGGCCCATCGCAACCAGCGTGGCATTTCGCTGCGTCTGCATATCCGCTCCCCTTTCTTAGTCCTGCTAGGACACGGAGAAACCGCCTGCCGGCGAGCGCGTAGGGAAGTTGGTGGGCGTCATCAGCCCCCGACTGAGGCATGCGCCGGGCACGGCACGGCGCAGGGATGGCGTTATGCATGGATCCATTGCAATTGGCTCAAGTGTGTTTTTGATTTCCATCATTCCGCTGATTCGGAATGACAGACTGAGCCTATTGAATCTGCGCTAGTGCAGGGATGGGCGCTATCCGATTCTTCTGCGGAAAATGCCTAATGAGATCGTGAAATCCCGGCTCGGCATGCGCTATGTCTTTGGACTTGGGAGAAATCGAACTGAGCTACACCGGCGACGTGGCCAAGGCGCCGGGCGAAGTAAGCGGCGCCCACTGGCGTCCTGGCAAGGACACCCAGTGGGTTGCAGCGTCCCGTCGTCAGTAACTTCCAGCGCTTGCTTGTTCATGCCGCAGCAGCGGCTCCGGGATGCCGGAATCGCGCCTACTGCCTCACGTCAAACAAGCCGCGTTCACCACCCCCACCGCCAGCGAAATCACCCCCATCACCGCCCCCATCCCGCGGTTATCACTGGTAATCGCCTCGCTGACACCGCCCAGCGCCCGCGCCGCCATCAGGTAAGCCACCACCTGCACCGCAAACGCCCCGAACGCCCACAGCAAGAACATCGCAAACGTAGCGTTGTGCTGGATGCTCGACGACAGCGTCAGCGAGAACCCCAGCACCGCCCCGCCCAGCGACAACGCCGCCGCGACGTTGCCCTCGCGGATCAGCGTGAATTCCCGATGCGGCGTGACCCGCGTATAGACCAGCAGGAACAGTCCCAGCATGGCAAAGCTGGTGACGATGTAGATCAGGTAGGCAAGTGCCGGGTGCATGGTGTTGACCATTGGATGGGACTCGTTGTCAGGGTTCAGGGAAGTTGGATGGCAAGGTGCTCAGCAGGCAGCATTCAGCCGCCGCCGGAGCGGCCGCTGCTGCCGGAGCGGCCGCTGCTGCCGAAGCGGCTGGTGAAGCCGCCGCGCGATACCACCGGTGCGCGCGACACGGCGGCGGAGCGCATGGTCAGGCCCATGGATCGCCCGCCGCTGAGCGAACTGCGGCGCACGGTGGCTTCTTCCACCATCGCGGCATGCGGGGTGGCGTTGGTGAAGGACTGCGTGGGCGTGCCGTTGCGGTCGTAGACGTGCATCGGGCGCAGCGGGCCGGATGACAGATCGCGCTGGGTCTGGGTGCCGTTGGGGTGGTAGACGGTGCCGTTGGCGGTGTAGTACGGGCCGTACCAGCGCGCGTAGTACGCGCTGCTGCTGTGCGTGGTGCCGGAGCCGCCGACGGCTTCGCTGGCGGGGGCGTTGAGGCTGGAGCTATAGATGGTGCTGGGGTCGTCGAGCGGCACGCTTTCGCAGTCGTTGGGCGTGTTCCAGTCGGCCTCGCAGTCTTGCAGCGTGGCGTAGCTGGCGCGGCGCACGGTCACGCCGGGATCGTCGTCGGCGTCGTCGCTGCAGGAGCCGAGTACGGCGACGCCGGCGACCACGGCGCAGGCGCCGACGATCCACAGCGCGGGCGAGCCGCCCTTCGTCTTCTGTTCGGCCTGGTAGGCGGCGATGCGCGGCGACGCACCGCCGGAGCCGCCACTGCCGGGCAGGTACGGGCTGCCGTACTTGGAGCGTTTGGTGCCCTTCTTCTTGTTGGCCATGGCTTACGCGTGGGTGAAGTAGTGGGGGACGAAGAAGCTGGTGTTCTTGGCGATGGGCCCGGATTCTTCGCGCACGCACAGGCCGCTGGGCACGTCGTCGACGATCCAGACGCCGAGCGTGGTGTAGCGGCCGTCAAAGCGCCGCGCCGGTTCGTAGGCCTGGTAGATGAAGCCTTCCTCGCCATACTCGCCGGGGTTGTGGACGCGCTCGCCTTCTGGCGTGATCAGCGTCACGCTTTCGCCTTCGCGCGACAGGAAGGGCTTCTTCGCGTGCGGCCGGCCGGCGAACTGGCCTGGGTCGAAGCTGGCTTCGATCAGGTTGGGGTGTCCCGGGAACAGCTCCCACAGGATCGGCAGGATGGCCTTGTTGGACAGCACGGCCTTCCACGGCGGCTCGACCCAGCGCACGGGGCTGTGCGCGAGCTGGTCGCGGTAGTCGGAGGTGGCCATCCATTCCCACGGGTAGAGCTTGAACACGACTTCCATCGGCACGTTGTCGGCGTCGTAGAAGTTGCCGCGGCCGTCGGTGCCGATGTCTTGCAGGTCGACCAGCTTGACCGACCAGCCGGCCTGCAGCGCGGTGTCCATCAGGTATTCGGTGTTGCAGATGTCTTCCTGGCTGTCGAACATGCACGCCAGGTGCAGCAGGCTGGCGTTGCGGTAGTGGTTGCGCAGCCATTGCCAGCGCGCGACCAGTGCGTCGTGCAGGCTGTTGAACTGGTCGGCCTGCGGCTGCACGGCGTCTTTCCAGTACCACTGGGCGACGGCGGATTCGATCAGCGAGGTGGGGGTGTCGGCGTTGAACTCGTATAGCTTCGGCACGCCGTGCGCGTCCAGCGTCATGTCGAAGCGGCCGAACAGCGTGGGCTCGTCGCGGTCCCACGAGGTGCGGATCAGTTGCGCGAAATCCTTGTCGATGGCCAGGCGCGCGAACAGGTCGTGGTCGACGACGTGCTGCACGGCTTCCAGGCAGCGCTGGTTCAGGTCATACGCGGCGGCATAGAGGGTTTCCACCTCTTGCTTGGAGAAGGCATAGGCGGCGTCTTCGCGCCAGTAGAAGAAGGTGTTGTCATCGACTTCGCGCGGGACGTTGAACTCGTCCAGCGAATGGAAGTGGAAGCCCACCTTCTCGAGTTCGCGCGGCCAGTTGCGGCGCGGGGTTTGCGGGATGCGTTGCATCAGCAGGCAAGGGTCAGGAGAGCGGGATCGGGCCGGACCTTGGGGTCGTCCAGCAGGAAGTCGGTGAAGGCGAGCGACGCAGCCCCGGGCCGCGGCAGCCAGTCGGTGAATGCCATGCTGAGCGGCGCCCACCAGTGCGCGGCATCGGCCAGCACCGGGCGGAAATCGAGCGCATCGGATTCCACCACGCCACGCGCGGGATGGGCCAGCATCCATTGCATGCCGGCGACCAGGCTCGATGCCACCTGCAGGCTGGTGGCGGTGTTGTAGGGCGCCAGTGAACGCGCGCGCTGCACCGAAAGGCGCGAGCCATGCCAGACCGCGCCGTGCCGGCCGCTCATCAGCAGCACGCCAAGTTCGTCTTCGCCGCACTGGATCTCGTCGCGCAGGATGCGTTCGCCGCGCACGCGCGAGGCGGCGCGCTCGTCCAGCCATTGCATCGAGGCTTGCGTGGCGGCGGTAGGGCGGTAGGCGTAGTAGACGGTAGGGCGATACAGCGGCTGGCCGGCGCTGGTGTCGGTCAGGTACTCGGCGATCGAGATCGATTCGTTGTGCGTGATCAGGTAGGCGTCGAAGGGACCATGCACCGGCGACCACGACCGCACGCGCGTGCGGTGGCCTGGCCGGTCCAGCGCGATCGCGGCGCCGCTGCCGTAGCCGTGGCGATAGCCATCGGGCGGCAACTGCGGCTCATGGCTGCCCCAGCCGAGTTCGGCATCCTGCAGGCATTCGGTGATAAAGCCTTCGGCGGACCAGGTGTTGGCGAACTCGCTGTCGCGCGGATAGCCGGGTGCCTGCTGGCTGTCGTATTCGGACACTTGCACGACGCGCACATCCAGCGTGCGCGCCAGCGCGGCCCAGCCGGCGCGATCGCGGGGCTCCGGCTGGTGCATCCCCGCCTTGCCGGCCAGTGCCATCAGCGCGGCCTTGACCAGCACCGAAACCAGTCCGGGATTGGCGCCATGCGCCACCAGCGCGGTCGGCAGGGTCTCGCGGCCGCGGGCGAAGGCCAGCATCTCGTGGCGCAGCGCGTAATTGCTCAGGTGCGAGGCCTGCGGATCGGCTTCGTAGTCCCAGGGTTCGATGCCGGCGTCGACATAGAAGGCGCCACGCGCCTGCGCCAGCGCGATCAGGTCGCGGCTGCAGACGGACGGGGCCAGGTTCAGCAGGAAGGCGCCGGGCCGCAGCAGCGGGTCCAGCGTGGCTTTGAAATTGGCTGCCGTGAGGGTGGCCTGGATGGCGTGCAGCCCGTGCCTGGTGACAAGCGCCTGGCGAGCGTTGTCCAGCACGCGGTCGACCACGGTGATCGCCGCCCGCGGCCAGGCTCGCTCCAGCAGCGGCAGCACGGCCTGGCCGATGCAGCCAAAACCGACGATAACGATGTGTTCGATCACGCAGACCCTTCCGCCCGTAATACGGCAAGGTGGTCCGCGGGCGCGGCAACGGCCGCGCCGGCGCAGGACTGCCCTCGCCTGGCTTTATCAATTCTGATCAGAATCGCCAAATATAGCGAAGGGCAATACTATCGCCACGAGCGGCGGCTGCCAACTGCCGGCAGGGTGCGCGGACCGCCTTTCAGCGCAACAGGCGCCAGGCCAGCCGGGCCGCCACGCGCGCGCCGTGGTGGTCGCGGTCGTACTGGGGGTTGTACTCGGCGAGGTCGGCGACGCGCAGCTTGCCGCTGCGGCGGACCAGCCGGGCCACTTCTTCCACCACCGGCAACGGCACGCCGTAGGCGGCGGGCGCCGACACGCCCGGCATCACCGCGCCGGGCAGCGCGTCGAGGTCGATGGTCAGGTACACATGGTCGGCGGCATCGATGCGGGCTGACAGCTCCGCCAGCCGCGCGGCGAGGTCGCGTTCCTGCATGTCGACGTCTTCGACGTAGCAGACACCCAGTGCCTCGGCGCGACTGAACAGCGCCGGCGTATTGCTGAGGCGGCTGACTCCCAGGCAGACATAGTCGAACGGCTGGCCGCGCTCGGCGCAGGCGTTGGCAATCTGGTCGAAGGGGGTGCCGGAGCTGGCCGGCCGGCTGGTGCGCAGGTCGAAGTGGGCGTCGATATTGATGATGAGCACGCGCCCGCCATCGTCCTGAGCATCCAAGTGCGCGCGCAGGCCCTGCCACGTGCCCCAGGCCACTTCATGGCCGCCGCCCAGCACCAGCGGAACGCCGCCGCGGGCCAGTACGGCGCGCACGGTGTCCGCCAGCGCCTGCTGCGCCGATTCGAGGTCGCCGTCGTCGCAGTCGACATTGCCGGCGTCATGCAGCACCGGCAGGCCGTGCGCCGGCACGTTGGCCAGCGCCTGGCGGATGGCGTCGGGGCCCTGGGCGGCGCCGGGGCGGCCCTGGTTGCGCAGCACGCCGGCATCGCAACGGAAGCCGAGCAATACCGGCGCGTTGCCCAGCGGCGTGGCCTCCGAGGTGTCCAGCGCCTGCACGATGCGGAACAGCCGCGTGGTGTCGCCTTGCTCGCCGTGGTCGACACGGCCTTGCCACGGGTGATGCGTCACTGCCATCCTCATGCCCGCGTCAGCACGGCCTGCAGGAAGCCGCGCGTGCGTTCCTGCGTCGGCGCGGAGAAGATCACCGACGGCGGTCCCGCTTCGATGATGCCGCCGCCATCCATGACCACCACCACATCGGCCACCTCGCGGGCAAAGCCCATTTCATGGGTGACCACGACCATGGTCATGCCTTCGGCGGCCAGCACCTTCATCACCTGCAGCACTTCGCCCACCAGCTCCGGGTCCAGCGCGGAGGTGGGCTCGTCGAACAGCATCACGCGCGGCTCCATGGCCAGCGCGCGGGCAATCGCCACGCGCTGCTTCTGGCCGCCCGACAGGCTCGCCGGCATGGCATGGGCCTTGTGCGCCAGGCCGACTTTCTCGAGCAGGCGCATCGCCTTGCGCTCGGCGTCATCGCGAGACACGCCGCGCAGCATGCGCGGCCCGACCGTGACGTTGTGCAGCACCGACAGGTGCGGGAACAGGTTGAACGACTGGAACACCATGCCCACTTCGGTGCGCAGCTGGTTCAGCTGCTGCTCCCCGATCAGCTGGCCGTCGGTCACCAGGCGCTTGCCGACGATATCGATGGTGCCGGCTTCGGGCTGTTCCAGGCCGTTGCAGCAGCGCAGGAAGGTGCTCTTGCCCGAGCCGCTGGGGCCGATCACCACTACCACCTGCGACGGCTCCACGTCGAAGTCGATGCCGCGCAGCACCGTGTGGCTGCCGAACGATTTGCCGAGGTTGCGGATCCGGATGATTGCGGAATCGCTCATTGCACCATGCCTCCCATGCGCAGCCGTTGTTCGGCGCGACGCAGGATCAGCCCGGCCGCGCTTGTCAGGATCAGGTAAACCAGCGCGATCGCCAGGTAGACCTCCAGCGAGCGGTACGACACGCTGATGATCTTCTGGCCCTCGTGCATCAGGTCGGCGATGGTCAGCAGCGACACCAGCGCCGAGTTCTTGATCAGCGCGATGAACTCGTTGCCCAGCGGCGGGATCATGCGCACGATCGCCTGTGGCAGGATGATCGCGCGCATGGCCTGGCCAGACGACATCCCGATCGAGCGCGCGGCTTCCATCTGGCCCTTGTCGACGGACTGGATCGCGCCGCGCACGATTTCCGAGACATAGGCGCCGGAATAGATGCCCAGCCCGATCACGCCGCACACGAACGCCGGCAGCAGGATGTTGAACTGCGGCAGCCCGAAGAACAGCAGGAACAGCTGCACCAGCAGCGGCGTGCCGCGAATGAAGGTCACATACGCCGTGCAGATGCTGTAGATCACGCGGCGCTTCGGGTCCAGCCGGCCGATGCCGACCAGCAGGCCCATCACGCAGCCCAGCACCAGCGCGCACGCCGTCACCTGCACGGTGATGACGGCGCCGTGGAGGATGTCAGGCCACCCGGCGAAGACGGGAGAAAAATCCAGTTCCATGATGTCGGTCCGCGTGGCTTACTTGGCGGCGCTGCCGAACCACTTCTGGGTCAGCTTCGCGTACGTGCCATCGGCCTTGACTTTGGCCAGCGCGGCGTTGAGCGCGCGGGTCAGCTCGGGCGTGTCCTTGCGCACGGCCATGCCGTATTCCTCGGTGGTCAGCGGCTGCTCCACCATGCGCAGGCCGCCGCGGGTCTTGACGTACTGCATCGCGGCCGGCTTGCCGGTTACCGCGGCGTCGGCGCGGCCGATCTCGACCAGGTTGAACATTTCCTGGTTCTTCTCCACTTCCACGCGCTGCACTTGCGGATAGGTGTCGCGCAGGAAGCTGACCGACTTGGTTCCCACCTGCACGCTGACCTTCTTGCCGTTCAGGTCTTCCGGCTTGTTGATGGCGGTGTTGCCGCTCTTGACCAGCGCCACCAGGCCGCCGGTGTAGTACGGCTCGGTAAAGTCCACCACCTTGCGGCGCTCCGGGGTGATGTAGATGCCGGACACCGCCATGTCGAAGCGGCGCGAGACCAGGCCCGGGATCAGGCCCTTGAAGTCGATGTTGGTCCATTCCACCTGCTTGCCCATGGTCTTGGCCATGGCCTCGACCAGCTCCACGTCAAAGCCGGTGCGCTTGCCGTTCTCGATGAATTCCATCGGCGGGAAGGTGGCGTCGGTGGCCACGCGCAGCACGTTGCTGTCCTGCGCATGCGCGGCGGCGCCGAAGGTCAGTGCGGCCACGGCCGAGAGGCCGGCGATCAGGCATTTGCGACGAAGGTTCATGGGGGTCTCCTTTTTTCCGGGAACGGGATATCTGCCGTCGCGCGGGCTGCGGACGGCGGCGGTATTGCTCGGGTTTCAGTAGGACTGCAGCCGCGCGGAAATCCGCATGGCCGCGGCCACGGTCATCTCGATCAGCGCGCTTTCGCGCCCTTGCCGGCGCGTGGCCGGCACCATCAGCGTGATAGCGCCCAGCGCGTCGGCCTTGGCGCGCCGCGAGAACAGCGGCGCGCTCACGCCCCACACGCCGGGATCCACTTCGCCTTCGCTGATGGCGTAGCCGGTGTCGCGAATCGCAGCGAGTTCCGCCAGCAGTTGTTCCGCTTCGGCCGGCTCGCACTGCGCGCGGACCACGCGTTCGCGCGTGTCGTCGCGCATGAAGGCCAGCAACGACTTGGCCGACGCGCCCGCGCGCAGCGGCACGCCGCGCCCTTTCTCGAACGAGCAGCGCAGCGACTGGCGGCTCTCCACCATCTCCAGGCATACCGCGTGATCCTTGACCGCGACCACCAGGCCGACGCTTTCATCGGACTGCTGCGCCAGCAGGCGCATATCTGGCAAGGCTTCGCGGGCGAGGTGCGAGGCCATGTCAAAGCCCAGCGCTAGCTGCAGGCTGATCGGGCCCGGCGCATATTCGCCGTCGGACTCGAGCACGAAGCCCCAGCGCTTGAGCAGCATCAACTGGCGATAGAGCGTGCTTTTGGGCAGGCCGGTCCTGGCCACCAGCTCGCGCACCGTGATCGGTGCGCCGTGCTGCGCCAGCGCGGCCAGCACGAACAGCACGCGATCGGCACCGCCCGCGGGCTGGGCGGATTCGGCGGACACGGGCGCCGCCGGCGAGGGGACGATGGTGGGGTCGACAGCATTCAACATGGGGCCCAAGAATAGGACCGGATTCCCGGAAATCAAAACTGCCAGTCCCGGAAAATGGGAATGCGTGCCTAGGGATAACCCTTGGTGATCGGCAGATTTATCGTGCAGGTGAAGGGCGCGCCGCTTCGTCGCGTTCAATAGATGCCCGGCAGCATCCGCCACGTCCTGCCGCAGTACGACGTGTAGGCGTCGCCAAACTGGTCGCGCAGCAGCGCCTCTTCTGCCCGGATGCGGGCCAGCAGTGGCGGCACCATCAGCAGCGTCAGCACCACGCCCATGGCGGAGCGAAAGGCCAGTACCCATCCCAGCGAACTGATCAGGAAGCCGAGGTAGCTGGGGTGCCGGATGACGCCGTAGATGCCCGTGGTGACCAGCGTGTGGCCGGGCTGGATCGCCACCAGGCCGCTGAAGCGCCGCCCCAGCACAAACACGGGCCACAGCCGCAGCACGCCGCCGCCGGCGAACAGCGCCACGCCGATCCAGCGCATGGTGTCGCCATCGATGGTCCAGACGCCAATGCGGTCGGTAAAGGGGGGCAGGTACGCCGCCAGCAGCCCCAGCACGCCGAACACGGCCAGCACCCAGCGGTTGCCGCGGTCCTCGCGCATGCCGCTGCTGACGTTGCCGCCGGAAAAGAGGGCGGCGCCGGCCAGGGCAAACAGGACCAGGGACAGCGCCACGCGCGCCGGGTGCGCGAAGAAGGGCGCGATGCCGCCCCAGCCGGCGATGGCGATGGCCAGGTAGGCAATCGTGCCGGCCAGCGTGGCGAGCGCCATGCCAGGATTCGGGCGCATGGGGACCTCCGTTGCGACGGTGGATGCACAAGCGAAGGGTAAGCCTCGGGCGGCCAGGATGTCGAGGGCGTGCGGGTCATGCTTAAATCTGCGTTTCGTGCCCGTTGAAACCCGCGCCGGCAAAACACTATCGCCACACCATGACACCCCTGATCGATATCAAGAACCTCCAGCAAGCCGCCCAAGCATTTGGCGAAGCCCGACACTGGGGCAAGTACCACAGCCCCAAGAACCTGGCGATGGCGCTAAGCGTGGAGGTGTCCGAACTGGTCGAAATCTTCCAGTGGCAGACCGAGGATGAATCGCGCGCCATCATGTCCACGTCCAAGCGCGAGCATGTGGAGCAGGAGCTGGCGGATATCACCATCTATCTGACCCAGCTGGTGACGGCGTTGGGCGTGGATCTTGACGCGGCGGTGCGGGCGAAGATGGAATCGAATGCGAGGAAGTATCCGGTGCCGGAATGAATCACGGCGACGGCGTCGGATGATGGGGTGGGTGATCCCGGGCCATCAGCGGCTTTCCTCGATCACGACCCCCGCGTGCGCAGGGACGACATCAGCCTTTCCCGGCGGCATCCTTCTGTCTGACAAAAACAAATAAGGACGAGGGTCAACATGGGTCGCAGGAAGCAATCGAGCGTCTTCGAGGATCTGTATGGCATTGCCGCGGCACTGCCATGGTGGCTGGGCGCAACGGCGGCGATCCTTGCCTACGTCGTGTTGCATCGCTATGCAGTGGCCGAAGTGCCGGTCAACGCCGCGCCGGGGCAGATGGGACAGATGGTTGTATCGCAGATGGCCAAGGCGCTGTCGACATACGGCCAGTACATTGTCCCGCTGATATTGCTGGCGGGCGCGCTGGCTTCATGGCTCGGACGCCGCAAGCGGCAAGATCTGGTTCGCGACGTAGCGGCGGCCCGGCCTGGCGATGCGCTGCGTCAGATGACCTGGCAGGATTTCGAGCGGCTGGTGGGCGAGGTGTTCCGGATGCGCGGATATGCCGTCGCGGAGACCGGCGGCAGCGGAGCGGATGGCGGTATCGATCTGCGACTGAGGAAGGGAAACGAACTGGCTCTGGTTCAGTGCAAGCAATGGCGCGCCTACAAAGTCCCCGTCATGGTGGTACGCGAGCTGTATGGTGTGATGGCCGCGCAAGGGGCGGCGCAAGGGTATGTCGTGACATCGGGAAGGTTCACCGCCGATGCCCGGGCCTTCGCATCCGGGCGGAACATCGAACTGATCGACGGCGAAGCACTGATTGCACTGGCCAAGCGCGTCCGCGCGGCCACCCCGGTCGATCTTACCGCCCGGCCGTCCGCTCCTGCGAGCACGCCCGGATCCGCCCCGCAGCAGCCAGGGCGCGAGGCAAAACCGCCCGGCATTGCACCGGAGTGCCCGCGCTGTGGCGCTGCCATGATCCAGCGCATCGCAAAACAGGGAGCGAACGCTGGCAATTCCTTTTGGGGCTGCTCCACCTTTCCGAAATGCCGTGGGGTGCGTGGTCTCTGACCGTCGGCAACCTGCTGTGCGCTGATCAGAGCGACCTGGTCGCAAGGCTCGCCACCCAACCCGCCCCGTACAACCCCACCCCGAACACTGCATGCGTCAACAGGCTATGCAGCCGTGCCATGTTCGGCCGTGGCGTGCGGCGGGCCGCGATACCGGCGCCCATCGCCGGCTGCATCACCAGGAATGGCGCGGCGACGCTGCCGATGCCGACCATCAGTGCTGGCGCCAGCGTCGGGTGGCGCGTCCAGTCCAGGCCCCATAACGCCAGCAATATTCCCGCGAACGCGATCCCCGTCAGGTAATGGGCGAACCAGCCGATGGCCTGCTCGCCGCGCACCGGTGGCGTGGCGGCGATGGGGTGATGGCGCAAACGTCCGCGCGGCAGCCAGGCGAGCCAGCGCCCGACCAGGCCATAGTTCAACGCGGGCACGCCGAGCAGCCGTTTGCGCAGGATGGCCCAGGCATCCATGACCAGCGTCGCGCCGGTGCCGATCACGGTGGCATGGAGCAGCATTGCGGTGGTGCTATCCGGCATGGTTTGAGTCCTGGCCATTGGGCGAAGTGGCCGCGGTCGCGCGGGCGGTGATGGTCCAGCACGCTGCGGTGTAGCGCACGGTGTCGCCATGCACGTAGGGCGCGAATGCGGCGCGCACGGTGTCGATAACCCGCTCGCGCGTGGCGGCGTCGGCGCCTTGCAGCGCCAGCCCCACGGGACCGAGCCGGGACAGGTAGCCGGCCAGGGCCGGCTCCGGCAGCGTGCAGCTCACGTCGGTCGGGCGGATGTCGATATCGCCCCAGCCGCTCGCTTGCAGTACCGACAGCACGCGCCCGCGGTCGCCAAAGGCGAATTGTCCCGGCGCGCCCGGCTGCCGCGGCGGCAGGTTTGGCAGCAGCGGCGCGGCGGCCCGCTCGGCGGTGGTCATGAAGGGGTTGTCGGCGGCGCTGCGCCAGGCGATGCAGTGCAGCGTGGCGTCGGACGTCGCAGCCCGGCGCAGGTTGGCGAAGGCGCGCACCGGGTGGCTGAAGAACATCACGCCCAGGCGCGACACGATCATGTCGAAGCTTGCCGGGGCGAAGGCGTGCTCTTGCGCATCGGCATGGATAAAGTCTGCGTTGGCGCCCTCGCGCTGGGCGCGTGCGCGCGCGGCGGCGAGCATCGGTGCGGAAATGTCGATGCCGGTGCAGCGGCCCCGCGCACCCAGGCGCCGCGCCAGTGCCAGCGTGGTGCTGCCGGTGCCGCAGCCGACATCGAGGATGCGCTGCGCCCGGTTCCGGGCCACGGCTTCGACCAGCAGTTCCTCCAAGGGCCGGAGCATGTCGTCCAGCAGTCCCTGGTGCTCGACCCACGCCTGGCCTGACGCGCCGTTCCACAGTGCGGCCTGCTCGTTGCCATTGCCGCTGGTTTGCCGTTGTTCACCCATGGTCGTATCCCCTTGCCTGGTTGGAAGCTACACTGTGCCAGTTCAAGTCGACTTGAGGTCAAGGGTGCAAAGCCTGGATATTGCGGAAGTGGCCCGGCAGGCCGGCGTGCCGGCCTCGACGCTGCGGTACTACGAGGAAAGGGGCCTGATCGCGTCGATTGGCCGGCGCGGGATGCGGCGCGTGTTCGCCGCCGACGTGCTGGAGCGGCTGGCGCTGGTCGCGCTGGGGCGGGCCGCCGGTTTCACGCTGGACGACATTGCGCGGATGTTCTCGCCGCAGGGCCAGCCGCGCATCGACCGGCAGATGCTGGCCGCCAGGGCGGACGAGCTGGACCGGACCATCCGCAAGCTGACGGCGATGCGCGACGGGCTGCGGCATGCGGCGGTTTGCCCGGCGCCCAGCCATATGGAGTGCCCGACCTTCCGGCGCATCGTGCAGGCGGCGGCTTCCGGGGCGATCGGCGGGCGGCGCGAGCGCGCACCCGCGCCACCGGCCAGATCGCGATGATTGCCCGGGAACTCAGCCCAGCCTGAACTGCCCCACCGCCCCAGCCAGGCTTCCGGCCTGCGCCTGCAGCGCTGCTGCCGCCGCGCTGGACTGCTCCACCAGCGCGGCGTTCTGCTGCACCATCTGATCCAGCTGGCCCACGGCCATATTCACCTCTTGAATGCCGCGCGTCTGTTCCGTCGCCGCATGAGTGATCTCGTTAATAATTTCGGTCACCTTCGAGACGTTGCTGACGATCTCGCTCATGGTGTCGCCGGCGCGTCGGACCTGGTCCGAACCCGTGGCGACGCTGCCGACGGTGGTTTCGATCAGGGTCTTGATTTCCCGCGCGGCCTGGGCGCTGCGCTGGGCCAGCGCGCGCACTTCGCCGGCGACCACGGCGAAGCCCCGGCCCTGGTCGCCGGCGCGCGCGGCTTCCACGGCGGCGTTGAGCGCCAGGATGTTGGTCTGGAAGGCGATGCCCTCGATCACGCCGATGATGTCGGAAACCTTGACCGAGGCGGTTTCGATCTGCCCCATGGTGCTGATCACTGCGCCGATCACCACGCCGCCGTCGGCGGCCACGCGCGAGGCGGCCGCGACGGAGGCGTTGGCGTGCTGCGCCGAACTGGCCGACTGGCCGACCGTGGCGGTGATTTCTTCCATCGACGCGGCGGTCTGCTGCAGGCTGGCGGCGGCGGACTCGGTGCGGCGCGACAGGTCCATGTTGCCGGCGGCAATCTCGTCGGAAGCGGCGCGCACGGATTCGCTGGCATCGCGGATCTGGCGCAAGATCGTGCAGAGCTTGTCGGCGAAGGCGTTGAAGGCGCGCGCGATCTGCGCGACCTCGTCATGGCCTGTAGCGGGCAGGCGCTGGGTCAGGTCGCCGTCGCCGGAGCCGATCGCGTCCATGGCGTCGCGCACGGTGGACAGGCCACGCAGCGACATCGTCGCCACGCCCCACACCACCGCCGCGGCCACGCCGGCGATCAGCACCAGCGCGATGACCGAAGCGATCAGCACGGAGCGCATGCCCGCGGTGGCTTCGGCCTTGTCCAGGGCGACGATGACCATCCAGTCGGTGCCCGGGATGGCGCGCGCGCCCAGCAGCTTGGCGTTGCCGCCGACTTCGACTTCCAGCGGCGTCTTCGCGCCGGTTAAGGCGGCCAGCTTGTCGGCGGTCAGCGCGGGCACCAGCTCCGTCACCGGCTTGAGCGTCAGCTTGTCGTCGGTGTGCGCGACGATGTCGCCGTTCATGGCCACCAGCATGCCGAAGCTTGCCGGCGACGGGTGGATCGCCTTGACGTTGGCGATCACGGTGTCCATGGCGACATCGCCCGACACCACGGCGCGCACGGCGCCGTCGCGCACCACCGGCGTGGCGAATGCCACCACCAGCTTGCCCGTGCCGGCATCGACGTAAGGCGGCGTGACCACGGGCTTGCCGGCCGCGGCGGCCTGCTGGTACCAGGGGCGGCCGGTGGGATCGTAGCCGGGCGGGATGCCTTGCGGGTTGGAAAACTTCGCGCTCTTGTCGGCGTAGCCGACGTAGACGTTGGTAAAGCCGCCGGCATCGGCAACCTGCTTCAGCGCAGCGTCGGGCTCGGGCTGCAGCACGGCATCCTGCAGCGACGCGATCATCTGGCTGTGCGATGCGACCCAGTCGACGATGGCGCTGGCGTGCCCGCTTTGCACGGCGGCCAGGCTGCTGTCGATGGCGTCTTCGTTATAGCGATTGGCAACGAACTGGTTCAGTGCCGTGTTAATGGCGAGCGCGGCGACCACGATGGCCACGCACAGGGCCACGATCCGCGCCGGAGGGAAATGAACATCAAGGGGAATCCTTCGTAAGGAATCGTTGGGGGCGTTTGCAGAGATCTGCAGCGTGGGATTTCCACCCCGCTGTATACGGTGCGCGGCCTGCCGACTTGAGCAATGTGACGGAATCGCGGGCGGTGCGCGAAAGTTGACGAAACAATGGGCCGAAATCGTGCAGGAGTCGCCGCTTTAAAAGGCATTGCAGCAGCGGCAGGCAGCAATTGCGCACCAGCACGCCCGGCGGATGCGAAACGGATCAGCGGTCTGCCGAACCGCGTCAATGCACTGCAATAAGCGCCGCGCTGCGGCGCAACGGCAAAACCGAAGCGCTCGCTTCCGCGCAAGGGCTGGAATGCAGCAGAAGCGCTGCGGCGCCGCGCTGACGGCGTCAAGCGATCGGCCGTGGCGTTCCTCCAAGACAGGCTGACCGCTCATGCAGACAATGCGCGGACTTTTTCACAACGTATTACAAAGATTTACAACGATTATGCGAACCGCAACATATGCTCCGATCACCCCACAAACAACAATGCGGAGAAACTACCGTGTCAGTCCTTTCTAATACTTCCGCGCCGTTGCGTCTGCTGGCCCTGAGCGGCGTCCTTGCGCTGGCCGCCTGCGGCGGTGGCGGCGGCGATGATGGTGGCGCCGGTCGGGGCACGCTGCAGGTGTCGATGACCGATGCGCCGGCCTGCGGCTTCAGCAATGTCTTCGTGACGGTGAACAAGGTGCGCGTGCATAGCAGCGCCAGCGCCGAGACCAACGCCGCCGGCTGGGTCGATATCGATGTGGTGCCGGCGCGCAAGATCGACCTGCTGTCGCTGACCAACGGCGTGATGACGGTGCTAGGCCAGACCGCGCTGCCGGCTGGCAACTACCAGCAGGTGCGCCTGGTGCTGGATGCCAACCGTGGCGGCGGCGCGGCGGCCCTGGCCAATTCCGTGGTGCCCGTCGGCGGCACCGAGCAGGCGCTCGATACGCCCAGCGCGGTGCAATCCGGCATCAAGATCAATCGTCCGTTCACGGTGGCGCGCGACACGCTGACCGACCTGGTGCTGGACTTCGACGCATGCAAGTCGGTGGTGACGCGCGGCAATGGCACCTATGGCCTGAAGCCGGTGGTGACCGCGATCCCGATGACCGTCAGCGGCGAAGTGAACGGCGTGGTGGCCGCGGCGCCGGGTGCGCGCGTCTATGCCGAGCGCAATGGCGTGGTGGTGAAGGCGACCGTGGCCGATGCCAACGGCAGCTTCCGGCTGTCGCCGATCGAGCAAAGCAGCACGGCTGGTCCGGTCGACGTGGTGGTGGTGCCGGGTGCGGCCAACGCCAAGGCCGCGGGCATCGTGCGCGGCGTGCCGGTGGTGGTGGGCACGCCCACCGTGGTCTCGACCGCGGCGGCACCGATGACGCTGCCGGCATCGACCTATCGCCGCGTGTCGGGCGTGGTGGCGCCGGCTTCGGCCGAAGCCACGCTGCGCGCGCTGCAACTGGTCAGCGGCGGTACCTTTGAAATCGCCGCGACCGCGGCGGCCAGCGATACCGGCGCCTACAGCCTGTTTGCGGCCGAACCAGCGCTGCCGGTGGCCGCGCCGGTGATCGGCACCTACCAGGCCGCGCTGCCGATCCCGCTGTCGCCGGATGGCGCCGCGGCCGGCAAGTACAGCATCCAGGCCACCAGCATCACCGGTGCCGCGCAGACGCAGCCCGCGGACGTCAATATCGCGGACGCGCTGCTCAATTTCTCGTTCTGAACCCGGGGGATCGGGGAGCGGGCCGGAAGGGGGCGTTTGCCCTCTTCCGGTTTTTTCATGGGCGATCGGTTTAGGCGCGCCGTCACCCGCCGGGCTTGGATTCCCGCTAGACTGCCAGTCTCGCGATTCGGGAGACCGCGCCATGCCAGCACGCCCCGCGGCGAAGGCCGCATCCACGCCTGCAGTACCCGCAGCGCCCGCGTCCAAAGCAACATCGACCGCGCCATCGCGCAAGGCCGCCACGCCGGCCGGACTGGTGCGCGTGGGCATCGGCGGCTGGAATTACGCGCCGTGGCGCGACAACTTCTATCCCGCGAAATTGCCGCAGTCGCGCGAGCTGGCCTACGCCAGCCGCCACCTCAGCGCGATCGAAATCAACAGCACCTATCACGGCACGCAGAAGCGCACCTCGTTCGCCAAGTGGCGCGACGAAACGCCCGATGACTTTGTCTTTGCGGTAAAGGCCTCGCGCTTTGCCACCAACCGCCGCGTGCTGGCGGACTCCGGGGACTCAATCGCGCGCTTTGTCGACAGCGGCATTGCCGAGCTGGGCCGCAAGCTGGGGCCGGTGGTGTGGCAGTTCGCGCCGACCAAGCAGTTCGATGCCGAAGACTTCGAGGCCTTCCTGCAATTGCTGCCGGATTCGGTGGAAGGCGTAAGGCTGCGCCATGTGCTGGAGGTGCGCCACCCCAGCTTCCGCTCGCCGGATTACCTGAAGCTCGCCCGCAAGTACAAGGCCGCCACGGTCTTTACGGATTCGCATAAATTCCCGTCGATGGCGGACCCGACCGCCGACTTTGTCTACGCCCGACTGATGGAAAGCAGCGAGAAGCTGAAGACCGGCTATGGTCCGAAGGCGCTCGACCAATGGGCCGAACGCGCGCAGTCGTGGGCGCGGGGCGCGCAGCCGGACGACTTGCCGATGCTCGAAGACCGCAAGCCCGCTGCACGCAAGCGCGAGGTCTTTATCTTCTTCATCAACGGTGCCAAGGAACGAGCCCCGGCCGCCGCGCAGGCGTTGCTGGAGCGGCTGGGCTGGACCCCGCCCGCCGATGCGAATGCCTGACGCCGCCTCGCTATAATCGCGCATGAACTCGACCCCCGCCCAGCCGCAAGCCGGCACCGCTTTCTCCACCCTGCCCTTGTCGCCCGCCATGCTCGCCACGCTGGCGCAGCTCGGCTATGACGAAATGACGCCGATCCAGGCGGCCAGCCTGCCGATCACATTGGCGGGCCAGGACCTGGTGGCGCAGGCCAAGACCGGCAGCGGCAAGACCGCGGCGTTCGGGCTGGCGCTGCTGCACCGGCTCGATCCGCGCCGCTTCGACGTGCAGGCCATGGTGCTGTGCCCTACGCGCGAGCTGGCCGACCAGGTCACGCAGGAAATCCGCCGCCTGGCGCGCGCCGAAGAAAACGTCAAGGTGCTGACACTGTGCGGCGGCTCGCCGATGCGCCCGCAGGTCGACAGCCTGATCCATGGCGCGCATATCGTGGTCGGCACGCCGGGCCGCATCCTGGACCACATCGATCGCGGCAGCCTGGACCTGTCCGGCATCAGCACGCTGGTGCTGGACGAGGCCGACCGCATGCTCGACATGGGCTTCTTCGACGACATCGCCTATGTGGCCAGCCGTTGCCCGAAGGACCGCCAGACCCTGCTGTTTTCCGCGACCTACCCGCCCGGCATCGACAAGCTCAGCCACCGCTTCCTGCGCCAGCCGCAGTCGCTCAAGCTGGATGCCACGCACGACAACAGCACCATCCGCCAGCGCTTCTACGAGGTGGAAGAGAGCGAGCGCCTGAACGCGGTGGGGCGGCTGCTGGACCACTTCCGGCCGGCCAGCACGCTGGCCTTCTGCAATACCAAGGCGCGCTGCCGCGACCTGGTGGAACTGCTGCGCGCGCAGGGCTACCAGGCGCTGGCGCTGCACGGCGAACTGGAGCAGCGCGAGCGCGACCAGGTGCTGGTGCAGTTTGGCAACCGCAGCTGCTCGGTGCTGGTAGCTACCGACGTGGCCGCGCGCGGGCTTGATATCGCCCAGCTGGAGGCGGTGATCAATGTCGAGATCACCCCCGACCCGGAAGTCCACGTGCACCGTATTGGCCGCACCGGGCGTGCCGACCAGGAGGGCTGGGCCTTCAGCCTGGTCAGCATGGACGAGATGGGCCGCGTGGGCAACCTCGAGCAGCACCACGGCGGCGAGTTCGAATGGCATCCGCCGGCCGAGTTGACCCCAGCCAGCACCGAGCGCCTGCTGCCGCCGATGGTGACGCTGCAGATGCTGGGCGGCCGCAAGGAGAAGATCCGCCCCGGCGACATCCTCGGCGCGCTGACCGGCGAGGCCGGCTTTGCCAAGGAGCAGATCGGCAAGATCAACGTGCTGGAAATGTCGACCTATATCGCCGTGGAACGCAGCATCGCCCGCGAGGCGGTGAAGCGGCTCAACGCCGGCAAGGTCAAGGGCAAGAAGGTGAAAGTGCGGTTGCTGACAGAGTAAGGCGCCAACGGCCAGTAATGGGTGCGCCACACCCTTGCTTACGAAGATTAGCGTAAGTCACCCTGTAAGCCGGCGCATTCCTTTGCTACTCTGGTTCCATTGGCAGCAAGCCAGGTAGCGCCAGCCGCATGTTTCTAGACGGAAGAGGAGTTGGTGATGAAAACCGCACGCCAGGTTCTGGAGTCCAAGCCGAGTCAGGCCATCTACAGCATTCCCCCCACGGCGACAGTCTACGCCGCGCTGCAGCTGATGGCCGAGAAAGGCATCGGCGCGCTGCTGGTCATTGAGCATGGCGAGATCAAGGGCATCCTCAGCGAGCGCGACTATGCGCGCAAGGTGATCTTGATGCAGCGCACCTCGCGCGAGACGCTGGTGCGCGACATCATGACCACCGCGGTCATCTACGTCAGCGCCAACCAGACCACCGACGAATGCATGGCGCTGATGACCCGGCACCGGCTGCGCCACCTGCCGGTGATGCAGGGCGACGAGCTGATCGGCATGCTGTCGATCGGCGACCTGGTCAAGGACATCATCTCCGAACAGCAGTTCATCATCGAGCAGCTGGAGCATTACATCACTGGCGGCGGACATTAGCGTTTCATGGGTCGCTGCCCGGCCCTGATGGCGAAGGCAGCGGCTCCCGCGGGAGGCCATGTCCGACCGGCCCGATCCCGCTGCAAGCACGATATGCGATGGCCGCATATAATTATGCGTTCGCTGAATTAGGCCAACCGCCCCGGCATCACGCCCCCCTCGCGCGGTTCCCGGCCGAGATTCCCCGCATTCGTCGTTGCTTTCGCCGCACATTGCTGCGGCTTTGTGCTTGCCCATGTCTTCGCCCGCTTCTGCCGCATCGCCTGTTTCGCCAACCCCCGGCAACACAACCGCCCTGCCCGTCCACGATCACCGCGCGGTGATGCGCGTGATTGGCGGCATCGTGCTGTGCATCCTGCTGGCCGCGCTCGACCAGACCGTGGTGATCCCGGCGGTGCCGGCAATCGCCAATGACCTGAACGGCTTCGGCCACCTGTCGTGGATCGTCACGGCCTACCTGATCGTGTCGACGGTGACCACGCCGCTGTACGGCAAGCTGTCCGACAGTTTCGGGCGGCGGCGCCTGCTGATGGTGGCGATCACACTGTTTATCGGCGCCTCGGTGGCGTGCGCGCTGGCGCAGACGCTGGGACAGCTGATCCTGTTCCGCGCCTTGCAGGGCGTGGGCGGCGGCGGGCTGATGTCGCTGGCGCAGGCCGCCATCGCCGACGTGGTGGCGCCGCGCCAGCGCGGGCGCTACCAGGGCTACCTGGCCACGGTATGGGCCGTGGCGTCGATCGCCGGGCCGCTGGTGGGCGGCTGGGTCTCCGACCACATGTCGTGGCGCTGGCTGTTCTGGGTCAACGTGCCGCTGGGCCTGCTGGCGATGTTCATGTGCTACCGCGGCCTGGCCATGCTGCCCGCGCGCGGCGGGCGCGCGCGCGTCGACTGGCTGGGCGCGCTGCTGCTGGCGGTGGCCATCGTTGCCTTCCTGCTGGCGATGAGCTGGGGCGGCGACGTCTACGACTGGCTCTCGCCGGAACTGGGCGCCCTGCTGCTGGCCGCGGTCGCGGCCGTGCTGCTGCTGGGCTGGCAGGAGCGCCGCGCGGCGGACCCGATGCTGCCGCCGCGCCTGTTCGCCAACCGTGCCTATGTGCTCGGGGTGGCCGCGTCGGCGCTGGCCGCGCTCGACATCTTCCTGTGCATCTTCGCCCTGCCCCTGCATTTCCAGCTGGTGCGCGGCGCCGATGCGTCGACCTCCGGCCTGCTGGTGATGCCGTTCCTGCTGGCGACGGTGGCGGGCAACTTCATCGTGGCGTGGCTGGCGCCGCGGGTGGGCCGCATGCGCGGCATCCTGACCGCGGGCTATATCGCCGGCGCGCTGGGGCTGATCGTGCTGGCGCTGGTGACCCCCGGCGTGCCGCTGTCGGTGGTGCTGGCGGCGATGACGCTGGCCGGCGTGGGCCTGGGCATCACCATGGTGGCGACGCTGATGAGCGTGCAGAACACGCTGGAGCGCCGCGATACCGGCGCCGGCACCGGCGCGCTGCTGGTGCTGCGCTCGCTCGGCAGCGCGCTGGGCGGCGCCCTGGCCGGCACGCTGCTGACGCTGGAATTCCGCCATTCGCTCGCGGCCTCGGGGGTCACGCAAGTGCTGGACCTGGGCGCGCTGCGCCATGGCAGCGAGGCCTTCGCGCAGCTGTCGCCCTCGGTACGCGCGGTGTTGGCGGGCGGCGTCGAATCCGGCTTTCACCTGATCTTTGCGGTGGGCGCGGCGGCGGCGGTACTGGCGCTGCTGATCGTGCGCCGCATGCCAGACGTGGAGCTGCGCAGCAGCGTGACCGAACACGCCGCCACGTTGGCGATGGACTGACCGGACTGAAGCGGGGGCGCATCCGGCAGGCCGCCGTGGGCATAAACTAGCGTACCTGCTACTGCGAGCCGACCACCGGAGCCCCGTTGCCATGAGCCGTCGTCCCCTGACTTTCCGCCTGTCCGCCCCCCTGGCTGCCGCCCTCACCCTGGCCGCGGCCGGCGCCACGCTGACGCCGTCGCCGCTGCGCGCCGCCGACAAGCCTGCCGTGCCTGCCGCACTGGCCGCGGCCGGCGCTTGCCCGGCCTCGCTCAACTTCACCTTCCCGCGCCTGCAGGACGATGCGCCACAGAACCTGTGCCAGTACGCGGGCAAGGTGGTGCTGGTGGTCAATACCGCGAGCTATTGCGGATTCACGCCGCAGTACGAAGGGCTTGAGGCGCTGTACGCGAAGTACGGCGCGCGCGGACTGGTGGTTCTGGGCTTCCCGTCCAATGACTTCTCGCAGGAGCCGGGCTCGCAGAAAGAGATCGCGGACTTTTGCTACAACACCTACGGCGTCAAGTTCCCGATGCTGGGCAAGTCGCATGTGCGCGGCAGCGACGCCAACCCGATGTACGCGCTGCTGGCGAAGCAGACCGGCACCGCGCCCAAATGGAATTTCTACAAATACCTGATCGGCCGCGACGGCAAGGTGGTGTCCAGCTACGGCAGCCGCACCGCGCCGGACGACAAGGAGCTGGTGGCGAAGATCGAAGCGCTGCTCGGCGCGCCGCGCTGAGCAGCGCTTCGTCGCGCGGCCTGACTCAGTCGCGCACCAGCCCTTCGGCCCGCATCGCTTCCTGCACCGCGGGCCGCGCGGCAACGCGGGACAGGTATTGCTGCAGCGCCGGGTAGTCATTCAGCGGCAGCTTCAGGATGCGGGCCCAACCGACGATGGTGAAGCAGTACGCATCGGCCACCGTGAAGGTGTCGCCGGTCAGGTACGCGCGGGTTTGCAGATGCTGGTCCAGTTCGGCAAAGCGGCGGTGCAGCTTGGCCTTGCATTCTTCCTGCGTGCTTTGCGCGGTTTCCTTGTGCCACAGCCAAGGGCTGAAGACCTTGTGCAATTCCGTCGACACCAGCGTGATCCAGCCGGTGGCTTGGAGGCGCTCGCGGGTGCCGGCGGCGGGCAGCAGCGCGCGTTCGGGAACCAGGTCGGCGATGTATTGCAGCAGCGAGGCCACCTCGGTATGGCGCGAGCCGTCGTCCAGCTGAAGCAGCGGCACGTAGCCGCGCGGGTTGATGGTGTAGTAGTCGTCGGTGCCGTTTTCCGGCACGGCGAGCTTGTGGTGGTGCAGGTCGACCTTGGCCAGCGTGACCGGCAGGCCGGCTTCGCGCAGCGCGATATGGACGGCCATCGAGCAAACGCCCGGCGTGTAGTAGAGCTTCATCGCGATCCTGTGGTGGTTGCCAGGCCGCCACGCCATGCGGCGGCCGTGCAGGCAGTCTAGGATCGGGGCGCTTGTGCAGCAATGCGCGTCCTTGCGGACGCGCATTGCAGATCTGCACAGGACTTCCGGCTGTCCCGGCTTACTCGACTTCGCGGAACAGGCGGCCCCAGCCGCGCAGCTCGCGCGTGTCCACGCCGCACAGCCGCAGCGATTTCCACACCACCGTGGAGATGGTGTCGTACAGCGGGATGCCGGTTTCGGCTTCCAGTTCTTCCGCCAGGTGCGCCGCGCGCAGGTTGGTGCAGAACGTGGTGATGGCCTGCGGCTGATGCTGCGCCAGCCCGCGCACCATGTCGCGGATGGTGTTTTCCTCGACCTCGGCGAAGCTGTAGTTGACGTGCAGGTCGAGGTGGCTCTCGGCCACGCAGTGGAAGCCGCTGCGCTCGTAGTTGGCGATGATGCGCTGCTGTACGTCGTCCAGGTACGGCGTGGCCAGGCCGAAGTTGCGCGCGCCGGTCTTTTCCAGGATCTCGTTGAGCGCCAGCACCGAGGTGGTGGCCGGGATGCCGGTGGCTTCAGTGATTTGCTTGCACAGCGCTTCGTCCTTGTCGAAGCCGAGCCAGCCGGAAGAGGTGCCGTTCCAGGCGATGACATCGACGCGCGCGTCGGCCAGCAGGCTGGCGGCGGCCAGGATCTTGTCCAGGTTGAACTGGCCCAGCGCCTGGTCGCGCAGCGAGATCTCGGTCACGGTGAAGCGCGAGAAATGCGCGCTGACATTGGGCAGGCCGGCCACCATCGCGCTGGTGATCGGTTCGAGCGCGGTGTTGGAAGACGGCGTCAGCATGCCGAGTCGGATTTGCTTGGTCATTTGCTTGTGTCTCAGGAGTGAGTGCGGGCGCCGGGACGTTGCCGGCGCCTTGCGCGGGTTGCTTTGCGGAACTCGGTGATCCGACGGGTCTTCAGACCGGAATCTTAGTCTCGTAGTCGATCGCGGTGGAAGCCAGCAGCAGGCCCACGCCGGCCGCGGCGAAGAACATCAGCGCCAGGAAGTACGAGCCGGTGAACTGCACGATCATGCCGACGATGATCGGCACCGAGATGCCGCCGATATTGCCGCCCAGGTTCATCACGCCGCCCAGGAAGCCGACCTTGTTGCGCGTGCCCAGCATCGACGGCACGCACCAGAACAGGCCGCACCAGCGCAGGAAAAACAGCGTGGAAGACAGCAGCACGACCACCACCACCGGGTCGGTGACGTAGGCCACCGAGAAGATCGACGCCGTGGCCACTACCGCGGCGATGCCGAACAGCGTGCGCATCACCACATTGGGCCGGCCGCCGGCTTCCTTCCATTTGTCGGCGATCCAGCCGCCGATCAGTTCGCCGATAAAGCCGCTGAAGAAGATGATGAAGCTGGCGCCGCCCATCTGCTTGATGTCGAAGCCGTGCACCTTGTTCAGGTAGTTGGGCATCCAGGTCAGCAGGCCATAGAACACAGTGTTGAAGCACATCCAGCCGATCGCCATGCACCACACCGAGCGGTACTTGAAGAAGTCGAGCGAGCGGCCCGACAGGTTGGCCGGCTCGGCGCGGTGTTCATTGGCCAGGGCTTCCTCGATGTAGCGGGCTTCCAGTTCATTGACGCCGCGGTGCTCGCGCGGGGAATTGCGCACGTAGTACCAGGCCAGTACGCCGGCCAGCACCGTGCCAACGCCGGCGACGATAAAGGCGAGGCGCCACGAGCCGAGCGAGGCGATCAGCCACGTGATGATGATCGCGCCCAGTGCCGCGCCCAGCGGCGCGCCGCCGTCCAGCAGGGTGGCCCCGCGGCCGCGCTCGTTCTGCGTCATCCAGATGGCATTGAGCTTGCCGCCGGCCGGGTAGATCGGCGCCTCCGCCGCACCCAGGCCCAGCCGCGTCAGCAGCAGTGCTGTAGCGCTGGTGGTGAATGCCGCCACAGCCTGGGCAATGCCCCAGAACACGGTGGCGCACGCAATCACGATGCGCGGCTTGTACTTGTCGGCCAGCATGCCGCCCGGTACCTGCATCAGCGCGTAGGTCCAGAAGAAGGAGCTGAGAATCAGGCCCTGCATGGTGGGGCTGAGGTCGAACTCCTTGGCGATCAGCGGCATCGCCACCGACAGTGAGGCGCGATCGATGTAGTTGATCGCGATGAGAAACAACATCATCAAAAAAATCTTCCAGCGGACCGAGGTCCTGGCCTCGGTAACCACTGTTGCCCGCGTTGTCGTCTGCATGACGTTCGTCTCCTGTTTCGTCCTTTGGTTGAGGCAGTTCTAATGGGTGTCGCGCAACAGGCCGGAGTATAGGATACGTAATCTGTAATTACAACGCGTGTAAGTCATTGATTTTACGATGTTGCGGATGCACAATTTCGGGGTGTGGTAGCCTTGCTGTGGTGCATTTCCCCATTTTGGTGACGTCTGTGACACAAACGCTTTCCCCTTCCGCGCGCCTGCGCACGCTTGGCATGTCGGCCGAAATCGCCGCGCGGCTGCGCACCATGATCGAAGAGGGCGAATTGCCGCCCGGCGCGCGCATCGATGAACGGGCCTTCTGCGAGACCTTCGATGTCTCCAAGACGCCGCTGCGCGAGGCGCTGAAGGTGCTGGTGTCCGAGGGGCTGGTGCTGCACCGGCAGTACATCGGCTACCGGGTGGCGCCGCTGGACCTGGAAGAATTGCGCGCCACCTTCGAAACCCTGCACGGCCTCGAGGCGCTGGCAGGCGAACTGGCAGCGCAGCGGCTGGGCGCGGCGGCCATGGCCAAGCTGGAGCGCCGCCACCAGGCCATGATCGACGCCCACGCCGCCGGCCGGCGCACCGACTATTTCCGCATCAACCAGGAAATCCACCAGCTCATCATCGACGGCGCCGCCAACCCGGTGCTGGCCAGCATCTACGCCACGCTGATGAGCAAGGTGCACCGCGCGCGCGGCGCCGCCAACGCCGATACCCTGCGCTGGCAGGAGTCGCACGAGGAACACGAGGCCATCATGGCCGCGCTGCGTGAACCCGGCCGGCCGCGCTTGGCCCAGGTGCTGCGCAGCCATTCCGAGAACACCGCCCGGGAAGTGCTGACCGTGGTGGCGCAAACGCTGGCCGAAGGCACCGGACGCGCCGGCGCGCTCAAGCAATCCGCCTGAACCCCTTAAACATTCACCACACCACGACGACGATGAAACTGGTTCGAGTAGGCCACCCGGGCGCCGAGCGTCCCGCCATGATCGATGCGGCAGGCCGCGTGCGCGACCTGTCTGGCGTGATCCACGATGTCGATGCGGCGCAACTTGCGCCGGCCGCGCTGCAGGCGCTGGCGCAGGTCGATCCGCACACGCTGCCTGTCATCGAAGGCGCGCGTTTTGGCGTGCCCTGGACCGGACTCGGCAAGATCGTCGCGATTGGCCTGAACTATGCCGACCACGCCGCCGAAGCCGGCATGCCGCTGCCGGCCGAGCCGATCGTGTTCCTCAAGGCCAACAGCTCGCTCAATGGCCCCAACGATGCGGTGATGCTGCCATTCGGCTCGAACAAGACCGACTGGGAGGTGGAGCTGGGCGTGGTCATCGGCACCACCGCGCGCAACGTCTCGCGCGAGCAGGCGCTGGAGCACGTGGCGGGCTACTGCGTGGTCAACGACGTCTCGGAGCGCGAGTTCCAGATCGAGCGCGGCGGCACCTGGGACAAGGGCAAGGGCTGCGACACCTTCTGCCCGGCCGGCCCGTGGCTGGTGACGCGCGACGAAGTGCCGGACCCGCAGGCGCTGGGGCTGTGGCTGGAGGTCAATGGCGAGCGCGTGCAGCAGGGCACCACCGCCACCATGGTGTTCGACGTGGCGACGCTGGTCAGCTATGTCAGCCGCTTCATGACGCTGCTGCCAGGGGACCTGATCGCAACCGGCACGCCGCCCGGCGTGGGCATGGGCTGCAAGCCGCCGCGCTTCCTGAAAGCGGGCGACACCATGCGCCTGGGCGTGGACGGGCTGGGCGAGCAGGTGCAGCGGGTGGTGGCGTACGGCGAGCGCTGACAGCGGGCGCCAGAAGGGTTCCCCATCGATACGCTTTCATACAAAGCGTTGGGTTTCCACACAAAGCGTACGATTAGGGCAACAGTTCTGGCGCCTAATGCGGCCCGATTACATGGTTTTACAGGAAATCGCCGGCCTGGCGTTTCGCTCGCGTTTTCTGCGTGAAATACTGGTTACACAGGTTTCGCCAGAGAGCAAAACATCATGTCTGAGCACGCCCCCGAAATCGAGTCTTATCTCGGCACCACCCTGCAGTCCCCCGCGTCATCGCTGAAGCATCGCTACTGCGCGCTGGCCGATACCCTGGACAGCCGCGCCGAACTCGAAGCCATCCGGCGCAATATCCACCAGCATCCCGAACTGGCCTTCGACGAGGTCCGTACCGCCGGCCTGGTCGCCACCTTGCTGGAAGGCTGGGGCTACACGGTCACGCGCGGCGTGGGCGGGACCGGGGTGGTGGGCACGTTGCGCAGTGGCGAGAGCGGGCATAGCGTGGGCATCCGCGCCGACATGGATGCCTTGCCGATCCACGAGCGCACCGCGCTGCCATACGCCAGCGTCAATGCGGGCCGCATGCACGCCTGCGGCCACGACGGCCACACCGCGATCCTGCTCGGCGCGGCCAGGCAACTGGCGCGTACGCGCAACTTCAACGGCACCGTGCACCTGATTTTCCAGCCGGCCGAGGAAATCGGCGCCGGCGGCGGCGCCGAGCGCATGCTGGCCGATGGCCTGTTCGAGCGCTTTCCTTGCGATGCCATCTTCGGGCTGCACAACCATCCGGGCATGGAGCAGGGCACTTTCCTGTTCCGTTCGGGCCCGTTCATGGCGGCGTGCGACACCGTCACCATCACCATCCGCGGCAAGGGCGGCCACGCCGCGCGGCCGCACCAGTCGGTCGACCCGATCCTCGTGGCCGGCAGCCTGGTGATGGCGCTGCAGTCGGTGGTGTCGCGCTATGTCGACCCCAACGAAACCGCTGTGGTGACCATCGGCACGCTGCACGCCGGCCACGCCCCCAACGTGATCCCCGATCATGCGCGCATGGAGATCAGCGTGCGCTCGTTCAGTCCTGATGTGCGCGCCGCGCTGGAGCACCGCATCCGCCAGCTCGCCACGTCGCACGCCGAAGGCTACGGCGCGGTGGCCGAAATCGACTACGTGCGCGGCTACCCCGTGCTGGTCAACAGCGAGCGCGAGACCGAGTTCGCGCGCCAGGTGGCCGAGGAACTGGTCGGCGGCGCCAAGGTGGTGGACCAGGCCGCGCGCATCGCCGGCAGCGAGGACTTTGCCTACTTCCTGCAGCAGCGCCCCGGCTGCTTCGTGCGGCTGGGCAACGGCGCCAACCAGCCGCTGCTGCACAACGCCGGCTATGACTTCAACGACGACAACCTGACCGTCGGCGCCGCCTACTGGACGCGGCTGGTGGAGCGCTACCTGGGCAACTGAGCACGGGGGGGCCCGCGCCCCTAACGGAAGAACGCGCTCGGCGGCACGCCGAACTGCCGCCTGAACATGGTGGCGAATGCGCTCGGGCTGTCATAGCCCAGGTCCAGCGCCACATCCACCACCTTGCTGCCCGCCGCCAGCTTTTCCAGCGCGGCCAGCAGGCGTGCCTGCTGGCGCCACTGGCCGAAGGTCATGCCGGTCTCGCGCGCAAAGCGGCGCTGGATGGTCTTGGGGTCCAGTCCCAGCCGCGCGCCCCAGTCGGCCAGCGTCAGCGCGGTATCGGGCGCGCGGGCGATGGCGTCGCAGATCTGGCGCAGGCTGGCATCGGCCGGGCGCGGCAAGTGCAGCGGCAGCGACGGCACCAGCATTACTTCATCGAGCAGCAGCCGCATCAGCCGGGCATCGCGCGTGTCCGGCGCGTAAGGCAGCGGAATCTCCACCGCGGCCAGGATCAGCTCGCGCAGCAGCGGCGAGATGCCCAGCACGGTGCAGCGCTGTGGCAGGTCGGGCGCGGCATCGGGGCGGATATAGGCGGTGCGCATCTGCACCTGGCCCACCATGCGGATCCAGTGCGTGGTGCCGCCCGGCATCCACATGCCGCGCGTGGGCGGCACGATCCACTGGCCTTCGACAGTCGCCACCACCATCACGCCGTGCACCGCGTGGATCAGTTGCGCGTGCGGATGCTGGTGCGGCCGGGTCACGTGGCCGGGCAGGTAGTCGGCGGCCATCGCGGTGACCGGCAGCGGGCTGCGGTCGAAACGGAAATAGGGTGGCGGATCGCCGTAGGTATCGCCCAGTGCCAGCGTCTCGGGCGTCGGATCGGGCAGTGGCTGCCGGGAACGGCGGCTGGCGGGGGCCGCGGCGGCCGCTTCGGAAAGAGGGCGGGGGGCGCGCGCCATGTCCTTTTCTCCAAGGTTGCGGACCTATTCTCGCAGGACAGGCGCGGGCGCGCCAGCTAGCATCGGGGCTTAGGTCCTTTCCTGGCCGGCGCCCCCGCTGGCCGCTTTCTGTTTGTCGAGAGCCGCCAATGAGCACAACCATCGACGCCGCGCCGGCTGGCGCAGCCCCCGCGACCCCGTCCCCGTCGCCATCCCCGCAGGCAGAACGCACCGGTTTCCGCGTGCTGTCGGCTATCAGCTTCGCCCACTTCCTCAACGACATGATCCAGTCGCTGATCCTGGCGATCTATCCGATGCTGAAGGGCGGCTTCAACCTGAGCTTCAGCCAGATCGGGCTGCTGACCATGACCTACCAGGTCACCGCGTCGTTGCTGCAGCCGGTGGTGGGCCTGTACACCGACAAGCATCCCAAGCCGCGTTCGCTGGCGGTGGCGATGGCGTTTACGCTGGCGGGCTTGCTGCTGCTGTCGGTGGCGCCTACCTATGGCGTGCTGCTGGTGGCCGCGGCGCTGGTCGGCACCGGCTCGTCGATCTTCCATCCGGAGTCGTCGCGCGTGGCGCGCATGGCGTCGGGCGGCCAGCATGGGCTGGCGCAGTCGATCTTCCAGGTGGGCGGCAACGGCGGCAGCGCCATGGGCCCGCTGCTGGCCGCGCTGATCGTGCACCAGCAGGCCAGCCTGGCGTGGTTCTCGCTGGCGGCGCTGGTGGGCATCGTGGTGCTGTGGCGCATCGGCGGCTGGTACGCGCGCCAGCTGGCGCAGGGCGCGCGCAAGCGCAAGGCCGCGGGCGCGGCAGCCAGCCCGGTGGCCACGCGCGTGGTGGTGCGGGCCATGGTAGTGCTGATGGTGCTGGTGTTTTCCAAGTACTTCTACATGGCCAGCCTGACCTCGTACTACACCTTCTACCTGATGGAGCGCTTCGCGATGGCGCGCCAGGACGCGCAGCTGCACCTGTTCCTGTTCCTGTTCGCGGTCGCCGCCGGCACCATCCTGGGCGGGCCGATCGGCGACCGCATCGGCCGCAAGCGCGTGATCTGGGCCTCGATCCTGGGGGTGGCGCCGTTCACGCTGCTGCTGCCGCACGTGGGCCTGTTCTGGACCACGGTGCTGACCTTCATCATCGGCTTTATCCTGGCCTCGGCGTTCTCGGCGATCCTGGTGTTTGCGCAGGAACTGATCCCCGGCAAGGTGGGCATGGTCGCGGGCCTGTTCTTCGGCTTTGCCTTCGGCATGGGCGGCATTGGCGCCGCGGTGCTGGGCGGCATGGCCGATACCCACGGTATCCGCGCGGTGTACGAGTACTGCGCCTACCTGCCGCTGCTGGGCTTGCTGACGGTGTTCCTGCCGGATCTGCGCGAGGGTCCGCAGCGCGCCTGACGCGCGCCAGGCAAGTGCAGGCGATCAGTCGCCCGGCTTGCCTTCGCCGCCATCGCCCGGTGGCGGCTCGAACATGCGCAGCCAGCGGCGTAGCAGCGCGGCCAGCTGCGCGCGCTCCGTCGCGGTCAACCCCTCCAGCAGGCGATGCTCGTTGGCCACGTGCAGCTCCACCGCGTGGTCGACGCGTTCGCGACCCGCGTCGGTCAGCGCCACCAGCAGCCCGCGCCGGTCCTCCGGATTAGGCTCGCGCCGCACCAGCCCGGCTCGCTCCAGGTGGTCGAGCCGGTTGGTCATGGTGCCCGAGGTAATCATCAGCGAACCGATCAGCGCGCCCGGCGACAGCGCATAGGGCGGGCCGCTCCGCCGCAGCGTCGCCAGCACGTCGAACTCCCACGGCTGCAGCCCGGTTGCCCCGAGCGCGGCTTCGATGGCGCGGCCGGTATGGCGGTTGAGCCGGCCCAGCCGCCCTAGGATACCCATCGGCGAGGCATCAAGATCAGGCCGTTCGCGCGACCACTGGGCGAGGATGCCGTCGACATGGTCGGGTAGGTCTTCGGGTTTGCGGCGGGCGGTCATCAGGGCGGCGACGTAGATACGAGGTAGACGGAAGTATCTTGACATCAACCAATCGCCTTCGTAAAGTGATTTATCTTGACATCAAGAATATCGACATGAAGGCGAATGGAGTTTCCACTGCCCCGGCGCCGGCCCCGAGCCTCCGGGACATCCTGCTGACCGGGCTGGCCCCGGCGATCTGGGGCAGCACCTACCTGGTTACCAGCCAGTGGCTGCCGCCCGGGCAGCCGCTGCTTTCCGGCGTGATCCGGGCGCTGCCGGCCGGGCTGGCGCTGCTGGCCTTCGGCAGGCAACTGCCGCGGGGCAGCTGGTGGTGGCGCGCGGCGGTGCTGGGCGTGCTCAATATTGGCTTCTTCCAGGCGATGCTGTTTATCGCCGCCTACCGGCTGCCGGGTGGTGTCGCGGCCACCGTGGGCGCGATCCAGCCATTGATCGTGGTGGTGCTGGCGTGGGCTTGGCTGGGCGCACGTCCGCGCCCCGCCGCGTGGATGGCGGGCGCGGGCGGGCTGCTGGGCGTGGCGCTGCTGGTGCTCGGGCCGGCCGCCAGGCTGGACACGGTAGGCGTGGCGGCAGCGGCCGCGGGGGCCGTGTCGATGGCGGTGGGTACGGTGCTGACGCGGCACTGGCGTCCGCCGGTCTCGCCGCTGGTGCTGACGGCATGGCAATTGTGCGCGGGCGGGCTGTTCCTGCTGCCCTTCGCGCTGGCGTTGGAGCCGCTGCCAGGGCATTTCACGCTGGCCAATTGGCTCGGCTATGCATGGCTGAGCATTGTCGGCGCCGGCTTCAGCTACGCGCTGTGGTTCCGCGGGGTAGGGCGCATGGCGCCGGCGGCGGTGGCGGCGCTGGGCTTGCTCAGTCCGGTCAGCGCCACGGTGCTCGGCTTCCTGGTGCTGGGGCAGGCACTGACGGCGGTCCAGGCCGCCGGCGCGCTGCTGGTGCTGGCCAGCGTGTGGCTTGGCCAGCGCGCGGCCACGCCGGCCGCAGTGACGCGCACGCAGCCCGCCTGATGTCATCCGCGAAGGGTGCTGCTGCCGCGCGGAATTTTGCGGCATCATGGCGGGCACTCAGTCAGACGTGCCCGTTCCCCCCGACGATGCCTCCCGCCCCAACCCCTTCCGCCGCCCCCGCCACGCCGCCCTGCGAGCGCTGCCTGGCGCTGGCCGACGACCCGCGCCGGCGCGAGCCGCCGGCTTGCCTGGCACTGCGCGGCACGGCGCCGGTGGTCACGCAGAGTGCCGCCGGGGTGCCTTACAGCATGCTGTCGTTTTGCTGCCGCGACTGCGGTACGGGCTGGCGGCTCTACGATCGCGCCAACGAACTCTTTGTCTCGTGGGTGCCGGAACGGCCGCTGGAGCGCTGAGCGCGCCGCACGATCGGCTAAGATAGCGGCTGTTCCGCGCCAGGCGTGTCCGTTGCCGCCGCGCGGCCCCTCCCGTCGAATCTCTCCCGCTTCTTCATCATGGCCTTTCCCTTCCGCTCGTCGCTGCTGGCCGCAGCGTGCGTCTTCAGCGGTGCCGCCGCGCTTGCTCCCGCCGCTGTCGCCGCAGCCGACGCCTATCCCAGCCGCCCGATCCGCCTCATCGTCGCCTATCCCACCGGTGGCATCAGCGACACCGTGGCGCGCGCACTCGGCGAACGGCTGTCGGCGCAGATGGGTACCTCGGTGGTGGTCGAGAACAAGGCCGGCGCCGGCGGCAGCATCGGCATCGATGCGGTGGCCAAGGCCGCGCCGGACGGCTACACGCTGGGCTTCGCCGCGACCAGCCCGCTGACGCTGAATCCGCATGTCGGCCGCGTCAACTACGATCCGCAGAAGGATGTGGCCCCCGTGATGAGCGTCATGTATTCGCCGGTGCTGGTGGTCGCGACTGCCGCGTTCAGCGGCAAGGGCTTTGCCGACGTGGTCGGGCAGGCCAGCGCGAAGCCGGGCTCGGTCCGCTGGGCCACTTCGGGCCTGGGCACCGTCGGCCATGTCGTGCTGGAACAGATCAAGCAGAAGTCGAAGGCCGACATCGTGCTGATTCCGTACAAGGGCGCGGGCCAGCAGATGAACGATGCGCTCGGCGGCCAGTTCGAGGTGATGAGCACCAACGCCAGCCCGGTGCTGACCCAGCATATGCAGGCGGGCCGCCTGCGCGCGCTGGCGGTGGGCGCGCCCAGGCGCCTGGAGAGCCTGCCCGCCGTGCCGACGCTGGCCGAGCTGGGCTACCCCAAGGCCAACCTGACCTCTACCTTCGGCATCTTCGCGCCGGGCAAGACCCCCGCGGCCATCATCAACCGCCTGAACGCCGAACTGAACAAGGCGCTGGCGGAGCCGGAAGTCCACGAGCGCCTGCTCAAGGGCGGCGAAGTGCCGACCGGCGGCAC
This sequence comes from Cupriavidus sp. H39, assembly GCF_050271075.1. NCBI lineage: Bacteria > Pseudomonadati > Pseudomonadota > Betaproteobacteria > Burkholderiales > Burkholderiaceae > Cupriavidus > Cupriavidus sp. H39. The sequence goes on from NZ_CP189848.1 coordinate 372,720, forward strand.
CCCGGCGCAGTTTGCCAAGGCCATCCGCGAAGAGTCCGCGGAGAACGCCCGCATCGTCAGGGAAGCCGGGATCAAGGCTGACTGACTGAAGGGCTAGGCCGCATCGAGCCGGCTCCCCAGCCCATACACCGACGACAGCCGCACGCCGTTGTGCGGCCACAGCGCCAGCTTGGTGCGCACGCGCGACAGGTGGCTGTCGACCGTGCGCGAAGCGGTGTCCATGTGATAGCGCCAGACCTGGTCGACCATGGTCTGGCGCAGCACCAGCGAACCCAGGTTGCGGAACAGCAGCACCGCCAGGTCGAATTCCTTCGGGGCCAGCAGTACCGGCTTGCCTTGCACCCACACCTGCCGCTCGGCGGTGGCAAAGCGGAACGGCCCGTGTTCCAGGTCGCAGTCCGCGCTGGCCGGCCGCGCGCGGCGCAGCAGCGCCAGCACGCGCGCGGCCAGTTCCGCGGTGCGCAGCGGCTTGGGCACGTAGCTGTCCGCGCCCTGCGCCAGGCAGGCCGCGACAAAGCCTTCTTCATTGGAGCTGCCGGTCAGCATCACCGGCAGTTCGTGGCCCAGCGTGCGGCGCACCCATGCCAGCACTTCGAGTGCCGGGATGCCCGGCGTATCGCAATCCAGCATCAGCAGGTCGAACGACCTGCCGCGCAGCGCGCCGATCAGGCTGCGCCCGCTGAGGTAGCGCGTGCACTGGTGGCCGTTCAGGCGCAGGGTCTGTTCGATGCTGACGGCGAGGGTGGGGTCCGCCTGCAGCGCGGCGATCTTCACGGACGTGGCTCCTGTGCGCGGGCGCACCGCAATGCGCCGATGGATGGACACAGCCTGGTCACCACGGGCGCCATTCGGCCCGCAGCGAAGCCCATGGTAGGAGCGGCGCGCTGAGGCCAGAAGTAAAAGATTGTTGAAAGGCGAGATTGAGCCCTTTCCTATTCGTGCGGCACGCAACACCGGTTCAAATGTCCCGCTAATGACCTAGTTCCGTCGGAGGCAACATGGGAAAGAAAACGGCAACGCGCATTGCATCGCTTGAAGACGCGCCCGCGGACGCGGCGCTGATCCGCCAGGTCGTCGCCGGCGCGGGCTTTGAATGCGTCAGCTTCGGCGAAAGCCGGCGCCTGCTGCTGGCGCTGCGCGACGCCGGCTTCGACCTGCTGCTGCTGGACTGGCACATGCCCGACCTGTCCGGGCGCGAGGTGCTGGCCTGGGTGCGCACCCACCTGGACCGGCGCATTCCGGTCATGTTCCTGACCTGCCGCGATGCCGAGCACGATATCGTCAGTGCGCTCGCCGCCGGCGCCGACGACTACATGGTCAAGCCGATCCGCCCGGCCGAACTGGCCGCGCGCATCGGGTGCCTGCTGCGGCGCGCCTATCCCGCGCAGGCGTCGCCGCACGCGCCGCTGCGGCTGGGCGATTACGCCTTTGACTGCGCGTTGCGCAAGGTCACCTGCAACGGCGAGCCGATCGGCCTGACGCCCAAGGAGTTCGACCTCGCGGTGCTGCTGTTCCGCCACGAAGGCCGTATCGTCACGCGCGACCACATCACCGCCGCGGTCTGGGGCCGCGAGATCTCGCCGATGTCGCGCACCATCGATACCCACGTGTCGCGCGTGCGCAGCAAGCTCGGCTTGCAGGCCGGACACGGCATGCGGCTGACCCCGGTCTATACGCATGGCTACCGGCTGGAGCGCATGGCACACGCCGAGCGGGCCGCCGCATGACGGCGCGCCCGCTGCACCATGCGCTGGTTGCCGCGGCAGTGTGCCTTGGCGGCTGCTGGCTGGCGCGACGCGCGCGCGGCGCCGCAGCGATGCCGGCACCGGCGCCGGCACCGGCAAGCAGCGGCGGCGACGACGTGCGCGCTCCGGCCGCCGTGCAAGACATGGTGCTGCATGTGCTTGGCCACGACCTGCGCGAACCCAACGCCTCGCTGCTGGCGTGGCTGGCGCTGCGCCAGACCCGGTCGCAGGCCGATGCGGCGCTGCTGGCGCAGGTGGGCGGCCATGCGCGCCGCTCGCTGCGCCATATCGACGACCTGAACCGGCTGCTGCACGAAACGCGGCATGCGTACCGGATGCGGCGGATCGCCATGGAAACCCTGCTCGATGAAGCGCTGGACCGTGTCTGGACCGAGGCCAGCGAGGCCGGCGTGCGGCTGGAACGCCCGGCAGCGCGCCTGCCGCGCATCGGCGGGGATGCGGCGATGCTCGCCGGCACGCTCGAATGGCTGCTGACCAGCGCCATCGGCGCGGCGGCGCCGGGCACGGCCCTGCGCACCGCGTGCCGCGGCCATGCCGGTGGCGTGGCGCTGTCGATCGTGTTCCAGCCCGCCGATGACGCGGGCGCCGCGCAACTGGCCCGGCCCGGCCCCGCGCTGCTGTGCGCACAGCGGGTGGTGGCACGCCATGGCGGCCTGCTGGTGCCGCTGCAGCCGGTGCAAGGCACTGCCGCGCAGGCGGGCTGGTACCTGTGGCTGCGGCGCCGGCCGCGCCCATGAAAAAAGGCACCCGAAGGTGCCTTTCGCCAGGTGCTGCTGATCAGGTATCGATCAGAAGATGTGGCGGATACCGACGGCAGCGCCGGTCTGGTTGTTGCGGCCCGGCAGTTCGGTGGTGGTGCCGCCCGAAACCTTGTTGAAATCAACCGTGCCGTAAACCTGGGTGCGCTTGGACAGCGAGTACTCGGCCAGCAGCACGCCGGTGTAGCGGCGGCCGTTGTTGTCGTTCACACCGTTCTTGTTCTCGACGTAGTCGCCGTAGAACACGCCCGTCAGCGCCAGGGCCGGGGTGGCCTGGTAGGTCAGGCCGATGTAGCCGATGGTGTCCTTGCGCGGGTTGTTGGCAGCGCCAGCGGTGACCACGGCCGGAGCGGGCGCGGCAGCCGAGTTGTTCAGGAAGCCGTTGTCGATCACGCCGGTGCGGTCCTTGCCGCCCACGTAGCCGACGAACAGCTTGGCCGGGCCGAAGGCATACTTGCCCGCAGCGCCCCACATTTGCTGCTTGTTGCCGTTGATGTCGCGGATTTCCTGGTACACGCCACCGATGCCGAACGGACCGTACGTGTAGGCGGCACGGGTACCCCAGTACTGGTTCCGGGTCATGCTGCCCGGTTGCTCGCCGAAGCCGTAGCTGGCGCCCACGTCCAGGCCACCGAACTTGCCGCCGTAGCTGACCACGTTGTCGCTGCGGAACTGGGTCAGGAAGAACGGCCAGGCGTTGGCGGTGTAGTTGCCGATGGTCAGCGGATCGTAGTCGCCGAAGAAGTTAAAGCCTTCGGTGTACTGGCGGCCCAGCTTGATCGTGCCGAAGTCACCCGACAGGCCAACGTATGCCTGACGACCGAACAGGCGGCCATTCGGGTTGGTGGCGCTGGCTTGATTGGAACGGCCGGTATCCGGATCGAAGCCACCTTCGAGCTGGAAGATCGCCTTCAGGTTGTTGCCGAGGGCTTCGCTGCCCTTCAGGCCCCAGCGGCTGTTGGTAACTGCGCCGTTGGTCAGTTCAAACAGGTGATCGTTGTTGGCGTTGGCGTTGGTGGTGAAGCGGATGCTCTGGTCAACGATGCCGTACAGGGTGACGGACGACTGGGCGAATGCCGAACCTGCCAGCAGGCTGCCGGCTGCGAGGACGATGGCCGATTTCTTCATGGTGCTCCTTTTCTGTCTTGTACTTGCCCTTCGCCGGATCACGGCGGGGATAGAGGTCTACGTTTCGTGTAAACGCCGCGAAAATTTAACAAAACGTAAGGAACAAGGACACAAAACTCCGTGGAGCCGCGCTTTCAAGCAGCAAATTGGTGGGAATTCGTTGTCTGGCCGCTACAGAATTCTGCATTTGGCGGCCGCGGCAGCGCTGCGGGACGGCCTCGAAGCCGGGCTGGTGTGGCGGCGGAGGCGTTGGCGCGTCAGGGCGGGAGAGGGGAGGGGGCGGGGCGGGGCGCCCCGCAGGCGCATGGACCCGGCGCTGCCGGGTCCTGTCGTCAGTGCTGCGGGATCTCGATCTTGACCTCGAGCACCTCGAGGTTGTCCTGGCGTTCCAGGCTGACGCGCAGGTCCTGGTCGCCGATCTTGACGTATTTGGAGATCACCGCCACCAGCTCGCGCTGCAGCGCGGGCAGGTAGTCGGCGGGTGCGGAATGGCCGGTGCGCTCATGCGCCAGGATAATCTGCAGCCGCTCCTTGGCGACTGACGCGGACTTTTTCTTCTCTCCCAGCAGGAAGGAAAGGATCGACATGGGGTGAGCCCTCCTTGACCGTTACTTGTTGCCGAAGATGCGCGAGAACAGCCCGGGCTTCTGGTAGTCGGTGAAGCGCATCGGCTTGTCCTTGCCGAGGAAGCGGTCCACCACGTCGCTGTAGGCGTCCGACACGTCGCTGCCTTCCATATGGATGGCGGGCGTGCCCTGGTTGGAGGCATGCAGCACGGCTTCCGATTCCGGCACCACGCCGATCAGCTTGATGCGCAGGATTTCCTGGATGTCGGTCAGCGACAGCATCTCGCCGCCATGCACGCGCTTGGGGTTGTAGCGGGTGATCAGCAGGTGTTCCTTGATCGGGTCGCCGCCCTCGGTGGCACGCTTGGTCTTGGACGCCAGGATGCCCAGGATGCGGTCCGAATCGCGTACCGACGACACTTCCGGGTTGGTCACGATCAGCGCCTCGTCGGCAAAGTACATGGCCATCAGCGCGCCCGATTCGATGCCGGCGGGCGAGTCGCAGACGATGTACTCGAAATCCATCTCGATCAGGCCGTCGATCACCTTCTCGACACCCTCGCGCGTGAGCGCATCCTTGTCGCGCGTCTGCGAGGCCGGCAGGATGAACAGGTTCTCGCACTTCTTGTCCTTGATCAGCGCCTGGCGCAGGTTGGCTTCGCCCTGCACCACGTTGATCAGGTCATACACCACGCGGCGTTCGCAACCCATGATCAGGTCGAGGTTGCGCAGGCCGACGTCGAAGTCGATCACGGCAGTCTTGTGGCCGCGCAGGGCCAGGCCGGCGGCAAAGCTGGCGCTGGTGGTGGTCTTGCCGACGCCTCCCTTGCCGGAGGTCACAACGATGATTTTTGCCATGGCTCTTTGGTCCAGTAATAAGTTGAAGCTTGCGCTCTCTGCGATTCGGTCCCGGGGGGCGCCGCGGTTACTTGAGCCGCAGCGCCTCGAGGATCAGTTTTTCATCGGCCAGGCGCACCTGGGCGGTCTTGCCGTGCACATCGGCCGGAAGCGTCTGCTCCGCGGTCCGGTAGATGCCGGCGATGGAAATCAGTTCAGGCTCCATGCACGTGCTGAAGATGCGCGCGCCGGTGTTGCCCTTGACGCCCGCCAGCGCGCGGCCGCGCAGCGGGGCATAGATATGGATGTTGCCTTCGGCGATGACTTCCGCACCGTAGCTGACCACGTCCATGATGACTACGTCGCCATGCGCGTAGACCTGCTGGCCGGAGCGCAGCGGCTTGTCGATCAGCAGGGTCTGGGTCTGGCGCACGGCCGCGGCGATGGCGGCGTCGTTGGCCGCCTGCGCCGCGGCGCGGGCGGCTTCCTCGCGCGCCGCCTGCGCGGCGGCGGCCTGTTCCGCGGCGGCAGCGGCCTTGGCCTCGGCGGCACGCTCGGTGGCGCCACTGCGGCGGGCCTGGCTGTCGAGCAGCGGCAGGCCGAAGCGCTCGGCCCACTCGCGCTGGCCCGCACGGGCCACCACGCCGATGGCGCGGGCCTTGAGCGTGGCCAGCGTGTCGATCACGGTGCCGAGCGCGACTTCGCTGTCGTCTTCCAGCGCGCGCAGGTCGAGCGCGATCACGTCATTGGAGAAGAAGTCGGGGGTGGCTTCGAAGCGGGTGAGGAGGTCATCCCGCAGCGCAGCCATGTCGGCGGTCTGGAGGGCGAGAAGGAGGGCGTCGACGTTGCCACTGCGCAGCTCGAAGCGTGGCGATTTCTTCTGGGACATAGCCGGGTGACCGTGGAAATGCCACATTCTAACGTTGTATCTGTCGCGAACTGTAACAATTGGATCGATATGTACCGCAGGTGGCGCGTGGGCTCCATGCGCGCGCCGGTGGTGCAGCGCAAGTGTGGCCGGCGCGGCTTGCGCGGCATCGTACGCAGCGGCCCCGGGCCCCATGCAAAGCCTTGTTACGATTGCGCCATCTGATCAGCGGAGTTTCCATGGGCGCCATTGTCAATTGCGTGGCTTACCGGCAGGGCAAGCGCCTTGGCACGGTAAGCATGGAGGAAATCCCAACGGTGCTGGCCGTGCCCGGCACCTTCGTCTGGCTGGGACTGCATGAGCCCGAGCTGGCGTTGCTGCGCCAGGCCCAACAAGCCTTCGGGCTGCACGACCTCGCGGTCGAAGACGCGATGAACGCGCACCAGCGGCCCAAGCTCGAGGCGTACGGCGATTCCGTGTTCCTGGTGCTCAACACCGCGCAACTGGCGGAGGATGAAGTCGTGGTCGGCGAGACCCATCTGTTCGTCGGGACCCACTACGTGGTCTCGGTACGCCATGGCGCCAGCAGCACCTACACGCCGGTGCGAGAGCGCTGCGAACACGACCCGCATGGCCTGGCGAACGGGCCTGGCTATGTGCTGTACGCACTGATGGACTTTGTCGTCGACCATTACCTGCCCATCGTCACGCGGCTGGAGGACACCTTCGAGGCGCTGGAGCAGGGCATCTTCCGCGACGAATTCGACCGCGCCGCCATCGAGCGCCTGTACCAGATCAAGCGCCAGGTGCTGCGCCTGCGCAATGCGGTCAGCCCGATCGAAGACATGTGTGGGCAGCTGATCCGGCTGCACGAAGACCTGGTGCCAAAGGAATTGCGCGCCTATTTCCGCGATATCGAAGACCACGCCAGCCGGCTGGTGCGCACGCTCGACGTGGTGCGCGAAATGCTGACCACCGCGGTGCAGGTCAACCTGGCGCTGGTGACCGTTGGCCAGAACGAGGTGGTCAAGCGGCTGGCCGGCTGGGGCGCGATCCTGGCGATCCCGACGGTGGTGTTCAGCCTGTACGGCATGAACTTCGATTTCATGCCAGAGCTGAAAGTCCACTACGCCTATCCGGCCGTGATCGGCGTGACTGCGGTGGCTTGCGGCGCGCTGTGGCGGCGGCTGCACCGCGCGGGCTGGATTTGAACGCCGCGCAGAAGTATTGGTGCGACGAATGAAAGGATGGATTTTTGCAGTCCTTTGATTATTTGCGCGGATAATCGCCTGCTACCGGGCGCCCACGCAGACTCCTACACTGGAGCAAAGAAGGCCCCGCGCCCGGAGTCCGCCATGTCGAAAGCCCGTTCCCCGCATGCCGCCATGCTGGCCGGCATCCTCAGCGCATGGCTGTGGCTGCCTCCGGTTGCGGCCGCACCGCAGCCGCCCGCTCCCGCGCAGGCGCAGACCCGCGACGCGGTAGCGGCTTACGAATCGGGACGCTTCGACGAGGCCTTGCAGGGTTTCGCCGGCGCCGCGCGCCAGGGCAACCGTCTCGCGCAGTTCAACTACGCGATGATGCTGCTGCGTGGGGAGGGCACCGCCGCGCGGCCGCAAGAGGCGCTGGTGTGGCTGCGCAAGGCGGCCGACAACGGCATGACCCATGCGCAATACACCTGGGGCGATCTTTACGAGCGCGGCGAACTGGTGCCGAAATCGCTGCAAGAAGCGAACCGCTGGTATGAGCGCGCGGCGCAGGGCGGCCATGTGCAGGCGCAGATGGAACTGGCCACGAACTATTTCACCGGGCGCGGCGTGCCGCGCGACTACGCGCAGGCGTTTGCGTGGTACCGCCGCGCGGCGACCGCGGGGGATGGCGGCGCGCAGTACATCGTCGGCAGCTTCTATGAGCGCGGCGAGCCTGGCGTGGTCGAGCGGGATATCGAGCAGGCGAAGATCTGGTACGCGCGCTCCGCGGCGCACGGGGATCCGGGAGCGCTGGCGAAGCTGAGGTCGCTGCTGGAGGAAACGGTGAGGGGCAGGGCGGGGATGTAGGCAAGAACTGCCTTCACGACAACGAAGCGGTGGTTTGGGGGTGCTCCAGAGTCGCCGGAGCTAACCCAAGCAAGGTGTTCTCCCTCTCCCCTCATGGGGAGAGGGCCGGGGTGAGGGGTGGGCTAGCAAGCGACCACATCAAGCAAGGCCTACGGTGTTAACCCACCGGCCTTAGCCAGTGGAAACGCTCACCCTCACCCCCGCCCCTCTCCCGCAGGCGGGAGAGGGAGCAAACCGGCGGAGATTGAACCGCTCAACCTCAGCCCAGCTTCTTCCTCAACAACTCATTCACCTGCGCCGGGTTGGCCTTGCCCCGGGTCGCCTTCATCGCCTGGCCCACCAGCGCATTGAACGCCTTTTCCTTGCCCGCGCGGAATTCCTCGACCGACTTGGCATTGGCGGCCAGCACGTCGTCGATGATCTTTTCCAGCTCGCCGCTGTCGGACATTTGCTTCAGCCCCTTGGCCTCGATGATGGCGTCGGCGTCGCCGCCATGCTCGCCCGCCCACATGGCCGGGAACACATCCTTTTTCGCGGTGTTGTTCGACACCGTGCCGTCGGCGATGCGCGCGAGCAGCTTTGCCAGTTGCGCCGGCGTGACCGGCGCCGCGTCGATGGCGATGCCTTCGCGGTTCAGTTGCGAGGCCACGTCGCCCATCAGCCAGTTGGCGGCGGGCTTGGCACTGGCCGCGCCAGCGCCGGCAACCACGGCTTCGTAGTACGCGGCGAAGGCCTTGGTGGCGGTCAGCATGGTGGCGTCATACGCCGACAGGCCGTATTGCGAGACCAGGCGCGCCTGCATCGCTGCCGGCAACTCGGGCAGTTGGCCACGCACGCGCTCGATCCAGCCGGCGTCGATCTCCAGCGGCATCAGGTCCGGGTCGGGGAAGTAGCGGTAGTCGTGCGCATCTTCCTTGGTGCGCATGGCGCGGGTTTCGCCGGTGTCCGGGTCGAACAGCACGGTGGCCTGCTGGATCTTGCGGCCGTCTTCGATCTCGGCAATCTGCCACTGCACTTCGTATTCGATGGCCTGCTGCAGGAAGCGGAAGGAGTTCAGGTTCTTGATCTCGCGGCGCGTGCCGAATTCCTTCTGGCCCAGCGGGCGCACCGACACGTTGGCGTCGCAGCGGAAGCTGCCTTCCTGCATGTTGCCGTCGCAGATGCCCAGCCACACCACCAGCGAGTGCAGCGCCTTGGCATAGGCCACCGCTTCGGCGGCGCTGCGCATGTCGGGCTCGGTGACGATTTCCAGCAGCGGCGTGCCGGCACGGTTCAGGTCGATGCCGGTCATGCCGGCAAAGTCCTCGTGCAGCGACTTGCCCGCATCTTCCTCGAGGTGCGCGCGCGTCAGGTTGACGGTCTTCTCATAGGACTCGCCCTGCTTGCCCTCGACCTGGATGGTGATGGTGCCGCCCTGTACCACCGGAATCTCGTACTGGCTGATCTGGTAGCCCTTGGGCAGGTCGGGGTAGAAGTAGTTCTTGCGCGCAAACACGCTGCGCGGCGCGATGGTGGCGCCGATCGCCAGGCCGAACTGGATCGCGCGCTCGACCGCGCCCTGGTTCAGCACCGGCAGCACGCCCGGCAGCGCCAGGTCCACCGGCGACGCCTGCGTGTTGGCCTCGGCGCCGAAGGCGGTGGAGGTGCCGGAAAAAATCTTCGAGGCCGTCGACAGCTGCGCGTGCGTTTCGAGGCCGATCACCACTTCCCATTGCATGGCGGTATTCCTGTTCGGTTCTTTCGATGTTGTCTGTTGCGAGGGAACGGCAGCGCCGCCCCGGTGTTGGGTCTGGTCTTGCGTGGCGGTCAGGGGTCGGGGCTGGCCAGCCAGGAGTCGAGCTGGGCCAGCGCGGCGACGCGGGCCACGGCGTCGCCGCCAACGGTGACGCTCTGGGTCTTGCGCATGGCGGCGGCGGGCACGTCGGTGCGCCGATGCAGTTCGCTGGTGCCGTCAAAGCCGTGATAGGCGCCCGGATAGATCTCCAGCCGGAAGCGCGCCCCCGGCTGGCGCGCCAGCACGGCGCTCTGCAGCATCGCGCAGCGCGTCGCGGGGGTCCAGTCGTCGGCGCCGCCGATCATCAGCAGCAGCGGCGCGCGCAGGCGGAAGCTGTGCTGCTGCACCGCGCGCTTGCAGCCCGGGTAGAACGCCACCGCGCGCTCGACCGGCGGCGTGCCGGCCGGCCAGGGGCGGCTGGCGTCGACGGTGGCCAGCACCGCCTGCGCGCCGTTCGACCAGCCCAGCAGCACGATGCGGGCGGCGTCGACCGCGGGTTGCTGCGCCACCCAGCGCAGCGCGGCGAGCGCGTCGGCACGGCGGGTGCGGTCGTCGATGGCGCGCGTGTCGATGGGCTCGGTACAGATGCCGTGAGGCCTGCCGCGCGCGCTGAAGCTGTCCGGCATCAGCACCGCATAGCCGCGTTCGGTCAGCCAGTGGGCGTATTCACGGTAGCGTTGCTGCAGCAGTGCGGCAACGCCGGCCTTGTCGGTGTCGGCCGTACCAGCGGTGCGCTCGCGCGCAGGGCGCTGGGCCAGCAGGCCGCCACAGCCGTGCAGCGCCACCACCACGGGCAGCGCGCGCGGCGTGGCGCCTTCGCGCGGCAGGAACCAGTAGGCGGTCAGTGCCGGCGTGGCGGCATCGCCGCGCAGCTGCACCCGCTGCGCGGGCACGGGCGCCGTGGCCGCAGCGGCGGGCGCGGCCCGGCTCACCGCGTTCGGCGCCAGCACGCCCGCCGGCGTCAGCGGTGCCGGCGCGTCCAGTGCGGGTGCGGGCAGGTCCGGCGTATGCGCCGCGGCGCCGGCCAGCCATGCGCCGAGGCCCAGCGCCACCGCGGCGCGCACCCAGGCGGCCACCGGGCGGGCGGCGCGCGGCGCGGGTTGCGGGGTGGCGGGGGACTGGATCATGACCGGCTGCGGTGGCTTCAGCGCGTGCGGGCGCAGGCGCCGGTGCCTGGTTCGAACATCACGGGCCAGGCTTCTTCATAGATGCCGGGCGTGCAGCGCTGCTGGCAGTTGGCGTGCGCCAGCGTGACGCGGCGCGGGTCCTGCCAGACCATCAGCTTGCAGCCGCTGCCGTCGTTGGCGCGCAGTTCGATATGCGGCTTCTTCTGGACCTGGCGGAAGTCGGCCAGGTTGAAGCTGCACGAGCCGCGCTTGCCCACCCACAGCTTCCACGACAGCTGCTGCACGCTGTTGTCGGCGATGCGCAGCTGCGCGTCTTCGCGGAAGCCGTCTTCCTCGGTGCGGCGGCAGTCGCCGGCCAGGTCGATGTCGCGGCTGGCGATCGGCGTGGGCTTGCCGATGATCGGCAGCTGGATGCAGCCCGCCACCAGCGCGGCGAGCGCTGCGGCAGCGAGCAGGCGGAGCAGGGTGCGGGTCATGGTCAGGCCTTGGCGGGGCGGCGCAGGTGCCAGTCGGTCGCCTGCTGGAACGCATGCGCGGCCTGCAGCAGGCGCGCTTCGTCGAAGTAGTTGCCGATCAGCTGCAGGCCGACGGGCATGTTGCCCGCGCCGAAGCCGCACGGCACGCTCATGCCGGGCAGGCCGGCCAGGCTGGTCGACAGCGTGAAGATGTCGGCCAGGTACATCTGCACCGGGTCCGAGGTCTTCTCGCCCAGCTTCCACGCCACCGTCGGCGCCACCGGGCCCATGATCACGTCGCACTGGGCGAAGGCGCGCTGGAAATCGTCGGCGATGATGCGGCGGATCTTCTGCGCCTGCAGGTAGTAGGCGTCGTAGTAGCCGTGCGACAGCACGTAGGTGCCGACCATGATGCGGCGCTTGACCTCGGCGCCGAAGCCTTCGGCGCGGGTCTTCTTGTACATGTCGAGCAGGTCGCGGTACTCGGCGGCGCGGTGGCCGTAGCGCACCCCGTCGAAGCGCGACAGGTTGGACGAAGCCTCGGCCGGGGCGATCACGTAGTACACCGGGATCGACAGCTCGGTCTTGGGCAGCGACACCTCGACCAGCGTGGCGCCCAGCTTTTCATATTCGGCCAGCGCCGCGCGCACGGCCTGCTCGACGTCGGCCGCCAGGCCCTTGCCGAAGTATTCCTTCGGCAGGCCGATGCGCAGGCCGGCCAGCGGGCGCTCGGCGGTGGCGCCGGCGCGCGGCTGGCTCAGCAGGCGGGTGTAGTCCTCGTCGACGCCGCCCTGCGCGGGCGGGATGCTGGTCGAGTCCTTCGGATCGAAGCCGGCCATGGCGTTGAGCAGCAGCGCGCAGTCCTCGGCGCTGTGGGCCATCGGGCCGCCCTGGTCCAGCGACGAGGCAAAGGCGATCATGCCGTAGCGCGACACGCGGCCGTAGGTCGGCTTGATCCCGGTGATGCCCGAGAACGAGGCCGGCTGGCGGATCGAGCCGCCGGTGTCGGTGCCGGTGGCGGCGGGCGCGAGGCCGGCGGCGACCGCGGCGGCCGAGCCGCCCGACGAACCGCCGGGCACGCGGCTGGTGTCCCAGGGGTTGCGCACCGGGCCGAAATGCGAGTTCTCGTTGGACGAGCCCATCGCAAATTCGTCCATATTGGTCTTGCCCAGCGTGACCATGCCGGCCGCGGCCATGCGCTCGACCACGGTGGCGTCGAACGGGCTTTCATAGCTGGCCAGCATCTTCGAGCCGGCCGTGGCACGCCAGCCGCGCGTGACGAACACATCCTTGTGCGCGACCGGCACGCCGGTCAGCGGCGCGGCCTCGCCGCGCGCGCGGCGTGCGTCGGCGGCGCGAGCCTGGGCCAGCGTCAGCTCGGCATCGACGTGGATAAAGGCGTTGAGCGCGGCGGCCTGCTCGATGCGGGCCAGGTACTCGCGCGCGAGTTCCTCGGCGGAGACGGTGCGCGCGGCCAGGGCGTCGGCAAGCTGGCGCAGGGAAGTCACGGAATCAGCGGAAAAGGGCATGACAGTCGGTTGGCATCAGGGGTGTTGTACTGGCGGGCGGCCGGCGCCGGACCGCGCGCCTGGCGGCGCCGGCGGCATGGGCCGGGCAACGGTCATTCGATGACCTTGGGCACCAGGTACAGGCCGTTTTCGGTGGCCGGCGCGGGGCGCTGGTAGTCGGCGCGGCGGTCGGCTTCGGTGACCACGTCCTCGCGCAGGCGCTGGACCATGTCGCGCACGGCCGACAGCGGATGTGCCAGCGGCTCGATGCCGGTAGTGTCGACCGCCTGCATCTGTTCGACCAGCGAGAAAAAGTTGTTCAGCTGCGCAAGCGTCTGTTCGGCCTCGGCATCGCTGGTTTCGATGCGGGCGAGGTGGGCAATGCGCTTGACGTCGGATAGGTCGAGGGCCATGGCGTGGTGGGTCGATGCTCGGATGCTCGGAATACGAAAGGCGGCGCGGGCTGCGCCGGCGGCTGGCTTACGGGGCCGCCGCGTGGCGTGGCCCGGGGACCTGACCGCGGGCGCCGGAGGGCGCCCCGGAGTCGCCAGAATTGCAGGTATTTTCAGGCTGTAAACGCCCGAAGCCGCTGGAATTATAAGGTATCATTGCGAGTTACCGACCTTTGGCAACGCCTACGCCACATGGCCTGCGGCCGGCGCCCCCGCGCCGGGTGTCCGAAGGCGCCCGAAGGGCAAACCTGGGTCCTCTGATTAGGCCTTGCCGCCGGTCCCGCATGTCGCGCCACAGCCGACGTGATGCGCCGGCGTCTGCACATTTCCGCGAACTTTTTCGCGGGGTCTAATCAAAGGTTCCCGTAGGGCCGGCGCGCGCGGTGCGCCGGCGGTGCCGATCCCATGCCCATCCGGCCGGACAACCTCCGGCCGGGCGGCGGGCGGAGCGGGAAGCCGAGAACCATTCCGTATTCAACACCACGTACTTCGTGGCCGGGCCGCTCGCGGCGCCGGCCGCTTCGCCTACCCGCGAACACCACCACAGACAGGATTCCTGATGTTCGGATTTCTCCGCAGCTACTTCTCCAACGACCTGGCGATCGACCTCGGCACCGCCAACACGCTGATCTACATGCGCGACAAGGGCATCGTGCTGGACGAGCCCTCGGTGGTTGCGATCCGCCAGGAAGGCGGCCCCAACGCCAAGAAGACCATCACGGCGGTGGGCAAGGAAGCCAAGCAGATGCTGGGCAAGGTGCCGGGCAATATCGAGGCGATCCGCCCGATGAAGGACGGCGTGATCGCCGACTTCACCGTCACCGAGCAGATGCTCAAGCAATTCATCAAGATGGTGCATGACAGCAAGCTGCTGCGCCCGAGCCCGCGCATCATCATCTGCGTGCCGTGCGGCTCGACCCAGGTCGAGCGCCGCGCCATCCGCGAATCGGCGCTGGGCGCCGGCGCCAGCCAGGTCTACCTGATCGAGGAGCCGATGTCGGCGGCGATCGGCGCCGGCCTGCCGGTGTCGGAGCCGTCGGGCTCGATGGTGGTCGATATCGGCGGCGGCACCACCGAGGTCGGCATCATCTCGCTGGGCGGCATGGTCTACAAGGGTTCGGTGCGCGTCGGCGGCGACAAGTTCGACGAGGCCATCGTCAACTACATCCGCCGCAACTACGGCATGCTGATCGGCGAACAGACCGCCGAGGCCATCAAGAAGGAAATCGGCTCGGCCTTCCCGGGCTCCGAGGTCCGCGAGATGGAAGTCAAGGGCCGCAACCTGTCCGAAGGCATCCCGCGCGCGTTCACGGTGTCGTCCAATGAAATCCTGGAAGCCCTCACCGATCCGCTCAACCAGATCGTGTCGGCGGTGAAGATCGCGCTGGAACAGACTCCGCCCGAACTGGGCGCCGACATCGCCGAGCGCGGCATGATGCTGACCGGCGGCGGCGCGCTGCTGCGCGACCTGGACCGCCTGCTGGCCGAGGAAACCGGCCTGCCGGTGCTGGTCGCCGAAGACCCGCTGACCTGCGTGGTGCGCGGCTCCGGCATGGCGCTGGAACGCATGGACAAGCTCGGCAGCATCTTCTCGTACGAGTAAGCAGGACGCTCACGTGGCGATGCGCGGCGTGCCGGATCGACCGATCATGGCGGCGCCGCGGCGCCGCATCCGCCGGGGCCGGGCCCTGGCAGTTCCCGCCGCCCGACCGTGCCGCGCCTGTCCCCGCCAGGGGGCGGGGCGCGGCACGGCGGGCGGCGGGGCGTTTCCGCGTGGCCTCCGGCCTTTGTTCGGGTAAATGGATTACTCCCCTCCGCCGCTCTTCAAGCAAGGCACCTCGGCTGTCGCCAGGCTGGTCCTGTACGTGGGCATCGCGCTGGCGCTGCTGGTGGTCGATGCCCGTTTCGACGCGCTGCGCGTCGGGCGGCAGGTTGCCGCCACCGTGCTGATGCCGGTCGAGCGCCTGGTGCTGGCGCCGCGCGATGCGCTGCGCGCCATGTTCGACTACGCGCAGTCGTCGGCGACGCTCGCCACCGAGAACCGCGAGCTGCGCCAGCACGCCGTGCAGCAGGCCCAGGCCTCGGTGCGCCAGGCGCAGCTCGAGGCCGAGAACAACCAGCTGCGCAAGCTGCTCGGGCTGGCGCAGCAGTCGGCCACGCCGGTGACGGCGGCCGAAATCCTGTATGACGCGCGCGACCCGTACAGCCAGCGCATCGTGATCGACAAGGGTAGCCAGCACGGCCTGCGCGCCGGCTACCCGGTGATCGACGAGCGCGGCGTGGTGGGGCAGGTCACGCGCGTGTCGCCGTTCCAGTCCGAAGTGACGCTGCTGACTGACAAGGACCAGGCGATTCCGGTGCAGGTGGTGCGCAACGGCCTGCGCAGCGTGGCCTTCGGCGGTGCGCGCGCCGGCCAGCTGGACCTGCGCTTCATGGCCGCCGCCGCCGACCTGCAGCAGGGCGACCTGCTGGTGACCTCGGGCCTGGACGGCACCTATCCGCCGGGCCTGCCGGTGGCGAAGATCGTGCAGATCGAGCGCAAGGCCGATACCGCGTTCTCGCGCGTCTATTGCGAGCCGGTGGCCGGCGTGCGCGCGCACCGCCAGCTGCTGGTGGTGCGCTACGACGCCGCCATCCCGGCGCGCGAAGCGGTCGAGGCCCGGCCGGAAGCGCCGGTCAGGGGCGCCCGGTCCGCCGCCGCGCGCGCCGCCGCCGACAGCGCCGCGGCGGGCAAGGCCGCGTCCGCCAAGGAGGCACCACGGTGACCAATCCCCAATACCTGCTGCGGCCGGTCAACCCGGCCTTTATCGCCTTCAGCTTCGTGCTGGCGTTCCTGTTCAACCTGATGCCGTGGGGCACCACGCTGTGGATTCCGGACATGGTGGCGCTGGTGCTGGTGTTCTGGAACATCCACCAGCCGCGCAAGGTGGGCATGGGCGTGGCCTTCCTGCTGGGCCTGCTGATGGACGTGCACGATGCCCGGCTGCTGGGCGAGCACGCGCTGGCGTACACGCTGCTGGCCTACTTCGCCATCACCATCCACCGCCGCGTGCTGTGGTTCACGGTCTACACCCAGGCGCTGCACGTGCTGCCGCTGCTGTTCATCGCGCACGCGGTGCCGGTGCTGATCCGGCTGGCCATGGGCGCACCGTTGCCCGGCTGGCCGCTGCTGCTGGCACCGGCGATCGAGGCGCTGCTGTGGCCGCTTGCGACCAGCCTGCTGCTGGCGCCGCAGCGCCGCTCGAACGACGTCGACGAGACCCGGCCGATCTGACGCCGCCATCGCCATCGCCCGCCACCGTCCACCACCGATGTCTCCAGGCCACGCAGTACCATGACCGAAATCCGCAACGTCGAACTGGAAATCGGCCGCTTCCGCATCCGCGTGGCGGCCGCGGCGCTGTTTACGGTGATCTGCTTCGGCCTGCTGTTCTCGCGCTTCCTGTGGCTGCAGTGGTACAAGCATGACCAGTACTCGGCCAAGGCCGAGGACAACCGCATCTCGGTGGCGCCGATCGAGCCCAACCGCGGCATCATCATGGACCGCAACGGGGTCGTGCTGGCGCGCAATTATTCGGCGTACACGCTGGAGATCACGCCGTCCAAGCTGACCGATACGCTGGACAACACCATCGAGAGCCTGTCCGGGCTGGTGGAGATCCAGCCGCGCGACCGGCGCCGCTTCAAGCGGCTGATGGAAGAGTCCCGCAGCTTCGAAAGCCTGCCGATCCGCAGCCAGCTGACCGACGAGGAAGTGGCGCGCTTCTCCGCGCAGCGCTTCCGCTTCCCGGGCGTGGATGTGCGCGCGCGGCTGTTCCGCCAGTATCCGCTGGGCGAGTCGGCGTCGCACGTGGTGGGCTACCTGGGCCGCATCTCGCAGCGTGACCAGGAGCGCATCGAGGCCATGGACGAGGCCAACGATGCCGACGCCGCCAAGTACGATCCGCGCAAGGATGCCGACAACTACAAGGGCTCCAACTACATCGGCAAGATCGGCCTGGAGCAGAGCTACGAGAGCGAGCTGCACGGGCTGACCGGCTTCGAGGAAGTGGAAGTCAGCGCGGGCGGGCGCCCGATCCGCACGCTGTCCACTTCGCCCGCCACGCCCGGCAACAACCTGATCCTGTCGCTCGACATCCGCCTGCAGCAACTGGCCGAGGCCCTCTATGGCAATCGCCGCGGCGCGCTGGTGGCGATCGAGCCGTCCACCGGCGACATCCTGGCCTTCGTCTCCAAGCCGACCTTCGATCCCAACCTGTTTGTCGAGGGCATCGACACCAATACCTGGAACGAGCTCAACGGCTCGCCCGACAAGCCGCTGCTGAACCGGCCCCTGCGCGGCACCTATCCGCCCGGCTCGACCTACAAGCCGTTCATGGCGCTGGCCGCGCTGACCACCGGCAAGCGCACCGCGGCGTGGGGCATGTCGGATCCGGGCTTCTTCACGCTGGGCAACCACACCTTCCGCGACGACAAGCCGGGCGGCCACGGCTGGGTCGACATGCACAGCTCGATCGTGCATTCGTGCGATACCTATTACTACGCGCTGGCGCGCGACATGGGCGTCAACGGCATCCATGACTTCATGAAGCCACTGGGCTTCGGCCAGATCACTGGCATCGACATCGAGGGCGAAAGCCGCGGCATCCTGCCGTCGACCGAATGGAAGCGCAAGGCTTACCGCAAGCCCGAGCAGCAGAAGTGGTATGACGGCGAGACCATCTCGCTGGGCATCGGCCAGGGCTACAACAGCTTCACCATCCTGCAGTTGGCGCAGGCCACTTCGGTGATCGTCAACAACGGCAAGGTGATGAAGCCACACCTGGTCAAGGCGGTGGAAGACGCGGTCACGCGCAAGCGCGCGCTGACAGTGCCCAAGGAAAGCTACACGATTCCGCTCAAGCAGGCCGATATCGACGTGATCAAGCGCGCGATGGTGGCGGTGACGCACTCCGGCACCGCTGCGCGCGTGTTTGCCGGCGCGGCGTATGAGTCGGCGGGCAAGACCGGCACGGCGCAGACCTACAGCCTTTCCAAAGGCGAGAAGTACAACCACCACGCGCTCGACGAGCGCAAGCGCGACCACTCGCTGTACACGGCCTTTGCGCCGGCCGACAACCCGAAGATCGCGATCGCGCTGATCGTCGAGAACGCCGGCTTCGGCGCCGCGGTGGCCGCGCCGATCGCGCGCAAGGTGATGGACTACTACCTGACCGGCAAGTGGCCCGCCGAACTCGAGGCGATCGCCCCCCCTGCCGGCGAGCGCGTGGCGGGCCGCGCGCCAGTGGATACGCCGAGCGTGTTCACCACCGGCCAGACCGCCAGCATTGCCAGCGCCACGGTAATGTCCAGCGGCGGCGCGCCTGCCAGTGGCGCTGCCGCCAGCGCGGTGGCGGCGGCCTCGGGCGCGCAGGCGCCGACGCCGGAGGCCATCGCCGCCACGCTGGATCCCGACGCCATCGCCCCGGCCTCTGCGGTGCAGACGCTGGACCAGCGCATGCTGCAGGCACTTGGCCACAGCAAGCCGCAGACCCCCGCGCCGGCCTCGGCGACGGTGGTGCCGGCCAAGGCGCCCGCGCCCAAACCACGCGTCAAGCCCGTGGCTGCCAAGGCAGCCAGCGGTGCCGACGCCACTCGCTGAAGGAGACGCGCATGGATCGCCGCCGCGTCCTGTCCCTGGTCAAGACCGCGCTGACCGGTTTCGACAAACCGCTTTCGCTGATCGTGTTCCTGCTGTTCGCCACCGGCATCGTCGCGCTGTACTCGGCCGCCATCGACATGCCGGGCCGCGTCGAGGACCAGTTGCGCAACATCCTGCTGTCGTACGTGGTGATGCTCGTGATCGCCTACCTCCCTACGCAGACGCTGATGCGAGTCGCGGTGCCGATCTACACGGTAGGAGTGGCGTTGCTGATCGCGGTGGCCATGTTCGGCCTGATCCGCAAGGGCGCGCGCCGCTGGCTCTATGTCGGCATGGTGATCCAGCCCTCCGAGATCATGAAGATCTCGATGCCGCTGATGCTGGCGTGGTACTTCCAGAAGCGCGAGGGCGTGATCCGGTGGTTTGACTTCGTGGTGGCGCTGGTGATGCTGCTGATCCCGGTGGGGCTCATCGCCAAGCAGCCCGACCTGGGCACCGCGCTGCTGGTGATGGCCGCGGGCGTGTACGTGATCTACTTCGCCGGCCTCTCGTGGCGGCTGATCCTGCCGCTGCTGGGGCTGCTGGTGGTGGCGATCACCCTGCTGATCACGTTCCAGAACGACATCTGCGCGCCGGGCGTGAACTGGCCGGTGCTGCACGACTACCAGCAGCACCGCGTCTGCACGCTGCTGGACCCGACCAGCGATCCGCTGGGCAAGGGTTTCCACACGATTCAGTCGATCATCGCGATCGGCTCCGGCGGAGTCGAGGGCAAGGGCTGGCTCAAGGGGACGCAGACCCACCTGGAGTTCATCCCCGAGAAGCACACCGACTTTATCTTCGCGGTGTATTCGGAAGAGTTCGGGCTGATCGGCAACGCGGTGCTGCTGGTGCTGTACCTGCTGCTGATCTTCCGCGGGCTGTTCATCGCGGCCAATGCGCCGACGCTGTTCTCGCGGTTGCTGGCGGGATCGATCACGCTGATCTTCTTCACCTATGCCTTCGTCAACATGGGCATGGTCAGCGGCATCCTGCCGGTGGTGGGGGTGCCGCTGCCGCTGATGAGCTATGGCGGCACCGCACTGGTGACGCTGGGCGCGGGCATCGGCATCCTGATGAGCATTTCGCGGCAGAAGCGGCTGATTCAGACGTAGCGGGGGCATGCCAAAGGTTTGCTCCCCTCTCCCGCTTGCGGGAGAGGGGCCGGGGGTGAGGGCGGGAGGGTCAAAGGCTGAGGCCTGTGGGTTAACACCGTTGGCCTTGCTTGAAGTGGCTCCTCGCTAAACCACCCCTCACCCCGGCCCTCTCCCCATGAGGGGAGAGGGGGAACACCTTGCTTGGGCTAGTCCGGGCGGCTTGGGCGCACCTGACACCGGACGTCTCTTTGCTTTGTTGGGTTTGCTAAACTGCCACCCACTTTACCTCTACCGGTCCACGCCCCATGAACGCCCACGACGTTGCCGCCTACCTGCAGAGCCATCCTGAATTCTTCGAAGAGCATGCCGAGCTGCTGGCCGCGGTGCAGCTGACCAGCCCGCACAGCCATCGCGCCGTGTCGCTGCAGGAGCGCCAGATGGAAATCCTGCGCGAGAAGAACAAAGGACTGGAGCTGCGCCTGGCGGACCTGGTCCGCCATGGCCACGAGAACGACCGCACCCAGCAGCGCATGCACGACTGGCAGCTGCGCCTGCTGGCCGAGGCCGATTCGCACGCGCTGCCGTATGCCGTGCAGGACGGCCTGCAGCAGGTGTTCGACGTGCCGGCGGTGGCTCTCAGGCTGTGGGATGTCGCCGAGCAGTACGCGCACATGGAAGTGGCGCAGGGCGCCAGCGAAGACCTGCGCATCTTTGCCGAGGGCCTGCGCGCACCGTTCTGCGGCAGCAACAGCGGCTTCGAGGCGGCCAGCCTGCTCGAGCGCGACGATATCACCTCGCTGGCGATGGTGACGCTGCGCGTGCCGGTGCGCGCCGGCGAGGCCGAGGCTGGCGCCGATGTGCGTGGCGCCGCCTTTGGCATGCTGGTGCTGGGCTCGCCCGATCCGCGCCGTTTCCACGAAGGCATGGGCACCGCCTACCTGTCGCAGATCGGCGAAGTCGCGGGTGCCGCGCTGAACCGGTTGCGCGACTGAAGCCATGACTGCACGCCGGCCGCCGCGCGACGCGGTCGCGCCGCCCGCTGCCGCCGGCGGCGAAGCGCCGCCGTCAGACCCGCTGGTCACGCGCTATCTCGACTGGCTGCGCGGCAGCCGTAAGCTGGCCGAGCATACGCTGTCAAATTACGCGCGCGAACTGCGCGTGCTGCAGGCACACGCGGCGCAGCATGCGCCGGGCGTCGCGCTGCTGGCGCTGCAGACCCACCATATCCGCAATTTCGCCGCGCGGCTGCATGCCGCCGGGCTGGTCGGCACCAGCATCGCGCGCGCGCTGTCGGCCTGGCGCGGCTTCTACCTGTGGGCGGCGCGGCACGGCCACGGCGTCAGCGTGAATCCGGTCGACGGCGTGCGCGCGCCGCGCTCGGGGCACGCGCTGCCCAAGGCGCTGTCAGTCGAGCACGCGGTGGCGCTGGTCGCGCACCCTGCGGGCACCGATGCCGAGGCGCTGCGCGACCAGGCCGTCTACGAACTGTTCTATTCCAGCGGGCTGCGGCTGTCCGAGCTGGTGCAGCTGGACCTGCGCTATGCCGATGCCGACGGCTACCGCTCCAGCGGCTGGCTCGACCTGGCCGGCGCCGAGGTGACCGTGACCGGCAAGGGCTCGCGCCGGCGCTCGGTGCCGGTCGGCAGCAAGGCCGTCGCCGCGCTGCAGGCGTGGCTCGCGGTGCGCGACGCCTGGCTGCGGCCGGGCGCGGCGCCCGAGGACGCCCATGCCTTGTTCCTCGGTCCGCGCGGGCGGCGCCTGTCGATGCGCACGGTGCAGTTGCGGCTCAAGCAGCAGGCGCTGCGCGCCGGCGTGCCCGCCGATGTGCATCCGCATATGCTGCGGCATTCCTTCGCCACGCACATGCTGCAATCTTCCGGCGACCTGCGCGCGGTGCAGGAAATGCTCGGCCATGCCAGCATCTCGACCACGCAGGTCTACACCGCGCTGGATTTCCAGCACCTCGCCAAGGTCTACGACAAGGCCCACCCGCGTGCCGGCCGGGCACGCGCGAAAGCGGCGGCCGATGCCCCGGGCCGGGCGGCGGATAGCGACGATACGCCGGAAGACTGATTCACTCCCACTGCGCCAGCACTTCGCGAAAGCGCTCGATCTCGGGCAGCAGCCAGCCACGGAACGCCTGCACCTTGGGCAGGTTCAGCGCGCCCGGCGCGCACACAAAGTACAACAGCCACGGGCATGGAATGCTGACCTCGAACAGCCGCACCACGCGCCCGGACAGCAGGTCGTTGCACGCCAGCGACGAGCGGATCAGGGCAATGCCCTGGCCTTCCGAGGCGGCCTGCAGCAGCAGCGACGAATCTTCCAGCAGCAAGCCCTTGCGCGGCTCGGGCCAATCGAGCCCGGCGGCCTCGAACCACGGCTTCCACGGATCGCCCTCGCCGCGCAGCAGCGGCAGGCCCGCCATGTCCTGCGGCCGTTCGGGCAGCCGCCCGCCGTTGAAGGCAGGGCTGCATACCGGGAAGAAGACATCGTCGAGCAGCCGTTCCACATACAGGCCGGGATAGTCGCCGCTGCCCATGCGCAGCGCGACATCGACCTCTTCGTGCGCAAAATTGACCAGCGTGTTCGACGACAGCAGTTCGACATCCAGTTCCGGGTGGCGCTCGATAAAGCTGCCGATGCGCGGCGTCAGCCAGCGCGCGGCGAACGACGGCATGGTGCTGATGGTCAGGCGCTTGTCGCGGTTGCCGGCCTGCAGCGCGCGCGTGGCATCGGCGATCTGCAGCAGGGCGTCGCGCACGCGCTCGGCATAGAGCCGGCCCGCCGGGGTCAGCGCCACGCGCTTGCCGTGGCGCTCGAACAGCGGCATGCCCAGTTCTTCTTCCAGCGCGCGGATCTGGTGGCTGACCGCGCCGTGCGTGACGAACAGCTCCGTCGCGGCGCGCGAAAAGCTCTCGTGCCGCGCCGCGGCTTCGAACGCGCGCAGCGCGGTCAGCGCCGGCAGGCGCGGCAACTCGCGGTGCCAGCCACGCGGCAGGTCTTTTTCCCAGGCGCTTTTCCAGGCCATGGCCGCCTCCAGGCAATCGGGGTTATGTGAGATTGGCTAACAAGAACAAAGAAAATATATCGTTTTGATAGTGGCCAGGCAATCACTAATATTCCATCACCGGCCCCCGCAGTTGCCCCCTTCTTTACCACGATATTCGCAGGATTTAACTGGCCTGGTCCCCTTGCCGGGCCAGTTCCGGCGACCCGCGGCGAATCCGTACTGTGTCTGGCGTATCCCCGCCAGGGCCGGCTGAACGGAGAACCACCATGAAAACCGTGCTCACAACGACCGAGTTCACCCTGAATCCTGGCGAAGTCACCACGCTGTCGGTGCATGCGCCCCAGCGCCTGCACATTGCAGAGGCCCGTGGCACCGATGTGTGGCTGACTCGCGAGAATGATTCGGAGGACTACTGGCTGCGTTGTGGCGGCAGCCTGTTGCTGCGCAGCGGCGACGAGGTGGTGCTCAGCATAGATCCGCGTGCCTTGCATCCGGTGCGGCTGGCGCTGATTGCCGAGGCGCGCCGCCCGGCGCTGGCGCTGGCCGACCTGCCCCACCTGGTGTATCGCAGCCTGCGCCGGCTGGTTCGAGGCACCGAGTGGACGCCGAACCAGGAGCGGGTCACCGCCTCCTGAAGTTGGAGAGGGCGGAGCAACGTCCGCGTCGCATCGGGGCCGGGGCCATCTGCGCCTGGTCTGGTCGCGTGACGCAGCGGACGATTCCGCTCCCTGAACGGGGCAGGCAGGGCCGGCGCAAGCCGGCCCTTTTCGTTACACTCTCGCCATGCATCCGATTCAAGTCATCGAACGCGGCCGCGAGGACTATCAGCCGTGTTTCGACGCGATGCGCGCCTTCACCGCCGCGCGCACCTCTGATACGCCCGACCAGGTCTGGCTGGTCGAGCATCCGCCGGTCTACACGCTGGGCCAGGCGGGCGACCCCGCGCACCTGCTGGCGCCGGACGAGCGCATTCCGGTGGTGCAGATCGATCGTGGCGGGCAGATCACTTACCACGGGCCGGGACAGGTCGTGGCTTATCTGCTGCTTGACCTGCGCCGCCGCCGCCTGATGGTGCGCGAGCTGGTGCACGGCATCGAGCAGGCCGTGCTGGACACGCTCGCGGCGTATAATCTCGCAGCCGAACGCAAGCCCGGCGCCCCCGGCATCTACCTGTCCGGCGGGCCCCGCCAGGGCGCCAAGATTGCCGCGCTCGGCCTCAAGATCCGCAACGGCTGCAGCTACCACGGCGTCAGCCTCAACGTGCAGATGGACCTGTCGCCGTTCCTGCGCATCAATCCCTGCGGCTATGCCGGACTGGAAACGGTCGACATGGCCACCGCGGGAGCCACCTGTCCGGTGGCGGATGCCGATGGCGCGCCGGTGCCCGTGACCGCGGCAAGACAACCCGAAATCGCACAGCGCCTGGCGGCTGCATTGTGCGAGGTGCTGGCAGCGCACGAAGCTCGCGTGCTGGCAGCTGAAGAACCTGCCGCCCCGGCCCTGGCCTCCTAGTCAAAAGCGAAATGCACGCCGAGCGCGTGCGGAGAAATGTATGAGCGACGCCCTGATCGCCACTTCCAGCGAAGCCCCGCAGTCCCCCGCGGAGCAGTACGACCCGACCCGCAAGCAGAAGTCGGCCGACAAGACCGCACGCATCCCCATCAAGATCGTGCCGGCCGAAAAGCTCAAGAAGCCGGACTGGATCCGCGTGAAGGCCGCCACCGGCAATTCGCGTTTCTATGAGATCAAGGACATCCTGCGCGCCAACAACCTGGTGACGGTGTGCGAGGAAGCGAGTTGCCCGAATATCGGCGAATGCTTCGGCAAGGGCACCGCCACCTTCATGATCATGGGCGACAAGTGCACGCGCCGCTGCCCGTTCTGCGACGTCGGCCACGGCCGACCCGATCCGCTCGACGTGAACGAGCCCGGCAACCTGGCGCGCACCATCGCCCAGCTCAAGCTGAACTACGTGGTCATCACCAGCGTCGACCGCGACGACCTGCGCGATGGCGGCGCCCAGCACTATGTCGACTGCATCTCGCAGACGCGCGAGCTGTCGCCCGGCACCCGCATCGAAGTGCTGGTGCCCGACTTCCGCGGCCGCCTGGACAAGGCGCTGGACATCCTGCAGGCCTGCCCGCCGGATGTGATGAACCACAACATGGAAACCGTGCCGCGCCTGTACAAGCAGGCCCGCCCGGGCGCTGACTACGCGCACTCGCTCAAGCTGCTGCAGGAGTTCAAGCGCCGCAATCCCAATGTGCCGACCAAGTCCGGCCTGATGGTCGGCCTGGGCGAGACCGACGAGGAAATCCTGGAAGTCATGCGCGACATGCGCGCCCACGACATCGACATGCTGACCATCGGCCAGTACCTGGCGCCGTCGAACCATCACCTGCCGGTGCTGCGCTACGTGCATCCGGACACGTTCAAGATGTTCGAGGAGGAGGCTTACAAGATGGGCTTCACCCACGCCGCCGTGGGGGCGATGGTGCGCAGCTCTTACCATGCCGACCAGCAGGCGCATCAGGCGGGGTTTGCCTGAGAGAGCTGGTCAGTTGGATGGAATAGAAAACGGCCGGGAATTTTCCCGGCCGTTTTGCTTTGGTGCCCCCGGCCCATCCTAGGGTCAACCCCGACTGTCCCGTCGCCGGCAATGTCGATATGATGAATTCATCGATAAATTATCGATGAAATACAAAGACGTCACATTCCGGCTTGTCTGCCTACACTGGTTAGCAAGTGCGCTAACGGGAATCTCATGAACTGCACCGTCCACCGACTCGCCGAGCAGGCGCTGCTGTACAGCGTCGCGCCGCCTGCATCGCTGGCCGTCCAGCGCCGGATCTGGGCCATGGCCGCGCGGGCGGCCGACTGGCGCGGCGTGGTGGACGTGGTGCCAGGCATGAACAACCTCACCGTCATCTTCGACGGCAGCGCCGACGTGGACGCGCTGGAGCGCAACCTGAAGCTGGCGTGGGCCTCGGGGGAGGCGCGCAATGCGACCGGCAAGCTGGTCGAGATCCCGGTGCGCTACGGCGGCGAGCATGGGCCCGACCTGGGCGACGTCGCCGCGCATACCGGCCTGTCGCCGCAGGAAGTGGTGCGCCGCCATGCCGCGGGCGAGTACGTGGTCTACTTCCTCGGCTTCCAGCCGGGCTTCGCCTATATGGGCGGGCTGGCGCCGGAACTGGCGACGCCGCGCCGGCGCGAGCCGCGGCTGGCGGTGCCGGCCGGGTCGGTGGGCATCGGCGGCGAGCAGACCGGGATCTATCCGGCGGTGTTGCCGGGCGGCTGGCAGCTGATCGGGCGCACCGACGCCGAACTCTTCGTGGCGGACCGCGATCCGCCGTCCCTGTTTGCGCCCGGCGATACCGTGCGCTTTGTCGCCGAGGAAATCATCGCGTGATCGAGATCATTCGTCCCGGCGCGCTCGCCTCGGTGCAGGACCTGGGCCGTACCGGCTTCCGCCGTTTTGGCGTGGGCCGCTGCGGGGCCATGGACATGCTGGCGGTGGAAGTCGGCAACCGCCTGCTCGGCAACGCGCCGGAGTGCGCCGCCATTGAATTCACGCTGGGCCGCGCCGCGGTGCGCTTCCATGCCGATATGCGGGTAGCGCTCGCAGGCGCCGAATGCGGCGCCAACCTCGACGGCGTGCCGGTGTGGTCGTGGCACGCGTTCGACGCGCACAAGGGCGAGACCCTGACGCTGCCGTCGACCCGGGGTGGCACGCGCGTGTACCTGTGCGTGGCGGGCGGCATTGCGGTCGATCCGGTGATGGGCTCGCGCAGCACCGACCTGAAGTCCGGTTTCGGCGGGCTGGGCGGCCGCGCGCTGCAGGAGGGCGACCGCCTGCCCGCGGGACGCCCGGGGCTGGAAGCCGAGACCGACTGGATCGGCGTGCAGGCGCCGGCGTGGGCGCTGCCGGCCGCAGTCGAAGGCAAGGCCACGACGATCCGCATGCTGCCCGGTCCGGAATACGATGACTTTGACGCGGCCTCGCAGGCCGCGCTGTGGCAGGCGGACTGGACCGTCACGCCCAACAGCAACCGCATGGGCCTGCGCCTGAACGGGCCGGCGCTGGCGCGGCGCGCCGGGCGCAGCGCCGACCTGCTGTCGCACGGCGTGGTGCCGGGCGTGATGCAGGTGCCGCCGGCCGGGCAGCCGATCGCGCTGATGGCCGATGCGCAGACCACCGGCGGCTATCCCAAGATCGGCGTGGTGATCGGCGCCGACCTGTGGCGCCTGGCGCAGGTGCCGCTGGGCGCGCCGGTGCGCTTCGCCCAGGTCACGCTGGCGCAGGCCGAGGCGGCGCAGGCCGAGCTGGCACGCTACCTGCGCCAGATCGAGCAGGCGCTGCGGTGGCAGGGCGATGGCATGCCGATTGCCGCGCGCCGGCGCACACGCACGCGGGTGGCCGCATAAGGGCGCAAGGCGCCGCACTGGAGAAGGGCAATGCAGATCGATTTGAACGCGGATCTTGGCGAAGGCTGTGGCAATGACGAGGCGCTGCTGGCGCTGATCAGCTCGGCCAATATCGCCTGCGGCTGGCACGCGGGCGACGCCGCCACCATGGTGCAGACGGTGAAGTGGGCGCTCGAGCGCGGCGTGGCGATCGGGGCGCACCCGAGCTACCCCGACCGCGAGAACTTCGGCCGCACCGAGATGCAGCGCGACCCCGAGCACGTCTACGCCGACGTGCTGTACCAGATCGGCGCGCTCGCCGCGATCGTGCGCGCGCAGGGCGGCCAGCTGCACCACGTCAAGCCGCATGGCGCGCTGTACAACCAGGCCGTGCGCGATCCGGTGCTGGCGCGCGCGATTGTGCGCGCGGTGCGCGACTTCGACGCCGACCTGGTGTTCTTCGGCCTGGCCGGCAGCCAGATGATTGACGTGGCGAAGGAGGCCGGCCTGCGCGTCAAGCAGGAGGTCTTTGCCGACCGCGGCTACAACCCCGACGGCACGCTGGTCAGGCGCGGCACGCCGGGCGCGCTGCACGAGGACGAGGAAGTCGCCCTGGGCCAGACCCTGACCATGGTGCGCGAGCGGCGCGTGCGCGCCATCGACGGCACCTGGGTACCGATTCAGGCCGAAACCGTGTGTCTGCACGGCGACGGCGCCCACGCGCTGGCCTTTGCGCGCCGCATCCGGGAACGGCTGGGCGCAGAGGGCATCGCGATCCGCGCCGGCGACTGAGCGCGTTCACCCGCCTTCACGCCGGCATTTCTCTCACGCGGCCCGCCCCGTCACGCGTCACGGCGGCTGCTGTCCGCGCGCCTTCGTTATCTTCGTTTGGTGTTTCCATGGAACAGGCAGTCAATCTCTGGCCCCTTGTCGGGGTCGGCGTCATCATCGTCGGCTTCGTGCTGCGCTTCAATCCCATGCTGGTGGTGGTGCTCGCCGCGCTGGCAACGGGGCTGGCCGCGCCCATGCCGCTGATGCAGATCTTCGCGGCGATCGGCACCGCTTTCGTCAAGGCGCGCAACCTGCCGCTGATCATCCTGCTGCCGCTGGCCGTGATCGGCCTGCTGGAGCGGCACGGGCTGCGCGAGCATGCGCAGGCGTGGATCGCGCGCATCGCCTCGGCCACGGTCGGGCGCCTGCTGATCGTCTACCTCGGCGTGCGCGAGCTGACCGCGGCGATCGGGCTGACCAGCCTCGGCGGCCACCCGCAGATGGTGCGTCCGCTGCTGGCGCCGATGGCCGAGGGCGCGGCCGAAAACCGCTTCGGCCACCTGCCCGAGCCGGTGCGCCAGCGCGTACTGGCCTTCTGCGCCGCCACCGACAACGTGGGCCTGTTTTTCGGCGAGGATATCTTCGTGGCATTCGGCGCGATCGCGCTGATGCATACCTTCCTGCTGTCGTCGAACATCGATGTGGAGCCGCTGCATATCGCCGTGTGGGGCATTCCCACCGCGATCTGCGCGTTCCTGATCCATGCGGTGCGCCTCAAGCGCCTGGATGGCTGGCTCGAGCGCGAGCTGGGCGGCAAGGCGGTGCCGGCCATGCCTGCCAAGAGCGCGGAATAAGGAGCGCGCCATGATTATCTCCATCGAATACCTCTACTGGCTCGCCGGCCTGGTGCTGGCCATTACCGCGCTGATGACCTTCGCCGACCGCGCGCATCCGCGCCGTCTCAGCACCGGCCTGTTCTGGCTGCTGTACGCGATCGTGTTCCTGATTGGCGACCGGCTGCCGCCGGCCGCGGTCGGCATCGGCGCGGTGGTGATGGCGCTGATCGCCGGCTTCGGCGGCGTCGGCCACGGCAAGCATGAGAGCCTGCCCGAGGCAGAACGCCGCGCCAGCGCGAGCCGCCTCGGCAACAAGCTGTTCATCCCGGCGCTGCTGATCCCGCTGGTGACCGTGATCGGCACCATGCTGTTCAAGGACGTCAAGATCGCCGGCGTGCCGCTGCTCGATCCGAAGAACGTGACCTTCGTCTCGCTGGGCATCGGCTGCCTGGTCTCGCTGGCGGTGGTGTGCTGGCTCACGCGCGACACCGTGGCGCAGGGCCTGCGCGAATCGCGCCGGCTGACCGAATCGCTGGGCTGGGCGCTGGTGCTGCCGCAGATGCTGGCGATGCTGGGGCTGGTGTTTGCCGACGCCGGCGTGGGCAAGGCCGTGGCGCACCTGACCACCGCCTATATCAACCTGGACTACAAGCTGGTGGCGGTGGCGGTCTATTGCGTGGGCATGGCGCTGTTCACCGTGATCATGGGCAATGGCTTCGCGGCCTTCCCGGTGATGACCGGCGGCGTAGGCGTGCCCATCCTGGTCGGCATGTTCGGCGGCAATCCGGCGGTGATGGCGGCGATCGGCATGTTCTCGGGCTATTGCGGTACGCTGATGACGCCGATGGCGGCCAACTTCAATATCGTGCCGGCGGCGCTGTTGGAGCTCGACGACAAGAACGCCGTGATCCGCGCGCAGGTGCCGACCGCGCTGGCGATCCTGGCGGCCAATATCGCGCTGCTGTATTTCCTGATGTAACCGAGGGAGCCCCGCCATGCCTACCGTGCTGCTGACCGGCTTCGAGCCGTTCGAGGACGAACCGATCAATCCATCCTGGGAAGCCGTGCGCGCGCTCGACGGCGAACGCGTCGGCGACGCGGTGATCGTCGCGCGCCAGCTGCCTTGCGTGTTCGGCGCGGCGATCGACGCGATCGGTGAACTGGTCGACACGCTGCGGCCGGTGCTGGTGATCGCGGTGGGCCAGGCCGGCGGGCGCGCCGAGATGTCGGTGGAGCGCGTGGCGATCAATGTCGACGACGCGCGCATCGCCGACAACGCCGGCGCCCAGCCGATCGACACCGCCATCGCCGCGGATGGCCCGGCGGCCTACTTTGCCACGCTGCCGATCAAGGCGATGGTGCGCGACATGCGCGCGGCGGGCGTGCCGGCGTCGGTGTCGCAGACCGCCGGCACCTTCGTCTGCAACCATGTCTTCTACGGGCTGATGCACCGGTTGGCGCGGGCGCAGGACGGCGCGGTGCGCGGCGGCTTTATCCACATTCCGTACCTGCCCGAGCAGGCGGCGCGCCATCCGGGCCAGCCCAGCCTGGCGCACGAAACGCTGGTGAGGGGCCTGCGCACCGCGGTGGCCACGGCGCTGTCGACCCGCGCCGATGTGCGCGAGCAGGGCGGGCAGCTGCACTAGGCCTGACGCCGCCGGGCCTGTTCCCGCCTCTTGCTTATTCCTGCATGTTGGCCGCGGCCGCCTCACGGCGTGCCGCGGCTTTTTTCATCGCATGGCGGCGCAGGCTGACCTGTTCGAAGCGCCAGATCACATAGCAGAACGCCAGGAACGGCCACAGCCAGCCCAGCCACTGCGCCAGGCTGTTGAAGTGGATGAAGCGGCCCATGCGCCAGCCCTGTTCCGAGATCCACGCGTACGGGTTGGACGGCAGCACGTTGGTCAGCGCCACCAGCACGATCAGCGCCGCCATGGCAAGGATCGCGCGCAGCCAGCGCGGCAGGTACAGCAGCAGCGCCAGCACCAGCGAGCTGGTTAGCAGCGCAAAGCGGCCGCCTTCGGACAGCCAGACGAAGGCGCTTTCGGTGGGAAACTGCAGCTCGGCCGCGGTCGCCTTGAGCAGCAGCGCCGCCGCCAGCAGCCCCGCCAGGATGCGCAGCATCGGCGCGCTGCGGCGCATCGCGATCGAGGCGAACAGGCCGGTGCCGATCCAGCTGCTGGCGGTCACCAGCGATTCCAGCAATTGCTGGCTCTGCATGTCCTCGGGCCGCAGGCCGATATGGTCCTGCCACGCCTCCAGCTGCGGGAACACCATCTGCAGCACCTGCATTGGCCAGGATTCCGGGTCGGTCAGCCATTCGCGCACGATGCCGCCCATGCCGAACAGGTGCTCTTGCGGAAACACCTGCGCGAACGGCCACAGCAGCAGCAGGATGATGGCAAAGCTGGCATGCGGCTCGAACCACGCGTGGCGCAGCCGCGTCAGGCGGCCGTCGTCGATCAGCGCGCGCGTGAACGGCGCCACCACCGCGCCACCGAGCAACGCGCCCAGCGCATTGGTGATCAGGTCGATGTTGGACGAGATGCGGCTGGGCAGCCAGGTCTGGAACGCTTCCATGCACGCCGACAGCAAGGCGCCGGCCACCATCGCCACCAGCGTGGCGCGCGCGCCCGACACGCGCGGATGCAGCGACAGCACCACCAGCGCGCCGAACGGAAAATATCCCAGCACGTTGGTGAGCAGGTCGAAGTCGGTGATGTAGCGCGGCTTGGGCGCGCTGACAAAGGCAAAGGGCGAGACGCCGTTGTCGATCCAGCCCGAAAACGGGTACAGGCTCGCATACACCACCAGCAGCGTGAAGCAGAGCAGCCCGACGCGCGCCAGCGGCGAGTGCTGCGGGCCCGGGGTGGCGGACGTTGGCTGAGCCGCCGGCGGCGGCGCCGAGAGCGGCGGGGGAGCCGGCTCCATGGCAAGTCTCCTGTGGCTTTACTTTAGCTGCAGCGTGCCGATCCAGTCGAGCAGCGCGGCAATCGCGGCATCGCTGGCGTCGGCCAGCGCCTTGACGCCGCCGGCGCCGTCGGCGCTGGGCGCGGGCCGGCGCACCTCGAAGGTCTGCTGGCCGAGCATGGCGTGCCGGTACACCGTGGCGCGCAGCCGCACCACGCCCGCGCTGGTGGTGGCGCTGTCGAATACCTGGTCGAACTCGAGCAGGTCCACCTTCAGCGCCGGCACGCTGCCGTCGCCGGACCAGCCCAGCGTGCCGCGCGCGGCCACGGCCTCGCGCAGGCGCTCGTCGAACAAGCGCGTGGGCGACATCACCCAGCGCTGCGTGGCGTAGGGCTGCAGGCGCTGCGCCTGGGCGTATTGCAGCCGGTAGAACAAGGCGTTGCCTTCCAGCCAGTTGGGCCCGTCGGTCTGTGCCACGCGCAGTTTGGGCAGCGGTGCGGGCGCGGGGTTCCCGTTGCCGTTGCCGGAGCTGGCGGACCCAGCCGGCCCGAGGTCATAGGTGATGGTGGGATCGCCGCGCGTCAGCGCGCAGCCCGACAGCGCCACCGCGGCGGCGGCGAGCAGCAGGGCCGCGCGCAGGCGGACGCGCGCGGAGCGCAGGAAGCGTGGCATCTCGGTCGCAGGGTTCACGGCGGATTCTCGCGGTTGGCGTTTGGCGTTATCGACGGGCAGGGCGGTGGTGCATGCCGGCTGCGCTACGGTGCGGCGCTGAAGCCGGGCTCGCCCGGACCTGGCGACGGCGCGGGCGCGCCGAACAGCACGCTGCTCGGGCTCTCGTTGAACTGGCCGGCGGCGCGCTCGAAACTGCGCGCGGTCTGGCGCGCGTCGCGGGCGAGGCCGTTGAGCTGCGGCAGGGTCTCTTCGCTGAAGGTGCCCGCCGCCGACTGCACCGACGCGGACGCGGCCTGCATGTCGCGCCCGAC
This sequence comes from Cupriavidus sp. H39, assembly GCF_050271075.1. Taxonomy (NCBI): domain Bacteria; kingdom Pseudomonadati; phylum Pseudomonadota; class Betaproteobacteria; order Burkholderiales; family Burkholderiaceae; genus Cupriavidus; species Cupriavidus sp. H39. Next base: position 405,713 of record NZ_CP189848.1, read on the forward strand.
GCTGTCGACGGTGCGCATCACGGTGCCGTTGGGGTTGGCCAGCTCCTGGGTCAGGCGCCGGGTCGACTCCAGCGTCGCGTTCAGGTTCTCGGCCACCCGGGGCAGGCGCTGCGCCGCGGGCGCCAGCGAATCCGACAGGCGCGAATAGTCGTCGGCAGTCTTGTGCACCGAGCGGATCGCCGCCATCAGCTCGTCCCGGTTGGCGCCCCGGAACATGTCGTTGAGCGAGCCCATCAGGGTCTCGGCCTGGGTCAGCAGCGAATCGCCGCGCTTTTCCAGCTCCTCGAAGAAGCCGGGTCGCATGGCGATGCGGGCCACCGCCCGGGGCGAGGTGGGCAGCGGCGGCGAGCCGGCGGCGCCGTCGCGCGCGGCGGAGTCGTCAAGCTGCACGTAGGCGATCCCGGTCACGCCTTGGAAGCCCAGCGTGGCGTAGGTGGTGCGCGTGATCGGCGTGTTCTGGTCGACGCTGACGCGCACGATGATCTGGCCCGGCACCTGCGGATCGAACTTGATCGACTCGACCTTGCCCACCGCCAGCCCGCGGTACTTGACGTCGGCCTGCGGGCCCAGGCCGTTGACGGTGGAGCGGGTGATCAGGTCATACGGCACCCGCACCGCGTGGTCGCTGCTGAACCAGAAGATCGCGAACAGCACCAGCACGGCCAGGCCGATAGTGAACACGCCGGCGAGGAATGCGTGTGACTTGTTTTCCATCATGCTTCTCCAGGGGGCGGCGCCGGCGGCTGCCCGGGCTGCGGCAGCGCCTGCAGGGCGCGCTGGGCGCGCTCGCCCAGGAAATACTCGCGGATGAAGGGGTGGTCCACCTTCACCACCTCCGCAATCGGCGCGGCCGCGATCAATTTGTGGTCGGCCAGCACCGCGACGCGGTCGGACAGCGCCACCAGGGTGTCGAGGTCATGCGTAATCATGACCACGGTCAGGCCCAGTTCGCGGCGCAGCTCGCGGATCAGCGCCACGTAATCGTCGGACGCCATCGGGTCCAGCCCGGCAGTGGGTTCGTCCAGGAACAGCAGCTCGGGTTCCAGCGACAGCGCGCGCGCCAGCGCCACGCGCTTGATCATGCCGCCGGACAGGTCCGACGGCATCTTGTCGGCATCGCGCGCCGACAGTCCCACCAGCTGCAGCTTGAGCAGCGCCGCCTGGCAGATCAGGTTGTCGGGCAGCGCGCGCAGCTCGCGCAAGGGCAGCGCGATATTGTCGAGCACCGACAGCGCCGAGAACAGCGCGCCGCGCTGGAACTGCAGCCCCCAGCGGCTGCGCAGCGCCTGCAGCTGCGCCGGGCGCAGCCGCGTGGGGTCTTCGCCGAACACCTTGATGCTGCCCGAGGTCGGGCGCTCCAGCCCCACGATCTGGCGCAGCAGCACGGTCTTGCCGCTGCCCGAGCCGCCGACGATCGACAGCACCTCGCCGCGGTAGACGTCCAGGTCGACATGGTCATGCACCACCGCCTTGCCGAAGCGCTTGACCAGGTCGCGCACCTCGATCACCGGGGTGCGGTCCGGCGTGCCTCGCGGGGCAGCGTTTGCTTGCGCCGCGCTCACAGGCCCACGTCCTTGAACAGGACGGCAAAGATGGCGTCGGCCAGGATCACGATGGTGATCGCGGTCACCACCGAGGCAGTGGTGCCTGCGCCCAGGCTCTGGGTGTTGGGCTTGATGCGCAGCCCGAAGTGGCACGCGGTCAGCGCGATCAGGATGCCGAACACCACGCCCTTGCCCAGCCCCAGCCACAGGTTGGCCACCGGCACCGCGTCGGGCAGTTCGCGCAGGAAGAAGGCGGCACTGATGCCCAGCTGCATGCGCGCGGCCAGCATGCCGCCAGCCAGCGCCATCACGTCGGTCCACGCCACCAGCAACGGCATGGCGATGGCCAGTGCGATCACGCGCGGCATGATCAGCCGGAAGCCGTGCGAGATGCCCATCACGCGCATCGCGTCGAGCTCTTCGGTCACCCGCATCACGCCGATCTGCGCGGTAATGGCCGAGCCCGAACGCCCCGCGATCAGGATCGCGGCGAGCACCGGCCCCAGTTCGCGGATCACCGCCATGCCCAGGATATTGACGATGAAGGTGCTGGCGCCGAAGGTGCGCAGCTGATTGGCCGACAGGTACGACAGCACGATGCCGATCAGGAAGCCGACCAGCGCGGTGATGCCCAGGGCCTTGTAGCCCACGTTGTAGATATTGGCCGAGATCTCGCGCCACGGCCCGCGCTGCGGCATGCGCGCGAAGCGCAGCAGGTCGAACGCCAGCTGGCCCAGCATGGTGATGCCGATGCCCACCTGCACGCCGAACGAGAGCACGTTGGCGCCGAACAGCGTGACCGGGTTGAAGCGGTCCACCATGTGCTTCTTCCAGCCCTCGTCCTGCACCGCGGCGATGCGCTCGAACACGCGGCGCTGGCCCTCGCTGGCCTCGAGCCGCTGCGGCAGCGCGCCGTTCCAGGCCTGCCACAGCAGCTGCCCGCCGATATGGTCGAGCCGCTCGACGCCGGCCAGCGACCATTGCGCGCCGTCCGGCGCCTGCGCCAGCTCATGCAGCTGCGTGCGCAGTTGCCGCGCCTGGCGGCACCCGGCCAGGGCGAGCGCGGTCCAGTCGCCACGCAGCTGTACGCTGACGGTTCCGTCCCCGCGCGTGATCTGGAAGTCTGGCGTCGTCTGGCGTTCCAAGGGCAAGCGATGTGATGGCCGAGTCTCGATTCTAAGCCACGCGCCCCGCTGGCGCGACCGCGGCGTGCCCGAGGCCATGCCCGGGCGCGCGGCACGGCTACAATGCGGCATCTGCCGCAGGTCCGGGATCCCAACCCCGATCCTGCCCGTGCTGACCGCGATCGCCCGCGATCCCCCGCCCATCCCAGTCCTTTGCCGCGCATGTCCGCCGTTCCTCCGCCTCCGCCCGATTCCTCCCCTGTCGCGCCGTGGCGCATCGATGCCGCGGCGTTGCGCGCCATGCTGCCGCCCGCGCTGCGCGACTGGACCCTGGAGCTGGTCGAAGAAACCGGCTCCACCAATGCCGACCTCACCGCGCTGTGCCGCCAGGCGCCGTGGTCCGACGCCGGCATGCTGCGCCTGGCCTATCGCCAGACCGCCGGGCGCGGGCGCCAGGGCCGGCCGTGGCAGGGGCAGGCCGGCATGACGTTCTCGGTGGCGCTGCCGCTGCCGCTGGCGCCGGCGCAGCTGAGCGGCCTGAGCCTGGCGGTGGGCCTGGCGCTGGCCGAGGCCCTGGGCGACGTCGCGCCGGCGCTGGGCGCGCGGGTTGGCCTGAAATGGCCCAATGACCTGCAGATCGATGGCCGCAAGCTGGCCGGCATCCTGATCGAGTCGGTGCCGGCGGGGCCGCGGCGAGTCTGGGCGGTGATCGGCATCGGCCTGAACCTGGTGCGCGATGCGCAGATGGAAGCGGCGCTGGGCCGCGAACTGGCGGGTGTGGCCGAGGCCATGCCCGGCTTCGATGCCGGACGCGATGCGCCGCGCTTGCTGGCCGCGCTGCTGGCGCGGCTGGCGGCGATGCGCGCGGACTTCCTCGCGCATGGCTTCGGCCCGATGGCGCGGCGCTGGTCCGCCGCCGATGCCTACCGTGACCAGCCGGTGCGGCTGCTGCACGACGGCCAGGTGATCGCCGAAGGCATGGCGCGCGGCGTCGACGAGGCCGGCCACCTGCTGCTGGAAACGCCCGCCGGACTGGAGCGCATCGCCAGCGGCGAACTGTCGCTGCGTCCTGCCCCGGGCGACGGAGAGACCGCATGAACGCGCCGTGGCTGCTGATCGATATCGGCAATACCCGGCTCAAGTGGGCGTGGTGCGAGGCCGGCGCGGCGCTGCCCGCCACGGGTGCCCTGCCCACGCCGTGGCAGCACGGCGGCGCGGTGGCGCATGCCGATGACGGCGCGCTCGGGACCTTGGCCGCCGACCTGCGCGCACTGCGCGCCAGCGGGCCGATGCCGTCGGTGTGGATCAGCAACGTGGCCGGGCCGGTGATTGCCGCCGCCGTCGATGCCGCGCTGGCCGACGCCTTCGGCGGCTGCGCGCCGGTGCAGTGGGTGCGCAGCGCCGCCGCGCAGGGCGACCTTGCCAACGGCTATCGCGAACCCACGCAGCTGGGCGTGGACCGCTGGGTCGGCGCCGTTGGCGCGCACCGCTGGCTGCCGCAGGACACGCTGCTGGTGGTGACCGCCGGCACCGCCACCACGCTGGATATCGTCACCGTGGCGGCGGATGGCGGCGCGCGCTTCGAAGGCGGCCTGATCCTGCCGGGCCTGGCGCTGATGCTGGGCACGCTGGCTCGCAATACGGCGCAGCTGCCGGCGCTGGAGGTCGGCGACGCTGGCAGCGTGGCCGGCGCGCAGCGGCGCTGGGCCGACAACACCCACGACGCCATTGCCGCCGGCTGCCTGGCCGCGCAGGCTGGCGCCATCGAGCGCACCTGGCGCGCGCTGGGCGAGCGCGGCGACGGTTCGCGCCCGCCGCGCTGCCTGCTGTCGGGCGGGGCGCGCGGTGCGCTGGCGGGGGCGCTCGCGGTGCCGTTCGAGATGCACGATAATCTGGTGCTGCTCGGCCTGCATGCGATGGCAGCGGCCGGCGCGTAGCCGCAGCAAGTTGCCTATACCATCGTTCCGGCCCCCACCTATGACCCATCCCGGCCTGTCACGCTCCCTGCGCATCGCGTTGCTGTTGCTGCTGTCCGCCAACGCCTTGCTGCTGGCCGCGGTGCTCGGCGCGTTCGGCGCGGAGCCGCTGTCGGGGTGGTTTGAATCGCCACGCGAGCCGCACCGGCTGGAGCAGCAGGTGCGGGGCGAACGGATGCGGCTGCAACCCCAGCCGGCCACGCCAGCGTCGGCGCCGGCCGCGTAGCACAAGCGTGGCGGCTCAGCCGCCCTCGCGTACCCTGGTCAGCAGCTTGGTGGTCGAGCGGTCGTGCAGGAAGGGAATGGCATAGGCCTGGCCGCCCCAGCTGCGCACCAGCCGGGTTTCTTCCAGCGTGTCGATATCGTAGTCGCCGCCCTTGACGTAGATGTCGGGGCGCACCAGGCGGATCAGCTCGACGGGTGTCTGTTCGCGGAACATGGCCACCAGGTCGACCGAGGCGAGCGCGGCCAGCAGCGCCATGCGGTCCGATTCATGGTTGAGCGGGCGGTCGTCGCCCTTGCCCAGCATCTTCACCGAAGCATCGCTGTTGACCCCGACCACCAGGCTGGCGCCGAGCGCGCGCGCCTGCGCCAGGTAGGTGGCATGGCCGCGATGCAGGATGTCGAAGACGCCGTTGGTAAACACCAGCGGGCGCGGCAGCGCGGCGATGCGCGCGGCCAGCGCGGCGGGATCATCGGCGGGAGTCAGCTTGGATTCGAAGGCGGGTACGGACATGGATCAGGGCATCGGATAGTGGAAGACCGGATCCGTGTCGGAGCCGGCGCGCTTGCCCGAATGGTACCTGTTCTTGCAGCCCGTCCCGGGCCGCCCATGGTTTACGTCGTCGCGTCACGGCGCGGGGATGGCATGGCGGCGATGTAGTAACCGGCTACTACCTGCGCGGCGCATGGCGCGCTTATCATCCGCGGCACCGTAATTTCCGGCTACAGGAAAACGGCGTTGCACCCTACCCGCCAGCGCCGGGCCAGATCCAGCGCGCCGCAGCGGGCCGCATTTGTCGGGAATGCGTGAAGGCAAAAAAAATGCCCCGCTTCGGCGGGGCGTTTTTTTGTGCGTCCGGGCTGGCCGCTCAGGCTTGCGCCGGGCTGGCGCCGCCGGCGCCTTGCAGGCTGGCGTTCAGCTCCTTGCGGTAGCGGTTCAGGTCCTGCACGGTTTCAAAGGTACGTTCGAACAGCAGCGACATGTTGTGCAGGATCCGTTCGATGACCTTCTTCTCCCAGCCTTCGTCGAAGCGGATCTGTTCGTCCAGCCAGTGCTCGAGCCAGTCCGGGTCCGGCAGGCGCGACTGCACCGTGTCGTTGGGGAACAGCGCCTTGTTGACGTGCAGGTTGGTCGGGTGCAGCGGCTTCTCGGTGCGGCGCGCCGATGCCATCAGCACGCCGATCTTGGCGAAGGCCGCGCGCGCGCTGTCGCCGAACTGCGCCAGGTACTTCTTCATGTAGCGCAGGTAGGCGCCGCCGTGGCGGGCTTCGTCCTGCGACAGGGTGCGGTAGATATGCTTGATCACCGGTTCGGTGTGCCATTCGGCGGCACGGCGGTACCAGTGGTTCAGGCGGATCTCGCCGCAGAAATGGAGCATCAGCGTTTCCAGCGGCGGCGCCGGGTCGAACTCGAAGCGCACCGCGTGCAGTTCTTCCTCGGTCGGCACCAGGTCCGGGCGGAAGCGGCGCAGGTATTCCATCAGCACCAGCGAGTGCTTCTGTTCCTCGAAGAACCAGATGCTCATGAACGCCGAAAAGTCAGAGTCGTGGCGGTTGTCACGCAGGAACATTTCGGTCGCGGGCAGGGCGGACCATTCCGTGATCGCATTCATGCGAATGGTCTTGGCCTGGTCGTCCGTCAGCATGCTGGCGTCGAAGGTGTCCCAGGGGATGTCCTTGTCCATGTGCCAGCGGACGGCTTCCAACGATTTGAACAGTTCGGGGTAGAGCATGGTAAGCCTTTGAAATTACGGGCAGATTCTACCAGATGCGAATTATTCTCTTCTTCCTTTTTTAGGCGGGATCGGGGCAAATGCAACGCCTTGGGCGGAGTTTGCCCCGGCCTTTTTCATTTTCCGGGCGATCAGCGCCGCGGTGGCGCGGCAAAGTGACAGCCCGGGCGTTCACGGCGACCGTCATGTGATGGCAGCGGCTCAGGGTGAGAGCGCCTGCTCGGCCGCCTGGTTCCCCGCGCCGGGCGCGGCGGGCGCCGTGCCAGGCACGATGCCGTAGAGGAAGGCAGCCAGTTCGTCGGCCTGGGCCGCGGCGTCGCGCTCGCCCAGCGCGATCAGCGCCTGGGTGAAGGCCGGTTCGAACAGCAGGTAGCTGGCGAACGCCGCGCCGCGCACCTCGGTGCCGCCCAGCGGTGCCAGCAGCGCGCGCACGGTGCGGGGCAACTGCTTCTGGTGCTCGGCGGCGATGGCTTCGATCGGCTCGCTGGGCGCCACCGTCATCACCTGCACCGGGCGCCAGCCTTCGCGGTCGCCGGCCACCTCGGGCATGCGCGCCAGCAGCCGGTTGATATGCTGCAGCCGCTCCAGGTCTGCGTTCAGGCCGTCCAGGAAGATGCTGGCCAGCGCCTGGCCGCCAACCTGTGCCAGCGACGGATAGCCGCCCCCCGGCATGGTGTCGAACCAGCCCGAGCGCTGGCGCGAGGCCGCGCCGATCGCCAGGATGCGCGACGCGCCCAGGTGGATCGCCGGCGACAGCGGCGACATCTGGCGCATGGTGCCGTCGCCGAACCATTCGTGGTGGCCGTCCAGCTCCAGCGGCATGGCGGGGAACAGGAACGGGATCGACGACGACGCCAGCAGGTGGTCCACCGTGATCTGCGCCGGCACCGCGATGCGCTGGCTGCGGTGCCACGGATGGATGCGGTGGTGCGACTGGTAAAAGGTCACATGGCGCCCGGTGCTGTACGACAGCGCCGTGACCGCGAATGCCTGCAGCGCGCCGCTGTCAAGGCTGGCCTGCACCCGCGCGGGCTCGAACAGCTCGCCCAGCATGCTGCCCAGCGGCGTGTTGTCGAACAAGGCGCGCGGCGCCCGCCGCTGCGTGGCCCAGCCCAGCGCCAGCGCCGACAGCCAGCGCGCCCCCGACACGCCCACGCGCAGCACATCGGTGCGGTAGACCTCGTCGGCATGGATGCTGTGCCAGAGCGCGCCCAGGCTCTGCGCGGCGGCCTGGAAGTCGCCGGCATGGATGGCCAGCCCGGCGCCGTTGATGGCCCCGGCCGAAGTGCCGGCGATGATGCCGAACGGCAGCGCCGCCTGTGCCTTGCCGTGGCGCGCGGCAATTTGCGCCACGCCGTTGAGCACGCCGGCCTGGTACGCCGCGCGCGCGCCGCCGCCCATCATGATCAGGGCGGTGGCGGCGGGGTTGGGACCGGACGCGGGCGCCGCAGCGGGCAGCGGCAGGGAATCTCGGTGCATGGGGTTGGGGAAAGTGCGCGCCAGGCAGCAGGGGATCAGTTGGTGACGTTGCCGCCGGCGCCGTTGCTGCTGCCGCTACCGCCATTGCCTCCCTCGCCCGCATCGCGGGCCGGCTTGGCCTTGGCCGTTTTTTTGGCGGCCGCCTTCTTCGCCGGCGCCTTCTTCGCGGCAGGCCTGGTGGTACCGGCCGCTGCCGTCTTGCCGGCCGCCGCCGGCTTCGGTTTCTCTGCGGTCGCCGGCGTGGCGCCGGCTGGCGTGGCAGCGCCGGCGGCGCCAAAGCCGCCCATGCCGAACGGCGCCATGCTGGCTGCCGCGGCGCTGCTGGCAATCTGGTTGAACTGCTGTTGCAGCATGTCCCACCACAGCCCCGCGTTGGGCGGCGTGGCGGCATCGGGGTCGCTGGCGGCAGCCTGCGCGCGCTCGGTGGCAGGCGGCTCGGCTTGCGCACCGCTGCCGGTATCGGCGCCGGTGCGTTGCGGCGGCTCGGTGCTGGGCGCGTTGGCCGCGCGGGCAACGTTTTCCATCGCCGACTGCATCGCCTCGGGCGACAGGGCATTGCCGAAGGTCTGCAGCGCCACCAGCGTGGCGCGTTGCACCTCCAGCCCCTGGATGGTGGTGCGCAGCAGGTTGGTGTTGAGCTGCAGCCAGCTCTCGACGGCCTTCAGGTCGGCGATGCGCTTGTCGAGGTCATCGAGGTCCATCGGCGGCGTCATGGCCTGCAGGCCAGGCATCAGGCCGGCGGACACGCCCGCGCCGCCGCCCCACAGCCGGCGCATGAAATCAAAGCCGTTGGTGAAATCGGGAATCTGTCCGAACATGGTCGCGCGCTCCGTGTGCGGCGCAGCCCGTGCCCGGACCTCCGGGAGCGCGGCTGCGTCGTCGTTACCTGAACTGTGGCGGCCGCTTCTGCCGCAGGCTCGCCATGCCTTCGTGCACGTCGGGGCCGGCAAAGCCCATGAATTCGAGCGCCAGCGAGGTATCGAACGCAGGGCCGGCCATGCGCAGCCAGTTGTTGAGGGCGTATTTGGTCCAGCGGATCGCCGTCTGCGATCCCGCCGCCAGCCGGTTGGCCACCTCGAACGCGCGCGCCACCAGTTCGTCCTCTTCCACCGCCAGCGAAACCAGGCCGATCCGCTCGGCCTCTTCGCCGCTGACCGACTCGCACAGCATCAGATAGTACTTGGCCTTGGCCATTCCGCACAGCAGCGGCCACACGATCGCGGCATGGTCGCCCGCCGCCACGCCCAGCCGGGTATGGCCGTCGACGATGCGCGCGGTCTTCGCGGCGATCGAGATATCGGCCAGCAGCCCGGCCACCAGCCCGGCGCCGACCGCCGGGCCATGCATGGCCGACACCACCGGCTTGTCGCAGTTGATGACGTTGTAGACCAGGTCGCGTGCCTCGTGCCAGACCCGGGTGCGGGTGTCGAAGTCGTTGGCCATGTCCTCGACCAGCGCCAGGTCGCCGCCGGCGGAGAAGCCCTTGCCTTCGCCGCGGATCAGCGCCACGCGCACCTCGGGGTCGGCGGACACGTCGCGCCAGATTTCGGCCAGTTCGCGGTGCATGCTGGCGTCCGCCGTGGCCAGCTTCTGGTTGGCCGACTGGGCCGCGCCCATGACGATTTCCAGGATGGGGCCGTGGCGGCGCAGTGTCAGCGCGTGATAGCGCGCGTAGCGCGGGGACAGGGCAGCGTTGTCAGCGGAGGAAGTGGTCATGGTGGGGCCTGTGAAGAGGACGCCAGTGCGGGCGCCGGGTGCATGGTTAATTTGCCAACCGATCGGTCGGTTAATTATATGCAGATCCGGCGCGCCGCCGCATCGCGCGGCCCCGGGCCTTGCTCAGGCAGGCGCCACCAGCTGGTCGATCGCGCCGAAGACCGAATGGCCCTGCGCGTCGAACATCTCGATCTTGACCGCGTCGCCGAACTTCATGAACTCGGTCACCGGCTTGCCTTCGTCGATGGTCTCGAGCATGCGCTTCTCGGCGATGCAGCAGTAGCCCTTCTTGCGGTCGACGTTGGAGATCGTGCCCGAGCCGACGATGCTGCCGGCGCGCACGTTGCGGGTCTTGCAGATATGGGCGATCAGCTGGCCGAAGTCGAACACCATGTCGGTGCCGCAATCGGGCTGGCCCACCTTCTTGCTGTTCCAGTGCACGGTCATCGGCAGGTGGACCTTGCGCTCGCGCCAGGCCTCGCCCAGCTCGTCGGGGGTCACCGCCACCGGCGAGAACGCCGTCGCCGGCTTGCTCTGGAAGAAGCCGAAGCCCTTGCCCAGTTCGGCCGGGATCAAGTTGCGCAGCGAGACATCGTTGGCCAGCAGCACCAGCCGGATGGCCTCGCCGGCCTGTTCGGGCGTGGCGCCCATCTTCACGTCGCCGGTGATCACCGCCACCTCGGCCTCGAAGTCGATGCCGAAGGCCTCGCTGGCGCAGACGATGTCGTCGTGCGGGCCCAGGAAGTCGTCGGAGCCGCCCTGGTACATCAGCGGGTCGGTCCAGAACTCGGGCGGCATCTCGGCGCCGCGCGCCTTGCGCACCAGCTCGACGTGGTTGACATAGGCCGAGCCGTCGGCCCACTGGTAGGCGCGCGGCAGCGGCGCCATGCAGTCTTTCGGCGCGAACGGGAACGGATGCCGCGCGCGGCCGCCGTTGAGCGCGTCGTACAGGTCCTGCAGCTGCGGCGCGTAGAACTGCCAGTCGTCGAGCACGGTCTGCAGCTTGCCAGCGATGTCGGTGGCGGTGTGCGCGGTCTTCAGGTCGCGCGACACGACCACCAGCTGGCCGTCGCGCGAACCGTCCTTCAGGGTTGCGAGTTTCATGGATCGGGTACGGAAGTTCAGGGGCGCCTGCCGGGGCGGGCGCAATGGCCGCTAGTCTACCGTGATGCCCTTGGCCTTGATCAGCTTGCCCCAGCGTTCGGCCTCGGCGCGCGCGTAGCTGGCGAACTCGTCCGGCGTGCTGTAGACCGCCTCCACGCCAACGCCTTCCAGCTTCTTCTGCACCTCGGGCGTCTTCAGCGCCTTGACCAGCTCGGCATTCAGCCGCGTGACCACTGCCTTCGGCGTCCCCGCCGGCGCCACCATGCCTTGCCAGGCGTAGGCCTCGAAGCCCGCCACGCCGCCCTCGGCCACGGTCGGCACGCTCGGCAGCACGGTGAGGCGCTTGGGCGTGGCCACGCCCAGCGCGCGCAGCTTGCCTGCCTGCACGTTCTGCTGGCCCGAGGCCAAGTCCAGGAACATCAGGTCGACCTGGCCGGCCAGCAGGTCCTGCACCGCGGGCGCGGCGCCCTTGTAGGGCACGTGCGTCATCTTGACCCGGGTCTGGTCCATGAACAGTTCCATCGCCAGGTGGTGCGGGCTGCCGGCGCCGGGCGAGGCAAAGTTGACCTTCCCCGGGTTCTTCTGCGCGTATTCGATCACTTCCTTGAGCGTGCGCGCGGGGAAGTTGGGCGTGGCCACCAGCACCAGCGGAAAGCGCGCCAGCTGGCCGATGTAGACGAAGTCCTTGTCGGCGTTGTACGGCAGCTTCTTGTACAGCGACGGATTGGCGGCCAGCGTGGCGGTATCGGCGGTCAGCACGGTGTAGCCGTCGGGCTTGGCATGCGCCACGGCATCGGCGCCGACGATGGTGGCGGCGCCGGGCCGGTTGTCGATCACGACCTGCTTGCCCAACCCTGGCGTGATCGCCTGGGCCACGGTGCGCGCCACCACGTCGGTGCCGCCGCCGGCGGGGTAGGGCACCACCCAGCGGATCGGCTGCGACGGCCAGTCATCGGCGCGCGCGGGGGCGCTGGCGGTGACCAGGAGGGCGAACAGCGGGGCGAACAGGGCAGTGGCCGTCAGGGCGGCGAGAACCGGGCGGAAGTAGCCATGGGGGCGCATCGTTTGTCTCCGTGATAAAAAGGGCCCGGCTCGGGCGGGGCTTGCACGCAAGCGTTGCGCCGGCCAGGTCTGTTGCGAAGAAAGTCTACCGATCGCTTAAAAATTGGTAAATCGATTTCGCTATAGTAAATTTACCTACGATTTTTCCGCCCCCGCTAACCATCCGCATGTCAGAGATCGAAGAAGAAGACGCCAAGCTGCGTTCGGGCATCCAGTCCATCGAGGTGGGTTTCAGGCTGCTGCAGGCGCTGGCGGCATCGCCGCGCGCGATGATGTTGCGCGACCTCGCCGCCGCCGCGGACATGAACCCGGCCAAGGCGCACCGCTACCTGGTCAGCTTCATGCGGCTGGGCGTGGTGGCGCAGGATCCGGTGGGCGGGCGCTATGACCTGGGACCGTTCGCGCTGCAGCTGGGGCTGGCCGGGCTGAACCGCCTGGATCCGGTCAAGAAGGCGCGCCCGATCCTGTCGCAACTGCGGGACGAGCTTGACCTGACCGCCGGCATCGCTGTGTGGGGCAACCACGGTCCCACCGTGGTGCATTGGGAGGAGTCCAGCCACCCGGTCACGGTCAGCCTGCGCCTGGGCGATGTCATGCCGATGCTGAACTCGGCCACCGGCCGGCTCTACGGTGCCTACCTGCCGCGCAAGCAGACGCTGCCGCTGATCGAGCGCGAACTGGGCGCGCGCGGCCAAGACGGCGTGCCCGACATGCCGCGCACGCTGGCCGACTACGACGCGATCTGCGCCGAGGTGCGCGCGCACGGTGCCGCGCGCACGCTCGGCGGCGTGCTGCCCGGCATCAATGCGTTCTCGATGCCGGTGTTCGACGCCAACGGCCATCTCGCCATGGGGCTGATCGTGCTGGGCGCGCAAAGCATATTCGATGCAGAATGGGGCGGTACGATGGATTGCCGTGTACGCGCCATCGCCCAACAGCTCTCATCGGAACTCGGCTACCTTGGTGCCGCCACCCCGGCCGGACAAACCGGCCACTCCTAGTTCCCACGCCCGCCCGGGTGCGGATCCCCGCGTCTGGCGCCGGCGCCGCTGGGTCTTCGTGATTGCGCTGGTGCTGCTGGTCCACCTGCTGGCGGTGGTGGGCCTGGTGCGCATGCCAGGGCCGCTGATCCCGGTCGATGTCAGCAACACCCCCACGCTGGAAGCCGTGCTGCTGTCGCCGCCGGCGCCGCCGGCCCCGCCCAAGCCGCGGCCGGTCGCGCGGCCGGCGCGGCCCCAGCCTCAGCCCAGGCCGGCGGCCCCCGTCCCCCAACCCGAGCCGCAGGAAACGCCCCCCGCGCCGGCGCTCGCCACCAGCCCGCAAGGCCCGTCAGAGACGGTCGCCGGCGGCGGCGGCGAGGGCAGCGCGGCCAGGCCCGCCGCGGCTGCGCCCGCGCCGTCCGGCGGCCCGCAGGGCGGCGTCGATGGCCTGCGCTACAACCCGCCGCCGTCGGCAACCATGCATTACGCCAGTTTCGTCAACGGCGTGCAGAACCCCGACGGCCTGATCCGCTGGGAGCAGGACGGCGGCCGCTACCGCCTTGCCGTCGAAACCCGCGTGCTGTGGTTCCGCTTTGCCTTCCAGAGCAGCGGTGCGATGGCCGAGCAGGGCCTGCTGCCCGAGCGCTATGAAGAACGCCGCCGCAACAAGGTCGAGGCCACGCGCATCGACGCCGCAGCGGGCACCGTGGCCTTCGCCTCGGGCGCGCAGGCGCCTTTCCCGGCCGGCGCCCAGGACCGCTTCAGCGTCTTCCTGCAACTGGTGGGCCTGGTCCGCGGCAACCCGCAGCGCTATGCCTCGCCCGGTGTGACGGAAACGTTCCAGGTTGCCGACACCCGGGATGTGGAACCGATGCAAGTGCAGTATGTTGGAGAGGACGAGATCGACACCGGCCAGGGCGTGGTGCGGGCCAAGCACTTTGTCCGGCTGCCGCGCCGCGCCAACGACCGGCGCCGCGTCGAGGTCTGGCTGGCCCAGTCGCTCGGCTGGATGCCGGTGCGGTTGCGCCAGACCGAACCCGACGGCACCCAGATCGACCTGGTGTACCGCGGCAAGGAAGGACCGTAGCGCTGCCGGCTTTGCACCTTCCCATGCATGCTTGACCCACAAGGAGTCCCAGCCATGACCGTTGCCACGCCACCCTCCGAAGCCCGCCGCATCCACGCCGATGGTGCCGATTTGCACGTGCGTGTGGACGGCGCCGACGGGCCATGGGTGATCCTGACCCACGCCCTGGCCGCCGACCATACCTTGTGGGACACCACCGCCCGCCACCTGGCCGGGCGCTACCGCGTGGTGCGCCCGGACCTGCGCGGCCACGGCGCCAGCGATGCCCCGCTCGGCCCTTACACCATGACGCGGCTGGCCGACGACGTGGTCGCCGTGATGGACGCGCTGCAGATCCCGCAGGCGCATTTCTGCGGCATTTCGGTGGGCGGGATGATCGGGCAGAGCATGGGATTGCGCCATCCGGAGCGGCTGCTGTCGCTGACGCTGGTAGCCACCAACAGCCAGACGCCGATGGAAGCCCACCCGATGTGGCACAACCGCATCGGCCAGGCCGAGGCGCACGGCATGGCGGGCCTGGCCGATGCCACCCTCGGCCGCTGGCTGACGCCGGGCTTCCACGCGTCGCATCCGGACGAAGTGTTGCGCATCCGCAACATGCTGGTGGCGACGCCGGTACGTGGATACGTGGGTGTGGCCGAGGCCATCATGGCTTTTGACCTTGCGGGCGCGCTTTCCCGCATTCATTGTCCTACGCTGGTAGTAGCGGGCGAGCAGGACCAGGGTGCTACCGTGGCAATGGCGCAGAGCATTGCCGCGGCGATTGCGGGGTCCCGGCTCGAGGTAGTGCCGCAAGCGGCGCACCTGGTGCACGTGGAGCAGCCGGAACGCTTTCATGCCGCGCTGGACGCCTTCCTGGGGAGCGCCGCATGCGGGGGCCAGTGCGACGTTCCGTGACAAGCAACACACTGATGTTCCCGGCTCAAGAAACTTGTTGCATTGGCCGATGCCCAATTCATGTAAGGCAGAAAATCGTGGCAACGTGGTGACAGGCACGCAATAACTTGATTTCCCGCCGGTCACCCCAAGTTTGGAGGTAAAGCCGCGGCGCCCCCTCATGGCATTAACTGAGGCAAGAACCACAAGGGCGAGCCGCCCATCCATGACGCCCAGGAGGTGTGCCATGCAAATGATCTACAACAGCGACAACTACTGCATCGTCGAGTTCGGTGCGGATGTCGAGCAAGCGCCGCTTGAGTTCGGGGGCTACGAAATCGTCGACAAGAACCTGAAGCGCGAGATTTTCCTCGGCGGCCACCTGGCCGAGAGCTTCCGCGCGGACGTGAAGCGGTTGATCGAAAGCGAGCCGTCGGTGGAGGAAGTCGATGACTTCCTCGGCAAGTTCGATAACGTAATGACGCATCCGCTGGTGATGCACTGAGGGACTACGCCGGGCCGGTGCACTGAGCCGCTGCGCCGCCCGCCTTCGCGACGAGGATCACGCCCGCTTCGGCGGGCGTTTGCTATTTAGGCCGGGTCACGGCCTCAGTATTGTTCCCACGGCAGCCCGTCATGGCGCCAGCCGTTGAGCGTATTGCGGTGGCGCTGCGCATCGAGGTCGCCCTCGAAGCCATGCAGCACGTACTGGACGTTCGAGAACCCCGCGCCTTCCAGCGCGCGGGCCGCCGCGGACGAGCGGTTGCCGCTGCGGCAGATCAGCAGCACTGGCCGTGCCGAGGCCTGCCCGGCGAGCTTCTTCACCATCTGCACGAAATGCGGGTTGACCTCCCAGTCGGGGCCGTCGTTCCACGGCACGTTGTGCGCGCCCTTCGGATGGCCGACGAACAGGTATTCCATCTCGCTGCGGCAGTCGATGAACAGGGTCTCGGGCGATTGCGCCAGCAAATCGTGGGCATCGGTGGGGGAAAGGTGTTGCATGGTCGGAGGGGAATGCGGCACGGCGAACGGTGACGTTTACGTCTCTCAGTGTAGGCGCCGGAGCGGGCGGCAGGCAACCGAAGGCGGCCGCAAGGCCTTGATACACCTGATAAAATCGCACCTCTTTGGCCGCCATCGGCCACCGCGGCCTACCGTCGAAGCTCCGCCGGCCCCGCCTTTCCAGAGTTCCCCGCCATGAGTGCCCCTGAATCCACCGCGGCCGCGCCGCGCCCCTATACCCGGGCAGCCGTCCTGCCCCGGCTGCTGCAAGAACGCATCCTGATCCTCGATGGCGCCATGGGCACCATGATCCAGCGCTACAAGCTGTCCGAGGCGGACTACCGCGGCACGCGCTTCACGGAACACAAGGTGGACGTCAAGGGCAACAACGAGCTGCTGGTGCTGACACGCCCGCAAGTCATCAGCGAGATCCACGAGCAATACCTGGCCGCCGGCGCCGACCTGATCGAGACCAATACCTTCGGCGCCACGCGCGTGGCGCAGGAAGACTACAAGATGGCCGAGCTGGCGTACGAGATGAATGTCGAGGCCGCGCGCCTGGCACGCGCCGCCTGCGACAAGTACAGCACGCCCGACAAGCTGCGCTTTGTCGCCGGCGCCTTTGGGCCCACCCCCAAGACCGCCAGCATCTCGCCCGACGTGAACGACCCGGGCGCGCGCAACGTGACCTTCGAAGAGCTGCGCGAGTCTTACTACGAGCAGGGCAAGGCTTTGCTCGAAGGCGGTGCCGACGTGTTCCTGGTCGAGACCATCTTCGACACGCTCAATGCCAAGGCCGCGCTGTTCGCCATCGACCAGCTGTTCGAGGACACCGGCGAGCGCGTGCCGGTGATGATTTCGGGCACCGTCACCGATGCCTCGGGCCGCATCCTGTCCGGCCAGACCGTCGAGGCGTTCTGGAACAGCCTGCGCCACGCGCGGCCGGTCACGTTCGGGCTGAACTGCGCGCTCGGCGCGACGCTGATGCGCCCGTATATCGCCGAGCTGGCCAGGATCTGCGACGCCGCGGTGTCGTGCTACCCGAACGCGGGTTTGCCGAACCCGATGAGCGACACGGGCTTCGATGAAACCCCGGAGGTCACCTCGTCGCTGGTGGAAGAGTTCGCCGCCTCCGGGCTGGTGAACCTGGTGGGCGGCTGCTGCGGCACCACCCCCGAGCACATCGCCGCCATCGCCCAGCGCGTGGCCGACAAGAAACCCCGCACCTGGCCCGGCCAGTACCGCGACGCCGCCTGAGCCCGAGAGCCCCAGAACATGAGCGACAACAAACTGCCCCCGCGCCCGATGCGCCTGTCCGGCCTCGAGCCCTTCACCATCGACGACGACACGCTGTTCGTCAACGTCGGCGAACGCACCAACGTGACCGGCTCCAAGGCCTTCGCGCGCATGATCCTGAATGGCCAGTTCGACGAGGCGCTGGCGGTGGCGCGCCAGCAGGTCGAGAACGGCGCGCAGATCATCGACATCAACATGGACGAGGCCATGCTGGACTCGAAGGCCGCCATGGTTCGCTTCCTGAACCTGATCGCCTCCGAGCCCGACATCGCGCGCGTGCCGATCATGCTGGACTCGTCCAAGTGGGAAGTGATCGAGGCGGGCCTGCAGTGCGTGCAGGGCAAGCCGGTGGTGAACTCGATCTCGCTGAAGGAAGGCGAGGAACAGTTCCGCCACCATGCCGAGCTGATCCGCCGCTACGGCGCGGCCAGCGTGGTGATGGCCTTCGACGAGAAGGGCCAGGCCGATACCTTCGCGCGCAAGACCGAGATCTGCAAGCGCAGCTACGACATCCTGGTGAACGAAGTCGGCTTCCCGCCGGAAGACATCATCTTCGACCCGAACATCTTCGCGGTCGCGACCGGCATCGAAGAGCACAACAACTACGCGGTCGACTTCATCGAGGCGACGCGCTGGATCAAGCAGAACCTGCCGTACGCCAAGGTCAGCGGCGGCGTGTCCAACGTGTCGTTCTCGTTCCGCGGCAACGACGTGGTGCGCGAGGCGATCCACACCGTGTTCCTGTACCACGCCATCGGCGCGGGCATGGACATGGGCATCGTCAACGCCGGCCAGCTCGGCGTGTACGACCAGCTCGATCCCGAGCTGCGCGAGCGCGTGGAAGACGTGGTGCTCAACCGCCGCGAAGACTCCACCGATCGCCTGCTGGAGATTGCCGACCGCTTCAAGGGTGGCGGCGCGAAGAAGGAAGAGAACCTGGCCTGGCGCGGCACGCCCGAGCAGCCGGTGCCGGTGGGCGAGCGCCTCGCGCACGCGCTGGTGCACGGCATCACCACCTTTATCGTCGAGGACACCGAGGAAGTCCGCCAGCAGGTCGCCGCGCGTGGCGGCCGCCCGATCGAGGTGATCGAAGGCCCGCTGATGGACGGCATGAACATCGTCGGCGACCTGTTCGGCGCCGGCAAGATGTTCCTGCCGCAGGTGGTCAAGAGCGCGCGCGTGATGAAGCAGGCGGTTGCGCACCTGCTGCCCTTCATCGAGGAAGAGAAGCGCCTGCTGGCCGAGGCCGGCGGCGAGGTCAAGGCGCGCGGCAAGATCGTGATCGCCACGGTCAAGGGCGACGTGCACGACATCGGCAAGAACATCGTGTCGGTGGTGCTCCAGTGCAATAACTTCGAAGTGGTCAACATGGGCGTGATGGTGCCGTGCAACGAGATCCTGGCCAAGGCCAAGGTCGAGGGCGCGGACATCGTCGGCCTGTCCGGGCTGATCACGCCTTCGCTCGAAGAAATGGCCTACGTCGCGTCGGAGATGCAGCGCGACGACTACTTCCGCGTGAAGAAGATCCCGCTGCTGATCGGCGGCGCCACCACCTCGCGCGTGCATACCGCGGTGAAGATCGCACCGAACTACGAAGGCCCGGTGGTCTACGTGCCGGACGCCTCGCGCTCGGTCAGCGTGGCCTCGAGCCTGCTGTCCGACGAAGGCGCGGCGCGCTACCTGGACGAGCTCAAGTCCGACTACGACCGCATCCGCACCCAGCACGCCAACAAGAAGGCCACGCCGATGGTGACGCTGGCGCAGGCGCGCGCCAACAAGACGCCGATCGACTGGAGCACGTATGTGCCGCCGAGGCCCAAGTTCATCGGCCGGCGCGTGTTCCGCAACTATGACCTGGCCGAGCTGGCCCACTACATCGACTGGGGCCCGTTCTTCCAGACCTGGGACCTCGCCGGCAAATTCCCCGACATCCTCAACGACGAGATCGTCGGCGAGTCGGCGCGCAAGGTGTTCTCGGATGGCAAGGCGATGCTGTCGCGCCTGATCCAGGGCCGCTGGCTCACCGCCAACGGCGTGATCGCGCTGCTGCCGGCCAACACCGTCAACGACGACGATATCGAGATCTACACCGACGAGAGCCGCAGCAAGGTGGCGCTGACCTGGCACAACCTGCGCCAGCAGAGCGAGCGCCCGGTGGTGGACGGCGTGCGCCGCCCCAACCGCTGCCTGGCCGACTTCGTCGCGCCGAAGGACAGCGGCATTGCCGACTACGTCGGCATCTTCGCCGTGACCGCGGGCCTGGGCGTCGACAAGAAGGAGGCCCAGTTCGAGGCCGACCACGACGACTACAGCGCGATCATGCTGAAGGCGCTGGCCGACCGCCTGGCCGAGGGCTTCGCCGAATGCCTGCATGAGCGCGTGCGCAAGGACCTGTGGGGCTATGACGCGGCCGAGACGCTGAGCAACGACGAACTGATCGCCGAGAAATACCGTGGCATCCGTCCCGCGCCCGGCTATCCGGCCTGCCCGGAGCACACCGTCAAGGGTCCGATGTTCGAATACCTCGACGCAGCCGAGATCGGCATGGGCATTACCGAGTCGCTGGCGATGACGCCGGCGGCCTCGGTCAGCGGCTTCTACCTCGCGCATCCGGCGTCGACCTACTTCACCATCGGCAAGATCGGCCAGGACCAGCTCGATGACATGGCGGCACGCCGCCACGAAGATCGCGCCGCGGTAGCGCGAGCGCTCGCGCCCAACCTGTAACCGGGTGCGACGCCAGCGCGGCAGCGGCGGTGGCGGCACCCCGCTGCCAGCCCGTTGATGCGTCAGGGAAAAGCGTCGCGCACCGCCCGCAAGCCGTGGCTCAAGCGGCGAGGGCGGCGCCTCACAACTCCTTACAGAGCCTTTCAACTGCTCACAGACCGGCGCAGTGCGGCTCCCTAGACTGAGGGCTCGATACACGCAAACACCAGCGTGATCACCGCGGCGAATGTTTCGCCGTGGGGCATCCTGAAAGGAGTCTGTCCATGAAGAAACTGCTGCTCTCCCTGTCCGCCCTGTCGATCGCCGCTGCTTCCTCGCTGGCCATGGCCCAGGGCACCGGCGTTGGCGTTGGCACCAAAGCCGATGTGGGTGCCTCGGTGACCACGCCCTCGCCCGCTGCGGCGGCGCAGGGTGGCCTGAATGCCGTCGGCAGCGCCACGACAGGTGCCGCGGGCGCGGCCGAGAAGGGCCTGTCGACCGCCGGCGCGGCGACCGACAAGGGCCTGTCGGCAGCGGGCACGGCGGCTGACAAGGGCCTGTCGACCGCAGGCGCGGCAGTCGACAAGGGCGCCGGCACTGCTGCCGACGCCACCGGCTCGGCCAAGGCAGACGCCGGCAGCAAGGCCAGGCACGGCAAGCACGCCGCCAAGTCGACCAAGAAATCGAAGGCCGACGCCAGCGTGGACGTGAGCGCGGGGGCCGAAGCCGGCGCCAAGGCCCAGTAAGCACCGGGCAGTCGCTTGCAGTACTAGCCACAGCCACTGCGGGTGGCGGCCGCGCCGGGCTCCCTCCAGGGACGTTCATGGGCCTGACGCGCCGCAGCAAAGCGGGACGGATCTGATCCGTCCCGCTTTGCTTTTGTGGGTCGCAATCCGCGCCGAAGCGGGCCCGCCGCCACGCCGCATTGTCAGCCTGACACCGACAGCCCGCGCCCGCGCCCGGCACTACAATGACAACATCGCAAGCGGTTCCGCCTGCACCCGCCGTGCACCGGGCCGAAGTGCCGGTCCGTTAAACCCGTGGAGCCCCACATGATCCGCGTCCTGATCGCCGACGACCACGAGATTGTGCGTGCCGGGCTGCGTCAGTTTATTTCCGAAGAACCCGATATCCAGGTGACCGGCGAGGCCGGCAGTGGCGATGAAGTCATGGCGCAGCTGCGCGATGCCGACTTCGACGTGCTGGTGCTGGACATCTCCATGCCGGACCGCAACGGCATCGACGTGCTCAAGCTGATCCGGCAGCGCAAGCCCGATTTGCCGGTACTGATCCTGTCGACGTATCCGGAAGACCAGTACGCTATCAACCTGATCCGTGCTGGCGCGTCCGGCTACCTGACCAAGGAAAGCGCCCCCGACGACCTCGTCAAGGCGATCCGCACGGTGGCACAGGGCCGCCGCTACGTGAGCGCAACCGTGGCCGACCTGCTGATCGGCGGGCTCGACAAGCCGACCGAGCAGCCGGTGCACCAGATGCTGTCCGAGCGCGAATTCCAGATCTTCTGCAAGCTGTCGCGCGGGCAGTCGGTGTCGGTGATCGCCGACGAGCTGTTCCTCAGCGTCAAGACCGTCAGCACTTACCGTTCGCGCATCCTGGAGAAAATGGGCATGAAGACCAACGCCGACCTGACTTACTACGCGATCAAGAACGGCCTGGTGGAATAGCAGTTCAATTGCGGCCCCCGCGGGCCGCCCCGGAAGGGACCGCAATACACAATATGTCGGAGCAGGATTCGAACACTTCCTACCGGGCGCTCAACGTGCTGCTGATTGAAGATTCGGCGGTCCTGCGTGGCATGCTGCTCGAATACCTGAAGGATTTCCCGTTCGTCGAGAACGTTGACTGGGCCGACACCGAAGCCATGGCGTTGCGCCTGCTTGGCGCCGGCAAGTACGACGTGGCGATCGTCGACCTGCAGCTGCGCCAGGGCAATGGCATCAATGTGCTGCGCGCCATGCAGCGCGACGACAACGGCACGGTCCGCATCGTCTATACCAACCATGCCCAGCTCGAGATGTACCGGCGCCAGTGCGCCGAGGCGGGCGCCGACTACTTCTTCGACAAATCCCTGGAGCTGGAGCAGGTGTTTCGCGTGATCGAGGAACACGCCGGGCCCCAGCCATGACGACAGCGCGACGCTGACGCGTCCGCGCCGATTCCGTGGCCCCATCAGGCGCGTGCCGGCTCCGGGCTCTCGGGGCTCTCGGGGCTCTCGGGGCTCTCCGGGCTCTCCGGCTCTTCCGCCGGCGCCAGCACTGACGCCGTCAGCGGTACCTCGATCCGGATCCGCACCCCGGCATCCGGCGACGAATCGATCTGCATGCTGCCGCCGAGCGCGGTGACACGCTGCTCCATCCCCAGCAGGCCGTGGTGGCCGGCGGTGCTGCCGGGGTCGAAGTCCGGCGGCAGGCCCTTGCCGTCGTCGCGCACGGTCAGCGTCAACAGTTCACCCTGGCACGCCAGCGACACGTCGACGTGCCTGGCCTCCGAGTACTTGCTGGCATTGGTCAGCGATTCCTGCACGATCCGGTACAGCGCGATCGCGGCTTCGTCGCGCAGCGCCGGCAGGTCTTCGGGCACGCTGACCTGGGTGCCCCAGTTGTTGCGCGCGCCGACTTCCTCGACAAGCTGGCACACCGCCGCGCGCAGCCCCAGGTTGAGCAGCACGGTGGGACGCAGGTCTTCGATCAGGCGGCGCTTGATCTGGATGCCCTGGTCCACGTGCAGCATCACGCGCGTCAGGCGCTCGGCCGCCAGGGGCTGGTCCGCCTGGACCTTGCGCCGCACCCAATGCAGGTCCAGCTTGATCGCGGTCAGGATCGCGCCCAGTTCGTCATGCAGTTCGCGCGCGAGCCGCGTCTTCTCGTCTTCGGTCACGCGCTGCAGGTGGGCCGCCAGGGCCGACAGCTGGCGCGTGCGCGCGCGCACCTTGCGGTCCAGCCGCACGCTTTCCTCTTCCAGCTGCGAGCGCACCGCCTCGGCCATCGACAGCCGCTTGGCGTGGCCGATGCCGACGGCCATCAGCAGGATGATGTTGATGGCGGTGAGCAGGCCGATGCCGTAACGCGACAGCTGCACGTCGTTCTCGGCGCCTTCGAGCCGGTGCGAGACCGCGCCGGCCTCGCGCGCCTGCAGCTGGTCGAGCCCGCGGCGCGCGTTGTCCATGGTCTGCTTGCCGTAGTCGGTGCGGATCAGGTCCAGCGCCACTTCCAGGTCGCGCTTGCCATACACCAGGGTCAGCGCCATTTCGTTTAGCTTGCTGTTGACCAGCTTGGAGGTGTCGCCGAACTGCTTCAGGCCCTCGGGGTCATTGGCGTAGCCGGCGCGGATCTGCGCCATCAGTTCGGCAATGCGGGGCAGCGCCTTGTAGTAGGGCTCCAGGTAGCTTTCCTTGCCAGTCAGCAGGAAGCCGCGCTGGCCGGCCTCCGCATTAACCAGCTCGCCGTTGAGCGCGGCCAGCTCGGTCTGCAGGCGCTGCGAGCGGATCACGTCGGTATAGCTTTCGCGCAGGCGGATATTGCCGGTCTCCGACGCCACCAGCACTGCCAGGGTCAGCAGGATGCCGCCCGCGAGCAACAGCGTGTGAGGTAGAAATGACTGCTTGAACATGGGGCAATTCCTATCGTGAAGGCGCGCTCGCCCGCCGCGGCGCCAGGGAGCGCCCATGGAATCACATCGATCGCCATGGGTCAACCCGAAGCCGGCAATCGGGTCCCCTTGGCGCCCGTACAGCTTCCGGCGCGCGCGCAATGCGCGCGCCGGCGTGGCGCCGGACCGGTGTTGTAGGACTCGGCTGACAGCGGAATCGGCTGCCTGTCGGTATTGGCACGAAGCGTGGCTTTCTACGATGAGGCTATGAGCTTGCACCCGTTGGCGCAAGCCCTCACATGGGCCCAGCCAGTGCGCCTGGCCTGGTCCGAAATCTTCGGGAGCCTAGCCATGCTGCAATATGCACTCGTATTTTTCGTCATCGCCCTGATCGCCGCGATCTTCGGCTTCGGCGGGATTGCCGCCGGTGCCGTCGAAATCGCCAAGATCCTGTTCTTTATCTTCCTGGTCGTGGCGCTGGTCGCCGCGGTGATGGGCCTCGTCCGCAGGGGACGATGAATCCGGCGCAAGCCGTCTTCACCCCCTCGCCGACCGAACCTGAGGAGACCGTATGCTGACGCAGAACCCGAAAGTCCGGAAGGAACTGAACCACCTGTCCGACAGTGCCGACAGTGCGATTCGCCATATCAAGCACGCTGCGCGCGACACGCGCGAGGCGACGGCGCCGCTGTCGAGCGAAGTCAAATCGCTGATTTCGCAGCTCGAGCACACCATCCAGGTGCTGGCGCGCGAGGGCTCTGCCGAGAGCCTGCAAGCCGGCCAGCGCCTGCGTGAACGCGCCAGCGACATGGCGCACCGCCTGCGCGCCCAGACCACTGACGGCATGATGCGCGCGCGCGAGCGCGTGGATGGCGCGGTGGTGCAGGCCCAGCACCGCGTGGCCGAGTCCCCGTTGAAGGCGGTCGCGCTCGCCGCGGCGGTCGGCGCGGTGATTGGGCTGCTGCTGGCTAGTGGCCGGCACAATGCCGATGAGGAATAGCAGCGCGGGCTAGAACCCAGGCCCTGCTACGCACCGCCTGGCTTGCCAGGCGGCTGCACCAGAATTCCCCCCTTTCCGGAACCCTCGTCCGGAAGCCCGGCCCCGGTTGCGGTGCCGGGTGTTTTTTATCCGCCAGCGCTCGACCGGCGCGCCGCCTCGCGCGGCGCCCGGCCGGGACGGCTTACACCCCCCACAGCACATTGGCCCCTTCGCGCTGCGAAGCGCGCAGCATGTCGAGGAACGGATAGGCCCGCTGGCCCAGATGCAGCGGTTCTTCCTCTTGCTCGTCGGCGTCGGGGCGGGCCTCGACGGCGGCGTCGGCCGGATGCGCGCGGCGCGCATCGGCCACGGCCGCTTCGAGCCTGTGGATCGCGTGCGGCAGTTCTTCGACGGTGATCACCCCCCGTTCCCCGAGATGCTTGCCGATGATGCCCAGCAGCGTCACGGCCAGATCCTTCATCATGATCAGGTCCTGCGCGGCATGGGATTTGAAGGTGATCAGCATGATGGTTTTTCCTTTCACGGAGATGCGGTGGGCGGCGTCCCCGGGGCGGGATGCCGCGCCGGTGCGGGCACGGTGTGGGGCGGCTGCCGGGCCGGATTGTGGTCCGTGGCCGTCCCTGGGCATGATGTCAGCATAGCACCTGATAAAATTGCGCGTTCCCGATTCCCATGCCTGTCACGCGGCGCGGCGTTGATCCGCCGTCACTTGCCGTATTCCAGGCACCCGGCGCGGCCCGCAGGGACCGCGCCTGAATACCAGCCCACAGGGCTTCCGACATCCATGCTGCCTGTTCAGACCTCCAATCTTGCCGCCGCGTTCACCGATGCCGTGCGCGCGCTCGCCCCGGCCGATGCCGCCTTGCCCGCCGTCACCTTCGAGCGGCCCAAGGCGGCCGCCCATGGCGACCTGGCCTGCAATGTCGCCATGCAGGCCGCGCGCGCGCTCAAGAGCAATCCGCGCGAGCTGGCGCAGCGCATTGTCGCCGCGGTCGAGGCCGATGCGCGCGCGCAAGGCCTGGTCGCGGCCATGGAGATCGCCGGCCCCGGCTTTATCAACCTGCGCCTGACCCCGGCCGCCAAGGCCGACGTGCTGCGCGCGGTGCTGGCCGAGGGCGACCACTACGGCGCGCGTGAGCGCGGCGTGCACGGCCAGGTGCTGGTGGAATTCGTCTCGGCCAACCCGACCGGTCCGCTGCACGTCGGCCACGGCCGCCAGGCGGCGCTGGGCGACGCGCTCGCCAACCTGCTGTCGTGGCAGGGCTGGCACGTGCACCGCGAGTTCTACTACAACGACGCCGGCGTGCAGATCCAGACCCTGGCACTGTCGGTGCAGGCGCGCGCGCGCGGCCTGAAGCCGGGCGATGCCAGCTGGCCCGAGGCCGCCTACAACGGCGACTACATCGCCGATATCGCCGCCGACTTCCTCGCCGGCAAGACCGTCAGCGCTTCGGACGGCGAGCCGGTAACCGCGTCGGGCAACGTCGAAGACATCGACTCGATCCGCAAGTTCGCCGTGACCTACCTGCGCAACGAGCAGGACATCGACCTGCAGGCCTTCGGCGTCAAGTTCGACCGCTATTACCTGGAGTCGTCGCTGTACAGCGACGGCCGCGTCGACGCCGCGGTGCAGTCGCTGATCGGGAAGGGCAAGACCTACGAGAGCGAGGGCGCGCTGTGGCTGCGCACCACCGACGACGGCGACGACAAGGACCGCGTGATGAAGAAGAGCGACGGCACCTATACGTACTTCGTGCCGGACGTGGCCTACCACACCACCAAGTGGGAGCGCGGCTTCACCAAGGTCATCAACGTGCAGGGCAGCGACCACCACGGCACCATCGCGCGCGTGCGCGCCGGCCTGCAGGGCCTGGACATGGGCATCCCGCAAGGCTACCCCGACTACGTGCTGCACAAGATGGTGACCGTGATGAAGAACGGCGAGGAGGTCAAGATCTCCAAGCGCGCCGGCTCCTATGTCACCGTGCGCGACCTGATCGAATGGTCCAACGGCGGCGATGAAACCATCCGAGCCTGCCTGGACGCCGGCGTCGCCGACTGGCCCGCGCACTTCACCCGCGGCCGCGACGCGGTGCGCTTCTTCCTGCTGTCGCGCAAGGCCGATACGGAATTCGTGTTCGACGTCGACCTGGCACTGAAGCAGAACGACGAGAACCCGGTGTACTACGTCCAGTACGCCCATGCCCGCATCTGCTCGATCTTCGAGTCGTGGGGCGGCGCGGACTGGGAAGCCCGGCTGGCCGAGCTGGCCGGCGCCGACCTGTCGGCCGTGACCGGCGCCGAAGCCAGCGCGCAGGCGCAGGCGCTGGGGCGCCGCCTGGCCGAGTTCCCGGACATGCTGTCGGCCGCCGCGGCCGAACTGGCGCCGCACGCGGTGGCGTTCTACCTGCGCGACCTGGCCGGCGACTTCCACGCCTTCTACAATGCCGACCGCGTGCTGGTCGACGACGAAGCCGTCAAGCGCGCGCGCCTGGCGTTGCTGGCGGCCACGCGCCAGGTGCTGCGCAACGGCCTGGCGGTGATCGGGGTGTCCGCCCCGTGTCGCATGTAAGCAGGCTGCCGGCGCCCAGTCCGGGCCGCCGGGCGACGCACGGGGCCAGCTGGCCCCGGGGACGGTCCGGTGCGGCCGGCGGCGGCACTGGCTCTATAATCCCGGCAACACCGAAGAGGACTTCATGCAACAGCAACGCAAGCGCGCTTCGCGCAATGTTCGCCGCAGCCAGCAACGCGGCGGTACGTTCCTGGGCCTGGTGCTCGGGCTGATCGTCGGGCTGGCCATCGCCGTGGTGGTCGCCCTGTACATCACCAAGTCGCCGACCCCGTTCCAGCAGAAGAACGCCCCGCGTCCCAGCGAGCCCGGCAACGTCACCAGCCAGCTGCCGGCCCCGGCGCAGCGCGCCGACGAGGGGCCGAGCGATCCGAACAAGCCGCTGTGGAGCAAGACCCCGGCCAAGCCGGTAGGCCCGGCGCCGGAGCCGGAGTCCCGGCAGAACGGCCAGCCGCCGGTGGCGGCCACCCGCCCGGCGGAGAAGCCGCTGGACCGTCCGGTGGAAAAGCCCGTGGAAAAGCCGGCTGACAAGCCGCTCGCCAGCAAGCCGGCCGAAAAGCCGGTGTCCGACCCGATTGCCGAGATCGCCCAGGCCGACGCCAACAAGGTGGGCTACCTGCTGCAGGTGGGCGCGTTCCGCTCGTCGGACGACGCCGACCGCCAGAAGGCTAACCTGGCGATGCAGGGCTTCGAGGCCCGCATCACCGAGCGTGATGTCAACGGGGTCAAGATGTACCGGGTGCGCCTGGGGCCGTTCAACCGCATCGAAGACATGAACAAGGCACGCGACCGGCTGCAGTCGTCCGGCTTCGAGGCCTCGGTGATCCGCTTTACCAAGCAGTAGGCGAGCCGCTTAATTTCCGGTGACCGCCGCAACACCGCAGCAACACGTTCCCGCCAGACGCGGCGGGCACCTTGATGAACCGGGTGCCGCCGCCGCTGTCATACGCTCATCGTCCAAACCGCAAGGCCGTTCCAAGATGAAAAAACTCGCCGCACTGTTCGCCATGTTTGCCGCCGTGGGCGGCCTGCTGATGTCCGCCCCGTCCCAGGCGGCACCCACCGAAGGCAAGGAGTACCAGGTCCTGAAGACGCCCCAGCCGGTCGCGGCGGGCAAGATCGAGGTAACCGAGTTCTTCTGGTATGGCTGCCCGCACTGCTACGACTTCGAGCCGGACCTGGAGGCCTGGGTCAAGAAGCAGGGCGGCAATGTGGTGTTCAAGCGCGTGCCGGTCGCCTTCCGCGACGACCTGCTGCCGCACACCAAGATCTTCTACGCGCTGGAAGCCATCGGCAAGCTTGACGCCATGCACACCAAGGTCTTCAACGCGATCCACGTCGACCGCAAGCGCCTGACCGACCCCAACGAGATCGCCGATTTCATGGCCAAGAACGGCGTCGACCGCAAGGCCTTCCTGGACGCGTACAACTCGTTCACGGTGACGACCAATTCGCAGCGCGCCAACAAGATCGCCGACGCCTACAAGGTCGACGGCGTGCCGACCGTGGTGGTGCAGGGCAAGTACGTGACCTCGCCGTCGATTGCCGGTAACAAGCAGGGCGCGGTGCAGACCATGGATTACCTGGTGGAGCAGATCAAGGCGAAGAAGCTTTGATTGGCTGAGGGTTTGCTCCCCTCTCCCGCTTGCGGGAGAGGGAGTCCCCAGGCGGGGATATCAAAGACCTGTAGTTCGCCAAACGGCTGGTATCCTGTACCAGCCGTTTTTCATTTCCCACTGCCTTCGCCTTCATGCGCCCCCTCAAAGTCTTCCTCACCGGTGCCTCCAGCGGCCTGGGCCAGGCGCTCGCGCGCGAATATGCCGCGCAGGGCGCCATCCTCGGCCTGGTGGCGCGGCGCGAGGGCGCGCTGCGCGAGTTCGTGGCAACGTTGCCCAACCCGGGCGCGGTGCGGCTCTATGGCGCCGATGTGCGCGATGCCGAGGCGATGGCGCGCGCAGCGGAGGACTTTCTCGGCCATTTCGGCTGCCCCGATGTGGTGATCGCCAATGCCGGCGTCTCGGTCGGCACGGTGGCCAGCGAGCGCGAGGACCTGGACGCGTTCCGCCAGGTCATGGACACCAACTGGTTCGGCGTGCTGACCACCTTCCAGCCCTTCCTGCATGCGATGCAGGCGCGCGAACCCGGCCATTTCGGCCGGCGCGGCACGCTGGTGGGGATTGCCAGCGTCGCCGGCGTGCGCGGGCTGCCGGGCGCGGGGGCCTACAGCGCCTCCAAGTCGGCGGTGATCAAGCTGCTGGAAAGCCTGCGGCTGGAGCAGCGCCGGCACGGCATCCGCGTGGTCACGATCACGCCGGGCTATATCCGCACGCCGATGACCGCGCACAACCCGTACCGCATGCCGTTCCTGACCGATGCCGACGTCTTCGCGCGCAAGGCCGTGCGCGTGATCGCGGCGGGCCGGCGCTTCCGCGTGATCCCATGGCCGATGGGCGTGGTGGCGGCGCTGCTGCACGTGATGCCGCGCTGGCTGTACGACGCGCTTGCCGCGGGCGCGCCGCGCAAGCCGCGCCGGGCCGACCCGCGCAGTGCAGAGCCGCCCCTGGAGCCCTGACCATGTGGCGCGACGCCATCGGCCAGCAGCATGCCGCCGCCACCGGCGTGGTGCGGATCGCCTCGCTGGTGCCGTCGGTGACCGAGTTGCTGTTCGCGCTCGGGATGGCGCGGCAGATGGTGGCGCGCACCGGCTTCTGCATCCACCCGGAACCGGCCGTGCGCGCGCTGCCCAAGGTGGGCGGCACCAAGGACGTGAACGTGGCGCGCCTGCGCCAGCTGGCGCCCACGCACGTGGTGGTCAATATCGACGAGAACCGGCGCGAGACGGTGGACGAGATCCGCAGCTTCGTGCCCAACGTGATCGTCACCCATCCGTGCGCGCCGGAGGACAATTTCGGGCTGTACCGGCTGCTGGGCGGCATCTTCGGCTGCCATGCCGAGGCCGAGGCGCTGTGCACGGCGCTGCAGCTGCAGCTCGATGCGATCCGCGTGCGGCCATGGCCGGCGCGCCGCGTGCTGTACGCGATCTGGCAGGACCCGTGGATGACGGTGTCGCGCGACACCTATATCAGCCGCATGCTGGCGCTGGCCAACTGGCAGACCTGGCCTGGCGGCAACGACCTGCAGGCCTGCGCGGGAGGCGACTGCAGCCGGCCCAATGCGCCCGGCGAGCGCTATCCCAGCTTCCGCTGGAGCGACGCGCTGGTGCGCGAGCTCGACCTGGTGCTGCTGTCGACCGAGCCCTACCGCTTTACCGAAGACCACGCCGATGCGCTCGAGCGCCAGCTCGGCAAGCCGGTGCTGCTGGTCGACGGCGAGATGCTGTCCTGGTACGGCAGCCGGGCCGTCGACGGGGTGCGCTACCTGGCGGCGCTGGCGGCCGCCAACTGAGGCAGGTCAGGCGGCGCGGAAGCGGATCACGCCGTCGTCGCCGGTTTCGCGCACCAGCTCGCCGCGGTGCCACAGGCAGTGCAGGTGGGCCAGCGATTCGCCCATGGCGAAGGTCATCTGGTGGATGTCGAACTGGCGCTTGAAGATCACGCTGACGATGTCGTGGGCGCTGCAGGCCTTCTCGCGGCACGCTTCGAGCGTTTCGGCGAGGCGGTCGGCATGGTGCTCGCGCAGCTGCGTGATGCGGGTATGCAGGTTGCGGAAGGGGCGGCCGTGCGACGGCAGGATCAGCACGTCCTGCGGCAGCGGCTCGTACTTGCCGAGCGAATCCAGGTAGAGCTGCAGCGAATTGCCCTCGGGCTCCATGTCGAACACGCTGACATTGGTCGAGATGCGCGGCAGCACCATGTCGCCGGAGATCAGCACGTTGGTGGCCGCGTTATACAGCGCCACATGCTCGGGCGAATGGCCGAAGCCGGTGATCACGCGCCAGCCCGAGGTGGCGGGCTCGGTGCCGATGCGCACCGTCTCGCCCTCCATCAGGCGGCGGTACTGCGCCGGCAGTTCCGGCACCAGCGACGGGTAGTAGGTCTTGCGCGCGCGCAGCTTCTCCTGGCTGTCGGCATCGGTCAGGCCATGCAGCGCGAAATGCGCGGCGGCGGCGTCGCCGCCCGCGCTGGAGCCGGCACCGGTGCCGCTGCCCATCACGCGCGCGCTCATGTAGTCGCCCAGGCTCATCCACAGCCGCACGCCGAAGCGCCGGCACAGCCAGTGCGCCAGCCCGACGTGGTCCGGATGGCTGTGCGTGACCAGCACGCGCACCACCGGCAAGCCTTCCAGCTCATTGGCGAAGACCGTTTCCCAGTGGCCCTTGATGACATCGTTGGTGATGCCGCAGTCGATGATGGTCCAGCCCTCGCGTCCGTCCAGGCGGTCGCGCAGCAGCCACAGGTTGATATGGTCGAGCGCGAACGGCAGCGGCATGCGCAGCCAGTAGACGCCGGGGGCGACTTCCTGCTTGGCGCCGGGCGCGGGCATGGTGTCGCCGAACGGGTATTGGAGCTGGTGTTCGAGTGCGTTCATGAGGAGTCTCGTGGTCGAAGCCTGGCGGCGGGGCGCGGGCTTTCTCGTTCTGCCGGCACGTCCCCGAGCATGCGCAGGGGCGTGCAAGCACTGGTTGCCAGCCGATCTGGTTGACGCTAACGTAAACGTCAACCATACGGGTTCGTTTCCATCTTAAGCGAAAACTTGACTTCGCAACGAACGACCGTTCACTTTCTTTGGGCAAGCCATGTCAGCAACGCCAGCGGCGGCTTCCGCCACCTACACCATTACCGATCTCGCGCGCGAATTCGACGTCACGCCGCGCGCCATCCGCTTCTATGAGGACCAGGGCCTGCTGTCGCCGGAGCGCGAGGGGCCGGGCGGGCGCAAGCGCGTCTACAACGGCCGCGAGCGGACCCGGCTGAAGCTGACCCTCCGTGGCAAAAGGTTGGGGCTTACTCTCAATGAGATCCGCGAGATTCTTGACCTTTATGAATCTCCGCGCGATACCGCCCCGCAACTGGACCGCTTCCTGCACGCGCTCGCGGCACACCGCCACACGCTCGAGCGCCAGATGGAAGACCTGCAGGCGCAACTGGCCGAGATCGACCAGCATGAGCGCCAGTGCAGGGCGCTGCTGGCGGCGCAGTCCGGCGACAAGCCCGCGGCCGTGTCAGGCGAGGATGGACCGGACCGGAGCCATGCCGCCTGAGCGCCACTTCCACGCGCCTCCGTGCGATCGGGCATTGACGTTTACGTAAACGTAAATAGAATAGCCGGACAGCGTGCACGCCGTGCGCTGTCCGTTCAACCAGGCCCCACACCGGAACCCTGTCATGACTGCCTCCATCGCCCGTGCCATGCCCGCCGAACCGGAGCCGCTGTCCGCCGCGCGGGCCGACGCCATTGCCACCAGTTTCTCGCGCCAGGGGCTGATGCGGACCTTTGGGGCCTCGCTCGCGCGCGTGCAGCGCGGCGAGGTGGAGCTGGCGATGCCGTGGTCCGAGGGCGTGACCCAGCAGCACGGCTTTTTCCACGGCGGCGTGGTCGGCGCGCTGGCCGACAGCGCCTGCGGCTATGCCGCGCTGACGCTGGTGGGCGACGATGAGGCTGGCCTGACCGCCGAATACAAGATCAACCTGCTGTCCCCGGCCCAGGGCGAACGCCTGGTGGCGGTGGGGCGGGTGCTCAAGCCCGGGCGCACGCTGATCGTGGCGCAGGGCGATGTCTACGTCGAGCAGGACCGCCGCCGCAAACAGGTGGCGACCATGCTGATGACGCTGTGCGTGGTCAAGACACTGGGCCACGTCTGAACCGATGGATCCGGCAACCCCGGGACAACACGACACACACCGATTCCTACAGGAGACCACCATGACTGAACTGCCAGGCCTGAAATTCGATCTGGGCGAAGACATCGAGATGCTGCGCAGCGCCGTGCGCGACTGGGCCCAGGCCGAACTGGCCCCGCGCGCGGGCGAGATCGATCGCACCGACCAGTTCCCGATGGACGCCTGGAAGAAGATGGGCGACCTCGGCGTGCTCGGCATCACCGTGGCCGAGGAATACGGCGGCGCCAACATGGGGTACCTGGCCCACATGATCGCGATGGAGGAAATCAGCCGCGCCTCGGCCTCGGTCGGGCTGTCGTACGGTGCGCATTCCAACCTGTGCGTGAACCAGATCCACCGCAACGGCACGCCGGCGCAAAAGGCAAAGTACCTGCCCAAGCTGGTCTCGGGCGAGTGGATCGGCGCGCTGGCGATGAGCGAGCCCAACGCCGGCTCGGACGTGGTCAGCATGAAGCTGCGTGCCGAGCGCAAGGGCGACCGCTACGTGCTCAACGGCACCAAGATGTGGATTACCAACGGCCCGGACTGCGACGTGCTGGTGGTCTACGCCAAGACCGAGCCCGAGCTGGGCGCGCGCGGCATGACCGCGTTTATCGTCGAGAAGGGCATGAAGGGCTTCTCGGTGGCGCAGAAGCTCGACAAGCTCGGCATGCGCGGCTCGCACACCGGCGAACTGGTGTTCGAGGACGTGGAAGTCCCCGCCGAGAACATCCTCGGCGCCGAGAACGGCGGCGCCAGGGTGCTGATGAGCGGCCTGGACTATGAACGCGCGGTGCTGTCGGGCGGCCCGGTCGGCATCATGCAGGCCTGCATGGACGTGGTCACGCCGTATATCCACGACCGCAAGCAGTTCGGCCAGAGCATCGGCGAATTCCAGCTGATCCAGGGCAAGGTGGCCGACATGTACACCACGCTGCAGGCGGCGCGCAGCTACCTGTACACGGTCGGCAAGAACCTCGACGCGCTCGGCAGCGACCACGTGCGCCAGGTGCGCAAGGACTGCGCCGCGGTGATCCTGTACACGGCCGAAAAGGCCACGTGGATGGCAGGCGAGACCGTGCAGATCCTGGGCGGCAACGGCTATATCAACGAATACCCGGCCGGCCGGCTGTGGCGCGATGCCAAGCTGTACGAGATCGGCGCCGGCACCTCGGAGATCCGCCGCATGCTGATCGGCCGCGAACTGTTCGCGGAAACCATGTAAGCGGCAGCGCCGGCGACCAGGCGGGGCGCCGAAATCACCCGGAGCCCCCGCCCGAACCCCATTACAATCTCAATACCCGTTACAACACCCTCACGCTGTACTGCCTCCGGCCCCCGTCGACCCATGTCCCACTTCCCCAAACTGCTCTCCTCGCAGATTGCCTACGATGTGGCGAGAACCATGCTCGACGGGTTCGACAAGCACTACCGCCTGTTCCGCGAGGTCAGCCACCAGGCCAAGCTGAAGTTCGAGGCCGGGGACTGGCACGGGCTGCAGCAGATTCAGCGCGACCGCATCGCCTTCTATAACGAGCGCGTGCGCGAGTCGAGCGTGATCCTGGAAGACGAGTACGACGCCGAGAACATCGACGACGAGATCTGGCAGCAGATCAAGCTGCACTACATCGGGCTGCTGACCAACCACCACCAGCCCGAGCTGGCCGAGACCTTCTTCAACTCGGTGTGCACGCGCATCCTGCACCGCTCGTATTTCAACAACGATTTCATCTTCGTGCGCCCGGCGATCTCGACCGAGTACATCGAGAACGAAGAATCGCCCACGCGCCCGACCTTCCGCGCGTACTACCCGGGCAGCCGCGAAGGCATGGCCGCGTGCTTCGAGCGCATCGTCCACAACTTCCAGCTCGAGCGCCCGTTCGAGGACCTGCAGCGCGACATCGGCTACGTGGTGCGCGCCGTCAGCGAGCATTTCGGCGACCTGCGCATCGCGCCGAATTTCCAGGTCCATACGCTGTCGTCGCTGTTCTTCCGCAACAAGGCCGCCTTCATCATCGGCCGCATCGTCAACGGCGACCGCACCTTCCCGCTGGCGATCCCGATCCTGCATGGCCCGGGCGGCAAGCTGATGCTCGACACGGTGCTGCTGAAGAAGGAACAGCTGCTGATCCTGTTCTCGTTCACGCACTCCTACTTCATGGTCGACATGGAGATTCCGTCGGCCTACGTGACCTTCCTGCGCGACATCATGCCGCGCAAGCCGCGCGCCGAGATCTATACCTCGCTGGGTTTGCAGAAGCAGGGCAAGAACCTGTTCTACCGCGATTTCCTGCACCACCTGCAGCATTCGTCGGACCGCTTCATCATCGCGCCTGGCATCCGCGGGCTGGTGATGCTGGTGTTCACGCTGCCGTCGTACCCGTACGTGTTCAAGGTGATCCGCGATTTTATTCCGGCACCCAAGGAAACCACGCGCGAGCTGGTCAAGTCGAAGTACCAGCTGGTCAAGCAACACGACCGCGTCGGCCGCATGGCCGATACGCTGGAATACTCCGACGTGGCCTTCCCGCTGTCGCGCTTCGACGAGGCGCTGGTGCGCGAGTTCGAGCAGAACGCGCCCTCGATGATCGAATACCAGCGTGCCAAGGACGGCGGCGAAGAGATCGTGGTGCGCCATGTCTATATCGAGCGCCGCATGACGCCGCTGAACATCTACCTGCAAGAGGGTTCCGACGAGCAGGTCGAGCATGGCGTGCTGGAGTATGGCAATGCCATCAAGGAACTGATGGCCGCGAACATCTTCCCGGGCGACATGCTGTACAAGAACTTCGGCGTCACGCGCCACGGCCGCGTGGTGTTCTACGACTACGACGAGATCGAGTACCTGACCGATTGCAACATCCGCCACGTGCCGCAGCCGCGCAACGAGGAAGAGGAGATGTCGGGCGAGGTCTGGTACACCGTGCGTCCGCACGACATCTTTCCCGAGACCTTCCGCACCTTCCTGCTCGGCGACCCGCGCGTACGCGCGGCGTTCCTGCGCCACCATGCGGATTTTTTTGACCCTGCCATGTGGCAGAGCCACAAGGACCGGCTGCTGGCCGGACATGTCCATGACTTCTTTGCCTATCACGCTTCAGACCGATTCATCCACCGTTACGGCGCTGCACCCGCGCTGTCCGACGCACTGCCGGCCGCTGGCCCTGCAAGGAGAGTCGCATGAATGACGCCATCGCCCAGCTGTTCCGCAACAACCGCGACTGGGTCGACCGCGTCAACGCGGAAGACCCCGCCTTCTTCACCCGCCTGGCCAACCAGCAGGCGCCGGAGTACCTGTGGATCGGCTGCTCCGATTCGCGCGTGCCGGCCAATCAGATTCTGGGCCTGGCCCCGGGCGAGGTCTTTGTCCACCGCAACATCGCCAACGTGATCGCGCACAGCGACCTGAACGCGCTGTCGGTGATCCAGTTCGCGGTGGAAGTGCTCAAGGTGCGCCATATCACCGTGGTGGGCCACTACGGCTGCGGCGGCGTCAAGGTTGCGCTCAAGCGCGAGCGCATCGGCCTGGCCGACAACTGGCTGCGCCATGTGCGCGACGTGGCCGACAAGCATGAGTCCTACCTCGGCACCATCCTGCGCGAGGAAGACGCCCACACCCGGCTGTGCGAGCTCAACGTGATAGAGCAGGTCAACAACGTCTGCCAGACCACCGTGATCCAGGACGCCTGGGACCGCGGCCAGGCCATCACCGTGCACGGCTGGATCTACGGCGTGTCCGACGGCCTGCTGCGCGACCTCGGCATGGCTGCCAGCAACAACGACGAGCTGCACGAGCAGCTGGCCGCGGCTTACCGCCAGTACGGCGATCCGCCGCAGGCGTCGATCCGCTGACGCCTTTATCCGATACCACTTACGCCTACCTACCGATCCAGGAGACCCGACATGGAAGAGATCGTCATCGTTTCAGCCGCCCGCACGCCGATGGCTGCGTTCCAAAGCGAATTCGCCAGCGTCACCGCGCCGCAACTGGGCGCCACCGCCATCCGCGCCGCGGTCGAGCGCGCCGGCCTGAAGCCGGAACAGGTGGAGGAAGTGGTGTTCGGCTGCGTGCTGCCCGCCGGCCAGGGCCAGGCGCCGGCACGCCAGGCCGCACTCGGCGCAGGCTTGCCGCTGGCCACGGGCTGCACCACCGTCAACAAGATGTGCGGCTCGGGCATGCGCGCGGCGATGACCGTCTATGACGGCCTGATCGCCGGCTCGTTCGACATCGCGATCGCCGGCGGCATGGAAAGCATGACCAACGCGCCGTACCTGATCCCGAAGGGCCGCGGCGGCTACCGCATCGGCCACGGCATGATCTACGACCACATGATGCTGGACGGCCTCGAAGACGCGTACGACAAGGGCCGCGCCATGGGCACCTTCGGCGAGGACTGTGCCGCCAAGTACGGTTTCACGCGCCAGCAGCAGGACGAGTTCGCGATGGAAAGCGTGCGCCGCGCGCAGCAGGCCACCGAGAATGGCGATTTCCGCTGGGAGATCGCGCCGGTAACGGTATCGGGCAAGGGTGGCGACACGGTGATCGACACCGACGAAGGCCCGCGCCGCATCAAGCTCGACAAGATCCCGTCCCTCAAGCCCGCCTTTGCCAAGGACGGCACCATCACCGCGGCCTCGTCGTCGTCGATCAACGACGGCGCCGCGGCGCTGGTAATGATGCGCGCCTCGACCGCGCAGCAGCTGGGCCTGCAGCCGATCGCCCGCATGCTGGGCCACACCACGCATGCGCAGGCGCCGGGCTGGTTCACCACCGCGCCAGTCGAGGCCATCGCCAAGCTGTACCGCAAGCTGGACTGGACCACCGACAGCGTCGACCTGTTCGAGATCAACGAGGCCTTTGCCGTGGTGCCGATGGCGGCGATGCACGATCTCAAGATCCCGCGCGACAAGGTCAATATCCACGGCGGCGCCTGCGCGCTGGGGCACCCGATCGGCGCCTCGGGCGCGCGCATCATGACCACGCTGATCGGCGCGCTGCGCAAGACCGGCGGCAAGCGCGGCGTGGCCAGCCTGTGCATAGGTGGCGGTGAGGCGACGGCGGTGGGTATCGAGATCGTCTGACCCCACCGAGCATGTTCCTCCCCTCTCCCGCTAGCGGGAGAGGGGCCGGGGGAGCAACCACGAACAATCGATCAACCACCGCCTCAGGAGCCACCCTTGCCAACCGCCCTCATCCTCGGTGCCTCGCGCGGCATCGGCCTTGAATTCGTGCGCCAGTACCGTGCCGACGGCTGGCGCGTCATCGCGGCGGCGCGCACGCCCGAAGGCGTGGGCGCGCTGCAGGCGCTCGGTGCCGAAGCGCACCAGGCCGACCTGGCCGATGCCGGCGCGGTGGCCGGCCTGGGCTGGAAGCTCGACGGCGAGGCGCTCGACGTGGCGGTCTACAACGCCGGCGTGATGGGCCCGCGCAGCGAAAGCGCGCAGCCGGTCACGCCGCCGGAGTTCGACCGCGTCATGCATGTCAACGTGCTGGGGCCGATGATGGCGCTGCCGCTGCTGCTGCCCTATGTCGAGGCCGGGCAGTCCGGCCACGGCGGCGTGCTGGCGGTGCTGTCGTCGCGCATGGGCAGCATCGGCGCGATGGAGCACAGCACCAGCTGGCTGTACCGCGTCAGCAAGGCGGGCGCTAACGCCGCGCTGCGCGCGGTGTCGCTGGATGCGCGCCATGCCACCTGCGTCGCGCTGCATCCCGGCTGGGTCAAGACCGACATGGGCGGCCAGGAAGCCGACCTGACCGTGCAGCAGAGCGTCAAGGGCATGCGCCAGGTGCTGGCCAGCGTCAAGCGGCGCGACAACGGCACCTTCCACAACTACGACGGCACGCCCATCCCCTGGTAAGGGCGCCCCGCACACTGGATCACCGAACCGACATGCTGCTGACCCCCGAACAGGAAATGATCCGCGACGCCGTGCGCCAGTTCGCGCAGGAAGTGATCGCGCCGCAGGCCGCGCAGTGGGACCGCGACAAGACCTTCCCCAAGGCCGTGCACCGCGAGCTGGCCGCGCTGGGTGCGTATGGCGTGGCGGTGCCGGAGGAATACGGCGGCGCCGGGCTCGACTACCTGTCACTGGCGCTGATCCTCGAAGAGATCGCGGCGGGCGACGGCGGCACTTCCACCGTCATCAGCGTCAACAACTGCCCCGTGTGCAGCATGCTGATGTCGTTCGCCAGCGAGGCGCAGAAGCAGCAGTGGCTGGTGCCGCTGGCGCGCGGCGAGATGCTGGGCGCGTTCTGCCTGACCGAGCCGCACGTGGGCTCGGACGCGTCGGCGCTGCGCACCAGCGCGGTCCGCGACGGCGACCACTACGTGCTCAACGGCGTCAAGCAGTTCATCACCAGCGGGCAGAACGCCGACGTGGCGATCGTGCTGGCGGTGACCGACAAGGCCGCCGGCAAGCGCGGCATCAGCGCCTTCATCGTCCCGACCTCGACCCCGGGCTACGTGGTGGCGCGGCTTGAAGACAAGCTCGGCCAGCATTCGTCGGACACCGCGCAGATCCTGTTCGAAGACTGCCGGGTGCCGGCAGCCAACCTGCTCGGCGACGAGGGTGGCGGCTACAAGATGGCGCTGTCGGGGCTGGAGGGCGGGCGCATCGGCATCGCCTCGCAGAGCATCGGCATGGCGCGCGCCGCGTTCGAGGCGGCGCTGGCGTATGCCAAGGAACGCGAGAGTTTCGGTCAGCCCCTGTTCCAGCACCAGGCGGTGCAGTTCCGGCTGGCCGAGATGGCCACGCGCATCGACGTGGCGCGCCAGATGGTGTGGCACGCCGCCACGCTGCGCGATGCCGGCCGCCCGTGCCTGAAGGAAGCGGCGATGGCCAAGCTCTTCGCCAGCGAGATGGCCGAGCGGGTCTGCTCGGACGCGATCCAGGTATTCGGCGGCTACGGCTATGTCAGCGACTTCCCGGTGGAGCGCATCTACCGCGACGTGCGCGTGTGCCAGATCTACGAGGGCACCAGCGACATCCAGAAGATCCTGATCGCGCGCGCGCTGGCCTAGGCCCGGCATTTGCGCGTACGATGAGCAGGCGTGCCGCGCATACGCCACGCCTTCCCGCCACCGGACCTGCCACCACAAGAAGAAGGCCCCGACATGACCGCAGCGATCGACTTCTACTTTGATTTCTCTTCGCCGTACGGCTACTTTGCCAGCACCCGCATCGACGACCTGGCGCAGAAGTACGGGCGCAACGTTGCCTGGCATCCGATCCTGCTTGGCGTGGTATTCAAGACCACCGGCGCGTCGCCGCTGCCGCAGCTGCCGCTCAAGGGCGACTACGCCTGGCGCGACTTCGAACGCACCGCGCGCTTCCACGGCATCGACTACAAGCGGCCCACGCATTTCCCGCTGCCGACCACGCATGCCGCGCGCGCCATGCTGTGGCTGCAGAACCATCACGGCGACGACCTGGCCGCGGCTTTCGCCCGGTCGGTGTACCGTGCGCTGTTCGTCGACGACATCAATATCGCCGAGCCGGCCGAGATCATGAAGCTGGCCGAGCCGCTGGGCGTGGACGTGCAGGCGCTGGATGCCGGCGCCACCAGCTACCAGATCAAGGACCAGCTCAAGGCCGAGATCGAGGTGGCGATGGCCAAGGGCGTGTTCGGCTCGCCCTTCGTCATTATCGACGGCGAGCCGTTCTGGGGCTTCGACCGCTTCGACCAGGTCGAGGCCCACCTGAAGAGCCGCCGCCAGACCGAGCTACGGGCCGTGCCCAACCCCGATACCAAGGAAAAGAAACCCGCATGACTGCAGTAAACCGTGGCCATTCCGGCCGATTCGATTGTGTGATCTTCGATTGCGACGGCGTGCTCGTCGACAGCGAGCCGATCGTCAATCGCGTGCTCAACCAGATGCTGAACGAGCTCGGCATCGAGATCTCGCTGGAAGACTCCACGCGGCTGTTCCTGGGCCGCGCGGTGCGCGAGGAGCTGGACATGATCGAACGCATGCGCGGCGCGCCGCTGCCGGAGAACTGGCTGTCGACCTGGCTGGCCCGCCGCAACGCGGTGCTGGAACAAGAGGTCGCGGCGGTGGCGCATGTGCGCGAGGCCATCGGCGCGGTCGCCGCCACCGGCATGCCGGTGTGCGTGGCCTCGGGCGCGGACCGCGTCAAGGTCAAGCTGCAGCTGACCAAGACCGGGCTGGTCGAGCTGTTCCAGCAGGATGAGCGCGAGCATATCTTCTCGGCGACCGAGGTGGCGCGCAGCAAGCCCGCGCCGGACGTGTACCTGCTGGCCGCGCGCACCATGGGCGTTGAACCCGCGCGCTGTGCCGTGGTGGAAGACAGCC
Organism: Cupriavidus sp. H39; assembly: GCF_050271075.1. Taxonomy (NCBI): domain Bacteria; kingdom Pseudomonadati; phylum Pseudomonadota; class Betaproteobacteria; order Burkholderiales; family Burkholderiaceae; genus Cupriavidus; species Cupriavidus sp. H39. The sequence continues at coordinate 446,893 of NZ_CP189848.1, forward strand.
CGACCGGCGTGACCGCGGGCGTGGCCGCCGGCATGACGGTGTTCGGCTACGCCGCGCGCAATGATGCGGCGCAGCTGCGCGAGGCCGGCGCACGCATCATCTTCACCGATATGCGCGAGCTGCCGGAGCTGGTGGCATGACGGCCAACGCGGCACGCCGCCTGCCCAAGGCCGGACCGGTGCCGTGCCCGTGCGGCAACGCGGACTACGCCGCCTGCTGTGGCCGCTTTCACCGCGGCGAGGCGCTGCCGCCCAATGCCGAGGCGCTGATGCGCTCGCGCTACAGCGCCTATGTGCTGAACGACATGGACTGGCTGCGGCAAACCTGGCATGCATCGACCTGCCCGGCCGACCTGGTGCCGGACACGGCGGTGCGCTGGCTGGGGCTGACGGTCAAGGCCCATGCGCAGCAGGACGACACGCATGCCGAAGTGGAATTCGTGGCGCGCTACAAGGTGGGCGGGCGCGCGTGGAGGCTGCATGAGCGCAGCCGCTTTGTGCGCGAGGCGCGCGCACCGGGCGAAGCGCCGCGCTGGCTTTATCTGGATGGCGACATCATCGGAGAGACCCCATGAGCATCGACAAGCGCGCCGCGCCTGAGTACCTGCTGTATTGCTTTGCCCAGTCCGGCAATGCCTACAAGGTGGCGCTGCTGCTGGAGACCGTTGGCGTGCAGCGGGGCCAGCAGTCACAACAGTCGCAGCAGCCACATCAGCCACTATGGCAGCCGCGCTTTGTCGATTTCTTCAACGGCGAGACCCGTACCCCGGAATACCGCGCCATCAACGTGATGGGCGAGGTGCCGGTGCTGGAGTTCGGCGACCAGCGGCTGTCGCAGTCGGGCGCCATCCTCGAGACGCTGGCCACGCGCCTGGATGCGTTCGGCGCGCGCAATGAAGCCGAGCGCGCCGAGGTGCTGCGCTGGCTGCTGTTCGACAACCACAAGTTCACCTCGTACACCGCCACCTACCGTTTCATGCGCACCTTTGCCAGCGCCCCCGACCCCGCCGTGCTGGAATTCTTCCGCGCGCGCTGCGAAGGCGCATGGAACGTGCTCAACGCGCACCTGGCCGGGCGCGACTTCGTGCTGGGCGAGCGCACCACCATCGCCGACTTCTCGCTGGCGGGCTACGTCTTCTTCGATGACGAGATCGGCGTGCACTGGCGCAAGGAATATCCGCATATCCACGCCTGGACCGAGCGCCTGCGCGCATTGCCGGGATGGAAGCATCCCTATGACCTGATGCCCGGGCATCCGTTGCCCAAGGCCGCCGGCTGAGCCCTGCCGCGGCGGCACGGCATCAGGCGGCACGCAACCCTATCTGCCAGCAAGAGACTCCGAGATGCCCACGCTCGAAACCAAACTCAACGCCCGCTCCGAATCCTTCAAGGCCAATGTCGAGGCCATGCGCGCGCTGGTGGCCGACCTGAAAGCAAAGATCGCGAAGCTGGCCGAAGGCGGCGGCGCCGATGCGCGCGCCAAGCACCTGTCGCGCGGCAAGCTGCTGCCGCGCGAGCGCGTGCAGCAGCTGCTCGACCCGGGCACGCCGTTTCTCGAGTTGTCGCAGCTGGCCGCGTACGACATGTACGACGATGCCGCACCCGGCGCCGGCATCATCACCGGCATCGGCCGCGTGGCCGGGCAGGAATGCGTGATCGTCTGCAACGACGCCACCGTCAAGGGCGGCACGTATTACCCGATGACGGTCAAGAAGCATGTGCGCGCGCAGGAGATCGCCGAGGAGAACCACCTGCCGTGCATCTACCTGGTCGACTCCGGCGGCGCCAACCTGCCCAACCAGGACGAGGTGTTTCCTGACCGTGACCACTTCGGCCGCATCTTCTACAACCAGGCCAACCTGTCCAAGCGCGGCATCCCGCAGATCGCGGTGGTAATGGGCTCGTGCACCGCGGGCGGCGCCTACGTGCCGGCGATGAGCGATGAATCGATCATCGTCAAGAACCAGGGCACCATCTTCCTGGGCGGCCCGCCGCTGGTGAAGGCGGCTACCGGCGAGGAAGTCAGCGCCGAAGACCTCGGCGGCGCCGACGTGCATACGCGCCTGTCGGGCGTGGCCGACTACTTCGCGCAGAACGACCACCACGCGCTGAGCCTGGCGCGCAATATCGTGCAGCACCTGAACCGCCGCAAGCCGGACCAGATCCGCCTGCACGAGCCGGTGGAGCCGCTGTATCCGGTGGAAGAGCTGTACGGCGTGATCCCGACCGACACGCGCAAGCCGTACGACGTGCGCGAGGTGATCGCGCGCCTGGTCGACGGCTCCGAGTTCGACGAATTCAAGGCGCGCTACGGCACCACGCTGGTATGCGGCTTCGCCCGCATCTGGGGCTATCCGGTGGGCATCGTCGCCAACAACGGCATCCTGTTCTCGGAGTCGGCGCTCAAGGGCGCGCACTTTATCGAGCTGTGCTGCCAGCGCAAGATCCCGCTGGTGTTCCTGCAGAACATCACCGGCTTCATGGTGGGGCGCAAGTATGAGAACGAAGGCATCGCGCGCAACGGCGCCAAGATGGTGACCGCGGTGGCGACTGCGCAGGTGCCCAAATTTACGGTGATCATTGGCGGCTCGTTCGGCGCGGGCAACTACGGCATGTGCGGGCGCGCATATTCGCCGCGCTTCTTGTGGATGTGGCCGAACGCGCGCATCTCGGTAATGGGCGGCGAGCAGGCCGCGAGCGTGCTGGCGACGGTGCGCCGTGACGGCATCGAAGCCAAGGGCGGCCAGTGGAGCGCGCAGGAAGAAGACGCCTTCAAGCAACCGATCCGCGACCAGTACGAACACCAGGGCCACCCGTACTACGCCAGCGCGCGGGTGTGGGACGACGGCGTGATCGATCCCGCGCAGACGCGCACGGTGCTGGGGCTGGGGCTGTCGGCCAGCCTCAATGCGCCGATCGACGAGATGAAGTTCGGCGTGTTCCGCATGTAGTCCCGGGCACGCCATCACCACCTTGCACGCCATGCGCAGCGCCACCCGCCTGCTTCGCCGCCTCGCCCTGGTCACGCTGTTTGCCGTGCTGGCGCCGCTGTGCGGGCACGCGCAGACGTCGAACGGCAACGGCCAGTCGGCGGCGCGCGTGCGCTTCCAGGAGCAGGTGGTGATGCTGCCCAAGGCCGCGATCCCGTCGCGCATCGACCTGGAGGCCACGGTGTTCAAGCCGGCCGGGGACGGGCCGTTCCCGCTGGTGGTGATCAACCACGGCAAGGCGCCGGGCCGGCCCGGCATGCAGGGGCGCGCGCGCTTTCCGGCGCAGAGCGTGGAATTCCTGCGCCGCGGCTACGTGGTGGTGCTGCCGATGCGGCAGGGCTTTGCGCGTTCGGGCGGCGCCTATGTGGGCGGCAGTTGCGACATCGAGACCAACGGCATGATGCAGGCCGACGATATCGTCGCCACGCTCGACTACATGGCCACGCAGCCCTATGTCGACATGGCGCGCATCGTCGTGATCGGCCAGTCGCATGGGGGGCTGACCACCATGGCGTTCAGCACCATCGCCTATCCGGGCGTGCGGGGCGTGGTCAACTTTGCCGGCGGGCTGCGCAACCTGAACTGCCCGGACTGGGAAGCGCGCCTGGTCGATGCTTTCGCCAGCTACGGCAGCCTGGCGCGCTACCCGTCGCTGTGGGTCTATGGCGAGAATGACAGTTACTGGCCGGTGCCCTTGCCCGGCCGCATGTTCAACGCCTTCAAGGCGCGCGCCACCGGCCCGGCGGCGCAAGCCCGGCTGGTCGACGTGGGCGAGTTCGGCGCCGACTCGCACCGGCTGTTCAGCGCGCGCGAAGGCATCCCGGTGTGGCTGCCGGAAGTCGGCAACTTCTTCCGCTCGCTCGGGCTGCCATTCGATACCGGCAGCTGAGGGCACGCCGCACCATCACTATCCGCCAACGGAGCGAACCATGGAATTCACAGCCCTGAACGTCAATATCGCCAACCACGTGGCCACCGTCACGCTGAACCGGCCCGACGTGCGCAACGCCTTCAACGAGACCGTGATCGCCGAGCTGACCGGCGCCTTCCGCGCGCTGGGCGACATGGACGAGGTGCGCGCCATCGTGCTGGCCGGCAGCGGGCCGGCCTTCTGCGCCGGCGCCGACCTGAACTGGATGAAGAAGATGGCGGGCTACTCCGACGACCAGAACCGCGCCGATGCGCTGACGCTGGCGCAGATGCTGCACACCATCTGGTCGTGCCCGCGCCCGGTAATTGCGCGTATCCAAGGCGATACCTACGCCGGCGGCATGGGCCTGGTGGCCGCGTGCGATATCGCGGTGGCCGCCGAGCATGCGCATTTCTGCCTGTCCGAGGCGCGCCTGGGCCTGCTGCCCGCCACCATCAGCCCGTATGTGATCCGCGCCATGGGCGAACAGGCCGCGCGCCGCTACTTCATCACCGCCGAGCGCTTCGACGCGGCCGAGGCGCTGCGGCTCGGCCTGCTGCATGCGGTGGTCCCTGCCGAGGCGCTGGACGCCAAGGTGGCCGAACTGACGGCCGCACTGGTTGGCAACAGCCCGAACGCCGTGCGCGAGAGCAAGCGGCTGGTACAGGATATTGCCGGCCGCGTCATCGACAACGACCTGCTGGCGGATACGGCGGAGCGCATCGCGAAGATCCGGGCATCGGAAGAAGGGCGCGAAGGGGTGAAGTCGTTTCTGGAGAAGCGCACGCCGTCGTGGCGGCCGGCTTGAAGAAGTCATCCCCGTTTGTTTGGTCCCTTTTCCCGCAAGCGGGAGAGGGAGCTCCACGGCGGCATGTGAAAGCGATTCAGGAAATAAAGGCGCCGTGTGTTGCGTGGAGATGGCAGCACGCTAGCCCCAAAACCTTGGCTTCATGCGCATAACGTTCGCCAAGTCCAGTCAACGCTACGCTAACCGTAAAAATCCGCACTCATTGCCAAGGCGCGGCGGACCTTCTTAACATGACCCTCCCCAACCCCTCCGCCACTGTCGCACTGCCCGGCCTTGCCGGCAGCGGCGACCGCGCGGACGGTCAACCAAGGAGGGCTATCTTGGACCACCTGTCCCATTCCCCAGGCAGCGGCGCGCCGGCGCTGGGCCAGCGCAGCCGCGCTGCCGTCTGGCACCCGTGCACGCGCCTGCGTCCCGACGACGACGCCTTGCCGCTGGCGATCGTGCGCGGCGAAGGCCCGTGGCTGCACGATGCCGACGGCCATCGCTATTTCGACGCCACCAGTTCCTGGTGGGTCAACCTGTTTGGCCACGCCAATCCGCGCATCAACGCGGCACTGGCAATGCAGCTGGAGACGCTGGAGCACGTGATGCTCGCCGGCTGCACGCACGCCCCGGCAGTCGAGCTGGCCGAGCGCCTGTCGGCCTTGACCGGCGGCGCGCTGGGCAATGTCTTCTACGCCTCGGACGGCGCCTCGGCGGTCGAGATCGCGCTGAAGATGAGCTTCCACTACTGGCGCAACACCGGCCTGCCGGCCAAGCGCGAGTTCGTCTGCCTGCGCCACGGCTACCACGGTGAAACCGTAGGCGCGCTCGCCGTGACCGACGTGGAGATCTTCCGCGATGCCTACGACGCGCTGATCCGCCGCGCGCATGTGGTGATGTCGCCCGATGCACGACAGGCCGGGCGCGGCGAGTCGCCCGCCGACGTGGCGGCGCGCGCGCTGGCGGAGCTCGAGGCGCTGCTGCGCGAGCGCGCCGGCGCCATTGCCGCGCTGATCGTCGAGCCGTTGGTGCAGGGCGCCGCCGGCATGGCGATGCATGACCCGTCCTACCTCGACGGCGTGCGCGCGTTGTGCGACCGCTACCGGGTCCACCTGATCGCCGACGAGATCGCGGTGGGCTGCGGACGCACCGGCACCTTCTTCGCGTGGGAACAGTCGCGCGGCACCGAGGCGCCGCTGCCCGCGCATGCCTGGCCTGACTTCCTGTGCCTGTCCAAGGGCATCAGCGGCGGCTACCTGCCGCTGTCGCTGGTGCTGTCGCGCCCCGAAATCCAGCGCGCCTTCGTCGCCGACGACCTGGCGCGCAGCTTCCTGCATTCGCATTCGTACACCGGCAACCCGCTCGCCTGCCGCGCGGCCCTGGCCACGCTGGACCTGTTCGCGCAGGACCAGGTGCTGGCGCGCAACCGCGAGCGCGCGCAATGGCTGGCCGACGGCATGGCCGCGCTGGCTGCCGACGCGCGCGTGCGGCACGTGCGCCAGCGTGGCCTGATCTGGGCCGCCGACGTGCGCGACGAGGTGGCCGGTGCCGACTTTGCCGCGCGCTTCCACCATGCCGCGCGCGCGCGCGAGCTGCTGGTGCGCCCGATCGGCCATACGCTCTACGTGATGCCGCCGTACGTGTTCGACGCCACGCAGGCGCGCTGGCTGGGCGAACAGCTGCTGGCCACGCTCGACGATGTGACCGCGCACGTGACCGTGGCCGCGGACCAGGAGGTGCGCCATGCTGCTTGAACAACTGAAGCAGGCCGCGGAACAGCGCCACGCCCAGGCCCTTACGCGCCGCCGCCGCATCGCGCACACCGCATGCGCGCCGCACCAGGCCGTGGGCGAGGACGGGGCCGAGGCGGAATCGCTGCTGACCTTCTGCAGCAACGACTACCTGGGACTGGCCAACCACCCGCAAGTGATCGCCGCGCTGGTGGAAGGCGCGCAGCGCTATGGCGCCGGCAGCGGCGCCTCGCACCTGGTCAGCGGCCATTCGCGCGCGCACGCGCAGCTGGAGACCGAGCTGGCACGCTGGTTTGCGCCGCACATCGCGCAGGCGCGCACGCTGTACTTCTGCACCGGCTACATGGCCAATATGGCGGTGCTGACCGCACTGGGCACGGCCGGGACGACGCTGTTCTGCGAATCGCTCAATCATGCCTCGCTGATCGACGGCGCACGGCTGGCGCGCGCCGACGTGCAGCGCTACCCGCATTGCGACACCGATGCGCTGGAAGCGCTGCTCGCGGCCAGCACCAGCCAGCGCAAGCTGATCGTTACCGACAGCGTGTTCAGCATGGACGGCAATGTCGCGCCGCTGCGCGCGCTGCTGGCGCTGGCCGAGCGTCATGACGCCTGGATCATCGTCGACGATGCCCATGGCTTCGGCGTGCTCGGCGAACACGGCCATGGCGTGCTGGAAGCGCTGGGCCTGTCGTCCGAACGCTTCATCTATATCGGCACGCTTGGCAAGGCCGCCGGCGTGGCGGGCGCCTTCGTCGCCGCGCACGAGACCATCATCGAGCACCTGGTCAACACTGCGCGGCCGTATATCTACACCACGGCCGCGCCGCCCGCGGTCGCACACGCGCTGCTGGCCAGCCTGGCCATCATCGAAGGCGAGGAGGGCCGGCAACGCCGTGCGCAACTGGCGCGCTGCATCGCCATGCTGCGCGAGGGCCTGGCCCAGGTCGCCGCGATCGCAGGCTGGACCCTGGGCGACAGCCAGACCGCGGTCCAGCCGCTGATCGTCGGCGACAACGGCGCGTCTCTGGCGCTGTCGGCCATGCTGGAGGCCGACGGCATCCGCGTTGGCGCGATCCGTCCGCCGACCGTGCCCGAGGGCACCGCGCGGCTGCGCATCACGCTGTCGGCATCGCACACCGAAGCCGACGTGCGGCGCCTGCTTGATGCGCTGAGCGCCGCGGTGGCGCAGCGGGAGGCCGCATGAGCACCCGGACGCCCTTTGCCTGCTTTGTGACGGGCACCGATACCGGCATCGGCAAGACCCACGCCAGCGCCGCGCTGCTGCATGCGCTCCACGGCGCCGGCTACCAAACCGCGGGCATGAAGCCTGTCGCCAGCGGCAGCGAATGGCGCGACGGCCATTGGCACAATGACGACGTGGCGCAGTTGCGCGCCGCCAGCTCGGTCACGGTGCCGCTCGGCCAGACCTGTCCGTTCCTGCTGCGCACGCCGTGCTCGCCGCACCTGGCCGCCGCGCAGGAAGGCGTACGCATCACGCGCGCGCCGATCCGTGCCGCCTTCGATGCGCTGCGCCGCCAGGCCGATGCCGTGGTGGTGGAGGGCGTGGGGGGCTTTAACGTGCCCCTCGACGCCGGCGCGGTGCGCTGGAACACCGCCGACCTCGCGGTGATGCTGAGCGTGCCGGTGGTGCTGGTGGTGGGCATCCGGCTCGGCTGCCTGAACCACGCCGTGCTGAGCGCCGAGGCCATCCGCGCGCGCGGCCTGCCGCTGGCCGGCTGGATCGCCAACCGGGTCGATCCGGACATGCTGCTGGCCGACGGGAACATCGCCACGCTGCATGCGTCGCTGGACGCGCCTTGCCTCGGCGAGCTGCCCTGGCAACTGGCACCCGCCGACGCCGCGGACCGTATCGACCTGGCGCCGCTGCTGGCCGCCGCCACCCGCTACCAGACCGAGGCCGCAGGCCTCGCCGCCTGAAAACAGAATTCGACTGACCATGACCCAAGCCCACACCGTTACCACCATTTCCGCCGAATCGCTGCGCCAGACCGCGCGCCAGCCTGCCTTGCCCGACGATGCCAAATGGCGCGTCGACGACGTCGCCGCGCTGTTCGCGCTGCCGTTCAACGACCTGCTGTTCCGCGCCCAGCAGGTGCATCGCGAGCATTTCGACGCCAACACCGTGCAGCTGTCGACGCTGCTGTCGATCAAGACCGGCGGCTGCGAAGAGGATTGCGGCTACTGCCCGCAAAGCGCGCACCACGATGCCGGCGTAAAGGCCGAGAAGCTGATGGCGCTGGACGAAGTGCTCGACGCCGCGCGCGCGGCCAAGGCCAATGGCGCCACGCGCTTCTGCATGGGCGCCGCCTGGCGCAGCCCCAAGGACCGCCACCTGGAGCCGGTGATGGACATGGTGCGCGAAGTCAAGGCGATGGGCCTGGAGACCTGCGTCACGCTGGGCATGCTCAAGGCCGAGCAGGCGCAGCAGCTCAAGGACGCGGGCCTGGACTACTACAACCACAACCTCGATACCTCGCCCGAGTTCTACGGCAAGATCATCACCACGCGCACCTACCAGGACCGGCTCGACACCATCGGCCATGTGCGCGACGCCGGCATCAACGTCTGCTGCGGCGGCATCGTCGGCATGGGCGAATCGCGCGAGGCGCGCGCCGGCCTGATCGCCCAGCTGGCCAATATGGACCCGTATCCGGAGTCGGTGCCGATCAACAACCTGGTGCAGGTCGAGGGCACGCCGCTGGCCGGCACCGAGGCGCTGGACCCGTTCGAGTTCGTCCGCACCATTGCCGTGGCGCGCATCACCATGCCGCAAGCGATGGTGCGCCTGTCCGCCGGCCGCGAGGCCATGGACGAAGCATTGCAGGCGCTGTGCTTCATGGCCGGCGCCAATTCCATTTTCTACGGCGACAAGCTGCTGACCACCGGCAACCCGCAGGCCGACCGCGATCGCGCCCTGCTGGCCCGCCTCGACATCCGCGCGGAGGGCTACGCGGGATGACGCGGTAGGAAAGTGCCCGCTGGACGGCTCGCCGCCGTAAGATCCCATCCATGGGATAACGAGGAGGGGGCATGTTCAACAAGATCCTGATCGCCAACCGCGGTGAAATCGCCTGCCGCGTGGCCGCCACCTGCCGCCGGCTGGGCATCCGCACCGTCGCGGTGTATTCCGATGCGGACGCCGAGGCGCGCCATGTCGCCTTCTGCGACGAGGCCGTGCATATCGGCGGCGCCGCCGCGCGCGACAGCTACCTGCGCGCCGACCATATCATCGAGATGGCGAAGGAGGCCGGTGCCCAGGCGATCCACCCGGGCTACGGCTTCCTGTCCGAGAACGAAGCCTTCGCTGAGGCCTGCGCCGCCGCCGGGCTGGTCTTCATCGGCCCGCCGGCGTCGGCGATCCACGCGATGGGCAGCAAGAGCGCGGCCAAGCAATTGATGGAAAAGGCCGCGGTGCCGCTGGTGCCCGGCTACCACGGCGAAGACCAGGACCCGGCGCTGCTGCGCCGCGAGGCCGACCGCATCGGCTACCCGGTGCTGCTCAAGGCCAGCGCCGGCGGCGGCGGCAAGGGCATGCGCGTGGTCGAGTCGGGCGACGGCTTCGAGGCCGCGCTGGCGTCGGTCAAGCGCGAGGCGTCGGCCAGCTTCGGCGACGACAAGGTGCTGGTCGAGAAGTACCTGACGCGCCCGCGCCATATCGAGATCCAGGTGTTCGCCGATACCCACGGCAACTGCGTCTACCTGTTCGAGCGCGATTGTTCGGTGCAACGCCGGCACCAGAAGGTGCTGGAGGAAGCCCCCGCGCCGGGCATGACCGAGGAGCGCCGCCGCGCCATGGGGGAGGCGGCCGTGGCCGCAGCCAAAGCCGTGGGCTATGTCGGCGCCGGCACGGTCGAGTTCATCGCCGATTATTCCAACGGCGAGGACGGCTCGTTCTACTTCATGGAGATGAACACGCGCCTGCAGGTGGAGCATCCGGTCACCGAGATGATCACCGGCCAGGACCTGGTCGAATGGCAGCTGCGCGTCGCCGCCGGCGAGCCGCTGCCGCTCACGCAGGAGCAGCTGCGCATCGATGGCCATGCGCTGGAGGCGCGCATCTACGCCGAGAACCCCGACAAGCAGTTCCTGCCGTCCACCGGCACGCTGCGCTTCCTGCGCACGCCGCCGGCGGTGCAGTTCATGCGCGGCGACGATGCACACGGCCCGGCCGGGGTGCGCATCGACGCCGGCGTGCGCGAGGGCGACACCATCAGCCCGTTCTACGACCCGATGATCGCCAAGCTGATCGTCTGGGGCAAGGACCGCGACGAGGCGCTGGCGCGCATGCGCCAGGCGCTGGCGGCCTACCACGTGGTGGGGCTGTCGACCAACGTGGCGTTCCTGCAGCGGCTGGTGAAGTCGGAAGCGTTCCGCACCGCCGATCTCGACACCGGCCTGATCGCGCGCAACGAGCAGGTCCTGTTCCCGCCGCCGGCGCCGGTCGGCATGGAGCTGATCGCGCTGGCGACCGCCGCGCTGCTGGCGCGCGACAACAACGAGCGCCGCATCGATGCCGCCGACCCGCATTCGCCGTGGACCCACGCCGGCGCATGGCGGCTGAACGGCGGCGTGTCGCGCACGCTGCGCTTCGGCTATGGCGAGCAAGTGCTGGAAGCCAGGCTGGATACCAACGCGCGCGGCAGCACGCTGATCTACGCCGACCAGGCCGCACCGTTCGCCTTTACCTGCCAGGCAGACGAGGTCCGCATCAACCTCGGCACGCGGCGCGCGCGCGGGCAGGTGCATGTGGACGGAGAGTATTTCCACGTGTTCTATGCCGGGCGCCATGTGAGCCTGGCGTGGCTCGACCCGCTCGCGCACGCCGGCGAGGCCGAAGGCGAGGGCGGCAAGCTGACCGCGCCGATGCCGGGCAAGGTCATCGCGGTGATGGTCGAGGCCGGCAGCGCGGTCACGCGCGGCACCCCGCTGCTGGTGATGGAGGCGATGAAGATGGAACACACCATCAGCGCACCGGGCGATGGGGTGGTCAGCGAGGTGCTTTACCGGGTGGGCGAGCAGGTGGCCGAAGGGGCGCAACTGCTGGCATTCGAGGGCAAGTGACGTTGGCAGCCTGAGGCGGGCCCGCGTGGGGCGCAAGTTAAGGGCGATCACCGTTGCATCCGCCAGCCCGGGCGCGCTTCCTCTGCCAGAATACGCATTTACCCCACCAGAAATCCTGCTGGAGACAAGATGAAGCTGCAGTTGTACGTCCCCGATGGCCGCTACGATCCGTGGATCGCCGGCTTTGCCGAGGCGCTGCCGGAAGCGCAGTGCGTAACGTGGGAGGACAGCCGCGGCGAGCCGGCCGACTACGCCGTAGTCTGGCGTCCGCCGGTGGAGATGCTGCGCGGCCGCTCCGAGCTGAAGGCGATCTTCAATCTCGGGGCCGGGGTCGACGGCATCCTGCGCCTGCGCGACGAGGCCCCGGATGCCCTGCCCGCGGGGGTGCCGATCGTGCGGCTGGACGACGCCGGCATGGCCGCGCAGATGGCGGAATACGTGACCCACGCGGTGCTGCGCTATTTCCGCAAGCTCGACGCCTACGAGGCCCAGCAGCGCGCGGGCCACTGGAAATTCCTCAAGCCGCATCGCCGCGCCGACTTCACCATCGGCGTGATGGGCGTGGGTACGCTTGGCGCGCATATCGCCCGCACGCTGGCGGGGTTCGGCTTTCCGGTACGGGGCTGGAGCCGCAGCGCGCGAGCGATCGAAGGGGTGAGCGGCTTCTATGGCGATGCCGGCCAGGCGCCGTTTCTGGACGGCTTGCGCGTGCTGGTCAACGTGCTGCCGCTGACCCCGCAGACCGATAACATTTTGAACGGCGAACTGTTCGGCAAGCTGGCGCAGGGCGCCTACGTGATCAATGTCGCGCGCGGCCAGCACCTGGTCGAAGCCGACCTGCTCGCGGCGGTGCAGGCCGGCCAGATCGCAGGCGCCACGCTGGACGTGTTCCGCACCGAGCCGCTGCCCGCCGAACACCCGTTCTGGCAGGAGCCGCGCATCACCATTACGCCGCATATCTCGGCGCTGACGTTGCGCGAGGACAGCATCGCGCAGATCGCGGGCAAGATCCGCGCGCTGCGCGCGGGCCAGCCGATCGCGGGCGTGGTCGACCTGCAGCGCGGCTATTGACCCGCTAACGAGCCCTCATACCCCACCGAATAAACGACAGGAGACAGCCATGACCATGCCTAACTACGTGAAGATCGTCGAAGTGGGCCCGCGCGACGGCCTGCAGAACGAAAAGGCGATGGTGCCGACCGACGTGAAGGTCGCGCTGATCAACCAGCTTACCGACGCCGGCTTCGTCAATATCGAGGCCGCGTCGTTCGTCTCGCCCAAATGGGTGCCGCAGATGGCCGACGGCGCCGACGTGATGGCACGGATCCAGCGCCGCGCGGGCACGCTGTATTCGGCGCTGACGCCGAACCTGAAGGGCTTCGAGGGCGCGATCGCCGCCGGTGCCGACGAGGTGGTGATCTTCGGCGCGGCCAGCGAGGCGTTCTCGCAGAAGAACATCAATTGCTCGATCGCCGAGTCGATCGCGCGCTTTGCGCCGGTGGCGGCCGCGGCGAAGGAGCAGGGCGTGCGCCTGCGCGGCAGCATCTCGTGCGCGCTCGGCTGCCCGTACCAGGGCGAAGTGCCGGTCAGCGCGGTGGTCGACGTGGTGCGGCGCATGCGCGAGCTGGGCTGCGATGAAATCGACATCGCCGACACCATCGGCGTGGGCACGCCGGTGCGCGTGCAGGAAGTGATGCGCGCCGCGGCGGCGGAGTTTGCGCTGGACCGGCTGTCCGGCCACTTTCACGATACCTACGGCCAGGCGCTGTCCAACATCCTGGCCAGCCTGGAAGTGGGCGTCGCGATCTTCCATGCGTCGGTGGCCGGGCTGGGCGGCTGCCCCTATGCCAAGGGCGCCACCGGCAACGTCGCCACCGAAGACGTGCTCTACATGCTGCACGGCATGGGCATCCACACCGGCATCGACCTGGAAGCGGTGGTCCGCACCGGCGACTACATCTCGCAGGCGATCGGCCGTGCCAACAGTTCGCGCGTGGGCCGCGCCCTGCTGACCAAATGGGCCGCCGCCAGCGACGCGGCCCCGGCCTGCGTGTAAGCGCGTGGCGCAAACGGGAGAACGCATGACGGTGAATCACGAAGCGCTGCCCGAGTCCGCGCAGCGCGTGGCGGGCCTGCTCGCCGGGCTCGGCCACGACCGGCCCGTGGTGATGCTGCCCGCCACCGGCAAGACCTCGGCCGAGGCCGCGGCGGGACTCGGCTGCAGCGTGGCGGAGATCGCCAAGTCCATCATCTTTCGCCGCGTCGCCGACGATGCGCCGGTGCTGGTGATCGCCAGCGGCAGCAACCGCGTCGACGAAGCCAAGGTGGCCGCGCGTGTGGGTGCGCTGGGCAAGGCCGACGCGCGCTTCGTGCGCGAGAAGACCGGCTATGCCATCGGCGGGGTCTGCCCCATCGGCCATGCGGTGGCGCCGGTAATGCTGCTGGACCAGGACCTGTTCCGGTATGAAAGCCTGTGGGCCGCGGCCGGCCATCCGCATGCGGTGTTCAACCTGACGCCGCACCAGCTGCAGCAGATGACCGGGGCCGAAGTGGCCGATGTTGCCGCGACGGCAGTCCCCGGAGCCGCGGCGTGAGCCCGGACCTGCGACCCGGCCTGGCGTTCAGCTGGCAATACACGGTGCCACCGAAGGCCACGGTGCCGCGCCTGTACGACGATATCCCCGGCTGCCCCGAGATGCCCGACGTGCTGGCCACCGGCTACCTGGTCGGCATCATGGAGTGCGCCTGCCTGCAGATGCTGCGCGAGCACCTGGACTGGCCGCGCGAGCAGTCGCTCGGCACGCTGGTCAGTTTCTCGCACCTGGCCCCCACGCCGCCGGGCATGGTGGTGACGGTCAAGGGCGAGCTGGTCGAGGTGGAAGGGCGCCGCCTGCGTTTCCAGCTGAGCGCGTGGGACGGCGAGGACAAGATCTCGGAAGGCGTGCACGAACGCCACCTGATCGACGCCGGCCGCTTCAACCAGAAAGTCGCGGCCAAGGCCGCGCGCGCGGCGGGCTGAGTGCCGGGCGAGCGCCACGCCATGGCCATGACACCCGCAGCGCTCGCCGCGCTCGCCGCTGAGCTGGCCACGCAGGCCGACGCCGCGCAGAAGGCCGCCCCGGTGCCGTCGCCGTGCCGCAACGTGTGCCGCATGGACCCGTCCAGCGGTTATTGTGAGGGCTGCCTGCGCACCATCGAAGAGATTGCCGGCTGGTCGTCGGCCGGCGACCAAGACAAGCGCCGCATCTGGGCGCAACTGCCACGGCGCGCCGCAGGGCTGGCCGGCGGGGAGACATCGTCGTGAGCGAAAGCACCGTGCCGCCGTTGCCGGCCACCCTGCGCGTGTTCGAGCGTGGCTGGCTGTCGGCCAACAACATCCTGTTCGCCGACGGCGACGATACCGCGCTGGTCGACACCGGCTACGTCACCCACGCGCCGCAGACGGTGGCGCTGGTCGCTTCAGCGCTGCAGGGCCGGCCGCTGGCGCGCGTGATCAATACCCATCTGCATTCGGACCACTGCGGCGGCAACGCCGCGCTGCAGGCGCGCTGGCAGCCGCGCACCGCGATCCCCGCGGCCGAGGCCACGGCCGTGGCGGCGTGGGATACGGATGCGCTCAGCTACAAGGCGACTGGCCAGCAGTGCGACCGCTTCACCTTCGACAGCGTGCTAAACCACGGCGACACGCTGCGCCTGGGCGGCATCGACTGGCAGGTGGTGGCGGCCCCCGGGCATGACCCGCATGCGGTGATGCTGTTCGCGCCAGCCGAGCGCATCCTGATTTCCGGGGACGCGCTGTGGGAGAACGGCTTCGGCGTGATCTTTCCCGAACTGGAGGGCGAGAGCGGCTTCGCCGAGCAGGCGGCCGTGCTGGCGTGCATCGCGCAGCTCGACGTGCGCGTGGTGATACCGGGCCATGGACGCGTCTTCACCGACGTGGCGGCGGCGCTCGAACGCGCACAGGGGCGCCTCGCGTACCTCAGCGCCGACCCGGCACGCAACGCCGGCCATGCGGTCAAGGTGCTGGTGAAATTCAAGCTGCTGGAGGCGCAGCGCATGACGCTGGCGGCATTGGCGGCGTGGATGGAGGCGACACCGTTGATGGCGCACATGCGCGAGCGCTTTATGCCGGGGCAGGAGATGGCGCAGCTCTGCGCGCAGACGGTGTCGGCGCTGGCGCGCGTCGGGGCGGCGCAGGTTGAGGGGGAGTGGGTGGTGAATCGGGATTGAGTGTTAGTGCCCTGCCGGTTTGCTTCCCTCTCCCGCAAGCGGGAGAGGGAGCACCCAGTTGGCTGCAAGAGACATTAGAGGGTTTGATGCGCCCCAGCCCGGCATCATTCAGAACGACGTCCTGAACCCCACCTTCACGCTGCGTCCCGCCATCGGCGCGATATCGCGCAGGATCGACGCCGCATTGCGCGCCTCCTGGTTGGTCAGGTTGTCGCCGCGCAGGTACACCAGGGTTTGCATCCCCGCCACCTTGAACTTGTAGGTCAGCGCCAGGCTCAGCAGCGTATAGGCGTCGGTCGGCGTGTCATTGGACGGCACGCGCGTCTGTTTGGCCGCGTAGGTGACATCGACGCGCGCGCCCCATGGCCCGGCGCCGTACACCAGCGCGCCGCCCAGGCGCAGCGGCGCCAGCCGCGGCAGCGGCTCGCCGGTGTCGCGGTTCTCGCCGCGCACGTAGTCGGCGCGTGCCTCGAAGTCCAGCGTGTCGCTGCTGGTCAGCATCTTCTGCAGCAGGCGCGCCTTACCTTCCGCCTCGAAGCCGTACAGCGTGGCCGGTACGCCCAGGTACTGGAACTCGGGCAGCGCATCGGGGCTGCCCGCGGCGACCACGTCGCCCGCCTCGTCGCGCGCGCGGCCGGTGGCGCTCAGCGCCAGGTAGTTGGCAAAGCGGCTGTAGTAGCCCGACACGCTGGCGCTGTGCGCGCCCGACTTGAAGCGCAAGCCCAGGTCGACCGAGGTGGCGCGCTCCTTGCTGGCGTTGGGATCGCCGACTTCCCAGGCGCCGGTGGCGACGTGGGGGCCGTTGGCGTACAGCTCGTAGAAGGTCGGCGCGCGTTCCGTGTAGGACAGGTTGCTGGTCAGTGACCACGCCGGGTTCATCTTGTACAGCAGGCCGGCCGAGGCGCTGGTGGCATTGAAGCTGCGGCTGGCGTCGGCGAAGAGGTCATTGCCGTTGGCGCTGGCCTTGACGCTGCTGTGGTCGAGCCGGCCGCCGAAATTCAGCTTTAGGTCGCCGCCGGCGGTCAGCGGCAGTTCCTCGAACAGGAATAGCGCGGCGTTGTCGGTGTTGGTGCTGGGCACGAAAGCCTCTTCGCCCAGCGCCGAAAAGTTGGTGTGCCCGAACTGCGTGCCGACCACGCCCGTCAGGTTGCCGATCTTCGCGTGCTTGGCCTCGAAGCGCGCATCCCAGCCGCGGTTCTTGAAGATCGTGCCGGTTTCGCCGTCTTCGATTTCGCGGTGCTCGTAGTCGGTGAAGCTGACCTTGCCCTTGACCGATTCGAACCAGCCGCCGGTGTTGCCGGCCAGGTTGCGCGCCTCGCCTTCCAGCGCGAAGCGGTCCTGCTTCATCTTCAGCCGCACCGCGTCCTCGGCGGGCGTGCCGTAGTCGTTGCGATAGGCACTGTAGTTGGCGCCGAGGAAGCCATCGGCCCAGGTGTAGGAGCCGCCCAGCGAGCCACCCTGCTGGTCGGCGCTGGTATTGGGCAGGCGCCCGTAGGGCTCGGCCTCGCCTTCGGGCAGCGGCTCGGCATTGCGCAGGCGGTCGCTGCGCGCGTAGCCGGGGATGCGCAGGTCGCTGGTCTTGCGCGCGAAGGCATCGGCGTGGACGGCAAACCTGCCGTTGCCAGCCTCGATCAGCGCGCTGGCGTTACGGGCCTGGTCGCCGCCGGCGGTGGCGCTGGCATCGACCGCGCCGCCAATGCCTTCGATCGGCTCCTTGGGGATGCGGTTGTCGATCACGTTGACCACGCCGCCGATGGCATTGCCGCCGTACATCAGTGCCGCCGGGCCGCGCACGACCTCGATGCGCTCGGCCACCAGCGGGTCCACCGGCACGGCGTGATCGTAGGACAGCGTGGAGGCGTCGACCGTGCTGCCGCCGTTCTGCAGCACCTTGATGCGGTCGCCGTCCAGGCCGCGGATCACCGGCCGGCTGGCATTGGGGCCGAAGTACGTGGATGACACCCCGGGCAGCTTGTCCAGGGTTTCGCCCAGCGTGCTGGCCTGGCGCACGGCCAGCGCATCGCCGCCCAGCGTCGACACCGGCGCCACCATGTCGTTCAGGTCGCTGCCCAGCGGATTGGCGGTGATCACGACTTCGCGCAGCGTGGCGCCGGCGGGGACCGTGGCGGGCGCGGCATCGGCGGCCGGCGCCGTGGCGGTTTGTGCCAGTGCGGCGGGCGCCACGAAGGCCGTAGCGAGCGTGGCGGTGAGGGAGGCGGCAAGTGCCGCCAGCGGGGTCAGGCGCGGTGCGGCGGACTTGGTGTAACGGCTGGTGGTGTAACGGTTCTTCGACATGGCGCGCAGAGCAATGCAGTGGCGATCGGCCCGGCCGGCACGGCGGCGCTGGCGCGGCGCCGCACGCCTGCGACAGGCGTGGCGAGCGCGGCCGGCAGGGCGCGTGTTCAGCTCGGAATGCGTAAGACGGCGGGTGCGCGGCGATGGCCGCGTCCCGGATCAGGCGAGGGCGATGGCCGGCACCGGCGGGGCGCGCGATTGGAAGGGGTGGGCGGATGGCAGGTCGGGCCAGCGCCAGGCCAGGCTGGCCGGCTTGACCGGTTTGCCGAAGGCAAGCTGCAGCGGCGGCAGCTTGCCGCAATGCGTGTCGGCGACGGTGGCGCCATCGAACAGCACGCACGAGTGCCCGGTGAGGGCCTGCGCCAGGGGATGCAGGTCGCCATCGGACGCTGCCGCAGCACTGGCAGCCGCCAGTGTGCCGGCCGGGGCGAGCAGGCCGCCATGGACGATGCGGTGGGTCAGCCCGGCATGCTGCGCCAGCAGCAGGCACAGCGCCAGCCACAGCGCGGGCCAGAGGCCCGGGCCGTGCGCGCGCAGGCGGGCGAACCAGTCAGTGCGCATGGGGATGGCCGCCATGGTTGCCGTGGTCGTGGCCGGGATCGCCGCAGCCGCAGTCACCGTCATGGCCGTGGCCATGGTCGTGATCGTGATCGTCGTCGAAATCATCGACCCAGGCCGGGAAAGGGTCCGGACAGGCGGCCCAGGCTTGCGCCCCGGCGGCCATCTCGGCATCGCTCAGCAGGCAGGCGTCGAGCCGGGCCTGCAGCGTGGCATGGTCCAGGTCCAGGCCAATCAGCACCAGTTCCTGGCGGCGGTCGCCGAACGGCGCCGGCACGCCTTGGTCGTGCATGTCGGCTTCCACCTCGGCGCGCTCGGTGGTGTCTGCCGGCCATTCCGCCGGATCGAGCGCAGCCCACCACGCGCCAGCGCCGCCATGGCGGCACACGCCGCCGGACTGGTTCCAGTCGCCGGCGGTATCCATGCGGCTCGCCAGCCAGAACAGGCCCTTGGAGCGCAGCACGCTGCCGTGCTCGCGCAGCCATTCGGTATGGATCAGGTCGGCGAAGCGTTGCGGGTGGAACGGGCGGCGGCGGCGGTAGACCAGCGTGGAGACGCCGCTGGCGGCGTCCGCCGCGGGTGCTTCGCCGCGCAGCGCGGCAAGCCAGCCAGGGCCCTCCGCGGCGGCTTCAAAATCGAAACGGCCGGTGCCCTGCACGCGCTCGGGCGGCGCCTTGCCGAAGCTGGCTTCGACGATGTCGGCGCGCGGGTTCAGGGCCTGCAGCGCCGCGTGCAGCCGCGCCAGCTCGGCGGCGCCGACGAGGTCAGCCTTGTTCAGCACGATCACGTCGCAGCCCTCGATCTGCGCGACCAGCACTTCGGCCACGGTGCGGTCGTCGTCCTGGCCCTGCGCCAGACCGCGGTCGGCGAGGAACTCGGCTTCATTGAGGTCGCGCAGCACGGTGGCGGCATCGACCACGGTGACCAGCGTGTCAGGCTGCAAGGCCGCCTCAGGCCCGGCGCCATGCTCGGCCTCGAACAGGAAGCCTTCGGCAATGGCCAGCGGCTCGTCGAGGCCGTCGGCCTCCACCAGCAGCGCGTCGAAGCGTCCCTCGGCGGCCAGCCGGGCGGCTTCGGCAAGCAGCGGCTCGCCCGACGGCAGCACCGTGGCCTCGCAGCCGGGCGGCAGCGGCGCCAGCGCTTGGCCGTCTTGCGCGCCGCAGACCAGCACGCCGACACGCCCGCCCGCGCCGTGCGCGAGCAGGTGGTTCAGCAGCGTGGTCTTGCCGGCGCCGGGAAAACCGGATAGCACCGTGACGGGCAGGCGATCAGCCATGGCAGCAGAGGGGAAAATGACGACGGGCAACGCAGCGCGCGAAGGCCGCGGCGCGCTGTTGCAACAAGGTTGCGAATTTACCAGAAAGGCCGCGGCGGCAACAGCCGGATGATTCTGAATGGTAGGCCGTGGCCCTGGCACGACAAAGCCGGATGCGGCCTGGCGCAACCTGGCTCGGCAGAAAAACAAACGGCCCGGGTACCCGGGCCGTCACGTCACGCCTGCTGCGCCGGCCTGGCCGGCGCGCCGGGCTTCAGTCGCCGAACAGCTTCTGGCGCAGTTCGCGGCGTTGCTGCGCTTCCAGCGACAGCGTGGCGGTGGGGCGCGCCAGCAGGCGCGGCACGCCGATCGGCTCGCCGGTTTCCTCGCACCAGCCGTAGTCGCCGGACTCGATGCGCTGCAGCGATTGTTCGACCTTCTTCAGCAGCTTGCGCTCGCGGTCGCGCGTGCGCAGCTCCAGCGCATGTTCTTCCTCGATGGTGGCACGGTCGGCCGGATCCGGCACGATCACGGTTTCGCGCAGGTGTTCCGTGGTCTGGTCAGCGTTCTTCAGGATTTCGTCGCGCAGCTGCTCAAGGCGGTGCTTGAAGAAGGCGAGCTGCGCTTCGTTCATGTAATCCTTGTCGCTCATCTTCAGGATTTCAGCTTCAGTCAGAAGTTTGTTGCTGCTCATGGTTGCTGCTGATTCTCTTGTTGATGCGGCCGGCGGCGTCTCAGTCCGCGCGGGTGCGCTGTCCGCGCGCTTGCGCGCCACGGTTGTTTCACTCTGGCTGGCTGCAGTCTTGCTGCTTCGCGGGCCTCCCTTCCTTGCGCCCGCTTCGGCGTTCGCCGTACTGCCGCGGGGAGCGGGCGCGGCCTTCACAGGCTGCGCCTTGAGCGTCTCTGCCGCGGCACTACCAGTCTTGCTGCGGCTTTCTTTGGTCTTCGTTGCGGCTGTCATGGGGACACCTCTCTCTCGCGTCAGTCAGTGACGGCGCGCGTCGGGGTACCCCAAGCGGAACAGGCGGTCTCCGCACGAAGCACTGCGACCGCACCTGCCGGCGGCCTGCCTCATGCTGACGACAACCGCCGCCCTGCAAGTCCACCGGCAAGCGGTGGACCGGACACCGGCGGCGGGAAAAAGGTGCGCCACCGGTATCAAATCCGGCCTATTGTACTTGAACAAATTTTTCGGAGATATGGGGAAAACCGGCTGGCGCTTCGGTATTTCCCCGGTACCCCGAACGGGGGGCAGCCGCAAGGCGGTGTCCGGCGGGGTGCCGCCCATGGGGCGGCAGGCGCACTCAGGCCAGGCAGTTCTCCAGGCCCTTGAGGATGGCGTCGCGGGGCAGGTCCACGCCGATGAACACCATGCGCGTGCCCGGGGTCTCGTCTTCCCACTCGGCACCGATGTCGCTGCCCATCAGCTGGTGAACGCCCTGGAACACCACCTTGCGGTCCACCCCCTCCATATATAGTACGCCCTTGTAGCGCAACAGTTTTTCGCCGTAGACCGCGAGGATGCCGGACAGGAATTCTTCCAGCTTGCCGTAGTGGAAGGGCTTGTCGCTGCGGAAGACGAACGACGCGATGCGGTCGGTGTGGTGATGGTGGTGATGGTGGTCGTGCGCATGGCCATGGCCGTGCCCATGGTCGTCGCCGTGATCATGCCCGCAGTCGGCATCGCAATGGTCGCCGTGTTCGTGATCGTGATCGTGGTCGTGGTCCTCGGCGCGCAGGAAGTCGGGGTCGATCTCGAGCTTGGCGTTCAGGTTGAAGCCGCGCAGGTCGAAGATGGTATCGATCGGCGCCTCGCCGAAATTGACCAGGCGGATCGGCGCGCGCGGGTTCATGTGCAGCAGCCGGTGGCGCAGCTCGGCCACGTCGGCTTCGCTCACCAGGTCGGACTTGGTGATGAAGATGGCGTCGGCAAAACCGACCTGGCGCTGCGCCTCTTCCTGCTGGTCCAACTGCAGGTGGGCGTGCTTGGCGTCGACCAGCGTGATCACCGCGTCGAGCAGGTAGCGCGCGGCGATTTCCTCGTCCATGAAGAAGGTCTGCGCCACCGGGCCCGGGTTGGCCACGCCGGTGGTTTCGATCACCACGCGGTCGAATTCGATTTCGCCGGCGTCGCGGCGCGTCAGCAGCGTCGACAGCGCCTGCACCAGGTCGCCGCGGATGGTGCAGCAGATGCAGCCGTTGCTCATCTGCACGATCTGCTCGCGGCCATCCTGCACCAGGATCTCGTTGTCGATGTTCTCTTCACCGAACTCGTTCTCGATCACGGCGATCTTCATGCCGTGCTGCTCGTTCAGGATGCGCTTGAGCAGGGTGGTCTTGCCGCTGCCGAGGAAGCCAGTCAGGATCGTGACCGGAATCAGTTTGGACATTGTTGTTCTCCGGGATGAGAGAAAGCGTTCAGGGGGGCCGCCCGCGGGCTGTGCGGACGGTTTCGTGGACCATTCAGTGCGAAGCGCCGCGGGGCGCGGCCGGCGGCCGCTTGCCGCATTCGGCGCAGACCCCGTTCACGGTCAGTTCGACATGTTCGATGGCAAAGCCGCTGGGCACGCGCGGCGCGACTGGCTGCGCCGGCGTGCCGGCATCGTCGAGGCAGAAGGTGCGGTCGCAGCGGGTGCAGTGGAAATGGCTGTGCTGGCGATGCTCCTGCGCGCGCGCGGCCTCGTGCTCGACCAGGCTGAAGCGAAACACGCGGTCGTTGCCGGCGCGCTTCTGCGCCACCCCCTGGTCCACCAGCCAGTCCAGCACGCGGTAGACGGTGACGCGGTCAATAGTTTCGCCGGCATCGGGCAGCCGGTCGATCACGGCCTGGTGCGTCAGCGCCTCATCGCTGCCGATCAGGCAGGCCAGGATACACAGCCGTGGCTGGGTCACGCGCGCGCCCAGCTGGCGCAGGCGCTCATGGGCGGCCTCCTGGGCCGCCGGGGTCGGGATTGCCGGTTCCGGCGCCACGGCCGGCCGGTCCGGACTGGGACGGGTCATGGCCGGATTTAACCATAGCCCTCCGGTTGATGCAATTCAGTTGCGTCAGCCGGGGCGGCGGATTGCGCCTATGATCGGCACTGGACCACTAAGCGGAGACCCCCATGCTGAATGACGCGAGCGCGCTGCTGTTCCCGAATTTCGAACCGTTCCGGCAGCAGGTCGGCGAGGTCGAGATCGCCGGGGTGCGGGGCGGCTCGGGGCCGCCGCTGCTGCTGTTGCATGGCCACCCGCAAAGCCACCTGATCTGGCACCGGGTCGCGCCCGCGCTGGCCGACCACTTCACGGTGATCGCCACCGACCTGCGCGGCTATGGCAGCAGCGCGGCGCCGCCGGGCAATGCCGGGCATGAGCGCTACAGCAAGCGCACCATGGCGCAGGACCAGGTGGCGCTGATGGCGGCCCTTGGCTTCCCGCGCTTTGCGCTGTGCGGCCATGACCGCGGCGCGCGCGTATCCCACCGGCTGTGCATGGACCATCCCGAGGCGGTCAGCCGCGCCATGCTGCTCGACATCGCGCCCACGCTGGCGATGTACGAGCGCACCAGCATGGCCTTTGCCGCCGCCTACTGGCACTGGTTCTTCCTGATCCAGCCGACGCCGTTCCCCGAGACGCTGATCAACGCCGAGCCGGATTTCTATATCCAGAAGCTGATGGGCCTGCGCCACGCCGGCCTGGCGGCGTTTGCCCCCGACGCGATGGCGGCCTACACCGCGGCGATGCGTGACCCGGCCCGCGTGCACGCGATGTGCGAGGACTACCGCGCCGCCGCCACCATCGACCTGGAGCACGACCGCGCCGACCGCGAAGCCGGGCGCCGCCTGGCGCTGCCACTGCGCGTGCTGTGGGGCGAGCACGGCGTGGTGGCGCGCTGTTTCGAGCCGCTGGCGCTGTGGCAGGAAGTGGCCACCGACGTGAGCGGCCACGCGCTGGCCTGCGGCCATTACATCCCCGAAGAAGCCCCTGAGCCGCTGCTGGAGGAAATGCTCGGTTTCTTCCGTTAGCCGGTGACGGCTGTCGCCAACGCATGCCTTTGGCGAGGATTGCTGCCATATTTTCCGCGTTTCCCGCCATATGCCGCGGATTGCAGGCGGGTTAGCCCCTATACCTGGCTATTGTCTGCTGTTGCTAACATCAATCCCCGCCCTTGCCGTTTACGGCGGGGCAGCGGTGCCGGCCGGCATGGTCCAAGCGCGGCCACAGAGCCGCGCCAGCAGCGTCCCCCGCACAGGCGGGCGTCGGGCCGGCGGCGATGCATTGCAGACGGGTATTACCGGGAACCAGGAGAAGAAAGCATGAAACGCGTGGCAAAGATGGTCGCGGCCGCTATGGCAGTCAGCGCGATGGGGGTGGCAACGGGCGCATACGCCCAGGAATATCCGGGCGGCAAGCCGGTATCGGCCGTGGTGCCGTTCGCAGCGGGCGGCCCGACCGACAAGGTCGCGCGCGAGCTGACCGCGATTATGTCCAAGCACCTGGGCTCGACCATCGTGATCGAAAACCTCGGCGGCGCCGGCGGTACCATCGGCGCCAAGAAGGTGGCCCAGTCCAAGAACGACGGCCACACCATCCTGATCCACCATATCGGCATGGCCACGGCCCCGGCGTTGTACCGCAACCTGGGCTTCGATCCGCTCAAGGACTTCGAGATGGTCGGCGAGATCGCCGACGTGCCGATGATCCTGGTCGGCAACAAGTCGCTGCCGCCGAACACTTTCAAGGAATTGCTGCCGTACCTCAAGGCCAACGCGAGCAAGCTGTCGCTGGCCAACGCCGGCATCGGCTCGGCCTCGCACCTGTGCGGCCTGCTGTTCCAGAGCGCGATCCAGACCGAGCTGACCACCGTGCCGTACAAGGGCGCCGCGCCGGCGCTGACCGATATCCTCGGCGGCCAGGTCAACCTGCTGTGCGACCAGACCACCAATCTCGCCGGCCATCTCAAGGCCCATTCGGTCAAGCCGTACGCGGCCATGCAGGCACGCCGCGTGGAAGCGTTCAAGGATATCCCGACCGCGGCCGAGCAGGGCCTGCCCGGAATCGAAGTGAAGGTCTGGCACGCCATGTACGCGCCCAAGGGCACGCCCAAGCCGGTGATCGACAAGCTCTCGGCCGCGCTGCAGAAGGCCGTGGCCGACCCGACCTTCCGCGCCAAGATGGCCGAGCTGGGCGCCGAGGCCGTGCCGGCGCAGCGCGCCACGCCGGAATCGCTGCGCACCTACCTGGGCGCCGAGATCAACAAGTGGACCCCGGTCATCAAGAAGGCCGGCGTGTACGCGGACTGATCAGGGGATCGAGTGGAGTGATTCATGCGGCGCGTCGGCAAATGACCGGCGTTCGCCACAGGGGCCATGCGCTTGCGCATGGCCCTTTTTGTTTTCCGTGACGGCGCCGGCAGCGCCTCGGCGCGCGTCCTATATTGGTCAGACTTGCCACCGCGCCCCGGGTGCGCGACAGGGCTTGAAACCGGGCGGGGGCGTCGCCAACTACGGTCCTGACATATTCACGGAAGCCACCATGGAACAGTATCACGGCACTACCATCGTAAGCGTCCGCCGCGGCAATCAGGTCGCGCTGGGCGGTGATGGGCAGGTCACGCTTGGCAATATCGTGATGAAAGGCACCGCGCGCAAGGTGCGCCGCATCTACAACGGCAAGGTACTGGTCGGGTTTGCCGGCAGCACCGCCGACGCCTTCTCGCTGCTGGACCGCTTCGAGGCCAAGCTGGAGAAATACCAGGGCAACCTGACGCGCGCCGCGGTCGACCTGGCCAAGGACTGGCGCTCGGACCGCGCGCTGCGCCGGCTCGAGGCCATGCTGATCACCGCCGACCGCGGCACCACGCTGGTCATCACCGGCAACGGCGACGTGCTCGACCCCGAAGGCGGCATCGCCGCGATCGGCTCGGGCGGCGCGTATGCGCAGTCGGCGGCCAAGGCGCTGGTGGAAAACACCGAGATGGCGCCGAAGGACGTGGTCGAGAAGGCGCTGACCATCGCCGGCGAACTCTGCATCTACACCAACACCAATTTCGTCATCGAGACGCTGGAATAAGCCGCTGGAACACGCGGGTGCCGGCCATCGGGCTGCGCGCCCCTGCGCCCCCTGCGTCCCAACTGAACGGATACCATGTCGCACACCATGACCCCGTCGGAAATCGTTTCCGAACTCGACAAGCACATCATCGGCCAGAACAAGGCCAAGAAGGCCGTGGCGGTGGCGCTGCGCAACCGCTGGCGCCGCCAGCAGGTGGCCGAGCCCCTGCGCCAGGAAATCACCCCCAAGAACATCCTGATGATCGGGCCGACCGGCGTCGGCAAGACCGAGATCGCGCGCCGCCTGGCCAAGCTGGCCGACGCGCCCTTCATCAAGATCGAGGCGACCAAGTTCACCGAGGTGGGCTACGTGGGCCGCGACGTCGACACCATCGTGCGTGACCTGGCCGAGATGGCGATCAAGCAGACGCGCGAGTCCGAGATGAAGAAGGTGCGCACCAAGGCCGAGGACGCCGCCGAGGACCGCCTGCTCGACGTGCTGCTGCCGCCGCCGCGCGATATCGGTTTCTCGCAGCCGGAAGAGAAGGATTCCAACACGCGCCAGGTGTTCCGCAAGAAGCTGCGCGAAGGCCAGCTCGACGACAAGGACATCGAGCTCGAGGTCTCCGCCGGCATGCCCAGCATGGACATCATGGGCCCGCCGGGCATGGAAGACATGACCGAACAGATCCGCACCATGTTTGCCGGCCTGGGCCAGGGCAAGAAGGCGCGCCGCAAGATGAAGGTCAAGGAAGCCTTCAAGCTGCTGATCGACGAAGAGGCCGCCAAGCTGGTCAACGACGAGGAGCTCAAGCACAAGGCCATCGCCAATGTCGAGCAGAACGGCATCGTGTTCCTGGACGAGATCGACAAGATCGCCAGCCGTAGCGATATCGGCGGCGGCGAGGTCTCGCGCCAGGGCGTGCAGCGCGACCTGCTGCCGCTGGTCGAGGGCACTACGGTGAACACCAAGTACGGGATGATCAAGACCGACCACATCCTGTTCATCGCCTCGGGCGCGTTCCACCTGTCCAAGCCGAGCGACCTGATCCCCGAGCTGCAGGGCCGCTTCCCGATCCGCGTGGAACTCGAATCGCTGTCGGTCCAGGATTTCGAGGCCATCCTGACGCAGACCGATGCCAGCCTGACCAAGCAGTACCAGGCCCTGCTGAACACGGAAGAGGTCAGCCTGGTGTTCGCGCCGGACGGCATCCGCCGGCTTGCCGAGATTGCGTTCTCGGTCAACGAGAAGGTCGAGAATATCGGCGCGCGCCGGCTCTATACGGTGATGGAGCGCCTGCTCGAGGACCTGTCATTCCACGCCACCAAGTCGTCGGGCGAAACCGTGACGATCGATGCGGCGTATGTGGAAGAGCGGCTGGGCGACCTGGCCGGCAACGAGGATCTGTCGCGCTACGTGCTGTAAGGCCCGCAGCCAC
Source organism: Cupriavidus sp. H39 (assembly GCF_050271075.1). NCBI lineage: Bacteria > Pseudomonadati > Pseudomonadota > Betaproteobacteria > Burkholderiales > Burkholderiaceae > Cupriavidus > Cupriavidus sp. H39. The sequence continues at coordinate 474,230 of NZ_CP189848.1, forward strand.
CCAAACGGAAGGCGCACCGCGGTGCGCCTTTTTCATGTCCGTGCGTTTCCACCTGCCACAGCCCGGTAATCCTCGTAAGCATTGGTAAGCCCGCTGGCCGGCGTTGCCGTGCGATGCGACCCTTGCGCACCTTGACGGTCGATTGACCGGTGCGGGAGCCACCGCATCCCCCTCAACCCACTGGCAGGAGAAATCACATGGTCCATTACAAGACCCGCCGGGTGGTGCTGGCCACGGGCGGCCTGCTGGCCGCGCTGGCGGCCGCCACGGCCTTCCTTTGCGTCCGTCCGGCGATCCCGGCTGCCGCAGCCGCGCAGTCGGGCACCATTGGCGCGGCGGCTGCTGCGGCGGCGACGCTGGCACTGGATTCGGGCGCGCTGTTCACGCTGGCGGATCGCCATGCCGGCGACGCCATGCGCATCGCCGACAGCGGCACGCCGCCGGACGGTGCCGAGGGCCTGGACTGGGACTACGTCCAGCTGCGCCTGTAAGGCGCCGCCACGCCAGGCAAAAGGCCGCGCTCGTGCGCGGCCTTTTGCTTGGCCGGAGTTCTTTCAGTGCCTTCAGCGTGATACCGGCCGCTTGCCCAGCTTGCGCTGCAAGGTGCGCCGGTGCATGTTCAGCGCCCGCGCGGTGGCCGAGATATTGCCGCCATGCTCGGCCAGCACGCGCTGGATATGTTCCCATTCCAGCCGTGCCACCGACAGCGGCACGGGCTCTTCCAGCGCCGCCTGCGCCGCGTCTTCCGATACGCCCGCAGTCAGCGCGGTCAGGATCGAATCGACATTGGCGGGCTTGGCCAGGTATTCGTCCGCGCCTTGCTTGACCGCCGCCACCGCGGTGGCGATGCTGGCGTAGCCGGTCAGGATCAGGATGCGCGCGTCGGGCAGGGCCTGGCGCAGCGGCGCCACCAGCTGCAGCCCGGACTCGGCGGGCGCGGTGCTGCCGGCCTCGGGCGGCGGCTCCAGGTGCAGGTCCAGCGTGACGTAGGCAAAGTCGGTGCGCGCCGCCAGCGCCAGCGCGGCGCGGCCGTCATGCGCCACCGCCACGGCATAGCCGCGGCGCATCAGCGCGCGCGCCAGCGTGCCGGCAAAGACTTCGTCGTCGTCGATCACCAGGAAGGGCGTGCCGGCCGGTGCGGTGGCCTCGGGTACCGGGGTAAGGGTATCGGTCATGGGGTGGAGGGCATGGTGGCGGCAGCCGCCGCTGCGGAAAGCGTGAAGAGCGCGGGCAGGCGCAGTTCGGCGACGGTGCCGCCGCCGGGACGGTCATGCCAGGCCAGTTCGCCGCCCATCTGCCGGGCGGCGCTTTGCGCCAGGTACAGCCCGATGCCTTGGCCGCCGTGCGGGCTGGCCACCGGGGTTTCGCCAAGCTGGCCGCGCAGCGCTTCGGGGATGCCGTCGCCCTGGTCGGCGACGCGGAACGACAGCCACGGCGCGGTATTGCCCGGCGCCATGGCGATCTGCAGCTGCAGCGGCCGCGCGCCGCGCCCGGCGGCCTGCTGGCTGCGCGCGGCGTTGTCCAGCAGGATGGTCAGGATCTGGCCGACGCGCGCGGTTTCCACCGCTTGCGCGCCTGCGCCCGGCGTGGCCACGGCCTGCAGGCTGGCATTGGGATGGCGCAGCTGCCAGCGCTCGGCAAAGGCGGGCAGCCAGCCGTCGATGCGCTGCGGCGCCAGCGTGGCCGGATCTTCGCGCAGCCGCGCCAGCGTCGAACGGCACAGCGCCAGCTGCTGCTCCATGGTCTGCAGGTCGGGCAGATAACCGCTGATGGTGGCGGCGCCGCGGCCCGGGTCGGAGGCATCGGCGCGCAGCTCGCCGGCAATCACCGCCAGCGTGGCCAGCGGCGTGCCGATCTCGTGCGCGACCGCGGCGGCCTGGCCGTTCAGGTCTTCGACGCGCGCTTCGCGCAGCAGCTGCTCGCGCGCCAGGTTCAGCTGCGCCTCGCGCTGGCGCAGCACCCCGGACAGGCGCGCCACGAACAGCGCGATCATCACCGCGCTGGCGACAAAATTCAGCCACATGCCGGCCAGGTGATAGTTCACCGCGTTGTCCGGGTTGTGCAGGTCCAGCGGCACGTATTCGATCAGCAGCACCGTATAGCAGGCCAACGCATACAGCGCCAGCGCAATCACCTGGCGCCACGGCAGGATCGCCGCGGCGATGGCCAGCCCCGGCAGGTAGAACGAGACGAACGGGTTGGTCGCGCCGCCGGTATAGAACAGGATCGCCGACAGCGCGGTAAGGTCCACCAGCAACTGGCCCATCAGTTCGGCTTCGCCGGGCGCGCTGTTGCGCCGCGTGTGCTGGCGCAGCCGCAGGCCGGTGAGCAGGTTGAACAGCGCCTGCAGGCCCAGCACCACCAGCAGCGGCGCGTAAGGCAGGCGGATGCCGGCAATCGGCTCGCACACCAGCACGGTCAGCGCCTGCCCGCCGAGCAGCGCCCAGCGCAGCCAGAACAGCCGGCGCAGCGTCACCTGCCCATGGCGTGCCGAACTGGCGGCCGGCAGGGGCGACAGGAAGGGGAAGTCAGGCAAGCGGGGCACGGCTGCGGCGGGGCTCATGGCGCGAGTGTATCAATGCCGCCGCGGGGCGCCGGCGCGTGCGACACCTTGCCGCATTGGCGTGCCGGAGCGCCGGCTGCCAGACTGGCCGGTTGCGTGGTCGATCGTGCGCGCCTGGTGGCCATGCCGGGCGCAGGCAGTGCGGTCCCTGCCATGGTCTAATGTCTGCTTTCAGGAGAGCCTTTGATGCAAGCCAAATTCCGCCCGGCCACGCTGGCCGCACCCTTCGCCCTGGCTGCCGCGCTGGCATCGGGCGCCGCGTTGGCCCAGGTCGATGTCAGCAATGCCTGGGTGCGCGGCACGGTGCCGACCCAGACCGCTTCCGGCGCCTTCATGGTGCTGCACGCGCACGAGAACGCGAAGCTGGTCGGCGTCTCGTCGCCGGTGGGGGTGGCCGAGCTGCACGAGATGAAGATGGAGGGCAACGTGATGCGCATGCGCCAGGTCAAGTCGCTGGACCTGCCCAAAATGCAGAACGTCGAACTGAAGCCGGGCGGCTACCACGTGATGCTGATGGACCTGAAAGGGCAGCTCAAGCCCGGCGATACCGTGCCCATCACGCTGAAGATCGAGCAGGGCGGCAAGGTGGTCGAACAGAAGGTCACGGCCGAAGTGCGCAGCATGGTGCCGGCCGCCGCCAGCGGTGCGCACGCTGGCCACGGCGACCACATGCACTGACCGGCGCTCCGCCCGGACCGGGCGGCCACAACTCGACAACATGGCCAACAAGCAGCACGGCACCCGCCAGAAGATGGTGTTCCGCGGCGACACGCGGCCTGCCAGGCCGCCTGCCGTGCCAGCGCAACGTCGCGATGCCCGGCCCCCGGCGCCAGCCAAAGCGCCCGGGCGCCGTCAGCCGCGCAAGCTGATCGGCTCTTCCGATTCCTGAGCGGCGGCCGCGGCCAGCACGCGTTCGCGCAGCCACGCGTGGGCGGGATCGGCCTCGGTGCGCTCGTGCCAGATCATGCTGAAGGTGAAATCGTCCAGCGCGAACGGCGGCGCGAACACGGCATAGCGCGGGTCGTCTTCCAGCGCGGCCAGGCTGCGCCGCGCCGTGGTCAGCACCAGGTTGGTCCCGGCGATCAGCGCCGGCGCCACGCTCCAGTGCGGCACCACGCAGGCGATCTTGCGCCGCCCGCCCAGCTTTGCCACGGCGGTGTCGATCGCGTCCATGCGCTCGCTGTGCGTGGCTACCAGCACGTGCGAGCGCGCCAGGTAGGCCACCTGGTCGAGCCGGCCGCTGTCGCGCACGGTGGCAGCGTCCACCGCGCAGGCATAGCTTTCGCGGAATAGTTCGGCCGACTGCACGCCTTCTGGCTGGTGGCTGAACACCCCCAGCGCCATGTCGATCTCGCCATCGGCGACCTGCGCCGTCATGCCTTCGCGGCTGGCTTGCGACACCACCAGGTCGATATTGGGCGCGGCCTTGCGCACCGCGCGCAGCAGCCGCGGCAGCACCACCAGCGCGCCGTAATCGGACATCGCCAGGCGGAAGGTGCGCCGCGCGGTGGCCGGCTGGAAGCCGCTTGGCCCCAGCAGGATGCGCACCTGCGCCAGCGCCTCCGCCAGCGGGCCGGACAGCTCGTGCGCGCGCGCACTCAGCACCAGCCCGCCCTTGCCGCGTACCAGGATGGGATCGTCGAGCAGCTGCCGCAGGCGCCCCAGCGCATGGCTGACCGCGGGCTGGCTCAGGTGCAACCGCAGCGCGGCGCGTGAGATATGGCGCTCCGCCAGCAGCGCTTCCAGCACCACCAGCAGGTTGAGGTCGATTCCGCGTAGGCTATTCATTCGGCGAATATTAAACGTACGAAAGCAGAATTGGAAATTCGCAAAGCGATATTTCAAACTGCTGGCATCGCATCTTGCCCGATGGAGCGCGCCATGTCAGGTATCTCGTTGCCGTTTTCGATCCCGGTTTCCCTTTGGCTGCCGCTTGGCACCGCCGTGCTGGCCGGTGCTGCGATCCCGTTTCAGGCCGGGGCGAACGCCACGTTGGGGCGCACGCTCGGGCATCCGCTGTCGGCCACGCTGGTGTCGCTGCTGGTCAGCCTGCTGGCGCTGCTGCCCGTGCTGTGGCTGATGCGGGTACCGCTGCCGGCCCCGGCAGCGCTGGCGCGTGCGCCGGCCTGGCTCTGGAGCGGCGGGGTGCTGGGGGTGTTCTATATCTCGGCCGCGCTGATCATGGCGCCCAGGCTGGGCGCTGCCGGCTTCATTGCCGCGGTGGTGGCCGGGCAGGTGCTGGCCGCGCTGCTAGTGGACCAGTTCGGCCTGGCCGGGTTTGCGGTGCGCGCGCTCACGCCGGCGCGGCTGGCCGGCGCCGCGCTGATCGTGGCCGGGATGCTGGCGATGCAGTGGGACAACGGCGCGGCCTCCGCGCCGGCGCGTCAGCCGGCCGCCGGATCGGGCACGGAAGCGGGTGCGGAATCCGGCGTCTGATCCGCCCGCCGCAGCGCCAGGCAGGCCGGGCACAGGCAGTGCTGGCCGGGCACAATCTGCCGCGAAGGCAGCAGCGGCTGGCTGGCGCACCAGCACGCCGGCAGCCCCGCTACGTAGCCGCAGACAAAGCCGGCGCCGCAGCGGCTGCAATGTTCGACGGGCCGCAACTGGCCGGTCAGCACCGCGCGGGCGTCGCTCACGGCCGCCTCCGCTGCGCTGGCGCGACGGCGCGGGTCCGGTAGGGCAGGCGGCGGATGGCTGCGGACATGATGGCAAGGATTCGGGAACACTGCGCCGCGGCGCGGGCCAAATGGCTGAGTAGGTGGACTGAGCGGGCAGTGCGCTTGTTGCATGGACGGAACGCCCTGGTGCCCCGCAGGCCGCTTGCAGCCGGTTCACCGCGCCACCTTGGGCCGGCGCGCTCGCGCCCCGCGCGGTTTCTTGTAAAATCGGCGCCTGCCGTGGCCGGATGGCGCACTTTCGGGCGATCCCCGTGGGCGCTCCGTCGGGCTTCCCCCCGGGGACGCGGCCGCTTAGCCATCATACCTGTTGATTCTCACGGATGTCCCCCATGAACGCCGACAACCCCGGGCCTGCCGCAACCACGGTGGCCGCCATTGCTCCCGCGCTGAAAGCCGAGATTCTCGCCGAGGCCCTGCCGTATATCCGCAAGTTCCACGGCAAGACCATCGTGGTCAAGTACGGCGGCAATGCCATGACCGAAGAGAAGCTCAAGCACGGCTTCGCGCGCGACGTGATCCTGCTCAAGCTGGTCGGCATGAACCCGGTGGTGGTGCACGGCGGCGGCCCGCAGATCGACGAGGCGCTGAAGAAGGTCGGCAAGGTCGGCACCTTCGTGCAGGGCATGCGCGTCACCGACGAAGAGACCATGGAAGTGGTCGAGTGGGTGCTCGGCGGTGAAGTCCAGCAGGACATCGTGATGCTGATCAACCAGTACGGTGGCCAGGCGGTGGGCCTGACCGGCAAGGACGGCGGCCTGATCCGCGCCAAGCGCCTGCAGATGCCCGACCGCGAGAACCCCGGCGCGTTCATCGATATCGGCTATGTCGGCGACATCGAGGCGATCAACCCGGCGGTGGTCAAGGCGCTGCAGGACGACGCCTTCATCCCGGTGATCTCGCCGATCGGCTTCTCCGACGACGGCCAGGCGTACAACATCAACGCCGACGTGGTCGCCGGCAAGATGGCCGAGATCCTGAAGGCCGAGAAGCTGGTGATGATGACCAACATCCCGGGCGTGATGGACAAGAAGGGCAACCTGCTGACCGACCTGTCCGCGCGCGAGATCGAAGAACTGTTCGCCGACGGCACCATCTCGGGCGGCATGCTGCCGAAAATCTCGTCGGCGCTGGACGCGGCCAAGAGCGGCGTGCATTCGGTGCACATCATCGACGGCCGCATCGAGCATTCGCTGCTGCTGGAAATCCTGACCGAGCAGGCCTTCGGCACCATGATCCGCTCGCACTGAGCGGAACCCCGGGGCGGCCCCGGCCACGGCCGCCCGTCCCGGCATATCCCACTACCTCCGAGTTGCCCGGCGTGCCTTCCAGTCTTCCCTCACCGCGCCGTGTCCGCGCTCGCCTCCGCCGCCGCCCCGCGGGCGATACCTCGGGCGGCACGGTCTGGCTGTTCGATCTCGACAATACGCTGCACGACGCCTCGCACGCGATCTTCCCGGCGATCAACCGGCAGATGACCGCCTACGTGGCGCGCGTGCTCGGCTGCGACGAGGCCACCGCCAGCCGCGTGCGCGTGGACTACTGGCAGCGCTACGGCGCCACGCTGCTCGGCATGATCCGGCACCACGGGGTGGACCCGGCCGACTTCCTGCGCGCCGCGCACGAATTCCCCGAACTGGCCGACATGGTGCGGGTGCGGCGCGGCCTGGCCGCGCACCTGCGGCGCCTGCCCGGGCGCAAGATCCTGGTCACCAACGCGCCGCAGGACTATGCGCGCGCGGTGCTCGAGATCGCCGGCATCCGCCATTGCTTCGAGCGCGTGGTGGCGATCGAGCAGATGTGGGTGCATGGCCACCTGCGGCCCAAGCCGGACCGCCGCATGCTGCGCCGGCTGCTGGCGCAGGCGCGCATCGCGCCGCATCGCGCGGTGCTGGTCGAAGACACCGTGTCGCATCTCAAGCGCTATGCCGGCACCGGCATCCGCACCGCGTGGGTGACCGGCTACCTGCGCACGCTCGCGCCATCGCGCCCGCACGCGGTGCCCGCCGCGGCCGCTGCCGCCCATGACGACGGCAGTCGGCGCGACGCCGCGGTACGCTCGACGCTGGAAGCCGAGGACCGCCGCCATGCCGGCCACGCGGTGCAGGAGCGCTCGGTCACGCTGGTGGCCGCCGAGACCCAGGCGCCGCAGGCGCAGCCCGACAACGTGCCGCGCGTGCGCGCCCGCGTGCCGAACCGGCCGGCCTATGTGGACATAAAAGTACAATCGATGCATCAACTCCAACGACGAATGCGGAGAACCGGGTCATGACGCAAAGCAACGGGCGCGAACCAGAGGCCGTCATCACAGGCAGCGAGCACGAGGCCGACCAGCAGCCGGCCGCGCCGGCGCGCAAGCGTCCGCGCCCGGGCGAGCGCCGCGTGCAGATCCTGCAGACGCTGGCCACCATGCTGGAGCACCCGCGCGGGGAGAAGATCACCACCGCGGCGCTGGCCGCGCGGCTGAGCGTGTCCGAGGCGGCGCTGTACCGGCATTTCGCCAGCAAGGCGCAGATGTACGAAGGGCTGATCGGTTTTATCGAGCAGACCGTGTTCGGCCTGATCAACCAGATCACCGACAAGGAAGAGCACGGCCTGCGCCAGGCGCACGCGATCGTGCGCATGCTGCTGTCGTTCGCGGAAAAGAACCCGGGCATGACGCGCGTGCTGACCGGCGAGGCGCTGGTGGGCGAGCACGAACGGCTGCAGGAGCGCATCAACCAGCTGGTGGACCGCATCGAGGCCTCGCTGCGCCAGTGCCTGAAGGTGGCGGTGACGCAAGCCGCGTTCCCCGCGGATGCCGATATCCCCGCGCGCGCCGCGCTGGTCATGGCGGCGGTGCAGGGCCAGTGGCAGCGCTATGCCAAGAGCGGCTTCCGCAAGTCGCCATCGGACCATGCCGAGGCGCATTTGCGCGTGCTGCTGGGCTGAATGCAACCGGCCGGGCCGATTGCTCTATAATTGCCCGGTCGCGCCGATTTGATGACTGGCTTGCGGGCGCGCGGCAGCTACGGGACCAAGGTCCACGGCTTGCCACTATAAATGCGGCTAAAGAGGTTGGGTCGGCGCCCCATGCCACCACGGCAGTGGATGGCGCCGGCACGCGGAATCCCGCAAGGAATCCAGCGAATCCCGACTTGGCTGCGACGCTTCATACGCAAATGCCGGTCGGGTTTTTTTATGCCCGTTCGCCACGGGCCGGATTCCATGACTGATGTCGCCCTGCCGACCGCCGCGCCCGCCGCGTTCGACCTGCCGCCCGATTCCGTCGGCGTGGTCGCGCCGCAGCGCATGCACTTTGCCGAGCCGCTGAAGCTGCGCAACGGCTCGTCCCTTGCGGGCTACGACCTGATGGTCGAGACCTACGGCACGCTCAACGCGGACCGCTCCAACGCGGTGCTGGTCTGCCACGCGCTGAACGCCTCGCACCATGTGGCCGGGGTCTATGCCGAAGACCCGCGCGACGTGGGCTGGTGGGACAACATGGTCGGGCCCGGCAAGCCGCTCGACACCAACCGCTTCTTCGTCATCGGCGTGAACAACCTGGGCTCGTGCTTCGGCTCGACCGGGCCGATGAGCCCGAACCCGGCCACCGGCGCGCCCTATGGCGCGGCGTTCCCGGTGGTGACGGTGGAAGACTGGGTCAATGCGCAGGCGCGCGTGGCCGACGCCTTCGGTATCGCGCAGTTCGCCGCGGTGATGGGCGGCAGCCTGGGCGGCATGCAGGCGGTGGCCTGGAGCCTGATGTACCCGGACCGCCTGCGCCACTGCATCGTGATCGCGTCCACGCCCAAGCTGTCGGCACAGAACATCGCCTTCAACGAAGTCGCGCGCAGCGCGATCCTGTCGGATCCGGACTTCCACGGCGGCAACTACTACGCGCATGGCGTCAAGCCCAAGCGCGGCCTGCGCGTGGCGCGCATGATCGGCCATATCACCTACCTGTCGGACGAGGACATGGCCGAGAAATTCGGCCGTGAGCTCAAGAGCGAGGACATCCGCTTTTCGTTCGACGTCGAGTTCCAGGTGGAGAGCTACCTGCGCTACCAGGGCGACAAGTTCGCGGAATACTTCGACGCCAACACCTACCTGCTGATCACGCGCGCGCTCGATTACTTCGATCCGGCGCTGGCCCACGGCGGCGACCTCACGCGCGCGATGGCGCAGACCAAGGCCAGCTTCCTGGTGGCCAGCTTCGGCACTGACTGGCGCTTCGCGCCCAGCCGCAGCCGCGAACTGGTCAAGGCGCTGCTGGACAACAAGCGCCCGGTTTCGTACGCGGAGATCGACGCGCCGCACGGCCACGACGCCTTCCTGCTCGACGACCCGCGCTATCACAACCTGATGCGCGCCTATTACGACCGCATCGCCCAGGAGATCGGCGCATGAACGCCCTGGCCAATCCCAATATCCTGGCGCTGCGCCCCGACTTCCGCGCCATCGCGCGCTGGATCGAACCCAATTCCACCGTGCTCGACCTGGGCTGCGGCGACGGCAGCCTGCTGCGCGTGCTGCAGGACGAGCTCGACGTGCAGGCCTACGGCATCGAAATCCGCGATGAAGGGGTGCTGGCCTGCGCGCAGAAGGGCGTGCATGTGATCCAGCAGAACCTGGAAGGCGGCCTGGCGCTGTTCGAGGACAAGAGCTTCGACACGGTGATCCTGTCGCAGACGCTGCAGACCATCCACAACACCGCGCAGGTGCTGCGCGACACGCTGCGGGTGGGGCGCGAGTGCATCGTGTCGTTCCCGAACTTCGGCTACTGGCCGCACCGGCTGTCGGTGTTCCGCGGCCGCATGCCGGTGTCGGAGTCGCTGCCTTACCAGTGGTACAACACCCCCAACGTGCGCGTGCTGACCATCAGCGATTTCGAGGCCCTCGCGCCCAAGGTCGGCCTGCGCGTGATCGACCGCGTCGTGATGCACGAGGGCGTGACGGTCAACTGGGGCGGCAACTGGCGCGGCAGCCTGGCGGTGTACCGGGTCTGCGCGGCCTGAGGCCTCAGCGCGGCGTGTCGCCGGCGGTGCCGGCCAGGTGGTCGACAAAGGCGCGCACCTTGGGCGCTACATGCCGTGTGGGCGTATAGACCGCGTAGGCCGTGCCGATGTAGGGCTCGAGGATGTCCCAGTCGGCCAGCACGGTGACGACCCGGCCCTGCTCCAGCGCATCGCCGAGGGAGAAATCCGGCACCAGGCCGATGCCGGCGTCGCGTTCCACCATGCTCATGATCGCCAGGCTGTTGTTCAGCGTCAGGCGCGGCGGGATGCGCACCTCGACCTTGTCGCCGCCGGCCTGGTGGCGCAGGGTCCAGCGTTCGCCGAAATTGCCGTAGCCCAGGTACAGGCAGCGCGCCGCCGGCAGGTCGGCCGGCGTGGCCGGCGCGCCATGGCGCGCCAGGTAAGCAGGGGAGGCCACCAGCCGGTAGCGCACCTCGCGCAGCGGGCGCGCCGCCAGCCCCGGGTCCAATTCGCGGGCGATGCGCACGGCCACGTCCAGGCCCTCTTCCACGAGGTCGACCATGCGGTCGGCCAGGGTCAGCTGCAGGTCCAGCCCGGGGTACTTCGCCAGCAACGGCGGCAGCCGCGGCGCCAGCCACGCTTGGCCGAACGAGACCGGCGCGCTCACGCGCAGCACGCCTTGCGGCGCGCCGCCATGCTCGCCGGCCAGCGCGGTGACCTCGCGCGCGGCGGCGGTCAGGCGCGCGCAGGCGGCGTAGACCGACTGCCCCAGCTCGGTCAGCGCAAATGCGCGCGTGGTCCGCTGCAGCAGGCTCGCGCCGAGCCTGGCCTCCAATCGCGAGACATGGCGGCTGACCGCCGACGGGGTCATGCCAAGGTCTTGCGCGGCAGCCGAGAAGCTGCCGCACTCGACCACGCGGGCAAATACCGCCATCGCATTGAGTGGTGCATCCATCATGCCGAATCCCCCGTCTTTGACCTGTAGTCAAATACTAATTGAGCCACGACTACATTGTTGACATGAGCGACGAGTGAAACAATGCGGGCATTCGCTAGACCGGAGTTCTTCATGCCTTCGCAACAACCCCTGCCCGGCGGCGCCTGGCGCATGGTCGCGGCCATGGTGCTGTCCGGCACCATCGGCTGGTTCGTGGTCACCAGCGGCCAGCCGCCGCTCGATGTGGTGTTCTTCCGCTGCCTGTTCGGCGGCCTCGCGCTGCTCGGCGCGCTGACCTTGCAGCGTGGCTGGGTGCGCATGAGCCGCGTCCAGCTGGGCTGGCTGGCGCTGGGCGGCATCACGCTGGTACTCAACTGGCTGGCGCTGTTCTCGGCGTATGGGTACAGCGGCATCGCCATTGCCACGGTGGTCTACCACACCCAGCCGTTCTTCCTGCTGCTGCTGACGTCGGTGCTGCAGCGCGAGCCGTTCCCGTTTGCCCGCCTGCCCTGGCTGGTGCTGGCCTTTGCCGGCGTCATGCTGATTACCGGGCTGGAGCACGGCGCCAGCGGCGCGTCGATGCTCGCCGGTATCGGCCTGGGGTTGCTCGCGGCTCTGCTGTACGCTGTGACGACCCTCGCCACGCGGCGGCTGCAGGCCATCCCGCCAGGCCAGATCGCGGGGCTGCAGATGGTGCTGGGCGTGCTGATGCTGGCGCCGCTGGCGCATCCGGCGGCGGGCAGCTATGGCGCCGGCACCTGGGCCGCGCTGCTGGCGCTCGGACTGGTGCATACCGGCGTGATGTACACGCTGCTGTATGGCGCTTTCCAGCGGCTTTCGGTGCTGTCGATCGCCACGCTCTCGTTCATCTATCCGCTGGTGGCGATCGTCATCGACGTGATGGTCTTCGGCGTGGTGCTGGGGCCGCTGCAGGTGGCCGGCATGGCGCTGGTGTTGCTGGGCGTGGTCGCCAACCAGCTTGGCTGGGCGCTGCCCTTGCGGCGCCGGGTGCGGAGTTGATGCGGCGGCGTGCAAAGGCGGGAAGACTGTCACTTGACCGCAATGCTGACTACGGTTAGTGTAGGCAGCTAAAGCGAACGATCGTTCGATTCCACGACACACATCTTCCTGCATCCGCCATGTCCACTGCGCCCCAGACCCCCGCGGCCCCCGCCGCCAGCCCGCTCCATCCCTTCGACGACGCACTGGCACTGACGCCGGCCGGCGAACACCGCTTCCAGGGGCGCACCACGCCGGCGTACTGGAACATGATCGGCCCGTTCGGCGGCATTACGGCCGCCACGCTGCTGCAGGCGGCGATGAACCATCCGCAGCGCCTGGGCGAGCCGGTCTCGCTGACGGTCAACTTTGCCGGCCCGATCGCCGAAGGCCCGTTCGAGATCGAGGCGCGCCCGGTGCGCACCAACCGCTCGACCCAGCACTGGACACTGGAACTGCGCCAGGGCGATGCCGTTGCCACCACCGCGACCGCGATGTTTGCCGTGCGGCGCGAGACCTGGGCCTGTGGCGAAGCCGTGATGCCGGCGGTGCCGGCCGCCGAGACGCTGCCGGGCATGGGCGGGTTTGCGCCGGTGCGCTGGCTCAAGTCCTACGACATGCGTCCGGTGCGCGGCGCGAAGCCGAACGCCGAGGCGGGCACCGAGCATCCGGACAGCCTGACCCAGTTCTGGCTGCGCGATGCGCCGGCGCGCACGCCGGACTTTGCCGCGGTGGCGGCGTGGGCCGACAGCTTCTACCCGCGCATCTTCCTCAAGCGCGCGGGTTTCGTGCCGGCCGGCACGGTTTCGATGACCACGTATTTCCATGCGGACGCGGCCACGCTGGCCGCGCTGGGCGACAGCCATGTGCTGGCCAGCGCGCAGGCGCAGGTGTTCCGGCAGGGCTTCTTCGACCAGCGCGCGCAGCTGTGGAGCGCAGCGGGCGAACTGATCGCCAGCTCGCACCAGATCGTCTACTACAAGGAATAGAGGAAGCGGCCGGGCGCCCGCTCAGGCGACCGCTTCGCGCGCCTGGGCCTCGTAGCGGTGCACGGTGTGGCGCATGGCCCAGAGCAGCATCACGCCGGGCAGCGCCACCACCACGGTGCCCAGATAGAACGGCGCCCAGCCCCAGGCCTCGACCATATAGCCGGACGTCGGCCCGACGTAGACCCGGCCCACCGACGCCAGCGCCGACAGCAGCGCGTACTGCGTGGCCGAGAACGAGCGGTTGCACAGCGTCATCAGCAGCGCGACGAAGGCCGCGGTGCCCATGCCCCCGCACAGGTTCTCGACCGCAATGGTCGCGCCCATGGTCCACAGGTGCGGCGGTGTCACCGCCAGGATCCAGTAGCCGAGGTTCGACACCGCCTGCAGCACGCCGAACAGCATCAATGAGCGATACAGGCCGAGGCGCACCATCAGCGTGCCGCCGAACAGCGCGCCGATGATCGTCGCGGCCAGCCCCAGGGTCTTGTTGACGATGCCGACCTCACCCGCCGAGAAGCCGACGCCGCGGATCAGGAAGGTGGTCGACAGGCTGCCGGCAAAGGCGTCGCCAAGCTTGTACAGCACGATCAGCAGCAATAGCCACCATGCGCCCGGGCGCGCGAAGAAGTCGCGCAGCGGGCCCGTCACCGCCTCTTCCAGCGAGCGCGGCGCGCGCGCGGGCACATCGGGCTCCGGGGCCCACAGCAGCGTCAGCATGCCCACGCCCATCAGCGCCGCCATCAGCAGGTAGGTCTGCTGCCAGCCCAGCACGCGGTCGGCCAGCCACAGCGCCAGGCCGCCCGAGACCAGCATCGCCAGCCGGTAGCCCAGCACCTTGACCGCCGCGCCGGCGCCGCGCTCGGCCGGGCGCAGCACGTCGGTGCTGTAGGCGTCGAAGACGATGTCCTGCGAGGCCGACAGGAATGCCACCAGCGTGGCCAGCGCCGCGAGCGTCCACAGTGCCTGTTGCGGTGGGCAGAACGCCATGCCGGCGATGCCCAGCACCAGCCCGGCCTGCGTCAGCAGCAGCCAGCCGCGCCGGCGCCCTAGCAGCGGCGGCGTGTAGCGGTCCATCAGCGGCGCCCACAGGAACTTGAAGATATAGGCCTGGCCGACCAGCGAGAAAAAGCCGATGGTCTTGAGATCCAGCCCTTCGACCGTCATCCATGCCTGCAAGGTGCCCGAGGTCAGCGCCAGCGGCAGCCCGGAGGCAAAGCCCAGCATCAGCATGGCGCCGATGCGGCGGTTGCGGAAGATATCGAGATAGGTCTGGAAATTCATGGATGGGGCGGCGGTGTGCCGCCCGCGCGGCTGCGCGGGCGCCGTGTATTATTGCACCACCGGTTTGCCCACTCTCCGATTGCGCCCAAGGAATCGCACATGCTTCGCCCCTCGCATGGTGTTCAGCGTCCTTCCAGACTGCGCCTGGCCCGCGCGTTGGTGCTGGCCGCGGCCGTGCTGCCGCTCGCCGGCAGCTTGCCGGCGCTGGCGCAGCCGCAGGACCCCGGTGCCGGCGGCATCCGGCTCAACCCCGGCGGCTCCGCAGTGCGCAACATCGTGCCGGCCGAGGTGATCGAGCAGCAGGCCGCGCAGGAGTACGAGCAGCTCAAGCAGGAGGCCATCGCCAAGCGCGCCCTCGCCGCCGACAACAATCCGCAGTTGATCCGCCTGCGCGCCATCGGCAAGCGCCTGCTGCCGCAGACCGCGCGCTGGAATGAGCGCGCGCGCCAGTGGCAGTGGGAAATCAACCTGATCGGCTCGAAGCAGGTCAATGCGTTCTGCATGCCGGGCGGCAAGATCGCGGTCTATACCGGGCTGCTCGACCAGCTCAAGCTGACCGATGACGAAGTCGCCATGGTGATGGGGCACGAGATCGCGCACGCGCTGCAGGAGCATGCGCGCGAGCGCGCCGCCAAGTCCGAGATCACCAACCTGGGCGCCAACGTGATCTCGCAGCTGTTCGGCTTCGGCAACCTCGGCAATATGGCGCTGGGCACGGGCGCGCACCTGCTGACGCTGCGTTTTTCACGCTCGGACGAGTCCGAAGCGGACCTGATCGGCATGGATGTGGCCGCGCGCGCCGGCTACGATCCGCGCGCGGCGGTGTCGCTATGGCAGAAGATGGGCAAGGTATCGCAGTCGGGCGCCGAGTTCCTGTCGACGCATCCGTCCGGGCGCAGCCGCATCGCTGACCTGGAAAGGCACATGCCCGAGGTGCTGCCGCTGTACGCGCGCGCCATCAATACCACCGTAGACAAGCTGCCGCCGTACCGCGCCAACATGACGGGCCTTGGCGATGCGCCGGTGGATGCCGGCGACGAAGACCGGCAAAAGCCGCTGAAGCGCTGAAGCCCGTTGCGGCGACCCACGCCGCATCCCGGACAGCGGCCTGAAGCCATGGCGCCGGCGCCAGCGACAATGCGACAACCGCAGGGGGACCCGCATGAGCCTGAACCGCATGACCCCGTCGGAGCAGCGGGCCGCGTATATGCTGATCTTCGCCGGCTGCGAGGCCGAGCCAGACCGCTTTACCAGCGATCTGCCGGTCAGCTCCGAAGTCTGGCTGCTGTATGCGTCCGGCGAATCGTTCGAGGTGCCGCGCGGCTTGCTGCTGACCCCGCACCACGGCGCCGGCATAGCCGCGCTGCGCGCCGCGGTGCTGCGGCGGCTGCCGGCGCTGGCGGGGCCGGCGGACCAGGCCGGCCAACGCTTTCTTGCCGCCAATGAATCGCACCTGCTGGCGCAGATCGACTTCTTCGACATGCTGCGCCTGCTGCCGCTCACGGCCTGGTGGCATCGCGAGGTGCGCGTGCCGATGGCCGGCATGCAATGGACGCCCGCCGCGCGCAGGGCGCTGGCGCTGAGCCTGACCGGAGAGGCGCTGGTGCGCTGGCTGGGCGAGTCGGTGCTGGCCCATGTCGGCAGCGAGGCGGCGCTGGCCCGCTTCAAGGACATCGGCTACACCGCGTCGCGCACCCGCTTTGGCGGCCTCGCTGCCCCGGCCGGGCAGGCGCTGGGGCGGCTGGTCAATGTCGCCGCGCAGTACGTCGCGCTGACGCTGCTGGGGCTGCGCGACGACAGCTTCCCGCCCGGCGGGCTGACGCGGCGCGTCACGCAGGCCAGCCGCCAGGTGCTGGGGACGCTGTGGGCTTGCCTGCAGGAGGATCATGCAGAGGCCGCCGCGCCGGCGGCCGGAGTAGCTCCGGGAATGGCGGCGGGAATGGGGTCGGGAAGGGCTGCCGGGGACGTCCCCAATGCCGCTGCCGTCTCGCCGCTGTGGCGCATCTCCGTCAACCGGCCGGCCGAGCACGCGGTGTTCGCCTCGCGCAAGACCGTCAAGGCCGATGCGGCCATCCGCGTGTTCGATACCGGCGGGCAGGGCGTGTGCTGGGCGGTGATCGATTCCGGCATCGATGCCCGCCATCCGGCGTTCTTCGACCCGGCCAAGCTGGACGGGTCGCTGCCGGTGCGCGACGGGCTGATCGCCCCACGCTTGTCGCGCGTGGTCAGGACGCTGGATTTCACGCGCCTGTCGGCGATCACCAGCGGCCGCCTGCCGCCCATGCCCAAGGGCAAGCGGGTGCCTGGCGAGGCGGAACTCAGGCAGCGGATCGACGCGATTGCCAATGACCTGGCGCATGGACGCATCATCGACTGGTCGGTGATCGAGCCGCTGCTCGAAATCAGCCACGAGGATCCGGCGCAGTACGTGGCCCCTGGCGGCAGCCATGGCACGCATGTGGCGGGCATCATCGGCGCCGGCTGGCCCTCGTCGGCCTACCTGGCGCGGCCCGATCCCATGCCGCTGCCGCCCGAACTGGCCGAAGCCGGCGACGTCAGCGGCATCTGCCCGCGCATCGGACTGCTGGACCTGCGCATTTTCGACGCGCAGGGCCGGGGCGACGAGTTCGGCATCCTGGGCGCGCTGCAGTACGTGCGCTGGCTCAACCAGAGCCGCGACCGGCAATCGGTGCATGGCATCAACCTGAGCGTGGCGCTGCGCCACGACGTGCGCAGCTATGCCTGCGGCAGCACGCCGGTGTGCGTCGAGTGCGACCGCCTGGTGGCCAGCGGCGTGATCGTGGTGGTGGCGGCCGGCAACTACGGCTACGACGAGGCCTTCGCCGCCGAACACATGGGTGCGGGCTTCCGGGGCCAGACCATCACCGATCCGGGCAACGCAAGGGCCGTGATCACGGTGGGCGCGACCCATCGTACCGATCCCTACCGGTTCGGCATTTCCTACTTTTCCAGCCACGGTCCCACTGGCGATGGCCGCATCAAGCCCGACCTGGTCGCGCCGGGGGAGAAGATCACCTCGACCGTGCCCGGCGGCACGCTGGCGTCGATGGATGGCACCAGCATGGCGGCGCCGCACGTGTCCGGCGTCGCAGCCTTGCTGCTGTCGCGCAACAATGAACTGATGGGCCAGCCGGAGACGGTCAAGGCCATCCTGTGCGGCGCGGCCACGGACCTGGGGCGCGAGCGCGCCTTCCAGGGGGCCGGGCTGGTCGATGCGCTGCGTGCGTTGCAACGCGTGTAAGCCGCAGCGACCCGACCAACAAAAAAGCCGGCATCGCCGGCTTTTTTTACGCGCGTGGGCAGAAGCCTCAGGCGCGCAGTCCGCTGGCTTCGTCGGCGCCCACATGCACATTCATGCATTGCACCGCCGCGCCTGCCGCGCCCTTGCCCAGGTTGTCCAGGCGCGCCACCAGGTTCAGGCGCTCGGCATTGCCGAACACGAACAGGTCGACGCGGTTGGTGTCGTTGTTGGCCTGCACATCGAAGAAACCGCCGTCGAGGTTGTCGGCGCTGTTGTACGGCATCACGCGCACGAACTGCTCGCCTTCATAGTGCTGGCGATAGATCTCGACGATCTGCTCGGGGCTGACCTTGCGCGCCAGCCGGTTCGCGAACACCGGCACCGTCACCGCCAGGCCCTTCAGGAAATCGCCGACGATCGGGTTGAAGATCGGCGCCTGCGCCAGGCCGGCCTGCACACGCATTTCCGGCAGGTGCTTGTGCTCCAGGCCCAGCGCGTAAGGACGCGGGCTGTCCAGCTTCGGGTTACCGCCGGCCTCGAACTCGGCAATCATCGACTTGCCGCCGCCGCTGTAGCCGGTCAGCGAGAACGCCGACAGCGGGTAGTCGGCCGGCAGCACGCCGGCATCCACCAGCGGGCGCACCGCCAGCACGAAGGCGCTGGCGTGGCAGCCCGGCACCGCGATGCGCTTGCTGGCGCGAATCTTCTCGCGCTGGCCGCGCGCCAGTTCGGGCAGGCCGTAGGCCCAGTTGTCAGCGGTGCGGAACGCCGTGCTGGCGTCGATCACGCAAGTGTCCGGATTGGTCACCAGCGATACCGCCTCGCGCGAGGCCACGTCGGGCAGGCACAGGAAGGCGACGTCGGCGGCGTTCAGGAAGCGTGCTCGTTCGGCCGGGTCCTTGCGCTTGTCGTCGGCAATGCGCAGCAGTTCCACGTCGGAACGACCCGAGAGATAGTCAAGCAGCCGGAGACCGGTGGTGCCTTCCTGACCATCGACGAACACTTTGAAAACCATGGCTGACTCGCTCAATGAGGTGCGGGAAATGCGAAATGTCCCCTGCCGACCACGGCGGGGAACCTGCATTGTAGCGGGGATGAGGGCGCGTCGCAGGGTTTGTACCGAGGCAAGGCTTGCGATCTGGCGCAGTTCCGCGGTTGCAGGATATAACCAAGTAGGTTAATTTTCATGGAGAAAGGGACGGCACACTACAAGCTGAGGCATGTGCAGGGCCTTGTGGCGGCCGGCAAGATGGAATTGACCTATGCGGCTTACTCCCATGCGGCCATGATGGGCCTGCGTTGGCATGGTGTTCGCGAAATTGTGATGCAGCTCTGCCCGGCAGATTTCTACAAAAGCATGACAACGCATGAAGACCATCGAGTCTGGCAGGACGTCTACAGGCCCATCACGAGGCATGGCGCCTTGTATGTGAAGCTGACGGTCACCAGTGAGGTGCTGGTCGTTTCCTTCAAGCCAAAGTAGCAGCCGGTACGGAAAATCTAGGAGAGCGGATGAAGTGTCCCGAGTGCGGTGGTGCGGAACTGGTGGCAGAAATGCGCGACATGCCCTATACGTATCGCGGCGAAACCACTGTGATTGGCAATGTACGGGGCCAATGGTGTCCCAAGTGCGGCGAGGGGGTGCTGCCCCGTGACAGCGACTGGGTCAGCGACGCGATGCTTGCTTTCAACAAGCAGGTCAATGCCGCCCTTGTCGATCCCGCCTATATCACCGAAGTGCGAAAGAAGCTCCATCTGGACCAGCGGGAAGCCGCCGAAATCTTTGGTGGCGGCGTCAATGCGTTCTCGAGGTACGAAACCGGGCGGACCAAGCCGCCACTGGCCCTGGTGAAGCTGCTGAAGCTGCTCGATCGTCACCCGGAACTGCTTGCCGAGATCCGGGCGACGTGACCGCTGTCAGAGCGGAAAGTTATAGTCGATCGACAGCGGCGCGTGGTCGCTGAACTTCTCGTCCTTGTAGATCGAGCACAGGTGCGCGGTATCGGCGATCTTCGGCGTGGCGAGGTGGTAATCGATGCGCCACCCCACGTTCTTGGCATAAGCCTGGCCGCGATTGCTCCACCAGGTGTACTGGTCCGGCCGCGGATCCAGCTTGCGGAACACGTCGACATAGCCGTGCACGTCGAACAGTTCGCCGATCCAGGCACGCTCCTCCGGCAGGAAGCCTGAGTTCTTCAGGTTGCCCTTCCAGTTCTTGATGTCGATCTCCTTGTGCGCGATGTTGACGTCGCCGCACAGCACGATCTCGCGCCCGCTGGCCTTCAGTTGCAGCAGGTGCGGCAGGAAGGCCTCCATGAAGCGGAACTTGGCCAGTTGGCGTTCCTCGCCGCTGGAGCCGGAGGGCACGTACACCGAAATCACAGCCAGATGCGGATACTGCACTTCGACATAGCGGCCCTCGCTGTCGAACTCCGTATTGCCGAAGCCGGTGATCACGCGCTCGGGCTTGTGGCGGGTGTAGAGACCGACGCCGCTATAGCCTTTCTTCTCGGCGTAATGGAAAAAGCCGTGGTAGCCATGTGGTGCCAGGAACGCTTCCGTCATGTCGGCGGCCTGCGCCTTCAGTTCCTGCACACAGACCATGTCTGCGTCTTGCTTGCCCATCCAGTCGAAAAAGCCCTTCTTGGACGCGGAGCGGATGCCGTTGAGGTTGGCGCTGATAATCCGTAACATTCGGGGAAATTTTGAATTCAGAGAGAAATGATGACGCAGCAGAATGCGCCCGCCGGTAGCGCGGGTACCGCGGGTGACGATCTCAGCCAGACTTTTATCCGCTTTGCGCTCGACGCGGGCGTGCTGTCGTTCGGCGAGTTCGTCACCAAGGCCGGCCGCAAATCGCCTTACTTCTTCAACGCCGGCCTGTTCAACCAGGGCGGGATGCTGGGCCAGGTGGCGCAATTCTATGCGAAAACCCTGCTGGCCTCGGGTGTGCAGTTCGACGTGCTGTTCGGGCCGGCATACAAGGGCATCACGCTGGCGTCGGCCACCGCGGTGGCGCTGGCGGGCATGGGACGTGACGTCGGCTTCGCGTACAACCGCAAGGAAGCCAAGGACCACGGCGAAGGCGGCACGCTGGTCGGGGCGAAACTGCAGGGCAAGGTGGTGATTGTCGACGACGTGATCTCGGCCGGCACCTCGGTACGCGAATCGGTCAACCTGATCCGCGCCGCCGGCGCCGAGCCGGCCGCAGTGCTGATCGCGCTGGACCGCATGGAAAAGAGCGGCACCGCCGAGCAGGTCGGCACGCATTCGGCGGTGCAGGACGTACAGCGCGAATTCGGCATCCCGGTGATTGCCATCGCCAGCCTGAAGGACCTGCTGGCCTATCTCGATGCCTCGCAGGATCCGACGCTGGGCGCGTCGCGCGAGGCCGTGGCGGCCTATCGGCAACGCTACGGCGTTTGAAACCGCTAATGACGGTGGGCGTTGGCAACCAGCGCCCGACCAGGGGCGGCTGACTTTCAGACCGGAGGGAGCGCGGCGTGGCGGCAAAAGAACGGCAGGAACGGACAGTGCGGCAGGCGGCAACGCCGGCCTCGGCGGCGCAGTCAGCCGGCAACGGCGAGTCGCTCGCCGAGCGCGGCGCGCAGGTGCGGCCGCGCAAGCCGGTGCGCCAGGCCGCCAAGGCCCCCGACCGGCCCGCGCATGAGGCCTATGCCGTGCGCGCGCTGGTGTTGCAGGGCGGCGGCGCGCTTGGCGCCTACCAGGCCGGCGTGTACCAGGGCCTGGCCGACGGCGGCATCTCCCCCAACTGGGTCGCCGGCATTTCCATCGGCGCGCTCAACGCGGCCATCATTGCCGGCAATCCGCCGCAGCGCCGGGTGGAGCAACTGCGGGCGTTCTGGGAATATATCTGCGCCCAGCCGTGGCTGCCCAGCCTGTCGTACACCTGGTTCGCCGACGAGGCCGCAAGCTGGCCCGAGCCGATGCGGATCTGGTTCGACGGCCTGCATGCGGCGCGCGCCATGGTGGAAGGCCAGCGCGGCTTTTTCCAGCCGCGCAGCTGGGCGGCGCTGATGTCGCGCTACTCGGATCCGACCCATGCCAGCTTCTATGACACCACGCCGCTGAAGGCGACGCTGGAGCGCTTTGCCGACTTCGACCTGATCAACCATCGCCCCGACCTGATGCGGGTCTCGGTGGGCGCGGTCAACGTGCGCACCGGCAATTTCGCCTACTTCGACAATACCCGCGACAAGCTCTGCCCCGAGCATTTCATGGCCTCGGGGGCGCTGCCGCCGGGTTTCCCGGCGGTGGAAATCGATGGCCAGTACTACTGGGACGGCGGGCTGGTGTCGAACACGCCGCTGGCCGAGGTGCTGACCGCGCAACCGCGGCGCGACGCGCTGATCTTCCAGGTCGACTTGTGGAGCGCGCGCGGCAAGCTGCCGCACGACCTGATCGACGTGGCCGAGCGCCAGAAGGACATCCAGTATTCCAGCCGCACCCGGGCCATCACCGACTATATGCGCGAGCAGCAGAACCTGCGCCGCATGCTCAACGAGGTGATGGCGCTGGTGCCGCCGTCAAAGCGCGACAACGACTGGTACCGCCGCGCCGCCGAGCAGTCGTGCGATGCGCGCCGCAACGTGATCCAGCTGATCTACCGCGACAAGTCGTTCGAGAACCTGGCCAAGGACTACCAGTTCGGCCCGCTGACCATGCATGAGCACTGGACCAGCGGGCTCGAAGATATCCGCCAGACCCTGCGCCATCCGCAATGGCTGGCCATGCCCAGCCGCGAGCAGCCGTTCGTCACGCACGACGTGCATCGCGGCAACGGCGGCTGAGCCGGCCGGCGCGCGCTGGCTCAGTCGACCTTGATCTTTGCCAGTTCGGGCCGCGCCGGCGGATAAGCCGGCTTCAGGTCCGCGAACACCTTGGTCATGATCTCGGCCACCATCAGGTTGCGGTGCGTCTTGGAGTCGGCCGGCACCACGTACCAGGGGCATTCGGGCGTGCTGGTGGCCATGATGGCCGCCTCGTAGGCATCCATGTAGGCCTTCCAGTGCTTGCGCTCGGCGAGGTCGGTGGTGTCGAATTTCCAGTGCTTCTCCGGGTCGGCCAGGCGCGCCTCGAGCCGCGATTTCTGCTCGTCGCGGGAAATATGCAGGAAGCACTTGATGATAGTGGTGCCGGTCTCGGTCAGCATCGACTCGAATTCGCGGATCTGGCGCAAGCGCCGCTCGCATTCGGCGGCGTCGATCCAGTCGTGCACGCGCGTGATCAGCACGTCTTCGTAGTGGCTGCGGTTGAACACCACGATCTCGCCCGCCTTCGGCACTTGCAGGTGGATGCGCCACAGGTAGTCGCGCGCCAGTTCCTCGGGCGACGGGGCCTTGAAGCCGACCACGCGGATGCCCAGCGGGTCGAAGCTGCGGAACACGCCGCGCACGGTGCCGTCCTTGCCGCTGGTGTCCATGCCCTGCAGCACCACCAGCAGCTTGCGGCGGTGCTCGGCATAGAAGATGTCCTGCTGCGCGTCGAGGGCGTTGCTCAGCTCGATGATGCGGGCCAGGTCTTCTTCCTTGTTGCCGCACGACAGCGGCTTGCTGCCGGGGTCAAAGTCGGCAAGGCGGAATCGCTTGCCCGAAGTAATGCGGAAATCGTCCAGCGGCATGGGCGCTCCATTCGTGATGACCTGCGGGATCATGGAATCGGGCGCCCCCGCGAGGGCTCCGCGGCAACAGCGGCGGGGAGTGCGGAAGGGGCGCGCAGCCCCTATGGTCAGGCCGGCAGGGCCGCCAGGTCAATGCTGCCTTCGAACACGGTGGTGGCCGGGCCGGTCATGCGCACCGGTTCGGCGCCGCCGTCCCACGCGATGGTCAGCTCGCCGCCATGCGTGTGGACCCGCACCGGCGAATCCAGCAGGCCGCGCCGGATCCCGGCCACCACCGCCGCGCAGGCGCCGGTGCCGCAGGCCAGGGTCTCGCCGGCGCCGCGCTCGTAGACGCGCAGGCGGATGGCGTGGCGGTCCGCGACCTGCATGAAGCCGGCGTTGACACGGTTCGGGAAGGCGGGGTGGTGCTCGATCACCGGGCCGTCCTGCAGCACGGGGAAGTTCTCCACGTCGTCCACCACCTGCACCGCATGCGGGTTGCCCATCGATACCGCCGAGATCCATTCGGTGCGGCCGTTGACCTCGAGGCCGTACAGCGTGTCGGCGCCTTCGGCATGCGTGGGCAGGCCCTGCACCTGGAACGGCACGCGCGCCGGTTCCAGCTCGGGCGCGCCCATGTCCACCGTGACCTGGCCATCGTCCTGCAGCGTCAGCGTGATCACGCCGTTCATCACTTCCACGCGCACCGAACGCTTGTCGGTCATGCCCTGGTCGGTGACAAAGCGCACGAAGCAGCGCGCGCCATTGCCGCAGTGCTCAACCTCGCTGCCATCGGCATTGATGATGCGGTAGCGGAAATCGACGTCAGGACGCGTCGGCTTCTCGACGATCAGGATCTGGTCCGCGCCCACCCCGAAATGCCGGCTGGCCAGCGCGCGCCATTGCGCCGGGGTCAGGTCGATCTGCTGGTGGATGCCGTCGAGCACGACAAAGTCGTTGCCGGCGCCATGCATCTTGGTGAACTGGAGTTTCATGGTGGGGATTGTAGCGGCGCGGCGCCAGCCGTGCCGGCGCTCAGTAGATCTCGGGCTCGCCCGGCAGGCGATGCTTGAAGCGCTTGTGCACCCAATAGTACTCAGGCACGCGCGGCCGGATGCAGTCCTCGAAAAAGGCGTTCATGCGGCGCGTGTCGTCGGTCACGCTCGCGCCCGGGTAGTGCTCCCAGGCCGGCAGCACGCGCAGCACGTAGCCCTGGTAGTCGGGCAGCATCTCGGTGTAGATCGGCACCACCCTGGCGCCGGTCAGGCGCGCCAGCCGCGACACCGAAGTCAGCGTCAGCGCCTGCACGCCGAAGAACGGCACGAACTCCGAATCGCGCTCGCCGAAATCCATGTCGGCAATCAGCTGCAACGCCTCGCCCTTCTTCAGGCAGCGCAGGATGTCGCGCGCGCTGTCGTTGCGAGAGATCATATTGGCGCCGAAGCGCCCGCGCGCCTGCTTGAGGAAGGCGTCGAACAGCGCGTTCTTCTGCTTCGTATAGAGCGATGCGCCGGAGCGGCCGACATGCTCGCGCAGGTGGATGGTGAGCCGGATCGCGCCGGCTTCCACGCCCGACAGGTGCAGCGTAACGAGGATATGCGGGGTGCCATCCAGCGCCACCAGGCCGGCCTGGTCGTCGATCTGCACCCAGCGGCGCATCTGCGCCTCGCTGCCGGTCCAGAAGATGCCGCGCTCGGCAAAGCTGCGGAACAGGATGCGGAAGCTCCGGCGCGACAGCGTGTCGATCTCGGCCTCGGTCCGGTCCGGGAAGCACAGGCGCAGGTTGGCCTGCACCACGCGGCGCCGCTCGCTGGGGATCCAATACAGCAGGCTGCCCAGCGCTTCACCGAAGCGCGCCACGAACGGATAGGGCAGTTTGCCCAGCACGGTCAGCAGGCCGATGCCGAGCCACGTGAACACACGGCTCATGAGATCGATCGGTCGGCGGCCGGCCCGGTGTCGCTGCCCACGGTGCCCGGCATGCCAGGGGCGCCCGCACCGGCGGGGTGCTTGTAGCGGTTGTAGCCCCACAGGTACTGGGTCGGGCACAGGCTGACCAGGGCCTCGATGGTCTGGTTGATGACCGCGGCGGCGGCGGCCGGATCCTCCGGCAGCATGCCGCCCTCGTTGATTACGCGCAGATGCCCGCGGTAGCCGGCGCCGCGCGGCAGCCGCTCGGCAAACACCGCCACCACCGGCGCGCCGGTCAGTTGCTGCAGCCGGTGCACCAGCGCCATCGTATAGGCCGGCTTGCCGAAGAACGGCGCCCAGTTGCCTTCGCCGCCGCTGGGCACCTGGTCGGGCAGGATGCCCACCGCCTGGCCGCGCTTGAGCGCCTTCACCAGCATGCGCACGCCGCGCGGCGTGGCCGGCGCCATGTGCATGTTGGGGCGGGTGCGCATCTTTTCGATCCAGTCGCGCAGCCACGGCTGGTGCGGCGGCTTGAACAGCGCGGTCACCGGGCGCTGCAACGCGTGGGATTGGGGCAGCACCTCAAAGCAGCCGAGGTGCGGGGTCAGGATGATGATGCCCTTGCCGCGCGCCTGCAGCGTTGCGAGCTCGGGCCACAGGTGGTCGTCAAAGCCGTACAGCTTCGCGCCGATCTTGCTGCGGCTCCAGAAGTAGGGCATCTCGATGATCATGCGCCCGGCCGAGCGGGCGGCTTCGTCGATCATCGCCTCGGTGGCGCCAGGAAACGCGAGCCGGAAATTCTCCCGCAGGCGCTGGCCATAGCGGCCCGGCAGCCGTGCGCTCAGCAGGCCCAGCGCACCGCCCGCGGCCTGCAGCAGCCGCAGCGGAAAACGGGAGATCAGCCAGAATAAAAAAGTCATCAGGCGAGGAAAACAGGTCCAGGCAAGTCCGCCGCGGGTCTGTGCCGGGATCAGACGGGCAGGCAGGCGGGGGTCCCGATGGCGGTATTCCCCGCAGCGCCCCGGCATGCCGGCTAGGTGTTGTACCGCACCCCTGACGCGCTGCAACGACGCCTGCAGGCGCGTATAATAGCGTGTATCGCCGAGTTAACTGACAACTTGCGGGGCGATGCGGCTCAAACCGGGCTGCCTGAAATACCGCTAAAGCGTCGCCGCCATGAACCGAAAAGGCTGGCACGCAATAGCCAACCTGGAGAATAAGTTCGTGGCAAACGACTTCCTTTTTACTTCGGAATCCGTCTCCGAAGGCCATCCCGACAAGGTCGCTGACCAGATTTCCGACGCTGTCCTGGACGCCATCCTGGCGCAGGACAAGTATGCGCGTGTGGCAGCTGAGACGCTTTGCAACACCGGTCTGGTGGTGCTGGCCGGGGAAATCACCACGACCGCCAACGTCGACTATATCCAGATCGCGCGCGACACCATCAAGCGCATCGGGTACGACAACACCGATTACGGCATCGACTACAAGGGCTGCGCGGTGCTGGTGGCCTATGACAAGCAGTCGCCCGACATCGCCCAGGGCGTGGACCGCGCCTCGGACGACTACCTGAACCAGGGTGCCGGCGACCAGGGCCTGATGTTCGGCTACGCCTGCGACGAGACCCCGGAACTGATGCCGTTCCCGATTTACTATGCGCACCGCCTGGTCGAGCGCCAGTCGCAACTGCGCCGCGACGGCCGCCTGCCCTGGCTGCGCCCGGACGCCAAGTCACAAGTCACGGTGCGCTATGTCGACGGCAAGCCGCACAGCGTGGACACCGTAGTGCTGTCGACGCAGCATGCGCCCGACATCACGCAGGCGCAGATCCGCGAAGCGGTGATCGAGGAGATCATCAAGCCGGTGCTGCCGGCGGAGATGCTCAAGGAAACCAAGTACCTGGTGAACCCGACCGGGCGCTTCGTGATCGGCGGGCCGCAGGGCGACTGCGGCCTGACCGGGCGCAAGATCATCGTCGACACGTACGGCGGCGCCTCGCCGCACGGCGGCGGCGCGTTCTCGGGCAAGGACCCGTCCAAGGTCGACCGCTCGGCCGCCTACGCCGCGCGCTACGTGGCCAAGAACGTGGTGGCCTCGGGGCTGGCGCGGCAATGCCAGGTGCAGGTCAGCTATGCCATCGGCGTGGCCCGCCCGATTAACGTGACGGTCTACACCGAAGGCACCGGGAAGATTCCGGACGCCAAGATCGCGGAACTGGTGCAGGAGCATTTCGACCTGCGGCCGAAGGGCATCGTGCAGATGCTGGACCTGCTGCGGCCGATCTATGAGAAGACGGCTGCCTATGGGCACTTCGGGCGTGAAGAGCCGGAGTTCTCGTGGGAGGCTACTGACAAGGCGGCTGCGCTGCGGGCTGCGGCTGGGTTGTAAGAGGTATTTTGGAGTTTCCGAGGCTGGATGCGGGTGTTTTCTGGCTTCGGGCATGCCCCGCTGGCTCGTTAGGGTTTGGTGGGGTTTTTGTTTTTTTGGTTTGGGCGCTGCTGGTGACATGCTGTCGGCCGTTGGACCGCCTGGTTCCGCCCTGCTGGGCGGGTCACTTTTTGTCCGAGCGGTGTGTGTCAAGGTAGTTGTCGCGTCCGCCGTTATGCTGCTTTCCGGTGCTCCCTAGCCTCCTGCTCAGCTCGTTCGGGGTTCAAGAAGACCACTGGATCCAGTTTCCAATTCCGGATCCCTCGCGACCAGCGCTGCGGATGTCGGGCGCGGGCTGCCTGATACAGCATCGTGCGTCGCGCCAGTAGGGGCGGCGCTTCACCGCGGTGCCGCTGGTTCGGCGTGACGTACTTTAGGCCACTGTGGCGGTGCTCCTCGTTGTACCAACGCACGAACCGATGGACCCAATCGCGCGCCTGCTGCAGCGTATCGAATGGCCGATCCGGCCACAGCGGGCAGTACTTGGCTGTGCGGAACAGCGCTTCCGCGTAAGCGTTGTCATTGCTCACACGCGGACGACTGTATGAGGGCTGCACGCCCAGGTAACCCATCATCGCCAGCATCGTCCCTCCTTTCATGACGCTGCCGTTGTCCGAATGCAGCACCAGCGGCCGGCCGGCGGTCTTCTCGCGCAAACAGCCCAGCGACAGCAGTTCGCTGGCATGGTTGGCCGATTCGCTCTCGTGCACCTCGTTGACTACCAGCTTGCGGCTGTAGATGTCCTGCATCATGTACCAGTAAAAGAAGCGACCTTTCACCGTCGTGGGCATCCACGTGATATCCCAGCACCACACCTGGTTGGGTCCGTCGGCTCGGTGGGTGGTCAACGGACGCGACTTGGCTTCGTGGCCGCGTCCGCGCCGGCGCGCCTGGCCGGCGGCCTTGAGCACGCGGTAGAAGGTCGACTCCGAGGCCAGGTAACGGCCTTCGTCGGCCAGCCTGGGTACGATCTGGTGCGGCGTCAGGCCCTCGCAGCCGGGCTCGTTGGCCGCGGCCAGCACGGCCTCACGCTCGGCCTCGCTGAGCTTGTTGGCCGGCACCGGACGCTGCGCGCCCGGTCGTCCATCCTCAGGCGTATGGCGCCAGCGCTGCAAGGTGCGCTCGTTCAGACCTAATTCCTCGCACGCGAGGGCCTGGCGCGCGCCGCTCTTTACCGCTTCATCGATCAACGCAATGGCCTCGCGGCGATCCGAGACGTTGATCAATCCTCCTCGTCCCTTCCCCAGATCGCCTCGGCTTTTTTTCTTAGCACCAGCAGCGCTGCGGTTTCCGCCAGCGCGGCGTCCTTGCGCTTCAGCTCACGCTCCAAGTCACGGATTCGCTTCTTCGCGGTTGCTTCCTCGCGCAGCTGTGTGTCTGCCTTGGGCGGCGTCTTCGCATTCGCCTGCTCACAGGCAGCACGCCACTGCCGGATCTGTTCTGGCTGAATGCCCTTCCTGCGGCAGTATTCGGACAGCTCCGCTTCACTCAGGGGCGCCGTCTCCAGCACCACCCGGAACTTGTCCGCGCTGGACCACTTATCGCTCTGTTTGCCGTTGCCTGGCACAACTCGTCCTTGCTCTCGCGCCTCGTTGCGCCAGGTGCGCAGGCTCACCGTCGTGACACCCGTCTCCCTGGCCAACTCCACAACCGATCGGTTCACGGGCGGCATCATCTGCTCAACCACCCATTCCTTGTACTCCGCCGGATAGCGTTTCATTCTCCAACCGCTTCCGCCCTCCATTGTCCTTCATCGAAAGGCGGCGGGGCGACATCTATCCTGACATGGAGGGGAGCGACAAAAAGTAACCAAAAAGCGCGTTTACTGCCCTGCGGGCGGCATGTCTTATCGTAGTGGGCGTGGGGTTTTCGTACGGGGCTTGGCTTCCTCACAAAGCTGGACTGCCTGCCGCAGGGGGTGCACGACGGTGGGTGGGGCGTTGGAGTGGGGTTTGAACGAGCCCAGAGGGGTGGGTGGTCCCTGCTGCGGACCTTATCGTAGGGACGCCTACGGCTGCGCTACGCGCCGGCCCAAAAATGGCAGAACTGGATCCCTCGCGCCCGAAAGCCCCAAGCGAGCGCAGCGACGCGTGCCGAGCCAGGGCCCCTGCTCGGCGATACTGCCTGCGCGCAGCGCAGCCGTAGGCGTTCCTACGGCAAGGCCGGCAGCAGGCGGCCACCCCCCGCTCTGGGCTCGTTCAACCATCCCTTCAACGCCCCTGCCACCGACGCGCACCCCTGCGGCAGGCAGTCTAGCTTTATGAGGAAGCCAAGCCCCGTACGAAAACCCGGGGCCCACTACGATAAGACATGCCGCCCGCAGGGCAGTAAACGCGCTTTTTGGTTACTTTTTGTCGCTCCCCTCCATGTCAGGATAGATGTCGCCCCGCCGCCTTTCGATGAAGGACAATGGAGGGCGGAAGCGGTTGGAGAATGAAACGCTATCCGGCGGAGTACAAGGAATGGGTGGTTGAGCAGATGATGCCGCCCGTGAACCGATCGGTTGTGGAGTTGGCCAGGGAGACGGGTGTCACGACGGTGAGCCTGCGCACCTGGCGCAACGAGGCGCGAGAGCAAGGACGAGTTGTGCCAGGCAACGGCAAACAGAGCGATAAGTGGTCCAGCGCGGACAAGTTCCGGGTGGTGCTGGAGACGGCGCCCCTGAGTGAAGCGGAGCTGTCCGAATACTGCCGCAGGAAGGGCATTCAGCCAGAACAGATCCGGCAGTGGCGTGCTGCCTGTGAGCAGGCGAATGCGAAGACGCCGCCCAAGGCAGACACACAGCTGCGCGAGGAAGCAACCGCGAAGAAGCGAATCCGTGACTTGGAGCGTGAGCTGAAGCGCAAGGACGCCGCGCTGGCGGAAACCGCAGCGCTGCTGGTGCTAAGAAAAAAAGCCGAGGCGATCTGGGGAAGGGACGAGGAGGATTGATCAACGTCTCGGATCGCCGCGAGGCCATTGCGTTGATCGATGAAGCGGTAAAGAGCGGCGCGCGCCAGGCCCTCGCGTGCGAGGAATTAGGTCTGAACGAGCGCACCTTGCAGCGCTGGCGCCATACGCCTGAGGATGGACGACCGGGCGCGCAGCGTCCGGTGCCGGCCAACAAGCTCAGCGAGGCCGAGCGTGAGGCCGTGCTGGCCGCGGCCAACGAGCCCGGCTGCGAGGGCCTGACGCCGCACCAGATCGTACCCAGGCTGGCCGACGAAGGCCGTTACCTGGCCTCGGAGTCGACCTTCTACCGCGTGCTCAAGGCCGCCGGCCAGGCGCGCCGGCGCGGACGCGGCCACGAAGCCAAGTCGCGTCCGTTGACCACCCACCGAGCCGACGGACCCAACCAGGTGTGGTGCTGGGATATCACGTGGATGCCCACGACGGTGAAAGGTCGCTTCTTTTACTGGTACATGATGCAGGACATCTACAGCCGCAAGCTGGTAGTCAACGAGGTGCACGAGAGCGAATCGGCCAACCATGCCAGCGAACTGCTGTCGCTGGGCTGTTTGCGCGAGAAGACCGCCGGCCGGCCGCTGGTGCTGCATTCGGACAACGGCAGCGTCATGAAAGGAGGGACGATGCTGGCGATGATGGGTTACCTGGGCGTGCAGCCCTCATACAGTCGTCCGCGTGTGAGCAATGACAACGCTTACGCGGAAGCGCTGTTCCGCACAGCCAAGTACTGCCCGCTGTGGCCGGATCGGCCATTCGATACGCTGCAGCAGGCGCGCGATTGGGTCCATCGGTTCGTGCGTTGGTACAACGAGGAGCACCGCCACAGTGGCCTAAAGTACGTCACGCCGAACCAGCGGCACCGCGGTGAAGCGCCGCCCCTACTGGCGCGACGCACGATGCTGTATCAGGCAGCCCGCGCCCGACATCCGCAGCGCTGGTCGCGAGGGATCCGGAATTGGAAACTGGATCCAGTGGTCTTCTTGAACCCCGAACGAGCTGAGCAGGAGGCTAGGGAGCACCGGAAAGCAGCATAACGGCGGACGCGACAACTACCTTGACACACACCGCTCGGACAAAAAGTGACCCGCCCAGCAGGGCGGAACCAGGTGGTTCAACAGCCGACAGCATGTCACAAGCAGCACCCACCTCAGAAACCCCTCCCCACAGTAGTAAAATCCACCCCAACCCAGCCTCCCGCGCTGACAAAAAATTCCTTCCCGGGGCCCATCCCCAGAGGACTTCCATGCCCGCTGCACCAGCCATTGCCACTGCCACCGAGCCGACCAGCTCCCCATCCCAGGGCAAGCTCGACCTGATCCGCCCGCAGCCCTACACCGACTGGGCTCCCCAGGTCACCCCGGAGGAACGCGCCACACTGCGCCGCGAGCTGGAGCAGGGCGCGGTACTGTATTTCCCCAACCTGAAGTTCCATTTCCAGCCGGGCGAAGAGCGCTTCCTCGACAGCCGCTATTCCGACGGCAAATCCAAGAACATCAACCTGCGCGCCGATGACACCGCGGTGCGCGGCGCGCAGGGCAGCCCGCAGGACCTGGCCGACCTCTACACGCTGATCCGCCGCTACGCCGACAGCAGCGAAACCCTGGTGCGCACGCTGTTCCCCGAGTACATCCCCCACATGACGCGCGCCGGCACGTCGCTGCGGCCCAGCGAGATCGCCGGGCGCCCGGTCAGCTGGCGCAAGGACGACACCCGCCTGCACGTGGACTCGTTCCCGTCCAACCCGATGCTGGGCAAGCGGCTGTTGCGCGTGTTCCACAATATCGACCCGGCCGCGCCGCGCGTGTGGCGCGTGGGCGAGCCGTTCGGCGACTTTGCGCGCCGGTTCGTGCCCAAGACCCACGGCATGTGGCCGGGGCAGGCGGCGTTGATGAAGCTGCTGCATATCACCAAGCGCCGCCGCTCGGAATACGACCACCGCATGCTGCAGCTCCATGACCTGGCCAAGGCCGACCTCGACTACCAGGCCAACGTGCCGCAGCAGGAATTCCACTTCCCGCCGGGTGCGACCTGGATCGTCTTCAGCGACCAGCTGCTGCATGCCGCCATGCGCGGGCGCGCGATGATGGAGCAGACCATCTACCTGGCGCCGCAGGCGATTTCGGACCACACCCATTCGCCCGAGGCGGTGCTGTCGCGCATGCTCGGGCGGCCGATGCTGGTTTCCTGACTCAGCGCAGCAACAGCCGCAGCATCGTTTCAAAGGTCTTGCCGTAAGGCGGCTTGAGCAGGCCGGCGCCGTTCAGGCTGGCCTGGTGGAACACCGGTTTCACCTTCGAGAAGGTATCGAAGCCCGCCTGCCCGTGATACGCGCCCATGCCGCTGGGGCCGACGCCGCCGAACGGCAGGCCGTCCTGGGCGATATGGAACAGGGTGTCGTTGACGGTAACGCCGCCGGCGACGGTCTGCTTCATCACATGGCCGATGGCGCCGCGGTCGCGTTCGAACAGGTACAGTGCGAGCGGGCGCGGGCGGGCGTTGATGTAATCCACCGCCTCGTCAAGCGTGCGGTAGGTCACCACCGGCAGCACCGGCCCGAAGATTTCCTCGCGCAGGGCGGTTACGCCTTCCGGCACATCCAGCAGCAGCACCGGCGGCAGGCGCCGCGCCTGCGCGTCCGGCTGCGCATCGGACAGCGGCACCACGGTTGCGCCCTGGGCCGCGGCCTCGTCGACCAGACCCGCCAGCCGCGCGAAATGCCGCGGGCTGATGATGCTGGTGTAGTCCGCGTTGCGCGCCAGGTCCGGGTAGAGCCGGCCCACGCAGCGGCGCGCCGCTTCCACCAGTTGCCCCCGCAGGTCCTCCGGCACCAGCACATAATCCGGCGCGATGCAGGTCTGCCCCGCGTTCATCAGCTTGCCTACCAGGATGCGCTCCACCGCGCGCTCCAGGTCAGCGCCGGGGCCGATGATGGCGGGGGACTTGCCACCCAGCTCCAGCGTCACCGGCGTCAGGTTGGCGGCCGCCGCGCGCATCACATGGTGGCCCACCGCGGTCGAGCCCGTGAACAGCAGGTGGTCGAACGGCAGCGCGGTGAAGGCGCTGCCCACTTCGGCATCGCCGTTGATCACCACGATCTCGTCCGGGGCGAAGTGCTGCGGCACCAGCTGCGCGAACAGCGCCGCGAAGCGCGGCGTGTATTCCGACAGCTTCACCATGGCGCGATTGCCTGCGGCCAGCGCGCCGGCCAGCGGGCCGATAGTCAGGTACAGCGGATAGTTCCAGGGCACCACGATGCCCACCACGCCGAGCGGCTGCGGCACCAGGCGCGAGCGGCCGGGGCGGAACCAGAAGCCGGTGGCGGCGCGCCGCACGCGCATCCAGCGCTTGCCGTGGCGCAGGGCATCGTCGATGCCGGCAAGGCTGGGGAACACCTCCAGCAGCGCGGTTTCCTGACGCGGACGGTTGGTGAAATCCGCGTGGATCGCGGCGGCAATTTCGGCCTGGTTTTCGGTCACCAGGCGACACAGGCGCTGCAAGCGGTCGGCACGCACGGTCCAGCCGGGCAGCTGGTCGCGCCGCGAGGCGGCATGCATCGCACTGAAGACGGACGACAGGTCGGGGACTTCTCGCATGGCTGCGCTCCTGGATTTCTGCGCACATTCGCGCACCATCGCGCACGATAAGGCAGCGCGCCAGCCAAGACAATGGAAGCTTCCTACCAGAAGGCCAATTCAAACGCCCGTCCGTCGCGCCCGCGCATTTCGTTGCCGCCGACCTGCTCCAGTTCTTGAGCCAGCGCAGCCAGCGCCTACACTGAATCTCACGGCTTGCCATCCGCTGGACGGACCGGGCGCGCGCGCCGGCGCAGCCCGGCTTGCGCATGCGCGCCGCCTGCGGAATCGCGGGGAGACAGATGGAAACCACCTATGACTACGTCATCGTCGGCGCGGGCTCGGCGGGCTGTGCGCTGGCGGGGCGCCTGGCCGACAGCGGCGATGACACCATCGCCCTGGTCGAGGCCGGGCACCACGACCACCATGTGCTGGTGCGCACACCCGCCGGGCTGGCCGCGATGCTGCCGCGCGCGGGGGCGCGCAACTACGGCTTCCAGACCGTGCCGCAGCCGGGCCTGAACGGCCGCCGCGGCTACCAGCCGCGCGGGCGCGGGCTGGGCGGCTGCTCGTCGATCAACGCGATGATCTACACGCGCGGCCGGCCCGCGGACTATGATGCCTGGGCCGACGCCGGCTGCGATGGCTGGTCCTGGGACGACGTGCTGCCGTACTTTCGCCGCGCCGAATGCAACGAGCGCCTGGCGGGCAGCGACGAAGACCCGCTGCACGGCGGCAATGGCCCGCTCCATGTCAGCGACCTGCGCACGCCCAACCCGTTCGCCGAGCGCTTCATCGAGGCCGCGCAGCAGGCTGGCTATCCGCGCAACGACGATTTCAACGGTGAAGAGCAGGAGGGCATCGGCTGGTACCAGGTCACGCAACACGCCGGCGAGCGCTGGAATGCCGCGCGTGCCTACCTGCACGGCGGCAACGTGCGCGACCGCGCCTGCAATGGCGGCCGTGCGCGGTTGCACGTGCTGACCGACACGCAAGCCCTGCGCATCGTCTTCGAAGGCCGCCACGCCACCGGGGTACTGGTGCTGCGTGACGGCCGCCAGCAGCTGCTGCGCGCGCGTCGCGACGTGATCGTGTGCGCGGGCACGTTCGGCTCGCCGCAGCTGCTGATGGTCTCGGGCGTCGGTCCCGCCGCGCACCTGCGCGAACACGGCATCGGCGTGGTGCACGACCTGCCCGGCGTGGGCGCCAACCTGCAGGATCATCTCGACGTGGTGCTGCACAAGCGCACCGCCGTGCCCGAACTGTTCGGGGTGTCGTTCGGCGGCCTGGCGCGGCTGCTGGCCGAAATGCTGCGCTACCGGCGCGAGCGCGCCGGCATGATGTCGAGCAACTTCGCCGAGGCGGGCGGCTTCGTGCGCAGCCACCCGACGCTGCCCGAGCCCGACCTGCAGCTGCATTTCGTGGTCGGCCTGGCGGACGACCATATGCGCAAGCTGAATGTCGGCCATGGCTATTCCTGCCATGTCTGCCTGCTGCGCCCGCGTAGCCGCGGCGAGGTCCGCCTGGCCGCGGCCGATATCCGGCGCGCGCCGCTGATCGATCCGAAGTACCTGAGCGACGGGCGCGATCTCGACGACATGGTGGCCGGCGTGCGCATCGTGCGCAGCATCCTGTCGCAGCCGCAGCTGGCGTGCTTCGGCGGGCGCGAACTTTATACGGCCGGCCTGCGTGCCGATGGCAGCGACGATGCCGCCGTGCGCGCGCTGATCCGCGCGCGCGCCGACACCATCTACCAACCGGTCGGCACCTGCCGCATGGGCATGGATGCGATGGCAGTGGTGGACCCGCAGCTGCGCGTGCGCGGCGTCGAGGGCCTGCGCGTGGTCGATGCCTCGGTGATGCCCACGCTGGTCGGCGGCAACACCAATGCGCCCGCGATCATGATCGGCGAGCGCGCGCACGACCTGATCCGCTATGCGCCGCGGGTGATGCTGCGGGTGCTGGAGTCGATGGAGGCCTAGCCTTCGAAACCGCGCGACGCCACCCGCCCGAGCGCGTCGGCATCCGCATCCAGCGTGCCGAACACGCGCCCGTGCTGCCGCCCGAGCCGGCTGGCGACGAACAGCTCGGCGTTCGCGGGGTCGGCATGCGCGAGCATTAGCGCCGCCTGCGCGGTCAGCACCAGGCCCTGCGCGAAGCGGCGTGCATTGGCTTCCAGGTGCTCGGCAGGCTCGCGCAGCATGGCCTGCAGCGAGGCCAGTTCGGCGCGCACCGCCGCGTGGCCGCCGGCGCGGCGCGACAGGTCCTGCAGCAGGCGCGCGCCATCGTCCGGATTGCGCTGCAGCGCGCGCAGCACGTCCAGGCACATGATGTTGCCTGAGCCTTCCCAGATCGAATTGACCGGCGCCTCGCGGTACAGCCGCGCCATCGGGCCTTCTTCGACATAGCCGTTGCCGCCCCAGACTTCCATCGCTTCGCCGGTGGCTTCGAGCGTGCGCTTG
Source organism: Cupriavidus sp. H39 (assembly GCF_050271075.1). NCBI lineage: Bacteria > Pseudomonadati > Pseudomonadota > Betaproteobacteria > Burkholderiales > Burkholderiaceae > Cupriavidus > Cupriavidus sp. H39. The sequence goes on from NZ_CP189848.1 coordinate 510,832, forward strand.
CAGATCCAGAACTTGGCCGCGGGCGTGACCACGCGCTTCCAGGCCGCGGCGAGCGGGTCGGGGTGGTCGCCCTCGGCATGCTCGAAGGCGTGGCCCAGCTCCATCATCAGCAGCGCGGCCGCTTCGGATTCCAGTGCCAGGTCCGCCAGCACATTGCGCATCAGCGGCTGGTCGACCAGCTGGCGGCCGAACGCGCTGCGGTGGCGCGCATGGTGCAGCGCCTGCACGAACGCCGCGCGCAGGATGGCGGAGCTGCCGATCACGCAGTCGAGCCGCGTATTGGTCGCCATCTCGATGATGGTGGGGATGCCGCGTCCTTCCTCGCCGATCAGGATGCCGGTGGCGTCGCGAAACTCGACTTCGCTGCTGGCATTGGAGCGGTTGCCGAGCTTGTCCTTGAGCCGCTGGATCTGCACCGCGTTCCTGCTGCCGTCGTCGCGGAAACGCGACACGAAGAAGCACGACAGCGGGCCGTCTTCGGCGCCCATGCGCGCCACCACCAGGTGCGCGTCGCACATTGGCGCGGAGAAGAACCACTTGTGGCCGGTCAGCGCGTACTCCGCGCCGCGGCCTTCTCCGCGCACCGGGCGCGCCACCGTGGTGTTGGCGCGCACGTCGGAGCCTCCCTGCTTTTCGGTCATGCCCATGCCGATCATGATCGCGGTCTTGCTGCGCCACGGGAGGTCGCGCGCATCATGCTCCGTGGCATACAGGCGCGGTTCCAGCTCGGCGAACAGCGCGGCTTCCTTGCGCAGCACGGGAATGCTGGCGAAGGTCATGGTGGGCGGGCATAGCGAGCCCGATTCCACCTGCGCCTGCAGGAAGTACCCCGCCGTGCGCGCGGCCCAGGCGCCGGCGCGCGGTTGTGCAAAGGGCAGGGCCTGCAACTGCTGGCTGCGCAGCAGCCCCAGCAGCGCGTGCCAGCCGGGGTGGAACTCGACCGTGTCGATGCGCTCGCCGGTGCGGCTGTGGGTGTGCAGCTCCGGCGTATGGCGGTTGGCGTCCGCGGCCCATTGCTGCACTTCCGGCTCGCCCAGCCGCGCGCCGAACTGCCGCAGCGCGTCGGCATGCCAGCCGCCGCCCAGGCGCTCCAGCGCGGACCGCACCGTGGGATCGCTGTCGAACAGGTTGTAGTGCGCGAGATCCGGCACCTGGTTAAAGACACGGTGGGTGGCGGCGTCGGTCATGATGTCTCCTGGATCGGGCTTGCCGTTTGCTTGCATGGTAGAGCACGTGGCGGGCGTTCGAGTGCCTGGTTGTCCGCCTGGATGCGCTTTTTGCGATGCAGCATGCGTGATTCGATACCTTTATGCACAGCTGTGGCACCACCAACCGTGGTGAACTGGCACTGGCGCCCACCGGGGCTCTGTGCTTAAATTCACCCCGTTGGATGAAACAGGGGTGCCGTACGGATGGGCCGTGCGGCTGAGAGAGTCCCTTCGAACCCGATCCGGTTAGTACCGGCGTGGGAAGTTTCAGCAAGACCAAGCCTCTAGTCCCTCCGGGACTCGCCGCCCAGGCCTCCAAGCCGCCGGCAGCGCTCACAGGGCTCCTGGTTTCGTCCACCCCGCAAGAGAGAGGACGACACCCATGGCCCGTACTGCCCCCGCTGCATCCTTCGAATCGCTCGAAAGCGATCTCGACCAGAAATTCGCCTACCCGGCTTCGAGCAAGACTTACCTGACCGGCAGCCGCCCGGATCTCCGCGTACCGCTGCGCACCATCCTGCAGACCTCGACGCGCACGGAAAAGGGCGACATGCCCAATCCGCCGATCCCGGTCTACGACACTTCGGGCCCGTACAGCGACCCGGACGTGCACATCGACCTGAAGGCCGGCCTGCCGGCGGTGCGCGCCAAGTGGATCGAAGAGCGCGGCGACACCGAAGTGCTGCCCGGCCTGTCGTCGGAATACGGTCGCGACCGCGCCAACGACCCGGCCACCGCGCACCTGCGCTTTGCCCAGCTGACCAACCCGCGCCGCGCCAAGGCCGGCGCCAACGTGTCGCAGATGCACTATGCGCGCAAGGGCATCATCACGCCCGAGATGGAATACGTCGCGCTGCGCGAATCGCTGAACCTGCAGGCCCTGTACGACAAGCCCGAATACAAGGCGCTGCTGCGCCAGCATCCCGGCAACGCGCTGGGCGCCGGCCTGCCGCTGCGTCCGGAAGACATCACGCCGGAATTCGTGCGCAACGAGATTGCCACCGGCCGCGCCATCATTCCCGCCAACATCAACCACACCGAACTGGAGCCGATGGCGATCGGGCGCAATTTCCGCGTCAAGATCAACGGCAACCTCGGCAATTCGGCGGTGACGTCGTCGCTGGCCGAGGAAGTGGAAAAGATGGTGTGGTCGATCCGCTGGGGCGCTGACACCATCATGGACCTGTCCACCGGCAAGCACATCCACGAAACCCGTGAATGGATCCTGCGCAACTCGCCGGTGCCGATCGGCACGGTGCCGATCTACCAGGCGCTGGACAAGACCGGCGGCATCGCCGAGGACCTGACCTGGGAGATGTTCCGCGACACGCTGATCGAGCAGGCCGAGCAGGGCGTCGACTACTTCACCATCCACGCCGGCGTGCTGCTGCGCTACGTGCCGCTGACCGCCGACCGCGTCACGGGCATCGTCTCGCGCGGCGGCTCGATCATGGCCAAGTGGTGCCTGGCGCACCACAAGGAAAACTTCCTGTACACGCACTTCGACGAGATCTGCGAGATCATGAAGGCCTATGACGTGTCGTTCAGCCTCGGCGACGGCCTGCGTCCGGGCTGCATCGCGGATTCGAACGATGACGCCCAGTTCGGCGAACTGCGCACGCTGGGCGAGCTGACCGCCAAGGCGTGGAAGCACGACGTGCAGGTGATGATCGAAGGCCCGGGCCACGTGCCGCTGCAGCGCATCCAGGCCAACATGGACGAAGAACTCAAGCACTGCTACGAGGCGCCGTTCTATACCCTGGGACCGCTGGTGACGGACATCGCCCCCGGCTACGACCACATCACCAGCGGCATTGGCGCGGCCAATATCGGCTGGATGGGCACGGCCATGCTGTGCTACGTCACGCCCAAGGAGCACCTGGGCCTGCCGGACAAGGAAGACGTGCGCGAGGGCATCATCACCTACAAGATCGCCGCCCACGCAGCGGACCTCGCCAAGGGCTGGCCCGGCGCGCAGCTGCGCGACAACGCGCTGTCCAAGGCGCGCTTCGAGTTCCGCTGGGAAGACCAGTTCAACCTGGGCCTGGACCCGGAGCGCGCGCGTTCGTACCACGACGCCACGCTGCCGGCCGAAGGCGCCAAGATCGCCCACTTCTGCTCGATGTGCGGGCCGAAGTTCTGCTCGATGAAGATCACGCAGGAAGTGCGCGACTACGCGGCCTCGCTGCCCAAGGAAGCACAGCAGGGCATGGAAGAAAAGTCGATCGAGTTCCTGAAGAAGGGCAGCAAGATCTACTCGTAAGGCAACCGCAGTACGGGCATGGCCTCGCAACCCATGCCCGCGCAAGATCCGCCGCCGCGCAGCGCCCCGCGTGGCGGCACCGATAACAAGGAGGCCGGACGCGGCCGCAACGGCGCGTCCGGCACAACACCCTCATGACAGCAGTGCAGTCGTTTGACGTCGCCATCCTCGGGGCCGGCCTTGCCGGCCGCCTGGCCGCTTGGTTGCTGGTCCGCAGCGGCGCCCGCGTGGCGCTGGTGGAGCGGGCCGGCCCGGACGGCGCGGGCTCTGCCGCCTATGTGGCCGCGGCCATGCTGGCGCCGCTGGCCGAGTCGGCCATCGCCGAGCGCCGCATCGTCGACCTCGGCGTCGCCAGTGTCGACCTGTGGCGCGCTTGGCTGGCCGAACTGCCGGAGCCGGTCTTCTTCCAGGAAGACGGCACGCTGGTGGTCTGGCACGCGCGCGACCGCGCCGAGATGTCGCTGTTCACCAGCCGCGTGCGCGCCGTGGCGCCGCCCGAGCTGGTGGCGCAGCGGCTGCGTGCGCTCGATGCCGCGGGCGTGGGCGAGGCCGAGCCCGCGCTGGCGGGCCGTTTCCCGCAGGGCCTGCTGCTGGCCGGCGAAGGCCAGCTCGACAACCGCGGCGCGCTGCGCGCGCTGCTGTCGTGCGCGGTCAGCGAAGGCGTGCATTGCGTCTGGGAGGCTGGGGAAGTGGAAGCCGACACGCTGCCCATGCTGGGCATCCGCGCCGACGTGGTGCTGGATTGCCGCGGCCTGGGCGCGCGCGCGGCGTGGCCGGCGCAGCCCGGCGGCACCACGCCCGGGCTGCGCGGGCTGCGCGGCGAAGTGGTGCGCGTGCATGCGCCCGACGTGAAGCTGCACCGGCCGGTGCGGCTGCTGCATCCGCGCTACCCGATCTATATTGCTCCCAAGCCCAACGACCTGTACGTGATCGGCGCGACCGAGCTGGAAAGCGAGGACGATTCGCCGATGAGCGTGCGTTCCGCGCTGGAGCTGCTGTCGGCGGCGCACTCGCTGCATCCCGCTTTCGGCGAGGCGCGCGTGCTCGAGCTGAACGTGCAGCGCCGCCCCACGCGGCCCGACCACCTGCCGGCGATCCGCGTCGACCAGCACGCGCGCGTAGTGCGCGTCAACGGCCTGTACCGCCACGGCTTCCTGATCGCCCCGGCGGTGACCGAGGCCGCGTGCGCGGTGGTGAGCGCGTTGCTCAAGGGCGACCCTGCCGCCCACGCGGTGCCTGCCGCGCTGCGCTGGCCCGGCATGATCGAAGCCGTGACGGAAGCGCCGGCAGCCGCGATGCGCGCGCACTCCGGGCTGCTGCACTAACGCAAGACTGACATGGATATCCTGCTCAACGGCCGACCGCTCGCCCTTGCCGAATCCGCCACGCTGGCGGACGCGGTGAGCGCGGCGCAGATCGCGCCCCCCTTTGCCGCGGCGGTCAACGGCCAGTTCGTGCCGCGTGCCGCGCATGCCAACACCCCCCTTGCGGCCGGCGACCGCATCGACCTCGTGCAACCCGTGACGGGAGGCTGACCCCATGACCTTCGAACCTTCCGAAACCCTGCGCGACCCGTTCGTGCTGTATGGCGAGTCGTTCGGCTCGCGCCTGCTACTGGGGACCGCGCGCTATCCGTCGCCGGCCACGCTGGAAGCGGCCGTGCAGGCCTCCACGCCGGCCATGATCACCGTCGCGCTGCGCCGCCAGGGCGCGGTGGGCGACGGCGAGGGCGGCCAGGCGTTCTGGCAGATGCTCAAGGCACTGAACGTGCCGGTGCTGCCCAACACCGCCGGCTGCTTCACCGCGCAGGAAGTCATCACCACCGCGATGATGGCGCGCGAGGTGTTCGAGACGCCATGGATCAAGCTCGAGCTGATCGGCGACGACTACACGCTGCAGCCCGATACGCTCAACCTGCCGGCCGTGGCCGAGACCCTGATCAAGGAAGGCTTCAAGGTGCTGCCGTACTGCACCGAGGACCTGGTGCTATGCCGCCGGTTGCTCGATGTCGGCTGCCAGGCGCTGATGCCGTGGGCCGCGCCGATCGGCACCGGACGTGGCGCGGTCAATCCGCATGCGATGCGCGTGCTGCGCGAGCGCCTGCCGGACACCCCGCTGATCGTTGACGCCGGCCTGGGCCTGCCGTCGCACGCGGCGCAGGTGCTGGAGTGGGGCTACGACGGCGTGCTGCTCAACACCGCGGTGGCGCAGGCCGCCTACCCGGTCGACATGGCGCGCGCCTTCGCGCAAGCCGTGGCGGCGGGCCGCACCGCCTACCTGGCCGGGCCGATGCCCGAGCGCGAAATCGCGCAGGCCAGCACCCCGGTGGTCGGCATGCCGTTCTGGCACGCCGACCACACGGAGCAGCGCGCATGACCCGCCGCCCCGTCCACGCCCCCAGCGATGGTCCGCTGCGCGCGGCGGTGCTGGAACACTATGGCGAGACCTTCGGCGTCGATGACAAGCCGTGGCAGGCCTGGCGTCTTGAAGATGCGCCCGCGCAGCCCGGCGCGCACGACGTGCTGCTGTCGGACGGCGAAGCCACCGAGGCAGTCATCGCGCGCGTCGCCGCCAGCGGCGCCACGCTGATCGAGACCGACCGCGAAGGCGGCCAGTGGATCGACACGGTGCGCTCGCCGATGGGCACGTGGGTGTTCTCGGTTGCCGCGGACAGCGACCAGCCGCATTCGCCCGCGTTTGTCGCCGTGCTGCTGGCAAGCCTGTCGCTGCATTTCCCAGCGCATGACGCGTTGGTGCTGGCGCGCGCCTGGGCCCCGGGTTCGGCCGACTGGCCGTCTGACTTCGCGCGCTTCCCGCGCGTGCGCCATGCCGCGCTGGTGGCGCCGGAGCAGGCCGTCGAGCCGTTCGCGCCGTGCCCCGCGCTGGGCCTGTACGTGGTGGTGCCGAGCGCCGAGTGGATCGAGCGCCTGGCGCCGCTGAAGGTGCCGACGGTACAGTTGCGCTTCAAGGCCGATGATCCGGCCTCGGTGCGTGCCGAGATCGCGCGCGCTGCCACGGCCATGCGGGGCTCGTCGTCGCGCCTGTTCATCAACGACCACTGGCAGGCCGCGATCGACTATCGCGCCGCCCACGGCGGCGAGCAGAGCGGCATCTACGGCATCCACCTGGGCCAGGAAGATCTCGCTGACGCCGACCTCGATGCGATCCGCGCATCCGGGCTGCGGCTGGGCGTGTCCACGCATGGTTATGCCGAGATGCTGCGCGTCGCGGCGATCCGCCCGAGCTACCTGGCGCTGGGCGCGATCTTCCCGACCACCACCAAGGTGATGCCGACCCAGCCGCAGGGCATGGGCCGCTTCCGCGCCTACGTGAAGCTGATGCAGCCGGTGATCCCGTCGCTGGTGGGCATCGGCGGCGTCAACGCCACGAACATGCGCGAGGTGCTGGCCGTGGGCGTGGGCAGCGCCGCCGTGGTGCGCGCCGTCACTGAAGCCGACGACGTGCCGGCCGCGGTGGCCCGCCTCGTCAGCCTGTTCCCGGCCAGCTGAGCGCGCCGTGCCCGCGCCGCGCATTCGCCTGGCGGCCGTGGCTGACCTGCCGCGGCTGCCCGACATCGAACTGGCCGCGGCGGCGCTGTTCCCCGAGGGCGACCTGCCGGCGCTGCTGCGCCTGGTCAGCACGCCGGACTCGGCGCTGGCCGCCGCGCAGCGCGAAGGACGGTTGTGGGTGGCCGAGCATGCGGGCGAGCTCGCCGGCTTCGCACTGGCCAGCCGCAATGGCGCCTGCGGCTATCTCGATGAAATGGACGTGCATCCGGACCATGGCCGGCGCGGTATCGGGCGCGCGCTGGTCGGGACCGTGCAGGGCTGGGCGCGGGCGAACGGCCTGCGCACGCTGAACCTGACCACTTTCGCGCATTTGCCCTGGAATGCGCCGTTCTATGCCTCGATGGGGTTCCGGCGGCTGGAGGACGGCGAGCTGTGCCCGTTGCTGGCGGAGGCGCTGGCGGCACAGCGCGCTGCGGGGTTGCGCCAGCGCGTGGCGATGCGGCAGGAGTTCTGAGAGGGCAGCCTGGTTCCCGCGGCGCGAGCTACGGCGGCTTTCCGGGGACAAGATTTGTGCGACATTCGCCCAGCCGCCGGAGCCGGACCGGACCCGCCGCTATGATGTCGGGCAGCATTCCCCGCCAACCCTCCCGCAGCGCCCACCATGTCGACCCAGCTCCCCACCATCATCCCCGCCGCCCCCGGCACGCCCGAAAAGCCCTATTTCGGCATCGACGTGCCGCTGATGCGTTATTTCGGCCTGCAGCCGGAGTTGATCGAAGAGGGCTACTGCCGCACACGGCTGCCGGCGCACCCGCAGCTGGTGAACAGCCGCGGCGACGTGCACGGCGGCACGCTGATGGCGACGCTGGATTTCACGCTGAGCGGCGCGGCACGCTCGCATGCGCCCACCGAGACGGGCGTGATCACCATCGACATGTCGACCCATTTCCTGGCCGCCGCGCGCGGCGAGCTGACGCTGGAAGCGCGCTGCCTGCGCCGCGGCGCGCGCATTGCGTTCTGCGAGGGCGAGGTGAAGGATGCCGACGGCAACGTGGTGTGCGTGGCACGCGCGGCGTTCAAGCTGGTGCCGCTGTCCAGCGGCGGCAACTGATTCCTGCCTGAAAGCCCGGCCGTTCAGTCCTGCAGCGGCCGGTACACCTGTTCGAACCGCGCGCGCTCGGTGATGCCATAGTCGCCGGGCGCGTATTGCATCAGCCAGTCGCCCGGCTTGCCGTGCAGCACGTCGCCGCCGGCGCTGCGTTCGATGCTGAAGGGCTCGCCCATCTGGCGCGCCAGCACCGGGACCGGCTTGTTGCGATAGGCGCCGTCCTGGCCGTGCGCCAGCGGCGGGATGGCTTCGTACTTGGGATCGAAGCGGTCGCGCGATACGCACCAGCGATCGCCAGTGGCGCTGGTGACCAGCGCATCGCCAGGCTGGTAGCGGTTGGGACCTTCGCGGCTGATCAGCTCGCCAGCCTCGGTGGCGAACTTCACGTCGACGACTTCATGCTTGAGGTAGAAGGCGGCGTCGGGATCGCTGCGCAGGTCGATATCGGTAAGCCTGTGCATTTGCCGCTCAACCCAGCGCACGTGGCGCGAAGGCGTGGTTCAGCGGGCCGTTGCCGCTGCCCAGCCGCAGTCCGGCACCGGCCGCGATGGCCTGTGCCACATAGTCCAGCGCCTTGCCCGCCGCATCTTGCAGCGCATCGCCACGCGCCAGCTGCGCGGCGATCGCCGCCGCCAGCGTGCAGCCGGTGCCATGCAGGTTGCGGGTATCGACGCGTGGATGCGTGAACACGCGCACGGTGCCGTCCCGCAGCATCAGCAGGTCGTCCAGCCCCCCGGCGATGCCGGCCGCGCCATCGTCCTCCAGGTGGCCGCCCTTGAGCAGCACCGCCGGGCAACCCATCGCGATCAGGTCGGCGGCGGCCGGTTCCATGTCGGCGCGGCGCGCGATCCTGCGGCCCAGCAGATAGGAAGCCTCGGGCAGGTTGGGCGTGACCAGCAGCGCGCGCGGGAACAGCAGCCGCACCATGGCCTGCGTGGTGGCGTCGTCGGACAGCGTCGCGCCCGAGGTCGAGATCATCACCGGATCCACCACCAGCTTGCGGATGCCATGCCGGTCCGCGGCGGCGGCCACGGCCTCGACGATGGCGGCGGTTCCCAGCATGCCGGTCTTTGCCGCGTCCACGCCGATATCGCTGGCGACGGCATCGATCTGCGCGGCGACCATGTCGGCCGGGATCGCATGCACGCCGGTCACGCCCAGCGTGTTCTGCGCGGTGATCGCGGTAATGGCGCTCATGCCGAAGCAGCCCAGCGCGGAGAAAGTCTTCAGGTCGGCCTGGATGCCGGCGCCGCCGCCGGAGTCGGAGCCGGCGATGGTCAGGGTGCGGGGTGGCGTTGGGATCATCTGTGCGGAAATCAAGGAGGGCCGGTGCGCAAGGCGCCCGGGCACGCTACAATACCGCCACTCGTGCGACACGCACTCTCGTGTCCGGGTAGCTCCAACGTAAGGAGCATCGACCTCTGTTGGGACAAGGTGGCGGCCTCGGCTGACACCGTCCAATCCCAACCATTTCTTGCTTAGACACGCCGAGCCGCAAGGTGAGGTAAGTCAATCGGTGCAACGCCTGCCGGATCTTCGGTAGGGATTGTAGCTTGCTTTTGCTGGTCAACAGCCAGCCATCGCCCAAGGCGGAGACGCTCGCCTTCGGGCGAATTCGCCTTGACACTTTCCCAGCGGGAAGGCGTCTGCGCACGTCTCTGTTGCATAACTGCCACACGATTTAAGCCGACCCATCGGGTCGGCATCGCGTCTTGGACCGACTGCAGCCACTGCGCTCGCACGTCGGTAAGCGCTCGCCTTTACGGGAGCACATAAGTAAGGACTGAGGCCCGGAGCGTAAGCTCTACGCGTTATGGTTCGGTCGAGCACGCCCGCGTGGGCGCCTTGATAGAGAACTCGCTATGCGACTAGCGGTAGCCTAGGGGGACATGCGTCACTGGTAACGGTGGGGTGTGAAGCTTCCCTGACAATGTAGCCCCCGTAAGGGTGCCAATGGATCGTGAGGTCCGTAGGCAGCAAACCGAAGCAGCATCGGTTGAGGAGCTAGGCTGGCTGGTATGGGCAACACATGTGAACTGCTGATAAACGTCGTGAGTATTACGGTGCCAAAGCTGATGACAGGCACTCACCAAAAGGTACGTGGCTGGATACTCCGCTGAGTGGTCGGAGTACGTCGTCGTTAAGCCACCGGCGAAGAGGCAGGCCCTAACCCAGTCGTGTAACGCGTGGGGAACGTGGTAAGCCCGTATGGCTGCCCGAGTGCAGTTTTGCTCAGGCAGGCGAACCGCAAGGAACGCTGTCGGCTGTGCGGGTATGGGAGGTTGGAAAAAGCGAATGCCGGGTTGTAATGATCCGGATAGGGATTGAAACATCATCCCACGCGAAAGCGGGCAGACTTCCAACTGGTCTACTCGTCGCAAGACGACTGACTGAACTCGCTTGTTTAACTTTTCTTCCCTTGTGGGACAACTTGTCCCGCAAGGGGCATGTTGTCTCTTGATGTTGGGGAAGATCCTCAAGATAAGGAGGGCAGCATGGAAGCATTGATCCGCGAGGATGAATCTGCGCCTTCCGGCGTACCGCAAAAGTGGGGCGACATCGATTGGCGCCGCATAGAGCGGAACGTTCGAGTAATGCAGATTCGAATTGCGAAGGCAACACAGGAAGAGGATTGGCGTCGGGTGAAAGCCCTGCAAAGGTCCTTGACCCGCTCGTTCTCCGCCAAGGCATCGGCTGTACGACGAGTGACGATGAACCAAGGTGCGCGGACGGCGGGAGTCGATCGCGTAACGTGGGAAACGCCTGAAGTCCGGTGGGAAGCCATCGGGCGGTTGAAGCGCCGGGGGTACAGGCCACTGCCATTAAGGAGGGTCTACATTCCCAAAGCCAACGGTAAGAAGCGCCCCCTGGGCATTCCGACCATGTTGGATCGAGCCATGCAAGCGTTGTTTCTGCTGGCGCTGGAACCGGTGTCCGAAGGAACGGGCGATCCGAACTCGTATGGGTTTCGGATCAATCGGTCTACCGCGGATGCCATGAGCCAGTTATTCGCCTCCCTATCCCAGAAGGTTTCGGCCCAATGGGTGTTGGAGGCGGATATCAAGGGGTGCTTTGACCATATCAGTCACGACTGGTTGGAGCGCAATGTCCCAATGGACAAAGCCATCCTTAGGAAATGGCTGAAAGCTGGCGTGGTATTTCAAGGCCAGTTTCAGGCGACCGACGCCGGAACACCACAGGGGGGCATCATTTCCCCGACTCTGGCAAACGTGGCGCTGAACGGGTTGGAACAGCAACTGACCACCGCCCTCAAGGCGAAGTTAGGGGCCCACAACCTACGAAGGCACAAGGTGAATGTTGTGCGCTATGCGGACGACTTCGTGATCACCGGTAACACACCGGAGGTCTTGGAATGCGAAGTGAAGCCGTGGGTGGAACAGTTCCTCGCTGTCAGGGGGCTGACACTATCGACGGAGAAAACGCGGATCGTCACCATCGCCGAAGGCTTTGATTTCCTTGGGTGGAATTTCCGGAAGTACTCGGGAAAACTGCTCATCAAGCCGAGCAAGAAAAACGCGCAAGCGTTCTACCGCACGGTCAAAGGAGTCATCAGTGCCATGAAGGGAAGAAAGCAAGAAGATCTGATCCGACTGCTGAATCCGATGCTAAGGGGCTGGGCGCAATATCACAGTCCAGTGGTAGCGAAGGCAATGTTCACCAGAATGGAGCGCATGGTTTTTCAGGCTCTGTGGAGGTGGGCAAAGCGGCGACATCGAGGTAAGAACGCTGACTGGGTACGCAAGCGGTATTTCGTAACCATCGGCAATCGGAACTGGGTGTTTGGTACCACAACCGTGGATAAGAAGGGCAATCCCTTCTGGTTGGAGTTATACCCGCTCGCGGGCACGCCGATCAGAAGGCACGCGAAGGTCAAGGGGGAATTCAATCCTTTTGATCCGGTCTGGGAAATGTATGGCGAAAAACTGCGACAGGAGCGCATGCTGCAAAGCATGTCGCACCGCAAGCAGTGGATCAGGCTGTATATGTCCCAGCAGGGTTTATGTGCGTTGTGTCAGTGCAAAATGACCAAAGAGACGGGGTGGGATGATCACCACATCGTGCCGCGCGTTCTTGGTGGTTCCGACGCTCTAGGGAACCGAGTACTGGTGCATCCGGGTTGCCATGTTCAAGTTCATCACCACGGCAGAACCGTTGTGAAGCCGGTGTTCGATTTATTCGATCACTTTGTTGAGGCTTGAGCCGTATGCGGGGAAACCCGCACGTACGGTTCTTAGGGGGGAGTGTCACCAGCGATGGTATACTCCTACCCTCCCGAGGAGCGTTGCAACGGATGGCGGCCGGCGAAGCACATCGCGCGGTCGGCGGCACAGCTGCCCCATGCCATCCGCCAGGCTCGGACTGTCTTCAACGGCGCTCGCTGATCCGTGGTTTCGCACGGAGGCGAGTCGACCTATCCGCCCGCTGCGCATGTGCCCCGCTGCCATGCCGCCGCCCGCTTGCCCGATCTCGTCACCTGCGTGCCACTCTTCACCGGGAGTGAAACATGAACGCCGTGACCGACCTGAAGCAAGACTACCTCGTCGCCGACATCAACCTCGCCAGCTGGGGCCGCAAGGAAATCGCCATCGCCGAGACCGAGATGCCCGGCCTGATGGCGATCCGCGATGAATTCGCCGCCGCACAGCCGCTCAAGGGCGCGCGCATCGCCGGCTCGCTGCACATGACGATCCAGACCGCCGTGCTGATCGAAACGCTCAAGGCGCTGGGCGCCGATGTGCGCTGGGCCTCGTGCAATATCTTCTCGACGCAGGACCACGCCGCCGCCGCCATCGCCGCGGGCGGCACGCCGGTGTTCGCCTTCAAGGGCGAATCGCTGAAGGAATACTGGGACTTTACGCACCGCATCTTCGACTGGGCCGACGGCGGCACGCCCAACATGATCCTCGACGACGGCGGCGACGCCACGCTGCTGCTGCATCTGGGCGCCAAGGCCGAGCAGGATGCGTCGCTGATCGCCAACCCGGGCAGCGAGGAAGAGACCTTCCTGTTCGCCGCGATCAAGGAAAAGCTGGCCAAGGACCCGTCGTGGTACAGCCGCAACCTCGCCGCCATCCGCGGCGTGACCGAGGAAACCACGACCGGCGTGCACCGCCTGTACCAGATGGCGCAGAAGGGCGAGCTCAAGTTCCCTGCCATCAACGTCAACGACTCGGTCACCAAGAGCAAGTTCGACAACCTGTACGGCTGCCGCGAATCGCTGGTGGACGGCATCAAGCGCGCCACCGACGTGATGATCGCCGGCAAGGTCGCCATCGTGGCCGGCTACGGCGACGTGGGCAAGGGCAGCGCGCAGGCGCTGCGGGCGCTGTCGGCGCAAGTGTGGGTCACCGAGATCGACCCGATCTGCGCGCTGCAGGCCGCGATGGAAGGCTATCGCGTGGTGACAATGGACTACGCCGCCGAGCATGGCGATATCTTCGTCACCTGCACCGGCAACTACCACGTCATCACCCATGAGCACATGGCGAAGATGAAGGACCAGGCCATTGTCTGCAACATCGGCCACTTCGACAACGAGATCGACATCGCCTCGATCGAGAAGTACGAATGGGACGAGATCAAGCCGCAGGTCGACCACGTCAAGTTCCCCGACGGCAAGAAGCTGATCATCCTGGCCAAGGGCCGCCTGGTGAACCTGGGCTGCGCCACCGGCCACCCCTCGTACGTGATGAGCAGCTCGTTCGCCAACCAGACCATCGCGCAGATCGAACTCTGGCAGGAGCGCGACAGCGGCAAGTATCCGGTCGGGGTCTACACGCTGCCCAAGCACCTGGACGAGAAGGTCGCGCGCCTGCAGCTGCGCAAGCTGAACGCGCAGCTGACCGAGCTGACCGAGCAGCAGGCTGCCTATATCGGCGTGAAGAAGGAAGGCCCGTACAAGGCGGATCACTACCGCTATTGATCGGATCGCGCGCCGCGCTTGCCGTGCTCCCTCTTCCATGCATGGGGAGGGAGCAACCACGCCATCGAAGCCAACCAAGGAGCCGTCATGAGACTACTGGTCGTATGGATCATCAACGCCGTTGCGCTGTTCGTCTTGCCGTACATCATCCCGTCGATCCACATCAAGAGCTTCGGCTCGGCGATGCTGGCGGCGCTGGTGCTGGGCCTGGTCAATACGCTGATCCGTCCGATCCTGGTGATCCTGACGTTGCCGGTGACGCTGCTGACGCTGGGGCTGTTTATCTTCGTCATCAACGCGCTGCTGTTCCTGTTTGTCGGCAACCTGCTGTCGGGCTTTACCGTCGGCAGCTTCTGGGCGGCCTTGCTGGGCTCGATCCTGTACAGCGTGATCTCGTGGCTGCTGGCCAGCCTGCTGCTGGGCAACCGCGACGACTGACACTATTTCGCGCGCCGCGCCAACGCGGCGCGCCACCATCATGCAAGACCGCTACTTCAGCTTTGAATTCTTCCCGCCCAAGACGGCGGAGGGCACCGAGAAGCTGCGCAACACGCGTGCGCAGCTGGCACCGCTCAAGCCCAAGTACATCTCGGTGACGTTCGGCGCCGGCGGCACCACGCAGCAGGGCACGCTCGACGCGGTGCTGGAAATCCAGCGCGAAGGCATCGAGGCCGCGCCGCACCTGTCGTGCGTGGGCTCGTCGCGCGAGAGCATCCGCGCGATCCTGCAGCAGTACCGCGACGGCGGCATCCGCCATATCGTCGCGCTGCGCGGCGACATGCCGTCGGGCATGGGCGAGATCGGCGAATTCCGCTACGCCAACGAGCTGGTGGAGTTCATCCGTGCCGAGACCGGCGACTGGTTCAATATCGAGGTGGCCGCCTACCCCGAGTACCATCCGCAGGCGAAATCGCCGCGCCATGACCTCGACAACTTCGTGCGCAAGGTCAAGGCCGGTGCCGACTCGGCAATCACGCAGTACTTCTACAACGCCGACGCGTATTTCCGCTTTGTCGACGATGTGCGCGCGCTGGGCGTCGAGGTGCCCATCGTGCCGGGCATCATGCCGATCACCAACTACTCGCAGCTGATGCGCTTCTCCGAGATGTGCGGCGCCGAAGTGCCGCGCTGGGTGGCCAAGCGGCTCGAGAGCTTCGGCGACGACCGCGAATCGATCCGCGCCTTCGGGCTGGACGTGGTGACGGGGCTGTGCGAGCGGCTGCTGGCGGCAGGCGTGCCGGGCCTCCACTTCTACACGCTCAACGCGGCAGGCGCGACCAAGGCGATCTGGCAGCGGCTGAAGCTGTAAGCAACGCCGCAGAAAAAGCGAGCGGTTTTGGGTGCTCCAAAGCAGCTCGAGCTTGCCCAAGCAAGGTGTTCCCCCTCTCCCGTCATGGGGAGAGGGTCGGGGTGAGGGGTGGTTTAGCGAGGAACCACGAAAAACGGGGCCAACGGTTTTATCCGGCATAGCGGCTCCGGCAAACATCGGCCCTTACCCCACCCCTCTCCCGCGAGCGGGAGAGGGGTGCCTGCTGCACGGGGATTGTGGTGCTCCCGGCGTCCAGCAATCGGTGCCATACTCGCCCCCATGGTCACCGCGACCTTCCGCTTCTACGAGGAACTGAACGACTTCCTCGCGCCGGACCAGCGCCGGCGCGACCTGTCCTGCGTGTGCGCGCGCGCCGCCACGGTCAAGCACATGATCGAGGCGCTGGGTGTGCCGCATACCGAGGTCGAGCTGATCCTGGTCAACGGCGAGTCATGCGGATTCGACCGGCAACTGTGCGATGGCGACCGGGTCTCGGTCTATCCCAAGTTCGAACGGATCGACGTGTCGCCGCTGCTGCGGGTACGCGAGCTGCCGCTGCGCGTCATGCGCTTTGTCGCCGACGCCCACCTGGGCGGGCTGGCGCATCTGCTGCGCATGACCGGCTTCGACACGCTCTACGACAACCATTTCGAAGACAGCGAGATCGAGCGCATCGCCGTCGACGAGGGCCGCATCGTGCTGACGCGCGATCGCGAACTGCTCAAGCGCCGCGGCATCACGCACGGCTGCTATGTGCGCGCCCTCAAGCCGCGCCAGCAGGTGCGCGAGATCTTCGCGCGGCTTGACCTGGCGGGCAGCGCCCGGCCATTTTCGCTGTGCCTGGACTGCAACGTGCCGCTGCACACGCTGGAGGCGGCCGCCGCTGCCGGACGCGTGCCGGACGGCGTGCTCGAGCGCCATCGCAGCTTCGTCACTTGCGACCGCTGCCGGCGGGTGTTCTGGGAAGGCTCGCACTGGCGCTGCATGCGCGCGCTGGTCGATGAGCTGGTGCGGGACGCCGGGTCCGATCCGGCCTAGAACGCACCCGACTCCGTCACGATCCAGTCCATGGCGATGTCGTGGGGCTGCGCCTGCAGCGCGATACGGCAAGCGTCGTGGCCGATGCCGATCGCCACCGGCCGCGGCGCCATGGCCGCCAGCGTGCGGTCGTAGAAGCCGCCGCCATAGCCCAGGCGGAACTTGTCCGGGCTGAAACCGACACAGGGAATAAGCAGCGCATCAGGCATGGCGGCCTCGGTGCCGTCAGGCACCGGGATGCCGTAGTGGCCGGTGGCCATGGGCGTATCCGGCGTCCACAGGTGGAAGTCCAGCGGCGCGCCGGGGCGGCTGACCGAGGGCAGCGCCGCATGGCGGCCGGGCACGTCGGCCAGCCACTGCGCTACCGCGGCGCGCGCGTCGAACTCTTGCTGGATCGGCCAGTAGAAGCCCAGGCAGCGCACGGCCAGGCCCGCCAGCAGTTCAGACAGCGCGGCGGCGATGCGCGCGTCGGCTTCGGCGCGGGCGGGCAGGGCGGCGCGCCGCGCCAGCAGTTGCGCGCGCAGCGCGCGGCGGTCGCCGGCGGCGGGGGTGGGGGCGGTCGTGGCAGGAGTGGCAGACATGGCGTGGGATAATGCCCTGGTCCGAACCAACACGGACGGCGAAGCCGCGGATTTTGGCACAACGGTGCAGGCGCCGGCGCCGCCGTCATCGACAAGGAAGAAGAATGCTGAAGGGAGTATATCTGCAGCGTGCAGGGCGGGCCGCCTGGATCGCCCTTGCATGTGCATTGCTTGTCACGCCGGTCCACGCGCAGAAGCGCCCGCAAGCGGTGTCGCGCGCGCCGTCGACGGTGATCCCCAGCGATCCCGACGAGGCCTTCGCCGCGCTGCGCGAAGCCGCGCGCAAGAACGACGTCGAACGCGCCTACGCGATCTCGGCCACGCTGGTGGATTACCCGGTGCCGTCCTATGTCGAGTACTTCCGCATCAAGCCGCAGTTGTTCGACGCCAGCGGCCTGGCCCGCATCGATGCGCCGGACGACCAGGTACGCGTATTCCTGCAGCGCTACAAGGGCGACGCGATTGCCGACCGCATGCGCAATGACTGGCTGCTGGTGCTGGGCAAGAAGCGCGACTGGGCCAATTTCGACGTCGAGTATCCGCAGTTCGCGCTCAAGGACGATACCCAGGTCGAGTGCTATGCGCTGCTGTCGCGCGCGCTCAAGGGCCAGAACGTGGCCGCCGATGCGCGCAACGTGCTGAGCGATCCCAGGTACTACGGCGAGGGCTGTGTCGACCTGATCGGCTACCTGGCGCAGAGCCAGCAGATCCAGCGCAGCGACGTGGCCTTCCAGGCGCGCCTCGCGCTGGAGCAGAACTACCTCACGCTGGCCGCCAAGATCGCCGCGCTGCTGCCGGATGCGCGCATGGACGGCGATACCCTCGCCACCATCGTCAAGATGGCGCGCGCCGACCCGTCGCAGGCGGTGGCCTACCTCAGCACGGCGCAGGGCGCGCTGTCGCGCGACGAGCAGGGCGCGGCCTGGGGCGTGATTGGCCAGTTCGCGGCCAAGAAGCTGTTGCCCGAGGCGGCCGGCTACTACCGCCGCCAGATGGATCTGGGCGGCAACCAGTGGCTGTCCGACGACACGCAGGAATGGCGCGTGCGCGCCGCGCTGCGCCAGGGCGACTGGAAGCAGGTGCGCCAGGCGGTCGAGCTGATGCGCCCGGAGCTGCGCGCCAAGGACCCGGCCTGGATCTACTGGTACGGCCGCGCGCTCAAGGCCGACGGCCGCGACACCGAGGCCCAGCAGAACTTCCAGCAGATTGCGGGCCAGTTCAATTTCTACGGCCAGCTGGCCAGCGAGGAGCTGGGCAACCGCATCACGCTGCCGGCGCGCACCACCGTCAGCGACGCCGAGGCCATGGCGATGCGCGCGCGCCCCGGTTTTCAGCGCGCGCAGAAGTTCTACGCGATGAACCTGCGCTTCGAGGGCAACCGCGAGTGGAACTGGGAGCTGCGCAACATGAGCGACCGCGAGCTGCTGGCCGCGGCCGAATATGCGCGCCGCCTCGAGTTGCTGGACCGCACCGTCAACTCCGCCGACCGCACCCGCAACGAGCATGACTTCACGCTGCGCTTCCTGATGCCGTACCGCGACATCATGCAGCGCGCCACCGACGAGGTCGGCCTGGACATGGCATGGGTGTACGGCCTGATCCGCCAAGAGTCGCGCTTCATCATGAATGCGCGCTCGTCGGCCGGGGCCCACGGCCTGATGCAGGTGATGCCGGCCACGGCCAGGTATGTGGCGCGCAAGATCGGCATGAGCGACTTTTCGCCGTCGATGATGGCCGATCCCACCGTCAACATCCAGCTCGGCACCAATTACCTGAACATGGTGCTGACCGACCTGGACAGCTCCTGGACGCTGGCGTCGGCCGCGTACAACGCTGGCCCGGGCCGGCCCAAGGCCTGGCGCAGCACGCTGGCGCGGCCGGTGGAAGGCGCGATCTTTGCAGAGACCATCCCGTTCACGGAAACGCGCGGCTATGTGAAGAATGTGCTTTCCAACGCTACGTACTATGCTGCATTGATGAGTGGCCGGCCGCAGTCGCTGAAGTCGCGCCTGGGCACGGTCACGCCGTCGGCGGTGACTACCACCAGCCTGCCCTGAAGTCGTCTCTTTCCGCCCTTTGACCCCGTCAGGGCGGGCAAGACGGGCCCGCCGGCATTGCCCGGCGGGCAGATTTTCCCGGCACGGAGGCATCATGCAGACCAGCAACGTCCTCGTCATTGGTGGCGCCGGCTTCATCGGCAGCCATCTCGTCTCGCGCCTGGCCGGCGCCGCCTCGGCCTCCGGCGCGCCGCTGGAGCCCGGCGCCAACCCAGATTCCCCGATTGCCCCCGATCGCATCGTGGTCGGCACGCGCAATGTCGAGCATGCGCAGCACCTGCTGTTGCTGCCGCGCGTCGAGGTGGTGGAGCTGGGCCTGGCCGACAATGCCGCGCTGGATGACGCGATCGGCTCGCTTGGCGTGGACGGCATCGTCGTCAACCTGGTGGGCGTGCTGCATGGCGAGCGCGGCGAGCCTTACGGCGAGGCCTTTGCCAGCGCGCATGTGGAGCTGGTGCGGCAGATTGTGGCGTCATGCCTGTCCACGGGGGTGCGCCGGCTGTTGCATATGAGCGCGCTCGGCGCCGACAGCAACGGACCGTCGATGTACCTGCGCAGCAAGGGCGACGGCGAGCGTATCGTGCGCGCAAGCGGGCTCGACTGGACCATCTTCCGGCCGTCGGTGGTGTTCGGCCCCGACGACCATTTCCTGAACCTGTTCGCCCACATGCAGCAACTGGCGCCGGTGGTGCCGCTGGCGTGCGCGCATGCCCGCTTCCAGCCGGTGTTCGTGCAGGACGTGGTGCAGGCTTACCTGAACGCCATGGTGAATCCGGCCACCATCGGCCACGGTTATGAGCTCGGTGGGCCGCAGGTCTATACGCTGGAAGAGCTGGTGCGCTTTGCCGGGCGCGCCTCGGGCCATCCGCGCCCGGTGATCGCGCTGCCCGATGCGCTGGCGCGGGTGCAGGCCGCGGTCATGGAGCATATGCCGGGCGAACCGCTGCTGTCGCGCGACAACCTGGACTCGATGCAGCTCGACAATGTGCTGGAGCGCCCGATGGCGCCCGAACTGAACCTGCAGCCCGTGCACCTGGAGTCGGTCATGACCGACGCGCTGTCCGGGCGCAACCGCGATGCCGCGCTGACCCACATGCGCGCCAGCGTACACCGCTGAGACGCAGTCCAGGGCGCGGGCTATGTGACCGGATTTCATATCGGTTGCGAGCGCAATTCACTTTGACGCGGGCTGCCACGCTGGCAAAATGACAGGTCGGGCGCGCGCCGGCCACGCCATCCCGCGGGCCCTGCGCATGGGTCGCGACCCGCGACCGTGCCGCCTCTCCCTTCCGTTTCCTCCCCCAAGGACCCCACGATGAAGCTCGTCATCGGCAACAAGAACTATTCCTCCTGGTCGCTGCGCCCCTGGCTGCTGCTGCGCCAGGCCGGCATTGATTTCGAGGAAGTGCAGGTGCGCCTGTTCACCGGCAGCTTCGCCGCCGAGATTGCCCGCTACTCGCCCGCGGGCAAGGTGCCGGTGCTGGTCGACGGCGACGTCACCGTGTGGGATTCGCTGGCGATTTCCGAATACGTGGCCGAGCGCTTCCCCGAGCAGCAGCTGTGGCCCGCCGACCCGGCCGAGCGCGCGGTGGCGCGCGCGGTCTGCGCCGAGATGCACTCCGGCTTCGGCAACGTACGCAGCCAGCTGCCGATGAACGTGACCGCGGTGCTGCCCGGGCGCGGCTGGAACGTGGCGGTGCAGCGCGAGGTGGAGCGGATCGCCGCGATCTGGGACGGGCTGCGCAAGCAGCACGGCGCGCGCGGGCCGTTCCTGTTCGGCACGTTCACGGTGGCGGATGCGTTCTTTGCGCCGGTGGTGAGCCGCTTCGCCACCTATGGCATCCACTTGCCGGACGACACCGAAGACGCCAAGGCCTATGCCGATTTCATGCTGGCGCTGCCGGCGATGCAGCAATGGATTGCCGGCGCGCGCGAGGAGCGCGACTTCCTTGCCGACGACGAGCCGTACCGCCTGGCCCCCGATCGTGCCGATGCGATAATCGTCAATCACTAGCAATATCGCCGGCCCCCGGAGGCTGCTGCCCCGGAGCCGGCGCATGACGAGGCCACAACGATGCAGGTGTATGCCGTCGGCGGCGCGATCCGCGACGAACTGCTGGGCAAGCCCAGCCAGGACCGCGACTACGTGGTCGTCGGCGCGACCCCGGCCGAGATGGAAGCCGCCGGCTATCGCCCGGTGGGCAAGGACTTCCCGGTGTTCCTGCATCCGCGCACGCAGGAGGAATACGCGCTGGCGCGCACCGAGCGCAAGACCGCGATGGGCTACAAGGGCTTTGCCTTCTACTGCGAGCCCGATGTCACGCTGGAGGACGACCTGGTCCGGCGCGACCTGACCATCAACGCCATGGCGCGCGCGGTCGATGCCGACGGCAACCTGACCGGCCCCGTGATCGATCCGCACGGCGGCCAGCGCGACCTGGCCGCGCGCCTGTTCCGCCATGTCTCCGAGGCCTTCGCCGAGGACCCCGTGCGCATCCTGCGGCTGGCGCGCTTTGCCGCGCGCTTCCATGACTTCACCGTCGCCGCCGAGACCCTGCGCCTGATGCGCGAGATGGTCGCCGCCGGCGAGGTCGATGCGCTGGTGCCCGAGCGCGTGTGGCAGGAGCTGGCGCGCGGGCTGATGGAGGCAAGGCCGTCGCGCATGTTCGAGGTGCTGCGCGAATGCGGCGCGCTGGCGCGGCTGCTGCCGGAGCTGGAGCGGCTGTGGGGCGTGCCGCAGCGCGCCGACTTCCACCCCGAGGTCGATACCGGCGTGCACGTGATGATGGTGATCGACTGCGCCGCGGCGCTGGGCGCGCCGCTGCCGGTGCGCTTTGCCGCGCTGGTGCATGACCTGGGCAAGGGCACAACGCCCGAAGACGTGCTGCCGCGCCATATCGGCCACGAGATGCGCAGCGTCAGGCTGCTGGAAGCCGTCTGCGCGCGGCTGCGCGTGCCCAACGATTGCCGCGACCTGGCGGTGGTGGTGGCGCGCGAGCACGGCAACATCCACCGCTCGCTGGAGTTCAGCGCGGCCGCCCTGGTGCGGCTGCTGGAGCGCTGCGATGCGCTGCGCAAGCCCGGGCGCTTCGCCCAGGCGCTGCAAGCGTGTGAAGCCGACAAGCGCGGGCGCAAGGGCTTTGAAGCGAGCGCGTATCCGCAGGCGGCGCGCCTGCTGGCTGCGCTGGACGCCGCGGCGGCCGTCGACGCCGGCGCTATCGCGCGCGCCTGTGGCGACGATGTCAGCCAGATCCGCGACCGCATTCATGCGGCGCGCGTAGCCGCGGTGGCGCAGCGGCTCGGCAGCTAGGCAGGATGCCTCGCGCCGCGGCCGGTCCGCTGTAGAGGATCAGCAGCGCGCTGCGCCATCTTCCCGCCGTCATGCGCCGAGAAACAGCCGCCCGACCTCCGGATCCGCGCTGAGTTCGCCACCGGTTCCGGCCATGGCCAGCTGCCCGGCCACCAGGACATAGCCGAGGTCGGCGAATGCCAGTCCTTTGCGGGCGTTCTGTTCGACCAGGATGATGGTCTTGCCCGCCTCGTGCTGCAGCTGGCCAAGGAGTTCAAACACCAGGTCGATATAGCGTGGCTCCAGCCCGATCGAGGGCTCGTCCACCAGCAGCACGGCCGGATCCATCATCAGCGCGCGCAAGATTTCCAGCAGCCGGCGCTCCCCGCCCGAGAGCACGCTGGCGCGCTGGCCGCGCCGTTGCGCCAGCACGCCATGCTGCCGGAAGATGCGCTCGGCAGCCGCGGCCGCGTCCCGTGGGTGCGGCATCAGGTAGCCGCCCATCAGCAGGTTTTCCTCGACCGTCATGTCGGGGAAGATCGAACTTTCCTGCAGCACATAGGCCACGCCTGCCTGCCGCAGCTTCTGCTCGGCGTGCAGGTGAACCACCTGCGCGCCTGCCACGGCAATGGTCCCCGACATGACCCGGGCCAGCCCGTAGATGGCGCGCAGCACCGTCGACTTGCCCGCGCCGTTCGGGCCGATCAGGCACAGCGAGCCGCCGCGCGCCACGCGCAGGCTGAAGCCGTGCAGGATCTCCATGCCGCCATAGCCGGCGACCACGTTGTCCATGGCGACCATCGGCGCGCCGCCGGCCAGTTGCTCCAGTTGCGCGACGCCGGGCCGGGGGCGCGAGAGGGCGGCGGCGAGCGTGGCGGCCGGAGCGCTGGCGGCCCCCTGTGCCGCCGTGTGCGCGCTGCGCGTGGCGGTCACGGCTGTCCTCCGAGGTAGGCCTCGATCACGGCGCGGTTGGCCGTGATCTGCGCCGGCGGTCCCTGCGCCAGCACCTCGCCATGCGCCAGGCAGAAGATGTGGCCGGCCAGCTGCATGATGACCCGCATATTGTGTTCGATCACCAGCAGCGTGATGCCGAGCCGCGCGTTGATATCCCTGAGCAGCGCGATCAGGCTGTCGATCATCACCGGGTTCACGCCGGCGGTCGGCTCATCGAGCAGCAGCAGCCTGGGCTCGTTCATCAGGGCCATGCAGATCTCCAGCAACTTCTGCTGCCCGAACGACAGGTCCGCGCCGCGCTGGTCCGCGTGGTCCTGCAGGCCCGCCATGCGCAGGATCTGCCGGGCCCGTTCCGCCACCGCCGGCGGCTGCCGCGTGCACATCGCGGCGAGCCCTTCGTGGCTGTGCGGCACGCTGACCAGCAGGTTCTGCAGGCAGCTCATCTTGCCGAATACCCGGGTCTGCTGGAATGTGCGCGCGAGGCCCAGGCGTGCGATTTCGGGAACGCGCAGGCGCGAGATCTCGTGCCCGTCGAACCAGATCGAGCCGCCGTCGATGGGGTGGTAGCCGACGATGGCATTGAACAGCGTCGTCTTGCCCGAACCGTTTGGCCCGATCAGTCCCACGATGCCGCCGCGCGGCACCTGCAGGGAAACCTCATGGTTGGCGACGACCCCGCCAAAGCGCTTGGTGACGCCGCGCACCGCAAGCAGGTCGGTCATGGCGCGCCGCTCCCGCCCATGCGTCGGCGGTGCGCCCTGAAATCATGCAGCCAGCCCATGATGCCGGTCGGGAACAGCACCACGATCAGTACGATCAGCACGCCCAGCGCAACGCGCTGCCAGTTCAGCAGGTAAGTCCAGAACAACTCCTGGGTGAGGTGGAACAGCGCGGCGCCGAGCACCGGCCCCCATAGCGTGCCCTTGCCGCCCAGGATGGCCATCACCACCATCCACACGCCGAAGCTGGCACTGGCAAAGGCCAGCTCGCGCGGATCGATGAAGCCCACCAGGTTGCCCGTCAGTGCGCCCGCCATGCCCAGGAAGACCGCGCACAGGCACCAGGCCACAATCTTGTAGCGCGTGGTGTGCAGGCCGAGCGCCTCGGCCTTGTCCTCGTCGTCGCGGATGGCATTGAGCGCGAGGCCGAACGGGCGCGCATAGAGCCAGCGCAGCGTCAGCAGGGTCGCCACCGCCAGCACCAGCATCGCGTAGTAGAAGAACGGCTCGCGGCTGCCGGCGGCACCCGGGAACAGCGGCACCGTCATGCCCGATCCCGCGCCGATGAAATCCCAGCCGGCGGCGGCATCGGCGCAGGCGATGCCCAGGCCCAGCGTGCCGATGGCGAAGTAGTGGCCGCGCAGGCCCAGCATGGCGGGCCCCAGCGCC
This sequence comes from Cupriavidus sp. H39, assembly GCF_050271075.1. Taxonomy (NCBI): domain Bacteria; kingdom Pseudomonadati; phylum Pseudomonadota; class Betaproteobacteria; order Burkholderiales; family Burkholderiaceae; genus Cupriavidus; species Cupriavidus sp. H39. The sequence continues at coordinate 535,480 of NZ_CP189848.1, forward strand.
AGCGCTGCTACCACTGCCGCCAGCGCCGCCAGGCCCGTGCCCGCGGCCAGGCCGGCGAAATATCCGAGCCCGAAGTCGCGCTGCGCGACCGCGCAGACATAGGCGCCCACGCCGAAGAACACGATATTGCCGAAGGAGTTGTATCCCATCTGCCCGCCCATCACGTCCCAGGTCAGCGCGAACAGAACCATCAGCCAGAGGAAGGTCAGCTGCGTGGTGATGCCGGTGAACAGCCACGGCGCTGCCAGCGCGACCAGGCTGACCGCAAGCAGCGCCAGCCAGAGCACCGGGGTGGCTGCCGTGGCCGGAAACCCCGCTTCGGGCCGGCGCGCGCCGCGCAGGTGCGGCTTCATCGCAGATAGCCTCGCCGCCGGCGCAGCATCAGGTTGCGGCTCACCAGGATCGCCACCAGCAGGGCGTAGAGGAAGGCGGTCTGGTATTCGGTGCCGAGCAGGAAGCCGGCGTAATTCTCGGCCACGCCCAGCCCGGCCCCGGCGCCAAGCACCGGCAGCATGCTGCCCAGCCCGGCCACCACCACGATCATGAAGGCGCGCACGGTATAGGGCAGGCCCAGGTAGGGGTGGATGATCCAGGTCATGGCCACCAGGGCGCCAGCCGCGCCGCAGATGGCGGCATTGAGGGCAAAGGTGGCGGCGTAGATGCGATCGGCGTCCACCCCCAGAACGCGCGCCGCGCGCGCGTTCTGGGCGGTCGCCCGGATCGCCTGGCCGCGGCGGGTATGCCTGAGGAACAGCATCAGGCCGGCCCCCAGCGCCAGGGCGGCGACGAACGCCAGCAGCTTGATCTTCGGCACCACCAGTCCGCCCGGCAGGAACAGGCTGCCGAGGCCGGCATCGAGTGTGCGCACATTGGCGCCGAATGCCAGGTTGGCGAACTGCTGCAGCACGATGCTCAGGCCGAAGGTGGCCAGCACCGAGACAAAGAGATCGCGCTCGACCAGCCGGAAGATGACGATGCGATAGAGTCCCCAGCCCACCCAGTACATCGCCGCCGCGGCCACCGGCACGGCCAGCAGCGGCGGCACGCCCTTTTCCGCCAGCCAGATCACGATATAGCCGCCCAGCATCACCAGTTCACCCTGGGCCACGTTGATGAGGTTCATCACGCCCCAGACCAGCGCCATGCCGTAGGCGGCCAGCGCAAAGATCGCGCCGGCCAGCAGGCCATCCATCACGAGCTGCAGGTTCAGCCCGGGACTCTGGACGAGCACCGCGAGATCGGTCATAGGCTTCGGGCCGCGCCGCGGCCCCTATTTGCGCTGGGTCCAGGCGGGGGCCGGATAGATGACCTTGGACGATGCCCACTTGCCCGGCGCGACCACCTTGAACTTGCCGTCCTGCACCTGGTACAGCACCATCGACTTGGCAATGTTCTTGCCGCTCTGGTCGAACTTGAGCGGGCCGTAGAACGTCATCAGGTCGGTGGCGGCAAGCGCCTGGCGGACCTTTTCCGTATCGAGCGAGCCGGCGCGCTCGAAGGCGTCGGCGAAGGCCAGCACCGCGGCGCTCGATTCGGCCGCCTGGTATGGCGGGTCATAGCGGAATTCTTTCTCGAAGCGCTGCGCGTACTGGTCGGCCGTGCCGAACCAGCGGTCCTTGTAGCTCAGCGTGCGGTCCCATTGCGAGCCGCACACGGCGAATTCCGCGCTCTTGCCGAACTTCTCGATGATCTGCGCGGAGTCGCAGTGCGTCAGCGCCAGCATCGGCACGTCGATGCGCATCTCCGCCACCTGGCGCACCGCGAGCGCCGCGCCTTTCTCGTGGCCGGACACCACCAGGATGTCGGGCTTGAGCGCCTTCACCTTGGCCAGCGTGACCGACATGTCGTTGAGCTCGGGCGGCAGCTTGTCGTCGATCACCACCTGCATGCCCAGGCGTTTCGCATCCTCGGCCACGCCGTCGCGCACGTCCTGCGAGAAGTTGTCGTTCTCGATGGCGATCGCCACCTTCAGGGTCTTCGGTGACTTGCCGGCCTGGTGAGCTTGCTCGGCGGCAAGATTGATGGCGGCGCGCAGATAGTAGTCAGAGGTATTGAGCACCGCGAACATGTAGCGGTAGCCCTGCGTGAACAGGTTGCGGTCTGCGCCGTTGCCCTCGACCATCGGGATCCGGTACTTCTCCGTGACCGGGGCCATCGCCTTGGTGAGCCCCGAGCTGTAGGGGCCCAGCACGAACTTGACGCCGTCCTGGCTGATCAGCCGCTCCGCCAGCTGCGCACCGCGCGCCGAGGTGGATTCGTCGTCGTAGAAGAGGATCTTCAGCTGGTAGGCCTTGCCGCCGACCTTGACGCCGCCCATCTCGTTGATGCGCTTCACGGCAAGGTTGTAGCCGTCCTGCGTGTTCTTGCCATTGGTGGAGTACTTGCCGGTCAGCGAGACCGCGGCGCCGAGGACGATGGTGTCGGTCTCCGCCTTGGCTGCTCCGGGGAGCGACAGGGCCAAGCCAAGGCCAGCCAGGGCACAGAGGGCGGCATGGCGCATGCCGCCGGTGGTAGACCCTGGCCGGACACCGGTCAGAAAGCTGTGGGCGGATGCGGTTTTCATATCACCTCCTGACTCTCTCAAGATTAGGACTCATTTTTGAAAGGGAAAGGGCGGTATGAAACGAATCGATCACGCCATGATGGATATCGGGTTTTCCTTACGTTGAAACGGGGCCGTGCCACGCGACGGTGGTGAAACTGGCTGCCCCCGTGGCGCGCGCCTAAAGCAGCTTGCCGATCACCAGCGCCACCATCGACAGCAGGATCGTCGAGGCAAACGGCAGCACAAATTCGCGCCCGAACAGACGGAAACGCACGTCGCCCGGCAGCCGTCCCAGCCCGATCTTCTGCAGCCATGGCAACGCCGCGGACAGCACGATCACGCTGAAGAAGATGGTCAAGGTCCAGCGCAGCATGGCCGGCCTACAGCGCGTGGCAGCGGTCGCCGCGGGCAAAGCCGGCCAACGGTTCGCTGTCGTCCAGCCCGCGCGTGAGCGCGATCACCTTGAACAGTTCACCCATCTCGGCTTCGGACAGCAGCTTCTGCACCGCATTGGCCTGCGGCAGGAAGGCGCGTGCGTCGGACGGGTCCAGCGTCATCAGCAGGTCGGTGATGCCGGCGTTCATCAGGAAGCGCGCCTGCGAGGCAAAGCCCGCCACGGTCAGTCCGGTTTCGGCGGCGGCGTGCGCGATGCCGCTGAAGTTCACGTGCGCGGTGATGTCCTGCAGGCCGGGATACAGGAAGGGGTCGGGGTGCGCATGATGGCGGTAGTGGCACATCAGCGTGCCGCCGGCGCGCTGCGGATGGTAGTACTCGGCGCCGGGAAAGCCATAGTCGATGAAAAAGGCCGCGCCGCGCGCCAGCATGGCGCCGACCGCGCGCGTAAAGCCCTCGGCCTCGGCATGGGTCTCGGTGACCAGGTCGTGGTCGCCGGGGATGGCGCGCAAGGCCTCGGGCACGTCGGTAGCGGCCAGCGGGCGGTCTTCGAAGCGGAACGCGGTCGCGCCGCCATCCGGTACGCCGGCGCGCGCCACGCCGCGTTCATGCCAGTTGCCGCCATTGCGCGCATACAGCTGCACCGGCATTGCATCGAGCACTTCGTTGCCGACGATCACGCCTTCGAAGGCAACGGGCAGGGTATCGAGCCAGGTGACGCGCTCCGCCAGGTGCGGCGCGCGCCGGGCCAGCGTGTCCTGCTGGCGCGCGCGCAGTTCGCCCGATAGTTCGACGATGGCGTAGGTGTCGGGCAACTGGCCTTCCTGTTCGAGCCCGAGCAACAGGTCCGCCGCCAGCCGGCCGGTGCCGGCGCCGAATTCGAGCAGGCGCGGCAACCCCTGCGCCAGCAGCGGCGCGAACTGGCGCGCCAGCGTGCGGGCGAAGAAGGGGCTCAGTTCGGGGGCGGTGATGAAGTCGCTGCCGTCGCGGGCATCGCGCCCGAACTTGGCCGAGCCGCCGCTGTAATAGCCCAGGCCGGGCGCGTACAGCGCCAGCGCCATATAGCGGTCAAAGCCGATCCAGCCACCGGCCGCATCGATCGATTCGCCAATACGGGCCGCAAGGGTATCGGAAGCGGCCTGCGCGTCGGCGGGGGGAAGGGGTAAACTAGCGGCTTTCTGCATCCTGCGATTGTAGCAATGCCCGCATCCAAGATTCTCGCCGGCGAGACCGGTGCCCAGCCTGCCGTGGCCCGCGGCGTGGCGCTCGTGACCGGCGGCGCGCGCCGCCTGGGCCGCGCCATCGCGCTGGAACTCGCGGCGCAGGGCTGGGACGTGGCGGTGCACTGCCATCGCTCGGTCGACGAGGCCGAAGCCCTGGCCACGCAGATCCGCGCGCTGGGCCGCCGCGCCGCGGTGCTGCGCGCCGACCTGGCCGACGAGGCTGCCACCAGCCGCCTGGTGGCCGACTGCACCGCCGCGCTGGGCGTGCCCGCCTGCCTGGTCAACAATGCCTCGCTGTTCCAGTACGACGTGGCGACCAGCTTCTCGTATGCGTCGCTGGATACGCATATGCGCACCAACGTGGCCGCGCCGCTGCTGCTGGCGCGCGAACTGCACAAGGCGCTGGCCGCGTCCGCGGCTGCGGAAGGCGCGAACAAGGCCGCCGAGCCGCGCGGCGTGGTGATCAACCTGCTCGACCAGAAGCTGGACAACCTGAACCCCGACTTCCTCTCTTACACGCTGTCCAAGGCCGCGCTGCAGACCGCCACGGTGCAGCTGGCGCAGGCGCTGGCGCCGCGCCTGCGCGTGGTGGGCGTGGCTCCCGGCATCACGCTGGTGTCGGGCGAGCAGTCGGAGCAGAGCTTCCGCCGCGCGCACCGCGTGACGCCGCTGGGCCAGTCGTCCACGCCCGAGGACATCGCCCAGGCAGTGGCCTACCTGGCGCAGGCGCGCGCCGTGACCGGCACCACGCTGTATGTCGACGGTGGCCAGCACCTGATGCCGCTGGCGCGCGACGTGATGTTCCTGACCGAGTAAGCTGGAAGCCAGCCACCGAATACCCTAGTCATCTTGATGTGCCGCGCCCGCCGGGCGCGGCTTTCCATTTTTCTCTCCGCAGCCGCCCATGACCATGCTCGCCGCCCTTTCCCACCCCAGCCTGCAAGACTGCCGACGCATGTTCCTGCGCAACTATGAAGTGCAGATCAACATCGGCGTGCACGAATTCGAAAAGAAGGGCGAGCAGCGCGTGCTGATCAATATCGACCTGTTCGTACCGCTGGAGGAATGCACGCCGCAGGCCGACAAGCTCGACGAAGTGGTCGACTATGACTTCATGCGCAATACCGTGGCCGCGCGCATGGCGCAGGGTCACGTGCACCTGCAGGAAACGCTGTGCGACGACGTGGCCCGCGCCATGCTGAAGCATCCCAAGGTGCGCGCGGTGCGCGTGTCGACCGAGAAGCCCGACGTGTACCCGGATTGCGATTCGGTCGGGGTCGAGGTGTTCCATATCAAGCAGGCCTGAGCGGTCCTGCGGGCGTCCGCTGCAGCTAACGGACGCCTAAAGTAAAATGTTGCCCCTTCGCGCCGCGCCGGCCATTCCATCCGGCGGGCGCCACGCAACAGGATGCTCCATGAGCCACTCGAATAACTTTTATCGCCTCGAGACGAGGCTGCAATCGCAAACCGGCAAGGCCATCGGCGACTTCGGCATGATCGAGGACGGCGACACCGTGCTGGTCTGCATGAGTGGCGGCAAGGACTCGTACACCATGCTGTCGGTGCTGATGGCGCTGCAGAAGCGCGCGCCCATCAAGTTCAAGCTGATCGCGATGAACCTGGACCAGAAGCAGCCAGGCTTCCCGGAACACATCCTGCCGGCGTACCTGAAGTCGGTCGGCGTGGAATATGTGATCGTCGAGGCGGACACCTACTCGATCGTCAAGGAGAAGGTGCCCGAGGGCAAGACCACCTGCTCGCTGTGCTCGCGCCTGCGCCGCGGCGTGATCTACCGCACCGCCAAGGAGCTGGGCGCCAACAAGATTGCGCTGGGCCACCACCGCGACGACATCGTCAACACCTTCTTCCTGAACATGTTCTTCGGCGGCAAGATGAAGGCGATGCCGCCCAAGCTGGCTACCGACGATGGCGCGCATATCGTGATCCGCCCGCTGGCGTACTGCTCGGAGAAGGACATTGCCTCCTACGCGCGCGCGATGGAGTTCCCGATTATCCCGTGCAACCTGTGCGGCTCGCAGGAGAACCTGCAGCGCAAGAAGGTCAGCGAGATGCTGCAGGAATGGGAGCGCCAGAACCCGGGCCGCATCGACAATATCTTCTCGGCGCTGCGCAACGTGGTGCCGTCGCACCTGGCGGATACCGACCTGTTCCCGTTCACGGGGCTGGCGACCGGCCTGGCCAAGGTGGACGAGGCCTCACTGTTCGGCGAGACCACGTTCCAGCAGCAGCCGCTGATGTTCGCCGGCAGCGTCGAAGAAAACCGCATGGAGTTCGTGCGCTTCGAGCGCGCGCCCGCGGCGGAGCAGGCCGGCACCCAGTAAGACTGCCCCGGCAGCGCAAGCTTGCCGGGGGTTTTGCTCGCCGCTCCCGCGTGCGAGCGCATACACGGGCATTCCACCCGCCTAATTTGCCGCCGCCGCCGACTGCACCGGCGGATTCGCCTTTTCACGCATCAACGCATGGGTGTCGTCGATCCATTTCTGGAAGCGCTCCTGCGCGTGCGCCTTCTGTTGCGGCGTGGTCATGTTGGCAATCGCCACCGTCAGCGCGATGCCGGCGTTGTCGTTCGCCTGATGGCTGGCGGCGAGCCGGGCCGGCGGGTGCTGCCAGTACTCGCGGAAGCGGCGCAGCAGGTCGATCACCTGCGTCTTAGGCGGCTGCGTGGCCTGCACGTAGCGCACCATCTTGAGCCATTCCTGCTGCCGCGCCACACGCTCGGCATAGCGCGCCTCGGCGTTCTCCACTACCGGCCCCACCTTGGCGCGGATCGCCTTTTCCTGCTCGGCGGAGAAGCCGCCGTAGACCAGCCGGGCGTACTCCATCACCTTGTCGAAGCGTGCTTCCTCGCGCTCGGCCGGGTTTGCATTGAGGAATTTCTTGCGGTACTTGGCGTTGCCGTCGGCAAACTTCTTTTCCATGCGCGCGATCTGGTCGGGCGTGAGCGTCAGCAGCAAGTCCGCCATGTCGGGCATGGCCTGCTCGAAGGAGCGGCGCGCCAGCTCCTGCGACGCGTCCTGGAAGTGCTCGACGCGCGCCGCGCTGACGGGCTGGCGCACGTCCGCCTTGGCTTCCTGCAGCAAGCTGGCGATTTCCGGCAGCTGTGCCTTGCGATGCCAGGCGAAGAAGCGCGCGATGGCCTCGCGCGTGAGGGGTTCCTGGGCCGAGGTGACGTCGACATAATTGTCGATCCACCAGTACGCCAGCCGGTCTCCCTGCTGGTAGCCCAGTTTCATTGCGCTGCAGGCGCACAACGCCGCCGCGCCCAGAATCACCAAAATGCGCCGGGTCCAGCAATTGTGAAATTCCGAAACCGCGGTCCGTTGCGCAGAAAGCGCCATGTTAAAATCGGCGCGCATTGAAACCGGGCTGCCCCGCGAGCTGATCCGATGCCCGCCAGCCAAGGCCTGGCAAGGGTTTGCGGGAAGACGCGCAGGCCTGGCGGCAAGCTTCCGCCAGCGCCGGCAGCGCAGTTTGCCAAACACCGGCCCAAACACCCGGCCGGCGCTTTCCAGAATATTTTCGGACACACTCACTTAGGGGTCTCCTTGTGAATATCGTCATTCTCGCCGCGGGCATGGGCAAGCGGATGTATTCCGATTTGCCCAAGGTGCTGCACCCGGTAGCCGGGCGGCCCATGCTCGCGCATGTCCTGGATACGGCCCGTGCGCTGTCGCCGTCCCGGCTGGTGGTCGTGGTCGGCCACGGGGCCGATCGCGTGCGCGAGGCGGTCGCCGCTGACGATGTCGCCTTCGCCGAGCAGGCCCAGCAACTGGGCACGGGTCATGCGGTGATGCAGGCACTTCCCTTGTTGGACGACAACCACCCCACGTTGGTTCTCTACGGTGACGTGCCGCTCACCAGCGCAGCGACGCTGCAGGCGCTGGTGACCGAGGCCGGCGCGGAGCGCCTTGGCGTGCTCACCGTCGAGATGCCCGATCCCGCCGGTTATGGCCGCATCGTGCGCGACGCGGCGGGCAGCATCGTCCGCATCATCGAGCAAAAAGATGCGACGGAAGCCGAGCAAGCCATCCGCGAGATCAATACCGGCATTATCGTGTGCCCGACCGGCCACCTGCGCAAGTGGCTGTCGACGCTGCGCAACGACAACGCCCAGGGCGAGTACTACCTGACCGATACCGTCGAGCGCGCCGTCGCGGATGGCGTCGAGACCGTCTCGGCCCAGCCCGCGGCGGTCTGGGAGACGCTGGGCGTCAACAGCAAGCTGCAACTGGCCGAGGTCGAGCGCATTCACCAGGGCAACCAGGCCCGGCGCCTGCTCGAAGCCGGCGTGACGCTGCTGGACCCGGCCCGCATCGACGTGCGCGGCCAGCTGACCTGCGGGCGCGATGTCACCATCGACGTTGGCTGCGTGTTCGAGGGCCGCGTGCACCTGGAAGACGGCGTGCGCATCGGTGCGCATTGCGTGGTCCGCAACAGCACCGTCGGCGCCGGCGCGCAGGTGCACCCGTTCTGCCATATCGACGAGGCCAGGATCGGTCCGGCGGGCCGCATCGGGCCGTACGCGCGGCTGCGCCACGGCACCGAGCTGGGCGAGGACGTGCATATCGGCAACTTCGTCGAGGTGAAGAATGCACAGGTGGCGGCACACAGCAAGGCCAACCACCTGGCTTATGTGGGCGACGCCACGGTGGGGTCGCGCGTCAATATTGGCGCGGGTACCATCACCTGCAACTATGACGGGGTTAACAAGCACCGCACCGTGATCGAGGACGATGTCTTCATCGGTTCCGACACGCAGCTGGTGGCGCCGGTGACGGTGCGACGCGGCGCCACGCTGGGCGCCGGCACCACGCTCACCAAGGAGGCCCCGGCCGACAAGCTGACGCTGTCGCGGGCCAAGCAGCTGACCATCGACGCCTGGCAGCGTCCGGTCAAGCAGCCGAAGCAGTAAGCAGCAGGAAGCTCAAGCGCCGCCCGCGCAGGGTGGCGCCACAGGATTCATACCGGCGCCAGTGGCCTGCGGGCAGGCGCCAGCAAAACGGGGGTTCAGCATGTGTGGCATCGTCGGCGCGGTTTCCACGCGCAATATCGTTCCGGTCCTGATCGAAGGGCTGCGCCGCCTCGAGTATCGCGGCTATGACTCGTGCGGCGTTGCCGTCGTGCGCGACGATGCGGTCGAGCGCGCACGCACCGTGTCGCGCGTCGCCGACCTGGACGCGCAGACGCAGGCGTCCGGCCTGTCCGGCTTTACCGGCGTGGCGCATACGCGCTGGGCCACGCATGGCAAGCCCGACACCGTCAACGCCCACCCGCACCTGTCGGGCGAGACCATCGCGCTGGTGCACAACGGCATCATCGAGAACTACGAGCCGCTGCGCGAAGAGTTGCGCGCGGTGGGCTACGGCTTCGAGTCGCAGACCGATACCGAGGTGGTTGCCCACCTGATCCACCAGGCCTACAGCTATCCCAGCAGCGCCACGCGCGGCGACCTGTTCGCCTCGGTGCGCGCGGTCACCAAGCGCCTGCACGGCGCCTACGCCATCGCGGTGTTCGCCAAGGACCAGCCGGGCCGCGTGGTCGGCGCGCGCGCCGGCTCGCCGCTGGTGGTGGCGCTGGGCGAGAACGAGTCCTTCCTGGCGTCCGACGCGCTCGCCGTGGCCGGCACCGCCAACCGCATCATCTACCTGGAAGAGGGCGATGTGGTCGAGATCACGCTGGACGGCGTGACCATCCACGACGCCGACGACCACCCGGTCGAGCGTGAAGCGCGCCTAGTCGAAGCCCATGCCGCCTCGGTGGACCTGGGACCGTACCGCCACTTCATGCAGAAGGAAATCTTCGAGCAGCCGCGCGCGCTGGGCGACACCCTCGAAGGCGTCGAAGGCCTGTCGCCGGACCTGTTCGGCAACAACGCCGCCGAGGTCTTCGCCGGCATCGACAGCGTGCTGATCCTGGCGTGCGGCACCAGCTACTATTCCGGCTGCACCGCCAAGTACTGGCTCGAAAGCATCGCGAAGATCCCGACCCAGGTCGAGGTCGCCAGCGAATACCGCTACCGCGACACCGTGCCCAACCCGCGCGCGCTGGTGGTGGTGATCTCGCAATCCGGCGAAACCGCCGACACCATGGCCGCGCTGCGCCATGCCCGCGCGCTCGGCCACGTGCATACGCTGGCAGTGTGCAACGTCGCCACCAGCGCCATGGTGCGCGAGACCGAGCTGCGCTTCCTCACCCGCGCCGGCACCGAGATCGGCGTGGCCTCGACCAAGGCCTTCACCACGCAGCTGGCAGCGCTCTACATGCTGACGCTGTCGCTGGCCAAGACCCGCGGCCTGCTGACCGACGAGGCCGAGGCCCAGGCGCTGACCAACCTGCGCCACCTGCCGGCCGCGCTGCACGGCGTGCTGGCGCTGGAGCCGCAGATCATCGCGTGGTCGGAAGACTTTGCCCGTCGCGAGAACGCGCTGTTCCTCGGCCGCGGCCTGCATTACCCGATCGCGCTGGAGGGCGCGCTCAAGCTCAAGGAAATCTCGTACATCCACGCCGAGGCCTATCCGGCGGGCGAACTCAAGCACGGCCCGCTGGCGCTGGTCACCGAAGCCATGCCGGTGGTCACCGTCGCGCCCAACGACGCGCTGCTGGAAAAGCTCAAGTCCAACATCCAGGAAGTGCGTGCCCGCGGCGGCCGCCTGTACGTATTTGCCGACAGCGATACGCAGATCCAGTCGTCCGACGGCATCCAGGTGATCCGCATGCCCGAGCACTACGGCGATCTCTCGCCGATCCTGCACGTGGTGCCGCTGCAGCTGCTGGCGTATCACACGGCCTGCGCGCGAGGGACCGACGTCGACAAGCCGCGCAACCTGGCGAAGTCGGTGACGGTGGAGTAAGGCGTCAAATCCAGCCTGGCCGGCGCGCTGCGCTGGCACCAATGCAAAGAGGCCCTGCGGGGCCTCTTTGCATTGGTGCCCGGATCCTCCGCGGTCATGCCACCGTCAGCAGAAACGCGCGCGCCATTTCCATATCGAGCCGCCGCTCCGACAGCGCGAAGGTGCTCTCGCGGTTGATCAGCGCATACAGCAGCGTGCCGGCCAGCGCCTGGTGCGCGAAGCGGATGCGCAATTCCAGTTCCGGCGAGGGGCCGGCCGGGTGCAGCCGCGCCAGGCGGGTTGCCAGGTCGATCATGTACTGGCGGTTGAGCTGGCGGATCGGGTCCTCGCCGGTGGTCGCGCGGGCCACCAGCGAGGCGCGCAGCACCCCTTCATTGCGGTAGGCCCAGACGCGGCTGCCGCGCGCCAGCGTGTGCACCGCGTCTTCCAGCGTGGTGGGCGTGTGGTCGAGCTGTGCCAGGCGCGCCGCCATGGCGCGGCGCAATGTGGCCAGCGCCAGGGTTTGCAGCGCCTTGAAATAGCTGTCCTTGCCGTCGAAGCGGCTGTAGAAGGCGCCGGTGGTGACGCCGGCGTGGGCGCAGATCTCGTGGATCGAGACCTGCTCCAGCGTGCGCTCGCGCAACAGCCGCCGGCCCGCCGCGAGCAGCGCCTGGGTGGTGCGCAGGCCGCGCGAATAGCGCGGCACGGCATAGCCCGCGTGGCCTTCCAGCGCGATCAGCTTTTCTTTCATGACGACCCCGATCCCTGGCGGAAGCGCTTCCGCGTGCCCCTGTTTGTCCGTGTTTTTACCGATGTCATGAACTGTATCAGGCCACCATACTCGGCAAAAACATAATTCAGATTATCAATTAAGCGGTGCCGTGGCCATGCGGGACTGCCCGGAGACCGATGCATACACCCACGTCCCCCGAAGCGGAATCCGGCTTGCTGGCCGGCCTTCGCCGCGTCATTTCCCGCGAGTTTCCGGGGGCCGGGGCCGAGCCTGGCATCAGCGGGCTGCGCCGCCTGTCCGGCGGCGCCAGCCAGGAAACCTGGTCGTTCACGCTGGCCGGGCCGCACGGGCCGGAGCCGCTGATCCTGCGGCGCGATCCGGGCGCGGGGGCGCGGCCCGCGGCGGGGGTGTCGATGGTGCAGGCGGGCATGGCGGCCGAGGCGGCGTTGTTGCGGCTGGTCGGCGCGGCTGGTGTGCCGGTGCCGGTGGTGCGGGCGGTGCTGGCGCCCCAAGATGGCATTGGCGCAGGCTTCGTCATGGACTACATCGAAGGCGAGACGCTGGGCGGGCGCATCGTGCGCGAGCCGCGGCTGGCGCGGGCGCGCGAACGGCTGGCCTACCAGTGTGGCCAGGCGCTGGCCGCGATCCATGGCATCGACCGCGCCACGCTGCCGCCGCTGCGCGAGAGCAACGCCGCGGCCGAGGTGGAGGGCTACCTGCGGCGCTATCGGGCGGCTGGCGAGCAGCGGCCGGTGTTCGAGCTGGCGTTCCGCTGGCTGAAGCGCCATGCGCCGGCAACGGGGCGCACCACGCTGGTCCATGGCGACTTCCGCAACGGCAACCTGATGGTCGACGAAGCCGGCCTGCGCGCGGTGCTCGACTGGGAGCTGGCCCATGTGGGCGACCCCATGACCGACCTCGGCTGGCTGTGCGTGAATTCCTGGCGCTTTGGCCGCACCGGCCTGCCGGTGGGTGGCTTTGGCACGCGCGCGCAGCTGTTTGCCGGCTATGCCGACGCGGGCGGCATGGTCGATGCGGAGCGCGTGCGCTTCTGGGAGATCTTTGGCGTGCTGAAGTGGGGCGTGGCCTGCCAGACCATGTCGCGCCCGCCGGAGGGCGGCGGCCCCCGCAGCGTGGAGCGGGCCGCGATCGGCCGGCGCAGTTCCGAAACCGAGATCGACCTGCTCAACCTGCTGCTGCCGCGCAATGCAGCCCCGGCCTACGGAAGCTGACCATGCAAGACACTCCCCATGCCGCGGAACTGATCGACGCAGTGACCGCGTTCCTGCGCGACACGGCAATCCCCAACCTGAGCGGCCGCGCGGCCTTCGACGCGCGCGTCGCCGCCAATGTGCTCGACATCGTCGCGCGCGAGCTGCGCCTGGCCCCCGCGGCGCACGCCGCCGAGCATGAACGCCTGCGTGCCCTGCTGGGCCGCGACGGCACGCTGGCCGAACAGAACCAGCGCCTGTGCGAGGGCATCGCCAGCGGCCGCTTCGATGCCGCCACGCCGGGGCTTGCCGCTCACCTGTGGGCGGTCACGCTGGCCAAGCTCGCCGTCGACCAGCCCGGGTACAGCAGCTATCGCCAGATTGTCGATCCTGTGGAGACGCTTCCATGAATTTCCAGTTGCCGGCCGAGCTGACGGCCTACCTGGCCGAGCTCGATGCCTTTATCGAAGCCGAGATCGCCCCGCTGCAGGCCGAGCACGACAACCAGCGGTTCTTTGACCATCGCCGCGAATGGGCCCGCACCGACTTCGACAACCAGGGCCTGCCGCGCCCGGAATGGGAGGCGCTGCTGGCCGAAGCGCGCCGCCGTGCCGACCGCGCCGGCCACCTGCGCTTCGCCCTGCCCGCGGAGTATGGCGGCCGCGATGGCGGCAACCTGTGGATGGCCGTGATCCGCGAACACCTGGCGGCCAAGGGCCTGGGTTTGCACAACGACCTGCAGAACGAGCATTCGATCGTCGGCAACAAGCCCTTCGTGCTGGTGCTGCGCGATTTCGGCAACGACGTGCAACGCGCCACGCTGATCCCCGGCATGCTGGACGAGACCGTCAAGCTGAGCTTCGGCCTGACCGAGCCGGAGCACGGCTCGGACGCCACGCACATGGCCACACGCGCGCGCCCCGAGCAACGCGGCGGCCGCGGCGGCTGGCGCATCGACGGCGAGAAGATGTGGACTACCGGCCTGCACACCGCCACGCACGTGGTGCTGTTTGCGCGCACCAGTGGCGAGAATGGCGATGCCCGCGGCATCACCGCGTTCCTGGTGCCGGCGCACAGCGAAGGCGTGCGCGTGGAAGAGTACCTGTGGACCTTCAACATGCCGACCGACCACCCGCGCGTGAGTTTCAGCGGGGTCTGGGTGCCGGACGAGGCCGTGCTGGGGCAGCCCGGCGCGGGCCTCGCCATCGCCCAGCACTTCGTGCACGAGAACCGCATCCGCCAGGCCGCGGCGAGCCTGGGCGCGGCGGACTACTGCATCCGCGAGAGCGTGAAGTATGCGCGCCAGCGCAAGCCCTTCGGCCAGGAGCTGGCGCGCAACCAGGGCATCCAGTTCCCGCTGGTGGAACTGGCCACGCGCGCCGAGATGCTGCGCGCTTTCATCCGCCAGACCGCGTGGCAGATGGACCAGATGCCGAAGCGCGAGGTCGAGAAACGCCTGTCGGACAAGGTCTCGATGTGCAACTACAGCGCCAACCGCCTGTGCTGCGAGGCCGCCGACACGGCGATGCAGGTGCACGGCGGGCTGGGCTATTCGCGCCACAAGCCGTTCGAGCATATCTACCGCCACCATCGCCGCTACCGCATCACCGAGGGCTCGGACGAGATCCAGATGCGCAAGGTCGGCGCCTACCTGTTCGGCTATATCGGCCGCGACGGCGCCGGGCCGGCGCGCCACTGAAGGCGAAACCCCCGATGCCCGCCGCGGCGGGCATCCCATCCTTCCGGGAGATGCGCATGACTTCAACCTACCAGCCGCGCCGCGCGTGGCTGACCGCAGTGCTGTTGTTCTTCTTCCTGGTGGTCAACGCCATGGACAAGATGGTGGTGGGCCTGCTGGCCGCGCCAATGATGGGGGAACTGGGGCTCACGCCGGCGCAGTTCGGCCTGGTCGGCAGCAGCTTCTTCTGGCTGTTCGCGGTGTCCGGCGTGTTGGGCGGCTTCCTCGCCAACCGCACGCCGACCTCGCGGCTGCTGGTGCTGATGGCGCTGGCGTGGTCGCTATGCCAGATTCCGATCGCGCTGTCGTCCAGCCTGGCGGTGCTGATCGTGTCGCGCGTGCTGCTGGGCTTCATGGAAGGGCCGGCCGCGCCGGTGGCGATCCACGCCTGCTACAAGTGGTTTCCGAACAGCCGGCGCAACCTGCCGGTGGCAGTGCTGACGCAGGGTGCGGGCATCGGCATCGTGCTGGCCGGGCTGCTGATCCCGGCCGTGGCCGCGCACTGGGGCTGGCGCGCCAACTTTTACCTGCTGGCGGTGCTGGGCGTGGTGTGGGCGGTGGCGTGGCTCGCGCTCGGGCGCGAGGGCACGCTCGACGAACCCACCGACGCGCACGCCGCCACGGGCACCAGCGCGCCGCAGCGGCTGCCGTATCGTGTCCTGCTGAGCGATCCCACCGTGCTTGGCTGCTTTGCCTTGCGGCTGGCGGCGTACTGGGGCCTGGCGCTGTGCCTGACCTGGATTCCGGCGTACCTGCAAAGCGGGCTGGGTTTCGACCATGCCGTCAGCGGCAAGCTGTTCGCGCTGATCGTCGGCACCAACCTGCCGCTGACGATCGCCATCGCGTGGTGCTCCGAGCGCCTGCTCGCGCGCGGGGTGTCGTCGCGGGCGGCGCGCGGCCGGGTATCGGCCGGCATGCTGCTGCTGGCGGGCGGCTTCTTCTTGTTGCTGCTGTGGCCGGATACCACGCCGGCCATGCGCGTGGGGTTGCTGGTGCTGGCGTGCGTGTGCGCGCCGGCGATCTATTCGCTCGGCCCGGCGATGCTGGCCGAGGTGGTGCCGGCGGGGCAGCGCGGAGCGGTGCTGGCGATCGACGCCTCGGTGTCTTCGGTCGCCGGCGTGCTGGCGCCGCTGGTGACGGGCGTGCTGGTGCAGAACATGCCCGGCGCGCGCGGCTTTGAACTGGGGCTGGCGCTGTGCGGCGCGATCATGGTGGTGGCGGCGCTGGCCGGGCTGTGCGTGGTCAATCCGGAGCGCTCGCGCCAGCGCATGGCCGCACGGCTGCCGGCAAGCGTGGCAAGCGAGCGCTCGGCGGTGGCCGTGGGTTGAGGGTATGGCTGCGCCGGTCGTTCTATCCCCCTTGATGCCGTGCAGACCGCTTTCGAAAACCGAATAAAAACCATTGCCATTCGCATCCGCAAGCAGCGGCGAAAACCGGCAGGAATGCGGCAAAAGCGCCGCGGCGCGCGGCCGGATCGGCTTGATGTCCGCTTGCGCGGCACTACCATGAAAGTCACGGCGGGCGTTTCGCCGTGACGTTGCTGTGGTCGTGAAAGTGCGACATCGTGTGTCCCTGCCGAGGGGGCATTGGGGGCTGCCATGAAGAGCGACAAGAAGGTCATCCAGTTGCTGAACACGCAGCTGCGGCATGAGCTGACCGCGATCAACCAGTATTTCCTGCATGCCCGCATGTACCGGCACTGGGGGCTGCGCGCGCTGGGCAAGCATGAGTACGAGGAATCGATCGAGGAAATGAAGCACGCCGACAAGCTGATCGAACGGATCCTGCTGCTCGACGGCTTGCCCAACCTGCAGGACCTCGACAAGCTGCTGGTCGGCGAGAACACCGAAGAGATGCTCGGCTGCGACCTGAAGCTGGAGCAGGTGTCGCAGGCCAGCTGCAAGGATGCGATCAAGTATTTCGAGTCGGTCGGCGATTATGTCTCGCGCCAACTGGTGGTCGATATCCTCGAAGATACCGAAGAACATATCGACTGGCTCGAGGCGCAGCTGGAGCTGGTGCGCAAGGTCGGATTGCAGAATTACATCCAGTCCGCCATGGGCGGCGCGGACTGACGCGGCGCCGTTCCGCGCCGCCTCCTGCAAAGATTTCCATTTCCCGCTACACTGCGGCCCGCAGCACGTTGCGTCGTTCAGGCGCTGCGTCAGCGGCGGGGTGGCAGAGTGGTTATGCAACGGCCTGCAAAGCCGTGTACGACGGTTCGATTCCGGATCCCCGCCTCCATCATTTTCCTGCCTGGCCCGGCCGGCCCGGCGCGCCAGCGCATCCGCGCCATTTTCCCTCTTTTCACGCCCCTGTCATCGGCCTGCGCCATGACAGCGGCAGGCTGTGCCGTGCACGCCCTGACCGGTATGCGCAGCGATTCCGGACACCCATTTTTCCCCAATGGATCGACGACACCGAATCGGGTAATGTTGCCCGACAGGCCTGTCGGCCTGCATGCAACCCGTGCCGCCATATGGCGGCACCGCCATGTCCGGGCTTCCATGGCGTTTCCCGTCGCGAGGCAGTTTGAGAATGAGAGGCTCCAGATGATGAAAGACCTGCGGATCCGCGCGGCCATTCCGTCGGACGCACCAGCCGTGGGAGACGTGCTGGAACGATGCGGGCTGCCGCTGGACGGCGTGCCGCGCTTGCTCGAGCATTTCCACGTTGCCATCCTTGGCACGCAGGTTATTGGCTGCGCCGCCGGCGAGCGCTGCGGCGAGACCGTGGTGATCCGATCCGTGGCCGTGCTGCCCGAGCACCGCGACCAGGGCGTGGCCACCCACGTGGTGCGTGCCGCGCTGATGCGCGCCCGCGCCAACGGCGCGCGGCGCGCGGTGCTGCTGGCCTCCAGCTGCCCCAGCTATTTCGCGCGCTACGGCTTTACGCTGGTGCCGGCCTCGAAGCTGCCGCCCGAGGTCATGTCATCGAGCGAATTCCATCGCGCCGCGGACACGCCGCCGCTGTGCATGTGGTGCGAGCTGGGCTGATTCCCTGCAAGCCAACGGCGAGCCCCTGTGCTCGCCTCAGTGTGGGTCGTCGCAGCGGCTGATCTCCACCGTCACGTGCACCAGTTCTTCGTGCACGGACAGCGCCTCGCGCACGTGCTGCGGCGTCAGCGCGGCATCGTGCGTGACCAGGCAGACGATGCAGGCAAAGTGCTGCCGGCCCACGCGCCACACATGCAGGTCGGACACGCGGGTGCTTTCGTCGCCGTGATCCAGGCCCGCCAGCACCTCGCGCACTTCTTCCACCACCGGGTGGTCCATCTCCCGGTCCAGCAGCACCGTACCGCTCTGGCGCAGCAGGCCGATGGCCCAGCGCCCGACCAACACCGCACCCACCAGGCCCATCACCGGGTCCAGCCAGGCCCAGCCGAGCCACCAGCCGCCGGCCAGCGCGACCATCGCCAGCACCGAAGTCGCGGCGTCGGCCAGCACGTGCACATAGGCCGCGCGCAGGTTGATGTCGTGATGGGCGCCATGGCCATGATGATGGTGGCCATGGTCATGCCCATGATCGTGGCCGTGATGGTGGTTGTGATGGTGGCCGTGGTCGTGTCCGTGATCATGGCCATGCGCATGGCCGCCGAGGATCAGCGCGCAGCCCAGGTTGACCAGCAGCCCCAGCGCGGTCACGGCCATGGCTTCGCGATAGTGGATGGCCTGCGGCGTGAACAGCCGCTCGACCGAGCCCGCCGCCATCAGGGCAGCAATGCCCAGCAGGAATACCGCGCTGGCAAAGCCGGCCAGCACTTCGATCTTCCAGGTGCCGAAGGCAAAGCGCCAGTCGCCGGCGTAGCGCCTGGCGGCGGCATAGGCAAAGGCGGACAGGCCAATGGCCAGCGCGTGCGAACTCATGTGCCAGCCATCGGCCAGCAGCGCCATCGAGTTGAACCAGAGCCCGGCGGCAATTTCCGCCACCATGGTGATGGCGGTGATCACCATGACCAAGCGGGTGCCGCGCTCGGCGGCGCGGTTGCCCGCGTCGAAGGCGTGGCTGTGGGTCCAGGCGGACAGGTCTTGGGTATGCATGGGGAACCGTACGTTGCGCTTTGAGATCTTGAAAAATCGTCCGGCACAGGGCCGGGCAGGACCAAGGGTAGCAGAGACCTGGGGCGCGCCGGCGGCATCCCCGATGGCGACAGGGGTGCATCCGGGCGGCGGGTTGGCATCGCTACATGTGACTGATATGCGACAAGATGCCCCCGATGGTCGTAAGGAATCTTGTCTTTCGCTTACATACATTCATGAACGGATGTATGATTCGGCGAAAAATTCATGTCCCCGTCATAACTTTGTTGACCATACCGAGATGAGCTATCGCTTTATTGCCACGTGTCTTGCCGCCTGGATCGGCGTTTGCGCCACCGCGGGGTGGCTGGTCGAACGTCTCTGGAGCTGAGCGCGGGCCACGCCGCGGTCTGATCCCGCGGACTGACCCTTCTCCCCTCATCGGCAGTCCGCATCCATCCCCCTCAAGCCGCCTGCTGCGCCTGCGCCAGGCTGTCAAAGAACTGCCATAACTGCGGCGCATCGCCGGTGGCCACGTTGAAGCGGATCCACGGCGAGTCGGTCTCGTCCGGCTCGAAATACGATCCGGGCGCCAGCCAGATGCCATGCTCGAGTGCCAGCGTGGCGAGGCGGTTGCCGAGCAGCGGACCGCCGCGCCGGCTGGCCAGCCACTGCGCCTGCACCGAGTCGCTCAGGCGCGCCCACGCGAACATCCCGCCTTCCGGGCGCAGCAGCACCTCCAGCCCATGGGCCTCCATCTTTTCCGTCACGCGATCCTGCTGCGCGCGCAGCCGCTCGGACAATGCCGCCACATGGCGGCCGTAGTGGCCGCTGGTCAGCACCGAATACACCAGCCGCTCCGTCACCTCCGATGAGGTCAGGCCGACCGCCATCTTGGTGCGCGCGAAGGCCTTGGCCAGGTCCGGGCTGGCCGCCAGGTAGCCGACCCGCAGCGACGGCGTGATGGTCTTGGAAAAGCCGTTGACATAGACCACCTGCGACAACCCGTCCATGGCCGCCAGCATCGGCGAGCCAGCCGGCGCTAGCTCGCGGTAGATATCGTCCTCGACCACCAGCAGCCGGTGCTGCTCGGCCAGCTGCAGCACGCGGAAGGCGTTCATGCTGGTCAGGCTGGCGCCGGTCGGGTTCTGCAGCACGGTGTTGATGAACAGTGCGCGCGGGGCGTGGGCGCGCAGCGCATCTTCGAGCGCGTCGGTGTCCAGCCCCGCCGTCGTGCGCGGCACGCCGACCACGCGCAGCCCGGCCAGCCGCAGGATCTGCAGCAGGTTGCAGTAGCAGGGCGATTCCACCAGCACGGTATCGCCGGCGCGCAGCAGCGTGCGCACTACCAGGTCCAGCGCCTGTGTCGCGCCCTGGGTCAGCACCACCTGCTGCGCCTGCAGCGGAATGCCGTACTGGCCCAGGCCCGCGGCAATGTGCTCACGCAGTGGCGCAAAGCCATAGGGGTGGCCGTAGCCGGACAGCTGCGCCGCCGGCACGCGGGCCGAGGCGCGCATGGCCTGGTGCAAGCCTTCCTCGTTAAGCCAGTCGCCCGGCAGCCAGCCCGCGCCGGCCTTGATCGGTACCGAATGGTCGGCAAACACGTCGGACAGCAGCCAGGCCGCATTCAGCCCCGGCGCCTCCCATTGCGGCGCACGCGCGTGCCCGGCCGGGGCGTGGCGGTGCGCCACGGTGTAGCCCGCGCCGGGCCGCGCGGCGAGATAGCCCAGCGCGGTCAGTCGCCCGTAGGCCTCGGCCACGGTGAAGGTGCTGACGTGGTGGTGCTGTGCAAAGCGCCGCACCGACGGCAGCGCCGCGCCGGCACGCAGCGCGCGCTGCTCCACCAGCGCGGCGATGCCGGCGACGATCTGCTCGGTCAGGGTATCGCCGTCGCGGCGGCTGCGGGTCAGGTTCAGGGTCAGCATCAGGCGCTCGGTGGGGCGTGGACCTGTACAGTTTAGCGGGTGCCCGGCGCGGTCGCGGCCGACGAGGTGCCGTCCCGGGAAATTTGCCGCACTGCAGCGTGGGATGCCGAACCGCGCCTTCGCGCGGCACCCGGCAGCATCGGCGGGAGAAGTGGCGTGGCACCGCTTGCCTGTATGGTTTGGCGTGATCAAACTGTACGGTAAGGCGTGCTTGTCCGGACTGTATATTTTGTCGGTCAGTCGCCGCCGGTAGAGTGGCCCTCATCGCTGCCGCTGCCTGCCAGCGCGCCGCCGCCAACCGACCCGATTTCCCCTCAAGGAGGACGTATGGACGCCGCCAAGACCGTGATTCCCGATCTCGATGCCCTGTGGATGCCCTTCACCGCCAACCGCCAGTACAAGGCGGCGCCGCGCCTGCTGGCGTCGGCCAGCGGCATGTACTACACCACCCACGACGGCCGCCAGATCCTGGACGGTTGCGCCGGGCTGTGGTGCGTCGCGGCCGGCCACTGCCGCAAGGAGATCGCCGACGCGGTGGCACGCCAGGCGGCCACGCTGGACTACGCGCCGCCGTTCCAGATGGGCCATCCGCTGTCGTTCGAGGCCGCCACCAAGGTGGCGGCGATCATGCCGCAGGGGCTGGATCGCATCTTCTTCACCAACTCCGGCTCGGAGTCGGTCGACACCGCGCTGAAGATCGCGCTGGCCTACCACCGCGCGCGCGGCGAAGGCCAGCGCACGCGCTTTATCGGCCGCGAGCGCGGCTACCACGGCGTCGGCTTCGGCGGCATGGCGGTGGGCGGCATCGGCCCCAACCGCAAGGCTTTCTCGGCCAACCTGATGCCCGGCACCGATCACCTGCCGGCCACGCTGAACATCGCCGAAGCGGCCTTTTCCAAGGGCCAGCCGCAATGGGGCGCCCACCTGGCCGAGGAGCTGGAGCGCATCCTGGCGCTGCATGATCCGGCCAATGTCGCCGCGGTGATCGTCGAGCCGCTGGCCGGCTCCGCCGGCGTGCTGGTGCCGCCGGTCGGCTATCTGGAAAAGCTGCGCGAGATCACCAGCAAGCACGGCATCCTGCTGATCTTCGATGAAGTCATCACCGCCTTCGGTCGTCTGGGCGCCGCCACCGCGGCCGAGCGCTTCAACGTCACGCCTGACCTGATCACCATGGCCAAGGCGATCAACAACGCCGCGGTGCCGATGGGCGCCGTCGCCGTGCGCCGCGAGGTGCACGACGCGGTGGTAAATGCGGCCGCGCCGGGGACGATCGAACTGCTGCATGGCTACACCTATTCGGGCCACCCGCTGGCCGCGGCGGCCACCATTGCCACGCTGGACCTGTACCAGCGCGAAAACCTGTTCGGCCGCGCCGCCGAACTGGCGCCGGTCTTCGAGGCCGCGGTGCACGGCGTGCGTGGCGCCCCGCACGTGAAGGACATCCGCAACTACGGGCTGGTGGCGGGCATCGAGCTGGAATCGCGTCCGGGCCAGCCGGGCGCGCGCGCCTACGAGGCCTTCCTCAAGTGCCTGGAGCTGGGCGTGCTGGTGCGCTACACCGGCGACATCCTGGCGTTCTCGCCGCCGCTGATCATTTCCGAAGCGCAGATCGGCGAGATGTTCGATACGGTGAAGCAGGCGCTGCAAGCCATCAAGTAAGCGGCGCGCGCCGCATCGCCTTGCCGCCGGGCCCGCGGGGCCCGGCCTTTCTCTCTGATTGCACGCCGGGGTGCGCTGTACTGCGTGCCGCGGCCATCGAAGGAAACCCCAAGTGAGCATCGCAGAAAACCGGCAACTGGCCGAAATCCATCATTTCATCGGCGGCGCCGTGCGCCGCGCCGGCGGCCAGCGCCAGGCGGATGTGTTCAACCCCGCCACCGGCGAAGTGTCCGCGCGCGTGGCGCTCGGCACCACGCAAGACGTGGCCGACGCCGTCGCCGCCGCCAAGGCCGCTTTCCCCGCGTGGGCCGACACCCCGCCGCTGCGCCGCGCGCGCATCCTGTTCAAGTTCAAGGAACTGCTGGACCAGCACCACGACGACCTTGCCGCGCTGATCACGCGCGAGCATGGCAAGGTGTTCTCCGATGCCAGGGGCGAGGTCACGCGCGGCATCGAGGTGGTGGAGTTTGCCTGCGGCATTCCCAACCTGCTCAAGACCGATTTCACCGACAACATCGGCGGCGGCATCGACAACTGGAACCTGCGCCAGCCGCTGGGCGTGGTGGCCGGCATCACGCCGTTCAACTTCCCGGTGATGGTGCCGATGTGGATGTTCCCGGTGGCACTGGCGTGCGGCAATACCTTCGTGCTCAAGCCGTCGGAACGCGACCCGTCGCCGAGCCTGCTGATTGCTGATCTGCTGCGCCAGGCCGGTTTGCCGGACGGCGTGTTCAACGTGGTGCAGGGCGACAAGGAAGCGGTCGACGCGCTGCTAGCGCATCCGGACGTGCAGGCGCTGTCGTTCGTCGGCTCGACCCCGATCGCCGAGTACATCTATACGGAAGGCACCCGGCACGGCAAGCGCGTGCAGGCGCTGGGCGGCGCCAAGAACCACCTGGTGGTGATGCCCGATGCGGACCTCGACCAGGCGGTCGATGCGCTGATCGGCGCCGCCTATGGATCGGCTGGCGAGCGCTGCATGGCGATCTCGGTGGCCGTTGCCGTTGGCGAGGTCGCCGATCAGCTGGTGCCGCGCCTGGCCGAGCGGGCGCGTGCCTTGAAGATCCGCAACGGCATGGAGGCCGATGCCGAGATGGGCCCGCTGGTGACCGGCGCGCACAAGGCCAAGGTCGAAGGCTATATCGCCAAAGGCGTGGCAGAGGGTGCGACGCTGGTGACCGATGGCCGCGGCCACCAGGTCGACGGGCACGAGAACGGCTTCTATGTCGGCGGCACGCTGTTCGACCATGTGAAGCCCGACATGACCATCTACAAGGAAGAGATCTTCGGCCCGGTGCTGTCGGTGGTGCGCGTGCATGACTTTGCCGAGGCGGTGGCGCTGATCAATGCGCACGAGTACGGCAACGGCGTGTCGTGCTACACCAGCGACGGCGGCATCGCGCGCGCATTCGCGCGGCAGATCCAGGTGGGCATGGTCGGCATCAACGTGCCGATCCCGGTGCCGATGGCGTGGCATTCGTTCGGCGGCTGGAAGCGTTCGCTGTTCGGCGACCACCATGCCTATGGCGAAGAGGGCGTGCGCTTCTACACGCGCTACAAGAGCGTGATGCAGCGCTGGCCGGACTCGATCGCCAAGGGCGCGGAGTTCACCATGCCGGTGGCGAAGTAACAGCCGGAGACCGGTCATGAAGGTCAACCGCATCGTCGCCAATATCGGCACTGCCGACCCCGGCCAGGCCCGCATCTTCTATCAGGACGTGCTCGGCCTGGACATGCTGATGGACCACGGCTGGATCTGCACCTACGGCAGCGATGGCACCGCGCGGGCCCAGGTCAGCTTTGCCGTGGAAGGCGGCAACGGCACGCCAGTGCCCGCGCTGTCGATCGAAGTCGACGACGTCGACGAAGCGCACCGGCGCATGGTGGCTGCTGGCTTTGCCGTGGAATACGGCCCGGCCGACGAGCCCTGGGGCGTGCGTCGCTTCTTTGTGCGTGATCCGTTCGGGCAGCTGGTCAATATCCTCGCGCACGCCTGAGCGCATGCCTTGCCTGCCGTCAGTGCCGGCCTGGCCGGGCTTTCCTATCATTCCTGCAATGCGGTGGCCGGGTGCAAGTGACGCTTGCGCCTGGCCAGCGGCGTAAACTACCGCCCTTTTTCCGGGCCCGCGCGTTGCCGCCGCGGGCCTGGTCACCGTTGCAGGGAGTCTGAATGAGCTTGTTCCGTACCAAGGATATCGACGCGATGCTGGCCGTCGCGCGCGATGATGGCCTGAAAAAAGTGCTGGGTCCGGTCGACCTGGTGCTGATGGGCATCGGCGCCATCATCGGCACCGGCATTTTCGTGCTGACCGGCACCGGCGCGCTGACCGCGGGGCCGGCGCTGACGGTGTCGTTCGTGATCGCGGCGCTGGCGTGCGGCTTTGCCGCGCTGTGCTACGCGGAGTTCGCCTCGGCGATCCCGGTGTCGGGATCGATCTATACCTACAGCTACGCCACGCTTGGCGAGATCGTCGCGTGGATGATCGGCTGGGACCTGCTGCTGGAATACGGGCTGGCCACGTCGGCGGTGTCGGTGGGCTGGTCAGGCTATTTCCAGTCGCTGATGGCGGGCTTCGGCATGAAGCTGCCGGTGGCGCTGACCGCGGCGCCGGGCTCGGTGCCGGGGGTGCAGACCGTGCTGAACCTGCCGGCATGCCTGATCATGCTGGCCATCACCTGGGTAGTCTCTTACGGCGTGCGCGAGTCCGCGCGCGTCAACAACCTGATGGTCGCGATCAAGATCGGCGTGGTGCTGCTGTTTATCGCGGTGGGCGTGTGGCACGTGCAGCCGGCCAACTGGCAGCCGTTCGCGCCGTTCGGCTTTACCGGCATCTTCAATGCGGCGGCGCTGGTGTTCTTCGCCTTTATCGGCTTCGACGCAGTGACCTCGGCCGCGGAAGAAGTGCGCAACCCGCGCCGCGACCTGCCGATCGGCATCATCGGCTCGCTCGCGGTCTGCACGGTGCTGTACGTGGTGGTGGCGGCGATCATGACCGGCATCGTGCCGTTCGCGAAGTTTGCCGGCGTCGATCATCCGGTCTCGCTGGCGCTGCAGTTTGCGGGGCAGAACTGGGTGGCTGGCTTTGTCGACCTTGGCGCGATCCTGGGCATGACCACGGTGATCCTGGTGATGACCTATGGCCAGACCCGCGTGATCTTTGCCATGTCGCGCGACGGGCTGCTGCCCGAGCGGCTGTCCTCGGTGCACCCGGTGCATGCCACGCCCTACTTTGCCACCTGGACCGTGGGCCTCGTGTTTGCCGCGATTGCCGCCCTGGTGCCATTGAACGTGCTGGCGGAACTGATCAATATCGGCACGCTGGCGGCCTTTACGCTGATCTCGGTGGCGGTGCTGGTGCTGCGCAAGACCCGGCCCGAGCTGCCGCGCGCATTCCGTTGCCCGGGCGTGCCGGTGGTGCCGCTGCTGTCGATCGGCTTCTGCCTGTTCCTGATGGCGCACCTGCAGGCGCTGACCTGGGCCGCCTTCCTGGTCTGGCTGGCGGTGGGGCTGGTGATCTACTTCGCCTACGCGCGGCGCAATGCCGTGCTGCATAACCACGGCGGCTGACCGCGCCGCTCAGCGGCCGCGTTCGGCGGCGGCCTGCATAAACGCCACCGCGCGCGGCTCGTTGGCATAGGCGGCGTTGATGCGGATCCAGGCCGAGGTCTCGCCGCCGGGGCGGAAGTAATTGCCCGGCGCCAGCGTCACGCCGTATTGCTCGCCGAGCGTCACCAGCTCGCGCGAATCCGCGATGCCGGGCGGGCGCGCCCACAGGAAGTTGCCGCCGGAGGGCTGGCAGAACACCTCCCAGCCGTTGCCATGCAGCTGGCGCACCGCGCCGGCTACGGCCTCGCGCACGCGCAGCCGCAGCCGTTCCACGTACTTGCGGTAGCCGCCGCGCTCCAGCAGCGCCGCCGTCACCGCCTCGGCAAAGTGCGAGCCGGCCACGCTGGTCAACACCTTCACATCGACCAGGTCCTTGACCAGCGCCTTGTCGGCGACCAGGTAGCCGATCCGCAGCGACGCCGACACCGTCTTGGAAAAGCCGCCGATGTAGATCACATGCTCGAGCTGGTCCAGCGTCGCCAGCCGGTCGGTGAAGTGAGTCTGGAAGTCCGAGAAGATATCGTCCTCGACAAAGCGGAAGCCATGCCGGCGCGCCAGTTCCAGCAGCCGGAACGCCACCGGCGGCGCCAGCGTCGAGCCGGTCGGGTTCTGCAGCACGCTGTTGGTGAAGAACAGCTTGGGCTTGTGCTGGCGCAGCAGCGCCTCGGTGGCGTCCGGGTCGGGGCCGTTGGGCGTGTGCGGCACGCCCACCAGCTGCACGCCGTGCAGCCGCAGCAGGCCGAACAGGTTGTAGTAGCCAGGGTCCTCCACGAACACCGTATCGCCCGGCTTGAGCAGGTGGCGCACCACCAGGTCCAGCGCCTGGCTGGCCCCGGTGGTGATCAGCACTTGCGGCAGCTCCGCGGCGATGCCCAGCTGGCGCACGCGCAGCAGCACCTGGCGGCGCAGTTCCGGATGGCCCATCGGCGTGGCGTAATGGATCACGCTGTCGATCTCGTTGCGCGAAATCGCGCGGATCGCCTGCGTCAGGCCTTCCACGTCGCGCCAGGTCTCCGGGACGAAGCCGCCGGCCAGCTTGAGCGTGCCGCTGGGGTGGTTGAACTGCTCCAGGATATGGTCGGACAGGTCCTCGGCCAGGCTGGGGTCCGACCAGCCGCGCGCCGAGCGCCCCGCCAGCGGACTGTCCGCCACATAAAAGCCTGACCCCTGGCGCGAATCGAGCAGTCCCTGCGACACCAGCCGGTCATAGGCTTCGATCACCGGGAAGCGGCTGATGCCGTTCTCGGCGGCCAGCTGCCGGATCGACGGCAGCCGCGCGCCCGGGCGCGCCTCGCGGTTGCCGATCCACGACTTCACGCCTTCGACGATCTGCTCGGTCAGTGGAATTCCGGTGGAAGCATCTAAGATAAGTTTCATGGGATCCGCGCGCAGCCGCAGGGCAACTGTCAGGAAAAACTACTGAACAGTGCATCGAAAACTGTTCACAACTGTACATGGGATTGTAGTGAGGGATGCGAATAATGGAAGCGTGGCGGCAATGACGACGCCGACAGGCTGAGAGGAGTGCAACATGCGCGAACTACGGACTTTCGAACTGGACGAGCCCGGACAGCCGGTCAGCTGGCGCGCCGGTTACGGGCAGACCGTCTGCGCGGTGGCCGGCAAGCTGTGGCTGACGGTCGAGGGCAATCCCAACGATATCTGGCTGGAGCCAGGCGCCGAACTGGCGCTGCCGGAGGGCTACCGGGTATGGCTGTCGGGCGACGGCGCGGGAGCGCGCTTTACGCTGGCGCAGGTGCCGGCGCCGTGGTCGCTGCGGCGGCTGCCGGCGTGGCTGCGGGTGATGCGCCACCGCGTGGAAGAGCACAGCACCGATGCGTTCGGCGAGTGCCCCAGGATCTGGGCCTGAACGGCGCCCGACGATTTTCGGACAAGGCCACCTGCGGGTGGCCTTTTGCTTGGCGGCGGCGCCTACTCTAGAGGGGCGGAGCCGCCTGCCCTCGGGGTTCCGCCCCATTGATTAACGTTAACGTCAACGTCATATAATCGACCGGCCCCAATCCGGGACCCAGCCCGCGCGCTTGCCGACAAGCCGGCCAGGAACGGCACCCACAACATGACCGGCGCACGCCGCGGTGGCAGCGAAACACCAGAGACGGTGGAGACAATGACCGACCTTTCCGATGTGCATGATGTGCGCCGCGGGGCGCCCCAGCCCAAGCCGACCGCGCAGTGGGCCGGCCCGGTCAACAAGGTGCGCTTTGTCACGGCCGCCTCGCTGTTCGATGGCCACGATGCCTCGATCAACATCATGCGCCGCATCCTGCAGTCGCACGGCTGCGAGGTGGTCCACCTTGGCCACAACCGTTCGGTCGAGGAGATCGTGACCGCCGCGCTGCAGGAAGACGCACAGGGGATTGCGATCTCCAGCTACCAGGGCGGCCATGTCGAGTACTTCAAGTACATGGTCGACCTGCTGCGCGACAAGGGCGGCGAACACGTGCAGGTCTTCGGCGGCGGCGGCGGCGTGATCGTTCCCGACGAGATCCGCGAACTGCAGGCCTACGGCGTGGCACGGATCTATAGCCCCGAGGACGGCCAGCGCATGGGCCTGGCCGGCATGATTGCCGACATGGTGCAGCGCTGCGACATCGACCTGTCGCGCTACGCGCCCACCTCGCTCGATGCCGTGGCCGGCGGCGACCGCCGCGCGCTGGCGCAGCTGATCACCGCGCTGGAAAACGGCAAGGCCGATGGCGCGCTGGTGGCAGCGATGCACGCGCAGGCGAAACCGGCATCGATCCCCGTGCTGGGCATTACCGGCACCGGTGGCGCCGGCAAGTCGTCATTGACCGACGAGCTGATCCGCCGCTTCCGGCTGGACCAGCAGGATGCGCTCTCGATCGCCGTGATCTCGATCGACCCGTCGCGGCGCAAGTCCGGCGGCGCGCTGCTGGGCGACCGCATCCGCATGAACGCGATCAACCACCCCAACATCTTCATGCGCTCGATGGCGACGCGCGAGGCCGGCTCCGAGATCTCGCAGGCGCTGCCCGACGCGATCGCCGCGTGCAAGGTGGCGGGCTTCGACCTGGTGATCGTCGAGACCTCCGGCATCGGCCAGGGCGACGCCGCCATCGTGCCGCACGTCGATCTGTCGCTGTACGTGATGACGCCCGAGTTCGGCGCGGCGAGCCAGCTCGAGAAGATCGACATGCTGGACTTCGCCGACTTTGTCGCCATCAACAAGTTCGACCGCAAGGGCGCGCAGGATGCCTGGCGCGACGTGGCCAAGCAGGTGCAGCGCAACCGCGAGCAATGGCATGGCAAGCCGGAGGACATGCCGGTCTACGGCACCCAGGCCTCGCGCTTCAACGACGATGGCGTGACCATGCTGTACCAGGGCCTGCGCGAAGCGCTCGCCGCGCGCGGCCTGGCGCTGCGGCCAGGCGCGCTGCCGGCGCTGTCCGGGCGCGTCTCCACTGGCCAGAACGTGATCGTGCCGCCGGCACGCAGCCGCTACCTGGCCGAACTGGCCGACACCGTGCGCGCTTACCACCGCCGCGTGGCCGAGCAAAGCCGCATTGCGCGCGAGCGCCAGCAGCTGCGCGAAGCCAGCCGCATGCTGCGGGCCGCGCAGGGAGACGGCACCGCACTCGATGCGCTCGCCGCGGAACGCGACACGGCCCTCGGCCAGGTCGAGCGCAAGTTGCTGGCGATGTGGCCGCAGATGCGCGAGGCCTACAGCGGCGACGAATACGTGGTGAAGATCCGCGACAAGGAGATCCGCACCGGGCTGGTCACCACCACGCTGTCGGGCACCAAGGTGCGCAAGGTGGTGCTGCCGCGCTTCGACGACGACGGCGAGGTGCTGAAGTGGCTGATGCGTGAAAACGTGCCCGGCAGCTTCCCGTACACCGCCGGCGTGTTCGCGTTCAAGCGCGAGAATGAAGACCCCACCCGCATGTTCGCCGGCGAGGGCGATGCGTTCCGCACCAACCGGCGCTTCAAGCTGGTGTCGGAGGGCATGGACGCCAAGCGCCTGTCGACCGCGTTCGACTCGGTCACGCTCTATGGCGAAGACCCGCATGTGCGCCCCGACATCTATGGCAAGGTCGGCAACTCGGGCGTGTCGATCGCCACGCTCGACGACATGAAGGTGCTGTACGACGGCTTCGACCTGACCAGCCCGAGCACGTCGGTGTCGATGACCATCAACGGTCCGGCGCCGACCATCCTGGCGATGTTCATGAACACCGCCATCGACCAGCAGCTCGACAAGTTCCGCGCCGACAACGGCCGCGACCCCACTGCCGACGAGGAAGCCAAGATTCGCGCGTGGGTGCTGCAGAACGTGCGCGGCACGGTGCAGGCCGACATTTTGAAGGAAGACCAGGGCCAGAACACCTGCATCTTCTCCACCGAGTTCTCGCTCAAGGTGATGGGCGATATCCAGGAATACTTCGTCCACCACCAGGTGCGCAACTTCTACTCGGTGTCGATCTCGGGCTACCACATCGCCGAGGCCGGCGCCAACCCGATCTCGCAGCTGGCGTTCACGCTGTCCAACGGCTTCACCTATGTGGAAGCCTACCTGGCGCGCGGCATGCATATCGACGATTTCGCGCCCAACCTGTCGTTCTTCTTCTCCAACGGCATGGACCCCGAGTACAGCGTGCTGGGCCGCGTCGCGCGCCGCATCTGGGCCGTGACCATGCGCGACAAGTACGGCGCCAACGAGCGCAGCCAGAAGCTGAAGTACCACATCCAGACCTCGGGCCGCTCGCTGCATGCGCAGGAGATCGACTTCAACGATATCCGCACCACGCTGCAGGCGCTGATCGCGATCTACGACAACTGCAATTCGCTGCACACCAACGCCTACGACGAGGCCATCACCACGCCCACCGGCGAGTCGGTGCGCCGCGCGCTGGCGATCCAGCTGATCATCAACCGCGAATGGGGCGTAACCAGGTGCGAGAACCCCAACCAGGGCAGCTTCCTGATCGAGGAACTGACCGACCTGGTGGAAGAGGCGGTGCTGCAGGAGTTCGAGCGCATCGCCGAGCGCGGCGGCGTGCTCGGCGCGATGGAGACCGGCTACCAGCGCGGCAAGATCCAGGAGGAGTCGCTCTACTACGAGCAGCTCAAGCACGACGGCACGCTGCCGCTGATCGGCGTAAACACCTTCCGCAATCCGGATGGCGACCCGGTGCCGCAGAAGCTGGAACTGGCGCGCTCCAGCGAAGCCGAGAAGCAGAGCCAGCTCGATCGCCTGCAGGCCTTCCAGCAGGCGCATGCCGACGAAGCCCCAGCGATGCTGCAGCGGCTGCGCCAGGCGGTGATCGACAACCAGAACGTGTTCGCGGTGCTGATGGACGCGGTGCGGGTCTGCTCGCTGGGGCAGATCACGCACGCGCTGTTCGAGGTCGGCGGACAGTATCGCCGCAATATGTAGCGCCGCCGGCACCGCGCAGCCAGCGTGCCCGATTACCGCGCAGGGCGGCCGCAGTGACGGGCCGCCCTGCGTTACACTCGAAGGCTGCGCCAGCGGCCGTAGCCGCGGCAAATCGCATTCGAGACAACCGCAAGCCAGACATCATGGACACCCAGTACAGCCCGAACAACATCTTCGCGAAGATCCTGCGCGGCGAGATGCCGTGCCTCAAGGTGTACGAGGACGACGACACCATCGCCTTCATGGACATCATGCCGCAGGCCGACGGCCATACCCTGGTGGTGCCAAAGGAAGCCGCGGTCAACCTGTTCGACCTGTCCGAACGCGGCGCGCAGGCCGCCATCGTCGCCACGCAGCGGGTCGCGCGCGCGGTGCGCGCGGCATTCGCGCCCGACGGTATCTCGATCGGACAGTTCAACGGCGCGGCCGCGGGCCAGACCGTCCCGCACGTGCATTTCCATATCGTGCCGCGCTATGCCGACGCCGCGCTGCGCGGCCACGCGCGCGAGATGCAGGACCCGGAACTGCTCAAGGGGCATGCCGAGCGCATCATCGCCGCGCTGCGCGAGCAAGGCGCCTGAAGCCCGCCGCCAAGCATTCAACCAAGCAAGCAGAGGAAGACAAGATGGCAATCAAGACGGTAGGCATCGTAGGTGCCGGCACCATGGGCAACGGCATCGCGCAGGCTTGCGCAGTGGTGGGCCTGAACGTGGTGATGGTCGACATCAGCGACGCCGCGGTGCAGAAGGGCGTGGCCACGGTGGCCGGCAGCCTGGACCGGCTGATCAAGAAAGAAAAGCTGACCGAGGCGCAAAAGGCCGACGCGCTGGCGCGCATCCAGGGCAGCACGTCGTATGACGACCTCAAGGCCACCGACATCGTGATCGAGGCCGCCACCGAGAACTACGAGCTCAAGGTCAAGATCCTCAAGCAGATCGACGGCATCGTCGGCGACAACGTGATCATCGCATCGAACACCTCGTCGATCTCGATCACCAAGCTGGCCGCGGTGACCTCGCGCGCCGACCGCTTTATCGGCATGCATTTCTTCAACCCGGTGCCGGTGATGGCGCTGGTCGAACTGATCCGCGGCCTGCAGACCAGCGACGCCACCCACGCCGCCGTGGAAGGCCTGTCGAAGCAGCTCGGCAAGTACCCGATCACGGTCAGGAACAGTCCGGGCTTCGTCGTCAACCGCATCCTGTGCCCGATGATCAATGAAGCCTTCTGCGTGCTGGGCGAAGGCCTGGCCTCGCCGGAAGAGATCGACGAAGGCATGAAGCTGGGCTGCAACCACCCGATCGGGCCGCTGGCGCTGGCCGACATGATCGGCCTGGACACCATGCTGGCGGTGATGGAGGTGCTGTACACCGAGTTCGCCGATCCGAAGTACCGTCCGGCGATGCTGATGCGCGAGATGGTGGCCGCGGGCTACCTGGGGCGCAAGACGGGGCGCGGGGTGTACGTGTATAGCAAGTAAGCGGACCTGGGCCTGCCCCTCTGCTGGGCAGGTCTTGTCTGAGCGAGGCCGGCGACTGTACCTTGGGTCAGCGCCGGCCTTTTTCCGTTCATCAGGGCGCATTGGATCGCTACACTCGATAACAATCCTGACGGTTCATTCGGTTAGTCTATTGCACGGGCATTGCACAGGTGCCTGGTGAAGCCTGTTGGTATTGTGCGAACAAGGAATTTGTCGAAAACCTACGTCTATGAGTACTGGCGAACTGATCCTGTACACCACCGAGGACGGAGGGACTCGGATCCGGCTGCGGGCTGAAGATGGAACTGTCTGGCTGTCGCAGCTCGAGATGGCGGAACTGTTCCAGACGTCTGTCCCCAATATCAACATGCACGTCAAGAACGTGCTCGAAGACGCCGAGGTAAGTGAGTCTGCAACTATTAAGGAATCCTTAATGGTTCGCCAGGAAGGCAGCCGGCAGGTGCGGCGCCCGGTCAAGCTGTACAACCTCGACATGATTCTGGCGGTGGGCTATCGGGTTCGCTCCCATCGCGGCACCCAATTCCGCCAGTGGGCCACTACCCACCTGCGTGAATTCCTGATCAAGGGCTTCGTCATGGACGACGAACGCCTCAAGGACCCGGGCGGCTGGGATTACTTCGATGAACTGATCCAACGCATCCGGGACATCCGGGCGTCCGAAAAGCGGTTCTACCAGAAGATTCGCGACATCTATGCAACGGCCGTCGACTACGATGGCACAACCGAAGAAGCCCAGCGTTTTTTCGCCAAGATCCAGAACAAGATGCTGTGGGCCATCACCGGCCACACTGCCGCGGAACTGATTGCGGCCCGATCCGACCCCAGCCAGCCGAATATGGGGCTTACAAGCTGGAAAGGCAGGCGGGTGCGGCAGGGCGATGTGGGGGTGGCAAAGAATTACCTGCAGCAGCCGGAAGTCGACGCCCTCAACCGCATTGTGGTGATGTATCTCGACTACGCCGAAAGCATGGCGCTGCGTCGCAAGACGATGACCATGCAGGAATGGTCGGACAAGCTGGATGCGTTCCTGACCTTCAATGAACGCGAGGTCTTGACGCATGCCGGGAAGGTGTCTGCGCAAGTGGCCGAGCGTCTGGCGCTGGAGCGCTATACCGAATTCGAAATCAGGCGGCGAGATGCCGAGCGCCTTGCTGCAGACGCCGAGGATGTCGCGGCGCTGGAACGGATAGAGCAGCAGCTAGACGCTACCGTGGTCAAAAAGCGCTGACACCCATCGCCTTGTTCCAGGCGCGCCGCATTCCGCTTACACCGCGTTATATGCCGAAACACTCCGCCGCATCTGGTAACAGGAATGCGCGGTAGAGTGCACCCATTCCGTTTACGACAACGCACATCATGGCTCACCCGGTTCTCTTTGCGGCGCTGCTCGCTGGCGTCATGTCCCTGCTGGCGGCGCGTTCCGCGATGGCGCATGTGGATGTGGGGGTCAACATTGGTGCGCCGGTCTATGCCGCGCCGGCGCCGGTCTATGTGGCACCGCCGCCGCCTGTGGTCTATGCGCCGCGCTACCACGGCTGGCATGGCGACCGTTACTGGGATGGCCGGCGCTGGTATGGGCGGCACGAGTGGCGCGGGCGGCATCACCACCACCGGCACGACCATCACTACCGCCATCACGGCCAGGGGCATCACGGCCATCGTGGCCACGGCCGCTGATTCGCGCGCTGGCGCAGGCGCCGGCGCCTGCCGGACGCTCAGCGCAGCAGCACCAGCCGCGGCACCGCGTCCGCGCCGCTCCACACCACGGCGTTCTGGCCGTATTTCTCGCCGAGCATCCGCGCATCGTGCAGCGACAGCCCGGGCACCAGGAAGCTCGGTTCGGCCGGCCAGCCGTTGGACGGATGCTCGCCGGCGGCTGCCATCGCGGCCAAGCCCATGCGCTCCAGGTCCTGCGCCAGTGCCAGCTGACGCCGCGCATTGGCGTCATCGCCGCAACGCCGGCTGTGCGGGTTGGCCGCCGTGATGAAGGCGCTGCAGTCGACGCCGTGCACCTGGTGCAGCGCGGCCAGCGCCGGGCTGGGCTGGTCGATGCGCAAGGTCATCGGGGTGTCGCCCCGCACCCGGTAGTGCGTGTCGCGATACGCGCGCAAAGTGGCGGCGTCGATGGCGCTGTGCATTACTCTCCGTACTGCCGCAAGCCCTCGAGGTCCAGCACCTCGATCACGCCATAGTCCACCCGCACCAGCCCCTGCTGTTCCAGCACCTTCAGCGCCTGGTTGGCGCGCTGGCGCGAGATGCCGGCAAGCAGGCCGATCTCTTCCTGCGAGATCTCCAGCGTCTTGCCGATGCCGGGATACAGGTGCTCGTTGAACAGTGACGACACCGCGCGCGCCACGCGCGAGTCGATGTCTAGCAGCCGCTCATATTCCACCGCCGCGATGAACTGCCCGAGGCGCTCGTTGAACTGCGTCAGCAGGAAGCGGGTGAACGGCAGGCTGGTATCCAGCAGCCACTGAAAAGTGTCGCGCGGCAGGAAGGCGATGGTCGAGCGGCGCAGCGCCATCACGTCGTACTTGCGGATCTCCGACTTCAGCACCGCGCCTTCACCGAACCACCCGCCGGTGGGCACGCCGGTGAAGGTGACCGACTTGCCCGAGGGCGACACCGTGGTGATCTTGACGATCCCTTCGAGCACGCCCATCCAGTGCTCGGCCTTGTCGCCCTTGTGGCAGACGTAGTCGCCCTGGCTGTACTCGTGCACGAACATGGCGCGGCGCACGCGCTCGCGCTGCGCCGGGCTCAGGTCTGCTGCCCACACGCAGCGGTCGACAAAATCGTTCAGCATGGCCTGCGCAAGCTCCGGTAGGGATTAACCCGGAATTGTCACCGGCGTGACAACCGGGGTGGTTGGCATGGACTATCGTACGATCACAACGGAACCGCGGGTGTCACCAGAGGCACGCCGGGGAATGGCGGCAACGCTTTCCCGGCCCCCTGAAATGGCACACCGGGCTTGATGCGATGCGGCGGATGCCGCCGCGCAAAGCAGGCCAAGTATAACGACCGGACCGGCGCTTGACACCGGGCGTGGACCCCCACGCCGGAGGGACAGGAGACAGCGATGCAGGAATCGTCCGCGACGACCTTCCCGCGATGGCTGCTGGCGCACGCCCAGCAGCGGCCGGACCATCCGGCGTATCGCGAGAAGGATCTCGGCATCTGGCAGACATACAGCTGGGCCCAGGTGGCGCAGCAAGTGAGGGCGCTGGCATGTGGTCTGGCCGCGCTCGGCTTCAAACGCGGCATGAACCTGGCGGTGGTGGGCGACAACCGCCCGCGGCTGTACTGGGCCATGACCGCGGCGCAGGCGGTGGGCG
Organism: Cupriavidus sp. H39; assembly: GCF_050271075.1. NCBI lineage: Bacteria > Pseudomonadati > Pseudomonadota > Betaproteobacteria > Burkholderiales > Burkholderiaceae > Cupriavidus > Cupriavidus sp. H39. Next base: position 571,642 of record NZ_CP189848.1, read on the forward strand.
GCGTGCCGGTGCCGCTGTACCAGGACGCCATCGCCAACGAGATGGTCTACGTGCTCAACGATGCGGAAATCGAGTTCGCCATCGTCGAGGACCAGGAGCAGGTCGACAAGCTGCTCGAGGTCGAAGCGCAGCTGGCCGAGTCCGGCCGCGCCGTGCGCCACATCATCTTTGAAGACCCGCGCGGCCTGCTCGACTATGACCACCCGTCGCTGATGTCGTACGAGCGCCTGCAGGAACTGGGGCGCGAATTCGACCAGGCGCATCCGGGCTTCTATGACGAGGCCATCGCCGCGGGGCAGCCCGACGACACCGCGATTATCCTCTATACCTCGGGCACCACCGGCAAGCCCAAGGGCGTGTGCCATTCGCACTACGGGTTGATCGGCTCGGCGCGCAATGGCTGCGCCTTTGACAAGCTCAGCGCCGATGACGACGTGCTGTCCTACCTGCCGATGGCGTGGGTCGGCGACAACCTGTTCTCGTATGCGCAGGCGATGGTGGCGGGCTTTACCGTGAACTGCCCGGAATCGCGCGAGACGGTGATGACCGACCTGCGCGAGATCGGCCCCACTTATTACTTCGCACCGCCGCGCATCTATGAAGGGCTGCTGACGCAGGTGATGATCCGCATGGAGGACGCCGGCTGGATCAAGCGCAAGCTGTTCCACTGGGCCATGGACGTGGCGCGCCGCTGTGGCACCGATATCCTCGACGGCCAGCCGGTGCCGCTGGCGGAGCGCATGCGCTATGCGCTGGGCGAAGCGCTGGTCTACGGCCCGCTGCGCAATGTGCTGGGCATGAGCCGCATCCGCGTCGGCTACACCGCGGGCGAGGCGATCGGCCCGGACCTGTTCCGCTTCTACCGCTCGATCGGCGTGAACCTGAAGCAGTTCTACGGCCAGACCGAGACCTGCGCCTATGTGTGCCTGCAGCCCGACGGCAAGGTCAAGTTCGATTCCGTCGGACCGGCCGCGCCCGGCATGGAGATCCGCATCGCCGACAACGGCGAGGTGCTGGTGCGCGGCGTGGGCCTGCTCAAGTCCTACTACAAGCGCGACGACGCCACCCGCGAGGCCATCAACGACGAGGGCTACTTCATGACCGGCGACGCCGGCGTGATCGATGCCGACGGCCACCTGAAGATCATCGACCGCGCCAAGGACGTGGGCAAGCTGGCCGATGGCTCGATGTTCGCGCCCAAGTACATCGAGAACAAGCTCAAGTTCTTCCCGTACATCAAGGAGGCGGTGGCGTTCGGCAACGGCCGCGACCAGGTCTGTGCCTTTATCAACATCGACTTCGAGGCAGTGGGCAACTGGGCCGAGCGCCGCCACCTGCCGTATGCCGGTTATGTCGACCTGGCCGCGCAGCCGGACGTGCTGGAGATGATCGGCGAGTGCGTGAACCAGGTGAACGCCGACCTTGCCAACGACCCGATGCTGGCGGGCTCGCAGGTGGCGCGCTTCCTGGTGCTGCACAAGGAGCTGGACCCGGACGACGACGAGCTGACGCGCACGCGCAAGGTACGGCGCGGCTTTATCGCGGAGAAGTACGGGGTGCTGGTCGAAGCCCTCTATGCGGGCAAGTCCGAACAGTTCATCGAGACGCGCGTCAAGTTTGAAGACGGGCGCGAGGGCAGCGTGTCGGCCACGCTGAAGCTGATGGATGCCAAGCGGCTGCCGGCGGCAGCGCGCGCGGCATGAGCGCACAGGGTGGAGGCAGCAACATGACGCAAGTGGCCTGGCAAGGCGCCGGCAAGGGCGAGTGGACGGGAGCGGCACGCACCGATGCGAGCGGCGCCGGCAGTGGCGGGGCGATGGCCCCCACCGGTCCGCTGCCCCCGTCGGGGCTGGCGGATGACAGCGGCGTGCATCCCGGTACGCGCCATGCGCAGCGTACCGGCGCGCAGGCGCGCACTGGCGGCGAGGTGATTCTGGACCTGCAGCACATCTCGCTGTCGTTCGGCGGGGTGAAGGCGCTGACTGATATTTCGTTCGACGTGTGCGAGCACGAGGTGCGCGCCATCATCGGTCCCAACGGCGCCGGCAAGAGTTCGATGCTGAACGTGATCAACGGCGTCTACCACCCGCAGCAGGGGCGCATCGTGTTCCGCGGCGAGGAGCGCAAGCAGATGCACCCGACCGCCGCCGCGCGCCAGGGCATTGCGCGCACGTTCCAGAACATTGCGCTGTTCAAGGGCATGACGGTGCTCGACAACATCATGACCGGGCGCAATACGCAGTTCCGCACCGGGCTGTTTGCGCACGCGCTGTGGTGGGGCCCGGCACGCAATGAAGAGATGCGGCACCGGCAGAAGGTCGAGGAGGTGATCGACTTCCTGGAGATCCAGTCGATCCGCAAGACGCCGGTGGGACGCCTGCCATACGGCCTGCAGAAGCGCGTGGAGCTGGCGCGGGCGCTGGCGGCGGAGCCGTCGATGCTGCTGCTCGACGAGCCCATGGCCGGCATGAATGTGGAAGAGAAGCAGGACATGTGCCGCTTCATCCTCGATGTGAACCGGCAGTTCGGTACCACCATCGTGCTGATCGAGCATGACATGGGCGTGGTGATGGATATCTCCGACCGCGTGGTGGTGCTGGACTACGGCAAGAAGATCGGAGACGGGACGCCCGAGGAAGTCAAGGCGAATCCCGATGTCATTAAGGCGTATCTCGGTACTTCCCATTGAGCGCGGTGTGCACCCCTCTCCCGCGCGCGGGAGAGGGGTGCCAGACAGCGGTGTGGGTGGACCAACGGAAGCAAGCAAAGGCAAACCATGACGTTCTTCATTGAAATCCTGATCGGCGGCCTGCTGTCGGGACTGATGTACTCGCTGGTGGCGCTGGGCTTCGTGCTGATCTACAAGGCCTCCGGCGTGTTCAACTTTGCCCAGGGCGCGATGGTCTACTTTGCCGCGCTGGCGGTGGTGGGGCTGATGGACAAGGGCCTGCCGATGTGGGCCGCGGTGATCGGCGCCTTCGTGGTGATGATCCTGGTGGGCATGAGCACCGAGCGCTTCGTGCTGCGCAAGCTGGTCAACCAGCCACCGATCACGCTGTTCATGGCGACCATCGGGCTGTCGTTCTTCCTGGAAGGGCTGGGGCCGCTCTTGTTCGGCAATGAAGTGCGCCCGATCAACCTGGGCATCGTCGACGAGCCGATCGAGTCGATCCTGACCAGCTTCAATATCGTGCTGTCCAAGTTCGACCTCGCGGCGGCGGCCATCGCCGGCGTGCTGGTCGGATCGCTGGCGCTGTTCTTCCAGTACACCAAGGTCGGGCGCGCGCTGCGCGCGGTGGCCGACGACCACCAGGCGGCGCTGTCGCTGGGCATTCCGCTGCAGAACATCTGGGCCATCGTCTGGGGCGTGGCGGGCTTTGTCGCGCTGGTGGCGGGCATGCTGTGGGGCTCGCGCAATGGCGTGCAGTTCGCGCTGACGCTGACCGCGCTGAAGGCGCTGCCGGTGCTGATCCTCGGTGGCTTCACCTCGGTGCCCGGCGCCATCGTCGGCGGGCTCATCATCGGCGCGTCGGAGAAGCTGGCCGAGATCTATATCCCGCCGGTGTTCCAGTCGGTGTTCGGCGGCAACTTCGGCGGCATCGAGGGATGGTTCCCGTACGTGTTTGCGCTGCTGTTCCTGCTGGTGCGGCCCGAAGGGCTGTTTGGTGAAAAACATATTGATCGCGTCTGACCGACTTCGCACAGGAGAGTTGCCATGTTCTATCGTGAGGCCGGCCAGTTCAAGACCAGCTACGTTGCCGACAGCCAGATCTTCCCGATCCGCCAGGACCGCATCGGTTTTGCGGTGCTGATGGCGGTCGCCTTCGTGGCGGTCCCGTTCGTCGGCTCGGAATACTGGTTCTCGGCCATCCTGATCCCGTTCCTGATCTTCTCGCTGGCGGCGCTGGGGCTGAATATCCTGACCGGCTATGCCGGCCAGCTGTCGCTGGGCACCGCGGCGTTCATGGCGGTGGGCGCCTACGCGGCCTACAACTTCCAGCTGCGCATCGAAGGCATGCCGGTGCTGCTGATGTTCATCCTGGCGGGCTTGTCGGCGGCGGTGGTGGGCGTGGCGTTCGGGCTGCCATCGCTGCGCATCAAGGGCTTCTACCTGGCGGTGGCGACGCTGGCGGCGCAGTTCTTCGTGGTGTGGGCGCTGACCAAGTTCCCCTGGTTCTCCAACAACAGCTCGTCGGGCGTGATCACGGCGCAGCGGCTGGACCTGTTCGGCCTTGCCATCGACACGCCGGTCAAGAAGTACCTGTTCGTGCTCGGCATCGTCACGGTGCTGGCGCTGGCGGCCAAGAACATGGTGCGCTCGGCCACCGGGCGTGCCTGGATGTCGGTGCGCGACATGGACGTGGCGGCCGAGGTGATCGGCATCCCGCTGATGCGCACCAAGCTGCTGGCGTTCGCGGTCAGCTCGTTCTACTGCGGCGTGGCCGGCGCGCTGTACGCGTTCTGCTACCTGGGCTCGGTCGAGCCGGACGGCTTCTCGCTGGACCTGTCGTTCCGCGTGCTGTTCATGATCATCATCGGCGGCGTGGGCAGCATCCTGGGCTCGTTCCTCGGCGCCGCCTTCATCCTGCTGCTGCCGATCTTCCTGGACAACGTGCTGCCGCCGCTGGCAGCGCTGCTGCACCTGCCCTTTACCAATGCCACCGTGTCGCACATCCAGCTGATGGTGTTCGGCGGGCTGATCATCTTCTTCCTGATCGTCGAGCCGCACGGGCTGGCCCGGCTGTGGCAGATCGCCAAGGAGAAGCTGAGGCTGTGGCCGTTCCCTCATTGACGGGAGGGGAACCTGTGTTACCGCAGTTCCTGTGTGAAGTTCTGAAGCTTACGCATAACGAAACGCTCCCTTGAGGGCGAAGGAGACTGTCATGACCCACCTGATTCGCAATGTGCAACGCGCCGCCCTGGTGGTCAGCGCCGCGGCGGCACTGCTGGCGCCGGCGGCGCCGGCCATGGCGCAGAGCAACGAGCAGTTCGTGGCGTTGCCGAGCTACCGCGTGGGGCCGTACGGCGCCAACGGGCAGTCCTGGTATGGCGGCTTCATCGACTACCTCAACTACGTCAACCTGAAGGACGGCGGCGTCAACGGCGTCAAGCTGAGCTGGGAAGAGTGCGAGACCGAGTACAACAACGCCAAGGGCGTGGAGTGCTATGAGCGGCTGAAGGCCAAGAACGCCACCACCAAGGGCACCGCGTACCACGCGATGTCGACCGGCATCTCCTACGCGCTGGTCGACAAGACCGCCGCCGACAAGGTGCCGCTGGTGATGATGGGCTACGGCCGCACCGATGCGGTCGACGGCTCGGTGTTCCCGTACGCGTTCCCGCTGGTGACCACGTACCAGATGCAGGTCTCGGCCATCGTCAAGTACCTGGCGTCGAAGAATGGCGGCTCGCTGGCGGGCAAGAAGATCGTCTACCTGTACCACGACTCGGCCTATGGCAAGGAGCCGATCGTGGCGCTGCAGGCCGAGGCGCGGCTGGGCAAGTTCAACCTGGTCGAGATCCCGGTGGCGCACCCGGGCAACGAGCAGGGCGCGCAGTGGCTGAAGATCCGCCAGGAAAATCCCGACTACGTGATCTTCTGGGGCTGGGGCGTGATGAACCAGACCGCGCTGAAGGCCGCGCAGAAGGTGGGCTTCTCGCGCGAGAAGATGATCGGCTCCTGGTGGGCGGGCTCCGAGGAAGATACGGTGCCGGCCGGCGATGCCTCCAAGGGCTACATGAGCGCGACCTGGAACGTCGCGGGCAAGAGCGTGCCGCTGATCGCCGATATCGAAAAGGTGGTCTACGGCGCCGGCAAGGGCAATATGCAGGACAAGAACAAGGTCGGCTCGGTGCTGTACAACCGCGGCGTGTCGGCCGCGGTGGTGACGGTGGAAGCGGTGCGCGTGGCGCAGGCCAAGTTCGGCAAGGGCAAGCCCATGACCGGCGAGCAGATGCGCTGGGCCTTCGAGAACCTGAACCTGACCAACGCACGCCTGCAGCAACTGGGCGCCACCGGCCTGCTGCCGGAGATCAAGACCAGCTGCGAGAACCATGAGGGGTCGGGCAAGGTGAAGATCCAGCAGTGGGACGGCAGCAAGTGGGTGGTGGTGTCGGACTGGATCGAGGGCAACAAGAGCCTGATCCATCCGCTGTTCAAGGCCACCGCGGCGCAGTACGCGAAGGAGAAGGGGATTACGCCGGGGTGCTCGAAGAGCTGATTGCCCTCGACCTCCGATGGTTTGCTCCCCTCTCCCGCTTGCGGGAGAGGGGCCGGGGGTGAGGGAGGGCGCTGGCAATAGCGAAGCCATTCACTTCGTGGCAACGCCGGCCCTCACCCCAACCCTCTCCCGGAGGGAGAGGGAGTACACCGACGGCAAGTTGAAAGTCCAACGCAACACCGCCACACCAACCCGAGCCGCACCATGAGCCTCCTGTCCGTCAACAATATCGAAGTCATCTACGATCACGTGATCCTGGTGCTCAAGGGCGTTTCGCTCGAAGTGCCGGAGGGCAAGATCGTGGCGCTGCTGGGCGCCAACGGCGCGGGCAAGACCACCACGCTCAAGGCCATTTCCAACCTGCTGCAGGCCGAGCGCGGCGACGTCACCAAGGGTTCGATCGAATACCGCGGCGACCGCGTCGACCAGCTCACGCCCAATGACCTGGTGCGCCGCGGCGTGATCCAGGTGATGGAAGGGCGCCATTGCTTCGCGCACCTGACCATCGAAGAGAACCTGCTCACCGGTGCCTACACGCGCGGCCTGTCGCGTGGCCAGACGCGCGACGAGCTGGAAAAGATCTACCAATACTTCCCGCGGCTGAAGACGCGCCGCAAGTCGCAGGCCGGCTACACCTCCGGCGGCGAGCAGCAGATGTGCGCGATCGGCCGGGCCATGATGGCCAAGCCCGCGATGATCCTGCTGGACGAGCCGTCGATGGGGCTGGCGCCGCAGATCGTCGAGGAGATCTTCGAGATTGTGCGCGGCCTGAATTCACGCGAGAACGTCAGTTTCCTGCTGGCCGAGCAGAACACCATGGTGGCGCTGCGCTATGCCGACTACGGCTACATCCTGGAGAACGGCCGCGTGGTGATGGATGGCGACGCCGAGTCGCTGCGCACCAACGAGGATGTCAAGGAGTTCTACCTGGGCGTGGCCGCCAACGACGCCGACGGCCCCGGCCGCAAGTCGTTCCGCGACGTCAAGAGCTACCGGCGCCGCAAGCGCTGGCTAGCCTAGCCAGCGCCCGTTTTTTATCCGGCCTTGCCACCACGCGCCCCGCGGCGCGGGGCAAGCCGCATCCCATTCCCTGACGCACAGCACCATGCCAGAACACTTCGATCCGCTCGAAACCCGCGCGCCGGAAGTCCGCGAGCAGGCGCTCCTTGCCGCCCTGGCACGCCAGGTGGCCCATGCGCGCGACCACGCGCCTTACTTTGCCGAACTGCTGAGCGGCGTCGAGCCGCGCCTGCTGACCTCGCGCGCGGCGCTTGCCGAACTGCCGGTGACGCGCAAGTCAGACCTGAGCGCGCGCCAGCGCCTGCTGGCGCCGCTGGGCGGGCTCAACGCGACGCCGCTGGCCAAGCTGCGCCATGTGTTCCAGTCGCCCGGGCCGATCCACGAGCCCGACGGCCACGACGCCGACTGGTGGCGCACCGCGCGCGCCATGCACGCCGCGGGCTTTCGCGCCGGCGACCTGGTCTACAACACCTTTTCCTATCACTTCACCCCGGCCGGCATGATGATGGAAAGCGGCGCCCACCGGCTGGGCTGCTGCGTGTTCCCGGCCGGCGTCGGCCAGACCGATTCGCAGGTGCAGGCACTGGCCAGCCTGCAGCCGGCCGCCTATGCGGGCACGCCGTCGTTCCTCAAGCTGCTGCTGGAGCGCGGCGATGAACTCGGCACGCCCTGCACCAGCCTGGCCAAGGCGCTGGTCTCCGGCGAGGCCTTGCCGCCGTCGCTGCGCAACTGGTTCCAGGCGCGCGGGGTGCGCGTGCAGCAGATGTACGGCACCGCCGATGTCGGCCTGATCGCGTACGAGACCGAAGGTGGCGACGGCTGGGTGGTGGACGAGGGCGTGCTGGTGGAGATCGTCGAACCTGGCGGCTCGCGCCCGATGCCCGAAGGCGAGACCGGCGAGGTGGTGGTGACGGTGCTGGGCAACGGCGACTACCCGCTGATCCGCTTCGGCACCGGCGACCTGTCGGCAGTGGTGCCGGCGTCGTCGCAGCGGCCCAGCCCGTGCGGCCGCACCAATATCCGGCTCAAGGGCTGGCTCGGGCGCGCCGACCAGGCCACCAAGGTCAAGGGCATGTTCGTGCATCCGGGACAGGTGGCCGACGTGGTGCGGCGCCATCCCGAGATCCGGGCGGCGCGGCTGGTGGTGACGGGTGATCCGGGCGCCGACGTGATGACGCTGCGCTGCGAGGCGACGCGCACAGACGCTGAGCTGCAGCGCGCGGTGGCGGAGTCGCTGCGCGAGGTGACGCGGCTGCGCGGTGAGGTGGCGTTTGTCGCGGCGGGGTCGCTGCCGCAGGATGGGAAGCTGATCGAGGATGCGCGCAGTTACGACTGAAGGAGCTTGGCATACGGTTTGCGCCCCTCTCCCGCTTGCGGGAGAGGGGCGGGGGTGAGGGCCGGAGCATCCACGAAGTAGGGAACGCCGACAGACCGCCACGCCTCAAGACTTCCCCCCACCAGCCGGCCGCGTCGGCAACCTGACCATCCACACACTCACCCCCACCGCACACGCCAGCAACGCCGCCGACACCAGCGGCCGCCCGCGCAGCAGCCATGCCGTGGTGCCCATCGACACCCACATCATCGACAGCGCCAGGCATTTCGCCTTGAACGGGATGCTGCGGTGCCGCTGCCAGTCGCTCACCAGCGGCCCGAAGCGCGGATGCCCCAGCAGCCATTCATGGAAGCGTTGCGAGCCGCGCGCGAAGCATGCAGCGGCCAGCAGCACGAACGGCGTGGTGGGCAGCACCGGCAGGAAGATGCCGATCACGCCAAGCAGCAGGCATACGCCGCCCAGCACCACCCACAGCGCGCGCAGCACCTGCTGCCGGCGGCCTGGCGCGGCGGCGGGATCCGGAGCGGAATCGGGAGGGTTGGCGGGACCTGGCGTTGGCAAGGGAGGCCTGAAGAGGCCGCAGCCGCGGCCCGGTAATGGCTTGGGTCAGCGTGCAATACCCAGCCGCGCCTTGGCGGCATCGTACTCCGCCTTCATGCGCGCGACGATTTCGCCGGCGCTGGGGATGTCGTGGATCTGGCCCACGCCCTGGCCGGCGCCCCAGATATCCTTCCACGCCTTGGCCTTGGAGCTGCCGCTGGAAAAATCCATCTTGCCCTTGTCGGCCACCGGCAGGTTGTCCGGGTCCAGGCCCGCGTTGCTGATGCTTTCGCGGATGTAGTTGCCGTGCACGCCGGTGAACAGGTTGGTGTAGACGATATCGGCGGCGGCCGAGCTGGTGATCGACTGCTTGTACGACTCGGCGGCATGGGCCTCCTGTGAGGCGATGAAGCGCGTGCCCACGTAGGCAAAGTCCGCGCCCATGGCCTGCGCGGCCAGCACCGCCTCGCCGGTGGCGATCGAGCCCGACAGCGCGATCGGGCCGTCGAAGAGCTTGCGCACCTCGCCCACCAGTGCGAACGGCGACAGCATGCCGGCATGGCCGCCGGCGCCCGCCGCGACCAGGATCAGGCCGTCGACGCCGGATTCGATCGCCTTCTCGGCGTGGCGCAGGCTGATCACGTCGTGCAGCACGATGCCGCCGTAGCTGTGCACCGCGTCGATCAGTTCCTTCGGCGGCGCGCGCAGCGAGGTGATGAAGATCGGCACCTTGTGTTCCACGCAGACCTTGATGTCGTGCTCGAGGCGCGCGTTGGAGCTGTGGACGATCTGGTTGACCGCGACCGGGCCCACCGGTGCGCCGGGGTTGGCGGCCTTGAACGCGGCCAGTTCTTCCTCGATCCGGGTCAGCCATTCGTCGAGCAGCTCGGCCGGGCGCGCATTGAGCGCCGGGAACGAGCCGACGATGCCGGCCTTGCACTGCGCCAGCACCAGTTCCGGGTAGCTGACGATAAACATGGGCGAGGCAATCACGGGCAGGGCCAGGTTCTGCAGGGCCTGGGGCAGTTGCTTGGCGGCGGGCATGGTGTCTCCTGAACTACTGGCGGGCGCGCGTAACGCGCCCTAAATGAACGGTCGTTCGATTATAGGGAGTTTCCGCGCGGTCACGTTAGAAGCCCCAGTCTATGCCGGTCCGGCCGGCGCGGGCGCTATGCCGCCGGCAGGACCAGCTCGGCCAGCGCGCCGCCGTCCGGGCGGTTGGCCAGTGTCACGTCGCCATGATGCAACGTTGCCACCTCGCGCGCAAAGCACAGGCCCAGGCCGGTGCTCTTGTCCGCACCGTGCGGGCGCGGCAGCGAGTAGAAGCGCTCGAACACGCGCGGCAGCGCGTAGTCGGGGATGCCGGGGCCCCGGTCGGCCACGACGATGGCCAGCGCGTCGCCGCGGCGCTCCAGCCCCACCGTGACCGCGCTGCCCGCCGGGGCGAAGTCGATGGCGTTTTCCAGCAGGTTGGCGATGGCCTGGCGCAGCAGGAACGGGTCCCCGGCGACGTGGCCCGGGCCGCCTTCGGCAGGGCCCTGCAGCGCCACGCCGCGCTGCCGCGCGCGCGGCTCCAGTTCGGCGCACAGTTGCGCCAGCAGCGGCGCCAGCGGCACCGGCTCGCGCACTTCCAGGCGCTGGCGCTGTTCTACCTCGGCCAGCGCCAGCAGCTTGCGGATCATGGTTTCCAGCCGCCCGGACTGGGTCCGGATATTGGCGACGAAGCGCTGGCGGTCGGCCGCCGGCATCTCTTCCTGCAGCAACTCCGCCGCGCCGCCGATGGCGGCCAGCGGGCTCTTCATCTCGTGGGTCAGCGTGTGGATGTAGTGCTCGACATACTGCTTGTCTTCCAGCCGCTCGCGCATGCCCTGCACCGCGCGGCCCAGCTCGGCAAGCTCGCCCGCGCCGCGCAGCGGCATCTCGGCGCGCTCGCCGGCTGCCACCGCGCGCGCGTAGCCGCGCAAGCGGCTCAGTCCATGCGCGAGCCACAGCGTGCAGGCCAGCCCGATCACGCAGGCGGTGCCGATCAGCAGGCCGCCGTAGAGCAGGATCTTGCGCTGGCTGCGCGCGATAAACGGCGCCATGGCCGCATTGGGCTTGGCCACCGTGAGCACGCCGATGATGCGCTCGCCGTCGCGCACTGGCGCGGCCACGTGCATCACGGTGCTGGCCTCGTCGGCGGGGTCGGCGCGCGTGCTGCGCGCGCCGTACTTGCCGCGCAGCGTCAGGTAGACATCGTTCCAGCGCGAATAGTCGCGGCCCACGTCGGTGCCGGTCGAGTCGAAGCGCACGATGCCGCTGGCATCGGTCACATAGACGCGGTAGCCGATGCTGTCCTTGTGCAGGCCCGAGACCTCGGCATTGACCGGCACGTCGCGCAGCGCCGCCATATGCCGCGCGAAATCGCCGTCGGCGATGCGGCCGGCCTTCAGGTCGTCGGCGGCCAGCGCGGCCAGCACGTGCGCGGTATCGATCAGCGTGTCTTCCATGGCCTGGCGCACCCCGGGCTTGACCTCCTGCACGAACACGCGCAGCGTCAGCACCGTGGCCAGGCCCACGATCAGGAAAAAGCCGAAGAAAATGCGCAGGCCGATATGCATGGCGCGCGCTCAGGGCTCCAGCGAATAGCCCATGCCGCGATGGGTGCGGATGCGCCCGGCGCCTTCGGGGGACGCCTCGCGCAGCTTGGCGCGCAGGGTCTTGATATGGGTATCGACGGTGCGGTCGCTGGTGTCGAGCGCGCCGGCCCACACGCCGTCCATCAGCTGCGCGCGCGAATAGATGCGGCCCGGATGCGCCACCAGCCAGGCCAGCAGCAGGTATTCGTAGCGCGTCAGCGCCAGCCAGTGGCCGCGATAGGCCAGGCGGGCCCCGTCCTTATCGTGGGTAAAGCCGGCAATCTCGTCGTCCCTTGCCGCGGCGGCACCGCCGCCGCGCGCCCGGCGCAGGATGGCGCGCACGCGCGCGGCCAGCTCGCGCGGCGAGAACGGCTTGACCACGTAGTCGTCGGCGCCGATCTCCAGCCCGACGATGCGGTCGATCTCTTCATGGCGCGCGGTCAGGAAGATCACCGGCGCATCGCAGAAGGTGCGCAGCGTGCGGCAGACCTCGAAGCCGCTCAGATCCGGCAGCCCCACGTCCAGGATCACCAGGTCCGCCGGCGCGGCGCGCAGGCTTGCCAGCGCGTCGCCGCCCAGCGTGCAGTGCTCGGCCAGCATGCCGTCGGTGCGCAGGGCATAGAGGATGGTGTCGGCGATGGCCTGCTCGTCTTCCACCACCAGGATCCGCGGTTGTTCCATGCCCGGCATTCTAGCCGGTCAGGCGCGGGACGCCGCGCGGGCCGGCGCCGCCGGTTGCCCGCCGCGGCGCTGGTGGAAATAGATTTGCTCCGCGGCCCAGCGCAGCGGCGGCGAGTACAGCATCAGGTCGAACGGCCAGTCGCACTGGAAGCGCTCGAACATCCAGCGCAGCGCGCGCTTGGCGCGAAAGCGCGGCGCGCTGGCGTTGGCCACGGCCTCCGGTGCCGGGCCGCCGCGCAGCAAGTGCGACGCCACGGCGTGGCCGACCGCTTCGCCGTGGGCAAAGGCGTAGTGGATGCCGCCCGCGGTAAGCGGCGACACGATGCCGGCGGCGTCGCCGGTCAGGATCACGCCGTCGCGCGCCAGCGGCAACGCCGGGCCGCCGCACGGGATCAACCCGGCGCGCGTGGCCGCCGGCCGCGCCAGCTGCGGCAGGCCGGCGCGCTCGCGCACGTGTGCCAGCAGGCCGTCCAGGTCCGGCGCGCGGCCGTGCCGCGGCAGGTAGCGCAGTGCCAGCCCGGCCTGCACGCCGGTGGGGTTCTGCGCGATCCAGCCGATATAGCCCGGCGCGAAGCGGCGGGTGATGAAGCAGTGCAGCGCGCCCGGCTCGGGCAGCGCCATCCCCGGGAATTCGTATTCGACGCCATACAGGAAGCTGTGCCCGCGTCCCAGCCCGGCACATTGCGCCACGCGCGACTTCGCGCCATCGGCACCCACCAGATAGCGCGTATGGCCTACGCCCGTCACGTGCCAGCCACCGTGGCGCGGCACCGCGCCGACGAAGGCCTGGCCCAGCCGCAGCTCGACCCGGTGGCGCACCAGTTCCGCGACCAGCCAGCGCATCAGCCGCGGCGTATCGGTGGTGTGGAAGTAGTAGCCGGGCGCGCTCAGGTCGATGCTGCGCAGCCGCGGCGAGTACAGCCGCACCTGCTCGACGCGGTGCACGCAAGCGGCCGGCGCCTGGCCCAGCCAGGTCTGTTCGATGGCTTCCCTGACCAGGATGCCGGTGGTATGGAGCTTGTCGCCCGGATCGGTCTTGCGTTCCAGCACCAGCACGCGCAGGCCGGCGCGCGCGGCGGCCAGGGCGCAGGCCGCGCCGGCAAAGCTGGCGCCGGCGATGACGAGGTCGTAGTCGAAGGAGGGCATGGCGGTTCCCGGAGAGCGAAGGGCTCCAGTCTGGCCAGCCGGGGTGAGGGCAATGTGTGGCGGGTGTGAAGCGGCGCGGCAGGGCGTGTAAGAACCAAAAAAAATGCCCCGCATGCGCGGGGCCATCAATTACCACGAAGACTGATACACACGGCGGGGCACCTGCCAATGCCGCAACCGCCCACGAAGCATAGGGCGCCAATGTGACGGCGTCGTGGCAACGCCATGAAGCCACGGTGACATCACAGGCCGTAGCGCTTGATCTTGTCGTAGAGCGTGGCCTTGCCGACCTGCAGCAGGTCGGCCGCCTGGCTGACCGCGCCGCCGGTGCGCGCCAGCGCATCCGCGATCACGGCGCGCTCGAAGTGCTCCATGCGCTCGCGCAGCGGCGCGGTCTCGTCGGGCGCGGCGGCCTGCGCGCCGGCCTGGCCGCCCTCGGGCACCCCCAGCACCATCCGGTCGGCGGCATTGCGCAGCTCGCGCACGTTGCCCGGCCACGGGCGCTGCGCCAGCGCCTGGCGCTGGGCCTCGGACAGGATCGGCGCGGGCCGCTGGTAGCGCACCGCCGATACCAGCGAGAAATGCTCGAACAGCGGCACGATGTCCTCGCGCCGCTCGCGCAGCGGCGGCAGTGCGATGGTGACGACATTGAGCCGGTAATACAGGTCTTCGCGGAACGTGCCTTGCGCCACCAGCGCGTCCATGTCGCCCTTGGCCGCCGCGACGATGCGCACGTCAATCTGCACCGACGCGTTCGAGCCCAGCCGCTCCAGCGAGCCTTCCTGCAGCACGCGCAGCAGCTTGACCTGCAGCGCCAGCGGCATGCTTTCGATCTCGTCGAGGAAGAGCGTGCCGCCCGAGGCATGCTCGAGCTTGCCGATGCGGCGCTTGCCGGCGCCGGTGAAGGCGCCGGCCTCGTGGCCGAACATCTCGCTCTCGAAAATGGCCTCGGGCACGGCGCCGCAGTTCAGCGCGATAAAGGGTCCTTCGGCGCGCCCGGACAGCGCGTGCAGGCTGCGCGCCACCAGTTCCTTGCCGGTGCCGGTCTCGCCGTTGATCATCACCGGCACGTCGGTGGGCGCGACATTGGCCACCAGCGCACGCACCTGCTCGATCGCGGGCGAGCGGCCGATGATGCGCGTGCCGGCGGCGGGTCCGGCCAGTTCGCGGCGCAGCGCCTGGTTCTCGAGCTCCAGCGCGCGGCGTTCGAGCGCGCGGCGCACGGTGTCGGTGAGGCGGTCGGCGCCGAAGGGCTTTTCGATAAAGTCATAGGCGCCTTCGCGCATCGCCTGCACCGCCATGGTGATGTCGCCGTGGCCGGTCACCAGGATCACCGGCACGCCCGGCGCGGCATTGCGGCAGTGCTGCAGCAGGTCCAGGCCGCTGGCGCCGGGCAGGCGCACGTCGGTCACCACCACGCCGGCAAAGGCGCCGTGCAGGTGCGGGATGGCGGCCTCGGCCGAGGGCAGCGCCAATACCCGGAAGCCGGCCAGCTCCAGGCTTTGCGCGGTGGCCTGCCGCACCAGCGGCTCGTCTTCGACAAACAGGACACGCAGACCGTCTTGCATCGCAGTACTCATGGTGACGCGGAAACCGAGGGCGCCGGATCGATGGCAGGCGCGCGCGCCAGCACCAGCGTGAACTGCGCGCCGCCGCCGGGGACATTGGCGACGCTGAGCTGGCCGCCGAACTCGCGCACGATCGACGAAGAGATCGCCAGCCCCAGCCCCAGACCCTGCCCGGTTTCCTTGGTGGTGAAAAAGGGTTCGAACAGGCGCGGCAGGGCTTCCGGCGCGATGCCGGTGCCGTTGTCGCGCACGACGATAGTGACGGCGTGCTCGCCGGGCTGGACCTCGAGATCGATCCGCCCCTGCGCCGGCGCGGCTGCCGCGATCGCATCGAGCGCATTGCCAATCAGGTTCAGCAGCACCTGCTCCAGCTTGAGCTCGTCGGCGCGCACGGCCAGCCCGGGCGCCGCATCCAGGCCGGTGACGCTGACCGTGACCGCGCCCAGCCGCGGCGCCAGCAGCGCCAGCACTTGGTCGACGGCCGCGCGCAGCGCCACCGGCCGGCGCACCGGGCGCGCCTTGCCGGCAAACAGCTTGAGCTGGCCGGTGATCTTGCCCATGCGCTCGGTCAGGTCGGCGATGGCGGCCAGGTTGCCTTCGGCCGCCGCCAGCTGGCCGCGCGCGAGCAGCACGCGGGTGTTGTCCGAGAACGTACGCAGCGCCGCCAGCGGCTGGTTCAGTTCATGCGTGATGCCGGCCGCCATCTGTCCCAGCGCGGCCAGCTTGCTGGCCTGCACCAACTCATCCTGCGCTGCGCGCAGTTCGCTTTCGGCGCGGGTGCGCTCGGCCACTTCGTCTTCCAGCTTCTCGTTGATCGCCATCAGGTCGGCGGTGCGGGCCTCTACCCGGCGTTCGAGCTGGTCATAGGCGGCCTCGAGCAGGCGGCGGCTGTACTGCATGTCGCGCGCGCGGTGGCGGCGCTGGCGCCAGTTGACCAGCAGCAGGCAGATGCAGGCGTAGGCCAGCGCGGCGGCCACGGTGGCGTTGCGCGCATTGGCCAGCACCGGCTCCAGCGGCACCATCACCTGCATGGTCCAGCCGGCCGGGCCGACGGTGCGGTTCAGTTCCAGGTAGCGCTCGGCGCGTTCGGCGCCATCCGGTGCAAAGGTCGTCCGGGACGCCGCCGCATCGTCGCGCACGCGTACCAGGCGCGCGCCGTGGGGCAGCGTGGTGTCGGCCAGCCAGCGCGTGACCGGCGATGCCAGCGGTTCCAGCGGCAGCGGCGTCACCGCGCGGCCGTGGTACTGGCGGGTCTGGTCCAGTTCCGCCCGCAATGCCGGTGCCAGCGGGCGCAGCGTGCGGTACTGCCACGCGGGGACCGACGACAGGAAGATCACGCCGTGGTCGTCGCTGACCATCAGCGGCTCGGCACCGCTGCCGGCGCGCTGGAACCACTCCAGGTTGAGCTTGACCACGGTCACGCCGATGACCTTGCCGCCGGCTTCCACCGGCTGCGCGATGTAGTAGCCGGGCTCGTCGCTGGTGATGCCGATGGCGTAGAAGCGCCCCATCTGGCCGCCCGCTGCGGTCTGGAAGTAGGGGCGGAAGCGGTAGTCGGTGCCGACGAAGCTGCCGGGCTCGCCATGGTTGCTGGCCGCCAGTGCAATGCCGTTGGCGGCGATCACGTAGGTAGCCGACGCATGCGCGCGGCGGTTGACCTCGGCCAGGTACTGGTTGGCAGCGGCGACGCGTTGCGCGTCGTCGGGGGCGGCGAGCAGCCCGCGCACGAACGGATGCAGCGACACCAGCGCGGGCAGGAACTCGTAGCGGTCGAGGGTGCTTTCGAGCGTGGCGGCGTAGCGGTCGGCGCGCGTGGCGGTGGCTTGCTGCAGGCCGGCCAGGCCACGCTGGACCGAGACCAGCCAGGTCAGCGCGCACAGCAGCAGCAGGCCTGCCGCCAGCGCGACGGCAAAGCCCCACCAGCGCCCGCTGCCGGCCTCCGGCGCGTGCACCGGGCGGGTGGCGGCGGGGTCATGCACGGCGAGAAAGTCGTCGGAGTGGGGCATCGGCGCGCGCGAGGGCTGTCGCGCCGATGATACCCGCTGGCGGGCGGCCGGGGCAGCCGCCCGCGCGGGCGCGGCGCATTCAGACGGCGCCCTGGCCGGCTTCGGCAAGTTCGTCGGCGTCGCCGCCGCCGCCATGCTGCAGCACGCGCGCCAGGCGCTTGCGGTCCAGCTCGCGTTCCCACGCCGATACCACCACCGTGGCCACGCCGTTGCCGATGATGTTGGTCAGCGCGCGGCACTCGCTCATGAAGCGGTCGATGCCCAGGATCAGCACCATGCCCGCCACCGGAATGGTCGGCACCACCGCCAGCGTCGCCGCCAGCGTGATGAAGCCCGAGCCGGTCACGCCGCTGGCGCCCTTGGAGGTCAGCATCGCCACCGCCAGGATGGTGAGCTGCTGCATCAGCGTCAGCTCGATGCCGGTAGCCTGCGCGATGAAGATCACCGCCATCGTCATGTAGATGTTGGTGCCGTCCAGGTTGAACGAGTAGCCGGTGGGCACCACCAGGCCCACCACCGACTTGGAACAGCCCAGCTTCTCCAGCTTTTCCATCATGTGCGGCAGCGCGGCTTCGGACGAGCTGGTGCCCAGCACGATCAGCAGCTCTTCCTTGATGTAGGCAATAAAGCGCAGGATGTTGAAGCCGGTCATGCGCGCGATCGTGCCCAGCACCACCAGCACGAAAATGATGGCGGTGAGGTAGAAGGTACCGATCAGCTTGAGCAGCGGCACCAGCGAGCCCAGGCCGTACTTGCCGATGGTGAACGCCATCGCGCCGAAGGCGCCGATCGGGGCCACCTTGGTGATCACGTGGACGATATGGAAGAACACCTTCGAGACCTGCTCGATCAGCTGCACCACGATGCGCGCGCGTTCGCCGAGCACCGCCAGCGCGGCGCCGAAGAACAGCGACACCAGCAGGATCTGCAGGATGTCGCCGTTGGCGAAGGCGCTGAACACGGTGTCCGGGATGATGTGCATCAGGAACTCGACCGTGCTCTGGCCGTGCGCCTTCGACACGTACTGGGCGATGGCCTTGGTGTCGAGCGTGGCCGGGTCGATGTTGAAGCCCACGCCCGGCTTGAGCAGGTGCGCGGCGCCCAGCCCGATCAGCAGCGCGAAGGTCGACACCACCTCGAAGTACAGCAGCGCCTTGCCGCCGACGCGGCCGACTTTCTTCATGTCGCTCATGCCGGCAATGCCGGTGACCACGGTACAGAAGATGATCGGGCCGATGATCATCTTGATCAGCTTGATGAAGCCATCGCCCAGCGGCTTCATGGCGACGCCGGTGTCGGGCCAGAAGTGGCCAAGCACGATGCCGATGCAGATGGCGAACAGGACCTGCACGTACAGGATCTTGTAGAAGGGTTTCCTCATGATGTCGTCCTCGGTGTTGACCGTACCCGGCGGGTTTGCGCGGGGCGCGCGCCGTCACGGTTGCGGCGCGTTCACGGACGGGAATTCGCAACCCGCGTGCCAGTCAAAACGGTATTGCTAACTGTTTGATTCACAAGGAAAGGCTTGCATCGGGCGGGGCACGGGCGTCCGGGTTTCCGGAATCCCGGACGCCACGGCTCTGGTGATCCGGAATGCTGGGCGGGCGGCAGGTGCCCGAGGCGCCACCTGTACGGCGGTTATGGCAACCGGACGCTGGCGCAAACCTGTCATGGATCGCGGCCAGGCCGCCGCAACGCCGTATAATTCCGAGCTTCCGTTCAATGCCGTCCGGGCCGTGCCGCCGTCCGGGGCCGTCTTCACACCGTACGCATGCGCAGCTACTACCAGCACCACGTCTTCTTCTGCCTGAACCAGCGCGAGGCCGGCGAGAACTGCTGCGCCAACTACAACGCCAAGGCCATGCAGGAATACGCCAAGAAGCGTTGCAAGGAACTCGGCATCGCCGGCGGCGAAGGCCGCGTGCGCATCAACAAGGCCGGCTGCCTGAACCGCTGTGAACTCGGCCCGGTGCTGGTGGTCTACCCCGAGGCCATCTGGTACACCTTTGTCGACGAGCACGACATCGATGAAATCATCGACAGCCACCTGCTCAAGGGCAAGCCGGTCGAGCGGTTGATGGTGGACCGCTGATGGCGGAGCACTGAACCAACCGAAGCCGGCGCATGCCGGCTTGTTGCTTTACCCCTGTTCCACACGTTGCAACCGCCATGCCCCGCCGCCCGCCAGCCGGACGGTTTTTTCATTTTTGCCCGGGCTTCCCGCCGGGCGCTTGCTTGACCGCCATCCTGACCCGTCCATCATGAACGCGCATACCCAGGTACTGTCCATCGCCGGCCCCGCCGGTGCGATCGATCTCTCGGTAGACCTGCCGCAAGGCCTGCCCGACGTACCCCTGCGCGGCCTGGCGCTGGTGGCGCACCCGCATCCGCTGTTCGGCGGCACCAAGGACAACAAGGTCGCGCAGACGCTGGCGCGCAGCTTCGTGCAGCTGGGCTACGCCACGGTGCGTCCCAACTTCCGCGGCGTCGGTGGCAGTGCCGGCGAGCATGACAACGGCGTTGGCGAACAGGACGACCTGCTCGCCGTGGTGGCCTGGATGCGCCAGCAGACCGCGTGGTCGGCGCAGGCCGCAACGCTGCCGCTGGCGCTGGGCGGGTTCTCGTTCGGCAGCTTCGTTAGCACCCATGTGGCGCGCCGCCTGGCCGAAGCCGGCACGCCGGTGCAGCGCCTGGTGCTGGTAGGCACCGCCGCCAGCCGCTGGGAAGTGGCCCAGGTGCCGGCCGACACCATCGTGATCCACGGCGAGCAGGACGACACCGTGCCGCTGGCCAGCGTGTTTGACTGGGCCCGCCCGCAAGAGCTGCCGGTGATCGTGATTCCCGGCGCCGACCATTTCTTTCACCGCAAGCTGCACCTGATCAAGCAGCTCGTCGTCAATGCGTGGGACCGGTAAGGCCGGCACGCCGCCTCCCGGATCTTCCCGCGCCACCTTCTTACTGTCGGAAAACAGAAACATGCTGAATAGAGCCACGACACGCCTTTCGTCCGCTTTTGCTCCCGCTGCCATCGCCGCCGCCGTCGTGCTGGCCGTCGCGCCCGCCGCCGTGCTGGCGCAGGGCGTGCCGACGCCGCAGGTCGCCGCCAAGTCGTGGATGCTGTATGACGTGACCAGCGGCCAGGCCCTGGCCTCGCAGAACGCCGATGCGCGCATCGAGCCGGCTTCGCTGACCAAGCTGATGACCGCCTACCTGGCGTTCGAGGCACTCAAGGAAAAGCGCCTGACGCTGGACCAGACCGTGGTGCCGACCAACCTGGTGCTCAAGGTCAAAAGCGACGAGTCGCGCATGTTCATCGAGCCCAACAAGCCGGTCACCGTGCAGGACCTGCTGCTGGGCCTGATCGTGCAGTCGGGCAACGACGCCGCGCTGGCGCTGGCCGAGGCCGTGGGCGGCTCGGAAGAGGGCTTCGTCGCGATGATGAACCGCGAGGCCCAGCGCATGGGCATGAAGAACACCCACTTCACCAATACCGACGGCATCCCCGACCCGAATCACTACACCACCGCGGTGGACCTGGCGACGCTGACCACGCGCCTGATCAAGGACTTCCCCGAGTACTACAGCATGTACTCGCAGAAGGAGTTCACCTATAACAAGATCAGGCAGCCCAACCGCAACCGCCTGCTGTACATCGACTCGACCGTCGACGGCGTCAAGACCGGCCACACCAAGTCCGCCGGCTATTGCCTGATCTCGTCGGCCAAGCGGCCGCTGGCCAACGTGCCGGACGGCTCGCGCCGCCTGATCTCGATCGTGATCGGCACCACCACCGAACAGGTGCGCACCCAGGAAAGCCTGAAGATCCTCAACTATGGCTTCCAGTTCTTCGACACGCTGCGCCTGTACGACAAGGGCCAGGTGCTGGCCACGCCGGACATCTACAAGGGCAAGAACGGCACGATCAAGATCGGCGTGCAGAACGAGACCTTCGTCACCGTGCCCAAGGGCACCGGCGGGCGCCTCAAGCCGGTGCTGGAGCGCCAGGAACTGCTGATCGCGCCGATCTCGGCGGGCCAGCAGGTGGGCATGGTCAAGCTGATGGATGGCAACAACAAGGTGGCTGAATTCCCGGTGGTGGCACTGGAAGAAGTGCCCGAGGCCGGCTTCTTCGGCCGCCTGTGGGACACCATCCGCCTGTGGTTCAAGCGCAAGTGACCTGAATGCGCGCGAGCCGGCGTGCCACGCGGCGCGCCGGCCTTGCGCCGGAGAATCCGAGATGACGACCGACAACCAAGGCAGCGGTAACAAGCCCGGCGAGATCCCGCCGGAGCAGTCGCTGATCGAATATCCGAGCCATTTCCCGATCAAGGTGATGGGCACGATGCAGGACGGCTTCGCCGAAGCCATCGTCACGCTGGTGCAGGAGTTCGACCCCGACTTCCACGCCGGCAAGATGGAAATGCGCCCGTCGAGCAAGGGCAACTACCTGGGCCTGACCGTGACGGTGTGGGTCACCAGCCGCGAGCAGCTCGATGACCTGTACCGGGCATTGACTTCGCATCCGATGGTGAAGGTGGTGCTGTAAGAAGGACTGTTGTAAGACTTTCTCTCCCGTACTGTTTGCTCCCCTCTTCCGCCTGCGGGAGAGGGGCCGGGGGTGAGGGCAGGCGCGGGCAATACCGACGCGCGTCACTTCGTTGATACTCCGGCCCTCACTTCCAACCCCTCTCCTGCCCGCGGGAGAGGGGAGCCACTCCCGCCGTGTGTAAAGCGCATCGGGCGTGGCATTGCTTCCTCCCCATACCAACATGAACACCATCACCCTGAAACCCGGCAAGGAAAAATCCCTGCTGCGCCGCCACCCGTGGATCTATGCTACGGGCATCGCCACCACCGAAGGCCGCTGCGAGCCGGGCGCCACCGTGATCGTGCACGCCGCCGACGGGCGTTTCCTGGCCAAGGCCGCCTACAGCCCCGAATCGCAGATCCGCGCGCGCGTGTGGACCTTCGACGAGAACGAGCCGGTCGACCATGCGCTGTTCAAGCGCCGCGTGGCGGCGGCCATTGCCTACCGCCGCCAGTGGGTCAAGGACAGCGACGCGGTGCGGCTCATCTTCGGCGAGTCCGACCGGCTGCCGGGGCTCATCGTCGATTACTACGGCAACGGTGACTCCGGCCAACTGGTGTGCCAGTTCAATTCGGCGGGCGTCGAGCACTGGAAGACCGCGATCGTGCAGGCGCTGGTCAAGGAGACCGGCTGCCCCAACGTCTACGAGCGCTCCGACGCCGCGGTGCGCCAGCGCGAGGGGCTCGAGCTGGTGACCGGCGTGCTGGCCGGCGCCGAGCCCGATCCGGCGTTGTCGGTGACCGAGCACGGCGTGCGTTATTACGTCGACGTGCGCAACGGCCACAAGACCGGCTTCTATGTCGACCAGCGCGACAACCGCAAGCTGGTCGGCGACCTGGCCGCGGGGCGCGAGGTGCTGAACTGCTTCTGCTATACCGGCGGCTTTTCGCTCGCGGCGTTGCGCGGCGGTGCCACCGCGGTGACGTCGATCGATTCGTCGGGCGAGGCGCTGAAGATCGCCGCGGGCAACGTGGCGCTGAACGGGTTTGATGCCGGGCGCGCAGCCTGGCTCGACGCCGACGTATTCAAGACGCTGCGCGAATTCCGGGCCGAAGGGCGGCAGTTCGACCTGATCGTGCTGGACCCGCCCAAGTTCGCGCCATCGGCGCAGCATATCGACCGCGCCGCACGCGCCTACAAGGAAATCAACCTGGTCGGCATGCAACTGCTGCGCCCGGGCGGGCTGCTGTTCACGTATTCGTGCTCGGGGGCCATCAGCATGGAGCTGTTCCAGAAGATCGTGGCCGGGGCGGTGACCGATGCGCGGGCGGATGCCCGCATCCTGCGCAGGCTGTCGGCCGGCACGGATCATCCGATGCTGGCGGCGTTTCCGGAAGGGGAGTATTTGAAGGGGTTGCTGCTGGAGAAGGTGGCCTGATGCGAAGGCTGACGAGCGGCGATGGCCTTAAGCCGCCCGCTTGTTTTCTCCCCTCTCCCGCGCGCGGGAGAGGGGCGGGGGTGAGGGCGGGCGCTTGCTCGAAGTGAAGCGCCTCATGCTTGGCACACGCCAGCCCTCACCCCCGGCCCCTCTCCCACTGCGTGGGAGAGGGGAGCGAACCGGCGGGCTCGGCAAAGTCGGCCGACCGCTCGATCACCGCCACATATTCCGCATCCGGCCCGCCAGGTCCACCGGCGCCAGCGCCGGCTTCACCGCGGCTTCGCCCGGCATCGGCGGCGGCGGCCACGAGCGGCTGTAGAAATTCGGCATCACCCGGTTTGGCAGGAAGCGCGTGCGCGACGCATACACATGCCGGTCGCCGAAGCCCACTTGCTGGTGCACATAGAACCGCTGCGGCACGATCACATCGAGGTGGTCCTTGGCCCGGGTCATCGCCACGTACAGCAGTCGCCGCTCTTCCTCGATCTCTTCCGTGGTGCCGGTGGCCAGGTCGCTCGGCATGCAGCCGTCGACGGCATTCAGCACATACACCGCCTTCCACTCCTGGCCCTTGGCCGAATGGATGGTCGACAGGATCAGGTAGTCCTCGTCGCGCGAGGGCACGCGGGACTCATCGCTGGAGGCGCTGGGCGGGTCCAGCGTCAGCTCGGTCAGGAAGCGCTCGCGCGCGCCGTAGGTGGCGGCGATGCGCTCCAGCTGCTGCAGGTCGGCCTGGCGCGCGGCGGCGTCGTCGTGCAGCCGTTCCAGGTGCGGCGCATACCAGCCCAGCACCTGCTCGAATTCCGATGGCCATGGCGAGGTCGGCGCCATCAGCGCGCGTGCCAGCCCCAGCAGGTCAGCCCACGCGGGCGCCGCGGCCGGCGGCGGCTCGAAGGCTTCCAGCGAGAACAGCGGCTCGGTCGCCATCGCCAGCGCATCGAGCACGCGCGCCGCGGTCTTGGGGCCGATGCCTGGCAGCAGCTGCAACGTGCGGAAGCCCGCCATGCGGTCGCGCGGGTTTTCCAGCCAGCGCACCACCGCCAGCACGTCCTTGACGTGGGTGGATTCCAGGAACTTGAGGCCGCCGAACTTTACGAACGGGATATTGCGCCGTGCCAGCTCGATCTCCACCTGCGCGCTGTGGTCGGCGGCGCGGAACAGTACCGCCTGCGCCATCAGCGCGAGGCCGGCCTCGCGCCGCGCCAGCACCTGCTCGACCACGTAGCGGGCCTGGTCGGCCTCGTCGTTGACCACGACCACGCCGGGCTTTTCGGCGGACTGGCGCTCGGACCACAGGTCCTTGGTATAGCGCTCGGCCGCCAGCCCGATCACCGCGTTGGCGGCCTGCAGGATCGGCTGCGTCGAACGGTAGTTCTGCGACAGCGTGACCTGCTGCGCGGCCGGCGTGAACTGCGCGGGAAAATCCAGGATATTGCGCACGCTGGCGCCGCGGAAGGCGTAGATCGACTGCGCGTCGTCGCCGACCACGGTCAGGCCGCGTCCGTCGGGCCGCATGGCCAGCAAAATCGACGCCTGCAGCGCATTGGTGTCCTGGTATTCGTCGACCAGGATATGGTCGAAGCGCGCGCCCATGTCCTGCGCGATGGTGGGCTCGGCCATGGCCTGGGCCCAGTACAGCAGCAGGTCGTCGTAGTCCAGCACGTGCTGTTTCTGCTTGGCCTCGACATAGCCGGCGAACAGCGTGCGCAGCGCGTCGGCCCACATCGCGTAGCGCGGAAACTGCTGCTTGAGCACGTCTTCCAGCGGCGCCTGGGTGTTGACCACGCGCGAATAGATCGCGAGGCAGGTTTCCTTCTTGGGGAAGCGGCTGGCGGTCTCGGACAGGCCCAGGTCGTGGCGCACCACGTGCATCAGGTCGGCCGAGTCGCCGCGGTCGCTGATGGTGAAGGCGGGCGACAGGCCCAGCGTCTCGGCATATTCGCGCAGCAGCCGTGCGCCGATGGCGTGGAAAGTGCCGGACCACTGCAGCGCCGCGCGGCCCGCGCCGGTGCTGGTGCCCAGCGCGTGGTCGACGATGCGCTCGACGCGCCGGCCCATCTCGGCCGCGGCGCGGCGCGAGAACGTCAACAGCAGGATGCGGCGCGGATCGGCGCCGCCCAGTACCAGGTGTGCCACCCGGTGCGCCAGCGTATTGGTCTTGCCCGAGCCGGCCCCGGCGATGATCAGCAGCGGCGCCTCGCTGCCGTGCTCGACCGCGGCGCGCTGCTCCCGGTTGAGCCGGGACAGGTAGGCGGGAACGGCTTCGGCGTCAGGTGCGGCGAGTTCGGCGGCGGGGGCAAGGTCCAGGGTCACGGGTGAGGCCGGCAGAAGGGAGGCTTGGAAAAGACTGGCGCCAACTGTATATCCATACAGCCTCCCCGCGCAACCCGCCACACGGCCGATCGCTGCCAAAAACAAAAAAAGGTGCTCGATGAGCACCTTTTCGCAGGCGTTGGCAGCGCCGCTGTTACGCGGATTTTGCCAGCGCGCCGTCGAGCAGCTTGTGCAGCGCTTCCCATTCGGGCTCGCCCACATAGCGCTTCAGGATGCGGCCGTCCTTGTCGACCACGAAGGTGGTCGGCGTCAGCCCCACGTCGCCGAAGGCCTTGGCCGCGCTGCCGTCGGTGTCCATCGCCACCTTGAACGGCAGCCCGCGCGTCTTGGCGTAGTTCATCACATACATGGGGGGGTCATAGTTCATCGCCACCGCGACGAATTCGAGGCCTTTGCCCTTGAACTGCTCGTAGGTCCTGACCATGTCCGGCATCTCCTTGATGCAGGTGGCGCAGCTGGTGGCCCAGAAGTTGACCAGGTAGACCTTGCCCTTGAGGTCGGCGGTGCTGACCTTTTCGCCCGACAGCAGCGTGAAGGTGGCGGCGGGCGCGGTACCGGACGGCGATAGCGCGCGGTAGCCGAACCATCCCAGCAGCGCCAGTACCACCACGGCGGCGACGATGGGCCATGGCTTGCGGGAGGTCTTGGGGGCAGCGGTAGTGGTCATGAAATCCGGCTCGGCAGGTTCGGTCAGCAGTGGGACATTCTAATGCGGCCGGCGTTCGCGCGCTGTGCGGAACCGCCTTGCGGCAATCCGCCGCAGCCCTTCAGTCACTTCTGCGCGGCGACGGCGGCGCGGGCCTGCGTCAGCGCCTGTTCCAGGTAGGCGCCGTAGAAGTCGGGCTGCATGCCGCGCAGCGGGCTGGCGGCGGCGCGGCCCTGGCGGTCCAGGAACAGCACCGTGGGCGCCACCCTGACCTGCTGCGCCCGCGCCCAGGCGCGCGCGGTGGTCAGGCTGCCGTCGGCAGCGCGCAGCGGGGTGTCGGCGGTCATGTCGAGTTCGCGCACTGCGATCTCGCCCGCGGCCGCCTGCGGGCCGAGGTAGTTGCGCCGCACCGCGTCGCAATAGCCGCAGCCGGGCAGCGACACCAGCACCACCAGCGGCTCGCCGCGGCGCGCCGCGTCGGCGCCGTGGGCGGCGAGGTCAGTGGCCGGCGGCAGGTGCGGCGGGCTGGCGGCGGCAGCCAGGCCGGCCACGGCGGCCAGCAACACGCCCGCGGCCAGCCAGGGCAGGCGAGTGCTGGCTACGGCAAGTCGGGCAAGGCGAGGAGCGGGCATGGCGGATCTGGGGGCGGCGGAGCGGCGCGGCAAGCACTGGCGCGCCGCTTCCGGGATAATACCGGTTTCCGCGCGCCGGCGATGCGCCCGTGCGCGACCATCCCGCACCTGCCCTTCGCCCCCGTTTTTCCATGCGCCCCGTGCTGCCCCCGCTGAGCCCTGTCGCCGTGCCCCGCTGGTCCCTGACGTGCTGCGCCGCGCTGCTGGCGCTGGCCCTGTGCGCCTGTTCGCCGCGCTATGACTGGCGCACCATCCAGTCGGGCGAAGGCGGCTACGCCGCGCTCTATCCCGGCAAGCCCACCAGCGCCGCCCGCGACGTGACCATTGCCGGGCGCAAGCTGCCGATGACGATGGAAGCCGCACGCGTCGACGAGACCCTCTTCGCCGTGGGCGTGGTGACGCTGCCCGCCGACGATGAAGCGCTGCGGCGCGAGGCCCTGGCGGCGATGCAGGCCGGCCTGCTGGCCAACCTGGGCACGCTGTCGGGCGAGGCGCGCACGCGGCCGGTCACCATCATGAGCGCGGACCGGCCGGGCCGACCGCTGGCCGGCCTGGAACTGCAGGCCAGCGGCGTGTCGCCGCAGGACCAGTCGCCGCGCCGTCTCAGCGCGCGGCTGGTGGCGGTGGGCGTGCACGCCTACCAGGCGGTGGTGCTGGAATCCGGCGAGGCCGCGCGCGACGCGCGCCAGGCTGAGCAAGTGGAGCAGTTCCTGGGCGGGTTCCACCCGCTCTGAGGCACCGCGCCCCAATCCATCACAGGTGCCCGGGCTGCAGTGCGTGGCCCGGCATGGTTGACGTCAAAGGAGAGTCGAAATGCGTTGGGAAGTCTGGTTGGCCTATTTCGCCGCGTGCTGGGTGATTGCCGTCTCGCCGGGATCGGGCGCGGTGCTGTCGATGAGCCATGGGCTGTCGTACGGGCTGCGCCGGACCACCACCACCATCTTCGGCCTGCAGGCCGGGCTGGTGATCGTGCTGCTGGTGGCCGGCGGCGGGCTGGGCGCGCTGCTGCTGGCCTCGGAGCAGGCCTTCATGGTGGTCAAGACGGTTGGCGCGCTGTACCTGATCTACCTCGGCATCCAGCAATGGCGCGCCAGGGTGGAAGCGGGTTCGGTGCAGGACGGCGGCCCCGCGCGCGTGGCCGTGATGAGCCGGCGCCGGCGCTTTGCCACGGGCTTGCTTACCAACGTGACCAACCCCAAGGGCATTATCTTCATGGTCGCGGTGCTGCCGCAGTTCATCGACCCGAACCGGCCGCTGGCACCGCAGCTGGCGATCCTGGCCGCCACCATGTGCGGCGTCGACCTGGTGGTGATGCATGGCTACGCGCTGCTGGCGTCGCGCATGCAGGGGCTGTTCCGCAATGCGCGCGCGGTGCTGTGGCAGAACCGGTTTTTCGGCAGCGTGCTGATGGCGGTGGGCGCGGCGCTGTTCTTCGTGCGCCGCCAGCACGCCTGACCGGCACGGGATCCGCACTGGCGTGGGCGGGCGGGGTTTGCTTCAATGAGGAAGAAGCCCAGCCACGGAGACCTCGCATGCCCGCCTCGCTGAACCCCATCGCCGGTGCACGCCCGCATCCGCGCCATACCGTGCCCCCGGCGGAAGAGCCAGCGCCGCCGGGCGTGCCCCCCGACCTGCCGTTGCCGCCCGAGGAAGACCCGCCCCCGCCGCCGGTGGAGCCGCCCGTGGCCGGCGCCGCCGGGCGCTATTGCTTGAGCTCGTAAAAGTCGTTCAGGCAGTACGCGTCGGTCAGTTCGACCGGCTTGTCGCCATGGGTGTAGCCGGTGCGGCGGATATGCAGCAGGGGCTCGCCCGGCCTGATGCCCAGGCGCGCGGCCAGTTCCTCGGTGGCCACGACGGCGCGCAGTGTCTCGGTGACGCGCAGCACCGGCTTGCCGATCCGCTCCAGGTAGGCGTAGAGCGATTCGCCGATGGCGCTGGCGTCGGGCAGCACGGCCAGCGCCAGCGTGGTCACATCCATCCAGTAAATCTGTCCGTCAGCCTTGCGCAGCCGCGTCAGCCTGACGATCTCGTCGCCCTCGGGCAGGGCCAGCTCAGCGCTTTCCTGCGCGGTGGCGCGGCGGCGCTCGAACGCCACCAGCTCGCTCGCCGGCGTCATGCCGCGCCGGCGCGCCAGCTCGCTGAAGTTGTCGAGCCGCGCCGGCCTGGGCTCGGCGCGCGGCGCGATAAAGGTGCCCGCGCCATGGCTGCGCGTGATGGTGCCTTCCTCGGCCAGCACCTGTAGCGCGCGCCGTGCGGTGACGCGCGAAATCCCCAGCGAATCGACCAGCGTGCGCTCCGACGGCAGCGCATCGCCCACCCGCCATTGTCCGGCCTGGATGGCGGCGGTCAGCTTGCGCGCCACCTGCAGGTAGATCGGCGTGGCGTCCGCCTCGTCCGGCCTGAGGGCCTGCAGCCGTTGATCCATGCGAATCCTCGTGGGTACCAAAATTTGGTGGTGATGATACCACTTTAGGACATCTGGCGGCCTCGCGGGCAAATAGTACGGCCCGGGTGATGCGTGCGCCATGCGCAGGGTTTCCGTCAATTGGTATTGGAAAGGTGTGGCTAAAAAGGAGGCCCGCGCAAGGTACGAGCCGCCAGGAAAAAGCCTATTTTTCAGGGCCTGTGCGTTGAATCAATTTTTTGTCCGAGGCCGTCATGTGATACTGCCGACGCACGCATTTTAGATACCAGTTAAGTACATGTCTGGCGTAGTGGTTTGTACTGGTATTTTTGTTGTCATGAACCGTTTATCTTCTCCCCCGAACCTGGCGCCGTGGCATTCCGCAACCGGTCGCCGCGAATCTGGAAGCAGAATGGCTGAGACGAGCGAAACCCTGTTGTTGCGGGCTCCGTTGAGCGGAGTGCTGCTGCCCCTCGCGGCGGTGCCGGACCCGGTCTTTGCCGAAGGCTTGTTCGGCGACGGCGTGGCCATCGATCCGCTGAGCGACACCGTGGTGTCGCCTTGCGATGGCGTCGTGCTGCACCTGGCCGCAACCGGCCATGCGTTGACCTTGCAGGCGTCGTGCGGTGCCCAGGTGCTGCTGCATGTCGGCATCGACACCGTGTCGCTGCGCGGCGACGGCTTTGCGCCATGCGTGGCGCAGGGCGCGGCAGTGCGTCAGGGTGATGCGCTGATCCGCTTCGATGTCGAGCGCGTGGCGCGGCAGGCGCGCAGCCTGGTGACAGTGATGGCGGTGGCCAACGGCCACGACTTCCCCGTTGCCGCGCGCACCGATGCGGTCCTGGCCGAGGCCGGCCGCACCGTGTTGCTGCAGTTGCGCCCGGCAGGCGCCGCGGCAGCCGCAGCGCCTGCACCGCGGGCCGATGTCACCGACGCGGCCGCCCTGCGGCGCACGGTCACGCTGGGCTGCGCCGGCGGCCTGCATGCAAGGCCCGCGGCGCGTGCGCGTGCGGCCATACAGGGGCTCGAGGCCACGGTGGCGCTGCACTACGGTGGACGGCAGGCCAGCCTGTCAAGTCTGGTGGCGCTGCTGGCGCTGTCCGCGGACGAGGGCGCCACGGTAGATCTGGTCGCCAGCGGGCCCGATGCCGGCGCCGCGCTGGATGCGGTGGCGCGTGAGCTGCAACGCACCGACGCGGGGGAAGAGCAGGCCGTGTTCCCCGTCGGCATGGCGCCGCCACCGGGTGCGCGTAGCGGCGAACTGCCGCCGGGCGGCATTGCCGGCGTGGCCGCCGCTCCCGGCATCGCCATCGGCCCGCTGCGCTGGTGGCGCGACGCGGCGCCGGAGCCGGACCAGGCCGGCCTGGGCGCGCCGGCCGAGCGTGCCACCCTGCGCGCCGCGCTGGCGGCGGTCGACGCCCAGTTGGCGCACGACAGCGCCGCCGCCAACGCGCGCGGGGCCAGCGCCGAGGCCGGCATTTTCGCCATGCATCGCGCGCTGCTTGAAGACCCGGCGCTGCTGCAGGCTGCCGATCCTCTGATAGACGCGGGAAAAAGCGCGGGCTTCGCATGGCGCGAGGCCACCAGCGCCGAAGCCGCGGCGTTGGCCGCCATGACCGACCGCCGCGCCGCCGACCGTGCCGCCGACCTGCTCGACCTGGGCAAGCGCGTGCTGCGCGCGCTGGCGGCAATCCGCCATGGTGCCAGCCATGCGGAGGCCGGCGTGTCCGCCGACGTGGCGCTGGGCGGGCAACCCGTGGTGCTCGCCGCCGACGAATTCACACCTTCCGACCTGATCGGGCTCGAGCGCACCCGCGTGGCCGCGCTGGTGATGGTGCGCGGCGGCCCGACCGCGCACGCCGCCATCATGGCGCGCCAGCTCGGCATCCCGTGCCTGGTGGCGCTGGGCAGTGCGCTGGAACGGCTGCCCGATGGCACGCAGGTCATTGCCGACGGCGACCACGCGCGCCTGCACGCCAACCCCGATGAACACCTGCTGGCCGCCGCCGCGAGCACCCTCAGGCTGCGCGCGCAGCAGGGCCAGGCCGACCTGCGCGTCGCGCACGCGCCGGCCAGCACGCGCGACGGCGTGCACGTTGAAGTAGCCGCCAATATCGGCAGCCTCGACGACGCGCGTCATGCGGTCGCGCAAGGCGCCGACGCGGTCGGCCTGCTGCGCACCGAGCTGCTGTTCCTGCATGGCGAGGCCGCGCCCGCCGCGGAAGATCACACCGCCCGTTGCCAGGCCATTGCCGATGTACTGGACGGGCGCAGCGCGATCGTGCGCACGCTCGATATCGGCGGCGACAAGGACGCCGCCTGGCTGCGCCTGCCGGCCGAGGCCAACCCAGCGCTGGGGCTGCGCGGCGTGCGCCTGGCGCAGGTCTGCCCGCAACTGCTGGACGACCAGCTGCGCGGCCTGCTGGCGGTGCGCGCCAGGCCGCCGCTGCGCATCCTGCTGCCGATGGTCAGCGAGGCGGGCGAGTTGCTGCACTGGCGCGCGCGCATCCGCGCGCTGGCGGCCGAAGCCGGCGCCGATGCCGGCATCGAGGTCGGCGTGATGATCGAAGTGCCGGCCGCCGCGCTGCTTGCCGACCAGCTCGCCGAGCACGCTGACTTTTTCTCGATCGGCACCAATGACCTGACCCAGTACACGCTGGCCATGGACCGCTGCCAGCCGCACCTGGCGCCGCGCCTGGACGCCCTGCATCCCGCCGTGCTGCGCATGATTGCCGCCACCGCCGAAGGCGCCGCGCGCCATGGGCGCTGGGTCGGCGTGTGCGGCGCGCTCGCGGGCGATCCGCTGGCCGTGCCGGTGCTGCTGGGACTGGGCGTGACCGAGCTGTCGGTCGACGCCGCGCTGGTGCCGGCCATCAAGGCGCGGGTGCGCAAGCTCGCGCACGCCGACTGCCGGAAACGCGCGTCCGAATTGCTGCGGCTGGCTTCGGCCGCGGCGGTGCGTGAGGCGTGCCGGCGCTACTGGCCGGCCTGAACCCCGCGCCCCGACCACGCGCCCCCACCACGCGCGCCATGCGCGCACAGCTTCGAGGAGAACGCCAATGAAGATCGATCTGTTGCCCCGGCTGCAACGCCTGGGCGCCACGCTGATGCTGCCGATCGCGGTGCTGCCGGTGGCTGGCCTGCTGCTGCGCCTGGGCCAGCCAGACGTGTTCGGCATCGAGGTGATGGCGCAGGCGGGCAACGCCGTCTTCGCCAACCTGGCGCTGCTGTTTGCCATCGGCGTGGCGGTGGGCTTTGCGCGCGACAACAACGGCGCCGCGGCGCTGGCCGGCGCCATCGGCTACCTGGTGCTGACCACGGTGATGAAGACTGTCGACCAGGCGCTCGACATGGGCGTGCTGGCCGGCATCGTCGCCGGGGCGATCGCGGGCAGCCTCTACAACCGCTACCGCGGCGTGGTGCTGCCGCCGTACCTGGCGTTCTTTGCCGGCAAGCGCTTCGTGCCCATCGTCACCGCGCTGGCCTGCCTGCTGCTGGGCATCGTGCTGGCCTATGCCTGGGCGCCGGTGCAGGCCGCCATCCACGTGGCCGGCGCCTGGCTCACCACCGCGGGCCCGGCCGGCGCGTTCGTATTCGGGCTGCTGAACCGGCTGCTGCTGGTGACCGGGCTGCACCACCTGATCAATACGCTGGCGTGGTTCGTGTTCGGCAACTATGCCGATCCGGCCACCGGCGCGGCCGTGGCGGGCGACCTGCACCGCTATTTTGCCGGCGATCCCGGCGCGGGCCTGTTCATGACCGGCTTCTTCCCGGTGATGATGTTCGGGCTGCCTGCGGCCTGCCTGGCGATGTACCACGAGACCGCTCCGGAGCGGCGCGCACTGGTGGGCGGCATGCTGTTCTCGATGGCGCTGACCTCATTCCTGACCGGCATCACCGAGCCGATCGAGTTCAGCTTCATGTTCCTGGCGCCGGTGCTGTACGGCCTGCATGCGCTGCTGACCGGCCTGTCGATGGCGCTGTGCGATTGGCTCCAGATCCGGCTGGGCTTCACCTTCTCGGCGGGCGCGATCGACTACGTGCTGGCCTACGGCCTGTCCAGCCGCGGCTGGCTGGCGCTGCCGCTGGGGCTGGCGTATGCGCTGGTCTACTACGGCGTGTTCCGTGTCTTTATCCGCCGCTTCAACCTGCCGACGCCGGGCCGCGACGACATCGTCCCCGCCGCGCCCGCCGAAGGCGCGGCGCAGCCGGCCGCCGGCAGCACGGGACAACGCTATGTCGAGGCGCTGGGCGGGGCCGCCAACCTGGTCGTGGTCGATGCCTGCACCACGCGGCTGCGGCTGAAGGTGGCCGACGTCGGCGCGGTGTCGGAACCGCGGCTCAAGGCGCTGGGGGTGCGCGGCGTGCTCAAGCGCCCGCCCAACGTGGTGCAGGTGGTGGTCGGTCCGCAGGCCGAGCAGGTTGCCGGCGATATCCGCGCGGTGCTGGAGCAGGCCGGGCAGGCCGGGAAGGCCGCGCCGGACCCGGTTGCCGAAGCCGGCGGCTTCGACCCGGACTGGTGGATCGCAGCGCTGGGCGGCGCCGCCAACATCGCCGCCATCAGCGTCGAGGCGCTGACGCGACTGCGGGTGGTGGTGCGCGAGCGAGCGCGGGTGCGTGCCGAAGATCTGGCTGGCAGCCCGCTGATGTGGGTTGGCGACGACACCGCGCATATTGCCTTCGGCCATGCGGCAGACCAACACGCGGCCGCGCTGCGGCGCGCCCTGCAAGCCCGGCCCCAGTGACCCCCGCCGCCGCAGCCGGCTGGCTGCGGTCGATCCCGCCATCGGCCAGAACGTGACGGCGGCCGCGACGACTGCCGTGCTGATGGCTACCGACATGCCTATCCAGGAGCCCTTGATCGTGAAACGCATTGCATTGACGACGCTGCTCGCGGCGTCGGCCGGCAGCGCCTGCGCGCAGGCCGCCGGCACCGGCATCACCCTGTACGGCCGCGCCGTGGCCGGCCTTGACTATGTCAACGGCATCGCCCGCCCCGGCGGCGACGCCGACACCTTGCGCTTTGGCAGCAACCAGTACGGCGTCAGCTTCTGGGGCTTGCGCGGCGCCGAAGACCTGGGCGGCGGCCTGCGCGGGGTGTTCAACCTGGAGGGCATGATCACCTCGGGCACCGGCCGTTCCGATCCGCTGTTCGGGCGCCGCGCCCAGGTGGGCCTGGCCGGCAACGACTGGGGCGCGCTGCTGCTGGGCCGCGCCATGAGCCTGACCGACGACGAGAGCGGCGCGATCGATCCGATGGGGCTGCAGGCCAGCTCGATCGCCACGCTGGTCTATGGCCGCAACTGGGGCTCCCGTCCCAACGCCGTGACCTACAACTCGCCCGCGTGGGGCGGGCTGAGCGTGCGCGCGCAGGCGGGCAGCGACGGCGTGCCGGGCAGCTTCAACCGCGGCAGGCAGGTGAGCGCGGCGGTCAAGTACGCGCGGGGCAACTTCAGCCTGACCGGCATCTATGAAGCACTGCGCGACGCCCAGGGCCGCATGGACAACCTGTACACCAGCTCGCGCCAGTACACGCTGGGCGGCAGCTATGCGCTCAATGACCTGCGCCTGTTTGCCGGCTACAACCTGACCGCGTCGTCGGGCGCCACCGTGGCCACGCCGGAGAACCCGTATGCCGCCACGCGCAGCCAGATGGCATGGGTAGGCGCCAACTACCGCGTGCTGCCGGCACTGACGCTGCTGTCCGGCGTCTACTACGCTACCCTGAACCGGGGCGGCGGGCATGGCACGCTTGTCACACTGGGCGCAAAGTATGACTTGTCGAAGCGCACCGCGCTGTATGGCACCGTCGCCTCGGTATTCAACTCGCGCAACGCCTCGTTTTCGGTCGAGGCGTCGCCGGACACCATGCCGCGCGCGGGGGCGAACCAGCAGGGTGCCTATGCCGGCGTCATCCACCTGTTCTGACGGTGGCCAGGTGCGGCGGCCGATGATTTGGAGAGCATTGCCATGAAGGGAAACATCCTGACGCCGGCTGGCTGGGTCTT
Source organism: Cupriavidus sp. H39 (assembly GCF_050271075.1). NCBI lineage: Bacteria > Pseudomonadati > Pseudomonadota > Betaproteobacteria > Burkholderiales > Burkholderiaceae > Cupriavidus > Cupriavidus sp. H39. The sequence goes on from NZ_CP189848.1 coordinate 606,768, forward strand.
CGGCGAGGTCCATGCCGGCCCGGACGGACGCATCGCGCGCATCGAGGGGGTGCCGGTCACGCCCGCGCTCAACGATGCCCCGTACGTGCTGCCGGGGTTTGTCGACTTGCTCAATCATGGCGGCGGCGGCAAGGATTTCATGGATGGCGAGGCCGCGGTGCCGGTGATCCTGCGCGCCCATGTGCGCTTCGGCACCACCAGCCTGCTCGCCACCACCATGACGGCGCCGCACGCCGTGCTGCTGCCCGCGGTGCAGGCGCTTGGCCGCGCCTGTGCCGGTCGCCCGGCCGGCGCGGCGCGGCTGCTCGGCGTGCATCTGGAGGGGCCGTACATCAATCCGGGCAAGCTAGGCGCGCAGCCGGACACCTCCGTCATCGCCACGCCCGAAGATCTGGCGCAGTACCTCGACGCCGCGCCGCTGAAGGTAGTGACGCTGGCGCCCGAGCTGCCGGGGCACCTGGACATCATCCGCCGGCTGGCCGCACGCGGCGTGCGCGTGCAGCTGGGCCACACCCTCGGCACCTATGAAGACGCAGCGGCCGCGCTGGATGCCGGCGCCAGCGGCTTCACCCACCTGTTCAACGCGATGACGCCGCTGCGGCACCGCGCGCCCGGCGTGGTGGGCGCCGCGCTGGCACATGCCGAATTCGCCGAGCTGATCCCGGACTTGCTCCACGTGCATCCCGGCGCCATCCGCGCCGCGCTGCGCGCGATCCCGCGGCTGTACGCGGTCACCGACGCCACCGCCGCCGCGGGCATGCCCGACGGCGCGTACCACCTCGGCAGCCAGACCGTCTACAAGGCCAACGGCAGCGTACGCCTGGCCGACGGGACGCTGGCCGGCAGCGTGCTGACCATGGACCAGGCGCTGCGCAACTTCGTCTCGATCGGGCTGGACCTGGTCGACGCATCGCGGCGCGTGTCGCTGTACCCGGCGCAGTACCTGGGCATTGCCGAGCGCGGCATGCTGGCCGAAGGCTGCTGGGCCGACGTGGTGGTGCTGGACCGCGCGCTGTCGGTGCGCAGCGTGTATGTCGAAGGAGAGTGCTGTGTCGCGAATGCTTGAAGAAGCCCTGAGCGCGCCCGCCGTGGTCGCCGCGCAGCTGGCCGACGCGCCGCGCGTGGCGGCGCTGGCCGCGCAACTGGCCGCGCACGACTGGCCCGCAGTGCTGACCGTGGCGCGCGGCAGTTCGGACCACGCCGCCAGCTATTTCGCCGCGCTGGTGACGCGCCGGCTGGGCGTTCCGGTGGCCTCGCTGCCGATGTCGACGGTGACGCTGCACGACAGCGCATTGCGCGTGGCCGGGCAGCTGGCGGTGGCATTCTCGCAGTCGGGCCGCAGCCCGGACCTGGTCGAGACCATGCAGGCCCTGCGCGCCGGCGGCGCCGCCACGGTGGCGCTGGTCAACGCGCCCGCTTCACCGCTGGCGCAGGCGTGCGCGCATGCCTTGCCGCTGCGCGCCGGCACCGAGCACAGCGTGGCCGCAACCAAGAGCTATATCGCCATGCTGTCGATGTCGGCGCTGCTGGTCGGGTATCTCGAAGCCGCGCGCGGCGGTGGCAGCGCCTTGCTCGATGCGTGCAGCGGCCTGCCCGCCGCGCTGGCGGCAGCGTCGGCGCAGGACTGGTCCGCGCTGGTGCCGGCCCTGCGCGACGCGCAGCGCATGATGGTGCTGGGGCGCGGCGCAGGGCTGGCGATCGCGCAGGAGGCGGCGCTCAAGCTCAAGGAAACTGCCGGCATCCAGGCCGAGGCCTTTTCCGGCGCCGAGGTGCGGCACGGCCCGATGGAGATCATCGGCACCGGCTATCCGCTGCTGGTGTTCGCGCCGCGCGGACCGGAGCAGCCCGGGCTGCTGGCGCTGGCCGCGGAGATGCGCGCACGCGGCGCGCGCGTGCTGCTGGCGGCCCCGGCTGGCACGAATGATGCGGATGGTCCGGTGGCGTTGCCGCTGGTGCCGGCCGACGAAGCGCTGCTGGATCCGATCTGTGCGATCCAGAGTTTTTATGTCGCCGCGCACGCGCTGGCCGTGGCGCGCGGGCGCAATCCCGACCAGCCGCAATACCTGCGCAAGGTGACCGAGACCCGCTGATCCGGCAGACTGCCCAACACGGCAAGCGCTGCCGGCTCGCACCGCACCCGCCCCACACCCCACGCCCCCGCGGCACCCAAGGAGCCCGTCATGCCAACCACCCGCACCGTCTCTGCCTTCGGCACTGCCGACGACCGGCCGCTTGACCTCGTCATCTTCGGCGGCGCCGGCGACCTGTCGGCGCGCAAGCTGCTGCCCTCGCTCTATATGTGCCACCGCGACGGCAACCTGCCGGACGGCACCCGCATCATCGGCGTGGGCCGGCACCGGTGGGACCGCGAGGCCTTTGTCAATTTTGCCGACGAAAGCGCACAACCGTTTGTCGATGCGCGCTATATCGAGGCGGGCAAATGGCAAGCCTTCCTGCAGCGGCTGGACTTCGTGCATCTCGACGCCGCGCAGGCCGCCGACTATCCCGCGCTGGCCGCGCAGTTGCGCAACGACGCGCTGCGCATCTACTACATGGCGATGCCGCCGGGGCTGTTCGCCGCCACCTGCGACAACCTCGCCAGCCATGGGCTGATTGCCGGCGACACCCGGCTGGTGCTGGAAAAACCGCTGGGCGTGGACCTGGCCTCGGCGATCGACATCGGCGAGGTGGTGAGCCGCTATTTCAGCGAGGAGCGCACCTACCGGATCGACCACTACCTGGGCAAGGAGACGGTGCAGAACCTGATGGCGCTACGCTTCGGCAATTCGATCTTCGAGCCGCTGTGGCGCACGCCGTTCGTGCGCAGCGTGCAGATCACCGTGGCCGAGACCGTGGGCGTGGGCACGCGCGGCGGCTTCTACGACGAGGCCGGAGCGATGCGCGACATGGTGCAGAACCACCTGCTGCAGCTGGTCAGCATCCTGGCGATGGAACCGCCGGCATCGCTCAACTCCGACGCGGTGCGCGATGAAAAGCTCAAGGTGCTGCGCTCGCTGCGGCCGATGTCGCCCGAGGACGTGCGCCGCAACACCGTGCGCGGCCAGTACACCGCCGGCGCCATCGGCGGCGAGCTGGTGCGCGGCTACCTGCAGGAAGACGGGATTCCGCCCGACAGCCGCACCGAGACCTTTGTCGCGATGCGGGCGGAGCTGGGCACCTGGCGCTGGAACCAGGTGCCGTTCTACCTGCGTACCGGCAAGCGCATGCAGGAGCGCGTGACCGAGGTGGTGATCCACTTTGCCGAGGTGCCCCATTCGATCTTCGACCCGGGCAGCACGCTGCAGCCCAACCGCATGGTGATCCGGCTGCAGCCGGAAGAGGCGGTGCGGCTGACGCTGATGGTGAAGCAGCCGGGCGAGGGCATGAAGCTCAAGCCGCTGAGCCTGGCGCTGAACCTGGACTCGGCGTTCACCACGCGCCGTGCCGAAGCCTACGAGCGCCTGCTGCTCGACGTGATCCGCGGACGGCTGGCGCTGTTCGTGCGGCGCGACGAGCTGCAGGCCGCCTGGACCTGGGTCGACCCGATTCTTGAGGCGTGGCGCGCGCAGGACGAGGGCCCGCGGCCCTATACCGCCGGCACGTGGGGGCCGGCGGCGTCGTCGGCGTTCATGGCGCGCGAAGGCGTGCAATGGTCGGAGGAAGCCTGAGCGGCTGGCCGGACCCGCTGCGCCTGCGGGTTCCCCGCACTGAGAAAGGCCGTCAGCCGCCGGCCATCCGCAGCGCGCGCCGGTACTGGATCGCCTCGCCCACGTGGGCGGCGTTCAGCACCTCGGCGCCGGCCAGGTCGGCAATCGTGCGCGCCACCTTCAGCACGCGGAAGTACGAGCGCGCCGACCATGCCAGCCGCGTCATCGCGCCGCGCAGCAAGGCTTGGGCCTGCGGGTCCATGCCGCAGTGCTGCTCGATCTCGCGCCCGGCCAGTTCGCTGTTGGGCTTGCCCTGCCGGGCCAGCTGGCGTTCGCGCGCGGCCAGCACGCGCGCGCGCACCGCGGCGCTGGCTTCGCCGGGTGGGCCGTCGAGCATTTCGCCCTGGTCTTGCGCGGGCACTTCGACCTGCAGGTCGATGCGGTCGAGCATGGGGCCGGAAATCCGCGACTGGTAGCGCCGCACCTGGTCGGGGGTGCAGCGGCAGGGCCGGTCGGGGTGGCCAAGGTAGCCGCACGGGCACGGGTTCATCGCTGCCACGAACTGGAAGCAGGCGGGGAAATCCGCGTGGCCATTGGCGCGGGCGATGGTGATGCGGCCCGATTCCAGCGGCTCGCGCAGGACTTCCAGCACGCGGCGGTCGAACTCGGGCAGCTCGTCGAGGAACAGCACGCCGTGGTGCGCCAGCGAGATCTCGCCCGGGCGCGGATTGCCGCCGCCGCCGACCATGGCCGGGCCCGAAGCGGTGTGGTGTGGCGCCCGGCACGGGCGCAGGCCCCAGGCGTCGGCGCGAAAGCCGCCCGGGGTCAGGCTCATGACGGCGGCGGCTTCCAGCGCCTGCTGCAGCGACATCGGCGGCAGCAGGCCGGGCAGGCGCTGCGCCAGCATCGACTTGCCGGTGCCCGGCGGGCCCACCAGCAGCACCGAGTGCTGGCCGGCCGCCGCCACCTCCATGGCGCGGCGCGCCTGCGCCTGGCCGCGCACTTCGCACATGTCGGGACCGCGCCCGGTGGCGGCGGGCAGCAAGGGCGGCATGGCGCGGGGCAGCCGCGCCTCGGCCACCGGGCCGAGGTGGTCACAGGCCTGGCGCAGCGTGGCGGCCGCGTGCACGGGCAGGTCTTCGATCAGCGCGGCTTCGGCGCCGTTGCCCGCGGCGACCAGGAAGGCGCGCGGCGCTTCGCCGGCAGCTGCGCGCGCGGCGTTGTCGCGCGCCAGCCCCATCGCCATGGCCAGCGCGCCGCGCACCGGACGCAATTCGCCGGACAGCGACAGCTCGGCGGCAAATTCATGCGCGTCCAGCGCGTCCGACGGAATCTGGCCGCTGGCCGCCAGGATGCCGAGCGCGATGGCCAGGTCGAAACGGCCGGACTCCTTGGGCAGGTCGGCCGGGGCCAGGTTGACGGTAATGCGGCGGTTGGGAAACTCATAGCCGCTGTTGAGGATGGCGGCGCGCACGCGCTCGCGGCTCTCGCGCACGCCGGTGTCGGCCAGGCCGACGATGGTGAAGGCCGGCAGGCCGTTGGCCAGGTGGGTCTCGACCCGCACCGGCGGCGCGGCGATGCCGGTCAGGGCCCGGCTGCGTAGGACGGCAAGGCTCATGACATCGAACCGCACGAAACTGTTAACGAAAAAGGCCGCCAGGACTGGCGGCCTTCAGACAGGCTGGAGGATGGCGGCGAGACCGGCGTGCTCACGCGCCCCCGGTCGAATCCACCGAGCCGGCGCCGGGCGGGATGCCGGCGCGGCGCTCAAGCTCCGCCACGCGGCTTTCCAGTTCCTCCAGGCGGGCGCGGGTGCGCGCCAGCACCTGCGACTGGACGTCGAATTCCTCGCGCGTGACCAGGTCCAGCCGGGCAAAGCCCTGGGTCATCATGCTGCGCACGTTCTTCTCGATGTCCCTTGCCGGCGAATTGCGCAGCGCCTCGCTGACCTTGTTCTGCAGGTCGTTGAAGAGATCGGTCGGTTTCATGGTTTCTCCTTTGCGCACCTGAGTGGTGCCAATCCGGGTGGACATCTGGCGTATGGCGCGCTTTCGCACAGGATTTGGGCGCCCTGAATGCGGGCGGTTCGTGTGCGCGCGGGCCGTACACAGCCACCGTCAGGTCTCGATTATCGCCCCAGCGGCACGCGCGCGAAAGGACCGGCGCCGCGCCGTTCACACCTTTTAACCCGGTCTGGCGTCGCTGCAGGCCAGATTCAGGCCCGCGTCGGCGCCTGGCCCGAGTGCGCAGATGCGCATCGACCGCCGGCAGACGGCGGGATGCCGCAGGGTGGCACGGCAGTTGCAGTAGTGCTGCCGAGCTGCCTCGAAGCTTCACCGGAATTCCAACTAAACGAAATCCGAGCCATCAGCAAAAAGGAGAAAAACCCCATGAAGAAGTTGGCCCTTGCAGTCAGCGCGGTGGTCCTGGCCAGTGCCGCGAACGGCGCCATGGCACAGAGCACCGACGCCGCGGCCCCGGCTGCCGAGCCGGCCTCGCCGCATACGTTCACGGCCAACGTGTCGCTGGTCTCGGACTACCGCTATCGCGGCATCAGCCAGACCAACCTGCGCCCGGCCATCCAGGGCGGTTTCGACTACGCGCACGAAAGCGGCTTCTACGTGGGCAACTGGAACTCCAGCATCAGCTGGCTGGAGGACGCCAACCCGGCAGTGTCGGCGCCGGTCGAAATGGATTTCTACGGCGGCTTCAAGAACACCTTCAAGGTGGCCGGCACCGAGTTCGCCTATGACCTGGGCGTGCTCGAGTACTACTACCCGGGCGGCTACAACAACCCGCGGCCGTACACCACCGAACTGTATGCCGGGGTCGGCTGGGGCCCGGTGTTCCTGAAGTACTCGCACTCGGTCACCAACCTGTTTGGCTGGGCCGACAGCAAGAACAGCTACTACGTCGACCTCAGCGCCAACGTGCCGCTCAATTTCTGGGACCTGACGCTGAACGCGCACGTCGGCTACCAGGGCGTCAAGCACAACAGCGATGCCTCGTACACCGACTGGAAGATCGGCCTGACCAAGGACCTCGGCAAGGGCTTTGCGCTGGCGATCGCCTATGTCGACACCAACGCCAAGCAAGTGGCCTACACCAGCGCCAACCGTGGCCGCTACCTGGGCAAGGCCGCGGCCTGGGCCTCGATCACCAAGACTTTCTAACTCTGACGCAGCCCCGGGCGGGCTGATGCCGGTCCGCTCCCAGGAGAATCCTGATGAAACTCATCATCGCAGTCATCAAGCCGTTCAAGCTCGACGAGGTGCGCGAAGCGCTGTCGGACGTGGGCGTGTCCGGCATCACCGTGACCGAAGTGAAAGGCTTCGGCCGCCAGAAGGGCCATACCGAGCTGTATCGCGGCGCCGAATACATCGTCGACTTCCTGCCCAAGGTGAAGATCGAGGTGGCCGTGCCCGACGACGTGGTCGAGCGCGCCATCGAGGCGGTCGAGAAATCGGCCCGCACCGGCAAGATCGGCGACGGCAAGATCTTCGTGGCCCCGATCGAGCAGGTCATCCGCATCCGCACCGGCGAGACCGGCGGCGATGCCCTGTGACCCAAGACAGCATAGAGACAAAGGTGAATTCCATGAAAACCTGGATCAAGCGATTCCTGACGGCGGGTGCGATGGCGCTGGCCGTCGGCACGGCTGGCGTGGGCATGTCGACGCCGGCCGCCGCGCAGGACAAGCCGGCGGCTGAGGCTTCGGCCGCTGCCCCTTCCGCGGCCGCCGCCGCACCCGCTGCAACCACCCCGGCAGCAACCCCGGCGCCCGCCGCCGCACCCGTCGCCGCACCGGCGGAAGCCGCCGCGGCGCCTGCGGCACCCGTGCCCAACAAGGGCGACACCGCCTGGCTGCTGGTCTCGACCGCGTTCGTGATCCTGATGACGCTGCCTGGCCTGGCGCTGTTCTACGGCGGCCTGGTGCGCTCCAAGAACATGCTGTCGGTGCTGATGCAGTGCCTGGTGATCTTCTCGCTGGTGGCGCTGCTGTGGGCAATCTACGGCTACAGCTTTGCCTTTACCGAGGGTAACGCCTTCTTCGGCGGCACCGACCGGCTCTTCATGAAGGGGCTGACAGTCGAGGCCGTGGCCGCCACCTTCAGCAAGGGCGTGGTGGTGCCCGAACTGGGCTACTTCGCCTTCCAGTGCGCCTTCGCCTGCATTACCTGCGGCCTGATCATCGGCGCCTTCGCCGAACGCGCCAAGTTCTCGGCCGTGCTGGTGTTCGTGGTGCTGTGGTTCACCTTCTCCTACATCCCGATGGCCCACATGGTCTGGTTCTGGCCGGGTCCGGACGCCTACACCGACGCCGCCGCGGGCACCGCCGCAACGGCCAAGGCTGGCTGGCTGTTCCAGAAGGGCGCGCTCGACTTCGCCGGCGGCACCGTGGTGCACATCAACGCCGCCGTGGCTGGCCTGGTGGGCGCCTTCATGTTCGGCAAGCGCATCGGCTTCGGCCGCGAGGCGATCCGCCCGCACAGCCTGACCTTCACCATGGTGGGGGCCTCGCTGCTGTGGTTCGGCTGGTTCGGCTTTAACGCCGGCTCGGCGCTGGAAGCCAACGGCTCGGCCGCGCTGGCCTTCGTCAACACGCTGCTGGCCACCTGTGCCGCGGTGCTGGCGTGGACCTTCGGCGAGTGGCTCGGCAAGGGCAAGCCGTCGATGCTGGGCGGCGCCTCGGGCGCGGTGGCCGGCCTGGTGGCGATCACCCCGGCGGCCGGCTTTGTCGGCCCGATGGGCTCGATCGCGATGGGCCTGGTGGCCGGCCTGCTGTGCCTGTGGGGCGTGACCGGCCTGAAGCGCATGCTGGGCATGGACGACTCGCTGGACGTGTTCGGCGTGCACGGCGTGGGCGGCATCGTGGGGGCGCTGCTGACCGGCGTGTTCGCCGCGCCCAGCCTGGGCGGCACCGGCATCTACGACTACGTGGCCAACAAGGTGGCGGACGACTACTCGATCGCCGGCCAGCTGTGGATCCAGTTTGAAGGCGTGCTGACCACCGTGGTGTGGTCGGGCGTGGTGGCCTTTGTCGCCTACAAGCTGGTCGACATGCTGATCGGCCTGCGCGTGCCGGAAGACGAAGAGCGCGAAGGCCTCGATATCACCTCGCACGGCGAGACCGCGTACGAAGGCTGAGCGAAACCGTGTTGTGCTGGAGGGCTGATTGGGAATCTGCTCTCAGGAGTTTTGCCCGGCTGCGTGCCGGGCTTTTTTCTTGTTGGCGTTGACTGAGGTTGCAGACATTTGCGTGCGGCCCAGGGCGCCGGCGCGCTCGGACCTGGCCATCGGGACGCTATTCGCGACGGTCGCCGAAACCGGCAAACGCAGTACTGGGGCGGGCAAACCAGCAATCCCGCGCGCCGGGCGCGGGCTTTTCGCAAAGTGCTTAAATCCGATCTTAAAAAGCTTCAGTTGTATTTAATGTGCTGCAGACATACATTGCCATTGAGGCAGTTTCCTCCACCTGCAGAACGCTCCCCGTATCTGTCAGGCCATTTAAAAGCGCGGCATCGCCGCGCTTTTTTTTGCCCGGCTGCCGGCGCCGGCGCGGCCTCTTTATTTTCCGCGGCCCATCCCCATATCGTTATCCCTTATGCCAGGCGCTGCATATCCTTATAAAGGGTGTGCCAGCGCCTGGTTGGCCGTTCCTCTACAATCGGGGCGAACGATTTAGACGATCTATAGGATGGATATGGTCCCGCATCTCATCACCGCGCTGAACGGTCCGCTGCTCGAACTGGAAAAGAAAATCCTGGACGCCACGCCGTCCATCGAGCGCTGGTTCAGGCTGGAATGGCAGGAGCATACGCCTCCGTTCTATTGCTCGGTGGACCTGCGCAACGCCGGCTTCAAGCTGGCGCCGGTCGATACCAACCTGTTCCCGGGCGGCTTCAACAACCTGGCCACGGAAATGCTGCCGCTGGCGGTGCAGGCGGCGATGGCGGCGATCGAGAAGATCTGCCCGGACGCCAAGAACCTGCTGCTGATCCCGGAGCGCCACACCCGCAACATGTTCTACCTGCAGAACGTGGCGCGGCTGTCGCTGATCATGCGCCAGGCCGGGCTGAACGTGCGCCTGGGCTCGCTTTCCGAGGAAATCACCGAGCCGACCCCGATCGAGCTGCCCGACGGCCAGACCCTGGTGGTGGAGCCGCTGGCGCGCCTGGGCACCAAGGGCCGCCGGCTGGGCCTGAAGGATTTCGATCCCTGTTCGATCCTGCTCAACAACGACCTGTCGGCCGGCATTCCGCCGATCCTGGAAAACATCAATGAGCAGTACCTGCTGCCGCCGCTGCACGCCGGTTGGTCGACGCGCCGCAAGAGCAGCCACTTTTCCGCCTATGACGAGGTGGCCAAGAAGTTCGCCAAGCTGATCGACATCGACCCGTGGATGGTCAACCCGTACTTTGCGCGCACCACCGGCGTGAATTTCCACGAGCGCGTGGGCGAGGAGGAACTGGCCGACGCGGTCGAAGGCGTGCTGAAGAAGATTGCCAAGAAGTACCGCGAGTACGGCATCAAGGAAACGCCGTACGTGGTGGTCAAGGCCGATGCCGGCACCTATGGCATGGGCATCATGACCGTGCGCGATCCTTCCGAGATCAAGGGCCTGAACCGCAAAGAGCGCAACAAGATGAGCGTCGTCAAGGAGGGCCTGGAGGTCAGCGACGTCATCATCCAGGAGGGCGTGCACACCTTCGAGAAGGTCAACGAGGCCGTGGCCGAACCGGTGGTGTACATGATCGACCGCTACGTGGTGGGCGGCTTCTACCGCGTGCACACCGGCCGCGGCAACGACGAGAACCTGAACGCCCCGGGCATGCACTTCGTGCCGCTGGCGTTTGCGCCCAACGGCATCCCCGACAGCCATGCCAAGCCCGGCGCGGCGGTGCCGAACCGCTTCTACATGTATGGCGTGGTGGCCCGGCTGGCCTTGCTGGCGGCGTCGCTGGAACTCGAGAAGACCGACCCGAACCCGATCATCTGAACGCCACCATGCGCATCCTCTTTATCACCGATCCGCTGGAGACCTTCAAGACCTACAAGGACTCCACCTACGCCATGATGGCCGAGGCCGCTGCGCGCGGCCATGAGCTGTACTGGTGCCTGCAGCCGCAACTGGCGCTGTCGGGCCGCACCGTCGAGACCGTGGCCACGCGCCTGCACCTGACCGGCGAGGGCGGCGACGGACATGGCGCCTGGTACCGCGAGGGCAACAGCGCGCTCGAGCCGCTGTCGGCCTTCGACGCGGTGCTGATGCGCAAGGACCCGCCCTTCGACATGGAATACGTGACCAGCACCTGGCTGCTGGAGCTGGCCGAGGCGCAGGGCGCGCGGGTCTTCAACAAGCCGCGGGCGATCCGCGACCATTCCGAAAAGCTGGCGATCGCCCAGTATCCGGAGTTCATCACGCCGACGCTGGTCACGCGCGACCTGGCGCGCATCCGCGATTTCCACGCCGAGCATCGCGACATCATCGTCAAGCCGCTGGACGGCATGGGCGGCATGGGTGTGTTCCGGGTCGGCGCGGACGGCATGAACCTGGCGGCGATCGTCGAGACGCTGGGCCAGGACGGCGCCCGTTCGCTGATGGTGCAGCGCTATATCCCGGCGATCAAGGACGGCGACAAGCGCGTGCTGCTGATCGGCGGCGTGCCCGTGCCGTATTCGCTGGCGCGCGTGCCGATGGCCGGCGAGGTGCGCGGCAACCTGGCCGCGGGCGGCACCGGGCGCGCGCAGGAGCTGAGCGGGCGCGACCGCGAGATCGCCGAGGCGCTGGCGCCGGGGCTGTGGGAGCAAGGCCTGCTGCTGGTCGGCCTGGACGTCATCGGCGACTACCTGACCGAGGTCAATGTGACGAGCCCGACCTGTTTTCAGGAAATCACCCAGCAGACCGGCTTCCATGTCGCGGCGATGTTTATCGACGCGCTGGAGCACGCCGTGAGTGCTGCTGGCAGCTAGCCGACACCAGCTCAGGCCGGCAGCGGGAGCGCGGGGGGGCGCCTGCTACAATCGGGGCAATCCAACGGATTCACCATCATGGCAGGCATCCTGATCATCGCGCACACCCCGCTGGCATCAGCCCTGCGCGATTGCGCCGCCCACGTCTACTGTGGCCAGCCGCAGCGGCTGGAAGCCATCGACGTCCTTCCCGATGCCGATCCCGCCGCGGTGCTGGCCGAGGCCAGGCGCCGGCTCGATGCCATCTGCGAAGACAACGGCGCGCTGGTGCTGACCGATATCTTCGGCGCCACCCCCGCCAACATTGCCGCGCGCCTGGCCGAGCCGGGCCGCGTGCGCGTGCTGGCCGGCGTCAACCTTCCCATGCTGGTCCGCGCCATCTGCTACCGGGCCGAAAAGCTGGACCAGCTTGCCACCAAGGCGCTGGCCGGCGGCGCGCAGGGCGTGCTGCAGGTCGGCACCACCACCGTCCAGAACCAAACCGCCAATCATCCCGACAAATATGCTGCAGAGGGACACCACCATAGTCAATAAACTCGGACTGCACGCACGCGCGTCCGCCAAGCTGACCCAGCTCGCCGGCAGCTTCGTCAGCCAGGTCAAGATGTCCCGCAACGGACGCCAGGTCGATGCCAAGAGCATCATGGGCGTGATGATGCTGGCCGCCGGCATTGGCTCGACGGTGACGCTCGAGACCGAGGGGCCCGACGAGCAGGAGGCGATGGACGCGCTGCTGGCACTGATTGCCAACCGCTTTGGTGAAGGGGAGTGAGGCCGGCGGCCTTGACCCGAATTGATCAACGTTCCTGACGGAGCGGTACATGCCTTTCGCCCTGCACGGCATCCCGGTCTCGCGCGGCGTCGCCATCGGGCGCGCGCACCTGCTCGCGCCCGCGGCGCTGGACGTGTCGCACTACCTGGTCGATGAAGAGCAGCTCGACGCCGAGGTGGAACGGCTGCGCGCGGCGCGCGCCGCGGTGCGCGCCGAACTGGCTGCGCTCAAGCGCGACCTGCCGCGCGATGCGCCCGAAGAGCTGGGCGCGTTCCTCGACGTGCACGCGATGATCCTCGACGACGAGGCGCTCGCGCGCGAGCCCGAGGCGCTGATCCGGGGCCGGCGCTACAACGCCGAGTGGGCACTGACCACGCGCCTCGAAGAGCTGATGCGCCAGTTCGACGAGATCGAGGACGAATACCTGCGCGCGCGCAAGGCCGATATCGAGCAGGTGGTGGAGCGCATCCTGAAGGCGCTGGCCGGCGCGCCGGTGCTGGTGCCCGCGCCGGTGCCCGCGCTGGCCGCCGACGGCGAGCCCGCCCCCGGCGTGATCGTGGTGGCCCACGATATCGCGCCGGCCGACATGCTGCAGTTCCGCCACACCGTGTTCCACGGCTTCGTCACCGACCTGGGCGGGCGCACCTCGCATACCGCCATCGTCGCGCGCAGCCTCGACATTCCGGCCGCGGTCGGCGTGCAGAGCGCGAGCGAGCTGATCCGCCAGGACGACTGGATCATCATCGACGGCGATGCCGGCCTGGTGATCGTCGACCCTACCGCCATCATCCTCGAGGAATACCGCCACCGGCAGAGCGAGCGCGTACTGGAGAAGAAGCGCCTGCAGCGGCTGCGCCATACGCCGGCGGTGACGCTGGACGGAATCGAGATCGAGCTGCTGGCCAATATCGAGATGGCCGAGGACGCCGGCGCCGCGCTAACCGCCGGCGCGGTCGGCGTCGGCCTGTTCCGCTCCGAGTTCCTGTTCATGAACCGGCGCGACGAGCTGCCGGGCGAAGACGAGCAGTTCCAGGCCTATCGTGGCGCGGTTGACGCCATGCACGGGCTGCCGGTGACCATCCGCACCATCGATATCGGCGCCGACAAGCCGCTCGACGCGCGCGGCGACGGCCGCGCCGATGACTTCGAGACCGCGCTGAATCCGGCGCTGGGCCTGCGCGCGATCCGCTGGTCGCTGTCGGAGCCCGGTATGTTCCTGACCCAGCTGCGTGCGCTGCTGCGCGCCTCGGCCTTCGGCCCGGTGCGGCTGCTGGTGCCGATGCTGGCGCATGCCAGCGAGATCGACCAGACCCTGGCGCTGATCGCCAAGGCCAAGCGCCAGCTTGACGAGCGCGGCGAGCCCTACGATCCGGGCATGAAGGTCGGCGCGATGATCGAGATCCCGGCGGCGGTGCTGTTGCTGCCGCTGTTCCTGCGCAAGATGGATTTCCTGTCGATCGGCACCAACGACCTGATCCAGTACACGCTGGCCATCGACCGTGCCGACAACGCCGTCGCGCACCTGTTCGACCCGCTGCACCCGGCGGTGCTGCAGCTGGTGGCGCGCACCATCCGCGAGGCCAACCGCGCCGGCGTGCCGGTGGCGGTGTGCGGCGAGATGGCGGGCGATCCGACCATGACCCGGTTGCTGCTGGGCATGGGGCTGCGCGAATTCTCCATGCACCCGGCGCAACTGCTGCGGGTCAAGCAGCAGATCCTGCACGCCCACTGCGAACGCCTCGAGCCACTGGTTGACCAGCTGCTGCAGGCCTACGACCCGGAGGAGCAGGCCGCGGTGCTGCGGCAGATCGCACAACCCTGAGGACATCAGGGTTTTCTGAATCGTCGAGGCGGCTGGTGGCGCACTTCCATGAGGCGGAAAGTGCCGTGCCAGCCGCCTCTTTTTTATGTCCAGTGACGTGGAATCGACCTGTTTCGAAGTGGCTTAATGGGAATTGTTATCATTATTGATCTCTGATATTCTGACGTTCATTCGCGAGGACATGCCGGTGTTCCGCGCCGCAACGGAGGGGCTTGTGTACGTCTGCATCTGCAACCAGATCACCGATCGTGAGATTCACGGTGCCGCGCACTTGGGCGTCGAAACCCTCGACGAACTGGCTGAAACGCTCGGCGTCGGCACTTGTTGCGGCCGTTGCCGCGAGTGCGCGCAGCAGGTGCTGCAGGAAGGCGTGGCCGCGGTGCGCAACGTGACCGTCGCGACCCTCGCCAGCATCCAGGTTGTGGAGATTTCTTCCTGTTCCGCATCGGGCCCATGTACCATAATGGACACTCGGGACCCGGCAGTCGCGAACGACCAGCGCAAGGCGCTGGTGGCCTGAACGCGCCCATGAACTGAAGCTTCAGTTCACGGCGCGTTTTCGCGCTTTTCCTTTTTTTACTGACTGCACGGCGCCATTGGCGCCGTTTCGTGTTTTTGCGCGGGCCCGAGGCAACAGGAGCCGCCAATGAAAGGTGACAAGAAGGTCATCCAGCATCTGAACGCCCAGCTCAAAAATGAGCTGACCGCGATCAACCAGTATTTCCTGCACGCCCGCATGTATCGCCACTGGGGCCTGAAGAAGCTCGGCGACGTGGAGTACAAGGAATCGATCGGCGAGATGAAGCACGCCGACCGCCTGATCGAGCGCATCCTGATGCTGGACGGCCTGCCCAACCTGCAGGACCTGCACAAGCTGCTGCTCGGCGAAGACACGCCCGAGATGCTCAAGTGCGACCTGAAGCTGGAACAGACCGCGCACACCACCGTCAAGGAAGGCATTGCCTATTGCGAATCGGTCGGCGATTATGTCAGCCGCGAAATTCTGGTCGATATCCTCACCGATACCGAGGAACATATCGAGTACCTGGAAACGCAGCTGGACCTGATCGACAAGGTCGGGCTGCAGAACTACCTGCAGTCGCAGATGGAGCCGGGCGAGCAATAAGCCGCCGTCTTCGGCGAGGCTGCCCCGGCGGGCAGCCCGCCCCAGCGCGCGGCGCCAATCGGTGCCGCCTGGTTGCTCGCCTGCAGGCAGTAACCCTTCTCATTCCAATTCCTTTCTTCATCCAGGTGTCGCCGGCGGGGCCAACGCTCCTGACCCGCCGGCGCGCCGCGCGGAGCCCGCTTCATGACCCACCCCATCCGCCTGACGCAGTACAGCCACGGTGCCGGCTGCGGCTGCAAGATTTCTCCCAAGGTGCTCGATGTGATCCTGGCCGGCAGCGGCGCGCAGCATCTGGACCCGCGCCTGTGGGTCGGCAATGCCTCGCGCGATGACGCGGCGGTGTACGCGCTGGATGGCGCCGACGGCGAGCGCGGGGTGGTCTCGACCACCGACTTCTTCATGCCCATCGTCGACGATCCGTTCGACTTCGGGCGCATCGCCGCGACCAATGCGATCAGCGACATCTACGCCATGGGCGGCGACCCGCTGATGGCCATCGCCATCCTGGGCTGGCCGGTGAACGTGCTGCCGCCCGAGGTGGCGCGCGAAGTGGTGGCGGGTGGGCGCCGCGCCTGCGACGACGCCGGCATTCCGCTGGCGGGCGGGCATTCGATCGATGCGCCCGAGCCCATCTTCGGCCTGGCGGTGACGGGCCTGGTCGAGCGCGCGCACATGAAGCGCAATGACACCGCCACGCCGGGCTGCCGGCTGTACCTGACCAAGCCGCTAGGCATTGGCGTGCTGACCACGGCCGAGAAGAAAGGGCTGCTGCGCGCCGATAACCGCCATCTGGCGCGTGACTGGATGTGCGTGCTGAACCGGCCCGGCAGCGCCTTCGGACGCCTGCCCGGCGTGCGCGCGATGACCGATGTGACCGGCTTCGGGCTGCTTGGCCACCTGGTAGAAATGGCCGACGGCAGCGGCCTGACCGCCCGCATCGAATATGCCGCGGTGCCGGTGCTGGATGACGTCATCGACTACATCGGCCAGGGCTGCGTGCCGGGCGGCACCCAGCGCAACTTCGACAGCTACGGGCACCGCATCGCACCGCTCACCGAGGCGCAACGTGCGCTGCTGTGCGATCCGCAGACCAGCGGCGGTCTGCTGGTGGCGGTCGAGCCCGCCGGCGAAGCCGCGTTCCTCGCCGAATGCCAGCGCCTGGGGCTGTCCCTGGCACCGATCGGCGAGATGGTGGCCCGCGCCGCGCTGGCCGTAGAGATCCGCTGATGCGCCCGGATACCGCCGATTTCCGCACGCTGTTTCTCAGTGGCGTGGCCATGCTGGACGTGCGCGCGCCGCTGGAGTTCGCGCGCGGAGCCTTCCCCGGCGCGGTCAACTTGCCGTTGATGGACGACGCCGAGCGCCACGAAGTCGGCCTGTGCTATGCGCAGAAGGGCCAGCAGGCGGCGATCGAACTCGGCCACCAGCTGGTGTCGGGGTTGCGCAAGGCGGCGCGCATCGCGGCCTGGGCGGAGTTTGCGCGCGCGCATCCGGACGGCTACCTGTATTGCTTCCGCGGCGGGCTGCGCTCGCAGCTGGTGCAGCAGTGGCTGCACGCGGCGGGTGTCGACTATCCGCGCGTGACCGGCGGCTACAAGGCGATGCGCGGTTTCCTGATCGAGACCATCGATACCGCGGCGGCAGCGCAGCCATGGATCGTGCTGGGCGGCCTGACCGGCTGCGGCAAGACCGACGTGCTGGCCGATGTGCCGGCATCGATCGACCTGGAAGGCCATGCACGCCATCGCGGCTCGGCGTTCGGCCGCCGCGCGCTGGCACAGCCGCCGCAGGTCGATTTCGAGAACGCGCTGGCCATCGACGTGCTGCGGCGTATTGACGCAGGCAGCCGCGCGCTGGTGGTGGAGGACGAAGGCCGCTTCATCGGCAGCCGCAATGTGCCCAAAGTGCTCACGCAGCGCATGCAGGCCAGCCCGCTGGTCTGGCTGGAAGCCTCGTTCGACGAACGCGTGGAGCGGGTGCTGCGCGACTATGTGGAGGGCCTGGCGGCGGAATTCATTGCGCAGCAGGGCAGCAGGGAAGGCTTCGAAGCCTATGCGGCGCGCCTGCGCGAGGCCATGGCCGGGATTTCGCCACGGCTGGGCGGCGAGCGCTACGGCAAGCTGTCAGCGTTGCTGGAACAGGCACTGGCGCGGCAGTCGGAGTGGGGCGAGGTGGAACTGCACCGCGGCTGGATCGAGGTACTGCTGCGCGAGTACTACGATCCCATGTACGCATTCCAGAGCGAGCAGCGTGAAGCCCGCATCGTGTTCCGCGGCGACCGTGCCGCCGTCACCGACTGGCTGCGGGCGCACACGGCGCGGCAAGCCTGAGCACCGCGCTCAATGTCCGGCGCAGACCGGGCAATCCGGCGTGCGCGCCAGCCGCATCGTGGTCCATTCCATCGACAGCGCATTGACCATCAACAAGCGGCCCGCCAGGCTGTCGCCGACGCCGGCGAGCAGCTTGAGGGCCTCGGCCGCCTGCACCGTGCCAACCATGCCGACCAGCGGCGCGAACACGCCCATGGTGGCGCAAGCGACTTCCGGCGCGGGTTCGGCCGGCGGGAACAGGCAGGCGTAGCAGGGCGCGTCGGGCTGGCGGCGGTCGAACACGCTGATCTGGCCGTCGAAGCGCAACGCGGCGCCGGATACCAGCGGGACCTTGTGGCGCACGCAGGCGCGGTTGACGGCCTGGCGCGTGGCGAAGTTGTCGCAGCAATCGAGCACCACGTCGGCCGTGGCGACGAGTTGGTCAAGCTCTGCATCGCCCACGCGCGCGGGCACCGTCACGATCTCCAGCCCCGGGTTGATGCGCAGCATGCCTTCGCGTGCCGAATCCACCTTGGGCCGGCCCACGTTGGCGGTGGTGTGGATGATCTGGCGCTGCAGGTTGGTCAGGTCGACTTCGTCGTTGTCGACCACGGTAATGCGGCCGACGCCGGCCGAGGCCAGGAAGGGCAGGGCCGCGGCGCCGAGGCCGCCGGCGCCGATCACCAGCGCATGGCCGGCCAGCAGGCGGCGCTGGCCTTCGATGCCCAGTTCGTCCAGCAGGATGTGGCGCGAGTAGCGCAGCAGTTGTTCGTCGTTGAGGCCGTCGTCGCTCATGAGGTAATCCCTCGAGTGCTGAAGGGGGAGGGCGGTTTTGGGTGCTCCAAAGCCGCCCGAGCTAGCCCAAGCAAGGTGTTCTCCCTCTCCCCTCAGGGGGAGAGGGTTGGGGAGAGGGGTGGACTAGCAAGGAACCACTTCAAGCGAAGCCAGGGGTGTTAACCCACCGCCCTCAGCCTTTGACACGCCTGCCCTCACCCCCTGACCCTCTCCCGCAAGCGGGAGAGGGGAGCAAACCGGCAGCGCGCGGATCTTGCCGGCGCGTGCAGGTCGCGTCTGCTGTGGAATCAGGGCGCCTTGCCGGTCGGCGTGCCCAGCGGCTCGCCGATCGGCGCGCTGGCCGGCGGCTGCTTGCCGGGCGCCGGAGCGGCTGGCTTGGCGGCCGGTGCGCTGGCACCCTTGGCGCCGCTCTTGCCCGCAGGCTTCGCCGCCTTGCCGTTGTCGGCCGGCGGGTTGGTTTCCAGCTTCGACTTGGAGCGCTTGACCGGTTGCCCGTTGAGCTGCGCGATGGCCTGCTGCAGCATGAAGTCGTCGGCCGAGCCGAACTCGACCGGCTTCTTGCGGCGGTCCTTCTCGCGCTCTTCCGGCGTCTTCTTCGCGTTCTCTTCTTCCAGGCGGCGCAGCTCTTCCACGCGGCGCTGCTCGCGTTCGGTCATTTCCGGTTCTTCCGATTCCTGCTTGTTGTGCAGGTGGCGCTCGGTGTCGATCTCGCGCGTGATCAGCGCGTCGTCCGGATCGCCGTCAGGGTTCTGGTCGACCGGGATGTCCGGGCGGATGCCCTTGGCCTGGATCGACTTGCCGCTCGGCGTGTAGTAGTACGCGATGGTGAGCTTGATGCCGGTGTCGTTGGTGAGCGGGCGCACGGTCTGCACCGAGCCCTTGCCAAAGGTGGTCTTGCCCATGATCTGGGCGCGGTGGTGGTCCTGCAGCGCGCCGGCCACGATCTCGGAAGCCGAGGCCGAGTAGGCGTTGGTCAGCACCACCATCGGGATCTTCTTGTACAGCGCCGGCAGGCCCTTGAGCGGATCCTCTTCCAGCGACGACAGGCGGTAGTTGTTGTACGAGGCCCGGTACACGCGCTTGGCATCCGGCACCTGGCCGTTGGTCGACACCACCGTGGCGTCTTCCGGCAGGAAGGCCGCGGCAACGCCGACCGCGCCCTGCAGCACGCCGCCGCCGTTGTTGCGCAGGTCCAGCACCAGGCCCTTCATGTTGGGGTTCTTCTGCGCCAGTTCGACCAGCTTGCGCGACAGGTCCGAAATGGTGCGTTCCTGGAAGCTGGTCAGGCGGATCCAGCCGATATTGTTGTCCAGCATCTTGGCCTTGACCGACTGCACGCGGATTTCGGCGCGCGTGATCGAGACCGGGAAGGTGCGTTCCTCGCTCTTGCGGTAGATCGTCAGCGTGACCTTGGTGCCGGGCTCGCCGCGCATGCGCTTGACCGCCTGCTCCAGCGGCAGGCCGCGCACCGGCTTGTCGTCGATACGGGTAATCAGGTCGCCGGGCTGGATGCCGGCGCGGAAGGCGGGCGTGTCCTCGATCGGGTTGATCACCTTGACCAGGCCCTCTTCCTGCGAGATCTCGATGCCCAGGCCGGCAAAGCGCCCGCGCGTGCCTTCCTGCAGTTCCTTGAAATCCTTCTCGTCGAGGTAGGACGAGTGCGGGTCGAGGCTGGCGACCATGCCCTTGATGGCTTCGGTCAGCAGCTTCTTGTCATCGACCGGCTCCACATACTCGCGCTTGATCTGCCCGAAGATATCGGCCATCAGCCGCAACTGGTCCAGCGGCAGGGGCCCCGATGAATTCTGCGCGGTCGCCGAAATCTGCAGCGTGGCGAGCACGCCGGCGACGAGGCCGACCGAAACTAGGCTGATGTTCTTGAGCGTCTTGCGCATGAGGGCTGCCTGAACTTGTACGCGAAGTACGGGTGTACGGTAGGGGGATTATGCCGGCTGCGGCCGCCCGGCGCCGGGCGGTTCGTCCGAGTTTTGTCCGACAGTATAAGTGCGGGTGGAGAAATGGGCCTGTCCGGTCCCGGCTCAGGGTGGGCGGCCGCACATCTGCGCGCGGCCACCCGGGCGGATCTCAGCGCGCCTTGCCCTGGCTGGCCACGGCCGCCAGCGAGGCGGCGATGGCGTCCTGGTCGCCCAGGTAATAGTGGCGCAGGGGGCGCAGGTCGGCGTCCAGCTCGTAGACGAGCGGGGTGCCGTTGGGGATATTGAGTCCGACGATGTCGTCATCCGAAATCTGGTCCAGGTATTTCACCAGCGCGCGGATGCTGTTGCCATGGGCGGCAATGACCACGCGCTTGCCGGATTGGATGTCGGGGGCGATGGATTCGTTCCACAGCGGCATCACGCGCGCCACGGTGTCCTTCAGGCACTCGGTCAGCGGGATTTCGTGGCGCGGCACGCCGGCGTAGCGCGGATCGTCGTACGAGGCGCGCGGATCGGTCGGCTCCAGCGCGGGCGGCGGCGTGTCGTAGCTGCGGCGCCATACCAGCACCTGCTCGTCGCCGAACTTGGCCGCGGTCTCCGCCTTGTTCAGGCCGGCCAGGGCGCCGTAGTGGCGCTCGTTCAGGCGCCATTCGTTGCGCACCGGGATCCACATCAGGTCCATTTCATCCTGCACATGCCACAGCGTGCGGATGGCGCGCTTGAGCACCGAGGTGTAGGCCACGTCGAAGCCGAAGCCGGCCTCCTTGAGGAGCTTGCCGGCCTGGCGCGCCTGGTCGGCGCCGGTTTCGGTCAGGTCGACATCGACCCAGCCGGTAAAGCGGTTTTCGAGGTTCCACGTGGATTCGCCGTGGCGGATGAGGACGAGCTTGTACATGCTGCTGCTTCCAGAGAGTAGGTAACCTGCATGCGTCCGCGCCGTCACCTGGAGCAGGCTGATGGGATGCACACGTGACCCCAATGTCTCAGACAGGCGACAATGGCGGATGGCCGTGCAACGGCAGGGCCTGGACGCCAAACCGCGTATTTTATAATGCCGCCGACCCAACCTACCGGAATGCCAACGTGAATTTCTTCGCCGACTACAACAACCTCGCCCTGATCGCCCTTGCCGTGGTCTCGGGCGGCCTGCTGGCCTGGCCCGCGATCTCGCGCAGTACCGGCGGCAAGTCGGTCAACACCACCACCGCGACCCAGCTGATCAACAAGCGCGGCGCCGTCGTGGTCGACATCCGCGAGCCCGCCGAGTACGCCAAGGGCCACCTGCCGCAAGCCAAAAGCGCGCCGCTCGCCGACCTGCCCGCGCGCGCGGCCGGGCTTGCAAAGGACAAGGCTGCCCCCATCATCGTGGTATGCCAGACCGGCCAGCGCTCGGGCAAGGCCCAGGCAGCGCTGAAGGAAGCCGGTTACAGTGAGATCTACGCGCTCGAGGGTGGCATCGCCGCCTGGCAGCAGGCAGGCCTGCCCCTGGTGAAGTAACCGGGCATTCTGCCAAATCCGTCACAGCGTGCCCCGGCTTGCCGGGCCGCGCCCATTGCATTCAAGGAGACCCCACATGGCCCGCGTCGTCATGTATAGCACCGTGGTGTGCCCGTATTGCGTGATGGCTGAACGCCTGCTCAAGTCCCGCGGCGTCGAAACGATCGAGAAGATCCTGATCGACCGCGAACCGGGCAAGCGTGAAGAGATGATGGCCCGCACTGGCCGCCGCACCGTGCCGCAGATCTACATCGACGACACCCACGTGGGCGGCTTCGACGACCTCTCGGCGCTCGACCGCCAGGGCGGCCTGGTGCCGCTGCTGGCCGCCTGAGCCGCCTTGGGATCGTCCCCGCGCAGAATCATCTGATTTCGCGCGGGGTGGTCCCGGCATCCCTCCGGCGCGGGTGAATTCGCCACCCGCGTCATGTACCATATGCGTTTTCCAACCGGGCACCGGCCGGCCCTGCACGATGCAGGCGCCGCCGCCGCGGTACCCGACACGCATCCAGCCCATCCTCCCGGAAGCCTTTCATGAGCGACCAGCAAAACACCCAGCAGGACGATCAACCCTTTTTCAACATCCAGCGTGTCTACCTGAAGGACATGTCGCTGGAGCAGCCCAATTCGCCGGGCATCTTCCTGGAATCGGAAGCCCCGTCGGTGGAAGTGCAGGTCAACGTCGGCGCTTCGCAGCTGCAGGAAGGCATCTTCGAAGTGGTGGTGACGGGCACCGTGACGACCAAGGTGCAGGACAAGGTTGCCTTCCTGGTTGAAGCGCACCAGGCCGGCATCTTCGATATCCGCAACGTGCCGGTGGAACAGCTGGATCCGCTGCTGGGCATTGCCTGCCCCACCATCCTCTATCCGTACCTGCGCGGCAATATCGCCGACGTGATTACGCGTGCCGGCTTCCAGGCCATCCACCTGTCGGAAATCAACTTCCAGGCGCTGTACGAGCAACGCCTGCAGGCCGCCATGGAAGAAGCCCAGGGTGCTGAAGGCGGCAACAGCGGCATCGTGATGCCCGACGGCAGCCAGGCCCGCCACTGAGCGAGGCGTCCTGCGCCATCCATCGAAACGGGGCTGCGGCCCCGTTTTGCCTTTGGGCTACCATCGGAGGCGCAAGCGGCCAGAGCGCTTGCGCCATCCACTGTTCGAGCTGCCATGAAACTGACCTTCCTGGGTGCCGGGGCGTGGGGCACCGCCCTCGCCAGCCATGCCGCGGCCACCAATGACGTGGTGTTGTGGGGACGCGACCCGGCGCAGCTCGCGGCGCTCGCGGCCACGCGCGAGAACGCCGCTTACCTGCCGGGCGTGACGCTGTCCGAGCGGCTCGCGGTGCAGCCGGATTTCGCGCAGGCCGTGGCGCATGCCGCCGACGATCCGGACGGCATCGTGGTGGTGGCCACGCCGGTGGCGGGCCTGCGCGAGATGACGCGCCGGCTGGCCACGCGCGGCGCGAAGCCGGTGTCGATGCTGTGGCTGTGCAAGGGCTTCGAGGCCGACACCCACCTGCTGCCGCACCAGATGGTGCGGGCCGAGCTCGACGCCGCCGGGCGCGGGGACTTTGCCTATGGCGTGCTGACCGGCCCGAGTTTCGCGCGTGAGGTGGCGCTGGGGCTGCCGTGCGCGCTGACCGTGGCGGGCAACCAGCCCTCGCTGGCCGAGCGCGCGCAGGCCGCCTTCCACCATCATGCGATGCGCATCTACGGCAGCGACGACCTGACCGGCGTGGAGGTCGGCGGCGCCGTCAAGAACGTGCTGGCAATTGCCACCGGGGCCAGCGACGGGCTGGGCCTGGGGCTGAACGCGCGCGCCGCGCTGGTCACGCGCGGGCTGGCCGAGATGACGCGGCTGGGCCTGGCGCTGGGTGGCCGGGTCGAGACCTTCATGGGGCTGGCCGGCGTCGGCGACCTGATCCTGACCGCCACCGGCGACCTGTCGCGCAACCGCAAGGTCGGCCAGCAGCTGGCCGCGGGGGAAAGCCTGGAACAGATCCTGGCCGGGCTCGGGCACGTTGCCGAAGGCGTGCGCTGTGCCCAGGCGGTCGCACAGCTCGCCGCCACGCACGGTATCGAGATGCCGATTGCGCGCGCCGTCTGCGCCGTGCTCTTCGACGGCCTCAGCGCCGCCGACGCGGTGGCGCAGCTGCTGCAGCGCGACGCGCGCGACGAATGAGCGCCGGCGTTTCCACCTGTTTCCGAGGCTTCGCATGTCAACACGACGACAAGCGCTGATCGCGCTCGCTGCCGCCTGCGCCGCCGGGACCGCGCGCAGCGTTTTCGCGCAAGCGTGGCCGGCGCGGCCGATCCGCATGGTAGTGCCGTTTCCGCCGGGCTCGTCGCCCGACCTGATCGCGCGCATCCTGACCGAAAAGCTGGCCGCCGCGCTGGGCCAGCCGGTGGTGGTGGAAAACCGCCCGGGTGCCGGCGGCAACATCGGCACCGGCATGGTGGCGCGCGCCGCGCCGGACGGCTACACCCTGCTGTTCACCATCAACGGCCCGCTGGTGACCGCCCCCACGCTGTCGCGCAACCTGAACTACGACCCGTTCCGCCAGCTGGCCCCGGTCACGCTGGTGGCGACTTCGCCTAACGTGCTGGTGGTGGACGCGCGGCTGCCGGCGCATAACCTGCGCGAGTTCGTCGCGCTGGCGCGGGCCCGGCCGGGTGAACTGAACTATGGCTCGCCCGGCAACGGCAGCGCCTCGCACCTGGCGATGGAGCAGCTGAAGGCGATGGCTGGCGTCGAGCTGCAGCACGTGCCGTATCCCGGTTTCCCGCAGATCACCACGGCGATGGTCGGCGGACAGGTGCAGGCGGCCTTCATGGTGCCGGCGATCGCGATGCCGCAGGTCAATGCCGGCAAGCTGCGCGTGCTGGCCGTGACCACCACGGGGCGCACCGCGGTGCTGCCGTCGGTGCCTACAGTGGCGGAATCCGGCTATGCGGGCTTCGAGGCGATTTCGTGGCAAGCCGTGCTGGCGCCCGCGGGCACGCCGCAGGCCGTGATCGACCGGCTCTACCGGGAACTGGTGGCGATCATCGGCAGTGCCGACGTGCGCGACAAGATGCGCGCGCAGTATTTCGTGCCGGCCGGCACCGCGCCGGCCTCGCTGCGGCAGACCATGGCGAGCGAGAAGGCGCGCTGGGACAAGGTGATCCGGGCAGCCGGCGTGCAGCCGGAGTAGGCACTGCCGCGGCAGCCTTTAGCTGCCGCCTGCGAAGCCGTTCTGCCGCCATGCCTCGAACACCACCACGGCCACCGTGTTCGACAGGTTCAGGCTGCGGTTGTCCGGCCGCATCGGCAGCCGGATGCGCTGCGCCGGCGGGAACCACTCGCGCCGCTCGGGCGACAGTCCGCGCGTCTCGGAGCCGAACACGAACCAGTCGCCAGGCCGGAACGCCACCTGGCCGAATGGCGTGGAGCCGCGCGTGGTCAACGCGAACATCCGCGCCGGGTCCGGCTGCTCGCTGGCCATCAGCGCGTCCCAGCTGTCGTGCACGCGCATGGTGGCGTACTCGTGGTAATCCAGGCCCGCGCGGCGCATGCGTGCGTCCTCCAGCGGAAATCCCAGGGGCTTGACCAGGTGCAGCTGTGCGCCGGTGTTGGCGCACAGGCGGATCACATTGCCGGTATTGGGCGGGATTTCCGGTTCGACCAGGACAACGTTGAACATGATGCGGGCGATGGCGGGCGCGTAGCGCCCTTCGTCAGAACGGTGCGCAGCTTACCGCGCGCCTGCCTCCGTGTCATCCCGCCCGCTACGGCGTGCGCAGCGCGACGATCACGCTGACCCGGGCCGCGCCCTGGGCCTTGAGCATGCCGGCGGCCTCGTGCAGGGTCGCGCCGGAGGTCATCACATCGTCGACCAGCGCCACGTGCAGACCGTCCAGCCGCGTGGCGGCGCGGGTGAGGGCGAACGCGCCGCGCAGGTTCACCTGCCGCGCGGCCAGGTCCAGCGCCCGCTGGCTGCCGGTGTCGCGCCGGCGTTGCAGCAGCACCGGATCGGCACGCAGGCCCAGGCGGCGCGCCAGCGGCCGCGCGATTTCCCAGGCCTGGTTGAAGCCGCGCGCGGCCAGCCGTTGCGGCGACAGCGGCACCGGCGCAATCAGGTCCGGCGTGCCGTGACCGGCGCGGGCCCAGGCCGCGGGCAAGCCGTCGGCCAGCCGGGCGGCAAGCCAGGCCGCCAGCGGCAAGGCGTGGCCAAACTTGAGCGCCAGCACCAGCTGGTCCTGCGGCGAGGCGTAGTCACCGAGCGTATAGGCGTGGTCGAAGGCGCGCGGCGATGCGCCGCAGGCCGGGCAGTGGCGATGGCGCCCCAGCGCCAGCGCGCAAACCGCGCAGCGCCGCACCGGGCGCAGCAGGTCGGCGGCGCAGGGCGCGCACACCGCCTGCCCTTGCACCGCCCCACACAGTGCGCAGGCGCTGGGCAACAGCTGCTCGCGCGCACTCCAGAGCGCGCGGCCGGCGCCGCCGGCAGCCAACGCGGCGCGCGCGTATACTTGCCGTCCGGCCGCGGCCCATCGGGCGCGGCGGCCGTGTTCATCCGGCGCCTGGGGCAGAGCCTGCCCGCGCGCCGGTTCCTGGTTTTCTTGCTGCCCTGCCTGCCCGTGTCCCTGCATGCCGCCGATTCTCCCGATGCCTTCCTGCCGCCCGCGCGCCTGACCCGGCTCGCCTTTGACCGGCGCAGCCGAGGCTTCGGCCAGCTCGATTTCCTGCTGGGCGAGATCGGCCGCCGCATGCAGGAGCGCATGGAGGTGATCCGCCTGGCGCCGCAGCGCGCGTTGGACATCGGCTGCGGCCATGGCCAGGGCCTGGCCGGGCTGCGCGCGCGCTTTCCGGATGCGCAGATCGCCGGCCTGGATATCTCCGGCGCAATGCTGGCCGAGGCCGGCCAGCGCGATCCGCAGCGCCGGCCCGGCTGGATCGGCCGCATGCTGGGCAAGCGGCCGCTGTTCGACCTGGTCCAGGGCGATCTTGCCACACTGCCTTTTGCGCCCGCGAGCTTTGACTTGCTGTGGTCCAACCTGGCACTGCACTGGCATCCGGAGCCACACCGCGTGTTCCCGGAATGGCACCGCGTGGCGCGCGACGAAGCGCTGGTGTTGTTTTCGCTGTTCGGCCCCGACACGCTGAAGGAACTGCGCGCGGCCTTCGCCGAGGTCGACGATGCCGCCCATACGTTGCGCTTTGTCGACATGCACGATATCGGCGACATGCTGGTGCACAGCGGCTGGTCGACCCCGGTGATGGACATGGAAACCCTGACCGTGACCTACGAGTCGCCCGCCACGCTGCTGCGCGAGGTGCAGGCTTTCGGCGGCCTGCGCGCGCCGGCCGGGGCGCCGCCGCAGGGCCTGCGCGGCCGCGGCTGGTACCAGGCGCTGACCCGCGCGCTGGAGCGGCGGCGCAACGCCGACGGCGTGATCCCGCTGAGCTTCGAGATCGTCTACGGCCATGCCTGGAAGCTGGCCCCGCGCGGCGCGCAGGCGCGCGACGGCGAAGGCCGCGCAGTGGTGCCGCTGGACCAGATCGGCCGTGCAAAACCGCGCCGCGCAGGTTAAAACTGAGTTAACTTGCGCCGGCGCACGATTGCCGCAAACATAGTGCCGGCGCGGCGGGCAGGGCGATGATAGGAGCCTGGCCAATGCACAGAATAAGTTGGCGCGCAAGCCTTGCGGTCAAGGCGCGCCCTTGTCCGTGTATGGGAAGCGCCCTATAATGCGCCAGTTTGTCGCAGTGGTCCCCTGGCACAAGAACGTCCTGGTTTGCACGCACTGTGCGGTCCGGACGCCATCGTCCCGGGTGTGCATCCGATGCAGAGTGGTTGGCGATGCAAGACTTGGGTATCGCATTCCAGACGGCAGGTGGTGACTCCGGCGGAAATCTCGACGGACCTCCCTCCTCGCCCCACGACTGGCTGATGAAGCGCAATTGCTCGCTGAGTCCACGCCAGGTCGGCTGGTTTTACCTCTCGATCCTCACGGTTTCGCTTGCCATCGCGTTGTTTTTCGCCTGGCAAGGGTCGTGGCTCGTGCTGCCGTTTGCCAGCATCGAGTTGATCGGGCTGGGCATTGCCCTGCTTGTGTATGCGCGCCATGCGACGGACTATGAGCGCGTCAGCATCACCGACGGCACGCTGGTCGTGGAGACAGCCAGCGCCGGGCGGGTGACGCGCCAGGAATTCAATCCGTGCTGGGTGCGGATCGAACTGGGTGAATCGTTCCGCGCGCTGGTGACGCTGCGCTCGGGCAGGCGTGTGGTACAGGTGGGGTATTACGTGGACCCGTACCGGCGACGCAAGTTCGCGCAGGAGCTCGCAGCGGCCTTGCGCCGCCTCTGAGAGGCGGCGGGAGCGGCGGCGGGGACAGATTTGAATCTGTAAATTGGGTAGATAACAAATGAAAATGTGGAAGAAGGCATCCGCAGTTTGTCTGGCCGGCGCGTCCCTGCTTGCCAGCCAGGCGGCGTCCGCGGTCAGCGACATGCCGGGCGGCCCCGCCGTGCGCCAGCTCAACCTGACCGAGCCGGTTACCAAGATCGCCGAACAGATTCACTGGCTGAACTGGATGATGCTGATCATCTGCACGGTGATCTTCATCGCGGTGTTCAGCGTGATGTTCTATTCCATCTTCACGCACCGCAAGGCCAAGGGCGCCAAGCCGGCCTCCTTCCACGAGAGCATCACCGTCGAGGTGGTCTGGACCATCGTGCCGTTCCTGATCGTGATCGCGATGGCGCTGCCGGCCACCAAGACCGTGGTCGCGATGAAGGACACCACCAATTCGGACGTCACCATCAAGGCCACCGGCTACCAGTGGAAGTGGGGCTATGACTACCTGAAGGGCGAAGGCGAGGGCATCTCCTTCGTATCGACCCTGACCACCCCGCGCGAGCAGATCAACAACGAGCAGGCCAAGTCGAACACCTACCTGATGGAGGTGGACAACGAGCTGGTGGTGCCCGTCAACAAGAAGATCCGCATCGTCACGACCGCCAATGACGTGATCCATGCCTGGATGATCCCGGCCTTCGGCGTCAAGCAGGATGCGATCCCGGGCTTCGTGCGCGACACCTGGTTCAAGGCCGAGAAGATCGGCGTGTACCGCGGCCAGTGCGCCGAGCTGTGCGGCAAGGAACACGCCTTCATGCCGATCGTCGTGCGCGTGGTTTCCGACGCCGACTACACCAAGTGGGTCGACGGCAAGAAGAAGGAGCTGGCGGCCAAGGCCGACGATCCGAACAAGACCTGGACCCTGGACGAAGCCAAGGTGCGCGGCGAGAAGATCTACGCGGCCAACTGCGCGGTCTGCCACCAGCCCAACGGCAAGGGCGGCGGCGCCTTCCCGGCGCTGGACGGCTCCAAGATCGTGAACGGCCCGAAGGCCGGCCAGATGCACATCCTGCTGGAAGGCAAGGGCGGCATGCCGTCGTGGAAGCAGCTGTCGGACACCGAGCTGGCCACGGTCATGACCTATACCCGCAACGCCTGGAGCAACAAGACCGGCGAAGTGATCCAGCCGGGCGACTTCGTGGGCGCCCGCGCGGGCAAGTTCCCCGAAGGCGGCGGCGCGGCAGGCGGCGAAGCCCCGAAGGCCGACGCCAAGCCCGCTGACAAGGCTGACAAGCAGGCCAGTCTCGCGGGCAACCGCGTCGCGGGCTGACCCGCTGAAGACAGAACAGGATTAGAGGAGCATTTGCGATGAGTACTGCTACCCCGGACGCGCTCGCCCATCCGCACGATCACGCGCATGACGACCACGCGCACGATCACCCGCATGGCTGGCGCCGCTGGCTGTTCGCCACCAACCACAAGGACATCGGTACGCTGTACCTGCTGTTCTCGTTCATCATGCTGCTGTCGGGCGGTGTGCTGGCACTGCTGATCCGCCTGGAGCTGTTCGAGCCCGGCCTGCAGTTCTTCCGCCCCGAGCTGTTCAACCAGTTCACCACCATGCACGGCCTGGTGATGGTGTTTGGCGCGATCATGCCGGCCTTCGTCGGCTTCGCCAACTGGATGATCCCGCTGCAGATCGGCGCGTCGGACATGGCGTTCGCGCGCATGAACAACTTCAGCTTCTGGCTGATGCCGCCGGCCGCGCTGCTGCTGGCCGGCTCGTTCTTCGCCCCCGGCGGCGCCACCGCCGCCGGCTGGACCCTGTACGCGCCGCTGTCGGTGCAGATGGGCCCGGGCATGGACATGGCCATCTTCGCCATGCACATCATGGGCGCGTCGTCGATCATGGGCTCGATCAACATCATCGTGACCATCCTCAACATGCGTGCCCCCGGCATGACGCTGATGAAGATGCCGATGTTCTGCTGGACCTGGCTGATCACCGCCTACCTGCTGATCGCCGTGATGCCCGTGCTGGCCGGCGCCATCACCATGGTGCTGACCGATCGCCACTTCGGCACCAGCTTCTTCTCGGCCGCCGGCGGCGGCGACCCGGTGATGTACCAGCACATCTTCTGGTTCTTCGGCCACCCCGAGGTCTACATCATGATCCTGCCGGCCTTCGGGATCATCTCGCACGTGGTGCCGGCGTTCGCGCGCAAGCGCCTGTTCGGCTACAGCTCGATGGTGTACGCCACCGCTTCGATCGCCATCCTGTCGTTCATCGTGTGGGCCCACCACATGTTCACGACCGGCATGCCGGTGACCGGCCAGCTGTTCTTCATGTACGCGACCATGCTGATCGCGGTGCCCACGGCCGTGAAGATCTTCAACTGGATCGCCACCATGTGGCGCGGCTCGATGACGTTCGAGACTCCGATGCTGTTCGCGATCGGCTTTATCTTCGTGTTCACCATCGGCGGCTTCACCGGCCTGATGCCGGCGGTGGCCCCGATCGACATCCAGCTGCAGGACACCTACTTCATCGTGGCGCACTTCCACTATGTGCTGGTGGCCGGCTCGCTGTTCGCGCTGTTCGCGGGCTTCTACTACTGGGGTCCGAAGTGGAGCGGTTTCATGTACAACGAAACCCGCGGCCAGATCCACTTCTGGGGTTCGCTGATCTTCTTCAACGTGACCTTCTTCCCGATGCACTTCCTGGGCCTGGCCGGCATGCCGCGCCGCTATGCCGACTACCCGACCCAGTTCGCCGACTTCAACGCGATCGCGTCGATCGGTGCGCTCGGCTTCGGCCTGATGCAGGTGTATTTCTTCTTCTTCGTGGTGCTGCCGTCGTACCGCGGCGGCCAGCAGGCCACGGACAAGCCCTGGGATGGCGCCGAGGGCCTGGAGTGGACCGTGCCGTCGCCGGCGCCGTTCCACACCTTTGAAGTTCCCCCGCAGGTCCGCTGAGGCGGTACCCGCGTAACCAGGCGGCGGGGGGCGGCAGCGCCCGCCCCCGCGCCGGCAGGAAACCGAAGCAGCTATGCAGTCTCCAGACAAAAGCCCGTCACGCCAGGACCAGAAGGCCGCTAACCGCCGCCTTGGCCTGATCCTGCTGTCGATCGTGGTGGTCTTCTTTCTGGGGTTCTTCGCCAAGATGATGTTTCTTGGCTGAGGTGGCAGGGTAGCGAAATGAGCATCGACCAGCAGTCGGGCAGGGAAGCGGACAAGCGGTTCAACCGTGGCATGATGCTGCGCCTGGTCGTGATCGTGGCCGTGATGTTCGGCTTTGGCTACGCGCTGGTGCCGCTGTACAAGAAGATTTGCGAGATTACCGGCATCAACGTCATCACCACGCGCGAGCTGCATGGCGCGGTGAAGAATACGCAGATCGACAAGAGCCGCACCATTACGGTGGAGTTCGACTCCAACGCGCGCGGGCCCTTCGCCTTCCGGCCGGTGAAGCACAGCATGGAAGTGCATCCCGGCGAGATGGCGACGATCGTCTACGAGGTGGCCAACGGGCAGCCGCGCGATATCTCGGCGCAGGCCATCCCGAGCTACGCGCCCAAGCAGGCGACCCAGTATTTCATGAAGCTGGAGTGCTTCTGCTTCAAGCAGCAGACGCTCAAGGCGAACGAGGCGCGCGAGATGCCGGTGGTGTTCGTGATCGATCCCGCGCTGCCCAAGGATGTGAAGAGCATTACGTTGTCGTACACCTTCTTCGAGGTGGGCGCACCGGTGGCGCAGGCGCCCGAAGGCCAGCTGGCGCCGCAGCCGGCCCCGGGTGGCAAGGGCATCTGAAGCGGGCGGCCGGCTAGGCGGAGGACGGGCGATGGATGAGATGAAGGACGCGGTCAGGCGCAAGATGTCGTTTGCGCAGACCATGCGCGCGGTGCTGTGGTCGTTCATCGGGCTGCGCAAGGGCGCCGAGCACGAGCGCGACATGGCCCGCCTGAATCCGGTGCACGTGGTGATAGCCGGACTGATCGCGGCGGCCGTGTTCATTGCGATCCTGATCGTGGTCGTGCGCCTGGTGGTAAGCCAGGCGGCAGCGTAGCAAGGCAGGAAGGGTAGACAACAAAAGCAGTCGCAGAACAAAGCAACCGCGGCGGCGGGGCCGGCCCAGAGGAGGCGGGTGGCCTGCAGTGCCAAGGCGGCGACAACGAATACTGAATCAAAGACTCTGAGCTGGAGATAAAAGAATGAGTGCGAATCGCGCAAACGCTCCGTACTACTTCGTACCGGGCCCGTCGCGCCACCCGATCACGGCAAGCTTCGGCCTGCTGATGACGGGCGCCGGCGCCGCCGGTTGGGTAAACGGGCAGCCCTGGGCGCCGTACCTGTGCGGCTTCGGCCTGCTGTGGTTCCTGTTCGTGCTCAAGAGCTGGTTTGGCGACGCCATCAGCGAGTCCGAGGGCGGCATGTACGGCAAGAACATCGACTTGTCGTTCCGCTGGTCGATGGGCTGGTTCATCTTCTCGGAAGTGATGTTCTTCGCCGCGTTCTTCGGCGCGCTGTTCTACGCGCGCGCCATCGCCATGCCGTGGCTGGGCGACCTGAACAACAAGATCCTGTGGCCCGACTTCGCCGCGGTATGGCCCAATACCGGCCCGGCCGGCGTGGTGGAAACCTTCCAGACCATGGGCCCGTGGCCGATCCCGACCATCAACACCGCGCTGCTGCTGATGTCCGGCGTGACGCTGACCTGGGCGCACCACGCGCTGCTGGCCGGCAAGCGCAGCCAGCTGATCCAGGGCCTGGTGCTGACCATCCTGCTGGGCGCGATCTTCATGTGCTTCCAGGTCTACGAGTACATGCACGCCTACTCGGAGCTGAACCTGAAGCTGAGCTCGGGCATCTACGGCTCGACCTTCTTCCTGCTGACCGGCTTCCACGGTTTCCACGTGACCATGGGCGCGATCATGCTGACGGTGGTGCTGATCCGCGTGCTGAAGGGCCACTTCACGCCCGAGCACCATTTCGCCTTCGAAGGTGCAGCCTGGTACTGGCACTTCGTCGACGTGGTGTGGCTGTTCCTCTACATCGTGGTGTACTGGCTGTAAGCGCTGCCGTACCGGCCGGCGGCCCCCCGGAACACCCGGGGCCGCCGGCGCCAACGCAAAAGAGAAACGCCGCAGGGGCATGGCAGCCTGCGGCGTTTGTCTTTTGCGGGCCAGGCCCGAGGGGCGCCTCGTCAGGGCGCCATGCGGATGCCGGTGCTGTGGATCCAGCCCATCCAGTTCGAGAACAGGATGAACAGAAACAGCGCCACCGAGAAGCCGACGCGCAGCATCAGCGAGCGCATCATGTTGGGCGTCTTGCCGCGGTCGCGCATCATGAAGAACAAGGCCGAGGCCAGGCTGGCGATGATCAGGATGAAGGCAATGATGATGACAAAGCGCATGGCGGGGCGGGATGGGGGCAGGCGCGGCGCGACGTGCGGCGCACAGGGCCATTATCGCACCGGGCTGCGTTGCGCAGTGCCGCGGGGGCGATGAACTGGCGCCGCTTCGCCAGCCCGTTGCCGCTGGCCGCCGCGCTGCTGGTGATCGCGCTGACCTGTGCGCTGGGCAACTGGCAGCTCAACCGCGCGCATGAGAAGGAAGCGCGCGCCGCGCGGCTGCATGCGCTCGCCGCGCAGCCGCCGGTGGTACTGGGCACCGCGCCGCTGTCACAAGTTGTGACCGACCGCGCGGTGCGCGTCAGCGGGCGCTTCGACGCATCCCGCACCATATTGCTGGATAATCGCCCCCACGGCACCGGCGGGCGCAGCGGCGACAGCCGTGCGGGCTTCCTGGTGCTGACGCCGCTGGTGATCGGCGCGGCGCCGGGCGAGGCCGGCGCCCAGCGCGCCGTGCTAGTGCTGCGCGGCTGGCTGCCGCGCGATGCCGGGGACCGCACCCGGATCGCGCCGTTTCCGACGCCCGCGGGCGAGGTCACCATCACGGGCACGGCACTGGCCGGCGTGCCGCGGGTCTATAGCCTGGGCCAGGAGGCCGCCGGCAGCCGGATCCGCCAGAACGTCGAGATCGCGCCCTACGCAGCCGAAACCGGGCTCGCCCTGCACCCGTTGGTGATCGAGCAGCGCAACGACACCGGCGACGGCCTGGCGCGCGACTGGGCGCCTGCCGACGTGGGCGCCGACCGGCACTATGGCTATGCCTTCCAGTGGTTCGGGCTGGCGGCGCTGACCGTGGTGCTGGTGGTGGTGCTGGGCTGGCGCCGCGCGCGGCGGCTGGCCACCGTGATCGAATGAATTGACTGCCTCTGCGCCCGCCACGGGCGCATGGGCTTGCCGAAGACAAAGGACAGACGTACTCCATGGCACAGCAAGACTCCGCTCCGGCCGCCGCGGCCCCGGACCCCCGCATCGACGCGCGCACGCGCCGTGGCCGCCTGCAGATGCTGATGCTGCTGCTGGTGTGCGCGTCGCCGGTGATCGCCTCCTACTTCACCTACTACGTGATCAAGCCGCGCGGCGGCGCCACCAACTACGGGGCGCTGGTCGACCCGCAGCGGCCGATGCCGCCGGTGCGCGTCACCGACGAGCAGGGCCAGGCCGTGCCGCTGGAGCAGTTCCGCGGCAAGTGGCTGCTGGTCAGCGCCGATCCGTCCGCCTGTGACGAAGCCTGTGCGAAGAAGCTGTTCACCATCCGCCAGATCCGCGCCGGACAGGGGCAGGACCGCCTGCGCATCGTGCCGGTGTGGCTGGTCACCGACGACGGCAAGATCGACGAGCGCCTCGTCTCCGCCTACAACGAGCCCTACGCCGGCGTGCGCTTCCTGCGCATCGACCGCCAGGCGGCGCAGCAGTGGCTGCCGGCAGAGCCGGGCAAGCGCGCCGAGGACACGCTGTTCCTGGTCGATCCGCTGGGCAACCTGATGATGCGCTTCCCGCAGGACCCGGACCCCAAGAAGGTGAGCGGCGACCTGAAGAAGCTGCTCAAGGTCTCGCGCATCGGTTGAGGGGACGCCATGCTGCTGCAACTGGCCATCATCGGCATCCTGATCGCGCTGTTCCCGTTGTCCTATGTGCTGGTGAAGGGCGACCGCAACAAGTACCGCAAGCTTGCCTGGATCACGGCGTTCCTGACGCTGGACCTGATCATGTTCGGCAGCTTCACGCGCTTGACCGATTCCGGGCTGGGCTGCCCCGACTGGCCCGGTTGCTACGGGCATTCCAACCCGCATGCCGCCATGGAGCCGATCCGCGCGGCCGAGACCGCGCTGCCGAGCGGCCCGGTGACGCTGGCCAAGGCCTGGATCGAGATGATCCACCGCTACTTCGCCATGGCGGTCGGCGTGCTGATCATCACGCTGATGGTGCTGGCGTGGGTCAAGCGGCGCGAACTGAAGCAGTCGCCCTGGTTCGCCACCGGCGTGCTGCTGCTGGTGTGCTTGCAGGGCGCCTTCGGGGCCTTCACCGTAACCCTGAAGCTGCAACCCATCATCGTGGTCACGCACCTGATGCTGGGCATGGGCCTGCTGGCGGTGCTGATCCAGCTGGGCTCGCGCAACGACCCGCCGCACCCGGGCGCGCCGCAGGCGGCGCGGCTGCGCTGGCCGGTGCGCATCGGCCTGCTGCTGCTGGTGATCCAGATCTTCCTGGGCGGCTGGGTCAGCACCAACTACGCGGTGATGGCCTGCACCGACTTCCCGCTATGCAATGGGCAGCTGGTGCCCGAGATGGACTTCCGCCACGGCTTCACGCTGTGGCGCCAGCTGGGCATGACCGCGGACGGCGACTACATCCCGCACGCGGCGCTGGTGGCGATCCACTGGGTGCATCGCGGCTTTGCCGTCATCGTGCTGGGCTACCTGGCTTGGTTTGCCCTGCGTGCGCGCCGGCTCGAAGGGCTCAGCCGCGCCGCCGGCTGGCTGCTGGCGACGCTGGTGCTGCAACTGGCCACCGGGATGTCCAATATCGTGTTCGACTGGCCGCTGGTGGCGGCGGTCGCGCATAACGGCGGCGCGGCGGTGCTGCTGCTGCTGCTGGTCCGTCTCCACTACAATA
The DNA here is from genome assembly GCF_050271075.1 of Cupriavidus sp. H39. Taxonomy (NCBI): domain Bacteria; kingdom Pseudomonadati; phylum Pseudomonadota; class Betaproteobacteria; order Burkholderiales; family Burkholderiaceae; genus Cupriavidus; species Cupriavidus sp. H39. The sequence continues at coordinate 643,010 of NZ_CP189848.1, forward strand.
TCGGGCTGACGACCCGGGCCGTCGGCGCCCCCGCTGCCGTGCCGAATGCCGCCCGTGCCACATGAAAGACAAGACCCCTTCCGTGGTTACCGCTACCCACCCCCATTCCCTGGGCAAGTTGAGCCGCTTGCGGCACCTGGCCCGGCAATATGCCGCCCTGACCAAGCCGCGCGTGACGCAGCTGGCCGTGTTCTGCGCCATCATCGGCATGTTCCTCGCCACGCCCGGCATGGTGCCGTGGCCGGTGCTGATCGGCGGCGCCGCCGGCATCTGGCTGCTGGCCGGCGCGGCTTTCGCCATCAATTGCCTGGTCGAACAGAAGATCGATGCACTGATGCGCCGCACCGCCTGGCGCCCGTCCGCCACCGGTGAGATCACCACGCGCCAGACGCTGGTGTTCTCCGCCATCCTGGGCGGCGCGGGCATGTGGCTGCTGCACGTCTACGCCAACGATCTGACCATGTGGCTGACCTTTGCCACCTTCCTGGGCTACGCGGTGGTCTACACCATCCTGCTCAAGCCGGCGACGCCGCAGAACATCGTCATCGGCGGGCTGTCCGGGGCAATGCCGCCGGCGCTGGGCTGGGCCGCGGTGGCGGGCGAAGTACCGGCCGAGGCCTGGTTCCTGGTGCTGATCATCTTCACCTGGACCCCGCCGCATTTCTGGGCGCTGGCGCTGTACCGCCGCGCCGACTACGCCAAGTCCGGCCTGCCGATGCTGCCGGTCACGCACGGCGAGCGCTATACGCTGCTGCATATCCTGCTGTACACGCTGATCATGATCGCGGCGACGCTGCTGCCTTTTGTCTATGGCATGAGCGGCTACATCTACCTGGCGGCCGCGCTGGCGCTGGGCGCGGGCTTCCTGGCCTATGCCTGGAAGCTGTACCGCAACTATTCGGACGAGTTGGCGCAGCGCACCTTCCGCTTCTCGATCCTGTACCTGTCGCTGCTGTTCGCCGCGCTGCTGGTCGACCACTACTTCAAGTTCGTGCCGCAGGTCTGACCTGCGCCATCGCGCCCCGGCTGCGGCATCTTGCCGCGCCGGCGCGAGCACAGCAGCATGATCGGCGATACTGCATGCTGTTTCCTTCCCATTCCCGACCCGTGCCCCGCATGCCACGCCTCAGCCCCGCTTCCGGCCTGTTCGCCGCCTTCCGCCGCTTTGCCCTGCTGGCCGCGCTCGCCCTGGCCGTGGCCGCCTGTGGGCAGCAGAAGGCGTCGTTCCGCAATGTCGATATCACCGGCGCCGCCGATTTTGGCAAGGACTTCGCGCTGACCGACCACACCGGCAAGGTGCGCACCCTGGCCGACTACAAGGGCAAGGCGGTGGTGATGTTCTTCGGCTACACCCACTGCCCGGATGTCTGCCCCACCACCATGGCTGAACTGAAGGCCGTGATGGAAAAGCTGGGGCCGGATGCGGACCGCGTGCAGGTGCTGTTCGTCACGGTCGATCCGGAGCGCGATACGCAGGCGTTGCTGGCGCAGTACGTGCCCGCCTTTGATCCCCGCTTCGTCGGGCTGCGCCCGGCCGATGAGGCCGCGCTGCAGAAGCTGGCCAAGGACTTCAAGGTGTTCTACGCCAAGGTGCCGGGGAGCTCGCCCAACAACTACACCGTGGATCACTCGGCCGGCAGCTACGTATTCGATGCGCAGGGCAAGCTGCGGCTGTTCATCCGCCATGGCCAGGGCCCGGAACCGATTGCGCACGACCTGAAACAGCTGTTGTCCTGATGCAGGCGGGACGGAAGGGTGCGGCATAACGCCGCACCTCGCTGCGCGCGGACAATAAAAAAAAGGCCGGTCCAGTGGACCGGCCTTTTGCATGGTTGGCGGTACCGATCAGGCAAAGGCCTGCAGCGCGCCCTTCATCTTTTTCATCGCCGCCGCCTCGATCTGGCGGATGCGTTCGGCCGACACGCCGAACTCGTCGGCCAGCTCATGGAGCGTGGCGCCGCCCGAGCCGTCGTCCTCGACGTTGAGCCAGCGCGCCTCGATGATGCGGCGGCTGCGCTCGTCGAGCTTGCCCAGCGCTTCTTCCAGCCCGTCGACCTGCATGCGGTCGTGGCGCTTGGCTTCCATCACGCGCGTCGGCTCGTTGTGGTTGTCAGCCAGGTAGGCGATGGGGGCGAATTCCTCTTCGCCATCGTCGACCTGGCCTTCCAGCGCCAGATCGCCGCCCGACAGCCGGGTTTCCATCTCCATCACTTCTTCGGGCTTGACGTTCAGCTCGCGCGCCACGGCCTCGACCTGCTCCGGCGTGAACGTGTGGCCGCCCTGCTTGCGGCTGCGCAGGTTGAAGAACAGCTTGCGCTGTGCCTTGGTGGTGGCCACCTTGACCATGCGCCAGTTCTTCAGCACGTATTCATGGATTTCCGCCTTGATCCAGTGCATCGCGTACGACACCAGCCGCACGCCCTGGTCCGGATCGAAGCGCTTCACTGCCTTCATCAGGCCGATATTGCCTTCCTGGATCAGGTCGGCGTGCGGCAGCCCGTAGCCCAGGTACTGGCGGGCGATCGACACCACCAGCCGCAGGTGCGACATCACCAGGCGGCGCGCGGCGTCGACGGAATCGTGATCGCGCAACTCGCGCGCGAGGCGTTGCTCTTCCTCCGCGGTCAGCAGCGGAATGCGGTGGACAGCCTGGATGTAGCTGTCGAGGTTGCCCACGGTCGCCGGAAAGGTCAGCGCAAAGCTGCCCGTGTTCCGGGGCACCGTCGGCAGACGGTTATTCAGGGTTTGGTCGGCAGACAAGACTGCGTTCACTCAATGGCTCCTTTCGCGTCCGGCGGTTGGGTTGCCGGTGCGCCGCGCCCCCTTGGGAATCGGCGGCACTGCAACACATCTTAGCACTCTGGCCGGGTGAGTGCTAATTGGAGTTCCGATGGCCCCGATAGTTCCCGTATATTAACCTCCCTGTTCGGATAGGCAGAAGGTTTGGCAAGAGACGGCAACGATACCGGTGCCATCGCGCACTGTAGTTAGAGCGCGCGGGGGCAAACGGGTTCTGTCCGCTGCTGCAATGCTCCGTTGCAGCACCGTCTACACTCGACCGGCGGGCGGCGCAATGGCATGCTTGCGAGCCTCTCTTATCGGATCGGAGGAGTTATGTCTGCTATCGAACACTTGCTCAAGCCGCATGTGCGCGACCTGGGCGATTTCACCGTGCGCCGGCTGCTGCCAGCCGCGGCTACCCAGACTGTCGGGCCGTTTATCTTCTTCGACCATATGGGGCCGGTCCAGCTGCCGGCCGGTCAGGGCGCCGATGTGCGCCCTCATCCTCATATCGGGCTGGCCACGGTCACCTATCTGTTCGAGGGCGAGATCATCCATCGCGACAGCCTGGGCAGCGACCAGGCGATCCGCCCTGGCGACGTCAACTGGATGACCGCGGGCCACGGCATCGTCCACTCGGAGCGATCTCCCGAGCATGTGCGCAAAGACGGCGCGCGGCTGCATGGCATCCAGACCTGGGTGGCGCTGCCGCAGCAATATGAGGGCGCCGAGCCGTCGTTTTTCCACCATCCCGCCGCCACGCTGCCGCGCATTGAGCGGCCCGGGCTGCGCATGGTGGTGATTGCGGGCGATGCGTTCGGCCAGACTTCGCCGGTCAAGGTCTTCAGCCGCACCCTGTACGTGGCGATCGAGCTGGACGCGGGCGCCAGCGTGGAGATACCCGCCAACCATGCCGAGCGCGGCATCTATCCGGTCGACGGCGCGGTCGCGCTCGACGGCGAGCCGCTGCCGGCCGAGCACATGGTGGTGCTCACGCCGGGCCGGCCGGCAACGCTGACGGCCACGGCGCCGTCGCGCGTGATGCTGCTGGGCGGCGACCCGACCGACGGGCACCGCTTTATCTACTGGAATTTCGTGGCCAGCAGCAAGGTGGCGATCGAGGCTGCCGCCCAGCGCTGGGAGGACGACCAGTTCCCGCACGTGCCGGGCGAGACCGAGCGTATTCCGCTGCCCCCGCGCAAGCCCTGAGCGTAGTCCCGGGGCCGGCTCAGAGCGGGCTGGCCCAGGTCACCCGAGTGCCCTGGCGCAGGCATTCGCGGATCGCCTCGACCTGGATGGTGATGGGCGCCGGCACCGGCACCGCGCCGTCCAGCACGCGCCGGATCCAGGCCACGGTCAGGCCGGCGTCGCTGCCCGGCGGTAGCTCCGGCACGTCGCCGATGGTGCCGCCGGCCTGGCCGACCAAGGTCTGCTGGTGGCCTTCATGCAGCCAGTCGATGCGGCTGGTGCGCCGGGCATCGGCCACCACTTCGCCCTCGGTGCCGCGTGCCAGCAGCACGTTGGCGGGCTCGTGCGAGAAGTAGTCGGTCAGCGTCTCGCGGTATTCGGGGTGCGTGTAGCTGTACAGCCGCAGGCCTTCGGCAGGCGAATGCTCGCCCACCGGCTGCAGCATCTTGGCCACCGTATGCGACGAATTGCGCAGGCCGATCACGGTGCGCCGCTCCAGCAGCCGCGACAGTCCGGGCGACAGCACGTCGACCGGCAGCACCGCCAGCGGGCCATTGCCGTCGCCGTCGCGCAGCCGTGCCGAGGCTTCGGCAGTGCTGGCGCACAAGGGCACGCCCAGTTGTTCGAACAGCGCCATGCTGGTCACGCGGCCTTCGAACACGCGCGTGCCGTGCACCAGCACGGGGACGCCTTCGCGGGCCAGCAGCAGCGCCAGCAGCGGCACCAGGTTGGGCTGCTTGCGCGCCCCGTTATAGCTCGGAATCACCACCACCTGCCGGTCCGGCGGCGCGGGCAGCGGCTGGCAATGCGCATGGGCGGCCTCCAGCATGCCGGCCAGCTCGTGCGGCGCCTCGCCCTTGATGCGGTAGGCCATCAGGATGGCGCCCAGCTCCACGTCAGAGACGCGGCCGGCCAGCATGGCGTCGAACAGCGCCTGCGCGTCCTCTCGCGGCAGGGCGCGCGCGCCGTTGACGCCGCGGCCGATCTCCTTGATATAGCGGGCGGCGGGAAATGGGGCGGCGGTGGTGGTCATGGCGGCGTGGGGTAGTGTGTGCTGGGTTCATGATAGCGGAGCCCGGCGGCCTCGCCCATCGCCGCCGGCGGTGCTGCTACGCCGCTTGCGGCAGCGCCGGGTTGCGCTGCTTGCGGTAGAGGAAGTCCAGCACCGCGGTGCGGCAGCGATGGTAGGCCGGTTCGTGCGCCAGCGCCACGCGGTCGCGCGGGCGCGGCAGGTCCACCTTCAGGATCTCGCCGATGGTGGCGGCCGGGCCGTTGGTCATCATCACGATGCGGTCGGCCAGCAGCACGGCTTCGTCGACATCGTGCGTCACCATTACCACCGTGCTGCGCGTGCGCGCCACGATCTTGAGCAGCTCGTCCTGCAGATGCGCCCGCGTGAGCGCATCCAGCGCGCCGAAGGGCTCGTCCATCAGCAGCACCTTGGGCGCCATCGCCAGGGCGCGGGCAATGCCCACGCGCTGCTTCATGCCGCCGGAGATCTCGTGCGGATATTTGCCTTCGGCGTGGCTCAGTCCCACCAGCGCCAGCGTGTCGTGCGTGCGCGCCTTGCGCTGCGCCTTGTTCTCGCTGGCCGCAAACACACGCTCCACGCCCAGGTAGACGTTCTCGAAGCAGGTCAGCCACGGCAGCAGCGAATGGTTCTGAAACACCACCGCGCGCTCCGGGCCGGGCCCGGCGATTTCACGCCCGGCGCAGATCAGCGCGCCGGTGGTGGGCGTGGCCAGTCCCGCCAGCAGATTCAGCAGCGTCGACTTGCCGCAGCCGGAGTGGCCGATCAGCGTGATGAACTCACCCTCGGCGACCTGCAGGTGAATGTCGCGCAGCGCGACGAACGGGCCCTTGCGGGTCTTGAAGGTCTGGCCGACGTTTTCAATGCTGACGAACTTGTCCATGGCGTCTCTCCCGTACCGATCAATGCGTGCCGTAGCTGAAGCGCCGGGCCAGCGCCAGCAGCGCATGCTCCAGCAGCAGGCCGATGAGGCCGATCACGAAGATCGCGATCACGATGTGCTCCACCTTCAGGTTGTTCCATTCGTCCCACAGCCAGAAGCCGATGCCGGTGCCGCCAGTCAGCATCTCGGCCGCGACGATCACCAGCCAGGCCGTGCCGATCGACAGCCGCACGCCGGTCAGCATGTAGGGCAATACCGCGGGAAACAGCACGCGCGTAAACACTTTCCATTCCGACAGGTCGAGCACGCGCGCCACGTTCAGGTAGTCCTGCGGCACGCGCGTGACGCCCACCGCGGTGTTGATCACCATCGGCCAGATCGAGCAGATGAAGATCGCCCAGATTGCGGCGGGGTTGGCCGCCTTGAACAGCAGCAGCCCGATCGGCAGCCAGGCCAGCGGCGAGACCGGCCGCAGCAGGCTGATCACCGGTGCGGTCATGGCGTTCAGGAAGGCAAAGCGCCCGATCACGAAGCCGGCCGGTATGCCGACCAGCGCCGCCAGGCCGAAGCCCGCCGCCACGCGCGCCAGCGACGCCAGCACGTTCCAGCCGATGCCCTGGTCATTGGGCCCGTTGCGGTAGAACGGGTCGGCAAACAGCGGCACCGCGGCGTGCCACGTCGCGCCCGGTGTGGGGATGGCCGGGATCATGGTGGCGATGCCGTGCCAGGCCAGCACAAACAAGGCGAAGCCCAGCAGCGGCGGCACGGCCTTCAGCACCAGCGCGGCGACGGCGTCGCGGCGTTGCGCGCGCCGCGCCTGCATGGCGATTTCGTGTTCGCGCCGACGCGCCCGCTCCTTGGTGTCGGGGTCGGCGGCGACGGCGCTTGCGGCATTGGGCGTAGTAGGGACAATGGCATTCACGTCTGGCTCCTTTTGGTCAGGGGCACTGCGAATCAATCGGAAGGCTGGCTGCGGGCCTTGATCTTGAAACCGTCGGCGTAGGCCTTGGGGTCCTTGCCGTCCCAGACCACGCCGTCGATCAGCTTGGCGCTGCGCATCTCGCTCCTGGGCAGCGGCACCTGTGCGGCGGTGGCGGCCTGCTTGTAGACATCGATGCGGTTGACCTGCTTAGCCACCGCCAGGTAATCCGGGTGGGCCTTGAGCAGGCCCCAGCGCTTGTGCTGGGTCAGGAACCACATGCCGTCGGACAGGTACGGGAAATTGGCGCTGCCGTCCTGGTAGAACTTCATCGCGTCGGGGTCGTCCCAGGTCTTGCCCAGCCCATTGGTGTAGCGGCCCAGCATGCGGTCCAGGATGATGTCCATGTCGGTATTCACGTAGGACTTGGCGGCGATGGTTTCAGCGGTCTTGCGGCGGTTGGAGGCGGAGGCGTCGATGAACTTCGACGCCTCCAGCACCGCCGCCACCATCGCACGCGCCGTGTTCGGGTACTTCTGCACGAACTCCGCGGTGGTGCCCAGGGTCTTTTCCGGATGGTTTTTCCAGATCGCCTGCGTGGTTTCGGCGGTAAAGCCGATCTTGTCGGCAATCGCGCGCGCGCCCCAGGGCTCACCGACGCAGAAGCCATCCATATTGCCCACGCGCATGTTGGCCACCATCTGCGGCGGCGGCACCGTGATGGCCTTGGCGTCCCGCATCGGATCGATGCCGTTGGCCGCGAGCCAGTAGTACAGCCACATCGCATGGGTACCGGTGGGGAAGGTCTGGGCGAAGGTGTAGTCGCGCTTCTCCTTCGTCATCAGCGCCTTCAGGCTGGCGCCGTCCCTGACGCCCTGCTCGGCCAGCTTGGCCGACAGCGTGATCGCCTGGCCGTTCTGGTTCAGGCTCATCAGCACGGCCATGTCTTTTTTCGGCCCGCCGATGCCGAGCTGCACGCCATAGACCAGGCCGTAGAGCACGTGGGCCGCGTCCAGCTCGCCATTGACCAGCTTGTCGCGCACGCCTGCCCACGAGGCTTCCTTGGTCGGCGTGATCTTGATGCCGTACTTCTTGTCGAGCCCGAGCGCGGCCGCCATCACTACCGAGGCGCAGTCAGTCAGCGGGATAAAGCCGATGCGCACGTCGGTCTTCTCCGGTGCGTCGGAGCCCGCCGCCCAGGCGCCTGCGCGCACCAGCGGGTCGACCAGCGTCATCACGCTGGCACCGGCGATGGTCGCCAGCGCGCGGCGGCGGCCGCTGCTGGCCGGTACCGCGTCGGCAGCGGCAGCAGCGTCGGCGTTGTGGACGGCTGCGTGCAGCGGCCTGGCATGGCTGAGGCGAGAGGGCATTGCGTGGCTCCAAGAAAAAAAGCGTCCCCGGCGCGGCCGGCTTCGCCAGAAGCCGGTGCGGTGTGGGGACGCCGTTGTCCATGGCGTGATACGGCCCGCGTTGGTCGTATCCGCCTGATTGGGTGATCGGCCGCCGTTGGCCGATGCCTGCATGACGCAAGCCGTATGCCAGCACTGTGCGGTGCAACATTTCCGGGCATCTTGTGCCGGAACGGGGCGAAATGGGCGGGAGCGGTGCGTACGCGGAGATGGCCGCCGCATTTCGCTTGGAGCGGGCGGGCAGGGCGGGCCCCGGCGTGGCGCTACGAACCCGCGGCGCACCAGCCGCGTGCGGCTACGCACCGCGGCTGCGCGCCCGGGCGGCTCAGCCCATCACGTCGATCACGCGCTGGGCGGCGTCAACCAGTTTCAGTCCGCGTTCCATCGCCATGCTGCGCAGGCGCTGGTAGGCGTCTTCCTCGCTGAGGCCGCGCGCCTGCATCAGCAGGCCCTTGGCACGCTCCACCACCTTGCGCTCGGCCAGCTTCAGCCGGGTGGCGTCGAGCTCGGCGCGCAACTGCTGGTCGAGCTCGAAGCGCGCATAGGCCACGTCGAGCACGGTCTTGACGCGCTCGGCGCGCAGGCCGTCGACGATATAGGCGGTAATGCCCGCGCTCAGTGCGGCCTTGATGCGCTGGCGGTCGTCGTTGTCGGTGAACAGCACGATCGGGCGCGGTGCATGCTGGGTCGAGACGCATACATGCTCGATGGTGTCGCGCGCGGCAGACTCCGACGCGATGATCAGCATGTCGGGCTGGGTGGCGGTGATCACGTCGGGCAGCCGCAGGTCGGCATCGACGATCTGGATCTCGCTAAAGCCCGCGTTCACCAGCCCGCTGCGGATGGTCTCGACATTCAGGGGGTCGGTGTCGAGCGGGTCGCGCACGAGCAGGATACGCAGCACGCGGGCGGGGCCGGACGTGGCGGGTGTCGTGGGCGTTGGGGGCGGATGGCGTCGTGTCATGGCTGGCTCTGTTGCAGTGCGCCATGCAAGATTCGCGCCGGGCAGCGCAAGACAGGGTGCGCCAGTCCGGTGCAGCGGCGCCGCGAGCGTGCCTGAGTTCATTGTATGCGCCCGTACGCAGAGGCAGCCCGCGGTGTATCCTGTTGCCCTGCTGCGCCCGGCACCGGACTGCGTCGCAGCACCGATCAGAACTATCTGGAGAGATGCATGACCGAATTCGTGTTCGCCCCGCCCGCGCCCGTTGGCGTGCCTGTGCGCGGCAGCGACGCCAGTTTCCCGGTCCGGCGCGTGTATTGCGTCGGCCGCAATTATGCCGCCCACGCCCGGGAAATGGGCTCGGACCCCGACCGCGAGCCGCCGTTCTTCTTCTGCAAGCCGTCCGATGCGGTCAGCTATGTCGCCGACGGCACCGAAGGCGCCTTCCCTTACCCGCCAGGCACCAGCAACTGCCACTATGAAGTGGAGCTGGTGGTGGCGATCGGCAAGGGCGGCCGCGACATCCCGGTCGAACAGGCGGCCAGCCATGTGTTCGGCTACGCCGTGGGCCTGGACATGACGCGCCGCGACCTGCAGAACGAATCGAAGAAGACCGGCCGCCCGTGGGAGACCGGCAAGGCCTTCGACAAATCCGCGCCGATCGGCCCGATCGTGCCGGTCTCGGCCATCGGCCATCCGGAAAAGGGCGCGGTCACGCTGTCGGTCAACGGCGTGGAAAAGCAGCGCGGCGACCTGTCGGACCTGATCTGGTCGGTGCCCGAGATGGTGTCGTACCTGTCGAAGCTGTTCGAGCTGCAGCCGGGGGACCTGATCTTCAGCGGCACGCCCGAGGGCGTGGGCCCGGTGGTCAAGGGCGATGTCATGCAGTGCCACGTCGGCGGCGTGGGCGATCTCACCATCAAGGTGGTCTGAACCGATGCTCAAGCTTTACAGCTATTTCCGTAGTTCGGCCTCGTACCGCGTGCGTATCGCGCTGGAGCTTAAGGGCCTGTCCTATGACTACGTGCCGGTGCACCTGCTCAAGGAAGGCGGCCAGCAGCTCAAGCCCGAGTTCCGCGCGGTGAACCCGGACGGCCTGGTGCCGGCGCTGGCCGACGGCGAGCACGTGCTGCAGCAGTCGCTGGCGATCATCGAGTACCTGGACGAGGTCCACCCCGAGCCGAAGCTGCTGCCCGGCACGGCGCTGGACCGCGCCTATGTGCGCGGGCTGGCGCAGGAAATCGCCTGCGAGATCCATCCACTGAACAACCTGCGCGTGCTGAAGTACCTGAAGCACACGGTCGGCGTGACCGACGAGGTCAAGGATGCGTGGTACCGCCACTGGATCGAACTGGGCTTCGCCTCGCTGCAAGCCAACCTTGAGCGCAACGGCAAGGCCGGGCGCTTCTGTTTCGGCGACACGCCCACGCTGGCCGACCTGTGCCTGGTGCCGCAGGTGTTCAACGCGCAGCGCTTCAATATCGACGTGACCCGCTATCCGGCGCTCGCGAAGATCTACGAATCCTGCATGGCCCTGCCGGCGTTCCAGAAGGCGGAGCCGAAGTCGCAGCCTGACGCGGAATAGTCGCCGGCAAGTCCCGCAAAGCACAAACGCCCCGGCACTGCCGGGGCGTTTTGCGTGGAGCATGACGGGATTTAACCCAGCAGCGCCTCGGCGAACTCGTCCGCCCTGAATGGCTGCAGGTCTTCGACCTTTTCACCCACGCCGATGAAGTACACCGGCACCGGGCGCTGGCGCGCGATCGCCGCCAGGATGCCGCCCTTGGCGGTGCCGTCGAGCTTGGTCACGATCAGCCCGGTCAGGCCCAGCGCGTCGTCGAAGGCGCGGGTTTGCTGCAGGGCGTTCTGGCCGGTGTTGGCGTCGATCACCAGCAGCACCTCGTGCGGCGCGCTCGGCATGGCCTTGCTGATCACGCGCTTGACCTTTTTCAGCTCTTCCATCAGGTGCAGCTGGGTCGGCAGGCGCCCGGCGGTGTCGGCCATGACGATGTCGATGCCGCGCGCCTTGGCCGCGTTGACGGCATCGAAGATCACCGCCGCGGGGTCGCCGCTTTCCTGCGCCACCACGGTGACGTTGTTGCGTTCGCCCCAGATCGTCAGCTGCTCGCGCGCGGCGGCACGGAACGTGTCGCCGGCGGCCAGCAGCACCTTCTGGTCATAGCGCTGGAAGTGCTTGCACAGCTTGCCGATGCTGGTGGTCTTGCCGGCGCCGTTGACGCCCGCGATCATCATCACCAGCGGCTGCTCGCGGCCCAGCGCCATGGTTTTCTCGAGCGGGCGCAGCAGCTGCGTCAACAGGTCGCGCAGTGCCGCCTTGACGCCGTCGGCGGTTTCGATGCGTTCGGCCTTGACGCGCTTGCGCAGCTCGCCCAGCAGGTACTCGGTGGCTTCGACGCCGGCGTCGGCCATCAGCAGCGCGGTTTCCAGTTCCTCGAACAGGTCCTCGTCGACCTTGACGCCGACGAACAGCGTGCCGATGTTGCGGCTGGTCTTGGACAGGCCGGTACGCAGCCGCTGCATCCAGCCCTGCCTGGCTTCCGCGCTGGGGGCGGGCGGCGGCACCAGTTCCAGCGCCTCGGCCGGGGCGGGCGGCGGCACCAGTTCCAGCGCCTCGGCCGGGGCGGGCGGCGGCACCAGTTCCAGCGCCTCGGCCGGGGCGGGCGCCGGCACCGGAACGGCGGCGGCCACGGGCGCCGGCGCGGACGGGGGCACTTGCGCCGGCACGGGGACGGGCACCGGAACCGGCGCGGGTGCGGGCGTTGGCGTCGGGGCCGGTGCCGGGGCGGGCGCGGGCACCTCCGGAGCGGGGGCCGGGGCGGGCGCGGGCGCCGCGACAGGTGCCTCGACGGGCGCCGGCTCGGCCTTGCGCTTCTTCCAGAAACTAAACATTGGGGAACGGGGTCAATACCGGGGCCGATACCCTGGCGGCAGCCAACGCCAGCGGGCAACCGGTGATTAATCAATGGGTTACGCAGGCTTCGCGATGGCTGGGGAGAAACCGTTGTGGTCCCGGCCGGCGATTGCGTATAGTTCGCTACATGTATTTACGACATGGCTGATTCGCGCGCGCAGCGTTGCGCATGCGAATCGATCGGCAAAATTCTAGCAGACGGGGTCGCATGAACCATTGCGCTGTCATGACCACAGCGGGCGCGCCAGGCACCGAAGCCGGCGTCCAAACGCGCATCCAGCGTCACCCACCACCTTTCCAGGGCGCAGCGCGGCTGGCGCGGCGCGTCATTCCCGCGTTGCTGCTGGCCGCGCTGCCGTGGTCCATGCCCGCGGCGGCGCAAGGCGTGGTGGCCTCGCCGATGCCGGGCACCCAGACCGCGCCGGCCGGCGCGACCGCGCAGGGCGCGACCGAATACCGCCTGTCCAACGGACTGCGGCTGATCGTCAAGGAAGACCACCGCGCCCCCACGGTGGCGCACCAGGTGTGGTACCGCGTCGGCGGCATCGACGAAGTCAGCGGCACCACCGGCGTGGCCCATATGCTGGAACACATGATGTTCAAGGGCACGCCCAAGGTTGGGGTGGGCGAATTCTCGAAGCAGGTGGCGGCCCTGGGCGGGCGCGAGAACGCCATGACCAACCGCGACTTCACCATGTACTACCAGCAGATCGGCAAGCAGTACCTGCCGAAGATGATGGAGCTGGAAGCCGACCGCATGGCCAACGTTGTCATCACCAAGGATGAGTTCGAGCGCGAGATGAAGGTGGTGATGGAAGAACGTCGCCTGCGCACCGACGACTCCGCACGCGGCACGGTCTACGAGCAGCTGCTGGCCACGGTCTATACCGCCGCCGCCTACCGCCACCCGGTGATTGGCTGGATGGACGACCTGGTCAACATGCGCGTGGACGACGTCAAGGACTGGTACCGCCACTGGTACGTGCCGAACAACGCCATGGTGATCGTCACCGGCGACGTCAAGGCTGACGAAGTGCGCGCCCTGGCCGAGCGCTACTACGGCAAGCTCAAGCCGCGCGCGCTGCCGCTGCGCAAGGACCAGGAAGAGCCGGCGCAGAAGGGCATCAAGCGCATCTGGGTCAAGGCGCCCGCCGAGAACCAGTACATGGTGATGGCGTACAAGGTGCCGCGCCTGCGCGACGTCGAGAAGGACGTCGACCCCTATGCGCTCGAGGTGCTGTCGGCGGTGCTCAACGGCTACGACAACGCGCGCCTGACGCGCGAACTGGTGCGCGAGCAGCGCCTGGCCGACGACGTCAATGTCGGCTACGACAGCATCAACCGCGGCGAGTCGCTGTTCGTGCTTGACGGCACGCCGGCCGCGGGCCACAACACCGAAGAGATCGAACGCGCGCTGCGCGCCGAGATCGAGCGCATTGCCAGGGAAGGCGTGTCGCCGGAAGAGCTCAAGCGCGTCAAGGCGCAGGTGGTGGCCGGCCAGATCTACAAGCGCGATTCGGTATTCGGGCAGGGCATGGAGATCGGCGTGTCCGAGATCTCGGAGATCTCCTGGCGCCAGATCGACCGCATGCTCGACAAGATCAAGGCCGTCACGCCGGCCCAGGTGCAGGCCGTCGCCGCCAAGTATTTCAATGACGACAACCTGACCGTGGCCACGCTGGTGCCGCAGCCGATCGATCCGAACAAGCCCAAGTCCCAGGCCCCTTCGGGCCTGCGCCACTGAGAACAAGGCGATGACCCAGTCCGTCACTTCCGCCCCGCGCTCGCTGCGCAAACTTGCCGGCGCCGCGTTGGGTGCCGCCCTGCTGCTGGCCGCGCAGCTGGCGCAGGCAGCGATCCCGATCGAACACTGGACCGCGTCCACGGGTGCCCGGGTGTACTTTGTGCACAGCCCGTCGATCCCGATGCTCGACATCAACATCGACTTCGACGCCGGCAGCCGCTATGACCCGCAGGGCAAGGCCGGGCTGGCCACGCTGACCGCGGCGCTGCTGGACAAGGGCGCCGCCGCGCAGGACGGCCAGCCGGCGCGCGATGAGGCGAAGATTGCCGATGGCTTTGCCGATACCGGTGCCGCCTTTGGCGGCGCGGCCGGCGGCGACCGCGGCGGCATCGGGCTGCGCACGCTGACCGCGCAGCCGGAGCTGGACCAGTCGGTCGCGCTGGCGGCGCAGCTGATCAAGGCGCCGACCTATCCGGACGCCGTGGTCGGGCGCGAGAAGCAGCGCCTGATCACCGCCATCCGCGAAGCCGACACCAAGCCTGGCGTGATCGCCGACAAGGCGCTGGCCCGGGCCATGTATCCCGACCATCCCTACGGCGTTGCCGCGACCCCGGACAGCGTGGCGTCGATCACGCGCGACGATATCGTCCGGTTCTGGCGCGACAACTATGGCGCGCAGCGCGCGGTGGTGACGCTGATCGGCGCGGTCGACCGCAAGCAGGCCGAGGCCATCGCCGAGCAGCTGACGCGCGGGCTGCCGCCAGGCAGCGCCGCGCCAGCGCTGCCGCAGGTGCGGCTGAAGATCGCGCCCAGCGAGCAGCGCCTGCCGCACCCGGCGCAGCAGTCCAGCGTGGCGCTGGGCCAGCCGGCGATCGCGCGGGGCGACCCGGACTATTTCGCGCTGCTGGTGGGCAACTATGTGCTGGGTGGCGGCGGCTTCAGCTCGCGCCTGACCGACGAAGTGCGCGAAAAGCGCGGCCTGACCTACGGCGTGGACAGCTACTTCGCGCCCTCCAAGCAGCCGGGGCCGTTCGGCATCAGCCTGCAGACCAAGAAGGCGCAGACCGACGAAGCGCTGGCGCTGGTGCGCCAGGTGCTGGCGCGCTTTGTCGCCGAAGGCCCGAGCGAAAAGGAACTGCGCGCGGCCAAGGACAACCTGGTCAACGGCTTTCCGCTGCGCATCGACAACAACCGCAAGTTGCTGACCAACGTGGCCAATATCGGCTGGTACGGGCTGCCGCTCGATTACCTCGATACGTGGACCGCGCAGATCGGCAAGGTCACGCGCGAGCAGGTCAGGGCAGCGTTCCAGCGCCATGTGCACCCGGACAACATGGCCACGGTGATCGTCGGCGGGCCGGTCGGCGCGGCGCCCACGGCTGCCCGGCAGTGATGCCGGCGGTGACGGCGGCATCGCCTGCGGCGGACCGCGCCGCAGGCTCTACAATCACGGCATGAATTCGCGTTCCCGCTTGCCCTCGCCCGCCCCGCGCGGGCGCTCTCCCGTGTCTCCGGTGCCGCGCGAGGCACCCGCTCAGGTGCGCATCATTGGCGGACGCTGGAAGCGTACGCTGCTGCCGGTGCCTGACGCCCAGGGCTTGCGCCCCACGCCCGACCGCGTGCGCGAGACGCTGTTCAACTGGCTGGGCCAGGACCTGTCCGGGCTGGAATGCCTGGACCTGTTCGCCGGCTCCGGCGCGCTCGGTTTCGAGGCTGCTTCGCGCGGTGCGGCCGCGGTGACGCTGGTCGAATCCAATGCGCGCGTGGCCAGGCAATTGCGCGATAACCTGACCCGCCTCGATGCGCCGCAGGTGCGCGTGCTGCAAGGCGACGCCTTTGCCATTGCCGCGCAACTGCCGGATGCCAGCTTCGACGTGGTGTTCCTGGACCCGCCCTTCGCCGAGGACTGGATCGGCCCGTCGCTGGCGCACGCGGCACGGCTGTCGCGGCCGGGCGGGGCGGTCTATGTCGAGACCGACCACCCGCTGACCGGCGCCGATGCGCCGGTGCCGGCGGCGCTCGAGATCGTGCGGCACGCGCGCGCGGGGGCGGTGCATTTCCACCTGCTGCAGCATCGTGTGCCGGGCAGCGGCGCGGCCTGATCCAGCCTGATTCGCCGGTGCGCGGCCCCGCGCCTGGCGTCGCGGTTCCAAAACCGGGAAGGGGCCCTTCCTGATTGCGGAACCGATTCTTAGCTGCACTGCCGCAAAACGGTGCCCCCCGCGACTTCCTAGCGGGGCATTTAGGGTTACACTACGCCGCTGTCACAACGCTCGCGACGCAGCACCCACGCCGGCCCGGCCGGCGCAAGCGGCGGCCCATCCAGGGCCGGCAGCGGGCAGATCAAGGAGGAAGTATGGTCAGCGCGGTCTATCCCGGCACCTTCGATCCAATGACCCGGGGACACGAGGATCTGGTCCGCCGTGCGTCGAATATCTTCGACGAACTGGTGGTCGGCGTGGCGCAGAGCCCCAACAAGCGCCCGTTCTTTTCGCTCGAAGAGCGCATCAGCATTGCCCGTGAAGTGCTCGGGCATTATCCCAATGTGCGGGTCGAGGGCTTTTCCGGACTGCTCAAGGACTTTGTGCGCAAGAACAATGCGCGCGTGATTGTGCGCGGCCTGCGCGCGGTGTCCGACTTCGAGTACGAGTTCCAGATGGCGGGCATGAACCGCTACCTGCTGCCCGACGTCGAGACCATGTTCCTGACCCCGTCGGACCAGTACCAGTTCATCTCTGGCACCTTCGTGCGCGAGATCGCGGTGCTGGGGGGCGACGTCAGCAAGTTCGTGTTCCCGTCGGTGGAACGCTGGCTGCAAGAGAAAATCGCCAAACCGGAATAAAATACGGCTTCAGACACGTCAGACCGCGGCCAGTCGGGCGCGGGCGTGTCCGCAGGAAGGAAACACCATGGCGCTGATGATCACCGACGACTGCATCAACTGCGACGTTTGTGAACCCGAGTGCCCGAACGAAGCCATTTCGATGGGGCCCGAGATCTATGAAATCGACCCCAACAAGTGCACCGAGTGCGTCGGGCATTTCGATGAGCCGCAATGCCAGCAGGTCTGCCCGGTTGCCTGCATTCCCAAGGATCCGAACCGCGTCGAGACCCACGAGGTCCTGATGCAGCGGTACCGGCTGCTGACCGCGGCCCGGCACGCGGCCTGACTCCGCCCGCGCGCTTCCCGGTTTCCGCCGCGCAAAAAAAAGCCCCCGGCACCGCAAGGTGACGGGGGCTTAACCTTTCCCCAATTACTACGGTTACTGCCTACTGCACTGCGCGGTCAGGCACCGATCGGCTTGCCGTCGGCACGGCGCACCACGATGGTGGACGAGCGCGGCGGCTTGGCCGCATCCGGCCACTTGCCGGTCGGATGCTGGATGTTGATGAAGCAGGTGGTCAGGTCCGGCGTGTAGGCGATGCCGGTGATCTCGCAACCGGTGGGGCCTGCCAGGAAGCGCTTCGACTGGCCCGTTGGCGAGATGTAGTACATGCTGTTGTTGCCAAAGGTGCCGGTGTAGGTGGCACTGGTGCTCGAGTCGGTCTGCACCCACAGGCGGCCCTTCGGGTCGACGCGCAGGCCGTCCGGGCTGGAGAAGGTGTCGCCGTTGATGTTGCCTTTCAGGTTGTCGGTGGCCAGCGACGGGTCGCCGGCCTGCAGCAGGATGCTCCAGGTGAAGGTCGTGGCCAGCGGCGAATTGCCGGCTTCATTCCACTTGACGATATGGCCGTGCAGGTTGTTCTTGCGCGGGTTGGCGGCGTCGGTCTGCTGGCGGCCGCTGTTGTTGGTCAGCGTGCAGTAGAGCGTGTTGTCCGGTGCGGCAGTGATCCACTCGGGGCGGTCCATGAGCGTGCCGCCGGCCACGCGCGCGGCGGACTTGGTGTTGATCAGCACGTCAGCCTGGGTGGCGAAGTCCACCGTGGTCGGCGCCGGCGATACCGCCGACTGGGTCCAGTTGCCCGGGTCCGAGGCACCGATGGTCAGGCCGTTCTTGCCTTGCGCCAGCTCGATCCACTGGCCGCTGCCGTCGGCGTTGAACTTCGCCACGTAGAGCGTGCCGCTGTCGAGCAGGTTGGCGTTGGCGGCGCGGTTGTTCGGGTCGAACGCCTTGCTCGGCACGAACTTGTAGATGCAGCCCGGCGTGCCGTCGTCACCCATGTAGAAGGCGACGTTGTAACTGGCATCGGTCACGAAGGCGACGTTCTCATGGTCGAAGCGGCCCATCGCGGTGCGCTTGGCCGGCGCCCCCAGCGTGCCGTACGGGTCGATCTCCACCACCCAGCCATAGCCGTTTTCGGCCTGGGTCGGGTCGATGTAGTTATCGGTGCTTTCTTCGCAAGTCAGGTAGGTGCCCCACGGCGTATAGCCGCTCGAGCAGTTGTTGAGCATGCCGACCACGGTGGCGCCCACCACCGGGGCGGCCGGGCCGCCGACGCGGTAGAGCGTGTTGCCGGTGTAGCGCTTGTTGTAGACCGAGTCGCGCTTGACCTGCCACTTGCCGCTGGCGGCCAGTTCCACTTCGATCACCGAGATGCCCACCGCGGACAGGGCGATGCGCTTCTGCTCCGGGCTTGCGGTGGCGGCAACGTAGGCGGTCGGGAACAGGATGTTGTAGTCCGGCAGCTCGTGGTTGATCGCCAGCAGGCCGCCCTTTTGCGGATCCACGCCCGGCAGCGCGAAGTAGTGCATGCCGTCGTGGTTGCCGCCGGCCTGGCGCTCGGTCTCGGCCGACGACTGGAACGCGCCGGCATAGCCGGTGGCGCCGGCTTCGACCGGATCGCCGGCGGAGAACAGCACGTCGACGCTGTAGCCGCTGGGCACCACCACGGTATCGGCGGTGGACTTGGCGATCGGCTCGAAGGTGACCTCGTAGCTCGGCGTGACCGGGGCGGGCGCGGGTGCAGGTGCCGGCGCCGGGGCTGGCGCTGGAGCGGGTGCCGGAGCGGGATCGTCATCGCCGCCGCAGGCGGCCAGCAGGCCGCTGCCGAACGCCGACACCAGCGACAGGCCCAGGCCACCGCGCAGCACCCGGCGGCGGGCCGGGTTGGCGGCGACGATGTCCTCCAGCCTCTGGCCGGGCACGTCAACGTCGGGCTTGGCGGCGCGGCTTGCGGCGCGCGCTTCGTCGGTCAGGTACGACATGGGCTTTCCTCCTGTGGGATGTCATGCGCATCGGCAACCATGCGATACCGACGCGATTGGAAACCCCGCAATGTAGGTGCCGCCCATGGCACTTTGATGACAACATGTCTGCAAAAGCAGACGGGTGCGGCCAAATGACGACGGGCCGCGGATGCGGCCCGTTTTCATGCTGATGTCGCAGGAATATGCGTGGATGCCCTGCGGTGGTCAGCGCGTGGTGTGCAGCTGCGCCATGGCGCGCTCGGCATCGCCGCGGGCCAGCAGGCCAAGCGGCTCGATGCAGCGGTCGATCGCGGCATCGATGGCTTCCTGCTCCTCGCGCCGCGGCGGCTTGAGCACGAAGTTGACCACGTCCTCGCGGCCGGCGCCGGCACCGCCGGGCGCATTGCGCGGATGGCCCACGCCCAGGCGCAGACGCCAGTAGTCCTGCGTGGTCAGGTGGGCGGAGATGTCCTTGAGACCGTTGTGGCCGCCCGCGCCGCCGCCGCGCTTGAGCTTGGCGGCGCCGGCCGGCAGGTCCATCTCGTCATGCACGACCACGATCTCGTCGGGCAGGATCTTGTAGAAGCGCGCCAGCGACACCACCGCCAGGCCGGAGCGGTTCATGAAGGTCGACGGCTTCAGCAGCCAGACCTCCTGGTCCCATAGCCGCGCGCGCGCGGCGAGGCCATGGAAGCGGCCCTCCACGCGCAGCGTGGCGCCGCCCATGCGGGCCAGCTGGTCCACCAGCCAGAAGCCGGCGTTGTGTCGGGTGGCCTCGTACTCCGCACCGGGATTGCCGAGGCCGACGATAAGCTTGATCATGCGTTTGACTGGGTCGTTGGCGCGCGGGGACTGCGCCACAGGCGCCAAGGATACCGAAAAACCGGCAGTCCGCTGCCGGGCGAAAAAAAACCGCCGCAAGAGCGGCGGTTTCTTCGTGGCGCGGCCCGCGGGCCGCCACCGCTGCGGCAGCTTAGGCAGCCGGGGTTTCGCCAGCGGCTTCGCCGCCTTCGGCAGCTTCCGACACGGCGCCAGCCGGTTGCGAGATGCTGGCGATGGCCGGGTTGTCGTCACCGTGGGTGATCACGGTCACGCCCTTCGGCAGCTTCAGGTCGGACAGGTGCAGGGTCTGGCCCAGCTCCATCGTGCCGACGTCCACTTCGATGAACTCGGGCAGGTCGGCCGGCAGGCACGACACTTCCAGGTCATTGACGATGTGGTTGACCAGGCCGTGGCCCAGCTTCACGCCAGGAGCGGTTTCCTGGTTCATGAAGTGCAGGGGCACCTTGACGTGGATCTTGTCGTTGGCCGACACGCGCTGGAAATCAACGTGCAGCACCAGCGGCTTGAACGGGTGCATCTGGAATGCGCGCAGCAGGGCCTTTTCGCTCTTGCCGGCCACTTCCAGGTCCAGGATCGACGAGTGGAACGCTTCCTTCTTCAGGGCGTGCCACAGCGCGTTGTGATCCAGTTCGATCATCTTCGGCTCGGCGGCGCCGCCGTAGATGATGCCGGGGGTCTTGCCCGAATTGCGCAGGCGGCGGCTCGCACCCGTTCCCTGTACGCTACGCTCGAAAGCGACAACTTTCATGATGACTCCAAAAAGTAAGAAGGCTGTCCGCGACCAGACAGCCTCGTTGCGGCGCAAATCAGCAAACCATGCGCCGATCAGGTCACGTTGAGCGCCAAACCACGGCGATCAACGCAGTAAAGCCAAAGATTCTATCAGGAACCCGCGAACAGCGACATGATGGAGTCGCCCTTGACGATGCGGGTGAAGGTCTCGGCCAGCAGCGGGGCGGTCGAGAGCTGGCGGATCTTGGTGCACTTTGCAGCTTCCTCGGACAGCGGGATGGTGTCGCACACCACCACTTCGTCCAGTGCCGAATCAGCGATGCGGGCCGCCGCGCCGCCCGACAGCACAGGGTGCGTGCAGTAGGCGAAGACCTTCAGCGCACCGCGCTCCTTCAGCACCTGGGCGGCCTTGCACAGCGTGCCGCCGGTGTCGATCATGTCGTCCATGATGACGCAGTTGCGGCCGTCGACTTCACCGATGATGTTCATCACCTCGGCCACGTTGGCCTTGGGACGGCGCTTGTCGATGATGGCCAGGTCGCAGTTCAGTTCCTTGGCCAGCGCGCGGGCACGGACCACCCCGCCGACGTCCGGCGAGACCACCAGCAGGTCGCCGTAGTTCTTCTCGCGCAGATCGCCCAGCAGTACCGGCGAAGCGTAGATGTTGTCGACGGGAATATCGAAGAAGCCCTGGATCTGGTCGGCGTGCAGGTCCATCGTCAGCACGCGCTCGACACCAGCGACTTCGAGCATGTTGGCCACCACCTTGGCCGAAATCGCGACGCGCGCCGAACGCGGGCGGCGGTCCTGGCGGGCATAGCCGAAGTAGGGCATGGCGGCGGTGATGCTGCGTGCCGAAGCGCGCTTGAGCGCATCGACCATCACCATCAGTTCCATCAGGTTGTCGTTGGTCGGCGCGCAGGTGGACTGCAGCACGATGACGTGCTTGCCGCGAACGTTTTCCTGGATTTCGACCTGGACTTCACCGTCGGAGAAGCGGCCAACCTGGGCCTTGCCCAGCGGAATGCCGAGGTGCTGTACGACAGCCTCCGCGAGTTTGGGGTTGGCGTTGCCGGTAAATACCATCAAGCCTTCGCTGCTCATTCGGGGCACCTGTCTTGCTGCTGGGGGAGCTTGGTGTCACCGGCGAAGCCGGTGACTTGGAAGATATCGTGTTCCGTTAGGACACTATAGGAAGTAATGGCAGGGGAAGAAGGATTCGAACCTTCGAATGCCGGAATCAAAATCCGGTGCCTTGACCAACTTGGCGACTCCCCTACACAACCGGGCCGTTCTTCGTGGTACCAGACTGCCATGTGGCAGTGACATACCGCGCCGAACGAAAACTTGCTATGCGAACGTCGCGAGCGGGTGTTGTGCCAGACTTCTCACACACCTGCCATCCCATTCGGGCGGCAACCTTTCCAAAACCTGCTGCGCTGTCGTCGCGTCGGGAAAACGCGCAAACACGCAGGCTCCGGAGCCGGTCATCCGGGCATGCTGATTGTGTTGCTTCAGCCATGCCAGGGCTCGGGCGACTTCGCCGAACTTCGCTGTTGCGATCGGTTCCAGATCGTTGCGACCGAAATCGAATTTGTTTTCACGAGCAGCGAAGACCGCAATTATGGAGAGCGGCGTATCCCTTGTCAAGCACGCGTCCGAAAAAATTTCAGCGGTGGGGACATGCTGCTTCGGATGGATGATCACGAACCAGCTGTCGGGCAGCTCGACGGGGGTCAGGTCCTCGCCGATGCCCTGCGCAAAGGCGTTCTGCCCGAGCACGAACACCGGCACGTCGGCGCCCAGCGTCAGCCCGATCCGCATCAGCTCGGCGCGTGGCAGCCCCAGGCCCCACAGGTGGTTCAGCGCCAGCAGCGTGGTGGCGGCGTCGGAAGAGCCGCCGCCGATGCCGCCGCCCATCGGCAGCACCTTGTCGATGGCGATGTCGGCGCCGAACGTGGTGCCGGTGGCGGCCTGCAGCGCGCGCGCGGCGCGCACCACCAGGTCTGTTTCGGCCGGCACGCCCTGCACCTCGGTGACGCGCGCGACCACCCCGTCGTCGCGGCGGCGGAAATGCAGCGTATCGCACCAGTCGACCAGCTGGAACACGGTCTGCAGCGTGTGGTAACCGTCGGCGCGGCGGCCGGTCACGTGCAGGAACAGGTTGAGCTTGGCCGGTGCGGGGCAGTCGCGCAGTTCGGGTGGGGGCAGGGGATGGCTGCTGCGGGTGGCGCGGTTCATGGTGTCTGGGGATCGATCACGAGCCGCACCGACAGCGGATTGCTGCCGGCGTCGCGCGCCAGGTCGATGCGGCGCGGCACTTGCGTCGGGGCCGCGCTGTCTTGCCAGGCGACGTAGCGCACGGTCCAGCCGTTCTGCGCCAGCGTCGCCAGCCGGCCCTGCTCGTCGCGCGTGGCGCGCGCCGGCGTGCCCCGGGTGGGGCGCCCGTGCAGCCAGTCGCGCATGCCGGCCACCGGCAGCGCAAAGCCCAGCGCTTCCTCCATCAGGGTGTCGACCTCGGGCGCGTTGCGCGGCGGCTGGTTGGGCAAATCGAGCGTGGCGCCCGAGGGCGTGGCGGTGACCACGGCCAGGGTCTGGCCAAGCGGCGAGACCAGGTCCAGCCGCACGTTGCGGCCCTGCTCCTCCCAGCGGAAGCTGCCCTGCACGCCCTCGTCGCGTCCGTAGCGCACGTAGTTGGCGGAGAAGCGGCCGGTGTACTGCTGGCTGGCGGCGTCCTGGTCGACATCAAAGCTGCGCGACGGCGCCACGCTGGCGCACCCCTGCAGTAGCAGCGGCGCGCCAAGGCAAAGCAGCGCCAGGCGTCGGGATCGGTTCATGGGCATGGTCGTGAGGACGGCGGCGCGGCAGCCGCCGGCTGACGGGAATCCGGCGCCGCGGGCCCGGTTTGCGGGCTGCGGCGCGCGGGCTTACTTGGACTGCTGCACGTTAACTTTGTAGCGGCGCAAGGTGTCGACCAGGGTCTCGTTCTCGGGATCGATGCGCACCGCCTCGGTCCAGGTCTTGCGGGCCTCGTCGTGTTCGCCGAGGTGCCACAGCACCTCGCCCAGGTGCGCGCCGATCTCGGCCTCGGGCGCCTTGGAATAGGCGTTGCGCAGCAGGTCGGCCGCCGGGCGCAGGTCGCCCATGCGGAATTTGACCCAGGCCAGGCTGTCCATGATGTATGGATCGTCCGGTCCCAGCTCGGAGGCGCGCTCCAGCAGCCTGAGCGCCTCGGGCAGGCGCTCGTTGCGGTCCGCCAGCGAATAGCCGAGGGCGTTGTAGCCTTGCTTCTGCTGTGGCTGCAGCGCAATCACGCGGCGCAGGCCGGTTTCCATGCTGGCGTAGCGCTTCTGGCGCTCGTCGAGCATGGCCAGCTCATAGATCCAGTCGGCGTTGTCGGGCTCCGCCGCGACGCGGTCGTTCAGCACCTTGCGGGCGCGGTCGTAGGCCTTGTTCTCCATCAGCGTGGCCACTTCGGCCTGGCGGATGGCGGTCACGCGCTGCGAGCGCTGGCCGGGGTCGGAGATATCCTCGGCGTCGCTGAGCATCTCGCCGAACAGCGCCTGCGCGTCGTCGAGCTTGCCCATGCGCGCCAGCAACTGGGCGCGCTTGGCGGTTGCCGCCGGCGCCAGGCGGATGTCCTCGATGCGATCGAGCCAGCGGATCGCGCCCGCGTAGTCCTTGCGTTCCTCGGCGATCTGCGCCAGGTACTGATACGCGATATCGGGATTGGCGCTGGGCTGGTTTTCGACCAGCCGCAGGTATTCCTGCAGGTACTGCTCGGCCTCGCCCAAGTTCCTGGCCTGCAGGCTGGTCAAGCCCAGCGCCAGCGGCACGCGCGGGTCGGCGGGGGCCACCTTGCGCAGCGTCTCGAACTCCTGGCGAGCCGCCGGCATGTCGTTCTTCAGCAGGTACAGCCGCGCCAGCGTGATATGGCCGTTGACCGATTCGGGCGACTTTTCCAGAAAGCGCTTGAGCACCGCCACGGCTTCGTCAGGTTGCTTCTCGGCGCGCAATTCTGCCGACATCAACGCAGCCGCTTCATAGCCGGGCCGCAGCCGCAAGGCCTGGTCGAGCGCGGCCAGCGCGCCAGGTTCGTCGCCGGCGACTTCGCGCGCGCGCGCCAGTGCCAGATGGGTTTCCGGCAGCTTGACTTCGTTGCGGGTCAGGTCCTGCAGCAGCGTGGCCGCGCCGGCCGGATCGCTGGTGCGCGACAGCTGCTGCTGCAGTTGAAGGATGGCCTCGCCGCGCTGGCCGGCTGGCACCGCAGCCAGTTGTTGCTGCAGCAGCGGGCGGGCGTCGTCCCAGCGGCCGTTAAGCACCAGCAGGGTCGATAGCACCTGGCCGGCCGCGGGCGAGGCCGGGCTGATCTCTTTCCACAGGCGTGCGGCGTCAAGCGCCTGCTGCGGGATGCGCGCGTTGAAGGCGATCTCGGTGGCACGCTGGGCGAAGCGCGGGTCGCGGGTCTGGCGCGCCAGTTCCAGGTAAGTGCGGTAGGCCGGACCAACCAGGCCGCGCTGGATGGAAATCTCGGCGGCCAGCACCATATAGACGATATCGTCGGTCAGTTCCAGCGATGGCAATGCCGGCCGCGCCGGCTTGGCCGCGGGGGTGTCCGCCGCGGCCAGTTGCAGCATGGGCAGCGCACCCGCGCCGACGGCGGGCGCGGCGTGGGTGGCGCTTGCCGCCGCAGCCAGCAGTGCGCCGGCGGCGAGCGCGCGCACATGGCGCTGCGGAGCCTGCCACCAGTGGGCCAGGCGGCTGGCACGGCGCGCCGTGCGCGAGTGGGCGTCCCCCGGCGATGTGGTCAGGCCGCCGCCCGTGGTGGCTTGCAACGTGGAGTCCGGCATCAGGTCCGGCATCAGGTCCGACATGTATTGAGTGCTCCGGCGCGCGCTGGCGAAGGATGGGAGATTGCGCATTGATAAAGGCATTGTAGCCTGCCGCTACAATGCGCTGCTTGGCGCCGCAGGCCGGCGCCGGCAGGCGCTGCAGCAGTTTTGAGCGGTAACCAACGGAGAGGTTCGATGCCTGAATTGCCTGAGGTCGAAGTGACCCGGCGCGGCTTGCTGCCGCATGTGGTGGGGCGGCGCATCGCCGCGGTCGCGGTGCGCCACCGGGGCCTGCGCTGGCCGGTCGACCCGGGACTCGAGGCCAGCCTGGCCCGCCGCGTGGTGCGCCGCATCGAGCGCCGCGGCAAGTATCTGCTGCTCGAATGCGTCAGCCCCGACGCCGCGCAGCCCGCGGGCTGGCTGCTGGTGCACCTGGGCATGACGGGCACGCTGCGGGTGCTGCCCGAGGCACCGCCGCCGGGCGTGCACGATCACTTCGACCTGGTGCTCGACGCGGACCCCGGGGCGGTGCCAGGCCAGCAGCCCGGCACCATCGTGCTGCGCTTCCGCGATCCGCGCCGCTTCGGCGCCATCCTCTGGACCACGCTGCCGGAGGCGGAACTGCCGTCGCATCCGTTGCTGAGCACCCTCGGCATCGAGCCTTTCGATCCCGCCTTCGACGGCGCCTGGCTGCACCGCCACACGCGCGGCCGCAGTGCCGCGATCAAAACCGTGCTGCTCGCGGGCGCCATCGTGGTGGGGGTGGGCAACATCTACGCGTCCGAAAGCCTGTTCCGTGCCGGTATCCGTCCGACCACCCCGGCCGGGCGCCTGAGCCGCGCGCGGTGCGAGCGGCTTGCGCAAGCCGTGCGCGACACCTTGGCGCAGGCAATCGAACGCGGCGGCAGCACCTTGCGCGATTTTGTCGGCAGCGACGGCGCCAGCGGCTACTTCCAGCTGGACTGCTTTGTCTACGACCGCGCCGGCCTGCCGTGCCGGGTCTGCGCCACGCCGGTGCGCCAGATCGTGCAGGGCCAGCGCTCTACCTTCTATTGCCCCAACTGCCAGCGCTGACAGCGGGCGGAGTGCTGCACGGTACGCCGCGCCGGCATGAGTCGATGGCTCGGCGCAACACTGGCGCGGCCGCCGCCGTCCAAGGGCCGCGAATTCCACAAAAACGCCGTGGAAACCTGTATCGTGTGCGCAGTCATAAAAAGTTACAAAATGGCCGGCCGCATGCCATGTAGGAAGGGGCGCCGACCGGCATTGCGTGACCACGGGCATGCCGCACAGGGTGGCGCGCCCCGAGGTAAAACCAAGTCAGCCCAACAGGTCCATGACAACGCTCGCCCACCAATTCGAACAATACGGCGCCTGGAGAACCGGAGTCCTCCAGTCACTGGCCGAATTCCAGTCGTGGCTGCAGCAGCACGACCTGTACGATGCGCAGGCCGACGAGCGCGTGCAGCGCATCCATAGCGTGCTGCGCAGCGACCGCCTCAAGGTCGCCTTCATCGCCGAGTTTTCGCGCGGCAAGAGCGAGCTGATCAACGCCATCTTCTTTGCCGACTACGGGCGCCGCATCCTGCCGTCGTCGGCGGGGCGCACCACCATGTGCCCGACCGAACTGCGCTACGACGAGGCCGAGCCGCCCAGCATCCGTCTGCTGCCGATCGAGACGCGCCTGCAGGACGCCTCGACCGCTGACTTCCTCGAGGCCGGCACGTCGGCGTCGCACTGGCATTCGGTGCCGCTCGATCCGTCCTCGCCCGAGGGCATGCTGGAGGCGTTCCAGCACGTGGTGCAGACCATGCGCGTGCCGCCCGAGCAGGCCGAGGCGCTGGGGCTGTACCACGAGAACGATCCCGATGCCGCCTACGCGGTCGACGCCGAGGGCATGGTCGAGATCTCGCGCTGGCGCCACGCCGTCATCAATTTTCCGCACCCGCTGCTGCGCCAGGGCCTGGTGATCCTGGACACGCCCGGGCTGAACGCGATCGGCACCGAGCCCGAGTTGACGCTGCGGCTGATTCCGGATGCGCATGTGGTGGTATTCGTGCTGGCCGCCGACGCGGGGGTGACCAAGAGCGACCTGGAGCTGTGGCGCAGCCATGTCGGCGCCGGGCACCGGCGCGGCTGCCTGGCGGTGCTGAACAAGATCGACGGGCTGTGGGATCCGCTGCGCCAGCCGGGCGAGATCGCGCAGGAGATCGCGCGGCAGGTGTCGACCACCGCGCAGGTGCTGGGCATCGAGCAGTCGCGCGTGTATCCGGTGTCGGCGCAGAAGGGACTGGTGGCCAAGGTCACGCATGACGATGGCTTGCTCGCGCGCAGCGGCCTGCCGGAATTCGAGCACGTGCTGTCGGACCAGCTGATTCCGCGGCGGCGCGAGATCGTCTCGGACCAGGTGTACCGGCTGGTGCAGGACATGGCGCGCGCCGCGCAGCAGCTGCTGCAGAGCCGCCGCCGTGACATCGTCGAGCAGCTGTTCGAACTGCGCGGCCTGCGCGGCAAGAACCATGCGATGGTCAAGCACATGCTGATGCGGGTGCAGGGCGAGAAGGACGAGTTCGAGCAGAGCATCAGCAAGTTCCAGGCGCTGCGCCTGGTCTTTGGCCGGCACAGTGCCGACATCATCAAGAGCCTGCAGTTGCGCGACGTGCGCCGCACCATGCGCAGCGCGCGCGAGCAGATGAAGGAGCGCTTCTTCTCGCGCGGCCTGCGCGAGGACATGGAGGCATTGTTCGCGCAGCTGAGCGGGCTGGTGAGCGATGCCGACAACAAGATCGGCCAGCTGCACCAGCTGATCGAAAGCATGTACCGGCGCTTCAATGCCGAGCACGGCTTCACGCTGCCCGCGCCGATGCAGTTCACCGCCGAGCGCTACCTGGCCGAGCTGCAGGAGACGCTGCGGCTGGTGCAGGCGCATTTCGGCACGATCAGCATGCTGACGCGGTCGCGCCCGCAGCTGGTGCAAAGCGCGTTCAACACCATGGCCAGCCGCGTGCTGGAGAATTTCCGCGGGCTGAACCGCGATATCGAAGTCTGGCTCAAGTCGGTGATGACGCCGCTGGAAGCGCAGGTGCGCGAACATCAGAAGCAACTGCGCCGGCGTGTCGATTCGATCGAACGCATCCATGAAGCCACCGACACGCTGGAAAGCCGCATCGCCGAGCTGGAGGAAGTACTGAACGGGCTGGACGAACGCAGCGGGCGCATCGAAGGCTTTGTCCAGCGGCTGATGCGGCCGGCGGCAGGCGCCGACAGCACCAGTCTGGCGGTGGCCTAGCCCGCTTCGCGGGACGGTATATCATGTGGCGCCGCGCCTTGCGGCGCCTTTTTCTTTGGCGCGCCGACTCCATGTCCGCGCGCCAGGCCGTTGCACACCGATGCCCCCCAAACCAGCCCCCCGCACCCTTCCCGCCCTGCCCGATGACCTCTGCGTGCCGCCCGGCTTCGGCGCGCGCGTGGTCGACTGGCAGCGACAGCATGGACGGCACGACCTGCCGTGGCAGAACACCCGCGATCCGTACCGCATCTGGCTGTCCGAGATCATGCTGCAGCAGACCCAGGTCAGCGCGGTGATCGACTATTTCCAGCGTTTTGTGGCGCAGCTGCCCACGGTGCAGGACCTGGCGGCGGCGCCTGCCGATCAGGTGATGGCGCTGTGGGCGGGGCTGGGCTATTACTCGCGCGCGCGCAACCTGCATCGCTGCGCCATGCAGGTGGTCAGCGAGCACGGCGGCCGCTTCCCCACGGACCCCGCGGTGCTGGTGACGTTGCCGGGCATCGGCCGCTCCACCGCGGCGGCCATTGCCGCGTTCAGCGCGGGGGTGCGTTCGCCGATCCTGGACGGCAACGTCAAGCGTGTGTTCGCGCGCTGCTTCGGCATCCATGGCCATCCGGGCCAGCGCGCGGTGGAAACGCGCATGTGGCAACTGGCGGAACTGGCCTTGCCGGCGTCAGGCCCGCGCCAGGCCGAGGACATGGTGGCCTATACGCAGGGCCTGATGGACCTGGGCGCGACGGTGTGCTCGCGCGGCAAGCCGGCCTGCCTGGCCGATGCGAGCGCGTGCCCGCTGTCGGCCGATTGCGTGGCGCGCCGCGACGGCCTCACCGGCGTGCTGCCCACACCCAGGGCGCGCGCAGCCATCCCCGAGCGCAGCACGGTGATGCTGCTGGTGCGGCGCGAGCGCGAAGTGCTGCTGCGCCTGCGCCCGGACAGCGGCATCTGGGGCGGCCTGTGGAGCCTGCCCGAGATGCCGGTCGACACCGTGCCATTCGACGCTGAAGACGCCGAGACCCGGGCGCTCGATTACGCGCGCGCTTTCGGCACGCCCGCGCGCGCCGCGCTGAGCGGCGAGCTGACCCATGTGTTCACGCACTTCCGCCTGCTGATCCGCGCGATCCGGGTTGACCTGAGTGCGCGCGATGCCAACCTGCGGGAGCAGGACCGCGCGGCGCCATCCGGCCTACGCTGGCTTTCGCTCGACGATCTCGATGCGGTAGGCACGCCCGCGCCGGTGCGCCGGCTGCTCGAAGACCAGGCGCGGGTGGGCTTGTTCTGAGATTGGGGCAGGGCGGAACGCCGCCTACAGCATGTGGTTCTGGCGCATGTAGCGGTGCACGATCTCGATGCGCATGCCGGCGTCGGGCAAGGCCATCAGCATCTGCTTGGCCTTCAGCGGCACCGGCAGCAGCTCGCACAGCCGGTTGGCAACCCAGCTCGGGTCGTCCCACAGGTAGGGCTCGTCGAAGGGCAGGCGGTCGGGCTGCTCGGCGTGCAGTCGCGTGACGATGCGGCGCAGCGCGTCCAGGCATTCGCCCAGCAATTCGAGCTTGCAGTCGATGATGTCGGGCGGGAGCTGCTCGGCGCGCGCCACCAGCAAGCCGTCGTCGCGGGTCTCATGGCTGAGGATATGGAAGCGCTCGCGGCCGCGCGCGCGAATCAGCAGCACGCCCAGCTGCTCCATGTTGCAGTCGACGATCTCGGCCAGGCAGCCGACCAGCTCGGGCACGGTGGCCTGGTTGGGCCGGGCCACTTCGTCGCCGCTGGCGATCAGGCACACGCCGAATGGCGCGCTGTCGCGCAGGCAGTTGCGCACCATGTCGACATAGCGCGCCTCGAACACGCGCAACGGCAGCCGCCCACCGGGAAACAGCACCGTGTGCAACGGGAACAGCGGCAGGTTGTCGAGCGTCCGTGGCGGGTCTTCTGACCCTGTGGGACGGTAGAGGTCGGTCGAGGACATGCGTGCAGGCTTGGGGTCGCGCAGCATTTGGGCCGCCAGGCCGACGCTGCGCTCAGGTGCCCCGTGAAGCCCGGGCGGCCATGCCGCGTGCGTCAGCCCGCCGGTGCGAGCTCTCGGTGTCTGACCAGCACATTACCATGTGCCCGGAAATAGTTGGCCAGCCTTTCCGCAATATAGACCGAGCGATGCTGGCCGCCGGTGCAGCCGATCGCCACGGTCAGGTAGCTGCGGTTGTCGGCGATGAAGCTTGGCAGCCACTTTTCCACGTAGGCGCGGATATCCTCGGCCATCGCCAGCACCATGGGCTGGGCCTGCAGGAAGTCGATCACCGGCGTGTCGCGGCCCGTCAGCGGCCGCAGCGCCAGGTCGTAATACGGATTGGGCAGCGAACGCACGTCGAACACCATGTCGGCGTCGCTGGGCACGCCGTGCTTGAAGCCGAACGACTCGAACAGCAGCGTCAGGCGCTGGCTGTCGTCACGGATCAGTTCCTTGATCCAGCTGCGCAGCGTATTGGTGCGCACATTGCTGGTGTCGATCCGGTGCGCGGCTTCGGCCAGCGGGCTCAGCAGCGCGCGCTCCATCTCGATCGCTTCCATCAGCGCCGTGTCGTTGAAGGCCGGGGCTTGACCCGGACCGGCACCGTCGGTGCGCGCAGACAGAGGATGGCGCCGGCGCGTTTCGGAGTAGCGTTGCACCAGGGCATCGGTGCTGGCGGTCAGGAAAATGACCTCGACCTGGTGCTCGGGGGCCAGCGCGCGCACGGTGTCGGGCAACTGGTCCAGCGATTCCCGGCTGCGGATGTCGGTGGCCACGCCCAGGTGCGTATAGCCCTGGCTGTCGAGATAGCGGGTCAGTTCAGGGATGAACTGGGCCGGCAGGTTGTCCACGCAGTAATAGCCTGCATCTTCGAGGACGTTCAGTGCGACGGACTTGCCGGAACCGGATATGCCGGTGATGAGGATGATGCGCATAGCAACTGAAGCATAGCATCAGGTGCTGGCTGCGTCATGACAGCACGTTGACACCAACAAAAATGGCGAACCTTCCGGTTCGCCATGCTGCTTCGCCAGTGGTGGCGCTCAGGCTGCCTTCGACAGGCATTCCTTCATGTAGGCCTTGTATTCGTCGCCCTTCTTGCCCTTGCCGGACTTGCTGCACGAAGCCATCTTGTCCTGCTGGGTCTTCGGCGCGCCCGACTTCGACAGGCATTCCTTCATGAAAGCCTTGCGTTCGTCGCCCTTCTTGCCGGCGGCCTGCGTATTGCAGGCCTTCATCTTGTCCTGCTGGGTATTGGCCGCGGGCTTGTCGGGGCTGGCCGGCGTAGCAGGCGTGGCGGGCACGGCAGGCGTGGCCGGGGCAGTAGCCGATGGCTTGGCCGGGGTCGCGGGCGTGGCCGGGGTGGCGGTCTGCGCAAATGCGCTGGCCGCGATCAACGGGGTGACCAGCGCGCACATCGCAATCAGTGTCTTCATGCTTGCTCTCCTCGGGGGTGGAAAACCTTATCGCCGCGCGCCGGGTCGGCGTTGCAGCTTCCGTAACGGGCGTGATGCCCATTACAGCACAAAACGGAGCATGCCTAAGAAACGTTGACGGGATGTGGCTACGCCGTTGTAAGCAATTGCAAACCGCGGCGAACGGCGGCTTAAAGCAGCCGGCCCTGCCCGCGCGAGACAGCGTCGGCCTGCATGGCGGCGCGCTGGCGATCCATGAAATCGCGCAGCGTGTCGATGCCGCGCAGGCGCAGGATGGTGTTGCGCACGGCAGCCTCGACCAGCACGGCAAGGTTGCGGCCGGCCGCCACCTGGATCTTGACCATGTGGATCGGCAGCCCGAGCACGTCCAAGTATTGCGAATCCAGCGGCAGCCGCTCGAACTCGCCATCGTTGCGCCGCACCAGCTGCACCACCAGCTTGATCTTCATCTTTCGCCGCACCGCGGTCTCGCCGAAGATGGTCTTGATGTCGAGCAGCCCCAGGCCGCGCACTTCAAGCAGGTTCTGCAGCAGCGGCGGGCAGCGGCCTTCGATGAAATCCGGCCCCAGCCGGACGAAATCGACGGCGTCGTCGGCCACCAGCCCGTGGCCGCGCGAAATCAGTTCCAGGCCAAGTTCACTCTTGCCCAGTCCCGATTCGCCCATGATCAGCACGCCCATGCCCAGGATGTCGAGAAATACGCCATGCATGGTCACGCGCGGCGCCGAGATGCGCGACAGGTACAGGCGCAGGTGGTCAATCACCGCCGCGGACGACACCGGCGTGGTGAACAGGGGCGTCGACGAGCGCGTGCAGCGCAGTTCCAGGTCCGGAGGCGGCTCCATGCCGTCGGCGATCACCAGGAAGGGCGGCTCCAGCAGGATCAGCTCGCCCATCTGGCGCTTGCGGGTCTCGTCGTCCAGCCGCTGGTAGTACGTGATCTCGGGTTTGCCAAGAACCTGGATCCGGTTCGGGTGGATCAGGTTGAGGTGGCCCACCAGGTCGGCGGCGGAGGTTGCTTCGCGGGCGAATTCCACGTCAAAGGCGCGGTCCGCGCCTTCCAGGCCGGCGACCCACGAGAGTTTGAGGTCGGCTGCGTTGTCGTCGAAGATAGACTGGGAGGTGACGCCGGTGAGTTCCATGCGGGTTGACTGGTAAGGCGGACTGCGAAGCGCGTGGCGCCTGCCCGGTCTGGTGCCGGCCCGCTCTGGGGAATCAGTGGATCAGGGATGCCATGCAATCAGCAGTTCGTGCACGGCATCGGGCGTGGGCAGGGTCGCCAGGCCCTCGCGCATGTCGCGATCCGACAGCAGTTGTGCGATCTCGGACAGGATTTCCAGGTGCTGCTGCGTGGCCTGTTCCGGCACCAGCAGGAAGATCAGCAGCGAAACCGGCTTGCCGTCCGGCGATTCGAACGGAATCGGCTCGGCCAGGCGCATGAAGGCGGCCAGGGGCTGCTTGAGGCCCTTGATGCGCCCGTGCGGAATCGCCACGCCGGCGCCGAGTCCGGTCGAGCCCAGCGACTCGCGCGCGAACAGGTTATCGGTCACGATGGCGCGCGCCACGCCATGATTGTTCTCGAAGAGGAGCCCGGCCTGCTCGAACACACGCTTCTTGCTGGTGACGCTGACGTCGAGGGTGATGTTGCCGGGTGGCAGCAATTTGGCCAAACGATTCATGGGCGATGCGCAGGATTTCAGTTAGCGGGCGGACCGTTCCGCCGGGCAGCGGCTGGCTCCCTGGCCGCTGCCGGCGCGGCTGGGAGGCGTCCGGCCCATTATAGAGCAGCGGTTAGGCTCGCATTGTGCAGCGCAGCGGGAGCAGGCGCGGCCACGATTTTCTCTCTCTCTTTGTATGGCGCAGCATACACCTTGACGCTGCGCTTGCGAACACCTCGGGTTCCTATGCGTGACAGGGTTGGCTCCGCTGCCACAGCCGAGCCGGCGCCCGGGCGCAAAAAAGCCGCGCTTCGCGGCGCGGCTTGCCTGTGGAATCCTGGTTCAGCAGCCCGTTTCGGGCTGCCGGGCACGGTTACTGCTGCATTTGCGCGGCGGCCATCTGGTACTTGACCGCTTCGCGGTCGTGGCCTTGCACGCGATCCTTGTAGCGGATCACCTGACGGTCCAGCTTGTCGACGAGTGCGTCGATCGCCGCATACAGGTCTTCGTGATGCGCCTCGACAAAGATGTCCTTGCCCTTTAGATGCAGATTGATTTCCGCGTACTGGCGCCGGTCCTTTTCCTTGTGATTGTCGACAGAGAGCAGCACGCTAACGCCAATGACTTGATCGAAATGCCTGACGATTCGCTCCAGCTTCGTTTCCACGTACTCACGCAGAGGGGGCGTGATGTCCAGGTGGTGTCCACTGATCTTGAAGTTCATAGCGCTTCTCCTTCTGAAAGAGCCTCACCAGGCAGGCGGTGGGCTCGGCTACAAAGACTTGCGGAGATTCACTGCGGGGATCTTGAGGGCTTCGCGATATTTGGCAACGGTGCGTCGTGCGACAACGAAGCCTTGCTCACCCAGCAGTTCGGCGATGCGACTGTCGGAAAGGGGATTCCTCGGGTCTTCGGCTCCTATCAGTTGCTTGATCAAGGCGCGGATGGCCGTTGATGAAGCCGCGCCACCGGTTTCGGTGGACACGTGGCTACCGAAGAAGTACTTCAATTCGAAAGTACCCATCGGCGTAGCCATGTATTTATTGGTCGTCACCCGGGAGATGGTTGACTCATGTAAACCCAGTGTATCGGCAATCTCCCGCAAAACCAAGGGGCGCATGGCGATTTCACCGTGGGTGAAAAAGTTCTTTTGACGCTCGACAATGGCCTGCGAGACACGCAGGATGGTGTCGAACCTTTGCTGGATGTTCTTGATCAGCCAGCGCGCCTCCTGCAGCTTCTGCTGCAGCCCCGCGGTGCCGGTTTCGCCCTTGGCGCCGCGCAGGATCTGCGCGTACATATCGTTGATGCGCAGCCTCGGCATCACATCGGGATTGAGCTGCGCGATCCAGCCGCCGCTGCCTTTGCGCACGAACACGTCGGGCACCACGAAATCGGCTTCGGGGCGGCTGTAAGCGTGGCCCGGGTAAGGGGCCAGCGAGCGGATCAGGTCGTGCGCGGCCTTCAGTGCGACTTCATCGACCTGCAGTGCCTTCTTCAGCCGCGTGTAGTCGCGTACCGCAAGCAGTTCCAGGTGATGGGTAACGATGGTCAGCGCCAGTTCGCGTTGCGGGTGGGTCAGGCGGCGCAATTGCAGCGCCAGGCATTCGGCGGCATTGCGCGCGCCCACGCCGGGCGGATCGAAGCTCTGCAGCAGCGTCAGGATGGCGTGGACTTCGTCGGGGTCGAACTCGAGCTCTTCGGGCAGTTCCGCGCAGATCTCTTCGAGCGAGGCGCTCAGGTAGCCATCGTCATCGAGGGATTCGATCAGGAAGATGGCGAGACCCTTGTCGCGCGCCGAGATCTTCAGCGGCGTCAGCTGCTCCATCAGGTATTCGCGCAGCGTGGGCTCGGCATCGCGCAGCTGCATCGGCGTCTTTTCGTCCTCGTCGCCTTGCGGGCGCCGGGCGAAGTCGTCCAGGCTCCAGTCGCCGTTGCTGTAGTCGTCACCGCTGCTGTTGTCGCCGTAGCTGTCATCGGCGGCGCCGTCGGCGCGCGCGTCGCCATTGCCCTGGGGCTCGGCCGGGGCGGGCGCGGGGGCGCTCTGTAAGTTGACCGAGCCATCGGCCGCCACGCGCAGCGGGCTTTCGATCCAGTCGTTCTCCCGTTCAAGCAGCGGGTTTTCTGTCAGCGCCTGTTCGACTTCCTGCTGCAGTTCGAGCGTGGAAAGCTGCAGCAGCCGGATCGACTGTTGCAGCTGCGGAGTCAGTGCCAGGTGCTGGGAGAGGCGAAGCTGTAGCGACGGTTTCATGCGACCTATTTTATGCGCATCTTTCCGATGTTGGAACGGAAATTGCTATCGCTGATGCGCCGTGATCGCCGCTGGCTCTCTGCCGTGCCGCCATGGCCGCCCGCACGGGGCGGCCGCCTTGTCACATGCGGAAGTTCTCGCCCAGGTAGACGCGCCGCACGGCGTCATTGGCAATGATGTCTTCCGGCTGGCCCGAAGCCAGCACCGTGCCTTCGCTGATGATGTAGGCGTGATCGC
This sequence comes from Cupriavidus sp. H39, assembly GCF_050271075.1. NCBI lineage: Bacteria > Pseudomonadati > Pseudomonadota > Betaproteobacteria > Burkholderiales > Burkholderiaceae > Cupriavidus > Cupriavidus sp. H39. The sequence continues at coordinate 679,244 of NZ_CP189848.1, forward strand.
AGATGCCGAGCGTCTCGCGCACGTTGTGGTCGGTGATCAGCACGCCGATATTGCGCGCCTTGAGGAAGCTGACGATGCGCTGGATCTCGCCCACGGCAATCGGGTCCACGCCGGCGAAGGGTTCGTCCAGCAGGATAAAGCGCGGCGATGACGCCAGTGCGCGCGCGATTTCCACGCGGCGGCGCTCGCCGCCGGACAGCGACAGTGCCGGGTTGTTGCGCAGGTGGGCGATCTGCAGGTCGTCGAGCAGGGAATCCAGGCGGCGCTCGATCTCGGCCTTGGCCAGCGGCTTGCCCTGGTCCTGCTGCAGCTCCAGCACCGCGCGGATATTTTCCTCGACATTGAGCTTGCGGAACACCGAGGCTTCCTGCGGCAGGTACGACAGCCCCATGCGCGCGCGCTCGTGGATCGGCAGGCCGCTGATGTGGTCGCCGTCGAGCACGATGTCGCCTTCGTCCAGGGCCACCAGGCCGACGATCATGTAGAACGACGTGGTCTTGCCGGCGCCGTTGGGGCCGAGCAGGCCGACCACCTCGCCGCTCTTCACGTCGAGCGAGACGTCCTTGACAACCGTGCGCGAGCCATAGCGCTTCTTCAGGTGGCGCACGACCAGCGTGCTGCCGCCGGGCAGGACGGCGTTGGCTGCGACGGAAGGCTTCTCGGCGAGGGTGGCGTTATCGGTCATGGGTACGGTCAGGCGTTCAGGCGTGGCAGTCGCCGGCGCGCGGGCCGGCGACTGGCGTCAGGGTTTGTTGGCGGGCGCGGGCGCGGGCTTCAGGTCCAGCGGCGAGCCGCCGCCGCCCGCGGTGCCGGACTTCTGGTCCTGGCGCGGCGACAGCACCGCGCGCACCCGGCCGGACGGATTGGCTGCCGCGGCATCGCCGCTGCCGCCGCCGGCGGCGGTGTAGAGTTCCTTGCGGCTGTCGTAGGTCAGCACCGCGCCGCGGATCTCGTCGAGTTGCTTGGCGCCCTGCAGCCGCGCCATGCGGGCGTTGCCGATCAGCTTGGAGAATTCCTGCTTGCCGTCGTATTCGATGCGGTCGCCCCAGCCGTCGATGTATTCGTCGACGCCTTCGCGCTTCTGGCGGATATAGGCCTGCTTGCCCGGCTTCGCGGTGGCCACGGCGAACTGGTAGCCTTCCGGGTCGGTGCGCAGCTCGGCGGCGTCGGACTTCAGGATCATGGTGCCCTTGGTCAGCACCACGTTGCCGCTCAGCGTATAGATCTGCTTGACGTCGTCGTAGCTCGCGTTGTCCGCCTCGAGCACCATCGGCTTGTCGCGGTCCGCGCGCTCGGCAAGGGCAGGCTGGGCCAGCAGGCCGAAGGCCATGGCCAGCGCGAGCAGGGCCGGGGCGGTGCGTCGACGGGACGATGTCGTCAGGGAAGCGGTCATGTTAACAGGGTGGCTTGAGGGCGTCTGGATGCGTGATGGTGCGGATTGCGCGGAAATCGGTGCGCGCGGTGCGGGGCTCAGGACCCTGGCGCCCGGCCCGGCGACGGCCCGGTGATGATGGTGCCGCGTACATTGCCGAGCAATTGTACTTCGCGGGTGACGTTGTTGAAGACCAGGCCGTTGGCGGTCATGACCGACGGGCCGCGCGTCAGCTTGACGGGCTTGTCGGTCTTGACGATGTCGTCATTGACCAGCAGCTGGAAATAGCTCGACGCCGCGGTCAGCTGCGGGTCCTTGGACGGATCCGTGCCCTGCTGGCGCAGCACGTAGCCATTGCCGTACAGGTCGATCACCGTGCCTTCGGCGTTCATGCGGCCGGTGTCGGCACGCGCGGTCACCGGCGGGCGGTCCGGCTCATAGGCGCGCATGGCGGGACGCGTGACCTCGTAGGTCTGGTCGTCCTCGAAATGGACCATGCGCTCGCCGGTAAAGCGGATCTTGGTGCTGCCGTCCAGCGCCAGCTCGGTGGCCGAGAAGCGGTCCATGAAGTAATCCGGCTCGTGCTTCTTGGTGGCCTGCGCGGCCTGGTCTTCCTTGGGGGAGTTGATCTGGACCAGCCAGAACGTGCTGCCCGCCACGAAGGCCATCAGCAGCAGCGGCAGCAGCCGCATGACGATGCCGCTGAGGGAGGCGAGGAGTGCCTGCATGGTGTCCTTGGCGTAATCCTGGTGGTGGCGGCCCGCGGCCGCTCAGATGACCTTGGCGCGGGTCAGGTCGTGGATATGCAGCGCGCCGGTCAGGCGCCCTTCGTCGTCCACCACCAGCAACTGGTTGATGCGGTTGGCTTCCATCACCTGCACGGCTTCCACCGCCAGCCGGTCCTGGTTGACCACGTGCGGGTTGCGGTGCATGACCTCGCCGATCGGCACGGTCTTCCAGTCGCGCGGGGTTTCGAGCAGGCGGCGCAGGTCGCCGTCGGTGAACACGCCGATGGCGCGCCCGTCGGGATCGACCACCGCGGTCATGGCCATGCCCTTGCGGGTGATTTCCATCAGCGCCTGGGCCAGCGGCGTGCTTTCGCGCACCTCGGGCACGGCGTTGCCGGTGCGCATCACGTCGCGCACGTGGGTCAGCAGCTTGCGTCCGAGCGCGCCGCCGGGGTGCGAGCGGGCGAAATCTTCCTCGCCGAAGCCGCGCGCATCGAGCACTGCCACCGCGAGCGCGTCGCCCAGCGCCAGCGCGGCGGTGGTGCTGGCGGTCGGCGCCAGGTTCAGCGGGCAGGCTTCCTTCTCGACCGCCGCGTCCAGGTGGACGTCGGCCAGCTTGGCGAGGTTGGAGTCCGGGTTGCCGGTGACCGAGATCAGGCGCGCGCCGATGCGCTTGACGATCGGGATGATCGACAGCAGCTCGCCGGTCTCGCCGGAATTGGAGAAGGCGATCAGCACGTCGTCGCGCGTGACCATGCCGAGGTCGCCGTGGCTGGCTTCGGCGGGGTGCACGAAGAACGCGGGGGTGCCGGTCGAGGCCAGCGTGGCCGCAACCTTGCGCCCGATATGGCCGGACTTGCCGATGCCGGAAACGACCACGCGCCCGGTGCATTGCAGGATCAGCTGCACGGCATGGGCAAAGTCGCCGTTCAGGCGGGCGGAAAGTGCGGAAACCGCGTCGGCTTCAGTCTGGAGCGTGTCGCGGGCGAGCCTGAGTGCTCGATCCGCATCGAAATTGGCTATCATGGCGACGAAGTATACCAACGAATGCGACGACACCTCGCCGAGCCCATGGCGCGCGTCGCGCTCGCCCGTGCTCGCCGTATATCCGCCGGCAGGGTGCCCGTGCCGGGTCGGCCGCGCGCCTCGCCGGTCACCCTGACCGCCTGATGCATTCGCCGCTGGAACTGACCCTGGTGCTGCTGGCCGCCGCCGTGTTCGGCGTGGTCGCATTCCGCATGCTGCAGCTGCCGCCGATGCTGGGCTACCTCGCCGTCGGCATCCTGATCGGCCCGCATGCGCTGGGGCTGGCCAGCGACACCGCGCAGACCAAGTACCTGGCCGAGTTCGGCGTGGTCTTCCTGATGTTCTCGATCGGGCTGGAATTCAGCCTGGCCAAGCTGCGCGCGATGAAGCGGCTGGTGTTCGGCCTGGGCGGCTCGCAGGTGGTGCTGTCGATGCTGGCGGTGGTGCCGGCCAGTTGGGCGTTCAACTGGCTGTTCCCGCTGTCCTGGCAGGCGTCGGTGGCGCTGGGCGGTGCCCTGGCCATGTCTTCCACCGCCATTGTCTCCAAGATGCTGTCCGAGCGCATGGAGCTGGAGAGCGAGCACGGGCGCAACATCATCAGCATCCTGCTGTTCCAGGACCTGGCGGTGGTGCCGCTGCTGATCGTCATTCCGGCGCTGTCGCAGGATCCGGGCGACTTGATGAAGGCGCTCGGCCTGGCCACGCTCAAGATCGTGGTCGCGCTGGGCGCGATCTTCTTTCTCGGCCAGCGCCTGATGAGCCGCTGGTTCCATGTGGTGGCGGCGCGGCGCTCGCAGGAACTGTTCATGCTGAACCTGCTGCTGGTGACGCTGGGCATGGCGGCGCTGACCGAGCGGCTGGGCCTGTCGATGGCGCTGGGCGCCTTCATGGCGGGCATGCTGATCTCCGAGACGCCGTACCGCCACCAGGTGGAGGAAGACATCAAGCCGTTCCGCGACGTGCTGCTGGGGCTGTTCTTCGTCACCATCGGCATGCTGCTCAATATCCGGGTGGTGCTGGACCACATCTGGCTGGTGCTGGCGCTGCTGGTGGTGCCGGTGCTGTTCAAGCTGGTGCTGATCGCGGCGCTGGCGCGCGTGTTCGGCTCGCGCCAGGGCGTGGCCATCCGCACCGGGCTGGGGCTGGCGCAGGCGGGCGAGTTCGGCTTCGTGCTGCTGAACCAGATCGACGGCCTGAACCTGGTCGATCCGGTGCTGATCCAGGTGATCCTGGCGTCGATGCTGCTGTCGATGCTGGCGGCGCCGTTTCTGATCCAGTACAGCGACGCCATCGTACTGCGCTTTGCCGCCAATGAATGGCTGATGCAGTCGCTGAACATGACCCGCATCGCTGCGCAGAGCCTGCAGACCGAGAAGCACGCCATCATCTGCGGCTTCGGCCGCAGCGGGCAGAACCTGGCGCACATGCTCGAGCGCGAGGGCATCAACTACGTGGCGCTCGACCTGGACCCCGACCGCGTGCGCGAGGCCGCCGCCGCGGGCGATACCGTGGTCTACGGCGACGCGGCCCGGCGCGAGGCCCTGATTGCCGCGGGCATCCACCGTGCCGCCGCGGTGGTCGTGACCTATGCCAACACGCAGTCGGCGCTGAAAGTCCTGCACCATGTGCAGGAGCTGGCGCCGGCGCTGCCGGTGATCGTGCGCACGGTCGACGATTCCGAATTGGACACGCTGCAGAAGGCCGGCGCCACCGAGGTGGTGCCCGAGATCATCGAAGGCAGCCTGATGCTGGCGTCGCACGCGCTGGTGCTGCTGGGCGTGCCGATGCGCCGGGTGGTGCGCGGCGTGCAGCAGGCGCGCGACGCGCGCTACAGCCTGCTGCGCGGCTATTTCCACGGCCGCGACGACGAAGAGGACATGGTCGAGCGCGAGTCGGTGCGGCTGCATTCCGTGTCGCTTGGGCCGCAGTCCACCGCGGTGGGCAGGCGCCTGGGCGTGCTGGGTCTGGAGCGCATCGGGGTCGAGGTGACCGCGGTACGCCGGCGCGGCATCCGCGCCTTCGACCCGCAGCCCGAGACCGTGCTGGAGCCCGGCGATATCGTCGTGCTGCGCGGCCCGCCCGAGGCGCTGGAGGCCGCCGAGACAAGCATCCTGAACGGCTGAGCGCCGGCACGGGCAGGAGCGCGCCGCCGGCTCGGCGCCGGGTTCAGTGCCGGCGCGGCTCGACCCAGGAATCCGGCAGGTTGTCGAGCACCACGCGAGGGTCCAGGGAGCGGATCGGCACGTCGCGACTGGCCGGGATGCGGCCTTCGCCCTGCAGCATCAGGTAGCGCAGGCAGCACACCCGCAGGAAAGACGAGAAATTGGCCGCGACGGCCTCGCTGCCGCGGTGTTCGGTCAGTTCGTCGTGCAAGCGCGTGATCAGCTGGTTGACGGTCATGCCGTCGCGCTGCGCCAGCTCCTCCAGTACTTCCCAGAACAGGCTTTCCAGGCGGATGCTGGTGGCCGCGCCGTGCAGGCGCAGCGAGCGCGACTGGCTCTGGTACGACGCCGGATTGGCGCGGATAAAGATCTCACACATCAAAGGCTCCCTGGCGTGCGGCGCGGTCGGCAGGCTGGGCATGGCCGGCCGGGCCGGCAAGCCATGCGTCACGGTGGGGCGCCGCGTGCGGAAAGCACTAATGTACGATCCGCGTGCCCAGCACCGCAAGGAACTGCGCCAGCCAGGCCGGATGCGCTGGCCACGCCGGGGCGGTGACGAGGTTGCCGTCGGTGTGGGCCTGGTCGACCGGAATATCGGCATAGGTGCCGCCGGCCAGCTTCACTTCCGGCGCGCAGGCGGGGTAGGCCGAGCAGGTCTTGCCTTCCAGCACGCCCGCGGCCGCCAGCAACTGGGCCCCATGGCACACCGCGGCGATCGGCTTGCCGGCCTGGGCGAAGTGCCGCACGATCTCCAGCACGCGCGCGTTCAGGCGCAGGTACTCGGGGGCGCGGCCGCCGGGGATGACCAGCGCGTCGTAGCCGGCCGGGTCGATCTCGGCAAAGGAGGCGTTGAGCGTGAAGTTGTGGCCGCGCTTCTCGCTGTAGGTCTGGTCACCCTCGAAATCGTGGATCGCGGTGGCGCAGGCGTCGCCCGCCTGCTTGTCGGGGCACACCGCGTGAACGGCGTGGCCCACCATCTGCAGCGCCTGGAACGGCACCATGGTTTCGTAGTCCTCGGCGTAGTCGCCCACCAGCATCAGAATCTTTTTTGCCATCGTGGTCTCCTGTATGGTTACGGGTGTCCGGCGGGTGCCGGACGCGGCAGGCCGGCCCGGGCAGTCCGTCCGGCTGGCAGGGCCATTGTGGGGGGCGCCCCCGCGACGCGGGTGGTAACGGGTTACCGCGCCGTCCGCATGCCGCTGCCACCGCTTCCTGACCGGCGCCGCGCGCCTATTTCCCCAACCCCTATGGCAGATTCCATCACCCAGTCCCCTGACCTCGGCGACGTCACCGGCTACCTGCGCGACCGCATCCGGACCGTGCCGGACTGGCCCCAGCCGGGCGTGATGTTCCGCGACATCACGCCGCTGCTGCAGAATCCCAAGACCCTGCGCGTGCTGATCGATGTCTTCGTGCACCGCTATATGGACGCGCAGCTGGACCTGGTCGCCGGCATCGATGCGCGCGGTTTTATCCTCGGCGCGATCGTCGCGTATGAGCTGAACCTCGGTTTCGTGCCGATCCGCAAGAAGGGCAAGCTGCCGTTCCAGACCGTGGCCGAGGAATACGAACTGGAGTACGGCAGCGCCACGGTCGAGATCCACGCCGACGCCTGCCAGGCCGGCGACCGCGTGCTGCTGGTCGACGACCTGATCGCCACCGGCGGCACCATGATGGCCGGGCGCAAGCTGCTGGAGCGCCTGGGCGCGACGGTGGTCGAGGGCGCCGCCATCGTCGACCTGCCGGAACTGGGCGGATCGAAGCTGCTGCACGGCGCCGGCTTGCCGCTGTTCACCGTGTGCAAGTTCGAGGGGCACTGAGCGATGCGTGCCCGCACCGAGACCCCCGCAAGGAGTTTTCATGCCTGACCTGCTGCTGTTCCTGCTGACCTCCGTCGCCGTGACCGTGGCCCCCGGGCCGGACAACCTGCAGGTGCTGGCGCGCGGCATGGCGCAGGGGCGGCGCGCGGGACTGGTGGCGGCGCTGGGCTTTTCGGTCGGATGCCTGTTCCATACCGTGATTGCCGCGGTCGGGCTGGCCGCGGTGCTGCGCTCGTCGCCGCTGGCGTTCCAGCTGATCAAGTACGCCGGCGCGGCCTACCTGATCTGGATCGGCATCCGGGCGCTGCGGGCGAAGGGCGGGCTGGCACAGGGCGGCGATGTCGACGCCGTGCCGCTGGCGCGCGTGTTCCGCCAGAGTGTGCTGGGCAACATGATGAACCCCAAGGTGACGCTGTTCTTCCTGGTGTTCCTGCCGCAGTTCGTGCGCGCCGATGCGGCGCACCCGGGGCTGCAGTTCCTGCTGCTGGGCGTCGTCTTCATGCTGCAGACTGCGGTGGTGTTCTCGCTGTTCGGGCTGTGCGCGGGCTGGCTGGGCGGCTGGCTGCGCCGCCGGCCCGTCACCGGACGCTGGCTGGACCGCGCCGCCGGGGCCATCTTCGTCGGGCTCGGCATCAAGGTCGCGCTGCCCTGAAGCGGGCACGGTCACGGCGGCCGGCAGCGCGCCCACGCTGCGCTGCCGCATCGGCGGCGCGGCCCGGGATGGCGCCGCTTGCCCTGTTGCCTGCGGCCCGCAGCGCGCGCCCACGCCGTTGCCGGTGCCCGGGGCCGGGCGCATAATGAGCCCTTGACAACGACACGATGACCGGGCGGAGCCTCCATTCAGTATTCGGCACCGGTCACACAAAGGCGCACCATGGGCGTTCTTCTTCACCTGTTATCGGGCGTTGCCCTGCTCGTCTGGGGCACCAATATCGTCAAGGTCGGCATCCTGCGCGTCTACGGCGCCAACCTGCGGCACGTGCTGTCGACCAGCGTCTCCAACCGCTTCACCGCCTTCCTCGCCGGCCTGGGCGTCACCGGGCTGGTCCAGAGCAGCAACGCCACCGCGGTCATCGTCAGCTCTTTCGTCGGCCAGGGCCTGATTGCCGTGGCGCCAGCGCTGGCCATCATGCTGGGCGCCAATGTCGGCACCGCGCTGATGGTGCAGGTGTTCTCGCTAGACTTGTCGTGGCTGTCGCCGCTGCTGATCTTCGTCGGCGTGATCTGCCACCTGACCTGGAAGGGCAGCAAGCCCGGCCATGTGGGCCGCGTGCTGATCGGCCTGGGCCTGATCACGCTGGCGCTGGAACTGATCTCGATCGCGACCCGGCCGGTGGTGCAGGCCGCGGGCGTCAAGGTGCTGTTCGCCTCGCTGACCGGTGATTCGGGGCTGGACATGCTGGTCGGCGCCTTCCTGACCATCCTGTGCTATTCGAGCCTGGCCGTGGTGCTGTTCTGCGGCGCGCTGGCTTCGGCCGGCGTGGTGTCGATCCACGTGGCGTTGGCGCTGGTGCTGGGTGCCAACCTGGGCTCGGGCGTGTCGGCGCTGCTGACCACCTCCGGCAATAACCAGCCGGGCAAGCGCGTGACTCTGGGCAACCTGCTGTCGCGCCTGCTGGGCTGCCTGATCGCGCTGCCGCTGCTGGGCCAGGCCGAGGAACTGCTGGCACTGGTCGACCATGAGCCGCAACGGCTGATCGTCAACTTCCACCTGCTGTTCAATGTCGCGCTGGCGGTCCTGCTGCTCGGCGCCACGGCGCCGCTGGCGCGGCTGTGCGAGCGCGTGCTGCCGGGGCGCAATACCGGCGACAGCCAGGTCACGCCGCGGCATCTCGATACCGCCGCGCTGTCCACGCCCGCGCTGGCGCTGTCCAACGCCGCGCGCGAGGTGCTGCGCATCGGCGACCGCATCGAGCAGATGCTGGACAACATGCTGCGCGTGCTGCGCACCAACGATGCCAAGCTGGCCACCGCCACCTGCCGCATCGACAACGAGGTCGACGACCTCTACACCGCGATCAAGCTCTACCTGACCCGCATCAGCCTGGAAGCGCTGGACGAGCGCGACGGCCAGCGCTGGACCGAGATCATCTCGCTCACCATCAACCTGGAGCATGCGGGCGATATCATCGAGCGCATCCTGCTCGATACCAAGGACAAGAAGATCGCCCACAACCTGATGTTCTCCGAGGCCGGCATGCAGGAGATCGCCGAAATGCACGCGCGCCTGGTCGCCAACCTGCGGCTGGGTTTGTCGGTGTTTCTCAACGGCGACCTCAAGAGCGCGCAGGCGCTGATGGCGGAGAAGGCGAACTTCCGCGAGCTCGAGCGCAAGTACGCGCGCACCCATCTGCAGCGCGTGGCGGTGCAAACCGCGGAAAGCATCGAGACCAGCTCGCTGCACCTGGACGTGATCAGCGAGCTCAAGCGGCTGAATTCTCTGTTCTGCGCGACTTCCTATCCGGTACTGGAACAGGCCGGCGTGCTCAACCGCAGCCGCATGAAGGAAGACGATGTGCCGCCTGTTTCGACCGTACAGGCAGCTCGGTCCTGAGCGGCGCGGCCTACAGCTTGTAGCCGATCTTGCGCAACAGCGCCTTGCGCTCGGCCACATCGGCCTCCGTCTCTATCCCCAGCGGCGAGGCGCCATCGATCACGCCCATGACACCGCGCCCTGCATCGGTCTGCGCCACGATCACGTGCGTCGGGTTCGCCGTCGCGCAGTAAATCCGGCATACCTCCGGCACCGCGCGCACAGCACCCAGCACGTTCACCGGAAAGAAGCCGTCGCCCAGGAAGATCAGGAAGCTGTGCCCCGCGCCGATCGCGCGCGCGTTCTCGCAGGCCAGGTCGATCAGGCTCTCGTCGGTGCCCGACCAACGCACCAGCCGCTTGCCCGAGGCCTCGCAGAACGCGAGCCCGAAGCGGATGCCGGGCACCGTGCCCACCAGCGCCTCGTGCAGGTCTTCGACGGTCTTGATGAAATGCGAATGGCCAAAGATGAAGTTGGTGGCTTCCGGCTTGGTGACCGGTACCGACAGGAGTTCCATGGCAGGCCTCCAGGTGTTGGCGGCGACGGCTATTGTGGCCGTCCTTGCCGTTCATGGTAGGACTTGCCGTATTGAATGCAAGGTGGTGTCGCCAGCAAAATTGTGGCGCATCGCTACCGAGGCATTGAAGGCTGTAAAACGGCTGAGCTAATCAACAACGAATGACCCTTCCCCACGCGCGCATAAGATTCCCGCACACGCCTCAATGTTGGTAGCAACCACTGTCTGGAACGAGGGCGCGATGCAGCCGATAAAGTGCCAGACTTTATGGGAGCCCTCTTGGACCACGCCTTCCCATCTCCACGTGCATCCCAGTAAGGGGATGCTCGATACGACGCGCCCTCTGGGACCGCCCGTGAAGTTATGGAAGATGGCGTAGGAAGCGGGATAAAACATGGCGTCTCGCTTTACGGTGTAGTCGTTATTCGGGTAGACGCTTATGGTGGGAATTACCGCAGACGAATATGGAACCAGCGAGCTTTCCGGCTCAAGCGACTTTCTTGGGAATTTCGGAGTGATGGAGGGAGGCTTCTCCATCTCGGCGTCGGGAGAGATGATGCGCAGGCTCTGATCCTTTGGTATGTACGCGCCAGAGAAGCCAGGCTTGGAAGGGTCGAGAGATTGACAGACGATCCCGTCGAATGTCTTTGGGCCGAGCGTCACATCGCCTTCGTTTGTAATGTCCACCGCACCGTGCATCTGGCACCACCGCGCGTGGCGCTCGTTGGCCTCAGGCAGTTGTTGCGACCGCAGGATGGTGCGGGACCCATCGGCATTGGGTATCGCATTGTCAGGCGCATTCTGCGCAAGGGCGGGTGTCATGCTTGCCGCAGCCCCGAGCGCGGTGATCTTGAGCGCATGCTGGATTCGACTTCGCATCGGCGTCTCCTGGTTGCCCAGTAAAGGAAGGACGTGATGGGACACGTCCATGTCTTCACGTTAGGAGATGGAGCGGGCGCCTAAGCCATCAATGTCACCACATCTTGATGCAAGGCAACTAACACAACCGCCGATGCGAGCAAGCCCCGAGGATTCTTGCCCCGCGCATCACCGAAAGTTCCGAGGGCCCTAGCGCGCCAACAACGGCTTCAGGTACTTGCCCGTAAAGCTCGCCTTGCTCCGTGCGACATCCTCCGGCGTACCGCGCGCAATCACCTGGCCGCCGCCGGCGCCGCCTTCAGGACCCATGTCGATCAGCCAGTCGGCCGTCTTGATGACGTCCAGGTTGTGCTCGATGATGACAACCGTATTGCCCTGGTCGCGCAGCTTGTGGATGACCTTGAGCAGCAGCTCGATATCGTGGAAGTGCAGGCCGGTGGTCGGCTCATCGAGGATATAGAGCGTGCGACCGGTATCACGCTTGGACAGCTCGAGCGACAGTTTCACGCGCTGCGCCTCGCCGCCCGACAGCGTGGTCGCCGACTGCCCCAGCCGGATATAGCCCAGCCCCACGTCGAGCAGCGTCTGCAGCTTGCGCCGCACCACCGGCACCGCGCTGAAGAACTCATGCGCCTGCTCGACGGTCAGGTCGAGCACCTCGGAGATGTTCCTGCCCTTGTACAGCACCTCCAGCGTTTCGCGGTTGTAGCGCTTGCCGTGGCAGACGTCGCACGGCACGTACACGTCCGGCAGGAAGTGCATCTCGACCTTGAGCACGCCATCGCCCTGGCACGACTCGCAGCGCCCGCCCTTGACGTTGAACGAGAACCGGCCCGGGTCGTAGCCGCGCTCCTTGGCCGCCGGCACGCCGGCGAACAGTTCGCGGATCGGCGTGAACAGGCCGGTGTAGGTAGCCGGGTTCGAGCGCGGGGTGCGGCCGATCGGGCTCTGGTCGACGTTGATGACCTTGTCGAAGTGCTCCAGCCCCTCGATGCGGTCGTGTGCCGCCGGCTCCGGCGTGGATCCGTACAGGTGGCGCGCCACCGCGTGGTAGAGCGTGTCGTTGATCAGCGTCGACTTGCCCGAGCCGGACACACCGGTGATGCAGGTCAGCAGGCCCACCGGCACCTCGGCGGTGACGTTGCGCAGGTTGTTGCCGCTGGCGTTGACGATGCGCAGCAGCCGTTCTTCATCCGGGGCGGCACGCTGCTTCGGCACTTCGATGCGGCGCTGGCCAGACAGGTATTGCCCGGTCAGCGAAGCCGGCGAGTCCTCGATCTGCCGCGGCGTGCCCTCGGCCACGATCATGCCGCCGTGCACGCCGGCGCCCGGGCCGATATCGACCACGTAGTCGCAGGCGCGGATCATGTCCTCGTCATGCTCGACCACCAGCACCGAATTGCCGATATCGCGCAGGTGCTTGAGCGTGCCGATCAGGCGGTCGTTGTCGCGCTGGTGCAGGCCGATCGAGGGCTCGTCCAGCACGTACATCACGCCGGTCAGCCCGGAGCCGATCTGCGATGCCAGCCGGATCCGCTGCGCCTCGCCGCCAGACAGCGTGTCGGCGCTGCGCTCCAGCGACAGGTAGTCCAGGCCCACGTTGTTGAGGAAGTTCAGCCGCGCGGTGATCTCCTTGATGATCTTGTCGCCGATCTCGCGCTTGGCGCCGTGCATGTCCAGCGTCAGGAAATACGTCAGCGCGTCGCGCAGCGGCCAGCCATTGATCTCGAAGATGGCGCGCGCCTGCTCGCCCTCGCCCAGCTTGACGTGGCGCGCCTCGGTGCGCAGCCGGGTGCCGTGGCAGGCGGGGCAGGGCTGGTTGTTCTGGTACTTGGCCAGTTCCTCGCGCACGGCGACGGAATCGGTCTCGCGGTAGCGGCGTTCCAGGTTGGGGATGATCCCTTCGAACACGTGCTCGCGCACCGTGGTGCGGCCGCGCTCGTTGATATAGGTGAACGGGATTTCAAGATCGCCAGACCCGTGCAGCACCACCTGCTGCACGTTTTCCGGCAGCTCCTCGAACGGCGTCTCGGTGTCGAAGTCGTAGTACGCCGCCAGGCTTTGCAGCATCTGGAAGTAGAACTGGTTGCGTCGGTCCCAGCCCTTGATCGCCCCCGAAGACAGCGACAGGTTGGGGAAGGCCACCACGCGCTTCGGGTCGAAGAAGGTGATCTGGCCCAGCCCGTCGCAGCTCGGGCACGCGCCCATCGGGTTGTTGAACGAGAACAGCCGCGGCTCCAGTTCCTGCAGCGAATAGGAGCAGATCGGGCAGGCAAAGCGCGAGCTGAAGGTGTGCTCCTTGCCGCTGTCCATCTCGAGCGCCAGTGCGCGGCCGTCGGCCAGGCGCAGCGCGGTCTCGAACGATTCGGCCAGGCGCTGCTTGAGGTCGGCGCGGACCTTCACGCGGTCGACCACCACGTCGATGCTGTGCTTCTCGGTCTTCTTCAGCTTGGGCAGGGCATCGACCTCATAGACCCGGGCCTCGGCCTCATGCGCGGTGCCGCCGCCCGAGCGGATGCGGAAGCGCACGAAGCCCTGCGCCTGCATGCTGTCGAACAGGTCCGAGTGCTCGCCCTTGCGGTCGACCACCACCGGCGCCAGGATCATCAGCCTGGTGTCCTCGGGCAGCGCCAGCGCCGCATCGACCATCTGCGACACGCTTTGCGCCTGCAGCGGCTGGTTGTGGTCGGGGCAGTAGGGCGTGCCGGCGCGGGCGTACAGCAGGCGCAGGTAGTCGTGGATCTCGGTGACGGTGCCGACGGTGGAGCGCGGGTTGTGGCTGGTGGCCTTCTGCTCGATCGAGATGGCTGGCGACAGCCCCTCGATCAGGTCGACATCGGGCTTTTCCATCAGCTGCAGGAACTGGCGCGCGTAGGCCGAGAGCGATTCCACGTAGCGGCGCTGGCCCTCGGCATAGAGCGTATCGAAGGCGAGCGAAGACTTGCCGGAACCAGACAGGCCCGTGATCACGATCAGCCGGTTGCGCGGCAGGTCGAGATTGATGTTCTTCAGGTTGTGGGTACGCGCCCCACGGATCTTGATTTCTTCCATATGCCGAAAAGTCGTCGCCAGGCAGGCCGCCCCGGCCGGAATGCGCGCCCGGGCGCACCTCTGGGGGCCACTGGCATGGCCAGGTGACCCGGGAAGCGCGGAGGAGCAAACCTGTTAATATACCCAACTTCGGTTTCCGGGGTTGTCCGGCCACCAGCGGACCCGACCGTTGCCGCCCAGCGGCAACCAGCCCCATCCCGAATCCACACGATCCCACGATCGCAATGCCGTCGATCCAGTCTTCTTCCCCGGATACGGGTGCCGCCGACGCATCCCAAGCCCCCGCGCGCGAACGCATGACGCGCGCCGAACTGCGCGCCGCGGTATCGCTGGCCAGCATCTTCGCGCTGCGCATGCTGGGCCTGTTCCTGATCCTGCCTGTCTTTGCCGAATACGCGCGCGGATTGCCCGACGGGCACGACGCCCAGCGCGTGGGCCTGGCCATGGGCATCTACGGCCTGATGCAGGCCTTCCTGCACATCCCGCTGGGCTGGCTCTCCGACCGCATCGGGCGCAAGCCGGTGATGGTGGCGGGCCTGCTGCTGTTCATCGCCGGCGGCCTGGTGGCCGCGTTTTCCGACACGCTCTCCGGCATCATTGCCGGCCGCGCGCTGCAGGGCATGGGCGCGATCTCGGCCGCGATCACCGCCTGTATCGCCGACCTGACCCGCGAGCGCCATCGCACCAAGGCCATGGCGATGGTGGGCGGCAGCATCGGGCTGACCTTCGCGCTATCGCTGGTGATTGCCTCGCCGCTGCTGCACAGCATCGGCATGTCCGGCATTTTCGGGCTGATGTCGGTGCTGGGCGTGATCGCCATCGGCGTAACGGTGTTCCTGGTGCCCACCCCGCCGCCGCCGCACCCGGTGCGCCTGCCGTTCCGCAAGGTGCTGCTCAATGCCGACCTGGCGCGCCTCAACGTGGGCGTGCTGGCGCTGCATGCGTCGCAGGTGGCGATGTTCATGGTGGTGCCGGCGATGCTGACCGATGCCGGCATGCCGCTGGACCAGCACTGGAAGGTCTACCTGCCGGTGGTGCTGGTGTCGTTTGTGCTGATGCTGGGGCCGATGATGGCAGCCGAGCGCTACGGCCGCGTGCGCCCGGTGCTGCTGGGCGCGGTCGCGCTGATGACCGCGGTGCAGCTGCTGTTCGCCGCGGTGCATGGCCTGTGGGCGATCGTCGGGGTCTTGCTGCTGTTCTTCGTCGCCTTCAACGTGCTGGAGGCGATGCAGCCGTCGCTGGTGTCGCGCTACGCCGCGGCCGCGCGCGGCGCGGCGCTCGGCGTCTACAACACCACCCAGGCGCTGGGCCTGTTCCTGGGCGGTGCCGCCGGCGGCTGGCTGCTCAAGCACGAGGGCCGCAGCGCCGTGTTCGTGGGCTGCGCGGCGGTGCTGTTGGTCTGGCTTATAATCGCCTGGAGCATGAAGGCGCCGCCGGCACGGGGCCAGCAAGCCGCACCGGCCACCGCGGCCTGATCCTGCTCCCGGTTTCGCATCACTTCGTAAAGCATTCGGGCCTGAAAGAGGCCTAGCATCATCGCGCCACCCGGCATCCTGGCGGGGGGCGCGATGTTCGTTTACGTTGTTTCGTTTACGTCGCCGCCGTATCGCGTCACACTACAACCCGCTTTTACCGTCATCGTATTGCCACGCTTTTCAACACAGCGCGTGGCTTTTGGAGAACATTCACATGGCATCGGTCAACAAAGTCATTCTCGTCGGCAACCTCGGCGCAGACCCGGAAACGCGCTACATGCCCAGCGGCGACGCCGTCACCAACCTGCGCCTGGCCACCACCGACCGCTACAAGGACAAGCAGTCCGGCGAGATGAAGGAAGCCACCGAATGGCACCGCGTGGCGATGTTCGGCAAGCTGGCCGAAATCGCCGCCCAGTACCTGCGCAAGGGTTCGTCGGTCTATATCGAGGGCCGCATCCGCACCCGCAAGTGGCAGGACCAGTCCGGCCAGGACAAATACTCCACCGAAATCGTTGCCGACCAGATGCAGATGCTGGGCTCGCGCCAGGGCGGCGCTGGCGCTGGTGGTGACGAAGGCGGCTACGGCGGTGGCGCGGGCGGTGGCGGTGGCTACAGCCGCGAAGCGTCGGGCGGCGGCTACGGCGGCGGGCGTGGCCAGGCTGGCCAGGGTGGCGGCCAGGGCGGTGGCCAGGGCGGCGGCGCGGCGCGCCGGCCGCAGCAGCCGGCGTCGAATGGCTTCGAGGATATGGACGACGATATCCCGTTCTGAGTTTCACCTGAGACTAAACCGTAAAGTATTGCCTTGAAACCCCCGCCCTGCGGGGGTTTCTGCTTTTAGGGCAGTGTAAAAAGTGAGTGATCGTCTCGCGCAGGCCAGAGCACTGCAAAAAGACTAAATCAGCCAGACAAAAAGTTTCACTTCCCAAGCCATGCCGGTGCCTGCAACGTTGTGCCGGCAATTGGCCCGGATGGGCCTTTTGGATGGTGCTGCGCAACTATGGGCCGGCCGAATCAGTGATTAACCACACATGGAATGCCACGCATTTTCGAACTGCGCGCTGGCCTGTGCCGTTGGCGGCGACGGGGCGGCCATTCACCAGCCCGGTGTGTTTCTGCTGTATGGCACGGCTCGCTCAAGGCCGCTCTGCTGGATAGCGCCTCGGGGATTGTCAGTAGCGGCCTCTCTCAACCAAGGAGTTCCAACATGGCACGCATACCGGTATTAAGTCTTATCGTGGTCGCGCTGTCGGCGTGCAGTACCACAGGGACCACTTCCACCAGTCCTGAGGCCGGTCCGCAGCGCGCTGCCACGGCGCCTGCGCCGGTGAGTCCGGCCGAGTCCGTGACCGATGCCGCGAATGCCGTCGATCCGGGTGCGGTGCGCGCGCTCAATGACATGGGCAAGTATCTGCAAACGCTAACGCAGTTCGAGGTCATGATCGAGTTGTCAGGCGAGCGTGTGTTGGCGGACGGGCAGAAGTTGCAGCACACGGCAACGGCCGATCTCGACGTCGCGCGACCGAATCGACTGCGTGCCGACATGCGCAGTTCGCGCTCGCAACGCCAGCTGATCTACGACGGCACCACTGTGACGCTTTATTCGCCGCAGCAGAAATACTACTCGCGTGCCGCGTTCAGCGATAACCTCGCCGTCCTCGTCGAGCGGCTGCGGGAGCGCTTCGGCGTGGAAGTCCCTTCGGCTGACTTGTTCCTGTGGGGCACGTCTGCCGCGCCGCTCGACAACATGCAGTCTGCCATGAGCGCCGGGCAGGACATCATTGGCGGCGAACGGTGCAACCACTATGCCTTTCGCCAAGGCCAGATCGACTGGCAGATCTGGATCGCTGCAGGCAGCCGCCCGTTGCCCATGAAACTCGTCATCACCAATCGAGCCGATGAGGCACGGCCGCAATCCGTCACGCTCTATAAGTGGAATTTAAAACCGAGATTCGGCAATGCCATGTTCGCCTTCACGCCTCCGAAAGACGCCACGAAGGCCGAGCTTATTCCGTTGAAATCCCGCTAAAGGAGAGCGCCATGGAATTCACGACAGGCAGGCAGCTGGCGGTGTGCATCGCCGCGCTGGTGCTCGCTACATCCGCCTGGATGCCCGCGGCCGAGGCGCGCGGCGGAGGGCGTGGCGCTGCCGTGCATGCGGCAGGCGGGGGCGGGCACGTCGCGGAGGGAAGGGCCAGCGGCGCCAGACAGGTGGACAACCAACGTGCCGATGTGCGTACCAATAGCGTACGCAGCAACAGCGTCAACAGTGTCAACGCGAATCGGAACGTGAATATCAATTCGAACCGTAACGTCAACGTAAACGTCGACAGCCACGGCGGCTGCTGCGGCTGGGACAATGACTACCACCCCGTCGCAACGGCGGCCGCAGTGACCGCGACGGTGGCGGTCACCTCCGCGGTAGTGGGGTCCCTGGTTCGCTCCGTGCCCCCGGGCTGCGTGCCGGTGAACTATGGCGGCATGGTCTACCAGCAGTGCGGCAGTACCTGGTATCAGCCGCAGGGCTCGCAGTACGTGGTAGTGAATGCGCCCTACTGACACGGCGCGCCGGCCCTCCCGCAACAGGCCGCGTACTGGCACCAGTGGTCTGGCCAGGCTGCGTGGGCGCGATGCCTGGGTCATCATTGCACCGCCAGGCCGGCCTCCCGTTCCCACTCGACGCAGTTCCGGCCGTTGTTCTTGGCCGCGTACAACGCGTTGTCGGCGCGCATCAGCAGCGCTTCCAGGTCTTCGCCAGGCCGCAGCGTGGCCACGCCAAAGCTGGCGGTGACGTTGTGCATGCCGGGCAGGACGTCAATGCTGGCCTGCTCGAGCGTCTGGCGCAGCCGTTCGGCCAGCTGCAGCGCCGCGTCGTGCGGGGTGTCGGGCAGCAGCACGACAAATTCCTCCCCACCCAGGCGCGCGGCGATATCGCGGCGTCGGATGCCTGCGGCGATGATGCGGCCGACCTGCGTCAGCACCGCATCGCCGGCGCTGTGGCCGTAGTTGTCGTTGATGAACTTGAAGAAATCCAGGTCGCATAGCAGCACGCTCAGTTGCTCGCCGGGACGCGGCGGGACCTGATGCACCGCCAGGGCTTCGAGGCTGCGGCGCGTATGCAGCTGGGTCAGCGGATCGGTATCGCGTTCATGGCGCAGGCGGTCGATGACGT
The DNA here is from genome assembly GCF_050271075.1 of Cupriavidus sp. H39. Classification (NCBI taxonomy): domain Bacteria; kingdom Pseudomonadati; phylum Pseudomonadota; class Betaproteobacteria; order Burkholderiales; family Burkholderiaceae; genus Cupriavidus; species Cupriavidus sp. H39. The sequence continues at coordinate 697,979 of NZ_CP189848.1, forward strand.
CCTGCGCGGTCGCTGCCAGCAGCGCCAGGGCGAGCGCCAGTAGCAGCAAGGCCAGCGTGGCCTGCAGCCATAGCCAGTAGGCGGTGCGCGGCAGCACGGCGGCATCCTGCACCACGGCCGGCGCCAGCGTCAGCAGCGTGCGCGGCAGGAACTGGAGCGCGAACACGACAAAGACCCAGAACAGCACCCGGTCCACGTTGCGGCCGGTGCGCAGGCGGCCCAGTCGCGCAACGCCCGCCAGCAGGATCAGCGCGACGCCGATGTTCAAAATGTAGATGCGCGCGAACAGGCTCGGTTGGACCAGATCGAACCACGCCAGCGCACCGAACAGGGCGAGCGGCAACACCATCGCCGCGCAGCGGTCGGGGCGCACGCCGATCCGGGCCAGCATGCCGCGCGACAGCAGCACGGCGCTGCCCAGGTAGAGCGCGCCGGTGACAGTGGCAGGCCCGCCGCCCTGGCGCGGCGGCCACACGGCCTGCACGCCAAACGCCACGGCATACAGCAGATAGCAGGCGCCCACCTGCAGCAGGTAGGGCCGGGCGCGCTCGTGGTGCCATGCGAGCACGAAGCAGAGCGCAAGCAGCAAGGCCATGCCGGGATTGAGCAGGGCCAGGAATTGACCGGCATCGTGCAACACGGAGAGTCCCCTGTCTTGGTGTTCTCTGGCAGGGAAAAAAAGCCCGCGTGCAAAGCGCGTGAAAACGCGCGAGCCAGGGAACATGGAAAGCGGCATGTGCCCGCGCCGGGGCGCTGTGTCGCGCCGTCGACGGGCCCGCAGAGCGCGCCGCAGCAAACAAACTGACGGCAACCGCTGGTAACAAAGTGTTTCTGTCGGAGTGCATTCTAGTCAGGGGTGGCGTCGGGGGCTCCCCCCTAATGGGGGCTCACCGGGCAAACAATTGTGAACATCCCTGGCCGGTCCGGCAGGCAGTGGCCCCCGCTCGCCGGCATTTGTGACTAATCTGGTAGATGCTGTCGGATCCTCCGGCAGGTCGGTTTTCCCGTACGCAAGGAGATCACGATGAAGACCAAGAAAGCGATGCCAGTGTTGTTGCTGGCGGCAAGCGTGCTGGCGGCGCCGTTCGCGATGGCGCAGGGCGGTACCAGGTCCAGGCCGATGACCGATCCCATGGCCGCGTCTGAGCCCGCGGCGCAGAACTCGCCCTATGTGCAGGTGCAGCAGTGGAAGAAGGGCGACCGGCTGCCCACCGAGTTCCGCGATCGCCAGTATGTGATCGACGACTACAAGCAGTACAACCTGCCGGCGCCGCGCAAGGGTACGCGTTGGGTCGGGATTGGCGCGGAGTATTATCTGGTGGCGCCCAACGGCGTGATCCAGCAGGTTGGGTCAGGCTCCTGAGGCCGCGCCCGCATCCGCAGCAAAAACTGGAAAACCGCCACGCCGCGACGCGTGGCGGTTTTGCCTTGTGACTGGCATCGGCGGTCAGATGCCCAGGATTTTCTTCGCCTCGAGCAGCGACTTCATCGCTTCATCATGCTTGCCGGCCTTGTGATAGGCCTCGCCGTCGGCGCGCAGTTTGGCGACCCTGGCGGCATCTTCGGGCGAGAGCGCGGGCTTGGTCGACAGCTTGGCGTCGATGGCCTTCATCTCGTTGGGGCAGTTGTGGGCGAACGCCATGCCGCTGGCGCCGCACAGCACGATTGCCGTGACGATTGGGAGGAACTTGCGCACAGTGGCCTCCACGCAGGACAGTTGGAGTCTTCAGCATAGTGCATGGCACCCCCGTCGGCGGCAGGCCTGCCGACGCCATCATGGCCGGATTCCGGCGGCGCGGAACATAACCCCCTTGAAGGGGTAAGTCGCGATTCCTTGTTTCTCTTTTGAACGCTGCCGCGCCGGCCTGCCACAGGCCATGCCACTGGCAATTCATCCATTATTCAACCATTTGGGCGAAACCAGCGCCGGAACCAGACGCGGCTATCCCGGTGGTCTGGTCCCTTATTTGCCCAGGCCTTTCTGCAGGCCAGTCGCGCCTGCCGGGCATGGCCATGGCCGGGCATTTTTACTGTTTTCGGCGGATGGGTGGCCAGCCGGAATATCGGTGGTCGGCCTGCCCGGTCCGGTCGGCCCCGCGGGCCCGGCAGGCGCCGACGGCGCGCCAGGCCCGGCCGGAGAGAAGGGGGAGCGGGGAGACAAAGGCGACCGGGGCGAGCCGGGGCCGCAAGGCGAGACCGGGGAGAAAGGCGACCCGGGCAAGCCCGGCACGGGCGGCGCCGTCTACACCGCCAACTTCGCCGTCACGGCCCCGCCGGGCGGCGTCGGGACCTATGTCATGACCGGTTCCGGGCTGACGCTGCAGCGCAGCGACCCGTACTTCGGCGCGGTGATGCCCGTGGCCTGCGAGGGCGGCTTCACCCTGACCGCGATCCTGGCGGGCGAGGTGCCGGCCGATGCGGCATACACGGTCACGGCGCACCGGGTGGCCAGCGGCACGGCGCTGGACCACCTCGACGTGCTGCCCATCACCGACGCGTCGCAATGCGTGCTCAACGACGGCGAGCGCACCTGCTCGACGCCGGCCACCATGCCGGTGGCCGCCAACGACGTAGTCCAGGTCCAGGTCAGCGGCAACACCGCCTTCAACTGGGGCGGCGGGCTGTACGTGAACCTGTCGTGCAAGCCCTGACTGAACCACGGCGCCGCCTCGCGCCCTGCAACACAACACGGCCGCCAGGCCGCCTCCAACCCTCTGCCAGGGCCGCCGGCGCACGAAGCGCGCGGGCCATGTAGCGCGTCCTGGTTTTCCCCCACGCCTTCCGGTGTTATTTTGGAGGGCGTCATTTTTTTTGCCCGGCCTGGTCCTTACCATCCCGATCGCACCGACGCCAAACGGGAGCGCCCCCGCGCATGGAAACCTCTGCCGAACATTATTCGCTGGCCCTGCTGTGCGCCGCCGTGCTGACCGTGACGGTGGTCGGCATCCACTACGAGGCGCTGCGCCTGCTGTCCGCGATGCACCCGCGGCGCTGGAGCGGGCGCATGAATATCGGCGTGCTGATCGTCTGTATCATCCTGGTCCATTGCCTCGAGGCGCTGCTGTTCGCCGTGGGCTTCTGGTTTGCCGACCGCGTGCTGGGACTGGGCGGACTGGCCGGCGTGGCGGTGCCCGGGGTCGAGGCCGCGCGCGCGCAGCCGGGCGCGTTGGTCTATGCCTACTTCGCACTGGAAACCTTTACCACGCAGAGCCTGGGCGATATCGTTCCGGTGGGCGCCAGCCGCCTGATCGCCAGTATCGAGCCGCTGGTCGGCCTGATCCTGATCGGCTGGTCCACCTCGTTCACCTATGTCATGATGCGCCGCGACTGGGAACTGGAGCGCGACGAAGCGGGCGAGCATCGCCGCGGCCGGGTCTGACGGCATCGTCCGTCGGCATCGCTTGTCGGCATCGCTCCCCGGCTGGTTCCTGCTTTCCGGTGCGGATCGCGTCTGTGCTCAAACCACGGGCCGCTCGCCGTGCCCAACAAGAAATGGGGATAACCGGACATGGCAAGACTGGTAATGATCCTGCTGGGTGTGGACTACCTGCGCGCGCGCTGGCGCGGCCTGCTGTGGCTGGGGTGCGTAAGCGTGCTGCTGGGCATCGTGATGTTTGTCGATGCACTGGATCACGCCATTTACTTCCCGATGACGCCGTTCGCGGTGGTGCTGCTGCTCGAAGGCCTGGCCACGCTGGTGGTGGCGCGCAGCGGCATCGGCGGGCAGCGCACGCTGCGCCAGGTCAAGGGCGTGTCGTTCTGCTTTGCCGCGGCGCTGATCCTGGCCGGCCACCATCACGGCCACTTCGTGCTGTCGATGATCTTCGCCACGCTGTTCCTGGCTGACGGCCTGCTGCAGATCGTGTCGGCGCGGGTGGTGCGCTTTCGCACCTGGCGCCTGGCAGTCGCCGTCGGCGTGTTCGAGATCCTGGTCGCGATCTTCTTCTATCAGCCGTATCCTACCCACTACGTCGGCACCGTGCCGTATTGCCTTGGCCTGGGGCTGATCTTCGGCGGCTGGAATCTGTGGCTGCTGGCCACGCGCCTGCGCCGGCTGGACCGCAACCCCGGCATGGATCCCGCCGGTGCCGCGCCCGCTCACGCCGCCGAGGCCGCCGGCGCCGCCAGCGACGCGTCCGACCTGACCCTGTGGGATGGCCCGCCCGAGCCCGGCGAGCATGCGTTGACCGTGCACGTCTGGACCCCGGTTGGCTCCGCCCGCGGCGAAGCGCGCCGCCAGCCACTGGTAGACCGCTATATCGCCGCGGTGGACCGCGACGGGGTCATCTCCACCGGCCATGCCGCGCTGGAATCCCCCGAGGGCATCTACATCAGCTTGTATCCGGCCGAAGAGATCGACCGCTCGCCCGACGATTTCGCCCGCATCCTGCGCGCCACCCGCGAAAACGACGTGGCGGGCAAGTTCCAGCCGGACTACCAGACCGAAGCGCGCGCCTGGTGCCCGTCGACGGTACAGGTGCGCATCCGCAACTACGATCGCGAGCGCCTGCGCCGCTTCTGGGAGGCGTACCGGCAGGACACCACCTACAACCTGACCTACCGCAATTGCTCCAGCACGGTCTCGCACGCGCTGGAAGCGGCGCTGGAAGGCGCTTCGGCGCGGGTCTGGCGCCAGGCCCGCGGCTGGCGGCCGCTGTGGCGGCTGCTGGCCACGCCGGAGCTATGGGTGGCGGCGCAGATCCGCAAGCGCGCCAAGACCATGGCCTGGACCCCGGGGCTGACGCTGGATTACGCCCGCGCGCTGAGCATGCTGGCCGATCCTCGGCCGTCCGGGTGGGCCAGCATGACCCGCATGGCGCTGGGACAGATGCGGCGCCAGCGCCAGGACTGGCGCGCGGCCGCGCACACTCCCGCGAGCGGGGCGGGTGCGGGGGCCGGCAGGGTCGCAGATGCCGCAAGCGCCGGTAGCGCGGGTCATGCCAGGCCGGGCACGAACGATTAAAGTCGCTGTGTTTGCCGAAACCAGCCGAGCCAGAGGAGGAACTTCATCATGCCGAGACCCCCGCGAGCCCTGCTCCGCGTTGCCGCCGTCGCCGCCCTGGCGGTGACATGCGGTGCGCATGCACAGAGGCCGGACCAGGGCGGTGCCGCTGCCGCCATCAATGAAGCCGTGCAGCAAGGCACCAGCCCTTACCGTCCCGACCCCGCGGCGACGCCGGGCAGCATCCAGTCGGACGAGTGCCGTGCGCTGGCCGACCAGATCGCGCAGGCGCCCAAGCGCGAGTACCGCGCCACCGAGCCGGCCATCGAAACCGCCCAGGGCCGCATGGTGCCGGAGCTGGAACGGGACCGGCCCAGGAAGTCGCTGCAGCAGGCGTACGGGGAGAAGTGCATGCAGTAAGCCGCCCGGCCGCGTGTTCGCCAGGCCTCGCGCCGCTGCGCGCGCTCAGCCGTGGCCGGGCGTCACGTAGGCGCCGGTGCGGTGCAGTTCGCCCTCGGCCTGTTCCAGCGCGCGGATGGCGCCCTTGCCCTTGCGGGCCAGCAGTTGTTCGACCAGCGCCTCGACCACGGCCACGCCGGCCGTGATCGACGGGAAGAACGACGGGCTTTCCACCGAAAACAGCAGCGTGCAGTCCGCGGCCAGCGCGATCGGCGCCACCGTGCTGTCGGTTAGCGCGATCACCTTGCAGCCGCACTCGCGCGCGGCCTCGGCCACCCGGATGCTTTCCTGCGAGTACGGGGCGAAGCTGACCACCACCACCGCATCCTTGGGCGCCAGCCCGCGCAGCTCCATCTCCAGCGTGCCGGCATCGGCGCGGATCAGGTGTACGGTGCTGCGGAACAGCCGGTAGACGTAGTGGAAGGTGAACGCAATCGGGAAGCACGAGCGAAAACCGGCCACATGCACGCAGGCCGCGTGCGAGAGCAACTCGGCGGCTTGCGGCAGCGTCTTCTCGTTGCTGGCGGCGATCCGGTCCAGGTTGTGGTGCTGCGCCTCCAGCATCTCGCCCAGCATGCGGCTGGCGCTGCTTTCGCGCACCACCTTGCGCGCGCGGCGCGCATACGGCTGGGTGCCGCCGCGCAGCGCATCGACAAACAGCTCGCGCATGGCCTGCCAGCCATCGAAACCGAGGTGCTGCGACAGCCGCACCAGGGTGGCGGGCTGTACCCCGGCACTGGCCGCGATCTTGCGCATCGACAGCACCGGCACGTCTTGCGGATGGTCGAGCAGGTAGCGGGCGCCGCCCTGGAATTGGGTGCTGAGGGCGGGAAAGCCGCGGCGCAGCGATGCCAGCAATGCTTCCAGGTCGGGCGGGGGCGCCGACGGCCCGGGCCGGGACGAGGCGGTAGGATCGGACGGCATGGGTGCTCCGGTTTCGGGATGTAACGATTGTTGCACAGCTGTCCGCGGTTACGCACCGCCGAGCGGCGTGAGGATCAACGTCCACCGCGAGCCGAAGCTGTATCCCCTGACGCACAGATGGCAGGAAGCACTGTCTGTTCGCTACAACGCCATCCGCGCCGCATCGTATTTTCCTTACCTACCTGGCAGATCGTGACTTACACTCCGCGCCATAACCTCCGGCATTAGGTCGTCCGGAACATAAAGAGTATCGGAGCGCGAGCATGGGACATAGAAGCCCGGCAGTGCGACACGGCGGGAGGGTCAACCCGCCGTTTCGGGTCATATTCAGGGTCATCCCGGGGGTCGGATCCAGCATCGGAATCCAGCCTGGCGGGGTTCAGGGGGCTGCCGGCATGCCATGCCGGGGCAGGCCGCCGCATGGCTTCACGCTGATCGAGGTGATGATCACCGTGGCGATCATCGCCATTCTTGCCGCCGTCGCCATTCCCAACTACAGCCGTTACGTGGTGCGCTCGAACCGCGCGGCGATCGAATCCTTCATGCTCGAGGTCGCGGGCGCGCAGGAGCGCTTCCTGGTCGACAACCGGGCCTATGCCGCCAGCCTCGGCGCGCTCGGCATGTCGGTGCCCGCCGGGCTGGATACGCGCTACGACGTCACCGTGACACCCAACGCGGCGCTGCCGCCGGGCTACCGCATCGTGGCCGCGCCCAAGGGCAGCCAGCTCGGCGACACCGATTGCGGCACGCTGACGCTGACCAGCGCCGGCGCCAAATCCGCGTCGGGCGCCGGCGCCAACTGCTGGAACTGACCATGCGGCCCAGCCCTTCCCGCGCCAATGACCGGCGGCGGCCGGCCCGCCGCGGCTTTACGCTGATCGAGCTGCTGTGCGCCTTGTCGGTGCTGGCGATCCTGGCAGTCGCGGCGGCCCCTTCCTTTGCCGCGCTGCTCGCCAGCCAGCGCGTGCGCAGCGCCTCGCTCGACCTGGCTTCGGCGCTGGTGCTGGCGCGCAGCGAGGCGGTCAAGCGCAATGCCACGGTCTCGCTGGCACCGGCCGGCGCCGCCTGGACCGCCGGATGGACGGTCAGCGCGGGCGCCGAGACGGTACGTTCGTTCGGGCCTTATGGCGGCCTTACCATCACGCCCAGTTCGGCCGGCGGCCTGGCTGTTGGCAACGACGGCCGGCTGACGGGCGCGGCGATGACCTTCGAGGTTGCGCCCAGCGGCGAGGCTTCGGCCACGACGCGCGTCTGCGTGCAGGTCAGCGAGACCGGCCGCATCGCCTCCTCCACCGGAGCCTGCACATGACACGCATCACTTCGCCGCGGCGGCGCCTGCCGGCGCGCCGTACGCAGGCCGGCTTCCTGCTGATCGAAGTGCTGGTGGCGGTGGTGATCCTGCTGGTCGCGCTGCTGGGCACGGCCGGGCTGGTGGCGCGCTCGGGGCAGACCGAGATGGAGTCCTATCAGCGCGTGCAGGCGCTGGCGCTGCTGCAGGACATGGCCGCGCGCCTGAATGCCAACCGCCAGGTGGCAGCGTGCTATGCCAACGGTGCTGCCGGCATGCAGCTGGGCAGCGCGGCCGCGCCGCCGGCCGCGTGCACGCAAGGCAGCGCCGCGCAGAACGCCACCGCCGACGCGGACCTGCTGGCCTGGAGCGCGGCGCTGCTCGGCAGCGCCGAAAAGCGTCCGGGCGCCAGCGCCGTCGATCCGGCCCAGGCCGTGGGCGCCATGATCGGCGCGCGCGGCTGCATCGAGACCGTCGACGCCGTCAACCAGATCTACCGCATCACCGTGGCGTGGCAGGGCCTGGCCACCACGGCCGCGCCGGCGCTGGGCTGCGGCAAGGACCAGTACGGCAACGACGCCAATCGCCGCGCGGTCAGCACGCAGATCCGCATCGGCACGCTCGGGACCGTGTCATGACCGCGCCGCGCTTCCCTAATCCATCCAGTCGGCGCGCCGTGCGTCCCGCCACGCGTCTGCGCCGCCAGCGCGGCATTTCGCTGGTCGAGCTGATGATCGGCATCACCATTGGCCTGGTGCTGCTGACCGCGCTGGCCAGCCTGTATTACGCCAACAGCCTGTCGCGCACCGAGTTCACCAAGGCCGCCGAACAGGTCGAAAACGGACGCTACGCGCTGGAGCAGATCCGGCGCGAAGTGGAACTGGCCGGATTCTTCGGCGTGGGCAATATCGCGCGCGGCAGCAAGGCCGCGGAGCCGGCGCTGTGCGCGACCGACGCGGCCGCGCTGGGCTTCTCGCCCACCGCCGAAACCGTGCCGGTGGCGCTGACCGGCTATGCGCCCGGCGTGGCGGCCCCGTGCCTGCCGGACCTGGCGCCGACTTCCGAGGTGCTGGTGGTGCGGCGCGTGTCGACCACACCGGTGGTGGCGCCCGCGCCGGGATCGGCCTACCTGCAGGTCTCGGCCTGCTCGCAGGACGCGCAGAGCTTCGTCTTCGATGCCAGCGGCGCGGCGGCCTTCGGCTTGCGCACCAAGGCTTGCGATGCGGCACAGCCGGCCGAATTGCGCCGCGCCATGGTGCGCATCTTCTACCTGGCTGGCTGCGACCGCTGCAGCAACGGCGGCGACGGCATTCCCACGTTGAAGATGGCCGAGCTGGTCAACGGCGCGTTCCAGTCGCGCTCGGTGGCGCAGGGCGTACAGGACCTGCATGTGCAATATGGCGTGGACCAGGACAGCAACGGCTCGGCCGACTGCTATGTGACGGACCCGCGCGCCAACAACGGCGCAATCTGCACCGCCGTGCCGGGCTACGACTGGGGCGTGGCGATCAACAACCTGGCCAATGTCACCACCGTGCGCGTGCACCTGCTGGCGCGCACGCTCAAGCCCAGCGGCGGCCACACCGACAACCGCACCTATGAACTCGGCCGCGCGGCGGCCGCGGGGCCGTTCAACGACGGCTACAAGCGCCACGTCTACGCCCAGGTGGCGCGCCTGGTCAACGTGGCCGGGTTGCGCGAGCAATGACGCCGCACCGGCACCACACTGCGAAGAGAACCATGATGAAGTCAAGCGCAGGCGCGCTGCGCCGCAGGCAATCCGGGGTCACGCTGGTGGTGACGCTGGTGTTCATGGTGCTGTTCCTGCTGATCGCGATGGCCATGGTCAATGCGGGCCTGATCAACGTCAAGGTGGCATCCAACCAGCAGCACAGCGCCGAGGCGCGCGACGTGGCGCAGCAGGCGATCGAGCAGGTGATCAGCAACGATTTCACCAAGGCGCCGGTGGCGGTGGACGTGCCGGTGGACGTGACCGGCGATGGCATGGCGGATTACGTCGCGCAAGTGGCCGCGCCCACCTGCGTGACCAGCAAGCCGGTGGCGAAGGTGATCGATCCGGAGAAGCACCCGGAAGATGCCGAATGCACGCTCGGCAGCAGCACCGGCAACGGCAACCTCGTGGTGGGGCCAGGCGGCGCCAGCGTGGTCAGCTCGCTTTGCAACGATACACAGTGGGACGTCGCCGCCACCGTCAATGACGCCAACAACACCGGCACCGTCGCGACAGTGCACCAGGGCGTGGCCGTGCGCACGCTGTATGGCTCCACCTGCCCCTGATGCCACGGGCGCGAACCAGATCCTGAAAGGAAGAACCAGCATGCCCATGCCTGCCCGCCGGCTTCGCGCCTATGCCGCCTGTGCCACGGCCCTGCTCGGGCTGGCTGCCGCGCCCGCGGCGCTGGCTGAAGACATCGACCTGTTCACCGGCCTGCAGAGCAACTCCGGCGCGCGGCCCAACGTGCTGCTGATCCTGGACAACGCCTCGGCATGGAATGCCAATGCGCAGGTCGATTGCGAAATGGCGGGCGTGGTAGGTCCGAACAACCAGAACAACAACGTCGGCGCCGAACAGTGCGCGCTGTACAAGGCGGTGTCGGACCTGATCAACGACCCCAATACCGCCGGCAAGATCAACCTCGGCGTGATGATGTTCGGGGACAGCAACAACTCCGGCGCCCAGTTCCGCTTCCCGAACGTCAAGCCGCCGACCGCGCCGTCCGGACTGGTGCTGCTGGACAAGACGTCGGGCGGGCCCGAGATGCTGGCGTTCATCAAGAGCATCGACCGCACCAAGGACAGTTCCAATAACTCGCAGGTCGGCGGCGCCATGCAGGAAGCGTGGGCGTTCTTTTCCGGCAACACGGGCTTGTCCGGCACCACGTACAAGTCGCCGATCAGCAATCCGTGCCAGAAGAACTTCATCATCTACATCGCCAACGCGCTCAACAACGGCAAGCCGCAGGACACCGGCCAGGACGCCTACAACGCGCTCAGGGCGGCGGGCGCCACCGCTGCCCAGCTGACGCCGATCCCGCTGTCCAAGGCCAACAACATCGACAACTGGGGCGATGAATGGGCGCGCTTCCTCAACGGCATGGACCTGAACGCCGCCAACAACGCGGGTTCGGCCACGGCGACGCGCCAGAACATCATCACCTACACCATCGGCGTCACTGACGGCAGCAAGCAAAGCCTGGATTACCTGGAGTTCGTCAACAGCATGGCCAGCAAGGGCGGCGGCGGCAACTTCACGGTGCGAGCCGGCGACGACGACGCGCTGGCCAAGGCGCTGAAGGACATCTTCAACGAGATGCAGGCGGTCAACAACGTGTTCGCCTCGGTCAGCCTGCCGGTCAGCGTGAACGGGCAGGGCTCGTACCTGAACCAGGTCTACATCGGCATGTTCCGCCCGGACGGCAAGGCGCGCCCGCGCTGGGTCGGCAACCTCAAGCAATACAAGCTGGGCTACGACACCAAAGGCAACCTGGTAATGCTGGATGCCGGCGTGCCTGGCGGCACCGAGCAGACCTCGAAGAGCGCGATCAGCAATGCCGGCACCGGGTTTATCTCGCCCAACGCGCGCAGCTACTGGACCGAGGACCCGCCCAAACAGGTGGCCAATTCCAGCATGGTGACCGACTGGCCGGCCGACGGCTTCTGGAAGAATGCCTCGGCGCAGCTGCGCAACGCCAAGGACGCGCCCGACGGCGAGATCGTCGAGAAGGGCGGCGCCGGCGAAATGCTGCGTGCCGACTACCTGACAGGCCAGGGCGCGCGCCGCCTGCTGACCTGCGCCGACGCGAAGTGCAGCAAGGGCACGGCGCTGGCTGCCTTCAACGCCGCCAACAAGGCCCTGACCGAGGGCAGCGGCCCGTCGTTGCTGAAGACCACGGCGGCGGACGTGGCCAACATGATCGATTGGGTGCGCGGCAAGGACGTTTTTGCCGCGTTGACCGGCACCGACCCGAAGAAGGAGGCCGAGCCCGGTCCGGGCGGCAACGTTACGGTGCGCGGCTCGATCCACGGCGACGTGCTGCACTCGCGCCCGGTGGTGGTCGACTACGGCAGCAGCACCGGCGTGGTGGTGTTCTACGGCGCCAATGACGGCGTATTCCACGCCGTCAACGGCAACCGCACCGGTGCCATTTCCACCAGCGCCGGCACGGTGCGCGCCGGCGGCGAACTCTGGGGCTTTATCGCGCCCGAGTTCTACGGCAAGCTGGCGCGGCTCTACAACAATGCGCCCGAGGTGCGGCTGACGGGCAGCCCCCAGGACACCGCCGAAGTCCAGTTCACGCCGCGCGATTATTTCTTCGACGGCACCACCACGGTCTACCAGAACCTGAGCAATCCGGCCGCACCCGAGGTCACCATCTACCTGACCGCACGGCGCGGCGGCCGCCTGGTGTATGCGCTCGACGTCAGCGATCCGGCGCAGCCCAAATACCTGTGGAGCAAGACCAGTGCCGATATCCCGGAACTGGGCCAGACCTGGTCGCAGCCGCGCGTGATGCGCGTGCGCGGTTACCAGAAGCCAGTGCTGATCATGGGCGCGGGCTACGACCCGGACGGCGAGGACAGCGACCCGGCGCTCGCGGGCGACCCCACGGCGACGAACAAGCAGGGACGCGGCGTGCTGGTGCTCGACGCCGGCACGGGCTCAGTGGTGTGGGCCGCGCTGGCGAACTGCAGCGGTATCACCACGGGCACCTGCGTCACCATCGACAGCCGCGCGATTCCATCCGACGTTGCGGTGGTCGACCGCAATGGCGATGGCTATGCCGACAAGGCCTACGTCGGCGACGTGGGCGGCAATCTCTGGCGCATCGACTTCGGCGCGCTCGAAACCGACGTGCCCTCGACCTGGAGCATCGGCAAGCTGGCCCAGCTTGGCGGCGCCGTGAACAGCAACGACGCGCGCAAGTTCCTCTATCCGCCTGATGTGGTCGCCACCGGCAAGTACGACGCCGTGATGATCGCCTCCGGCGACCGCGAGAAGCCGCTGTATTCGCTGAGCCAGACCCCGGGCGCGGCGCAGAACGTGCGCAACCGCTTCTACATGGTGAAAGACCCGAATGTCGAGGGCAGGCCGCCGGAAACCTGGAGCCCGGTCCGCGAGCCGGATCTGGTGGACGCGACCAGCGTGGCCTACCGCGATACGGCCACGGCGAGCGGCTTCTACCTGGCGCTCGAAGCCGGCGAGAAGGCGGTCAATGCACCGCTGACCGTGGCGGGCTACACCTACTTCGGCACCAACACGCCGTCCAAGATCCTGCCGGGCGCCTGCTACCCCGACCTGGGCGAGGCGCGGGGCTACGCGGTGTCGTTCCTGACCGGGCTGGGCATGAACAACGGGCCGCGCTACGTCAAGTTCGATAACGGCGGGCTGCCGCCGTCGCCGGTGTTCGGCATGGTGTCGGTCACGCAGACCGATGGCTCGACCCGGCTGGTGCCGGTGCTGATCGGCGGTGGCAAGGCTGGCGCCAGCGGCGGCGACGACAAGTCTTCGCTGGGCGGCCAGGAAGTGAAGCCCGCCAGTGCCGGCAAGCGCAAGCGCACTTATTGGTACACGCAGAGCGACAAGACCTGAGCGCCGCTACCGCGGCGCCGCCGTCGCCCCGGCTTCTTCTGTCCACCACCCACCCCCCAGCGCCTGCAGCAGCGCCGCCGAATCCGCCAGCCGGTCGGCGCGCGCCTGCGCCAGTTCCAGCGCGGCCTGGCGTGACTGCCGCTCGGCATCCAGCAGCGCCAGCTGGCTGACGCCGCCGAGCCGGTACTGCTCCGACACCACCGCCAGCGTAGCGCGCGCCTGCCGTGCGCTGTCGGCGCGCTCGCGCAGCGCGGCGGCGTCGGCCTCGAGCGCGCGCAGTGAGTCAGCGACATTCTGCAGGCCCTGCAGCACGGCTTGTCGATACGCGGCCAGCGACTGCTCATACGCAGCTTCCGCCGCGCGCTTGCGTGCCTGCAGTTCGCCGCCGCGGAACACGGGCTGCACCAGCCCCGCGGCCAGGCTCCAGACGTTGAGGCTGCTGAACAGGTCGCGCGCCGCGGTGGCCTGCGTGCCGCCGCTCGCGCTCAGCGTGATCTGCGGATAGAGGTTGGCGGTGGCCACGCCAATATTGGCCGAGGCCTGGTGCAGCAGTGCCTCGGCCGCGCGGATATCCGGCCGGCGGCGCGCCAGCGTGGCGGGCAGGCTGACCGGCAGCGTGTCGGGCAGGTGCAAGGCTTCGAGATGGAATTCCGGCAGCGCGGCCGAGGCCGGGCTCTGGCCCGTGTAGACCGCAAGCTGGTGCCGGGTGGCATCGAGCTGGCGCTGCAGTGCCGGCACCAGCGCCTGGGTTTGCGCCAGTTCGGCGCGCCGGCGCTGCACCTCGACGCGCGCGACGCCGCCCGCGCGCAGGCGTGCCTCGGTGATGCCGAGCTGGCGCTGCTGCGCCGCCACCATCACGGCGGTGTCGGCCAGCTGAGCGCGCAGGCCGGCTTCGCGGATGGCCGCGGTGGCAACGTTGGCCGCCAGCGCGAGGCGCGCGGCTTCGAGTTCATAGCGCTGGTAGTCCACTACGGCCTGCAGGCCCTCCAGCTCGCGCCGCTGGCCGCCGAACAGGTCGAGCACGTAAGACACCTGAACCGTGGCGCCGTAGAGCGTGAACGGGCCGGGGCTGGGGATGGCGGTGATGCCCAGCGACTGGAAATCGACTTGCTGGCGCGTGGTGTTCAGCTTCGCGTCGACCGCGGGCCAGCGCGTGGCGCCGGTGCGCGCGGCCAGGTTTTCCTGCGCCTCATGCAGCCGCGCGCGCGCCTGCGCCAGCGTGGGGCTAGCATCGAGCGCAATGCGAATGGTGGCGTCAAGCTCCGGGTTGCGGAACAGCCCCCACCACTGCGCGGGGACATCGGCGCCGGCGACCAGTGTTTGCGCGTGGGATTGCCCTGGCGCGTCGGCACTGTCTGCCGCAACGGTGGCCACCGGCTGCGGACCGGGCACGTAGCCGGCATCGTCCACCGGCGCAGGCGCGCGGAAATCGGGACCGACCGCGCAGCCGCACAGCAGCGCGGCGGCGAACAGGGGCGTGAATCGTTGCATGGCCAGCTCCATCAATCGAGCGTACGCCGGTAGAAGCGCACCGCGATCGCCATCACCACCACGATAAACAGCGCCATCGGCCACACATTGGGCCAGAGCTCGACCCAGCCGTTGCCCTTGAGCAGGATGCCGCGCACCATGCGGTGGAAGTAGGTCATCGGCAGGATGTTGCCGATCGCCTGCGCCCAGCCCGGCATGCCGGCAAACGGGAACATGAAGCCTGACAGCAGGATGTTGGGCAGGAAGTAGAAGAAGGTCAGCTGCATCGCCTGCAACTGGTTCTGCGCTAGCGACGACAGCGTGATGCCCACCGTGAGATTGGCTGCGATGAACAGCAGTGCCGCCAGGTACACCGCCAGCACCGAGCCGACAAAGGGCACGCTGAAGATCCAGCGCGCGGCCAGCAGCACGATGGTCGACTGGATCAGGCCGATGAAGATGTACGGCACGATCTTGCCGGTCATCACCTCGATCGGCCGTACCGGCGTGGCCAGCAGGTTCTCCATGGTGCCGCGCTCGCGCTCGCGCGTCATCGCCAGGCCGGTCATCATCACCATGGTCATCGACAGGATCACGCCCATCAGCCCGGGAATGATGTTGTACTGCGTGATGCCCTCGGGGTTGTAGAGCCGCTGCACCTGCACCTCGAACGGGGCCTTGCCGCCGGCCAGCGGCGCCAGCGCGCCCTTCAGGTCTTGCGCGGCCACGCGGTAGGGCAGCTGCGCCAGCGCGGCGATGGCCTGGCCGGTGGCGCCCGGGTCGGTGGCGTCGGCCTCGACCAGCAGCGCGGGCCGCTCGCCGCGCAGCAGCCGGCGCGTGAAGTCGGGCGGGATGGTCAGCACGAACTGCACCTCGCCCTTCATCAGCGCCTCGCGCCCGGCGCGCTCGTCGGGCAGCGTGCCGACCAGCTTGAAATAGGTCGACTGTTCCATGCTGGCGATAAAGGAGCGCGTGAATTCGCTCTGGTCGGCTGCGATCACCGCGGTGGGCAGGTGGCGCGGGTCGGTGTTGATGGCAAAGCCGAACAGCAGCAGCTGCATGATGGGCAGGCCGACGATCATGCCGAAGGTCACGCGATCGCGCCGCAACTGCAGGAACTCCTTGAGCACGATGCTCCACCACCGTTGCAGCGAGAAGTGCGGTGGCGCGGCCGGCTTGCGGGCGGCGGCGGTCATGACGCCTCCTTGCCTTTGCGGGCCGCCATATTGTCCTCGGCCCCGCTCATCATGTGGATGAACACGTCTTCCAGGCTGGTCTGGGTCTGTTCGATGCGCCGTCCCGGGCCGGCCAGCCGCGCGAGCGTAGCGGCCAGTGCCTGCGCATCGCGCCCGGTCACATGCAGCGCGGTGCCGAAGGCCACGGTCTGTTCCACACCCGGCGCGCCTTGCAGTTGCTCGGACAGCGCGGCAAGATCGTCGCCTTCCACGCTCCAGGTGGACAGCTGCTGGCTGGCTACCACTTCCGCGGCGGTGCCCTGCGCCAGCAGCCTGCCATAGGCGATATAGGCGAGCTTGTGGCAGCGCTCGGCCTCGTCCATGTAGTGCGTGCTGACCAGTACCGAGATGCCGCGCGCGGCCAGCTGGTGCAGTTGCTCCCAGAAGTCGCGCCGCGCCTTGGGGTCGACGCCGGCGGTGGGTTCGTCGAGCAGCAGCAGCTCGGGCTCGTGCAGCAGGCACGCCGCCAGCGCCAGGCGCTGCTTCCAGCCGCCCGACAGCGCGCCGGCCAGCTGCGCCGAGCGCGTCGCCAGGCCCAGGCCTTCGAGCGCGCGGTCGACGGCCTCGCGCCGGTTCGGCATGCCGTACACGCGCGCGACGAAGTCCAGGTTCTCGCGGATCGACAGGTCGTCCCAGTACGAGAACTTCTGCGTCATATAGCCGACGCGGCGCTTGATCTGGTCGGACTCGGTCAGGATGTCGTAGCCCAGGCAGGTGCCTTCGCCCGAATCCGGCGTCAGCAGCCCGCACATCATGCGGATCGAGGTGGTCTTGCCGCTGCCGTTGGGGCCGAGGAAGCCGAAGATCTCGCCGCGCGCGACCTGCATGCTGAGGTCGTTCACCACATGCTTGTCGCCGAAGCGCTTGTTCAGGCCGCGCACGTCGATGGCGAGGCCGCTGCCGTTGGCTGCCGGCTTCATGGCCGCACCACTTCCACCGGCTGGCCGGGCCGCAGTTTGGGGGCATCGGCGGCTGACGGGCGCGCTTCGACCAGGAACACCAGCTTGCGCCGGGTCTCGTTGCTGTAGATCACCGGCGGCGTGTATTCCGCCTCGTTGGCGACATAGCTGATGGTGGCGGCCACGGGCGCGGCGCAGCCGTCGCAGCGAACCTGGACCGGCTGGCCGTTGCGCAGCGCCCCCACCACGGTTTCCGGCACATAGAAGCGGACCTTGACGTTGCCGGGCGGCAGCATGCGCACCACCGGGCTGCCGGCCGGCACCCATTCGCCCAGGCGGTAGGGCACGTCGTAGACCAGCCCGGCCTGGGTGGCGGACACGGTCTTGCGCGACAGCTTCCACTCCGCCTGCGCCAGTGCCGCGCGCGCGGCCGCCACCTGCGCGGCCTGGGCCGCCTGCTGCGCATCGCGGCCGGGCAGGCGCGCGACATCGATATCGCGCTGCAGCTCGCGCACGCGCGCGGCGTCGCTGCTGGCCTGCGCGCGCGACTCGTCTAGCTGGGCCTGGGCGATGCCGCCGATCTCGTACTGGCGCTGGTCGCGCCGCAGGGCCGCGGCGCTGCGCTGCGCCTGCGCCAGTGCCTGCGCAAGCTGGGCACGGCTGACCTCGACTTCAACCGGGCGCTTGCCGGTCTTCAGGTCCTGCAGCGTGGCTTCGGCGGCGCGCAACTGGTCTGCGGCCTGCTGGCGCGCGGCGCGCTCGTCGTCGGCTTCGAGCGCGAACAGCGCGGTGCCCTGACCGACCTGCTGGCCGCGCTGCACCGAGAGCGTGTCGAGGCGCCCGGCGAAGGGCGAGGCCACGCTGACGAATTCGCCTTCGACATAGCCCTGCCAGGTATCGGTGCGCGCGTTGCCGCATGCGGCGACAAGCAGCACGGCGGCGAGCAGGGCAGTGCCGCGCAGCGCCGTGCGCGGTCGCGAAGAAGGGTGGGAAGCAGCGTGGTTCATGCGGACTCCGGGGAATGCCTGGCCGTGCGGGCTTTCCTGCTGGCGGCGCCGCCGGGCGGCTTCGCGCTTGCCGGTGCCGGTGGGGCGGCCAGCCCGTGGGTCAGCAGCGCGGTGACATGGCGCACCAGCGCCTCCGTATCGACCGCCTCGGCGCCGGGCAGCCGCCGCCAGATATGCGTGGTGGCAAGCGGCAGCAGCGTCAGCCCGATCAGCGACGGCACCACCAGCGCGGGCTCCAGTCCGGGGTTGAGCTGCCCGCGGCCGATGGCCGCCGCCAGCGGCGCCATCAGCGCACCGGCGCGCTCGAGCGCAAAGCGCCTGAGCACGCGCTCGCGCAGCGCGCCGTCGTCGCTGGCCACTTCGCGGATCCACAGGCCGGGAAACCAGGGGGCTTCCGCGACAGCGCGGATCAGCCGGGTCGCGATCCCGACCAGCATCGCCAGCGGCTCGTCGTCGGCCTGGCTGCCGGCAAAGAAGCGGGCCACCAGCGGCTGCACCTTTTCTTCGATCACGGCATCGAGCAGCAGCTCGCGATTGCCGAAGTAGTAATGCACCAGTGCCGGGGTGACGCCGGCCAGCGTCGCGATGGCCTTGACCGGGGTGCCCGCCACGCCTTGCCGCGAGAACAGGTCGGTAGCCGCGTCGAGAATGCGTTCGCGCTGGCCCGGCTGGCCCGCCGCCGGCCGGCCCGGGCTGCGGCGGGGTGCCTTGGCGGTGGCGGGTTTGCGAGGCATGGCGGCTGGCTTGGCGCGGCAGGTATGTTCAATTCATATTAATTTTTTCGTTAATTAATTCAAGGCCGGTTACAACTAGGGCGCGCGTCATGGACGCCCAGGGATTGTGCTTTCGGGGATATCAGGGAGGCCGGCAAGCAACGTTGCCGCTCCCGCTGCGGGAGAGGATAGGTGGGCCGATGCGTCGCGACCTGATGGCGCTTATCGCCAGGCACGCGGCCCCTCTCCCGCGTGCAGGAGAGGGCAGCAGACAAGTTTCAGTTAAAGACTACTGCCGCGCATTCCGCTTGTTATCCGGCCACGCCGTATTGAAGTTGGTGCGGAACGGATTGATATCGAGCCCGCCGCGGCGCGTGTAGCGCGCGTACACCGCCAGCTTGACCGGCTTGCACTGGCGCATCACGTCCATGAAGATCCGCTCGACGCACTGCTCGTGGAATTCGTTGTGGTTGCGGAACGAGATCAGGTACTTGAGCAGCCCTTCCTGGTTGATCGGGGCGCCGACGTAGCGGATCTGCACGCTGCCCCAGTCCGGCTGGCCGGTGACCAGACAATTCGACTTGAGCAGGTGCGATACCAGCGTTTCTTCCACCGGCGTTTCTTCCTGGTCGGCGAACAGCAATTCCGGCGCGGGCTCGTAGCGGTCCACCTCGATATCGAGGCGGTCGAGCAGCAGGCCGTCGAGCTCGCCCATCTTCTGCGTACCCAGCTCGGCTTCCGTCACCAGCCGCACCTGCACGGTGCCGCCGGTGGCTTCGGACAGGTCGTGGTGCAGCAGCTGCTGCAGCGCTTCCGGCGAAGCAATCCGGGTCTGGTTGAACGAGTTCAGGTAGAGCTTGAACGACTTGGACTCGATGATGTTGGGCGTGTCCGACGGGATGATGAAGGTGGCCAGCGCCACCTGCGGCTTGCCCTTCAGGTTCAGCCACGACAGCTCGTACGCGTTCCAGATGTCGACGCCGAAGAACGGCACCGGCTTGCCCTCGGGCAGGCCGATCTCGGTGCGCTTGGGCTGGCGCGGGATGGGGAACAGCAGCGTGGCGTCGTACTCGGTCTTGTAGGCCGAGGGCTTGCCCAGCGGCGAGTGTTCGGGAAGGCTCATGGGGCGCTCGGCGGATCAGGACAGGAACAGCTTGTACACCGGGTTGTCGGTCTCGTCCCAGTGTACGTAACCCAGCGTCGAAAGGAAGGCGCGGAAGGCGCGCTTCTCGTTTTTCGGCACCTGGATGCCGACCAGGATGTTGGAGGTGTCCGCGCCCTGGTTGCGGTAGTGGAACAGGCTGATGTTCCAGTTCGGGCTCATGCTCGACAGGAACCGCATCAACGCGCCCGGGCGCTCCGGGAATTCGAAGCGGTACAGCAGTTCGTCATGCGCCAGCGCCGAGCGCCCGCCCACCATGTAGCGGATATGCTGCTTGGCGAGTTCGTCGTTGGACAGGTCCAGCGTGTCGAAGCCGTGCTTGCGGAAGCTGGCGGCGATCTTGTCGTTCTCGGCGCGGCTGGCGATCTGCACGCCGACGAAGATATGCGCCATGCTGGTGTCGGCGATGCGGTAGTTGAACTCGGTCACGCTGCGCGTGCCCACCAGTTCGCAGAAGCGCCTGAAGCTGCCGCGCTCTTCCGGGATGGTCACGGCGAACACGCCCTCGCGCGCCTCGCCCACCTCGGCGCGCTCGGCGACAAAGCGCAGGCGGTCGAAATTCATGTTGGCGCCGCAGGCGATCGCCACCAGGTGCTGGCCCTTGAGCTTCTCGCGCTCGGCGTACGCCTTCAGGCCGGCCACGGCCAGCGCGCCGGCCGGCTCGAGGATGCTGCGGGTGTCCTGGAACACGTCCTTCACGCCCGCGCAGATCGCGTCGGTATCGCACAGGATGATGTCGTCGACCAGTTCGCGCGTGATGCGGAAGGTCTCCTTGCCAACCAGCTTGACCGCGGTGCCGTCCGAGAACAGCCCCACTTCCTTCAGCTCGATGCGCTTGCCGGCGTCGACCGAGCGCTTCATCGCGTCAGAATCGACCGTCTGCACGCCGATCACCTTGATCTCGGGACGCACCGCCTTGATGTACGCGGCAATGCCGGAGATCAGCCCGCCCCCGCCGATGGCGACGAACACGGCGTGGATCGGGCCCGGGTGCTGGCGCAGGATCTCCATGGCGATGGTGCCCTGGCCGGCGATCACCTCGGGGTCGTCGAACGGGTGGATAAAGGTCAGCTTGTGCTTTTTCTCCAGCACCGCGGCGTGGTTGTACGCGTCGCTGTAGGACTCGCCGTGCAGCACGATCTCGACCCACTGGCCGCCGCGCTCGCGCACGGCGTCGATCTTCACCTGCGGCGTGGTCACCGGCATGGCGATGATGGCCTTGGACTGCAGCCGCGCCGCCGCCAGGGCCACGCCCTGCGCGTGGTTGCCGGCCGACGCGGCGATCACGCCGCGCTTGAGTTCCTCCGGCGACAGCGACGCCATCTTGTTGTACGCGCCGCGCAACTTGAACGAGAACACCGGCTGCGTGTCCTCGCGCTTGAACCAGACCGAATTGCCGGTGCGCGCCGACAGCTGGTGCGCATAGGTCAGCTCGGTCTCCTGCGCCACGTCATAGACCTTGGCGGTCAGGATCTTCTTCAGGTAATCGGGTCGGGCGGCGGACTGGCGGGTCATGGTCTCGGGGCTGGCCCGGCGGGCGCGCAGCTGGCGCGCAAAAAAGCCGGGAAATTCTGGCGGAAACCGTCAATGATAAAGGATGCCGGCCTGGCGCACCCGGCCCGGGAGGCGCGGCCGCCCCCTGGCGACGGCGCCCGCCGCCCGGCAGCCGTGCGGGCTGAGTGGATCGGTATCCACTTGGCGCCGTGATGCTCGCAGGGCGGCCGGGCCGGCTTCAAACTCGCATCGGCCCCGGGTTGCGCTTGCGCCATGTAGGACGGCGCCCGGTGGACGCCGGTCAAAACGACGTGTTACGGTGTAACGCGATGCCACAGCTACCGCTAATCGAACCCAATACCGCCCTGTTTCTCGACTTCGACGGCACGCTGGCCGACCTGGCCCCGCGGCCCGAACTGGTGCAGGTCGAACCCGAACTGGTCGGCACGCTGCGCACGCTGTACCAGCGGCTGGACGGCGCGCTGGCCGTCATCTCCGGGCGGCCGATCATCGAACTCGACCACTTCCTGCAGCCGCTGCAACTGCCCGCGGCCGGCATCCACGGCGCCGAATTCCGCACCGACGGCGGCATGGTGACCAAGACCCCGGCCCCCGGACTCGAGCCCCTGATTCCCCACCTGGAAGCGCTGGTGCACGCTTATCCGGCGCTGCGGCTGGAGCGCAAGTCGGTCGCGGTCGCGATCCACTACCGGCAGGCGCCCGAGCTGGCCGGCATTGTCGATGCCGCGGTCACTGACGTATTGCGCCATGCCGTCGGCCTGGAAGCGCTGCCGGGCAAGATGGTGGTCGAGATCAAGCCGGCCGGCGTCGACAAGGGCGATGCCATCGCGGCCTTCATGAAGGCCGCCCCGTTTGCCGAGCGCGTGCCGCTCTTTGCCGGCGACGACCTGACCGACGAACCTGGCTTCGCCGCGGTGCGCAAGCTGGGCGGGCTGGGCGTGCTGGTGGGCCAGCGCGAGACCGTCGCCGCGGTGAGCGTGCCCGGTCCGGCAGCGCTGCGCAGCTGGCTGCACCGCTCGGCGCATGCGCTGGCGTCATCCGCAAGCGCCAGCGCACCGCGCGCCGTGCCCCACGAGGCCGGGCCAGGCCCGGGCCGGCGCTCAACGACATCGTGAGGGAGAACCCGTGACCAATCCGAGCAGCCCTGGAGACCTGGGCAAGCCGCCGACCGAAGGCGTCAACCGTACCGTGGACGGCGGCACGCGCTTCGCCAACCCGTCGCTGTCGCTTGGCATGATCGGCAACTGCGCCATCTCGGCGCTGGTCGACTGCCGCGGACGCATCGTCTGGTCGTGCCTGCCGCGCTTCGACGGCGACCCGGTGTTCAATGCCTTGCTGGACCCGAGCGAGAACGCCGGCCATTTCTCGATCGAGATCGAGGACTTTCATTCGTCGCGGCAGTGGTATGAGCCCAATACCGCGGTGCTGCGCACGCGGCTGACGGACATCCACGGCAACTGCCTGGAGATCACCGACTTCGCCCCGCGCTTTTTCCGGCTGGGGCGCTATTTCCGCCCGACCACGCTGATCCGCCGCATCCGCCCGGTGCGCGGCGCGCCGCGCGTGCGCGTGGTGGTGGCACCGCGCTTCGAATGGGGCCGCAAGGCGCCGCAGATGACGCGTGGCAGCAGCCACGTGCGCTATATCGGCGACGACATGACCCTGCGCATGACCACCGATGCGCCAATGGCCTACGTGCTGTCGCACACGCCGTTCCTGGTCACGCGCGGGCACAACTTCATCCTGGGTCCGGACGAGACCCTGACGCACGGCGTGGAGGAAACCGCGCGCGACTTCGAGCAGGAAACCACCGCCTACTGGCGCCTGTGGAGCCGCCGCCTGGCGGTGCCGCGCGAATGGCAGGACGCGGTGATCCGCGCCGCGATCACGCTGAAGATGTCGCTGTTCGAAGAAACCGGCGCCATCGTCGCGGCCATGACCACCAGCATCCCCGAGGCGCCGGGCAGCGGCCGCAACTGGGACTACCGCTTTTGCTGGCTGCGCGATGCCTTCTTTGTGGTGCGCGCGCTCAACAGCCTGTCAGAGGTCGGCACCATGGAGGACTACCTGCGCTGGCTGTCCAACGTGGTGATGCAGTCGCAGGACGGCCATATCCAGCCGCTGTACGGCATCGGCCTGGAGCGCGAGCTGCCCGAAAGCATGCTCGACCACCTGCCCGGCTACCGCGGCATGGGACCGGTGCGGGTGGGCAACCAGGCGCAGGAGCACTTCCAGCATGACGTCTATGGCAACGTGGTGCTGGGCGCGGCGCAGGCCTTTCATGACCACCGGCTGCTGCATCGTGGCGGCCAGGCCGAGTTCGGCCGCCTGGAAACGGTGGGCGAGCAGGCGGTGCGGGTGTTCGGCACGCCCGACGCGGGCATGTGGGAGCTGCGCACGCGGGCGCGCGTGCATACGTCCTCGGCATTAATGAGCTGGGCCGCCTGCGACCGGCTGGCCAAGATTGCCGAGAAGCTGGTGCTGCCCGAGCGCGCCGCGTACTGGCACGGCCACGCCCAGCGCATGAAGGAACGCATCCTGGCCGAATCGTGGAGCGAATCGCGCCAGGCCTTTGCCGAGAGCTTCGGCGGGCGCGAACTGGACGCCAGCGTGCTGCTGATGGCCGAGGTCAACTTCATCGACCCGCGCGACCCGCGCTTTGTCGCCACCGTCAAGGCGCTCGAGACCTCGCTGTGCGACGGCCCCTATATGCGCCGCTACGAGGCGCCGGACGATTTCGGAAAGCCCGAGACCGCGTTCAATATCTGCACCTTCTGGCGCATTGATGCACTCGCGCGCATCGGCCGCCGGGAAGAGGCGCGCGAAATCTTCGAGGCCATGCTGGCCGCGCGGAATCCGCTCGGGCTGCTGTCCGAGGATACCCATCCGGTGACGGGCGAAATGTGGGGCAATTTCCCGCAGACCTATTCGATGGTCGGCCTGATCAATGGCGCCATGCGGCTGTCGGCGCCGTGGGACACGGTGATCTGATCCGGCACGCAGGACCTCGCAGACCACGCCGGCAGCCAGCCCCGGCAAGCAGCAGCATCAGGAACAAGGAACTGAAGAAGAAAATCTATGCCTAGACTTGTAGCGGTATCCAACCGGGTCGCAGATCCCCGCAACGTGGCGGCGGGCGGCCTTGCGGTCGCGCTGTCCGAAGCCCTGCGGCAGACCGGCGGCCTGTGGTTCGGCTGGAGCGGCAAGGCACTGGAAACCGCCCAGGGCGGCACCCCCGGTGAGGGCGACCTGCACCTGCAGCAGGCCGGCAATGTCACGCTGGCCACCGTCGACCTGAGCCGCGAGGACCACGACGCCTACTACCTGGGCTACAGCAACGGCGTGCTGTGGCCGGTGTTCCACTACCGGCTGGACCTGGCCGATTTCGATTCGAACTTCCTCAACGGCTACCGGCGCGTGAACCAGCTGTTCGCGCGCAAGCTGGCGCCGCTGTTGCAGCCCGACGATATCATCTGGATCCACGATTACCACCTGATCCCGCTGGCCTCTGAGCTGCGCGCGATCGGCTGCGGGCAGAAGATCGGCTTCTTCCTGCACGTGCCGCTGCCGCCGCCGCTGATCCTGGCCGCGATTCCCCAGCACGAGTGGCTGATGCGCGCGCTCTTTGCCTACGACCTGCTGGGCTTCCAGAGCCATGCCGACGTGGAGCATTTCTCGCGCTACGTGCAAGCCGAAGCGCAGGCCGAGCCGATGGGCGAGCACCGCTACCGCGCCTTCCACCGCACGGTGCGGGCGCAGGCGTTCCCGATCGGCATCGATGTCGACGAGTTCATGGAGCTGGGCCGCGGCGAAGAGGCGCAGGAAACCTACGAGATGATGTGCGCGCAGTACGCGCGGCGCCGGCTGCTGCTGGGCATCGACCGGCTCGACTATTCCAAGGGCCTGCCGCAGCGGCTCAAGGCGTTCTACCGGCTGCTGGCCGAATACCCCGAGAACCGCTCGAGTGCGACGCTGGTGCAGATCGCCGCGCCTTCGCGCGAATCGGTCGATGCCTATGTCGACCTACGCCGCGAGATGGAGCAGCTGAGCGGCTCGATCAATGGCGAGTTCGGTGAACTGGACTGGATGCCGGTGCGCTATATCCACCGCACCACCGCGCGCAAGCGGCTGCCCGGGCTGTGCCGCGCCAGCCGCGTGGCGCTGGTGACGCCGCTGCGCGATGGCATGAACCTGGTGGCCAAGGAGTTCATCGCGGCCCAGGATCCCGAGGATCCCGGCGTGCTGGTGCTGTCGCGCTTTGCCGGCGCGGCCGAGCAGTTGCGCGAGGCGCTGCTGGTCAATCCCTACGACACGCGCGCCACCGCGCAGGCGATCCAGCAGGCATTGCACATGCCGCTGGCCGAGCGCCAGCAGCGGCACCAGAAACTGCTGGAGCGCATCCGCGCGCAGGATGTGCACTGGTGGAGCCGTGAGTACCTGCGCGCATTGACTGAGACCGAGGGCGCGTAGGTTCGACGCGTTCCGGTCGGGGAGCAAGACCATGAGCGAAGACCTGGCGGCGCAATCGTGCACGCCCTGCCGCGGCGGGGTGCCGCCGCTGACTCCCGACGAGGCCGAGGCGCTATTGCAGCAGGCCCCCGGTTGGGAACTGGCTGACGGCGCCACGCGGCTCGAACGGCGTTTCACCTTCGGCAATTTCGCGCAGGCGCTGGCGTTCGTGACCGGCGTTGGCGAGGTGGCCGAGGCGCAGGGGCATCATCCCGAGATCACCTTTGGCTGGGGGCATGCCACGGTGTCGTGGCGCACCAAGAAGATCAAGGGGCTGCACCGGAATGATTTCATCATGGCGGTGAAGACTAGCGAATTGGCCGAGGGGCAGGGCGGCGGCGGCTGAATTGGCAGAGGCGGCTTGGCTCGCAGCGTTCCCGTTAGAACTACCGCAGGCCGGTCCCCTCTCCCGCGCGCGGGAGAGGGCTAGGGTGAGGGCGGGCGCGACAACGAAGTCAATGCCGTCGGTATGCCACTGCCCACCCTCACCCCCGGCCCCTCTCCCGCAAGCGGGAGAGGGGAGCACGCCAGTGGAACAACGAAGCGCAACGGTCGTTTTCGCGCGCCTCAGCCCAAATCCGCCGGCGTATCGATATCCCGGAACGCCCCCTCGTCCTCGGTCAGGATCCGCGTCACCGGCTTGTCCTTTAGCAGCGCGCGCGCGCCCTCATCGCCGTCCAGTGCCAGCAGGGCTTCACGCCAGGCCGCGCCAAAGCCCACCGGATGACCCCGTTGGCCGTTGCGCCATGGCGCGGCGATGGTCTCGGGCGAGGTGATCGTCAGCGCCACCGCGCGGATCAGTTCCATCGGCAGCCACGGCATGTCCGCCAGCGCCACCACCCAGCCGCGTGCTTCCGGCGTGGCCGCTACCGCGGCGCGCAACGCCGCGCCCATGCCGGCTTCGGCCTCGGGCGCTTCCAGTACGCGGCAGCCGCCGCGGCGCAGCTCTTCGGCCAATGCCGGGTTGCCCGGGCGGATCACGGCGATCGATTCCGGCAAGGCCGCGGCCAGCGTGCGGGCGCTGCGCCAGGCCACGGTGCGCCCGCCGGGCAGGGCCTCGAGCAGCTTGTTGCGCTTGCCGGCGGCGTCGAAGCGGCGGCCGAAGCCCGCTGCCAGCAGGATGCCGGTGGGCAGGTCGGTGCGGAGCAGGGGAGCGTTGGGGGCGGCGGTCATGGCGGCACTCGCGGGGTCGTCAGGCAGGATCGGGCGCCACGTCGCAGCTGCTGCCGGTGCTGGCAGCCATTTCGCGCGCGGCCTTGGCGCCTTCCACCTGCAGGATGTCGGGCAGCGAGACATGGTTCTTGGCCGCGATCACCTCGGCCAGGATCGAGATCGCGATCTCGGGCGGGGTGCGACTGCCGATATAGATGCCCACGGGACCATGCAGGCGCGCCAGCTGCAACTCGGTCAGGTCGAACTCCTTGAGCCGTTCGCGGCGCGCCTGGTTGTTGCGGCGCGAACCCAGCGCGCCTACATAGAACGCCCGGGTACGCAGCGCCTCCATCAGCGCCAGGTCGTCGAGCTTGGGGTCGTGCGTCAGCGCGATCACGGCGCAGCGCTCGTCCAGCTTCATGTCGGTGACGGTGTCGTCCGGCATGGTCCGCACCATGGTCACGCCGGGGATGTCCCAGGTCTCGGTGTATTCCTCGCGCGGGTCGCAGACGGTGACCTGGAAGCCCAGGCCCACCGCGATCTGGCACAGGTACTTGGACAGCTGCCCGGCGCCGATCACCAGCATGCGGTAGCGCGGGCCATGGATGGTCAGCAGGGTCTTGCCGTCGAAGGCCAGCCCGTCTGTGGCATTGGCCGGACCCAGCGTGGCCACGCCCGTGGCTATGTCCAGCGTGCGCGCCACCAGGCGGCCGTGTTCCACGGCGTCGAGCAGTTCGGCGATGCCGCTGGCCCGCTTGAGCGGCTCGGCGACCAGTTCGATGGTGCCGCCGCACGGCAGCCCGAAGCGGTGGGCTTCCTCGGCGCTGATGCCGTACTTGATCGCTTCGGGGCGCTCCGACGTGATGCCTTGCCGGCGCACGCGGTCGATGATGTCGTCCTCGATGCAGCCGCCCGAGACCGAGCCCACTACCAGCCCGTCGTCGCGCACGGCCAGCATCGCACCCTCGGGACGGGGCGACGAGCCCCAGGTCCGCACCACCGTCACCAGCAGCACGCGATGGCCTTGCTGCTGCCACTGCACGCTGTTCTTCAGGACTTCGAGATCCACGCTGTCCATGATCGTTTCCGCTTCGCTTCTTCTGTCGGTTCGTTGTCGCCAGCGGCGGCGGGGGCGCCCCCGGCCGCTGGCGTGCTGTCTGTGGCGTCAGGGGTGACGGCCTCGGTGAAGCGCGCAAAGAAGGTGTCAGCCATCTTGCGTGCCGCGGCGTCCACCAGCCGCGAGCCGATCTGGGCGATCTTGCCCCCCACCTGGGCGTTGACGGTATAGGTCAGGACAGTTTCATCGCCGTCTGGTTCCAGCCGGACCCGGGCGCTGCCCTTGCCGAAGCCCGCGGCGCCGCCCTGGCCGTCGAAACGGATGGTGTAGCTGTCGGGCGCCTGGACGTCTTCCAGCGCCATGCGGCCCTTGAAGCGCGCCTTGACCGGACCCACCGCGGCCGTCATGGCCAGCAGGTAGCCGTGGTCGCCGTCGGGCTCGATACTCTCACATCCCGGGATGCATTGCTTGAGCAGCTCGGTGTCGTTGAGCGCTTCCCATGCCACCTGCTGCGGGACCGGCAGGCGCTGGCTCTGGTTCATTTCCATGGCGGGGCTTCCTTGTGGGGCGTGGCGGGGGCAGCGGCCCGGACCGGGCCGCCGTGGTCGGACAGCAGCGTCTCGAGCGCCAGCAGGCTGTCCAGGTTATGGGCCGGGCGCAGCGCGTCGACGTGCGGCAGGATGGCGTGCACGCCACGCGCCTGGGGCGCGAAGCCGGGGTAGCGCAGCAGCGGATTGAGCCAGACGATGCGGTGCGCAAAGCGGCGCAGCCGCGCCATCTCTTCGCCCAGCAGGTCGATCTGCTCGTGGTCCAGGCCGTCCGTGACCAGCAGCACGGTGGCGCGCCCGGACAGCGTGCGCCGCGCCCAGTGGCGGTTGAAGCTCGCCAGGGCCGCGCCGATGCGGGTGCCGCCGGCCCAGTCGCGCACCTGGCCGGTGACGACGGCCACGGCCTCGTCCGGGTCGCGTTCGCGCAGCGAGCGGGTGATGTTGGTCAGCCGCGTGCCGAACAGGAACACCGTCAGCCGCTCGCGCGACTGCATCAGCGCGTGGCAGAAGTACAGCACCGCGCGCGAGTACTGGCTCATCGAGCCCGAGATGTCGAGCAGCAGCACCAGTGGCGGCTTGCGCTCGGCATGCTTGCGGAATTTCCAGCGCAGCCATTCGCCATGCTGGCGCACCGCCAGGCGCGCGCTCGCGCGCAGGTCGGCGTGGGTGCCGCAAGTGGCGGCGCGCAGCCGGCGCGTGCGCTGCAATGCAAGATGGGCGCGGCGGGTGCGCACCAGGTGCTGCAGCGCGCGCCATTCCTGCGCTGTCAGGGTTTCGAAGTCGCGCTGGGCCAGGCGTTCCTGGTCGGAGAAGGTCAGCGGCACGTGGATGCGCTCGGCTTGCGCTTGCGCCGGGCGCGCCGGCAGGTCCGGCTGGCGCGCGGCCAATGCGTCGGCAAGGCGGTTGCTGCGCCGCGGCGGCGGCGCGCCCGCGTCGACGCGCGGCAGCAGCAGCGCGCGCAGCTTGCCTTCCCAGTCGGGGTCGCGCCAGAACAGGTCGAAGGCGGCGTCGAACAGCGGGCGCTGGTCAGGGCCGGACAGCACCAGCGCCGCCAGCGCGGCGCGTACTTGGTCGCGCTGGCCGATATCGACCAGTCGCAGCGCGGTCAGTGCATCGACTGCGTGCGCCGGCGACAGCGCAAAGCCGCCGTCGCGCAGCAGCCGCATGAAGTGGGTGACGTTGCGCGCCAGCACCGGCAGTCCCGCTTGCGGACCGCCGCCGCGCGCGCCGGCGTGCAGCATCGGCACGGCTCAGCCTCCCGGCGTGGCGCCCGCCAGCAGTTCCGCCACGGTGGGGCCGTCGACACGTGCCAGGTCGTCCTGGTACTTGAGCAGCACGCCCAGCGTATCGCGCACGGATTGCGGATCGAGCTCGGTGGTGCCCAGCGCCGCCAGCGCGCGGCACCAGTCGATGGCCTCGGCGATGCCGGGCGCCTTGAACAGGTCGATGCCGCGCAGCCGGTGCACGAAATCGATGGCCTGCACCTGCAGCGCGGCCGCCGCCTCGGGCGCGCGCGCCGCGACGATCTGCAGTTCGCGCTCGCGTTCCGGATAGCCAACCCATTGGTACAGGCAGCGGCGCTTGAGCGCGTCATGGACTTCGCGCGTGCGGTTGGAGGTGATCACGATCAACGGCGGGCGCTCGGCGCGGATCACGCCGATCTCCGGGATCGAGACCTGGAATTCGGAGAGGACTTCCAGCAGAAAGGCCTCGAACGGTTCGTCGGCGCGGTCGATCTCGTCGATCAGCAGCACGCGCGGCACCTGGGGCGCGGCGGGGTCCGGCAGCAGCGCCTCCAGCAGCGGGCGCTTGAGCAGGTAGTCGTCGTGGTACAGCGATTGCGCTTCCGGCCGCTCGCCGCGTGCCTCGGCCAGGCGCAGCGCCATGATCTGGCGCGGGTAGTCCCATTCGTACAGCGCGCTGGCGGCATCGAGACCCTCATAGCACTGCAGCCGCAGCAGCCGCGTGCCCAGCACGCCCGCCATGGCCTGCGCCAGCGCGGTCTTGCCGACGCCGGGCTCGCCCTCGAGGAACAGCGGGCGCTGCATGCGCAGCGCGAGGTAGAGCACCGTGGCGGTTTCGCGGTCGGCGAAGTATTGCTGGTGTGCGAGCTGGGCGAGGGTGTCGTCGATGGAGGTGGGGAGCATGGGGCGATATATGTTGCTGACGGGTCTCGCACGCCAGCGGTTTGCGCCCCTCTCCCACTTGTGAGAGAGGGGCGGGGGGTGAGGGCGGGCGCTCGCAATAGCGACGGCGCTCGCTTCGTGGCGGCGCCGGCCCTCACCCCCGGCCCCTCTCCCGCCTTGCGGGAGAGGGGAGACCACAACAGGAGAGGCGAAGCGTTATCAGCCTTTAGCCGCCGCCTCCACCGCCCTCGCCGCCAGCACCGGAATCAAATGCGCCCGGTATTCCGCCGACGCATGCAGGTCGGTATTCAGCCTCGCCGCGTCCACTTTCACTCCGCGCGCCGCCTGCGCGGTGAAGCTGCCCGCCAGCGCCTGCTCCAGCGGCTGGCAACGGAACACGCTGTCCGCGGCACCCGTGACCGCCACGCGCACCGCGTTGCCGGTGCGGGCCACCATCACCCCCACCAGCGCGAAGCGCGAGGCCGGATTGCGGAACTTGACATAGGCGGCCTGGTCCGCGATCGGGAAGCGCACCGCGGTGATCAGCTCGTCGGGTTCTAGCGCGGTTTCATAGAGGGCCTTGAAAAAGTCATCCGCCGCGATGCTGCGCCGGTCGGTGACCACGGTCGCGCCAAGTCCGAGCACACCCGCCGGATAATCCGCGGCGGGATCGTCATTGGCCAGCGCCCCGCCGAGGGTGCCCATCGCGCGCACCTGCCGGTCGCCGATGCCGCCGGCCAGCGACGCCAGCGCCGGGATGCGCTGGCGTACCTCATCGTTCTCGGCCACGTCGGCATGGCGCGCGGCGGCGCCGATGACCACCTCATTGCCTTCGACGCCAATTGCGGCCATGCCGGGAATGCGCACCACGTCGACCAGCATGGAAGGCGAGGCCAGCCGCAGCTTCATCGCCGCCAGCAGGCTCTGGCCGCCGCCGAGGAACTTGGCGTCGGGATCGGCCTTGAGCCTGGCCACCGCCGCCTTGGCATCCGCGGCGCGTTCAAAGTTGAATGCGTACATGTCGGTTTCCTTTGCGATGCGGTTGGATCACGGCTGGGGCTGCGCGGCCCGGATCGCCTGCCACACGCGATGCGGCGTGGCGGGCATCTGCACATCCTGCACGCCCAGCGGCGACAGCGCATCGACCAGCGCGTTGATGAACGCCGGCGGCGAGCCGATCGCGCCGGCCTCGCCGCAGCCCTTCACGCCCAGCGGGTTGTGCGTGCACGGCGTGCCGCTGGCGGTCTCGACGGTAAAGTCGGGCAGGTCGCCGGCGCGCGGCATGGCGTAGTCCATGTACGAGCCGGTCAGCAGCTGGCCGCTGTCGTTGTCGTAGACGCACTGCTCCAGCATGGCCTGGCCCAGCCCCTGGCCGATGCCGCCATGGACCTGGCCCTCGACGATCATCGGGTTGATGATGTTGCCGAAGTCGTCCACCGCGGTGAACTTGACCACCTGCGACGCGCCGGTGTCGGGATCGACCTCCACCTCGCACACATAGGCGCCCGCCGGATACGTGAAATTGGTCGGGTCGTAGAACGCGTTCTCGTTCAGCCCCGGCTCCAGCTTGTCGAGCGGGTAGTTGTGCGGGACGTAGGCGCTCAGCGCGACCTCGCCAAAGGTCTTGGTGCGGTCGGTGCCGGCCACGCGGAACACGCCGTTGCTGAACTCGATGTCGGCGTCGGACGCCTCCAGCAGGTGCGCGGCGATCTTCTTGGCCTTGGCCTCGATCTTGTCGAGCGCCTTGACGATGGCGGAGCCGCCCACCGCCAGCGAGCGCGAGCCGTAGGTGCCCATGCCGAACGGCACGCGCCCGGTGTCGCCATGCACGACCTCGACCTGGTCGAGCTGCAGCCCGAGGCGGTCGGCCACCACCTGCGCGAAGGTGGTCTCGTGCCCCTGGCCGTGGCTGTGCGAGCCGGTGAAGACGGTCACCGTGCCGGTCGGGTGCACGCGGATCTCGCCCACTTCGAACAGGCCCGCGCGCGCACCGAGCGCGCCGGCGATGTTCGAAGGCGCCAGCCCGCAGGCTTCGATGTAGCAGGAATAACCGAGGCCGCGCAGCTTGCCGCGCTGCTTCGCTTCATCACGTCGTGCGGGGAAGCCCTTGACGTCGGCCAGCTCCTGCGCGCGCGCCAGGCAGGGCTCGTAGTCGCCGGTGTCGTAGGTCAGGCCCACCGGAGTGGCGTACGGGAACTGGCGGATGAAGTTCTTGCGGCGCAGCTCGGCCGGATCGATCTTCATCTCGCGCGCCGCGGTTTCGACCAGGCGCTCGACCACGAAGGTGGCCTCGGGGCGGCCCGCGCCGCGATACGCGTCGACCGGCGCGGTATTGGTAAAGACCGCCTGCACCTCGGCGTAGATCGCCGGGGTCGCGTACTGGCCGGCGAGCAGGGTGGCATACAGGATGGTCGGCACGCTGCTGGCGAAGGTCGACAGGTAGGCGCCCATGTTGGCCACCGTATGCACCCGCAGCGCCAGGAACTTGCCGTCGGCGTCGAGCGCCAGCTCGGCCTTGGTCACGTGGTCGCGGCCGTGCGCATCGGTCAGGAAGGACTCGGACCGGTCCGCCGTCCACTTGACCGGCCGGCCTATCTTCTTCGAGGCCCAGGTCAGCGCCACGTCTTCCGGGTACAGGAAGATTTTGGAGCCGAAGCCGCCGCCCACGTCGGGCGCGATGATGCGCAGCCGCGATTCGGGCAGGCCCAGCACGAACGCGCCCATCAGCAGGCGCTCGACATGCGGGTTCTGGCTGGCCACGTAGACGGTGTAGCTGTCGTCCTGGCGCGCATAGCTGGCGTTGACGGCGCGCGGCTCGATCGCGTTGGGAATCAGCCGGTTGTTGACGATCTCCAGCGTGGTCACGTGCGCGGCTTTGGCAAAGGCGGCTTCGGTGGCGGCCTTGTCGCCGTGGCCCCAGGTGTAGCAGGTGTTGGCCGGCACCTCGTCATGCACCAGCGTCGACGCCGATGCGGCATCGGCGGCGCCGACCACCGCCGGCAGCTCTTCGTAGTCGACCTCGATCTGCTCGGCGGCGTCGCGCGCCTGCTGCAGGGTCTCGGCGATCACCAGCACCACTTGGTCGCCGACGTGGCGCACCTTGTCGTGGGCGATCACCGGGTGCGGCGGCTCCTTCATCGGCGTGCCGTCGATGCTGTGGATCAGCCAGCCGCAGGGCAGGCCGCCGACCTTGTCGGCGGCAAGGTCCGCGCCGGTCAGCACGGCGATCACGCCGGGAGCGGCCAGCGCCGCGCTCTTGTCGATCGCGCGGATGCGCGCGTGCGCGTGCGGCGAGCGCAGGAAATACGCGTAGCTCTGCTGCGGCAGCACGATGTCATCGGTGTACTGGCCGTTGCCGGTCAGGTAGCGGTAGTCTTCCTTGCGCTTGACCGGCGCGCCGACCAGGCGTTGATTCTCGGGTGCGTTCATGACCGGTCTCCCTTATTCCGCGCTGGCCGCGCTACCCTGCATCGCCGCCTGGCCCTGCTGCACCGCGCGCACGATGTTGTGGTAGCCGGTGCAGCGACACAGGTTGCCTTCCAGGTGCGCGCGGATGGTGGCGGCGTCGGCGCCCGGATGTTCCTGCACCAGCGCGGTGGCGCTCATCACCATGCCGGGCGTGCAGAAGCCGCATTGCAGCCCGTGGCATTCGCGGAAGGCCTCCTGCATCGGATGCAGTCCGTTACCGGCCTTGTCCCCGGCAAGCCCTTCGATGGTGGTCACGGTGGCGCCGTCCGCCTGCAGCGCCAGCAGGTTGCACGACTTGACCGCCCGGCCATCCAGGTGGACCGTGCAGGCCCCGCATTGGGCGGTGTCGCAGCCGACGTGGGTGCCGGTCAGGCGCAACTGCTCGCGCAGGAACTGGACCAGGAGGGTGTTGGGTTCTACCTGCGCGTCAACGGGCTTGCCGTTGACCGTCAGGCGGATCGGAATCGCCATGCTTGTCTCCATGTGGGGTGGACGCGCATGACCAATTCCAGAACCCCGAAAGCCACTGCGCGGGACTGGCCACGACGCGGTACTGCCGCTTGGTACTGCCGCTTGGAACGGCTATAGGACGGCTAATTCGTGATATTGGTGCTGCCGCTGCAACTGCTGAGGGTGCGCCGGCGCACGCTGCGGCCGGCGCGTTGGCACGGCCGGCGAACGATTGGCCGCGACAGGCTCTAACAGTTAATCACAAATCCAGCACAGGTGCCATGTGGTTTGCCCGCCCCCCGTCCGGGGCACGGCCGGCTAGAATGAGCCGCGCCACCGGCCCTGTCCCCTTACATGGAAGCCTTCTTCGACTGGCTGTTTGAAACCGTTGCCTTGCCCAAGGTAGGCCTGCCCGCGATCTTCCTGGTCAGCCTGGTATCGGCGACCCTGCTGCCGCTGGGCTCCGAGCCCGCGGTGTTTGGCTACGTCAAGCTCAATCCGCAGATGTTCTGGCCGGCGATCCTGGTGGCCACCGCCGGCAACACGGCCGGCGGCGCGATCGACTGGTGGCTGGGCTACGCCGCCAAGCTCGCACTGGTGCGCTACCACAAGCGGCGCCGCGCGCGCGAGCACGAGGCCGAGCACCTGCAGCACCGCGCCCACGCACGCAAGCCGCCCAAGCCCAAGCTGGACGCGCGCTACTTCCGCTGGATGCGGCGGCTCGGTCCGCCCACGCTGCTGCTGTCGTGGCTGCCCGGCGTTGGTGATCCGTTGTGCACATTGGCAGGCTGGCTGCGGTTGTCGTTCTGGCCCAGCCTGGCCTGGATGGCGGTCGGCAAGTTCCTGCGCTATCTGGCCATGACCGCCAGCCTGCTGTGGATACCGGATAGTTTTTGGCAGAACATTGCGCATACGGTGAAGGCCTGGTTCTGATCACCGTGCCGCCGGCGCCATTGCAGAGGCCCATCCGGCCCGCCGCTCAGGCGCTAATCCCTTGTTCCGACAAGGATTCCGCCATGCTGCGGTGCGGCGAAACCAGGGGTTGCAGTACAATCGCCCTTTAATGAACGATTCGCGCACAGTCCCCGTGCGCAGCAGGAAGCGGTCCCCCAATGAACGCCCCACTCGTGCTCGACGCCAAGCTCGCCGCGCAGGACGCCCCGCCGCGCCTGCGTGAAATTCCCTATAACTACACGTCCTTCTCGGACCGCGAGATTGTCATCCGCCTGCTCGGCGAGGAAGCCTGGCGCATCCTGGACGAGCTGCGCAGCGAGCGCCGCACCGGCCGCTCCGCGCGCATGCTGTACGAGGTGCTGGGCGATATCTGGGTGGTGCGCCGCAACCCCTACCTGCAGGACGACCTGCTGGAAAATCCCAAGCGCCGCCAGATGCTGGTCAGCGCACTGCACCACCGCCTCTCCGAGATCGAAAAGCGCCGCGCCGCCGACCGTGCCGAGCACGCCGAGCCCGCCGCCGAGGACCGCTCGCACCGCGTGGAGCAGCTGGTCGCCTTCGCCAAGCAGGCGATCGAGGACTTCAAGAACGAATTTGCCGCCGCCTACGACCTGCGCAAGCGCGCGCAGCGCGTGCTGGGCCGCGTCACGCAGAAGGACAACATCAAGTTCGATGGCCTGTCGCGCGTGTCGCACGTGACCGACGCCACCGACTGGCGCGTGGAATACCCGTTCGTCGTCCTGACCCCGGATACCGAGGAAGAGATCGCCGGCCTGGTCAAGGGCTGCTTCGAGCTGGGCCTGACCATCATCCCGCGCGGGGGCGGCACCGGCTATACCGGCGGCGCCGTGCCGCTGACGCCGATGAGCGCGGTGATCAATACCGAGAAGCTGGAACAGCTGGGTCCGGTTGAGCAGACCGACCTGCCGGGCGTGTCGCACAAGGTTGCGACCATTTTCTCCGGCGCCGGCGTGGTGACGCGCCGCGTGGCCGATGCCGCAGACAAGGCTGGCCTCGTGTTCGCGGTCGACCCGACTTCCATCGACGCCTCGTGCATCGGCGGCAACGTTGCCATGAACGCCGGCGGCAAGAAGGCCGTGCTGTGGGGCACCGCGCTGGACAACCTGGCGTGGTGGCGCATGGTGGACCCGGAAGGCAACTGGCTGGAAATCACCCGGCTGGACCACAACCTGGGCAAGATCCACGACGTGCCGGTGGCGACTTTCGAGCTGAAGTGGTCGGACGGCAACCGCGCCCCGGGCGAGAAGGTGCTGCGCACCGAGACGCTCGCCATCGAAGGTCGCAAGTTCCGCAAGGAAGGCCTGGGCAAGGACGTCACCGACAAATTCCTCGCCGGCTTGCCCGGCGTGCAGAAGGAAGGCTGCGACGGCATCATCACCAGCGCGCGCTGGATCCTGCATCGCATGCCGAAGTACATCCGCACCGTGTGCCTGGAGTTTTTCGGCCAGGCGCGCGACGCGATCCCCAGCATCGTCGAGATCAAGGACTACCTTGACGCCGAGACGAAGAAGCCGGGCGGCGCCATCCTGGCCGGCCTGGAGCACCTGGACGAGCGCTACCTGCGTGCGGTCGGCTACGCCACCAAGAGCAAGCGCAACGCGTTCCCGAAGATGGTGCTGATCGGCGATATCGTCGGCGACGACGAAGACGCCGTGGCGCGCGCCACCTCGGAAGTGATCCGCATGGCCAACGGCAAGAGTGGCGAGGGCTTTATCGCCGTCAGCCCCGAGGCCCGCAAGAAATTCTGGCTCGACCGCTCGCGCACCGCTGCGATCGCGAAGCACACCAACGCCTTCAAGATCAATGAAGACGTGGTGATCCCGCTGAACCGGATGGGCGAATACACCGACGGCATCGAGCGCATCAATATCGAGCTGTCGATCAAGAGCAAGCTGCAGCTGGTCGATACGCTGGAAGCGTTCTTCGCGCGCGGCAACCTGCCGCTGGGCCGCAGCGACGACGCCAACGAAATCCCCAGCGCCGAGCTGCTGGAAGACCGCGTCCAGCACGCGCTGACGCTGCTGCGCGAGATCCGCGCGCGCTGGCGCTATCTGCAAGACCATCTGGACACGCCGCTGGCGCAGGCCAAGGCCTCGCTGATCGGGCACGGGCTGGGCCTGCTGGGGCAGGAGTTCGAGGCGCGGCTGCAGCAGCAGCCGGACGCCAGCGTATTCCACCTGCTGCAGGACCGCACCATCCGCGTGTCGTGGAAGACCGAGATCCGCGCCGAGCTGCGCAAGATCTTCAACGGCGGCGAGTTCAAGCCGATCCTGGACGAAGCCCAGAAGATCCACAAGCAAGTGCTGCGCGGCCGTGTCTTCGTGGCGCTGCACATGCACGCCGGCGACGGCAACGTGCACACCAATATCCCGGTCAACTCGGACGACTACGACATGCTGCAGGACGCGCACCGCGCGGTGGCCCGCATCATGGACCTGGCGCGTTCGCTTGACGGCGTGATCTCGGGCGAGCACGGCATCGGCATCACCAAGCTGGAGTTCCTGACCGAGGAAGAGATCGGCGACTTCCGCGCGTACAAGCAGAAGGTCGACCCGCAGGGCCGTTTCAACAAGGGCAAGCTGCTGCCCGGCGCCGACCTGCGCAATGCCTACACGCCGTCGTTCGGCCTGATGGGGCATGAGTCGATCATCATGCAGCAGAGCGACATCGGCGCGATTGCCGAGAGCGTCAAGGACTGCCTGCGCTGCGGCAAGTGCAAGCCGGTATGCGCCACGCACGTGCCGCGCGCCAACCTGCTGTACAGCCCGCGCAACAAGATCCTGGCGACGTCGCTGCTGGTCGAGGCCTTCCTGTATGAAGAGCAGACCCGCCGCGGCATCTCGGTCAAGCACTGGGACGAGTTCTCGGACGTGGCCGACCACTGCACCGTGTGCCACAAGTGCGTGACGCCGTGCCCGGTCAAGATCGACTTCGGCGATGTGTCGATGAACATGCGCAACCTGCTGCGCAAGATGGGGCAGAAGAAGTTCAACCCCGGCACCGCGGCGTCGATGTTCTTCCTCAATGCCACCAGCCCCGAGACCATCAACCTGACCCGCAAGGTCATGATCGACTGGGGCTACAAGGCGCAGCGCCTGGGCAACGACGTGCTGAAGAAGATCGCGAAGAAGCAGACCGCGCACCCGCCCGCCACGGTCGGCAAGCCGCCGGTGCGCGAGCAGGTGATCCACTTCATCAACAAGAAGATGCCGGGCAACCTGCCCAAGAAGACCGCGCGCGCGCTGCTCGACATCGAAGACAACGAGATCGTGCCGATCATCCGCGACCCCAAGGCGACCACGCCGGAAACGGAAGCGGTGTTCTACTTCCCGGGCTGCGGCTCGGAGCGGCTGTTCTCGCAGGTGGGACTGGCCACGCAGGCGATGCTGTGGCACGTGGGGGTGCAGACCGTGCTGCCGCCGGGCTACCTGTGCTGCGGCTATCCGCAGCGCGGCAATGGCCAGTACGACAAGGCCGAGAAGATCGTCACCGACAACCGCGTGCTGTTCCACCGCGTGGCCAACACGCTGAACTACCTCGACATCAAGACCGTGGTGGTCAGCTGCGGCACCTGCTACGACCAGCTCGCGGGCTATGAATTCGACAAGATCTTCCCGGGCTGCCGCATCATCGACATCCACGAATACCTGCTAGAGAAGGGCGTGAAGCTGGAGGGCGTGACCGGTACGCGCTACATGTACCACGACCCCTGCCATACGCCGATCAAGACCATGGACCCGACCAAGCTGGTCAACGACCTGATGGGCGGCAATACCGGCGTCGGCAAGATCGAGAAGAACGAACGCTGCTGCGGCGAATCGGGCACGCTGGCGGTGACGCGTCCTGACATTTCGACGCAGGTCCGCTTCCGCAAGGAAGAGGAAATGACCAAGGGCGCCGACAAGCTGCGGGCCGACGGCTTTACCGGCGACGTCAAGATCCTGACCAGCTGCCCGTCATGCCTGCAGGGGCTGTCGCGCTACAAGGAAGATGCGTCGGTGCAGGCCGACTACATCGTGATCGAGATGGCCAAGCACCTGCTGGGCGAGAACTGGATGCCCGAGTATGTCGCCCGGGCCAACGCCGGCGGTATCGAGCGCGTGCTGGTCTGAGTGTGGCCGGCGTCCGGGCTACTGATAGCTCATGGTGAAGGTCGCATTGGCGAGCGCCGACCCTGGCGTCAGCGGACCGGTGCGTATGTAGCGCGCCGCTAGCGGGATGTTCAGGGTGGTGGCGCCGGCAAT
Source organism: Cupriavidus sp. H39 (assembly GCF_050271075.1). Classification (NCBI taxonomy): domain Bacteria; kingdom Pseudomonadati; phylum Pseudomonadota; class Betaproteobacteria; order Burkholderiales; family Burkholderiaceae; genus Cupriavidus; species Cupriavidus sp. H39. The sequence continues at coordinate 737,733 of NZ_CP189848.1, forward strand.
GGTGCCGACGTTGAACTGATTCAGGTTCCCGGCAGTGGCCGAGTCGGGTCCGAAGCTCACCGGCGTGCCGTTGTAGAGGATCTGGTAGGCGACGCCGCCAGCGCCCGATCCTTGCCCGAGCGACAGGTTGCTGCCGGCGTTGCCAGGCTGGGTGGCGTCGGTGATGGTCATGGTGATTGCAGTCGCCCCGGAGCAACTGAGCGAGATATTGAAGCCGGTTCGTCCGGCGGTCGCACCGGCGGCCGGCAAGGCGGCAACGCTGACCGTCGGCATGTTCACCACCACCGACGTATTCTGTACGGCGCAGGCTGGCGCAACGATGTTGGTGTTGCCCGCCACCGCAAGCTGGTTCACGATCAGCGAGCCATAGCTGGCCTGGGCCAGCAGGGCCGGCAGGGTGATGGTGCCCGGCATCACCGGACCCGTCACGACGAATTGCAGCCGGTAGCGTCCCATCGGGCCGTAGGGCGTCGTGGAGGGGTTGGCGACGGCCTGTGAAGTCTGCGGCCAGACCAGCGCCGTGCTGTCGACATCGGGGGAGCCAGAAAGCCAGTTGGCCCAGCCGGTCTTGATGCCTATGCCGCTTACTGGCGTCCGGTACACATTGCCGTACCCGGGCACGGAGACCATGGGGCTCGTATAGCCCCAGTTCTGCATGACGGTGCCCGTGCAGAGAATGCTGGTGGGACCTGCGGTGACCCAGCCGGAATCGTAAAGAATGGTGCCCGCTGCGGTGTTGCGGGGCACGCTGAGTTGTACTGGCAATGAAATGGTTGCGATGCCGCGCGCTTTGCCGCTGACGAAGCTGCAATCGGCGGCTGCCGGTACGGACAGCAGCAGGGCCGCCAGCGCCAATGTGCACGACACGATGGCCCTGCGTAAGAGCGGGTGGTGGCGGTGAGGCATGGCCTTCTTTGACCTTGGCGAGGGAGAAAGAACCAGTATTCCAGCCCGAGGAAGGTAATAGAATCAGGCGTTACTTAAAACGCCCGATCACGGCGAGTGAGTGCTGCCGCTTTCGCCAACGACCACGGGCCCCGCCATAACCATGGAAAGATTCGCTTCATGAGCCGCTCCCCCAACTGCCCCCTGTGCGAAACCGATGGCGGCGAACTGGTCTGGATGGGCGACCGTGCCCGCCTGATCCTGGTCGAGCATGACCGTTTCCCCGGCTTCTGCCGCATCGTCTGGAACGACCACGTAGCCGAGCTGAGCGACCTCGGCGAGGCCGACCAGGCCTGGCTGATGCGGCTGCTCGCGCGCGTCGAGCGGGTGGTGCGCGAGGTCATGACGCCCGACAAGGTCAACCTGGCGGCGTTCGGCAACATGGTGCCGCACCTGCACTGGCATATCATTCCGCGCTACCGCTGGGACACGCATTTCCCGGAGGCGATCTGGGCCGCGCCGCAGCGCGCGGCCGACGCCGCGCGCGTGCAGGAACTGGCCAGCCGGCTGCCGGCGCTGCGCACGGCCCTGGCGCTGGTCGAAGCGAGCGACGCCTGAGGCCGCCAGCCAGCGACAAGCCGCGCGCGCGGAACCCGCGCAGGGCCCTGACCGTCTGAATGCTGTTGCCGCCGTGGCCCGCCACGGTATCCAGAACAACAAGCCCGGCCGGCTACGCTGGCGGGCCAAGCGCTGCCGCTATGTCCTCCACTCCGACTTCCGTCACCGTACCGGGCCCCGCCGTACCGGCCAGGGCCCTGAAGATCCAGAGCCGCCTGCGCATGAGCGCCACCTGGGCGCTGATCAAGCCTTACTGGAAATCCGAAGACCGCGTCGCCGGGCTTGGGCTGCTGGCGCTGGTGGTGGTGCTTAACCTGGGCATCGTCTATATCAACGTGCTGCTCAACGAATGGAACCGCGTGTTCTACAACGCGCTGGAGCAGCGCGACTATGCCTCGTTCAAGGTATTGCTGCTGCGCTTCTCGTGGATCGCCGCGTTCTTTATCGTCGCGGCGATCTCGCGCCAGTACTACACCATGATGCTGCAGATGCGCTGGCGTACCTGGATGACCGGCCGCTTCATGGGGCACTGGCTGGGACACCAGGCCTACTACCGCATCGAGCAGACCCACGCTACCGACAACCCCGACCAGCGGATTGCCGATGACCTGCGCCTGTTCACCGACGGCGCGCTGTCGCTGTCACTGGGCCTGCTCAACTCGGTGGTGACGCTGCTGTCCTTCGTCGGCATCCTGTGGACCGTGTCCGGCCCGATCAGCTTTGCGCTGGGTGGCACCGAATGGACCATCCCGGGCTATATGGTGTGGTTCGCGGCAGGCTATGCGGTGATCGGCTCGCTGGTGGCGCACGTGGTCGGCCGCCCGCTGATCGGCCTGAACTTCCAGCAGGAGCAATACGAAGCCGACTTCCGTTTCACGCTGGTGCGCCTGCGCGAGAACAGCGAACCGGTGGCGCTGTACCGCGGCGAGCCGACCGAACAGGCCGGCCTGCGCGCGCGCTTCGACCGCATCCGCGCCAACTGGAACCAGCTGATGCGCTATACGCGGCGCCTGACCTTCGTCAGTTCCGGCTATGCGCAATTCGCCATCATCTTCCCGATCCTGGTGGCGGCGCCGCGCTACTTTGCCGGCAAGATGACGCTGGGCGGGCTGATGCAGACCAGTTCGGCCTTTGGGCAGGTGCAGGGCGCGCTGTCGTGGTTTGTCGACAGCTATGCCACGCTGGTGGGCTGGAAGGCGGCGGCCAACCGCCTGATCGACTTCCAGGAAGCGATCCGCGTGGCCGAGCGCCAGGAAGCATCGCATGACGGCAGCCGCGATATCGAGGTGGCCTACCATGGCCGGCCACAGGAGGGCATCGCCATCGACGGCCTGGCATTGGCGTTGCCGGTGCGCGCCGCGCGCGGCGCGGCGGTGGGCCAGCGGCCGCTGGTGGCGCCGTTCTCGCTGGCGGTGGCGCCGGGCGAACGCTGGCTGGTCAGTGGCCCGTCGGGCTGCGGCAAGAGCGTGCTGTTCCGCGCGCTGGCCGGGATCTGGCCGTATGGCAGTGGCACCGTGACCATGCCGGAAGACAAGCGCCGGCTGTTCCTGCCGCAGCGCAGCTACCTGCCGATCGGCACGCTGGCCGATGCCCTGGCCTACCCGGATGCCGGCACCGAGCACAGCAAGGAAGTCCTGCAGGCGGCGCTGCGCCAGACCCGCCTGGCGGCGCTGGCGGACCAGCTCGACGTGTTCGACAACTGGTCGCTGCGGCTGTCGCCGGGCGAGCAGCAGCGCCTGGCCTTTGCGCGCGCGCTGCTGCAGAAGCCGGACTACCTGTTCCTCGATGAAGCCACCAGCGCGCTGGATGAAGACACCGAGCGCGCCATGTACCAGCTGATGGTGCAGCAGTTGCCGCAGGCCGCCATCGTCAGCATTGCGCACCGCAGCACCGTGGCCGCGTTTCACCAGCGCCGGCTGCGCTACCTGCCGCAGGACGAGGCAGCGGCCCGGGCTGCGCAAGCCGGCGAGCCTGGGGTAAGCTATCGGGTCGTATGCGAAGCGTGACGCGGGGCTGCCGCGGCAGCCAGCGTCGCATTGCGCGGCAATCACCCTCAGGAGCGCCCGTTACCGGGCTGCGATCACCATGGCAGGCCTGGAAAAAGATACCCCCCATCCCACCGCGCTGACGGTCCACACGCAATCGCGCGTGCTGGAGATCGGCTTCGACAACGGCCGCAGCTTCCGGCTGCCGTTCGAGCTGCTGCGCGTGTATTCGCCCTCCGCCGAAGTCCAGGGCCATGGCCCGGGGCAGGAGGTGCTGCAGACCGGCAAGCGCGAGGTCGGCGTCGACGCGGTCGAGCCGGTCGGCAACTACGCCATCCAGATCCGCTTTTCCGATGGCCACGACACCGGCATCTATTCCTGGGACCTGCTGTACCGCCTGGGCGACAACCAGGACGCGTTGTGGCAGGACTACCTGCAGCGCCTGGAAGCGGCCGGCGCGGACCGCGACACCCCGATGCCCGCCGCCGGCGGCGGGCACGCCTGCGGCCATCACTGAGCCGCCCCCGACAATCCTGGAGTCTTGAAAGATGAGTGAAACCCACTTCGGGTTCGAGAAGGTCGACGAAACGGAAAAGGCCGGCAAGGTGGCCGGCGTGTTCCATTCGGTGGCCAGCAAGTACGACGTGATGAACGACCTGATGTCGGGCGGCATGCACCGGCTCTGGAAGATGTTCACCATTGCCCAGGCCGGCGTGCGCCCGGGCCACAAGGTGCTGGACATCGCCGGTGGCACCGGCGACCTGGCCAAGGCGTTCGCCAGACAGGCCGGCCCGACCGGCCAGGTCTGGCTGACCGACATCAATGAGTCGATGCTGCGCGTCGGCCGCGACCGGCTGCTGAACCAGGGCATCGTCACGCCGGTGGCGCTGTGCGACGCCGAGAAGATCCCGTTCCCCGACAACTACTTCGACCTGGTCACGGTGGCCTTCGGCCTGCGCAACATGACGCATAAGGACGCCGCGCTGGCCGAGATGCGCCGGGTGGTCAAGCCCGGCGGCAAGGTCATGGTGCTGGAGTTCTCCAAGGTCTGGAAACCGCTGGAGAAGGCCTACGACGTCTATTCTTTTAAGGTGCTGCCGTGGCTGGGCGAGCGCGTGGCAGGGGATGGCCCCAGCTATCGCTATCTCGCGGAATCGATCAGAATGCATCCAGACCAGGTCTCACTTGTACGCTTGATGGAACATGTGGGCCTGGAAAAGGTCGAATACTTCAATCTGACGGCCGGAGTGGTGGCGCTCCACGTCGGGCGCAAGTACTAGAAGCATTGAAATCGCCATGCCTCGCCCCAAGATGGGGTGAAACTGACAGGGGATAGCAGAATATGTCGTCATTTCGTGGAAAATTCCTGGTTGGGTCGCTGATTACCGCGCTTGCCCTCGGGATGGTGTTCGACGCCAATGCCAAGCGCATGGGCGGTTCGCGCAGCATCGGCAAGCAGTCGTCGACGGTCACGCAGCAGCGCCAGCAGGCGCCGCAACCGACTTCGCCGACCCAGCAACCGGCACAGCAGCCGAACCAGGCAGCCCCGGCCACCGCCGGTGCCGCCGGAGCGGCCGCCGCCGCGGCGCCCAAGCGCAACTGGGGCGGCATCCTGGGCGGCATCGCCGCCGGCCTGGGCATCGGCTGGCTGCTGTCGCACTTCGGCCTGGGCGGCGCGGCGCTGGGCTTCCTGTCCAACCTGATCCTGATCGCGCTGGTGGCGTTTGCCGCGATCTGGCTGATCCGCAAGTTCCGCGGCGGCAGCAAGCGCAGCCCGCAGCCGGCCTACGCCGGTGCCGGCAATGCACCGAACCTGGGCCACAATGCCGAGCCGATGTTCCGCGGCGAGCCGACGCCACTGTCGTCGGGCACCTCCTCGGGTAGCCCGTCGGCCAGCCCAGTGCTGCCGGCAACGGCAGCCCCGGTCGCAGCCGACGCCGTGGCACAGCAGCCGTGGGGCGTGCCGGCCGACTTCGACACCGAAGCCTTCCTGCGCAACGCCAAGGTCCACTTCGTGCGCCTGCAGGCCGCATGGGATGCTGGCAACCTTGACGACATCCGCGAGTTCACCACGCCGGAGATGTTCGCCGAGATCAAGATGGACCTGGCCGAGCGCGGTGCCGAGGTCAACAAGACCGACGTGGTCACGCTGGAAGCCCAGCTGCTCGGCATCGAGTCGGCGCCGGCGCAGCACCTGGCCAGCGTGCGTTTCTCGGGCATGATTCGCGAAAAGGCGGGCGAGGCGGCGCAGCCGTTCGGCGAGGTCTGGAACCTGGCCAAGCCCGCCACCGGCACCGGCGGCTGGCTGCTGGCCGGGATCCAGCAAGAGTCCTGATGCCGCACCCCCGGCGGTGATGCGCCGGGGGTAGTAGCTTAGAATGGAGGCCCACGTGAAAGCGTGGGCCTTTTTGTTGCGACGCCGCCCCGCGCGTCGCCACCTGCCCGCCAACCGCGCTGTCATGAATACTCTGCCTTCCGCCCTGGCCACGCCTGCCGTCTCGGCACTGAACCACCTGCTCGAGCAGGAGCCGTGGGCCCGCAACCAGCTGGCGCCGTTCGCCGGGCGCGTGATCCGCTTCGATGCCGCCGCCTTCGAACTGTCGCTGAAGGTGACCGAACACGGCTGCACGGAGCTGGCGCCCGCGGCCGAGGCGCCCGCGGTGACGCTGCGCGTGCCGGTGCAGCAGTGGCCGCTGGTGGCCGCCGACGTGGCCGAAGGCGGCCAGGCCGCCGCCATGCGCCATGTCCGCATCGAGGGCGATGCCGAACTGGCCAATACGGTGTCGACGCTGGCGCGCAACCTGCGCTGGGACGCCGCCGAGGACCTGTCGCGCGCGCTGCGCGGGATCCTGGGCGGGCCGGTCAGCGACAGCGTGGCGCAGCGCGTGGTCGACGGCGTGCGCGAGGTTCATGCCCAGGCCACGCGCGTCGGCCGCGCGCTGGTGGACAACGTCACCGACTACCTGCTCGACGAACACCCGACGCTGGTGCGCCACGCCGCGCTGGACGAGTTCGGCGCCGACGTGGGCCGCCTGCGCGACAGCCTGGCGCGGCTGGAGAAGCGCCTGGAACGGCTGGAGCGAGGCGCCACCCCGCCCGCGCCGGGGCCGTCCGGCAAGCTGCCGTCGCCGCACCGCTGAGCCGGCCGCGCCGCGCCTTCATCCACCAACCTGACTGCCTGCCCGGCCCTGTGAAGACTCCCGAATGACCCGCCTCCTGCGCCTTGGCAAGATCCTCTTCGTCATCCTCTACTATGGCCTGGACGAGCTGGTGCTCTCGGGCTTCAGCAGCCGCCGGATCCGCTTCCTGGTACGCGTCATCACCATCGGGCGCAAGCTCGACATGCCGCGCGGCGTGCGGCTGCGGCTGGCGCTGACACGGCTGGGCCCAATCTTCGTCAAGTTCGGCCAGGTGCTGTCCACCCGGCGCGACCTGATGCCGCCCGACATTGCCGACGAACTGGCCAAGCTGCAGGACCAGGTGCCGCCGTTCGATTCGGTGGTGGCGGTCAAGATCATCGAGCGTGCGCTCGGCCGGCCGCTGGACCAGTTGTTCGAGACCTTCGAGCATCAGCCGGTGGCCAGCGCCTCGATCGCGCAGGTGCACTTCGCCACGCTCAAGGGCGGCCCCTGCCACGGCCGCGAGGTTGCGGTCAAGGTGCTGCGCCCCGGCATGCTGCCGGTGATCGACAGCGACCTCGCGCTGATGCGCGACATGGCCACCTGGCTCGAGCGCTTCTGGGCCGATGGCAAGCGGCTGAAGCCGCGCGAGGTGGTGGCCGAGTTCGACAAGTACCTGCACGACGAGCTCGACCTGATGATCGAGGCGGCCAACGCCAGCCAGCTGCGCCGCAACTTTGCCGACACCAGCCTGCTGCTGGTGCCCGAGGTGTTCTGGGACTGGTGCAGCAGCACGGTGTTCGTGATGGAGCGCATGCACGGCATCCCGATCTCGCGCACGGAATCGCTCAAGGCCGCCGGTGTCGACATGCACCAGCTGGCGGAGGAGGGCGTCGAGATCTTCTTCACCCAGGTGTTCCGCGACGGCTTCTTCCATGCCGACATGCACCCCGGCAACATCCTGGTGTCGGTGCAGCCCGAGACCTTCGGCCGCTATATCGCGCTGGACTTCGGCATCGTCGGCGCGCTGTCCGAATTCGACAAGAACTACCTGGCACAGAATTTCATCGCCTTCTTCCGCCGCGACTACCACCGCGTGGCGCTGCTGCACGTGGAATCCGGCTGGGTCCCGCCCGAGACCCGCGTCGAAGAACTTGAAAGCGCGGTGCGCGCCTGCTGCGAGCCGTACTTCGACAAGCCGCTGAAGGAAATCTCGCTCGGCATGGTGCTGATGCGGCTGTTCCAGACCTCGCGCCGCTTCAATGTCGAGATCCAGCCGCAGCTGGTGCTGCTGCAGAAGACGCTGCTCAATATCGAAGGGCTGGGCCGCCAGCTCGATCCGGACCTGGACCTGTGGAAGACCGCCAAGCCGTTCCTGGAGCGCTGGATGCACGAGCAAGTGGGCTGGCAGGGGGCCTGGGAGCGGATCAAGGTCGAGGCACCGCTGTGGGCCAAGATGCTGCCCGACTTCCCGCGCCTGGCGCACCAGTTCCTGGAGCGGCGCGCGCTGACCAGCAACGGCGAGCAGGACAAGCTGCTGGCGATGCTGGTGCTGGAGCAGCGCCGCACCAACCGGCTGCTCGGCACGGCGGTGCTGCTGGTGGGCGGCTTTGTCGCCGGCATCGTGCTCACCCACCTGCTGGGCTGGGCGGGCTACTGGTAAATGCAGCCCCGGCAAGGGGACGGGAGGAGACCGATGAGCGATGCCACGAAGCCCGTGCCCAGCTTCACCACGCGCAACGCCGGGGAACCGGCGTTCTGGGACGAGCGTTTCAAGGAGGGCTTCACGCCCTGGGACCTGGGCGGCGTGCCCGAGGAATTCCGCTGCTTTATCGAAGGCCAGCAGCCGCGTCCCACGCTGGTGCCCGGCTGCGGCAACGGCTGGGAGGCGGCGTGGCTGTTCGAGCGCGGCTGGCCGGTAACGGCGATCGACTTCTCGGCGCAGGCGGTGGCGTCGGCACGGCGCGCGCTGGGGCCGGCCGGTGCCGTGGTGCAGCAGGCCGACTTCTTTGCCTTCACGCCAGAGCCGGCGTGCGAGTTGATCTACGAACGCGCCTTCCTGTGCGCGCTGCCGCCGGCGATGCGGGCCGACTATGCCGCCCGGGTGGCGCAGCTGCTGCCGCCGGGCGGGCTGCTGGCCGGCTACTTCTACCTGGGGGAAAGCCGCGGCGGGCCGCCGTTCGCGATGCCGGCCGAGGCCCTTGACGCGCTGCTGGCTCCTGCCTTCGAGCGCGTCGAGGACCGCCCCTCGGCCGCGCCGCTGCCTGTGTTCCAGGGGCAGGAGCGCTGGCAGGTCTGGCGCCGGCGAGGCGGCTGAAGCCCCCACCGGCCAGCCCCTGTGGTGAAGGCGATGCACCGCGTGGCGCATTCGCGCCAGCGGGGAATTTTTTTCGCCCACGCCGGTCTGCGTCGCTATAATCCGCGTTTTGATTCGGCTACGACCGCGGGCCAGGCCGCGTTTCCCACCAGCTGTGGGACACGCCAGGCAGCTCGACATGCGGCCCCGACCGATGAATTGGACTCCGGGCGGCGGCGCACCAGAACGTGCACCCATGCGCCGCCCGGCATTCGGTTTCTCGCCACAAGGGCACCTTCTGCATAGGGCGGCGGCATGCTGATCTGGTTTGTCATCATCTACTGGGTAATCTCGGTCGGCATCGGCCTGTGGGCGGCGCTGCGCGTGCGCAACACCACCGATTTCGCCGTGGCCGGGCGCAGCCTGCCGTTCCATATCGTCACCGCCACCGTCTTCGCCACCTGGTTCGGCTCGGAGACGGTGCTGGGCATTCCCGCCGTGTTCCTGAAGGAAGGCCTGTCGGGCGTGGTGTCGGACCCGTTCGGGTCGTCGCTGTGCCTGATCCTGGTCGGCTTGTTCTTCGCCCGGCCGCTGTACCGGATGAACCTGCTGACCATCGGCGACTACTACCACAACCGCTATGGCCGGCTGGCCGAGGTGCTGACCACGCTGTGCATCGTGGTCTCATACCTGGGCTGGGTCGCGGCGCAGATCAAGGCGCTGGGGCTGGTGTTCTATACCGTTTCGGACGGCGCGCTGTCGCAGGAGGCCGGCATGATGATCGGCGCGGCCAGCGTGCTGGTCTATACGCTGTTCGGCGGCATGTGGTCGGTGGCCATCACCGACTTCATCCAGATGATCATCATCGTGATCGGGATGATGTATATCGGCTACGAGGTCAGCGGCCAGGCCGGCGGCGTCGCCGCGGTGGTGTCGCACGCGGCCGCGGCCGGCAAGTTCGAGTTCCTGCCGTCTCTGGACCTGATCCAGATCATCGGCTTCGCGGCGGCGCTGTTCACCATGATGCTGGGCTCGATCCCGCAGCAGGACGTGTTCCAGCGCGTGACCTCGTCGCGCACCGAGCTGATCGCCGGGCGCGCCTCGGTGCTGGGCGGCGTGCTGTACTTCTGCTTCGCCTTCATCCCGATGTTCCTGGCGTATTCGGCCACCATGATCGACCCGGGCATGGTGTCGAAGTACATCGACACCGATTCGCAGCTGATCCTGCCGCAACTGATCCTGCAGCACGCCCCGATGTTCGCGCAGGTGATGTTCTTCGGCGCGCTGCTGTCGGCGATCAAGAGCTGCGCCTCGGCTACGCTGTTGGCGCCGTCGGTGACCTTCGCCGAGAACATCCTGCGGCCGTATTTCCGCCACCTCGACGACAGGCAGTTCCTGCGCGTGATGCAGACCGTGGTGCTGGTGTTCACCGCGCTGGTCACGCTGTTCGCGCTGAACTCGCACCTGTCGATCTTCCATATGGTTGAAAATGCCTATAAAGTCACGCTGGTGTCGTCGTTCGTGCCGCTGGCCTTCGGCATGTTCTGGAAACACGCCACCCGCCAGGGCGGGCTGGCGGCGATCCTGCTGGGCCTGTCGTCGTGGCTGACCTGCGAGGTCGCCTTTGCCGACGCCATGGTGCCGCCGCAGATGGTGGGCCTGGTGTTCTCGATCAGCGGCATGGTGGTCGGTTCGCTGTTGCCGCAGTGGATTGCAGATCACGCGCCGGTCAAGGAAGTCCATATCGCCTGACGTCACGGCGGCCGCCACCCCCTTATTTCCGCCGATCAGGCAGCCCCGGAACGGTTTATAATTCAAGGCTTTGCATCGCCGAGCGGGATATCCCGCTGCCGCCATGGCTTGCGGCGATGTCCGCCCTTGTACCGATTCCGAAGTTTTCTCGCGAAATAACACCATGCCGATCTATGCCTACCGTTGCGACGCCTGCGGCCACGGGCGCGATGTGCTGCAGAAAATGAGCGATGCCCCGCTGACCGACTGCCCGTCCTGCGGCGCCGCCGGCGCGTTCAAGAAGCAGCTGACCGCTGCCGGCTTCCAGCTCAAGGGCTCGGGCTGGTACGTGACCGACTTCCGCGGCGGCAGCAGTGGCGCCGGCGCGCCAGCGGCCGCCAGCGCCACCGGCGCCACCGGCGGTGCGGCCGAGGCAAGCGCCAGCGCCCCGGCGGCGGCTGAATCGTCGGGCAGCACGGCTGCCGCGGCGCCGGCCGCCGGCGGTTGCGGCAGCGCCTGCGCCTGCCACTGAGCCGGACCCGCGCCGTGGTCGCCAAGAAGACTTCCGCCCTGAAAACCTGGTTCCTGACCGGGCTGCTGGTGCTGGTGCCGCTGGGCATCACGCTGTGGGTGCTCAGCCTGATCATCGGCACGATGGACCAGAGCCTGGCGCTGCTGCCGGAGGCCTGGCGCCCGGACCGGCTGATGTTCGGCAAGCGCGTGACCGGCCTCGGCGCCATCCTGACGCTGCTGTTCATCCTGCTGGTCGGCCTGCTGGCGCATAACTTTATCGGCCAGCGCCTGGTGCGCTGGTGGGAAGCGCTGCTGGGCCATATCCCCGTGGTGGGGCCGATCTACACCAGCGTCAAGCAGGTCTCGGACACGCTGCTGTCATCCTCCGGCAACGCCTTCCGCAAGGCGCTGCTGGTGCAGTACCCGCGCGAAGGCTCGTGGACCATCGCGTTCCTGACCGGGCGCCCCGGCGGCGACGTGCAGAACCACCTGCAGGGCGAATACGTCAGCGTCTACGTGCCGACCACGCCCAATCCGACCTCGGGCTTCTTCCTGATGATGCCCAAGGCCGACACCATCGAACTCGACATGACCGTCGACGCCGCGCTCAAGTACATCGTCTCGATGGGCGTGGTGGCACCGGCGGAATTGCCGCGCAAGAACGGCAGCGCCCCCCGGCCGGCGGTCCCCGCCCATCCGGCCGGCAGGGCCAGCAGCGAGGAACCGGTCGAGACGACCGATCCTTGAGCCTCCAAACTGATCACGGGCTGCCCGATGCAATCGGGCAGCCGCGTTTTACCGGGAATCTCCTTATGTCCTCCATGCGTACTCACTACTGCGGTCTGGTGACCGAACAATTCTCGGGCCAGGAAGTGGCCCTGACCGGCTGGGTCCAGCGCCGCCGCGACCATGGCGGCGTGATCTTCATCGACCTGCGCGACCGCGAGGGCCTGGTGCAGGTGGTATGCGATCCGGATCGCCCCGAGATGTTCAAGGCCGCGGAAGAGATCCGCAACGAGTTCTGCATCCGCATCACCGGCAAGGTGCGCCCGCGCCCGGCCGGCACCGAGAACGCCAACCTGACCTCGGGCAAGATCGAGGTACTGTGCCACGAGCTGACCGTGCTGAACCCGTCGGTCACGCCGCCGTTCCAGCTCGATGACGACAACCTGTCGGAAACCACGCGCCTGACGCACCGCGTGCTGGACCTGCGCCGCCCGCAGATGCAGTACAACCTGCGCCTGCGCTACAAGGTGGCGATGGAAGTGCGCAAGTTCCTCGACGCCCAGGGCTTTATCGACATCGAGACGCCGATGCTGGGCAAGAGCACGCCCGAAGGCGCGCGCGATTACCTGGTGCCGTCGCGCGTGAACCCGGGACACTTCTTCGCGCTGCCGCAATCGCCGCAGATCTTCAAGCAGATGCTGATGGTGTCGGGCTTCGACCGCTACTACCAGATCACCAAGTGCTTCCGCGACGAAGACCTGCGCGCCGACCGCCAGCCGGAATTCACGCAGATCGACTGCGAGACCTCGTTCCTGACCGAGCAGGAGATCCGCGACCTGTTCGAGGACATGATGCGCACGGTGTTCAAGAACGCCATCGATGTCGACCTCGACGCGAAATTCCCGGTGATGGAGTTCCGCGAGGCCATGGCGCGCTTCGGCTCGGACAAGCCTGACCTGCGCGTCAAGCTGGAATTCACCGAGCTGACCGAGGTGATGAAGGACGTCGACTTCAAGGTGTTCTCGGGCCCCGCCAACAGCGACAACGGCCGCGTGGTCGGCCTGCGCGTGCCGGGCGGCGGTGCCATCTCGCGCGGCGAGATCGACGCCTACACCCAGTTCGTCGGCATCTACGGCGCCAAGGGCCTGGCCTGGATCAAGGTCAACGAAGTGGCCAAGGGCCGCGACGGCCTGCAATCGCCGATCGTCAAGAACCTGCACGACGCCGCCATTGCCGAGATCCTGAAGCGCACCGGCGCGCAGGACGGCGACATCATCTTCTTCGGCGCCGACAAGGCCAAGGTGGTCAACGACTCGATCGGCGCGCTGCGCCTGAAGATCGGCCACTCTGATTTCGGCAAGGCCAGCGGCCTGTTCGAGGACGCCTGGAAGCCGCTGTGGGTGGTCGACTTCCCGATGTTCGAGTACGACGAGGAAGACGCGCGCTGGGTGGCGATGCACCACCCGTTCACCAGCCCCAAGGACGAGCACATGGAGTACCTGGAGACCGATCCGGGCAAGTGCCTGGCCAAGGCCTACGACATGGTGCTGAACGGCTGGGAAATGGGCGGCGGCTCGGTGCGGATCTTCCGTTCGGACATCCAGAGCAAGGTGTTCCGCGCGCTCAACATCAACGACGAGGAAGCCCGCGCCAAGTTCGGCTACCTGCTCGACGCGCTGCAGTACGGCGCGCCCCCGCACGGCGGCCTGGCCTTCGGCCTGGACCGCATCGTCACGATGATGGCCGGCGCCGACTCGATCCGCGACGTGATCGCCTTCCCCAAGACCCAGCGCGCCCAGGACCTGCTGACGCAGGCGCCGAGCTCGGTCGACGAGAAGCAACTGCGCGAGCTGCATATCCGCCTGCGCACCGCCGAGCCCAAGCCCAACGCCTGACCGGTTCCGGGTCGTCTGGTCCGCAAAAAAGCCGCGCGATTGCGCGGCTTTTTTGCTTGATGCGCAACATCCGCGCCCCGCGCATTGGTTTCGATTTGTTACCGGTCGGAACGAAGGCAGCGCCAGGCGGGTCTTCTTCCTTTGATCCGCAATTCGACACGCAATTTGCCGAGGAACCCTGTCATGAAGGTTCCCGGCACTCGGGAGGAAATTCGTGAACATGACCCTGGATACCGAACTCATCCGCCAGTTCCTGCTGGCCCATCAGGAAACCATCCTGACCTGGCTGGCGGCGGGACTGATCATGATGCTGCTGGCCCGTTTCGAGCTGCGCCGCGCCCAGCGCCGCGCGGCGCAGGCCATGTCAGAATCGGTGGCCACCACCGTGGCCGCCTGCGTGCCGGATATCGCCCATGCGGTGCAGGCCGCGTCGCCCCAGGCGGTGGCCGAGCAGCCGGTCGAGATGCAGCGCGCCGAAGCCCTGCGCCGCCTCGCACTGGACACCGTCGGCGTGGTGATGACGCGCGGCCGCTGGCTCGATGAACTGGGCAACCTGCGCCTGGCCGACGATGCCTTGCTGGCCGGCCAGCGCGCCGACGGCGCCGATCCGCTGCTGGTGGTGGCGCCGCAACCGGTGGTGCAGGCCTACCTCGATGCGCAGCGCGTGTTCGAGGACGAGGCCGCGCAAGTGCAGGCGCTGCGCCGCGACGCCCAGCGCGTGCAGGAGGCGCTGCAGGCGCTGGACGCCGAGGCTGCGCATATCGAGCAGGAAACCGGCAGCATCGTACTGCGCTTCGAACAGGTCAACGCGCAGGCCGCCCAGGGCGTGGATGGCGGCGATTACCAGCGCTTCCTGATCCAGAAGTACAACACGCTGGGCCAGCGCGAGAAGGAAATCGCGCAGGAGCGCGCGCGGGTGCAAGGCGAGGCGCGGCAACGCGCCGAGGCCCTGGCCGCGCATGCGCATGGTGCGTCCAGGCGTTACCGCCAGGCGCTGGCGCCGCTGATGGACCAGCTGCGCGCGGCCTGGGGCCATGGCGACTCGCCGCAGGTGTTCGACACCTGGCAGCGCCACGGCACCACCGAGCCGTACCTGGCCCCGCATACCATGCACGGCGCGCGCAACGCGGCCTGATCCGGCGCGCGGGCGCAGCGTCCGCAAGCAGGCGGCGCGGCGCTTTCACGTGGCAAGCGCGCGCGCCTGCGCTATCCTTGGGTTTGTCCTTTGGCCCAGACCCATGTCACACAAGATCCCGGAATCCGTGCTGGTGGTGATTTACACGCCAGATCTTCAAGTCTTGCTGCTGGAACGCGCCGATCGCCCGGGCTTCTGGCAGTCCGTCACCGGCAGCCTCGACACCCTGGACGAACCGCTGGCGCTGACCGCGGCGCGTGAAGTGGCGGAGGAAACCGGCATCATCGCCGGCGAGCACCAGCTCACCGACTGGGGCCATGCCATCCAGTACGAGATCTACCCGCAGTGGCGCCACCGCTATGCCGAAGGCGTGACGCGCAATACCGAGCACTGGTTCGGCCTGCGCGTGGCCGAGGCGCTGCCGGTGACGCTGGCGCCACGCGAGCATCTGCAATACAAATGGCTGCCGTGGGAACTGGCGGCGCGGCAATGCTTCTCCAGCAGCAATGCCGAAGCCATACGCCAGCTCTGCTGGCGCGCTGGGGCCGTTGGCGACGTGGCCAGCAGGCAGCCGGCATTCGGAGGGCAGCCATGAAGCTGCGCGTGGTCACCTACAACATCCACAAGGGAGTGACCGGCATCTCGCGGCGCCCCCGCATCCAGAACGTGCGCGCCGGCCTGCATGCGATGGATGCGGACATCGTCTTCCTGCAGGAAGTGCAGGACCGCAACGACCGCCTGGTGGCCGCGGCGCTGTTCGACCCGGAACACACCCAGCTCAACTACCTCGCCACCGACGCCTATCCGCATTCGGTCTACGGCCGCAATGCGGTCTACGACTACGGCCATCACGGCAACGCGATCCTGTCGCGCCATCCGATCCTGATGTCCGAAAACCTCGATATTTCCGATCACCGCTTCGAACAGCGCGGCCTGCTGCACGCGGTGGCGGATGTGCACGGCGTCGAGACCCACCTGATCTGCGTGCATTTCGGCCTGTTCGCGCGCAGCCGCGTCCGCCAGGCCGAGGCGCTGGTGGAGCGGGTGCAGAACGTGGTCCCGGCCGGCGTGCCGCTGGTGATCGCGGGCGACTTCAACGACTGGAACCACCGGCTCGATGCGCAGATCTGCAATACGCTGGGCGCGGTCGAAGCGTCGCACGCGCGCGGCGCGCGGCTGCATACGTTCCCGAGCCATATGCCGTGGTGGCAGCTCGACCGGATCTATGTGCGCGGCTACGAGATCGAGCGCGCCCACGCGCTGACTGGCCGCGACTGGGCGCAACGCTCCGATCACGTGCCGCTGGTGGCGGAGCTGGGCCATCCGCTGGGCGGGATGGTGGAGCGGGACGCGACCGCGGACAAGGCCGCCTGAGGCCGGTTTGACTCAGCCCGCGCCGCCGTCGCGGCCGGGCACGCGGTAGTCGCGGATAAACGTGAACACCGCCGGCGCGTCGTTCAGGTCCAGCACCGGCAGCGTGGTCATGGCGGCGACGGCGGCGGGGTCATCGGTCGCAACCGCCACTACGCCCGGCACCTCGTCCCACAACGGCGCACGGCCCAGCGCGGGGCGGAAAACCTCCAGCTTGGGGAAATCACTGCGCTTGTACCCTTCCACCAGCACCAGGTCGGTGTCGGGCGGCAGCACCGCGAGCGCATCGTCGAGTTCGGGCGATGGCACGGCTTCGGGGTAATGGCGCATCAGCGTCAGGTGGCGCGCGCCGACCAGCACGACGTTGGCGCAACCGGCCGCGCGCATGCGCCACGAATCCTTGCCGGGCGTATCCGGATCGAAGCCGTGGTGGGTGTGCTTGACGCCGGCCACGCGCAGGCCGGCATCGACAAAGCATGGGATGAGCTGGTCCAGCAGCGTGGTCTTGCCGCTGCCGGATGAACCGGTAATGCCGAATACCTTCACCATGGTTTCCGTAGGGGGCGTCGGGAGTTTGCCTGCGCGCACCGGATCGTGCCGACGGTCAGACATCGGCATCGACGATAGCAGAGTTCCGCACGCCAATGTGCAGGCGGCGCCTTTGCGCGCGGCAAACTGTCCGATAATCACGGCATGTCACGGATCTCCTACTCTGCCCAGGCTGCAGACGCCCCGGTGCATGACACGGCCACCGCCGGCGAGCTGCCTTATCGCCACCACATGCTGCGCTGGGCCTGGCGCCGCGGCAAGCCCACCACTGGCAACACGGTGCGGCTGCTGCACGGCGGCCAGGACTTCTTTCCCGCGCTGATCGCCGCGATCGACCAGGCCGCGTTCCAGGTCATGCTGGAAACCTACATCTACGCCGACGACGAGGTCGGCCGCGCCGTCGCCGACGCGCTGATCCGTGCCGCCGCGCGCGGGGTCGCGGTGCGCGTGACGGTGGACGGCTTCGGCGCCGGCGACATGCCCGCGCAGCTGGCCGAGCGGCTGCGCGCGGGTGGCGTGCGGCTGCGCGTCTACCGCGCCTTGCGCGGCTTCCGCCTGGCCCGGCGCCACCTGCGCCGGCTGCACCGCAAGGTTGCCGTGATCGACCGCGAGGTCGCCTTTGTCGGCGGCATCAACATCATCGACGACCACAACCACGGCCCCTTCGAAGGCGCCAACCTGGGGCCGCGCTACGACTTCGCGGTGCAGATCAGCGGGCCGCTGGTGGACCGCATCGCGCTGTCGTCCGAGCGGCTCTGGTGGCGGCTGTCGCTGCGCGAGGCGCGTGGCAGCGAGCGCGCCGCCGCGGTCGCCGAATACCCGCTGGTGACCGACCTGCCGCCGCGCCCGGAGGCGACCGGCGGGATCCGCGCCGCGCTGCTGCTGCGCGACAACCTGCGCAACCGCCGCACCATCGAGCGCGAATACCTGCGCGCGCTGGGCGCCGCGCGCCACGACGTGATCCTGGCCAACGCCTACTTCCTGCCCGGCCACAAGATGCGGCGCGCATTGCTGGCCTGCCGCGAGCGCGGCGTGCGCGTGCGGCTGCTGCTGCAGGGCATGGTCGAATATCGGCTGCAGCACTACGCCACCCATGCGCTCTATGCGTCGTTGCTGGAGGCCGGCGTCGAGATCTACGAGTACGCCGAGAGCTTCCTGCACGCCAAGGTCGGCGTGGTGGACGAGGCCTGGGCCACGGTAGGGTCGAGCAATATGGACCCCTTCAGCCTGCTGCTCGCGCGCGAGGCCAACATTGCCGTTTATGATGCGGCCTTTGCCGCTGAACTGCGCGCAGCGCTGGAGCGGGCCATTGCACACCAGAGCGTACGAGTGCTGCCCGACGTGCATGCGCGCCGCTCGCCGCTGCACCGGCTGGCCAACTGGGCGGCCTATATGCTGCTGCGGCTTGGCGTGATCATCGCCGGGGTTACGGGCCGCTACTGAAGCGGCCCGCGGGCGGTGTGCGTTTGCTGCCATGCGGCAACGCGAACGCTGCACCGGTTGCAGCACGGTCGCTGGCGGACATGCTGCATTGCAGTCCGTTTAGAAACAGCGGTCTAATTAAAAGCTTGATGGCCAGGTGCCGCGCCAGAATAATCTGAACGACCGTTCTTTTTTGGCTTAGACTGCGTGCATTCGCGGTATGCACCGGCAAATCCGCCGGCCGGCCGCAAGCAATGAATGCAACGTCAGGGTCATACGCGGGGCCGCAGCAGGCCCCGCAGAACGGAGAAAAAACATGCGACACCAGTCAGCCCGTCTCGAATCCGCCGCTTCGTCCCCCTCGCCCATGCGCAAGGGCGAGATGACGCGCGTGGCGATTCTGGATGCCGCACTGGAATTGTCGTCCCGCGACGGGCTCGAAGGTCTGACCATCGGGCTGCTCGCGGAACGCATGCAGATGAGCAAGAGCGGTGTGTTCGCGCATTTCGGTTCGCGCGAGGACCTGCAGGTAGAGGTGGTGCGGGAGTATCACCGCCGGTTCGAGCAGGAGGTGTTCTATCCCTCGCTGCAGGAACCGCGCGGACTGCCCCGGCTGTGGTCGATGGTGCGGCGCTGGATGGAGAAGCGCATCCAGGAAGTGACGACTGGGTGCATCTACATCAGCGGCGCCGTGGAGTACGACGACCGCGCCGGCAGCCTGGTGCGTGACGAGCTGGTCAAGAGCGTCACGATCTGGCGGGCAGCGCTGAACCGCGCCATCAACCAGGCCAAGGAAGAGGGGCATTTGCGCGCGGATTGC
The DNA here is from genome assembly GCF_050271075.1 of Cupriavidus sp. H39. Taxonomy (NCBI): domain Bacteria; kingdom Pseudomonadati; phylum Pseudomonadota; class Betaproteobacteria; order Burkholderiales; family Burkholderiaceae; genus Cupriavidus; species Cupriavidus sp. H39. The sequence goes on from NZ_CP189848.1 coordinate 756,798, forward strand.
GATCCGCGCCTGATGCTGTTCGAGATGTACAGCCTTGAACTAGGCTTGCATCATGACGCCCGTTTCCTGCGCCTGCCTGACAGCGCCGAGCTTGCCATGGTCGCGCTCAACAAACTGATTCAGTCTTACCGTACCTGAGGTCGCCCGGTCAGGCCGTCGCGCGCAAGCGGGACGGGCGGCGTGGCGGCATCGCACAACTCCAAGGAGTCTCTGATGGGCCAGTACACCGCACCGTTGCGCGACATGCAGTTCGTGCTCCATGAACTGCTCGGCGCCGAAGCCGAACTCAAGGCGATGCCGCCGCACGCGGACATCGACGCGGACACCATCAACCAGGTCATCGAGGAAGCCGGCAAGTTCTGCGCGGACGTGGTGTTCCCGCTCAACCAGACGGGCGACCGCGAAGGCTGCACCTACGTCGGCGACGGCGTGGTCAAGGCGCCCACGGGCTTCAAGGAAGCCTACCAGCAGTATGTCGAGGCCGGCTGGCCGGCACTGGCGTGCGATCCGGCCTACGGCGGCCAGGGCCTGCCGATCGTGGTCAACAACGTGGTCTACGAGATGCTGAACTCGGCCAACCAGGCCTGGACCATGTACCCGGGCCTGTCGCACGGCGCCTATGAGGCCCTGCACGCACACGGCACGCCCGAACTGCAGCAGACCTACCTGCCCAAGCTGGTGTCCGGCGTGTGGACCGGCACCATGTGCCTGACCGAGCCGCACTGCGGCACTGACCTCGGCATTCTGCGTTCCAAGGCCGAGCCGCAGGCCGACGGTTCGTACCTGATCACCGGCACCAAGATCTTCATCTCCGCCGGCGAGCATGACCTGGCCGAGAACATCATCCACCTGGTGCTGGCCCGCCTGCCGGACGCGCCGGGTGGGACCAAGGGCATCTCGCTGTTCGTGGTGCCGAAGTTCATCCCCGACGCCAGCGGCAACCCCGGCGAGCGCAACGGCATCCAGTGCGGCTCGATCGAGCACAAGATGGGCATCCACGGCAACGCCACCTGCGTGATGAACCTCGACAGCGCGCGCGGCTGGCTGGTGGGCGAGGCCAACAAGGGCCTGAACGCCATGTTCGTGATGATGAATGCCGCGCGCCTGGGTGTGGGCGCGCAGGGCCTGGGCCTGACCGAGGTGGCGTACCAGAACTCGGTCGCCTACGCCAAGGACCGCCTGCAGATGCGCTCGCTGACCGGCCCGAAGGCGCCCGAGAAGGCCGCCGACCCGATCATCGTGCATCCGGATGTGCGCCGCATGCTGCTGACGCAGCGCGCCTACGCCGAAGGCGGCCGCGCGTTCAGCTACTGGACCGCGCTGCAGATCGACCGCGAGCTGTCACATCCGGACGAGGCCGTGCGCAAGCAGGCCGGCGACCTGGTCGCGCTGCTGACACCGGTGATCAAGGCCTTCCTGACCGACAACGCCTTTACCGCCACCAATGAGGGCATGCAGGTGTTCGGCGGCCACGGCTACATCTCCGAATGGGGCATGGAGCAATACGTGCGCGACGCCCGCATCAACATGATCTACGAAGGCACCAACACCATCCAGGCGCTGGACCTGCTGGGCCGCAAGATCCTGGGCGACATGGGCGCGAAGATGAAGGCCTTCGGCAAGATCGTGCAGGAATTCGTCGAGGCCGAAGGCACCAATGAAGCCATGCAGGAATTCATCAACCCGCTGGCCGACCTGGGCGACAAGGTGCAGAAGCTGACCATGGAAATCGGCATGAAGGCAATGGGCAATGCCGATGAAGTCGGCGCTGCCGCGGTGCCATACCTACGCGTGGTGGGCCACCTGGTGTTCTCTTACTTCTGGGCCCGCATGGCCAAGGTCGCGCTGGAGAAGCAGGGCAGCGGCGACAAGTTCTACACCGCCAAGCTGGCCACCGCGCGCTTCTACTTTGCCAAGCTGCAGCCGGAAACCGCGGCGGAGATCCGCAAGGCGCGCGCGGGCTCGGCCTCGCTGATGGCGCTGGACGCGGATTTGTTCTGAGTCGACTCTACCCGTCGTTCCCGGCCGGGAACGACGGCTTCGCATCTGTCTAACGCTCACTAATCCAGGAGCGAGCATGTCCAATTTCATCGTCAAGAAGGTCGCCGTGCTGGGTGCCGGCGTCATGGGGGCGCAGATTGCCGCCCACCTGATCAACGCGCGCGTGCCCGTGGTGCTGTTCGATCTTCCCGCCAAGGAAGGCCCGAAGAACGGCATCGCGCTGCGCGCCATCGAGAACCTGAAGAAGCTGTCGCCCGCGCCGCTGGGCCTCAAGGATGAGGCCGGCCTGATCCAGGCCGCCAACTACGAAGACGATATCGCCCTGCTCAAGCAATGCGACCTGGTGATCGAGGCGATCGCCGAGCGCATGGACTGGAAGCACGACCTGTACAAGAAGGTCGCGCCGCACCTGGCCTCGCACGCGATCTTCGCGACCAACACCTCCGGGCTGTCGATCACCGCGCTGTCCGACGGGTTTGACGACAACCTGAAATCGCGCTTCTGCGGCGTGCATTTCTTCAACCCGCCGCGCTACATGCACCTGGTCGAGCTGATCCCGACCGCGACCACGCAGCCGCAGATCCTCGACCAGCTCGAAGCGTTCCTCACCACCACGCTCGGCAAGGGCGTGGTGCGCGCCAAGGACACGCCCAACTTCATCGCCAACCGGGTCGGCATCTTCTCGATCCTGGCGGTGTTCGCCGAGGCCGAGAAGTTCGGCATCCCGTTCGACGTGGTCGACGACCTGACCGGTTCCAAGCTGGGCCGCGCCAAGTCCGCCACCTTCCGCACCGCGGACGTGGTCGGCCTGGACACCATGGCGCACGTGATCAAGACCATGCAGGACAACCTGCACGACGACCCGTTCGCACCGGTCTACCAGACCCCGGCCGTGCTCAAGGGCCTGGTCGACGCGGGCGCGCTGGGCCAGAAGACCGGCGCCGGCTTCTACAAGAAGGAAGGCAAGGCCATCAAGGTGCTCGACGCCAAGACCGGCCAGTACGTCGATGCCGGCAAGAAGGCCGACGAGATCGTGGTGCGCATGCTGAAGAAGGAACCGGCCGAGCGCATCCGGCTGCTGCGCGAATCGACCAACCCGCAGGCGCAGTTCCTGTGGGCGGTGTTCCGCGACGTGTTCCACTACATCGCCGTGTACCTCGAGCAGATTGCCGGCTCGGCCGCCGATATCGACCTGGCGATCCGCTGGGGCTTCGGCTGGAACTCGGGTCCGTTCGAGGACTGGCAGGCGGCCGGCTGGAAGCAGGTGGCCGAGTGGGTGAAGGAGGACGTCGACGGCGGCAAGGCGCTGTCGGGTGCGCCGCTGCCGGCGTGGGTGTTCTCCGGCCCCGTCGCCGACAACCAGGGCGTGCACGCGGCGGCCGGTTCATGGTCGCCCGCGACGCAGTCGTTCGCCGCGCGCAGCACGCTGCCGGTGTACCAGCGCCAGGCCTTCCGCGCCGCGATCCAGGGTACGGCCGCGGCCGATCCGCGCAAGGCCGGCCGCACCGTCGAAGAGAACGACGCGGTGCGCATCTGGGTCAGCGAGGGCCAGGACGATGTGCTGGTGGTCTCGTTCAAGAGCAAGATGAACACCATCGGGCCGGACGTGATCGACGGCCTGACCCGCGCCATCGACCTGGCCGAAGCCGGCTACAAGGGCCTGGTGGTGTGGCAGCCGACCTCGCTGCAGCTGGGCGCGCCGGGCGGCCCGTTCTCCGCGGGCGCCAACCTGGAAGCGGCGATGCCCGCCTTCATGATGGGCGGCGCCAAGGGCATCGAGCCGTTCGTGAAGAAATTCCAGGATGGCATGATGCGCGTGAAGTACGCCTCGGTGCCGGTGGTGTCGGCGGCGTCGGGCATCGCGCTGGGCGGCGGCTGTGAGCTGATGCTGCACTCCGCCGCGCGCGTGGCCGCGCTGGAAACCTATATCGGCCTGGTCGAAGTGGGCGTGGGCCTGGTGCCGGCCGGCGGCGGCCTGAAGGAAGCCGCGCTGGCGGCCGCGCGCGCGGCGCAGGCCGCGGGCAGCACCAACTACCTGCAGTTCCTGACCAGCCGCTTCCAGAGCGCGGCCATGGCCAAGGTCTCCGCATCGGCGCTGGAAGCGCGCCAGATGGGCTATCTGCAGCCGTCCGACCAGATCGTCTTCAACGTGCATGAACTGCTGTACGTGGCGCAGAACACCGTGCGTGCGCTGGCCGACGCCGGCTACCGCGCGCCGCTGCCGATGCTGATCCCGGTTGCCGGCCGTTCCGGTGTGGCCACCATCAAGGCCTCGCTGGTCAACATGCGCGACGGCGGCTTTATCTCGGCGCACGATTTCCTGATCGCCGCGCGCATTGCCGAAGTGGTGTGCGGCGGCGATGTCGAGGCCGGCGCGCTGGTCAGCGAGGACTGGCTGCTGGCGCTGGAGCGCAAGGCCTTCGTCGACCTGCTCGGCACCGGCAAGACGCAGGAGCGCATCATGGGCATGCTGCAGACCGGCAAGCCGGTGCGCAACTAAATGGCAAGCGAGGAACCGACATCATGAAACAACTGCAAGACGCATATATCGTTGCGGCCACCCGCTCGCCGATCGGCAAGGCCCCCAAGGGCGCGTTCCGGCACACTCGCCCGGACGACCTGCTGGCCACCATCCTGAAGGCCGCGGTGGCACAGGTGCCGAACCTGGACCCGAAGCTGATCGAAGACGCCATCGTCGGCTGCGCCATTCCCGAAGCGCAGCAGGGCCTCAACGTGGCGCGCATCGGTGCGCTGCTGTCCGGCCTGCCCAATACCGTCGGCGGCATCACCGTCAACCGCTTCTGTGCCTCGGGCCTGAGCGCGGTGGCGATGGCCGCCGACCGCATCCGCGTGGGCGAGTCCGACGTGATGATCGCCGCCGGCGTGGAATCGATGAGCATGGTGCCGATGATGGGCAACTCCCCGTCGATGTCGCCGGAGATCTTCACCCGCGACGAGAACGTCGGCATCGCCTACGGCATGGGCCTGACCGCCGAGAAGGTGGCGCAGCAGTGGCAGGTCAGCCGCGAGGACCAGGACGCGTTTTCGCTGGCCTCGCACCAGAAGGCCATCGCCGCGCAGCAGGCCGGCGAGTTCCGCGACGAGATCACGCCGGTCGAGACCGTCGAGCGCTTCCCCGTCCTCGCCAGCGGCGAGGTGAGCGTGAAGACCCGCACCGTCGCGCTGGATGAGGGTCCGCGCCCGGATACGTCGCTCGAGGGCCTGGGCAAGCTGCGCGCGGTGTTTGCCAACAAGGGCAGCGTCACTGCCGGCAACAGCTCGCAGACCTCGGACGGCGCCGGTGCGCTGATCCTGGTTTCGGAGAAGATCCTGAAGCAGTTCAACCTGGTGCCGCTGGCGCGCTTCGTCTCGTTCGCGGTGCGTGGCGTGCCGCCCGAGATCATGGGCATCGGCCCCAAGGAAGCAATCCCGGCCGCGCTGAAGGCGGCCGGACTGAGCCAGGACCAGCTCGACTGGATCGAGCTGAACGAAGCCTTCGCCGCGCAGTCGCTGGCGGTGATGCGCGACCTGCAGCTCGACCCCGCCAAGGTCAACCGCATGGGCGGCGCGATCGCGCTGGGCCACCCGCTGGGTGCCACCGGCGCGATCCGCTCGGCCACGGTGGTGCACGCGCTGCGCCGCCACAACCTGAAGTACGGCATGGTCACCATGTGCGTCGGCACGGGCATGGGCGCCGCCGGCATTTTCGAACGCATCTGAGCGCCGCGGCATGATGGCCCGGGGGCCGCGCAACTGCGGCCCGCGGGCCCATGCCTGCATACCAAGACGAGGAGACCATGAGCATCCGCATCCGCATCGACCAAGGCATCCTGACGCTTCAGTTCGACCGCCTCGACAAGAAGAACGCCATCACCGCGGCGATGTACCAGGCGCTGGCGGACGCGCTGCGCTCGGCCGAGGCCGATCCCGACGTGCGCGCGATCCTGCTGCAGGGCCAGCCCGAGATCTTTACCGCCGGCAACGACCTCGAAGATTTCATGCAGCGTCCGCCCACCGCGGGCGAGGGCGCCGAACCGGCCCCGGTGTTCCACTTCCTGTACCAGATCAGCCATGCCAGCAAGCCCATCGTGGCGGCGGTCAGCGGTGCCGCGGTCGGCGTAGGCACCACCATGCTGCTGCATTGCGACCTGGTCTATGCCTCGGATACGGCCAAGCTGTCGCTGCCATTCGTGCAGCTGGGGCTGTGCCCAGAGGCCGCATCCAGCCTGCTGCTGCCGCGCCTGGTGGGATACCAGCGTGCCGCCGAAAAGCTGCTGCTGGGCGAGGCCTTCAGCGCGCAGGAAGCACTGGAAATCGGCCTGGTGACACGTGTGCTGCCGGTGGCCGAACTGCACGACTTTGCGCTGGCGCAGGCGCGCAAGCTGGCGGCGCTGCCGGCATCATCGCTGCGGGAAACGAAGCGGCTGATGAAATCGGGCGCGGTGGCCGAAGTGGAAAAGCAGATGGCCGACGAGGGCGCGGTGTTCCGGCGCATGCTGGTGGCGCCGGAGGCGAAAGAGGCGTTCAGCGCGTTCTTCGAGAAGCGGAAGCCGGATTTTTCGAGGTTTGCGTGAAACCCGCGACGGCGTGGAAGAGGAAAGTGGTGTCGGGTTGTTCTTAAGCCGCCCGATCTCGCCTAAGCAAGGTGTTCTCCCTCTCCCCTCAGGGGGAGAGGGCCGGGGTGAGGGGTGGGCTAGCAAGAAGCAAAAAGGAAGCGGGGCCAACGGTTTTTTCCGGTGCGGTGACTTCGGCCAGCACCCGCCCTCACCCCAACCCTCTCCCGCCAGCGGGAGAGGGAGCACACCGATCGATGGCCGGGAGCCGTCAGGCCCTCAGGCCGTCGGCAACACCCGCGGCTGCCGCGACTCATCCGTCGCCACATAGGTCAGCGTGGCCTCCGTCACCTTGACGATCTCGTTGCTGTGCCGCATGCGCTGCGCATAGACCTCGACCTCGACCGTGATCGAGGTCCGTCCGGTCTTGACGATGTCGGCGTAGAAACTGACCAGGTCGCCGACGAACACCGGATGCTTGAACAGGAAGGAATTGACCGCAACGGTGGCCACGCGCCCCTGCGCGCGCTCCACTGCCGGGATCGACCCGGCGATATCCACCTGCGCCATGATCCAGCCGCCGAACACGTCGCCATGTACGTTGGCGTCCGCGGGCATCGGTACCACGCGCAGTGCGGGATTCTTGCCGGCGGGCAAGGCGGGGACGGTATGGGGAGCGTTCATGAGGCGGTAGGGTGGACAACGGAAGTGGGGGCGGGCGCGGCGTAAAAAACCCTTCGCCTGCCACGTCATGCGAACTCTGCGACAATCGCGCATTGGCCCGAATTCTATCGTATGCGCCGCTATTCCACGACCGCCGAGCAGGCCCCCGACCCCGCCTCGGTCAAGCTCTTTCCCGGCCAGCGCGCCCCCCGCAGCGACTGGCAGACCGTGCGCAACCTGTTGCCCTATGTCTGGCACTACAAGTGGCGCGTAATGCTGGCGCTGGCCTGCCTGGTGGCGGCCAAGGTGGCCAACCTGGGCGTGCCGGTGCTGATGAAGCGGCTGATCGACAGCATGAACCTCACCGCGGGCGACCCGCGCGCACTGCTGGCGGTGCCGGTCGGGCTGATCGTCGCCTACGGCATGCTGCGCCTGTCCGCGACGCTGTTCACCGAGTTGCGGGAAATCCTCTTTTCCAAGGTCACGCAAAGCGCCGTGCGCGAGATCGCGCTGCAGGTGTTCCAGCACCTGCATGCGCTGTCGCTGCGCTTCCACCTGGACCGCCAGACCGGCGGCATGAGCCGCGACATCGAGCGCGGCACGCGCGGCATCCAGTCGCTGATCTCGTATTCGCTGTACAGCATCCTGCCCACGCTGGTTGAAATGGCGCTGGTGATCGGCTTCTTCATCCTGCACTACGACATCTGGTTCGCGGCCATCACCGGCTGCGCGCTGGTCGGCTATATCGTCTTCACCATCGTGGTGACGGAATGGCGCACGCACTTCCGCCGCCGCATGAACGAACTCGATTCGCGCGCCAACCAGAAGGCGATCGATTCGCTGCTGAACTTCGAGACCGTCAAGTACTTCGGCAATGAAGCCTACGAGGCGCAGCGCTACGACGAGAACCTGCGCAAGTACCGCACCGCGGCGATCCGCTCGCAGAACTCGCTGTCGTTCCTGAACTTCGGCCAGCAGGCCATCATTGCCGTCGGCCTGATCCTGATCCTGTGGCGCGCCACCGTGGGCGTGGTCGACGGCAAGCTGACGCTGGGCGACCTGGTGCTGGTCAACACGCTGATGATCCAGCTCTATATCCCGCTGAATTTCCTCGGCGTGATCTACCGCGAGATCAAGCAGGCCACTACCGACATGGACCGCATGTTCGTGCTGCTGGGCACCCACCAGGAGGTGGCCGACGCACCCGGCGCGCAGCCGCTGCGGGTCAGCGGGGCGCAGGTGCGCTTCCGCGACGTGCGTTTCGGCTATGAGCCGGACCGTACCATCCTGGACGGTGTGGACTTCACCATCGCGGCGGGCACCACCACCGCGGTGGTCGGGCACAGCGGCTCGGGCAAATCGACGCTGGCGCGGCTGCTGTTCCGCTTCTACGATGTGGGCGGCGGCGCCATCGAGATCGACGGCCAGGATATCCGCGCGATCACGCAGGACAGCCTGCGCCGGGCGATCGGCATCGTGCCGCAGGACACCGTGCTGTTCAACGACAGCATCTACTACAACATCGCCTACGGCCGCCCGGACGCGGCGCGCGAAGAAGTCATCGCCGCGGCGCAGGCGGCGCAGATCGACGCCTTTATCCGCGAGCTGCCGCAAGGGTACGACACGCCCGTGGGCGAGCGCGGCCTGAAGCTGTCGGGCGGCGAGAAGCAGCGCGTGGCAATCGCGCGCACGCTGCTGAAGAACCCGCCGGTGCTGGTGTTCGACGAGGCCACCTCGGCGCTGGATTCGCGCACCGAGCAGGCGATCCAGTCCGAATTGATGCGCCTGGCGCAGAACCGCACCACGCTGCTGATCGCGCACCGGCTTTCCACCGTGGTCCATGCCGACCAGATCCTGGTGATGGACCACGGCCGCATCGTCGAGCGCGGCACCCATGCGCAACTGATGCGCGCGGGCGGGCGCTATGCGGAGATGTGGGACATCCAGGCGCGCGCCGCCGCCAAGGGCGGCGACGCGGCCGGTGCCGAGGCGCTCGCGCTCGACGTGGGCGACGCCACGCAGGACGCCTGAGCCGTTATCCGCTGCGCCGGCTTGCACCCGGGCGCGGCGCGGATTGTCGGCAATCGTTGCCGGCGATGGCGCTGCGGCAATCGCCATGCCCGTTTCTGGTTCGACAATCGCGCGCGGGCCCGCCCTGAAACAGGGCCTGGAAAGCTGGCATGTCCCTTGCGGACGAATCCCTCCGAGATCCCTGTCCACGGAGAGATGCCATGCCCCAATCCCGCGCTGCGCTCCTGTCGCCCGGCGTTTTGACTGCTGCCAGCGAGAGCGTCGGCGACATCGGTGCGCGCCCGGCCCGTGCTGTCGCACGCCGCCGCCTGCTGAAGCTGGGCGCCATGCTCGGCACCAGCCTGGTGCTGTCGACACAATTCGCCGGCGCGGCCCATGCGCAGGCTGTCCCCACCAAGGTCCGGTTCCAGCTTGACTGGCGCTTCGAAGGTCCGGCGGCCCTGTTCCTGCTTGGCGAGCAGAAGGGCTACTACAAGGCCGAAAAACTCGACGTCTCGATCGATGCCGGCAATGGCTCGGGCAACGTGGTCAACCGCGTGGCCTCGGGCACCTATGACATGGGCTTCGCCGACATGTCGTCGGTGATGGAGTTCTACGGCAACAACCCCGACGCCAGGAACAAGCCGGTGGCTGTGATGATGGTCTACAACAACACGCCCGCGGCCATCCTGGCGCTGAAGAAGTCGGGCATCCGCGCGCCGAAGGACCTCGCCGGCAAGCGCATGGGCGCTCCGGTGTTCGACGCCGGCCGCCGCGCCTTCCCGATCTTCGCCCGGGCCAACGGCCTGCAGGCATCGTCGTTCCAATGGCAGGCGATGGACCCGACGCTGCGCGAGACCATGCTGGTGCGCGGTGAGCTCGATGCCATCACCGGGTTTTCGTTCACGTCGATCCTGAACCTGAATGCGCGCGGCGTGAAGGACGAGGACATCGTGGTGCTGCCGTACCCGCAGTTCGGCGTGAAACTGTACGGCAACGCCGTGATCGCGTCCGAGGAATTCATGAAGAAGAACCCGGAGGCGGTGAAGGCTTTCCTGCGGGCCTTCACCAAGTCGGCGCGCGACGTGATGGCGCGGCCGGAAGAGGGCATCCGGGCGCTCAAGGCGCGCGACGGCATCATCGACGACAAGCTGGAAGCGCGCCGGCTGAAGCTGGCGCTGGATAGCGTGGTCCGGTCGCCCGACGCCAGGGCCGAGGGTTTTGGCCGCGTCAGCAAGCCGCGCCTGTCGCTGATGGCTTCGCAAGTGGCCGATGCGTTCGGCACCAAGGGCCGCATCAACGCGGACGCACTCTGGACCGACGCGTTCCTGCCGAGCGCGGCCGAGCTGGATGTGCTGCGATGATGACGCGCCTGGCTGATGGCATGCCTGCCGCCGGCGGCGCTGCCGCGAGTGCCGCGGCCGGGCCCGTGGCGGTGGAACCCTTTGTCGATTTCAACCGGGTCTGGCTGGCCTATGACGACGCGCTCGCGCGCCAGGGTGAGTTCGCCGTGGAAGACCTGTCGCTGCAGGCCGCGCCGGGCGAGTTCATCGCCATCGTCGGCCCGTCTGGCTGCGGCAAGTCCACCTTCATGAAGCTGGCCACCGGGCTGCGGCCCGCCACGCGCGGCATCGTGAAGATTGCGGGGCAGAAGGTAAGCGGGCCGCTCAAGCAGGTGGGCATGGCGTTCCAGTCGCCCACGCTGCTGCCGTGGCGCACCACGCTCGATAACGTGATGCTGCCGCTGGAGATCGTCGAGCCCTACCGCTCGACGCTGCACGCGCGGCGCGACGAATATGTGGACCGCGCCCGCCGGCTGTTGCAAACCGTGGGCCTGGGCGGCTACGAGGACAAATACCCGTGGCAGCTCTCCGGCGGCATGCAGCAGCGCGCGTCGATCTGCCGCGCGCTGATCCACCAGCCGCGCATGCTGCTGCTGGACGAGCCCTTCGGCGCGCTCGACGCCTTCACCCGCGAGGAACTCTGGTGCGTGCTGCGCGACCTGTGGCACGCGCAGCGCTTCAACGTGATCCTGGTCACGCACGATCTGCGCGAGGCCGTGTTCCTTGCCGACACGGTCTACGTGATGAGCCAGCGCCCCGGCCGCATCCTGCTGCGCAAAGAAATCGGGCTGCCGCGGCCGCGCGATCTCGAGCTGACCTATACCGAGCCTTTCGCCGAGCTGGTGCACGCGCTGCGCGAGAAGATCGGCCATGTGCGCCAACACTGAGGCAATACCGACGATGCCGATGACCCTGACTTCCGCGCAGGAGCGCCGCGTGCAGCGCGTGGCGCCATGGCTCCTGCTGGCCGCGGTGCTGATGCTGTGGGAGGGTACGTGCATGGCCTTTGACGTATCCGGCTTCATCCTGCCGGCGCCGTCCTCCATCGTGGCCGCGCTGGTGGAATACGCGGACGTGATCGCCGGCCATGCATGGCGCACCTTCTGGACCACCATGGTGGGCTTCGGCGTGGCCATCGGCGTGGGCGTGCTGCTCGGGCTGGCGATGGGCTCGTCGCGGCTGCTCTATGCCGCCACCTACCCGCTGATGACCGCCTTCAACGCGCTGCCCAAGGCCGCCTTCGTGCCGATCCTGGTGGTGTGGTTCGGGCTGGGTGCGGGCCCGGCCATCCTGACCGCGTTCCTGATCTCGTTCTTCCCGATCATGGTCAACATCGCCACCGGGCTGGCCACGCTGGAGCCGGAACTGGAAGACGTGCTGCGCGTGCTGGGCGCCAAGCGGCGCGACGTGCTGTTCAAGGTCGGCCTGCCGCGCGCGCTGCCGTATTTCTTCGCCTCGCTCAAGGTCGCGATCACGCTGGCCTTTGTCGGCACCACGGTGTCGGAGATGAGTGCCGCCAACGAGGGCATCGGCTACCTGCTGGTGTCGGCCGGCTCCGCCATGAAGATGCCGCTGGCCTTTGCCGGCCTGGTGGTGATCGCGGTGATGGCCATGGCGATGTACGAGCTGTTCGCGGTGGTCGAGAAGCGCATGACCGGCTGGGCCCACCGCGGCTGAGCGCGCAGGTGACGAACCGCCGCGCGCCGGTGGATAATCCGCGTCATGGAAATCAAATGGCTTGAAGACTTCGTCAGCCTGGCCGAGACGCACAGCTTCTCGCGCTCGGCCGAACTGCGCCACGTCACGCAACCGGCGTTTTCGCGCCGCATCCAGTCGCTGGAGGCGTGGGTCGGCACCGAGCTGATCGACCGCTCCAGCTATCCCACCAGCCTGACCCCGGCCGGCAAGGTGTTCTACGAGCAGGCGCTGGCCATGCTGGCGCAGGTCAGCGAGACCCGCGCGCTGATGCGCGGCCAGCGCTCGGCCAACGCGCAGGTGCTGGAATTCGCGGTGCCGCATACGCTGTCGCTGACCTTCTTTCCGGAGTGGCTCAAGGCGCTGGAGCGCAGGCTCGGCACGCTGCCGTGCCGGCTGCGAGCGCTCAACGTCCATGACGCGGTGCTGATGCTGGTCGAAGGCGGCTGCGACCTGGTGATGGTCTACCATCACGCGCGCCAGGCCATCCAGCTGGATCCGGCGCGGTACGACATGCTGGTGCTCGGTACCGAACGGCTGTCGCCCTACAGCGTGCCCGACCCCGCCGGCAAGCCCCAGTTCCGGTTGCCGGGCACCGACAAGAAGCCGGTGCCGTTTCTCAGCTATACGCCCAACGCCTTCCTTGGCCGCATGGTCGACCTGCTGCTGGCCGAAACCGCCGAGGCGCTCAAGCTCGATAAATGCTACGAGACCGATATGGCCGAGGCGCTCAAGGTGATGGCGCTGGCGGGCCATGGCATGGCCTTCCTGCCCGAAAGCGCGGTGCGCGAAGATGTCGCGGCGGGGCGGCTGGTGCGGGCCGAGTCGGCGCGCGGGCTGCCGCTGTCGATCGACATGGAGATCCGCCTGTACCGCGAGAAGCCGGGCGAGAACGGCGGCGAGCGGCGCGCCGGGGCCCGGCGCAAGCGGCAACTGGTGGACCAGGTGTGGTCGACCTTGTCGGCAAGCTAGCGCTTGCGCCGGATCGCTCGCGTCTTCCGCAGGGTTATGCAAGGCTTGCATAACCTGATGACCAAACGGCATTGGATTCCGACCGTGGCCCCAGCCTAAGCTTGCGCCCATCTTCCACCCCGGAACCCACCCGATGTCTTCCGCAGCACCGACCAACATTGCTGGCCAAAAGCACGCACTTCCGTCTTACCTCAACGCCGACAACCTCGGCCCTTGGGGCATCTACCTGCAGCAAGTCGACCGCGTCACGCCCTACCTGGGTTCGCTGGCGCGCTGGGTCGAGACCCTGAAGCGCCCCAAGCGCGCGATGATCGTCGACGTTCCCATCGAGCTCGACAACGGCACCATCGCCCATTTCGAGGGCTACCGGGTGCAACACAACCTGTCGCGCGGCCCGGGCAAGGGCGGCGTGCGCTTCCACCAGGACGTGACCCTGTCCGAGGTGATGGCGCTGTCGGCCTGGATGTCGGTGAAGAACGCGGCGGTCAACGTGCCGTACGGCGGTGCCAAGGGCGGCATCCGCGTCGACCCGCGCACGCTGTCGCACGCCGAGCTGGAACGCCTGACGCGCCGCTACACCAGCGAAATCAACATCATCATCGGGCCGAGCAAGGACATCCCGGCGCCCGATGTCAACACCAACGCACAGGTGATGGCGTGGATGATGGACACCTATTCGATGAACTCGGGCAGCACCGCGACCGGCGTCGTGACCGGCAAGCCGATCTCGCTGGGCGGCTCGCTGGGCCGCCACGAGGCCACCGGCCGGGGCGTGTTCGTGGTCGGCTCCGAGGCCGCGCGCAATATCGGCCTGGAAGTCAAGGGCGCGCGCGTGGCGGTGCAGGGCTTCGGCAACGTGGGCGCCGTGGCCGCCAAGCTGTTCCATGAGGCGGGCGCCAAGGTGGTCGCGGTGCAGGACCACCGCACCACGCTGTTCGACCCGGCCGGCCTGGACGTGCCGGCGATGATGGAATACGCCTCGCACAGCGGCACCATCGAAGGTTTCCGCGGCGAAGTCCTGCGTACCGAGCAGTTCTGGGAAGTCGACTGCGACATCCTGATCCCGGCCGCGCTGGAAGGCCAGATTACCGCCGAAAACGCGCCGAAGATCACGGCAAAGCTGGTGATCGAGGGCGCCAACGGCCCGACCACGCCGCAGGCCGATGACATCCTGCGCGAGCGCAATATCCTGGTCTGCCCGGACGTGATCGCCAACGCGGGCGGCGTGACCGTGTCCTACTTCGAATGGGTGCAGGATTTCTCCAGCTTCTTCTGGACCGAGGAAGAGATCAACCAGCGCCTGGTACGGATCATGCAAGAAGCCTTCCGGGCAATCTGGCAAGTGGCACAGGAAAACAAGGTGACGCTGCGCACGGCGGCGTTCATCGTGGCCTGTACGCGGATCCTGCAGGCGCGCGAAATGCGCGGCCTGTACCCCTGATCGGGGCAGCAGGGACCGGGGCGAGGCACTCGTATGGTGCGATGCAATAATCGCCTTGGTCCGCTGGCTTCATGACCGTCAGACGCGGTCTCCGGCAAGCGCCGGAGACCGCGTTGTCGTATCCGGACGCGGTGCGCACGGATTGCCCCGAAGTGGGGTTCTAGGAGAAAACCCAGTTGTATTGCGGCGGATGCTGCGCAATACTGTTTCACCAGTGGGGGTTTTTATTCTTAGAATCCCGCTTTCTCTTCATGGTCAAGGAGATGTTATGAATTTTGCCAAGTTGGCTGCCCTGATGATTGCCGGGGGCGTGATGTGCGGGACGGCACAGGCAGCCGAACAACTGACGGGCACGCTGAAGAAGATCAAGGACACCGGCGTCATTACGCTGGGCGTGCGCGAGTCGTCGATTCCGTTCAATTACAACCTGGGCGGCGTGCGGCAAGTCGGCTATTCCTACGATATCAACATGAAGATCGTGGAAGCCATCAAGGACCAGCTGAAGCTGCCGAACCTGCAGGTCAAGGAAATCCCGATCACCTCGCAGAACCGCATCACGCTGCTGCAGAACGGCACCATCGACATCGAGTGCGGCTCGACCACCAATAACCTCGAACGCCAGAAGCAGGTCGCCTTTACCAACTCCATCTTCATCATCGGCACGCGCATCATGGTGAAGAAGGATGCCGGCATCAAGGACTGGGCCGACCTGAAGGGCAAGAACATCGTCACCACCGCCGGTACCACGTCGGAGCGCCTGCTGCGCAAGATGAACGACGACCAGAAGCTGGGCATGAACATCATCAGCACCAAGGACCACGGCCAGTCGTTCCTGACGCTGGAATCGGGCCGCGCGGTCGCGTTCATGATGGACGACGCGCTGCTGTACGGCGAACGCGCCAAGGCCAAGAACCCGGCCGACTGGATCGTCGTGGGCAAGCCGCAATCGCGCGAGTCCTATGGCTGCATGATCCGCAAGGACGACCCGCAGTTCAAGAAGCTTTCCGATACCGTGATCTCCGGCATGATGAAGGACGGCTCGATCAACACGCTGTACACCAAGTGGTTCATGCAACCGGTGCCGCCGAAGGGCCTCAACCTGGACTTCCCGCTGTCCGAAGACATGAAGGCCCTGATCAAGGCGCCGAACGACAAGGCGCTGGACTGACCTGACGGATCCAGCAGTGCGAAACGGAAGGCATGTCCTTCCGTTTCTTTTTGAGGACGCAACATGAACTACAACTGGCATTGGGGAGTCTTCCTCGAGCAGGCCGCCCAGAACGAGTCCTACCTGGACTGGATGATCTCCGGCCTGAAGGTCACGCTCGCGCTGGGGCTTTCGTCCTGGGTCATTGCCCTGGTCATCGGCTCGGTGCTCGGCGTGCTGCGCACCGTGCCCAACAAGTGGCTGTCGGGGATCGCCGCCACCTACGTCGAGATCTTCCGCAACATCCCGCTGCTGGTGCAGCTGTTCATCTGGTATTTCGTCATGCCCGAGCTGCTGCCCGGCGGCGAGGCAATCAAGCAGATGAACCCGTTCGCGCAGCAGTTCCTGGCCGCCATGCTGTGCCTGGGCACCTTCACCGCCGCGCGGGTCTGCGAGCAGGTGCGCTCGGGCATCAACTCGCTGGCGCGCGGGCAGAAGAACGCCGGCCTGGCGATGGGCTTCACGCTGCCGCAGACGTATCGCCACGTGCTGCTGCCGATGGCGTTCCGCGTGATCGTGCCGCCGCTGACCTCCGAGTTCCTGAATATTTTCAAGAACTCGGCGGTGGCGTCGACCATCGGCCTGCTTGAGCTGGCCGCGCAGGGGCGCCAGCTGGTGGACTACACCGCGCGTCCGTATGAATCGTTCATCGCGGTCACGCTGATGTACGCGCTGATCAACGTCACGGTGATGCTGCTGATGCGCTGGGTCGAGGCCCGCACGCGCGTGCCCGGCTTCATCGGCGGCAAGTAAGGGGGCGCCATGGCTTATTCCTTCGATTTCACCTCGATCAACCCGGGCACGCTGCACGTGCTGGGCGAGGGCATGCTGGTCTCGCTGAAGATCACCGTCACCGCGGTGGTGGTCGGCATCGTCTGGGGCACCATCCTGGCGATGATGCGGCTGTCATCATTCCGGCTGCTGAACTGGTTCGCGCAGGGCTACGTGACCATCTTCCGCTCGATCCCGCTGGTGATGGTGCTGCTGTGGTTCTTCCTGATCATCCCGCAAGTGCTGCAGAGCCTGTTCAACCTGTCGCCGGCGACCGACCTGCGCATGACCTCGGCGCTGGTGGCGTTCGCGCTGTTCGAGGCCGCGTACTACTCCGAAATCATCCGGGCCGGCATCCAGAGCGTGTCGCGCGGGCAGATGTTCGCGGCGCAGGCGCTGGGCATGACCTACGGGCAGTCGATGCGGCTGGTGATCCTGCCGCAGGCGTTCCGCAACATGGTGCCGCTGCTGCTGACCCAGGGCATCATCCTGTTCCAGGATACGTCGCTGGTGTACGTGAGCGCGCTGGCTGACTTCTTCGGCCAGGCCTATGGCATCGGCGAACGCGACGGGCGTATCGTCGAGATGCTGCTGTTTGCCGGCCTGGTGTACTTCATCATTTGTTTCTCCGCTTCGCTGCTGGTCAAGCGTTACCAGAAAAAGGTGGCTGTATGATCGAAATCAACAACGTTTCCAAGTGGTACGGCTCGTTCCAGGTGCTGACCGACTGCACCACCAGGGTCGCCAAGGGCGAGGTGGTGGTGGTGTGCGGCCCGTCCGGCTCGGGCAAGTCCACGCTGATCAAGACCGTCAACGCACTCGAGCCGTTCCAGAAGGGCGACATCCTGGTCGACGGCACCTCGGTGGGCAATCCCAAGACCAACCTGCCGAAACTGCGCTCGCGCGTGGGCATGGTGTTCCAGAACTTCGAGCTGTTCCCGCACCTGTCGATCACCGAGAACCTGACCATCGCGCAGGTGAAGGTGCTGGGCCGCTCCAGGGATGAGGCCATGGCCAAGGGCCTGAAGTACCTGGATCGTGTCGGCCTGCGGAGCCAGGCCGACAAATATCCCGGCCAGCTGTCGGGTGGCCAGCAGCAGCGCGTGGCCATTGCCCGCGCGCTGTCGATGGACCCGATCTGCATGCTGTTCGACGAGCCGACCTCGGCGCTGGATCCGGAAATGGTCAACGAAGTGCTGGACGTGATGGTGCAGCTCGCGCACGAAGGCATGACCATGATGTGCGTGACCCACGAAATGGGCTTCGCGCGCAAGGTCGCCAACCGCGTGATCTTCATGGACCAGGGCAAGATCGTCGAGGACGCCGACAAGGAAGAGTTCTTCGGCAATATCGACGCCCGTTCGGAGCGCGCGCGGCAGTTCCTGTCGAAGATCCTGCATCACTGAGCCGACTTCCGGCCATGAAAAAAGGGACGCCTCGGCGTCCCTTTTTCGTTTTATCGGAGCGCTCAGGTACAAGCCGTATTGGCGGCGTTCCTGGCCTGCACTTCGGGCGGGATCGGCACGCTCAGCGTCATGGTCGGGCGCCCGTGCTCGAACATGATCAGCTCGCCCGGGGCGAACTGGGTCCAGGTCTCGTTGTCGGTCAGCGGCGCGGTGGCGATCACGGCGACGCGGTCCTCCGGCGTGGTGACCTGCGCGAAGTCGATCGACAGGTCGGCGTCGATCAGGTGCGCGGTCGAGAACGGCCATTGCCGCACGATGTAGTAGAGGCGGGTCGAGCAATGGGCAAACAGCGCCTGCCCGTTGCACAGCAGGTAGTTGAACACGCCGTGCAGCGTGATTTCGCGGGTGATGTCGGCCAGCGCGTGGCCCAGCTCGTTCAGCGGCGGCTGCGAACCCGGGAAGCGCTTGCGCAGGCCCTGCATCAGTGTGCAGAAGGCCAGTTCGCTGTCGGTATCGCCAACCGGCTGGTACACGCCGGACAGGAACGGCGTAAAGCCATGCAGGTCGCCGTTGTGGGCAAAGATCCAGTGCCGGCCCCACAGCTCGCGCATGAAGGGGTGGCAGTTTTCTAGCAGCACGGTGCCCTGCGTGGCCTTGCGGATATGCGAGATGACGTTCTTCGACTTGATCGGGTAGCGCTTGATCAGGTCCGCCACCGGTGAGGTGCCGGCGGACTGGTTGTCGATGAACAGGCGGCAGGCCTTGTCTTCGAAGAAGGCGACACCGAAGCCGTCGGCGTGGTGGTCGGTCACGCCGCCGCGGGCGGCAAAGCCGGTGAAGGAGAACGTCACGTCGGTCGGCGTGGCGCAGTTCATGCCTAGCAGCTGGCACATGGCGGGGCACCGGTCGGCAGGGGGCTGCCGCTTTGCAATAGAATGCAGGCATTATCCCGCGCGCCGGCGTCGCTGCCAAGCAACGCGCGGACGCTCCAGCGCGGTCCAATGGTGCCGGCCTTGGCCCCGCCCCCCTGCTAGCAATCCCGAGAACGATGAGCCAATACAAGATTGCCGTGATTCCCGGAGACGGAATCGGCACGGAAGTCATGCCCGAGGGCCTCCGCGTGATGGACGCCGCGGCGCGCCGCTTCGGCATCGACTTCCAGTGGGATCACTTTGATTTTTCCAGCTGCGACTACTACGCCCGCCACGGCAAGATGCTGCCGGACGACTGGTTCGACACGCTGGTCAAGTACGACGCCATCTACTTCGGGGCGGTCGGCTGGCCGGATACGGTGCCCGACCATGTGTCGCTGTGGGGCTCGCTGCTGCAGTTCCGCCGTTCCTTCGACCAGTACGTGAACCTGCGGCCGGTGCGGCTGATGCCGGGCATCAAGAGCCCGCTGGCGGGCCGCGCGCCCGGCGACATCGACTTCTACGTGGTGCGCGAAAACACCGAAGGCGAGTATTCCAGCATCGGCGGCCGCATGTTCCCCGGCACCGAGCGCGAGATCGTGGTGCAGGAAACGGTGATGAGCCGTACCGGCGTCGACCGCATCCTGAAGTTCGCTTTTGAACTGACCCAGAAGCGCCCGAAGAGGCACCTGACCTCGGCGACCAAATCCAACGGCATCTCGATCACGATGCCGTACTGGGACGAGCGGGTCGAGGCCATGGCCGCGCATTACCCCGGCATCAAGGTCGACAAGTACCACATCGACATCCTGACCGCCCATTTCGTCCAGCATCCGGACTGGTTCGACGTGGTGGTCGCCAGCAACCTGTTCGGCGACATCCTGTCGGACCTGGGGCCGGCCTGCACCGGCACCATCGGCATTGCGCCGTCGGGCAATATCAACCCGGACCGCACCTTCCCCAGCCTGTTCGAGCCGGTGCACGGCTCGGCCCCGGACATCGCCGGGCGCGGCGTGGCCAACCCCATCGGGCAGATCTGGTGCGGCGCCATGATGCTGGAGCACCTCGGCCATGACGAGGCCGGCGCCGCGGTGCTGGGCGCGATCGAGAAGGTGCTGGCCGCCGGTCCGGAGCACGCGCCGCTGACGCGCGACATCGGCGGCAAGGCCGGTACCGCAGACCTGGGCCGCGCGATCGCGGAGGCGCTGTGAACGCCGCGTTCGCGGGGGACACCCGCGCACTGCTGCTCGCGACCTTCCACGCCGCCGTGGCGGCCGCCGATCCGCTGCAGATCGTCGCACGGCACCTGCCCCCGCCGCACGCCGGCGGCCGCACGCTGGTGGTGGGCGCGGGCAAGGCCGCGGCATCGATGGCCGCGGCGGTCGAGCGTGCCTACGCTGGCAAGGCTACGCTGGAAGGCCTGGTGGTCACGCGCTACGCGCACGGCATGCCGACCGACCATATCCGCGTGATCGAGGCCGGCCACCCGGTGCCAGACGAGTCGGGCGAACAGGCCGCGGGCGAGATCCTGGCCGCGGTGCAATCGCTGACACCGCAGGACCGGCTGCTGGTGCTGGTCTCGGGCGGCGGTTCGAGCCTGCTGTCGCTGCCGGCCGAGGGCATTCCGATGGCCGACCTGAAGGCGACCACCCGGGAATTGCTGCGCTGTGGCGCGCCGATCACCGACATGAACATTGTGCGCAAGCACATCTCGCGCATCCAGGGCGGCCGGCTGGCGCAGGCAAGCCAGGCGCCGGTGACCACGCTGATCGTCTCGGACGTGGCCGGCGACGATCCCAGCGCGATCGCCTCGGGCCCGACTGTCGCTGATCCCAGCACCTTCGATGACGCGCTGCAGATCCTGCGCCGCTACGGCGCCCAGGTCCCGATCAGCGTGCAGTCGCACCTGGAACGCGGCGCGCGCGGCGAGGTGCCGGAGACGCCCAAGCCTGGCGATCCGTTGTTCGATCGTGTCGACAACCTCATGATCGCCACCGCCCACGGCAGCCTCGAGGCTGCCGCTGCGCTGTTCCGCCAACGGGGCATCACGCCGGTGGTGCTGGGTGACACGGTGACGGGCGAGGCGCGCGAAGTGGCCCGGGTCTACGCCGCGCTGGTGCGCGAGATTCGCGCGTACAATGCGCCGTTCGCCGCGCCCGTGGCGCTGATTTCCGGAGGTGAGTGCACGGTCACTTTGCCGGCCGACGGCCCGGGCAAGGCGCGCGGCGGGCGCTGCTCGGAGTTTCTGCTGTCGCTGGCGGTCGAACTGGCAGGCATGCCTGGCGTGCACGCGATCGCCGCCGATACCGACGGTATCGACGGCTCTGAAGACAATGCCGGTGCGCTGGCCGACCCGACCACGCTGGCACGCGCCGAGGCCGCCGGCATGCCCGGCCAGCGCCAGCTGGACGCGCACGACGCCTGGGGCCTGTTCGATGCCATCGGCGACCTGGTCGTCACCGGCCCGACGCGCACCAACGTGAACGACTACCGCGCCATCCTGATACTCTGATTTCGACGAACGCCAGCCGCCGTGCGCGGCCGGCCCAAGCTAGCCATGACCCAGAAGCTCACCATCACCCGACCGGACGACTGGCACCTGCACCTGCGCGACGGCGCGGCGCTGGCCGCCGTGCTGCCCGACACCGCACGCCAGTTCGCCCGCGCCATCATCATGCCCAACCTGAAGCCGCCCGTGACCACGGTGGCGCAGGCGCAGGCCTATCGCGCCCGCATCCTGGCGGCGCTGCCGGCCGGCATGCAGTTCGAGCCGCTGATGACGCTGTACCTGACCGACAACACCAGCGCCGAAGAGATCGCCGCGGCCAAGGCCAGCGGCTTCGTCCACGGCGTCAAGCTGTATCCGGCGGGCGCCACCACCAACAGCGATGCCGGCGTGACCGATATCCGCCGTTGCTACCCCGCGCTGGAAGCCATGCAACGCGCCGGCCTGCCGCTGCTGGTGCACGGCGAAGTGACCGATCCCGCCATCGACATCTTTGATCGCGAGGCGGTCTTCATCGAGCGCGTGATGGCGCCGCTGCGTCGCGACATGCCCGAGCTGAAGGTGGTGTTCGAGCACATCACCACCAAGGATGCGGCGCAATACGTGCGCGACGCGAGCGGCCCGGTCGGCGCCACCATCACCGCGCACCACCTGCTCTACAACCGCAACGCGATCTTCACCGGCGGCATCCGCCCGCACTACTACTGCCTGCCGGTGCTCAAGCGCGAAACCCACCGCGAGGCGCTGGTGGCGGCCGCCACCTCGGGTAGCGAACGCTTCTTCCTGGGTACCGACAGCGCCCCGCATGCGCGCGGCCTGAAGGAACATGCCTGCGGCTGCGCCGGCTGCTACACCGCGCTGCACGCGATGGAGCTGTATGCCGAGGCCTTCGACGCCGCGGGTGCGCTGGACAAGCTGGAAGCTTTCGCCAGCTTCAATGGACCCGCCTTCTACGGCCTGCCGCGCAACACCGGCACGCTGACGCTGGAGCGGGAAGACTGGGAACTGCCGGCGGAGCTGCCCTACGGCGATACCACGCTGGTGCCGCTGCGCGGCGGCGAGACGCTGCGCTGGAAGGCGCGCTGAGCGCTGCGGCGTTGCAAGCCGGAGCAGCCGCGGCGGGCGCATCGTTCGCCGCTGCGCTGGCCGGGATCGACTGGTCCCGGCCATGGTTCCAGCCCTTTGCCGCGCGCGGCGCAGCGCTGGCGGCGGCAGTGCAGGGCGGGGCCGACCTGCGCGCATTGCTGGATGCTGAATCGGGCGCGCTGGGCCTGCGCAACGCGCGCGGCCTGCCGCTGCGCTTTGTCCCGCAGCAGGCCTTGCCCGAAGGCCGCGCTTACGAAGCGCATATCGACGCCACCGGCGAAGTCCCGACCCGCAACAATCTCCACGACTTCTTCAACGCGCTGGTCTGGCTGCATTTCCCGCAAGCCAAGCGCGTCCTCAACCAGATCCAGGCCGCCGTGATCGCGCGCGAAGGCGTGCGGACCGGGCGCGGCGGCGTACGCGATGCGGCCACGCTGTTCGATGAGAACGCGGTGCTGTTCCTGAGCGAGGGCGAAGAATTTGCCGAAGCGCTGCGGGGGTTTGCCTGGCAGCAGCTTTTTGTCGCGCAGCGCCACGCGTGGGACACCGCGTGCCGAGTCGTGCCGTTCGGCCATGCGTTGCTGGAAAAACTGGTGCGGCCGTACAAGGCCGTGACCGCGCATGCGTGGACGTTGCCGCCGCTGCCGGATGCCGCGCTGGACCAGGCGCTGGCGCTGTCGCTGGAACATGCGGCCGCAGCCGGCACGCTGCGCGGCGGCCGTTGCTTTGCGCCACTGCCCGTCATGGGAATCCCGGCATGGTGTGCCGACAACGCCTCGCCAGATTTCTATGCCGACACCACCGTGTTCCGGCCTGGGCGCCTGCGGGATTTACGCCGGCAACCGGATTGAATCGGTGTTAGACTGCGGCCCGCAAAGCAGGCCAGGCAACCGCTGCCTGCACCGCAAGGTGCAGGGGGAGGAAAGTCCGGACTCCACAGGGCAGGGTGTTGGCTAACAGCCATCCACGGCAACGTGCGGAATAGGGCCACAGAGACGAGTCTTGCCGCCGGGTTCGCCCGGGGGCAAGGGTGAAACGCGGTAACCTCCACCTGGAGCAATCCCAAATAGGCAGGCGATGAAGCGGCCCGCTGAGTCTGCGGGTAGGGAGCTGGAGCCGGCTGGTAACAGCCGGCCTAGAGGAATGGTTGTCACGCGCCGCTGGCCGCAAGGCGGGCGGTGTGCACAGAATCCGGCTTATCGGCCTGCTTTGCTTCAGTCTTCCGCATGACCCGGCGCCCGCGCGGCAGTCCGGGTCTGCAATCCACCATCTGGCTTTTCAGCCTTCGACGATTTCCAGCGTGTGCGTGATCTCGGCCGTCTTGGCCAGCATGATCGACGCCGAGCAGTACTTCTCGTGCGACAGCTTGATCGCGCGCTCGACCGTGGCGGGGTTGAGATTCTTGCCGGTCACCACAAAATGGAAGTTGATGCGGGTGAATACCTTCGGGTCTTCACCGGCGCGCTCGGCTTGCAGGTCCACGCTGCAGCCGGTGACGTCCTGGCGACCGCGCTTGAGGATCAGCACCACGTCATAGGCGGTGCAGCCGCCGGTGCCGAGCAGCACCATCTCCATGGGCCGCGGCGCCAGGTTGTGGCCACCACCCTCGGGGGCGCCGTCCATGGCAACGATGTGGCCGCTGCCAGTCTGGGCGACGAAGCTCATGCCCTCGGTGCCCATCCATGTTACTTTGCATTCCATTTTGTTCGTTCCTGTCCTTGGTATTGTAGGTTCGCGATCACAAACGCGTGATCACGAATCTTGCATTTCCCAGTATATGGCATCGTCAAGTCCGCGGTTTCGATGCCGATAACCTTATGAAACCTGAGGGTTTCCTCTAGTATGTCGGTTCGCCGACATGCCAGCTTTTTACTTAAGTAATTGATTTTTAAAATAAAATCGCGAATTGTCGTGGGACTATCTGCATTTCGCCATGCGAAATCTGATTTCGCACTGCAAATTCCCTTGCATCCGGGCAAACCCTAGGTATAATTCCAATCATTGAACGACGGCACTGACAGCCCGCCAGAGTGCGAAAGCGAAGCCACCCGGCCAAGCCCTCCGCACCGCCCGCCAGTCCCTCCGTCGATCTCCAAGTGTCTCCTCCACCCTCCTCCTTTGGTGGATTCAAACCCAAGCTCAACCGCTTGGGTTTTTTTTCGCCCCAGCGGACCCCGCAGCTTGGTCTCCCCAAGTGCATCGGACGCCCCCGGAGCGCCGCAGGCCGGCCGTGATCTTGACGAATACTTCAGTCTTTGCTTGTGTGGTCGCCACGGCCGCCAGTATAATCGAAGGCTTTTCCGTCATGCCCGCGGGAGAAAAAGCAGGACCGGCCACCCTTCATGGGGCAGCCACAAGACTTGCAGGGGCGAGCACAAGCCTTCGCGAGTCGGATTACGGGCACGAACCAATAGTCAGGAAAAATCATGAAGACCTTTTCCGCCAAGCCTCATGAGGTAAAGCGCGACTGGTACGTGATTGACGCGACGGACAAAGTCCTCGGCCGTGTCGCCAGCGAAGTGGCACGCCGTCTGCGCGGCAAGCACAAGCCGGAATTCACTCCGCACGTCGACACGGGTGATTACATCATCATCGTCAATGCAGCCAAGCTGCGTGTCACGGGTACCAAGGAAACGGACAAGAAGTACTATCGCCATTCGGGTTACCCGGGCGGTATCTACGAAACGACGTTCGGCAAGATGCAGCAGCGTTTCCCGGGCCGTGCCCTGGAAAAGGCTGTCAAGGGCATGCTGCCGAAGGGTCCGCTGGGCTACGCGATGATCAAGAAGCTGAAGGTTTACGCCGAAGCCGAGCATCCGCACGAAGCGCAGCAGCCCAAGGCGCTGGAAATCTAAGGAGGCCAATCCATGATCGGTAACTGGAATTACGGTACTGGCCGCCGCAAGAGCGCTGTGGCTCGTGTCTTCATCAAGTCGGGCAAGGGCGACATCGTCGTCAACGGCAAGCCCATCAAAGAGTATTTCGCTCGCGAAACCTCGCTGATGATCGTGCGCCAGCCCCTGGAACTGACCGCCCACGGCGAAACGTTCGACATCAAGGTCAACGTGACCGGCGGTGGCGAAACGGGCCAGGCCGGCGCAGTGCGCCACGGCATCACCCGCGCCCTGATCGACTACGATGCGACCCTGAAGTCGGCCCTGTCGAAGGCTGGCTACGTCACGCGCGATGCACGTGAAGTCGAGCGTAAGAAGGTTGGCTTCCACAAGGCGCGTCGTCGCAAGCAGTTCTCGAAGCGCTGATGCGTTATCGCGGGTCCGGTCTGGCCGGAGCCTGCGAGACCAAAGAAACCGCACGCTGGCCGTGCGGTTTTTTTTCGTTTGTGCACTACGGAACCGGTGGGCTGCTGCCGTCATAGCTGGCAGGCCGCCATACTTTTGTGGGGTATCCGGCTGCGCGCGGCTACAATCACGCCCTGCCGCTGACGGCAAGTCCGGCTTGCGGGCAGGTTGCGCCACGGGGCGGCCAGCCAGGCACGAACGAGAGAGGAGTGAGAGTCATGCTGTTTTCCAAGAAGAAGGGCCTTTCGATCGATACGCTGATTGGCGAAGACACCGCCATCGACGGCGACATGGTGTTTGCCGGCGGCCTGCGCCTGGACGGACGCGTGCGCGGCAACGTCACCGCGGCGCCGGGCAAGCCCAGCATGCTGGTGGTCAGCGAGAAGGGCGTGGTCGAGGGCGAAATCAGCGTCGGCCACCTGGTGCTGAACGGCACCGTCAAGGGCCCGGTTCAGGCCGCCGACCTGCTGGAGTTGCAGCCGCAGGCCCGGGTGCTGGGCGACGTGCGCTATGCCGCGCTGGAAATGCACCAGGGCGCGCTGGTCGAGGGCCGCCTGATGCCGATGGTGCAGGGCGAGGTCAAGGCGTTGCCGAATCCGGTCGGGGTCGCGCTGGCGGTCGAAGTGACCGAAGCGGCCGACGACGACGCCGCCACCGCAGGCGAAACTCCCGCTGCCGATGCCAGTCCCACCGAAAAGGCCGCCTAGCGGCGACTTCGGTGCCCTGAACCCCTTGAAAACACAAGGTTTCGGCACGATTTTCCAGTAGCGCTTAGAATACAGGCGTATCTAAACAGGAGAACACCCCATGAACGCAGTCGCAGAGGCACCCGTTACCGAGGACGTGCCGGCACCGTTCGTCTTTACCGACAGCGCCGCCGACAAGGTCAAGCAGTTGATCGAGGAAGAGGGCAATGCCGAGCTGAAACTGCGCGTGTTCGTGCAGGGCGGCGGCTGCTCCGGCTTCCAGTATGGCTTCACCTTCGACGAGGAAGTCAACGAAGACGACACCACCATGGTCAAGAACGGCGTCACGCTGCTGATCGACTCGATGAGCTATCAGTACCTGGTCGGCGCCGAGATCGACTACAAGGAAGACATCAACGGCGCGCAGTTCGTGATCAAGAACCCGAATGCCTCGACCACCTGTGGTTGCGGCTCGTCGTTCTCGGTCTGAGCGATCCCGGCCCCAACAAAAAACGCACCTTCGGGTGCGTTTTTTGTTGTCCGCGCCGGCTTACTGCGCGGCGCGCCAGACCACCGGAAACCAGTCTTCGCGCATGCGCTCACCGGTCTGCTGGCCGATGCCAGGGAGCGGTGGCGAGGTCCGCCCGGGCCGCTGCATAAAGCGCACGTCGTCGCCGAGGAAACGGGCCGAGAACGCCCGGCGCCGCCCGCTGCCGCTATTGCCGGCGGCGCCATGCACGGTGCGGAAGTCGAACACCACCGCATCGCCCGGTTCCAGTTCCGGGGCCAGCACGGTGTGGCTGCCGTCTTCCACGTCCGGCATTTCCATGAAGGCATCGTCGCCGCCGTAGAAATTCTCGTTGCTGGCCCAGCGCTTGGGGCGTACCAGCCGGGGTCAGCGATGCGAGCCGGCCACCACGCGCAGGGTATTGGCCTGCGTCACCGGGTCCAGCGGAATCCAGTAGCTCGCGGTCTGGGTGCCGTCGACGCAGTAGTAGGGCAGGTCCTGGTGCCATGGCGTAGGCTTGGCCGTGCCGGGCTCCTTGACCAGGATGTGCTCATGGAACACCTGCACCGCCTGCGACTGCATGATCCGTCCGGCGATCCCGGCCGCCGCGGACTCGCGGATAAAGGCGGCGAACGGGGCGATGCGCTGCCAGTTGCAATAGTCCTCGAAAAAGCGCCCGCCCTCGCCGGCGCGGACGTTCTCGATGGCGAAGGGCCCGGGTTCGGCGAGGTTCTGTGCGAAGCCGTCGCGCAAGCGCTCGACCCACTCGGCAAAGGCGCCGCGCAAGACCAGCACGCCGTCGCGCTGGTAGGTGTCGATCTGTTCCCGGGTAATGTCCATGGCGATGTGTGTGGGGGCGATGCGACCAGTATCGCCATGCGCATGGGATAGGAAAAGCATATATTTCCTATGTTGCGATATAGGAAATCATGATCCCTTTCTCCTTCCGCCAGCTCGAGTACTTCGTCGCCGCCGCCGAGCACGGCAGCATCAGCGCGGCGGCCAGGGCGCGCCATGTGTCGCAGCCCTCGGTATCGACCGCGATTGCTCAACTGGAGGATACGCTTGGCGAGCCGCTGTTCAGGCGCCAGGTCAGTCGTGGGCTGTCGCTGACCCCGGCCGGACAGCGCCTGCTTGGCCGGGCCCGCGACGTGCTGGCGCTGGCGGCCGGGCTCATCGTCGATGATGGCGCCGGCCGGGGCCTGAGTGGCCAGCTGTCGCTGACCTGTTTCCAGGATCTCGGCCCCTACTTCGTGCCGCGCTTGCTGGCGGCGCTGCGCGAGCGCCATCCCGGCATCTCGGTGACGCTGTTCGAGGCTGACCTTGCCACCGTCCATCGCACCTTGCAGGCCGGCAAGGCGGAACTCGCCGTGACCTATGAGCTGGGACTCGACGCGCGCACCGAGCGCCGCACGCTGGCGGAACTGGCGCCCTACGCGCTGCTCCCGCCCGCCCATCCGCTGGCCGGCGGTGCCGATGTCAGCCTGGCCGACCTCGCCGCCGAACGGCTGATCCTCGAGGACATCCCCCAGACCCGCGAGTACTTCCTGTCATTGTTCTGGGCCCACGGGCTGCACCCGGCGCTGCACCAGTACACGCAGACCTTCGAGATGCAGCGCGGGCTGGTGGCGCACGGGTACGGCGTGGCGCTGTCGTGCACGCGGCCCGCGGGCGACCACAGCTACGACGGCGTGCCGATTGCCTGCCGGCCGCTGCGCGAGCCAGTGACGCCGCAGCGCGTGGTGCTGGCGCAATCGCCGGCGATGCGCGCATCGCCGCTGGCGCAGGCGTTCATGGATTGGGTGGAGGCGGAGCAGGGCAGCGGCGCACGCGGCGCCGCGGTTCAGCGCGGATAGATGGCGCCCAGCACGCGCGCACCGGCGGCGCCGGTCACGGTGGGGACGTTGCCGGGCAGGCGCAGCAGGCACTGGCGCGCCAGCCAGGCAAAGGCGATGGCTTCGACCTGCGACACCGGCACGCCGTAGTCGTCGGAGGTCTCGATGGCCACGCCGGGCAGGGCCTGGGCGAGCCGTGCCATCACGAACGCATTGCGGGCGCCGCCACCGCAGACGATCAGCCGGCGCGCGGCCGGCGCACCGGTGCGCACGTCGCGCGCGATGGCCTCCGCGGTCAGCGCGGCCAGGGTTGCCTGCACGTCAGCAGGGGCGAGGTGTGGGAATGCCGCCAGCCGTGCTTCGAGCCAGCCGGGATGGAACAGGTCGCGACCGGTGCTCTTGGGCGGCGCCGCGCTGAAGTAGGGCTCGGCCAGGCACTGCGCCAGCAGCGCGGCGTCGACCTGGCCGCTCGCAGCCCAGTCGCCGTTGCGGTCGAAGGGCTGGCCGCGGTGGCGGCCAATCCAGTAATCGAGCAGCGCATTGCCCGGCCCGCAGTCGAAGCCGCTGACCGGGCCGCCCGCTGCCGGCAGGATGCTGATGTTGGAAATGCCGCCGATATTGCAGGCCACGCGGGTCTCGGCGTCGCTGCCGAACAGCGCGTGGTGCAGCGCCGGCACCAGCGGCGCGCCTTGTCCGCCGGCGGCGATGTCGCGGCTGCGGAAGTCCGCCACCACGTCGATGCCGGTCAGCTCGGCCAGGCGCGCCGGATGCTGGCTCTGGCGGGTATAGCCGATGCCGTCGTAGAGGCCGGGCCGGTGGCGGATGGTCTGGCCGTGGGCGCCGATGGCGGCCACCGCGGCGGGGTCCAGGCGCGCTTCGCGCAGCAGCGCGGCGACGCAGCCGGCGTACACCTGCGCCAGTGCGTTGGCGGCCAGCGCCTCGCGGTGGATTTCGTCCTCGCCGGGCTGCTGCAGGGCGCCGAAGGCCGCGCGCAGCGTGTCCGGGAAGGGCTGGCTGGCCGCGGCCAGCACCATTGGCCGCGCGCCGCTGAAATCGACCAGTACCGCGTCGGCACCGTCCATGCTGGTGCCGGACATGATGCCGATATAGCGTTCGCTGCCGGGCACGGGGATCACGGTAGACGCGGTCAGTTGGCGGCGGTCAGCACGTTGTAGGTGCGCAGCGCGTTGATGCGGCTGAGCAGCCCGCTGGTGTAGGTCAGGAATTCCTGGCGCGACTTGCCGGTCAGCGCCGGCGATTCCATCAGCGTGATGGTCAGCGGGTTCTGCGGCACGTCGTTGAAGCGGAATTCATAGTGCAGGTGCGGGCCGGTGGCCCAGCCGGTCGAGCCGACATAGCCGATCAGCTGCCCCTGGCGCACCGTCTGCCCCTGGCGCATGCCGGCAAAGCCGGACAGGTGCGCGTAGTAGGTGGAGTAGCCGTTGGGATGCGACAGGATGACGATGTTGCCGTAGCCGTTCTGCTGGCCCACGAACTCGACCACGCCGTCGCCGGTGGCCAGCACCTTGGTGCCGGTCGGGGCGGCGAAGTCGACGCCCTTGTGCTGGGCCCAGTCATGATGCAGCGGATGTTCGCGGCCACCGAAGCCCGACGACACGCGCGAGAACTCCACCGGCGAGCGCAGGAACGGCCGCTTCATGCTGCGCCCGTCGAAGGTGTAATACGCTCCGCCGTCCTTGCTGCCTTCGGGCGCGAACCACAGCGCCTGGTGCAGCTGGTTGCGGTTGATCAGCTCGACCGCGACCACGCGTCCGTTGCGCACGAAGGTGCCTTCGCGGAAGCCCGCTTCATAGATGATGCGAAAGCGGTCGCCGCCGGCGATATCGTGGTGGAAGTCGATCACGCCGGAGAAGATCGCCAGCATCTGCTGCACGACTTCATCGGGCACGTTGGCCGCGTCCATGGCCTTGAAGAATCCGCCCGCGGAGATCGCGCCCGAGGCCATCTCGTAGTGCACATCGTTGTCGACGCGCTGCACCTTGGCCTTGTAGGCCGCGGCGGTGTCGCCGCTGGCGGCGCGCACGCGCTCGATCACCAGCTCGCGCGAGGCCGCGGCGTCGCCGCCGAGGTTGGCCTGCAGCGACACCAGCGTGTTGCTCTCGTCGATTTCCGCCTGCACCGCCTGGCCCGGGTCCAGGTTGAACAGGCCGCGCGCGGTGGGGTTCTTGACGATGAACGCCTGCGCGTCGGCATCGTCGACGCCCAGGCGCTTGAGCAGGCTGGCGATGGTGTCGCCGCGCTGCATGCGCTCTTCGCGCACGTAGACGGCTTCGCTATCGGTCAGCTGTTCGAGCTGCTCGCGCACGTCGGGCATGCGCAGGGCCTGCTGCGTGCGTGGCGCGCGCGGGTCGTCATAGGCGCTGCGCGGTGCGACACCCATTGCCGCGGCCATGCCGAGCGTGAAGATCGCACCGACCGAAGCCGTCAGTTGTTTGCGCCGCCGCGCATGGTGGGGGTTGGTCGGATCGACCAGCACCACCAGTTCACGCGCGAAAACTTCGCGGAGTCTGGACCACATCACGTAAAATTCAACCTTGGTCTGAGCCCGCTGCCGGGGACGATGTGTCTCGTCTGCCTTCCTCCCCCGAGGTGCGGCGCGTGCTGTTCAATGTTCAGTATCATTTGGCCGCCTGCCTTGCTGCGCAAAGTGGCGGGTGGCGCACGGGAAAGGTTCTCGCCGGCGCCGGGAAACGCGGATTATACCAAAATCCGGCCCTGGCGGCAGTCGGCAAATTTCCTAAAATTTCAAGTATTTCAAAGACTTACGTCATGACTGAAGTTGCCTCGGCCGCACCGGCCAAATACCCCCTGACGCCTTCGGTGATGCAGGCCCTGGAGATCTCCAAGCGCGGCTGCGATGAACTGCTGATCGAGTCCGAATGGGCGCAGAAGCTGGCGCGCAGCGAGGCCACCGGTGTGCCGCTGCGCATCAAGCTGGGCCTGGACCCGACCGCGCCCGACATCCATATCGGCCATACCGTGGTGCTGAACAAGCTGCGCCAGTTGCAGGACCTCGGCCACCAGGTGATTTTCCTGATCGGCGACTTTACCTCGACCATCGGCGATCCATCGGGCCGCAACAGCACGCGCCCGCCCCTCACGCGCGAGCAGATCGAGGCCAACGCCCAGACCTACTACCGCCAGGCCAGCCTGGTGCTCGACCCGGCCCGCACCGAGATCCGCTACAACAGCGAGTGGTGCGATCCGCTGGGCGCGCGCGGCATGATCCAGCTGGCGGCCAAGTACACCGTGGCGCGCATGATGGAACGCGACGACTTCACCAAGCGCTTCCGCTCCGGGATTCCGATTTCGGTGCATGAGTTTCTCTACCCGCTGATGCAGGGCTACGACTCGGTCGCGCTGAAGTCGGACCTGGAGCTGGGCGGCACCGACCAGAAGTTCAACCTGCTGGTCGGGCGCGAGCTGCAGAAGGAATACGGCCAGGAGCCGCAGTGCATCCTGACCATGCCGCTGCTGGTGGGCCTGGACGGCGTCGAGAAGATGTCCAAGTCCAAGGGTAACTACGTCGGCGTGACCGAGGCGCCCGGCGAGATGTTCGGCAAGCTGATGAGCATCTCGGACGACCTGATGTGGCAGTACTTCACGCTGCTGTCGTTCCGCCCGATGAGCGAGATCGACCTGATGAAGCAGGAGATCGCTGCCGGCCGCAACCCGCGCGACTGCAAGGTGCTGCTGGCGCAGGAGATCGTGGCGCGCTTCCACAGCCAGGCCGATGCCGAGAAGGCGCTCGAAGACTTCAACCACCGCGCCCGCGGCGGCGTGCCGGACGAGATTCCGGCGGTGAGCCTGGACGGCGCGCCGCTGGGCATCGCGCAACTGCTCAAGCAGGCCAACCTGGTGCCGTCGACCTCGGAAGCCAATCGCAATATCGAGCAGGGCGGCGTCAAGATCGACGGCGCCACGGTGACCGACAAGGCCACTCGCGTGGCCGCGGGCACCTACGTCGTGCAGGTCGGCAAGCGCCGCTTCGCGCGCGTGACGCTGGCCTGAGGCGGCGCTCATGATCGCGCTGATCCAGCGGGTGGCCCAGGCCCGCGTCACGGTCGAAGGCCGCACCACCGGTGAGATCGGGGCCGGGCTGCTGGCGCTGGTGTGCGCCGAACGCGGCGACACCGAGGCGCAGGCCGAGCGGCTGCTGGCCAAGATGCTGTCGTATCGGGTGTTTTCCGATGCCGCCGGCAAGATGAACCTGCCGGTGCAGAACATCGATGGCAACGGCAATCCGGGCGGGCTGCTGGTGGTGTCGCAGTTCACGCTGGCCGCCGATACCAACAGCGGCACGCGCCCGAGCTTCACGCCGGCGGCCGCGCCCGAGGACGGCCGGCGCCTGTACGAGCATTTCGTCGCGCGGGCGCGCGCGGCGCATCCGCAGGTGCAGACCGGCGAGTTCGGCGCGATGATGCAGGTCAGCCTGGTCAACGACGGCCCGGTCACCTTCTGGCTGCGCGTGCCGCCGGCCTGAACCGATTCGAAGCTGCCGCGCCCTCCGGCGCGGCACCAAGACAGGAGAGACAGATGAAACTCTGGAGCAAGTCCTTCAACGACAATGCGCCGATTCCCGGCGAGTTCGCCTTCTGCGTGCCCGACGCCGCCGCCCATGTGGCCCTGTCGAACAACCGCAATCCTGACCTGCGCTGGGAGGACGCGCCGACCGAGACGCGCTCGTTCGTGCTGATCTGCCACGACCGCGACGTGCCCAGCCGGGGCGACGACGTCAACCAGGAAGGCCGCGAAGTGCCGGCCTCGCTGCCGCGCGTGGATTTCTTCCACTGGGTGCTGGTCGATATCCCGCCTGGCCTGACTTCGATCGCCGCGGGCTCGCACAGCGACGGCGTGATCGCGCGCGGCAAGCCGGGACCGGAAGCGACCGGCGGCACCGCGGCCGCGGGCGGCCTGCGCCACGGCATCAATGACTACACCGGCTGGTTTGCCGGCGATGCCGACATGAAGGGCGATTACTACGGCTATGACGGTCCGTGCCCCCCGTGGAACGACACACTGCTGCACCACTACGTGTTCACGCTGTATGCATTGGATATCGACCGGCTGCCGCTGGAGGGCACTTTTACCGGCAACCAGGTGCGCGAGGCGATCCAGGGCCACGTGCTGGCGCAGGCCAGCGTTACCGGCACCTATACGCTGAACCCGAAGGTGGCGAAGTCATCGGCGGCATGACGGCGCGCCGGTGCCGCGTACGCCGCGGTGCCGGGCTCGTGGCTTCACCCAAGCACCCGTAGTAAATCCCCGAAGGAAACGGCATGTCGCAAAGCCCCGGCCCGCATTCGCTGGCCTTTACCCACCTGATCGTGATCCGCCACGGCGAAACGGCCTGGAACCGGGAGCGCCGGCTGCAGGGCCAGCTCGACATTCCGTTGAACGAGACCGGCCATGCCCAGGCCCGCGCACTGGCGCATGCGCTGGCGGGCGAGCCGATCGATGCGGTGTATTCCAGCGACCTGTCGCGCGCGATGGCAACGGCCGCGCCGCTGGCCGAGGCGCTGGGACTGCAGGTGCGTGCCGATGCGCGGCTGCGCGAGCGCAGCTATGGCTCGCTGCAGGGCAAGACCTACGCCGAGGTGGCCGAGCACCTGCCGGAAGACTTTGCCCGCTGGCAGGCGCGCGTGCCCGACTATGCGCCGCCCGAAGGGGAATCGCTGCTGGGCTTCCACGAGCGCGCGGTCGATGCGGTGCTGGCGCTGTCGCGCCGGCATCCGGGCGAGCGCATCGCGCTTGTGGCGCACGGCGGCGTGCTCGACTGCCTGTACCGCGAGGCCACCGGCATGACGCTGGAGGCGCCACGCGAGCATGAGCTGCTCAATGCCAGCGTCAACCGGCTGCGCAGCGACAGCACCCACCTGACGCTGGCGCAGTGGGGCGATGTCAGCCATCTGGAGAATCTGGCGCTGGACGAAGTGGACCGGCGCGTACCGTAGCCGCGGCGCTAGACCCGCAGCCGGAACGGGGTGAAGTCGGTGTCGCGGTCGAAGTAGTCTTCGTCCTCGGCCCGCTTCAGGAAGCCCACCACCTTGTACGTCACCGGCGTCATCACCACTTCCCAGCCGGTCTTCAGCACGTACTGCGCCACGGCCACCTGGACCACCTGCTCCAGCGGCCAGATGCCGTAGAAGGCGATCACATAGAACAGCGACGAGTCCACCAGCTCGCCGGCCAGCGTCGAGCCGATGGTGCGCGTCCATAGCCACCGGCCGTCCGTCCACAGCTTCATCTTGGCCAGTACATAGCTGTTGGCAAAGCTGCCGCAGCAGAAGGCAATCAGCGAGCCCAGCGCGATCCGCCAGGTGTTGCCGAACACGTCCTGCAGGCTCTTCTGGTAGTCCGCCATGAACGGCGCGACCGGCATGTTCAGCACCACCACGCTCATGAAGGTGGCGAAGGCGAGCGCGGCAAAGCCGGCCCAGACCACGCGCCGGTCGCGCCCATAGCCGTAGACCTCGGTCAGCACGTCGCCGAAGATGTATGAGACCGGGAAGAACAGCACGCCCGCGCCGAAGGTGACCGTGCCGATCAGCGGCAGCGTCACCTGCGCCGCCTTGGCCGCGCCGATCAGGTTCGAGCACAGCAGCACGGTGACAAAGGCCACCATGACGAAGTCGTAGTAGCGGTAGACACGCGCGGCACGGGCCGGCCTGGCGGGTATGGCTGACATGAAGGCTCCGGTCGCGCGGGGGCGCAGTGGGTTGGGCGCGATTATGCCAGCAGGTGGGCAAGCTGGCGCGAGCCGGGCCCCGGCTGCGCGCCGCGCGCCAGAGTTCGCCCCCCCAAAAAAATTCCCGGCCGGAGCCGGGAATCTGTTCGGGAGTGGCGGCCCTGCAGTGGGCGGGACTAGCGGTGTCAGAGGTCCAGCTTGCTGATCTTGGAACCGTTCACCGAGACGTCGAACATCAGGCCGGCGTTGGTCTGCACGAATGCAATCACCGGCTGCTGGCTGGTCAGCGTATCGAGCCGGCCGTCCGCGCCGATCTTCGCCACCGCCACGTTGGCATCCGCGCCCGCCGTCCAGCCCTTGCTGGCCACGAACTTGTTGTAGGCCTCGGGCGTCATGAACATGATGATGACAGCCTTGGACTGCCCACCTGCGGTCAGCCCGACCGAGGCCTGCGTCGTGCTGTAGTAGCCGACCGTCGCGCCCTTCGAACGTAGCGCGCCCTCGCCGTATTCGGCGCCGACAATGAAGCCGCCGGCCAGTACGCGGGGGAATACCAGGACGCCCTGCGCACGCTGCGCCAGCTCGCGCGAGCCGTTAGTCGAGGAGAACAGCCGGTTCAGCGCGCCGTCGACACCCGCATCGATTTCCTGCTTCTTGGCGACCGCGTCCTTCGGCGCGCCGGTACCGGTGGTGGTGCAGCCCGCGGCCATCGCGGTGGCGACGAGCAGGCCCGACCCGGCAACCCGGGTAACAAAGTGGCGACGATTCATAGGTAACCTCCTGATGGGAAAAGTACCGCGTCTGATTCAGTGGCTCAGTTTGCTGCGGCTGCCGCGGGGGCCCTGACCGTAATGGCCACGACTTCACGGTAGACGATCTTGGCCATCTGGCCTTGCTTGATACCCTTCAGGTCGATGGCGGGGTCCTGGACCTTGACCGTGCGCAACGTCTCGCGCGGGCCGCGGAAGGTGATCAGTTGCCTGGCCGGGTCGACCTTGGTGATCTGTGCGGTCACCGTGGTGGTGATTTCGCGCATGATGCCGGGCTTGCCGCCCTCGGCCGCGCGCGTGGTGCGGTCGACCGATTCGGCCAGCGCCGTGGCCTTGCTGTCGACGGGCTCCAGCGCCGCCACCACGGCGGCGCCGCGTGCCACGGTGAGGATGTCCCCCTTGCGGATCTGGCCGAAATTGCGGGCTTCGTCGCCGGCCACCAGTTCCACCACGTTGCCGCGCGGCCCCTGGACCAGCACTGCCTTGGTCTCGGGATCGATATCGACGATCTTGCCGCTGATGACTGCTTCTTCCGCCACGCCGACCGGCGCGGGCGGGCGCTGCGCATTGGCACTGCCGGCGGCGAACGCGGTCAGGGCGAGAGCGGCGGCGAGCAGGCTGGAACACTGGCGGATCATGGCTTTCCTTGACAGGTTTGCGAAGGAGCCGTGCCCCGGCGGACACAGCCTTGCGGCACCGGGCAGGTGCCGATGAAGCCATTGTGGACAATCGGCCACCGGCCAGCAATCCACTTCGAAAAAATTTTGGGTGGGAATTTAAAACGTTTAATTGATCGCGACGTGTGCGTCATGGCGCATGTTCGCGCCGGCATGCGCTCAGGCGTCGCCGAACAAGGCGCCGGCGCCGCCGGCCGTGTCTTGCGGGCTGGCCAAGCCGAAATGGCGGTAGGCCGCCGCAGTGGCCACGCGCCCGCGCGGGGTGCGCTGCAGGTAGCCCTGCTGGATCAGATAGGGCTCGAGTACGTCCTCAATGGTGTCGCGCTCTTCGCCGATGGCCGCGGCGAGGTTGTCGACGCCGACGGGGCCGCCGCCGAACTTGTGCAGCACGGCCTCGAGCAGCTTGCGGTCCATCAGGTCGAAGCCCACGCTGTCGACGTCCAGCATGGCCAGGGCGGCATCGGCCATCGGGCGCGTAATGGTGCCGTCCCCCTTGACCTCGGCATAGTCGCGCACCCGGCGCAGCAGCCGGTTGGCGATACGCGGGGTGCCGCGCGCGCGCCGCGCGATCTCCAGCGCGCCTTGCGGATCGATGCTGGCGTGCAGCAGCTGCGCCGAGCGCGTGACGATGCGCGCCAGTTCCTCGGCGGTATAGAACTCCAGCCGCGCGACGATGCCGAAGCGGTCGCGCAGCGGGTTGGTCAGCATGCCGGCGCGCGTGGTGGCGCCCACCAGCGTGAACGGCTGCAGGTCGAGCTTGACCGAGCGCGCCGCGGGGCCCTCGCCGATCATGATGTCGATCTGGTAGTCCTCCAGCGCCGGGTACAGGATTTCCTCGACGACCGGCGAGAGCCGGTGGATTTCGTCGATGAAAAGGACGTCGTTGGCTTCCAGGTTGGTCAGCAGCGCGGCCAGGTCGCCGGGCCGCTCGAGCACCGGGCCCGAGGTCTGGCGCAGGTTGACCCCCATCTCGCGCGCGATGATGTGGGCCAGCGTGGTCTTGCCCAGCCCCGGCGGGCCGAACAGCAGCACGTGATCGAGCGCCTCGCGGCGCTTGCGCGCCGCGTGCATGAAGATGTCCAGCTGGCCGCGCACCTTTTCCTGGCCGACATACTCGTCCAGCAGCTTGGGCCGCAGTGCGCGCTCGAACGCCTCCTCCTGCGACGAGGCGGGGGTGGCGGCGATTACGCGGGCGGGGGCGGCAAGCTTGTCGGTTTCGATCATGGTGGTCAGGGGCCCGGACGGCGGCAACAATCCGCCATTCTACGCGTCCTCTGGTGGCTCAACGCTGCGGCTCAACCCTTGGACAGTGCCTTGAGCGCCAGCTTGATGCCCTCCGAGACCCCGGTGCCGGCCGGCACCTGCTTGATCGCGGCGGCGGCTTCCTTTTCCGAGTAACCCAGCGCCAGCAGCGCATTGAGCACGTCGACGGCACTGTCGGGCACCGCTGGCGCACCCGGCGCATGGCCCAGTTCGGCGCCCAGCTTGCCCTTGAGTTCCAGCAGCAGCCGCTCGGCGGTCTTCTTGCCGATGCCGGGAACGCGGGTCAGGCGCCCGGCTTCCTGCAGCGTGATGGCCTGGGCCAGCTCGGGCACGGACATGCCCGACAGCACCGCCAGCGCCATGCGCGCGCCGATGCCGGTGATCTTGATCAGTTCGCGAAAGGTGTTGCGCTCGGACGCGCTGCCGAAGCCATACAGCAGGTGCGCGTCCTCGCGCACGATCAGCTGCGTCAGCAGGGTCACCGGCTGGCCCACCGCGGGCAGGTTGTAGAAGGTGCTCATCGGCACGTCGACCTCGTAGCCGACGCCGTGGCAGTCAACCAGCAAGTGAGGAGGGTTCTTCTCGATAAGGGTGCCGGCGATGCGTCCGATCATGGTGGGGGAACAGGAGGTCAGGAAAGAAGCGGCCGCCAGTGTAGCGTGGCGGCCGCCAGGCCGGCTCAGCGCGCCGGTGTGTCGACGGCGCGCCGGCCCAGTGCCGGGTCGTCGGTGAAAAAGCCATCGATGCCGGCCGCGACGAAGGCTTGCACCTCGCGCTCCATGCCCGCCGGGCTGCGCGTGGCTTCGTCGCCGCCGGTCTGCAGCGCCTTGGGCAGGAAGCTGTTTTCCGGGCGGAAGGTGTAGGGATGGACAAACAGGCCGGCAGCATGGGCCTGGTGTACCAGCGCTGTGGGCGCTCCCAGGGCGCCTTGCGCATCACGGGGTACGACGCTGCTTTTTTCCGGGCCGATGCCGTCGGCGTAGGCCGCCACTTCGCGCAGGCCAGTCGTGTTCAGCATATCGCCGAAGGTGCGGCCATCGCCGGCCAGTTTCCAGTCGGCCGGGCCCTTGCGCGGGTTGCCGATCAGCTGAACCAGCTTGACGTTCTGCATTCCGCTGCCCAGCGTGCGGCGCAGCGCGCGCAGGCTGCCGCTTTCGAAACACTGGATAAACAGCGGCGCATTACGCAGGTATGGCTGTGCCCGCACCGCCGCAGCCAGTTTGTCCTCGAGCGGCAAGCCGATGCCGCGGAAGTAGCTCGGGTGCTTCAGTTCCGCATAGATGCCGATGGGTTTGCCGGTGCGCAGCGCGGCCTGCTCGGCGAGGCGCACGATTTCCTCGAAGGACGGCACCTCGAACTGGTCGTTCAGGCGTGCATTGGCCGGGCGCAGGCGCGGGATGCGCTCGCGCGCGCGCAGCGTCTTGAGTTCGGCCAGCGTGAAGTCTTCGGTGAACCAGCCGGTCAGGCGCTCGCCGTCGATCACCTTGGTGCGCTTGCGCTCGGCAAACTGCGGCAGTTCGGCGACGTTGGTGGTGCCGGTGATGTCGTTCTCGTGGCGCGCCACCAGCACGCCGTCGCGTGTCATGACCAGGTCGGGCTCGATCGCGTCGGCGCCGTCCTCGATCGCCTTGGCATAGGCGGCCAGTGTATGTTCGGGGCGAAGCGCGCTGGCGCCGCGATGGGCGATGACCAGCGGCTTCGGTTGCGGGGCCGCCGCAACCGGTGCGCTGGCGGCGGGTGCCGGCGCCGGCGGAGCCGGCGGTGCGGCGCGCTTGGGGCGCGGCACCGTGGCGCAGCCGGCGGCCAGCATCGCGCACGCCGCGGCGGCAGCGGTCGGCAACAGCCAGCGCCGGCAAGCGGCAACAACACGGGCAAGGCTGGCGCGCGAGCGCGGCGCGCGCAGTCGGGACTGGCTAGGCATGCGGCGTTCCTGTGATGGGTCCAAGGGCAGATTGTAAAAGACGCGGCCGCCTTCTACGGTGGCGTACTCAGCCGACCAGCCGTCCGCGCCGCACGCGCATGCCCTTGCGCACCAGGTCAGGCGCCAGGCCGGCCAGCGTGCCCAGCGTATCGCCGCCGTTGGCATGGCAGATCGCCACGCCCAGCGCGTCGGCCGCATCGCTGCCGGGCTGGCCGGGCAGCATCAGCAGCCGCGTGACCATTTCCTGCACCTGCGCCTTGTTGGCGCGGCCATAACCGACCACCGCCACCTTGAGCTGCAGCGCGGTGTACTCGAACACCGGCAGCCCGTAGCCCACCAGCCCGCAGATCGCCGCGCCGCGGGCCTGGCCGAGCAGCAGCGTGGACTGCGGGTTGACGTTGACGAAGACCTTCTCGATCGCCGCGCAATCGGGTGCGTAAGTCCGCGACACTTCGCTGATGCCGTCGTACAGCGTTTTCAGCCGTTCCGGCAGGTTGGCATTGCCGTCGCTCTTGATCGTGCCCGAGGCGATATAGGCAAGCTTGTTGCCTTGTTTCTCGATCACGCCGAAGCCGGTGGTGCGCAGGCCGGGGTCGATGCCTAGGATTCGCATGAGGTTGGGGTAGGGTGGACGCCGTTTAGTGTATTGCTTTTTGCGCGGAGGGCGCGGGCGGCGTAGCCCTTGAGGTGGGGCAAAAGTCTGCGAGGGCCCTTGAATGACCCGTTGCGGGGCTCCCTCTCCCGCAGGCGGGAGAGGGGAGCAAACCGGCGGGATGCCGGCCTGCTTAATGCCGGAAATGCCGCGTGCCCGTCAGCACCATGGCAATGCCGCGCTCGTCGGCGGCGGCGATGACTTCGTCATCGCGCATCGAGCCGCCCGGCTGGATCACGCAGGTCGCGCCCGCGTCGACCACCACGTCGAGGCCGTCGCGGAACGGGAAGAACGCGTCCGACGCCACCGCCGAGCCGGCCAGGGTCAGGCCGGCGTTCTGCGCCTTGATGCTGGCGATGCGGGCCGAATCGACGCGGCTCATCTGCCCGGCGCCCACGCCCAGCGTCATGCCGCCGCCGCAGAACACAATGGCGTTGGACTTGACGAACTTGGCCACGCGCCAGGCGAACATCAAGTCGTCCATTTCCTTCGGGGTCGGATGGCGGCGCGTCACCACGCGCAGCTCGGACGGCTGCACGTTCTTGGCGTCCGGGCTCTGCACCAGCAGGCCGCCGCCGACGCGCTTGAAGTCGAACTGGTTGATGCCCTTGCCCAGCGGGATCTCGAGCAGGCGCACGTTCTGCTTGGCCGCGAACACGGCGCGCGCGGCGGCGCTGAACGACGGCGCGATCAGCACTTCGACGAACTGCTTGGCCACCGCTTGCGCCGCGGCTTCGTCCAGCTCGACGTTGAAGGCGATGATGCCGCCGAAGGCCGAGGTCGAATCGGTCTTGAAGGCCTTGTCATACGCTTCCAGCGCATTCGTGCCCAGCGCCACGCCGCACGGGTTGGCGTGCTTGATGATGACGCAGGCGGCGCCCGCGGCGGCGTCGAACGACTTCACGCATTCCCACGCCGCATCGGCGTCGGCGATGTTGTTGTACGACAGTTCCTTGCCCTGCAGCTGCACGTAGTTGGCCAGTGCGCCGTCGACGGCCTTCAGGTCGCGGTAGAACGCGGCCGACTGGTGCGGGTTCTCGCCGTAGCGCATTTCCTGCACCTTGTCGAAGGCCAGGTTCAGCGTCTGCGGGTAGGCGCTGCGGGCCTGGTGCGACTTGTCGGCGCCCAGGCTGGTCAGGTAGTTGGTGATGGCGCCGTCGTACTGCGCGGTGTGCGCGAACACCTTGGTGGCCAGGCGGAAGTTGGTGTCGTAGCCGACGCTGTTGCCATTGGCGCGCATTTCACCGAGCACCACGGCGTAGTCGGCCGGGTCGACGATCACGGTCACGTCGCGGTGGTTCTTGGCCGCCGAGCGCAGCATGGTCGGGCCGCCGATGTCGATGTTCTCGATCGCGTCCGGCAGGGTGCAGTCATCCTTGGCCACGGTCTGCTGGAACGGGTACAGGTTGACCACCAGCAGGTCGATGGTGGGGATGTTGTGCTCGGCCAGCGCGGCCATGTGCTCGGGCAGGTCGCGGCGCGCCAGGATGCCGCCGTGAACCTTGGGATGCAGCGTCTTGACGCGGCCGTCGAGCATTTCCGGGAAGCCGGTGTAGTCGGCCACCTCCGTCACGGGCAGGCCGCTGTCGGCCAGCAGCTTGGCGGTGCCGCCGGTGGAAAGCAGCGTGACGCCGAGCGCGTTCAGTTCGCGCGCGAAATCGACGATGCCGGTCTTGTCGGAAACGGAGAGTAGGGCTTGCTTGATCATGGCAGTGGGAAACGCTTCAAATTCAAAGTAAACCGTGCTGCTGCAGCTTCTTGCGCAGCGTATTGCGATTGATGCCCAGATAGGCGGCCGCCAGCGACTGGTTGCGCTCGGCGCGCACCATCACGGCTTCCAGCAGCGGCCGTTCGACCGCCTCGAGCACCATGTT
The DNA here is from genome assembly GCF_050271075.1 of Cupriavidus sp. H39. Taxonomy (NCBI): domain Bacteria; kingdom Pseudomonadati; phylum Pseudomonadota; class Betaproteobacteria; order Burkholderiales; family Burkholderiaceae; genus Cupriavidus; species Cupriavidus sp. H39. Next base: position 799,557 of record NZ_CP189848.1, read on the forward strand.
GTACATATTCGACGGCTCTTCGCCGTCCAGGTCGCGAAAGTACGTATCCAGGCTTTCCCGGATGCACTGGTCGATAGCGTTGCGGCTCATGCGGCAAGCAACTCCCCGTTTTTGTTGTTGTTCGCTTCGTCTTTGTCTTGCGCGGCGTCGTCGACATACACCAGCCGGTCGGAGATCTGCGCCTGCTCGTCGAAGAACGCGTTGACCGCCGCCAGTTGCTCGGCGGTGCTTTCCAGCGTGTTCATGCGGTGGCGGAACAGGTTGGCGCCGCGCAGCCCGCGCGTGTACCAGGCGATGTGCTTGCGCGCGGTGCGCACGCCGGTGAACTCGCCATAGAACGCGTAGTGGTCTTCCAGGTGCGCGTTCATGATGGCACGGATCTCGGCCACTTCCGGCGACGGCAGCATTTCGCCGGTCTTCAGGAAGTGCTCGATCTCGCGGAACAGCCAGGGCCGGCCCTGCGCCGCGCGGCCGATCATGAGCGCGTCGGCGCCCGTCAGCGCCAGCACCTGCCTGGCCTTCTGCGGCGTGGTGATGTCGCCGTTGGCGACCACCGGGATCGACACCGCTGCCTTGACCGCGGCAATGGTCTCGTACTCGGCGTCGCCGTGGTACAGGTCGGCGCGGGTGCGGCCGTGGATGGTCAGCATGCTGATGCCGGCGTCCTCGACCAGGCGCGCGACGCGCAGCGCATTGCGGTTGTCGCGGTTCCAGCCGGTGCGGATCTTGAGCGTGACCGGCACGCGCTCGCCGACCGCGGCGACCACCGCCTCGACGATGCGCACCACCAGCGGCTCGTTCTGCAGCAGCGCCGAGCCGGCGGCGACGTTGCACACCTTCTTGGCCGGGCAGCCCATGTTGATGTCGATGATCTGCGCGCCGCGGTCGACGTTGTAGCGCGCGGCCTCGGCCATCATCGACGGCTCGGCGCCGGCGATCTGCACCGCGATGGGCTCGACCTCGCCGGCGTGGTTGGCGCGGCGCATGGTCTTCTCGCTCTTCCACAGCTGGGCATTGGACGCCACCATTTCCGACACCGCGTAGCCCGCGCCGAGCTGCTTGCACAGCTGGCGGAAGGGCCGGTCCGTCACGCCCGCCATCGGGGCGACAAACAGGTTGTTGCGGAGTTGGTGAGGTCCGATCTGCACGACGGTTGGGCGGCGCCTGGGGCGCGGTTGGCGGTTCTGGTGGCCCGTCCTGGCGGCCCCGCCTTCACGGTGCAACAGGCGCCGCGACGGATCGGGACAGCCTGCTCTGAGGCTGGAACGAAACAGAGACGAAACGGAAAAACATGCCCCCTGCTGAAACAGCTGCCAGCGGTGGATCGGGACATGTGCGAGGGCAGGATTCTACCGCCAATCGGTCGCGATTGCCCAAGATTTGAGCATGCGCCGCGCATGGCGGCGCGGGCCGTGGCGCCATGCCACGCTGGCAGTGGCGCAAGCGCCACTGCCATCAAGGGGTACCAGTTCAGCGGCGCATCCCAAACATCATGTGGCGCGCCAGCGCGTGGCGCAGCGGCGGCAGGCATGCCAGCGCCGCCAGCGACGCGCCGCGCGCATGGGCCGCGAGCGGAAAGCCCACGCCGAAGACGCGCGGCAGCAGGTCAGTCACGCCGATGGTGACGGCGCGGTCCAGCCGGTGCCGGCTGGCGAACGCCTGCAGCGCTTGCGGGGTGCAGGCGCCGCGCAGCGAGTCGGCCAGCGCAAACGCATCGCGCAGGCCCAGGTTCAGGCCTTGTCCGGCGACCGGATGCAGCGTTTGCGCGGCGTTGCCGACGGCCACCACGCGCCCGTTGACCGTCACCGGCGCGGCGTTCAGTCCCAGCGGGAAGGCATGGCGCTTGCCCGCCAGTGTGAACTGGCCCATGCGGTCGCCGAAGGCGCGGCCGAGTTCGGCGGCAAACTGGGCTTCCGGCAGCGCGATCCGCCGCGCAGCCTGGTCTGGCGGGCAGCACCACACCAGCGCATAGCCTGGCGTGCCGTGTTCCTCATGCGGCAGCAGCGCCAGCGGGCCTTCCTCGGTAAAGCGCTCCCAGGCCCAGCCGGGCTGCGGGCGGGAGCAGGTCACATGGGCGATCACCGCGGTCTGGCGGTAGTCGCGCGTGCGCGCGCCGCGGCCCTGGTGCGCGGCCTGCTCGTGGAACAGGCCGCCCTCGGCCTGGACCGCCAGGCGTGCGGCAAAACTTGCCGGCTGGCCGTCGTGGCCGGTGCCGCTCAGCCGCACCAGGCCGGCATCGGCCGGGTCCGCGCCGCGTGGCACGGGATCCTGTTCGATCCGCTCGATGCGGGTCTCGAAGACGCGCCGCAGCCGGCCTTCTCCGGCCGCCTGCCCGGCCTGGGCCAGCGCCCGCTCCAGCACGTTGCACAGGTCGCCGTAGCGCACCACGTAGCCGAGCGCCGGCACGCCGTAGTCGTCATGGTGCAGCCGGACATGGCCGAAGCGCCCGCGCTGCGACACATGGATATGCTCGATCGGGCTGCCCGGCACCGGCCAGGCACCGATCTGCTCAAGCAGTTGGCGGCTGCCGTGCGACAGCGCGATCGCGCGCGGGTCGCGCGCCGCGCGCGCCGGCGTGGCGGCGTCGATCAGCGCGAGGCGCCAGCTGGTGGTCCGCAACAGCTGGCAGGCCAGCGCCAGGCCGACCGGGCCGCCGCCGACGATGGCGACATCGGCGGGGCCGTGAAAATCAGGCTGCGCCGCCGGCATCGTCACTGCCTCCTGCGTGGCCAGCGTTGGTCCCGGCCCGGGCGTCGGCGCTGCGCTTCCAGCAGATCGCGTCCGAGCGCGACTTGCCCGCCGCGGCATCGCGCAGCGCGTTGTCGAGCTTCTGGTCGTTGAAGCCCGGCAGCGCGCGCAACTGCTGCAGCAGGGCCGCATGGTTGGCGGCATCGAGCGGCACCACGCAGCCCTGGCCCGAACCCGGCTCGCCGATCAGGATCATCCAGGCGGTGCCGGCCCACGGCGCACGGTCGGAGACCCGCACCACCACGCGCTCGAGCACGTCCCACGCGACTTCCTCGCGCTGGCCGTCGGGGCGGTGCACTACCACGCGGTCGTCGTAGAGGTTGATGATGAACGGTTCGGTCGGATCGGGGCGGCGGGCGCTGCCAGCCTGGTTGCCGGCGCCGGCCTGGCCCGGCAGGATCCTGCGCAGCCAGCTGATCATTGCGGGCCTCCTGCGGTGGCGCGGTCGCGCATCAGCGCTTCGATCTCGTCGGCCAGCACGGGCACGCCGCGCGTGATCAGCTCGCAGTCGCCATCGGTGACCACGGCGTCGTCCTCGATGCGGATGCCGATATGCCAGTAGCGCTCGGGCACGTCCTCGGCCGGGCGCACATAGATGCCGGGCTCGATGGTCAGCACCATGCCGGGCTGCAGCGGCCGCCACGGGCGCTCGCCCTCGCCGCTGTGGCTGGCGACGCGGTATTCGCCCACGTCGTGCACGTCCATGCCCAGCCAGTGGCCGGTGCGGTGCATGTAGAAGCGGCGGTAGCTGCCGCTGGCCAGCACGTCGTCGAGCGTGCCCTCTTTGTTGCGGTCGAGCAGGCCGGTATCGAGCATGCCTTGCGCCAGCACGCGCACGGCGGCGTCATGCGGCACGTTGTAGGGCACGCCGGCGCGGGTCTCGGCGATGGCGGCCTGCTGCGCGGCCACCACCAGGTCATACAGCTCGCGCTGCGCCGGCGAAAAGCGGCCCGAGACCGGGAAGGTGCGCGTGATGTCCGAGGCGTAGCCATCGAACTCGCAGCCGGCATCGATCAGGCACAGGTCGCCGTCCTTCAGTTCGGCCGGGCCGGCGCGGTAGTGCAGCACGCAGGCGTTCGGGCCGGCGGCGACGATCGAGTTGTAGGCCACGCTCTGCGCGCCATGGCGGCGGAATTCATAGAGCAGTTCCGCCTCGAGGTGGTATTCGCGCAGGCCGGCGCGGGTGGCCTGCATCGCGCGCACATGCGCGCCGGCGGAAATCGCCGCGGCGCGGCGCATGGTGGCCAGCTCGCCGGCGTCCTTGAACAGCCGCATTTCATCGAGCAGCGTGCGGATGTCGAGGGCCACCGCCGGCGCGGCCACGCCGGCGCGGCCCTGCATGCGCACCGCGTCGAGCCAGCGGCGCATCTGCATGTCGGTGCGGATCGAATCGGCCAGCGGGTAGGCCAGCTGCGCGCGGTTGGCCAGCAGCGGCGGCAGCGCCGCGTCGATCTCTTCGACCGAATGCGCTTCGTCGAAGCCGAACGCGGCGCGCGCGCCTTCGGGGCCGAAGCGGAACCCGTCCCAGATCTCGCGCTCTTCATGCTTGGGGCGGCAGAACAGGATGCTGCGGTCGGCCTCGGCCGGATCGCCGGGCGCGCCGGCTACCAGCACCAGCACCGCTTCGGGCTCGGTGAAGCCGCTCAGGTAATAGAAATAGCTGTCGTGCCGGTACGGATAGTCGCTGTCGCGATTGCGCATGGCTTCCGGCGCGGTGGGCAGGATCGCCACGCCGCCGCCGCCGGCGCGCAGGTGCTGCAGCACACGGGCGCGGCGGTCGCGGCAGGCGGCGAGGAGGGCGGTGTCGGGTGCGGACATGGTCAGGCCTGGTAGAAAGGATCAGGCCGATTCTACCGCCGCTGGCGGCGCAGCTGCGCCAGTGGAGCGAAAGTCGCGCGCTAGCGTCCTTGTGCGGCCGACAGCATGGCGTCGAGCTCGCCCAGCTGCGCCGGCGTGCCCACGTTCTCCCAGCGTCCGTCGAAGCGCTCGCCGGTGGCGGTGCCGGCGGCGATGCAGGCATGGTAGATCGGCGTCATGGCCACCCGCGTGCCCGGGGCGATATCGGTAAACAGCCGGGTGTCGTAGAGCCCGATATTGCCGAAGGTGAGGCGCGTGCCGGTGGCTGCGTCGGCGTCCAGCGATAACCGGCCTTGCCCATCCAGCCCGAAATCACCGCGCGGATGGAACGGCGGGTTCGGTACCATCACCAGGTGCATGTGCGGCGCGGCCGCGCCCGCCAGCGCCTGCGCGCGCGGCAGCAGCGCGCGGAAGTCATAGTCGCAGAAGATGTCGCCGGACACGGCCAGGAAGATTTCGCCGCGCGCCGGGTCGTGCGACAGCAGCGGCAGGGCCCGGGCGATGCCGCCTGCCGTTTCCAGCGCTTCGCCTTCGGCCGAATAGGCGATGCGCACGCCGAAGCGGCTGCCGTCGCCGAGGGCGGCTTCGATCTGCCCGCCCAGCCAGGCGTGGTTGATGACGATGTCGCGCAGCCCCGCGCGCGCCAGCGCTTCGATCTTCCAGGCAATCAGCGGCTTGCCGCCCACCGTCAGCAGTGGCTTCGGGCAGGTATCGGTCAGCGGACGCATGCGGTCGCCGCGGCCGGCGGCGAAGATCATGGTCTTCATCAGAACAGGGCCTCCAGGGCAAGCAGCGTGGCCATGCCGCCGGCAATGGTCCAGCCCACGCTGCGGGTTCGTGCGGCAATCAGGATGGCGACCACGCCGGCCACCAGCCTGGCGTTGGTCGGGGTCAGGGCGAGTTCGCCCTGCTGCATCAGCAGGTCAGGGGCGATCAGCGCCGACAGCATTGCGGCCGGCACGAACTGCAGCGCGGTGCGGAACCACGACGGCAGCCGCACGCGGCCTTCGACGGCGATGAACGACAGGCGGATCAGGAAGGTGGCCAGGCCCGCAGCCAGGAAGACCCACAGCAGTGTCAGGGCCTTCATGCGGCCTCCTTGCCGGCAGTGCCGGTGCCGGTGTCGGCGTCGGTGGCATGGCTGGCCACACGCGGTCCGGGCCGGTTGCCGCGTCCCAGCACCAGCATGCCCGCGGCGATGCCGCCGAGTGCCGCCACCATCAGCCCAAGCTTGTGCGGCAGGCCGTAGCAGGCCACCGCCAGCGCGCTGGCGGCCAGCGCCGCGGCGACGTGCGAGCGGTGCCTCAGGCCCGGCACGATGATGCCGATAAAAGTCAGCGGCAGGAAGAAATCCAGCGGCCAGTCGCGCGGCACCTGGGCGCCGACCAGCACGCCGGCCAGCGTCGACAGCTGCCAGCTGGCCCACAGCGCGAAGCCGCCGCCAAAGTAATACCAGTGCCGGTAGCGGGCACGCGGGCCGGTGTCGCCCAGCCGGTGCGTCATCGCGGCAAAGGCCTCGTCGGTCAGCAGGTAGGCGATCAGCGCCTTCCAGCGCCGCGGCAGGTGCGCCAGCGTCGGCGCGATGGTGGCGGAATACAGGGCGTGGCGCAGGTTGACCATGGCCACCGTCAGCGTGATCACCACCGCCGGGGTGCCGGCGCTCCACAGCTGCGTCAGGATCATCTGCGAGGCACCGCCGAACACGATCGCGCTCATCGCGCAGGCCAGCCATGCGGGCATGCCGGCGCTGACCGCCAGCACGCCGTAGATCAGGCCGAACGGCACCACGCCCAGCAGCATCGGCGCGAGCGCGCGCGCGCCGGCCAGCCATTCGCCGGCGGCGGTGATGGCAGGCGCGGTACTGTCGTCCGGACCGGGGGCGTCGGCGCGCATGGCGTCAGAAGGTATAGCCGGCCGGGCTGGCGACGCCTTCGAGCGCGTCCAGCAGGCGGATCAGCCTGCGCAGTTCGGTATAGCGCCCGGCCACCTGGCGGGTGTACTTCATCACCAGCGGCAGGTTGGCCAGGTAGCCGTCCTTGCCGTCGCGGTGGTACAGGCGGGCGAAGATCCCCAGCACCTTGAGATGGCGCTGCAGGCCCATCCACTCGAAGTCGCGGTAGAACTCGCCGAAGTCGGCGTTGACCGGCAGCGCGGCCTTGCGCGCGCGTTCCCAGTAGCGGATCAGCCAGTCGAGCTGCTGCTCTTCATCCCATTCGATATAGGCATCGCGCCACAGCGAGACCGCGTCGTAGGTGATCGGGCCGAGCACCGCATCCTGGAAGTCCAGCACGCCCGGGTTGGCGGTCCCGTCGAGCACCATCAGGTTGCGCGAGTGGAAATCGCGGTGGACGTAGACCTGGGGCTGGGCGAGGTTGTTGGCAAGCAGTGCTTCCGTCACTTCGCGCCAGTCGGCCTGCTGGCCCTCGGACAGGGTGGCACCGACGTGCCTGGCCACGTACCACTGCGGGAACAGATCGAGTTCGCGTTGCAGCAGCGCGCGGTCGTACGCGGGCAGTTCGCCGGGACGCGTGGCGGCCTGGATGCGGACCAGCGTGGCGGCCGCGTCGGCGTACAGGCCATGCGCGGTGGAATCGTCGAGCCGCGACAGGTAGGTCTGGCTGCCGAGATCGGCCAGCAGCAGGAAGCCCTGGTCCAGGTCCTGCGCCAGCACCGTCGGCACGGTCACGCCGGCGGCGCCGAACAGCCCGCACACATGGATGAACGGGCGGCAGTCCTCGTGCGCGGGCGGGGCGTCCATCACGATCGCGGTGGGATGCGCGGGATGGCCGGTGCGCACGCGGAAATAGCGCCGGAAGCTGGCATCGGCCGAGGCCGGGGCGCAGGAGTCGGGATCGGCGGACCATGCCGGTCCGAGTCCGGCCACCCAGGCCTTGAGCTGGTCCAGGCGCGGGTCGTGGGGAAGAGCTGCCATACAGTTACTTGTCGGAGGCACGTGTGGGGATGGGGCGCGGGGGCGGAACGAAATTGAAACCCGTCAATGCAACCGCAAATGAAACCGGAAGTAAGCGGCAAGAGCACCCCGGGTTGCCCCGTATAATACCCGACCAGACCGGGGCGCCGGTGGGCTCCGGGCGGGGCCCCGTTGCCCCGCAGCCTGCCCCGACGGGGCCTGGCGGCCTGCAGGCGAGCCGCTGCCACGCCGAGACTGACAACCCGTGCGAATGACCGAACCACAACGATCACCGAACAACAGGGACTTGCCTGCGCCTGCTTCCCCCCGCGCCCCGGCCCGAGCCAGGCGCGCCGGCGGCCTGCATGCGGGCGCGCTGCGCCCGCTGGTGCTGGCCATGGCTGGCCTGTCGGCCGGCGCCCATGCGCAGATGACCGGCTCGGCGATCCCCGACCTCGATCAGGTCGAGCCGGTGTTCGAAGCCGCGCCGCCGGCGCCGCCGCTGCCGGTGGAATCCGGCGAACTGGTGCCGCGCCTGGCCGAGCCGGCCGCCAAGGGCCAGTCCAATCCCGACGCCCCCACCTTCATCGAAGCCGACCGCATGACCGGCTACAGCGAACGCGGCGTCGAGCTGGAAGGCCATGCCGAGTTGCGCCGCGACGGCAGCGTGGTCCAGGGCGACAAGCTGACCTACGACCAGGACACCGACGAGGCCTTCGCGCAGGGCAATGTGCGCATGTCGCGCAGCGGCACGCTGGCAGTCGGCCCGGAAGCGCGGCTCAAGGTCGAAGCCAACGAAGGCTACATGCTGTCGCCGGACTACTACTTCCAGCAGACCGGCGGCACCGGCAAGGCCGAGCGCATCGACTTCCTGGACCAGGACCGCAGCACCGCCCGGCAGGCGTCGTACACCACCTGTTCGCCTGACAACGCTGACTGGTATTTCAGCGCCAACCGGATCGACCTGGACAGCGACCGCCAGGTGGGCGTGGCCTACGGCGGCGTGCTGAATTTCTTCGGCGTGCCGGTCGCGGCCGCGCCGGCGTTCAGCTTCCCGCTGAACGATGACCGCCGCAGCGGCTTCCTGCCGCCGCTGATGGGCTACAGCTCGAAATCGGGTTTCGACCTGACCACGCCGTACTACGTCAATATCGCGCCCAACCGCGACCTGACCATCTTCCCGCGGCTGATGACCGAGCGCGGACTGCAGCTCGGCGGCGAATACCGGTACCTGAGCGAAACCTACTCCGGGCGGCTGCGCGCCGAGTTCTTGCCCGACGACCAGAAGACCAACTCGAATCGCTGGGCCTACTCGCTGCAGCACAACCAGAAGCTGGCGCCGGGGCTCAATGCCTACCTGAACCTGAACCGGGTCTCCGACGACCGCTACCCGGACGACTTCAACCGCAGCGTGTCGCAGTCGACGCTGCGGCAGTACACGCAGGAAGGCGGGGTCACCTACAACTGGCAGGACTTCACCGTGCTGGCCCGGGTGCAGAAGTTCCAGACGCTGCGGCCCAGCGAGCCATCGTACGAGCGCGTCCCGCAGCTCAACGGCAAGTACATCCGCTATGACCTGGGCGGCTTCGACGTGCAGATGGAAGCCGACTACACCCGCTTCCGCATTCCGCTGACGTCCACCGGCTTCCAGCAGCCGCAGGGCGAGCGCATGTATTTCCTGCCGAGCATCAGCTACCCGATCGTGCGCGCCGGCTGGTACGTGACGCCCAAGGTGTCGTTCAACGCCGCGCAGTACCAGATGGAAGCGGCCACCAACACGCCGACCGCGCAGAACAATCTTTCCCGCGCGATCCCGACCGTCAGCCTGGATTCGGGCATGACCTTCGAGCGCGATGCGCCGACCATCAGCCGGCTATTCGGGGTCAACTACGTGCAGACGCTGGAACCGCGGCTGTTCTACGTTTACACCCCCTTCAAAGACCAGAGCCAGTTTCCGCTGTTCGACACGGTGCAGTCCGACTTCGGCTACGGGCAGATCTTCAGCGAAAACCCGTTCACCGGCTACGACCGCATCGCCGACAACAACAAGCTGACCGGCGGCGTGACCACGCGCCTGATCGAGTCCGATACCGGCATCGAGCGCTTCCGCGGCACCATTGCCCAGCGCTATGACTTCACCGGGCAGCGCGTGCAGCTCAACGGCACGCTGGCGGACCCCAAGGCGGGCTCGTCGGACCTGCTGGCCGCCACCACCATCCAGCTGTTCCGCGGCTACTATCTCGACGCGGGGGTGCAGTACAACCCCGATTCGGACCGGATCAGCTACGGCAACGTGGCGTTCACATACCGCCCCGAGTCGCGCAAGGTGTTCAACGCCGGCTACCGCTACCGCCGGCCCACCTCGGTCACCGACAACACCGCGATCGACCAGTTCGAGCTGTCGAGCCAGTGGCCCATCACGCGCCGTGCCTATGGCATTGCGCGCTTTGCCTTCGACCTGTCCGCCAGCCAGATGGTCGATGCGCTGGCCGGCGTCGAATACGCCGCGGACTGCTGGGTCGGCCGCGTGGTCTACCAGCGTTTCCGCAACACCACCCAGGGCTACACCGGGCGGGTCTTCCTGCAGGTGGAGTTCCGTGGCCTTTCCAAGATCGGGTCCAACCCGTTGAACATCCTGCGCCTGAACGTGCCGGGCTACGAGCCGGTCTCGTCCAAGCCGGTGCCGACGACCCAGTTCGATCACTATGAATGACGGATTACGATGAAACGTCAAGAATTCGCCGCGTTTTCCTTTTTGCTGACGTCCTGGCACCGCCTGCTGCTGCCGGCCGTGCTGGCCGCGATGGCGCTGCCTGCCGCGGCGCAACTGAAGGCGCCTGGAGGCGCGCGTGCCAGCGGCATCTTCGTGCCGCAGACGTCCGACGTCACCGCGCCGTCCAGCCAGCCCAAGCTGGGGGTGCCGCAGCCTGGCGGGCAGAAGCGCTCGCAGTTGATCGACGAAGTGGTGGCGGTGGTCAACAACAGCGTGATCACGCGGCGCGAACTGCTTGACCGCGCCGACGAGATCGAAAGCCAGCTGCGCGCCGCCGGGCGGCCGGTGCCCGCGCGTGCCGACCTGCTGGGCGAGGTGCTCGAGCGCCTGGTGATGGAACGCGTGCAGACCCAGGCCGCGCAGGACGCCGGCATCCGCGTCACCGACCAGGAAGTCGACCGCGCGATTGAATCGGTGGCCCAGCAGAACCAGATGAACGCGGCCGAGCTGCGCCGCCGGGTCGAGGGCAGCGGCATGACCTGGACCAAGTACCGCGACGAGCTGCGCAAGCAGGTGCAGGTGATCCGCCTGCGCGAGCGCGAAGTCGATTCCAAGGTGCAGGTCTACGACGGCGAGATCGACAACTACCTGGCGGCGCGGGGCGGCCAGGGCGCGGCCAGCGGCCCCACCGAATACAACATGGCGCAGATCCTGGTGCGCGTGCCCGAGAACGCCTCGGACGCGCAGAAGCAGGCGCTGCGCGCCAAGGCCGAGGGGCTGCTCAAGCAGGCCCAGGGCGGCGCCGACTTCGCGCAGCTGGCGCAGGCCAGTTCCGAAGGCCCGGAAGCGGCCCAGGGCGGCGCCATGGGCTTCCGCGAAATCGGCCGCCTGCCGGCGCTGTTCGCCAATGCCGTGGTCGACCTGCAGCCGGGCGCGGTGGCGCCGCAGGTGGTCGAGAGCGCCGCCGGCTTCCATGTGGTCAAGCTGGTGGCCAAGCGCGCGGCGCCGGCCTCGGGCCCGGCGGCGGCGGGCAAGATCACGCAGACCCAGGTGCGCCATATCCTGATCCGCACCGGCCCCAACATGCCCGAGGCCGAGGCGCGCCGACAGCTCGGCACGCTGCGCGACCGCATCACCCACGGCGGCGACTTTGCCGATGCGGCCAAGCGCTTCTCGCAGGACGGCTCGGCGCAGAAGGGCGGTGACCTGGGCTGGGTCTCGCCGGGCGAGCTGGTGCCCGAATTCGAGCAGGCCATGAGCCGGCTGCGCCCGAACGAGATCTCCGAGCCGGTGGTCACGCAGTTCGGGGTGCACCTGATCCAGGTGCTGAATCGCCGCGAAACCGAGTTGTCGCCAGAGAAGCAGCGCGACTTCGCCCGTGCCGAAGTCCGCGAACAGAAGCTGCGCGCCGCCTATGATGACTGGGTGCGCCAGCTGCGCTCGCAGGCGTACGTAGAGTATCGGGTCAACCGGCAGCGCTGACGCGCCGCCCGCTGCGCCCATCCGCCTGAGCCGACATGCCCGACCCACTAGCCCTCGCCATCTCGACCGGAGAACCCGCCGGCATCGGCCCCGATATCACCATCGGGGCGTTGCTGCAATGGGGGGGTGCCAACCATGGCGCGGGCGGCGCGCCATACCGCTTCCATGTGCTGGGCGATGCCCGCCTGCTGGCCGAGCGTGCCGCGGCGCTCGGGGTCACGCACGCGTGGGAGCGGCGCATTGCCGACGGCGACATCGTGATCGAAGACGTGCCGCTGGCAGTGGCATGCGAGCCCGGGCGCCTCGACGCGCGCAACGGCCGCTATGTGCTGCAGCTGCTCGATGCCGCCATCGACGGCTGCCAGGCGCATGGCAACGCCGCGCCGCGGTATGCCGCGATGGTCACCGCGCCGGTGCAGAAGAGCACCATCAACGACGCCGGCGTGGCCTTCACCGGCCATACCGAATACCTGGCCCACCGCGCCGGCGTGCCGCGCGTGGTGATGATGCTGGCCGGCCCGCAGCCGGCGCACGACGACGCCATGCTACGCGTGGCGCTGGCCACCACCCACCTGCCGCTGCGCGCGGTGCCCGATGCGCTGTCGGTGCCAATGCTGGTGCAGACGCTGGCGATCATCGATGCCGACCTGCGCCGCGGCTTCGGCATCGCGCGGCCGCGCATCCTGGTCACGGGACTGAACCCGCACGCCGGCGAAAGCGGCCACATGGGCCGCGAAGAGATCGACATCATCGCGCCCGCGCTGGCGCAGTCCAAGGATGCCGGCATCGACGCACGCGGGCCGTTCCCGGCCGACACGCTGTTCCAGCCGCGCCACCTGCGCGATGCCGACTGCGTGCTGGCGATGTACCATGACCAGGGGCTGGCGCCGCTCAAGTACGGCACCTTCGGCCACGGCGTGAATATCACGCTGGGGCTGCCCTTCATCCGCACGTCGGTGGACCATGGCACCGCGCTCGACCTCGCCGGCACCGGCCAGGCCGAGCACGGCAGCATGATCGAGGCCATCCGCACGGCGGTTATCATGTCTGGCCATGCCAACGGCCGCCGGCCCGGCAGCGCGGGCGCCACGGGCCCCGCCGGCCACACCCCTTCCGGCATGCAGCCGCCATGCTGAAGCCGGACTAAGACATCATGCGTTCAAACGTGCACCAGGGCCATGTGGCCCGCAAACGATTCGGGCAGAACTTCCTGGTCGACGACACCATCATCCACGGCATCGTCAATGCCATCAGCCCGCAGGCCGGCGACGTGCTGGTCGAGATCGGGCCGGGGCTGGGCGCGCTGACCGACCCGCTGCTCGAGCGCATTGCGCAGATGCAGGTGGTCGAACTGGACCGCGACCTGGTCGAGCGGCTGCGCCGCCGCTATGGCGACCGCCTGCAGGTCCACGCCGGCGACGCGCTCGACTTCGATTTCGACAAGCTCGCCGTGCCGGGCCGCCCGCTGCGCATTGTCGGCAACCTGCCGTACAACATTTCGAGCCCGTTGCTGTTCCACCTGATGGAGTTCGCCGACCACGTGCACGACCAGCACTTCATGCTGCAGAAGGAGGTGGTGGAGCGCATGGTCGCCGAACCCGGCAGCAAGGCCTTCGGCCGGCTGTCGATCATGCTGCAGGTGCGCTACTACATGGAGCATGTGCTGGATGTGCCGCCGGGCGCCTTCAACCCGCCGCCCAAGGTGGACTCGGCCGTGGTCCGCATGATCCCGTGGCCGCGCCACGGCGACGGCCGGCTGCGTTCGCCCCATGCCGATTGCGACATCACCGTGCTCGGCGACGTGGTCACGGCGGCGTTCTCGCAGCGGCGCAAGGTGCTGCGCAACACGCTGTCGTTCCTGCGCGACCAGGTCGACTTCGATGCCATGGGCTTCGACCTGGGCCGGCGCGCCGAGGAAGTGCCGGTCGGCGAGTATGTCGAACTGGCCCGGCGTCTCGGCAACAAGGCCTCCGGCCGGGCCGCCTGAAGCCAGGGCGAATTCCCGAATCCCGAACACATCCAGAATCTCCCGCGACTATTTCGTGCAAGACCGTCCCATGACAGCCCAGTCCAACACCAGCCAAACCAACCGGCGTCCCGTGATCCTGACCGGCGACCGTCCCACCGGCCCGCTGCACCTCGGCCACTTTGTCGGCTCGCTCAAGAGCCGCGTGGCGCTGCAGGATACGCACGAGCAATACCTGCTGCTGGCCGACACCCAGGCCATGACCGACAACGCGCACGATCCCGACAAGGTGCGCCGCAACGTGCTGGAGGTGGCGCTGGACTACCTGGCCGTTGGCATCGACCCGGCCAAGACCACCATCACGGTGCAGTCGCACCTGCCCGCGCTGGCCGAGCTGACGCTGATGTACCTGAACTTCGTCACGGTGGCGCGGCTGGAGCGCAACCCGACCATCAAGGAAGAGATCCAGGCGCGCGGCTTTGGCCGCGACATCCCGGCCGGCTTCCTGTGCTATCCGGCCTCGCAGGCCGCCGACATCACCGCCTTCAAGGCCGAGGTGGTGCCGGTGGGCGAGGACCAGGCGCCGCTGATCGAGCAGACCAACGAAATCGTGCGCCGCATCAACCACCAGGTCGGCCGCGAGCTGCTGCCCGAGTGCAAGGCGCTGATTCCGGAATTCGGCCGCCTGCCCGGCGTCGACGGCAAGGCCAAGATGAGCAAGTCGATGGGCAACGCGATCGCGCTGGGCGCCGCGCCCGAGCAGATCAAGGCCGCGGTGCACAGCATGTACACCGACCCCAACCACCTGCGCGTGGCCGATCCCGGCCAGGTCGAGGGCAACGTGGTATTCACCTACCTGGATGCCTTCGATCCGAACACCGAGGAAGTCAAGGCGCTGAAGGAACATTACCAGCGCGGCGGGTTGGGCGACATGGTGCTCAAGCGCCGCATCGAGGGCGTGCTGCAGGACCTGCTGGCGCCGATCCGCGAGCGCCGCGAAGCGCTGGCCAAGGATCCGGACTATGTGTTCGACATCCTGCGCCAGGGCACCGAAAAAGCCCGCGCGCTGACCCAGCAGACGCTGGAAGAAGTGCGCGACGCGCTGGGCATGTTCTCGTTCGAGGCGCGCCGCTAAATTTGGGACGCCGGCCAGGCGGCACTGGTTTGGGCGCTCCCAAGCCGCCCGAGCTAGCCTGAGCAAGGAGTTCTCCTTCTCCCCTCATGGGGAGAGGGCCGGGGTGAGGGGTGGGCTAGCAACGGGCCACACGAAGCAAGGCCAACGGGTTTCAACCCGGCTCGTGGTGCCCCTCACGCCCGCCGATTCACCAGCACGATCCCCGCCAGTACCAGCACCGCCGCCACGGCAAAGCGCGGGCCCACGGCATCGTGCATCAGCACCACGCCGAAAGCGACCCCGAACAGCGGCGTCAGGAAGGAAAACACCGACAGCCTCGACGCCAGGTAGCGCTGCAGCAGCCAGAACCAGGTCAGGTAGCTGGCAAAGGCGATCAGCACCGACTGGTAGAACAGGCTCGCCAGCACCACGCCGTCGAACTGAACCGTCATGGTCTGGCCCCCGGCTAGCGCCATGGCCAGCAGCATCACCGCGGACACCGCCAGCTGGTACAGCAGCGTCTTGCTGGCCGGCGCGCTGGCCAGCGGGCTGGCGCGCACCACCACGGTGGTGGCCGCCCACAGCGCGCCGGCGAGGATGCCGAGCGCATCGCCCAGCAGCGTGCTGCCCTGCGTCGACGGCGCGGCGATGCCATCCGCAAAGGCCAGCGCCATGCCCGCGAACGCCAGTGTCACGCCCAGCCATTGCCCGGGCCGCAGCCGTTCGCCGGGCACCGCCACATGCAGTCCCAGCGCGGTGAAGATCGGCGCGGTGTACAGGAACACCGCCATGCGCGAGGCCGTGGTGTGCCCCAGGCCGACGAAGATGCAGAAAAACTCCGCCCCGAACAGCAGCCCGGCCAGCAGGCCGGCGTTCAGCGTGCCGTCGCGCCGCCACAGCGGGGTGCCGCGCCACGCCGCAAAGCCGAATACCAGCAGCGCTGCCACGGCCGAGCGCACGCCAGCCTGCAGCACCGCGCCCATCAGCGGCGCGGTGACCTTGATCACGACCTGCTGCAGTCCCCAGGCGGCGCAAAGCACCACCATCAGGCCGATGGCGGTGCCGTCGAGCGGCTGGCGCGCCAGGCTTTGCGTGCTCACGGGGCAGGCCTTCAGGGACGGCTGGCGTCGCGAGTGGAATGGCGCTCGATCAGCTCGATCTTGTAGCCGTCCGGATCTTCGACAAAGGCGATCACGGTGGTGCCGCCCTTGACCGGGCCGGCTTCGCGCGTGACCTTGCCGCCGGCGGCGCGAATGCGTTCGCAGGCGGCCGCGGCATCGTCGGTTTCCAGCGCGATATGGCCATAGGCCGTGCCCAGGTCATAGTGGTCGACGCCGTAGTTGTAGGTCAGTTCCAGCACCGCGGTTTCGCTCTCCGGGCCATAGCCGACAAAGGCGAGGCGGTACTTGTACTCGGGGTTGTCGCTCTCGCGCAGCAGTTGCATGCCGAGCACGCGGGTGTAGAAATCGATGGAGCGCTGCATGTCGCCGACGCGCAGCATGGTGTGGAGGAGTCGCATGGGAGGGCCTTCAACTGTTATCGGTAGCGGAAGGCGCCATTTTAGTAGCTTTGGCCGAAAGCCACCGGCCGTGCGAACGCCCCCTCAGAACGTCGGCAACAGCTCCGGCGGGTGCGCGCGCAATTGCGCGCGCGCGTCGCGGAACTCCGGAAAGATCGACTCCACGGTTTCCCAGAAGCGCGGGCCGTGGTTCATCTCCTTCAGGTGCGCCAGCTCATGCGCGGCGACATAGTCGATCATCGACAGCGGGAAATGCATCAGGCGCCAGTTCAGCCGGATCTTGCCGTCAGCGGTGCAACTGCCCCAGCGCGTGGCGGCCGAGGTCAGCGCGAAGCCGGTGTGGCGCACCCCGAGCTTGCCGGCATAGAGCTCCAGCCGCTCGGCCAGCAGCCGCCGCGCCTGCTGCTGCAGCCAGCCCTGCACGCGGTCCTTGATCTGCTGCTCGTCGGCATGGCCCGGCAGCGCCAGGTGCAGCACGCGGCGGTCGGCATCGAACAGCAGTGCGCCGATCGGCGACTCCAGCGCCAGCGTCAGCGGCTGGCCGAGGAAGGGCAGGGCGGCGCCGTCGCGCCATTGCACGGTAGGCAGGATGCGGCGCGCTTCGCGGTGGCGCCACTCGCCCAGCTTGTTGAAGATCCAGCGCTGCTTTTCCAGGATCGCCGACTCGATATCGGCCAGCGTGACCCAGCGCGGCGCCGTGATCGACAGGCCGCGGTCGTCGATGGTGAAGCCGATGGTGCGGCGCGCCGACCGCTTGAGCGTGTAGTGCAGCGGCCGCTCGCCGATCCGCAGCAGGCGCGCATTGGGCTGCGGCGCCGGCCATGCGGGCGCCTGTGGCGGCTCCGGTGCCAGCGGCGCCGCCGGCTGCGGGGCGTGGGCGGATTCCGCCAGCGGCAGCTCCAGCTGCGCGCCGTCGGCGTCGGCGGCGGGTCGCAGCAATTTCATGCGGCCGACTCGCTGCGCCGCGCGGTCTGGTAGCTTTCTGGGTCGATACGGCGCATGTCCCGTTCGATCCATTCCGCCACTTCCTGGTTGAGCTGGTCGGCGGTCTTGTTGGCCGACGCAATCGGCGGGCCGACCGAGATCGTCACCATGCCCGGATACTTCAGGAACGAATTGCGCGGCCAGACCCGGCCCGAATTGACCGCCATCGGCAGTACCCAGGCACCGGTCTCCACCGCCAGGCGCGCGCCTCCGCTCTTGTAGCGCGTCTTTTCCAGGCCCGACGGGGTGCGCGTGCCTTCCGGGAACATGATGATCCAGGCGCCTTCAGCCAGCCGCTCGCGGCCCTGGCGCGCGGCCGAGGCGAACGCGCGCGTGCCTTCCTTGCGGTTGATATGGACCATCTTCAGCATGCCCAGCGCCCAGCCGAAGAACGGCACCAGCAGCAGCTCGCGCTTGAACACGAAGCACAGCGGCTTGGGCATCAGGGCCACGTAGGCCACGGTCTCCCAGGCCGACTGGTGCTTGGACAGCAGCACCACCGGCTTGTCCAGCATGGCGTCCATGTGCTCATGGCCCTCGATGCGGTACTGGATGCCGCAGATGACGCGCGCCGCGCCGATGACCAGCCGGGGCCAGCCGCGCACGAAGCGGAAGCGCTGGTCGGCATTCATGAACGGGAACACCACGAAGCAGGTGCAGGCGTAGGGCGGCGTCAGCACCAGCAGGTACAGCGCGAACAACAGGGAACGGAGGAACGTCATGCGGGGGGCGCAAAGAGAAAATGGGTGCGGACGATCGGCCGCAGGCTGGGTCAGCCGGCGGCGCCATGGCCGCTCTGGGCACTGTGGGCACTGTGGGCACTGTGGGCACTCTGGGCCGGCTGCCGCTGCCCGCCATCGCTGCCGGTCAGCCAGCGGGCAAAGGCGCGCAAGTCGTCGTGCACCTGGGTGCCGGGCGGCAGGCCGCCCTTGTCCAGGGTCTTCTGGCCCTTGCCGCTGCGCACCAGGTGCGGCGCGCAGCCGACCGCCACGCCGGCTTCGAGGTCGCGCAGCGAATCGCCGACGATCGGCACGCCGCGCAGCTCGATGCCGAAGCGCTCGCTGATCTGTTCCAGCATGCCGGGGCGCGGCTTGCGGCAGTCGCAGCCATCCGCGGCGGTATGGGGGCAGAAGAACACCGCCTCGACGCGCCCGCCCAGCCGTGCCAGCGAGGTGTGCATCTTCTCGTGCATGGCGTTGAGCGCGCTCATCTCGAACAGCCCGCGGCCGATGCCAGACTGGTTGCTGGCGATTACCACGCGGTAGCCCGCCTGGTTCAGCGCGGCGATGGCTTCCAGGCTGCCGTCGATCGGCACCCATTCATCGGGCGACTTGACGAATTGTTCGCTGTCGAGGTTGATCACCCCGTCGCGGTCCAGGATGACAAACTTGGGCGGCGTCTGCGGCATGTGAGGCTCCGGCTATGGCTGCGGGCGGCGCTCAGGCGGCCAGCTTGGAGATGTCGGCGACGCGGTTGGCCAGCGCATGCAGCGAGGCCAGCAGCGCCAGGCGGTTGGCGCGCAGCTGCGCGTCCTCGGCCATCACCATCACGTCGTTGAAGAACTGGTCGACGGCGTCGCGCAGCTGGGCCAGGTCGCGCAGCGCGGCGGTGAAGTCGCCGCTGGCGAAAGCGGCTTCGACGGCCGGGCGCACGCGCTCGATGGCGACGTGCAGCGCGCCTTCGGCGTCTTCCCGGAACAGCGCCGGGTTGACCGCGCCCACCGGCTCGGTGTTCTTGCGCAGGATGTTGGTGATGCGCTTGTTGGCGGCGGCCAGGGCCTCGGCTTCGGGCAGCGCGGCAAAGGTGCGCACCGCTTCCATGCGGCCCAGGATGTCGTGCAGCTGGTCCGGGCGCAGGCTGACCACGGCCTCGACCTCATTGGTGGTGTAGCCCTTGTCCTTCAGGTAGCCGCGCACGCGGTCGTACAGGAAGTCGAGGATGGCCTCGGGCGCCGGCTTGACCGCGGCGATGCCGGCAAAGGCCTGCTGCGTCAGCGCCAGCAGCGACGACAGCGACAGCGCCAGCGGCTTCTCGATCAGCATGCGCAGGATGCCCAGCGCGTGGCGGCGCAGCGCGAACGGGTCTTTCTCGCCGGTGGGCTGCAGGCCGATGCCCCAGATCCCGACCAGGGTCTCGAGCTTGTCGGCCAGCGCCACCGCGGTGCTGACCGCGCCGGCCGGCAGCGCATCGCCGGCAAAGCGCGGGCGGTAGTGTTCGGAACAGGCCAGCGCCACGTCCTCGGCTTCGTCGTCGTGGCGGGCGTAGTAGGTGCCCATGGTGCCTTGCAGCTCCGGGAACTCGCCCACCATGTCGGTGAGCAGATCGGCCTTGGCCAGTTCGGCGCCGCGCATCGCGGCGGCCTTGTCGGTGGCCACGCCGGCGCCGTTGAGCGCATCGGCGATATGGCCGGCGATCTGCTGCAGGCGCTGCACACGGTCCAGCTGCGTGCCGATCTTGTTATGGTAGACCACGCTGGCCAGTTGCGGCACGCGCGAGGCCAGCGTCTTCTTGCGGTCCTGGTCGAAGAAGAACTTGGCGTCGGCCAGGCGGGGGCGCACCACGCGCTCGTTGCCGGTGATGATTGACTGCGGCGTTTCCGTAGCCAGGTTCGACACGATCAGGAAGCGGTTGCGCAGGTGGCCGTCGGCATCGGTCAGCGCGAAGTACTTCTGGTTGGTCTGCATGGTCAGGATCAGGCATTCCTGCGGCACCGCCAGGAAGGCTTCCTCGAAATGGCAGGCGTACACCACCGGCCATTCCACCAGCGAGTTGACTTCATCGAGCAGCGACTCGGGCATGATGACCTGGTCGGCGCCGGCTTCCTGCAGCAGCGCTGCGCGCATGCGCTCGCGGCGCTGGGCATAGCTGGCGACCACGCGGCCGGCGGACTCCAGCTGCTGCGCGTAGTCATTGGCGTGCGCGATCTCGATCACGCCATGCGACAGGAAGCGATGGCCCTGGGTCAGGTTGCTGGCCTGCAGCCCGAGCAGCGTCACCGGCAGGATCTCGGCGCCGAACAGCGCGATCAGGCTGTGCGCCGGACGCACGAAATGCACCGTGCTGCCGTCCGGGCGCTGGTAGCTCATGAGCTTGGGGATCGGCAGCTTTGCCACGGTGTCTTCCAGCGTGGCCTGCAGCCCGGCCGCCAGCTCGGCGCCGCGCGCGGTGTAGCGGTAGAAGAAGGCTTCGGCCTTGCCGTCGGAGGCGCGCTCGAGCGACTGCCAGTCGATCTCGGCAACGCCGACGGATTTGGCCAGCGCCGCCAGCTTCTTGGCGAGCGGGGCGGTCGGTTCGCCGTTGGCGTCCAGCGCCACCGACAGCGGCAGGACCTTCTCGCGCTGCTCGCGGTCCGGGGCGTTGCGGCGCACGCCGCTGACCAGCGCCGCCAGGCGTCGCGGCGTGGCGAACGGCGTCACGGTGGCGCCCGGCTCAAGCAGGTCGCGCTCGCCCAGGCCGGCGAACAGGCCCTGCGCGAAGGCGTCGCCCAGGCGCGCCAGGGCCTTGGGGGGCAGCTCTTCGGTGAACAGTTCGATCAGCAGCGAGTCGGTCAGGGGTTGCGACATGAATCGTATCCAACAGGTTGTAGCGCGCGCGGCCCGGGTCAGCAGCGCGGCGAAAGATTAGGTTCTACTCCGGACAGCAGCCACAGGCCGTTCTGTTGCCGGAATTGCAGCGTGGTGTAGGCGCATTGCGCGGCCGCCGCGGCGCTGGCGGCGCCATTGCTGCCGCCGCGGCTGCCCGCGGCCGGGAAGCGCGCATCGATGCGGCGCAGGCGCTTGTCGTAGCGGATCTCGTCGATGCGCCCGCCCACCCAGAAATCGATCTTGGGCGGCAGCTGCGCGGCCGAGTGGTAGGTCTTGACCTGGCGCCGGGTGCGGCCGTTGTGGGTCTCGGTTTCGACCCAGGTGAGCGGGTAGCGGATCGCGCTCTCATAGGCGCGCAGCGGCACCCGATGCCAGCCCAGGTCGCGCTGGCCGGACAGGTCGCACGAGAACGAGCGCACCAGTTGCGTCCACTGGTCGAGCGCGTTCAGCGACGGGCGCCACTGGCGCGCCATCGCCAGCTGCAGCGCCTGCGCGTCGGCCTCGCACACGTTGCTCAGTTCGGCCGGCAGCATCAGCACCTGCGCGCTGGGAGCGGCCTGCGCGCGCGCGCCGATGGCATTGCCCGCCGCGGCCAGCGCGGCGAGGGCCAGGGCATAGCCCAGCGCGCTGCGCGCTGGCAGCCTCATGCCCGCGCTCCGTCGCGCTGGCCGCACATGGGGAAGCCCAGGGCTTCGCGCGAGTCGTAGTAGGCCTGCGCCACCAGGCGCGACAGGTTGCGGATACGGCCGATATACGCCGCGCGCTCGGTCACCGAGATCGCGCCGCGCGCATCGAGCAGGTTGAAGGTGTGCGCGGCCTTGAGCACCTGCTCATAGGCGGGCAGCGCCAGCCGTGCGCCGGCCGTGCCGTCCTCGCCTTCGCCGTTGCCCATCAGGCGCCTGGCCTCGCCCTCGTGCTCGGCGAAATGGCGGAACAGGATTTCGGTGTTGCTGTGCTCGAAGTTGTAGGTGGATTGCTCCACCTCGTTCTGGTGGTAGACGTCGCCGTAGGTCAGCCGGCGCGTCTCGCCGTTCTCGACCCACTCGGTCCAGACCAGGTCGTAGACGTTCTCGACCTTCTGCAGGTACATCGCCAGCCGTTCGATGCCGTAGGTGATTTCGCCGGTGATGGGCTTGCAGTCGATGCCGCCCACCTGCTGGAAGTAGGTGAACTGGGTCACTTCCATGCCATTGAGCCAGACTTCCCAGCCCAGGCCCCACGCGCCCAGCGTGGGGTTTTCCCAATCGTCCTCGACGAAGCGGATGTCGTTCTGCTTCAGGTCCAGGCCGAGCGCCTCGAGCGAGCCCAGGTACAGCTCCAGGATGTTTTCCGGCGCGGGCTTGAGCACCACCTGGTATTGGTAGTAGTGCTGCAGCCGGTTCGGGTTCTCGCCGTAGCGGCCGTCCTTGGGGCGCCGCGAGGGCTGCACGTAGGCGGCACGCCAGGGCTCGGGGCCGATCGCGCGCAGGAAGGTGTGTACGTGGGAAGTGCCGGCGCCGACCTCCAGATCGATGGGTTGCAACAGCGCGCAGCCCTGCCGGTCCCAGTAGGCCTGCAGGGTCAGAATCATTTGTTGGAAGGTCAGCATAGAAAGACTTGGTAGAGGCAAGCGGAGGCAAGCCGAGGCCGCGCAGCGCGTGCCGGAGCCGCCGCATACGGATTTTGCCAAACCCTGAATTCTATCGGCTTTTTGGCCAGGCGCCCCGTTTGGCGGGGCTGCATAGGGCACGCACCGATGCCCGGCCAGGTCGGGCAATGTCGGCCCTGCGCAACGCCTCGGGAAAATACCGACGCCGATTTCAAGTCGGGCCGCTGCTTGCCGATAATGTTTTTGTATACAGTATGAGTAAGCAACCCGTTTCAGAGCGTTGCGATTGACAGCCCGTGCCGGTATGCAGGCACGGCGGCTTCCGGGCAGTACCGCGGCAGCCGATTGTCAGTAACTAATTTGTTGATGGGGACTTTCGGATCATGGCACTTCTTTCTCGCAAACCTTATCTGGTCGCAATCGCGGTCATGATCGCCGCGGCCACCGTGTCCGTGGTGACCGGGCTGCTGAGCTGAACCTGCCGGCGCTTATCTGACGCGCCACCACCCGCACCGGACCTGCAGCGGTGATCCCGCCGCGTCCGGTGTTTGCCTCGCCCTGTGCCTTCAGCCCGCGTCGCGCACTTTGCGCGCGCGCCACGCCGCCAGCCCCAGCACCAGCGCAAACAGTGCCAGCACCGGCGCATTGCCCCAACGGATATAGGGCGTCAGCCCCTGCATGCCCTGCACCTCGGCCGTCAGCGTGCCGACGGTGAAGGTCGGCAGGCGTTGCTGCACCGAGCCGTCCGGGCGCACCACCGCAGTCATGCCGGTATTGGTCGAGCGCAGCATCGGCCGGCGCGTTTCCAGCGCGCGCATGCGCGAGATCTGCAGGTGCTGGTCCAGCGCGATGGTGTCGCCGAACCACGCCAGGTTGGTCAGGTTGGCCAGCAGGTTGGCCGGCGCCGGCTGCTGGCGCAGCGTCTGCGCGATCTCTTCGCCGAACAGATCCTCGTAGCAGATGTTCGGCGCCACGCGCACACCGCGCACCGGCAGCGAGGCCTGGTCCAGCCCGCCGCGGCGGAAGTCGCCCAGCGGCATCTTCATCATGTCGACGAACCAGCGAAAGCCCAGCGGGATGAATTCGCCGAACGGCACCAGGTGGTGCTTGTTGTAGCGGTACAGGCGCTCGGTTTCCGGGCCCAGGCCGAACACGCTGTTGGTGAAGTCGACCGGCGAGTCGGCGCCGGCGGCGCCGAACAGCACCGTGGTGCCGCTGGCCAGCGCGTAGTCACGCACGGCGACGGCCACGTCGACCGGCAACTCCTGCAGGATCACCGGGAACGCGGTTTCGGGCGTCACCACCAGGTCGGCCGGCACCGCGGTGATCATGTCGCGGTACAGCTCGATCGAGCGCTGGATGCCGGCGGGTTCGAACTTGATGTCCTGCGCCACGTTGCCTTGCAGCAGCCGCACTGTCAGCGGCTTGCCCGCGGGCGTGGTCCAGGCCAGCGGCGCCAGCACCGCGCCGGCGGCGGGCAGTAGCAGCGCCAGCGCCAGCGCGCCCAGCGCGCGGTGCCGTTCGCCACTGCCCAGCCCGCGCACCGCGGCCGCCAGCAGCGCCGCCACGGCGGCCGCCAGCGCGCCGATGCCGTACACGCCCAGCACCGGCGCGAAGCCCGCCAGCGGGCCGTCGGCGTGCGCATAGCCGCCTGACAGCCACGGGAAGCCGGTGAACACCACGCCGCGCAGCCATTCAGTCAGGCCCCACGCCGCGCCGAACGCCAGCGGCGCAAGCAGCGTGCCTGCGGGGAGGCGCGCCGTCAGCCGGTGCCATAGCGCCCCGGCCAGCGCGGGGTAGAGCGACAGGTAGCCCGAGAACAGCACCACCGCCAGCGCGGCCATCCACGACGGCATCTCGCCGTACACGTGCATGCTGATAAAGAGCCACCAGATGCCGGACAGGAACCAGCCCAGCCCGAAGGCAAAGCCGATAGCGCCGGCCGCGCGCGTACGCTGGGCATCGGCCATCAGCGCGGCCAGTCCGGCCAGCGACAGGATCTGCAGCCACCACCAGTCATGCGGGGCGAAGGCCTGGGTATGGGCGATGCCGAGCACGCCGGCCAGCAGCAGCCGCGCCAGCGTCGCGGCGCGCGAATGCGCGCGCGCGCCAGGCACGCCCGCCGGGGCGGCGTCGGCAGCGGCGCCGTTGAAGAACGGGGCGGGAAGCTTCATGCGCTGGCCGCGCTGGCGCTGTCGGCGCTGGTTTCGCGGTGCACGTGCAGCAGATGCACCTGCCGCGCGTCGGCGCGCAGCACCTCGAAGCGGATCGGCGGCAGCGTGATGATCTCGCCGCGATGGGGCACGTGGCCCACGTGGTTGGACAGCAGCCCGCCGACGGTGTCGACATCGTGGTCGGAGAAGCCCGTGCCGAAGGCCTCGTTGAACTGCGCGATCTCGGTCAGGCCGTGCACGCGCCAGCTGCCGTCGGGCATCGGCAGGATATTGTCCTGGTCTTCGTCGAGGTCGAATTCGTCCTCGATATCGCCCACGATCTGCTCCAGCACGTCCTCGATCGTCACCAGCCCGGCCACGCCGCCGTACTCGTCGACGACCATGGCGATATGGTTGCGGTTGATGCGGAAATCGCGCAGCAGGATGTTCAGGCGCTTGGATTCGGGGATGAACACCGCCGGGCGCAGGGTTTCGCGCAGGTCGAAGGCGGGATCGGTGTAGTAGCGCAGCAGGTCCTTGGCCAGCAGGATGCCGATGATGTTGTCGCGGCTGCCTTCATAGACCGGAAAGCGCGAGTGCGCGGTCTGCTGCATGAACGGGATGAAGGTCTCCGGCGCGTCGGCGATATTGACCATATCCATCTGCGCGCGCGGCACCATGATGTCGGCGGCGGTCAGTTCGGAGACCTGGAACACGCCCTCGATCATCGACAGGGAATCGGCGTCGATCAGGTTGCGCTCATGCGCTTCCTGAAGCACTTCAAGCAATTCCGCGCGGGTGTCCGGCTCGGGGGAGATCAGGTCTGACAGGCGTTCGAGCAGCGATCTGGGCCGATCGGCCTGCTTCAGGTAAGCGGGCTTCGAACTGGGATAGGGGTCGTTCATTTCGCGGCGAGCGCGTGGTGGAGATCGTCTGAAGGATACACTAAAAGCCCGCCGGGCCCGTGACGGCGGCCCGCGACCGCGATGGATATGTGCCGCAGGAGACGCTTGTCGGCGCCGCCTGCGGCAGCCGCATCACGCGGCCCGTTCGGCTTTCTCGGCCCGGTAGGGATCGGCATAGCCGAGCGCCTGCAGCGTCTCGGTCTCGATCGCTTCCATTTCCTCGGCCTCGGCGTCGTCCTCGTGTTCGTAGCCTTGCGCGTGCAGTACGCCATGCACGACCAGGTGGGCGTAATGCGCCTCAAGCGGCTTGCGCTGTTCACGCGCCTCGGCTTCCACTACCGGGCAGCACAGCACGATGTCGCCGGTGACCGGGTCGTCCTCGCGCTCGGCATAGGCGAAGGTCAGCACATTGGTGGCGTAGTCCTTGCCGCGATAGGTGCGGTTCAGCGTGCGGCCCTCTTCCTCGCCGACGAAGCGGATGGTCAGCGCGGCGTCGGCGTACAGCGCCGACTTGACCCAGGTCTCCAGCTTGCGCCGTGCCGGCAGGCCGTTGCCCTTGCCGATGCCGTCGCCGTGCTGGACTTCCAGCTCCAGTGCCGGCGGCGTGGCCGGGGTGCCGGTGGTGGTGGTCAGCGGCGTGGCGGTCACCGCCACCGACAGCGCGTCATGGTTGTCCGGGCGCACCAGCAGGCCGGCCTGCTGGTGGGTATCGGTGTGTTCGGCCAGCAGCGCGACCACGCCGTCGGCGGCCTGCGACAGGTCCAGCGTCAGGCTGCGGCCGTCGGGCAGCTGCACCCGCAGCGCGTGCGCGGCGCTCTTGCGCGCGCGGCCTTCGTTATCGAACAGGGTCAGGCTGACGGCGGAAGACTTGGAGTTGGGGGATTTCAATTACGCGTCCTTGTGCTGGGCGTGGTATTCGTCATAGGCATCGACAATGCGCGCCACCAGCGGATGGCGCACCACGTCGATGCTGGTAAAGCGGGTGCAGGCGATGCCGCGCACGTCGCGCAGCACATGCTGCGCTTCCACCAGGCCGCTTTTCTGCCCCTTGGGCAGGTCGATCTGCGTGGTGTCGCCGGTGATCACCGCCCTGGAGCCGAAGCCGATGCGCGTCAGGAACATCTTCATCTGCTCAGGCGTGGTGTTTTGCGCCTCGTCCAGGATGATAAAGGCATGGTTCAGCGTGCGCCCGCGCATGTAGGCCAGCGGCGCGATCTCGATCATCTGGCGCTCGAACATCTTCTGCGTGCGGTCGAAGCCGAGCAGGTCGTACAGCGCGTCGTACAGCGGCCGCAGGTAGGGGTCCACCTTCTGCGCCAGGTCGCCGGGCAGGAAGCCGAGCCGTTCGCCGGCTTCCACCGCGGGACGCGTCAGCACGATGCGCTTGACCGCGTCGCGCTCCAGCGCGTCGACCGCGCACGCCACCGCCAGGTAGGTCTTGCCGGTGCCGGCCGGGCCGATGCCCATGGTCAGGTCGTGCGACAGGATATTGCGCAGGTAGTCGCGCTGCGCCACGGTGCGGCCCTGCAGGCCGGGGCGGCGGGTATGCAGCATCGGCGATTCGTCGCCTTCCTCGCGCTCGGCCTCGTCGTCATTGCCGTTGCCGGGCAGATAGCTGCCATGCGCGCTGAGCTGGCGGGTCTCGACCAGGCCCAGCTGCACGTCGTCGATCGACAGCGGCGTACGCGCGTGGTTGTAGAAACGCTCCAGCGCCAGCGCGGCGTCCTGCGCGTGGTTGCCACGGATGGTCATGCGGTGGCCGCGGCGCTGGATGGTCACGTCCAGCGCCTGCTCGATCTGGCGCAGGTTCTCGTCGAGCGGGCCGCACAGGTTCTGCAGCCGGGTGTTGTCGTCCCGGGGGGCGACAAATTCTGCGGAAGGGATTTTCATCGGTGGGCGATGGCCTCGGTTGCGGGTGCCTTACTGGCGCACCACGATCTCGCCGCGCAGCGAGTGCGGGAACGCCTGGGTGATGCTGACCTCGACCAGCTGGCCGACCAGCCGGTCGCGGCCCGCCTGCGGCACGCCTGGCAGGGCGAAGTTGACCACGCGGTTGTTCTCGGTGCGGCCGTGCAGCTCGGTCGGGTCCTTGCGCGCCGGGCCCTCGACCAGGATGCGCTGCACCGTGCCGACCATGTTCTGGCTGATGCGCTGCACGTTTTCCTCGATCGTGGCCTGCAGCCGCTGCAGCCGGCGCAGCTTGACCTCGCGCGGGGTATCGTCGTGCAGGTTGGCGGCGGGCGTGCCGGGGCGCGGGCTGAAGATGAACGAGAACGAGGTGTCGTAACCGATTTCCTCGATCATCGCCATCAGCTTGTCGAAGTCGGCATCGGTTTCGCCGGGAAAGCCGACGATAAAGTCCGACGACATCGACATGTCGGGCCGCAGCGCGCGCAGCTTGCGGATGATGCTCTTGTATTCCAGCACGCTGTAGCCGCGCTTCATCGCCATCAGGATGCGGTCGGACGCGTGCTGCACCGGCAGGTGCAGGTGGTTCACCAGTTTGTCGCAACGGCCGTACAGCTCGACCAGGCGCGAGGTGAATTCCTTCGGGTGGCTGGTGGTGTAGCGGATGCGCTCGATGCCGGGAATCTCGGCCACATACTCGATCAGCAGCGCGAAGTCGGCAATCTCGGCGGTATCGCCCATCTTGCCGCGGTAGGCGTTGACGTTCTGGCCCAGCAGCGTGACTTCGCGCACGCCCTGTTCGGCCAGGCCAGCCACTTCGGCCAGCACATCCTCGAACGGCCGCGATACTTCCTCGCCGCGGGTGTACGGCACCACGCAGTAGCTGCAGTACTTGGAGCAGCCTTCCATGATCGAGACGAAGGCGCTCGGGCCCTCGACGCGCGCCGGCGGCAGGTGGTCGAACTTCTCGATCTCGGGGAAGGAGATATCCACCTGCGACTGGCCGGTGCGCTGGCGGCGCGCGATCAGGTCAGGCAGGCGGTGCAGCGTCTGCGGGCCGAACACCACGTCGACATACGGCGCGCGCGCTACGATGCTGGCGCCTTCCTGGCTGGCCACGCAGCCGCCCACGCCGATCACCAGGTCGGGCTTGGCGGCCTTGAGCGCCTTCATCCGCCCCAGTTCCGAGAACACTTTCTCCTGCGCCTTCTCGCGCACCGAGCAGGTGTTGAACAGGATCACGTCGGCGTCTTCGACGCGGTCGGTGGCTTCCAGCCCCTGGCTGGCGTTGAGGACGTCGACCATCTTGTCCGAGTCATACTCGTTCATCTGGCAGCCGTACGTCTTGACGAAAACTTTCTTCATATGCCGATCTCAGTGGTTGACCTGGGGGCATCAGGGTGTGGCAACAACACGGCCGGCGCGTGGGGCGCGCCGGTCGCACTTCGGGGGTGGTTATTTCTTCAGCGCCTGCTGTTCGGACTCGCTCAGCACCCATGCGGTCAGCAACTGGCCGTACAGGTCAAGCTTGTACCGCACCGGCAGCTTCCGGCCCGCCACTGCGGCGCTGGCCAGCAACTGGTTGTCGGTGCCGAACAGGCGCAGCCCGGGCGCCACGCCTACGGTCTTGCCGTCGAGCGTGGCTGCCTGCGGCGCACCGGCCGACGGCGTGGCGAGCACCAGTTTCGCCGCTGGTGCATCCGCCGGAATCGCCCGTACCGGCTGGGCCATCGCACCGGCCGCCCCCAGTATCAGGGCCGCGCCGCAGGCCAGCCGCGCCAGGCGCGAAGACTGGATCGACTTCGGTGCCTCGCGGCGCGTATCACGACCTGCTGGCATGGGAGAACTCCGGCAAAGGGGCGAAGCATTGGCGGGAACGGCCCGAGGGCGGGCGCAACCGGGCATTTTACCCGCTCGCGGCCGCTCCGGTGCATGGACCGGAGCGCGTTCAGAACAGGCAGGATGCCTCTTGCAGCACGCGTTGCTTGGATACCGTGCCCATCAGTTCGCGGCTGGCCGCGTCGCGCACCAGCGGGATGCGGTTGATGCCGTGCTCGGCGAACACCGCCAGCGCATCGCGCAGGCGCGAGTCCGGCGTCAGCGCCGGAAAGTCGCGCTCGGCCAGCGCCAGCACATCATCCGGCGCCCCCTCGCGCTGCGCGCGCTGCAGCGCATGGATCGACAGCGCGCCGAGCAGCTTGCCGTCCGCGCGCACCAGATACAGGTAGCGCGTGCCGGTTTCGGCAAACTTGTCGGCGGCGGCCGCCAGCGTGGCGTTGGGGTCGAGCACGGTGTCGGTCGGGTCGCACAGGCCGGCCAGCGTCAGCGTGCGGGCCTGTTCGGCGGCCGCCGACGCCTGCGCGCGCTCGGCGATCACGCTGTACAGCGACAGCGTCTGGCAGCGCGACGCGGTGTAGTACGCCGCCACCGCGCCGATCATCGACGGCAGCAGCAGCGCGGGCGCCAGCGTCATCTCGAACACCATCAGCACCGACATCAACGGCGCCTGGCTGGTGGCCGCCAGGAAGGCGCTCATGCCCACCAGCGGCAGCAGCGGCGCCGCGCCCGCCGCCGCGCCCGGCATGCCGAGCGCCAGCAACTGGCCCAGCGCCGCACCGACGAACAGCGACGGCGTGAACACGCCGCCGACCGCGCCCGAGCCCATGCTGATCACCGTGGCCGCCAGCTTGGCCAGCAGCACGGCCGCCACCGGCACGCTCAGCGGCTGCTCCTGCAGCAGGGTCTGGATGGTCGAATAGCCGTTGCCGACCACTTCCGGCACCGCCATTGCCAGCGCGCCGACCAGCGCGCCGCCCAGCGCCAGCCGCGCCACCAGCCCGCCCGGCAGCACCGCGAAACGGCTGCGCGCGAAGCCGGCCGCGCGCAGGAACAACGCGCCGGCGATGCCGGCGGCCACGCCCAGCGCCGCCGCGGCCAGCAGGATCTGGGGGCGCAGGTCCGGGGCGATGTCGAGGCCGGGGTAGAGCGGCTGCAGCCCGCCGTGCCACTGGCTGACCATGGCGCCGGCCACCGAAGCCAGGAACAGCGGCATCAGGCGCTGCACCGCGAGCGCGCCGAACACCACTTCGGCGACAAAGACCGCGGCAGAAAACGGGGTGTGGTACACGGTGGCCAGGCCCGCCGCGGCGCCGCAGGCGGTCAGCATGCGGCGCATGTTGGAGCCGCCGCCGCGCTCGAGCCGGGTCGTGGGGAACAGCGACCCGCACAGCGCCGCCAGCTGGATCATCGCGCCTTCCTTGCCGACCGAGCTGCCGCTGACGATCGAACAGAACGACGACAGCGCGCGCAGCAGGGTGATGCGCACCGGCAGCCGGCCGCTGCCATTGGCGACCGCTTCCATATAGTCGGTCGCGCCGGGATGGGTGCGGGCCAGGCGGTTGGCCAGCACCAGCAGGCCGCCGGCGAGGGCGCCGCCCACTGCCGGCACCACTACGCGCCACGCCAGCGCCAGCGTGGCGAACACGGTGACCACGTCGGCATGGCTGGAAAACAGCACGACGCCGGCGCCGTCCAGCGCCTCCTTGAACAGCGTGGTGGCGATGGCGGCAATGATCCCGACCGGGATGGCCGCAAGCAGGATGACTTCCTGGTCTTCGAGGAAACGCAAGCGCATGGCGGCTTTCCGGGGCAGGCGAGGCGAGGGGCCGGGCCGCAGAAGCGGGGCGGACAGAGGCGGTCATGATAGCGCAGCGCCACCTGCGCAGACCCGATGTGCGCCGGCGCGCATTCGCGGCGGAAACCGGTGCCGAAGCGGGTGCATAATCCGCCTGCGCCAGACTGGTACACTAGCGCTCTTTCCTCCGCGGGCGGGCCGGTGCCCTGCCAGGCCGGCTTCCCGGCGTTCGCGTTCCGATTCCGATCGATTACAAGGAGCCATCCGGCGTTTGGCGCACCGCGTGCGCAGCGATGGCCCAAGCAGCAATTCATGTCTTTTTCTGAACTCGGCTTGTCCGACAAGATTGTGCGTGCCGTAGCCGAACAGGGCTACACCACCCCGACCCCGATCCAGGCCCAGGCCATTCCCGCCGTCCTCAAGGGCGGCGACCTGCTTGCCGGCGCCCAGACCGGCACCGGCAAGACCGCCGGCTTTACGCTGCCGATGCTGCAGCTGCTGTCCGAAACCGCGCCACGCCACGCCGGCGGCGCCCAGCGCCCCGGCCGCGTGGCCGTGCGCGCGCTGGTGCTGACGCCCACGCGCGAACTGGCGGCGCAGGTCGAAGAGAGCGTTCGCAACTACGGCAAGTACCTGCGCCTGCGCTCGATGGTGATGTTCGGCGGGGTCGGCATCAACCCGCAGATCGAGCAGCTCAAGCGCGGCGTGGAGATTGTCGTGGCCACGCCTGGCCGCCTGCTGGACCACGTGTCACAGCGCACCATCGACCTGTCGCAGGTGGAACTGCTGGTGCTCGATGAAGCCGACCGCATGCTCGACATGGGCTTCATCCACGATATCCGCAAGATCCTCAACGTGCTGCCGGCAAAGCGCCAGAACCTGCTGTTCTCGGCAACGTTCTCGGACGATATCCGCGCGCTGGCCGACCGCCTGCTGAACAACCCCGCGTCGATCGAAGTCGCGCGGCGCAATACCACCGCCGAGACCGTCGACCAGCGCGTCTACCCGGTCGATCGCGAACGCAAGCGCGAACTGCTGGCCCACCTGGTGCGCCAGCATGACTGGCACCAGGTGCTGGTGTTCACGCGCACCAAGCACGGCGCCAACCGCCTGGCCGAGCAGCTGACCAAGGAAGGCCTGTCGGCGCTGGCGATCCACGGCAACAAGAGCCAGTCGGCACGCACGCGCGCGCTGTCCGAATTCAAGGCCGGCACGCTGCGGCTGCTGGTGGCAACCGATATCGCCGCGCGCGGCATCGACATCGACCAGCTGCCGCACGTGGTCAACTTCGACCTGCCCAACGTGCCGGAGGATTATGTCCACCGTATCGGCCGCACCGGCCGCGCCGGCGCCGAGGGCGAGGCGATCTCGCTGGTCTGCGTGGACGAAGTGGCGCTGCTGCGCGATATCGAACGCCTGATCAAGCGCAAGCTCGAACAGACCGTGCTGCCGGGCTTCGAAGTCGACCCCAGCATCGCGCCCGAGCCGATTCAGAAGGGCCGCCAGCAGCGCGGCGGCGGACAGGGCCAGGGCCAGGGCCGCGCACGGGCCGAAGCGCGTCCGGCCGGCGACAGCGAGGGCGCGCAGCGCCAGCGTCCGGCCCGCCAGGGGCAGGGCGCGCAGGGCGGACAGGGTGCGCCGCGGCAGGGCCAGGGCGGCCAGCGCGGCAACGGTGCCGCCAACGGCAACCGTGCCGCCCAGCCCGCCGGCGCGCGCAACCCCGCGCCGCGCCGCGATGGCCAGGACCAGGCGCGCCCGCAACGGGCCGCGGCCCAGCCCGCGCGCCAGCCGCATGATGCCGCGCCGGCACCGGCGCGCAACCGCCGTCCGGCGCCGCAGGCGGCGCTGCTGGGCGGCAGCCGCAAGCCGGCGCGCTGAGCGGAGCCGGCCGGCACCATGCACGCCTCCGACGCTCCCGCCGACTCCGGTGTGCCCTATGCCGGCCTGACGCCGGAGCTGATGCTGGACGCGCTCGAGGGCGCCGGCCTGCGCCCCGACGGGCGTCTGCTGGCGCTCAACAGCTACGAGAACCGCGTCTGGCAGGTGGGCATCGAGGATGCCCCACCGGTCATCGCCAAGTTCTATCGCCCGGGCCGCTGGACCGATGCGGCCATCCTTGAAGAACACGCGTTCGTGCAGCAACTGGCCGACGCCGAGATTCCCGCGGTGCCAGCCATGGCGCTGGCGCCGGGCGAGGCCGGTACGCTGCTGCATCACGCCGGCTTCCGCTTTGCCGTCTTCCCCCGCTGCGGCGGCCGCGAGCCGGCGCTGGACCGCGCTGATACGCTGACCTGGCTGGGCCGCTTCATCGGCCGCATCCATGCGCTGGGTGCAACCCAGCCGTACCAGGCGCGCCCAGCGCTGGATCTCGACACCTTCGGCATCACCCCGCGCGACTGGTTGCTGGCCAGCGGCTGCATTCCGGCGGATCTCCTGCCCGCGTGGCAGTCGGTGGCGCAACTGGCGCTGGACGGCGTGCGGCGTTGCTATGAGCGCG
Organism: Cupriavidus sp. H39; assembly: GCF_050271075.1. Lineage (NCBI taxonomy): Bacteria > Pseudomonadati > Pseudomonadota > Betaproteobacteria > Burkholderiales > Burkholderiaceae > Cupriavidus > Cupriavidus sp. H39. The sequence goes on from NZ_CP189848.1 coordinate 833,120, forward strand.
CCGGCGACGTGCGGCTGCTGCGCGTTCATGGCGACTGCCATCGCGGCAATGTGCTGTGGATCGACGAGGACGACGCGCGCGGCGGCGCCCACGGCGAGCCCGGCCCGCATTTTGTCGACTTCGACGACAGCCGCATGGCCCCGGCGATCCAGGACATCTGGATGCTGCTCGAGGGCGACCGCGCGGCGATGCAAGGCCAGCTTGCCGACATCGTGGCCGGCTACGAGGATTTTTCGGAATTCCAGACGCGCGAGCTGTGGCTGGTGGAAGCGCTGCGCACGCTGCGGCTGCTGCACTACAGCGCCTGGCTGGCCAGCCGCTGGGCCGACCCGGCCTTTCCGGCCGCGTTCCCGTGGTTCGGTACCGCGCGCTACTGGCAGGACCGCATCCTGGAACTTCGCGAACAGGTCGCGCTGATGGACGAAGCGCCCCTGTGGGGCGCTTGAGGCTTGCCGGAACGCGGGCGCTCTACGCCGCCCGCCGTGCCGCTGCTTAGCCCTTCTTTTCCGGCGCCTTGACCAGCAGCACCGGGCAGTCGGCCTGCGCCAGAACGCGCCCTGCCACCGAACCGATCACCGCATCGAAGAACGACCCACGGCCATGCGTGCCCATCACGATGGCGGCCGCGCCGACCGAACGCGCATAGCCGACGATGCGCTCGGGCGCGAAACCGTGCAGCGGGTGCCGCTCGAATGGCACATTGGCCGCGGCGAGGATGTCGCAGACCCCCGCCATCGCCTTGTCGCTGGCTTCCTTGTGCCAGTCGTCGATGGTTTCCTTGCTGACAAAGGCGCGCACCTGGCCGCTTACTTCGGGCGCCACGTGCACGACATGGACGGTGAAGCCGTTCTGCAGCAGCTTGCCTTCGGCAATAAAACGTGCCGCGGCGTCGCTGAAGGCCGAGCCGTCGGTGGCGAGGACGATATGGGTCATGGCGGAATCTCCTGGATGGGGGCTGTCGGCAAGCGCCGCGACCATGTGGCCGCAACGCCATCTGGAACCATCATGCCCCCTAGTGTCCTGCCACGATGCGATTCAGATCAAGTCGCATAGGAACTGTCCGAATTTCTGGTGCGATAACCGGTTGGGGGGGCGGCCTGACGGATTCCGTCAATCCGGCTGAAGCATTTGGCCATTGCCCCGTCAACACGGCGACGCGTAGCATGCTCCCGAGCCCCGCGGCCAGCATGGCCCCCATGCGGCGAAGGGCAGACCGATCCAACCACCAATGCAAGCGGCCCCGCCTGGCACGCGCGGGCAGCGAACCGGAGACAACGATCATGAGTGAGCGCGGCAACCTGCAGCCCCTGCGCGGTATCAAGGTAGTGGAATTCGAAGGCATCGGCCCCGGGCCGTTGTGCGGTGCCATGCTGGCCGGCCTCGGCGCCGAGGTCACGCTGGTCACGCGCCCGGTGGCTCCCGACGCGCGCCGCATCCTGCGCGGGCAGCCGGTGCCGGCCGAGATGGAGCTGGAGCACGGCAAGCGCGTGGTGCAGCTGAACCTGAAGGCGCCCGAGGATGTTGCGGCCGCGCTGGACCTGGTGGCCGGCGCCGACGCGCTGATCGAGGGGCTGCGTCCCGGCGCGATGGAACGCCTGGGCCTGGGGCCCAAGGCCTGCCATGCCCGCAATCCCCGGCTGGTCTATGGCCGCATGACCGGCTGGGGCCAGACCGGCCCGCTGTCGCAGAGCGCCGGCCACGATCTCAACTACATTGCGCTGACCGGCCTGCTGTCGATGGCCGCGCGCGAAGGCAGCCTGCCGATGGTGCCTCCCACGGTGATGGGCGATGCCACCGGCGCGCTCGGGCTGGCCTTCGGCATTACCAGCGCCATCCTCAGCGCGCGCGCCAGCGGCGAGGGCTGCGTGGTGGATGCCGCCATCACCGATATCGTCGCCATGCTCGGCTCGCTGGTGCAGGTGTCGCGGGCGGCCGGCACGCTGGGCGGCCCGCAACCGAGCCCGTTCCATGATTCACCGTTCTACGACGTGTTCCCGTGCGCGGACGGACGCGCCATCACCCTGGGCGCGCTGGAGCCGCAGTTCTACCGCGAACTGCTCGAGCGCCTCGAACTGACTGACATCGACCCGGCCGCGCAGTACGACCGCGCACAGTGGCCGGCGGTGAAGGCCCGCATCGCCGCCACCATTGCCAATAAGCCCAGCACCCACTGGGAATCCGTGCTGGGCGGCACCGACGTGTGCTTCGCGCGCGTGCTGACGCTGGACGAGGCCGCGCGCCATCCGCACAACCAGGCACGGGGCACGTACCGGCTGTACCAGCAGGGCGAGCGCGAGCTGCCGCGCTCGGCGCCCGCGCCGCGCTTCCTGCCTGCCGGCACGGAATGACTGGCCGCGGCGTCGATGCCGCGGCCGCGCGCAGCGAGCCCCCACGCGCACCGCATCGCGCGACGCCGCAGGCAATTGACGCTAGCCGCGTCATCGAAGGAAAAGCCTGACTCTCGTGCAGAATCCGCTGCGTCAGCGCAGTGAGAATTCGGCGCATCAAGGCACCTCAGGGCCCTTAACCTTGGCATAGCCAGCCGCCTGGCCAATCCCTCGCCAGTTGTTAAGGAGCCATGAATTGCCACCCGCGCTGATCGTCGACGCACCCTCGAAGTTCCGCACCTTGTTGTGCGCCGAACTTGCCGCCAAATTCGATGGGGACGAGGTACTGGAAACGGATGGTGTCAGGGAGGGATTCCGCCTCGCCCGCGAACAGCGGCCCGGCCTGGTGCTGGTCGATGTCGAGCGCTTCGGCAATCCCGGCCTCGACTTCGTCCGGCGGGTGGCGGCCACGCTGCCGTCCGTGGCGCTGCTGGTGCTGTCCGGCACCGAGGCGGCCCAGGCGCCGGTGCGGGCCTTGCGCGCCGGCGCCCACGGCTTCGTGGTCAAGCAGCGTGGCCTGGACGAAGTGATGCAGGCCGTGCGCGGCGTGCTGAGCGGCTACCTGGTGTTTCCGCTGCAAACGCTTGAGACGGTGCGCCAGCTCGGCGAGCAGCAGCAGGCCGGCCTGCCGCGGTTGAGCAACCGCGAGATCACCATCCTCCAGTACCTGGCACGCGGACACTCCAACAAGTCGATCGCCGCGCAGCTGCTGATCAGCAGCAAGACCGTCAGCACGCACAAGGCCAATATCATGGCCAAGCTGCATGTGGGCTCGCTGGTCGAGATGGTGGACTACGCGCGCCGGCATCAACTGGTGTGGTGAAGGGCGCCTGCCGGGTTGGGCGCGTCGGGCCGCGCCGGTCCGCCATCGCGGGTAGACTGTTGGCATCTGTGACGAATCCGAGCTATCCGCCTGATGCCCCAGACCCTGAATGCTGTCGTGCGCGGCCTTGGCGCCGTCGCCATTGCCTGCGCCGCGTGGCTTGCCGTGCCGGCCTTTGCCAACGAGCCGATGTGGTTCGTGCAGGGCCGGCCGGTGCCCGAAGCCAGGCAGGCGGTGGACGCACTGGCTGCCGCGGCCACCGACGGTCTCGATCCGCGCGACTACGATGCCGAACCTTTGCGCCAGGCCGTGACCCAGGCCGCCAGCGGCCCGGCGTTGCCACCCGATGCCGCGGCCCGGCTCGATGCCGCGCTGAGCGCCGCCATGGAGCGGATGCTGGCCGACCTGCACGGCGGACGGATCAACCCGCGCGCGGTCCAGGCCAATTTTGCGCCACAGGCGGAGCGGCCCTTCGACGCCGCCACCTGGCTGCGCGAGGCCGTCGCCCAGCACCGTTTGCCGGATGCCATCCGCCAGGCGGCACCCACGTTCCCGCTCTACGGCACGCTGCGCCAGGCCCTGGCCCACTACCGCGACATCGCCAGGCAGCCGGTGTGGCAACAGCCGCTGCCGCCCTTGCCGGCCAGCAAGCTGACGCCGGGCCAGCCGTGGGCGGGCGCCGGCGCGCTGACCGCGCGCCTGGTGGCGCTGGGCGACCTGCCCGCCGGCACGCAGCCGCCGGCCCGCTACGAGGGCGCGCTGGTCGATGGCGTCAAGGCCTTCCAGTCGCGCCATGGCCTGGAGGCCGACGGCGTGATCGGCGCGGCCACGCTGGCGCAGCTGAACCTGCCCATCGCCGAGCGCGTGCGGCAGATCGAACTGACCATGGAGCGCATGCGCTGGACCCCGCTGGACGGCCCGCGCATGATCGTGGTCAACGTGCCGGAGTTCATGCTGCGCGCCTACGAGATCCGCGACGGCAAGCTCGACATCAAGCTGGAGATGAAGGTGATCGTCGGCAAGGCGCTCGACACGCGCACGCCGCTGTTCGAGGAGGACATGCGCTATATCGAGTTCAGCCCGTACTGGAATATCCCGCCGTCGATCGCGCGCCGCGAGACGGTGCCGCGCCTGCGCCGCGACCCGGCGTATTTCAGCCGGCAGGGGCTGGAGTTCGTCGGCGGCGACGGCAAGGCCGTGACCACCTTGTCCGAAGCGAACCTCGACGCCGTGCTGAACGGCAGCCTGCGCATCCGCCAGCGGCCCGGCCCGCTCAACGCGCTGGGCGACATCAAGTTCGTGTTTCCCAACAACGAGAACATCTACCTGCACCACACACCCTCGCCGCAGCTGTTCAAGCGCGACCGGCGCGACTTCAGCCACGGCTGCATCCGCGTGGAAGCCCCAGTAGCGCTGGCCCAGTTCGTGTTGCAGGATATGCCGGACTGGAACGAGACCCGGATCCGTGAAGCCATGACGCGTGGCAAGTCCAACACGGTGCGCCTGCAGCAGCCGTTGCCGGTGGTGCTGGCTTACGGCACGGTCATCGCGCGCGCCGATGGTCGTGTATCCTTCTTGCCTGACATCTACGGTCACGACAAATTGCTGGACAAGGCGCTGCGGCAACGCACCGCGCGCCCCCAGCCGCGCGCTGTTGCCAGCGCCTCCGGCGTCGCTCACTGAGGCGCCCCCCGCACATTCAGAGGAAGTAACATGACTGACGCGACGCGCAAGGCACGCCGCCGCTTTCTTCATACCACCGGAACCCTGGCGCTGGCCGCCGGCCTGATGCCGCTGGCCCCGCGCCGCGCGCTGGCCAGCCTGCCTGCCAACCAGGCGATGGCGGGCCTGCCGGATGCCCGCACATTGGCTTTCGATCACACCCACACCGGCGAGCGCGTATCGCTGGTCTATGCCGTTGGCGACCGCTTCGTGCCCGACGCGCTGACGACGCTCAACGGCTTCCTGCGCGACCATTACTCGGGCAAGGTCGGCACCATCGATCCGCAGTTGTTCGACCTGCTGTTCCAGGTCCGCCGCGAGTTGGGCACGGACCAGCCGTTCCAGGTCATTTCCGGCTACCGCAGCCCGGCCACCAATTCGCGCCTGCGCAGCACGCGTGGCGGTGGCGTGGCCAAGCACAGCCTGCACATGGATGGCAAGGCCATCGACATCCGGCTCGCCGGCGTGTCGCTGGCAGACGTGCGCGACGCCGCCAAGTCATTGCAGGGCGGGGGCGTCGGCTACTACGAGTCCGATCAATTCGTGCACATCGATACCGGGCGCGTGCGCTACTGGTAAGCGTTGCCTGTCGGGCTGCCCCGGTTGGGGTGCCCGTCCGCGCTGGCGAGGAGCCAAAGCAAAAAGCCGCGATCTCTTGCGAGATCGCGGCTTTTCAAATAGATGGTGGCGAATCAGGGACTCGAACCCCGGACCTGCGGATTATGATTCCGTCGCTCTAACCGACTGAGCTAATTCGCCAACGAAGACTGAGATTATACCTAGGGTTTCGAGGCTGTCAACACCTTGCGGCGAAGATTTTGCACGACGCTTCGCTCAAACAAAACGGCAGGCCACAGGGCCTGCCGTTTTAGTCAATGCCGCACGAATGCTCAGTCGTTGGCGTAGATGTTCACGTCCTTGGTCTCGCGAACGAACAGCGCGCCGATCACGAAGGTGATGGCAGCGATGATGATCGGGTACCAGAGGCCGTAGTAGATGTTGCCGTTCTGTGCCACCAGCGCGAACGAGATGGTGGGCAGCAGGCCGCCGAACCAGCCGTTGCCGATATGGTAGGGCAGCGACATCGAGGTGTAGCGGATGCGCGTCGGGAACAGTTCCACCAGCATGGCGGCGATCGGGCCGTAGACCATGGTGACGTAGATCACCAGGATGACCAGGATCACCAGCACCATGATCGTGTTCATCTGCGCCGGATCGGCCTTGGACGGATACCCGGCCGAAGACATGGCGCCGCCGACTTCCTTCTTGAACGCCGCGATCTGGCTCTTGCTGGCATCATCGAAGCTGTTGCTGTTGGCAAGCTTGGCGTCGAAAGCCTTGATTTCCTTGTCGCCGATCTTGACCGAAGCCACCGTGCCCGCCGGAGCGTTGACCACCTCATAGCTGGCCGATGCCTGGGCCAGCGTGCGCTTGACGATATCGCATGAACTGCGGAAGTCCACTTCGCGGGCGATCGGGCTGCCCTGGAACGAGCACTGCTTCGGGTCCGCGGTCACCACGATCTGCGCCGATTGCTGGGCACGCTCCAGCGCCGGGTTGGCGTAGTGGGTCAGCGCCTTGAACAGCGGGAAGTAGGTCAGCACGGCCAGCGCGCAGCCCGCCAGGATGATCCACTTGCGGCCGATCTTGTCGGACAGCGAGCCGAAGAAGATGAAGAACGGCGTGCCGATCACCAGTGCGCCGGCGATCAGCAGGTTGGCCGTCTTGGCATCGACCTTGAGTACCTGCGTCAGGAAGAACAGCGCGTAGAACTGACCCGTGTACCACACCACGGCTTGGCCGGCGGTCAAGCCGAGCAGGGCCAGGATCACGATCTTGAGGTTGCGCCACTGGCCAAATGACTCGGTCAGCGGAGCCTTGGAGGTCTTGCCCTCTGCCTTCATGCGCTGAAATGCCGGCGATTCGCTCATCGACAGGCGGATGTACACCGACATCCCCAGCAGCAGGATCGACAGCAGGAACGGGATGCGCCAGCCCCAGGTCTCGAAGTTCGGGCCGGTGAACTCGCGGCACAGCAGGATCACGATCAGCGACAGGAACAGGCCCAGCGTGGCCGTGGTCTGGATCCACGAGGTGTACGCACCGCGCTTGCCGTGCGGGGCGTGTTCGGCCACGTAGGTGGCGGCGCCGCCGTACTCGCCGCCCAGCGCAAGGCCCTGCAGCATGCGCAACGCGATCAGGATGATCGGCGCGGCCCAGCCGATGGTGGCGTAGCTGGGCAGCAGGCCGACGATAAAGGTCGACATGCCCATGATCAGGATCGTCACCAGGAAGGTGTACTTGCGCCCGATCATGTCGCCCAGGCGACCGAACACCAGGGCCCCGAACGGCCGCACGATAAAGCCGGCGGCGAAGGCGAGCAGCGCGAAGATGAAGGCCGAGGTCGGGTCAAGCCCGGCGAAGAACTGCTTGGCGATAATGGCCGCGAGCGAGCCGTATAGATAAAAGTCGTACCACTCGAACACCGTACCCAGCGATGAGGCAAGAATCACCTTGCGCTCTTCACGGGTCATCGGTGCGTTCTGCGCGCCCCCTCCGGGCACCGCGACGTTTTGCACGTTTGCCATTTGTCTCCTCCGTCTGGAATGAATCTCGGGCGGGGCGTGGCGCGCGGGAAGCACCGCGCGGCTGGCCACTATGCCCAGAGTTGCAGAGGATTGTGGGTTGCGAAACTTACTGCGGTCTGACAGATTCCGGCGCGCAGGCGGCAAAACCGTCGGGGTATACGCTAGCCGCCGGCAAGGCTTTGGATGCTGCGCTGCAAGGGTCGGCGCGCCTGCGCCGCGCAGAAATGCGGCTTGCGTGCGTGCCGCTATGCAGCATCGGCGCCCGGCCCGCGCGAGGCGCCTTGCGAGGGCATCGCCGACGGTGGCGCGGCGGGGCGCTCGGCCTCGGCATCGCTATGGTTCATGCGCCAGGCGTAGAGCGCGGCCATCAGCACGTAGACCACCAGCGCCCCCTGCGCGCCGACCCAGAACGAAAACGGCCAGCCAAAGAAGTCGAAGCGCAGGTCGCGCGCAAACCACGCCACCACGAAGGTGACCGTGAACCAGACCGCGAGCAGGCCGCCGATCCAGCGCAGGTTGCGGTGCCAGGCGAGGCGCTGGCGTGCTTCGGCGCCGCCGGGAGTGGGACTGTCATTCATACGGAGGGAAAGTTCTCGGGGCGGCGCAGCGTCACGCGGAAATGCGCACCGGCCAGCCGTGGCGATTGCTGGTAGACGTGGTCGGAGATCTGGACGTCGCCGCCGTGCTGCTGCACGATTTCGCGCACGATCGCCAGGCCCAGGCCGCTGCCTTCGGTGTTGGTGCCCAGCACGCGGTAGAAGCGTTCCATCACGCGGTCGCGCTCGGCCGGCGCAATGCCCGGGCCGGTATCTTCCACGTCCAGGTAAGCGAATGGTTCAAAGGCATCGGCGCTGACCCGCACCGTGGCCCGGCCGCCGCGCGGGGTGTAGCGGATGGCGTTGTCGAGCAAGTTGTTCAGCATCTCGGTCAGCATCAGGCGATTGCCCTGGACCACCACCGGATGGTCGTCGGCATCCAGGCCCAGGTCGATGTCGCGCGCCCAGGCCTGCGGCAGCCAGTCCTTCACCACCTCGCGCGCCAGCGCTGCCAGGTCCAGCGCGGCCATGCCGCCGGTGCCGGCCAGGTTCTCCATGCGCGCCAGCGACAGCAGCTGTGTGACCAGGTGCGCGGTGCGTTCCGAGCTGCCGGCGATCTGCGCCAGCGAGCGCCGCAGCTCCTCGGGGGACTGCTCGCGCTGCGCCAGTTCGGCCTGCATGCGCAGGCCTGCCAGCGGCGTCTTCATCTGGTGCGCGGCATCGGCGATAAAGCGCTTCTGGGTCTGCACCGACTGGTCCAGGCGTGCCAGCAGGTCGTTGAACGAGCCCACCAGCGGCGTGATCTCCTGCGGCGCGGCGCGCTCGTCGATGGGGCTGGTATCGCCGGGGTTGCGCGCACGGATGCGCTGCTGGATCGCGGTCAGCGGCGCCAGCCCGCGCGACAGCCCGAACCACACCAGCACCACCGCCAGCGGCAGGATCACGAATTGCGGCAGGATCACGCCCTTGATGATCTCGTTGGCCAGGCGCGCGCGCTTGTCCAGGGTCTCGGCCACCTGCACCAGCACCGGCTGGGTGCCGCTGACCTGCTTCAGTTCGATATACGTGTAGGCCACGCGCACGTCGTTGCCGGCCACGCGGTCATCGCGCAGCGACACCAGCCCCGCGTGGCCCTGGTCTTCCTCGGAAGGCAGCGGCAGGTCATGGTCGCCGGCGATGTACTCGCCGCGCTTGCCGACCACTTGGTAGTAGATGTTGTCGGTCTCGTCGGCGCGCAGGATCTCGCGCGCCGACAGCGGCAGCTGCAGCGTGACGCGGCCGTTGACCTCGCGCACCTGCTGCGACAGCACGATGGCGCTGGCTTCCAGCGCGCGGTCGAAGGGGCCGTTGGCGATCGACTTGGCCACCAGGTAAGTCACGGCGATGCTCATCGGCCAGAGCAGCAGCAGCGGCGCCAGCATCCAGTCGAGGATCTCGCCGAATAGCGAGCGCGGTGCGGGATGGGCGGTGCTTTCCTCCAGGTGCGGCAGGGCGTCCGCCAGGTCCTGGTCGGTGGCGTCCGGGGCGGGAGGCAGCGGTGGCGCGGTGCGGGGCACGCGCCGCCAGGGCAGTCGCAGCAGGCTCATGTCGGCGAGGTTGCGCTCAGGTCAGTCGCGTGGCCTGCATGCGATCGGTACGATCAATGCGGCGCGGCCACGGCCGGCTGGAATTTTTCCAGGCAATAGCCCAGCCCGCGCACGGTGGCGATGCGGATGCCGCCCACCTCGATCTTCTTGCGCAGGCGGTGCACGTAGACCTCGATGGCGTTGTTGCTGACTTCCTCGCCCCATTCGCACAGGTGGTCCACCAACTGTTCCTTCGATACCAGGCGGCCGCTGCGTGTGAGCAGGATCTCGAGCAGGCCGATCTCGCGCGCGGACAGATCCAGCATCTGGTCGTTCAGATAGGCGATGCGCCCGACCTGGTCGTAGGCCAGCGGCCCGTGCCGCATCAGCGTGGCGCCGCCGCCGGCGCCGCGCCGCACCAGCGCGCGCACGCGCGCTTCCAGCTCGGACAGGGCGAAGGGCTTGGCCATATAGTCGTCGGCACCCAGGTCCAGGCCCTTGACGCGCTCGTCGACGCTGTCGGCGGCGGTCAGGATCAGCACCGGCAGCATCGCGCCGCGCGCGCGCAGGCGCTTGAGCACCTCGAGCCCGCTCATGCGCGGCAGGCCCAGGTCGAGGATAAGCAGGTCGAAGGTCTGGGTCGACAGCGCCGAATCGGCTTCCAGGCCATTGGCGACATGGTCGACGGCATAGCCAGAGTGGCGTAGCGAGCGTGTCAGGCCGTCGGCCAGCACGTCGTCATCTTCGGCGATCAGAATGCGCATGGTTGTCTCCACCCTGGCCGGCATCGCCGGCACCGGTGCGCAAACAGGGGCGCGCGGCGCGAAGGGGCTTGCCAAGCATACTGTTTTTTTATACAGTACCCGCACGTTCCGCTGGGGCCGCCCGGGGAGACCCCCTGGAGTGCGGCCGCGCAGATAGCCGGGCCGGCGCTGATGCCGGCAAATGCCGGTGCCGCGCCACATGCGGCCTATTTATACACCATTGACTCAAGGACGACCATGGACGACAAGAAGGCAGGTGCCGGCGTGAGCGCCGAGAAGCAAAAGGCGCTTGCCGCCGCGCTCTCCCAGATCGAGAAGCAGTTCGGCAAGGGCTCGATCATGCGCCTGGGCGACGGCGAGGTCGAAAAGGACATCCAGGTGGTTTCCACCGGTTCGCTCGGCCTGGATATCGCGCTTGGCGTCGGTGGTTTGCCGCGCGGCCGCGTGGTCGAGATCTACGGGCCGGAATCGTCGGGCAAGACCACGCTGACGCTGCAGGTCGTGGCCGAGATGCAGAAGCTGGGCGGTACCTGCGCCTTTATCGATGCGGAGCACGCGCTGGACGTCAACTACGCCTCCAAGCTGGGCGTGAGTGTCGGCGACCTGCTGATCTCGCAGCCGGACACCGGCGAGCAGGCGCTGGAAATCACCGACGCGCTGGTGCGCTCGGGCTCGATCGACCTGATCGTGATCGATTCGGTGGCGGCGCTGGTGCCCAAGGCCGAAATCGAAGGCGAAATGGGCGATTCGCTGCCCGGCCTGCAGGCCCGCCTGATGAGCCAGGCGCTGCGCAAGCTGACCGGCACCATCAAGCGCACCAACTGCCTGGTGATCTTCATCAACCAGATCCGCATGAAGATCGGCGTGATGTTCGGCTCGCCGGAAACCACCACCGGCGGCAACGCGCTGAAGTTCTACGCCTCGGTGCGCCTGGATATCCGCCGCATCGGCTCGATCAAGAAGGGCGACGACGTGATCGGCAACGAGACCAAGGTCAAGGTGGTCAAGAACAAGGTGTCGCCGCCGTTCCGCGAGGCCTTCTTCGACATCCTCTACGGCCAGGGCATCTCGCGCCAGGGCGAGATCATCGACCTGGGCGTGGATGCCAAGATTGTCGAGAAGTCGGGCGCCTGGTACAGCTACAACGGCGAGAAGATCGGCCAGGGCAAGGACAACGCGCGCGAATACCTGCGCGAGAACCCGGACATTGCCGACGAAATCGAAAACAAGGTGCGCGCCGCACTGGGCGTGGTGGCCATGAACCCCACGGCCGCGGCCGCGGCGGCAACGATCGAAGACTGATCGGGCCGGCGCCCGCTGCGCCATCCGGAAAGGCCGGGGCATCGCCGATGCCCCGGCCTTTTTGCTTGGCCCGCAGGGCCGGTCTCCGATCCGCTGATTCCCGGTCATCCCATGGCAACCCGTCCCCCGCTGTCACTGAAGGCCCGCGCCGTCGGCTACCTGTCGCGCCGCGAGCACAGCCGAGCCGAACTGGCGCGCAAGCTGGCGCCCCATGCCGAGTCGGCCGAGCAGCTGGAACAATTGCTGGACGCGCTGGAGCGCGAGAATTGGCTGTCGAACCAGCGCTTCGCCGACAGCCTGGTGCATCGACGGGGCGCCCGCTATGGCACCGCGCGCGTGATGCAGGAGGCCAAGACCCACAAGCTGGACAGCGAGCAACTGGGCGAGCTGCAGGAGCGCCTGCGCGCCACGGAGGCCGAGCGTGCCCGCGAGGTCTGGCGCAAGCGCTTCGGTACGCCGCCCGATACGCCCGAGGCACGGGCGAAGCAGATCCGCTTCATGGTGGCACGCGGTTTTTCGCGTGCGGTGGTCGGCAAGATCATCCAGGGCGCGGACGAGGACTACGGCGACGGGGATTGAACTCGCGTCCGCAGGCCAGGCGCGAGTACCTGTGCTGCCGTCATGTGTATTTCGCTGCGTTGCGTCATCGCGCCATGCCCACTATGCATTCTTGTCAGGGCCGGAAGGCAGTGTCCGCTGGTGCATTGCGGCAATGCTGACCGGCCTGCCCTGGCGCCATGGTCGGCCGACAATCCTGGCGCGACAGTCGCCGCACAAGGATGTTCCCGGCCAGCGCGGCCTGGCATGTTAAACTCCCCGGGTTATTTCGGTGCCGCGGCACCACGGTGCCCCAGCCCCCGGATTCTCCCGTCGCCTCCGTATCTTCCGTATTCTCAGCCTGGCCATGCCTCTGTCCCAGCCCGTCAACCGCTCCCTGCGTCACCGTCGCGCCATTTCGGCCGAGGCGTACCAGAGGGAAGACGGCCTGTGGGACATCGAGGTGCGCCTGACCGACACCAAGCCCCGCGATATCGAACTGGCCGGCGACCGCATCCGGCCGCAAGGCCAGCCGCTGCATGACCTGTGGCTACGCATCACCATCGATGAGGAAATGACGGTGGTGGATGCCGAGGCCTGCTCGGATTGGGTGCCGTATCCGTCCCACTGCGACACGATCGGCCCGGCTTACCGCAAGCTGATCGGGCTGAACCTGCGCAAGGGGTTTCGCAAGGCCGTGCGCGAGCGCCTGGGCGGCATGCACGGCTGTTCGCACCTGACCGAAGCCGCGGGCGTGCTGCCCAGCACCGCGATCCAGGCCTTTGCCGGCGAGGTCATCAGTATCCGCGACAACGGCGAGGACGATCCGAATCCGGAGCCGCCCTATCAGTTGAACGGCTGCCACGCCCTGCGTTTCGACGGCGAGGTGGTGCGTCAGTTTTACCCGCGCTGGTATGGTCACCAGCCGACGCCCAAGGTACGGGCCGAGGCCGCGCCTGCCGTCGCATCCGCGCCGCAGGCGCAGCAGCCCGCGGCCAATGGCGACCGCGGTGGTCACGCAATCGACGGCAACGACGCTGTCCCGGCCGAACGGCCGACCGGCACCTCCGGCTGATTCTCAGGATCGGCCAGCCGGCGAGAGAGTTCGTCTTCATTCAGATTCTTCCCTTCTACCTTTTACGCCTACCCGAAAGGAAACACGCATGAATATCCATGAGTATCAAGGCAAGGAAATCCTGCGCAAATACAATGTGCCGGTTCCGCGCGGCATTCCCGCGTTCTCGGTTGACGAGGCCCTGAAGGCCGCAGAACAGCTCGGCGGCCCGGTGTGGGTTGTCAAGGCGCAGATCCACGCGGGCGGCCGCGGCAAGGGCGGCGGCGTCAAGGTTGCCAAGAGCATCGACGACGTCAAGACCTATGCCTCGAACATCCTGGGCATGCAGCTGGTCACGCACCAGACCGGTCCGGAAGGCAAGAAGGTCAACCGCCTGCTGATCGAAGAAGGCGCCGACATCAAGAAGGAACTGTACGTTTCGCTGGTGGTGGACCGTGTTTCGCAGAAGATCGCCCTGATGGCGTCGAGCGAAGGCGGCATGGACATTGAAGAAGTCGCTGCCCACTCGCCGGAAAAGATCCACACCCTGATCATCGAGCCGTCGACCGGCCTGACCGACGCTGACGCCGACGACATTGCCCGCAAGATCGGCGTGCCCGACGCTTCGGTTGCCCAGGCTCGCCAGGCCCTGCAAGGCCTGTACAAGGCGTTCTACGACACCGACGCCTCGCTGGCTGAAATCAACCCGCTGATCCTGACCGGCGACGGCAAGGTCATCGCGCTGGACGCCAAGTTCAACTTCGACTCGAACGCGCTGTTCCGTCACCCGGAAATCGTCGCCTACCGCGACCTGGATGAAGAAGACGCCAACGAAATCGAAGCCTCGAAGTTCGACCTGGCCTACATCTCGCTGGACGGCAACATCGGCTGCCTGGTGAACGGCGCCGGCCTGGCCATGGCCACCATGGACACCATCAAGCTGTTCGGCGGCGAGCCGGCCAACTTCCTCGACGTGGGCGGCGGTGCCACCACCGAGAAGGTGACCGAAGCCTTCAAGCTGATGCTGAAGAACCCGAACGTGCAGGCCATCCTGGTCAACATCTTCGGCGGCATCATGCGCTGCGACGTGATCGCCGAAGGCGTGATCTCGGCCTCGAAGGCTGTGCACCTGACGGTGCCGCTGGTCGTGCGCATGAAGGGCACCAACGAAGAACTGGGCCGCAAGATGCTGGCTGACTCGGGCCTGCCGATCATCTCGGCGGACACGATGGAAGAGGCCGCCCAGAAGGTCGTGGCTGCCGCCGCCGGCAAGTAAGCCGAGGCGCCGTTACCCAATACAAGCGAACTCCGGCAGCGCGCGTGGCCTAGCCCTCGCTGCCAGAGTCAAGCAAAGGACGAAAGCATGTCGATTCTGATCAACAAAGACACCAAAGTCATCACCCAGGGCATTACCGGCAAGACCGGCCAGTTCCACACCCGTGGCTGCCGCGACTACGCCAACGGCAAGAACTGCTTTGTCGCCGGCGTGAACCCGAAGAAGGCCGGCGAAGACTTCGAAGGCATTCCCATTTACGCCAGCGTCAAGGACGCCAAGGCCGAGACCGGCGCCACCGTGTCGGTCATCTATGTGCCGCCCGCGGGCGCCGCTGCCGCGATCTGGGAAGCCGTTGACGCCGACCTGGACCTGGTGGTCTGCATCACCGAAGGCATCCCCGTGCGCGACATGATGGAAGTCAAGGACCGCATGCGCCGCGAGAACAAGAAGACCCTGCTGCTGGGGCCGAACTGCCCGGGCCTGATCACGCCGGACGAAATCAAGATCGGCATCATGCCGGGCCATATCCACCGCAAGGGCCGCATCGGCGTGGTGTCGCGCTCGGGCACGCTGACGTACGAAGCCGTGGGCCAGCTGACCGCGCTGGGCCTGGGCCAGTCGTCGGCTGTCGGCATCGGCGGCGACCCGATCAACGGCCTGAAGCACATCGACGTGATGAAGATGTTCAACGACGATCCGGAAACGGACGCCGTGGTCATGATCGGCGAGATCGGCGGTCCGGATGAAGCCAACGCGGCCAACTGGATCAAGGACAACATGAAGAAGCCGGTGGTTGGCTTCATCGCTGGCGTGACCGCGCCTCCGGGCAAGCGCATGGGCCACGCCGGCGCGCTGATCTCGGGCGGTGCCGACACCGCCCAGGCCAAGCTGGAAATCATGGAAGCCTGCGGCATCAAGGTGACCAAGAACCCGTCGGAAATGGGCCGCCTGCTGAAGGCAATGCTGTAATCTCCTTCGCCTTCTCTGCTGCACTAGCGGAGATGGATACGCCAACTAATGCCCCCGCGATGCGGGGGCATTGGTTTTTTGTACGAAGTGACGTGATTGCCACGTGCGAGCCCGAGATGACAAGATTGAAATCTAATCGTAAGGTTCATACGTTAAACAGTCATGTCTGCGCTTTCAGACATCCGAAATCCCGTCAGATGACGGGGCGCGCCACAACATAGAACTCGAGGAGCCTCGCCGTGGAAATGCTGTCTTCCACCACTTTCTGGATTGCGTTGGGATCGATCATCCTGACCAACATCGTCCTGTCCGGCGACAACGCGGTGGTGATCGCGCTCGCCTCGCGCAACCTGCCGCCCGCCCAGCAGAAGAAAGCCATCTTCTGGGGCAGCGCCGCCGCCATCATCATGCGCGTGGTGCTGACCGTGGCCGCGGTCAAGCTGCTGAGCCTGCCGTACCTGAAGATCATCGGCGCCTTGCTGCTGGTCTATATCGGCGTGCAACTGCTGACCGGCGATGACGACGAGGAAGGCCACGACGCCAAGGACAATATCTGGGCCGCCATCCGCACCATCCTGATCGCGGACCTGGTGATGTCGCTGGACAACGTGGTCGCCGTGGCCGCCGCCGCCCAGAAGGGTCCGGAAGGCAGCCAGCTGCTGCTGCTGATCGTCGGCCTGGGCCTGTCGATCCCGCTGATCGTGTTCGGCAGCACCATCCTGCTCAAGGTGATGGAACGCTTCCCGGTCATCATCGTGCTGGGCGCCGCGCTGCTTGGCTACCTGGCCGGCGAAATGCTGGTGAGCGACCCGGTCGACGCCGCCTGGTTCGAAGTCCACGTGCCGCACGCCCACCTGGTCTTCGGCGCCGCCGGCGCCATCCTGGTGGTGCTCATCGGCAAGCTGCTGAGCCGCCGGTCAGCCCAGCCGGCCTGACGTCGTTCTGCTGAGGCGGGAAGGGCGGCCAGTTGGCCGCCCTTTTCTCATCGGGCCTTGCACGGCGAGTGTCCGTGCCCATGCCCACTAACTCATGTGAGTGATCGCACATTTTGTCGCGCTTGCCTGTGATAGCGGTCCCAGGTGACAATTTTTGGCGTAACCGGCAAGCTTCTCCCCGATGGGTGACGAAATTTGTCGCTTTTCACCCCCTACCGATGGGGGATGCCGCTGGCACACTTGCTGCTCAATCGTCCCCGCGTCACGCAACCGAAGACGTGCAACGCTTAACCAAAATCTCTTCGAGGGGTCAAATCATGCAACGGGTACAACAACTGAAGAAGCTGGGCCGCCGCGTCCAGAAGGGCTTTACGCTGATCGAACTGATGATCGTGGTGGCGATCATTGGTATTTTGGCGGCGATTGCGATTCCGCAGTATCAGGACTATGTGACGCGGAGCCGGTGGTCGGATGTCTATTCGCAAATTGCGCCGCTGAAGCAAGCTATTGCGCAATGTACGCAAACAAATGCGGGCGGGCTAGCTTCTTGCGACACGCTCGCCAAACTGAACACTGAGGTCGGTTATAACTCGCTGCCCGCGCCGGCCAATGCGTCGGTATCGATTACGAGCACGACCGCCGCTATTTCGATGGCATCGCAAGGGCAGCTTGGATCCGGTTGTACGGTGACCCTGACGCCGACGTTGTCCTCTAATGCAGTGACGTGGGCGGCAAGCAATTCGGGTTGCACCAAATCGCAGACTGGCGTTTAAGCCGGACCCTAAACTCAAAAAAGGCATCTTCGGATGCCTTTTTTTTTCATACGATCATGCAGTCTAGATTTGTTACATGGGCGTTCAGAGTAGCAGTAGCGCTTGCCTTCATCCTGTGGTCAGTGCCTTTCCTGGTCAACCCTCACACCGTTCCTATCCCTACATTCTATGCCGAGGTGTCGGCAATTGTGGCTTTGGCACTGCTCAGCAGCGTGGCTTTGGTTTTGCGTGTTAGTCAAGGAGGATCGCCACAGATCGCACTAATCACGATGGGCCCGGTCGGATTGATTGTCGTTTTATTTGTCCAGCTTGCCATCTTTCATACCGGGCGGCCGATGCCAACATTTCTGGCGATCTTTTTCTGCATATGTGCTGCGCTGGCGGTTCAGACCGGCTTATGGGTCGGGCAAGATCGAAATAAAGCCAAGACAGTATTACAGGCATGTGCACTTGGAAGTGTGATCAGTGGGCTGGTTTCCTTCGCTTTTGCCTGGTTGCAGGCTTTTGGCCTGGAGGGGCATTATTCGCCTTGGGTCGCCGAATATCAGGGAACAGAGGGGCGAAGGTTATTTGCAAATCTTTATCAGCCCAACCACCTCGGAACTGTTTGCATGCTCGCCATGGCGAGTGTGTTATACCTGCGCCAAGCTGCGCGGATAAACGCGTGTGCCGTTGGGGCCGCATTGTTTATCCTTGGTATCGGAGCGGCGCTAACAGCGTCGCGAACCCCCTTGCTGCAAGCTGTAGTGGTGGCAATAGGCACACCCGTTCTCGTGCGTGCTCAGCGTAGCCGACTACGCGGGCTAAGCTCCTGGCTGCCTGCCCTTGGGTGGGGTGCAGCGCCGATAGTCGCTCTGGGGATGGGCATGCTGTTTGTCGCCGGGCTGAATTGGCAGTTTGATCTTCACCTCGCAATTTCGGCTGTAGACAGATTCTCAAATAGCGGAGATGCCGTGTCGCCACGCCTTGCTTTGTGGCGCTACGCCCTCGAGGTATTCCGTTCTAACCCACTGTTAGGGGCGGGTTGGGGCGAGTACGTGCGTGCTCAATATCTTCTCGCAGACCGTTTGGGAACGGTTGAGATGGCAAATAACGCCCATAACGTTGTGCTTGATCTATTGGCTAAGACCGGAGTACTTGGCGCCTCAGTTGTTCTGCTGTCGTGTCTCGGTTGGCTTTGGCGTAATGTCAAAGGGGTTGGTACGAAAAACGAGGGGTTGTCCCGCGTATACTGCATAATTGTCGTGTTAGTTGTAGGTGTGCATGCAATGCTGGAATTTCCCCAGAACTACGCATTCTTTTTATTGCCTCTTTGTCTGCTAATGGGGATGACCGAGACACGGACTTTTTGTTTCATGACGAAAGGGCTTTCGATAAGTTTGAGTGCAGCAATGATCGCAGGTATCACGATTGGGTCAGTAGCGGGTTACCAAGACTATCGGAAAACCGAAATCGCCTATGAGGCCGGAGGTGCACTGCGTTATGGTGCAAATCCCGCATTTATTTTTGCCGACTGGGCCCGATATGGGATTATCAGTACGATGGCACTTGATAAGGAGTTCCTGGCGGAAAAAATATTAATGCATGAGAATGCATTGACTATATCGGCATCACCTAACTATATTCGCCGCTACATCATCCTGTTGGCGCTTGACGGACGTACCGACGAAGCACTACTTCAGGTGGCTCGTCTTAAGAGCTTTTCGATTAGTCAGTTCGAACAGCAGTACGCATGGTTGATCGACATGTGTGACGAGCAGAACGGCGCCGTGAGTGGGTTCAAGGAGCGGTTGATCAAACGTTACGGTATGCCCGCGCTCTATGACGAAAAGTCCCATCGCAGAGATGGCCATTGACGGTACGCATAGCTAACCGCGGTAACGTCGTTGCGTATGCGTCGAGGATATATCACTCTTTGCGATATGATTCGGTTTTCACCAAATTGCATCTCGCATGGCCGTCCGCAGCTTTCCGGCGCTGGAAACGCTCGCTATCTTCGTGTTTGGTGTGCCGTTGCTGGTTTCCAGGCACACTCTGCCCCTTGCCACTTTCTACGGCGAGTGGGCAGCAGCATTTCTCTTCGGCAACGCCGCGATCTTCGCTTGGATCTTGCTTATATCAAAGAAGCTATCGGGCGGCACTTTACTGATTCCGCGCGTTGCGCTGCTGCCGCTTTGGCTGGCAGCCAGTACCTTCCATACGGTGATGCCCCGGGTTGACGTTACGGGCAGTGGTCTGACGACAGTCTTAGGCCTCGCCGTAGGTATGGCTACAGTCCTGTTAGCGTGGTGGTGCCAACAAGGGGAGGATAAAGCGAATGGAAGCAGTTTCGCGGATGCCCTTGCTGCCGGTTGGCTACTTGCAGCTCTCTTGGGCGCGCTAGTCCAATGCGTCCAACTCTTCCACCTCGAACCCCGCTCCTTCGGCCTGGTCTCCACGTATTTCTACGACACCAACCGCCGCCTGTGGGGCAACCTCAACCAGCCCAACCACCAGGCCACCGTCCACGGCCTCGCACTGGTCGCGTCCGTGTGGCTGGCCTCGCGCGGCCGCTTGCGTTTTCCCATGTGGCTGGCCGCGGTGGCCTTGCTCGAAAGCGGCATCGTGCTGTCCGGCTCGCGTACCGGTGTGTTGCATGTTGGCCTCGCCGCGTGCTACGCGTTGATTGCAGCATGGCTGGCGCGAGGCGATCGACGTGGCCCGGATCCCATGCAGCGCCCGGTGGGACTTGTGGTGGCTGCCGTTGCCATGGTGGCAATGCTGCTGCTCCTGCAACCCGCAATCAAGGCGGCAGGGCAGGCCTTTGACTGGCGCCTGTTCGATACCGTCGCCCAGCTCGGCGCCGAAGACCAGATGTCAGCGCGCAGCGCGCTCTGGGCTCACGCCATCGCCATGTTCCGCGCGCACCCGTGGTTCGGCGTCGGCTGGGGCGAGTTCGGTTGGGCGCAATTCCAGCAGTTGGATCAGGTCGGGGTGAAGGTGGAGATGTCCCTGCATGCCCACAATGCCATTCTCGACCTGCTGGCAAAGACGGGGATCGTCGGCACCGCCGGCGTGGGCGTAATCCTGCTGGCGTGGCTGTGGCGCGTGGTTCGAGTTCGCTTGTGGCATGGCGATGCCGAGGAGCGCAAGCAGGCGGTAATGGTGCTCACCTGGCTGGCCATGCTGTGCGCGCATTCGATGCTCGAATACCCGCTGCATTACCTTTATTTCTTCCTGCCGTTCTGCTTCATGCTCGGGTGGCTGGAGCCGTCGGGCTTTGGGCGCTGGCGGGTGCCGTTGCCGGTGGCGCGGGGGCTGGCGATGGCGTTTGTCGCGGTGGCGGCGCTGGTGTTGGGCACGATGTGGCAGGACTATCGCCGCGCGGAGGCCCGCGAGTATGCCAGCAGCGAAGGCCGCGAAGCCTTGCCGATGCCGCGCTTCTGGTTCCGCCAGCATGCGCAGGCCGATGCGGTTGGACAGGCCGACATCACGCCGGAGAATGCCGCGGCACTGTTGCCCGCGCATGTTGCGGCGGTGCACCTGCTGCCGACGCCGACCATGATCGCGCGCACGGCATGGCTGCTGGCGCTGACGGGCGATGCCGCGCAAGGCCGGCAGTGGATGGAACGGCTGCGTTGGTACTACCTTGGCGACGAGCCCGCGCAATATGCGACGATCGCGCAGGCGTGCCGCGGCGTGAAGGCGGATGAGCGCCCGCAGGCGTTCTGCGCGTGGGTGGCCGATCGCTCGCGGCGGCTTGCGCAACTGGGCCGGGACTGACCTAGTAGTACGGATACGGGCTGTAGTAGGCCGGCGGCGGGGGCGGCGGATAGTAGTACCGCGGCGCCGCAACCGGTGCCGCGGCCACGCGCCCCGGCACGGGTACGCGATTGCCGCTCGCGTACATGCATTGCACGTAGGCGGCGTCGTATTGCTGCTGCGTGCCATAGCCGGCGTACTGCGCATTGCCGGCGCCGACCGCCGCCCCCGTGAGCAGGCCGACGCCGGCGCCCACCGCAGCGCCCGAGCCGCCGTTGAACGCGGCGCCGGCGGCAGCGCCCAGCGCGGTGCCGACCACGGCGCTGCCGACCGCGGCGTTGTTCGCCGCCTGCGCGGACGACACCCCGCCGACGCGCCCGAAGGCAAATTGCCGGCAGTTGTAGTCGTCGGCGCGGAACTGGTCGAAGCTCTTGCCGGTGCCCGGCAGCGCCATCACGCTGGGTCCTGCGGGCAGCACGGCGCAAGCGCCGAGGGCGAGGGTGGCCACGACCAGCGTGGCGCGGATCAGGGCATGCATGGTGTCACCCCGTTTCAGGAATCGGCCGGCGGCTGTGCCGGTACGCGTTGCCAGCCGCCGGGGCAGGACGCGACATAGGGGTAGTAGCCTTCAGGCTGGTCGCAGTGGTACCACCAGCCCTGCTGCGGCATGACGCCGTCGGGGCCGGGGGCGGGCACCGGGCCATTGGGTCCCTGCTCGATATACTGCGGCGGCGCGGCAGGCACCGTGACTACGGCGGGCGGGTAATAGTAAGGAGCGGGGTAGCCATAGGGATAGCCACCGTAGAACGCGCCGGGCCCGAGATAGATGCCGACCCCCACGCTGGCGCGTGTCCTGACCATGCCGTCGCGTAGATCGCCGCCATCCCAGGCGGCATCGTGGAGATCGGCCCGCCCGGCAAGGGCGGCGCCGCCTGCGGCCGTGGCCGCGAGTGCCAGGGCGATCTGGCAGAGCATGCGCCCGTTCATGGTATCCACCTCATCCCCGCGCGCGCCGCGGACAGGGTCAGCCGGCCGCGACCGTGCGGCGGCCCGCAATCATATTGAATACCAAATTGTCGCGCGCAGATGTGTGGGACGGCGCGTGTGGAAATGCGGCGTTACCTTTATTACTTGGGAACCAGGTCGGCGTAAGACAAGGCCACGTCATCCCTATCCCGCGTATTGCGAGCGTCACGTAAGTCGGGATTCAAGGCCAGGGATTCAGCCCGCGGCCACCCAATCCCCGGACTTGCCCCCATGCTTCTCCAGCAGCTTCACATTGCCGATCACCATGCCCCGGTCCACCGCCTTGCACATGTCGTAGATCGTCAGGAGCGCGACCTGCACGCCGGTCAGTGCTTCCATCTCCACGCCCGTCTGGCCGCGGGTCTCGGTGCGCACGGTGCAGGCGACGGTGGCGGTGGCTTCGTCCAGCGCGAACTCGACGGCCACCTTGGTCAGGCCGATCGGGTGGCACAACGGGATCAGGTCGGCGGTGCGCTTGGTGGCCATGATCGCCGCCACGCGGGCGATGCCGATCACGTCGCCTTTCTTGGCGCTGCCGTCGCGCACCAGGGCGAAGGTGGCGGGCTGCATGGTGATGGTGCCGGTGGCCACCGCGACGCGATGGGTGCTGGCCTTGTCGCCGACGTCGACCATGTGGGCTTGTCCGGCGGTGTCGAAATGGGTGAGCTGGGTCATGATGGAAAGCCTGGGGCGAACTGCGCGCGGGAGGCCGCTATCATAGCAACATGCCAAAACACCCATCGCTTCGCAGGTCTGCCGCATGTGGCCGTGACGCCGTGGCAGATGCCGTTCCTGCCGGTTCCGCGTCACATCGGCGCGCCTGGTCGCCGTGGCGGCGCCCGCTGGCGGCGCTGCTTGCGCTGACGTTCGCGGTACCGGCCTGGCCACAGGGTACGCCGCGCGCCGCGGCGGCGCCAGCGACGCCCGTACCGGCCACCTCGGGCGAGGCCGCCGACCAGGTCTACGACAACCTGAACCGCAGCGTGAAGGCCGGCCAGAAATCCGAGTTCGGCCTGCGCACCAACAACGCGGTGGTAGAAGCGGGCGGCGTGCAGCTGCCGGACCTTGGCGACCCGTCCACCGCGGCGCTGTCGCCCGACATGGAAAAACGCCTGGGCGATCGCATCATGCGCGATATCCGGCGCGATCCGTTGTACGTGCCCGATCCGCTGCTGTCCGATTACCTGAACGCGCTCGGCTACCGGCTGGTACAGGCGGCGCGGCGCCAGAGCATCTCCGGCTCGACCGGCGCGGGCACCTTCGCCACCGGCTTCGACCTGTTCGCGGTGCGCGACCGCAGCATCAACGCCTTTGCGCTGCCGGGCGGCTATATCGGCGTGCACACCGGGCTGCTGGTGCAGTCCGATACCGAATCCGAGCTGGCCTCGGTGGTGGGCCATGAAATCGGCCACGTGATGCAGCGGCATATCGCGCGCGGCATCACCCAGCAAGACCAGTCGATGTGGATTGCGCTGGCGTCGATGGTACTGGCCGGGCTGGCCGCGACGCGCAGCCCGGATGCGGCGGCGGCGCTGGCCATGGGCGGGCAGGGCGCTGCCATTGCCAACCAGCTGTCGTTCTCGCGCGGCGCGGAGCGCGAGGCCGACCGGGTCGGCTTCCAGATCCTGACCGCGGCGGGGTTCGATCCGCAGGGCATGCCCGATTTCTTCATGCGGCTGCAGCGTGCTTCGGGCACCGCCGAGAATTCAGTGCCGTCCTATGTGCGTACCCACCCGCTGACCTCCGAGCGCATCGCCGACATGCAGGACCGCGTCAGCCATGCCAGCCAGCGCAAGGTGCCCAACACGCCCGAGTACGAGTTCGCGCGGATGCGCGCCCGCGTGATCCAGGAAGCGTCGCCGAGCGAACTGCAGAACCTGCGCGCGGCGCTGCGCACGCAACTGCCGGGGGCCTCCGCGCTGCGCGCGCCGGCGCTGCACTACGCGCTGGCGTTTATCGAGCAGCGTCTGCGCCGCTATCCGGCCGCCGAACAGGAACTCGCCGAAGCGCGCCGCCTGTACGGCAATATCCCCGGCGCCAGCTCCGGCAGCCCGATGCTGGACGTGATGGCGGTGGAGCTGGCGCGCGCGCAGGGCCGCGTGCCAGAGGCGCTGTCCCAGGCCAGCGCTTCGATGAAGGCCTTCCCGCTGTCGCACGCGGTGGCGGTGGCTTATGCCGAGACCCTGATCGGCTCCGGCCGCCACGACGAAGCCGTGCGCTTCCTGCGCGAGCGCACGCGCCAGGAGACCGGCCGCAGCGAATGGTGGGAGATGCTGGCGCGCGCCTACGCCGGACAAGGCAAGCGGCTGCAGCAACACCAGGCGCTGGCGGAGAAGTACGCGATGGATGGCGCCTACCAGGCTGCCATTGAACAGCTGCAGATCGCGCGCAAGGCCGGCGACGGCGATTTCTACACGCTGTCCGAGGTCGATGCGCGGCTGCACCAGCTGGAGCGCCAGTACCGGGAGGACAAGCAGGACAACAAGGGCATGCCGAACTGAGCCTGCGCTTCAGTCCGCCGGTGCCGGCTGGCGCACGAAGCCGAAGCGCTTCGGCACTTCGCTCTCGGCGATCGGCTCGATCGCGAGGTCGCGGCCATCGTGGTGGAACACCCCCAGGTCGGCGCCACAGGCGTCGCCATGCCAGGTGCTGGCGCCGCTGAACTGTTCCAGGTCGTGGTCGTGCAGCAAGGCTGCCTGCAGGCCCTCGACGCCGTCCACGGTGCCGGCCAAAACCACGTTGCCGTGCTCGTCGGCGTAGCAGGACTGCAGCGTGAAGGCCTGCCGCGTGGTGGTCTGCAACCCGCCCTGATGCAGCCGCAGGATCCACGGCGCATAGCCCAGCGTGACGAAGACCCGCTGCGGCCCGTTCTGGAAGTACCAGAAGCCGCGCTCATCGCACAGATAGTTGCGCTCGATAAAGCCGATCAGCGCTTCGTGGCGGATGGGATCGCCCGAGAGCCCGTGCTGCTGCGCGTATTCATTGCGCAGGCGCCACTGCCCGCGGCGGTCCAGCGTGAGCCAGCCATAGGCATTGGGCACGTTGGGCCAGCGTGCCATGGCCTGCCTGACGATGTCGTCCATCATTGCCTCCCGGCGGACCGGTGCCCGCCTTACATCATGCTGTCGAAAAATTGCAGGATCCGTGCCGGCAGCCATTCGATATGGCCGCTGAAGCGCCCGTCGACCTGCAGCGGCAGGTGCCGGCGCCAGCCCGCGGGCGGGGTCATGAAGCCGACATGGCCGCCGTGCTCGGGCTGTTCCAGCCAGACCTGCGGGCTGACGTCGGCCGGGCCGGGCAGGTGCTGGCCCGGCAGGAAGGGATCGTTGCGCGCGTTCAGCACCAGCGTGGGCACGGCGATGTCGCGCAGCACGGGTTTGCTGGCGGCGCGGCGCCAGTAGTCGTCGGTGTCGGCGAAGCCGTGCAGCGGCGCGGTGACGACGTTGTCGAAGGCGTACAGGTCGCGGCTGGCCAGCATCGTGTCGCGGTCGAACAGGCCCGGGAACTGCTCGAGCTTGGCCAGCGACTTGCGCTTGAGCGTCTGCAGGAACATGCGCGTGTAGACCAGGTTGAAGCCCACCGACAGCGCCGCGCCGCCCGCGGCCAGGTCCAGCGGCGCGGAGATGGCCGCGGCCGCATGCACGTGGCCGGCGCGGCTGCCGTCTTCGCCCAGCATGCGCAGCAGTGCATTGCCACCGAGCGAGATCCCCACCACTAGCAGCTTGCGCGCGTTGGCGCAGTGGTGCTGGCGCATGCGCTCCAGCACCCAGCGGATTTCCGCCGAATCGCCCGAGTGGTAGAAGCGCGGCGCCAGGTTGAGTTCGCCCGAGCAGCCGCGGAAATGCGGGATCACGCCTTGCCAGCCGCGCAGCGACAGCGCATGCATCAGCGCCTGCGCGTAGTGGCTGCCGGAGTCGCCTTCCAGCCCGTGGAACATCACCACCAGCGGGGTATCGGCCTGCACCGCGTGCGTGGTCCAGTCGAGGTCGATGAAGTCGTGGTCGGGCGTGGTCCAGCGTTCGCGGCGAAAACCGACGCGCGGCGGGCGGCGTGTGAAACGCGCGGGGATGATGGTCTGCGCGTGGCCGCCGCGCAGCCACCACGGCATTGGCATGTTGCCGCCGTAGCTATGCGACGCAGTCGCCAGGTCGGCCTGGACGGCGTGCGGCAGGCGGTGGTGCGGGAGCTGCGTCATGCCGGCAATGTCGTGGCGACGGGCCGCTGCGCGGCCGCGGTTTCAGTGCAGCGCCTGGCCCGGCGTGGCGGCCACGGCGGCCACCTGCACCGCGTTGGCCGGGCTGCAGTGGATATGCGCCAGGCGCCAGCCTTCGTGGTTCTGCATCAGCACGTAGGTGGTGTGCACGTACAGGTCGGCCTCGACGCGGTCACTGCCGAAGCGCAGCGCCTCGGTCACGTCGAAGATCGACACCGCCATCGACGCATGGCTGCTGGTTTCGATCGCGTCGACCAGCACCGGCTGTTCTTCCAGCAATTGCGAAAAGGCCTGGCGCAGCTGCTCGTGGCCGATCAGGCGCTGCCCGTCGGGCAGTACGCAGGTGATCGAGTCTTCGTCCAGCCACAGGCGCAGCGCGCCATCGGCGTCGCGCAGCTTCAGCGCTTCGCGGAAGGCTTCGACGATGTCTTCGGCGGAATCGAACAGGCGGGCAAAGCGAGGCATGGTGGCAATGGACGTGGCAAGGGCAGGGAGGTCAGGGCCGGTGCAGCAGCTTGCGCAGCTCAACGAACACCATTTCCGGTTCGATCTCTTTCAGGCAGCGCAGGTGGCCCAGCGGGCACTCACGCTTGAAGCACGGACTGCACTCCAGCTGCAGCCACATGATACTCGCTGCCTGTGACAGCGGCGGCGTGTGGCGCGGATCGCTGGAGCCGTACACCGCCACCTGGGGCCGGCCCAGTGCCGCGGTCACGTGCATCAGGCCGGAGTCGTTGCAGACCGCGGCTTCGGACAGCGCCAGCAGGTCGACCGCGTCGTCGAGCGAGGTCTGGCCGCACAGGTTGCGCACGAACGGCGCCTCGCTGGTGATTTCGGCGGCGATCTCGGCGTCCTTGGCCGAGCCCAGCGCGATCATCTGCGCGTAGGGGTAGGAGCGCCGCAGCATCTGCGCCAGCTTGGCGAAATGGGCGGCGGGCCAGCGCTTGGCCGGGCCGAACTCGGCGCCCGGGCAGAACGCGATCACGCGCGTGTGCGGGGCCAGCCCGAAGCGCTCGGCGGTGGCCGCCACGCGCGCCGGGTCCACGCGCAGGCGCGGCTCGGACAGGTGCTCGGGCAGGCGCGCGCCGGGCTTGAGCGCCAGCCGGGCATAGTGCTCCACCATTGGCGGGCGGTGGTCGCGCGGCGGATTGGCGTGGCGCACGTTGAGCATGCCGAAGCGCGCTTCGCCGCGGTAGCCGATGCGCAGCGGAATGCCGGCCAGCCACGGGATCAGCGCCGACTTGAGCGAGTTCGGCAGCACGTAGGCGAGGTCATAGCCTTCGTTCTTGAGCTGCTGCGCGAACATCAGCCGGGCCGACAGCTGCAGCTTGCCGTGCGCAAGGTCGGACGGGAACACGCGGCCGATTTCCGGCATGCGCGCGAGCACCGGCGCGACCCACTTGGGCGCGAGGGCATCGATGACCAGGCGCGGATGGCGCGCCTTGAGCAGCGCGAACAGCGGCTGCGCCATCAGGGCGTCGCCGATCCAGTTGGGGGCGATGACGAGGGCTTTCTTCATGGAAGGGGCGCAAGGAGCCGGTACGGGCGCAGCAGCGCGGGCGCCGGCAACGCCAACGCTCCGGGGCGCCTGAAGGCGGCCCGGAGCGTCAGGGTGGTGCGATGGCAGGCGGCTCGGGTCAGTGGTGGCCCTTCAGCACGGTGCCCGGCTTGAGCTTGTACACGGTGCCGCAGTAGGGGCACTTGGCTTCGCCGGTGTCGGCCACGTCGAGAAACACGCGCGGGTGGTAATTCCAGGCCGGGGTGTTGGCGGTCGGGCAGTGCAGCGGAATGTCTTCGGCGCCGATTTCGATGATGGTCGCGGTTTGCGTCATGGTGTTGCAGGGAATGAGGCTGATTGTTCGTCAAAACAAGGTGCGGCCGCGCCCGCAAGGGGCGGGCGCCGGGCGCGTCGGCTGCCGGCTGGTGCTCAGACCAGCGTCAGCCACTTCTTGTACTTTTCGTCGGTGCCGCCGACGGCGGCAAAGAATGCGTCCTGGATCTGCTTGGTCACCGGGCCGCGGCGGCCTTCGCCGATGATGCGGTCGTCCAGTTCGCGGATCGGCGTGACTTCGGCGGCGGTGCCGGTGAAGAAGGCTTCGTCGGCGCAGTACATCTCGTCGCGGGTGATGCGCTTCTCGCGGACCTCGATGCCCAGGTCGCGCGCGATGGTCAGGGTGGCGTCGCGGGTGATGCCATCCAGGCACGAGGCCAGGTCCGGGGTGTAGATCACGCCGTTGCGCACGATGAAGACGTTCTCGCCCGAGCCTTCGCTGACGTAGCCGTCGGTGTCGAGCAGCAGCGCTTCGTCGTAGCCCAGGCCCGTGGCTTCCTGGTTGGCCAGGATCGAGTTGATGTAGTAGCCGCTGGCCTTGGCGCGCACCAGCGACACGTTGACGTGGTGGCGGGTGAAGGACGAGGTCTTGACGCGGATGCCGCGCTCCATGCCTTCCTCGCCCAGGTAGGCGCCCCACGGCCATGCCGCGATGGCGACGTGGATGGTGTTGCCCTTGGCCGACACGCCCAGCTTTTCGGAGCCGATCCACACCAGCGGGCGGATGTAGCAGGATTCCAGGTGGTTGGCGCGCACCACTTCGCGCTGCGCGGCTTCGAGCGTGGCCTCGTCGAACGGCATGGCCATCTGGAAGATCTTGGCCGAGTTGAACAGGCGGCGGGTGTGCTCCTTCAGGCGGAAGATGGCGGTGCCTTCGGGGGTCTTGTAGGCGCGCACGCCCTCGAACACGCCCATGCCGTAGTGCAGCGTATGCGTCAGCACGTGGATCTTGGCATCGCGCCATTCGATCAGCTGGCCGTCCATCCAAATCTTGCCGTCGCGATCCGCCATCGACATGTCTGTTCTCCCTGCGCCGTGAAAATAGCAAAAACGATATTGTAAGCCCCGGGGGCATGGGTCACAACGCGGCGCGGGCGCCGCGGCGGTCTAGAATCCTCTTTTTCCGCGCATTGTCGCCGCGTTTGCGACAGCGCGCCGCCGTGTCGGCCGCGCCAGCCCACCGATCTCCTCTACAAGCCGTGCCTCCGAGCCCACATTCCAGCCCCGATCGCCAGCCTGACGCGATACCGGACGCCCCTGGCGCGCCTGCGCCGCACGACGATTGGCAGCAGGCGCTGGACGCGCTGCGCGCGCTCGCCGGCGCCGACCCGGCCAGCTCGACCGGCGTAGCCCAGCCCCCCCGGCGCCTGCTGTGGGCGCTGACGCTCGATGCCGACGGCGCGCCCGGCACGATCGAGCCGCTGGAGCAGGTTCGCGGTCCGAAGGGCTGGGGCAAGCCCCGGCCGGTGCCGCTGGCGCGAATCGCCGAGGACGACCGGCTGGAGCCGTGGGACGCGCGCGTGGCGCGCGCCATCCGCCGCGACGCCTCGCACCACCGGCGCTACGTGCTCGACCGCGCCATGGCGCTGATGGCGCTGGCCGGGCACCCGGGCGTGGTGCTGGCCCACGCGCCCACGCAGACGCTGGACGTGGTCGAGGACGCGCCCGCGCTGGAGGCCGTGCGCAGCGCCGGCCGCTATGTGCTGCGCCTGTTCCCGCCTGCGCGCGAGGCGCCCGCGATGGAGGCGCTGTTGCCAGCCGCGGCGCGCCAGGAGGCCGAGGCGCTGCGCCAGTTCACGGTGCTGCGCGACGGCCCGCACCGGCTGCGGCTGATCCGCTATACCCCGGCGCAGTTCGAGGCCGCGCGGCTGATCGGCGACGGCCTGGCGATCCCCGAGGAAGGCCACGCGCGGCTCGACCAGACCCTGCGCGCGCTCGCCGGCCAGTTCCAGATCCAGGCCGATGCCGCGGCCGGCACGCGCGCCGTCGAGGCCGAGGCGCGCTTGCGTGCCGAAGTGGCTCCGGTGGGGCGCGGCATCTCGCTGCGGCTGGTGGTGACGCCGCTGGGCCCGCTCGGGCCGCGGCTGGCGCCTGGCGCCGGGCGCGAGCGGCTGATGGCCACGGTGCGCGGCGAGACCCTGTCCACGCAGCGCGACCTCGACGCCGAACTGGCCAGCGTCGCCGAGGTCTTCGCCGCGCTGCCGCAGCTGGTGGCGCTGGCGCCGCCGGGCGGCGAATACACGTGGGCGCTCGACGATCCCGAGGAGGCGCTGGCCGTGGTCGAGGCGCTGCCGGCGCTGCCCGCGGTGCAGGCCGTCGAATGGCCGCGCGGCAAGGCGCTGCGCGTGCTGCCCGCCGACCTGCCGCAGCTTGGCGTGCTGATCGAGAGCCGCGGCGCGTGGTACCGGCTGGCCGGCGAGCTGCGCGTGGCCGAGGGGCTGGTGCTGGAACTGGGCAAGCTGATCGACTGGACCGGCAGCCATGCCGGGCGCTTCGTGCCGATGGGCCAGGGCGTCTACGTGGCGCTGACGCGGGCGCTGCGCGGCCGGCTGCGCGACCTCGCCGGCGTGGGCGAGCGTGTGCCTGACGGCATCCGCGTGCCGCAGATGGCCACGCCGTGGCTGGACGACGTGCTGGCCGGCGCGGGTATCGATCCGGACGCGCATTTCCGCGCGCGCATCGCCCGGCTGCGCGCCGCGCGCGAGACCGAGGTCGCGCTGCCGGCGACGCTGGCGGCCGAACTGCGCCCCTACCAGGAAGCCGGCTACCGCTGGGCCATGACGCTGGCCGCCTCGGGCCTGGGCGCGTGCCTGGCCGACGACATGGGTCTGGGCAAGACCCTGCAGGCGCTGGCCGTGCTGGTCGCGCGCGCCGGTGGCGGCGCGGCGCTGGTGATCGCGCCGACCTCGGTGTGCGGCAACTGGGCCGCCGAGGCGCGCCGCTTTGCGCCCACGCTCGATGTCCATGTCTATGCCGAGGGCGACCGCGACACGCTGCTGGCGCAGGCCGGGCCGCATGACGTGGTGATCGTTTCGTACACGCTGCTGCAGCAGGCCAGCAAGGACTTCTGCGCGCGCGACTGGCACACCGTGGTGGCCGACGAGGCCCAGGCTTTCAAGAACGCGGTCACGCGGCGGGCCCAGGCGATGTTTGCGCTGCCATCAGGATTCCGCATGGCGCTGACCGGTACGCCGGTGGAGAACCGTCTGGCCGAGCTGTGGTCGGTGATGCGGTTCTGCAATCCTGGCCTGCTGGGCTCGCTGGCCCGCTTCAACGAGCATTTCGCCAACCCGATCGAACGCGCCGGCAGCCGCGAGGCGCGCCTGCGGCTGCGCCGCATGATCGCGCCGTTCGTGCTGCGCCGGACCAAGGCGCAGGTGCTGGACGAACTGCCGCCGCGTACCGAGCTGGTGCTGCGGGTCGAACCCGAGCCGGTCGAAGCCGCGCACTACGAGGCGCTGCGCCGCCAGGCCCAGACCGAGGCCGAAGCCGCGCTGGCACGCGTCGAGGCCGCGCGCAAGGCCACCCGTGATGCGCCCGCCGGCGCCCGGGCGCGCGCGCTGGCGCAGGCCCAGCACCAGGCGCAGGCGCGCCTGCATGTCCTGGCGCAGTTGATGCGGCTGCGCCGCGCGGCGTGCGACCCGCGCCTGGTCACGCCGGAGCTGGCGGGCCAGCTGGGCGAAGGCGCCAAGCTGCGGGCCTTCGTCGAGCTGGCCAGCGGGCTGGCGGCCAGCGGCCACAAGACGCTGGTGTTCAGCCAGTTCGTCGATTTCCTGCAGTTGCTGCGGCAGGGGCTGGAGCGGGCCGGGCTGGCGCTGCAGTACCTGGATGGCGCCACGCCCGCGGCCGAGCGCACGCGCCGCGTGGCCGCGTTCCAGTCTGGCGAGGGCGATGTGTTCCTGATCAGCCTGAAGGCCGGCGGCTTCGGCCTGAACCTGACCGCGGCCGACTACGTGATCATTGCGGACCCGTGGTGGAACCCCGCCGCCGAAGACCAGGCCATGGGCCGCGCGCACCGCATCGGCCAGCAGCGCCCGGTCACGGTGTACCGGCTGATCAATGCGGGCACCATCGAGGAGCGCATCGTCGACCTGCACCGCGACAAGCGCGCGCTGGCCGACGGCCTGCTGGAGGCGGACGACGACAGCGCGGCGGGCAGCGGCGCGCCGCTGCCGGATGTCGATGAACTGGTCGGCCTGCTGCGGCGCTGAGGGCCACCGGGCGCCGCCTTAGTGCAGCCATATGCCCGCACGGCATACCCTCAGGCAAACTCAGTCGTATGGTTTTGGCAGGAACCTTGCTATCTTGTTGCGCTGGCCCGGGGCTCAGATCCCGGCCATCGCGCCGGCCCGCCGCGCCGGGCCGCTTCTTGCTGACCTTGACCGACGGTGCCCCCATGCCCAACTCGTCCCGCCTGCTTCCGCGCTTGTCCTTCCGTTCCGCCGCCCGGGTGGCCGCCCGCGTGGCCACGCTGTGCGCCGCTGCCGTCAGCACGGTCAGCCTGCCCGCCCACGCGCAAGGCGAATGGCCGACCCAGCCGGTGACGATCCTGATGGGCTTCACCGCCGGCTCCGGCGTCGACATCGTCGGCCGCACGCTGCAGGAATCGCTGCAGAAGTCGCTGAAGACCACCATCATCTATGACTACCGGCCGGGCGCCGGCGGCAATGTTGCCTCGGAGGTGGTGGCGCATGCGAAGCCGGACGGCTACACGCTGCTGCTCGGCACTGCCGCCACGCACGGCATCAACCCGGCGCTGTACAAGACCCTGCCGTTCGATGCCGACGCCGATTTCACCCCGATTGCGCCGCTGGTCGAGGTCTCCAACGTGCTGACCGTCAACCCGGCGGTGCTCGACGTCAAGTCGGTCAAGGAATTCATCGAGAAGGTCAAGGCCAATTCCGGCAAGTACAACTTCGCCTCCACCGGCAACGGCACCGGCACGCACCTGGCGTTTGCCGAGTTCAATGCGCGCGCCGGCCTCGACATGGTGCACGTGCCCTACAAGGGCGGCCCCGATGCGCTGCAGGCGGTGGTGAAGGGCGAGGTCTGCTGCATCTTCAACCAGGTGCAGAGCGTGCTGCCGCAGTTTCGCGCCGGCAAGGTGCGCCTGCTGGGCGTGACCACCCGCCAGCGCGTGCAGGTGATCCCCGATGTGCCGACCATTGCCGAGAGCGGCCTGCCCGGCTTCAACAGCACCATCTGGTTCGGCTTGTTCGGGCCGAAGGGGCTGGACCCGAAGATCGCGCGCAAGATCAATGACGCGGTCAAGGTGGCGCTGGAAACGCCGGCGATCCGCCAGAAGCTGATCGATGCCGGCAACACGCCGCGGGTCGAGACCGTGGACCAGTTCAAGGCCACGGTGAAGGCGGACCGCCAGAAGTGGGCGGGGGTGGTCAAGACCGTGGGCGCGTCGATCGACTGATCGATCCCGCGGCCGGCTGCCTGCGCAGCTAGGCACGCACGCCCAGCCGCGTGAGCAGGTGCGCCAGTTGCGCCTGTGTGCCGGTGCCGGTCTTGGTGAAGATCGCCTTGAGCTGCGTGCGCCCGGTCTCGCGCCGGATGCCGATCAGCTCGCAGGCCTCGGGCAGGCCGATGCCCGAGGACAATTGCAAGGCCAGCCGGATCTCCGCCGGCGTCAGGCCGTAGAGGTCGCGCAAGACGGTCGGCAGCGTCACCGGCGCGGCGCCCGGTTCGTGAATCGCCACCAGCACGGTGGGGCGCTGCCAGTCCAGCGCCAGGTGATGGGCCGGTGGCAGCGGCAGCAGGATCACCTGCGCCTGGCGGCCCGCGCTGTCGGCGGCGCGCAGCGCCTGCGCCGGCTGCGCGCTGGCCGGGTCGCAGACCGCGCGCAGCGCCTCCGCGAACGGACGCGACAGGGTCCAGCCGCCATCGTCGCGGGCGCCCGCAAGCGGCGACGCGACGGCGCTGGTTTCGATCGACACCGCCGGCAGCAGCCGGCGCACCCAGGCTTCGCCGATGCTGTTGGCCAGCAGCGGCTTGCCGTCGTCGCGGAACACGATCACGCCGAACGGCAGCCGCTCCATCAGCTGCGACGATGCATGCGCCAGCGCCGACACCTGGTGGGTGCGCTCGCGCAGCGCCATGGCCTGGCGCATGTGCGGGATCGCCCAGTCGAGCGCGCGTGCGTCCTCGGGTGAGTAATGGTCGTGGCCGAGCGGGCGCTGCAGCGACAACAAGACGTCATAGTGCGGCTGGCGCTCGATCAGGCAGGCCATCACCGATGACTGTTCGATCGGCCGCAGGAATTCGCCGTAGAACGGCGATTGCCGCATGACTTGCGGCCCCAGCTCGCGCGAATCGATATACCAGCTGCCCACCGCCATGCGCCGCGCGAACGGCAGCGCCGGATCGATCGCGGCGAAATGCTCGCGGTACGTGGCCACGGCCTCGGGCATCGGGTTGACCTCCTGGTGCACCAGCACGCGCTGGTGGACGGTGTCGAGCACGAGCAGGTGCGCGTGGGTGCTGCCGCTGGCCTGGCACAGCGCGCCCAGGCTGCGCTGCCACGCGTCGGCGTCGAAAATCCCCTCGTACAGCGCGCGAATGGTGTCGTGCATCTGTGTGTCGCTCATGGCTTCCCTTCTTTTTACTTCTTTTATTTTTATCACTTTACCCGCATGGCAGCGCGCGTGCCGCCGCGCAGCGGCGGCCGGCGTGCCAGGCGTAACCGGTTCAGCCCTGTTCCAGCGCCGCGCCAAGGCGCGAGAGCATGTGCGTGAGCTGGGCCTGGCTGTTGCAGCCGGTCTTGTGGAACACCGCCTTGAGTTGGGAGCGCGCGGTCTCGTGGCGGATGCCGAGTTGCTGGCTGGCTTCGGGCAGGCCCTGGCCGTGGGCCAGCTGCACGCTCAGCCGGGTTTCGGCCGGCGTCAGCCCGTACAGGTCGCGCAGCACGGGTGCGAGCAATAGCGGCGCGCCCTCCGGCTCATGCACGATCACCAGCGCGGCCGGTTCCTGCCACTGCGCGGCAAAGGCGTGCGACGGCGGCAGCGGCAGCACGATGACCTGCGCGCGCCCGGCGCCGCTGGTGGCGTGCGCTGCCTGCGCGGCCACGGCGCGGCGCGGGTCGCAGGCGGCCTCGACCATGTCGGCGAACGGCCGCGACAGGCTCCAGTCCGACACCTTGCCGGCCGGGTCGAGCCGGCGCGCCCAGCGCTCGCCGGCGCGGTTGGCCAGCAGCACCTGGCGCTGCGGCGAAAACACCAGCAGGGCGAAATTGAGCCGTTCCACCAGTTGCGTCGACAGCCGCGCCAGCACGGTCAGCCCCAGGGTGCGGTCGCGCATCGCCATGGCGCTGCGCATATGCGGAATGATCCAGTCCAGGCCGCTGGTATCGGCGGTCGAGAACAGCGGCTGCCGGCGCGCGCGCTGCATCGAGAAGTAGACTTCGTAATGGGGCTGGCGCTCCACCAGGCAGGCGACGTAGGAACGCAGGCCATAGCGGTGGAAGAAGTCGCGGTAGAACGGATGGCGCGCCATGGTGCCTTCGCCCAGTTCGCGCGCGTCGATATACCAGTCGCCCGGCTGCATGCGCGGCGCGAACTGCTTGGCCGGGTCGATCGCCTGGTAATCCGCTTCGTATTCGGTGAACAGTTCGACCACCGGATTGACGATCTCGTTGACCGTGACCTGGTCGCGCACCGTGTCCCAGACCATCATGGAGGCGTGTGCCGTGCCCGCCAGCCCGGTCAGGGCGCGCAGGCTGTCCTGCCAGGCCCCGGGATCCAGAATGCCCTCGTACAAGCCGCGGATCGCTCCATGCATGTCGGCTTCATTCATCTGACTTACCCCTTGCATTCGCGACAAGATAATGCGCGGCGCCGCGGTGCGTCCGCTCGCATCCCGGCATGCTTTGTTGTTCTGCCTGCTTGTGATTGGCCGTATTGGCCGCCGCTTGTCTTGGCCGTTTGTAGACCGGCTCTGGCGTGGTTGCGTGTCTGTTGTTGCAGACGTTGCGTACATTACCGCACTCGGGGGTCACGCGGAAAACGCGGGCGACCCTTCTTTGGTGGGGAGTCGATCGAGGCGGGACGCGTACCGTGGCTGGTTTGTGCGCCGCGGAGCGCTTCCCCGTCCGCCACGGTCCGGAATCGGCAAAGCCCTGATCGCGATCAGGTAAAATGCCGGTTTCTCCGAGTCAGCAGCGAAATCTCGCGCCATCCACCGTCATGACCTCTGTCCTGCGTCTTTCCGATCTGATTTCCCAAGGCAAACTCTCCGGCAAGCGGGTGTTCATCCGTGCCGACCTGAACGTGCCGCAGGACGACGCCGGCCACATCACCGAGGACACCCGCATCCGCGCCTCCGTGCCCGCCATCGAGGCCTGCCTGGCCGCCGGCGCCGCGGTGATGGTCACGTCCCACCTGGGCCGCCCGACCGAGGGCGAGTTCAAGCCCGAGGATTCGCTGGCGCCGATTGGCGCGCGCCTGTCCGAACTGCTGGGCAAGCCGGTCAAGCTGGTGCAGAACTGGGTCGACGGCGTCGAAGTGGCGCCCGGCCAGGTGGTGCTGCTGGAAAACTGCCGCGTCAACAAGGGCGAGAAGAAGAACAGCGACGAACTGGCCCAGAAGATGGCCAAGCTGTGCGACGTCTACGTCAACGATGCCTTCGGCACCGCGCACCGCGCCGAAGCCACCACCCACGGCATCGCCAGGTACGCGCCGATCGCCTGCGCCGGCCCGCTGCTGGCCGCCGAGATCGATGCGCTGGGCAAGGCGCTGGGCCAGCCGGCCCGTCCGCTGGTGGCGATCGTGGCCGGTTCCAAGGTGTCGACCAAGCTGACCATCCTGAAGTCGCTGGCCGACAAGGTCGACAACCTGGTCGTCGGCGGCGGCATCGCCAACACCTTCATGCTGGCCGCCGGCCTGAAGATCGGCAAGTCGCTGGCCGAGGCCGACCTGGTCGGCGATGCCAAGGCCATCATCGACATCATGGCCGGGCGCGGCGCCTCGGTGCCCATTCCCGTCGACGTGGTCTGCGCCAAGGAATTCAGCGCGACCGCCACGGCGACCGTCAAGGACGTCAAGGACGTCGCCGACGACGACATGATCCTCGACATCGGTCCCAAGACCGCGGCGATGCTGGCCGAACAGCTCAAGGCCGCCGGCACCATCGTCTGGAACGGCCCGGTCGGCGTGTTCGAGTTCGACCAGTTCGGCAACGGCACCAGGGTGCTGGCCGAGGCCATCGCCGAATCGAAGGCCTTCTCGATCGCCGGCGGTGGCGACACGCTGGCCGCCATCGCCAAGTACGGCATCGCCGACCGCGTCGGTTATATCTCCACCGGCGGCGGCGCGTTCCTGGAATTCCTGGAAGGCAAGAAGCTGCCCGCCTTTGAAGTGCTGGAACAGCGCGCAGCAGGCTGAAGCATCCGCCAGGCCCTGGCGCCATGCCGGGCCCCGTCCTTCACCAAGGAAATCCGCGCATGACCCGTTCCACCAAGATCGTTGCCACCATCGGCCCCGCTTCCAGCTCGCTGGAAATCCTGACCCGCATGATCGCGGCAGGGGTCGACGTGGTGCGGCTGAATTTCTCGCACGGCACCGCCCAGGACCATCTCGACCGCGCCCGGCTGGTGCGCGAGGCGGCGCAGGCGTGCGGGCGCGAGGTCGCCATCATGGCCGACCTGCAGGGCCCCAAGATCCGCGTGGGCAAGTTCGAGCACGGCAAGGTCCTGCTCAAGGCCGGCGACCCCTTCATCCTGGATTCCAGCTGCAAGCTCGGCAACGAAGCGCGCGCCGGCCTGGACTACCAGGACCTGCCGCGCGACGTCGGGCCGGGCGACCTGCTGCTGCTCAACGACGGCCTGATCGTGCTGGTGGTCGAGCGCGTGCTCGGCACCGAGATCTTCACCACCGTGCGCGTCGGCGGCGAGCTGTCCAACAACAAGGGCATCAACCGCCAGGGCGGCGGGCTGTCGGCGCCGGCGCTGACCGCCAAGGACATGGACGACATCAAGACCGCCATGGCCCTCGGCGCGGACTATGTCGCGGTCAGCTTCCCCAAGAACGCCACCGACATGGAAATGGCGCGCCAGCTGGCCGCCGTGGCCGGCCAGCCGCACGGCCACCGGGCCCGCATGATCGCCAAGATCGAGCGCGCCGAAGCCATCCATCCGGGCGTGCTGGAAGAAATCCTGCAGGCCTCCGACGGCATCATGGTGGCGCGCGGCGACCTTGCCGTGGAAGTCGGCAACGCCGCCGTGCCGGCGCTGCAGAAGCGCATGATCCGGCTGGCGCGCGAGGCCAACAAGCTGACCATCACCGCCACGCAGATGATGGAAAGCATGATCGTCAACCCGGTGCCGACGCGCGCCGAGGTCTCGGACGTGGCCAACGCCGTGCTGGACGGCACCGACGCCGTGATGCTGTCGGCCGAGACCGCCGCCGGCCGCTATCCGGTCGAGACCGTCGAGGCCATGGCCGCGGTCTGCATCGAGGCCGAGAAGTCCGAGGTGGTGCAGCTCGACACCGATTTCCTGAACCAGACCTTCTCGCGCATCGACCAGTCGGTGGCGATGGGCGCGCTGTTCACCGCCTATCATCTGCAGGTGAAGGCGATCGCGGCGCTGACCGATTCGGGCGCGACCGCGCTGTGGATGAGCCGGCACCGCATCCATGTGCCGATCTACGCGATGACGCCCAACCTGGCGTCGCAGCGCAAGATGCAGCTGTACCGCAACGTGGTGCCGCTGCCGCTGCAGTCCAGCGCCGACCGCGATACCGCGCTGGAGCAGGCCGAGGAACTGCTGCTGGCGCAGGGCGTGGTGCAGCGGGGCGATTTCATCGTGCTGACCATCGGCGAGCCGATGGGCCAGCCGGGCGGTACCAACACCCTGAAGATCGTCAGGGTGGGGCATTGAGCGCCGACAGAAAAATACCGAGACATCCCATTTTCATTTAGGAGTTAGACATGCCACTCGTTTCGATGCGCCAGCTGCTGGACCACGCAGCCGAGAACAGCTACGGCCTGCCGGCCTTCAACGTGAACAACCTCGAGCAAGTGCAGGCCATCATGCAGGCGGCCGACGAGGTCAACGCTCCGGTGATCATGCAAGCCTCGGCCGGCGCCCGCAAATACGCCGGCGAGCACTTCCTGCGCCACCTGATCGAAGCCGCGGTCGAAGCCTATCCGCATATCCCGGTGGTGATGCACCAGGACCACGGCCAGTCGCCCGCAATCTGCCAGGCCGCGATCGACCTGGGCTTCTCGTCGGTGATGATGGATGGCTCGCTGCGCGAAGACGGCAAGACCCCGGCCGATTATGAATACAACGTCGACGTGACCCGCAAGGTGGTGCAGCTGTCGCACGCCATCGGCGTCACCGTCGAAGGCGAACTGGGCTGCCTGGGCTCGCTCGAAACCGGTGAAGCCGGCGAAGAAGACGGCATCGGCGCCGAAGGCAAGCTGGACCACTCCATGCTGCTGACCGACCCCGAGCAGGCCGCCGACTTCGTCAAGGCCACCCAGCTCGACGCGCTGGCCATCGCCATCGGCACCTCGCACGGCGCCTACAAGTTCACCCGCAAGCCCACCGGCGACATCCTGGCGATTAACCGCATCAAGGAAATCCACGCCCGCATCCCCAACACCCACCTGGTGATGCACGGCTCGTCGTCGGTGCCGCAGGAACTGCTGGAAGAGATCCGCAAGTTCGGCGGCGACATGAAGGAAACCTACGGCGTGCCGGTCGAGGAAATCCAGGAAGCGATCAAGTACGGCGTGCGCAAGATCAACATCGACACCGACATCCGCCTGGCCATGACCGGCGCGATCCGCCGCTTCTTCGCCGAGAACCCGAGCAAGTTCGACCCGCGCGAATACCTGAAGCCGGCCCGCGAAGCCGCCAAGCAGGTGTGCAAGGCACGCTACCTGGCGTTCGGCTGCGAAGGCCAGGCCGGCAAGATCAAGCCGGTGGCGCTGAGCGAGATCGCGCAGCAGTACAAGTCGGGCAAGCTGGCGCAGGTCGTGCAGTAAAGTCCCATGTCCGCCTTCCCACGCAAGGGGAGGGCGGGTTGCAGTTCCGGCCGCCGCGGCACGCATTTAGCGCCCGGCGGCTTCGCCGTTTTATCGGAACCATCATGTCCAACGCTCTCTACCAGTCCTCCATCAACTCGCTGCCGCTGCTGGGCCACGGCAAGGTGCGCGACAACTACGCCGTCGGCGATGACAAGCTGCTGATCGTCACCACCGACCGCCTGTCGGCGTTCGACGTCATCATGGGCGAGCCGATCCCCGACAAGGGCCGCGTGCTGAACCAGATGGCGAACTTCTGGTTCCGCAAGCTCGCGCACATCGTGCCGAACCACGAGACCGGCATCGCGCCCGAGACCGTGGTGGCCGCGGATGAAGTGGAGCAGGTCAGGGGCCGCGCGGTGGTGGTCAAGCGCCTGAAGCCGATCCTGGTGGAAGCCGTGGTGCGCGGCTACCTCGCCGGCAGCGGCTGGAAGGACTACCAGGCCACCGGCAAGGTGTGCGGCATCGAACTGCCGCCCGGCCTGCAGAACGCGCAGAAGCTGCCCGAGCCGATCTTCACGCCGGCGGCCAAGGCCGAGATGGGCGAGCACGACGAGAACATCTCGTTCGCCGAGGTCGAGGCCCGCATCGGCATCGCGCTGGCGCGCCAGATGCGCGAGATCTCGATCCGCCTGTACAAGGAAGCGGCCGAGTTCGCGGCCACGCGCGGCATTATCATCGCCGACACCAAGTTCGAGTTCGGCCTGGACGACAACGGCGTGCTGACGCTGATGGACGAGGTGCTGACCGCCGATTCGTCGCGCTTCTGGCCGGCCGATTCGTACCAGGTGGGCACCAACCCGCCGTCGTTCGACAAGCAGTTCGTGCGTGACTGGCTGGAAGCCGTGCGCATCGACGGCAAGCCGTGGCCCAAGACCGCGCCGGCGCCGCAGCTGCCGGACGACGTGATCGAGAAGACCGCGGCGAAGTACCGCGAGGCGCTGACGCGCCTGACGGGCGAAGCACTGCAGTAAATTTCCACGGGCTTCCGGGTAAGCCAACGGTGTTCCCCTCTCCCCTCATGAGGAGAGGGCAGGGTGAGGGGTGGTTCAGCAAGGTGCCACGCATCGAGAACCGCCGGCCCTCACTCCCGGCCCCTCTCCCGCCCGCGGGAAAGGGGAGCAAACAAGCAAGGATCAAACGTGAGCAAGCAAGACAAGCCATTGGTCGGCGTCGTCATGGGCAGCAGTTCCGACTGGGACGTGATGCAGCACGCCGTGGCCATGCTGAAGGATTTCGGCGTGCCGTTCGAAGCCCAGGTGGTGTCCGCGCACCGCATGGCCGATGACATGTTCCGCTATGCCGAGAGCGCACGCAGCCGCGGCCTGCGCGCCATCATCGCCGGTGCCGGCGGTGCCGCGCACCTGCCCGGCATGATCGCCGCCAAGACCATCGTGCCGGTGTTCGGCGTGCCGGTGCCGTCGAAGTACCTGCGCGGCGAGGACTCGCTGCTGTCGATCGTGCAGATGCCCAAGGGCG
Source organism: Cupriavidus sp. H39 (assembly GCF_050271075.1). NCBI lineage: Bacteria > Pseudomonadati > Pseudomonadota > Betaproteobacteria > Burkholderiales > Burkholderiaceae > Cupriavidus > Cupriavidus sp. H39. The sequence continues at coordinate 874,677 of NZ_CP189848.1, forward strand.
TGCCGGTGGCCACCTTCGCCATCGGCGAGGCGGGCGCGGCCAATGCCGCGCTGCACGCGATCGCCACGCTGGCCACCACCGACGAGGCGCTGGCCGCCGCGCTGGAAGCGTTCCGCGCGAAGCAGACCGAAGCCGCGCGCGCGATGACGTTGCCGCAGTAAACCTGCCGCTGTAACCCTCCGGACTCCACGGAACCGAGCCATGCCCACCGATATCCACCCCTACCTCTCCGAAGCCCATACGCCGGAATCGCGCGCCGAGTTCGGCGTCGACCGTCCCGACGCGCCCATCCTGCCCGGCGCGTGGCTGGGCATGCTGGGCGGCGGCCAGCTCGGCCGCATGTTTACGCATGCGGCGCAGGCGATGGGCTATCGCGTGTGCGTGCTCGACCCGGACCAGGACAGCCCGGCGGGCGTGGTGGCCGACAAGCACATCTGCGCGCAATACACCGACGAGGCCGCGCTGGCCGAGATGGGCAAGCTGTGCCAGGCGGTGAGCACCGAGTTCGAGAACGTGCCGTCGCTGTCGCTCGACCGGCTGGAGCAGCTGGGCGCATTCGTCGCGCCGCGCGGCTACTGCGTGTCGATCGCGCAGAACCGCATCGGCGAGAAGAAGTTCTTTGCCGCGTGCGCCGAGCGCACCGGCGTGCCGACGGCGCCGCACTGGGTGATCCAGCACGACGCCGACGTCGACCAGTTGCCCGACCACGTGCTGCCCGGCATCCTCAAGACCGCGCGCATGGGCTACGACGGCAAGGGCCAGGCGCGCGTGAAGACGCGCGACGACGTGCGCGCCGCGTGGAAGGCGATGCAGCACGTGCCGTGCGTGCTGGAGCAGATGCTGCCGCTGGCGTACGAGGTGTCGGTGCTGGCCGCGCGCGGCGCCAACGGCGCCACCGCCACCTGGCCGCTGGCCGAGAACGTCCACCGCGACGGCATCCTGTTCTCCACCGAAATGCCGTCCTCCAGCGTTTCGCCCGAGATCGCCGACCGGGCCCGCGCCGCGGCCGCCGCCATTGCCACCGAAATGGGCTATGTCGGCGTGCTGTGCATCGAGTTCTTCGTGCTCACCGATGGCTCGCTGGTCGCCAACGAAATGGCGCCGCGCCCGCACAATTCGGGCCATATCACCATGGACGCTTGCGAGACCAGCCAGTTCGAGCAGCAGGTGCGCGCCATGGCGCGGCTGCCGCTGGGCAGTACGCGCCAGCATTCGGCCGGCAAGATGCTGAACTTGCTGGGCGACGTATGGTTCGAGTTCGGCCTGGAGCGCACCCCGGCCTGGGACGAAGTGATGGCGCAACCGGGCGCCAAGCTGCACCTGTACGGCAAGAGCGATGCGCGTCCGTCGCGCAAGATGGGACATGTCAACTGCATCGGCGAGCATGCCGAAGCCGCCGACGCCGCGTTCAACGCGGCCGCGCAGGCGCTGCATATCCCTCTCTGATTTTCCGCCGACCGTCACGCCACACCCTGAAGGAACACGATGTCGCCGCGCACGCCCACGGCCGCCGAACTGGATGAAGCCGTCCGCCTGCTCGAGGCCGGGCAACTGGTCGCCTTCCCGACCGAAACTGTCTACGGCCTTGGCGCGGACGCCGAGAACCCCGCGGCCGTCGGCCGCATCTTCGCGCTCAAGGGCCGGCCGTCGAACCATCCGGTGATCGTGCACGTGGTCGACGGTGCCGACATCGGCTACTGGACCGACGACGTTCCGGACGTCGCCCGGCAACTGATCGACGCCTTCTGGCCCGGCCCGCTGACGCTGATCCTGAAGCGCGCCGCGCACATCGATGCGGCCGTCGCCGGCGGGCAGGACAGCATCGGCCTGCGCTGCCCGTCGCATCCCGTGGCGCAGGCGCTGCTGGCGCGCTTCAAGCGCGGCCGCGGCGGCATCGCCGCGCCTTCGGCCAACAAGTTCGGCCAGGTCAGCCCGACCACCGCGCAGCATGTGCGCGATGAATTCGGCGACGCGGTCTATGTGCTGGAAGGCGACGGCGTTGAAGTCGGCATCGAATCGACCATCGTCGACCTGTCGCGGCTGGACCAGGGCATCGGCCCGGTGCTGCTGCGCCCGGGTGCGGTCACGGTGGGGATGCTTGCGCAGGTGCTGGGCCAGGCCCCGCTGCCGCCTGACGCCACTGCGCCGCGCGCGTCGGGAACGCTGAAGGCCCACTACGCGCCGCACACGCCGCTGCTGCTGGCCGATGCGCAGGCCGCTGCCGCGCGCCTGGAAGCGCTGCCAGCGGATGCCCGCGTGGCCTGGGTCGGGCGCGCGCCGCTGGCGGACCAGCGCTGCACCTGGGTGCAGGCGCCGCTTGATGCCGCCGCCTACGCGCAGGAGTTGTACCGGCTGCTGCGCAAGCTCGACCGGCAGGGTTATACGCAGCTGGTGTTCGAGGCGTTACCCGAGGGGCAGGACTGGGCCGGGGTGCGGGACCGTCTGGAGCGGGCGGCGGCGGCGTTTGGGGGCTGAAGCCGGCAACGGCTCCGCGGTGATTACTCCAGCCTGACGCCGCCCTTGCGCACCACAGCGCCCCAGCGCACCGCCTCTTCCTGGATGAAGGCCTGGAACTGCTCGGCTTTGCCGCCGACCGGATCGATGCCGTAGTCGATCAGCCGCGCCCGCACCTCGGGCTGGCGCAGCACCGCATCCATCTCCGCCGAAATCTTCGCCAGCACCGCGGGCGGCGTTCTTGCCGGCGCGATCAGCCCGATCCAGCTGCCCGCCGTCACCGCGGGATAGCCGGCCTCGGCCATGGTCGGCACCTCCGGCGCCGCCGGCCAGCGCGCCGGGCTGGATATCGCCAGCGCACGCACCTTGCCGGCCTTGACCTGCGGCATCATGGTCTGCACCGAATCGAAGATCACGGCGACCTGGCCGGAGAACAGGTCCGGCAGCGCTGGCGAGATGCCCTTGTAGGGTACGTGGGTCATCGTCATGCCGACCGCCTGCGAGAACAGCTCGCCGGCCAGGTGGGCGCCCGAGCCGTTGCCGCTGGAGGCAAAGGTCATCTTGTCCGGATGGGACTTGCCCCAGCTCACCAGCTCCTTTACGCTGGTCGGCGGCAACTGCGCGCTCGACACCATCAGCAGCGGAATGCGCCCGATCAGGCTGACGCCGGTCAGATCCCGGATCGGGTCGTAGCTCATCTTCGGATAGAGGCTGGGATTGATGGCATGCGCGGCCACCACCACCAGCAGCGAATAGCCGTCGGGCGCGGACTTGGCGACATTGTCCGAGCCGATCATGCCGTTGGCGCCGGGGCGGTTTTCCACCACCACCGGCTGGCCGATGCGTTCGGCCAGCTTCTGCATCACCAGCCGCGTCACCGCGTCGGACACGCCGCCGGGCGTGTAGGGGACGACCACGCGCACCGGGCGGGTGGGCCACGGGTCAGGTTGTGCCAGTGTTGGCAGCGCAGCGGTCAGCAGTCCGGCGAACACGCCGAGGCTGAGCAGCCTGCGCAAGCGCCCGTTGGGCTTTGGTTCTTTCATGGTCTCCTCCATATCGGATCGGCGCTTGCCGCCGGCGCCGCGTATTGTTGATAAGGCTTCGATGCCCGCGTTCTTGCGGCTCTAGTTGGCCCAGCTTTGCGGCACCGCCAGCGGAAAATCCAGCAGCATCTGTGCATAGCTCTTGCCCAGCGGATCGGAACGCAGGCTCGCCACGCCGCCGCCGCCCAGCGCCGCATGCAGCAGGAAATTGAGCGCGTGCAGCCCCGGCACCTCGAAGCGCTCGACCTCGCCGTCGACCAGGTGGGCAAAGTAGCCGCGCACGGCCTGCGGTGTCAGCTGCTCGCGCAGCAGCGGCAGGTATTCCGGCCGGCGCGCGATCACGCCGATGTTTTCGTCGTCGCCCTTGTCGCCACTGCGGGCATAGGCCAGTGCCACCAGCGGCCGGATTACGCGCCCCTCGTCGGGGATGGCGGCACCCGGTGTTGCGGGGAGTGGTGCCGGCTGCGTCGCGGCGCCGCTCAGGGCCGCGTCGGGCAGCACGATCTTGCCGTCGCCCAGTGTCACGCGCATCGGCACCTGTTCCTTGGGCACCAGGAACGAGAACACCTTGACCACCGGCTGGATCTCGACGCGGCCCGCGAAGGACGAGCGTGTGCCGGCGGCCATCGAGGTGCCCGCCGACGAGCACTCGCGCTGCAGGAAGGCCAGCGCTTTAGCCTGCGCATGGCGCGCGCCGATGCGCAGCACGACTTCGCGCGTGGGCAGCGCGCGCGCATGCGGGCCGTACTGCGATTCGCAGCCGAGCAGCTCGACCATGGTTTCGCTATAGTCCGGCAAGCCGCGCGCCGCCAGCATGGCGCGCGTGCGCTGGAGCAGCGCGTCGGCGGTGCGGCGGGCCTTGGCGGGCGCGTCGATGCCGCGGATCGCCATCATCAGGCTGAGCTGGAAGCCGTCCTGCCAGGTGGCGTTGGCCTTGTAGTGGCTGCCGGGCGCGCGGCCGCGCGCGCCGCTGACGCGCACCTGGCCCGGTGCCACCAGCTCGGTGCGCACCATACGGAAGTCGCAGGTCACGTCCGGCATCAGGTAGCTGGCCGGGTCGCCCACTTCGTACAGCACTTGTTCGCCAACCGCTGCCGGATCGACCAGTCCGCCAGTGTCCTCCGGCTTGCTCAGGACGAAGCTGCCATCTTGCGCGCAATCGATCACGGGATAGCCGATGCGGTCCCAGTCCGGCACGCGTTGCCAGTCGGTGAAAAGCCCGCCGGTCGCCTGCGCGCCGCACTCGATCACGTGGCCTGCCAGCGTGCCGGCGGCGAGGCGATCCCAGTCCGACCAGTCCCAGTTGAATTCGTGGGCGAGCGCGCCAACCACCACGGCGCTGTCGACGCAGCGCCCGGCGATGACGATGTCCGCGCCCAGCGCCAGCGCGCGCGCGATGCCTTGCGCGCCGGTGTACACGTTGGCCGACCACGGCTCGGTGGTCGGCATCGGGTTGCCGGCCAGGTCGGTCAGGCCGTCGGCGCACCATTGCGCGAAGCGCGGCTGGATGTCGTCGCCGCTGACCACCGCGATGCGCGGCGACAGGCCCTGCTGCGCCGCCACCTGTTGCAGCGCATCGCGGCACGCTTCGGGATTCAGGCCGCCGGCATTGGCCACCACGCGAATGCCGCGCCGCAGGATCTCGGCCAGGTGCGGTGCCATCGCCGCGTGCACGAAGTCGGTCGCGTAGCCGAGCTGCGGGTCGCGCGCGCGGGCGCGCGCCAGGATCGACATGGTGGTCTCGGCGAGGTAGTCGTAGACCAGGTATTGCAGACCAGGCACGGTCAGCAGTTGCGGCGTGGCGATCGCCGAGTCGCCCCAGAAGCCGGAGGCGCCGCCGATGCGGACGGTCTTTGCGGGTTCGCTCATGCCGGCTCCTTGTCGTGGGTTTGCGTGTCGGCTGGCGTGTCGGCCTGCGCTTGCACGCGCGCCAGCACGGCGCCCGCACTGGCCTGTCCGCCGGCGCGCGCGGCCAGTTCCGTCACCACGCCGGCAAAGGGCGCGGCGATGAGGTGCTCCATCTTCATGGCTTCCAGCACCACCAGCGGCTGGCCCGCCGCCACGTGCTCGCCCGCGGCGACGTGCACGGCGACGATGCGCGCGGTCAGCGGTGCCTGCAGCACGCCATCGGCGCCACCCTCTTTGCCCGCCTTGCGGCGGGGGTCATGCAGGCCGAAGCGCCAGGCGCGGCCGGCCTGGAACAGGTGCAGCGCATTCGGATCGCGGGCAAAGACCAGCGGATACGCCACGCCGTCGCACTCGACCAGCGCCGTGCCCCGGGCGGCATCGGCGCGCAGCACGCGCAGCGCGACGTCGACGGCAGGCGCCTCGGGTTCGCGGCGGGACAGGCTGACATGCCAGCCATCCGCGCCGCTATGCAACAGCGCCTGCCAGGACTGCCCGGCAATGTCGAGCACGACATGCGATGGCGGCCGCGCAAGCAGCGCCGGCGAGCCGCCGAGGTCCAGCGCGCCAGCCGCCAGCAGTGCCGCGCATGCCGACACCTGCGCGGGCGGTTGCGCGGCTTGCAGCGCCGCCTGCATATGGGTCTCGACAAAGCCGGTATGGACCTCGTTGCCGGCGAACGCGGCGCTCGCCAGGCAATCGGCCAGGAACGCCTGGTTGCTCGGCACGCCCAGCAGCACGCAGTCCTCGACCGCGCGCAGCAGCTTGCGCCGCGCCGCCTCGCGATCGGCGCCATGCGCGACCAGCTTGGCCACCATTGAGTCATAGTGCGTGGGGATGGTGCCGCCTTCCTCGAGCGCATGGTCGACGCGCACGTCGCGGCCCGCAGCCGGGGGGCGCCAGCGCAGCAGCGGCCCTCCCTGCGGCAGGAAACCGGCGGGCACGTCTTCGGCGGTAAGGCGCACTTCGATGGCATGGCCGGTGAAGCGCACCGCGTCCTGCGTGGCCGGCAACGGCTCGCCGGCGGCCACGCGCAACTGCCATTCGACCAGGTCGAAGCCGGTGATGGCCTCGGTGACCGCATGCTCGACCTGCAGGCGCGTGTTCATCTCCATGAAGTAGAAGTTACCGCCGCCGTCGAGCAGGAACTCCATCGTGCCGGCGCCGACGTAGCCGATCGCACGCGCAGCGCGCACCGCGGCATCGCCCATGCGGGCGCGCAGCGCCGCGCCCACGGCGGGCGAGGGCGCTTCCTCGATGACCTTCTGGTGGCGGCGCTGCACCGAGCAGTCACGCTCGCCGAGATGAACGACGTTGCCGTGGCTGTCGGCGAAGACCTGGATCTCGACATGGCGCGGTGCCATCACGGCGCGTTCCAGGATCAGCTCGCTGGAGCCGAATGCCGTCGCGGCCTCGGAGCGCGCGCTGGCCAGCGCGGCGGGCAGCTCAGCGGCCTCGCGCACCAGCCGCATGCCGCGACCGCCGCCGCCGGCCGCGGCCTTCACCATCAGCGGGAAGCCGATCTGCGCGGCTTGGGCCAGCAGCGTGCCGTCGTCCTGCGCGGTGCCCTGGTAGCCGGGCACGCACGGCATGTCGGCCGCCAGCATCAGCCGCTTGGCCTCGGCCTTGTTGCCCATGGCTCGGATCGCCTGCGCCGGCGGGCCGACGAAGACCAGCCCCGCGGCAGTCACGGCTTCGGCAAATTCGGCGTTCTCGGCGAGGAAGCCATAGCCAGGGTGCACGGCATCGGCGCCGCTGCGGCGCGCGGCGTCGACGATGGCCGCGATGTTCAGGTACGACGCGCGCGGCGCGGCGGCGCCGATGCAGACCGCGCGGTCGGCGCAAGCGACATGCGCGCCATGGCGGTCGGCCTCGGAATAGACGGCCACGGTGGCGAGGCCAAGGCGGCGCGCACTGCGCATGATGCGCACCGCGATCTCGCCGCGGTTGGCGACGAGCAGCGTATGGAAGGGGCGGCTGTTTGCAGGCATGGGCAATCCGGTGAATCGGTGTAAAAAGTCGGGCGATCGTGGGGGGATCAGGGGATGGCGTGCGCGGCGCGGACGGTGTCGGCATCGAAGCGCGCCACCCAGCTGGCATCGCGCTTCTCGCGGAAGGCGGCCACGCCCTCGGCGCCTTCGCGACGCATGCACTGCGCGAACAGGCGCGACGCCTCATCCAGCAGCGGCGCCACCGGCTCCTCGCGGCAGCGCCCAACCAGCGTCTTGAATACGCGATTGGCATGCGGGCCGCAGCGGCCGATGCGGGTCAGCCATTCGGCGACCAGCGCGTCCAGCGCCGCGCTGTCTTCGGCGAGCTGGTCGACCAGGCCCATGGTGATGGCCGCCTGGCCGCTGATGCGCTCGCCGGTCAGGCCGAGCCGCCGCGTTGCCACTGTGCCAAGGCGCTGCACCACGAACGGCGCAATCTGCGCGGCGATGATGCCCAGCGTGGTTTCCGAAAGCGCGAAGCGCGCCTCGCGCGTGGCCAGCACGAGGTCGGCCGCGCACGCCAGGCCCATGCCGCCACCCATCGCGGCGCCGTCGACGGCGGCGATGACCGGCACCGGCAAAGCGGCCAGCCGCTGCATGAAATAGCCGAACTGGCGGTTGCGCGCGGCCACGGGGTCATCGTCGCCGGCATCGGCCTGCAGCCGCGCCTGGAAGTTGCCGACATTGCCGCCGGCGCTGAAAATGCCGCCGGCGCCGCGCAGCACCAGCGCACGCACTTGCGGATCCGATTCGGCCTGTGCCACCGCGTCGGCCAGCGCGGCCACCACTTCAGGCGCCAGCGCGTTGCGCGTGGCGGGGACATGCAGCGTGGCAAACAGCACGCCGTTGGCACGGCGCACGATCACGCCGGGGTGGTGCAAGGGATCAGGCATGACGGGGTCCGGTTCGATTCGAGACAACGCGCTCAGCCGCGCGACATCAGGCCCATCTGCTTGGCGATGACCTGCAGCATCACTTCATCCGCGCCGCCGCCGATCGAGCCCAGCCGGAAGTCGCGATAGGCGCGCGAGGCATGGTTGTCCCAGGTGTATCCCATGCCGCCCTGGAACTGCATGCACCAGTCCGCCACCTCGCGCGACAGCCGGCCCGCCTTGAGCTTGGCCATCGACGCCAGTTCGGTGACTTCGCCGCCCTGGATATAGGTCTGCGTGGCCACGTAGACCAGCGCACGCAGCGCTTCCATCTCGGTCTTCAGCTCGGCCAGCTTGAACTGGATGAACTGGTTGTCGAGCAGCGGCTTGCCGAAGGCGATGCGCTGGCGCAGGTAGTCGGCGGTTTCCTCGATCAGCGCGGTGCAGGCCAGCCGGCGTGCGGCGCCGTTCAGGCGCTCTTCCTGGAACTGCTTCATCTGGTAGATAAAGCCCATGCCTTCCTCGCCGATGCGATGGCGCACCGGCACCCGCACCTCGTCGAAGAAGATTTGCGCGGTGTCCGAGCACCACATGCCGAACTTCCGGATCTTCTGCACTTCCACGCCTTTGGCGCGCTTGCCGTTCTGCTTCAGCGGCACCACGATCAGCGACTTGTTCTTGTGCGCGGGGCCATCGGAGGTGTTGCACAGCAGGCAGATCCAGTCGGCCTGGGTGCCGTTGGTGATCCACATCTTGGAACCGCTGATGACGTAGTCGTCGCCGTCGCGGCGTGCGCGGGTCTTCAGCGAGGCCACGTCTGAGCCGGCGCCCGCTTCCGAGACGCCGATCGAGCAGACCATGTCGCCGGCAATGGCGGGAGCCAGGAATTCGCGCTTGAGCGCATCCGAGCCAAATGCGGTCAGCGCCGGCGTGGCCATGTCGGTCTGCACGCCGACGCCCATGCCGATGCCTTGCGCGCGCGCATAGCCGAGCGCCTCGGCCGCGGCGATGGCATAGGAGAAGTCCAGCCCCAGGCCGCCGTACTCGACCGGCTTGGTGATGCCGAGGAAGCCTAGAGCCCCCATCTTCCTGAACAGTTCATGCGCGGGGAAGATCTCGGCGGCTTCCCATTCGTCCACATGCGGATCGATCTCGGCTGCGACGAAGCGGCGGATACTCTCCATGATGTTGCGGTGGTCTTCGGTGTAGAGCATGTTGGTCTCCAGGATTTCTTGTTGGCGGGTCGGGTGCGGGCGGCTTCAGAGGCGGGCCACGCCGAACTGCACGGCGCGTGGCGCGCGCAGGCTGCCCTCGCGCGCCGTCGCCAGCACGAAGGCCAGCACGGCGCGGGTGTCGCGCGGATCGATCACGCCGTCGTCCAGCAGCAGCCCGCTGGTGACGAAGGCGCTGGCCTGGCGCTCGAAGTTGGCGACGATCTCGGCAGTCTGCGCCGCGAGCTGGCCCTCGTCCACCGGCACGCCCTTGCGTTCGGCCTGCTGGCGCGCGACGATCTCCAGCGTCATCGCCGCCTGCTCGCCGCCCATCACCGCGGTGCGCGCGTTCGGCCAGGCGAAGCAGAAGCGCGGATGGAAGCCGCGCCCGCACATGCCGAAATTGCCCGCGCCGAACGAGGCGCCGCAATAGATCGTGATTTGCGGCACGGTTGAATTCGACAGCGCCTGAATCATCTTCGAGCCGTGCTTGATCATGCCCGCCTCTTCCGAGGCGCGGCCCACGATAAAGCCGGTGGTGTTCTGCAGGAACACGATCGGCGTGCCGGACTGGTTGCACAGCTGGATGAACTGCGCCGCCTTGGTCGCGCCGGCCGGATCGATCGGGCCGTTGTTGGTGATGAAGGCGACCGCATGGCCCTCGATGCGCGCATGGCCGCATACGGTGCCGGGGCCGTAGTCGGGCTTGAACGGCAGCCACGCCGAGTCGTCGACGATGCGGGCGATGACCTCGCGCATGTCGACCGGGCGCTTCATGTCCAGCGTCATCACGCCGTCGAGCTCGGCCGGGTCCAGGCGCGGCGCGCGTGCCGGCTGTGCCGGTGCCGGTGCCACCGCCGGCCAGTCCAGGCTGGCGACGATGTCGCGCGCGGTGGCGATGGCATGCTCGTCGTCTTCCGCCAGGTACTCGGCCAGGCCGCTGACGGTAGCGTGCAGGTCGGCGCCGCCCAGTTCCTCGTCGGTGGCAATCTCGCCGGTTGCGGCCTTCAGCAGCGGGGGCCCCGCCAGGAAGGCACGGGCGCGCTTGCGCACCATCACGACATAGTCCGACAGCCCCGGCATGTAGGCGCCGCCGGCGGTCGACGAGCCGTGCACCACCGTGATCACCGGCAGGCCCGCGGCCGACAGGCGCGCGAGGTTGTAGAACAGGCTGCCGCCGCGGATGAACTTGTCGACGCGGTATTTGCGCAGGTTGGCGCCGGCCGATTCCACCAGGTGGATGAAGGGCAGCCGGTTTTCCAGCGCGATTTCCTGGCAGCGCATCAGCTTCATGTTGCCGGCTTCGGTCATGGCGCCGGCGTCGATGCCGGAATCGGTGGCGAGCACCATGCAGCGCACGCCGCAGACAAAGCCGATGCCGGCCACCAGCGATCCGCCCGGCACCGAGGTGTCGGGGTCGGGGTCGTCCATGCCGAAGCCGGCCAGGCTGGCGAGCGGAAGGAAGGGCGCGCCCGGGTCGAGCAGGCGGCCGACGCGCTCGCGCGGCAGCAGCGCGCCGCGCCTGGCGAAGGCGGGGCGGGCGCGCTCCGACGCGGCCACTGCGCGCTGCTCCAGGTGGTGCAGGCGGTCGATCAGCGCTTGCATGCCGGCGCGCTGGCTGGCAAAGATGTCGGAGGTCGGGTCGACGCGGGTCTCGATGGGAATCATGACGCTGGCTGTGGGGTTCCGTGATGGCTGGATTGCAAACCAGCGCGGCGCGGGGGACAACCGCAATCGCGCCGTTTGTGCATAATGTGCACAACGTCCCGCAACAGGCCACACCCATGCCCACCAAGAACCCGGCGCCAGGCGGCGTCCAGAGCCTGGCCCGAGCCTTCGCGTTGTTGCAGCGGCTCGCCGAGCAGCATGAAGGCGGCGTGGCGCTGCCCGAGCTGGCCCGACAGGCCGGCATCGACCGCACCACCGCGCACCGCATGGCGCGCTTTCTAGAGGCCGCCGGCTACATTGAGCGAGAAACCACGGGCAAGCGCTACCACCTTGGCACCGCGGCGATGGCGCTGGGGCTGCGCGCGATGAACCGCCCGCCGCCCAACAGCGTGCTGGTGACCCGGATGAAGGCGCTGGCGCGGCTGACCGGCGACGCGGTCTTCCTGATCGTGCGCATCGGCGACCATGGCCATTGCCTGCACACGGAAGAGGGCAGCCACCGCATCAAGTCGTTCCAGCTGCTCACCGGCAGTTCGCGCCTGCTGGGGCAGGGCACGGGCAGCATGGCGTTGCTGGCGCGCATGGACAACGAAGCGATCCGCGCGCATTACGAGCGGCACCGTGCCGAATACGAGGCTGGCGGTCTCAGCCTGCTCAAGCTGATGCGCGGCGCCGAGCGCGCCCGCGCCAGCGGCTACGCGCTGGCAGGGGCCGACGGCGTGGCCGGGGTCGGCTTTGCACTGCCGCTGTCGATGGGCGCGGAGGCGGCCATCAGCATCGTGTCCGCGGCGTCGCGGATGCCGGTGTCGCGGCGGCATGAGATGGGGCGCATCATCACGTCGATGTTCGCGCAGGTTTGAGGCATCACTTGGCGTGGCGGCGCGTGGGCCCGGTGTGCACCATGTGCACAACCGCGGCCGGCAGGCTTGCCCCCGCCTGCCGCATCGGCTTGAATCGCTCCACCTTCCGGTACAGGAAGGCTGGAGATGACGATGACCCTAGCCGCCAAGGCACCCCCCACGGCCCGCGCCGCGCTGTCCCAACCGCCGCTGTCCAGACTGCTCGAGCCTGCGTCGATCGCCATCATCGGCGCCTCGCGCGATACCAGCCGCATCGGCGGCGTGGCGCTGGACCACCTGCGGCGCCTCGGCTACCGCGGCGCGGTCTACCCGGTCAACCCGCGCTACGCCGAGATCGGCGAGCTGCCTTGCTATCCCGACATCGAGTCGGTGCCGCAGACGCCCGATGTCGCCGTGCTGGCATTGGGCGCGGACGAGGTGTTGCCGCAACTGCGCCGCTGCCATGCGGTCGGCATCCGCGCGGCGATCCTCTACGCCTCGGGATTTGCTGAAGCGGGCGCGGCCGGCGTGGCGCGCCAGGCCGAGCTGAGCGCCTTCGCCCGCGACAGCGGCATGGCCATCGCCGGCCCCAACTGCATGGGCCTGGCCAACCTGACCACGCGCGCCGTCACCGCCTTTGCCACCACGTTCCGAGCCTTCCCGCCGCAGGACGGCCCCGGCCATGTCAGCCTGCTGACGCAGAGCGGCAATGTCTGTGCGATCGTCTATGCCACCGGCCGGCAAATGGACGTGGGTTTTCACCAGTTCATCAACACCGGCAACGAAGCCTGCCTCGACTACGCCGACTACCTGGACTATCTCGCCGACGATGCGCAGACCGGTGCGGTCGCCGGCTATGTCGAGGGCCTGCGCAACGGCCCGCGCTTCATCGACGCCGCGGCGCGGCTGCGCGCTGCCGGCAAGCCGCTGATCCTGCTCAAGGCCGGCGAGAGCGAGGCCGGTTCCTCGGCGACGCAATCGCACACCGCGGTGCTGGCCGGCAACCAGGCCATCTACCGTGCGGCTTTTGCCCAGCTGGGCGCGATGCAGGCGCGCGATCCCGCGCACCTGACCGACGTGGCTTACCTGTCGGGCTTTCGCCAGCGCAGCGCGGGCCGGCGCGTGGTGGTGGCGTCGGTGTCGGGTGCCATGGGCGCGCTGTCCGCCGACCTGTTGAGCGCTGCGGGGCTGGCGGTGCCGCCACTGGACCAGGCCGTGCAGCAACGCCTGCAGGCCTCAGTGCCGGAGATCGGCGGCGTGGCCAACCCGGTCGACATGACCGGCAACCTGTTCAACCGCGACGGCCTGGCCTACGCGGTGCTCGACCACCTTGCCGCCGATGCGGGCACCGACGTGATCTTCCTCTACGCCACGGCCTATCTGCTCGACCGCGTTGCGGGCGAACTGATCGACGTGGCTGGCAAGACCAACCGGCTGATCGTGGTCGCGACCACCGGCGAACCGGCCAGCCGGGCGCGGCTGGCAGCAGCGGGCATCGCGCTGTTTCCTGACGTGGCGCGCGCCGCGCGGGCCCTTGGCACCTATGTCGGCTGGCTCGGCACGGCGGCGGCCACGGCGCGCTGGATGGCACTGCGCGCGCAGGCCGGGGCGGGCGCGGCCGGCTACTTGCCGGACGTGGCAATGGACGAATACCAGGCCAAGCAGTGGTTGGCCGGCTTTGGCGTGCCGATTGGCGCCGAAGCGGTAGCCGCGACGCCAGACCAGGCGGCGATGGCTGCCGAACGAATCGGGTACCCCGTCGCGGTCAAGGTGCTGAGCCCGGACATCGCCCACAAGACCGAGGTCGGCGGCGTGCGCCTGGGGCTGGCGGATGCGCAGCAAGTGCGCGTCGCCGCGGCCGAAATCGTGAGCAGCGCAAGCTTTGCGATGCCGCAGGCGCGCCAGCGCGGCGTGCTGGTGCAGCAGATGAGCAGCGGCGTCTGCGAGCTGATCGTCGGCGTCACGCGCGATCCGGTCTTCGGCCCGGCGATGACCGTCGGCCTGGGCGGCATCTTCACCGAGATCTTCCACGACGTGGCGCACCGGCTGCTGCCGGTGGACCGCGAGATGGCGCGCGAGATGCTGTCCGGCCTGCGCGGCTACCGGCTCATGACCGGCTTCCGCGGCAAGGCCGCCGCCGACCTCGACGCGGCCGCGGCGGCCATCGCCGCGCTGTCCGATGCGGCACTGGCGCTGGGTGACCAGCTTGGCGAGATCGAAGTGAACCCGCTGATGGTGCGCGCGGCGGGGCAGGGCGCGGTGGCGCTCGACGCGCTGATCGTGATGAACGGGCAGGCATCTTGAGGGGCAAGCCATGGCTGGGAACACTGAAGTCATCGACGGCCGGCGCCGTACCGGTCTGGCGCTGCTGGCGCTGGGCATCCTGGCGCCGCTGGGCATGCTGGCAGCCCGCCACGCCCGGGCGGCGGGATTTCCGGCGCGGCCTGTCACGCTGATCGTGCCGTTCGCGGCCGGCGGCGCCACCGACACGCTGGTGCGCACGCTGGCAGACGGCGCCAGCAAGCATCTGGGCCAGACTGTCGTGGTCGAGAACCGCCCCGGCGCAGCCGGCGTGCTGGGTGCCAACGTGGTTGCACGTGCCAGGCCTGACGGCTATACGCTGACGATCATGCCCGAGCCGGTGTTCCGGCTGCCACACCTGCAGAAGACGCAGTTTGACCCGATGCAGGATTTCACCTACGTGATCCACCTGACCGGCTATTCGCTGGGCGTGTCGGTGCGCGCAGAGTCCCCATGGAAGTCCTGGCCGGAGATGGTCGATGACGCGCGTCGCCACCCGGACAAGATCAGCTATGGCACCACGGGCACCAACAGCACCATGCACGTGACCATGGAAGAGATCTGCCAGAAGCTCAGGATCCGGCTGAATCACGTGCCGTACAAAGGCGAATCCGAAATCATCACGGCGATGATGGGCGGGCATATCGACCTCGGCGTGACCGCCGGCGGCATCGGCCCATACGTCGACACCGGCAAGGCACGCTGGCTGGTGCTGTGGACCGCCGGCCGTTCGCGCCGATGGCCCGCCGTGCCGACGCTGCGCGACGTGGGCCTGGACATGGTCTCGACCTCGCCATTCGGCATCGCGGGGCCGCGAAATCTGGACCCGCAGGCGGTGCAGGTTCTGCATGATGCCTTCCGCAAGGCCCTGCACGATCCCGCCATGCAGCAGATGCTGGACCGGCTTGACCAGGAAACGGCCTACCTCGACAGCAGCGGCTACGCCGCGTTCGCGCGCCAGCGCTACGACAGCCAGGGCAAGCTGGTGAAGCGGCTAGGCCTGTCCGCCACCCCATGATCCCGGAGACCCGCATGCAATACCATTCCGTGTTTCACCGCGAACTCTTCACCGGACGCACCATCCTGATCACCGGCGGCGGCAGCGGCATCGGCCGCTGTACCGCGCATGAACTGGCGAGCCTGGGCGCAAGCCTAGCACTGGCCGGCCGCAAGCTGGAGAAGCTGGAGCAGGTGCGTGCCGAGATCATCGCCGCCGAGCCCGCCGCCGCGCCGCGGATCTCGCTGCATGTGTGTGACATTCGCGACGAAGTCCAGGTGCGCCAGACCACCGCCGACGTGCTGGCGGCGCACGGCCGCATCGACGGCCTGTTCAACAACGCCGGCGGGCAATTCCCGTCGCCGCTGCGCGACATCAGCCTGAAGGGTTGGGAAGCGGTGGTGCGCAACAACCTCACCGGCGGCTTTCTGGTGGCGCGCGAGTGCTTCACGCAATGGATGGAGGCCAACGGCGGCGCCATCGTCAACATCATCGCCGACATGTGGCACGGCATGCCCGGCATGGGGCACTCCGGTGCCGCGCGCGCGGGCATGCTGTCGTTCACCGAGACCGCGGCGTGCGAGTGGGCCGCGTCGGGTGTGCGCGTCAATGCGGTAGCGCCCGGATGGATTGCCTCCAGCGGCTTCGACACGTATCCGGAAGCGTTCCAGGCGAAGATCCGCCGGCTCGCCCGCAAAGTGCCGCTGCAGCGTCTGGGCACCGAACCCGAAGTCTCTGCCGCGGTGGTGTTCCTGCTGTCGCCGGCGGCGGCATTCATTACCGGCTCCACCGTGCGCATTGACGGCGGCGTGCCCAATGCCAAGCACACCTGGCCGCTGCCGCCCCACCAGCGCTCCGCCCCATTCAACGGTTTCCCGCTGTACCAGCCGCCGCAATGCCTGGTGCCGAGCGCTGACTGAGGCGCGTGATGAACCTGCAACCGTCCAACCCCCGCCATTATTCTGCCGAACACGAATCGTTCCGCGCCTCGGTGCGCCGCTTCTTCGAGACCGAGGTCGCACCGCATGCGGACGCGTGGGACGAAGCCGGCAGCTTCCCGCGCGAACTGTATCGCAAGGCCGCTGCAGCCGGCCTCCTGCAGCCCGGCTTCCCGGAGGCCTATGGCGGCGTGCCCTGCGACGCCTTCTACCGCATGATCCTGTTCGAAGAGCGCGCCTGGGGCGGTTCCGGCGGCATTGCCTCGGGCCTGTTCTCCCACACCATCGGCGCCCCGCCGATCGCCGCTGCCGGCAGCAAGGCAATGAAGGCGCGCGTGCTGCCGCCGATCCTGTCCGGCGAAAAGATCTGCGCGCTGGCGATCACCGAACCCGCGGCCGGCTCCGACGTCGCGCAGCTCGCCACCAGCGCGCGCCGCGACGGCGGCCATTACGTGGTCAACGGTACCAAGCTGTACATCACCTCAGGCATGCGCGCGGACTACCTCACCGTGGCGGTGCGCACCGGGGGACCCGGGGCGGGTGGGGTCTCGCTGCTGCTGGTCGAAGGCGATACGCCGGGCCTGACGCGCATGCCGCTGAAGAAGATGGGCTGGTGGGCGTCCGACACCGCGCAGCTGTTCTTCGACGACTGCCGCGTGCCGGTGGAGAACCTGATCGGCGAAGCCGGCAAGGGTTTCGCCGCGATCACGAAGAACTTCAACCATGAGCGCCTGGCGCTGGCCGCGGCAGCGTGCGGCTACGCGCAGGTCTGCTACCACGACGCCCTGGAGTGGGCACGGGCGCGCCGCACCTTCGGCAAGCGTCTGGCCGACCACCAGGTGGTGCGCCACCAGCTGGTCGACATGGCCACGCGCATCGAAGCGACACGCGCGCTGCTCGACGACCTCGCCAGCCGCCTGGACGACGGCGCCACGCCGGTGGCGCAGATTGCCATGGCCAAGAACCTGGCCACGCGCACCTTCCAGTTCTGCGCGGACCGTGCCGTGCAGTTGCTGGGCGGCATGGGCTATATGCGCGGTAGCCGCGTGGAGCGCCTGTATCGGGAAGTGAAAGTGATGATGATCGGCGGCGGCGCCGAGGAGATCATGAAGGACCTGGCGGCACGGCAGCTGGAGATCTAGCGCCTCGCCGCTTTGGCATGCCCTGCAGCCGGCCTGGCGCGCAGGCGGACGCGTCCGGGTCGGCCGGCGTCCGGCGCAAGGGGGTTCATCCCCCAAGCAACCTGAGCCCCGTATACACCGCCATCCCCACCGCAATCATCCCCACCATCTTCCTGGTGAGCAGGTAGAACACCGTCGCCGCCACCCCAGCCATCAGCTTGTAGTTGCTCAACGCCACCGTGAAATGGCCCTGCCAGGTCATCAGGTCCGGCAGGATGATGGCAGCCAGCGCCGCCGCTGGCGCGTAGCGCAGCGCGCGCTGGATGCGGTCCGGCACGGTGATGTGCTCGCCCGCCATCAGGAACAGCGCGCGGGTGATCACGGTGACCACCGCCATGCCGATCAGCGCGATCCAGACTTCGGTATGGCTCATGCGCGGTCTCCCGGTACGTCCGCCGCGTTGGGCGCCGGCTTCTGCGGGGGGTTGGCGAGCGGCGCCGGCTTGCGCCGCCGGATGCCGCGCAGCGCCGCGCGCGCGGCCAGTTCGTCGCTGGCCATGCCGGCGGCGATCGCGCCCACCACGGCCACCACCAGCCCGAGCCGGTACGGCAGGTCGAAGCACAGCAGCGCCAGCACCGCGGAAATCACCACCGCCATCAGCGTCGAGCGCGAGTTGATGGTGGCGATCATCACCGGGATCAGCGCCATGGTGCCGGCGAGGCCCAGGCCCCAGCTGTCGGGGAACAGGCTGGCCAGCACGATGCCGATGATCGACGACACCTGCCACATGCAGAAATTGGTCAGCGCCATGCCCCAGAAGTAGCCTTCCTTGCCGGGCTCATAGCCGGGCGTGCTGTACTTCTGCAGGAAGTAGACGAAGTGCAGGTCGCCGTTGAAGAAGCCCAGCACCGTGCGCCGCGCCAGCGTCAGGTAGCTGAAATGCGGCTGCATGCCGGCGCTGAAAATGACGAAGCGCAGGTTGACCATGGCCGCGGTCAGCCAGATGGTCCATAGCGGCAGCCCGGCGGCGAACAGCGGCAGCACCGCCAGCTGCGCCGAGCCGGCATAGACCAGCAGCGACATGCCGATGGCCTCGGGCACCGTCAGCACGGATTTGCTCATGGCCACGCCCGTGACCAGGCCCCAGGAAAATACCGCGGGCAGGGACGGGGCAAAGCGGCGCGCGCCGTCGATAAAGCCGGCGCGTTCGGCGGGTGCGAAGCGATGCCAGAGTCGCAACCACGCCGGGGGTTGTCGGGAAGTCATGTCAGAGGAAGTGGGGGCAATGCGGCCCGGGGCCGAGGGCCGGTCCGGAAGGCTGCCGCCGCGGAACGCGGCCGGCACCCTGGCATTATAGGGTGGATGGCGGGCTGGTAAGCGGCTGCTTAACAAAATGCCAGCGCGCCGTTGGCGGCAGGCCACGGCGCCGCGACGTGGCCTGGTCGAAGGGGCGTCAGGGTGCCCCGCGATACACCCACTGCAGCAGGGCGTCATGCGCCTCCTGCGCCTGTGCGGCATTGGGGTGGTTGATCATGCTCACCACCACGTAGCGGCCGCCTTCGGCCGCATCCACATAGCCGGCCAGCGCGCGCACGTCGGCCAGCGTGCCGGTCTTCAGGTAGCCGTTGCCGGCCGCGTTGGCGCGCGTCAGGCGGTTGCGCAGCGTGCCGTCGACGCCCAACACCGGCAGCGAGTCGATCAGCGCCGGCCCCACCTTGCTGGCCGCCGCCTGCTGCAGCAGCCGCGCCATGTCATAGGCGCTGATGCGTTCCGCGCGCGACAGGCCCGAGCCGTTGTCCAGCACCAGCCCCGGCATGTCCAGCCCCTGGCGCGCCAGCCAGTGCTGCACCACGCGGATCGAGCGTCCGGTGCTGGCGGGCCCGCCGCGGTCCATCTCGGCGCCGATGGTCAGGAACAGCTGCCGTGCCATCACGTTGTTCGAGAACTTGTTGATGTCGCGCACGATGTCGGCCAGTGGCAGGCCGTAGTGGCGCGCCAGCAGCACGGCGCCGCGCGGCACCTTGCCGCTGCGCAGCGCGGGCAGGTGGGCAAAGCGTCCGCCCGCGCGCTGCCACTCGGCGACGAAGCCGCCCCAGGTGAATTCCGCATGCGACAGCGTGGCGATATTGAGCACGTGCTCGCCGCAGTCGCTGGCATAGTCGCCCGCGAACGACGCCAGCACGGTGCCGTCCGCCTGCGGCAGCACGGTGGGACTGGCGTTGCTCTGCCAGTCGCCGCAGCGGCCGTTGGTCAGCGTCAGCCGGTTGTCGAGCTTGAGCTGCGCCAGTTCCGGCGTGACGCTGACCGCCACGGTCTGCGTGGCCGGGTCCGGCGTCAGCGTGAACGACAGCGTCTTGAAGGCGTACAGCAGCGCATCGGGCCCGACGTTGTAGGCGCGCTGCATTTCGCCGTCGATGGTGCCGTTGCTGTCCAGGCCATCGGCGAAGTAGCTGCGGTCCAGCACCAGGTCGCCGTTGATGGTGGTGGCGCCGGCGGCGCGCGCGCGGGCCACCAGCTTGGCCATTTCCTCGGGCACCAGCTTGGGATCGCCGTGGCCGCGCAGGTAGACGTTGCCGTTGACGGTGCCATCGAAGCCAGGCTGCGCGTCGGCGTAGAGCGAGGTCTGCCAGCGGTAGTCGGGCCCTAGCAGCTGCAGGCCCGCGAAGGTGGTGACCAGCTTCATGGTCGAGGCCGGGTTCATCGGCTGCTGCGCGTTCCAGCTGGCCCGCGCGGTACTGTCGCCGAGCCGCACCACGTAGAAGCTGGCCGCCGCCGCCGGCACGCCGGCGCGGCGCAGCGCCGCGGCCACCGGGGCCGGCACGCCGGCGCTGACCAGCGCCGGGTCGGCGGCGGCCTTGGCGGCTTTCGAAGCTTTGGGGGCTTTCGCGGCTTTTGCTGCCTTGGCCGCCTTCGCTGCCTTGGCGGGCGGCTTGGCGTGGGCCGGGGTCAGTGCCGGGCCGCCGGCCAGCAGCACGGCGGCAATGATGGGCGAGAGCAGTGGCGACAGGCGGCGCAGCAGGGCCCCGGGTCGCGCTGCGGTAGGCGCGGCGATGGTTCTTGGCATGGCGGCCATGTTAACGCATGGCCGCCGGCAAGCGCATGACAGCCTTGATGCCCGGCGGGTTCAGCCCGCGCGCGGCGGTGCCAGCCGCGCCAGCAGCGATTTCAGCGTGGCCTGCTCGGCTTCGCTCAGCACCGAACTGACGTGGGCGTCGTGCGCCACCACCGCCTGCGTGGCGGCTTCCAGCGTGCGGCGCCCCGCCGGGGTCAGCACCAGGCTGTAGGCGCGCCGGTCGGCGGCGGCGGGGCGCCGCGCCACCAGCTTCATCGCTTCCAGCGCATCGACCAGCAGCACCGCGCCCGAGCGCGCGATGCCCAGGATCCGGGCCAGCTCGGTCAGCTTCAAATGCGGGTTGCGCGAGATGATCACCAGCGCCGAAAAGCGCGGCGGCGTGATCTGCCATTGCGCCAGCGAGTGCACGAAGTCTTCATAGATGCGGATCTGCGCGCGGCGGATGGCGTAGCCGACCAGGTTGTCGAGCACGCCGTAGTCGATGTTCGGCACATGGGGATCGAAGCCGGCGTCGGCACTGTCGCCGGCGGCAGGGTCGGGTGCCAGCGGGTCGCGGGCCTTGCGCCGCGCGGGCGCCGCGGCGGTGCGGGCCCGCCGCGCGGGGACGGCGGGCGGTGTGCCGGATGCGTCGGGAATCATTTGAGCAGTTTCCAGTTGCCGTTCTCTATTGTCACCATAACCCGCCCGCGCTGGTCGAAGCCATAGTGGTCTTGCCCACTGTAATTCAGCACGCCGTGCGACACCACGATGTCGCGCTCGGTCTCCAGCGCATGGCGCAGCGCCTGGCGGAACGCCGGCGTCCCTGGCCGGGCGTGCTTCAGGGCCACGGGCACGATGCGTTCCAGCACCAGCCCGGCATCGTAGGCATGGGCGCCGAACTGCGTTCGGCTGTCGGCCCCGTACTGCTTTTCATAGCGGGTGACGTAGTCCAGCCCGGGCTTGCGCACCGGGTCGGCCGCGGGCAGCTGCTCCGGCACGATCACCGGGCCGGCGGGCAGGATCGCGCCGTTGACCAGCCGCCCGCCGATACGGATCAGGTCTTTGGTGGCCGCGCCGTGGGTCTGGTAGAGGGTGCCGCCGTAGCCGCGCTCGCGCAGCGTGGTGTGCGGCAGCGCGGCGCCGGTGCCGGCGCCGGCGATCAGGATGGCATCGGGTTTGGCCGCAATCAGCTTGAGCGCCTGCGCGGTCACGCTGGTGTCGGCGCGGCCGTAGCGCTCGGTGGCGATCAGGCGGATGCCGTTGGCCGTGGCGGCGGCGGTGAAGTCCTTCAGCCAGGTCTCGCCGTAGGCATCGGCAAAGCCGATAAAGCCGATGGTCTTGACGCCGTTGGTCTTGGCGGTGGCGGCCACGGCATTGGCCATCAGACGCACCGGCTGTGCCAGCCGGAAGGTCCAGGCGCCGCGCCCGGGCTTCAGCTCGATCGGCGAGAACGCCAGCTGCACGGTCTGGGCTTCGTCGGCTACCTCGGCAATGGCGATCGAAGGCGCCACCGCTGACGAGCCCAGGATGATGTCGACCTTGTCCTCGGCGACAAAGCGGCGCGCCACCTTGGCGCCCTGGGTGGGATCGGAGGCATCGTCCAGCACGATGTAGCGCACCGGCTCGCCGCCGAGCTGCTGCGGCAGGTAGGCCAGCGAGTTTTTCTGCGGGATGCCCAGCGACGCCGACGGCCCGGTGGTGGACAGGCTGACGCCGACGGTGATGTCGGCGAGCGCGGTGGTGGCGGTGAACGCCAGGATGGCGGTCAGTGCGAGCCGGGTGAGGGTTGTCGGGGAATGGGGTGCCATGGCTGTCTCCTCGGTCTGATTGGTCTGATGCGTGTCCGCGCCTGCGGGTTTGCTCCCCTCTCCCGCTTGCGGGAGAGGGGCAGGGGGTGAGGGCAGGAGCGTCAATGGCTGATGACTTCAGGATAAAAACCATCAGCTTCGCTTGCTGTGGCCTGTTGCTAGACCACCCCTCACCCCGGCCCTCTCCCCATGAGGGGAGAGGGAGTACACCGTTGGCACTGGTTTAAGTCTTGCCCTGCATCGATTGCCGGTCGAAGCCTGCCAGTTGCTTGTACCGCAGCGAGATCGCTTCCAGTTCCGCCCGCGGAATCACCTGGTCGATCTCGGCGAAACCCTGCGGCGCGCGTTCCTCGGCTAGCTGCATCACCTGCTCGGGGCCGTTCATGCGGTTGCGCAGCACGATGCCGGCGGTGCGCGGCAGGCGCTCGGCCTCGTATTCGCGCAGCGCGTAGCCGGTGTCGCGGGTGCCGCGCAGGCTGTCGACCAGGTAGCGTGCGTCGAGGATGGCCTGGGCGCTGCCGTTCGAGCCGATCGGGTACATCGGGTGCGCGGCGTCGCCCAGCAGCGTGACGCGGTCGAAGGTCCAGCGCGGCAGCGGGTCCTTGTCGACCATCGGAAATTCGTAGATGGCCTCGGCGCCGTCGATCAGCGCGGGAATGTCGATCCAGTCCCACTGCCAGTTGGCAAACTGCGCGCGGAACACGGATTTGTCGACCTGCTTGTTCCAGTCGCTGCGCGGCGGGGTGTCGGGCACGCTGTCGGGCACGCGCAGTTCGGCAATCCAGTTGACCAGCGCGCGGCCCTGGCGGCGCAGCGGTTCGGAGATGGGGTAGGCGACGAACTTCTGGTCCTGGTGCCCGGCCATGAACATCGAGCGGCCGTCGAGGTACGGCGGCGCCTCGGTGACCGCGCGCCACAACAGACGGCGCGAAAAGCGCGGCTGGTCGCCGGTGGGGTAGAAATGGCGGCGCACCGCCGAATGGATGCCGTCGGCGCCGACCAGCACGTCGGCACTGGCCTCGACCCCGGCGTTGTCGCCGCGGCGGCGCAGGACAAAGCGCGCGGGGCCATGCGCGCCGGTGTCCAGCACGGTTTCAAAGCTGTGGCCGGTATGGACCGCGCCGGGGCCCAGGCGCTCGACCACCGTGCGGTGCAGCAGCATCTGGAATTCGCCGCGGTGGATCGAGAACTGAGGCCAGTCATAGCCGGCGGCCAGCCCGCGCGGCTCATGCCAGATGCGCTGGCCCAGCTTGTTGTAGTACGACAGGGACGAGGTCTCGACGGCGATCGCGGCCAGTGCATCGCGCAGGCCCAGCTGGTCCAGCACGCGCACGGCGTGCGGCAGCAGGTTGATGCCCACGCCCAGCGGGCGCAGCGATTCGCTGGCTTCCCAGACCTCGGCCTCGATGCCGTGGTGGTGGCACAGCAGCGCCAGCGTCAGTCCGCCGATGCCGCCTCCGGCGATTGCGATCTTCATGGTGTCTCCCGCGTGCAGTTCGCGCCGGAGCCGCGCATGGCGGCACCCGGCGATCGAATTTGTTATGGAGTATAACGATTCGACCGGTTGCGGCAAGACGGGAAAGACCCCGGCGCATGGCGTCCGGGGTCGGGAAAAACCCTGCTCAGCCCAGCGCGGCGCTCTCCGGCTTGGATTGCGGCTTGGACTGCGCCTTGACCGACGGCACCGGGAACACGATGTCGTACAGCCAGTTGTACACCAACGCGTAGACCATGTAGAAGCCGGCCACGGCGATGTCCATGATGAGCGCTTCGACCAGGCTGATACCGAGATACCACGCCAGCGACGGCAAAAACACCACCAGCAGGCCCAGCTCGAACAGCAGCGCGTGCAGCACGCGCACCGGCACCGATTTGCGCAGCTGGCCGGTGAAACGCAGCATGCCCTTGTCGAACAGCACGTTGTACAGGTAGTTCCAGCCGGTGGCGATCAGCGAGGCGACCGCGCCGATCAGCCCCATCTGGTGCAGTTCATAACCGAAGGCCCAACTCGCCAGCGGGGCGAAGATCAGCAGGCCGACCACCTCGAAGCCAACGGCATGGCGGATCCGGTCCCAGGTTTTGCGCATGGTTTCTCCTTGCAGGCAAACACGATGGGGCCTAGTCTATCTGCTGGGCAGGGATTGCCAAGTTGGATACCATCGGTTTAACAGATAGATGTCGAGACGGAGGTACGGATGAGTCTCTCGCTGGAGCAATTGCAGGCCTTCGTCGCGGCAGCCGACACCGGCTCGTTTTCCGCCGCCGCGCGCCGCCTGGGCAAGGCCCAGTCGGTGGTCAGCGCGGCGGTGTCCAACCTGGAGATCGATGCCGGCAACGCGCTGTTCGACCGTGCCGGCCGCTACCCGGTGCTGACCCCGGCCGGCGAGCGGCTGCTGGCGGAGGCACGCGTGATCCTGGAGCGCTGCGAGCACTTCCGCGGCGTCGCCAAGAGCCTGGGCGAGGGCGTGGAGACGCGGCTGGTGCTGGCGGTCGACGAGCTGTATCCGGAAGAGACGCTGGGCGTGCTGCTGGAAGAATTTTCCCGGCGCTTCCCGGCGGTAGAGCTCGAGCTCCTCTTTCCGCTGATGGAGGACGTCAGCCGCCTGGTGCTCGAGGGCTGCGCCGACCTCGGCATCATGTGGCGCCAGGAGGTGCTGCCACCGGAACTGGGCTTCCATGCGCTGGGCTGGATGCCGATGCAGATCCTGTGCGCGCCCGACCATCCGCTGGCATCGCAACGGGTCGACTGGGAAGAGCTCAAGCGCTACCGCCAGCTGATGGTCGCGACCCGCACCGATAGCGAGGAAAAGATGCGCCTGCGTGTCGCCGCCGACGTGTGGTGGGTCGAAAGCCAGTGGGTCATCGTCGAGCTGGTCAAGCGCGGACTGGGCTGGGCCTTCGTGCCATGGCACGTGGTGGCCAATTCGCCGGCCGCGGCGCAGCTGGTGTCGCCGCCGCTGGCGTTCCAGCAGCAGGACTGGCCGGTGGCGATGGAGCTGGTCTGGCACAAGCAGCGGCCGCTGGGCAAGGCCGCCACCTGGCTGCGCGAGCGCATCTGCGCGCAGCCGTTGCCGAGCGCGCCGCAGCGCGGCGCCTAGCGCTGCCCGACGGTGGCGGCTTCCTGGCCACCGGCATTGCCATTCACCGGCTGGGCGTGCCAGCCGCCCCCCAGCGCCTTGATCAGCACCACGGCTGCGGTGTACTGGCGCCCGCTGATCGACAGCGCGGTGCGCTCGGCGGTGTAGGCGCTGGTCTGCGCCGTGAGCACATCGAGCAGGCCCGCGGTGCCGGCGCGGTAGCGGTTGTTGACCAGCGCCAGCGCCTCGCGCGCCGAGCGCAGCGCGTCGTTCTGCACCACCGCCTCCTCTTCCAGCAGCCGCTGCGCGGCGAGGTTGTCCTCGACCTCCTGGAACGCGCCCAGCACGGTCTGGTGGTAGTTCGCCACGGTCTGGTCGTAGGCCGCCACCGCTTGCGCCTTGGCCGCGCTGCGCAGGCCGCCGTCGAACAGTGTGCCGGCCAGCCCGCCGCCGATCGACCAGATCCGGTCGGGCAGCGACATCCAGCGCGCCAGCGTGCTGGCGGTCAGGCCGCCGCTGGCCGACAGCGACAGGGTCGGGTAGTAGGCCGCCTGGGCCACGCCGATCTGCGCATTGGCCGACGCCATGCGGCGCTCGGCCGCGCCGATGTCGGGGCGGCGCTCCAGCAGTTGCGACGGCAGCGCGGCCGGCACGCGCGGCGCGGCGGCGCGGAACTCGCCGGCGGCCAGCGACAGTGCCGCGGGCGGCTTGCCCACCAGCACGGCGATGGCGTGCTCCAGTTGCGCGCGCGTGATCTGGATATCGATCTGCTGCGCCTGCGCACTCTTGAGCTGGGTCTCGGACTGCAGCACGTCGGAGCGCTGCGCGGTGCCGGCGGCGTACTGGTTCTGCACCAGCTGCAGCGACTTCTGGTAGTCGGCCACGGTGCGGTCCAGCAGCGCCTTCTGCGCATCGGCCACGCGCAGCAGGAAGTAGCTTTGCGCCAGCGTCGCCTGCGTCGACAGCAGCGCCGACGCCAGGTCGGCCTCGCTCGCCTGCGCGCTGGCCTCGCTGCTTTCCACCTGGCGCCGCACGCGGCCCCAGACGTCGAGCTCCCAGGTCGCGCCCAGCGTGAGGTTCTGCCCGTTGAGCGTGTTGCCGCTGGCGCCGCGCGCGCGCGAGGCCCCGGCTTGCGCATCAACGGTGGGGAAGAACCCGGCGCGCGCGGCCTGCAGCGACGCCACCGCCTGGCGGTACTGCGCCTCGGCGGCCTTGATGTTCTGGTTCGAAATCTGCACCTCGGCCATCAGCGCATCGAGCTGCGCGTCGCCGAACACCGTCCACCAGTCGGCGCGCGCCAGCGCATCCTGCGGCTCGGCGGGCTTCCAGTCGCCACGCCAGGCCGGGGTGGCGGCATCGGCTTCCTTGAAGGATTCGGACACCGGCGCATCGGGGCGCTGGTAGTCGGGGCCGACGGCGCAGCTGGTCAGCAGCAGCGCGCACGCCAGCGGTACTGGCAGGGCATGGGTCAGCAAGCGGGAAAAAGCGGTCATGGCGAATCTCTGCATCACTAAACGGCGGCCGGCTGGTCAGGCGTGCCGGCGCCGCGACGGCGCTGGCGCCAGGCCTTGACCCGCAGGCGCCAGCGGTCCAGCGTCAGGTAGACCACCGGCGTGGTGTACAGCGTCAGCAGCTGGCTCACCACCAGTCCGCCGACAATGGAAATACCCAGCGGCGCGCGCAGCTCGGCGCCGTCGCCGCGGCCCAGCGCCAGCGGCACCGCGCCCAGCAGCGCGGCCATGGTGGTCATCAGGATCGGGCGGAAGCGCAGCAGGCAGGCGCGATAGATGGCGTCGCGCGGCGACAGACCCTCGCGCCGCTCGGCGTCGATGGCGAAGTCGATCATC
The DNA here is from genome assembly GCF_050271075.1 of Cupriavidus sp. H39. Taxonomy (NCBI): domain Bacteria; kingdom Pseudomonadati; phylum Pseudomonadota; class Betaproteobacteria; order Burkholderiales; family Burkholderiaceae; genus Cupriavidus; species Cupriavidus sp. H39. The sequence continues at coordinate 901,801 of NZ_CP189848.1, forward strand.
ATGATCGCGTTCTTCTTGACGATGCCGATCAGCAGGATCACGCCGATCAGCGCGATGATGCTGAAGTCGGTCTTCGACGCCAGCAGGGCCAGCAGCGCGCCGACGCCGGCCGACGGCAGCGTCGACAGGATCGTCAGCGGGTGCACGTAGCTCTCGTACAGCACGCCCAGCACGATATAGATCGTGATCAGCGCCGCCAGGATCAGGATCGGCTGGCTCTTGAGCGAATCCTGGAACGCCTTGGCGCCGCCCTGGAAGTTGGCGCGCAGCGTCTCCGGCGCGCCGATGCGCGCCATCTCGCGCGTGATCGCGTCGGTGGCCTGCGACAGCGAGGTGCCCTCGGCAAGGTTGAACGAGATCGTCGAGGCCGCGAACTGGCCCTGGTGGTTCACGCCCAGCGGCGTGCTGCTCGGCGTCACGTGCGCGAACGCGGCCAGCGGCACGCGCTTGCCATTGCCGGTGACCACATAGATGTCCTTGAGCGCATCCGGCCCCTGCAGGTATTCCTGGCTCAGCTCCATCACTACGCGGTACTGGTTCAGCGGATGGTAGATGGTCGACACCAGCCGCTGTCCGAAGGCGTCGTTCAGCACCGCGTCGACCTGCTGCGCAGTCACGCCCAGGCGCGAGGCCGCATCGCGGTCGATGATCACCGAGGTCTGCAAGCCCTTGTCGTTGGTGTCGGTATCGATATCCTCGAGCCCCTTCAGGTTGGACAGCGCCGCGCGCACCTTGGGCTCCCACGCGCGCAGCACTTCCAGGTCGTCGGACTGCAGCGTGAACTGGTACTGCGAACTGCTCTGGCGCCCGCCCACGCGGATATCCTGCACCGACTGCAGGAACAGGCTGGCGCCGGGCTCCTTGGCCAGCTTGCCGCGCAGCCGCGCGATGATGGCGTCGGCCGATTCCTTGCGCTCAGACAGCGGCTTGAGCGTGACGAACATCTGCCCGGTATTGCGCTGCGAGCCGCCGGTAAAGCCGGTCACGTTGACCACCGCCGGGTCGGACTGGACGATCCTGATGAAGCTGTCGAGCTTGCCGCGCATGGCCTGGAACGAGGTGGCCTGGTCGGCGCGGATAAAGCCGATCAGCCGTCCCGTATCCTGCTGCGGGAAGAACCCCTTGGGCACGATCACATACAGGTACACGTTCAGCGCGATGGTGGCGATCAGCACCAGCCACACCAGCGGGCTCAGCCGCAGCGCGGTCGACAACGAGCGCGCATAGCCGTCATGCAGCCACTGGAACATGCGCTCGGTGGCGCGGAAGAAGCGGCCCTGCTTCTCGGGCTCGGCCGGGCGCAGCAGCCGCGCGCACATCATCGGCGTGGTGGTCAGCGAGACCACCAGCGACACCAGGATCGCCACCGACAGCGTGATCGCGAACTCCTGGAACAGCCGGCCGACAATGCCGCCCATCATCAGCAGCGGAATAAACACCGCGATCAGCGACAGGCTCATCGACAGCACCGTGAAGCCCACCTCGCGCGCGCCGCGCAGCGCGGCGGCGAGCGGCTTCATGCCATCCTCGATATGGCGCGAGATGTTCTCCAGCACCACGATGGCATCGTCGACCACGAAGCCAGTGGCGATGGTCAGCGCCATCAGCGACAGGTTGTTCAGCGAGAACCCGGCCAGGTACATCACCGAAAACGTGCCGATCAGCGACACCGGCACCGCCACGCTGGGAATGAAGGTGGCGCGCACGTTGCGCAGGAACACGAACACCACCATGATCACCAGCGCTACCGAGATCATCAGCGTGTGCTCGACCTCGCGCAGCGAGGCGCGGATGGTCGGCGTGCGGTCCATCATCACGTCCATCGAGATCGCCGCCGGGATCATCTTCTGCAACTGCGGCAGCATCTCGTTGACGCGGTCGACAGTCTCGATGATGTTGGCGCCCGGGGAGCGGTTCAGCACCAGCAGCACCGACGGCTTGCCGTTGGCCGAGCCGGCATTGCGGATGTCCTGCACCGAATCGACCACATTGGCGACGTCGCGCAGCCGCACCGGCACCGCGAACGCATTCGGCCCGCTGGTGGCGCTGGTGCCGCCGGTGGCGCCGCTGGTGATGGTGGTGGTGCCGCTGCTGGTGGTCAGCGTGGTGACGGTGACGCCGTTGACCACCTTGGTGCTGACCCCGCCGCTGGCGGCGGCGTTGGCGGTGCTGGCGATCAGCGCGCCGGCCGATGCCGACGAGTACGTGCCGGGCGTGGCGTAGCGGATGATCAGCGGCATGTAGTCTTCCGCCTTCATCGCCTGGTCGTTGGCGTAGACCTGCCAGTTGCTGGCGGCATTCTCCAGCGTGCCCAGCGGCCGGTTGGCGTTGGTCGCGCTGATGGTGCTGCGCACGTCCTCGAGCGAGATGCCGTAGCGGTTCAGTGCGGTCGGGTTCAGCTCCACCCGCACCGCCGGCAGCGAGGCCCCGCCGATGGTGACCTGGCCCACGCCCTCGACCTGCGACAGCTTCTGCGCCAGGATGGTCGAGGCCGCGTCGTAGAGCTGCCCGCGCGTCATGGTCGGCGAGGTCAGCGCGATGATCATGATCGGCGCGTCGGCCGGGTTGACCTTGCGGTAGGTCGGGTTGTTGGGCAGGCTGGTCGGCAGCGTCGCGCGCGAGGCGTTGATGGCCGCCTGCACGTCGCGCGCGGCGCCGTCGATATTGCGCGACAGGTCGAACTGCAGCGTGACCCGGGTCGAGCCGAGCGAGCTGCTGGAGGTGATCTCGGTCACGCCGGCGATGGTGCCGAGCGCGCGCTCGAGCGGCGTCGCCACCGTCGCGGCCATGGTTTCGGGGCTCGCGCCCGGCAGCGACGCCGATACCGAGATAGTGGGGAAGTCCACCTGTGGCAGCGGCGACACCGGCAGCAGCCGCAGCGCGGCCAGCCCGGCCAGCAGGATGCCGAGCGTCAGCAGCGCGGTCGCGACCGGCCGGTGGATAAAGGCGGCGGACAGGTTCATCGCTGGGCCGGCTCCTCGCCGGTTCCGCCTTCCTCAGGATCGCCGAAGCGGCGCTTGCGCCAGCCCTTCACACGCGTCGCCACGCGGTCGAAGGCCAGGTAGATCACCGGCGTGGTGAACAGCGTCAGCACCTGGCTGACCAGCAGCCCGCCGACCATGGTCACGCCCAGCGGCCGGCGCAGCTCGCTGCCGATGCCGGAACCCAGCATCAGCGGCAGCGCCGCCAGCAGCGCCGCCATGGTGGTCATCAGGATCGGGCGGAAGCGCAGCAGGCAGGCCTGGAAGATCGCGTCGCGCGGGCGCATGCCGCCTTCGCGCTCGGCCTCGAGCGCGAAGTCGATCATCATGATCGCGTTTTTCTTGACGATGCCGATCAGCAGGATGATGCCGATGATGGCGATGATGCCCAGGTCCTGCCCCGCCACCAGCAGCGCCAGCAGCGCGCCGACGCCGGCCGACGGCAGCGTCGACAGGATCGTGACCGGGTGGATGGTGCTTTCATACAGCACGCCCAGCACGATATACATGGTCACCACCGCGGCCAGGATCAGCCACAGCGTGTTCGACAGCGACGCGCGGAACGCCAGCGCCGCGCCCTGGAAGCTGGTCTGCATCGAGATCGGCAGACCCAGTTCATGCTCGACCTGCGTGATCTTGTCGACCGCCGCGCCCAGCGATTCGCCCGGGGCCAGGTTGAACGAGATCGTCGCCGCCGGGAACTGCCCCTGGTGGTTGATCACCAGCGGCCCGGTGCGCTCGGTGATGCGCGCGAACGCGCCCAGCGGCACCTGGCCGCCGGAAGAGGAGGGCAGGCGCAGGTCGGCCAGCGACTGCGGGTTCTTGCGGAATTCCGGCATGGTCTCGAGCACCACGCGGTACTGGCTCGACTGCGTGAAGATGGTCGACACCAGCCGCTGGCCGAAGGCGCTGTACAGCGCGCTGTCGATCACCGCGGTGGTGATGCCGAAGCGCGCCGCGGCGTCGCGGTCGATATCGACATAGGCGCGCAGGCCGTTGTTCTGCTGGTCGCTGGTGACGTCGCGCAGTTCGGGCTGCTGGCGCAGCCGCTCCACCAGTTTCGGCACCCATGTGGCCAGCGTGGCAGGATCAGGATCCTCCACCGTGAACTGGTACTGCGTGCGCGAGACCTTGTCCTCAATGGTCAGATCCTGCACCGGCTGCGTGTACAGCGACACGCCGCCCAGGTCATGTACCGCCTGCTGCAGCCGCTGCGTGACCACGTCGATGGGATCGCGCTCGCCCTTGGGCTTGAGGTTGATCAGCATGCGCCCGGCATTGAGCGTGGTGTTGGTGCCATCCACGCCGATGAACGACGACAGGCTGGCCACCGCCGGGTCCTGCATCACCACCTTGGCCACGGCTTCCTGCTTGCGCGCCATGGCGCTGAACGAGGTGGTCTGCGCAGCTTCGGTGATGCCCTGGATCACGCCGGTGTCCTGCACCGGGAAGAAGCCCTTGGGCACCAGCAGGTACAGCAGCACGGTCAGCGCCAGCGTCGCCACCGCCACCACCAGCGTGGCCTTCTGGCGATCCAGCACCCACTCCAGTCCGCGCCCGTAGCGCGCGATCACGTCGTCGAAGAAGCGGCCGGTGGCGCGGTGGAAGCGCGACAGCTTCTCTTCCGGCACGTGGTGCAGCAGGCGCGCGCACATCATCGGCGTGAGCGTCAGCGACACCACCGCCGAGATCAGGATCGACACCGCCAGCGTGATCGCGAACTCGCGGAACAGCCGGCCGACCACATCGCCCATGAACAGCAGCGGGATCAGTACCGCCACCAGCGAGAACGTCAGCGAGATAATGGTGAAGCCAATCTGCCTGGAACCCTTCAGCGCCGCCTGCATCGGGGAATCGCCTTTTTCGATGTAGCGCATGATGTTCTCGATCATCACGATCGCGTCATCGACGACGAAGCCGGTGGCGATGGTCAGCGCCATCAGCGTCAGGTTGTTGATCGAGAAGCCGGCCAGGTACATCACGCCGAAGGTGCCCACCAGCGACAGCGGCACCGCCACGCCGGGGATGATGGTGGCGGGGATATTGCGCAGGAACAGGAAGATCACCAGCACCACCAGCGCGATCGCCAGCAGCAGCTCGAACTGCACGTCCTCGACCGAGGCGCGGATGGTGGTGGTGCGGTCGGTCAGCAGTTGCACATGGACCGAGGCCGGTAGCGCATTCTGCAGCTGCGGCAGCAGCGCCTTGATGCGGTCCACCACCTCGATCACGTTGGCGCCCGGCTGGCGCTGGATGTTCAGCACGATCGCGGGCTTGTCGTTGGCCCATGCGGCCAGGCGGCTGTTCTCGGGGCCGTCGACGATCTCGGCCACGTCGGTGATGCGGATCGGCGCGCCGTTCTTGTAGCCCAGGATGATCTGGCGGTATTCGTCGGCCGAGCGCAGCTGGTCGTTGGCGTCGATGGTAGAGGCGCGCGCCGGGCCGTCGAAGCTGCCCTTGGCGCCGTTGACGTTGGACGCGCCGATGGCGGTGCGCAGGTCGTCGATCGACATGCCCAGCGACGCCAGCGCGGCCGGGTTGGCCTGGATCCGCACCGCCGGGCGCTGGCCGCCGCTGATGGTGACCAGGCCCACGCCCTGGATCTGCGAGATCTTCTGCGCCACGCGGGTATCGACCATGTCCTGCAGCTTGGGCAGCGGCATGGTGTCGGAGGTCATGGCGATGGTCATGATCGGCGCGTCGGCCGGGTTGACCTTGCTGTAGACCGGCGGCATCGGCAGGTCGGACGGCAGCAGGTTGCTGCCGGCGTTGATGGCGGCCTGCACCTCCTGCTCGGCCACGTCCAGCGGCAACGTCAGCTCGAACTGCAGCGTGATCACCGAGGCGCCGCCGGACGAGGATGACGACATCTGCTTCAGGCCCGGCATCTGCCCGAACTGCCGCTCCAGCGGCGCGGTCACCGACGAGGTCATCACGTCCGGACTGGCGCCGGGGTAGAGCGTGGTGACCTGGATGGTCGGGTAGTCGACCTCGGGCAGCGCCGACAGCGGCAGCAGCCGGTACGCCACCAGCCCGGACAGCAGGATGGCCAGCATCAGCAGCGCCGTGGCAACCGGGCGCTCGATGAAGAGGCGTGAGGGGTTCATGCGCGGTCCTTACTGCTGCGGGCCGCGCGCGCCTGGCACGCTGGCGCCCGCTTCGCGGTGGCGGCGGTGTTCGCCCTGCGGCGCCGAGGCCCCCGCGGCCGCGCTGGCATCGGCATGCGCGCCGCTGGCGCCGCCGGCGCCGTCGCGCTGGCGCCGCCCGCGTGCGCGCGGCTGGCTCGCCGGCACCACCGCCGCGGCGCGCGCGGCCGGGTCGACCGCCTCGACCGTCATGCCTTCCTTGAGCCGGTCGGCGCCGTCGATCACCACGCGCTGGCCGGGCTCCAGGCCCTTCAGCACGGCGTTGCGGCTGCCATCGCCAGGGCCGAGCGTGACCACCTGCACCTTGACCTTGCTGGCCTCGTCCACGGTGTAGACAAAGGTGCCCTGCTGGCCGCGCTGGATCGCCGCGACCGGGATCACGGTGGCATCCCTGAGCGTGTCCACGCGGGTGCGCACGTTGACGAACTGGTTGGGGAACAGCATGCCGTCGGCATTGGCGAAGACCGCCTTGAGCTTGACCGTGCCGGTGGTGGTGTCGATCTGGTTGTCGGTGGTCAGCAGCGTACCTTCGCCCAGCTGGTTGCGCACCTGGCGGTCCCAGGCCTGCACCGGCAGTTTCTCGCCGGCGTTGAGCTTCTTCAGCACCGAGGGCAGGTTGTCCTCGGGGATGGTGTACATCACCGCGATCGGCTGGATTTGCGTGATCAGCGCGATGCCATTGGTGTCGCTGGTATTGACGATGTTGCCCGGATCGACCTGGCGCAGGCCGATGCGGCCCGACACCGGCGCGACGATCTTCGTATAGCCGAGCTGCAGCCGCGCGTTGGCGACATTGCCCTGGTCGGTCTTGACCACGCCCTCGTACTGGCGCACCAGCGCGTCCTGGGTGTCGACCTGCTGCTTGGAGATCGAGTCCTGGCCCAGCAGGGTGCGGTAGCGCTGCTGGTCCAGCCGCGCGTTCTGCAGCAGCGCCTGGTCGCGCGCCAGCTGGCCCACGGCTTGGTCGAGCGCGGCCTGGAACGGGCGCGGGTCGATCTCGGCCAGCACGTCGCCGGCCTTGACCATCTGGCCTTCCTTGAACAGCACCTTGAGCAGCGGCCCGGACACTTGCGCGCGCACGGTGACGTTCGAGACCGGGGTCACGTTGCCCAGCCCGTTCAGGACCACGTCCATGTCGCGCTGGACCACGGTGGCTACCACCACCGGAGAGCGCGGCATGCCGGCGCGCCCGCCCGGGCCGCCGGGACCTCCCGCCGCGGGTCCGCTGGCGCCGCCGGGGCCCCCGGCGACGCCTTTGGGGGCGTCGCCGCGGTGCGCATACCAGTACCAGCCGCCCCCGGCCAGCAACAGCACCAGCAGCCCGGCATACAGGCGGCGCCGGTTCCTGCGCGGGGTGCCTGGCGGCAGGGGTGGGCGGGAAGACGGGGAGGGGGAAGGGTTAGGTTGGCCTGGTTCGGGGTGGGACATGTCCGCAATCCTGGGAACGGCGCGCCCGGGCGCGCCGTAATGTTCTGCTGGCAAGTGGCGATGCCGCAGTATGCCGCATCGCATGGGCGCAGGCCGGCCTCGCGGGGAAGCGGGTCCAAGGGGCCGCAAGCGTGCCGGCGTGTGCCGTGCGGCGCGCATGGGGCGGCGCCGCCGGCGAGTCATGCGGCAAGGATAATGTGCGGACGCGGACGCCCGTATTTCGGTGGCCGGCCGATTTATTACAGAGGATTACCAGGACCCCGGGTGTAACCTGCGGAAACAAAACCGTCCGGCCCCGCCGGCGTATGTGGCGCCGGGGCTGACTATCATGTGCCTATGCGAACGAACCAGCCTACCCAGATCCTCGTCGTCGACGACGATCCCGAACTGCGCGATCTGCTGCGCGAATACCTGACCCAGCAGGGCTTCGCCGTCTCGGTGATGCATGACGGCGACGGCCTGCAGGCGCGCCTGGAGCGCGAGCGGCCGGCGCTGATCGTGCTGGACCTGATGATGCCCAAGGTCGACGGCCTGACCGCGCTGCGCAACCTGCGCGCCAGGAACGACGATATCCCGGTGATCCTGCTCACGGCCCGCAGCGACGAGATCGACCGCATCGTCGGCCTGGAGATCGGCGCCGACGACTACCTCGGCAAGCCGTTCTCGCCGCGCGAACTGCTGGCGCGCATCAATGCCGTGCTGCGCCGCAAGCTGGCGCGCCCGGCGGCGGCGCCCGAAGACCGCGAGTCGGTCGCGTTCGGCCCGTTCCGCGTCAACTTCCGCCAGCGCACGCTGTTGCGTGCCGGCCAGCCGCTGTCGATCAGCGATACCGAGTTCGCGCTGCTCAAGCTGCTGCTGATGCATCCGCTCGAAGTGCTGTCGCGCGAGCGCATCGTCGAGCTGATGTATGGCAGTGCCAGCGGCATCAGCGACCGCGGCATCGACGTGCAGATCTGGCGCCTGCGCCGGCTGCTGGACGAGGATGCGCAGCGCCCGCGCTATATCCAGACCGTGCGCGGGCGCGGCTATACCTTCGTGCCCGATGAAGCGGAAGAGATTCCGGCGGGGCTCCCCGAATAATGGCTGCGCCCGCCACGCGCTGGCGCCGTTAGCCACCAGAACTGCCTTCCAATGAAGTTGCGACGTATCGATACCCTGTTCGGCCGCATTGCGCTGCTGATCGCCGCGGTGCTGGTGATCAGCCATTTCTCGTGGCTCGCCATCCTGCGCATGGACCGCCGCCAGCAGCAGGTCGACTATTCCGTGGAGCAGATGCTGTTCCAGCTCGACAGCATCGAGCGCGCGCTCGACGCGCGCCCGCCGGCGAAGCTGCCGAGCCTGGTGGAGACCGCCAATACCGCCGATGCCGACGAGCACGCCACCGTGCCAAAGGGCGGGCGCTCGCGCCGGCTGGTCGAACAGTTTATCCGCAGGCTGCCGCAGGGCACCGAGATCCGCCTGGAGGACGAGACCACGCCGCGCATCTGGATCAAGCTGCCGGACCGCGCCAACTGGATCGCCATGCCGATCCTGTGGGTCCACAACCCGCCGCCGGACAACCGGCTGGTGCCCGGCGTGATGCTGGTGGTGGGCGTGGCGATCGTGTTCGCTGTGCTGATCGCGTGGCAGATCCAGCGCCCGGTGCGCGACATGGCCAACGCCGCCGCGCTGCTGTCGCGCCAGCACGCGGTGCCGCCGCTGCGCGAGCGCGGCCCGCATGAGCTGCGCCAGCTGATCGAGCGCTTCAACCGCATGGTGGCCGACCTGGCGCGCATCGACCAGGAGCGCAACACCATGCTGGCCGGCATCGCCCATGACCTGAAGACGCCGCTGGCGCGCCTGCGGCTGCGTGCCGAAATGCTCGCCGATCCGAAAGCCGCCGCGGGGGTCACGCGCGACGTCGAATCGATGGCGGCCATCGTCGAGCAGTTCCTGAGCTTCGCGCAGACCAGCGAGTCGACCGCGCGGCCGGTGCCGGTGGACCGGCGCGTCAACGAGCTGGCCGCATCGCTGGCCGAGCAGGAGCGCCAGGTAGTGCTGTCGCTGGAGGCGGGCGATGGCTTCCGCATGATCGCCACGCAGCTGGACCGCATCGTCGGCAACCTGGTCGACAACGCCTACGCCTACGGCAAGCCGCCGGTCTGCATCGCGACCTCGCGCACGCCGGATGGCTACATGCTGGTGGTGGAGGACCAGGGCGACGGCATTCCCGATGGCGACAAGGAACGCGCCACGCTGCCGTTCGTGCGGCTGGACCCGGCGCGCGGCGGCAATGCGCATTCGGGGCTGGGGCTGGCCATCGTCGACCGGCTGGTGCGGCAGGCGGGCGGCAAGCTCAACCTGGTGAATGCCGAGGGGGGCGGGCTGCGGGTGGAAATGGTGTTCGGGGCGGGGGTGGTGTGATGAACGCTGGTTTGCCCCCCTCTCACGCAAGCGGGAGAGGGAGTACGCCGCGGGGGTGCTGATGTGGTCAGCCGTTGCGTTTGCCAGTGGGCTGCATGCTTCAAACCTTCTTCTTCTCCCCGATCCGGCTTTCCTTGCCCGCCAGCAGCTTGGCGATGTTCTGCCGGTGCCGTGCAATCAGCAGCACGCTGATCATGAAGATCGCGCCGGCCATCACATCGACGCCGTTCATCAGCACGTGGAAGAACGGCGCGAAGATCGCCGCCACCAGCGCCGCCAGCGACGAATAGCGGAAGAAGAAGGCGATGATCAGCCAGGTGGCCAGCGTGCCGAGTCCCAGGACCGGGTTGATCGCCAGCAGGATGCCGGCCGCGGTGGCCACGCCCTTGCCGCCGGCAAAGCGGTGGAACACGGGGAACAGGTGGCCCAGGAACACCGCCAGCGCCACCATGGCGAGGCCGGTGTCGTTGAGGCCATGCGCCGGCCCGAAGCGCGCCGCCAGCCAGACCGCCAGCCAGCCCTTCAGGGCATCGCCGATCAGCGTCAGGATCGCGGCCTTCTTGTTGCCGGTGCGCAGCACGTTGGTGGCGCCGGGGTTGCCCGAGCCGTAGGAGTGCGGGTCCGGCAGCCCCATCAGCTTGCTGACGACCACAGCGAAGGAAACAGAGCCGATCAGGTAGGCGGCAAGGGCAAAAAGCAGATTGGCCATGTGGAGTGGGATGTTTGCAGGCTGGCGCGATTGTAGCGCGGCGGGGGCCGCCGCCACGACCGTGATTTCTCCGATTGGCGTGGAGGCTTCCCTCGAGCTGCCGCCAGTCAGGCTCAGTCGGGCAGCGCGCACTGCACCGGCTGGGCGTCTAGCAGCGCGGGCAGCAGCTTCGGGTCCAGGCTCACCAGGTAGCCGCGGCGCCCGCCGTTGATATAGATGCGCGCCAGTTCGAGCACGGTCGCTTCCACATACACCGGCATGCGCTTCTTCGTGCCAAACGGCGAGGTGCCGCCCACCAGGTAGCCGCTATGCCGCTGCGCCACCTCGGGCTTGCACGGCTGCACGCTCTTGCGCCCGGTCTGGCGCGCCAGGTTCTTGGTCGAGACCGAGCAGTCGCCGTGCATCAGCACCACCAGCGGCTGCGCGCGCTCGTCTTCCATGATCAGGGTCTTGATCACGTCATGCTCGGGCACGCCAAGTTGGCGCGCCGACTCGCCGGTGCCGCCGTGCTCGACATAGGCATAGGGGTGCTCGCCGAAGGCAACGCCATGCTTGCGCAGGGTTTGCGTGGCGGGAGTTTCCGAAACGTGTCTGGACTTGCTCATGACAGTGGCCGCCGCCCCGGCGTTCAGCCGCGCGGATGGTGCTGCTGGTGCAGCTCGCGCAGGCGTTCGCGGGCGACGTGGGTATAGATCTGGGTGGTTGAGATGTCGGCGTGCCCCAGCAGCAGCTGCACCACGCGCAGGTCGGCGCCGTGGTTCAGCAGGTGCGTGGCGAAGGCATGCCGCAGCGTGTGCGGTGACAGCGGCGCGTGCACGCCGGCATCGCGCGCATGGCGCTTGATCAGGTGCCAGAACGCCTGCCGCGTCATGCCTTCGCCGCGCTGGGTGACGAACAGCGCATCGCAGGCACGCCCCGCCAGCAGCGCGGGACGCGCGCTGGCCAGGTAGCGGCGCAGCCAGTCGCCGGCCTGCTGGCCGAACGGCACCAGCCGTTCCTTGTCGCCCTTGCCCCCGACCACGCGCGCCACGCCCTCGTTCAGGCCGATCTCGATGGTCTTCATCTGGGTCAGCTCCGACACGCGCAGCCCGCTCGCGTACATCAGCTCGAGCATGGTGCGGTCGCGCAGCCCCAGCGGCGTGCCGGTGTCAGGCGCTTCCAGCAGCGCGTCGACCTGGGGTTCGGTCAGGGTCTTGGGATAGCGCGGCGGCTGCTTGGCCGGGCGCAGCAGCAGGCAGGGATCGGTCTGCACCAGGTGCTCGCGCAGCGCCCACTGGTAGAAGCGGCGAAACACCGCCAGGCGCCGGTTCGCCGACGACGCGCGGGTCTGCGTGTGGCGCGCGCTGAAGTACGCCGACAGCGCGCCGTCGTCAGCGCCCAGCAGCTCACCGCGGCGTTCGTGCTGCAGCCAGCGCGCCAGCAGCGTCAGGTCGCGCCGGTAGGCGTCGATGGTGTTGCGCGAAAGCCCGTCTTCGAGCCACAGCGCGTCGCAGAAGCGGCTGACCAGGGCCACGTCGGCATCGCTGGGGACGGCGGCGAGCTCGGCTGCCGGCGCGGCGCCGCTCATATCAGCATGGCGCCCTCATGGCGCAGCAGCCAGCGTTTGACGTCGAGGTAGAAGCCGTCTTCGGCATGGTGGGAGAAACCGCCGATGCCGCGCGCGGACACCACGCGATGGCACGGTATCAGTATCGGGAAAGGATTTTGTCCGCAGGCCTGGCCGACCGCGCGCGGCATCGCGCCGATGGCTTCGGCGATGGTGCCGTAGGTGGTGGTGGCGCCGCGCGGCACGGCACAGATGGCCTGCCACACGCGCTGCTGGAACTCGCTGCCGGCCGGGGCCAGCGGCAGGTCGAAAGCGGTGTCGGGATCGTCGTAATAGGCCGCCAGTTGCGCGGCGAGCCGCTGCGTCAGCGCATCGGCCGGCGCATGCGCCTCGACGTGCCCGGGAAGGTACACGATGGCCCGGATGCACGCCCCGTCCGTGCGCACGCCGATCTTGCCGAACGGGGCGGTAAGGATGGCGTCGTAGTTGGCGGGCATGGCGGTCGGGCTGGGGCGAATGCTGGATTTTAGTGCTTTTTGGCGGGCGCAGAAAAAAAGGCCGCCTCGCGGCGGCCTTCGGGCAGTTGGGCTTCGCTTGAGGTGGCTTCCAGCTAAACCACCCCTCACCCCGACCCTCTCCCCGTGAGGGGAGAGGGAGAACACCTTGCTCAGGCGAGCTCCGGCGGCTTGGGCGCGCTCAAAACCGCGCAGCCCGTTTTGCTTTTTTTACTGCTCCAGCTTGATGTTCTGCACCTTCACCAGATTCTTCATCTTGTCGAATTCCTTCTTGATTTCCGCCGCGTGCTGCGCCGGGGTGTTGCCCGACGGCTCGGCGCCGGCGGTGCGCAGGCGCTGCTGGAAGTCCTTGTCCTGCAGCGCCTTGACGGCGGCTTCGTTGAGCTTCTTGATGATCTCGTCAGGCGTGCCCGCCGGTGCCACCAGGCCGTACCAGGCCGGATCGTTCGGCTCCTTCAGGCCCATCTCGCCGAAGGTGGGCACATTGGGCATCGATTCCAGGCGCTTGTTCCAGGCCACCACGATCGGACGCAGCTTGTTGGCCTTGATGTAGGGCATCGACGACGGCAGGTTGTCGACCATGATCGGCACCTGGCCGGCCAGCACGTCGTTCAGTGCCGGGCCCGCGCCGCGGTACGGGATATGGACCATGAAGGTCTTGGTCGAGACCTTGAACTGCTCGCCCAGCATGTGGCCGAAGCCGCAGGTGCCCGACGACGCGTACGAATACTTGCCCGGGTTGGCCTTCAGCACGGCCAGGAACTCCTTGTAGTCCTTGGCCGGGAAGTTCGGGTTCACCGCGATCACGTTGGCGACGTTGGCCAGGTTGGTGATGGGCTTGAAGTCCTTGATCGGGTCGTACGACAGCTTGGGGTTGCAGGCCGGGTTCACGGCCATGGTCGAGACCGTGGAGATGCCGATGGTGTAGCCGTCCGGCGCCGCCTTGGCGATGGCGTCGGCGCCGATCGAACCGCCCCCGCCGGCGCGGTTTTCCACCACCACCGGCTGGCCCAGGATGCGGCTCATCTGGTCCGCCGCGCCACGGCCGACGATGTCGGTGGTGCCGCCCGGTGCGAACGGAATGATCAGGCGGATCGGCTTGGTGGGGTAGCTCTGGGCTTGCGCCGCGGTGGCGGCGGCCGCCAGGGCCAGGGTCAGTGCGAGTTTGCCAGCTTGCATGAGATCATGTCTCCCGTCAGAAATCCGGGCAGGGTGCCGCCCGGAAGCAAAAAAACCGTCGCAGTGCCACAGGTCGGGCGGTGCGCCGGCAGCGTAATCTGGTTCAGCCGCCCAGCAGGCCGCGCTTGACCCCGGCGTCGGCCGGGCGTTCGCCCAGGAACACCCGCAGCACGGCCTGGTAAAAATCTTCGCCGGGAATCGGCCGGCCGCGCGGGGTGCCGTTGATGGCGATGACCGTCCCCGTCTGCGGCGAAAAATCCAGGTTGATGACGTCGCCCTTGTGCGCGGTGCCGATCTCGCCCAGGGTGCGCTCGAACTGTACCAGCCGCGCTGCCAGCCCCTGCATCTGCGCCTCGCTGTGGTTGTCGCGCATGCCCTGGCGGATCGCGCGCACCACCGCCGGCGGCTCGGTCTCGCGCAGGATGCGCAACTGTAGCCGCTTGGCCCCCGGCGTGCCCAGTACCAGGGCTGCGTTGCGGGCCTTTTCCTGCAAGTACAGTGCGGCCACGTAGCCCTTGGTCAGGAAGCCGGTGCGCAGTGCCGCGCCATTGAGTTGCAGCTCCTTGCCGCCCACGCGCGCCGCATCGTCAAAGCGCATGCCTTCGATCTCGAGCGCGCGCGCCGGCCCGGGTACGGCGTGCACCGCGGCGGCGGCGCCGAGCGCCGCCAGCACGACGGCCAGGCGCAGGCGGCGGCCCTGCCGAAGGCCAGGGCGGAAGCGGGAGCGGAACAGGGTGTTCGCGCGCAGGCGCGCGCAACGGATGCGGGACAACATGGCGGCAGGCGTACAACTTGGCATGCCATGCTGCCCGAAATCTGGAAAAATACCTATCCGTATCTGCCCTAGTCTGCACATTCCGGCTTTCTTGCCGTTATCTCTCCCCTGCCGCCGTTTCCACGCGACGGCAGCAAGGGCCGCCGCAGCGCCATGCCACCACTACAACAACAACGCTAGATGTCTTCCGCCCTCCTGCTGGTCCCGGACTTCAGCCTGATCCTGATCGGCTGGCTGCTGGTGCGCTATTCCCCCTTCGACCGCGCCTTCTGGGGCGGGGTGGAGCGGCTGGTCTACTTCGTCCTGTTCCCGGCGCTGCTGCTGCAGTCGACCAATACCGCGGTGCTGGATTTCTCGTCGACCTCGGCCATGCTGGGCCTGGCGCTGCTGGTGCTGGCCACCGGCATAGCCGGCGGCTACGCCGTCAAATGGGTGCTGCGCCCGGACGCGCTCAGCTTTGCCTCGGGCCTGCAGACCGCGTTCCGCTTCAATTCCTATATCGGGCTGGCGCTGGCCTCGCGGCTGGGCGGTTCCGAAGGGCTGGCGCTGATGGCGGTGATCGTCGGCTGCACCGTGCCGTTGTGCAATGTGGCTGCGGTGTGGGCGCTGGCCAGGCATGGCCAAAGCACGCTGTGGAAGGAGCTGGCGCGCAACCCGCTGATCCTGGCCACCGCGGGCGGCCTGGCGACCAACCTGATGGGGCTGCACGCGCCCGAGGTGCTGGGCATGACGCTGAACCGGCTGGGCTCGGCGTCGACCGCGCTGGGCCTGATGACGGTGGGTGCGGGGCTGCAGATGAGCGGTGCCACCGGCACCGCCGGGCCGGTGGCGTGGTGGACCGGGGTCAAGCTGGTGGCGATGCCGTGCGTGGCATGGCTGGTGGGCCGGCACCTGCCGCTGACCGCGCTGCAGTATCAGATCGTGGTGCTGTACGCCTCCCTGCCCACTGCCTCCAGCGCCTATATCCTGGCCGTGCGCATGGGCGGCAACGGGCCGATGGTGGCCGCGACCATCTCGCTGATGACGGTGGCGGCGATCGTCACCACGCCGCTGTGGCTGGCGCTGGTGAGCTGAACGATCGCCGGGGCGGCTGGGCTAGAACCCGGTTCAGCCGTCCTGCTCCGCCGGCGGGCCGCCCTGCGCCAGGGCCCAGTCGATATGCTCGCGCACCAGCGGCGTGGCGCTCTCGCGCCGCGCCAGCAAGGCCGCGCGGATGCGCGCGGCCAGTGCCGCGTCTTCGGCGCGCGTGCCCGACAGTGCCGCGCGCAAGCTGTTGCCCAGCCCCACCGCCAGGTTGCGCAGCCAGCGTTCATGGCCGATGCGGCGGATCGGGCTGCCTTCAAGGCGCTGGTTGAATTCGGCTTCGGTCCACGCGAACAGCGCGACCATGTCGGGCGCGTCCAGCCCGTTGCGCACATCGAAGTCCGGCACCGTGGCCACGTGCGCGAACTTGTTCCACGGGCAGGCCAGCTGGCAGTCGTCGCAGCCGTAGACGCGGTTGCCCATCGGCGCGCGGAATTCCACCGGGATCGCGCCCTTGTGCTCGATGGTGAGATAGGAAATGCAGCGGCGCGCATCGAGCCGGTAGGGGGCGACGATGGCGCGCGTGGGGCAGATGTCGAGGCAGCGGTGGCAGTTGCCGCAATGGTCGGACTCGGGCGGATCGGCTGGCAGCGGGATGTCGACCAGGATCTCGCCGAGGAAGAACATCGAGCCGCCGTCGCGGTCCAGCAGCAGCGTATGCTTGCCGCGCCAGCCGAGTCCGCCCTGGCTGGCCAGCGCCACTTCCATCACCGGGGCCGAATCGGTAAAGACGCGGTAGCCGAATTTGCCGATCTCGGCCTCGATCCGGCTGGCCAGCTGCTGCAGGCGGCTGCGCAGCACCTTGTGATAATCGCGCCCGCGTGCGTACAGCGACACCACCGCGGTGGCCGGGTCGTCCAGCCGCGCCAGCTCGTGGCGGCGCCAGTCGGCGGCATCCGCGTGCGCGCCGGCGGCCGCAATGTACGGCATGCGAGCCACGATCGCGCGCACCGTGCCGGGCACCAGTTCTGCCGGACGGGCGCGCCGCAAGCCGTGGTTGGCCATATAATCCATGTCGCCGTGGTAGCCCTGCGCCAGCCAGGCCAGCAGTCCCGGCTCGGCGTGCGCGAGGTCGACATCGGCGATGCGCACCGAGGCAAAGCCCAGCGCCGCGCCCCATGCGCGGATCGACGCGGCCAACGCCGCAAGCTCCCCGGGGCCCGCGGCCGCATGGCCGGTGGTGTCTGGAACGGGAGTGGGCGGCGTATCCGCCTGCCCGGGGGCGACTCGGTCGATCATTCCTGAATTGTACGCAATGCCCTTGCTCGAAGAACGCACCCTGACGCTGCCCGACGAAGCCGCCACCGCGCGCCTGGGCGCCGCGCTGGCCGCCGCGGTGCAGGCCATGCCGCCGCGCACGGTCCATGTGCAGCTGTCCGGCGACCTGGGCGCCGGCAAGACCACGCTGTCGCGCGCCGTGCTGCGCGCGCTGGGCCACGCGGGCAAGGTCCGCAGCCCGACCTATACCCTGTGCGAGCCCTATGACGTCGCCCGCGCCGACGGCTCGCCACTGACGGTCTACCATTTCGACCTGTACCGCTTTGCCGACCCCGAAGAGTGGCTCGACGCGGGTTTTCGCGACTGTTTCGCCGAACCGGCCTTCAACCTCGTCGAGTGGCCGGAAAAGGCCGGGCGCCTGCTGGGGGAACCGGACCTGCACGTGTTGCTCCAATCGGACATGGCCGGCGCGGATGATGCCGGCGAGCGGCGGACCGCGATGATGCGCGCCTATACTCCCACTGGACTTACCTTGCTGAACGCATGCTGATCAAGCGACTTGCCACCGACCGCCCCGATGGACCCGACGGCCTGCTGCAGGCGCGCCGCAAATGGATGGCGCAGGCGCTGAAGCTGGGCGCCGGCACCGCCGTCCTGACGCTGGCCGGTCCCCAGATCGCGTTCGGCGCCGGTATTGTCGCGGTGCGCGTGTGGCCGGCCGAGGACTACACCCGCGTCACCATCGAATCCGATGCGCCGTTGGCCGCCGTGCACCAGATGATCCGCGACCCCGACCGGCTGGTGGTGGACATCGACGGCCTGGACCTGTCGCCGACGCTGCGCGAGCTGGTGGCCAAGATCACCCCCAACGACCCCTATATCCAGACCGTGCGCGTCGGCCAGAACCGCCCGCGCGTGGTCCGCATGGTGTTCGACCTGAAGGAAAACGTGGCGCCGCAGGTGTTCACGCTGGCGCCCATCGGCAGCTACCGCAACCGGCTGGTGTTCGACCTGTACCCGGTCAACCCGCCCGACCCGCTGTGGAAGCTGGTGCGCGACACCGAGGAAAAGCAGCGCCGCTTTGCCACCTCCGACCCGGCGCCGGGCGCCGAGGGCATCGCCGGCGCGCCGGCCGGCGCGGAAGAAGACGCCATCGGCGCGCTGGTGCGCCGCTTCGACGAGAAGGGCGAGGTGCCGCCCACCACCGCGCCGCCGCCGGTGGCCGCGGCCCGGCCCAAGCCCTCGGCACCGCCGGTGCCGGCCCCCAGTGCCCCCGTGGTGCCCCCGGTCGCGCGCGACAATCCCACCGCCGAGCGCCCCTTCAAGATGCGCCGCCTGCTGACCGTGGCGATCGATCCCGGCCACGGCGGCGAAGACCCGGGCGCGACCGGCGCCGCCGGCTCGCGCGAGAAAGACGTGGTGCTGCAGATCGCGCACCGGCTGCGCGCCAAGATCGATGCGCAGCCCAATATGCGCGCGATGATGACGCGCGACGCCGACTTCTTCGTGCCGCTCAATGTGCGCGTGCAAAAGGCGCGCCGGGTGCAGGCCGACCTGTTCGTATCGATCCACGCCGATGCCTTCCTGTCGCCCGAGGCGCGCGGCGCGTCGGTGTTCGCGCTGTCCGAGCGCGGCGCGTCGAGCAGCGCGGCGCGCTGGCTCGCCAACAAGGAAAACGCCTCCGACCTGATCGGCGGCGCCAACATGGGCAACAAGGACGCGCAGGTGGCGCGCGTGCTGCTGGACTTGTCGACCACCGCGCAGATCAACGACAGCCTGCAGGTCGGCAAGGCCGTGCTGGGCGAGATCGGCGGCATCAACAAGCTGCACAAGGGCAGCGTCGAACAGGCCGGGTTTGCGGTGCTGAAGGCGCCGGATATTCCGTCGATCCTGATCGAGACCGCGTTTATCAGCAATCCGGAAGAAGAGCGCAAGCTCAACGACAACGCGCACCAGGAGCAGCTGGCCAACGCCATCCTGAAGGGCATCCGCGCTTACTTCGCGCGCAATCCGCCGCTGTCGAAGAATCCGTCGGTCTGAGCCGTCGCGCTCGCGGCGGGCACAAAAAAACCGGGGCATGCCCCGGTTTTTTCATGGCGGCGCGCGTCAGGCCCGCGCTGTGGCCTGGTCCTCCAGCAAGGCATCGCGATTGGCATAGCGCGACGCGATCACCGAGCAGACGATCAGCTGCAGCTGGTGGTAGACCATCAGCGGAAGCACCAGCAAGCCCAGCGCAGGATGGCCGGCGAACAGGATCTTGGCCATCGGGATGCCGTTGGCCAGGCTCTTCTTCGAGCCGCAGAACACCGCGGTGATCTCGTCCTCGACCGAAAAGCCCAGGCGGCGCGCGGTCAGCGTGGTGAAGCCCAGCACCACGAACAGCAGCACCGCGGCGATCGCCATCACCGCGCCGATGGTCTGCCACTGGTACTGGTGCCACAGGCCTTCGGCGGTGGCGTCGCAGAACGACGAATAGACGATCAGCACGATCACGCCGCGGTCGATCTTGTTGGTGATGTGCTTCTTCTTGGCCAGCCAGTTGCCGATCAGCGGACGCAGCAACTGCCCCAGCGCGAACGGCAGCAGCAGCTGCAGCGCCACGCCGGTCAGCGCCTTGCCCAGCGGCATCGACGCGCCGCTGGCGCTGATCACCAGCCCCATCAGCAGCGGTGTCACCAGCATGCCGATCAGGCCCGAGATGGTGGCATTGAAGATCGCACCCGAGACATTGCCGCGCGCCATCGAAGTCATGGCCACCGACGACGACACCGTCGACGGCAGCGCGCACAGGAAAAACACGCCCAGCAGCAGGTCGGGCGGCAGCGTATTGCGCAGCGACAGCATCAGCAGCGCGCCCACCACCGGGAACACCACGTACGTGAACACCTGCACGAACACATGCAGGCGCCAGTGCTTGGCGCCCGCGACCAGCTTGTCGCGCGACAGCGCCGCGCCGTGCAGGAAGAACACCAGCGCCACGCCCAGGCTGGTGACCACGCCCAGTTGCAGCGGGCCATCGCCGGTGCCGAGTTCCGGCGCGGCCAGCGCGATGGCGATGGCCGTCAGCATGACGAGCACAAAGCCGTCGATCAGGTCATAGAGCTTCTTGAGATTGCGGACAATACGGGACATGACTGCGGGTGAAATCCTGCGGTGTAAGGGTTTTGCCTAGTATTGGACGCTAGCCGGGTCTAGAATGCAAATTCATTTATAGAATCTATTTATCCGCTTGTTGCATGAATTACACATTGCGCCAGTTGCGCGTGTTCCTGGCCGTGGCCAACAGCGGCGGCTTCAGCCGGGCCGCTGACGCGGTCGGCCTGACCCAGCCAGCCGTCAGCCGCGGCGTGGCAGAGCTGGAAGACGCGCTCGGCGTGCGGCTGCTGGATCGCACCACGCGCGAAGTGGTGCTGACCGAAGCCGGCCATGCGCTGGCGCCGGCGCTGGAGCGCCTGCTCGGGCAACTGGACGACACGCTGGAAGAAACCCGGCAGCTGGGGGAACGCTATCGGGGTCGTGTAGTGATAGCGGGGGCGCCGACGATCTCCGCCCGGCTGATGCCGCTCTACGTGGCCGCCTGCGCCGCGCAATATCCGGAGATCCGCCTGACCGTGCGCGACAACGTCCAGGCCGACGGCCTGGAACAGGTTCGCGCCGGCGCGGTGGACTTCGGCGTGCTGATAGATCCGCTGGTGCGCGACGGGCTGCTGGTCGTGCCGGTGGCGACCGATCCGTTCTGCTTTGTGTGCCGGCGCGACCATCCGCTGGCGCAGGCGGATTCGGTGCCGTGGTCGGCGCTGCACGGCTTGCGGCTGGTGCTGCTGGACTTTGCCTCGGGCAGCCGGCCGCTGATCGACCGCGTGTTCGGCCGGCACGGCGTGGCGCCGCAGGTGGTGCAGGAACTGGGCCATTCGGCCAGTGTGTTCGGCATGGTCGAGGCCGGCATCGGCGCTTCGGTGCTGCCGTCGTTCTCGCTGCCGTTGCCGGCGGCGTCGCCGCTGGTGTGGCGGCCGCTGGTACCGCGCGAGGAACGCAGCATCGTCATGGTGCGGCGCGAGGATCGTTCCCTGTCGCCGGCCGCGGCGGCGGTGTGGGAGCTGGTGCGCCGCCTGACGGTGCGGGCGGAGGCGCCAGCCGTCAGCGCCGCGGCCTGAGCCGGGCGCGTCCGGTCACCGCGCGGTGACCATGACCGCTTCCAGTTCAAAGCTGCCGTCTTCCTGCACGCGATAGTGCTCGCGCACTTCGGCCGGCGCCACCCGCCACAGGTGCCGGATCGCGTCCACCGCCACCGCTGGCGTGCGCATGCGTTGCACCCAGCTGTCGAACGCGATGCCGATGCGCCAGATCTCCGATACCGCGATGGCCTCCGCGGCAAAACCCGCGGCTTCGAACATCTCCCGCCAGCCGGCCGGGGTGTAATCGCGCACGTGCGAGGGATCGCGCAGCAGCTCGACCGATTGCAGCCAGGTATCGCGCAGCGGGTCCGGCGCGCCGGCGATATCGATCATGACCACCTTGCCGCCGGGCTTGAGCACGCGTCGGATTTCGGCCAGCGCGGCCGGCACATCGCGCCAGTGGTGCGCGCTCATGCGCGACACCACCGCGCAGAAGCTGGCATCGTCGAACGGCAGCTGCTCGGCCGCGCCCTGGCGGGTGCGGAGATTGGACAGCCCGCGCTCGCGCGCCGCGGCCTCGACCACGGCCAGCATGTCGGCCGACAAGTCGTAAGCGGTGACTTCGCCCGCCACTGCAGCGGCGGCGAAGCTGGCATGGCCGGCGCCGCAGCCCAGGTCGAGCACGCGGCTGCGCGGGCGGTTGGCCGCGGGAATGAGCGCGGCCAGTTCGTCCTTCAGTTGCTGCAGGTCCGCGCCGCTGGCGTGGACCGCGCTGGTGAGATAGGCGCTGGCGGTGGCGCCGAATTGCGCGGCGACGAGTTCCTGTTGCTGCATGGTGCTGGGCTCCTTGGGCCGCGGCCGAATCAGGTCGGGCTGGCGGTCTTGTTGTCTGGGGGAGGGACTTGCCCGCGAGGCGGGTACGGCATACTGTAGGCGGGCCATTTTCCCGGTACAAGTCACCGCTTTATCCTGGTATAAGCGCCACCAGCCTGCCATGTCGCCACTCGCTCAGCTTGCAGATCCCTCATCCTCGCCAGCATCGCGCGAAGCCGTGCTCGGCGCCTTCCTGCGCGCGCACCGCGAACGCCTGGCGCCGGCGGACGTGGGCCTGGCACCCGGCCAGCGCCGCCGCACCCCTGGCCTGCGCCGCGAAGAGGTCGCGCAGCTGGCGGGACTGAGCACAACCTGGGTGACATGGCTGGAGCAGGGCCGGCCGGTGGCGCTGTCGGCACGCGCGCTCGCCAGCCTCGCCGCGGCGCTGCGGCTGTCGCGCGCCGAGCGCGCCTACCTGTTCGAGCTGGCCGGCCGGCGCGACCCGCAACACGCCGCCGGCGAGCCGGTGCCGCCCGCGGTGCTGGCCAGCGTGCATGCCATCGACGGACCGGCTTACCTGCTTGACCGCCAATGGACCGCGCTAGCCTGGAACGGCGCGGCTGCGGACCTGTTCGCCGGCTGGCTCGACGCCGCCAGCACCGAGCGCAACCTGCTGCGCGCCATGTTCCTGTCGCGGGCGCTGCAGGCGCTGGTGCAAGACTGGCCGCACCGCGCCGCCCGGCTGGTGGCGGAGTTCCGCGCGCACAGCATCCGCCACGCCGAGGCGGCGCCGACACGGGCGTTGATCGAGGGATTGATGGCAGAGAGCGCGGACTTCCGCGCTGCCTGGCTGTCGCAGGACGTGGAAGACCGCGAGGGCGGGCGCCGCGGCTTCCGCCATCCGCGCCAGGGTGCGCTGCAGTTCGAGCAGGTCACGCTGGTGCCCGCGGCGGCGCCAGGGCTGATGTTGGTGATGCTGCTGCCCGGTTGAGCGGGCAGCAGCGAGCCATTACTTGGGCTGCATCCGGATCGCGCCGTCCAGGCGGATCACCTCGCCGTTGAGCATGGTGTTCTCGATGATCGAGCGTGCCAGCTTCGCATATTCGGCGGGCCGGCCCAGCCGCGGCGGGAACGGCACCATCTTGCCCAGCGCGTCCTGCACCTCCTGCGGCATGCCCAGCAGCATCGGCGTCTCGAACAGGCCCGGGGCGATGGTCATGCAGCGCACGCCATCGCGCGACAGATCGCGCGCGATCGCCAGCGTCATGCCGACCACGCCGCCCTTGGACGCGGCATAGGCGGCCTGCCCGATCTGGCCATCGAAGGCGGCCACCGAGGCGGTATTGATGATCACGCCGCGCTCGCCCTCGCTGTCCGGGGTGTTCTGCACCATCGCCGCGGCGGCCAGCCGGATCATGTTGAAGGTGCCGACCAGGTTGATGCGGATGGTCTTGTCGAAGGCGTCGAGCGGATGCGGGCCATTCTTGCCCACGGTCTTGTTGGCCGTGGCGATGCCGGCGCAATTGACCAGCCCGGCAAGGCGGCCAAGGGACTGCGCCGCCGCGACCACGGCCTGGCCATCGGCTTCCGAGGTCACGTCGCAGCGCACGAACCGGCCCCCGATCTCGCTGGCCAGGGCCTGGCCGGCGGCTTCGTTCAGGTCGGCAATGACGACCCTGGCGCCTGCTTCCGCGAGCAGGCGGGCCGTGCCCGCACCCAGGCCGGAAGCGCCGCCGGTGATGATGAATACGTTGTCCTTGATTTCCACGTTGGTGTCTCCTCGGGGGGTGGTTTCCGTTTACGTAAACGTCAATATTGTACGGAGCAAGGCCCGGCATGCAAGGGCTATCAAGGGTGGTTTCGGGTAGGAGAGGGGCATAAGGCGCGGTGATACCCGTCAACCAAAATGAAAAAGCGGCCGGAAGGCCGCTTTTTCATTGCTGCGCTGGCGAACAGGCGATTACTTCAACGCCTCGAACACCCGCGCGGTGATCTCGTCGACGTTGCCGACGCCCAGGATCTTGCGGTACTTCGGCGGTGCCACCTTGGCCGCGGCGTCGCCCTTGGCGGCCCAGTCCGAGTAATAGTCCACCAGCGGACGGGTCTGCTGCGAGTAGACGTCGAGACGCTTCTTGACGGTTTCTTCCTTGTCGTCGTCGCGCTGGATCAGCGGCTCGCCGGTCTCGTCGTCGACGCCCGGCGCCTTGGGCGGGTTGTACTTGAGGTGGTAGGTGCGCCCCGATGCCACGTGCACGCGGCGTCCGCTCATGCGTTCGATGATGGCGTCGAACGGCACGTCGATCTCGAGCACGTAGTCGATCGCCACGCCCGCTTCCTTCATCGCCTCGGCTTGCGGAATGGTGCGCGGGAAGCCGTCGAACAGGTAGCCGCCCTTGCAGTCGTCCTGCTTCAGGCGGTCCTTCACCAGGCCGATGATGATGTCGTCCGACACCAGTCCGCCCGCGTCCATGACCTTCTTGGCTTCCACGCCCAGCGGCGTGCCGGCCTTCACCGCGGCGCGCAGCATGTCGCCCGTGGAGATTTGCGGAATGCCGAACTTCTCGCAGATGAACTTGGCTTGCGTGCCTTTGCCGGCGCCAGGCGCGCCCAACAGGATCAAACGCATTTACGGGTCCTCAGAGTTTTTAATCCGGTATGGCGGGAGATCAGAAGGAGGGTAACGCCGTAACTTGACGCAAGACTTACTGCGGTCCCGGTGCGTGCTGACTGCGTTCAGCGCGGGCACGGCTCAGGCGTACCCACGCGTACGGCCGGCGGCGGCTGCCAGGTGGATGGCGGCGCGGCGCACCGGACGGGCTCTATCTTTATCTCCCCACCGAGCCTTGGCCGGCGGCGCGATTGCTCGTGCCAGCGGGGCGGCTCTGTATCGGCAAGCATTATGCCATGAGGCGGGCTGGATTCGGCCCGAAATCGGCCCCCCGATTGAGGTTGCAGCAGAATCAACCGGAGCGGGCAGGCGCTCGCGCGGGCGCCGTGCCCGGACCGATGGGGCGCCGGTCAGGGCCCTTCCTGGGCCATCGACTGCGCCCATAGCGCGCGCACGCGTTCAAGGTCGGCCTGGGTGTCGACGCCGGGCGCGGGCGCGCCGGCGGTCTGCATCACGGCGATGCGCTCGCCATGCCACATGGCGCGCAGCTGCTCCAGCGCCTCGGTCTGTTCCAGCGGCGCTGCGGGCAGCGTGGGGAAGCGGCGCAGGAACCCGGCGCGATAGGCATACAGGCCGATATGGCGCAGCACCGGCATGGCCGGCAGCGGTACCTGCGCCAGCGCGGCGGGCACGGCCGGCACGCCGGACCAGGCGTCGCGCGCCCACGGAATCGGCGCGCGCGAGAAATACAGCGCGCGGCCGGCGGCGTCGCACACCACCTTGACCACGTTGGGGTTGAACACTTCGGCGCTGTCGTGCAGCGGATGGGCCGCGGTGGCGATGGCGCAATCGGCGTGGCGCGCCAGGTGCAGCGCCACTTCGTCGATCAGCGCCGGCTCGATCAGCGGCTCGTCGCCCTGCACGTTGACGACGATGGCGTCATCGGCCAGGCCCAGTTGCGCGGCCACCTCGGACAGGCGGTCGGTGCCGGAAGGGTGGTCGGCACGCGTCAGCACGGCTTCAATGCCGTGCGCGGCGCAGGCCTGCGCCACCGCGGGCGCGTCGGTGGCGACTACCGTGCGCTGTGCCGACGACGCATGCGCGCGTTCGGCCACGCGCACCACCATCGGGCGCCCGCCGATATCGGCCAGGGGCTTGTCGGGCAGGCGGGTCGAGGCCAGCCGCGCCGGAATGACGACGGTAAACGCGGGCAGGGTCATGGCCGCGCTGCTCAGTTGCCCGCCGGCGCGTCCGGCTCGACCACGCGGCCCGGCACCGACTGGCGGGCCTCGTCGGCCAGCATCACGGGGATGCCGTCGCGGATCGGGTACGCCAGCTTGTCGGCGTGGCAGATCAGCTCTTGGGCGGCGCGGTCGTATTCCAGCTTGCCCTTGCATAGCGGGCAGACCAGGATTTCAAGCAGCCGGTTGTCCATCTCGGTGTTCCTCGTTGCGCCCGGCGGCGCCGCTCGCGGCGGCCGGCGCGTTCGGCGCGGGTTGGATTTGCGCCTGCACGGCGCGGCGGATTTTATCGATCAGGGCCGCATCGATCACGGGCTTGGTGGGGACGACCCAGATGCGCGGGTCGTCGAAGCGCTCGCATTTTACGGCATCCTTCTCGGTGATCAGGATCACGTCGGCATCGAGGGCATCGGGATGGTCGAAGAACGGGTCGGCGACGAAGTCATAGTGGTCGGGCAGCGGCAGCGTCTTCGGCGCGAGGCCGGCGCCGCGCAGGCTGGCGAAGAAGCGCTCGGGGTTGCCGATACCGGCCGCGGCCAGCACGCGCCGGCCGGCAAAGGCGCTGAGCGGCCGCGCCATGGTCGGATCGGCAAGCTGCCAGGCGTCATCGAGTTCCAGCCGCATGCCGTACACGCCGGGGCGGTCAGGCGTGGCGCGGAAAGTGGGGTCGTTGATCAGGGTGGCGTCGCGCGGGCGCGACAGCGGCTCGCGCAACGGGCCGGCCGGCAGCATCAGGCCGTTGCCACCCATGCGCGCGTCGAACATCACGATCTCGAAGTCGCGCTGCAGCTTGTAGTGCTGCAGGCCGTCGTCGAGCAGCAGCACATTGACGCCGGGGTGCGACACCAGCATGGCCTGCGCGCACAGCGCGCGGTCGGGAAAGACCCACACCGGCACGTCGGTGGCGCGCGCGATCAGCAGCGGTTCATCGCCGACGTCGCCGGCCTGCGAGGTGGGCTTGACCCGGCGCGGGTGCTTCAGCTGCACGCCGTAGCCGCGCGAGACCACGCCGGGCCGCAGCCCGGCCTCGGTCAGCGCCTGCGCCAGCGCAATCACCGCCGGGGTCTTGCCGGTGCCGCCCACGGTGACGTTGCCGACCACCACCACCGGCATCGGCAGCCGCGTCGACTTGAACCAGCCGCGCTGGTAGCCATGGCGGCGCACCCGCGCGACCAGGCCGAACAGTAGCGAGAACGGCAGCATGACCCACGCGAACCAGCCGCGGCGTTGCCACTGGGCGGTTACGAAATCGGCAAGGGCATGACGGGGAACGGGCATGGACGCGGCGGGCGAGAGTCGAAGGTCGGGATGCGATTGTAGTGCGCGCGCGGCTTCGCCCCTCGGGCGACCCAACCATTATGGGCATTGCCATGCGCATGGGGCAAGTCCGCCGGCCGCCGGCGGGGCGGGCCGGCCCGGGATCAGCGCGGCTGCGCGCTCTGGGTGGCGAAGGTCAGGCGCGACAGCCCCGCCAGCCGCGCGGCCTCCATCACATTGACCACGGCCTGGTGGGTGGCCTGCGCGTCGGCATTGACGATCACCACCGGCTGCTGGCCGCCGGCGCCGGAGGCTGCGCGCAGCCGGTCGGCGAGGCTGGTGACGTCTTTTTGCTCCATCACCTGCTTGTTGACCGAATAGACGCCGCGAGAAGACACCGATACCACGATCTCCTGCGGCTGCTGCCGGGCGCGCTCGGCATCGGCGGTGGGCAGCTGGATCTGCAGCTCGGTAAAGCGCGAGTACGTGGTCGTGATCATCAGGAAGATCAGGATCACGAGCAGCACGTCGATCAGCGGGATCAGGTTGATCTCCGGCTCTTCGCGCCGCTGGCGGGAACGGAAGTGCATGGCGTTCGCTTTGCGTGCGGCGCTCAGGCGCGCCGCTGCGGCAGGATGGCGTCGAGGAACGAGGTGGCGCGGAATTCCAGTTCGGCCACGTAGTCGTCGACGCGGCGGCGGAAGTAGCGCCAGAAGATCAGCGCCGGGATCGCCACGATCAGGCCGAAGGCGGTGTTGTACAGCGCCACCGAGATGCCATGCGCCAGCTGCTCGGGGCTGGTGCCGGTGCCGCCCTGGCTGCCGAAGATCTCGATCATGCCGATCACCGTGCCCAGCAGCCCCATCAGCGGTGCCACCGAGGCGATCGTGCCGAGTGCGTTCAGGTAGCGCTCGAGCTCATGCGCGACCACCCGGCCGGCTTCCTCGACCACGTCCTTGGCGGCGTCGCGCGAGGTATGCGGCTGCAGCACGACGTGGCGCAGCCCCGCGGCCAGCACCCGGCCGAGCGGTGAATTCTGTTCCAGCGTATTGACCACTTCCGGCGTGGCGCGGCGCTGCTGCGCGGCCGCCAGCGCTTCGTCATAGAGCCGCGCGGGCAGCACCTTGCTGCGCTTTAGCGACAGGAAACGTTCGACGATCAGCGCCAGTGCGATGACCGAGGCGAGCAACAGCGGCCAGATCGGCCAACCGGCCGCTTGAATGATGGAAAACAATTGGACCCCCGGGATCGACCACCGAATAACGAAACCCCAAACCACCAGTCGGCATGCCTTGAGGCGCGTCGGCATGATGCCTTGCTGCGCGCTCCGGCATTGCTCTGAAAAAACAGGCGCCACTCTAACCCGCGGCCTGGCGCGCGGCAAGGGACCGCGCGCCGCTGTCTCCGGCGCGCATCGCGCCGGCAGTCGCCGCCCCGCGCTGTCCACAGCGCGCAGGGACAGTGTTGTGGATCGATTGTGGAAAGCTGCCGGACAAGATGGCTAAGCCATTGATCGGAAAGGGCAAAGCAAGCGCTGCTTAAATTTTATGCAACGCCGCTCCTTACGTGCTGCGGCGCATTCGGCACGTGCCGCAGTGATGGCTGCCACAGCATCAGGCCATGCCTCGGTGCGCAAGGGCACCTTTGGACACAACTTTCCACAACGCAGCGGGACAGTACTGTGGAGGTCTTGTGGACAGGTGCCTGAGAAATTACCTAACCCGTTGATTCTAAAAGCAGTCGAACTCGATGCTTAAAAAACAGGCAGGCCGGCATTTCCACTGCGGGCGGGCGCCACGGCAGGCAGGCCCGGCAAAAAATTGGGGTTGTCCACAGCGGCGAGGGAGAGCATTGTGGACGGCTTGTGGACAAATCCGGGAAAAGAGATTCAAGTCTTTGAATTTATATGGTTTTTTCAGCGATGCCGAGAAATTGTGCAAGCGCAGCACTAAACGCTCGCAAGCGCACCGCATTCAGGGCGGTGCTGGCCGCGCGAAGAGCGAGGCGCATGGCGCATCCGATAAGCGGACTACTCGTCATGCGATCCTGTAAAGTGTTTTATGCGTTGCATTTTATCCAGAGAAGCTGTGGATAACTTTGTGAACAAGCCCTTCGGCCGCCGTGTAAGTGGTTGATGCAAAAGAGAAATGGTTATATTGCCTAATTTTTGTTGTGCTTATAAATCGCATAAGAATCAAAGGCTTGCACGAATTCATGCGGCTTCCGGGGCAACCGTCAGGCATCAGCGCTACCCCCTTGACATAGCAGTTATGCTGTGGACATGTCTGATCCACGCCGCTTGCCCGCGGCTTGCCCATGCCTGACTTGCCGAATTTTTCACGTGACCCTTCCTCCACCGCACCGCGTGGCGGCCGCGAGGTGATCTCCGTCGGCGAACTCAACCACGCCATCGCCGGCGTGCTCGAACGCAGCTTCCCGCTCGCCTGGGTACGCGGCGAGATCTCAAACTTCACGCGCGCGGCGAGCGGCCACTGGTATTTCTCGCTGAAGGACGCGCGCGCGCAGATCCGCTGCGTGATGTTCCGCGGCCGCAACCAGCATGTCGACTTCCAGCCGCGCGAAGGCGAGGCCGTTGAAGTGCGCGCCGTGGTTTCGATGTACGAGGCGCGCGGCGAACTGCAGCTGGGGGTCGAGGCCATGCGCCGCGCCGGGCTCGGCAACCTGTATGAAGCCTTCCTGCGGCTCAAGGAAAAGCTGTCGCAGGCTGGGCTGTTCGCGCCCGAGCGCAAGCGCCCGGTGCCGGCGCAGCCCCGCCGCATCGGCGTGGTCACGTCGCTGCAGGCCGCGGCGCTGCGCGATGTGCTGAGCACGCTGCGGCGGCGCGCGCCGCATGTGCCGGTGGTGGTTTATCCGGTACCGGTGCAGGGCGCCGGCGCGGCGCAGAAGATTGCGGACATGCTCGATGCCGCGGCGGCGCGCGCCGAATGCGACGTGCTGATCCTGTGCCGTGGCGGCGGCAGCATCGAGGACCTGTGGTCGTTCAATGAAGAGGTGGTAGCGCACGCGATCGCGCGCTGCGCGCTCCCGGTGGTCTCCGGCGTCGGCCACGAGACCGATTTCACCATTGCCGATTTTGTCGCCGACGTGCGCGCGCCGACGCCCACCGGCGCGGCCGAGCTGGTCAGCCCGGATCGCGCGCACCTGCTTGCGCAGACGCTGCGCGCGCGCGATGCGCTGCGGCAATGCATGCGGCGCGGGCTGGACCTGCGCGCGCAACACGTGGACTGGCTGGCGCGGCGCGTGCGCAGCCCGCAGGCGCAGTTGCAGGAGCGGCGCGCACAGGTCGACAATCTGGCGCGACATTTGCGATCGGCATTGCGTGACACCGTGGTGTCGCAGCGGCATCGCCAGCAATTGCTGGCGATGCGCTGGCGCGCGAGCCGTCCCGACGCCGCCGCGGCCCGCGCCGACGTGGCGCGCTTGTGGCAACGGCTGCAGGCAGCCGCGCTGCGCCAGCACGAACGCGCGGGCCAGCGCCTGGCGCGCAGTGCCGGCGCGCTGGAACTGCTGGCGCCGCAGCGCACGCTGGAACGCGGCTATGCGGTGCTGCTGGACCAGCGCGGACGCGCGCTGCGCGCGCCCGCCGAAATCCGCGCCGGCAGCGTGGTCGAAGCGCATCTCGCCGAGGGCGTGGCAGACCTCGCCATCGCCGCCGTGCAGGCCAAGCTGCCGGAGTTCTGAGCCGCTGCGCGGCGTCGGGAACGCCTTTCATTCGAGTCGTTCCGCCGTCGCAGAGACGGCACGGAAATCTCCCGGAAACCCGCGCGCGGACAAACTAACATCGGAGCAGGGGACTTTGCGCCGCGGTTTGCGCGGGTCTTGCAAGTCCCCTACAATCGGCAATTCCGGACCCACAACCCCAACCCACAGAGACAGAACAATGGAACACAAGCTCCCCCCGCTGCCGTACGCGCATGATGCCCTGGCTCCGCACATCTCCAAGGAGACGCTGGAGTTCCATCATGACAAGCACCACCAGACCTACGTCACCAACCTGAACAACCTCATCAAGGGCACCGAGTTCGAGAACGCGACCCTGGAAGAGATCGTCAAGAAGTCGTCGGGCGGCATCTTCAACAACGCTGCCCAGGTGTGGAACCACACCTTCTACTGGGATTCGCTGAAGCCCAACGGCGGTGGCCAGCCGACCGGCGCACTCGCCGATGCCATCAACGCCAAGTGGGGCTCGTTCGACAAGTTCAAGGAAGAGTTCACCAAGGTTGCCGTCGGCACCTTCGGCTCGGGCTGGGCCTGGCTGGTCAAGAAGGCCGACGGCTCGCTGGACCTGGTGTCCACCTCCAACGCCGCCACGCCGCTGACCACCGATGCCAAGCCGCTGCTGACCTGCGACGTGTGGGAGCACGCCTACTACATCGACTACCGCAATGCCCGCCCGAAGTACGTCGAGGCGTTCTGGAATGTCGTGAACTGGGACTTCGCCGGCAAGAACTTCGCTGGCTGATCCACGGATCGTCCGCAGTGCAGGAAAGGGCCGCGAGGCCCTTTTTTGTTGCCCGCCTTCGGCGTTGCGACGTTGCCGGAGTTCCCGGCGCTAGGCCTGGTGCGGTTGGCCGTTCGAAGCCATCAGGCCGCCGTCGACCGGCAGGTTCACGCCGGTGACAAAGCGTGCATCGTCGCTGGCGAGGAAGGCGATCACCGCGGCGATGTCCTCGGGCTCGGCGGTGCTGCCAAGGGCGATGCGGTCGCGGAAGCGCTCGAGCAGCGCTTCATCGCTGAACATGTCCTCGGTCATGCCGGTGCGCGTCAGCGACGGGCATACCGCGTTCACGCGCACGCCGTCGCGGCCGTAGTCCATCGCCAGCGCCCGCGTCAGGTTGCTGACGCCGCCCTTGGCGGCGTTGTAGAACGACAGGCCCCAGTCGCCGCCAAGCCCCGAGACCGACGACACGTTGACGATGCAGCCGCGCGATTGCATCAGCGCGGGCATTGCCGCGCGGCAGCCATGGAAGACGCCGTCGAGGTCGATCGACATCACCTGGCGCCAGTCTTCCAGGCTGGCCTCGGTGATGCGGCCCTCGACCGCCACGCCGGCGTTGTTGACCATCACGTCGAGCCGGCCGAAGCGCCGCAGCGTGGCCTCGACCAGTGCCTGCACCTGCGGCCACTGCGCCACGTCGGTCACCTGCACCAGGCATCGGTCGGAGGGCAGCCCGGCGGCAGTCTTGTCGAGCTTGTCGCGCGTGCGTCCGGCCAGCGCCACGCTGGCGCCTTCGTCGGCAAAGCGCCGCGCGGTGGCCGCGCCGATACCGGAACCGGCGCCGGTGACGATCACTACCTTGTCAGCAAATCGTGCCATCGCTCCGCCTCCTGATGGGGTTCAGCGTGCCTTCGAATCCGGCACGCGGGTCTGGTCGATCGAGGCCCCGCCGGTGCCCTTGCGCGGCTTGCCATGCAGGCCGTCGCGGTCGGCCTTGCCGGCGCTCTCCGAGGCCGGCTTGGGCTTGTCGCGGCCGGGCAGACCGCCGGCGGTGTGCGGCTCCTTGGGTACGTCGCCGAGGTCCTTGGCGAGGCCGCCGGGGTTGGTCGGCGTGGCGCCGGGCGTGCTGCCCGGCGTGGTGCTGGCACCGGGCGGCGGAATGGTCTGGCTGCCCTTGGGGCCTTTGTCGGTGCGCACGCCGGTATCGGCCGGCTGTGCCAGCGCCGCCCCTGCCAGCGCGGATAGCAGCACGAGCGCTGCCGCATGTGGGATCGAGGATCGCATCTGGAATCTCCTGGTGAACGCGGGCATGTGGTACGCGAAAAGCATTTGCCGGGCCAACCCGCGCGCTGGCGCGTAGGGCGCGGCGGCGGACCGGCGCAAAGCACTTTCTACAAGCGCCGGCGGTTGTTACAAGCAAGCGGCGCGGCGCGGCGGCCGGATCCGTGCGCGGGGGCGTGGGGCCAGGGTGGGAACGAAGCTTGCGCGCTCCTTGGTGTTGGCCGGCACTTGCAGCCGGTATTACCGGAGGCGCCATGAAGCACAGCAAGCACGATACGTCGAACAAGCCCTCGCTTGACCAGCGCCAAGGCCTGGATGACCGTGAACTGAAGGAAAACGCAGCGGACAACCAGCGCGCCCGCGAACGCGCGCGAGCCGATTGGGAGAATGCCGCGTCACACCGCAAGGACGAGCCGAAAAAGCCGAAGGCCCCGCAGCCCGGCAAGGGCGAAATGCCACCCGGCGTCGGCTCGCGTGACCTGCACGATCCCGGCAGCCGTGATCCCGACGCGCCGCCGACCGTGAACCGGTCCTGACGGGTCAGCCGGGCTTCGCGCCGCGCGCCAGGCGCGCGGCCGCGCGCAGGCTGCGCACGATGCGGTCGAAGGCCGCGGCGCGCGCTTCGTCGCTACGCTGGCGCAGGGCAAAGGAGGGGTGGTAGGTCGCGATGACCAGCCGCCCCTCATGCTCAACCGGTGTCTCCATCATGCCCGCCAGCGTCACGCTCTTGCGGCCCAGCACCGCGCGCGCAGCGGTGGCGCCCAGCGCCACCACGACGGTGGGATGCACTTGCTCCAGCTCGCGCTCCAGCCAGAGGTTGCAGGCCTCGATTTCCTGCTGCGCCGGCGATTTGTGCAGCCGGCGCTTGCCACGCCACTCGAACTTGAAATGCTTGACCGCATTGGTCATGAAGAGCTTGTCGCGGTCCAGGCCGGCGGCCTGCAGCGCTTCGTCCAGCAGATGTCCGGCCGGCCCGACAAAGGGCGAGCCCTGCAGGTCTTCCTGCGAGCCCGGCTGTTCGCCCACCAGCATGATGCGTGCATGGGCCGCGCCGGCGCCGGGCACGCCCTGGGTGGCGTTGCGCCACAACGGGCAGCGCCGGCATTCGTTCAGTTCGCCGCGGCTGACAGGCGGCTTGTTGCGCTCGGGCATGGCGGATGGCAGTAGCGCAGCGCGCGCAGGCGCTGCTGCCGGTTTGCAGCACGTTCCGCGCCATGGCGGGGCGCGCGCTGCGAGCCGCCCGCGCCGCATTGTCATCGGTATGGAACTTGCCTTGCCCCAAGACCCCGCGGCGGCCACGCCACCGCGCCGGGAGCCTTGCCTGCTGCACCAAACGCCTGACGCCTGAACCGCGCGCATGCCCCAGACCATCCGCCCCGCTTCCCGCCGCCGCATCGCCGCGGAACTGTTCCGCGCGATCTGGCGCTTCCGCGCCCGCGTGCTGATCGCGGTGTCCCTGCTGCTGCTGGCCAAGGCCTGCGCGGTGGCTGTGCCGCTGATGCTCAAGCTGGTGGTCGATGAAGTCACGCCGGCCGCGGCCGGCACCGACGCGGCGCGCCTGGGGCTGGTCACCATGCCGGTGTTCCTGGTGCTGGCCTATGCCATCCTGCGGCTGCTCGGCAACGCCTTCAGCGAGCTGCGCGACGTGGTCTTCGCCTACGTGACGCAGAGCACGGTGGCGGGCTTCATGGAACGTGCGTTCGCGCACCTGCATGCGCTGGGTGCGCGCTTCCACGCGCAGCGGGCCACCGGCAGCGTGATCCGCGACCTCGAGAAAGGCACCGCGGCGATCGGGTTCCTGCTGGGCGTTGCGGTCTTCACCATCGTGCCGACGCTGATGGAGATTGTGTCGGTGCTGGCCATCATGGTCGGCGCCTATGGCACGGCCTTCGCCGCCATCATCCTGGGCGTGTTCGTGTTGTACGCGGGCTTTACCTACGTTTTCACGCAGCGGCGCATGCGGGTGCAGCGCCAGGTCAATGCGATGGAAGCGACCACCAACAGCAAGCTGGTGGACAGTCTGCTCAACTACGACACCGTCAAGTTCTTTGCGCGCGAGTCCTTCGAAACCCGGCGGCTGTCCGGGATGCTGCAGCGCTGGGTCGGCATCAGCGTGGAAAACCAGTATGCGCTGTCGGCGCTGCATATCGGGCAAAGCCTGTGCATTGCCGTGGGCGTCGGCGCGGTGATGCTGCTGGCCACGCAACGGGTGATCCAGGGCTCGCTGTCGGTGGGCGACCTGGTGCTGATCAACGCCTACATCATCCAGGTGGTGTTGCCGCTGAACACGCTGGGCTTTATCTTCCGCGAGTCGAACGACGCCATGACCAACGTGGAGCGGCTGTTCGCGCTGCTCGATGCCCACGGCAAGCCCGGCGAGGACAGCGACGCACCGGCCGCGCGGCCGTTGCGCGTGACCCGCGGCGAGATCGTGTTCGACCGCGTCAACTTCAGCTACGACCCCAGCCACCAGACCCTGTGGGACGTCAGCTTCCGCGCCGGGGCCGGCCAGACCGTGGCGGTGGTGGGCGGCAGCGGCTCGGGCAAGTCGACGCTGGCGCGCCTGCTGTTCCGGCTGTACCAGCCCGACAGCGGCAGCATCAGCATCGACGGCCAGGATCTGCGCCTGGTCACGCAGCGCAGCCTGCGCGAGCTGATCGGCATCGTGCCGCAGGACACCATCCTGTTCAACGACACCATCGCCTACAACATCGGCTATGGCCGCGAAGGCGCGACCCGCGCCGACATCGTCGCCGCGGCGCGCGCGGCGCAACTCGACGCCTTTATCGACCGCCTGCCCGACGGCTATGAAACCCAGGTGGGCGAGCGCGGCGTGCGCCTGTCGGGCGGCGAGCGCCAGCGCGTGGCGATTGCGCGCGCGATGCTGAAGCGCCCGCCCATCGTGGTCTTCGACGAGGCCACCTCGGCGCTGGACACGCGCTCCGAACGCGCGATCCAGCAGGAACTGTCCGAAGTGGCGCGCGGACGCACCGCGCTGATCATCGCGCACCGGCTCTCGACCATCGTCGACGCCGACCGCATCCTGGTGATGGAGCACGGCCGCATCGTCGAAGACGGCAACCACGCCACGCTGCTGGAGCACGGCGGCATCTACACGCAGATGTGGCAGTTGCAGCAGCAGCAGCGCGAACTGGAGCGCGCCGAGCGGCGCCTGGCGCTGCAGCCGGTGCGGCTCGAGATCCTGGTCGCCAGCGTGGTCGACGGGCTGCGCGAGCTGATCGCCGAGCGCCGTCTCAACCTGTTCACGGTGCAGAGCGAGTCGGAGCTGCGCGTCACCGGCGACCCGGGCGTGCTGCAGAAGGCGATCTGGGAGCTGTGCCAGCACATGATCGCCACCGTCGAGCCGGGCGGGCGGCTGGAGTTGCGGCTCGAGCGGCTTGACGGCCAGGCCGGCCTGCGGCTGTCTTCCACGCCGGGCGACCTGCCGTTGCCGGATGTGCAGGGCCTGCACGAATGGCTGGCCGAGCACGGCGTCGCGCTGGCTGCCGACGGGGCGGCGCACGCGTACCAGCTGCTGATGCCGATGCGCGCCGTGCAGGAAGCCGAGCCACGCCGCGCCCCGGCCACGCAGCCAACCACCGAGGCCGCGCCCGAGGCGCCGGATGCGCAGGCGCTCAAGGGCCTGCGTGTGCTGCTGCTGGACGACGACGAACCCACGCGCGAGGTGCTGAGCGCCTCGCTGGAAGACTACGGTGCCCATGCCATCGCGCAGCAGCGCGGCGATGACGTGATCGCGCTGCTGGCGGGCACGCATCCGGGCCAGTGGCCGCAGGTGCTGCTGTGCGACCTCGCGCTTGACGAGGAAGACGGCTACACCGTGCTGCGCCGGGTGCGGCGGCTGGAAGCGCAGATGCAGGTGCCGCTGGGCAAGCGCATGACGGCGATCGCCCTGTCCGGGCACGCCGAGCCCCAGGACCGCATGCGTGC
The DNA here is from genome assembly GCF_050271075.1 of Cupriavidus sp. H39. Classification (NCBI taxonomy): domain Bacteria; kingdom Pseudomonadati; phylum Pseudomonadota; class Betaproteobacteria; order Burkholderiales; family Burkholderiaceae; genus Cupriavidus; species Cupriavidus sp. H39. The sequence goes on from NZ_CP189848.1 coordinate 938,506, forward strand.
GCTGATGGCGGGGTTCCAGCTGCACCTGTCCAAGCCGGTGCGGGTGGGCGAGCTGGTGGCGGCGATCCGTTCGCTGGCGGTGCGCTCGACGCAGGAAGCGTAGCGCGGCCGCATCTCAGGCGCGCGGCTCGCGCAGCCGGCGCCGCAGTGTCAGCACCTCTGGCGGGATCACGCGCCGCTCCTGCCATACCCACGGCATGCCGCCCAGCATTTCGGCCACGCCGCGCCATCCCTGGCAGCGCCACAGCTGCGGCAAGGCCGCCGCGGTTTCTTCCAGCGCCATATGCCACGGCAAGCGCAACCAGGCGGACCAGATTGCATTGCGCGCCAGCAGCGAGCGGCGCTGCGCAGGGTTGCGCAGCGGACTGGGATGGTGATGCACCACCAGCTGCGGCGCATACACCAGCTGCCAGCCATGCGCGGCGAGATCCAGCGCCAGCAGCGTTTCCTCGCCGCCAAGGAAGAAGCGTGGATGGTAGCCGCCGGCCTGCCGGAACGCATCGGTGCGGAATGCGGTGGCGCCCGCCATCAGGCCCAGGATGGCGCGGCCGGGCAGCCTCGCCGAGGGCAGGGGGCTGGCCGCCATGCGCGCGCAGGTCGGGTCTTCGCCGCGGTGCTCGCCCACCAGGATGCGCGCAGTCAGCGCGCCGACGCGCGGATGGCGCTCGAACATCGCGCAGGCGGCCGACAGCGATCCCGGCGCCCACCAGCAATCGTCGTCGCAGAAGGCGACATAGCGGGTGCGGGCCCAGTCCGCGCCGAGGTTGCGGCCGGCCGCGCCGAGATTGCACGCGCTGCACAGCAGCGCCGCGTGCGGAAACTCGCGCCGCACCATGGCCGCGGTGCCATCGTCCGAGGCGTTGTCGACCACCGCGATGGGCGGGCGCTCGGGCAGCGCGCTCAGGCGCGCCAGCGCGGTGCGCACCGTATCGCGACGGTTGTGCGTCAGCACCACCACGCTGATGTCGCAAGGGGCGGCGCGCGCGGACAGGCGGGCAGGGGGAGCGTTGGTTGGTATCGGCATTGGGGTTGGCATGGCTCAGGCAGGGTCGGCGCCGGCCGGCTGCAGCATCCAGTAGCGCTCGGGCGCGCACAGGTCGCATAGCTTGTCTTCGCTGAACAACTGCAGCTGGCTCTGATAGGCGTTCAACGCATAGCTCTTTTGCGTCAGGTACTGCGTCACCGGCAGGTTGAGCGGCGTGGCGCGCAGGCCGCTGTCCCGGCATTGCGCCAGCCGTTGCTGCAGCAGGCCGGGCATGCGGCGGTAGATCGCGTCCTCGTAGTAGAGCCACTGCACGGGCGGTGGGCTCCACGCCGGACCGTACGCGGGCGTGGCCAGCATCAGCAGCCGGCAGGCATCATGCACCAGCGCATGGTCGGAATGAAACAGCCCGAGGGGGGCCACCACCACGCCCTCGGTCTGCGTCAGCAGCACGGTGTGCAGGGCGTCGGCAAGCTGTTGAGGGGTGTAGCGGCGACCATACTGGCTGTCCCAGAACTCCAGCCACACCGCGTGCGCGCCCAGCATGGTCAGCGCGTGGTTGTCCTCGCGCCGGCGCGACAGCACCGCCTGTTCGGCGCTGGCAAAACCGGCGGCCTGGTCCCAGTCGGGGGCCGGCAGGTCCGCGGGCGGCACGCCCGCGAACACGGTCACCACGCGCGCCGCGCGCGCGGCCGCGATCAGCCCGCCGCAACTGAACACGGCATCGTCCAGGTGCGGCGAGATCACGGTCACCGGGGCGGCGAGATCGACCACCAGCGCCGTGCCCATGCCGCCCCCTCGCGCGCTCCGGCACGCCGTCAACTGAGCGCGGCACGCGCTTCGCGCGCGGTGGCGGACACCGGCACCACGTTGCCCGGCGCGCCGGCGGCATGCGCCTGGGCGGCGAGCCGCGCGGCAAAGTAATCCACGGTGCGGCGCAGGCCGTCTTCCAGCGCGGTGTGCGGCTCCCAGCCCAGCAGCTGGCGCGCCAGCGTGATGTCGGGGCAGCGCTGGTGCGGGTCGTCGGCCGGCAGCGGGCGCATCTCGATGGCCGACTGCGAACCGGTGGCGCGCAGCACCGCCTGCGCAATCTGCAGCATGGTGGTCTCGCACGGGTTGCCCAGGTTGACCGGCGTGCCGCTCGCCGGCGCCTCCATCAGGCGGACCAGCGCGTCGACCATGTCGTCGACGTAGCAGAAGGCACGGGTCTGCGCGCCGTCGCCGTACACGGTCAGCGGCTGCCCGGCCAGCGCCTGGGTGATGAAGTTCGATACCACGCGGCCGTCGGCGGGGTGCATGCGCGGCCCGTAGGTGTTGAAGATGCGCGCAATGCGCACGTCCAGCCCGTGCTGGCGGTGGTAGTCCATGAACAGGGTCTCGGCGCAGCGCTTGCCTTCGTCGTAGCAGGAGCGGATGCCCACGGGATTGACGTGGCCCCAGTAGCCTTCCTGCTGCGGATGGTGCTCGGGGTCGCCATAGACTTCGCTGGTGGAGGCTTGCAGGATGCGCGCCCTGAGCCGCTTGGCCAGTCCCAGCATGTTGATGGCGCCGTTGACGCTGGTCTTGGTGGTCTGCACCGGATCGTGCTGGTAGTGCACCGGCGAGGCCGGGCACGCCAGGTTGTAGATCTCGTCGACTTCGACATACAGCGGGAAGGTGACGTCGTGGCGCAGCAGCTCGAAATTGGTCCGGCCGAGCAGGTGCGCGATGTTTTCCTTGGTGCCCGTGTAGAAGTTGTCCACGCACAGCACGTCCTGCCCGGCGCGCACCAGCCGCTCGCACAGGTGCGAGCCGAGGAATCCCGCGCCCCCGGTGACCAGGATGCGCTTGCGATCGCTTTCCTTCATTTCCGCTCTCCTTCGATTGACTTGCACTGGGTGGCTTGCATTTACCGCCAGCCTCAGGCCGCGGCACGGCCGGCCGCTGCTTGCAGCGCCGGGGCGCCGGCACAGACGCGCGCATAGACCGCTTCCATCTGCCGGGCCACGCCGGCCCAGGTGAAATGCGCCTGCGCGCGGTGCCGGCCGGCTTCGCCCAGCTGGCGCGCCAGCGCAGGATTCGCGGCCAGCTGCGCCAGCCGCGCCGCCAGCGCCGCCGGCGCCTTGGGCGGCACCAGGAAGCCGGTGTGCCCGTCCACCACCGTGGAGCGGATGCCGCCGACGTCGGCGCCGATCACCGGTGCGCCGCACGCCATCGCCTCCACCGGCGTGATGCCGAAAGGCTCATACCACGGCGTGGTCACGAAGACATCCGCAGCGCTGTAGAACAGGCGCAGGGTGTCGCGCCCGCGCCGGCCGGTAAACACCACGCGATCCGCCACGCCCTCGGCGCTGGCCACGTCCTGCAGCCGGCCGATCTCCGGCGTGGCTTGCACGCTGGGCTGCTCGGCGTTGCCGCCCACCACGTACAAGGTGGCGTCGAGGTCGGTGTCGCGGCGCAGGCAGCCCAGCGCGCGGATCACGTTGTCGATGCCCTTGCGCGGCACCAGCCGGCCCAGCTGCAGCACGCGAAACCCGTGCAGCGGCCAGCCCAGTGCGCGCCGCGCCGCGTCGCGCGGCACCGGCGCGAATTCGGCGGCGTCGAAGCCGCACGGCACGGTCTGCACGCGCGCGGGGTCGGCGCTGTACAGGTTGACCAGGTCGTCGAGGTCCTGCGGACATTCCGCCACCACGCAGTCGGCCTCGCGCACCAGCGTGTCCTCGATCTCGAAGCGCTCGTCGGGAAAGCCGTCGGTGCTGCCCTGGTGCAACCTGCGCACCTTGCCCAGCGCGTGGAAGGTCATCACCAGCGGGATGCCGAGCGCGTGGCGGGCGCGCAGCGCCGCCAGCCCGGACATGAAGAAGTTGGCATGGAGCACGTCGTAGCCGGTGACATCGCGGCGCACGAAGTCGGCCAGGAACGCGCCGAAGTCCTCCATATAGGGCAGCAGCTGTTCTTTCGGGATCTGCACCGGCGGCCCGGCAGTGACGTGGATCACGCGCACGTTGGGTGCGAACGCCACCACCTCTGGCAACAGCGCCTTATCGCGCCGCGTGAATACATCGACCTGGTAGCCGCGGCTGCCAAGCTGCCTTGCAAGATGCGCCACATAGATGTTCTGTCCGCCGCAGTCGGTGCTGCCGACACTGGCGAGTGGCGAGGCATGTTCGCTGATCAGCGCGATCTTGCGCATGGTGGGCTCCGGTGTATTGCGGCCGTGCCCGCGAACGCGGGCGGGATGGGAGGCCGTGGCTCTTGCAGCTAGCGTGCCATCCGCAGTTGCCGACGATTAAGGCGAAAAAATTCATCGGACTAGGGAACCGATGGAGAGGCGATATAACGCTTCTTTCCTGGTATGGGTGCCCGCATTGCGAAGAAGACGCACCGGCGCGCGCCCGGCCCGGTTTGGTCATTCTTACGCCGCCGCTTTGTAATTTGCGCTTACGGATCTTTCAGTGGCGAGCGCATCCAGCGCAGGCTTGCGACCGGCCCGATGTTTGCTGGGTCGATGGCTCCGATGCAAGCCGCGCTGCACGCGATGCCGGCGCGGCGTGCGCTGCCAACTCTCGATGGAGCTGCCCATGCCACTCACCCCTGAAGCCGGCCAGGCGCCCCGCGCCTCCCATGCCGGCGCAAGCCGGTTCAGCGATCCTGCCGCGGCACGGCGCGCGGTCGAACTGGCGTTGCCGATGCTGCAAGCTTCGCTGCGCGACAAGGCGGTCGGCGAAAGCGGCTGCATGCATGTGGTCGTGATGGATCCGACGCTGCAGCCCGGCGATTGCGCCTTCGAGGAAGCGATCCTCTAAGAGCACTCGCTGCCGTCGCGCGAGGCCTGGGACGCGGACTACAGCCGCTATGCGCGCGCCAAGGCCAGCCTCAGCTGGCGCACCGGCATGGCCAGCGCGCAGGTCGTGCACTGCAGCCCGCACCGGCTGCGCAGCGACGACACGCTGCTCGGCGGGGCGGTGGTGGTGGACGGCATCGTAGTGGCGGTGAGCGGTGCCAACGCCTGGTACGACGAGGCCTTTGCCGGCTGTGTGGCGATGCTGCTGCGGGCCGTGGCGCAAGGCGCTTGCGTGCGGGCCCAGCCGCCTGGCTGATGGCTGCGCACGCGGCTTCGCCTGACTGTTGGCACACATTTCGCACCGACAGCAAGCCTGCGCACGAAGAGATGCCTGCCCTGAACGCAGCATGCCGCCACCGCCAGGGCACCAGCGCCGATGTCCGTTTGTTGTCCGAATCACCGTCCACCACACACCGAAGGCCAAGGAATCCACCATGCAAACTTCGCATCCGCCCCGCCCCGCCGCGCACACCGAGGCCGCCATGCCGCTGCAGGACCGCACTTACCTGGTCAGTGGCGCGGGCAGGGGGCTGGGCGCCGCCATTTGCCGCACCCTGAGCGCGGCCGGCGCGGCCGTGATCGTGGCCGATATCGACGACCAGCTGGCGCACGACAGCGCCGGCGCGCTGGCCGAAGCCGGCGCGCACGCTTGGCCGCTGCACCTGGATGTCGCCGATCCCGCTTCCGTGCGCGCCGCCTTCGAGGCGGTGCGGGCGCGCGGCGAGCGCCTCGACGGTATCGTCAACAACGCTGCCATCGACATCACGCTGCCGGTGGACGAGGTCGATGCCGAGACCTGGCGCAAAGTGCTGATGGTCAACCTGTACGGTCCGTACCTGATGGCGCATGCGGCCGTGCCGCTGCTGAAGGCGCAGGGCGGGGGGCATATCGTCAACATTGCTTCGACCGCGTCCAAGCGCGCGTGGCCCAATGCCTCGGCCTACCACGCCACCAAGTGGGGCCTGCTGGGCTTTTCGCATGCGCTGCACGCGGAATTGCGGCCGCACGGTATCAAGGTGTCGGCGATCGTGGCGGGTGGCATGCGCACGCCGTTCCTGCTCGACCGCTTTCCCGATATCGACCAGGGCAACCTGCAGGATCCGGCCAACGTCGCCAACGCGGTGCGCTTCGTGCTGACGCAGCCCGAAGAGACCGTGATCCCCGAGGTGATGGTGTTGCCCATGAAGGAGACCTCCTGGCCATGAGCGCCGCGATCGTGCCCGGGCGCGCGCTCAGCGCCGCCGTGCTGCTCGACAAGGATGGCACGCTGCTGGACGACGTTCCCTACAACGTGGATCCGGCGCGCATGCGGCTGGCGCCCGGCGCCGCCGCCGCCCTGCGGCTGCTAGGCGGATTGGGCCTGCCTCTGGTGGTGGTGACGAACCAGCCGGGGGTGGCCCATGGCCTGCACAGCGAGGCGGATCTTGCGCCAGTGCGTGAGCGGCTGGCGGCGATGTTTGCCGAGCACAGTGCCGCGCTCGCCGGCTTCCTTTACTGCCCGCATCATCCCGCGGGGCAGGTGGCGCCCTATGCGCGCGCATGCCTGTGCCGCAAGCCGATGCCGGGACTGCTGCTGCAGGCTGCCACGGCCTTGCGGCTCGACCTGGCGCGCTCATGGATGATCGGCGACATCCTCAATGACGTCGAGGCCGGCAAGCGTGCGGGTTGCAGCACCGTGCTGGTCGATTGCGGCAACGAGACCGAATGGCAGATGTCGCCCGCGCGCCAGGCGGACTACGTGGTGCCCACGCTCGATGCCGCCGCGCGCATTGTCGTCGCCCGCATCCGCGCCGTGGCCCAACGCTACGCGGAGGCGCCATGAGCGGCTGGCAATCCGCGCGCAGCGTGCTGTGCGTGCGCCTGGACAATATGGGCGACGTGCTGATGAGCACGCCCGCCATGCAGGCACTGGCCGAGTCGCTGCCGGAACGGCGCCTGACGCTGCTGACCTCGCACAGCGCGGCGGGCCTGGCGCCGCACCTGCCGATGGTCAGCCGCGTGCTGCCCTGGGATGCGCCATGGGCCAGGCACGGCGAAGCCCATGCCGCGCCCGCGCCCGGCCCGCAGATTGCCGCGTGCGCACGCTGGCTGGCGCGCTTTCGCTTCGATGCGGCCGTGATCTTCACCGTCTACAGCCAGAGCCCGTTGCCGGCAGCGATCCTGTGCGCGCTCGCCGGCATTCCGCTGCGGCTGGCGTGCTGCCGCGAGAATCCGTACACGCTGCTGAGCGACTGGGTGCCGGATACCGAGCCCGGCGCGCAGCCGGGACAGCGCCCGCGCCACGAGACGCAGCGCCAGCTGGACCTGGTCGCGCACGTCGGGGCGATCGCGCGCGACACGCGCCTGCGCTTCCGGGTGCTGGCGCCTGACCGCGCCGCGGTGGCCGCGCGCCTGGCTGCCATCCGCGCAGGCCGCAGCGGGCCGGTGGTGGTGGTCCATCCCGGCGCCAGTGCGCCGTCGCGGCGCTGGCCCCCCGCGCGCTTTGCCCAGGTGGCGCACGCGCTCGCGGTGAAAGCCGGTGCGCATGTGCTGGTGACCGGCGATGCCGCCGAGCACGACATCGTGCGCGCGGTATGCGCCGCCGCCGGCCACGCGCGCGTGGTGCCGCTGGCCGGCGCGTTGCGCCTGGGCGAGATGGGCGCGCTGCTGGAAGCGGCCGACCTGCTGGTCTCGAACAACACCGGACCGGTGCACCTGGCCGCCGCGCTGGGCACGCCGGTGGTGGACCTGTACGCGCTGACCAATCCGCAGCACACGCCCTGGCAGGTGCCGCACCGCACGCTCTTTGCCGACGTGCCGTGCCGCTATTGCTACAAGAGCCTGTGCCCGCAAGGACATCATCGCTGCCTCGAAGACGTGCCGGCCGCGCACGCGGTGCAGGCCGCGCTGGCACTGCTGGGCGGCAATGCCGACGGCATGCCCGCGGTCGAGCTGCCCTGGCCCGGCGCCGGCATGCCGCACGCGGGGACCGGTGCGGCGCCGGCGCGTCCCGATGCCGCGCCGGCGATACCGGACGCCGGATCGACCAACCCTGTTCCTCACGACGAGGCCGCCCATGTACACCCTTGGCATTAACGCCGCCTACCATGATTCCGCCGCCTGCCTGGTGCGCGATGGCGAGGTCGTCGCCGCGGCGGAGGACGAGCGCTTTACGCATATCAAGCACGGCAAGCGCCCGGTGCCGTTCACGGCGTGGGAGCTGCCGTTCCACGCGATCGACTACTGCCTCGGCGAAGCCGGCATCGTGCTGCGCGACGTCGACCACGTCGCCTACTCGTACGATCCCGAGCTGATGCTGGGGGCGCGCCGGCATGACGCGACCGTGACGTTGCCGCTGGAGCCCTCGGCACAGGGCGCGGCCACCGGGCACGAGTCGCCGTGGGATCCGCTGTTCCTTTCCTACGTGGTCAATACGCCGCGGCAACTGGCCAGCGGCGCGCCGCATCACCTGGCCGCGCGCTTTCGCGGCGTGACGCATGACGGGCCGTTCCGCTGGCATTTTGTCGAGCACCACATGGCGCATGAAGCCAGCGCCTTCCTGGCGGCGCCGTTCGCGCGCTGCGCGGTGCTGACCATGGACGGCCGCGGCGAGCGCGCCACCACCAGCTATGGCGTGTTCGACGGCAAGGATTATCGGCGCATCAAGCAGATCGACCTGCCGGACTCGCTGGGCCTGCTGTATGAACGCGTCACCCGCCACCTGGGCTTCCTGCATTCGTCGGACGAGTACAAGGTGATGGCGCTGGCCTCATACGGCCAGCCCGCGCATCTGGGCGTGTTCCGCGACATGGTCCGGCGCGATGCCGAGGGCGGCTACCGCGTGGCGCAGGCCGACCTGGCCGCCTTGCTCGGGCCGCCGCGCCAGCGCGGCGAGGCCTTCGGCGCCGCGCATTTCGATATTGCGCGCTCGTTGCAAGAGGTGCTGGAAGAAACCGTGGTCGGCATGACCACGTGGCTGGCAGAAACCACCGGCGAAAGGCAGCTTGCCATGGCCGGCGGCGTGGCGCTGAACTGCGTGATGAACGCGCGCGTGCGCGACCAGAGCCCGTTCGACGAGGTCTGGGTGCAGCCGGCCGCCGGCGACGCCGGCACTGCGCTGGGCGCGGCGCTGTGGACCGACTTCGTGCACAGGGGGCGGCCGGCGCGGCACTGGTCGATGGAACATGCCTACCTCGGGCCGGATTATGACGAGGACGAGATCGCGGCCTTCCTCGACTGGGCCAAGCTGCCTTACCGCCGGCTCGATGACCTCGCCACAGAGACCGCGGAGCTGCTGGCGCAGAACAAGATCATCGGCTGGTTCCAGGGCCGCATGGAATTTGGCCCGCGCGCGCTGGGCGCGCGCTCGATCCTGGCCTCGCCGATCGATCCCGGCATGCAGCAGCGGCTGAACCAGATCAAGGACCGCGAAGACTTCCGCCCGGTGGCGCCGGTGGTGATGCAGGAGCGTGCGCCGGACTGGTTCAGCGCGGCCAAGCCCGGCCGCGGCGAAGCGCCGTTCATGCTGTTCATCTACGACGTGCGCCCCGAGCAGGCGGCGCGCATCCCCGCGGTCTGCCACGTCGACGGCACCGCGCGCGTGCAGACCGTGCGCCGCGAGCAGAATCCCGCCTACTACGACCTGCTGGCGGCGTTCGAGCGCCGCACGGGCGTGCCGATCCTGGTCAACACCTCGTTCAACACGCGCGGCGAGCCCATCGTGTGCACGCCGCGCGATGCGGTGGAATGCTTCTGGACCTCGCCGCTGGACGCGCTGGTGATCGGCCCGTTCCTGCTGGAGAAACCCGCCGCCGGAGGCGCACATGGACCGGCCTGAGCCCAGCATCTCGGTGGTCATTCCGACCTGGCGACGTCCGGCGCTGCTGGCCCGCTGCCTGCAGGCACTGTGCGCGCAGCGCCTGCCCGCGTGGGCGTACGAGGTGATCGTCGCCGACGACGGCTGCGAGGCGCGCATCGAACGGCTGGTGGCGCTGATGGCCGCGCAGCATCCGCATCATGCACTGCGCTATGTGCCGGTGCCGGGCACGCAGGGGCCCTCGGGCGCCCGCAACGCCGGCTGGCGCCGCGCGCGCGCGCCGGTGATCGCGTTCACCGACGACGACACCGTTCCGGATCCCGGCTGGCTCGAAGCGGGCTGCGCCGCGCTGGCGGACCAGCCGGAGTGCTGCGCGGTAGCGGGCACGGTGTTCGTGCCGCTGCCGCCGCGGCCCACCGACCACGAGCGCGATACCGGCGGCCTCGCGCACGCCGAGTTCGTCACCGCCAATTGCTTCGTCCGGCGCGACGCGCTGCGGCGCATCGGCGGCTTCGACGAGCGCTTTACGCGGGCGTGGCGCGAGGATTCGGACCTGCAGTTCCGGCTGATCGAGCAGGTGTGCCCGGTGGGGCGCGCGCCGGCGGCCGTGGTGGCGCATCCGGTGCGGCCGGCCGCATGGGGCAGCAGCATGGCGGCACAGGCCAAGGTGTACTTCGACGCGCTGCTGTACAAGAAGCATCCGCGCCTGTACCGGCAGCGCATCCGGCGCGTACCGCCATGGCATTACTACGTGACGGTGCTGGCGCTGCTGGCCGCGCCCACGGCGTGGCTGGCGGGCGCACCCGTGCTGGCCGCGGCGGCAGGCTTGCTATGGCTGGGGTTGACCACGGCATTCTGCGTGCAGCGCCTGCGCGGCGCCGCGCTGACGCCGGCCCACGTCGCCGAGATGGCGGTCACCTCCATGCTGATCCCGCCGCTGTCGCTGTACTGGCGGCTGCGCGGCGCGCTGGCGTTCCGGGTGGTGTTCCTATGAGCGCCTGCGTCGAACCCGTCAAGGCCTTGCCGCTGGCGCAGCCTCTGCAGCGGCGCCGCGCGGCGCCGGCGCGCGCGCGGCGCATCGCCGTGTTCCGCGCGCTGCAGCTGGGCGACATGCTGTGCGCGGTGCCGGCGCTGCGCGCCCTGCGCGCCGGCGAGCCCGAGGCCCGCATCACGCTGATCGGCTTGCCGTGGGCGCAGGAGTTCGTGTCCCGCTTCAGCGCGCTGGTGGATGACCTGATGGTCTTTCCCGGCGCGCCGGGCATGCCCGAGCAACCGTGCGCAGAGGCCGCGGCGGGCCCGTTCTACGCCGCGGCGCACGCGGCGCGCTTCGACCTGGCGATCCAGTTGCACGGCAGCGGCGCGCTGACCAACGACGTGGTGCAGCGGCTGGGCGCGAAGCGCATGGCCGGGTTCTGCCCCGATCCCGCCGCGGCGCGCTGCGATCGCGCCGGCGTGCTGGTGCCCTGGCCGCAGGGCAACGAGGTGGAGCGGCTGCTGGCGCTGATGCAGGCGCTGGGCTATCCGTGTGCGGACCGCAGCCTGGCGTTTCCGCTGCGCCCGATCGACCATGCCAGCTGGCGGCTGCTGGCGGCCGAGCATGGCCTGGTGGCCGGCGAATACGTCTGCCTGCACGCCGGGGCGCGCATGCTGTCGCGGCGCTGGCCAGTGGAGCGCTTCGCCGAGGCCGGCCGTGCGCTGCGGCGCCACTGGAAGGTGGTGCTGACCGGCAGCCGCGACGAGTCGGCGCTGGTGGCGCAGCTGGCGCGGCGCGTCGGCAAGCCGGTGGTCAACCTGTGCGGGCAGACCGCGCTGGGCACGCTGGCCGCGCTGATCCGCGATGCGCGGCTGCTGCTGTGCAACGACACCGGCGCCTCGCATATCGCCGCGGCGGTCGGCACGCCCAGTGTGGTGGTCTCCTGCGGCAGCGACAGCGCGCGCTGGGCACCGCTCGACACCACGCTGCACCGCGTGCTGGCCGACCAGCCGGCATGCCGGCCGTGCATGCACCAGCGCTGCCCGGTCGCGGGGCACCCGTGCGCGTCGAATATCAGCGTGGCATGCGTGGTCGAGGCCGCGCTGGCGCTGGCGCAGCAGGGGCGCGGCCATGGCTAGGCGGCTGCGCATCCTGACCTGGCACGTGCACGGGAACTACCTGTACTACCTGTCGCAGATCCCGCACGACCTGTACCTGGTCACGCGCGCTGACGGCACCCCGGGCTATGCCGGCGCCGGCGGCGCGCTGCCGTGGGGCGGCAACGTGCACGAGGTGCCTTACGACGCCGTCCCGGCCGGCCGCTTCGACTGCGTGCTGTACCAGCATCGCGACCATTACGCGCACGACCGCGTGGCGCTGCTGAGTGCCGCGCAGCGCGCGCTGCCGGCGATCTACCTCGAGCACGATCCGCCGCAGGAACATCCGACCAACACGCGCCACCCGGTGCAGGACCCGTCGATGCTGCTGGTGCACGTGACGCCGTTCAATGCGCTGATGTGGGACAGCGGCGTCACCCCGTGCCGCGTGATCGAGCACGGCGTGCTGGTCGACGAGGCGGTGCGCTACAGCGGTGAGCTGGCGCGCGGCATCAGCGTGGTCAACAACCTGTCGCGGCGCGGCCGTCGCCTTGGCGCCGACCTGTTCGCGCGGGTGCGCGAGCAGGTGCCGCTGGACCTGGTCGGCATGGCGGCGCAACAGGCGGGCGGGCTGGGCGAGGTGCCCAACCCCGACCTGGCGGCATTCGTCGCGCGCTATCGCTTCTTCTTCAACCCCATCCGCTACACCAGCCTGGGGCTGGCGGTGGTGGAGGCGATGATGCTGGGGGTGCCGGTGGTGGGCTTGGCCACGACCGAACTGGTCACAGTGATCCAGAGCGGCCACAACGGCTATGTCGATACGCGCCCCGACGTGCTGGTCAGCGTGATGCGCGAGCTGCTGGATGATCCGGAACTGGCGCGGGTCTGGGGAGAGCGGGGCTGCCACCTGGCGCGCGAACGCTTTGGCATTGGCCGCTTCGTGGCCGAATGGGACGAGACCTTGCGCGCCGTCTGCGCGTGACGATGACCGGCGCGGGCGACGCACGCGGGGGCTAGCCCGGCTCGCCGTTGTGGCCGCCGTCGCCGCCGCCGTTGTGGCCGCCGCCATGCAGCCGCGCGCGGGCGCCGGAAGAGGCCGTGCAGCACACCAGGTAGTACGCGCGCTTGAACTCCAGCGCCGCCTCCAGCCTGCGTCCGGCGGCGGCCTCGGCAAACGCGGTGTGCAGGCAGCGCGCGATGCTGTCGGCGGTGCCGCCTTGCTCGAACAGGCCCGGTGGGCGCTGCTCCCACAAGCGCATCAGCACGGCGCGCCGCTGCGCCAGCGTATGCGGGGGCCACGCGTGGTCGCGGCTGAGCAATTCCAGCCGCGTCGCCAGCAGCGTTTCCAGCAACATGGTGGGCCGTGCGAAGCGCGTAGGAGGTGCCGCCTCGTGCGTTGCCGACGCAGCGGACGTTGCGGGCATGGCGGGCGTGGCCGCGGTATCGACCAGTGCCGCGGGCAGGGGCGTGGCGTTGGAAGAGCGGTCGGTCATGGCAGACAGCCTGGCGCAGCCGGGCGCGACACGACCACCCAGCACGTGACAGCCGCGGCTTTCATTCCGTGGCCGCTTCGGGGACGGATTCTTCGGCGTCTGCCATGGCGACGGCCGCTGCGGGCTGCGCCAGTGGCTCGGCGGCCCGGATGCGCAGCACGGTCTGGCGCGACGTGCTGAAGCGCCGCGCGGTCTCGCTGACCGAATAGCCCGCGGCGAGCGCACCCAGGATGGCATGGCGCTGTTCCGGCGTGTGCTTGGGCGGACGGCCGACCTGGCGCCCCATGGCCTTGGCCGCGGCCAGGCTTTCGCGCACGCGCACGCTGCGCGTCGCGCCTTCCAGCGCGGCCACCGCGCGCAACACCTCGACCGCTTCAGGCGGTGTTGCGTTGGCCAGGTCGTCGCGCGACAGCTGCACGCAGTACAGCGCCACGCCCAGCAGGCGGAAACGCCGGACCGTGGCCAGCACTTCGGGCACGCTCCAGCCCAGGCTGCACAGGCGCAGCGCCACTACCGCGTCGCCCGCCTGCACCTGGTGCTGCAGCGCGCGCAGGCGCGGGCGCTGCAACGCCGGCACCGAGGCCGGCGCGGCTTCCCAGAAGACGTGTTGCGGGTCGATGCCATAGCCGGCGGCGCTGGCGGCCTGCAGTTCGTCCTGGACCGCCGACAGGGCATCGGCGCAATTCGAGTAGAGGAAGGTGGTCGGCATGATGGTGTCGGACGGCGCGGACGCCGCACCCTGGTGATGGCGGTTCGGACAGAGGATCTGTTCCGGCTTGCGGGTCCTGCCGCAACTTTCATGCCGCGCGCCCCGGCGCATGGCCGGGGCGGCGCAACGTGATACCGGCGCGGCAACGCGATGCGCGATTTCGGGCGTTGCCTCACGCGCCGCCGCGGGCACAATTACAAGGCTTCGCGCAGGAATTGCAATGACTGGCAGGCCGGCTCGCCGTGTGCGCGGCGCCGCGCTGCTGCAGCGCGGGCACGGAACCTGCCTGCGTTCCGGGGCGAAGCCGGAGTGCCGGCTCCCCACCAGGAGAAAACCGTGGACAAGTCGAAGATCCCCGCAGACCAGGCCGAGGCCCTCGGTGCCTTGATGGACGATCACCGCGCCGCCAAGAAGCAGTTCAAGGCGTTCAAGGACACCGACGATCGCGGCGAGAAGGAATCGATCGCGCTCGAGGTGTGCCACCAGCTGACCGTGCATGCCACCATCGAGGAAGAAATCTTCTATCCGGCGTTGCGGGGCGTCAGCGACGAGATCGACGACATGCTCGACGAAGCCCAGGTCGAGCACCAGGTGGCCAAGGACCTGATCGCCGCGATCGAGGAAGATCCGGCCGGCGACATGCTCGAGGCCAACTACACGGTGCTGTCGGAATACGTCTCCCACCACATCGAGGAAGAGGAAGGCGAGCTGTTCAAGAACGTGATCAAGGAAAAGATCAACCTGCGCGACGTGGCGCAGGCCATGGCCGCGCGCAAGGAAGAGCTGATGCGCGAGACCGCCTGACGCCGCAGTGCCGGGCGGGGCGTGCGCGGCGCCCCGCCGCTTCAGCAGTTTTGAACGACTCGCACAAGCCGGCGCCTCCCACGCGCGCCGGCCGGGCGTTAACATCACGCACTGATTTCCTGCCGTTCCGTGACTGCCCCATGACCTTTGTCGTGACGGATGCCTGCATCCAATGCCGCCATACCGATTGCGTCGAAGTCTGCCCGATGTCGTGCTTCCACGAAGGGCCTAACTTCCTTGCGATCGATCCCGACCAATGCATCGACTGCTCGATGTGCGTGCCGTTGTGCCCCGTCGGCGCGATCTATTCCGAGCATGATGTGCCGGAACACCAGCGCCATTTCATCGCGCTCAATGCCGAGTTGTCGCGGCGGCCGGACTGGCTGCCGTTGTTGAAGGCCAAGGGGCCGATCGATGGCCACGAGCAGTGGGCCGGCCATCCTGAGCGCCTGTCGTTGCTGCGGCGCTAGCGCGGCGGTGTAGCGCTGTCATTGTCGCTGTAGTCCGGGAAGGCTTCCGGCAAGGTCTGCACGGTGCCGGTCAGCGTGCCGTCATAGCCGGGCAGCGCATTGACGCGCTGGCGGAAGGCCTCGCTGGTCAGCGCGCCGACCGCGCCGGCCAGCGCCGCGCTGCGCAGCTTGGCGCGCTCGATCGCAAAGAAGTAGCGCTCCTTGATCACGGGCACGAAGGCCAGCCCGAAGCGCCGCGCCGCGGTTTCCACGCCAAAGCCCACGTCGGCCATGCCGCTGCCGATATACGCCGCCACCGCGGCGTGGGTAAATTCCCCGTTGCTGTAGCCCTCGATGCGCGCGCCGTCGATGCCGCGCGCCGCCAGCATCAGGTCCAGCAGCAGCCGCGTGCCGGAGCCGACCTGCCGGTTGACGAAGCGGACGTCGGGCCGGGTCAGGTCCTCGAGCGCATGAATGCCGAGCGGGTTGCCGGGCCGCACGAACAATCCCTGGCTGCGCACCGCCAGGTGCACCAGGCAATGGGTCTCGGGCTTGAGCCAAGTGGTGAAGTGGCGCCACATGCCGTGCTCGAACTCGCCCACCGGCACATGGAAGCCGGCGATGTCGCAGGCGCCTTCGGCCAGCGCCGCCACGGCCTCGACGCTGCCGCAGTACTTCAGGTCGTGACGCACCTGTTGCTCGTCGAGGAAGTCGCGCAGCGCCGCCACCGCAAAGCCGTGGCTGGCATGCAGCCGTGCCGTGGCCTCTGGCTGCGCCATCAGCTTCTTCAGCTCGATCTCCAGTTCGGACGCAAGGCTATCCAGCGTCGGCGACAGCCGCGCGCCGATCCGCTTGCTGGCCCACACCAACTGCTGCGCCAGCGGCGTCAGCGCGCTGCCGCGCCCGCGCGTCTTGTCGATCAGCGGGCCGCCGAACAGCGCCTCGGCATCGCGCAGGATGCCCCACGCATAGCGGTACGACAGCGAGACCGCCTGCGCCGACTGGCTGATGCTGCCGGATTCCCCGATATGGCCGAGCAGGGCCACCAGCCGGGACACGTCCAGCGGCTCGCCGCCCGGATAGGCGTCGTCGCGGATTTGCAGATGGGGGTGGATCGAGATGCGAAGCATATGTAGAAAATAGCTTATTGAACGGTCGCTGTCACTCTCATATAGTCCGCCTAACGGGCCAGACGGCGATCCGGTAGCCCGGAAATAGGAAAAAAATAGCATATAAGCGGGATCCAGGCAGGCATTGCCGCCGGTCCTGGCGAGCCCTCACAGGAGACGCCATGCCAGATATCGCCCCCAACGCACCGGGTGCAGCCGGTGCCCCGGCAGCCCCCGCCGCTGCCGCGCGCATTGCCGCCATCGTCGCGGCACGCCAGCACATGCCGGGCGCCCTGCTGCCGATCCTCCATGAGATCCAGGACACCCAGGGCTTTATCCCCGACACCGCCGTGCCCGCGATCGCCCGCGCGCTGAACCTGTCGCGCGCCGAGGTGCATGGCGTGATCACGTTCTACCATCACTTCCGCCAGCAGCCCGCCGGCCGGCATGTGGTGCAGGTGTGCCGCGCCGAGGCGTGCCAGGCCGTGGGCGCCGAGGCGCTGGCCGCGCACGCGCAGCGCGCGCTGGGCTGCGGCTTCCATGAAACCAGCGCGGACGGGCAGGTGACGCTTGAGCCGGTCTATTGCCTGGGCCAGTGTGCCTGCGGACCGGCGGTGATGGTCGGCGAGCAGCTGCACGGGTATGTCGATGCCGCGCGCTTCGATACGCTGGTGCGCGCCTTGCGCGCCTCCACTACCGCATCCCCCGCCAAAGCGGAGGCCCAGGCATGAGCCCGACCACCACCATCTTCGTGCCGCGCGACTCCACCGCGCTGGCGCTGGGCGCCGATGACGTTGCGCGCGCCATCGCGCGCGAAGCCGAGGCCCGCGGCGAGCCGGTTCGCATCGTGCGCAACGGTTCGCGCGGCATGTTCTGGCTGGAGCCCCTGGTCGAGGTGCAGACCGCCGCCGGGCGCGTGGCCTATGGGCCGGTCAGCGCGGCCGAGGTGCCGGGACTGTTCGATGCCGGGTTGCTGCAGGGTGGCACGCATGCGCTGGCGCACGGCCTGACCGAGGAGATCCCGTTCCTGAAACGGCAGGAGCGCCTGACCTTCGCCCGCGTCGGCATCACCGACCCGCTGTCGCTGGACGACTACCGCGCGCACGAGGGCTTCGTCGGCCTGGAGCGTGCGCTGGCGATGCAGCCGGACCAGATCGTGCAGGAGGTCACCGACTCGGGCCTGCGCGGCCGCGGCGGCGCCGCGTTCCCGACCGGCATCAAGTGGAAGACCGTGCTGGGCGCGCAGTCGGCGGTCAAGTACATCGTCTGCAATGCCGACGAAGGCGACTCGGGCACGTTCTCCGACCGCATGGTGATGGAAGACGACCCCTTCATGCTGATCGAAGGCATGACCATCGCCGGCCTGGCGGTGGGCGCGGAGCAGGGCTATATCTACTGCCGCTCCGAATACCCGCATGCGATCGCTGTGCTGGAAAGCGCGATCGGCATCGCCGGCGCCGCGGGCTGGCTCGGCGACGACCTCCGCGGCAGCGGCAGGCGCTTCCATCTGGAAGTGCGCAAGGGTGCCGGCGCCTATGTCTGCGGCGAGGAAACCGCGCTGCTGGAAAGCCTGGAAGGCCGGCGCGGCGTGGTGCGCGCCAAGCCGCCGCTGCCCGCGCTGAAGGGACTGTTCGGCCAGCCCACGGTGATCAACAACGTGATTTCGCTGGCCACCGTGCCGGTCATCCTGGCGCGCGGCGCGCAGTACTACCGCGACTACGGCATGGGCCGCTCGCGCGGCACGCTGCCGTTCCAGCTAGCCGGCAACATCCAGCGCGGCGGGCTGGTGGAGAAGGCTTTCGGCGTGACGCTGCGCGAGCTGCTGGTCGACTACGGCGGCGGCACCCGCAGCGGCCGCGCCATCCGCGCGGTGCAGGTGGGCGGACCGTTGGGCGCCTACCTGCCCGAATCGCGCTTCGATGTGCCGCTGGACTATGAAGCCTATGCCGCGTTCGGCGGCGTGGTCGGCCACGGTGGCATCGTGGTGTTCGACGAGACCGTCGACATGGCCAGGCAGGCGCGCTACGCGATGGAGTTCTGCGCGATCGAGTCGTGCGGCAAATGCACGCCGTGCCGGATCGGCTCTACCCGCGGCGTCGAAGTGATGGACCGCATCATCGCCGGCGAGCAGCCGGTCAGGCACGTCAAGCTGGTGCGCGACCTGTGCGACACCATGCTCAACGGCTCGCTGTGCGCGATGGGCGGCATGACGCCGTACCCCGTGCTGTCCGCGCTGAACGAATTCCCCGAGGACTTCGGCCTCGCATCCAATCCGGCCAGGGCCGCCTGAGCCAGGTCCGTCAGAGACACGGGAGACAAACCGCCATGAACGCCCGCAACGAGATTGATTTCGGCACGCCCGCCAGCCCATCGACCGAGCTGGTCACCCTGGAAGTCGATGGCGTCAGCGTCACCGTGCCGGCCGGCACTTCGGTGATGCGCGCCGCGATGGAAGCGCAGATCGCCGTGCCCAAGCTGTGCGCCACCGACAGCCTGGAAGCGTTCGGCTCGTGCCGGCTGTGCCTGGTCGAGATCGAGGGGCGCCGCGGCTATCCGGCATCGTGCACCACGCCGGTCGAGGCCGGCATGAAGGTCAGGACCCAGAGCGACAAGCTTGCCGACCTGCGCCGCGGCGTGATGGAGCTGTATATCTCCGACCACCCGCTTGATTGCCTGACCTGCCCGACCAACGGCAACTGCGAGTTGCAGGACATGGCCGGCGTGGTCGGCCTGCGCGAAGTGCGCTACAACGATGGCGGCCCGCAAGCCGCGTCGAGCGTGCCGACCGCCACGCACACGCAGATGAAGAAGGACGAATCCAATCCTTACTTCACCTACGATCCGTCCAAGTGCATCGTCTGCAACCGCTGCGTGCGCGCCTGCGAGGAAACCCAGGGCACCTTCGCGCTGACCATCAGCGGCCGCGGCTTCGATGCGCGCGTCTCGCCCGGCACCAGCCAGTCGTTCATGGACTCGGACTGCGTCTCGTGCGGCGCGTGCGTGCAGGCCTGCCCGACCGCGACCCTGACCGAGACCTCGATCATCAAGCTGGGCCAGCCTTCGCACAGCACCGTGACCACCTGCGCCTATTGCGGCGTCGGTTGCTCGTTCAAGGCCGAGATGAAGGGCAATGAAGTGGTGCGCATGGTGCCGTACAAGGACGGCAAGGCCAACGAAGGCCACGCCTGCGTCAAGGGCCGCTTTGCCTGGGGCTATGCCACGCACAAGGACCGCATCCTCAAGCCGATGATCCGCGCGAAGATCACTGATCCGTGGCGCGAGGTGTCGTGGGAAGAGGCGATCGACTATGCTGCGTCGGCGTTCAAGCGCATCCAGGCGCAGCACGGCAAGGACTCGATCGGCGGTATCGTGTCGTCGCGCTGCACCAACGAAGAGGGCTACCTGGTGCAGAAGCTGGTGCGCGCGGCGTTCGGCAACAACAACGTCGACACCTGCGCGCGCGTGTGCCATTCGCCCACCGGCTATGGACTCAAGCAGACGCTGGGCGAATCGGCCGGCACGCAGACCTTCAAGTCGGTCGAGAAGGCTGACGTGATCATGGTGATCGGCGCCAACCCGACCGATGGCCATCCGGTCTTTGCCTCGCGCATGAAGAAGCGCCTGCGCGCCGGCGCAAAGCTGATCGTGGTCGATCCGCGCCGCATCGACCTGGTCGATTCGCCGCATATCCGCGCGGATTTCCACCTGCAGCTGCGCCCGGGCACCAACGTCGCGCTGGTTACCTCGCTGGCGCATGTGATCGTCACCGAAGGCCTGCTCAATGAAGCCTTTATCGCCGAGCGCTGCGAGGACCGCGCTTTCAGCCAGTGGCGGGACTTCGTCGCGCTGCCGGAGAATTCGCCCGAGTCGATGGCAAGCGTCACCGGCATCCCGGCCGAACAACTGCGCGGGGCTGCGCGCCTCTACGCCACCGGCGGCAACGCCGCGATCTACTATGGCCTGGGCGTGACCGAGCATGCGCAAGGCTCGACCACCGTGATGGGCATCGCCAACCTGGCCATGGCCACCGGCAATATCGGCCGCGAGGGCGTGGGCGTGAATCCGCTGCGCGGGCAGAACAACGTCCAGGGCTCGTGCGATATCGGCTCGTTCCCGCATGAGCTGCCGGGCTACCGCCATGTGTCGGACTCGACCGTGCGCGGCCTGTTCGAAGATGCCTGGCAGGTCGAGATCAGCCCGGAGCCGGGCCTGCGCATCCCCAACATGTTCGAGGCCGCGCTGGCCGGCAGCTTCAAGGGCCTGTACTGCCAGGGCGAGGACATCGTCCAGTCCGACCCGAACACGCAGCACGTGTCCGAGGCGCTGTCGTCGATGGAATGCATCGTGGTGCAGGACATCTTCCTGAACGAGACCGCCAAGTACGCGCACGTATTCCTGCCGGGCTCGTCGTTCCTGGAAAAGGACGGCACCTTCACCAACGCCGAGCGCCGCATCTCGCGGGTGCGCAAGGTGATGCCGCCCAAGGCGCGCTATGCCGACTGGGAAGCCACCATGCTGCTGGCCAATGCGCTCGGCTATCCGATGGACTACCAGCATCCATCCGAGATCATGGACGAGATCGCGCGGCTGACGCCGACCTTCGCGGGTGTCAGCTACCAGCGCCTGGACCAACTGGGCAGCATCCAGTGGCCGTGCAATGCCGACGCGCCGGAAGGCACGCCGACCATGCATATCGACGCCTTCGTGCGCGGCAAGGGCAAGTTCATCATCACCAAGTATGTGCCGACCACCGAGAAGATCACGCGCGCCTTCCCGCTGATCCTGACCACGGGGCGCATCCTGTCGCAGTACAACGTCGGCGCGCAGACGCGGCGCACCGACAACGTGCACTGGCACGCCGAGGACCGGCTGGAAATCCATCCGCACGACGCGGAAGAGCGCGGCATCAAGGATGGCGCCTGGGTCGGGGTGCAGAGCCGCGCCGGCGACACCGTGCTGCGCGCCATTGTCAGCGAACGCATGCAGCCGGGCGTGGTCTACACCACCTTCCACTTCCCCGAGTCCGGCGCCAACGTGATCACCACCGACAACTCGGACTGGGCCACCAATTGCCCCGAGTACAAGGTCACCGCGGTGCAGGTGCTGCCGGTGGCGCAGCCGTCGGCATGGCAGCAGCAGTACCAGGACTTCAACGCCACGCAGCTGCGGCTGCTGGAAGCGGCCAGCGCCGATCCGGCGCAGGCCGCGGGCTGAGCGGAGGGCGACGCGATGATGCGCTGCCTGCAGTCGCCGGAACTGGATCCGGCCACGGCGCAAGACGCCGTGACAGCCACCCACACCACTTTCGCGGTCAACCGCTGGCGCGGCGGCGAGCTGATGCTGGGCCCCGACGAGGTGGCCGAGGAAGTGCCGGTGGCGCTGGAGTATAACGGCATCTCGCACGCGGTGATGCTGGCCACGCCGGCCGACCTGGAAGACTTCGCGCTCGGCTTCAGCCTGAGCGAAGGCATCGTCGGCAGCGCGCGCGAGGTCTACGACATCGAGATCGACACGCGTCCCCAGGGCATCGCCGTGCGGCTGGAGATCGCCTCGGCCGCCTTCATGCGGCTCAAGGACCGGCGCCGCTCGCTGGCCGGGCGGACCGGCTGCGGGCTATGCGGCACCGAATCGCTGGAACAGGTGATGCGGGCACCCGCGCCGGTGCAAAGCACGGCGAGCTTCCACACCGACGTGATCCAGGCCGCCTTCGTGCAACTGCAGCTGCGCCAGGCCCTGCAGCGCCATACCGGTGCGACCCATGCTGCCGCGTGGCTGCGTGCCGACGGACACGTTTCGGTGGTGCGCGAGGACGTGGGCCGCCACAACGCGCTGGACAAGCTGGCCGGCGCGCTGGCCCGCGGCGGCGAAGACATCGCCGGCGGCGCGGTGCTGGTGACCAGCCGCGCCAGCTATGAAATGGTCCTGAAGGCCGCCGCCATCGGCGCCGGCGTGCTGGCGGCGGTGTCCGCGCCGACCGCGCTGGCGGTGCGGCTCGCCGAACAGGCCAACATCACCCTGGCAGGGTTCGTGCGCGCCGGCGCGCACGTGGTCTATGCCCATCCCCAACGTCTGCAACACGAAGCGAGCCTGGCATGAAGATCGACAACCTCATCACCATGGCCAACCAGATCGGCAGCTTCTTCGAGGCCATGCCGGATCGCGAGGAGGCCGTCGCGGATATTGCCGGGCATATCAAGCGGTTCTGGGAACCGCGCATGCGCCGGGCGTTGCTCGGGCATGTCGATGCCGAGGCCGGCAGCGGGCTGCTCGATATCGTGCGGGAAGCACTGGGCAGGCATCGGCAGATTCTGGAGTAGCAGGGGGCGGGCCGTCTTGCCGGCTGCCCCAACGGCCCCTTATTTCAACCGCAACGGCTCCAGCAACGCCCCGTCATACTCCCCCCGCGAAATCCTGCCCAGCTCCAGCATGCGCCGCAGGATATAAACCTGCCGCTGCCGCGCCCGCCTGGGATTCGCCACCGGATTATTGGCCGAGGGGGCCTTCGGCAGCCCTGCCAGCATCGCGCACTCCGCCAGCGTCAGCTGGTCCAGCCGCTTGCCGAAGTAAGTCTGCGCGGCATCGGCAAAGCCATACGCGCCCTGTCCCAGGTAGATCTTGTTCAGGTACAGCTCCAGGATCTCGTCCTTGCTGAGCGCCTTTTCGATCCGGTACGACAGCAGCACTTCATACAGCTTGCGCGTGTAGGTCTTGTCCCGCGATAGATAGAAATTGCGCGCCACCTGCATCGTGATGGTCGACGCCCCCTGCGACAGCTCGTCCGACAGGTTGGCGACGCCGGCGCGGATGACGCCGACGTAGTCGATGCCGTCGTGCAGGTAGAAGCGCTCATCCTCGATCGCTACCACGGCCTCGGTCAGCGCGCGCGGCATCTTGCCGATCGGCACGTAGTCCCGCGTATCACGGAACGCGGTGAGCGCGTCGAGCGAAGGCAGCTGCCGGTTGGCGGCCAGGATGGCGATGGCGGCCAGCAGCGCGCCGCCGATCACGGCGAGCAGCAGCAGCCTGGCCAGGGCGGAGCAGAGGCTTTTCATGGCGCGTATTGTGCCAGCCGCCATGGGCCCCGCGTGCGCGAGCGGCAGTGATCTGAAATAATTGGAGCCGACCATGAAGGTTCTGCTGCGCGGTGTCAGGGCCGGGCTGGACCCGGCGGCGCGGCGCAAGGCGCCGGCGCGGTATGCGAAGATCCGTCCAGTGGAACTGGTGAAGGAAGGCGACCGCCGCCGCCCCTGGGCCTCGGGCGATATCGACGCCGGAGCCGCGCGCCTCGCAACGACAATCTGGAAAGAACAATGCTCAAGTGGCTTCAACGCGCGGCATGCCCGCACGCCTTCGCGGCCGTGCCGCGATCGCCGGCGGCGGCCGGCGCCGCGCAAGTGGTGCATGACCTGGTCTTCGAACGCATCAGCAACGCGCGCGACCTGGGCGGGCTGGTTGGCGCGGAAGGGCGCCGCGTGCGCCACGGCCGGCTGTACCGCAGCGGCAATCCCGCGCTGGCCAGCGCCGCCGACCTGGACCGGCTGCAGGCGCTCGGGCTCGACATGGTGGTGGATTTCCGCTCGCCGGGCGAAAAGTCGCCCGGCGAAGCGGCCTTCGGCCAGCGCTTCCGCTGGCAGGCGGTGCCGGTGCTGGAGGGCAGCATGGCGATGGATGTGCTGATGCCGCGCCTGCGCGCCAGCACGCCGGCGCAGATGGATGCGTTCATGCTGGAGGTGTACGGCGATTTTCCGGTGCGCTACCGCCAGGCCTTCGGCGGCTTCATGCAGACCGTGCAGGGCGGCCAGACGCTGCTGTTCCACTGCACCGCGGGCAAGGACCGCACCGGCTTTGCCGCGCTGCTGTTGCTGGCGGCGCTGGGTGTCGGCCAGGACGATATCCTGGCCAACTACCTGGAATCGAACCAGCGCAACGCGCAGTTCAACGCGGCGGCGCTGGCGCAGATGGAGGGGCTTGGGATCGATGCCGCGGTGATGATGCCGCTGCTCGAAGTCCGGGCCAGCTATCTCGACGCGTCGATGCAGGCGATCGACGCGGGCTGGGGCAGCGTTGGCAACTATCTGCGCGACGCGCTGCAGGTCGACGTCGCGCAGCTGCGCGCGCACTACCTGGCCAGCTGAGTCACAGCTTGCCGCGGTCGCGCAGGTGCGCGCGGGGCTCCCGCGCGCATGTCGCTGCTGACGCCGGACACAGCGGTGTGGCGCGCAGCCACGCTGGAAAACTCCGTTGTCGGATCGCCAAATGGGATTGCCGGGATTACCATAACCGCGTTTCGGACTTCATTGCGGTGCCGGCCGGCGCCCGACTGCCATGCTTGAACTCCAGGGAGCCATCTGGTTCCGCTCCGGCTCGCAGGATTGGGGCGGCAAGGACCGCATCGCCCTGCTTGCCGCGATCGGCGCACACGGCTCGATCACCGCCGCCGCGCGCGCCGTCGGCATCAGCTACAAGGCGGCGTGGGACGCCATCGACGCGATGAACAACAGCGCTGGCGAGCCGCTGGTGGTGCGCGCCGCCGGCGGCAAGGGTGGCGGCGGCACGCGCCTGACCGCGCGCGGCGAACAGCTGATCCGCACCTACCGCGCGCTGGAACACGAGCACCGGCGCTTTGTCGCGCAGCTGTCGCGCCTGGGCGAGGGCGCGGCCGACGATATCCACCTGATGAGGCGAATGATGATCAAGACCAGTGCGCGCAACAAGCTGTTCGGACGTGTGGCCAGCGTGACGGGCGGGGCCGTCAACGACGAGGTCGTGCTGGAACTGGCCGGCGGGCAGCGCATCGTCGCCACCATCACGCATGAAAGCGTCGAGACGCTGGAGCTGGCCGAGGGCGTGGAGGCGTTCGCGCTGGTCAAGGCGTCGTCGGTGCTGGTGGGGCTGCCCGATCCCTGGATGCGGCTGTCGGCGCGCAACCAGCTGGCGGGCGTGGTGTCGCGCGTGATGCCCGGTGCCGTGAACGCCGAGGTGGTGATCGAGCTCGACGGCGGCGGCACGATCGCGGCGATCGTCACCAATGGCAGCGTCGAGGCGCTGGGGCTGCAGGCCGGCGTGGCCGCGGTGGCGGTGTTCAAGGCATCGAGCGTGATCCTCGGCGTGATGGCGTGACCGCCGCGGCGTGCAATAATAGCCGCCCCGAAAGCATGTCGTTCCCCCCGCAATGCACGCCGCGCTGGCTGGCTTTTCCCTCGGTCTTTCCCTGATTCTTGCCATTGGTTCCCAGAATGCGTTCGTGCTGCGGCAAGGCCTGCGGCGCGAGCATGTGTTCTGGGTCTGCCTGGTGTGCGCGCTCTCGGATGCGTTGCTGATCCTGCTGGGCGTGTCGGGCTTTGCCGTGATGATCCGCACGCTGCCGTGGCTCGGCGAGGCCATGCGCTATGGCGGCGCGGCCTTCCTGGCCTGGTATGGCGCGCGCAGCTTCATCGCGGCGTGGCGCTCTAACGCGGTGCTGGACCCCAGCGACGCCGCGCCGCGGCCGCTGGCGCCGACGCTGGCGGTGTGCCTGGCGTTCACCTGGCTGAATCCGCATGTGTACCTCGATACGGTGATGCTGATCGGTTCGGTGTCGACCCAGTTCGCGGGCCACGCGCGCGAATTCGCCGCGGGGGCCATGACCGCGTCGTTCCTGTTCTTCTTTGCGCTGGGCTATGGCGCGGCGCTGCTGCGGCCCGTGTTCGCGCGGCCGCGGGCCTGGCAGGTGCTGGAAGTGGTGATCGGCATCACCATGTGGGTGATTGCCGCGCGTTTGCTGATCGGTTGAACCGCAGGAGTACGGATGCCAAGAAACGTCGAGATCAAGGCCCGCATCGACAGCGTCGAGTCGCTGCTGCCGCGCGCCGCGGCGCTGGCCGACCACGGGCCGGAATACATCCGCCAGGACGATACCTTTTTCCGCTGCGCCAACGGACGCCTCAAGCTGCGCGAGTTCGCACCGGACCGCGGCGAACTGATCTTCTATGCGCGCGCCGATGCGGCCGGCCCGAAAGAGAGCTTCTACATCCTGTCGCCCACGCCATCGCCGGGCACGCTGCGCGCCGCGCTCGCCGCCGCGCACGGTGAGGGCGGGCGGGTGCGCAAGCTGCGCACGCTGTACCTGGCGGGACGCACGCGCGTGCACCTGGACCGGGTCGAGGCGCTGGGCGATTTCCTCGAGCTGGAAGTGGTGCTGGCCGATGCGGAAAGCGTCGAAGACGGCGTGGCCGAGGCCCACGCGCTGCTGGCGCGCCTGGGCATCCCTGTGTCGGCCCTGATCGAAGGCGCCTACGTCGACCTGCTGCGCGCGGCTCAGGCCACGCGCGCCGACACCGGCGCGTAGACCGGCGGATGGTGGCGGCTGGTGCCGCTGCCGAAGATGCGGCCTTCGCGGATCTCCAGCACGTGGTCGCCCAGCGCCTCGACATCGGCGGGGTCGTGCGAGATCACCAGCATCGGCACATCCAGGCTGGCCTGCAGCGTGCGCAGTTCCGCCCGCATGCGCGCGCGCAGCGCAGGGTCCAGCGCCGAGAACGGTTCATCCAGCAAGACGATATCGGGCTGCGCCACCAGCGCGCGCGCCAGCGCCACGCGCTGCTTCTGGCCGCCGGAAATCTCCGCCGGGTAATTGCCGGTGATGTCGGCCAGGCCAAAGGCATCGATCCAGCGCTGCGCTTGCGGCTGCACCGCGCCGCGGCGCGGATTGCGCCAGCCGCGCGCCAGCCCGAAGGCGATGTTCTGGCCCACGGTCAGGTGCGGGAACAGCGCATATTCCTGGAACAGGTAGGCCACGCGGCGCTGCTGCGGGCGCACGTCAATGCCGGCGTCGGCGTCGAACAGGGTGCGGCCGTTCAGCACGATGCGGCCGCTGTCCGGCGCCAGCAGGCCGGCAATGGCACGCAGCGTCAGGCTCTTGCCCGCGCCCGAGGGGCCGAACAGCGCAATGCGCCGGCTGGCTGAATCGAAATCGATATCCAGGGCAAAGTGGCGGTCGGCCGAGACCATCTGCTTGCGGATGCTGACGTGCATGCTCATGGCGATATGCGGGCCCTGGTGTTAGCGGACGCGCGGGCGCAAGCGCCGGCGTTCATAGTGTTCAGCGGGGTTGCGCGCGGCCGCAGGCACCATGCGTCCGGCAATCACCAGCAGCAGCACGCAGGTGACGGAAGTCACCAGCACCAGCAGGTTGGCGGTGTTGTCGTCGCCGGCCTGCACCGCCTCATAGATCGCGACCGACAGCGTCTGCGTGCGCCCGGGCAGGTTGCCCGCGACCATCAGCGTGGCGCCGAATTCGCCCAGCGCGCGGGCAAAGGCCAGCAGCACGCCGGCGATGATGCCGCGCGCGGCCAACGGCAGCGTGACGCGGAAGAAGATGCCGGCTTCGGGCACGCCCAGCACGCGCGCGGCGTTTTCCAGCTGGTGATCGACGCCTTCGAAGGCGGCGCGCGCGGACTTGAGCACCAGCGGGAAGGCGACGATGGTCGAAGCCAGCACCGCCCCCTGCCAGGTAAAGACCAGTTCGATGCCCAGGCGCGCCAGCCACTCGCCGAACACGCCACGGCGTCCCACCAGCACCAGCAGGTAGTAGCCCAGCACTGTCGGCGGCAGCACCAGCGGCAGCGTCAGCACCGCATCGACCACGTCGCGCAGCGGCGAGCGCCAGCGCGCCAGCGCCCAGGCCGCGCCAACGCCGAGCACGGCGTTCAGCGCGGTGGCCCAGCCGGCCACCTTCAGCGACAGCAGCAACGGTACCCAGACGGCATCCATGGTGCGCGGCGCGGCGTCAGGGCTTCTGGAAGCCGAACCGCGACAGGATCGCCTGGCCTTGCGGCGAGGCGACATAGTCGACAAACTGCGCCGCTGCCTGCGGCTGGCGTGCCTGGCTGGTGATGGCGATCGGGTAGGTTACCGGCGTGCGGCTCGGCACGCGCACGGCCACCCGGACCTTGTCGGGCATCACCGTGGCATCGGTGGCAAAGACGAAGCCGGCCTCGACCTCGCCGCGCGCGACGTAATCGAGGCTCTGGCGCACGTTCTGCGCCGGCACGCCCTTGGCGGCCACCGCGTCCCACAATCCGTCCGCTTCCAGCGCAGCGCGCGTATAGCGGCCTACTGGCACCGAGGCCGGGTTGCCGTAGGCGATGCGCCGGACTTCCGGGCGCTTCAGGTCCTGCAGCGAGGCGATGCCGAGCTGGCTGTCGGCCGGCACGATCAGCACCACCTGGTTGGCGGCGAAGTTGCGGCGCGAGCCCGGCGCGATCACCTTCTCGGCCTCGGCCTTGTTCATTGCCTGCTGGTCGGCCGAGGCGAACACATCGGCCGGCGCGCCCTTGACGATCTGCTGCATCAGCACGTCTGAAGCGCCGAAGTTCAGTACCACGTGCGTGCCGGGGTGGGCGCGCTCATAGGACTCGGCCAGCGACTTGAAGGCGTTGGTCAGGCTGGCTGCGGCCGATACCACCAGGTCGGCGGCGAAGGCGGGCGTGGCGGCCAGCGCCAGCGCCGCGGCGGCGGCCAGCAGCAGCCCGCGGCGGCGGGGACGGAAGGCAGACATCGGAATCCTCGGGAATCGGCCACCGGCATGCATCGCAGGCGCGGCCAGGCCGGGGGGGACGGTCAGGCGCAATATACGTCTGTATATAGCGACGCGTCAATGATGCGCCATGACGGCGATCACGGGTATTCCGATGGCCATAAGTGGAGTATCAGGGGCTGCGAATGTGCCCCGCGCGAAGCGGCTGGCGCAGCGCGGCGCCAGCCGGCCCCCCGGCTTCAGGCCGGCGGCGTGCCTTCCTTGAACATCGTTTTCAACTGGCTGCGCAGCTCAGGCGTGTCCTGATGCTGGTGCACCGCCACTGCGTGCTGGACCGCGGCTTCCAGCAGTTCGTCTTCGCTGTCGGCGCTCAATGCGACCGTGCAGTGGGTGTCGCTCGGGTAGTCGCGGCAATCGATAAACTTGCGTGCCATGATGCCTCCTGACCCCGGCCCGCAACATGGCGGGGCCGGTGCATCCAGTATAGGCAGGCGCGCCGGCCGCTACAGCACCGGCGTCAGCACCTTGCCGCCGGCGAGGAAGGCATCCAGGTTCTGCAGGGTCAGCGCGGTCATGGCGGCGCGGGTTTCGTGCGTGCCGCTGGCCACGTGCGGCGCCAGCACGACATGGTCCATGGCCATCAGCGCCGGGGGCACGTTGGGCTCGTCCTGGAACACATCCAGGCCCGCGCCGCCGAGGCGGCCTTCGCTCAGGGCCGCGACCAGCGCCGCCTCGTCGACCACGCTGCCGCGCGACACGTTGACCAGGATGCCGCGCGGGCCGAGAGCGTCGAGGATTTCGCGCGACACCAGCCCCGCGGTCGAGGGCCCGCCGACGGTCGCCACCACCAGGAAGTCGGCCCACGCTGCCAGCGCCTTCAGGTCGGCTTCGAAGCGCCACGGCGCGCCTTCGCGCGGGCGGCGGTTGTGGTAGGCGATCTCCATGTCGAAACCCTGCGCGCGGCGCGCGACGATCTCGCCGATGCGGCCCAGGCCGAGGATGCCCAGCTTCTTGCCCGATACGCGCGTGGTCAGCGGGAAGCCGCCCTGCGGCCAGCGCCCGGCGCGCACGAAGCGATCGCCATGGGCGATGCCGCGGGCCGCATCCAGCAGCAGCCCGAAGGCCAGGTCGGCGACGCAGTCGTTGAGCACGTCGGGCGTGTTGCTGACCTGGATGCCGCGCGCACGGGCCGCGTCCAGCGCAATCGCGTCATAGCCGACGCCGAAGCTGACGATGGCTTCCAGGCGCGGCAGCGCGTCGATCAGCGCGGCACTGCAGCCGTGGCGCGCCGAGGTCACCACCACGCGCACCTGCTGGGCTTCGCTGCGCGCCCATGCAATGGGATCGGCCTGCTGCCACAGCGCCGCGGCGCCGTACCGTTGTTGCAGGGTGGTGTTGGTCTGCGGTGCGAGCGGGCCGACCTGGAGGATCTGGGGAGCGGGCATGGAGGAAAGACGATCGAGGTGTGACGGGCAATGGTAGCCCAGGGCCGCGCCCGGCGCAGGCGCGCGGCCAGTCGCGGGTGCGCAAGCTGTGCGATGTTCGGGCAGCCGCAGCGTGCCACGTGCACGGGCCCCGGGTTATGCTGCCATCCTCGCGGCTTGCCGCCACGCCATGCTTCTTTCACCCGCCATGACCACCATCTACCTCGCCGGCTTTGACGTGTTTCGCACGGATGCGCGCGCCTGGGGCGAGCACCTCAAGGCGCTGTGCGCGGCGCATGGCTTCACCGGGCTGTATCCGCTCGACCAGGCCGCGCCCGCGGGCCGCAGCGGACCCGACACCGCGCGCTGGATCTATGACGCCAATCTTGCGCTGCTGCGGCGCGCGGACCTGGTGATGGCCAACCTCGATGACTTCCGCGGCCCCGGCGAACCCGATTCCGGCACCGCGTTCGAGGTCGGCTTTGCCGTGGCACTGCAGAAGCCCGTGTGGGGCTACAGCGCCGATTCCGGCACGCTGCGCGAGCGCGTCACGGTGGCCACCGATGCGGACGGCACGCCGCTGGATGAGCGCGGCTTCACCGTGGAGGACTTCGGCCTGGGCAAGAACCTGATGCTGGCGTGTTCGGTGCGGCTGGTGCAGGGCGGCGCGGCCGAGTGCCTGGCGGCAATGGCCGCCGCCCGGCGCGACGGCTAGCGCCGCAGCGACTGCACGCCGGCCGCGATATCGTTGGCGGTGCTTGCCACGATCTCTCGATAGGCCGCGACCACGCCATCGACCGCACCCGGCGCGGGCAACTCGGCCTGGGTCCTGCCGCTCACCACCTTGCCGTCGGGCAGCCGCCGCACGGTCCAGTTGATGGTGGCGCCGGCACGCTGGCCCAGGTCGGCATCGAGCCGCAGCACTTCGGTGGTGATGCGATACAGCGGTTGCACGTCGGACAGGCCCTGCTGGTAGGTGTCGACCGCGCCCAGCGTGGCCTGCAGGCGCTGCGACAGCGCATCGCGCAGCTCGTCCGGCAGCGGCGCGGACCAGCGCGACAGGTCCAGCAGGCGCAGGCTGGCATCGCTGCCGTTGCCGTTGCCGCCATCGCGCACCACCAGTTGTGGCCGGTTGAGGCGCTCCGGCACGCGCACCGGCGCGACTTCGAGCCACAGCGTGTCAGTCGATGGGGCCGCTGCCGGCGCCGGCGCCGGCGCCGCCACGGCGCCCGGGCCCTGCGCCAGCGTGTAGTAGCGCGGCTCGGGCGAGGCGCAACCGGCCAGCACCGCCGTGGCGACGCTGGCGCAGACCAGGGTGAGCGGAACGCGCTTCATCATTCTTTCTCCGGCTTGCCGCGCAACAGCGCTTCAGGGTGGCGTTCAAGGTAATCGGTCAGCGCGCGCAGCGACGTGGCGGTGCGCGTTAGCTCCTGCAGCATGCGCCTCGTGTCCTGCTGCAGCGGTGCGTCCGACGCGAGCGTGCCGTTGGCGGTGCTCAGGGTCTTGCGCGCATCCTGCAGCGCCGCGAGCACCTGCGGCGCGACATCGCCATTGAGCTGCTGCACCAGCTTGTCGGCGGTGGCCAGGGTCTGGTTCAGGCTGGCCACGGTGGTGCGCAGGTCCTGGCCGATCTGGTCGAACGGCACCTTGTCGATGCGGTTGATGATGTCGCCCACCTGCGCCTGCAGCTGGTCGAACGTGCCCGGCGTGGTGGCGAACTCCGGAATCGGCGCGTCCAGGTCAACCTTGGCCGGCGCCGCCTTGGGGAAGAAGTCGAGCGCCACGTACAGCTGGCCGGTGAGCAGGTTGCCGGTGCGCAACTGCGCGCGCATGCCTCGCTGCAGCAGGCCCTGGATGATCTTGCGCGCGCGTTCGCGGTCTTCGACGTCGCGTTCGCGGAAGCCCATGCGCGACGGGTACAGCTCGACCACCACCGGCATGCGGAAGGCGCGCTTCTCGCGCTGGAACTCGATGCCGATCGAACGCACCTGGCCCACGATCACGCCGCGGAAATCTACCGGCGCGCCCGGCGACAGCCCGCGCACGGACTGGTCGAAATTGAGCACCGCCAGCGTGGGGGCCAGCTCTTCGGGCTCCTTCATCGCCTCGGCCTGGTCGCCCGCCAGCAGGAACTGGGTGTTCTCGGCGGCGGCCTCGGTGGCGGTGGTGTGGTCCGGCGCCTGGAAGGCGACGCCGCCCAGCAGCACCGTGACCAGCGATTGTGTCGACAGCTTGAGGCCGCCGGCGTCGAGCTTCAGGTCAACCCCGCTGGCATGCCAGAAGCGCGTGTCGGCGGTGACCAGCTTGTCATAGGGCTTGTTGACGAACACGCGCAGCGTGAGGTCGCGCCCGTTGGGATCCAGCTGGTAGGCCACCACCTGGCCCACCAGCACGCGCCGGTAGTAGACCGGCGAACCGATATCGAGCGACCCCAGCTCGGCCGCGCGCAGCACGAACTGCTTGCCGGAAGCGTCGGTGGTTACCACCGGCGGCACTTCCAGGCCCTTGAAGTCGCGCGCGGATTCGTTCGACTTGCCGGCATCGACGCCGATATAGGCGCCGGACAGCAGCGTCTCCAGCCCCGACACGCCGCTCGCCGCGAAGCGCGGGCGCACCACCCAGAAGCGGGTGTCGGCGACGGCGAAGTTTTCGGCGTCCTTGGTCAGGTCGATCGTCGCCAGCACGTGCGAGCGGTCGCGCGCCAGGCGCACCGACTTGACCAGGCCGATGTCGACGTCCTTGTAGCGCACCGCGGTCTTGCCGGGCGTGAGGCCTTCGGCGGTGCGGAAAGTCACGGTGATCTCGGGCCCGCGCGAGGCCAGCGTATGCACCAGCAGCGAGATGCCGACCACGGCGGCGACGATCGGGATCAGCCACACCAGCGAGGGCAGCCAGCGCGCGCGGCGCCGGCGTTCGGGCCGCGGCAGGCCGGACGGCGGTGGCGAGGGCGGCGGCGAGGGCGGCATGGCATCCGCGGGGGCTTGGTTGTCAGTGTCGGGCATTGTCAGGTTCCAGCGAATCCCACAGCAGGCGCGGATCGAAGCTGAGCGAGGCCAGCATGGTCAGGACCACGACCGCGCCGAAGGCGAGCGCGCCGCCGCCGGGGATGATGGTGGCGAGCGCCCCGGCCCGCACCAGCGAGGCCAGCAGCGCCACCACGAAAATATCGAGCATCGACCAGCGGCCGATCACCTCCACCAGCCCGTACAGCCGGGTCTGCTGGCGGATCCGCCAACTCGAGCGGAAATGCACGGACAGCAGCAGGAAGGTCAGGATCGCCATCTTCAGCAGCGGCACGACAATGCTGGCGACCAGCACCAGCACCGCCAGCATGTGCGAGCCGGACAGCCACAGGTAGATCACGCCCGACAGGATGGTGTCCTGCTGCGTGCCGAGGATGGACTGCGTCACCATCACCGGCAGCATGTTGGCAGGAATATAGAGGATGTACGCGGCCAGCAGGAAGGCCCAGGTGCGCGCCAGGCTGTCGGGCTTGCGATGGTGCAGGGTCGCGCCGCAGCGCGGGCAGGGCGCGCCTTCCAGCGTGCGCGGGCTGACCAGGTCGCAGGCGTGGCAGGACAGCAGGCCCAGGCGGCTGGCGGTGGGCACTTGCGGCAGCGGCTTGCTTTCGTCGTCATCGGTCAGTTCGGCCACCACCTCGCGCGCGAGTTGTCGCGGGCGGGCAAGCCGAGCGGCGGGCGGGCGCGGCGGCGGTCGCTGCGGTTCCGTCATCGCGGCTCCTCGTGCGCCGCCCCGGCCTCGTCAGCGGGCGTTTCCAGATAGCGCCACAGGTCGCGCGGGTCGAACGACAGCATCGCCGCCAGCACGATCACCAGCGCGGCGAATGACCACAGCGCAATGCCCGGCAGCACGCGCGCCATGGTGGACAGCTTCACCAGCGTGACCAGCACGCCGATCATGAAGACCTCGATCATGCCCCAGGGCCGGGTCTGGCGGATGCCGCGCACGATGCGGTCGAAGCCGGGCGGCATCCGGTGCTGCGCCATCGGCACCAGCAGGTAAGCCATCATCAGCAGTTCGGACAGCGGAAACAGGATGGTGGTGGCGAACACCAGCGCCGCCACCAGTGCCATCTGGTCGGCATACAGCGCCTGCACCGCGCCCAGCAGCGTGGTCTGGGTGCGCACGCCTTTCAGGTCCATCTCGACGATCGGGTAGGCGTTGGAGACCAGGAACAGGATCAGCGCGGTAATCACCAGCGGCAGCAGGCGGTGGTAGTGCCGCCGGCTTTCGCGGTAGAGCTCGCCGCCGCAGCGCAGGCACAGCGCGCGCTCGCCGGGCGAAATCGGCGTGCGCTCATAGACCGCGTCACAGTATTCGCATGCCACCAGCCGGTGCAATGCCTCCGGCGAGGTGTCGGGCAGCAAGGGGTCCGGCCGCGCGGCGGGTGCATCGTGTGCCGCCATCAGCCGGACCGCTTGCCGGTGGCGGCCGGCGGCACATCGGGATTGTCGACCACGGCCGGGGCCGCCGCCGGCGCCGGAGGGGACGCCAGCGCCGCGCCTTGCTGCAGGTCGCGGTGCAGCTCGCCCTGCGAGCCGATGGTCCAGTCGCGCAGCAGCGCATAGGCCACCGCCAGCAGCGTCGGGCCGATGAACACGCCCAGGAAGCCGAACGCCAGCGCGCCACCCAGCACGCCCAGCATGATCCAGATCAACGGCATGCCGGTGCCCTTGCTGATCAGCAGCGGCTTGACGATGTTGTCGGCCATGCTGACCACGCCCACGCCCCAGACCACCAGGAAGATCGCCCAGCCGGTGGCGCCGGTGTGGTACAGCCACAGCGCGGCCGGCAGCCACACCAGCGGCGGCCCGACCGGCACCACCGACAGGAAGAAGGTGACGAAACCCAGGATGGCGGCGCCCGGCACGCCCGCGATCCACAGGCCGATGCCGGCCAGCACGGCCTGGATGAAGGCCGTGCCCAACACGCCGTAGACCACGCCCTTGACGGTGCTGCCGGCCAGCTCCAGCAGGTGGTCGGCGCGCTCGCCGGCGATGCGGCGCATGCCGGCGCGCAGCCAGGCGATGGCGAACTCGCCGCCGGTGTAGAAGAAAAACGCCAGGATGATCGACAGCGCCAGCTGGCCCAGGCCGGCGCCGATCGACAACCCCGCGCCCAGCAGCACGTGACCTACCGGCGCGATCAGCTTGCGCAGGTTGGCGACCATCTCGGAATCGGCATTGATGACGCTGTCCCACGAGCTTTGCAGATAGGAGCCGACATAAGGCAGGCTGCTCAGCCACAGCGGCAGTTGCGGCAGCCCCTGCTCCATATAGCGGTCGACCAGCGCGGCCAGGTCATCCAGGTGCGCCGAAAAGCTGGCACCGGCGTAGACGAAGGGGCCCAGCACGATCACCGTGGCCACCAGCACGCAGATCAGCGCGGCCAGGCCGCGCCGGTTGCCGAGCCAGCGCGACAGCACGGTGTACGGGTGCCACGAGCTGAACGCCAGGATTGCGCCCCACAGCAGCGCCGTGGTGAACGGCGCCAGCACCAGCAGCGAGCCGCCGATCAGCACGATCAGTGCGAATACGGCGGCGATTTTCTCAATTAACTGGCCGGAACTCATGGTGGGGCTCTCCCTTGGCCCCGGCGGTGTGACGGGGACGGCGTAAATATAGCTTACGTCGGTGTGGGATGAGGGGAAACCCGGGGGAGAGGGATAGTCGTCACGATGGACGAGGCGCCCGGCGGGAGGGCGGCGTGTTGCGCGGATGGGCACCAGGCCGCGGGTTGATCGCGTTGATGGCGGGGGGCGGCGGCGGGCACCGACCCCATTCGCCAGCGACTCAGTCCGGCACCGCCATGACACCGCTCTTCAGCAGCGCGGCAACCAGGTCAGACTGCGTCACCATGCCGACTACGCGGCGTTGGTCGTCGATCACGGGCGCGTGGTGCAGCCCGCCGTCAGAGAAGGCCTGCGCCAGTTCCACCATCGGCTGCTCGGGGCGGGCGGTGACGACGGCGCGCGTCATCAGGTTGCGCACGGTGCCGGCCAGACGCCGCGCGCCGGTGTCGCGCTGCGCTGCAAAAAAATCGCTCTGGGTGATGATGCCGACCAGCTTGCGGGTGGCGTCGACCACCGGCAGGGCCTTGATGCGGTGCCGCGACAGCAGGTGCCCGGCCTCCTGCGCGGGCTGGTCCGGCGTCACCGTGATCACGTCGCGCGACATGATTTCGCCGCACAGCACGTTGCCAAAGTGGCGGCGGTAGGCGCGCAGCTGCGCCGCGACCAGGATCTGCTCGAGGTCGTCTTCCTCGATATCGAGGAATTCGCCGCGCACTTTCAGCGCGGCATCGAGGTCGGCACGGGTCACGCCCAGGCGCTGCGACGGCGGCACGTCCCTGGTGCCATGCTGCACGGCAGGTTCGGGCGGACGGTGCGGGTAGCGCCGCCGCGACAGGTTGTTGAAGGCCAGCGCCATCAGCAGCAGCAGCATCGAATTGAACAGCACCGGCACGGCCACGAAGCCGAAGCCTAGCGCACTGACCGCCGGCCCGCCGAAGACGGCGGTAATGGCGACCGCGCCGCTGGGCGGGTGCACGCAGTGGAACTGGAACATCAGGGCGATGGCGACGGCCACCGCCACGGCGGCGGCCAGACCCGGGTCCGGAATCCAGCGTGCACAGGCCACGCCGATCACCGCCGCGATCAGGTTGCCGCCGATGATCGACCAGGGCTGCGCCAGCGGCGAGGACGGCACCGCGAACAGCAGCACCGCCGAGGCGCCCATCGGCGCGACAAACCACGGATTGAAGCCGCCCAGCGTCTGGTGGCTGATCCATTCGGTGCAGAGCAGGCCGAGCAGGGCACCGAAGCAGCTCTTGAGCCGCTCTTTGCGGCTGGCGGCAACCGGTAAGGGAACAAATGTGCGCAGCCAGGCACGGGCGTTATGCGCCAGGGCGGAAACGGGGGCGGTTGGCATTCTTGTGACGGGGGGCGCTTGGGAATGGTGCACGTAATATATCACGGGGTGATATATTTGGCCGCCTTTGGTGCAGCGCGTCCCGATGCCGGGGCATGCCGCACCGCACCAGAGCAGTACCAGAGCGCGCAAGCGCGCACGAGAGCAAGGAGCCCCAACCATGTCGTCTGTCATGCCGGTCGAAAAACGCGACTATGCCGTCAACCGCCGCCTGCTGTTGCTATCGGTCATCGCGCTGGGCATCGGCGCCCTCAGCACGGTGGCGGCGGATGTGCTGGTCAACCTGATCCGGTTTTTCACCAACCTGTTTTTCTATCAGACGCTGTCGCTGGCGGAGCGCTCGCCGGCGGACCATGCGCTCGGCGCGTGGGTGATCGCGGTGCCGGTCGTGGGCGGCCTGAGCGTCGGCCTGATGGCCCGCTATGGCAGCGACAAGATCCGCGGCCACGGCATTCCCGAGGCGATCGAGGCGGTGCTGTTCGGCAAGAGCAAGATGTCGCCGCGGGTGGCGGTGCTCAAGCCGCTGTCGTCAGGGATCGTGATCGGCAGCGGTGGGCCGTTCGGCGCGGAAGGGCCGATCATCATGACCGGGGGCTCGCTGGCGTCGCTGCTGGCGCAATACCTGCACCTGACCGCGGGCGAGCGCAAGGCGCTGCTGGTGGCGGGCGCGTGCGCCGGCATGACGGCGATTTTCGGCACCCCGGTAGCGGCGGTACTGCTGGCGGTGGAGCTGTTGCTGTTCGAACTGCGCCCGCGCAGCTTGCTGCCGGTGGCGCTGGCGTGCGCGGTGGCCGGTTTCCTGCGCCCGCTGCTGTTCGAGGCCGGGCCGCTATTTCCGCTGCAGACCGCGGCGGCGGGCACGCCGGCGCTGCTGTCGTGCGTGCTGGCCGGCCTGCTGTGCGGCGTGCTGGGCGCGGGGCTGACGCTGGCGCTGTATCGCACCGAGGACGCATTCTCGCGCCTGCCGCTGCACTGGATGTGGTGGCCGGCGCTGGGCGGGCTGGTGGTCGGCATCGGCGGTTATTTCGAGCCGCGCGCGCTGGGCGTGGGCTATGACGTGATCGGCGACCTGCTGAACAACCGCATCGCGATCGAGATTGCGCTGGCGCTGCTGGCGGTCAAGGCCTTGATCTGGATTGCAGCGCTGGGTTCGGGCACCTCGGGCGGCGTGCTCGCGCCGCTGCTGATGCTGGGCGCGGGCCTGGGCGTGGTGCTGGCGCCGTGGCTGCCAGGGGGTTCGCCGCAGTTGTGGGCGCTGGTGTGCATGGCCGGCGTGCTGGGCAGCGTGCTGGGCGCGCCGCTGACCGCCATCGTCTTCGCCTTCGGACTGACCCACGACACCCAGGCGCTGCTGCCGCTGCTGCTGACCACCGCGGTGGCGTACGGCTTCTCGGTGCTGGCGATGAAGCGCTCGATCATGACCGAAAAAATTGCCCGGCGCGGCCTGCATATCTATCGCGAATACAGTGTCGATCCGCTCGAGCGCGCCCATGTGGACGAACTGATGACGCGCAACGTGGTGACCATCGACGCCGACCTGCCGGTGGCGGAGGCGATGGTGCGCTACTTCGGCGAACATGCGGCGCATCGCGCCTACCCCGTGGTATCCGCTGGACGCGTGCTCGGCATGCTGGAGCGCACCGCCATCCGCGCCCTGGCCGCGGGGGAGGCGCCGCCCGGCATGCGTTGCCGCGACCTGCTGAGCGCGCCGGCGCAGGTGCTGCTGCCGGGCCAGACCGCGCGTGCGGCGGCCGGCAGCATGGCGGCGCTCAGCGTGGCGCGCCTGCCGGTGGTGGAAAGCGTGGAGACCATGCGCCTGGCCGGCATCGTGTCGCTGCGCGACCTGCTGCGCCCCACCGGCAGCGTGTTCCACGAAGAATCGCGGCGCGAGCGCTTGCGCGGCCGCGCCGCGGCCTGAGCGGCGCCTACTTGTAGGTCGACAGCAGGATGCTGGTCTCGGTGGCGCTGATGCCGTCGATCAGTCGGATCCGGTCGAGCGCGCGGTCGAAGGCCTCGAGCGTCTCGGCGCGCAGCTCGGCGATGATGTCCCAGCGGCCGTTGGTGGTGTGCAGCGCCTGCACGTTGGGCTCGCCGCGCAGCGCCTGCAGCACGGTGCGGGTCTTGTTGCCTTCGACGGCAATCGTCATCCAGGCGCGGATGCGGTGCGCCTCGGCCTCGGGCCGCAGGCGTACGGTGTAGCCGACGATCACCCCCTCCTGTTCCAGTTTGTCGATGCGGTTCTGCACGGTCGCGCGCGACACGCGCAGTGCCTGCGCCAGTGCCGTCACCGGCGTGCGCGCGTTGTCACGGAGCAGGGAAATCAGCTGCTGGTCGGTGGCATCCATGGGGGTGGGGGCACTTTGGCAAAGCGCCAGCGGCACCTGGCGTTTTGCTCAATGATAGGCGCAAACTGCGCAGATTGTTGGCTTTTGGGTAACGCGGGCTTGCACCAGAATGGAATGGACCGATGGCTTTCCCTGCGGGGATGCCTTCGCCCCCATGCCAACCAGGAGCCGCCGTGATCCAGACCCCGACCATCCTGCTAGTCGAGCCGACCTTCTATGACGTGTCGTACAGCATCAATCCGTGGATGGATCCGGCCGCCTGGGCGCGCGATCCGCACGGCATGCATCGCAATGCGATGGAGGCGTTCCACGCGCTGCGCGACGCGCTTGGCCGCGCCGGTTTTGCGGTGGAGGTGGCGCCCGGCGCGCCCGGGCTGCCCGACATGGTATTCCCGGCGAATGCCGCCGTGGTGCTTGACGGGCGCGCATTGCTGGCCCGCTTCCGCTATCCGCAGCGCCGCGGCGAGGAAATGCCGTTCGCCGACATCTTCGGCAAGCTGCGCGAGCGCGGCCTGCTCGATGAGGTCGCGCTGCTGCCGGAAGGCTGCTACCAGGAAGGCGCCGGCGACTGCATCTGGGACGCGGGGCGCGGCCACTTCTGGGCTGGGTTTGGCCCGCGTTCGTCGCACGAGGCGGCGCTGGCGGTGTCGCGCTATTTCGGCAAGGACGTGGTGCCGCTGGAGCTGGCCACCGAGCAGAGCTACCACCTCGACGTGTGCTTCTGCCCGCTGTCGGGCGGCGAGGTGCTGTACTACCCGCCAGCGTTCAGCGAAGCGGCGCTGCGCGAACTGCGCGCGCGCGTGCCGGCGCGGCTGCGCATCGAGGCCAGCGCCGACGACCTGCGCCACTTCAGCGTCAATGCCGTCAATCTGGACGACCAGGTGGTAATGACCCGCACCACGCCGCACCTGCGCATGGAACTGGGACGGCGCGGCTACCAGTTGCGTGAGGTTGACCTCTCGCCGTTCATGCTGTCGGGCGGCGGCGCCTATTGCATGACCTTGCGGCTGGACCGCAGCAGCGGGCGCGGCATGGCCGCGGCGGCCGCCTGAACGCAGGCCGGCATGGATAGCCAGGGAGAGGGTCATGAAGAACACCGTCCGATCGCTGTTTCTCGACGCGGCCGATGTCGCCAGGCTGGTGGCCGTGATCGGCCCCGAGGCTGCCATTGTCGAGCTGGCCGCGCAGGTGCGCCTGGCTTTTGCGCGCTGGGCTGATTTCGACAAGTCCGCAAGGCTGGCCAGCCATTCCGGGCGCGGCGTGATTGAACTGATGCCGGTCAGCGACGGCAGCCAGTATGCGTTCAAGTACGTCAACGGCCATCCGCGCAATGCACAGCATGGCATGCCCACGGTTATGGCCTGCGGCCTGCTGGCCGAGGTGGAAACCGGCTTCCCGCTGATGCTGGCAGACCTGACG
Source organism: Cupriavidus sp. H39 (assembly GCF_050271075.1). Lineage (NCBI taxonomy): Bacteria > Pseudomonadati > Pseudomonadota > Betaproteobacteria > Burkholderiales > Burkholderiaceae > Cupriavidus > Cupriavidus sp. H39. The sequence continues at coordinate 979,395 of NZ_CP189848.1, forward strand.
CTGGCCACCGCGCTGCGCACCGCGGCCACTTCGGCGCTGGCGGCGCGCGCCATGGCCCGGCCCGGCGCCGCGACCATGGCGCTGATCGGCAACGGCGCGCAGGCGGAATTCCAGGTGCTGGCGTTCCACGCGATGCTGGGGGTGCGCGAGATCGCCGCCTACGACATCGATCCCGCCGCCACCGCGCGGCTGGTGCGCAACCTTGCCGCCGTCCCCGGCCTTGCCATCCGGCGTGCCGATTCCGTCGAGGCCGCGCTGGCCGGCGCGGACATCGTCTCGACCGTCACCGCCGACAAGACCCGCGCCACCATCCTGACGCCCGACATGGTGCGGCCCGGCATGCACCTGAACGCGGTCGGCGGCGATTGCCCGGGCAAGACCGAACTGCATGCCGATATCCTGCGCCGCGCGCGCATCGTGGTGGAGTATGAACCGCAGACCCGCATCGAAGGCGAGATCCAGCAGTTGCCGGCCGACGCGCCCGTGACCGAGCTGTGGCAGGTGCTGGCCGGCCACGCGCCCGGCCGCGCCGCGGCGGACGAGGTGACCGTGTTTGATTCGGTGGGATTCGCGCTGGAAGACTATGCCGCGCTACGCTGGCTCTACGCCGCGGCGCAGGCGCACCGCGCCGGCACGGCGGTGGAACTGGTGGCGATGCCGCCCGACCCGCGCAACCTGTACGGGTGGATGCTGGCGCAGGCAAACGGCGGTGACGCCGGCAGGCCAATGCCACGGCCCGCGGCCGTGGCGTGAGCCTCAGGCGGCGCGGCCCATCATCAGCTGCGCCCGCAGGAAGCCCTTGACCTCTTCGAGCGAGGGCGTCTTCAGGAACACCATGATGCCCCAGTGCTGCAGCGCATCGGCCACGCCCTCATAGGCCTGGCGGTTGGTGATCACCGCGAAGATCACATGCTGGCTGGCAAAGAAGTTCTGCAGCTTCTCGACGGTGGCCGACTCGGCGTCGTTGAGCTCGTCGACGTAGTACAGCACCACGCGCGGGTGCTCGCTGACCGAGGTGATGACGGTGTCGAGCACATCATCGACCACCACGCTCTTGAGCGGCAGGCCCCACTTGCCAAGCTGGCTGTGGATGCGCTGCGCCTCCTGGTGGTTGGGGTGGAACACCACCAGGTCAAGCCCGTGCGGCGATGCCGACTCGGGCCCGATGCGCGTCGCCAGCAGGCGGTGCACGGTTTCCTTGTGGATGCGCCGATGGCCGCCATTGGTCTTCCAGGCCCCCAGTTCGCCGCGCTCGACCATCTTCTGGACCGTGCCCAGTGAGACGTTGAGCAGTTTTGCCGCTGTACGCGTGCTGTAGTAAGGCTTTTCAGCCAGTGCCGGATCAAGTTTCATCCCATCACCCGTAGTCCATATGGCAGCCGCGCCGCCATGGCGCACGCGGCCCCTGGCACTGGCGCCGCGCGATTGTCACTGCCAACAGTTGACTGACCCTGTGTGCCCGACCCGCTCCCCCGCCGGCCGGACTGCTTTTTGTGGTTGTTTTGATCGTTTGTGCATTTCCAGCAAAGCGCAACGGACTCCGAATGTATTGGATGTCTTGAATGCTGGATTTGCTGGAAGCTAATAATATGCTGCAAACGACAAAGTATCTGTAGGAAAAAACATAAATCTGCAGAGCTTTTGTTTCTTAACGCACATTGAGTGCATTCTGATGACAAGCGGGTCGTCAGTGCAGACACGCTCGCCTCGTCATGGTTCCCGACGGCGCGATGTCGCCCGCGTGTGAATTCAGCGGGCGCTTCACAATCCGTACTTGCGCACCTTGTCGAACAGCGTAGTCTTGGCCACCCCCAGCGCTTCGCTGGCGCGGCTGAGGTTGCCGTCGTGGCGGCGCATGGCGTCGGCAATCAGCGCGCGCTCGAATTGCTCGACCGCTTGCGCAAGCGGCATGGCCTCGGGTGCGGTGGCGCCGTGGCCGGGGTTGCAGCCCAGCCCCAGCACGTGGCGCTCGGCCAGGTTGCGCAATTCGCGCACATTGCCCGGCCATGGGTAGGCCACCAGCGCGGACAGTTCGGCCGGCGTGGCCGGCACCGCGTCGCGCCCGAAGCGCAACGCGGCCTGCGCGACGAAATGCTCGAACAATGCCGGCACGTCCTCGCGCCGCTCGCGCAGCGGCGGCAGTTCCAGCGTGATCACGTTGAGTCGGTAGTACAGGTCGGCGCGGAACTGGCCGGCATCGGACTGCGCGCGCAGGTCTGCCTTGGTGGCGGCCACCACGCGGGCGTTGACCGGCACCGGCTGGTTCGATCCGAGGCGTTCCACCACGCGTTCCTGCAACACCCGCAGCAGCTTGATCTGCAGCGGCATCGGCATGCTCTCGATCTCGTCGAGAAACAGCGTGCCGCCTTCCGCATGCTCGATCTTGCCGATGCGGCGGCGCGCAGCGCCGGTGAAGGAACCGGCCTCGTGGCCGAAAATCTCGCTTTCGAACAGCTGCTCGGGCAGGCCGCCGCAGTTGATCGCGACAAAGTTGCGCGCATGGCGCTGGCTGGCCTCGTGCAGGCAGCGCGCGACCAGCTCCTTGCCGGTGCCGGTCTCGCCGTGGATCAGCACGTTGGCGTCGGTGCCGGCCAGGTCCGCAATCAGCCGCCGCAGCCGCTCGACGGCGGGCGAATGGCCGATCAGGCGGGTTTCCAGTTTCTCGCGGCCGGCCAGCCGTTCGCGCAGTTCTGATACTTCGAGCGCGAGCCGGCGCTGTTCCAGCGCGCGGCGGGTGGCCTCGACCAGCTGCTCGGGCGAGAACGGCTTTTCCAGGAAGTCGTAGGCGCCTTGCTTCATCGCCTGCACCGCCAGCCCCACGTCGCCGTGCCCGGTGATCATGATCACCGGCAGGGCGGGATCGCGCGCGCGCAATTGCGCCAGCAGCGCCATGCCGTCCTGGCCGGGCAGGCGGATGTCGCTGACCACCACGCCGGCGTAGTCCGGGCCGGCCTCGCGCAGCGCAGCCTCGGCGCTGCCCACGCCGCGCGTGGCAATGCCCTCCAGGCGCAGCGCCTGCTCGCAGCCCAGGCGCACGTCGGCGTCGTCTTCGACGACCAATACGGTCAGCTCAGCCGGCATGTTCTGCATCCTGAAAATTCGATTCCGGCGCCAGCGGCAGCACCAGCGTAAAGCAGGCGCCGCCGTCCGGATGGTTGGTGGCGGACAGGCTGCCGCCGTTCTCGTTGAGGATGCCGGCCGACAGCGTCAGCCCCAGCCCCAGCCCCTGGCCGGCCGGCTTGGTGGTGAAGAACGGTTCGAACAGCCGCGCGAAGGCCTCCTCGGACAGGCCGTCGCCGTTGTCGCGCACGGTCAGGTGGACCAGGCCGCCGGCCACGTGCGCATGCAGCGCGATGCGCGCAGCGGGCTTGCCGGCGACGGCGTCGAGCGCGTTGCCGAGCAGGTTGACCAGCACCTGTTCCAGCCGGTTGGGGTCGCACACCACCGCCAGCGTCGGATCGACATCCCGCTGCAGCGCCGGCTGCACGGCGTCGATGCGGGTCTGCAGCAGGAACAACGCGTTGTCGATCGCCTCGGCCAGCCTGGCCTGGCGCCTGCCGTTGCCAGGCTTGCGCGCGAACGACTTGAGCGCGCCGGTGATGCGGCCCATGCGCTCGACCAGGCCGATGATGGTGTCGAGGTTGGCGCGCACCGTGGCGTAGTCGCCGCGCTCGAGGAACTTGCCGGTATTGCCGGAGATCGTGCGCAGCGCCGCCAGCGGCTGGTTCAGCTCATGCGCGATGCCGGTCGACATCTGCCCCACCGCGGCCAGCTTGCCGGCCTGCAGCAGCCCGTCCTGGGCCTGGCGCAGCACGGTCTCGGCGCGGATGCGCTCGGCAACCTCGGCCTGCAGGCGCTGGTTGGTGGTGGACAGGTCGGCGGTGCGCTCGGCCACCTTGCGCTCCAGCTCGCTATTGGCCGCCTCCAGCGCCGCGCGCGCCGCCAGGCGTTCATTGATGATGCGCCGGCGCACGTTCCAGGCGGCGCCCAGCAGCAGCACGAAGGCGGTCAGCACCCCGGCCAGCGCCGCCGTGTTGAGCGCGGCCACGCGCGCCTGCGAAGTATTGGTCAGCAGCGTCAGCTGCCAGTCGGTGCCGGGCAGCGCGGCATGCTGGGCCAGCATCGGCGGGCCGCGGCGCAGGCGCACCAGCTCGTCGCTGCTGCTGCTGCTGCTGGTGTTGCCGCCGCCGTTGCCGCCGCCGTTGCCATTGTCCAGCTTGCGCACCAGGGCCAGCGGCAATTGCGGCAGCGGGGCGCGGTTGTACTGCAGGCTGCGCGCCAGGCGCTCGCGCGCCTCGGTCGACAGCGGGCGCAGCGCGGCCAGCTTCCAGGACGGGTCCGAGGCCAGGATCACCACGCCGTTCTCGTCGGTCAGCAGCATCTGGCTGTCGGCGCCCTGCCAGCGGTTTTCCAGCGGCTCCAGGCCGATCTTGACCACCGCCACGCCGACCGGGTTGTCGCGCTCGCCCAGTGGCGCCGACAGGTAGTAGCCCGATTCGCTGCGGGTGGTGCCGACGCCGTAGAAACGGCCGAGCTGGCCATCCATGGCCGAGCGGAAATACGGGCGGAAGCTCAGGTCTTCGCCAAGGTAGCTGTCCGGGCGCTGCCAGTTGCTGGTGGCGAGCACCTTGCCGTGCGCGTCCAGCACATAGATCACGCGCGTGCCGGCGCGGGTGTTGAGAGCGCTCAGGTAGTCGTTGGCGCGCGCGGCGCGCGATGCGTCGTCCGGGCGGAGCAGCAGCGCGGCGATGCGCTCGTCCAGCGACAGCAGGCCGGGCACGTAGTCGTAATGTGCCAGCTCGCTTTCCAGCGCCTGTGTGTACAACCGCAGCTGCACCTGGCCGCGTTCGGCCTGGCGCGCCAGCGCGGTGTCGTAGGTGTAGCGGTAGCCGAGCGCGCCGGCCAGCCCCACCAGCACGGCCAGCGCCAGCAGCGCGAGCAGCGGCGCGGCGCCGCGCAGGCCGTGGGGCAGGCGCGAGCCGTTGGCCGCGGCGGTGGCGCGGGTGGTCTCGCCGGGAGGGTGGAACGGGCCGGTCATCAGGTGTTGGGTGAGGCAGGTGGCAAAGCCGCCGCGCCGGCAGTGGCTGGAGCTTGGCGCGGGAGCCTACTTTTACCACACCAACGGGGGGTATCGGCCGCACCGAACGCAAAAAGGCCCGGTTGCCTGATCGGCAACCGGGCCCTGGCACGCCTGGCGGACGGTGTTACTTGCCCGCGAGGACCTGGGCAGGTGCCAGGCCGGTGGTGGTATCCGCGGCGGGTTCATCCTCCTCGGACGGTACCGGCGCGCCGATGGCGCCTTCGCTTTTGGCGACGACGGCGGTGGCAATCGCGTTGCCGAGCACATTGGTCACGGTGCGACCCATGTCGAGTACGTGGTCGATGCCCAGCACCAGCAGGATGCCGGCCTCGGGCAGGCCGAACATCGGCAGCACGGCGGCGACCACCACCAGCGAGGCGCGCGGCACGCCGGCGATGCCCTTGCTGGTGACAAGCAGGACCAGCAGCATGGTGATCTGCTGGGTCAGCGACAGCTGGATGCCATACACCTGCGCCACGAACAGCGCGGCAAACGAGGTGTACATGATCGAGCCGTCCAGGTTGAACGAGTAGCCCAGCGGCAGCACGAAGTTGGTGATGCGCTCCTTGACGCCGAAGTGGGTCAGCTGGTCGATCACCTTGGGGTAGGCCGATTCGCTGCTGGCGGTGGCGAAGCCGATCATCAGCGGCGTACGCATGCCCTTGAGCAGGCGGAACACGTCGCGGCCCAGGAAGTAGTAGCCGCCGGCAATCAGCGCCACCCACAGCAGCGCCAGCGCCAGGTACAGGCTGCCGATCAGCTTGGCGTACACCAGCAGCACGCCCAGGCCTTGCGCGGTGATGACCGCGGCGATCGCGCCGAACACGCCCACCGGCGCAAACGCCATCACGTAGTTGGTGACTTTCAGCATCACCGCGGCGAGGCCCTCGATGCCTTGCAGCACGGGCTTGCCCACGCCGTCCTTGACCGTGCCCAGCGCAAAGCCGAAGAACAGCGAGAACACCACGATCTGAAGGATCTCGTTATGCGCCATCGCCTCGGCAAAGCTCTTGGGGAACATGTGGGCGATGAAGTCGCGCAGGTTCAGCGCGCCGGTCTTCAGGTTCGAGGCGGCGTCGGCCGGCGGCAGCGGCAGGTTCATGCCGTGGCCGGGCTCGAGCAGGTTGGCCATCACCAGGCCCAGCAGCAGCGAGGTGATCGAGGCGCCGATAAACCACATCATCGCCTTCATGCCGATGCGGCCGACGGCGCGGCCGTCGCCCATGCTGGCGATGCCAGCTACCAGCGTGGCGAACACCAGCGGCCCGATGATCATCTTGATCATCCGCAGGAACACGTCGGTCAGGATGGACAGGTGGTCCGCAATCGATTTGGCGGTGGCGGCGTCCGGCGCCAGGTTGTGCGCGGCGGTGCCGGCCAGCACGCCTAGCAGCATCGCAATGAAGATCAGGGTGGGCAGTCGATTCAGTTTCATCGTGGATCAGGCCTGTGCGACCGTTCCCGGGGCCGGGACGGGCGTCTGTGTATTGCAGGAGGCAGGGCGACGTCGGGGCGCCGGCCCGGCCGTGTCAGGGTTCAGCGCGGCAACAGGTGCCGGGGATGCGCCGGGATGGCGACTGGGGTGGGCAAGGCGGGGTCGGTCATGGGTGTGTCCTCCTTTGTTTTTTCGGCATCGGCCGGGACGCTGGAGCGTGCCGGCGTACCTGTCTGGCGCTGTGAGCGGCGGCCTATATTGCACGCGCCGTGCCAGCGGAAAGGCCTTGCTCGCGTGGCGCAAGTTATTGAAAGAAAAGGAGAAAATGATGTGATCCCGGCGCACGGTTCGGGAACCCGGATGGGCGCGCGAAAACGCCGTTCGGGAATCCGAACGGCGTTCTAGGTGTTAACCCCCGGTTTTTAGGGGCGAGGGCGGGGTGCCGGGCGCAGCCACGGCGGTGGAAAAAACCGAAGGCCCGCTTGAAGTGGTTCCTTGCTGGACCACCCCTCACCCCGGCCCTCTCCCCATGAGGGGAGAGGGAGAACACCTTGCCTGGGCAAGGTCCGGCGACTTTGGGGCACCTAAAAACGGTAGCCTTAGCCGCCCAGCAGGCGGTAGCACAGGCGCGCGGCCACGCGCGCGCCGCAGCCGTCGCGGTCGTATAGCGGATTGAACTCGGCAATATCCGCCACGCGCAGCTTGCCGCTGTCGCGCAGCAGCGTGGCGATGGTCTCGACTACCGCCACCGGCACGCCATAGGCGGCCGGGGCCGAGACGCCGGGCATGACCGCGGCGGGCAGCACGTCGAGGTCGATGGTCAGGTAGACGTGGTCGGCGTCGGCGACCCAGCGCTCCAGTTCGGACAGGCGCGCGTCCAGGTGGCGCTCCTGCATGTCGGTGTCCTCGACATGGCGCACGCCCAGCGCGTGCGCGCGCGCAAACAGCGCGGCGGTGTTGCCGAGCCGGCTGACGCCCAGGCAGGCGTAGTCGAACGGCATGCCGCGCTGCCGGCAGTCGGCGGCGATCTGGTCGAAGGGCGTGCCGGAGCTGCCGGGGCGGCTGCCGCGCAGGTCGAAATGCGCGTCGAGGTTGACGATCAGCACGCGGCCGCGGTCGCCGCGCGCATCGAGGTGCATGCGCAGCCCTTGCCACGTGCCCCAGGCCACCTCATGCCCGCCGCCCAGCACCAGCGGCCAGGCGCCCACCGCCAGTTCCGCGGCCACGGCCTGGCCCAGCCGCTGCTGCGCGGACTCCAGCGCATCGCCTTCGCAGTGGATGTCGCCGCCATCGATCAGGCGGCCGATGCCGTGCGCCGGCACGCCGGCCAGGGCGCGGCGCAGCTCGCGCGGGCCGCCCGCAGCGCCCGGCCGGCCCTGGTTGCGCACCACGCCGGCGTCGCAGCAGAAGCCCAGCAGCACCGGCACGCCGGGCGTGCGCGGCGTGGCCGGGCCGGCGACGATATCGAACAGGCGGCGGGTGTCGCCCGCCTCGCCGGTATCGCGGCGGCCGCGCCAGACCGTATCGTGGCCGGCGGCGGCCGCAGCGGCCACGGCCGGCGCGAAGTCTGCCAGGTCGCTCATTGCAGCCGCCGCCCCAGCGTTTCGGGCACCATCAGCAAGCCGAGCAGCGACAACAGGCCGCAGCCGATCACGTACAGCGCGGGAGCATTGACGTTGCCGGTGGCCTGGATCAGTTGCGTCGAGAAGTACTGCGCAAAGCCGCCGAAGATGGCAATGGCCACGCAATAGGCGATCGACAGGCCGGTGGCGCGCAGGCGCTTGGGCAGCACCTCGCTGACCAGCACCATCGATGCCGGCGCGGTCATCGACATCGGCACCGACAGGCAGGCCACCACCACCAGCAGCCGCGCCAGCGAGGGCTCGGCATTGATCAGCACGAACGCCGGGTAGACCATCGCCAGCAGCGCCACGCGCGACCACAGCACCACGGTCTTGCGGCCGACGCGGTCAGCCAGCCAGCCCGCGAACGGCGACAGCGCCACCTGCACCGCGGCGGCCACGCAGCCCGCCCAGATGCCCAGCGACAGCGGCATCTTCAGCACGCTCACGGCGTAGTTGCTGAGGTAGTAGACGACGATATAAGTGGAAGACGCCAGGCCGATCATCAGCAGGATGCTGGCAAAGACCTCGCGCGCATGGCGGCGCAGCAGCGGCCATTGCGCGGCGTGTTCGCCGTGGTGCGCGGGCGTGGCGGTCTCTTCCAGGCGGCGGCGGATCAGCAGGCCGACCGGGATCACCAGGATGCCGATCAGGAAGGCCAGGCGCCAGCCCCAGGACGCCAGCTCGGCCGGCGCCAGCAGGTTGCTCAGCAGCAGGCCGGTGACCGCGCCCAGCAGCGCGGCCAGGCCCTGGCTGAACGGCTGCCAGGCGGTATAGAAGCCGCGCGTGCGGTCGTCGGCGTATTCCAGCAGCAGCGCGGTCGAGGCACCCATCTCGCCGCCGATGGCGAAGCCCTGGACCAGCCGGGCGACCACCACCATGATCGGTGCCAGGACGCCGATCTGCGCGTACGGCGGCGTCACCACGAAGATCAGCGAGCTCAGCCCCATCAGCCACAGTGTCAGCGCCACGGCCGGCTTGCGCCCGGCACGGTCGGCATACATGCCGATCAGCAGGCCGCCGAGCGGCCGCATCAGGAAGCCGACGCCAAAGGTGGCGAACGACATCAGCAACTGGCCGGTGGGATTGTCGACGGGGAAGTAAAGCCGGCCGATCAGCGTGGCAAAGAAGCTGTAGACCACGAAATCGTAGAACTCGAGGCCGTTGCCGATGGTGATGGCGGCAATGGCGCGCGTGCGCGACAGGGCGGGGGTGGGGGCGCCGGCCTGGGCGCCTGCGACACCAACACCATCGTAGGCGGGTGCAGTGGTATCGGATGGCATGCGGTTGTCTCCTGTGGAATGCATCGGTTTGCGCCCCTCTCCCGCAAGCGGGAGCGGGGCGCAAACACTGGGTTCTTGAAGGCCGGGTCAGTCGCGCAGCATCGGCAGGTCCAGGCCCTGCTCGCGCGCGCAGTCGACGGCGATCTGGTAGCCGGCGTCGGCATGGCGCATCACGCCGGTGGCCGGGTCGTTGTGCAGCACGCGGGCGATGCGCGCCGCGGCCTCGTCGGTGCCGTCGCACACGATCACCACGCCGGAATGCTGCGAGAAGCCCATGCCCACGCCGCCGCCGTGGTGCAGCGAGACCCAGGTGGCGCCGCTGGCGGTGTTCAGCAGCGCGTTCAGCAGCGGCCAGTCAGAGACTGCGTCCGAGCCGTCCTGCATCGCTTCGGTCTCGCGGTTGGGGCTGGCGACCGAGCCCGAGTCCAGGTGGTCGCGGCCGATCACGACCGGCGCCGACAGCTCGCCGCTGCGCACCATCTCGTTGAACGCCAGGCCCAGCCTGGCACGCAGGCCCAGGCCGACCCAGCAGATGCGCGCCGGCAGGCCCTGGAAGCTGATGCGCTCGCGCGCCATGTCGAGCCAGCGGTGCAGGTGCGCATCATCAGGGATAAGTTCCTTGACCTTGGCGTCGGTCTTGTAGATGTCCTGCGGATCGCCCGACAGCGCGGCCCAGCGGAACGGGCCGATGCCACGGCAGAACAGCGGGCGGATATAGGCCGGCACGAAGCCGGGGAAGTCAAAGGCGTTGGCCACGCCTTCTTCCTTGGCCATCTGGCGGATGTTGTTGCCGTAGTCGAAGGTCGGCACGCCCAGCTTCTGGAAATCCAGCATGGCTTGCACATGCGCGGCCATGGATGCCTTGGCGGCCTTCACCACCACGGCCGGCTCGCGCTGCGCGCGCTCGCGGTATTCGTCCCAGCTCCAGCCGGCGGGCAGGTAGCCGTTGAGCGGGTCGTGCGCGCTGGTCTGGTCGGTGACCATGTCGGGGCGCACGCCGCGGCGCACCAGTTCTGGCAGCACTTCGGCGGCGTTGGCGCACAGGGCGATGGAGATCGCCTTGCCTTGCGCGGTGTAGCGGTCGATGCGGGCCAGCGCGTCGTCCAGGTCAGTGGCCTGCTCGTCGACATAGCGGGTCTTGAGGCGGAAATCGATGCGGCTCTGCTGGCATTCGATATTGAGCGAGCAGGCGCCGGCCAGCGTCGCGGCCAGCGGCTGCGCGCCGCCCATGCCGCCCAGGCCCGCGGTCAGCACCCAGCGGCCCTTCAGGTCGCCACCATAGTGCTGGCGACCGGCTTCGACGAAGGTTTCATACGTGCCCTGGACGATGCCCTGGCTGCCGATGTAGATCCAGCTGCCGGCGGTCATCTGGCCGTACATGGCCAGGCCCCTGGCGTCGAGCTCGTTGAAGTGCTCCCAATTGGCCCAGTGCGGCACCAGATTGGAGTTGGCGATCAGCACGCGCGGCGCGTCGCGGTGGGTGCGGAACACGCCGACCGGCTTGCCCGACTGCACCAGCAGGGTCTGGTCGTCCTCCAGCCGGGTCAGGGCTTCGACGATGCGGTCATAGCATTCCCAGTTGCGCGCCGCGCGCCCGATGCCGCCATAGACCACCAGTTCCTTCGGGTTCTCCGCCACCTCGGGGTCGAGGTTGTTCATCAGCATGCGCAGCGGGGCTTCGGTCAGCCAGCTCCTGGCGGTGAGCTGGGTGCCGCGCGGCGCGCGGATTTCGGTGTCGCGGAAACGCGTGGGTTGGGTGGGGGTCTGGCTCACGGGTAACTCCTTCGGTCTGGCGGGTCTGAACGCGCGCTGTCGATCAACGCATAGGCATGTATATTCCTGTATATACAAGTTCGTATGAATCGGGGTAATCCCGTACGACAGGGCGGCCAGATGCGACGCTTGCGTTACAAACGCGGAGGGAGTTTGGGTTGAGGCACCCGGCCTAGGAAGTAAACCGGCCTTCCAGCCGATGCAGCGAACCGGGATGCACCAGCCGCACCGATGTCACCACGCGGCCGGCGGACCAGGTGCGGCGCCGGATCAGCAGGCAGGGCTCGCCCCGCGCGATGGCGAGCAGCTCGCACTCTTCCGGCAGGGCCAGCACCGCTTCGACGACATGCTCGCCCTCGGTCAGCGGGGCGATGCGGGACAGGTACTGGTAAGGGGTTTCGCTGGTGAAGTCCTGCGCCAGGTAATCCGGCGCGACCACGGCATTGACATAGCGGTCCTCCAGCTGGATCGCCACGTCGTCCTCATAGTGGACGATCACCGAATGGAACACGCGCGCTTCCAGCGCGACCTCCAGCGCGGCGGCCTGCGCCGGACCGGCGCGCTCCGCCGCCAGGCTGACCACGCGGGCGCGATGGCGGTGTCCGCGCGACGCGATGTCATCGGCGATATTGTTGACCGCATACAGCGCGGTCCGGCGCTTCGGTTCAGCAACGAAGGTGCCGACCCCCTGCAGCCGCACCAGCATGCCCTCGGCGGTCAGCTCGCGCAGCGCGCGGTGCACGGTCATGCGGCTTACGCCGAGCGCCTCGACCAGCTCGGTCTCGGACGGCACGCGGTGATGGGGCGGCCAGCTGCCATCGGCAATCCTGCTGCTGATGTGTTGCTTGACGCGCGCATACAGCGGCGCCGGCGTCGGGTCGGACACGAGCGACAACGGGTTCCCCTTGGATTCGGCCACGCGGCCTTGCGACAGGCGCCGAATGTATCACGCTCAGGGGCGCCGGCTACGAGGCCTGCGCATTGCGTTGTGTATGGCCGGCCAGGAACACGTCCAGCGCCACCGGCCGCCCGATCGCATAGCCCTGCGCATAGTCAACGCCGATCGCGCGCAGCGCGTCGAGGGTGCGTTCGTCCTCCACCCACTCCGCCACCGTGCGCACGCCGAGCCGGTGCCCGATATCGTTGATCGAACTGACGATCTCGCGGTCCACGGCGTTGTCGGCGAGCTGCCGGATAAAGCTGCCGTCGATCTTCAGGAAGTCCACCGGGAACTGCTTCAGGTAGGCGAACGACGACAGGCCCGAGCCGAAATCGTCCAGCGACACGGTGCAGCCGGCGCGCCGCATCTCTGCCACCAGGCGGTTGGCCGCGGCCATGTTGTTGATCAGCGCGGTTTCGGTGATCTCCAGCCGGATGCGGCTCGCGGGCAGGGCGCTGGCCTCCAGTTCGGCATGCAGGAACGGCAGCAGGAATGGCTCGCCCAGCGAGTTGGCCGACAGGTTGATCGATACGGAAAGCCCCGGCACGGCGCGCAGCCGTTCCCCATAGCCGCGCAGCACGTTGCGGATGACCCAGCGGTCGACATGGCCCATCAGGTCATAGCGCTCGGCGGCCGGAATGAAGGCGCCCGGCAGGATCAGCTCGCCGTGCTCGTCGACCATGCGCACCAGGATTTCGATATGGCGGTGGGCGCTGCCGTCCGCGTTCTGTTCCGGCTGCAGCGCGCGGATCTCCTGCGCGAACAGGCGGAAGCGATTGGCCTCCAGCGCGGAATGGATGCCGGCGGCCACTTCCAGCTCGCGGTGGTGGCGGCGCGCGTCGCTCTCGTCGCGGCGGTAGACCGAGACCCGGCTGCGGCCCGCGGCCTTGGCCGCATAGCAGGCCACGTCGGCGCGGCTCATCAGCTCGCTGACCGGCGGCACGTCGAGGTCGATCGCGGCGATGCCGATGCTGGCGCCGACGTCGTACACGCGTCCTTCCCACGGGAAGCGGCGCCCGCGGATGGCGTCGATCACGCCCTGGCAGACCTGCTCGGCCTGGTCGACGGTGCAGTCCTTGAGCAGCAGCGCGAACTCGTCGCCGCCCAGGCGCGCCAGCACATCGTCCGGGCGCACATGGTTGCGGATCAGGTAGCCGAGCTCGCGCAGCAGCACGTCGCCGGCGCCGTGGCCGGCGGTGTCGTTGACGATCTTGAAGCGGTCCAGGTCGATAAAGCACAGCGCCGCGCGATGGCCGTGCAGCCGCGCCGCCTCGCACGACTCGCGCAGGCGCTTCTCGAACCAGGTGCGGTTGGGCAGGCCGGTCAGCGCGTCGTGCATGGCCGAGCGCGCCAGCTCACGCTGCAGCGCGCGTGCGGTGGTGATGTCCTGGAACACCAGCACCGCGCCCAGCACCTCGCCGCGCGCGGTCAGCACCGGCGCGGCCGAGTCCTGCACGTCGTGGCGTTCGCCGGTCAGGCTCTGCAATACGGCGCCTTCCTGCAGATAGGCCGGCGTGAGCGTGCGCAGGCAGGCCTCGACCGGGCTCGGGATGGACTCGCCGGTGGCCTCGTCAACGATGCGGAAGACCCGTTCCAGCGGCAGCCCGGTGGCGCCGGCCATGGACCAGCCGGTGAGTTGTTCCGCAATCGGGTTCATGAAGGTCACGTGCATGGTGGCGTCGGTGCAGATCACGGCATCGCCGATCGAGCGCAGCGTGATATGCAGGCGTTCCTTCTCCTCGAACAGCGCATCGGTCAGGCGGCGCTGCTCGGTGATGTCCCAGTTGGTGCCCACCAGGGCGTGCGCGGTGCCATCGTCGCTGCGGGTCACCATCGCCATCGCGCGCACATGGCGCACCTCGCCGCCGGGCCGCAGGATGCGGTATTCGGTGTCGAACGGCGCCTCGTCGCGGATGGCCCGGCGCATCTCGCCACGCACGCGGCTGACATCGTCCGGATGCACCAGTGCGATCCATTGCTCGGCCAGCGGCGCGCCGGCGGCGGCATCGGTGCCGTGCAGCGCATGCATGCGCGCGTCCCAGGTAATGCCGGCGCTGGCGAGATCCCATTCCCAGATGCCGACACCGCCGGCTTCCACCGCCAGCTGGATGCGCCGCGACAGCCGTTCCAGCTCTTGCTGCGCCAGCTTGCGCGCATGGATGTCTTCGACCTGCGTGATGAAGTGCTGCGGCTCGCCGCTCTGCTCGTCGCGCACCAGCGACACCGCCAGCAGCACCCAGCGGTAGTGGCCGTCCTTGTGCCGGTAACGCTTTTCCAGGCGGTAAGCCTCGACCTTGCCGGACAACAGGTTGGCGACCTGGCGCAGGTCGCCGGTCAGGTCGTCGGGATGGGTCAGCTGCTGGTAGCTCAGCTCGCGCAGTTCGGCCGCGCTATAGCCCAGCAACTCGGTCATGGCGCGGTTGACGGTTTGCCAGCGGCCATCCATGTCGACCAGCGCCATGCCGATCGCCGAATGCTCCATGGCCTGGCGAAAGCGCTTGTCGCTGCTGCGCAGGCTGGCGCGGCCGTGCCGGTTCTGCTCGGTCAGGTAGGCGATGCAGACCGGCAGCACCATGATCACCGCGGCCGACAGCGGCACCGCTTCATGGCGGTGCGAAAGCAGCATCAGCGCCTGCAGGCACAGCGTGGCCACCAGCGCCAGCAACGCGGTGGCGAACGGATTGCCGGCCAGCGCCAGCAGCACCAGCGGCAGCGACATCGCGGCGAACGGGTCGTGCCCCTGCCACTGCGCCAGGGCGCCGATGGCCAGGCTCAGCGCCAGCGCGCCTGCCTGCGGCGCCAGCATCGGCCGCGCGCCGGCGGCACGCACGCGCCCCGCCGTCATCGACAGCATCATCGGCAGCAGCAGCACCATGCCCAGCGCGCTGGCCTGCCACCACGTCCACCAGACCGGGGCGAAGCGGCTGCCCTCGACCGCGGCGATGGCCGCCGCGCCGGCGGTGGCGCCGACCATCGGCGCCAGGATGCCGCCCACCGCCAGCATCACCGAGAACGCCGCCAGCGGGCCCTGGCGGCCGGTAAAGCCATGCCGGTCCAGCAGGCGCAACAGCAGCAGCGCGGACAGCATCTCCGCCAGGTTGGCGCCGGTCAGCATCAACGCGGTGCCGACGCTGTCGCCGGCACCGTGGTTGGCCAGTACGCTGGCAACCAGCATGCCGGCCAGCAGCCACGGCCCCTCGGCGCGCGGCCGGTGCAGCAGCATGCCCAGCCCGAACGCATTAGGCAGCCAGACCGAGGCCACGGTCCCAGGCAGCCGCGCCAGCCACAGCGCTGCCGCCGCCAGCATGAAGTAGCCGGCGCCGGCCAGCAGCAAGGCCAGCCAGCGGCGCGGCGGGGCGGAAGGGGCCGGAGCGGCCTGGTGGCTTGGCGGGGCCGTGTCGGGCGTCATGGACGATAGCGGTGCAAAGGCGATGCGGTTGGGGTCAGGATGGCAGCGGCTTGACCGGCGCGCCCGGCGGCACGGCCCCCGAAACACCCGGACGTACTGCCGCCCAGCGTAGGGGCAATGTAGCGAGGATAGGCGCAGGGCCATCGGCAGGACAGGGGCAGGTTGGGGGGTTACTTGCCTCTGGTGCTGGGGGCGATTTTTTGGTAGGGGCGGTGGCGACCGCGGCAAGCGCGGTGGTCCGGGAGCGTCAGTTCCGTGCCAATAACCTCCCCGGTAATCGCGCCGAGGCGCCCCCGCAACGATCATGCAGCCATGGCCTGACGCCATACCCAAGCGCTTGACCACCCTACCCAAGGAGAATGCCATGTCCGCTGCCATCCCGGCCCAGTCCCCGCAGGTTGCACACGCTGCCACGCTCGCCGACCGCTACCTCGCGGCCTGGAACGAGACCGATGCCGCGCGCCGGCGCGAGCTGATCGCGGCGGCGTGGACCGAATCGGCGAGCTATGTCGATCCGCTGATGCGGGGCGACGGCCATGCCGGCATCGACGCGATGATCGCCGCGGTGCAGGCGAAGTTTCCCGGTTTCCGCTTCACCCGCGTGAGCCCGGTCGATGCGCACGGCGAGCACCTGCGCTTTAGCTGGGAACTGGGTCCCGCCGGGGAAGCGGCGCTGGTGGTGGGCACCGACTTTGCCACCGTCTCCGCCGATGGCCGGCTGGCGCGCATGACCGGCTTCATCGACCGCGCCCCGGCCGGGCTTGCCTGAGCCTGCCGCGCACTGCCGCTATGTGGCCTTTCCCACCGACAGCCCCCCGTGCCCTGGCGGCAAGCTGCGGCATCCAGTGCGGCGGAGAGGGGAAGGCAAATGGCGCGATTACTGCGGAGGGCGGCATGGGGGCTCGCCGGCACGGCCGTGATCGTGGCCGCGGCGGCGTTTGCCGCGGCATGGGTGGGCGAGCGTAAGGCGCAGCGCATTGTGCACGTCCAGGTCGCCCCGGTTGCCATCCGCGAGGATCCCGCCGCCATCGCCCATGGCAAATACCTGTACGAATCGCGCGGCTGCATGGAATGCCATGGCGCCGGCGGGGGCGGCAAGCAGGTGATCGACGACCCCGGCGGCCTGCGCGTGCGCGCGCCCGACCTGACCCGCGCCAATCCGGCCATCGCCGCCTACCAGCCGGTCGACTGGGTGCGCAGCATCCGCCATGGCGTGGCGCCCTCGCACCGCCCGCTGCTGGTCATGCCCAGCGAAGACTACAACCGCCTCAGCGATGAGGACCTGGGCGCGCTGATCGGCTACCTGCGCAGCCTGCCGGCCGCGATGGGCGCGCCCGCCGAGATCACCATGCCGTGGCTGGTGCGCGCGCTGTATGGCGTGGGGGTGGTGAAGGACGCGGCGTCCAAGATCGACCACAGCCTGCCGGCGCAGCCGGCGATGGTGCCCGAGCCGACGGCCCGCTATGGCGCCTATGTCGCCAGTGTCTGCGTGGGCTGCCACGGGCCCGCGTATCGTGGCGGCAAGATCCCCGGGGCGCCGCCCGACTGGCCGCCTGCGGCGGACCTGCGCCCGGTGCCCGGCGGCGCGTTGGCGCGCTACGGCCAGCCCGCGGCGTTTATCGAGATGATGCGCAGCGGTAAGCGGCCCGACGGCACCGCGGTCAGTCGC
Source organism: Cupriavidus sp. H39 (assembly GCF_050271075.1). Lineage (NCBI taxonomy): Bacteria > Pseudomonadati > Pseudomonadota > Betaproteobacteria > Burkholderiales > Burkholderiaceae > Cupriavidus > Cupriavidus sp. H39. The sequence continues at coordinate 996,606 of NZ_CP189848.1, forward strand.
GTGATGCCGTTCGATTCCTTCGGGCGCATGAACGATACCGAGCTGACCGCCTTGTACCTGTTTCTCGCGGGGCTGCCACAACGCTGAGGCAGTAGCGGCGAGCTAGCCGCGTGCCAGCCGCCGACCAGCCGCGATGCCCGGCAGTTCGACCCAGCGGTGCAGCAGCCAGGCCAGCGCCAGCGCCAGGCCGGCAACGATGGCAAAGCGCAGCAGCTGCAGGGCGGTCTGGTCCGCGCCGGGCTCGGGCATCAGGCGCTTGACCCCTTCGATCACGGTGGGATGGGTCAGGTACAGCGCGTAGGACAGTTCGCCCAGCCAGATCAGCGCGCGCGGCACGCGCAGCATGCCGGTGTGTTCGGCGGCGACCACGCCGGCCACCAGCAGCGCTGCGGGCAAGCCGCGTCCGGCCAGGCTGAAATCCGGCCCGACCAGCGGCAGCGACAGCATGAACGCCGCGCTGCCGAGCGCCAGCAGCGCCAGCGCCAGCGCCGGTGTCAGCAAGTGGCGCCAGCGCGCGTAGGCCCATGCCAGCCCGCAGCCCAGCAGGAACTCGAGCACCAGCGGATTGCTGGCCATGGCCAGCCATGGCGCCGCGAAGGCGTAGCCCTGCGCGGGATCTGCCACCAGCGTGCCGAAGCGCCACCACGGCAGCACCAGCGTGAACAGCGCGAAGACCGCCAGCACCACCAGCAGCGCGCGCCGCCCGGCCAGCAGCAGGCCGAGCGCGAAGGCCGCGTAGAACGCCAGCTCATAGTTGAGCGACCAGCCTACGTACAACGCCGGATAGCCGTAGTAGGGGGGATGGTCCGTAGCAGTCGGCAGGAATGCCAGCGACGCGGCGAACACCGCCGGCGTGACCGGGTTCAGCAGCAGCGCATGGATCGCCGACATGGTCCAGTAGGGCGGTGCCAGCCGGCAGATGCGCCGGATCATGAAGCTGAGCGGGCGCTCCGGGCGGGGCCGGGCCAGCACCGCGACCCAGGCGATGATGAAGCCGCTGATGACAAAGAACACGTCCACGCCGACATGGCCGCGCTTGATGACGTGGTGGGTCAGCCAGTTCAGCACCGGCGCGTTGGCGCCCCCCAGCGTGAGCCCGGAGTGGTAGAGCACCACCAGCGCGGCGGCCAGCCCACGCAGGGCCTGGATGCTGTCGAGCCGCGCCACCTGCGGTGACGGTGCCGCGCGGGGGCGGGCGGTGGGCGGGGCCGTGCTGGCTGCGGGAAATGAGTTTTCTGGAATAGTCGACGGCACTGTTTCAGCGGCGGGAACCGGATCGATTCGAAGCGCAAGGCAATCCCTGAGGGACAGCCATTGCTTGCACAAAGTTCGTGCAAGCGGCGCTCGCGGGCAGGGTAGGGCGCAAAGCGCCCGGCAAGGTGGCGCAAATTGCACTATCCTCACTTGTCCGTTGCGCCAGGCTGCGGCGCAAAGGTAATGACCAGCGGGCAACGTACCCAAGGAGTGTCCCCCAAAATGACCACCCTCTCCATCAACGTCAACGGCAAGACCCGTGAAGTCGACGTGGACCCGTCCACGCCGCTGCTGTGGGCGCTGCGCGACAACCTCGAGATGACCGGCACCAAGTTCGGCTGCGGCATGGCCGCGTGCGGGGCCTGCACCGTGCACGTCAACGGCCAGGCCACGCGCAGCTGCGTGACGCCGGCATCCGCGGTGGCCGGTGCGCGCATCACCACCATCGAAGGCATCGGCACCGACCGCGTCGGGCGCGCCGTGATGGACGCCTGGCTCAAGCACGATGTCGCGCAATGCGGCTACTGCCAGAACGGCCAGGTCATGAGCGCCGTCGGCCTGCTGCGGAGCAAGCCGCGGCCCACCGACGCCGACATCGACCAGGCCATGGCCGGCAACCTGTGCCGCTGCGGCACGTACCAGCGCATCCGTGCGGCGATCAAAGACGCCGCCCGTGCGCTGGCCTGAGCGGGAGCGAAACGATATGCGTATCCGAGGCATCGAAGCCCTGGCCGGCGGCCAGGCAGGCAATAGCGGCGAAGCGCACCCGGGCGCCGGCGTGGCAACGCTGGACCGCCGCAGTTTTCTCAAGCTGACAGGCCTGGCCGGCGGCGGCCTGGCGCTGGGCGTGGCATCGCTGGCGCAGGCGCAGGAGGGCGCCAGGCCCAAGGCGCCGCCGTCGCCGCCCCAGGCGTTCCTGGTCATCGCGCCGGACAACACCGTGACCGTGGCCGTGAACCGGCTCGAATTCGGCCAGGGCGTGCATACCGCGCTGCCGATGGCGCTGGCCGAAGAACTGGATGCCGACTGGCGCAACGTGCGCGCGGCGCTGGCGCCGGCGGGCGACCCGTACAAGGATCCCGGCTTCGGCATGCAGATGACCGGCGGCTCGACCGCGCTGAACCACTCGTTCCAGCAGTACCGCGAACTGGGCGCGCGCGCCCGCGCCATGCTGGTCGCGGCCGCGGCGCAGCAATGGAAGGTCGATCCGGCCAGCTGCAAGGTCGAACAGGGCGTGGTCACGTCCGGCAGCCACCGCGCCACTTTCGGCGAACTGGCGCCGGCGGCGATGGAAATGCCGGTGCCGCAGCAGGTCACGCTGAAGGATCCGGCGCAGTTCCGCATCGTCGGCAAGCCCACGCCGCGGCTGGATGCGCGCGGCAAGATGGAGGCGACCACGCCGTTCGGCATCGACACGCAGCTCAAAGGCATGGTGGTGGCCGTGGTGGCGCGTCCGCCGCGCTTTGGCGGCAAGGTGAAAAGCTTCAGCGCCGACAAGGCCCGCGCGGTGCCGGGCGTGCGCGGCGTGCTGCAGGTGCCGGTCGACCGCGGCGGCAGCGGCGTGGCCGTGATTGCCAGCGGCTACTGGCCGGCCAAGATGGGCCGCGATGCGCTCGAGGTCCAGTGGGAGGATGCGGGCTCGAAAGTCTCGTCGCAGGCCCTGTTCGATGAATACGCCAGGCTGGCCGGGCAACCCGGCACGGTCGCGCGCGCGGGCGAGGGCGATATCGCCGGGGCGATCCAGCGTGCCCCGCGCAAGATCGAGGCCGACTTCCGCTTCCCGTACCTGGCGCACGCGCCGATGGAGCCGCTCAACTGCACGCTGCAGCCCGAGGTGGCGGGTGGCAAGGTGCAGTCGGTCAAGGTCTGGGTGGGCTCGCAGTTCCAGACCGTCGACCAGGCCGCGGTGGCGCGCACGCTGGGCCTGGCGCCGGACAAGGTGGTGCTCAACACCATGATGGCGGGCGGCGGCTTCGGCCGGCGCGCGGTGCCGACCTCTGACTACATTGTCGAAGCGGCCAACGTGCTCAAGGCCTGGGTCGCCGCGGGCCACACCGAGCCGCTCAAGGTGGTCTGGAGCCGCGAGGACGATATCCGTGGCGGCTACTACCGCCCGCTGCACCTGCACCGCGCCCGCATCGGCCTGGACGCGCAGGGCAAGGTGGTGGGCTGGCAGCACACCGTCGTCGGCCAGTCGATCCTGAAGGGCACGCCATTCGAGCCGTTCATGGTCAAGAACGGCGTCGACGCCACCATGACCGAGGGCATTGTCGAGAACGACTACGACCTGCCGCTGCAGATGTCGGTGCACCACCCGCAGGTGGACGTGCCAGTGCTGTGGTGGCGCTCGGTCGGCAATACGCACACCGCCTTCGTCAAGGAAACGCTGGCCGACGAGATGGCCGCCGCCGCAAAGCAAGATCCGGTGGCATTCCGCCTGGCGCGGCTCGACGAGAAGAAGCACGCGCGCCATCGCGCCGCGCTGCAGCTGGCGGTGGACAAGTCCGGCTATGGCAAGCGCAAGCTGCCCAAGGGCCATGCCTGGGGCGTGGCCGTGCACGAGTCGTTCAACACCGTGGTGGCCTATGTGGTCGACGTCTCGGTGGTGAAGGGCGAGCCGCGCGTGCATCGCGTCACCGCCGGCGTGCATGCCAACCGCGTGGTCAACCCGATGTCCGCCGAGGCCCAGATCCAGGGTGCCTGCGTGTTCGGCCTGGCCATGACCAAGCCGGGGTTTGCCATCGAGATCGAGAACGGCGCCGTGAAGAACAGCAACTTCCCGGACTATCCGCCGCCGCGTATCACCGATGCACCGGTGGTAGACGTGTTCTTCGTGCCCTCGCAGGAGAACCCCACCGGCCTGGGCGAGCCGGGCGTGCCGCCGATCGCGCCGGCGGTGGCCAACGCGCTGTTCACGCTGACCGGCAAGCGCCAGCGGCAGCTGCCGTTCGTGATGGCGTAGACGGGCGCGCAGCCTGGCCGGCGGCGCCCGGCCAGGCTGCCCGCTTTCGGCTGATACCTTCGACAGGCCCTGGGCCAGCCCGCTCCGTGTCGTATTCGCACAGCCCGGATGCGGCCCTATTGCCTTTGCCCGGCGAGCCGGGTAGAACGTTGAGGCACGGCGCCTGCAGAGGCGCCGGCCGCCACCCTTGCGGGCGGCAAGGCACAACGCTAGAGGATCGAGGTGTGGCCATGGAGACCCAAGAAGGCGCGCTGACGCTTGCCCTGATGACACAGCCTGCGCGGGCCACGATCTGCCGCGCGCTGCTCGAAGCCGGCGAGGCCGGGCTCCCCGCCGCCGACCTGGCGCGGCTGGTCGCGCTGAGCCTGCCGCGCGCCGCGCACTTGTTCCAGGAACTGCTGCAGGCCGAAGTGGTGGCACTGTCCATCCGCGAACGCCAGGTCTGCTACGTGCTCAAGGCCAGGCGCCAGGTACGCGAAGCGCTGAGCTATATCGACAGCGGCGGCCTGGCCGACTGATCCTTGCTGCGTGGCCGGGCGCAGGTTGGCGCGGCCCGGTTCGACCGCGGTCCCGCCAGCGCGGGCGCCGCGCCAGGCTACTTCCGGACTTCCTTCAGTGCCCGCTCACGTGCGGCTTCCCTGTCCTCCATGAGCCGGTAGGCCGCGTAGTACTTGAAGATGTTGCGCACATAGGTGGTGGTCTCGATGCCGATCTTCTCCGCCACCACGATCTCGACATTGTTGAACCACTTGTCGGGGTCCAGCCCGCGCGCCGCAGCCTCCTTGCGCATCTTGGCGATATTGCCCGGCCCGGCGTTGTAGCTGGCGAAGGCGAACAGCGGCCGGTTCGATTCCGAGAAGTGCGCGTCGGGGAAGTACTTGGTCATCAGCCGGTCCATGTACTTGGCGCCGGCGTGGATGTTGGACTCGACCATCTTGATATTGCCCACATTCAGTTCCTTGCCGGTGGCGGGCATGATCTGCATGATGCCGACGGCACCCACGCGGCTGCGCGCCTGCTGGTTGAGCTGTGATTCCTGGAAGCCCTGTGCGGCCAGCATCAGCGGATCGAAGCCGTAGTCCTTGCCGTACTTCTCGAAGAACGCAACGGTCTGCTGGAAGCGCTTGTATTCGGCATCTTCAGTGTTGTTCTTGATCTGCTTGATCCGGCGCATGGATTGCTTGAGCAGGTATTCCGCCACGCCCTGCTTCTTGACATGGTTGAGATAGAAGTCATCGATTGCCTGCCGCAACTGCGGGCTGTTCTTGCGGAAGGCCCAGCCTACATAGCCGCCTTCGCGCACTGCCAGGTCCTGGCGCACCTTGATGTCGGGCAGGATCTGCGCCCACATTGCAGCCTTCCAGTCGTCGACCACGACGATAGGCAGCAAGCCCGCATTGACCATCTCCAGCACGTCTTCGTCTTCCAGGGCATCCGGCAGCAGCACCAGTTGCATCCGCGGCTTGCCGGCACGGTTCAGGCTGTCGTTCAGCGCGGTCAGGCTTTCGTAATAGCTGCTCGCGCGGCGCACGTGGACGGTCTTGCCCGCCAGGTCGTCCAGGCTCTTCAGGGCGGGGGATTTCGGGCCGGTCACGATTAGCTCGCGCACCGGCTTGCGGTCGCGCGGGGCTGCAAAGTCCACCAGTTTCAGCCGCGCCTCGGTCTCGGTGAGGTTGCCCGCGGCAATATCGCCCAGTCCCGCCGCCACGTCGGGCAGCAGGCGGTCGCGCGTGGTGGGGATGATGATCACCGTAAGCGGGCGCTTGCCCAGGCGATCCGAGTAAGTCTTGTTCAGGTACCGTTCGAAGTCCCGCACCAGCTCGGCAGTCAGCCCGCGCTCATGGCCTTTGTCGCTGAAGTAGAGCGTGCGGCTGAACGGCACCAGCACGCGAATGACACGGCGCTTGAGCATGGCATCGAAGTCGCCGGTGCGGGGCTGGTTGGCCAGGTCGAGGGCGCGGGCCTTGGGGGATGCCACGCCCTGCGCGGGCGGCGCCGCCGCGACGGTCGCGCGGGCGGATGCCGGTGCCGGCTTCTGCTGCGCCACCGCAAATGGACTGGCCAGGCTGAGTGCGCCCATCAGGCCGGAGAGCAACAGGCTTGCAAACCAATGATGTGGGCGGACAACGGGCATGGCGCGGATGGCAAGCCGGGCAGAGGAGCACGCAGCTGGCTCACATCGAGTCTAGGCGTGATCGGCGCGCTTGCAAGCCGCCAGCATGCGGATGGGGCTGGAGGGATGAACGCAGTGAGTGGGGAGGAAAGAACGAGGGCGGCGGGCCGAGCCCACCACCCTGCGAACCTCTGCTGTTATTGCTTCGGTGCAGCCATTTCCTGCTTGGCCGTTGCATCCGCTGCCTTGTTCTCGACCTTGCGTTCCTGCTTGGCAGCGCCGACTTCATCCTTGTACTCGCCCTTGGCGGCCTTCTTTTTCGCCTTGTATTCGGCAGCCGCCTTCTGGCGCGCCTCGCGGCGCTCAACCAGCGGATCCTTCGGCGGCTGGATCTGGGTCACGCCGGGCGCGACGCCCTGGCCGCCGGCGGGGCTGGCCGCGGTGGCCGGCATGGCGGGGGTGGCGGGGGTGGCCGGCATGCCTTGCGCGGCAGGGGTGGCCGGCGTGGCCGGGGTGGCGGGCGTGGCGGGGGTCTGTGCGATGGCCGCGGCACAGCTGAGGCCTGCCAGACCTGCCGCAATCACGCTGGCAATTCGGGTATGGCGAGCGGGTTGTTTCGGATCCATGGAATACCTCCAGGGTTAGGGTCGGAAGCGCCGGCCTAGCGGCTCGGCGCGACGTATGCCGCACATGCCTGCCTGGCAGGCCACGCGGCGACAAGGCCAGTCTAGGCAGCAGGCTGGCTTTGCGCTGTCAGGCATGCGCCGATGAGGGGCCGGAATTGTTCCTACAAGCCTCGGATCCGGCCTGCGCCTTTCAAGATTCTTTAATGCGCCGGCAAGAAGATTCACTTCTGCCGTTGCCGCACTTCCGCCACCATGGCTGCCACCAAAGCCCGGACTGGCAGCTGATGGCAGGCTTGTCATCGTGGCAATGCAGCGTGCGATGGCATAAGAACGGACGGGGTAGACGATGCGAGCCCAAGGCCTCCTGGTGTTCATGCTGCTGGCCGGCCTGGTGGCCGCGCCAGCGCCCGCCATGGCCCAGGCGGAGCCAGCGTTCCGCGTGGTCGGGTCCAATGTGCAGAAGCAGTCCAGCGCGGTGCTGACGCTGATGTCGTTCGCGGTCGTGCCGGACCTGGCTTCCAGCTCGCTTTCGATCAGCAATGCCAGCACCGACAACCCCGACCTGACCCTGTGGCAACTCGGCGGCGGCTTCACGCTGAGCCAGTCATTTCCGCTCTATCTGGAGGGGTCGATCGCCTATAACCGCTACGACCCCGCCTTTGTCGCCACCAACGGGCAGGAATCGCGCCGCTTGCCGGCCAAATGGAATACCTTCGCGGGCACGGTTGGCGTCGGCTGGGATTTCCCGCTGATCCCCAGCAAGGAACTGGTGTTCCGCCCGATCTTCAACGCTTCGCTCGGCCGCGTCGCCAGCGACCTGTCCATCGCCCAGTTCGCGGTCGAGCACAAGACCGAGCGCGACATCGCCTTCCTCGACGGCGGCGCGATGAATGCCTATGGGCTGGGTGGAGCGGTGATGCTCGACTGGGAAAGCCACCGCGACAACCGCGATATCGACGTGGAGCTGCGCTATACCAACATCTACCTGCGCAGCTTTGGCGGGTCGTCGGGGGTCGAGGCCTCGTCCGCCGCGCAAACCGCCAGCCTGTATGCGCGCTGGCGGGCCCCGACCGGGATGCGTGCCCTCGACCGGCCGGTGCGCTACGTGCTGGAACTGTCGCACTCGCATTACTTCGGCAACCAGGCCGGGGCGCTGGGATTCAACTACCTCACCACGCTAGGCACCGGCCTCGAGCTCGACACCAGTGCCCACGAAGTGTTCGTGACCCGCATCCGCGCGGTGGTGCGCTATGTCTTCGGCAATAACGTCTCCGGCGTGTCGTTTGGCCTTGCCGCGAGTTTTTAGCGTCTCCTGACTGCCCCGCAAGCTCCGGCTCGAACCGGGCTTTGCGAGAGAAAGAAAATCTGTCGGCTTCTCGTCGCCGCAGCAGGCAAGCTAAAAAAACAGGGCGGTAAAATTCCCACGAAAAGCCGCTACATCAGCATGGGCGCGACCGTGCTAACCTTTCGCATCCGTCAAGAAAAACTTTCCCGCCATGAAATCGCCGGTTTATCTCAATGCCCTGCGCGCCTTTGAAGCCAGTGCCCGGCATCAGAGCTTCTCGGCCGCCGCAGCGGAACTGAACGTGACGCCCGCAGCCATTGGCCAGCTTGTGCGCAGCCTGGAAGACTGGCTTGGCACCCCGCTGTTCCATCGGCAGGCCAGGGGCCGCGCACGCCTGGTCCTGACTGAAGTGGCGGAACGCGCGCTGCCCGACATTCGCGCGGGTTTTGACCGGCTTGCCGTCGGCCTGGACCGGCTGAAGGAAGGCTCTGCGAACGGCATCCTGACGGTGACCACCAGTCCGGCTTTCGCCGCCAAATGGCTGCTCCCGCGCATCGAACGCTTTCACGCCCGGTGGCCAGATACCGACGTGCGTCTGGACACCAATCTCAAGCCGCTGGATTTCGCCGCGCATGGCATCGATATCGGCGTTCGCTATGGCGCGGGGCAATGGCCGGACGTGAGCGCCGAGAAGCTGATGGACGAGCAGATCTATCCAGTCTGCTCGCCCGAATATGCCCGCGGCAAACGGATCAGAAAGCCGGCCGATCTCGCCAGCGTCACGCTGATTCATGACCTCTCGGTCCCAAGTCATGCCGGCTTTGCCTCATGGGATGCCTGGCTCAAGGCAGCAGGCATCGAGGGGGTCGGCGCCAAGCGCGGCATGAGGATCAATAATTCGGCGGCGGTCTTGCAGGCGGCGATCGATGGCCATGGGGTAGCGCTGGGCCGCAGCGTCATGGCGAGGGACGATCTTGCGTCGGGCCGGCTGGTTCGGCTTTTCCCAAGCATCGAATGCCTCTCCGCGCTGGCCTATTACGTCGTATATCGCCCGGAATGCGCAAGCCTGCCGAGACTGGTTGCGTTTCGCGATTGGCTGTTCGAGGAAACGGCGACCGCCGCGAAGTGACGGCCCGGGTTTGGCGGCCTGCGGCTGGTGATGCGCGCTCCGATCGTCGCCGTGGCGGGTCGGGCCGGAGCGCGCCGTGAACTACCTGGGCAGCTGTGCGTGGGCTTCCAGCACGCGCGCCGAGTAGGTCAGTGCAGCACCCGCGTTCAGCGCGACCGCGACGCCCAGGGCTTCCGAGATTTCGCCCAGCGTGGCGCCATGCTCCACGGCCTTTTTGGTGTGCACCGAAATGCAGCCGTCGCACCGGGTGGTCACCGCCACGGCCAGCGCAATCAGCTCATGCATTTTGGGATCGAGATGGCCGGTCTTGACCGCTGCGTTGTCGATCGTCTGCAAGCCGCGCATGACATCGGGGCTCTGTCGGGCGAAGTCGCCCACGCGTTCCAGAAGGGCGTCGCGATAGGCATTCCAATCTTGCATCATTGCTGTAGTTCCGGTTGAGTTGAATGGCGGACGCCAGAACGGCGTCCCGCCATGAAGGATCATGCAACCTGGTAGATCCGGACGTCTGGCGCGGCGTCGAGCAGCGGCTTGAGGCCGGCGACCACGTCGGCGGTAAACAGCTCGCTGCGCAGATAAGCTTCGGCGTTTTCCCTGGAGTCAAAGCCGTGCAGCACCTGCACGTCTTCTTCGCGCACCAGCAGTTGCTTGGACCTGGCGCCGGCGACGGTGGCGAGGAACGGGTCCTTGTACTTCTGGTAGATGCCAGCCGCAGCGCCGCGGTTGGCTTCGGCGATCTTGAGGGTGATCTGCAGATAGGTCACTTGTGTTTTCTCCTTGCCAGGTAAATGGGTCTCACGGGGGCGATGCAGGGCCAGCGCGTGGCACTTTGCCCATCGCGTATCAGTTCCGGCCAGCCATCACGCCGCCGTCCACATCCCAGATGGCGCCGGTGACCCAGCTCGCCTTGTCCGAAAGCAGGAACACGATGGCCTCGGCAACATCGCGCGGCGTGCCTACGCGACCGATCGGATGGAAGCTGTTGAAACCCTGCAGCGCGCTGTGTACCTCCGCCTTGGGGATAAAGCCCTCGTAGATCGGGGTCTGGACCACCGCGGGCGAGACCGCATTGACGCGGATACGCCTGGGCGCGAGTTCCATCGCCAGGTGTTGTGTCAGCGAATGCAGGCCGGCCTTGGCCATCGAGTACGCGGACGACGGCGTCGCGGCGATGGCCTGTTTCGCCCACATCGAGCCGATGTTGACGATCGCGCCGGGACGCTCGACGGCAACGAGGTTCGCTGCCACTTTCTGCGTCACGAAGAAGAACGCCTTGTTCAGCTTCATGTACTGGTCGTAATCCGCATCCTCATGCTCGAGGAAGGGTTTCGGGAAGAACACGCCCGCGGCGTTGACCAGCAAGTCGATGTCCTTATGGTCTTTGTCGATGGCCTCGCGCAGCGCTGCCAGCCCGGCGTCGCCCGACAGGTCGGCGGTCAACGCCCACACGTTGCCGAGGGCCGCCAGCTCCTTGCGGGCGTCTTCGGTTTTCTCCGGACGGTTGCCCACGATCACGGCACTACCACCCTGGGCCAGCACCATGCGCGCCGTTTCCAGGCCCATGCCGCTCGTGCCGCCTACGACCAGAAGCTTCCTACCTGCAAACTCGTTGCTCATCTCGCTTACTCCGTTCAAAGTCTGTAAGGACGCTTGTCACCGGAAGGAAATCTTCACGGTGGAGATGCCGGCTGGCTCTGGTTCAAGCGTCTGCAGAACACTGCATGTCGGGAATTTTTGGCGATTTCTTGCGACCGGGCAAACCAGATATTGTGTCCCTCCGAGATAGTTTTTCTTTGCGGAAGCGACCCGCCGCTGAGGGCCTGCGAAATAAGCGGTTTCATCACCCTGGCATTCCCTGCAGGGTGGTTGTGCGGTAAGTGCTCAGAACACCGATGGCGAGACCAAGCAAGGGCCGCTGCCGTTTTTCCGTGAATCCGGCGCCGCGGCCAGGGGTCCCGCATCTTCTAGGGGAAAACCCGCATTCGGCACCTGTCTTGAAATGCCACTACCCCGTCCCTATAATTAGCACTCGTCAGGGGTGAGTGCTAACAGCCTCTGCGACACCTGAACATTTCTGACGGCCGTCGCCTCGGTAGCCGGCCGATTTGTGATCAAAAACTCACTTTGTATCTAGGAGTCCGTATGAATCTGCGTCCTCTGCACGACCGCGTGATCGTGAAGCGTCTGGACAACGAAACCAAGACCGCGTCCGGTATCGTGATTCCCGACAACGCTGCCGAGAAGCCCGATCAAGGCGAAGTGCTGGCGATCGGCCCCGGCAAGAAGGATGACAAGGGCAACAACATCGCCCTGGACGTCAAGGTCGGCGATCGCGTGCTGTTCGGTAAGTATGCCGGCCAGGGCGTGAAGGTGGATGGCCAGGAACTGCTGGTCATGCGCGAAGAAGACATCATGGCCGTGGTCAACAAGTAATCCGTTACTTGTAGCCCCACCCGTACAGATTTCAGGAGATTCAGAACATGGCAGCAAAAGACGTAGTGTTCGGCGACGCCGCCCGTGCCAAGATGGTCGAAGGCGTGAACATCCTCGCCAACGCAGTCAAGGTGACCCTGGGCCCGAAGGGCCGCAACGTGGTGCTGGAGCGCAGCTTCGGCGGCCCGACCGTGACCAAGGACGGCGTGTCCGTGGCCAAGGAAATCGAGCTGAAGGACAAGCTGCAGAACATGGGCGCCCAGATGGTCAAGGAAGTGGCTTCCAAGACCAGCGACAACGCCGGTGACGGTACCACCACCGCAACCGTGCTGGCCCAGTCGATCGTGCGCGAAGGCATGAAGTTCGTCGCCGCCGGCATGAACCCGATGGACCTGAAGCGCGGCATCGACAAGGCTGTCACCGCCGCCGTGGAAGAGCTGAAGAAGGTCAGCAAGCCCACCACCACCAGCAAGGAAATCGCCCAGGTCGGCGCGATCTCGGCCAACAGCGACACCTCCATCGGTGAGCGCATTGCCGAAGCCATGGACAAGGTTGGCAAGGAAGGCGTGATCACCGTCGAAGACGGCAAGTCGCTGGCCGACGAGCTGGAAGTCGTGGAAGGCATGCAGTTCGACCGCGGCTACCTGTCGCCGTACTTCATCAACAACCCGGAAAAGCAGGTGGTCCAGCTGGACAGCCCGTTCGTGCTGCTGTTCGACAAGAAGATCAGCAACATCCGCGACCTGCTGCCGGTGCTGGAGCAAGTGGCCAAGGCCGGCCGCCCGCTGCTGATCATCGCTGAAGACGTCGAGGGCGAAGCCCTGGCGACCCTGGTGGTCAACAACATCCGTGGCATCCTGAAGACCGCCGCCGTCAAGGCTCCGGGCTTCGGCGACCGTCGCAAGGCCATGCTGGAAGACATCGCCATCCTGACCGGCGGCACCGTCATCGCTGAAGAAATCGGCCTGACGCTGGAAAAGGCCGGCCTGAACGACCTGGGCCAGGCCAAGCGCATCGAGATCGGCAAGGAAAACACCATCATCATCGACGGCGCCGGCGACGCATCGGCGATCGAAGGCCGCGTCAAGCAAATCCGCGCCCAGATCGAAGAAGCGACCTCGGACTACGACCGTGAAAAGCTGCAAGAACGCGTGGCCAAGCTGGCCGGCGGTGTTGCCGTGATCAAGGTTGGCGCTGCCACCGAAGTCGAAATGAAGGAAAAGAAGGCCCGCGTGGAAGACGCACTGCACGCCACCCGCGCTGCGGTGGAAGAAGGCATCGTCCCCGGCGGTGGTGTGGCCCTGCTGCGCGCCCGCGCTGCGATCTCGGCCCTGCAAGGCGACAACGCCGACCAGAACGCCGGTATCAAGATCGTGCTGCGCGCCATGGAAGAGCCGCTGCGCCAGATCGTGCTGAACGCCGGTGAAGAAGCGTCGGTCGTCGTTGCCAAGGTCATCGAAGGCAAGGGCAACTACGGCTACAACGCCGCTTCGGGCGAGTACGGCGACCTGGTCGAAATGGGCGTGCTGGACCCGACCAAGGTCACCCGCACCGCACTGCAGAACGCCGCTTCGGTGGCTTCGCTGATGCTGACCACCGACTGCGCCGTTGCCGAATCGCCGAAGGAAGAGTCGGCTCCGGCAATGCCGGGCGGCATGGGCGGCATGGGCGGCATGGAAGGCATGATGTAATTTGATGCCGACCGACTGCCGGCAGGGTGTCACAGCCCGGCCGGCAGGCTGTCAAGGCAAAAACCCCCGCGGGTGCGAGCCCGCGGGGGTTTTTGTTTGGAGAATTCTCTATGGCCGTTCAGAAATCCACCGTGGCCGACAGCAGCACCGTGCGCGGCGCTGCCAGCGAGAAGCCTCCCCATGAGGTCACGCCGGCCCAGTAATCGCGGTTGAATACGTTGAGCACGTTGGCGCGGAACGTGGTGGCCTTGCCACCGATCCTGGTGGTGTAACGGGCGCCCACATCAACACGGGTCCAGGCCGGCAGGCTGGCGGTGTTGGCCTGGTTCACGTACTGCCGGCCGGTGTAGAGCATGGCTCCGGTCAGAGTCAGGCCCGGCATCCAGGGCAGGTCCCACTCCGCGCCGAGGTTAGCCTGCAGGTCCGGCACGCCGATCGCAGTCTTGCCGACATTGGCGGCGGTGGGGGACTTGGTAATCTCGCCGTCGATCAGAGTGACGCCGCCAAGCAGCCGCACGCGCGTCAGCACTTCCCCGAACACATTGAGCTCAAGCCCGCGGTTGCGCTGCTCGCCATTGACGGAGAACACGTTGTTGTCGATCTGCCCCGTAGGCTTGGCGATCTGGAAGGCCGCCAGCGTGGTGGTGAAGCGGCCAAAGTCGAACTTGGTGCCGATCTCGTACTGGTCAGCCTTGTACGGCGCAAAGGCTTCGCCAGCGTTGCTGGCGGTGGGCGGCGCCAAGTCGCCGCGGCTCAGGCCCTGGATGTAATTGGCGTAGACCGACCAGCGCTGCGTCGGCTGCACCACCAGGCCCACCATCGGCGTGGTGGCGCTTTGGTCGTAGTACGTCGCCACGGCGCCGGTGGTCTGGTCGTAGTTGCGCGTCCTGACGCGCTGCTGGCGCAGGCCCAGCGTCAGCAGCACGCGTTCGTCGAGCAAGGACATGGTGTCCGACACCGCCACGCCGCTCAGGTCCGTGGCAGTCAGGCGCGGCACCGTCGATGGTGCCGGCAGGTTCTGCGCGGGCTGCGTCACCGGGTTGTAGATGTTCGACGTTACCGGCGTGCCCGAGGTGAAGGCGCGGTCGAAGCGCTCGGTATAGGCATTGGCCTGCAGCGTGACCGCATGCCTGACCGGACCGGTGGCGAAGCGCGCGCGCAGGCCGCCATCGAACGTGCCGCGGTCCACCTTGAATTTGTAGAAGGTCGGCGTGCTGACGGTATCGCCCTGCGCGTCGGTGATCGCCGGCGTCGTGCCGAAGACCCGGTCGAGGCGACTCCAGCCACCGCCTGCGCTGGCAAACGCCGTCAGCGCGTCGCTGATGTCGTACTCGCCATGGAACAGCACCGCTTCCTCGCGGCCCTTGGAATATTCCCATGGCTGCGTGACATTACGCCGGCCATCGGGCGCTGCTGGAACCGCCAGCCCCGGCGAGACCGTGAGTGGCCGCCCAGGCGCAGCGATGCGCTCCTCCTGCGCCAGCACATCCAGCGAAGCGCGCAGCTGACTGCCGCGATAGTCGAGCGCGATCGCGCCCACGGGCGCCTTGCGCGACTGGTGGTCGGCGGTGGTATCGCCGTTGTAGTAGCTGCCGTTGACACGGACGCCCCACTCGCGGTCCTCGCCGAAGCGGCGCGCCACGTCCAGGTGCCCGCCGAACTGCGTGTCGGAAGCATAGCTGGCGGTGAACCGGGTCAGGTCATCGCCGGCGCGCTTTGGCACGATGTTGATCACGCCGCCGACGCCGCTGTTGGGCGACATGCCGTAGAGCAGCGCGGCGGGGCCTTTCAGCACCTCGATGCGCTCGGTGTAGTCGGTGAATACCCGGTAGCTGGGTGCGATGCCATAGAGGCCATTGAAGGCGATTTCCCCCGAGTTGGATTCGTTGATCGGGAAGCCGCGGATGTAGAACGTGTCGATATTGGCGCCGGCCAGTCCCGTGGCGCGCACCGACGGGTCCTTGCTGAGGGCCTCGGCCACGGTGGCGGACTGCTGGTTCTGGATCAGTTCGGCGGTGTAGCTGGTCAGGTTGAATGGCGCCTTCATGATGGCGGTATCGCCCAGCATGCCGAGCCTGCCGCCGCGAGCCACCTGGCCGCCGGCATAGGGTGGGGGCGCCTCGCCTTGCTCGGCGCCGGCGCTGACGGTGACCTGCGGCAAGGTTGGCGTGGCCGCTTCCGTTGTGGCCTGACCGGCGGCGGGGTCAGCCTCCTGCGCGCAAGCCGCTTGCAGGTGAAAGGTGGCGAGCACACCCATCAGCACGTGCGACGGCGCAAACGGGCGGCAGTTGCGTTGTTGGCGAAGCGATGCAAGACAAGCAATGGGAGGGCGCACGCGCCCCCGGTGGTCCGTGACCGGCATGACAAGACCTCTTGGCAGATTGCGTTGGAATTGCGGTGGGGGCACGGCGTGCGGCCTTCTGTATGGACCGCAAAACATGGTATTGCAAATACGAATCGTTATCAAATGAATTAAGTCGAAGCGCCGCCCCGCGCAGTTGGCGCCGGTGCGCATAGCTTCCTACCCGACGCAGGAAGGCTCAATGGGCGCGGCGCGTGCTGGCAGCGGCACGGCCGAGTCACGCGGTGCAGGTAGACGGCAAGATGGTCGACCTGCCGCACTGTGCCGACGCCAGCTACGGCGTTACCGTGCGGACGCTGCCCGCGTTGCGCCAGTCCGAGCAGGTGGACTTTGAAAGTGTGTGGTTGCTGGCCGACCCGATTGCCGCCGATGGCCATTGGCGCAAGCCCATCGTCGTGGAAGGCACGCAGGGCATCTAAGGCGATCCCGCTTGAGCGGCTGATGGGCGAAGGCGCCGCGTGAGCCCGGCGCCGTTGCGATGATGGCGAGCGAGGGTCGAGTCAGTCAGACCTCGACCACGCAGCACCAGTCGAAGGCCTTGTTCTCCAGCTCGCCGGTACGGCGGCTGACGTAGCCGCGCGGGTTGCAGACCACGCGCGTGTTGTCGACGCAGTAGTCGAAGCTGGTGTGGGTATGGCCGTGGATCCACAGGTCCGCCCGTGCCACCAGGTCGGGCCGGCGCGACAGGAAGCCGCCGGAGACCAGGTCGTGCGAAAAGCGCGGGTCCAGGCTGCCCAGATCCGGGCCATGGTGCGTGACCACGACCGTCTTGCCGGCGTAGGGCAGCGCCAGCTGCGCCGACAGCCAGTCAGACGCGGCCCGGTGGCGAGCCAGGGCATCCTGCGGCGTGAATTGCCGCATGCGGCCATCATCGCCCCGGATTTCGATCAGCCGGTGGTCGTACATGGCTTTCGCGCAGGCCTGCATGGCCTCGTCGCGGCGGTCGGTGCCGAACAGCGTGTAGTCGGTCCACCACGTCGTGCCGATGACGCGCACGCCGTCGAATTCGGCCACGCCGCCATTGAGCAGCCGCATCCGCGGATGCGCTGCCGCGGCCTCGGCCATTTGCTGGTCCACGACATCGAAACTGCTCTCGTAGTACTCGTGGTTGCCGGGCACATAGACCACCGGCTGGCTGAACGTGCCGATGGCCCAGTCGATGCCGTCGCGGCCGTTGGCGATGTCGCCGGCCAGTATCACGAGGTCGGCGTCGCAGGCGGGCACGGAGTCCGGGAGATGGTGTTCGATGTGGAGGTCGCTCAGGATGCGTAGCTTCATCGGGACTCCAGGCGAGTAGGGCGCGCGGCAGGGGATTGCCTGCATTTTTCAGAAGCCTGCCAGCCTGGTCA
Source organism: Cupriavidus sp. H39 (assembly GCF_050271075.1). Lineage (NCBI taxonomy): Bacteria > Pseudomonadati > Pseudomonadota > Betaproteobacteria > Burkholderiales > Burkholderiaceae > Cupriavidus > Cupriavidus sp. H39. The sequence continues at coordinate 1,013,810 of NZ_CP189848.1, forward strand.
AGTCCTGCGTCTGGCCCGGAAAGCAAAAAAGCCCGGAACCTCGGTTCCGGGCAAGTGACTGTCTTGCCGGCATTGCACCGGGAGACAGCCGGGGGAAACGTTCGCGGTTTCCCGGGCGTATTACCCGCCCTGTCCCGCCATGGTCGGCAACAGGACGCGATAGATCTGGATGAAAGCCGGGCCCAGCAGTACCAGCAGCAGCGACGGGAAGATGGTGAAGATCAGCGGAAACAGCAGCTTCAGCGCGATCTTGGCGGCCTGCTCCTCGGCGCGCATGCGGCGCTTGGTGCGCAGCATGTCGGACAGCACCCGCAGCGACTCGCCCAGGCTGGTGCCGAAGCGGTCGGCCTGGATCAGCATCGACGCAAACTTGTCCACGTCTTCCACGCCGGTGCGCAGCGACAAGTTCGACAGCGCCTTTTCCTTCGAGAAGCCGGAGCGCAGTTCCAGCAGCATCAGTTGCAGCTCATCGGCCAGCACCGGGCAGCGCAGCGCCAGTTCGTCGGCCACGCGCATCAGCGCCGCGTCCAGGCCGAGGCCGGCTTCGACGCAGACGGTCAGCAGGTCGATCACGTCGGGGAATTCTTCGAATACGGTGCGCTGGCGTTGGGAGACCTTGCGGGCAAGGATCACGTTGGGCAGGTAGTAGCCGATGGCGCCCAGCAGCGCTAGCAGCACGAACATGAGTTGCTGGCTTTGCTGCCCGGGCTGGGTGCTGACCGCGAGCAGTCCGAGCGTTGGCAGGGCTACGGCCAGCGCCGTCTTCGCGCCGAAGTACAGCGGCGCCGCGCTGGCACCGCGCCAGCCGGCATTCATGAAGCGCACGCGCAGTTGCGAACTCTCCCAGCCTTCCTTGGGCAGCGACAGCCGCGACACCGGCTGCGCCCACTTCACCAGCTTTTCGATCAGCGCCTTGTGCCGGCCCTGCGCTGCCTCGAATTGGCCAGCCTGGCCGGCGATCTGTTCGGCCCGCCCACGCAGACGGTGGGGCGCGAGCGCATAGAGCACGCCGAACACCGTGCCAAACGCCGCCACGAAGATCAGCGCGAGCACGATCATCTGGTCGACCTGGAACCCCTGGATAATCTCTTGCATGATGGACTCCCGTCAGTATGGCTGTCCAAGCCCTGCTTCTTCTGGCACTGCACTGAGCTGACCGCGGCCGGCGCGTCAGACCCGGATCCGGATGATCTTGCGCATCCACAGCACACCGAAGGTCATCGACACCAGCGCCACGCCGATCATGCGCAGCCCCAGCGGGTCTTCCCACAGCACATTCATGAAGCCCGGATTGACCACCAGGATCAGGCCCGCGGTGCAGAAGGGCAGTAGTCCCAGCACCCATGCCGACATCTTGCCTTCGGCCGACAGCACGCGGATCTTGTCGAACAGTTTCAGGCGCTCGCGCACCATGTTGGCGATCGTGTCGAGGATCTCGGCGAGGTTGCCGCCGCTTTCGCGCTGGATCAGTACCGCGATGACAAAGTAGCGCAGGTCGGCCACCGGCACGCGGATAGCCAGGTTGGTCATGGCTTCATCCAGCGCCACGCCGTAGTTGATCTCATCGAAGGTGGTGCGGAACTCCGGCCCGATGGGCGCCTTCATTTCCTGCCCAACCATGCTGAGCGCCCCGCTGAACGAATGCCCGGCGCGTAGCGCGCGGCTGATCATGTCGACCGCATCCGGCAGCTGCGCCTCGAGTTGCTTGAGCCGTTTGGCGCGCAGGTGCACCACATGCAGCACCGGCAGCATGGCGGTCAGCCCCGCGCCGAGGAGCACCAGTGAAGCCGGCAGGGGCAACAGCGGGATCAGTGCGATCGTGCACAACACCACCATCGCGCAATAGCCCAGTAACTGGGCCACGGACCAGGTGCTGCCGGACTGCTCGAGCCAGCGGTCGACCGCGCCGATGCGCGGCACGCGCATCAGCCACTGCTGCATGCGCGGCGAGTCGGCCAGCATGCGTTTCTTAAGGATGGAGAGCTGCTCGGCACCGACGTGTCCGCCAGCCGACAGCGCCCGCAGCCGCGCTTCGATGCGCTTGGCCGCGGGCCCGTGGGCATGATTCCACCACAGGTAGATGCCCTCGAAGCAGAGCACCACGGCGACGAACAGCAGTATGCCGAAGGCGTAGAAGATCGTGCTCATGTGTAGCTCCCCCGGGATGGATCGTATTGGTATTGGGCCGTGGCTGGTCAGACTTCATAGCGCTTGGCCGGGTCGTACGTATCGTCCGGCAGCCCCACGCCGAACACGCGCAGCCGTTCGGCAAACTTGGGATACACCCCCGTGGCGCGGAAGTTGCCGCGCACGGTTCCGTCCTTGTCGACCCCGGTGCGCTGGAAGGTGAAGATCTCCTGCATGTTGATGATGTCCCCCTCCATGCCGGTGATCTCCTGGATGCTGATGATCTTGCGGCGGCCATCGGTCATGCGCGCGGCCTGTACGATCACCGTGATGGCCGAGGCGATCTGTTGCCGCATGGCCTTGGCCGGCATGGTAAGGCCCGCCATGCTGACCATGTTCTCCAACCGCGTCAGCGCATCGCGCGGGGTGTTGGCGTGGATCGTGGTCAACGAGCCCTCATGACCGGTGTTCATCGCGTTGAGCATGTCCAGCGCCTCGCCGCCGCGCACTTCGCCCAGGATGATGCGGTCCGGACGCATGCGCAGCGCATTGCGCACCAGCGCGCGCTGTGTGATCTCGCCCTTGCCTTCGATATTGGGCGGGCGCGTTTCCAGCCGCAGCACGTGGGGTTGGCGCAACTGCAGTTCCGCAGCGTCCTCGATCGTGACCACGCGCTCGTCTTCCGGGATGAAGCCCGAGAGGATGTTCAGCAGCGTGGTCTTGCCGCTGCCAGTGCCGCCGGACACCAGTACGTTGACCTTGGCCTGCGACAGCGCCTGCAGCAGTTGAGCCATCGGCGGCGTCAGGCTGCGCAGGTTGACCAGGTCGACCACCTGCAGCGGATTCACGGCAAAGCGACGGATCGACAGCAGCGGCCCGTCGATCGCGGAGGGCGGGATGATGGCGTTGACGCGCGAGCCGTCTGGCAGGCGCGCGTCGACCATCGGGCTGGTCTCGTCAATGCGGCGCCCCACGCGCGACACGATCTTCTCGATCACCTTCATCAGGTGCGCGTCGTCGTAGAACAGGACATCGGTCAGCTCCAGCTTGCCACGCCGTTCCACGTAGGTCTGGCGTGCGGTATTGACCAGGATGTCGGACACCGTCGGGTCCTTCAGCAGAGGCTCGAGCGGGCCGAAGCCGAACATTTCGTCGTAGATCTCGACAGTGAGCTGGCGGCGCTCATTGTCGTTGAGCAGCACCTTCTGCTCGTCGATGATCAGGTTGACCAGCGCAGTGATCTCCTGGCGCACCTGTTCCTGCGGATACCGTGCCAGCCGCTCCAGCTCGACGCGGTCGAGCACAGTCTCGTGCACGTCGCGCTTGAGCTGATGGTAGCCGCCCGATACGGAGGCCGCCGAGGTGGCAAACTGGATCGCGGCGTGACCGTTGACGGAGAAGGCGGGCTCGACATTGGCCAGTTGTTCGCGGATCGACATGATGGACTCCTCGTTAGCGGATGCGTGTGACCGTGACCGGCCGGCAGCAATGGGTGATATCAGGTGCTCTTCGCGCGCAGCATCAGCCGGCGCAGTGGCGATGCGGTTTCAGTCTGGCTGCGTCGCTCGGCCTCTGCCGGGGCGCACAGCTGCGTGGCCATTGCCTGGAGCGCGCGTGTCATGGCGCTGCGCCGGCTCAGCTTGGCCACTGGCTCGCCGTGGCTGATGGCCTCTTCCACGGCCGCCGGGTCGTCCGGCAGCGTGAAGGCGGCTTTCGTGCCGAAGATCTCTTCCATGGTCGCGCGCGGCATCTCGTGCTTGCGGCCGGCGCGGTTGAGCACCAGGCGGACCTTGTCGGCGGGGTAATGCAGGGCACTCAGGATATCGAGCAGCCTGCGGCCCGGACGGCCGAACGAAATGGCAGGCTCGGCCACCACGCAGATGCGGTCGCTGTGGTCCAGTACGCCGATCGACAGCGGGTCGATGCTCTGGCCCAGGTCGAAGATCACGAAGTCGTAGGCAGGCTGTACCACCGACAGGATCCACTCCATCTTGTCCTTCTGGATCTGGCTCGCCTTGACCGGGTCCGACGCGCCCGCCAGCATGTCGAAGCCGTTGTCCACGTGCACCAGGCAGGCCTCCAGGAAGGCGCTGTCCATGCGGTCGATCTGGTTGCAGATTTCGGGCAGCGTGGAGGGCGGGATCTTGTCACTGACGATATAGGTCAGGTCGCCGAAGTGCCGGTTGAGGTCGATCACCAGCACGCGCTTGCCAAGATGCCGCGCCAGTGCGTCGCCCAGGTTGGCCGCGATGAAGCTGGTGCCCGCCCCGCCCTTGCAGGAGATCACGGAAATCACCTGCCCGCTATCCTGCGCGCGCGGCACGTGGGTGGCTTCCACGCGCCTGAGCGCGTCAGCCAGCTGGCTCTTGTCAAGCGGCCACGGCAGGACGTCGCGGATGCCGTTGCGTATCGCCCTGATCAGCACGTCCTGGCTCGGCGCCGGCGTGACCAGGATGCACGGCAGTTCCGGATGCTGCTGGCGCAGCATCTCGATCGCCTGCATCTGCTGGGGGCTGATGGCGGGCAACTCCAGGATCACCAGGTCCGCCATGCGCAGGCGGCTGGCATGCAGGGGGAAACGCCCAAGGCCCTCCTGCAGCGTCATGGCCTGGAAGTTGCCAACCGAGGCGCTGATCCGGTGGATCTCGGCGAGCCGGTCGGCGTCTTCGGAAACAATCAGAATTCTGAGCATGGTGTGCTCCTGGGTCATGCGCGCTAGTTGCAGATCTTGCCGCTGGTGGAAGAGTCGAGGCTCTCCCGCGGCAGCGTGGTTGTGAACGGGGGCAGCGACACCGTGATCGGCACCACCGGAATGAAGGTCTTGACCGAGACATTGGCGACGCTGACGGTGACGGAGCGGCACGTATTACGCGCGGTGTCGGCGTCTGCATCACAGCCGCTGGGCTCGTAGGCGACCTGGATATTGCTGGCCGTCAGCAAGGGCATCAGATAAGTCATACGGTCCTTGATGGCGGTATCGGTGACGTTGCAGACCACGGCGATGCGTGCGCCCAGCCGGGTAGCTTCGCCGGCCGTGTTCCAGTAGAACAGCACGCGCGAAAACTCGGCAATGCCAATCAGCAGCATGAAGAAAATGCTGGCGACCAGGGCGAACTCGATGGCGGCCGCGCCGGTCTGGCGCGAACGCAGGCGCGGGGCGCGGATCGGGGTCATAGCACCTGCCTCATTACCGTTGTGATGTCGGAGAACGCCAGAGCCCCCACATTGAGGTAGGTCTGCATGGGCGAGTAGGTAAAGCCCGCGATCTTCACTGCCACCAGGTTGATGGTCCCCGCCGGCGTGCCGGAACTGCCGCCGCCTTCGTAGATGGCGACGTTGGCAAACTGCTTGCCGGCGCAGCCGCTCGAGTCGACCCGGTCGCAGACCACCACCATCGACGTGCTGAGGCCGTCCACCAGTGCCGTGCCGCCGCAGGTGGTCTTGCCATAGACGGCGATGCACTTGGCCTCGTCCACCGGGTAGTTCGGCTCGCTGGGCGCGTATTGCGACAGGAAGCGCGCCGCGTCACGCGTGGCCTTGGCCAGGGCGTTGTACTGGTAGATGGCGCGCCCGAACTCCGCCACGCCGGTCACCAGCATCAGCAAGGGCACCAGGACCAGCGCGAACTCCACGGCGACCGCGCCGCGGCGGTTGCACCTGCGTTGCGTGCATCGCTTCATGATCGGCTCCTATTGCACCAGCACCGGCACGCGCGGACCGTTGCCCGTGCTGGATCCGGGCACGCCTTGGGTCGCGCACGGGCTGGTCGGGTCCTTCGAATCGCCGAGGTACTCGATGTAGGTCACGTCCTTTACGCTGGGATCCTGCATCGGTTGCACCATCAGCATGCAGGCCCAGGATTCCACCGTGGCTTGCTTGGTCGAGGCAAGGTCATTGCAGTTCACCACCGGTACCTGTACCAGCCTGCGGTCGGCGCCAGCCTGGTGCACCGCCGTGGTCGACGCGTTGCCTTTGGTCGACAGCCCGCTGTTTGCGTCGGTCTGGTACGGCTGGTTGGTGGCTCGCTTCTGGATGAAATCCGAGTAGGAGTTACCGCCGTTCGGCGGATTCCAGTTTGTAACGCTGTAGGCATAGCCCGTGAAGTCCGGTGTGCCTTGCTCCGGCCCCTTGTAAGAGCCGGTATAGATGCCGAAGCGGGTGTTCCACGCCGGTATCAGCGATGAGATGCTGCCTGGCTGGCCGACCTTGGAGCCCACCACGGAAAGGTTGCACTGTCCGCTGCCGGCAAGAAGGTCTGCGAGCTCGGAGGCGCCGCCTCCCGGAGGCGTAAGGTCGGCCCAGCCAAAGCTGCCAGGACCGTAGGGGTCTTTCTCGTCCTTGGATTTGATCCAGTCGCCGCGGTTATACGCGGTCCTGACCGGATTCGCTGTTTGCGGCGTGCAGATATAGACCGGGATGGCGCAGGCGGTCTGCGCGCTGGTGGTGGTGGCAACCGCCATGGCATTGACGGTGCTGGGCTGGATATCCACCCCTGGCAGCGCGTTGAGGACGTGGATGAACCAGTGGGCAATACCGGTGCGCTCGGCCGTGCATTTGACGTATTTGATCTTGTCTAGCGAATAGGGGACCTTGTCCTTGGTATAGAAGGTGTTGTCCGGGGTATCGCTGTACGAGACGTTGAGGTTCTCGAACATTTCCACCGCCTTGCCCTGGAACAAGGCAGCGTTGCTTGAGCCGGTGGTGAGGCCGGCGGCCTCGGACACCAGCAGCGGCGTGGCGCCCGTGACGTCGCGCGCAGCCGCCAGCGCACAGGCGTCGACGCTGTTCTGCAGTTCGCTCTTGGTCACATAGAGCTTGCCCAGATCGAGCGCCAGCCCGACGAAGCCGATCAGCACGGCCAGCGACAGCCCCACGATGATGGCTACTGCGCCACGCTGGCGCTTGCGTCGCGTCAGCGTGGGTCGTGCGAAGCGCGGTGTAGACATGATCGCCTCCCGGTCCCGATGCTTAGCGGCCGCCGCCGCCGCCCATGCCCACGCCGCCATAGCCGCCGGCACCGAAATCGATGGTCATGGACTGCGCCCCGCTCGGCTGGCTCTTTGACAGCGAACGGTCGAAGTTCCTCATCGCCGCCACAGCGGTCTTGCCGTCGGTGCCGGTGACGGTGGGAAGGCCGGCCGGCGCGTCGGGATTGATGATCTGCATCTGCGTGACGGTGGCCAGCGCCACGCCGCGCTGGCCGTCCCATACCGGCGTCGAGGTCATGCAGGCCGACAGGCCCAGGCAGGCGAGGCCGCCCAGCACCATGACGGTGGCGCCGCGCGAAAGCTTCAGGATCTTGCTCATGGTGGTTCTCCGGTTCTGCGGTTGGCGCGGCGGCTCAGTTGCCGCCCGCTGCGGTGCGGCCGGCGGTGGCCGTGGCCGCTGCCTTGGCCTGGGCCAGCCGGGCGGCGGTAGCCTCGATGCGCGCGATGCGCGCAGCGGTGTCTTCGGTCGGCGCGGTGGCCGCCGCGCTGCTGCGGGACGGTACCGCCGGCGCGGGCAGGGATGGACGCGGGGTGGCTGCTGCCGCGAGCTGTGGTGCGGCCGGCGCCGGTTCGTCCAGCGGCCTGCCCGTCGGCACGGCCGAAACCGAGGTGGCAGGCGCGGCTTCGCTGCGCGGTGCCGAGGGCAGTGCGGCGGGCGCCGCGGCCGGGGCGGCGGGCTGCGACGGTACCGGGGCGGGTTGCGTCGGACGCTTGCCGTCGCCTTCCATATTGCCCATGAAGTACAACGACAGCGGGTTGGGCGTGGAGAAGCTGTCGGTCGGCAGCGGGTAGTTGTTGGTCTGCATCGGCTTGACCAGGCGCGGCGTGATGATGAACACCAGTTCGGTCAGGTCTTGCTGGTATTGCGTGCTGCGGAACAGCGTGCCAAGCACCGGCACTTCGCCGGCGCCTGGCAGCGCCTTGAGTGAGCCGCGCGCGCTGTCGGTCAGCAGGCCGCCGATAGCGAAGCTCTCGCCGTCGCGCATCTGCACCGTGGTGGAGGCGCGGCGGGTGGTGATCACAGGCAGTATGGTCTGGCCCGCGAGTGTGCCGCCACGGATGGTGGCGCCGGTCGGCGAGAGTTCGGAGACTTCTGGCGCAACCTTCAGGTGGATGCGGCCATTGGCCAGCACCGTGGGCGTGAATTTCAGGCCCACGCCGAATTCTTCTTGCTGCAGCGTGACGGTGCCGGCCCCATTCAGCACGTTGGCCTGCGCCACCGGGATATAGATCTTGCCGCCCGCCAGGAAGCTCGCTTCCTGGCCGCTGATGGTGACCAGGTTCGGCTCGGCCAGGATCTTGACCAGGCTGTCGTTCTTCTGCGCATCGATCGCGAATTCGAACGGCCGGTTGTTGGCCTTGCTGCCGAAGATGGCGGTCGACGCGCCGGTCAGCAGCGATGTCACCAGCCCACCGCTCCATGAGCCGAAGCCGCCCTGCAGGTTCACCGCGGAGCCGAGCTGGTTCAGCAGCGTCTTGGACACTTCTGCCACCTTCACCTCCAGCATTACCTGCTGCGGCGTGTCGACCGACAGCATGTTCAGCACGCTGCCCTTCTTGTTGCCATCGCCGCCCTGGGCCGCATTGGCATAGGCCTGTGCGATCTCCATGGCCTGTTGCGCCGCCTGCGCGTTGGTGACACTGCCGGTCAGCACGAGGTTGTCGGCGGCGGTGGTGACGCGAATACCGGGCTCGCCGGGCAGCAACTGGCCGAGCGAGGTCTGCAGCCCGCCGGCATCGGCGTTGACCACCACGTTGATGATGCTGCAGCTGCCGCTGCGGCCCTGCACGATCATGTTGGTGGTGCCCACGGTGCGGCCCAGGACATAGAGCGTCTGCGGCGACACCATGGTGGCCTGCACTACGCCCGGATTGCCCAGGGTGCGGTTGCGTACCGGCTCCTGCAGCGTGATCAGCTGCGACTTGCCGACCGGCACGATCACGCTCGATTCACTGCGGATGGCGCCGGAGCAGTTGGGGCCGCGCGCTTCCGCGGAAGTCGCGGCCGGAGCCGGCGCGGCTGCCGGCCCGGCGGCGCCGGGCGTCATGCTGATGGTCATCTGCATCGGGCCTTGTGGCGCCCTGGCGGCAGCGGGTGCGGTCGCCTTGGTCAGGTTGCCTGCCTCGACCGCGGCCTGCGCCGCGGCGGCCAGAGGCGTGCACAGGATGGCGGCCAGCACCAGGATGCGGGTGCCGCCAACGGCGTCGGATCGTGTCTGGTTCATTTTGAGTCTCCCCCCGGAGAGGCTGTGTTGCAGCTCAGAATTCGTTCAATGCGATGGTGCCGGCGCTCAGAAGCACTCGACGCCGCCCTGCATGCCTGCCAGCACGCCGATGCAGTTGCCGCGTGCGGGGGCTGCCGCCACCGTGCGCGTCTTGACCACGGTGCGGGTCTCGGTCTTGGTCACGACCTTGGCCGGCGCCTCCGGTGCCTTGCCCAGCAGCGTGCCCTTGGTGGCACCGCCGGTGCTGATGTCGGCCACGTCCATCTGGTTGCGCAGCACCAGCGAGAGCGTGCCCACGCTGCGCGCGACGTCGAGCTTCTCGGCCTGGTCTGGCGTGACTTCGAGCGTCACGGCGTTGACCACCTTCGGTTGGGTTTCATCGCGGCTGACCTGCTGCGCGACCGCCAGCACCAGGATCTTTTCGAGCACGATCTTCGAGATGCTGCTGTTCTGGCTGGTCTTCGCTTCTTCGTTGGTGTTGACGATCACGTCGACGTAGTTGCCCGGCAGCGCGAAGCCGGCCACGCCCACCACGTCGTTGACGCGGACCGTGATGGCGCGCTTGCCGTCGTTGATCACCGCCGACAGCCCGCCCTTGGTGCCGATCGGCGCCAGCTTGGCGTCGAGAATGGGTTCGCCGCGCTGCAGGCTGGTGCGGACCACGCGTCCTTCCAGCGCCTTCAGGTCGGTGAACGCGCCTGGTGGCACGCTGCCCGCCGGCCAGCTGACCATGCGCAGCTGGCCGCCGTTGAGCGGCTGGCCCAGATTGAGGTCGTTGGCCGCCACCACGACTTGCTTGATGGAGCCTGACGACTGCTGGACCAGCCATCGCGACGCCGACACCACCGCCGCCACGCCAGCGACGAGCGCGACCAGCAGCATCAGGATTGCACGTGTGTTCTTCATGATGACTCTCCCCTACAGTTGTCCCGATTCTTCGGTAGTGCAGTTCAGCTGGTGGCGCGGTGATCGTCCGCCCGTCGGTGCGTTGTGTCCGCAGGTGGCGTCGGCTCGGCCGTGGTGCGCAACCCGTAGTAGCGCTGCCACGCCGACCGCAGGCCGGCTTCGGTGACCTGTGCCGCGTGCCCGTGGTACCGCACGCCTGAATCCACCAGGCGCAGCAGGTCTCGGGGGACGCAGGCAAGCAACGGCGTATCGCTGGCGTTGTGCAGGTCGTGCACAAGGAAGTCGAAGACGGTTTCAGTGCTAGTCAGCCCGAATTCGGCGGCGGTGCGGTGATATACGTCGCGGTAGTCGTCCACCGACAACGGCCCCACATAGAGCTTGCTGCCCAGTCGGCGCAGGAAGGCATCGTCGGCGAGCGCCTCAGGATCTAGATTGGTCGAGAACACAGGCCAGACGTCGAACGGCACAGAGAAGCGCACGCCCGTGTTCAGCGTGAACATGTCGACTGACCGGTCCAGCGGCACGATCCACCGGTTGAGCAGTTCGGCGACGCCGACTAGTTGGCGGCCCAGGTCATCGACGATGTAGATGCCGTTGTTGGCCTTCATGTGCGGGGGTGCCTGGTAGAAGCCGGCGGTGCGGTCATAGCGAAGGTCCAGCATGGACAGCGTCAGCTCCCCGCCTGACAGCACCACGGGACGATGGCACAAGACCCAGCGGCGGTCGAGCGAGCGCTGCGCCGGAGAGGCGTCGCCGTTGTCGAAGGGAACATGCACCAGCGGATCGAAGACCTGGACGATTTCTCCGGCCACGGTAATGGCGTGCGGCACCGGCACGGCACCGGGCAGCAGCGTGCCCAGGCGCTGCGCGAGGTAGGTCTTGCCACTGCCGGCGGGACCATAGACCATCAGCGCGCGGCATGTATTGAGTGCCATGCCGATCGCGTCCAGCAGGTGGGCCGGGACCACCAGCTCGCGAAACGCCGCGGCGACGTCCGCCTTGCTCACCTTGGCATGGCCAACGGAGTGGCTCGTGACGGCAGAGATGTAGGCATCCAGCGTGACCGGCGCCGCGCCCAGGTAGCTGCAGCGCGCAGACGCTTCCGCAGCACGCGCGTATCCCGCATCGGTAAGGCGGAAGCGGACGTCCAGGTCGCTGGCGCCACGATGTGCGACTTCCAGCAAGCGTTCGCGCACGGCCACGGCGGCTACTTCATTGACCACCAGTGCCGGCAGCTTGAGCGTGTCAGTCAGCACCGCCAGCGTGACAGTGCGGTGCAGATAGGCGGCCTTCATCAACAGGCCGAGCAACTGGGAGATGTCCAGGCCGGTGTCCGCGACGGTGCGCGGCAGCGCGTACCAGGCTGGCAGCGGCAACATGTCATGTTCGGCATTTCTGCCGCTCGCGACGGGCTCCAGGAGCCGCGTTGCGTGGCGCGATTCGTGATGCTCGATCATTGCCGTCCCCCGTATTCTGATATGCGAATTCACTTCAGCGCGCCCGCCGCGGCCGGCGCGATGGTCCTGGCTGCCTCACGTGCCGGCAAAGAGCATGGCCAGCGTGCCGGCAGCGATGGCAACGCCGTAAGGCAGGGAGCCGGCTGAGGTCCTTGCCTCCGCTTGCGTGGGCGCGGCGCGATGATGAACAGCCAGGCTCAGTAACATGTGGCCGACCCTCGACAGCGTGGTGCGGGCCTGGCCGGTGAACAGAAGCAGTGTCAGTGCCCAGGCGCCACCGATAAGCCAGGTCGCCAGCGCGATCTTTGGCACCATGCCTGCGCCAAGCCAGGCGCCCACGGCTGCCATCAGCTTGACGTCGCCCGCGGCCATGCCGCGCAGGAGATAGAAGGGCAGGAACATCGCCAGGCCGGCCAGCCAGCCATAGAGCCATGCGAGCGATCCCGTGGCAATTCCGTAGATGGCTGCCTGCATGGGCAGCGCCGCGAGCCATGCGCCGAAAGTCAGCCAGTTCGGAATGCGACGCCGGTCCAAGTCGATGGCCGCGGCGGTCGACACGATGCCGATCGTGATGGGGCCGACGAAAGTCGCGAGAGTGGCGGATTGCATGGCGTTAGGTTGGCAAGTTCGGATGGCAGCGCGTCCGTTGGTTTCGATGCTTCAAGGCATCCTGGAGGCGATCAGTTCGTACATGAGCTTCACGCTATCGCCGACGGTCGAGACTGCGCTGACAATGGCGATCGCGATCAGCATTCCGAGCAACGCGTATTCGATGGACGAGACGCCTGCGTCGTCGTGCAACAGATTCGATATGACGGTGAAGATCTTTTTCATCTCGCGTCCCGGTAGCCGCAGTGCTAGGTTGAGCGTCGCGCATCCCGCATGGCCGGCCTGTCGTGGACGGCCATGCGGGCGCGCCGGTCAGGTATTGGCCGACGTGAGCGCGCTGCCAATCTTGCTGAACACGCTGTTCAACTGCGTGCCGACGATCTGGACCGACGCGATAATGACGATTGCAATGAGGGCGGCAATCAGGCCATATTCAATGGCCGTTACCCCGTCTTCGTCGCGCATGAATTGCTGGAACATGGTGGTCAGGGCTTGCATGACAATCTCCTTTTGTCGAGGACAACTACTCGGTACTACAGGACAGCGAAACCGCTGTTTGGGAAAGCTGGCATGACTGTTCAAAGGCGGTGGGCGCGGGAGCAGGGCGGGGCGCAGATGGCACACGCATGGAACGGCCAGCGGCCGGGACCGCGCATGCCAAGAGGGCTGCGCGCCTGCAGCCGACGCTCTGCCGAGGCGTGCACGCATCGCGCAGCATGCTGAGCATGCTGGGCGCGGGCCATGCAACGGAGCGGCGCGCTGCCGCCCAGGCGGGCCGCGGCAGGGTGACGGGCGTGCATGTTCGGTAACGCCGGTTGGTGGACGGCGGGCATGGTGAAGCTCCCCGAATATTTCTTCTGTTGTCGGCCAAATTGCGCTGGCATTGCGGCAACGCGGTGCTGATGGCGATGCAGCGTGCCATGGCATAGGCAAGGCGCGGGCCAGCTAGCGTCAGATCGTTGTCCCACAAGGCTTCCCAGCCATCGGTGCAGAATCGGTGTATGCCCGGTCTGCGCCGCAGAGACGTTCCGGGCATGCTTCGTTGCCATCCGGAAACGCGCGCCACACAAAGTAATTCGGATGACTAAACTGATGCACTAGTGCGCATCCCGGCGCACCGCTCGCAACCGCCGGACATGGTGCGCCGCTCTCAGCCAAAAGCATGAGCCGGCGAGGTCGGCCGCGTGCAGCGCCTCGGGCGCGTGGACGACCCTATTGGCCCTCTTCCCTAGGCGTTGCCGCTTTGGGCCACCTGATGGATGAGTAAGCGCTGCCTGCGGTCGGCGTTTCCGAATAGAAACATCACGGCTGCCCGGTACCCCCTGAGTTGTTTTAAGAAGACGGCGCAGGATCCTCGCCGCCCCTTGTGAAATCGACGGTCCAAGCCAGACCAGGTCCGATGATTCAGGATGGAAACGTTGTGCGCGGATGGGCTGGCCAAGGGCGGTAAGGTGCGCGACCCGGCATCCCCGTTGGCTTGCGCTCCGCCGCCTGAGCGACAACACTGAACCGCGAAGGTTGGCTCTCGGCAGTGCTCCAGCGAAGTCGATCGTGGCAACTACAGGCCGATGAGTCGATGGCGCAGGCGCGTGCTTGCACGTAGGCGAGCACGAAACATGCTGCGATAGACAGGAGGGGCCGCCGAGGCAGCCCAGTGAGTCTCCGGAGCAAACGACATGGCTTTTCAGAACCTGATGGACAGCAAGGAACCGATCGGGGCGCCCGACGGGCACTGGCTCGACGCGGGTCGTCTATGGCTGTATTCGTGTGCGGGGCTGATTTGCTACGTGTCGTTCTTTGGCATCTGGATGTTCCGTGCCTGGGTATTGGCAGTTCCGGGGCTTATCCAGCCGGGAGCAGACTTTGTCGTCTTTTGGAGTGCGGCGAGCGTGGCGCTCGAGCATGGCGCAGCAGCTCCGTACAACTATGACCTGCTGCACGCCAAAGAAATTTCGGCCATGCCTGACCTTGCGGTCGGCGGTGGCATGCTGCCATGGTTTTATCCGCCTACATTCCTGCTGCCTTTGCTGCCGCTTGGCCTGTTGCCCTATTGGGGCGCTGCCCTGGTGTTCCTGTTGGGCGGAATCAGTTGGTACGGGCTGGCAATGCATCGGACATTGCCGTGGCGCGGGGCGTGGATTGCCGCATTGGGATTCCCGGGAGTCGCCATCGGCGTTGCGACCGGGCAGAACTCACTTTGGCTGGGCGGCACCGCGGGCCTGGCTCTTGCCCTCCTGCACCGACGCCCGATGTTGGCCGGGATGTTGCTCGGGCTACTGACGGTCAAGCCTCACCTCGCGATCATGTTCCCGCTCGCCTTGTTCTGCGCCGGCGCGTGGCGCGCGTTGCTCGGGCTGCTCGTGAGCGCGACGGCGCTGGCGCTCCTGTCGCTGGTGTGCTTCGGGGTCGAACCCTTTCTGGCATTCCTGAAAGCAACAGGCGTTGCACGCGTGGCAGTCGAGGACGGTTCGGCAATGCTGGTGCGGATGCCCACGGTGTTTGCAGCCATCAAGCTGTTGCTCGGAGGCGTCGCCGTGCCTTATGCCGTGCACGCGATATTCGCTTGTGCGGCTGTCGCCTCGGTGATCTACGCATGGTCACGTCCCTGCAGCTTTGCCCTGCGTGCAGCGGTGCTATGTACTGCCATGCTGTTGGTCCCTCCCTACTTGTACGACTACGACCTCGCTTTCCTGGGTATCGCCATCGCGTGGCTAGGCATTCATGCACATCGCTACGGCTGGCTCGCTGGCGAGCGCGAGTTGCTGATCCTGTTGTGGCTGCTGCCGCTGTACGGGCTGTTGGCGGGAGAGTGGGTCGGGATACAGGTGATGCCCCTCGGATTGCTGCTGGCGCTGGCGCTTTCCGTCTGGCGCATCCGGCTGGAACGCACAGGCAAGGCATTGCGCGATGCGCGATAACAGAGCTAGGGCAGCTATCCGATAGCTGCGCCGGGCCGAAGACAAGGCGCTTGATAGCGCAAGCATGACGGCGCGCACAGGCTGCGGCGTCTCGGGGAGAGAAATCATGTCGGGTCCATATGATGTCAGGCTGCTTTCTTTGGTGGTGCCTTGCTACAACGAGTCGGACAGCGTCGGCAAGTTTTTCGACTGTGTCATTCCGGTGCTCGAAACCATCGATGCGATCCGCTTTGAAATTGTGCTGGTCAACGACGGCAGCTCGGACGACACGCTGGACCAGCTTATTGCGTACTCGCACCGGGATCCGCGCGTGCGGGTCGTTGACCTGACGCGGAACTTCGGCAAGGAAGCGGCTCTGACTGCGGGCCTGGACGAGGCCCTGGGCGATGCGGTAATCCCGATCGATGCCGACCTGCAGGACCCGCCCTCACTGATTCCCGAGCTGGTCAGGCGCTGGCGCGAGGGCGCAGAGGTAGTGCTGGCCCAGCGCAGCAGCCGGGCGTGTGATTCCTGGCTTAAGCGCATGACGGCAGGGGCTTACTACCGCGTCCATAACAAGCTTTCTGACCAGAAACTGCCGGTCAACGTGGGCGATTTTCGCCTGATGGACCGCGTGGTGGTCAATGCCCTCAAGCAAATGCCGGAGCGGCGCCGCTTCATGAAGGGCCTGTTTGCCTGGGTAGGCTACCGCACCGTGATCGTGTCCTATGAGCGCGAGCCCCGCAGCGCCGGGCAGTCCAAGTTCTCCGGCTGGCGCCTGTGGAACTTTGCGCTCGAGGGCATCACCAGCTTCAGCACCATGCCGCTGCGCAGCTGGACTTACATCGGCGTGGCGATCGCGCTGGGTGCGTTCGGCTACGGCACCTTCATCGTGGCGCGGACGCTGGTGCTGGGCATCGATGTGCCGGGCTATGCGTCGCTGCTGTCGGCGCTGTTGTTTCTCGGCGGCATCCAGCTTATCGGCCTGGGCGTGGTGGGCGAGTATGTCGGCCGCATCTACGACGAGGCCAAGGGGCGGCCGATCTACCTCGTGCGGCGGCGTTACCAGGAAACGGGGCACACCAGGATCGTGGCGTCGGGACGGCGCGTGATCCGGATCGATCGCGGCCAGGCCAGCAATGGCCGCTGAGGGTCGCCGTGGGTGCCTGGCGCGGATCAATCGCGGTAGGTCCAGGCCCGGTGCAACAGGTAGGTGAACACCGGCACGGTGAGCACCACGCCCGCCAGCCCTGTCCAATAGCTGGCCCCAAGCCGCTGCGCGGCCCATGAAATACCGACGGTCAGCGCCAGACCCAGCAGGGAGACGCCGGCGAAGCGCGCCAGCGTGCGCTGGCGCAGCCGCGACGAAAAGCTCCACAAGGTATTGAGCAAGTACGAGCACGCCGTGGCGGAAACGAAGGCGACGCCGTTGGCCGCGACGGGCGAGGCGTCGAGCATGCTCACCAGCGTTGCCGTGATGGCGACATGCACGCCGGTCGAGGTTGCGCCGGAAACCAGGAAGCGCGTGAATTGGCGCAGCCCGTGCGCGCTGCCGCCGGCGTTCACGATGCGCGCAGCACGGCCATCAGTGAAATGCCGAACGGCAGCGAACCGCGTGCGAGCCAGTGGCGCTCTGTGCGGAACACGCGGTGCAGCACGTGGTTGACCGGCGCGGCCGGAAGGCCGGCGCCGGTCGCGTGGCGGCTGCCGCGCAGCCGGTCGCCGATGCGCGCGGCGACCGCCAGCGGGAACAGCATCGTGTTGAAGTACGAGATCCGTTCCGCGCGCAGGCCGCAGCGGCTTGCCAGCGCGTGCAGCGAACGCTGGCTGTAGCGGCGCTGGTGATGCAGGAAGACGTCGTGCGCGCTCCATAGCCACTGGTAGGCGGGCACCGTGACGAAGACTGCGCCGCCCGGTTTCAGCAGCCTGGCGGCGCAGTCGAGCGAGCCGGCATCGTCGGCGATGTGCTCGAGGCAGTCGAGCAGGCAGACCAGGTCAAAGCTGTGCCCGGCGAACGGCATCTGGTCGGGGCACTTGCCGTGGCGCAGGTCGTAGGCGTCGCCGGTTTTCTCGCGTGCCAGGCGCAGCGCGGTGACGTCCATCTCCACCGCGCTGACCTTGCCGAACTGCGACAGCATCGCAAGATTGCCGCCGGTGCCCGCGCCGATCTCGAGGATCGACGCATGGCGCGGCAAGGCCAGGCCGGATAGGACGGTGGCGACGATCTCGCGCCGGCCACGGAACCACCAGTGGCTGGCTTCGGTGTCGGCCATTTCAAGGTAGGCGTCAGGCGACATGGTAAGAATCTGTCATGAGGGGTTGGCGTGCTAGCCCTGCACGCAGATCAATCCCAGATCCCCCTTCTTCGCCTGCAGCTTGTAGTCGCGCATCAGCCTGAACAGCGTCACCCGCGAAATCCCGAGCTCGGCGGCCACGTCGATCAGCCGTTCATGGTGCCGCTGCAGCGCTTCGACGATGGCGTTCTGTTCGGCGGCCTCGCGGATCGCGGCCAGCGTCAGGGGGCGGTCGTCGGCGGGCGCGGCCAGTTCCAGATCCTCGGGCTGGATCACGCCGTCTTCGCACATCGCGGCGGCGTGGCGAATGCGGTTGATCAGCTCCCGCACATTGCCGGGCCAGGTGTGCAGCTGGATCGCGCGCAGCGCCATCGGCGAGAAGCCGCGGATGCGTGCCGGCGACTGCTTGCGCACGGTTTCCAGCACGTGTTCGGCGATCAGCAGGATGTCGCTGCCGCGCTCGCGCAGCGGGGGCTGGCGCACCCGCAGCACGCACAGCCGGTGGTACAGGTCGCCGCGGAAGCGCTCGGCGGCGATCGCGGCTTCCAGGTCGACGTGGGTGGCGGAGATGATCCGTACATCGACCTCGACCGACTCGGTGCCGCCGAGCCGCTCGATGCGCCCGGTCTCGAGGAAGCGCAGCAGGCTGGTCTGGCTTTCGATCGGCATGTCGCCGATTTCATCGAGAAACAGCGTGCCGCCCTGCGCCATCTCGATGCGGCCGGGCTTGCGCTTGGTGGCGCCGGTAAACGCGCCGCGCTCGTAGCCGAACAGTTCGGACATCAGCAGCGTGGGCGGAATCGCCGCGCAGTTGACCGCGATGAAGGGGCGCGAGGCCCGCGCCGAGGCGCGGTGGATAGCCTGCGCCGCGAGTTCCTTGCCGGTGCCGGACTCGCCCGAGATCAGCACCGGCGTATCCCAGCGCGACACCTTTTCGATGCCGCGGAACAGCGATTGCATGGCGGGGCAGCTGCCGATCATGCCATCGGGCCGGGCCGTGCGCGGGACTTCCTGCGGTGCGCCGGGCCGCAGCCGGGCCATGCCCAGCGCATGGCCCAGGGCCTCTGCCAGGCGTGGGTGCTCGAGCGGGGCGGTGTGATAGTCGACGAAATAGAGGCCGAGCAAGCGGCGCGCGGTTTCGCTCAGCATGTGCTGGCCGGCGACGATGCCGATCCAGCCGACATGCGGCTGCGCCAGCCAGGGTTCGAAGGTTTCCAGCTCGGCATCCGTAAAGCCGCCTTGCAGGTCCAGCAGCGCGGCCAGCGGCTGGTTGCCCGATGGCAAGGCCTGCAGGTCCTGCAGGTTCGACGCGAAGCTGATTTTCCAGCCGCGCTGGGCGAACAGCCGGCACAGCGTGGCGTCATGGTGCTGCGACAGGTACAGCAGCGGGCGGTTGGCGTACGCGCTCATGAGATTTCCCCGGATTCTTGTTTTTGCGGAACTGGCGGCCGGCATGGCCGGCCGCTCGCTCCGTTGGCTCTAAGGCTTGCACCGGCCGCATCGTGGCGATGCCGCACGGCGCGCTCCCCAATTTCTGTTGTTTCACCCCGTTCTGCTGCCCGCGGAACGCCGCGTTAACCGGCATGCCGCGGGATTCAGGTGACACGGGCCGCTTGCTTGCGCTCGCGGCCCGTGTGCCTGAATGACCTCCGCTTTATCTTGTCGGCGCCCAATGTCATGGCGGGTGCCGATGCGGGCCAGATCCTGCCGCGTGGCCCTCGCTTACAGCGCCAGTCCAATTCCCGCCCTGGGTTGCGGGGGTCGTCCTGAAACTGATCCTCGGCGAACGCGTGCCAGTGTGCTTGCCGCTGTCGTTTCAGACTTCCCCTTTGTGCCGGGCTTCTGTTCGCGCAGACATATGTGCGACGAATGTGCCAGAGTGGGCTAAGTACTTGAAAAGAAAGATAAAGCAATGTAGCGGGGCGCGTGTCGCCGGCCCCGCGCGACCCAAAACGTTCCGCTCTTGTTACGCGATGCCCTGTTTTTATGTTGCGTTGCAAAAGAAGTTGCGGCGGTAAAGATACGTGTCGAGCACTCGCTCGTCACTTGCGGTGTACGACAAGGCATTTGCTGCGCAGCGAGTCCCCCTGAACGAGGGAGTGAAAAATTCGAAACGCTCACCACCGAGGGCTCCCATACGGCACGTGATCGCCCCTCGAACAGTTTCATTTACGTTACAAGGATTTGAAGTGCATACATCTTCCGCTGACATTTGGCGACACCGCGGGCCTCAGCCTTTTGGTGCCGCGCGCCTGCTGGCAGCGGTGGCAGCATGGGAACACCCGGCGCGTTGACAGGCCTTTGCACGAATCGCGTCCCGGCATCTCAGTCGCTTCTCATCTGTTTGGATGGGGAGAGCAAATTTTTCAGCGCGGCCGGCACGCTGGTCGGATTGGTTGCATCCGTGAAACTCGGCCACCGCGGCGACGAAGTGGCGGTGCCGGGGAATGGTCCGTGGCGGTTGCTTCGGTCCAGCCTCCAAGCCCTTGATTTCGCGGGCCTGGACGAAAATGATTCGTATTGCCAACATCACCGTGCCAAGCGATTTCAAGGATGAAACTGTGCGGCATGGCCGGGGGTGGCGGCATCCGCTTGCGCGCCTTCCTGGCGCACCTGTTCCTGCAGCCAGGCATGGAACTGCTGGATGGCCTTCTCGCGCGGATTGCCTTCGCGCCAGGTTACCCAGTAGTGCAGGCTCGACGGGATGCGGGTGGGACCTATCTGCACCAGTTCGCCGCTCGCCAGGTAGTCGTGCGCCAGCTGTGCGCGCGCGGTCGCCACGCCCAGCCCGGCCACGGCGGACTGCAGCATCAGGCCCGCGTCCTGGAAGATCGGGCCGCGCTCCGGTTCGTCGCCGGGCAGTCCGGCTGCTTCGAGCCAGTCGCGCCAGGGGCGCAGGGCAAAGCGCAGCATCGGCAGGCGCGGCACGTCGGCCAGCGTAAAGCCGTGGTAGCGCGCCAGCAGCGCCGGGCTGGCCACCGCGATCACATGGTCTTCGATCAGGTTGTGGCACTCGAAGCCGGGCAGGTCGATGCGCTGGTGCCAGATCCCGACATCGACGCTGTACGGGTCGGGCGGCGTGATCTCCGCATGCAGCCGAAGGTGCAGGTCAAGCGACGGCACCTGGGCATGCAGGCTGGGCAGGCGCCGGATCAGCCAGGCATTGGCCAGGTCGGCCATCACGCTGACCTGCAGCCGGATCACCGGCGGCTCGGCGCTGTTGCCAGCCTCGCGCAGCGCGCTTTCGATGTCGTCGAGCGCGCCGCGCACCTGTTCGGCCAGTCGCGCGCCCACGCTGGTGGGGGCCATCTGGCTGCCGCTGCGCTGGAACAGCTTGGTGCCGAGGCTGGTTTCCAGCGCGCGGACATGGTGGCTGATGGCGCTGTGGGTCAGGGCCAGCTCCTCGGCCGCGCGCGAGAAGCTGCGGTGGCGCGCGGCGGCCTCCAGTGCACGCAGCGCTTGCAGCGGCGGCAGATGGATCGGACTTGGGGAAGCTCTGGCGGGGGCCTTGGCCATGGTGGACAAATTCTACTCACAATTGCCGCGGAATTTCTGGTGGCGCCTGGACGGAATGACAGCAAGGCCCAAGGGACAGTGGACGACTGAGAATTCAAACTCGCCTTCCAGGGTGCTCGCAAGCGCGTCCGCCAGCATGGATGTTGGGGTCTCCCATGGGGTTGGGCCAGGACGCAGCCTCGTCCTGCGGTGCCGGCGTGTATCCGAACGAAGCGCTATCGGGCTGTGTCGCTCAACTATTGCAGGGCGGGAGCGGCGGTGTGGTAAGGCTTGTGGCGCGCCGCGTTCCTAGGTCTTAAGGTTGATTCGCCTAAAGGACGATGCCTGTTATGCACGCCGCACAGTATCTTGCCCCTATTAGCTTTGCCTGGCGGCGATGCATGCGAATTGCCGCCAGGTCATGCCGGGGGGCGACAAAAATGACAACGGGGACTTGGGTCTTTACCCGTGGGGATGCGCTTAGATGGGGAGTGGTTCTGCTTGTGCTGGCACTCGACGGAGCCTGGCTCGCCATGAGCGGGCGTTCCGTGACTATCGCTAGCCTGGGTGGCAGTTGTCTTGGCGTGGCTATGCTGGCTGCGATCGCCATGGCGCTGGGCCTGATCGCCTCCCATCCACGTATTAGCGCTACGTTGCGTGGATTGCACTATCGGCGCCTGGCGCTGGTAGCGCATAGCGGCGCACTGCTGGTCGCTTTCACCAATGTCATGGGCGTCATGTCATATCTGCTGGTGACACTAGCGCCGCCTCTGGTGGACGGCCGGCTGGCGGCGCTGGATCAGATGCTGGGCTTTGATTGGCCGCGGGCATACGTGTGGGTGCGTGCCCACCCGGGCATTGATTTCGTGCTGAAGCTTGCTTACATGAGCGGACTCGCCCAGCTGGTGCTCATTCCCATGCTGACTGGTTTGCTGGGACAGTCCATTTATCTGCGCGAGTTCATTGCGAACCTGATGTTGTCTTGCGTGCTGCTGTTGCTGATCGCCGCGCCGTGGCCCGCGGCTGGCGCCTATGTCAGCTACGGCCTGGCCAGGCCGGACGAGATTGCCACCGTCGCGCACTTCGCCCAACTTCGCGACGGCACCATGCACGTGTTCGATCTGGGTCATATGCAGGGACTGGTTTCTCTGCCTTCCTACCACACCGCGCTAGCCCTGATCTTCATCCAGGCAATGCGCTGGACTCGGGTGGGCTTCCTCGTTGCTTGCGTATTGAACGGTCTGATGATTCTTTCCACGCCCACAGAGGGAGGCCATTACCTTGTGGATGTGGTCGCAGGTGTTGGGCTATGGGCCTTGACCGCAGGCATGCTGCATGCATTTGCCGCCCGGCGCACGCCGGCGCTGGCCGGGCAAGCGGCGCCGGCACAGCTGGCTTGAGGGAACGGCGGACGCATGAGTGCGCTGGCCAGCAGGCAACAATAACAACAAGCTTCGGGGGAAGGCCATGGAACCAGGCAATCCAGTCAATGCCGCCGTCCCGGCGGGAACCAGAGAGGCATCTGGTCGGCCCAGCGCGGCAATGCAAAGCCAAGAAGTGCGCTGGCGGCGAATCCTCTGCGTGCTCTTTTTTTTCTCCGGGTTCCCGGCGCTAATCTACCAGTTGGTTTGGCAGCGCGCGCTGTTCCGAATTCTTGGCGTCAATATCGAGTCGGTAACGGTTGTGGTTACCGCCTTCATGCTCGGGCTTGGCCTTGGCAGCCTTGCGGGTGGATTGCTATCGAGGCGGCGCGGCTTGGCGCTGCTTCCGCTGCTAGCCGCTATCGAGCTCCTTACCGGTGCTTTCGGTCTGGTGTCACTCGGCATATTCGATCGGGTCGGTACGCTGGCACTTGGCTTGCCCTTAGGTATGACAGCTGCCATGACGCTGGCGTTGGTGCTGTTGCCGACCCTGCTGATGGGCGCTACCCTGCCGGTGCTGGTCGGCCACCTGGCACCGCGGTCCGGCAACGTTGGCAATTCGGTGGGACTGCTTTACTACGTCAACACCTTAGGCGCAGGGGCCGCCTGCCTTTTCTCCGCGGTGGTGCTGTTTCCCTTCCTTGGCATGCAAGGAACGGTATATGTGGCGGTCGCATTGAATATTGTGGTCGCTCTCGCAGCATTGCTGATGCACTGGCGCGAAGGCCAGGGGCTTCATGTCGGCCGGGAACGGGCGGCGGCTTCAGGCACTACCGCGCCAGCGTTGAGGTTCTTGGTAGTCTTGGCGCTAGCCTGTATCGGCGGAGCCATTTCTCTGTCATATGAGATTTTCTTCTTCCGCACAGTCTCCTATGCGTCGGGCGGCAGCGCCTTCGCCTTCGCTGCAATCCTGGGCGCGTTCCTGACAGGCATCGCCTCGGGTTCCCGCCAGGCCAGCGAATGGTGTGACGGCGCGCTAGAGCACGGCATGCGGCGCCTGGCGGGTGCGCTGCTGAAAGCCAACCTGGGCGGCCTGCTGTTCTTGCCCGTGCTGGCGCATTTAGCGCTCCCTGCTGGCGTGCTCCTCGGTACCTTACTCTTGATGGTGTACCTGATGGCACGCAGTTGGGGGTCGCTGCTTCCGTGCCTGGCTCACTGGGGCGTCGCGGCCGACGGTCATGCCGGCATGCGTACCGCGCTGCTTTATCTTGCCAATATCATCGGCGCCGCCGCGGGCAGCATCATCACCGGCTTCGTGCTGATGGAGCAACTCGGCCTGGTCAGCATTGCCGTGGTGCTGGTGGGCGCGGGGGTCGCATGCTCGCTGTTGCTGGACGCTTGCTTGCCTTTGCCACCGCGCCTGAAGCGCTGGCACGGGGGCGCTGCCTGTGTAATGGGCGTGTTAGCCATGGTGGCGCTGCCCCCGCTTAGTGGGCCAGTGCTGGAAACCCTGTTGTGGAAAGGAGCGTCCGATGCCAGGGGCCGCTTTGTGCAAGTGATTGAAAATCGCAGCGGCATCATCACGGTAGACCAGGAGGGCACCGTGTACGGCGGAGGCATGTACGACGGACGCTTCAACGTGGACCTGGTGCATGACACCAACGGTATTCTGCGGCCCTACGCCTTGAACCTGTTCCATCGCCACCCGCGCGATGTGCTGATGATCGGTCTTTCCTCAGGGTCGTGGGCGCAGGTGATCGCCAACAACCCGGAGGTCCGCTCGCTGACCATTGTCGAGATCAATCCGGGCTATGTGGAACTGATTGCGCGCAATCCGGAAGTGGCCTCGGTGCTTCGCAATCCCAAGGTGGCCATCGTCGTCGACGACGGCCGCCGCTGGCTTCGCCTGCACCCGGAGCGTCGCTTCGACGCCATCGTTTCCAATACCACCTGGCATTTTCGGGCCCATGCCACCAATCTGCTGTCAGCAGAATTTCTGCAACTGGCCGATCACCATCTGAAGCCGGGCGGCATTCTCTACTACAACACCACGGACTCGGAACGGGTCCAACGAACGGCATGCCTGGCGTTTCCCTATGGTGCGCGCTTCAGCAATCATATGGTGGTGTCTCGCGCGCCGCTGGCCTGGGACTTTGAGCACTGGCGGCGCACGCTGGAAGCTTATCGTATCGACGGCCGGCCTATCCTGGACCCGAGCCGCCGGCAGGACCGGGTGCTGACCGATAGCTTGAATACCGTGTGGCGATCCATTGAGCAGGGTGGCGGATCGGGGAGCGTCGATGCCATGGAAGCTTGCCCGCGCATTCTGGCGAGGACGGCTGGCCTCGCGTCGATCACTGACGACAATATGGGTACCGAATGGCGTCAGCCGCTCAGGCTTGACTGAACGTCGGTCAGCCAGCCCTCCGGCGCCACGGCCGCTTATCCAGCGCACTTGGGCGAGGACTCGCCCCTCGGCCGAAAAACGCTTCGCCGTGGACGTCAAATTTTACTCACAATGGCGGTGGGTATCTTTCGTTGGCTTTGCCATGTCAGAGAGAAGACAATGCAAGCCATATGACGACTACGACTTCCACCTTGTCTGCCGCATCTCCGCAAGCGCGGCCTGAAGGCAGTGCGCACGCCCGCTGGCGCGTGCTGGCCGTGTTTTCGCTGGGATTTTTGATTTCCTATCTGTTCCGCGGCGTCAACCTGGGCTTTGCCTCTCATCTGACGCATGAACTCGGGCTCAATGCCGGCGACCTGGGCCTGCTCACCAGCTTCTATTTCCTTGGCTTTGCCTGCGCCCAACTGCCGGCGGGCATCCTGCTGGACCGCTACGGTCCGCGCCGCACCGAAGCGGCGATGCTGCTGGTGGCGGTGGCCGGCTCGCTGGTGTTCGCGCTCGCGCCCGGCATGGCGGGCCTGGCCGCCGGCCGGCTGCTGATCGGCGTGGGCGTGTCGGTGTGCCTGGGTGCTGCCATCCAGGCGTTGTCAATGTGGTTCCCGCTGTCGCGCATGCCTTTGCTCAACGGCGTGGTCATGGCCATCGGCGGGCTTGGTGCGGTGCTCGTCGGCACGCCACTGACCTGGCTGCTGTCGTTCACCGACTGGCGCACGATCAGCATCGGCCTCGCCTGCGTGTCGTTGGCGATGGCGGCGCTGCTTTGGTTCACCGCGCCTGACAAGCCCCGCGTCGGCCAGGAAAGCCTGCGCGAGCAGTTGCGCGGCACGCGCCAGATCCTGGGCAGCGAGCGCTTCTGGCGCGTGGTGCCCCTGACGCTGCTCAACCAGGGGGTATTCCTGGCGGTGCAGACGCTATGGGTAGGCGCCTTCCTGCGCGACGTGTCCGGCTACGATGCGGGCAACAGCGCGCGGCTGGTATCGGTGATTGGCTTTGCGATGATGGCCGGCTGCGTCGGCTCGGGCTGGGCCGCGCGCCACCTGGAACGCCTCGGCGTGAGCCTCTATGCCTTTGCCGGTACCGGCATGACCGGCTTTATCGTGATCCAGTTGCTGCTGATGGCCCAAGTGCCGCTGCCACCCGTGCTGATGTGGGCCGCGTATGGGGTGTTCGGCTCCAGTGGCATCTTGACATACGCAGTGCTGGCACGCAGCTTCCCGGATGCACTGATCGGCCGGGCCACGACGGCATTGACCCTGACAGTGTTCCTGTCGACGTTCGCCTGCCAGGTGGGCGTGGGGCTTGTGCTGGATTTTTGGGCCGCGAGCGCCGGACATTACCCGAAGGCTGCGCACCTGACAGCTTGGAGCGGACTCGTGGTATTGCAGATGCTTGCAGCCGTGTGGTATCTGATGGGCGCGCGCCAACCCCGTTGACGACGACCGGGACGGTCCTCGGCGCTTTCGCATCGAACCAGGCATCGCGCTCCAGTGGCTGGGCGAATCCTCAGTAAATGCCCGGCAACACGCGATACCGCACTTTTTGACGATAGCGAAGGTATTCGGAATCGTTGGAGAGCAGGGCTTCCTCCCGAGTGATACGGACATACTGCAACACGTATAGTCCGACATAGACCAGCAGGTTTTGCAAGCCGAAATTCGTGAGCAGGAAGCCAATGTCGGCAATGACGTAGCCCAGGTAGATCGGATGCCGCACGAAGCGGTAAGCCCCGTGCGATACGATGCCGCGATTGGCAGGCAGTATCCCGAACGAGAAGCGGAGTGTGAACTTTGCATAGATCTGCCAGGCGAGCCCTGCGGCTTGCAGGCCAGCGCCAAGTATTTCCGGTACGAGGCGATCCCCCGGCGCCAGCTGAATTGCAAGGAAATAGTAGGAAGCGCCTAGCGAGCAGATGACGGTGACCGGACTCCAGTCTCGCCTTTTGGGAACCCGCACAAACAGGGACAGCCCGAGGGTCAGGCAATGTGCGAGCACCAGCAGCAGCAGCGTGATTCGCGTCGGGTCAGCGAGCCATTGCTGGATTGCCACGTATGCGAACCCCGCAAGCAGTATGGCGGTGGTGCTTCGGAGGCCGGCCTCGACGAGGAATTCCCGAAGATCTATTTTGGTCGCTGGGCCAGGGCTGCACTGATCCTTGTATGCTTGGTATTCTTGCATGGCTTCCCCTTGTCTGCGCGGAACCCTGGCGCTCCGCTTCGCTGGCTTTAGTGCAGCTGTTGACCAAGGGTAGCCCGCGCGCGTCGGACGCCATATCGGGCAGAAGTATGTTTCTCCAATGGAACCTGCTTACGCCTTTGAGCGTGCCGATCGCGGTGCGGATGCCACATCGACCGACATTGCGCATAGACCAGTCTGGGGAAGTGAAGCAACCCTAGAGAAACACCGGACGATCGTCCAGCTCGTTCGGATTGTGCCCGCCGTCCGAAGGGAAGTGCGTGGCGAGCAATGCGTGGATGCGCGCCACCGTGGCCAGCACCGGCCGCACCGACAGATCCTGCCTGAGTCCCTGGGCCAGTTCATCGCACACTTCGCGCCAGATGGCGGGCCCGACGCTGGCGTCGATGCCCCGGTCGGCCAGCAGCTCGACGGCGTGGTCGGCCAGGTTGATGTAGAGCAGCACGCCGGTCTTGTCCGCGGTGTTCCAGACCTCGAGCGCGCCGAACAGGAAGCGCGCGCGTTCGCGCGGCGTGACCCCGGCCCAGGCGTCGCCGACCGGCAGGCTGGCTTCGATCACCACGCGGATCTCGCCGCGGTGGCTGGCTTCGCCGGCATGCACGGCATGGTGCAGCTGCTGCTGCGCTTCCGGCGGAAAGTGCTTGCGCGCGGTGCCGGCCGTGGTGGCGATATGGTGCAGGGCGCGTTTGAGATGCGGCATGGTCGTCGTTCCTCGTGCTGTCACCAGTTGCCGGACGCGCCGCCGCCGTCGAAGCCGCCGCCGCCACCGCCGCCAAAGCCACCGCCGCTGTCACCGCCCCCGCCAAAGCCGCCGCCCCAGCCGCCGCTGCGCCGGCCCCAGTCCTGCCCCATGGTGTAGCCGCCCAGGCCGCCAAGGCCGCCGGCGATCACGTCGCGCCCGC
The DNA here is from genome assembly GCF_050271075.1 of Cupriavidus sp. H39. NCBI lineage: Bacteria > Pseudomonadati > Pseudomonadota > Betaproteobacteria > Burkholderiales > Burkholderiaceae > Cupriavidus > Cupriavidus sp. H39. The sequence continues at coordinate 1,041,671 of NZ_CP189848.1, forward strand.
GCCGGGTGGTGACGATCTGTGGCCCGCGCCGGCGCAGGATCGCGCTCAGGAAGAAGAACACGATGATCGCCAGCGGCAGCAGCGCCGGCAGCCATTGGTCCAGCGCCGATGCCTGCTGCGCCTTGCGCTGCGGCGCTGCCAGGCCTTCCTTGTCGATGGTGGCCTGGATCGCCGAGATGCCCGCCGCCAGCCCGCCATAGAAGTCGTTCTGGCGGAAGTGGGGCGCCATCACGTCCTGCAGGATGCGCTTGGACATGGCGTCGGTCAGCGACCCCTGCACGCCGCGGCCCACCTCCAGCCGCATCTTGCGCAGCCCGGGCGGGTTGTCCTTGGCGATCAGCACGATCACGCCGTCGTCGATGCCCTGGCGCCCGGCACGCCAGGCATCGGCCACGCGGATGCTGTAGGCATCGATCGGTTCCGGGTCGGTGGTCGGCACCATCAGCACGAAGATCTGGCTGCCGCGCTGCTGCTCGTATTCGGCCAGCACGTTCTCGAGCGCGCCGCGTTGCTGCGGCGTCAGGGTGCCGGTCAGGTCGGTGACGCGCTGGGTCAGCGGCGGCACCGCGACGAAGCCGTCGGCCGCCAGCGCCGGGCCGCCCAGCAGCGCCGCCAGCCACAGCAGGGCGGCGGCCAGCCAGCCAGGCAGCGCGGACCAGCGGCGGGGGGTGCCCATGGCGGTCATCCCCTCAGAACTTGACCGCGGGCGGCGTGGAGATGGCCTTCTCGTTTTCCACGGTGAAGGAAGGCTTGACCGGGTATTTGAAGATCATCGCCGTCAGGTTGGTCGGGAAGCTGCGCGCCAGCACGTTGTACTGCTGCACCGCGGCGATATAGCGCTGGCGTGCCACGGTGATGCGGTTCTCGGTGCCTTCGAGCTGCGATTGCAGGTCGCGGAACGAGGCATCGGCCTTGAGCTGCGGGTAGTTCTCGGACACCGCCAGCAGGCGCGACAGCGCACCGGACAATTCGCCCTGCGCCTGCTGGAAGCGCTTGAAGGCTTCGGGGTCGTTCAGGGTCTCGGGCGAGACCTGGATGCTGGTGGCGGCGGCGCGCGCCCGGGTCACGGCTTCGAGCGTCTCGCGCTCGTGCGAAGCGTAGCCCTTGACGGTGTTGACCAGGTTGGGGATCAGGTCGGCGCGGCGCTGGTACTGGTTGATGACTTCGCCCCAGGCCGCCTTGACCGCCTCGTCCTTGGTCTGGAAGTCGTTGTAGCCGCAGGCGGACAGCAGGCTGGCCAGGACCGCCAGCACCAGCCAGCGCCACACGGACAGCGGCGAGCGGGTGGGCGACGGGTGGGACGAGGGTGCGCGCATCGGAGGCTCCGGCGGTTGGACGAATCCCAAGTGTAGCGCACCGCCCTTGTGGTCATGCGTGCAGCCGGCGGCGCACCACGCGCCGCTGCCGCAAACCGCCTCAGGCCGCGGCGAAGGCCTTGCGCGCGGCGTCGAGCGTGGCCGCCAGGATGGCGTCGTCGTGCTGTGCGGAGACAAAGCCGGCTTCGAAGGCCGACGGCGCCAGGTAGACGCCGTGGTCGAGCATGGCGTGGAAGAAGCGGTTGAAGCGCGCCGTGTCGCTCGTGGTCACTTCGGCGAAGCTGGCGGGCACGCCGTCGCGGAAGTAGATGCCGAACATGCCGCCGATGGCATCCGCGGCGAACGGCACGCCCGCGGCGCTGGCGGCTTCGGCCAGGCCATCGGCCAGCTTGCGGGTCTGCGCGGCGAGGCGGTCATAGAAGCCGGGGGCCTGGATCAGCTTGAGCGTGGCCAGGCCCGCCGCCACCGCCAGCGGGTTGCCCGACAGCGTGCCGGCCTGGTACACGCCGCCCAGCGGCGCCAGCTTTGCCATGATGTCGCGGCGCCCGCCAAAGGCCGCCGCGGGCATGCCGCCGCCGATGACCTTGCCCAGGCAGGTCATGTCGGGCTGGATGCCGTAGTGCGCCTGGGCGCCGCCCAGCGCCACGCGGAAACCGGTCATGACCTCGTCGAAGATCAGCACCGCGCCATCGCGGCTGCACAGTTCGCGCATGGCCTGCAGGAAGGCATCGCTGGCGCGCACCAGGTTCATGTTGCCGGCCACCGGCTCGACGATCACCGCGGCGATCTCGCCGGCATGCTTGGCGAAGGCCTGTTCCAGCTGCTCGACGTTGTTGTACTCCAGCACCATGGTGTGGCGCGTCACGTCGGCCGGCACGCCGGCCGACGACGGCGCGTTGCGGGTGGTGTCGGCAAAGGTCAGCAGCCCGGAGCCGGCCTTGACCAGCAGGCTGTCGGCATGGCCGTGGTAGCAGCCTTCGAACTTGATGATCAGGTCGCGGCCGGTAAAGCCGCGCGCCAGGCGCAGCGCGCTCATGGTGGCTTCGGTGCCGGAAGACACCAGGCGCACCTGCTCGATCGACGGCACCAGCTTGCAGATTTCCTCGGCCATGGTGATCTCGGCTTCGGTCGGGGCACCGAACGAGAAGCTGTGCGCGGCGGTTTCCTGGACCGCGCGCACCACCTCCGGATGGGCATGGCCGACGATCATCGGCCCCCACGAGCCGATGTAGTCGATATAGCGCTGGCCGTCCGCGTCCCACATATACGGGCCCTCGGCGCGCGTGATGAAGCGCGGCGTGCCACCCACCGAACGGAAGGCGCGCACGGGCGAATTGACGCCGCCGGGGATGGTCTGCTGGGCGCGGTCGAAAAGCTGCTGATTACGGGACATGGCGTTGAGGTGAGGACAGAGCTGCAGGAGATCGTGCTCGGCGGGCCTGGGGCCAGATGTTGATATGAGGCAAAAACAGCGGAAGTTCGCTGCAATTGCCCGCCAATCGGGCGCTAACAAGGCGCTAACGGGTGCGAACACGGCGGAACTGGCACGATTCCGGCCGTCGCTGGCTGGCGCCGGCGGCACGGTTTCGGTACCATCTGCGCTGGATTTTAATGGAGAGTGGCCAGAGCCTGTTATGGAATACAAGACTTGGATGTGCCTGATCTGCGGCTGGATCTACGACGAAGCCGCAGGCGCGCCGGAAGACGGCATCGCCCCCGGCACCCGGTGGGAGGACGTGCCGATCAACTGGACCTGCCCGGAATGCGGCGCGCGCAAGGAAGATTTCGAGATGGTCGCGATCTGAGCGGTCTCTATCTAGAAGAACTGCAACAGCGCAGGCGCTCCCGTCGCGCCGATGCGACAGAACGCCACCGGGGCCTGGCCGCACCGGATTGACGGCCCCCCGGCGTCTTGTCACACTCTGTTGCAAAAATGACTGGCCGTCCCTCCGCCCGCGGTGGGGAGGACGGCGGGCAGATGCGGGGATCACGCATCGCCACTGCCGGGCTCAGCCCGGCCTTGGAAGGGAAATAAGAAGAATTTTCGGGGGTCCGTCGGGGCGCGCATGGGTCGCGCTGCTCCGCACGGGTGTTCTCTGGTGCTTGCCGGCGCTCCTCCAGGAGCCGCTGGTCGCGGGAACAACATGCGGGTCGCTCATAGAGAAGAAAACCAGCGGGTCAATACCGCCGGCGCCCAAGGTGTGGCGCCTGGCGTTCCTGTGCCGGGTGCCGCGCCGGACATCACGCCCGGGACCGCGCCGCAGCCGCGCCGCAAGGTGCTGGTCATCGACGATTCCAGCACCATCCGCCGTACCGCGGAAATCTTCCTGGCGCAGGCCGGGTACCAGGTGGTGCTGGCCGAGGACGGCTTCGAGGCGCTGGCCAAGGTGGGCGAGCTGCACCCCGACCTGGTCTTCTGCGACATCCTGATGCCCCGGCTGGACGGTTACCAGACCTGTTCGCTGATCAAGAAGAGCCCGCGTTTCCACGCCATCCCCGTGATCATGCTGTCCTCGCGCGACGGCGTGTTCGACCGCTCGCGCGGCCGCCTGGTCGGCGCGCACGACCACCTGGCCAAGCCATTCACCCGCGACGCGCTGCTGCAGGCCGTGCAGGCCTGCCTGCCGTGCCAGGCCGCGGGCGCGGCGTTGCCCGCCTGAACGGCACGCACGCCATGTACGAATCGAAGGAAAACCTCATGACCGCCATTCACAAGATCCTGATCGTTGACGACTCCCCGACCGAAGCCCTGTTCATGTCCGACCTGCTCGGCAAGCGCGGCTTCAAGGTCGCGGTGGCCAGCAACAGCGAGCAGGCTTTCGCCCGCCTGCAGGCCGAAGCCTTCGACCTGATCCTGATGGACGTGGTGATGCCCGGCCAGAACGGCTACCAGGCCACCCGCGCGATCAAGCGCGACGACCGCTTCAAGGACATCCCCGTGATTATGTGCACCAGCAAGGGCCTGGACACCGACCGCATCTGGGGCATGCGCCAGGGCGCGTCGGACTACATCGTCAAGCCCGTCGACGGCGAAGAGCTGCTGGGCAAGATCGCCGCGCTGGCGCACTGAGCCGCCCGCGCCGGCCGCACGGCAAGCCACTGCCACCTGTTCCGGGGACCGCCATGAACGCGCCACGCCAAGACCTCCGCGCCCGCCAGACCCGCCTGCAGGACTACCAGGCCATGCTGGCACGCCGCCTGCGCGAGGCGCGCAGCCTGCCGGCCGCGGACAGCTACCTGGCGCTGCAGGTAGGCGCGCGCCACTGGCTGCTGCCACTGGCCGATGCCGGCGAGGTGCTGGACATGCGCCAGCCCAGCCCGGTGCCGCTGACGCAGCCCTGGTACAGCGGGCTGGTCAACGCGCGCGGCAGCCTGCTGGGGGTGATCGATTTCAGCCTGTTCTGCGGCGGCGCGCCAACGCCCTTGCAACCGGGCAGCAAGATCGTGGTGCTGTCGCGCGACGCGGAACGCGCTTGCGCGATCCTGGCCACTCGCGTGGCCGGCCTGCGCCATGCGGCTGACCTGGCTTTGCCGCACGGCACCGCCGCGGCCTCCGGCCCCGGCGCCGCGCCAGCATGGGAAGGGCAGCGCTATCTCGACCGTGAGGGACGCGACTGGCAGGTGCTGGACGTGCGCGCGCTGCTGGACGCGCCCGCCTTCCTGCAAGCGGGCCGGGCCGCCGCCTGACGCGCGCGGGCCGGTTACGCCAGGCACAGATAATGACCGCGCGCAGGCCACCGCCTGCCGCACCCGGCACGAGCCGCCGGGCATGACAACGATAAAACGGAAGAGGGTGCCATGGGTTTCAAGAGATTCAGCCTGGGCCGGCGTACGCCGGCCGCCGACGCTGCCACCAGCCTCGCGCGTGAACCCGGCGTAGCCTATGCCGCGGGCCCCGAACCCGCGCCCGTGCCGCCCGCCGCCGCAGGGCTGGGCGCTACCCCGCTGGAGCACATCGGCCGCTGGCTCGGCCGCATGCCGTTCGCGTCGCAGCAGCGGCTGCTGACCGTGGGCGTGGTGGTGTCGCTGGTGGCACTGCTGGGCTCGGTCTACCTGGATAACCGCATCGCCAACAATGGCGCCGCGCAGATCGAAGTTGCCGGCGACATGCTGATGCACTCACAGCGCCTGGGCAAGGCGGTGCCGGTCGCGCTGCTGGGCAATGCGCAGGCCTTTACGCAGCTGCGCCAATCCAGGGACGCGCTGTCGGGCGACCTGAAAGCGCTGCAGCAAGGCAGCGACGAAAAGCGCGTGCGCGCCACCACCGGCGCGGCCGAATCGCTGCTGCTGGCGGCGATGCAGTCATGGACGCGCTCCGAGAAAAGCGCCGCCGACGTGCTGGCGCAGCAGCCGGTGCTGACCACCATCGGCCAGACCCTGCAGATCTTCAACGCCTCCAACCCCGAGCTGCTCGAAGCCGCCGAACAGGTGGCCGCGATCAAGCTGCAGTCCGGCGCCAATGCGCGCGAGGTGGCGGCCTCCGCGCAGCTGGTGATGCTGACCCAGCGCCTGGGCAAGAACCTGAACGAGTTCCTCGCCGGCGAAGGCGTCAACCCGGAGACGGCGTTCCTGCTCGGCAAGGACACCAACACGTTCCGCGAGATCCTGGACGGCCTGCTCAACGGCAGCGAGGCGCTGCGCCTGTCGGCCGCCGCCGACGAGGAAACGCGCGGCTACCTGCAGCAGCTGTCGCAGCGCTTCGAGGCGGTGCAGAAGACCACCCAGACCATCCTGCAGAACCTGCCCGGCCTGATCGCGGCCAAGCGCGCGCAGCAGCAGATCTTCAACGACAACGAAGCGCTGCGCGCAGAACTGTCGGCGCTGCAGCGCGCCTATGCGCAATCGGCGCGAAGCCGCCCGGTGACGCTGGGCGCGACCGTGGTGTCGGCCGCGCTGACGCTGCTGTGCCTGGTCGGCCTGGCGGCGCTGTACCTGCGCGATTCGCGCATGCGCGCGCTCGAAGCCGAGGCGCGCGAGCGCGAGGCCGAGGCCCGCCGGCTCGACGAGAAGCGCAACAACGACAACACCCAGAAGGCCATTCTGCAGTTGATGAACGAGCTGCAGGACATCGCCGACGGCGACCTGACGCGCCAGGCCACCGTGACCGAGGACATCACCGGCGCGATTGCCGACTCGGTCAACTACACCGTGGAAGAACTGCGCGAGCTGGTCGGCCGGGTGCAGCAGACCGCGGGCGAGGTGACGCAGGCGTCGGGGCAGGTGCAGGCCACCTCGACCCAGCTGGTGTCGACCACCGAAGAGCAGTCGCGCCAGATCCGCCAGACCGGCGAGTCGGTGGTGGAGATGGCCGACCGCATCACGCAGGTATCGCGCGGCGCGGCCGAGTCCGCCAACGTGGCGCGCGCTTCGCTGTCCGCCGCCGAACAGGGCCAGCAGGCGGTGCAGAACGCGATTGCCGGCATGAACGACATCCGCGAGCAGATCCAGGAGACCTCCAAGCGGATCAAGCGGCTGGGCGAGTCGTCGCAGGAGATCGGTGAAATCGTCGAACTGATTTCGGACATTACCGAGCAGACCAACGTGCTGGCGCTGAACGCCGCCATCCAGGCGGCCTCGGCGGGCGAAGCCGGGCGCGGCTTCTCGGTGGTGGCGGAAGAAGTGCAGCGCCTGGCCGAGCGCTCCGGCGAGGCCACCAAGCAGATCGGCGCGCTGATCCGCACCATCCAGACCGATACCCAGGACGCGGTGCACGCCATGGAGCGCAGCACCCAGGGCGTGGTCGAAGGCGCGCGGCTGTCGGACCACGCCGGGGCCGCGCTGCTGGAGATCGGGCGCGTGTCGCGCCAGCTGGCCGAGCTGATCGAGCAGATCTCGCAGTCCACCTCGCACGAGGCTGACCTGGCCACCACCGTCGCGCGCCATATCGAACGCATCCTGCAGGTCACCGAGCAGACCACCACCGGCACGCGCCAGACCGCGCAGTCGGTGCGCCAGCTGACGCTGCTGAGCGAGGAGCTGCGCAACTCGGTGTCGCGCTTCAAGATCGCCTGAGCGGCCGGATGACGCCTGCGACCGCTTCCGCGCACCGCGGCCCCGCCATTTATGCCAACTCCGCGCCCGCCGCCCGTTGCGGCGGGCGGACTGCGGCTGCCGTGCCGGCGCCGCACTGGAAGCCGTCATGTCCCTGAATGTTCCCGTCCCCCGCGACGCTGCCGCAGCCGGTATGCCGGCCGGACCCGACGCCCCGCCTGAACCCGAACCCGCACCGTTGCCGGCCGGCGCGCAGGCGGCGCCCGATGCCGGCGGCGCCGCGCGCGACCTGTCCGGGCTGGCGTGGCTGGCGCCCAGCCTGCGCAGCGCGCTGGAAGAGGCCGCCGCGGAGCTCGGCCACTATGTCGAGGAAGTGCGCCAGGCGCCCGAGGCGCTGGGCGCGCGCGACACCACCTCGCTGCGGCTGGCCGGCCAGCATCTGCACCAGGCTGCCGGCGCCGTGCATATCGTCGGGCTGCGCGGGACCGATCCGTATTGCCAGGCGCTGCGCCGGCTGCTCGACGGCATCGACGCCGGCATCGTTGCCGCCGGCCCCGAGGCGCTGGCAGTCTTCCGTGCCGGCGTGCAGGCGCTGGCCGAGTATGTCGACGACCTGATGGCCGGCGACGACGAGGCCCCGCTGCGACTGTTCCAGCCCTATGCGGCCGTGCTCGCCAGGCTTGGCGAGGAACGCGTGCATCCCGCCGACCTGTGGCTCGACGAACTGCAGATGCTGCCCGGCATGCTGCTGCCGCCGAAGGGGCCCGCCGCGGTCACGCGCGCGCGCCAGCAGTTTGAGTCGGCCCTGCTCAAGGCGCTGCGCCTGCCCACACCGTGCGCCGACGCGGCGCTGCTGCGCGAAGCCTGGCTGCCGCTGCACGCGGCGCTGGATGCACTGCGTGCCAACGAGCAGGACGCGCGCCGCGCCGCCGACCATCCCGACCGCGGCGTCTGGCATGTGCTGGGGCTGGTGTGCCGCGCGCTGGCGCTGGGCCTGCTGCCGTCGGACCTGCTGGCCAAGCGCCTTGCCGGCCGCGTTAACCTGTTGCTGCGCCAGTACCAGCAGGGCCATGTGCGCGTGCCGCAGGCGCTGCTGAACGATGCCGTGTTCCTGCTGGTCTGCATCGCGCAGCCCGATGGCGGCAACGACGACGCAGCGGCGCTGCGCGCCGATATCGCGCGCACGCTGGCGGCGTTCCGCCTCGATGCCGCCCATGCGCAGGCCGATGCCGACTTCCGGCGGCGCTACTACGGCTGGCTCGACCCGATCGATACGCGCAACCTGCAACAGGCCGCGGCCGGGCTGGAGCATGCCGCCGCCGCCGACCAGCCCGCCTGGGAGCGCGCGCTGGCTGCGCTGGCCGAGGCGGCGCAGCCGCTGGCGCAGCCGCCGCTGCAGCGTTGCCTGGCGCAGGCCGCCCTGCCGGGGCGCGAGCGCGGCGCGGGCGATGCGCTGGGCGCCGCCGGCATCGCGCTGTTCCTGTCGCGTGCGCTGGCGCTGCCGTGGCGCGTGCACGGACAGTCCGCCCATGCGGCCGCAACGCGCTTTGCCATGCAGTGCGATGCGCTGGCCGCCAGCCTGGCGGACCCCGCCGCCGCCGCGCCGCCCTGGCTGGCGCGCATGGTCGACGAGGCGCGCGCACAGGCGCTGCGCAGCGAAGCCGTGGCGCAACTGCGCGCCCAGCTGGACAGCGGCGAATCCTGGCTCGACAGCTATGACCGCAATGCGGTACGCGCCGACGGCGCCGCGCACCTGCGCGACGCGCGCCAGGCCTTTGCCGCGCTGGCGGCAACGCTGGCGCAGCTGCAGGCGTCGGCGGCGCTGCCCACCGCGCTGGCCAGCGAGGCCGCGCAGGCCAGCGCTGCCGTGGCGGCCGTCACGACGCGCCTTGCCGATGCGGGCGAGCTTGCCGACGCCAACGCGCGCGCGGCGCTGCTGCGCACGGTGGCGGCGGAACTGGGCGTGGTCCATGCCTTTGCCGATACCCTTGAATTCGGCCGCGCACGCCGCGCCGACGCGTTGCCGGATGCCGAGGCCACCGGCGACGCGCAGGCGTCGCACGATCCGCTGGCCGCGGCCCGTGCTGCCGCCGATGAAGCGCTGCGCGCTGGCGCCGCCCCGGATGCGCCGGCGGTGCAGCGGCTGCGTGCCGCGCTGCAGGCGCTGGCCGACCAGGCCGCCATCGACGACGATGCCGCGCTGCGCCGCCAGGCTGCCGACGCCATCACGCAGTGCAACGCCTGGCTTGCCGGCAGCGACGATGCCGGCGCGCGCATGGTGATGGCGCTGGCCGCCATCCCGGCGGATCCCGCGCCGGTACCGGCCGGCGCCGGCACGGCGGCCGTGCCCGCCGCCGGCGACCACGCCGCCATCGACGCCGAACTGCTCGACATCTTCCTGAACGAGGCCGACGAAGTCCTGGCCGGCATCGCCGGCGACCTGGGCGCTGGCGTCGAGGCGCTGCGCGATGCCGACCTGCTCAGCCGGCTGCGGCGCGCGTTCCACACGCTCAAGGGCTCCAGCCGCATGGTCGGCCTGCATCGCTACGGCGAAGCGGCGTGGGCGGTGGAGCAGGTGATGAACCTGTGGCTTGCCGAAGCGCGCCAGCCCGCGCCGGCGCTGCTGGCGCTGCTGCGCCGCGCGCATGCCGAGCTGTCGGCATGGGTGGCGCGGCTGCATGGCGATGCCGCGGCGTGGCACGACATCGCGCCGCTGGTCGGGGCCGCCGAAGCGGTGCGCGATGCCGGCCCCGCCCATGACATGGCGCCGCCGCCCGCTGCGCCGGAAGTGGCCAGCGACGACGTGCCGCACGACCAGGCAGCGGCCGCCGGACCCACGGACAACGAGGCGCGCGACGGCGCCGAGGACCACGCTCCCACCGGCAACCACGCCGACACCGACACGCCCGACGCCAACGTGATTCCCTTCCGCCTGGCCGGCGGCCTGTCGGACGAGGACGACCATTACAAGGTCATCGGCCCGGTGCGTATCGGCCTGGCGCTGTACAACGTCTACCTGCAGGAGGCCGACGGCCTGCTGCGCCAGTTCGCCACCGATATCTCTGAATGGCGGCATGAAGCCCACCCCTGCCCGAGCGAGCTGGCGCTGCGCGTCGCCCACACGCTGCAGGGCAGCGCGTCGACCGTGGGCCTGGAGCCGGTGCGCGAGATTGCCGAGGCGCTGGAAGCGTTGCTGCTGCAGCTGGGCTCGCATCCGGTGGCGATGCATGCGGGCGATTTCCGCCTGCTGGAGCAGGCGGCCGAGCGCATGCGCGGCATGCTGCACCAGTTTGCGGCCGGCATCTGGCCCCAGGCCGACGGCGCGCTGCGCCGCAGCCTGGTCGAGTTCGGCGAGCGCGCACTGCTGCGCCCGCGCGTGGCGGTGCCCGCACCGCAGCCCCCAGAGGCCGATGACGCGATGGCGCAAGGGTTTGGCCGGTTGCCGCCCGCGGCACCGGCTTCACCCGAGCTGCCGCCAGCGGCCGGAGCCGCGGCGGCGCCGCCGGCCACCGCGCATGACACGGTTGTGATCGCGCTGCGGACGGCGCAGCGTGCGCCCGAGGCGCCTGCGACACAAACACACACCGCCGACGCCGGCAACGCGCCCGATCCGGCGCTGGTGCAGATCTTCCTGGAAGAGGCACAGGGCTCGCTGCCCGAACTGGGCAAGCTGTTGCGCGGCTGGGAAGCCGCGCCCGACGACGGGCGCCATGGCGGACTGGTGCTGCGCGCGTTGCATACGCTCAAGGGCAGCGCGCGCATGGCCGGTGCGATGGCGCTGGGGCAGGCCGCGCACGAGATGGAGACGCTGCTCGATACCAGCCTGCGCGGTCAGGGGCATCAGCCGGTTGCGCCGAAAGTGTTCGAGCGGCTCTACACCTGGTATGACCGCATCCTGGCGCATGCCGAGGCCTTGCAGGCCGGCCGCTTGCTGCCCGCCGACGATCCCGATGTGGTCAACGGGCTGGCCGATCCCCTGCAGGCCGCAGACGCCGCCATGCCGCAGCCTGAAGCCGCCGAAGCTCCCGACGCTTCCGCGGCGCCCGCGCCCGCGGTGCCGGGGCCGGCCGACGTGATGGTGCCGATGCCGCCGGCCGCCCCGCTTGCTCCGCTGGCGCCGGCCGAGGCGCAGCGCGCACTGGTCCGCGTGCAGGCGCGCGCGCTCGACACGCTGATCAACGAGGCCGGCGAAGTGGGCGCCACGCGCGCGCGCCTGGACAGCGAGCTGGACGCAATGCGCGCCTACCTGGGCGAACTGAACGACAACGTCGCGCGCTTGCGTGGCCAGCTGCGCGAGATCGAGATCCAGGCCGAATCGCAGATGGCGTCGCGCATTGCCGATGCGCAACACAAGCAGGAATTCGATCCGCTCGAGTTCGACCGCTTCACGCGCTTCCAGGAGCTGACGCGGATGATGGCCGAGTCGGTCAACGACGTGGCCACGGTCGAGCAGAACCTGCAGCGCGGCTTCGACCGCGCCGCGGGCGACCTGGCCGCGCAGGCGCGGCTGACGCGCGGCCTGCAGCGCGGGCTGATGCAGGCGCGCATGGTGCAGTTCGACGCGCTGGCCGAGCGGCTCTACCGCGTCGCGCGGCAGGCCGCGGCCGAGACCGGCAAGGAGGTGCGGCTGCTGATCAAGGGCGGCACGGTGGAGATCGACCGCTCGGTGCTGGACCGCATGGCCGGCCCGATTGAGCACCTGATCCGCAACGCGGTGGCGCACGGCATCGAGCCCACCGCGCAGCGCCGGGCCGCGGGCAAGCCGGCCACCGGCGCGCTGACGCTGGAGGTGCAGCAGGAAGGCAACGAGGTGGTGCTGCATTTCATCGATGACGGCGGCGGGCTGGATCTGGCGCGCATCCGCGCCCGCGCGGTCGAGCGCCGGCTGCTGGCGCCGGACGACGACGCCAGCGAGGCGCGCCTGACCGAGATGATCTTCACCCCCGGCTTCTCCACCGCGGAGGCGGTGTCCGAACTGGCCGGCCGCGGCGTGGGCATGGACGTGGTGCGCGCCGAGACCGTGGCGCTGGGCGGGCGCATCACGCTGGCGTCGCAGCCTGGACTGGGCACCACCTTTACCGTGCACCTGCCGCTGACCACGGCGATCACGCAGGTGCTGGTGATCGCCCTGGGCGCGCGCCGCTATGCCGTGCCCAGCGGCATGATCGACCAGGTGCAGCAACTGCGGGCGCCGGCGCTGCTGGACGCGTACAACCATGGCCGCCTGGGCGTGGCGGGCGCCGAGGTGCCGTTCTTCTACTTCGGCGCCTTGCTGGAACAAGGCAATGCCGCGACCGCGGGGCGCAAGTACTCGCCGGTGGTGGTGGTGCGCAGCGGCGCCGAGCGCGTGGCCGTGCATGTGGACGACGTGGTCGGCAACCGCGAAGTGGTAGTCAAGCACATCGGCCCGCACCTGGCGCGGCTGGAAGGGATTGCCGGCGCCACCACGCTGGGCGATGGCGAGATCGTGCTTATCTATAACCCGGTAGTGCTGGCGCAGCGTTTCATGCGCGAGCGCGGCCGATCCCTGCCGCTGGATCCGCCGACGCTGCTACCAGCGCCGCAACAGCCCGTGGTGCAGCTGGGCGCGGTTGCGGAACTGGCGGGCGACGGCACGGCCGAGCCCGTACGCGGCCTGGCCGTGCAGCCCACCGTGATGGTGGTGGATGATTCGCTGACCGTGCGCAAGGCCGCCCAGCGCCTGCTGGGGCGCGCCGGCTACCACGTGGTGCTGGCGCGCGACGGCGTCGACGCGCTCAAGCAGCTGCAGGACGTGATGCCGGATGCGATGCTGGTCGATATCGAGATGCCGCACATGGACGGCTTCGACCTGACGCGCAACGTGCGCTCCGACGCGCGCACCGCGCACTTGCCGCTGGTGATGATCACCTCGCGCACTGCCGACAAGCATCGCCGTTACGCCGAGGAAATCGGCGTCAACGTATACCTTGGCAAGCCTTATAACGAGGACGAGCTGCTGGGGACGCTGCACCGGCTGCTGGGTGAGCGGGCGGCGGGAACGGCCGGATCGGTGTCGGAGATGCTGGGGGATGGGCAGGGCGGGTAGGGGCGGGTTATCGCCTCTCACCGTTCCCCCTGCCGCTTGTTTGCGCCCCTCTCCCGCAAGCGGGAGAGGGAGTACCTAAGCGGTCATGCAAGGCCCAGCACTGCAGCGGCACTACCACCGCATCTGCGCGCTCTTGCTATTGGTGCTGACCGTCATGGTCTTGGTCCGGCCCTGGTACGTCGCGCGCACGTTGTAGGTGCCCGACGGCGCCTTCAGCAGGCAGCGCGGGCCGTCGGCGACAAAGCTGGCGACTTCCTTGCCGCCGCGCATCAGCTTGACGTCGACATCCGACAGGTACTCGCCGCGCGCGCCCTGCGTAAACACCAGGCTCATGTTGTACTTGCGCGCCTGCGATTGCAGCGCGACCTGCTCGTCCTCGGCGACGCCGCCGCAGATATAGGCCACCGGGCCGGCGTGGCGCTGCACCATCGCGTCACGTGACGGCGGCGCGGGCGGCACGGCCACAGGCGGCCGGGGCTGCGCCGGAGCTGCCATGGGCGGCGGAGCGGGCATCGCAGGCTGCGTGCCGGCCGGCGCGGGCGTTGGCGAGGCCATCGGCGGCGGAGCCGCCGGGGCTGGTGCCGCTATGCCGGGCGCGGGCTGGGTAGCAGGCGGCATGGTCGCTGCCGGCGGCACGGTGGTGGATGGCGGCACGGTGGCGGCGGGCGGCTCAGTCGGTGCCGGCGGCGTGGTAACGCCCGGGGTTGGAGCGATGGTGCCGGGCGCCGGCGCCGCGGCCGGCGTTGCCGGCGCAGGGTTGGCATCGACCACGGGTGCCTGGGCATGGCTGGCGGCCGGCAGCAGGGCCAGCAGCGCGACCACGCCGGCGCCGAGCGCGAGCACCAGGCGCTTCACGCGCGAGCGGCGTGCCAGGCGCGCTTCGACAACCTCCAGCGAACGGGTAGGGGCAAACGGGGGCAGTTGCGGCATCGTGGCCTCCTTGGCAAGCTTCGGAATCAGATGCCCCGGAGGACCCCCTCGGGATCACTCCGGGCGTCTCTTTTCCATGCTAGGGCCCACGGATGGCCGACACTGCCGGGCGTGGTCCTACAACGGCGTCAGTCGACGGCGCTTTGGGGACGCCAAGCGGCGCCCGGGCGACTTCACTTCTGGCTCACCAGCCGCTTCGGCACCGACAGCGTCAGTGCCGCGCCCACCACCAGGCACGCGGCCAGCAGGTACATGCCGGAATCCGTGCTGTGGGTCAGGTCCTTGAGCCAGCCCACCGCGTACGGGCTGAGAAAGCCTGCAAGGTTGCCCAGCGAGTTGATCAGCGCAATGCCCGCGGCCGCGCCGGTGCCGGCGAGGAATGCCGTGGGCAGGCTCCAGAACAGCGGCAGCGTGGTCAGGATACCGATGGTCGCCAGCGTCAGCGCCACCATTGCCAGCGTAGTATCGCCATGCCATTGCACCGACAGCAGCAGCCCCACCGAACCGGCCAGCGCGGGCAGGGCGATATGCCAGCGGCGTTCTCCGCTGCGGTCGGCGCTATAGGCCACCAGCACCATGCCGATCACCGCGCAGCCATAAGGGATGGCGGTCAGCAGGCCGATATCGAGCGCGCCCTTGACACCGGTCTGCTTGATGATGGTCGGCAGCCAGAAGCTGACGCCGTACAGGCCCATCACGAAGCAGAAATAGATCGCGCTCATCAGCCACACGCGCGGGCTGGACAGCACGGTGCGGATCGGCGGGTCTTCCTTGTGCGCATTCTCGCTGGCGATGTTGCGCTCGAGCAGCGCCTTTTCTTCGGCCGACAGCCACTTGGCGTGGGCGATGCGGTCATCCAGGTAGGCCAGCACCCACAGCCCCACCAGGATCGAGGGAATGCCTTCCAGCAGGAACATCCACTGCCACCCGGCCCAGCCGTTATGCCCGTCGAAGGACTGCATGATCCAGCCCGACAGCGGCCCGCCGATCACGCCCGACAGCGCGATCGCGGTCATGAAGAAGGTGGTGGTGCGGCCGCGCCGGTTGGCCGGGTACCAGTAGGTCAGGTACAGGATGATGCCGGGGAAGAAGCCGGCTTCGGCAATGCCCAGCAGGAAGCGCAGCACGTAGAACATGGTCGGCGTGGTGACGAACATCATCGCCGCCGAGATCGCGCCCCAGGTGATCATGATGCGCGCGATCCAGATGCGCGCGCCCACCTTGTGCAGGATCACGTTGCTCGGCACCTCGAACAGGAAGTAGCCGATGAAGAAGATGCCGGCGCCAAGGCCGTAGACGGTCTCGCTGAACTGCAGGGCATTGAGCATCTGCAGCTTGGCGAAGCCCACGTTGACGCGGTCCAGGTAGGCCACCACGTAGCACAGCAGCAGGAAGGGCACCAGGCGCCAGCTGACCTTGCGGTAGGTGGCGTCTTCAAAGGCGGCGTCGCTGACGCCGGGGTTTACTGCGGTCGTTGTCATGCTGTCTCCTGAGGAAATGGCGTTTCTGTGTGACGCGTTCTTACAGCTACCGTACGACTAAGCAAGCAGGCAGGCGGGGCGGGTTCAGACGCAGCGGCCGCCGTCCACTTCGATGCAGGTGCCCGTGATGAAGGCCGCTTCGTCCGAGGCCAGGTACAGGCAGGCGTTGGCCACGTCCTGCGGCGTCGACATGCGCCCCATCGGGATGGTGGCAAGGAACCGGGCGCGGTTCTCGGGCGTGTCGGGCATGCCCATGAATTCTTCCAGCAGCGCGGTGGCGCCGATCACCGGGTTGACGCAGTTGACGCGGATATTGTCCGGGCCGAGCTCCGCGGCCATGGCCTTGCTCGCCGTGATCACCGCGCCCTTGCTGCCGTTGTACCAGACCAGCCCCGGGCGCGGCCGGATGCCGGCGGTGGAAGCGATATTGACGAACACGCCGCCGCCGCGCTGGCGGAAATGCGGGATAAAGGCGCGCGCCGACCAGTAGATGCTCTTGACGTTGACGGCGTAGACGCGGTCGAACTCGTCTTCGGTGACTTCCAGGATGGGCTTGTTGCGATGGGTAGTGCCGGCGTTGTTGACCACGATATGCACGTCGCCGAAGGTGGCCAGCGCGGCCTCGCGCATGGCTTCGGTATCGGCTTCGCGCGAGACATCGGCGCGGACCGCGCGGGCGCGCCCGCCGGCATCGCGGATCGCCGCGGCGACGCGCTCGGCCGCATCTTCGCGCAGGTCGGCCACCACCACGTTGGCGCCTTCGCGCGCAAAGGTGTGGGCAATGCCTTCGCCGAACCCGGAACCGCCGCCGGTGACGATCGCTACCTTGTTGGCCAGTCTCATGGCTTGTCTCCTTTTTTGGTATGCGTACTGTGTTTGCTAATGAGTGATCAAGTCCTGCGGGTTGCTCCCCTCTCCCACTTCGCGGGAGAGGGGAGCGTGCGCAACGGGCGTTGGCCCTTTCACGCGCCCTCCATGATTGGACCTCGTTCGCTCAATGCGAAAACGGTCCCCGCCCCCTCAGCGCATTCGCCACCATCATCAACGCCAGCAAGAACGGCAGCGCCACGTACAGGCACCAGTGCACGCGGTCGCCCACCACATCGCCCCACTTGCGCTTGAATACCTGCAGCCGCGGCATGCCCGAAGGATTGGTGGCGCGCTTGTTGCGGACATGCCATGCCATCCAGAAGAAGAAGATGGCAAAGGCGACGGACAGGAAGTTGATGTTACCCATGTTGAATGGCGATGGTTTTCAGTGTGGTGAATCCGTACAGGGCCTCGAAGCCCTTCTCGCGGCCGTAGCCGGACTGGCCGCTGCCGCCGAAGGGCAGCTCCACGCCGCCGCCGGCGCCGTAGTTGTTGATAAAGACCTGGCCCGCGCGCAGCTTGTGCGCCAGGCGCAGCTGGCGCCCGCCGTCGCGGGTCCAGACCCCGGCCACCAGCCCGTAGGGCGTGCCGTTGGCCAGCGCGATGGCTTCGGCCTCGGTGTCGAACGGCATCGCGGCCAGCAGCGGGCCGAACACTTCTTCCTGCGCCAGCCGGTGCGCCGGCGGCACGTCGCGGAACAGCATCGGCACCTGGTAGTAGCCGGCCTCTGGCGCCTCGGCCACGATCTGGCCCTGCGCCATCACCGCCACGCCGGCGTGCTGCGCATCCGAGACGAAGTCCCATACGCGCTGCTGCTGCTTGCGGCTGATCAGCGGGCCGCATTCCAGGTCCAGCTCGGCCGGACCCACGCGCAGCGATTCGAACACCGAAGCCAGCCGGTCCAGCAGCAGGTCATAGACCGGGCGCTCGACCAGCAGGCGGCTGCCGGCCGAGCAGGTCTGGCCGGCGTTCTGCACGATGCCGTTGACCACCACCGGCACCAGCGCGTCGAGGTCGGCATCGGCAAACACGATCTGCGGCGACTTGCCGCCCAGTTCCAGCGTGACCGGCACGTGGTTCTCGGCGGCCAGCTGCGACACCTGCTTGCCGGTCTGGGGCGAGCCGGTGAACGAGATATGGTTGATGCCTGGGTGGCGCGCCAGCGCGGCGCCGGCCTCATGGCCGTAGCCGGTGATGAGGTTGAGGGCGCCTTCGGGCAGGCCGGCTTCCGCGGCGATCTCGGCCACGCGCAGCAGCGACAGGCAGGCATCTTCGGCCGGCTTGACCACGCACGCGTTGCCGGCGGCCAGCGCCGCGCCCACGCTGCGTCCGAAGATCTGCAGCGGGTAGTTCCACGGGATGATGTGGCCGGTCACGCCGTGCGGCTCGCGCACGGTCAGCACGGTGTAGCCGGGGGTGTAGGGGATGGTCTGGCCGTGCAGCTTGTCGACCGCGCCGGCGTAGAACTCGAAATAGCGCGCCACCGCGCGCGCGTCGGCGCGGGCCTGGCGCAGCGGCTTGCCGGTGTCGCGGGCCTCGAGCGCGGCCAGTTCCTCCTCGTGGGCGATCAGCGCCACGGCGACGCGGTTGAGCAGGCGCACCCGCTCGGCCGGGGCCATCTGGCCCCAGGCGCCGTCGGCGGCCTGGCGCGCCGCATGGACGGCGACATTGATATCGGTGGCGTTGCCGCGCGCGATCTCGGCAAAAGGTTCGCCGTTGGACGGATCGAACACCTTGATGCGCAGGCCGTTGTCGGGCGCGATCAGGCGGTTGGCGACGAAGTGCTGGGCGTGCATGGATGGCTCCGGGGCAGCAGGGTGCAACAACAGAGGGCAGGGCAGCGGGGGGCGCTGCGCTATTCAGCGACGGCTGAAGAATGCGCCATTATCGCCGACGCCGGCCGGCCTGCAAGGCGCCGCGGGGGGCCGGCCTGTCAGCCTGCGGTCAGGCATGAGCCGCTATAATGCCCGCCATCCAACACACACCGCACGCATCTGGAGAACCGCATGAGCTTCAATCTCGTATCCCCGGGCAAGGACATCCCCAACGATTTCAACGTCATCATCGAGATCTCGGCCCAGAGCGATCCGGTGAAGTACGAGGCCGACAAGGAAACCGGCCTGCTGTTCGTCGACCGCTTTATCGGCACCGGCATGCGCTATCCGGCCAACTACGGCTATATCCCGCAGACGCTGTCGGGCGACGGCGATCCGGTCGACGTGCTGGTGCTGTCGCCGTTCCCCATCCTGGCGGGCGCCGTGGTGCGCTGCCGCGCACTTGGCATGCTGAAGATGACCGATGAATCGGGTGTCGACGCCAAGCTGGTGGCGGTGCCGCTCGATAAGCTGTCGCCGGCGACCGCCTACATGAAGGGCCTGTCGGACGTGCCGCAAAACCAGCTGGACCAGATCAAGCACTTCTTTGAGCACTACAAGGCACTGGAAGCCGGCAAGTGGGTCAAGGTCGAAGGCTGGGCCGGCATCGAGGAAGCCCACAAGGAAATCACCGACGGCGTGGCGAACTACAAGAAGTAAGCTGAACCGCCCCCCGGCAGCCCCGCTTAGGCGGGGTTTTTTATTGCCGCGCGCTTGATGCGCATTAGGACCCGGCCAAATGGCGTGCGCTACGCTATCCGGGTACTGACAACAGGAGTCGCCATGCATCCCGTCACCGAACCCCAGGCATCGCCGCAGACGCTGACGTCGTCGCGCCGCTATGACCGACTCGCGGTGTCTTTCCATTGGATGGTATTCGTACTGGTGGCGCTGGCCTATGCCGCTATCGAACTGAAGGGCAACCTTGCCAAGGGCACGCCGCCGCGCGCGCTGGCCATGGCGGTGCATGAATGGGCCGGCGCGCTGGTGCTGGTGCTGGCCGTGCCGCGCTTGCTGTGGCGCCTGGTGCACGGCGCCCCCGCGCCGGAACCGAGCGCGCGCTGGATGCAGCAGGCCGGCGCGGCCATGCACTGGGTGCTGTACCTGTTCATCCTGGCCCAGCCGCTGCTGGGCCTGCTGGCGATGAATGCCGGCGGCCATCTGCTGGCGCTGCCTTCACTGGGGATCGAAGTGCCCGCGCTGGTCGCGGCCGACCCGGCGCTGAAGGACACCGTCAAGGAGCTCCACGAGACCCTGGGCACCGCGTTCTACCTGGTCATCGGCCTGCACGCGATGGCGGCGCTGTTCCACCACTACATGCTGGGCGACCACACGCTGCGGCGGATGTGGCGCTGAGCGCCGCGTCACCGCATCAGGCGCGCGCGAAGGGGTTGCGCTCGCCCAGTTCGTCCAGGTAGGCGTCGATGCCCTGGCGCTCGCGCGCCAGGAAGCGCTCGACGGCATCGGCAAAGGCCGGATGCGCCAGCCAGTGGGCCGAGCGCGTGGCCACCGGCAGGAAGCCGCGCGCCATCTTGTGTTCGCCCTGCGCGCCGCCCTCGAAGGTGCCGATGCCCTGTTCGATGCAGAACTCGAGCGGCTGGTAGTACGCGGTCTCGAAGTGCAGGCAGGGGTGGTATTCCAGCGCGCCCCAATAGCGGCCGTAGAGGGTGCTGACCGCGGGCGAGTCGTCATAGACCAGCAGCGAGCTGGCGATGGGCTGGCCCCCGCGCTCGGCGATCACCAGCAGCAGGTGCTGCGGCATGGCGGCGCCGATGCGGCGGAAGAAGTCGAGGTTCAGGTAGGGCGTGGAATGGTGCTCGCGGTAGGTCTGGCGATAGCAGCGGTTGAAGAATTTCCACGCCTCGTCGTCGATCTCCGTGCCGCGCAGGCGGCGGAAGGTGATGCCCGCCTGGGCCACCTGCCTGCGCTCGGCGCGGATGTTCTTGCGCTTCTTCTGCGACAGCGTGGCCAGGAAGTCGTCGAAGTTGCCGTAGCCGCCATTGGTCCAGTGAAACTGCACGCCGTGCCGCATCAGCATGCCGGCCTGTTGCATCAGCGCGGCTTCGGCCTCGTCCGGAAACAGGATGTGCAGCGACGACATCTGGCTTTCAGCGGCGAGCGCCAGCGCCATCTGCAGCAGCAGCCGGCGCGCATCGGCGTCTTCGGCCAGCAGCCGCGCGCCGCGCACCGGCGTGAACGGGATCGCGGCCAGCCACTTGGGGTAGTACTCGATGCCGTTGCGGGCATAGGCGTCGGCCCAGGCCCAGTCGAAGACGTACTCGCCATAGGAGTGATCCTTGGCGTAGAGCGGCATGGCGGCCGCCAGCCGTTCCGGGCGGCCCGCCGCCGGCGGTGACCACAAGGTCAGGTAGCGCGGATGCCATCCGGTCGCGGCGCAGGCGCTGCCACTGGCGTGCAGGGCGTGCAGGAAGGCATGCCTGAGGAAGGGCGTGGCGTCGGCGTGGCGTGCCACCAGGGCGTCCCAGGCGGCGGCGTCGATCCGGGCCAGGTCGGAGACGATTTCGGTACGGTATTCCGGGGCAGCATCGCGCGCTTCGTTGTGCGATTGCCGTGCCGGCTGGCCCTGCCCGGTCACGCATGATTCAGACTGCATGGCACCAGTTCTCTCTGTGGACTGGTCGAGTCTACCGGAATCCCCGCGCGCTGGCTGTGCAGCGCGGCTGGCGTCGTAAAATGGAGCTTCCTGGTCAATAGTGCCTTCCCAGGCATCCATCGATGCCTCAGGCGGAGCGCACCCATTGCGGCCTGGTCCAAGGGGCCGCCGCAAGACTCCATCACCAAGGCCCGATATGAAAAACCTGTTTTTCAACCTCTATTCGCACGGCTTCGCGCGCGTCGCGGTGGGCGTGCCGGTCTGCCGGGTGGCCGACCCGGCCTTCAACGCCAACGAGACCATTGTCCTGGCGACGCAGGCGGCGCAGCGCGGCGCGGTGCTGGTGGCGTTCCCGGAACTGGGGCTGTCGGCCTACACCTGCGATGACCTGTTCCACCAGCGCGCGCTGCTGGACGCCTGCCAGGCGGCGCTGGCTACCATCGTCGAGGCCTCGCGCAAGCTGCCGGCGGCGTTGATCGTCGGCATGCCGCTGCGGGTCGAGCACCAGTTGTTCAACTGCGCCGTGGTGGTGGCGCGCGGGCGCATCCTGGGCGTGGTGCCCAAGACCTACCTGCCCAACTACTGGGAATTCTACGAGGCGCGCCAGTTCAGCGCCGCCGACAACGCCGCGGTCGGGTCGATCCAACTGCTGGGCCAGGAGGTGCCGTTCGGCGCCGGCCTGCTGTTCGACCTCGAGGACATCCCCGACTTCCGCTTCCACGCGGAAATCTGCGAGGACGTATGGGTGCCGATCCCGCCGTCGTCGTTCGCGGCGCTGGCCGGCGCCACCGTGCTGGTCAACCTGTCGGCATCGAATATCGTGGTCGGCAAGTCGGGCTACCGCCACCAGCTGGTGTCGCAGCAGTCGGCGCGCTGCCTGGCGGCCTACCTGTACACCTCGGCCGGCAAGGGCGAGTCTTCTACGGACCTGGCGTGGGACGGCCAGGCGCTGATCTGCGAGAACGGCGAACTGCTGGCGGAGTCCGAGCGCTTTGCCGACGACTCGCACCTGCTGTTCGCCGATATCGACGTCGAGCGGCTGTCACGCGAGCGCATGCACCAGGTGACCTTCGGCCACTCGGTGCGACGGCACAAGGCGGAGGTGGACCAGTTCCGCGTGATCCGCTTCCCGCTCGACCTGACGCTGGAAAAATCGCTGCCGCTGCAGCGCAACGTGGCGCGCTTCCCGTACGTGCCGGCCGATCCGCGCCAGCGCGACGAACGCTGCATGGAGGTCTACAACATCCAGGTGCAGGCGCTGGTGCAGCGGCTGTCGGCCAGCAACATCAGCAAGGTAGTGATCGGCGTCTCGGGCGGGCTGGATTCCACCCACGCGCTGCTGGTCTGCGCCAAGGCGATGGACCGGCTGGGCCTGCCGCGCGCCAATATCCTGGCGTACACCATGCCCGGCTTTGCCACCAGCGGCCGCACGCTGCAGCAGGCGCGCCAGCTGATGCAGGTAGTGGGCTGCACCGCGACCGAGATCGATATCCGGCCGTCGTGCCTGGCGATGCTGAAGGACCTGGGCCATCCGTATGCCGCCGGCGAGAAGGTCTACGACGTGACCTTCGAGAACGTGCAGGCGGGCGAGCGCACCAACCACCTGTTCCGGCTGGCCAACTTCCACCATGCCATCGTGATCGGCACCGGCGACCTGAGCGAACTGGCGCTGGGCTGGTGCACCTACGGCGTGGGCGACCACATGTCGCACTACAACGTCAACGCCAGCGTGCCCAAGACGCTGATCTCGCACCTGGTGCGCTGGGTGGCCGAGACCGGGCAAGTGGGCGAGGGCGGCTCGGACGTGCTGCTGGCGGTGCTCGATACCGATATCAGCCCGGAACTGATCCCCGGCGACAGCAACCATGGCCCCGAGCAGAAGACCGAGAGCACCATCGGCCCGTACGAGCTGCAGGACTTCAACCTCTACTACACGCTGCGCTTCGGCTTTACCCCGTCCAAGATCGCCTTCCTGGCGCAGCATGCGTGGGGTGACCGCGAGCGCGGCATCTGGCCCAACGGCCCGCATGTGGTCCGCAACCAGTACGGCCTGGCCGACATCAAGCGCAACCTGGCGATCTTCCTGGACCGCTTCTTCCGTACCAGCCAGTTCAAGCGATCCTGCGTGCCGAATGCGCCCAAGGTGGGCTCGGGCGGCTCGCTGTCGCCGCGCGGCGACTGGCGCGCGCCGAGCGACTCGGAGTCGGTGGTGTGGCTGGCGGACCTGGAGCGGGTGCCGGCCTGATGGCAGCTACTTGCCGATGAAGAATGGCCCGCACCATGCGGGCCATTTTGCTGGCGGTGCGCGGTCATGCCGCCGGGCCGGAGACGAGTTTCAGCCCTGCCACGCCACCCACGATCAGCGCGATGCAGCCCACGCGCGCCATCGATGCGGGCTCGCCCAGCCAGAGCATGCCGAGCGTCGCGGTCCCGGCAGCGCCGATACCAGTCCACACCGCATAGGCCGTGCCTACCGGCAACACGCGCAGCGACAGCGTCAGCAGCACGATGCTGGCCACGCCGGTGGCGACCGCATAGACGCTGGGCCAGAACCGGCTGAAGCCGGCCGACCATTTCATGCCGAAGGCGAAGGCGATCTCAAGCAGGCCAGCAATCGCCAACAGGGTCCAGGACATCGCTCAGCCCGCCAGCAAGCGATGCGTGAACAGGCTGTGCAGCGTGCGCACAAACAGCACCGCGATCGCCGCCGTCAGCATCAGCAGGATCAGCCCGGCCAGCCACGTCAGCACGGCGGACTGGCCCTGTCCGGCATATGCCAGCGCCGCGTTCGACAGCGCGGCCATCGGGAAGCTGATGGCCCACCACGACGGCGCGAAAGGCGCCGGGCGGCGAAACACGCGCCATGACAGCAGCACGAACAGGAACAGGCCCGAGTAGAACAGCATGCCGGCAAACATGTCGACGCGGCCGGTCACATTGACATAGGCAAGGAAGCCCACCTCGAACGGCGCGATCAGGATGATCAGCGAGGGCACCATGCCGGCCGGCAGCGGATCGTGGCGAATCAGCCGCGCGATGATCATGGTGAAGAACACCAGCGCGATCATGGTGCCGACGCCGACGGCGAGCAGGTTGACCTCGCGCGCCCACGCCATCGGCATGGTGCCGCCGGCCACGGCGATGTCCAGCGTGGCCACGCCGGGGATCAGCCACGCCGGCACCACGTTCGCCGCCTCGGTCCGGCCATGCAACAGCCGCCCGGCGATAACGAAGGCCAGCGCCACGGTGATCACGCTGCCGAGGGTCCAGAGCGCCTGGCCCAGGGACTTGTGATGCGCGCCGACCACTGACGACAGCAGCAGGATCGCAATGGCGATCGTGCCAAAGAAGTTGCGCGCTACCGGGTGACTGAACTCAGCCCTGACCGCGTCGGGGTAGCGTAGCCACTTGGCGAGGTAGCCCGCGGCCAGCACCAGGAAGGCGATCACAGCCACCACGCCGACCGCGTCGCCAATGACCGGGCTGACGCCATACGCGGTGCCGGCGCCGCGCCATGCCATCGACAGGCCGGACAAGCCCATGACGGCGGCGAACAGGTTGACCGGAAGGTATTTGACCGAGCTTCGCGGCGCCGGCAAGGTGGCCGCGGGATGGGTTGCAAAAGTCATGAATGGAATCTGCTGTCAGTGGGGGGCTGGGGGCCGCCGCGGCGTGCCACGCCCGTGGAACGATGGCCGGCGCAGCGAGCTGGGTGGAACGCGGCCGGTGGAAGAAATTATCGTTGCCGCTTCCGTTGGCCGAAAGTATGCTGGTACGTCAAATACGGCCAATTCAGACGCGATGCCTGCCAGCATCCGCGCAACCGGGGCGTTCCTTCCTAGACTGCGGCGGGCGGGAATGACGCAATACGCCGTGGGAAATCACACTTTTTCGGTGGCCGGACCTCGCTGGCAGAATCTGCGTAGACTGTCATTTACAGCCACCACCTCCGCGCCTTGCTTGATCCCATGAAGATTGCTGTTGTTGCCTTCCCAGGCTTCCAGATGCTGGACCTTGCCGGCCCGCTCGACGTGTTCCACGAAGGCGCCCGGCAGGTCGGAAAGCCCGATGCTTACCAGTTCGAGATCATCGCGCCGCTCCCGGGCCTGTTGACTGCCTCGAACGGCATGCGCGTCCAGCCGGATGCGACACTGGACACTTGCAGTGACGATATCGACACGCTGCTGGTCGCCGGCGGGCCCACGTTGTGGCTGCAGGAGCAGGACGAATCCATCCACGCCTGGCTTGCCGAGCGGGCCCGGACCGTGCGGCGAATGGGGTCGGTCTGCTCGGGCGCGATGCTGCTGGCGCATGCGGGCCTGCTTGACGGGCGTAGCGTCACCACGCACTGGAACGCCACCGATCGCCTGGCGCGCATGTTCCCGGGCGTTCAGGTCGAGCCCGACCGGATCTATGTCAGGGACGGCAACCTGTACACCTCGGCCGGTGTGACCGCGGGCCTGGACCTGGCGCTGGCGCTGGTGGAGGAGGATTTCGGGCGGGCCGTGGCGCTGCGCGTGGCGCGCGAGCTGGTGATGTTCCTCAAGCGTCCGGGCGGGCAGTCGCAGTTCAGTGCCCACCTGGCCGCGCAGACCGCCGAGCGCAATGCGATCCGCGAAGTACAGGGCTGGGTGGTCGAGAACCTGGCGGGCAACCTGTCGGTGGAGGCACTGGCGGCGCATGCCGGCATGAGTACGCGCAACTTTGCCCGCATCTTCAAGCAGGAATGCCAGGTGACGCCGGCGGATTTCGTCGAAGCCGCGCGCCTCGATGCCGCGCGTCGGCTGCTCGAGGGTTCGCACCATCCGCTCAAGCGCGTCGCGGCGCTGGCCGGGTTCGGCGACGCCAACAACCTGCGGCGGGCCTTCTTGCGCCGCGTCGGGGTGGCGCCGTCGGATTACCGGCGCCGCTTTCGTGGCGAGGCCTGAGCAAGTGCAGTGCACAGCGTTTGCACAGGCTCTGCACAAGCTTTGCACAGGTTTTCCGGTTTGCTGTCCACAGGGTTGTCCACAACTTCGGCGGCCGGCTGGCCGTGGCGCGATGCGCGCTGGCCAACGTTCTGGCCGCGCCAGGCGAGGGCTGGCGGGGAATGCACGGCGCCAATGACTGTTAAAATGCCAGCCGGAGAGCGCCGCGTCCGCGGCGATGCGCCGTCAGGCGCGTGAACAAACGATAAACAGGGGCCCGTCATGAAGCAGATTACCGCCATCATCAAACCGTTCAAGCTCGACGAGGTGCGTGAAGCCCTGGCTGACGTCGGCGTGACCGGGCTGACGGTGACCGAAGTAAAGGGATTTGGCCGCCAGAAAGGGCATACCGAGCTGTACCGTGGCGCCGAGTACGTGGTCGACTTCCTGCCCAAGATCAAGATCGAAGTGGTGGTCGCCGAAAACCAGCTGGACACCGTGCTGGATGCCATCGTCAAGGCCGCCCACACCGGCAAGATCGGCGACGGCAAGATCTTCGTCACCGAGATCGAGCGCGTGATCCGCATCCGCACCGGCGAGCAGGACGAAGCCGCGGTCTGAGCCTCCGGCCAGCTCAGCGACACGCCGCCTTGCAGGGCGGCGTTTTCATTGGTGCGTGCGCATTCGCCGCCAGCTCAGCTGGGCAGCTTCCAGCCGTAGCGCACCGACGCCAGGCGCATGGCGATGATCGCCAGCGCGCCGGTCAGCAGCGCCGCCTCCTGCCGGACCTCGACCCAGGTCAGGCCGATATAGATCCAGCAGCCGATGAACGAGCAGGTGGCATAGGGCGAGCGGTCGCGCAGGATCATCGGCACTTCATTGCACAGCACGTCACGCACCACGCCGCCGAACACGGCCGAGATGATGCCCATCATCACCGCCACGGTGGGCGTCATCTGCGCCACCAGCGCCAGCGAGGCGCCGGTCACCGAGAACAGCCCCAGCCCGATGGCATCCGCCACGATCATGGTCCGGTCCGAGGCCACGCGGCTGACTACGCGCAGCACGAACGACGCGCCGAACGACATCGCGAAGATCAGCAGCACATAGCCTTCGTGGTCGACCCAGTAGAACGGGCGCCGGTCCAGCAGCACGTCGCGCAAGGTGCCGCCGCCAAAGGCGGTGGCAAAGGCCACCACGAAGGTGCCGACCACGTCCAGGCGCTGCTTGCGCGCGTCGACCACGCCCGAGACCGCGAAGGCGAGCACGCCGATCACCTCCATGATGTGGAGGATCAGGGGCAGCCGCCCCATCAGCAACTCGAGCGGAACGTGCATCCGGGCGCTGCGTCAGGTGCGCGGCGGGCGCAGCAGCACCATCAGCGCGCCGGCGCCGCCTTCGGCTTCGCGCGCCTGCACGAAGGCCAGCACTTCCTCTTTCTGCACCAGCCAGCTGCGCACCTTGCCCTTGAGCACCGGCAGCTTGTCGGGCGAGCCCAGGCCCTTGCCGTGGATTACCCGCACGCAGCGCACGCCGTTGCGCACCGAGCGGCGCAGGAACTCGGCCAGCGCCTCGCGCGCCTCGTCGCTGCGAAGGCCGTGCAGGTCGACCTTGTCCTGCGGCACCCATTCGCCGCGGCGCAGCTTGCGCACCACGTCCATGCCGATGCCGGGCCGGCGGAACGACAGCGTCTCGTCGGTTTCCAGCAGGCTTTCGACATCGAATTCATCGGATAGCGACGCCTGCAGCACGGCCTGGTCGTTGCGCTGCGACTGCACCGGCACCGGCGCGGGCTTGCTGGGGGGATGGTGGGCGCGGTTGCGGTCGCGCAGCTGGCTGACCTGGCCGACGCTGGTGCGGAAGACATCGGCCTCCGCGCGGGCGCGCGCGGCCGCCTGCTCGGCGGCAATGCGCTCGGCTTCGCGGCGCTCGGTATCGGCCTTGAGGGTGTCGCGCAGCCGGGCAAGGTCGTTCAGGCCGAGGCGTTGCGGCGGTCGGTCGGGTTTGCGGGCGCCGTGCGTCATTGAAAAAATCTCCGGAGGCTCGGCGCCGATTATATCGACTGGCGGGGCCGCGGAAGGGCGGCGCCCGAGTGACGCACCGGCGGGCGGTGGCGGCCCGGCCGGCGCAGGGGTTGCTTACTTCAAGGCTTCGACAAAGCGCTGCGCGTCGAGCGCCGCCATGCAGCCCGTGCCGGCGCTGGTGATGGCCTGGCGGTACACATGGTCCTGCACGTCGCCCGCGGCGAACACGCCCGGCACGCTGGTGGCGGTGGCGTCGCCCTGCAGGCCGGACTTGGTCACCAGGTAGCCGTTCTCCATGGCCAGCTGGCCGGTGAACAGGTCGGTGTTGGGCTTGTGGCCGATGGCGATGAAGACGCCGGCCAGCTTCAGGTCTTCGGTCTGGCTGGTCTTGGTGCCGCGCACGCGGATGCCGGTCACGCCGGAGTCGTCGCCCAGCACTTCGTCCAGCACGCTGTCGTAGCGGATCACCACGCGGCCTTCCTTTTCCCGCTGCAGCAGGCGGTCGACCAGGATCGGCTCGGCGCGGAAGCTGTCGCGGCGGTGGATCACGGTGACCTTGCTGGCGATATGCGACAGGTACAGCGCTTCTTCCACCGCGGTATTGCCGCCGCCGACCACGGCGACTTCCTGGTTCTTGTAGAAGAAGCCGTCGCAGGTGGCGCAGGCCGACACGCCGCGGCCCATGAAGGACTCTTCGGACGGCAGGCCCAAGTACTGCGCCGACGCGCCGGTGGCGATGATCAGCGCGTCGCAGGTATATTCGCCGGCGTCGCCGATCAGCGTGAACGGACGGGCCGGCTGGCCTTTTTCATCGACCAGCTTCGCGGTATGGATGTGATCGAAGATGATTTCGGTCTTGAATTCCTCGGCGTGCGCCAGCAGGCGCTGCATCAGCTCGGGACCCTGCACGCCCTTGGCATCGCCCGGCCAGTTCTCGACGTCGGTGGTGGTCATCAGCTGGCCGCCCTGCGCCAGGCCGGTGATCAGCACCGGTTCCAGGTTGGCGCGGGCCGCGTAGACCGCGGCGGTGTAGCCGGCGGGACCGGAACCGAGAATCAGCACTTTTGCGTGTTTTGCCATGATGCGTTCCTGTGGCCGGTGCGGCATGGTGCCCACCGGCATTGCTCGAAAGCGACATTATAAGAGGAGCCGCATTTGCTCACTGTTGCAAATTCCAATGGGCGCGATAGTCTCGGGCCACGTTAAAATGGCCGCCACGATGCCTGTCAGTCACCCGGTGAGCGACCACTGGGCAAGGGCGGCATCGGTCCAACACCCACCCGGAATCACCTAACACGCGAGTCTCACCAGGCATGGCCCGAGCTACCACGACCACCCGCACCGATCCCTCAGCCTTGCCATCCCGCATCGGCAAACTGCTGGGCGAAGTCCGCTGGTTTCTGCTGCTGGCCGTCACGCTGGGTTTCCTGTGCGTGCTGGCCAGCTACAGCAAGACCGACCCCGGCTGGTCGCACGCCAACCAGGTCGCCGATATCCACAACCTGGGCGGCCGCGTCGGCGCCTGGGTGGCCGACGTGCTGTTCTTTATCTTCGGCTTCTCCGCCTACTGGCTGGCGGTGCTGCTGGTGCGCCGCTGCTGGCGCGGCTGGCGCACGCTGACCGCCGAGCTGCCCGAGCGCACCGATCACGGCCTGCACCGCCAGGGCGTGACCGTCAGCTGGATCGGCTTTGCGCTGACCCTGTTCTCCAGCATGGGCCTGGAGGCAATCCGCATGTACCCGCTGCGCGCCGCGCTGCCGCGCGCCCCGGGCGGGGTGCTGGGCGACCTGCTCGGCGGCTGGCTGCAAGTGGCGCTGGGCTTTACCGGCGCGACGCTGCTGCTGTTGCTGTTGCTCGCGATCGGGCTGTCGCTGTTCTTCCATTTCTCGTGGCTGACCGTGGCCGAGCAGATCGGCGGCTTTGTCGAAACCCTGTTCCTCGGCTTCAAGGCCCGCCGCGAGAGCAAGCAGGATCGCATCATCGGCGAGGCCGCCAAGACCGAGCGCAAGGAAACCGTCGAGGTGCAGCGCGTGCGCATCGAAGAGGCGGCGCCGGTGCAGATCGTGCGCCCGCAGGCGGTGCCCAAGCATGAGCGCGTCGAGCGCGAGAAGCAGCAGCCGCTGTTCGCCGATATCCAGGACTCGGACCTGCCGCCGCTGTCGCTGCTGGACCCGATCCCGCCGCACCAGGAAACCGTCAGCGCCGAGACCCTGGAATTCACCTCGCGCCTGATCGAGAAAAAGCTCAAGGACTTCGGCGTCGAGGTCAAGGTGGTGGCGGCCTATCCGGGCCCGGTCATCACCCGGTACGAGATCGAACCCGCCACCGGCGTCAAGGGCAGCCAGGTGGTGAACCTGGCGCGCGACCTGGCGCGTTCGCTGTCGCTGGTGTCGATCCGCGTGGTCGAGACCATCCCGGGCAAGAACTACATGGGGCTGGAGCTGCCCAACCCGAAGCGCCAGACCGTGCGCCTGTCGGAAATCCTGGGTTCGCAGGTCTACAACGAGAGCGCGTCCAGCCTGACCATGGCGCTGGGCAAGGACATCGCCGGCAAGCCGATGGTGGCCGACCTGGCGCGCATGCCGCACTGCATGGTGGCCGGCACCA
Organism: Cupriavidus sp. H39; assembly: GCF_050271075.1. Taxonomy (NCBI): domain Bacteria; kingdom Pseudomonadati; phylum Pseudomonadota; class Betaproteobacteria; order Burkholderiales; family Burkholderiaceae; genus Cupriavidus; species Cupriavidus sp. H39. Next base: position 1,072,352 of record NZ_CP189848.1, read on the forward strand.
CCGGCTCGGGCAAGTCGGTCGGCATCAACGCGATGATCCTGTCGCTGCTGTACAAGGCCAAGGCCGAGAGCGTGCGCCTGATCCTGATCGACCCGAAGATGCTGGAAATGAGCGTCTACGAGGGCATCCCGCATTTGCTGTGCCCGGTGGTGACCGACATGCGCCAGGCCGGCAACGCGCTCAACTGGGCGGTCGGCGAAATGGAGCGCCGCTACAAGCTGATGAGCAAGCTGGGCGTGCGCAACCTGGCCGGCTACAACAAGAAGATCGACGAGGCCGCGGCCCGCGAAGAGAAGATCCCGAACCCGTTCAGCCTGACCCCGGACGCGCCCGAGCCGCTGGACAAGCTGCCCACCATCGTCATCGTCATCGACGAGCTGGCCGACCTGATGATGGTGGTCGGCAAGAAGGTGGAAGAACTGATCGCCCGCATCGCGCAGAAGGCGCGCGCGGCCGGCCTGCACCTGGTGCTGGCGACGCAGCGCCCGTCGGTGGACGTGATCACCGGGCTGATCAAGGCCAACGTGCCGACCCGGATCGCGTTCCAGGTCAGCAGCAAGATCGACTCGCGCACCATCCTCGACCAGCAGGGCGCCGAAGCGCTGCTGGGCATGGGCGACATGCTCTACCTGGCGCCGGGCACCGGCCTGCCGGTGCGCGTGCATGGCGCCTTTGTCTCGGACGAGGAAGTCCACCGCGTGGTGGAAAAGCTCAAGGAATCCGGCGAGGCCAACTACATCGAGGGCATCCTGGAAGGCGGCCTGACCGATGACGCCGGCGGCGGCGACGGGTTTGGCGGCGGGGCCGGCATCGGCGGTGGCGGCGGCGAAGCCGATCCGCTGTACGACCAGGCGGTCGAGGTGGTGCTGAAAAACCGGCGCGCGTCGATCTCGCTGGTGCAGCGCCACCTGCGCATCGGCTATAACCGCGCCGCGCGGCTGCTCGAGGACATGGAGAAGGCCGGGCTGGTGTCGGCGATGTCGGGCAACGGCAACCGCGACATCCTGGTGCAGGGCAGTGGCGCCGCGCGCGAAGATGACTGAGCGCCGCTCGCGCAGCCTTCGTAATATCCCGTTACCCGGCGGCGCGCGTGGTGCGGAATCCCCGCGCAGCCGGCTGCTCTAAAAGGACAGGTTGCCCGTGCGCGACGTGAGCACGGCAACATCCCTACAACTACCAGGACCCGAACCATGCGAAACCGCATCCTCGTGTCGGCTTGCGCCGCGCTGGCGATGTTTGCCCTGCAGGTGCCGGCCCATGCCGCCGCCACCGACCAGCTGCAGAGCTTTGTCACCGGCGTGAAGAGCGCGCGCGGCGAATTCACCCAGCGCCAGGTCAAGGGCCAGGGCGCCAACGTCAAGGTCACCGGCACTTCCAGCGGCACCTTCGTGTTCGCGCGCCCGGGCAAGTTCACCTGGCGCTATACCAAGCCTTACGAGCAGCTGCTGCAGGCCGACGGCCAGACCCTGTACATCTATGACAAGGACCTGAACCAGGTCACCGAGCGCAAGCTCGATGGCGCGCTCGGTTCCAGCCCGGCGGCGATTTTGTTCGGCAGCAATGACCTCGACAAGAACTTCGTGGTCAAGAACGGGCCGACGCGCGACGGCGTGGAATGGCTGGAGCTGACGCCCAAGGCCAAGGACACGCAGTTCGAGCGCATCGGCATCGGCTTCAAGGCCGGCAATCTTGAAGCAATGGAGTTGCGCGACGCGTTCGGCAACACCACGCTGCTGACCTTCACCGGCATGCAGAAGAACCCGCCGCTGGCGGCCGATGCGTTCCGGTTTACGGTGCCCAAGGGTGCCGATGTGATGAAGCAATGAGGGCCGCCATGATGGATGCGCAGCAAGCGTCAGCAGGATCGGGCCAGAGGTATCGCCGCCTTGGCGCGGCGGTGCTGGCTGGCGCTGGGGTGCTCGCGTTGGCGGCATGCGCCAGCAGTGGCGGCGGCGCCAGCAAGTTCGACGTCGATTCCTTCCTGCACGCGTCGGACTCGGCGTTGCCCGAGGTGCTCGGCAACCCGGCCTTCCTCAAGGCCACCCTCGTGCCCGCCGGCGAATGCGCAGTGATGCTGCAATCGGCCAGCACCGGCGTGCTGGAAGATTTGCCGCCGAGCAGCAATGCGCGCGGCCCGGCGTGGTTGCTGCACCCGAAAGACAAGCCGGGCCACGTATGGCTGGTGGTCAGCGAAGCCGGTGGCGAACGCACCTGCCACGGCCCCTTGCCGGCCGATGCGATGAAGAAGCTGGCCGACCGCGCCAAAGGCTGAGGCTGGCGCAGCGCCGGCGCTGGCTCAGTGCGGCTTGATGGCGATCTTCAGCACGCCATCGCGCTGGTTGGCGAACAGGTCGTACGCCGCGACGATATTCTCCAGCTTGTAGTGATGGGTCACCAGCAATCCAAGGTCGACGCGGCCCGATTCAATCACATTGACCAGCCGGCGCATGCGTTCCTTGCCGCCGGGGCAGAGGGCCGTGTTGATCTTGTGGTCGCCGAGTCCGGCGGCAAAGGCAGCCAGCGGGATGGTCAGGTCGCTGGAGTACACCCCCAGGCTGGACAGCGTGCCGCCGGGCTTGAGCACGCGCAAGGCCTGCTCGAAGGTCGCCTGGGTGCCGAGCGCCTCGATCGAGGCATCGACGCCGCGGCCGCCGGTCAGTTTCATGATCTCGTCCACCACGTCGCAGTTGCGGAAATTGAGCGCGACGTCCGCGCCCATCTTGCGCGCGATCTCGAGCCGGTGGTCGTTGCCGTCGATGGCGATGATGGTGGTCGCGCCGCATAGCCGCGCGCCGGCCGTCGCACACAGGCCGATCGGGCCCTGGGCGAAGACCGCGACGGTGTCGCCGATGCGGATGTTGGCATTTTCCGCGCCCTTGAAGCCGGTGGACATGATGTCGGGGCACATCAGCACCTGCTCGTCGGTAAGGCCGTCGGGGATCGGCGCCAGGTTGGCCTGCGCATCGGGCACCAGCACATATTCCGCCTGCGTGCCGTCGATCAGGTTGCCGAAACGCCAGCCCGCGGTGGCCTTGTAGCCATGGCAGCCGCACAGTCCCTGCGGCACCAGGTAGCTGCCGTCCTGCGAGGCCACGCCATCCTGCGCGGCGTAGGAATTGAAGTTGGGGCAGATCGCGCCGGCAATGACCCGCTGGCCTTCGCGGTAGCCCGCCACCGCGCTGCCCAGCTTCTCGATCACGCCGACCGGCTCGTGGCCTACCGTCAGGCCCCTGGCGACCGGGTATTCGCCCTTCAGGATATGCACGTCGGTGCCGCAGATCGTGGTGGTGGTGATGCGCACCAGTGCATCGTTGGGGCCGATATCGGGAATGGGCTTGTCGGCCAGTTCGATCCGGCCGGGCTCGACAAAGACGGCGGCTTTCATCATTGCGGTCATGCGTTTCTCCCATTGGGTATGGGTTGGGCGAATGGGCCCGGCCGTCGCCGGGCCTGCTTGATCCTTGATAGCACGCATGGGTTATAGACCGCTTTATCCAGGTCAAGCGCGGGCCAGACCGCAAAATGCCGCGCCGGCGCCGATCCGGCAAAAGTTTCAGATCTGAGTGAAAGGAAACTGAACCCGGCCCGGCGCCCTGTGTCCCAGAATCTTCTGACTCGCCAACCCTGCCAAGGAGGACCCCATGATTCCGATGCACACCATGATCCGCAGCCGGACCCATCAACTGCTGTGGCTGGCGGTGGGCGGCGCGTTGCTGGCCGGCTGCGCGGCCGCGCCGGCAGAACCGGCGGCCCCGGCTCCGGCTCCGGTCCCCGGCCCGCAAGGCTCGCGCGGCACGCCGGCCGGCTGCGCTGCCGACAAGCTCGCCGACGACGCCTTGGTCGGCAAGCCCGAGGCCGAAGCCATCAGCCTGCTGCAAGGCTGCGCGTGGCGCCTGGGCGAGCGCGACGGCCAGCAGTTTCCCGGCACCATGGACTACAACCCGCAGCGGCGCACGCTCGGGATCCAGGCCGGCAAGGTGGTGTGGGTGCGCCGCGGCTGAGCCCGCCGGCATGCCGGTGTTGAGCGGTCATCTTGACCCTGCGCAAGCGCCGCCCAACATGACAAAAATGTAATTTGACCGCCTGAACAAGAATCAATATTGTTTTCCGCTAACCGGAATCCAATCACCGGGCGGCCTTGGCGGTGCCCGGCGGCTGCCCAAACCATGCTGGGGAGCCACCGCGTGAAAACCACCCTCCGAACCTTGCTGCTGCGCGCCGCGGCACTGGCCCTGCTGACGCTGCCGCTTGCGGCCGCGGCCCAGGAAAAGGTACTCAACCTCTACACCGCGCGGCATTACCAGACTGACGAGGCGCTGTACGCCAATTTCACCAGGCAAACCGGCATCAAGATCAACCGCATCGAAGGCCAGGAAGACCCGCTGCTGGAACGCATCCGCAATGAAGGCGCCAACAGCCCGGCGGACGTGTTCATCACGGTGGATATCGGGCGGCTGTGGCGCGCCCAGCAGGCCGGCGTGTTCGCGCCGGTGAAGTCGAAGGTGCTGGAGTCGCGCATCCCCGCCAACTACCGCGATCCCAATGGCGAGTGGTTCGGCTTCTCGGCCCGCGGCCGCGTGATCGCCTACAACAAGACCGCGGTCAAGGCCGGCGACATCGCCAGCTATGAAGACCTCGCCGATCCCAAGTGGAAGGGCAAGGTCTGCACGCGTTCCAGCGGCCATGTCTACAACCTGTCGCTGGTGTCCAGCCTGATCGCCCACGACGGCGAGGCCCGCACCGAGCAATGGGCGCGCGGCGTGGCCGCCAACCTGGCGCGCGTGCCCAAGGGCGGCGACACCGACCAGCTCAAGGCGGTTGCCGCCGGCGAGTGCGACGTGGCCATCGCCAACACCTACTACATCGCGCGGCTGCTCAAGTCGACCAAGCCCGAAGACAAGGCCGTGGCCGACAAGCTGGGCGTGCTGTGGCCCAACCAGTCGAGCCAGGGCGTGCACATGAACGTCTCCGGCGGCGGCATGCTCAAGCACGCGCCCAACAAGGAAGCGGCGGTCAAGTTCCTTGAGTACCTGGCCAGCGACGAAGCGCAGCGCTATTTTGCCGACGGCAACAACGAATGGCCGGTGGTGAAGGGCGTGAAGGTCAGCAACCCCGTGCTCGAAGCGCTGGGCGAGTTCAAGTCCGACACCATCAACGTGGCCGAGCTGGGCAAGTACCAGCCGCAGGCGCAGAAGCTGGTCGATCGGGCGGGGTTCAAGTAAAGCCAAACTGCGAGTGTTTTCGCTCCTCTCCCGCTTGCGGGAGAGGGGCGGGGGTGAGGGCCGGCGCAGGCAGTATCGAAGGCCTCGACTTCGTCGATGCATCGGCCCTCACCCCAACCCTCTCCCGCACGCGGGAGAGGGAGTACGCAATGCGGGAAGCGGGAGGCTCGAGGCATTGCTGCTGCTGCCGGTTTGCTCCCCTCTCCCGCTTGCGGGAGAGGGAACAAGCAAGCGGTTGCTAGGTTGTCAGCAGCCAGACGTCGCTGTCATAGCAAAAACCGCTTGTTCCCCGTCACCTGCGTCGGTTCAACCTTGCGGAAGGTCAGCTTGACGCTGCTGTGGAGCCGCCGCCCCGCCTGGCGCCGCACGAGCGCCCGCTGCAGCAGGCCCTTGTGGCCGACCGTGCCTTCGGCATAGGGCTGGTCCCCGGCTGCGCCCAGCGCCATTGCCGCGAGCGCCTGGTTGTGCTCCGCCGCGCTCTTTTCCAGCAGCTTGTCCAGCGCCATGCGGGCGCGCACCTGCGCGGCCAGCGCCGTATCGCCGGGGTTGGCGCGGGCGCGCTCGGCGTCCCACGGCAGTTGCACCTTGCCGGCCAGGCGGCGCAGCGCGGCGCGCAGTTCGGCCCCGTCCATGCGGGTTTCCTGCACGATCCAGACGGCGTCGTGGCGCACCGCCGCTTCGGCATCGGCCATGCGGCGCACCAGCGCCGGCTGCAACGCGGGCGCGGAGAATTGCCGTGCGCGCCGGACCGCATTGAGCGCGATGCGGCGAACCTGCGGGTTGGCATGGTCGAACAGGTCGTCGATCACGCGTGCGGCGGTGTCGGCCGAGCCGATCATCTCGGCCAGCTGTCCGGCCAGCGAGACTTCTTCCACGCCGCTCAGCTTGTTGCGGCTGAGCCGGTTCAACTTGAACAGCAGGATGTGATATCGCAGCATAGGCTCTTGCGCGGCGGTCATGCCGCGGGTCGCGCCCGGGCGGGGGCCGGGCCATAAGAGGCTATCGGCGCGCAGGCGGCGCGACTTTAGCGCGGCGCGCGCGCGGCCTCAGCGCTGCGCCTGGCGGCGGATCGTGCGCGACAGCACGATCACCGGCAGCAGCCCGACCGCCACGATCACCAGCGAGGCGGTGGCGGCCTCGGTCAGGCGCTCGTCGGCGGCCAGGTTGTAGGCCTGCACCGCCAGCGTGTCGAAATTGAACGGCCGCATCACGAAGGTCGCCGGCAGTTCCTTCATCACGTCGACAAAGACGATCAGCGCCGCGGTCAGCAGGCTGCCGCGCAGCATCGGCAGATGCACGCGCCGCAGCGTGGCGCCGGGGCCGTGGCCGAGGCTGCGCGCGGCGGCGTCCATGCTGGGCGTGATCTTGCCCAGCCCGGCATTGACGGTCTGCAGCGCCACGCCCAGGAAGCGTACCAGCAGCGCGTAGACCAGCGCGGCGATGCCGCCGGTCAGCAGCAGCCCCGCCGAGACCCCGAACTGCTGCTGCAGCCAGGCCGACAGCGCATTGTCCAGCCGCGCCACCGGCACCAGCACCCCCACCGCGATGACCGAGCCCGGCAGCGCATAGCCCATGCCGCACACCCTTGTCAGGCCGCGCATCAGCCAGCTGCGCTTGCCGTTGACCGCGCGCGCGGCGTAGCCCACCGCCAGCGCGACCGCCACCGCCGCCAGCGCGGTGGCGCTGGCCAGCAGGAAGCTGTTGCGCACCAGCCCGGCAAAGCGCGGGCCGAACTGCGCATCGCCGTCAGTGAAGGCCATGCGGCACAGCATCAGCGCGGGCACCAGGAAGCCCAGCAGCACCGGCACCAGGCATGCCGCCAGCGCCAGCCAGCCGCGTGTGCCGTCCAGGGTCCAGGCCGCGGCGCGGCGCTGGTTGCCGAACACCTGCGCGCGGCCGCGGCTGGCGCGCTCGATCAGCAGGATGGCGGCCACGAACAGCAGCATGCACGCCGACAACTGCGCCGCGGCGTTCTTGTCGCCCAGCGAGAACCAGGCGCGGTAGATGCCGGTGGAGAAAGTCGGGATGGCGAAATAGGCCACGGTGCCGAAGTCGGCCAGCGTTTCCATCAGCGCCAGCGTGGTGCCGGCGACAATGCCCGGGCGTGCCAGCGGCAGCACCACGCGCCAGAGCCGGCTCCAGGTGCCGTGGCCAAGCAGGCGCGCGGCTTCCAGCGTGTTCTGGGTCTGCTGCAGGAAGGCGGCGCGCGCGGTCAGGTAGACGTAGGGGTACAGCACCAGCGAGAACAGCGCGATCGCGCCGCCCAGCGAGCGGATCTCCGGAAACCAGTACTCGCGCGCGCGCCAGCCGGTCACCTCGCGCAGCCAGCCCTGCACCGGCCCGGCGAACTGCAGCGCGTCGGTGTAGGCGTAGGCGATGACATAGGCCGGCATCGCCATCGGCAGCACCAGCGCCCATTCCATCACGGCATGGCCGGGGAAGCGGTAGGTCGATACCAGCCAGGCAGTGCTCACGCCCAGCAGCAGCACGCCCGCGGCGACGCCGCACAGCAGCCAGACGGTGTTAAGCACGTACTCGGCCAGCACCGTGTCGAGCAGATGGCGCCAGGTGTCGCCCGCGGGCAGCAGCACGGCCGAGGCGATCACCAGCACCGGCACGGCGATCAGCAGCGCCATGGCGACGGTGGCCAGGGTCAGGGGATGGAAGCGGCGGCGGCTGGACAGGAGCATGCGGGCGAACAGTGAGCAAAGTGCCGCGCGCCGGATCTTTGCCGGGTGGCGCCGTGTGCGGGCTGACGCATTCTAGCAATGCCGGCGCCGTCGGCAGGCCGGGGCAGGGCGTGGGCGGCCGCAGGACCCTGGCACGTCCCTATAATGCGCAGATGCGAACCGATTCCTATTCACGGCTGCCGGCGGCCCAGGCCCGCAGCCGTCCGGCCACCCGCGCCGATGCCCTGGACCCTGCCGTCCCCGCCCCGGCCGTCATCGAGTTGGATCGAATCCGCCACGCCTTCGGCCGCCATGCCGTGGTCAAGGGCCTGTCGTTCGCCGTGGCGCGCGGCCATATCGCCTGTCTGCTGGGGCCCAGCGGCTGCGGCAAGACCACGGTGCTGCGGGCTATCGCCGGCTTCGAGCCGCTGCAGGACGGCCGCATCGTGCTGGACGGGCGGACCGTGTCGTCATCGGGCACGCTGCTGGCGCCCGAGCATCGTCGCATCGGCATGGTGTTCCAGGACTACGCGCTGTTTCCGCACCTGGACGTGGCGGCCAACGTCGGCTTCGGCCTGACGCGCGCCAGCCGGGCCGAGCGCGCGGCGCGGGTGGGCGAGGTGCTGCAGCTGGTGGGCCTGGACGGCGCTGGCCGCCAGTATCCGCACGAACTGTCCGGCGGCCAGCAGCAGCGCGTCGCGCTCGCCCGTGCGCTGGCGCCGCGCCCGGAACTGCTGCTGCTCGACGAGCCGTTCTCCAACCTCGACGTGGACCTGCGCGAACGCCTGAGCCTGGAGGTGCGCGCAATCCTGAAGGCGCAAGGGACCACCGCCATCCTGGTCACGCACGACCAGCACGAGGCCTTTGCCATGGCCGACGAGATCGGCGTGATGCACGACGGCGTGATCGAGCAATGGGGCAGCGCGCACGACTTGTACCACCGGCCAGCGTCGCGCTTTGTCGCCGGCTTTATCGGCCAGGGCGTGCTGATGGCGGGACGGCTGCGCGCTGGCGGCGAGATCGAACTGGAACTGGGCCTGCTGCGCCCGGCCGTGCCGCTGGACCTGCCGGCCGGCGCCGCGGTCGACGTGCTGGTGCGTCCCGATGACATCATCCACGACGACGCCAGCCCGATGCGCGCCGAGGTGGTGCACAAGGCCTTCCGCGGCGCCGAGATCCTGTACACGCTGCGCCTGGCCAGCGGCGGCCGCGTGCTGGCGCTGGTGCCCTCGCACCACAACCACGCCGTGGGCGAGCGCATCGGCATCCGCGTCGAGATCGAGGACGTGGTGGCGTTTGCCGCCTAGGCGCCCCCGCAAGGGAAATGCGCCAATGGTCTACACTGTGGCGCTCTGCATCTTGCGTATAGACAGGTTCTGACTACCGTGGCGGACTCGCTTTTTTCCGATCCTTCCGACCGTTCCCGGCAACCGCTGGCCGAGCGCCTGCGCCCGCGCACCATCGACGAGGTGATCGGGCAGCAGCATCTGCTCGGCCCGGGCAAGCCGCTGCGCGTGGCGTTCGAGTCAGGCGAGCCGCATTCGATGATCCTGTGGGGCCCGCCCGGCGTGGGCAAGACCACGCTGGCGCGGCTGATGGCGGATGCGTTCGACGCCGAGTTCATCGCGCTGTCGGCGGTGCTGTCGGGCGTCAAGGACATCCGCGAGGCGGTCGAGCGCGCCGAGCAGTTCCGCGCCCATGGCCGCCGCACGCTGGTGTTTGTGGATGAGGTGCACCGCTTCAACAAGAGCCAGCAGGACGCGTTCCTGCCACACGTGGAAAGCGGCCTGTTCACGTTTATCGGCGCCACCACCGAGAACCCTTCGTTCGAGGTCAATGGCGCCTTGCTGTCGCGTGCGGCGGTCTATGTGCTCAAGAGCCTGGACGATGCCGAGCTGACGCAGCTGGCGCTGCGCGCCAGCAAAGAACTCGGCGGCACACAGGGGGAACTGAGCTGGCAGGACGAGGCGCTGCAGCTGATCGTGGCCTCGGCCGACGGCGACGGCCGCAAGCTGCTGAACAACATCGAGATCGTCGCGCGCGCGGCACGCACCGCCGGCGCCGCGCAGATCGACACCGCGCTGCTCGGCAGTGCGCTGTCGGAAAACCTGCGCCGCTTCGACAAGGGCGGCGATGCCTTCTACGACCAGATCAGCGCGCTGCACAAGTCGGTGCGCGGCTCGGACCCGGACGCCGCGCTGTACTGGTTCTGCCGCATGATCGACGGCGGCGCCGACCCGCGCTACCTGGCGCGGCGCATTGTGCGCATGGCGTGGGAGGATATCGGCCTGGCCGATCCGCGCGCCGCGCGCATCACGCTGGACGCGGCCGAGACCTATGAGCGGCTGGGCTCGCCCGAGGGCGAGCTGGCACTGGGCCAGGCGCTGATCTACCTGGCGGTGGCGCCCAAGTCCAACGCCGGCTACAACGCCTACAACGCCGCCCGTGCCTTCGTTGCCAAGGACAAGTCGCGCGCGGTGCCGGTGCACCTGCGCAACGCACCGACCCGGCTGATGAAGGAGCTGGGCTACGGCCACGCCTACCGCTACGCGCACGACGAGCCCGAGGCCTATGCCGCCGGCGAACATTATTTCCCGGATGACCTCAAGGCGCAGGGCTGGTACCAGCCGGTGCCGCGCGGGCTGGAAGGCAAGATCGCCGAGAAACTGCGCCACCTGCGCGAGCTCGACGACGCCTGGCATCGCGAACAGCGCGCCGCCAGGCCCAAGGACGTCGGCAAGGGTGGCAAGTCGGGCGAGCCGGATTGATCGCCGGCTAACGTGTGTGCAGTAAAATGGCGGGTCCGCCGGCATGTCGCTGGCCCTGCCCTTCACTTAGCAACATGCTCGACATCCAGCTGTTCCGCAAAGACATCGACGCCGTGGCGCAACGCCTTGCCACGCGCGGCTTCCAACTCGACGTGGCGGCGTTCCAGGCACTCGAGGCCGAACGCAAGCAACTGCAGACCCAGACCGAGGAACTGCAGGCGCGCCGCAACAGCCTGTCCAAGCAGATCGGCATGCTCAAGGGCAAGGGCGAGGATGCCTCGGCCGTGATGGCCGAAGTGGGCGGCATTGGCGACACGCTCAAGGCCTCGGCCGCGCGGCTGGACGAGATCCAGGCGCACCTGGCCGAATTGATGCTGTCGATTCCCAACCTGCCGCACGACAGCGTGCCGGTGGGCAACGATGAAACCCAGAACGTCGAGGTGCGCCGCGTCGGCGAGCCGCGCCAGTTCGACTTCGAAGTGCGCGACCACGTCGACGTGGGCGAAAAGCTCGGGCTCGATTTCGACACCGCGGTCAAGGTCACCGGCTCGCGCTTCTCGATGCTGCGCGGCGGCATGGCGCGCCTGCATCGCGCGCTGGTGCAGCTGATGCTCGACACCCACACGCAGCAGCACGGCTACACCGAGATGTACGTGCCGTACATCGTCAACGCGGCGTCGATGCGCGGCACCGGCCAGCTGCCCAAGTTCGAGGAAGACCTGTTCAAGGTGCCGCGCAAGGTGGGCAGCGAGGAAGGGGAGCGCATCGAGAACTTCTACCTGATCCCCACCGCCGAGGTGCCGCTGACCAATATCGTGCGCGACGCCATCGTCGCCGGCGAGAAGCTGCCGCTGCGCTTTGTCGCGCATACGCCGTGCTTCCGCTCCGAAGCCGGCTCGTATGGCAAGGACACCCGCGGCATGATCCGCCAGCACCAGTTCGACAAGGTCGAGCTGGTCCAGGTGGTGCCGGCCGACCAGTCCTTCGACGCGCTGGAGCAGCTGACCGGCCACGCCGAGGCGATCCTGAAGAAGCTGGAGCTGCCGTTCCGCACCATCGTGCTGTGCACCGGCGACATGGGCTTCGGCAGCACCAAGACCTATGACCTCGAAGTGTGGATTCCCGCGCAGAAGACCTACCGCGAGATCAGCTCGTGCTCGAACATGGGCGATTTCCAGGCGCGCCGCATGCAGGCCCGCATGCGCACCGGGCAGGGCAAGCCGGAACTGGTGCACACGCTGAACGGCTCGGGCCTGGCCGTGGGCCGCACGCTGGTGGCGATCCTGGAGAACTACCAGAACGCCGACGGTTCGGTCACGGTGCCGGCTGCGCTGCAGCCGTACATGGGCGGCGTCACCCGCCTGGAGCCCGAGCTGTAAAAAATCTGCTGCCGGCCTCTTGCACGGGCCGGTGCCGTGTGGCTATAATCTTGGTTTCGCCACACGGCAAAGCAGTTACCGGAGAGGTGGCAGAGTGGTCGAATGTACCTGACTCGAAATCAGGCGTACCGGCGACGGTACCGTGGGTTCGAATCCCACCCTCTCCGCCAGACAAGAAGCTGCCCGGTCTCGACCACCGGACAGGCAACAACAGTGTAGTAAGACTCAGGCCGACGCCCACGACAGTGCGCGTCGGTTTTGTTTTTTTCGCGGCCGCTCTTGTGTTCGCCCCCTTTGGTACGGTGGCGGGGACCGCGCGACGGACGCCATCGGCCGCGCCGGCTGGTGCACTATCATGGCGATCCGCAACGCAGGATGCCGCACCATGACCCAGCCACCCGACCGCCCGACCGCACCGACCTTTCAGGGCGATCCGTCCGAACTGCCGTCCGATCCCGACCTCGTCGCCGGCATGCCGTACCGGCATTACAAGGGTGGCGCCTACATGGCGGTAGGGATCGGGCGCTTCGAGGCCGACCTGGCGCCGGTGGTGGTCTACCGCGCCATGCGCGACCCCTCGCTGCTGTGGGTGCGCCGCGCCGATGTGTTCAGCGAACCGGTCGCCACGCCGCAGGGCGAGGTGCCCCGCTTCGCGCCCGACTGGCCCGCGGCGCTGGCCTGCCTGGACTTCCTGCCGCGCCAGGCGGTGCTCGAGGTGCTGTCGCTGCACGACACGCCGTACCGCCGCTATCACGACCGCCGCCATATCCTGGAGATGTTCGAGGCCGCCCATGCGCGCGGCGTGGCGCTGGACCGCGCGCAGGCGCTGGCGGTGCTGTGCCACGACGCGGTCTATGTGGCGGGCTGCGAGCACAACGAAGCCGCCTCGGCCGCCCTGATCGAAACGGTCGCGCCGGACGAGGCGCGCGCGGTGCTGGAGCGTGCGGCGCGGATCGTGCTGGATACGCGTGGCCATCGCCCGAGCACCGCGGGCGCCGACACCGTGCTCGATCTCGACCTGCTGCGGCTGGCTGCGCCGCCGGAGGTGTTCGACAGCCACAGCCGGGACGTCTTTGCCGAGAACCGCGCCCTGCTGGCGGCGCGCACCGGCTTGCAGGGCGATGCGCTGCTGGCCGAATTCATGCGCCGGCGCGCGGCATTCCTGAGCTACCTTGCGCAGCGCCCGCAACTGTTCCTGACCGCGCCCTTCGCTGACTGCGAGGCGCCGGCGCGCGCCAATATCGCCCGCATCGTCGGCGCGGCGGAGGCATCCGGTGGCTGACGTGCCGGCTCGCGCCGGCACTTTCGCCCAGGCCTGGCTCACGCCAGGCACGGCGCTGGGGCTGCTCGCGCTGTTTGCGCTGGTGACCTTGCTGCTGCTGGGCCTGGTGCCGGTGCTGGTGGCCCTGTTGCGGCCGCTCGTGCGCTGGCTGGAGCGCTGGCGCGTGTGGGGCGCCGGCGTACTGTCAACGCGCGTGGCCGCGCGGCCGCGGCGGCTGGATGCGATCACGCTGCGCGTGCTCGAGCGCGACGTGGCCGAGCTGCTGCTGGTGCTGCTGGCCGGCGCCGTGCTGCTGGCCTGCGGCAGCGCGCTGTTCTGGCTCGCCGCCGAGGTCGCGGAAAATGCGGAGGTGGTGCGCCTTGACCAGCGCGTGTTCGCGGGGCTGCGCGCCTTGCGCTCCGACTGGCTCGACCTGGCGATGGTGGCGGTGACCGAACTGGGCGGCGGGCGCGTTGCCGTGGCGGTGGGCGTGGCGGTGTTTGCGTGGCTGTGCTGGCGCCGGGCGTGGATCGTGGCGCTGTACTGGGCCGGCGCGCTGCTCGGCGCGCGCGCCTGCGTGGTGGCGCTCAAGCTGGGCATGGCGCGTGTGCGTCCGGCCAGCATCTACAGCGGACTGGAGTCGTATTCCTTCCCCAGCGGCCACGCCACCAGCAGCATGGTCACGTACGGCTTCCTGGCCTTCCTGATGTGCCTGCGCCAGCCATGGCGCGTGCGCATTCCGGTGCTGGCGCTGACCGTGGTGGCGGTGGCGGCGATCGGCGTGTCGCGGCTGTACCTGGGCATGCACTGGCTGTCCGATGTGGCCGCGGGTTATGCGCTCGGGCTGGCGTGGATCGCGCTGCTCGGCGCGGCCTACATCACGCTGCACGGGCCGGCGCCACAGGACTCCGTGGCGCCGTCGCGGCTCGGCACGGTGGCGGCCGTTGCGGTGGTGGCGGCGTTCGGCTATGTAGCGTGGTTCCGGCTGCCGGATACGCTCGAGCGCTATCGCCAGGCCGGCGACGCTACGCTGGCGACGCCGCCGCTTCAGCCTCCGGTGCTTGCGGCAGGCGCGACACCAGCAACTGGTCGATCTTGTGATGGTCGATGTCCAGCACTTCGAAGCGATAGCCCGCCACGGTGATCGACTCCGACTTCTTCGGGATGCGCTTGAGCGCATAGATCACCAGGCCGGCCGCGGTATCGACATAGTCCTCGCCCGGCAGGGTATCCAGCTCCAGCGCTTTCTTCAGGTCCACCAGCGGCGTCAGGCCATCGACTAGCCACGAACTGTCATCGCGCCGCACGATCTGCTCGTCTTCGCTGGAGTAGAGGATGTCGCCCATCAGCGCGCCGACGATATCGTCCAGCGTGACGATGCCCACCACCAGCCCGTACTCGTTCATGACCACGGCAAAGCTCTGGTGCATCTCGCGGAAGCGCGTCAGCGACTCGGACAGGGTCAGCGTGTCGGGAATCACCAGTACGTTCTTGTCGTGGTGGCGGCCGATATTGCCCATCACCGCCGCGCTTTCATCGGCCAGCAGCAGCTGCAGGATGTCCTTGGAATCGATATAGCCCTGCACGTCGTCGAGGTCGTGGCCGCATACCGGGTATTGCGCGTGCGGCTGGTTGACCAGCTTGCGGCGCACGCTGTCGGCGGGCTCGTCCAGGCTCAGGTAGACCACTTCGTCGCGCGGCGTCATGATCGCGGTGATGCCCTTGAAGTCGAGCTCGAACACGTTCTCGATCAGGTGCAGCTCATGCTTGTGCAGCACGCCGGCCTCGGCGCCGGCATCCACCATCGCGGCGATGTCCTCGGTGGTGATCTGGTCGACCGGCTTGGTCGGCAGCCGCATCAGCCGCAGCATGGCATCGGCGGCGGCGTTGAAGATCCAGACCAGCGGCCTGAGCACGCGCAGCAGCGTCAGCATCGGGTCGATCACGGTGAGCGCGCAGGCCTCGGGAAAGGTCATGGCGATGCGCTTGGGGATCAGGTCGGCAAACTGGATGAACAGCAGCGTCACGATCAGGAACGAGCCGATGTTGGCGGTTCGCTGCGCGTGCACCACCTGCATGTAGGGCGACAGCGCTTCCAGCAGCAGGTCGGACACATGCTTCTCGCCCAGGATACCGGCCAGGATGGCGACGCTGTTGACCCCGATCTGCACGATGGTGAAGAAATTCCCCGGCTCTTCCTTGAGCCGCAACACGCGCGTGGCGCGGCCGTCGCCGCGCTCCGACAGGACTTGCAGCTTGGTGCGGCGGGCAGCGGTCAGCGCGATCTCGGAGATCGAGAAAAAGGCGCTGACTAGGACGAGCAGGATCAGGGTCAGGACGAACATAGGCAGGATGGCGCTGGCAGGTTGTGCCTGCAGGCGGCTTGATGATGGTGCACGGCGCGCGCGGCTGTCAATCGGTCCGCCGCTCAGTCGCGGCGCCTGGCGGGCGTGGCGTCGAAGCTTGCCGTGGGCGCTTCGAGGCGCTGCGGCAACGTTGCCGCCAGCAATGCGGCGGCCTGCGCGAACTGGTCGCGCAGGTCGTCGGCCAGGCTCGAGCCGGCGCGGTGGCTGGCGCGCAGCATCTGGATCTCGAATGGCAGCACCGGCGCCACGTCATGCAGCGCGACGCGCTCGGCGCTGGCGCTGAGCGCGGTGTACTGGTCCAGCAGCGTCATGCCCAGCCCCGCGTCGACCAGCGCCAGCGCCAGCGAGTAGGTCTGCACCTCCAGCGTCGAGCGCGGTTCCAGCGCGTGCCGGGCCAGCGTCTGGCGCACCAGCAGGCCGAGCGAGCTGTTGTCGTCATAGCCGATGAAAGGGCGCTCCATCAGCCGCTGCATCGGCACCGCGCGGCGGCGCCTGCTGGTGGGCAGCGGCTGCGCGCGCGGCACCGCCAGCAGCATGCGGCCGCTCGCCACCGGCTCGCTCGAGATCGCTTCGTGGCGGGGCGGGGCGAAAGCGAAGCCCAGGTCGATCTGGTTGGCCAGCAGCGCGCCGACGATCTCGTCGGTATGGTGCGTCAGCACCTGCACCTGGGTGTCGGGGTGGCGCGCGCAGAAGCGCCGCACCGCCGGCACCAGCAGCGGGTTGGCCAGGCTCGGCGTGGCGGCCACGCGCAGCCGGCCGGCGCCCTTGTGGCGCAGGCTTTCCGAGACCCGGCGTACGCGTTCGATCTCGCCATATAGCCTTTCGACATCGCCATACAGCGCATTGGCTTCCGGCGTGGCCTGCAGCCGGCCGCGCACCCGCTCGAACAGGCGGAAGCCGAGTGAGGCCTCGGCATGCTGCAGCACGCGCGTGACCACCGGCTGCGACACGTGCAGCAGGCGCGCGGCCTCGCTGACGGTGCCGGTCAGCATCACGGCGCGGAACACTTCGATCTGGCGCAAGCGCATGGCATCCCTGTCAATCAAAAAGGCGGGGCAGGCACCCATAGCCTGAGGACATATTCTGGCACGTATTCGCATTGGGCAAGCCGGCGCGGTTGCACTACGCTCTGTCTGATGGATGCAGGCAAAGGAATGGCAATGCGGGTGGTGATCGTGGGCGCGGGCGTAGTGGGCATGACGACGGCATGGCGCCTGGCCGAGGATGGCCACCAGGTGACGGTGCTGGAACGCCACGACGGCCCGGGCGAAGAAACCAGCTTTGCCAATGGCGGGCAGCTGAGCTACAGCTACGTGGCGCCGCTGGCGGGCCCGGGCGTGATGGCCAAGGTGCCGGGCTGGTTGCTGCGGCGCGATTCGCCGATGCGCTTCCGGCCCACCGCGGACCCGGCGCAGTGGCGCTGGCTGGCCGCCTTCATGGCCGCCTGCAACGCCGCCACCAGCGAGGCCACCACGCGCAAGCTGCTGCGGCTGGGCTTTTACTCGCGCGACCTGATGCAGGCCTTTGTTGCCCGGCACCAGCATGACGACGGCGGCGCCGGCTTCAATTTTGCGCGGCGCGGCAAGCTGGTGGTGCACCGCGACGCGGCCGCGTTCGATTCGGCCTGCCGGCTGCTGGACTACCAGGCCAGCCTGGGCTGCGAGCAGCAGGCGCTGGACCGCGCTGCCTGCGTGGCGCTGGAGCCGGCGCTGGCCGGCATCCGCGACCAGATTGCCGGCGCCATCCACACCCCCAGCGAAGAGGTGGGCGACTGCCACCGCTTCTGCCTGTCGCTGGCACGGTTGCTGCAAGACGGGGCCCATGCGGGCGTGTCGATGCGCTTTGGCACCGTCGTGCAAGGGCTGGTGCAGCAGGGCGGACGCATCACCGGCGTGCGCACGCAGGCCGAAATCGTGCCCGCCGACGTGGTGATCGTGGCGGGCGGCATCGGCAGCGTGCCGCTGCTGCGTCCGCTGGGCGTGCGGCCGATGCTGTGGCCGCTCAAGGGCTATAGCATCACGGTGCCGCTGGCCAGTGGCGCGCATGCCCCGCATATCAGCGTGACGGATTTTGCCAACAAGATCGTCTACGCACGGATCGGCAATACACTCCGGGTGGCGGGCATGGCCGACCTGGTGCGCGGCGGCACCCGCATCGACCCGGAACGGGTCGGCACGCTGGTGGACCAGACCCGCGCGCTGTTTCCCGGCATCGTCCCGGACCAGCCGCTGGCGCAACTGCAGCCGTGGGCCGGGTTGCGTCCGGCCACGCCGGACGGCTTGCCGCTGGTGGGCCCGTCGCGGGTGTCGGGGCTGTGGCTCAACCTGGGCCACGGCGCACTCGGGTTTACGCTGGCGATGGGCAGTGCCGGCCTGCTGGCCGACCGCCTGGCGGGGCGCCGCCCCGCCATCGACGCAGAAGATTTCGACGCCGCGCGCGCATAGCGCCGCGGGCGAGCATGGGTTGTTGCCGTACCGGTAAGTCCGCAGTACCTGAAGCTGTCCACGAAACATGCCTCGATGACCAAGCCCCACGACAAGGAGCGCCACATGCAAACGCTGCACCCCCACCGATCCACCACCCGCCGCGCACTCGCGGCCGCCACGCTGCTGCTGGCCGCCGGCGCCGCCCAGGCCGCCGACGGCGACACCCTGAAGAAGATCAAGGACAGCGGCGTGATCTCGCTGGGCTACCGCGAATCGTCGATCCCGTTCTCGTACACCGACGGCAAGGAAGTCATGGGCTACTCGCATGAAATCCTGCTGCAGATCGTCGACAAGGTGAAAAGCGAACTGAAGCTGCCCAACCTGCAGGTGCGCCTGACGCCGATCACCTCGCAGAACCGGATCCCGCTGGTGCAGAACGGCACCATCGATATCGAATGCGGCAGCACCACCAATAACCTCGAGCGGCAGAAGCAGGTGGCGTTCTCCAACAGCCTGTTCGTCTACGGCATCAAGATGCTGACCAAGAAGGATTCGGGCGTGAAGGAGTTTGCCGACCTGAAGGACCGCAACGTGGTCACCACCGCCGGCACCACCGGCGAGCGCCTGCTGGTCAAGATGAACGGCGAGAAGGCGATGAACATGAACCTGATCAGCACCAAGGACCACGGCCAGTCCTTCCTGATCCTGGAAACCGGCCGTGCCGCGGCGTTCGTGATGGACGAACCGCTGTTGTATGGCGAGCGCACCAAGGCCAAGAATGCGGCCGACTGGGTGGTGGTGGGTGCGCCGCTGCAAACCGAGAACTACGCCTGCATGTTCCGCAAGGACGACCCCTCGTTCAAGAAGCTGGCCGACGGCGTGATTGCCGACCTGCAGACCAGCGGCCGCGCCGAGAAGCTGTACAACAAGTGGTTCATGTCGCCGATTCCGCCGCGCGGCATCAACATGAACTATCCGCTGTCGGCCGACATGAAGGCGCTGTTCGCGGCGCCCAACGACAAGGCCTACCAGTAGGGCAGGGTGGCGGGCGGGGGGAACCGGGCCTCGCGGTTATTTAGCCATGATGAATCGATATTTTGCCTTCGATAGGGTTTGCGGTAGTGTTGAGCCCGATATAGCCTCATAGCAGCACAACCGGCCGGCGGCCCCCAAAAGAGGCCTGCCGGCGCTGCCCCATATTGCTTATCCGCATCGACTGGAGAACATATGCGATCGCTTCGTACTGGCTGGTTCAAATCCTTTCTGGCCGCTTCCCTGGTGGCTGGCGCCGGCCTGGCGGCCACCGCGGCCCATGCCGCCGACCTGCTCGACACCGTCAAGCAGGCCGGCGTGCTGAAGATCGGGCTGGAGGGCACCTATCCCCCGTTCGGCTTCCGTGGCGCAAAGAACGAGCTGGAAGGCTTCGACGTCGACGTGGCGCGGGCGGTGGCGGGCAAGCTCGGCGTCAAGCCGGAGTTCGTCACCACCGAATGGAGCGGCATCATCGCCGGCCTGCAGGCGGGCAAGTTCGACGTGATCGTCAACCAGGTCAACGTCACGCCGCAGCGCCAGCAGGTGCTCGACTTCTCCACGCCTTACGTCTACTCGGATGCGCAGCTGATCCAGCGCAAGGACGACAAGCGCCAGTTCAAGTCGCTGGAAGACCTGAAGGGCCACAAGCTCGGCGTCAGCCTGGGCAGCAATTACAACGACCTGGCCAAGTCAGTGGCCGGCATCGAAGTCAAGACCTATCCCGGCGCACCTGAGTACCTGCGCGACCTGGCGGCTCAGCGTGTCGACGCCGCGCTCAATGACCGGCTGATGGTCGCCTACCTGGTCAAGACGGCCAACCTGCCGCTGCGGCCGGGCGCGATCGTGGCGGGCGCCACCACGCAGGTGGCGATCCCCTTCCGCAAGGACAACCCCAAGTTTGCGCAGGCCATCAACCATGCGCTGGAAGACCTGAGCAAGGACGGCACGCTCGGCAAGCTGTCGGTGAAGTGGTTCGGCACCGACGTGACCAAGCCCGTCGGCAAGCCGGTCAAGTAAGCCAGGCCGGTCAAGCAAGCCGGCCAGCGAGCCGGGCGGTATCATGTCGCGGCGCGGCGGCCTCCATGGCTGCCGCGCCGCTTTGTTTTCTTACCCTTCGTCCGCCGCCCACGCCCATGTCCGCTCTCCAGCTCGTCATCGATTCCCTGCCCGTGCTGTTGCAGGGCACGCTGCTGACCATCAAGTTTGCATTGTGGTCAATGCTGTTCGGGCTGATGATAGGCACCGTGGTGGCGCTGATGGGCATCAGCCACAGCCGCGCGCTCAAGGCGGTGGCGCGCTCCTATGTCAGCGTCATGCGCGGCACGCCGCTGCTGGTGCAGATCTTCGTGGTGTACTACGGACTCCCGGGCGCAGGCATCGCGCTGGAGCCCACCCCGGCCGGCGTGCTGACGCTGAGCCTGAATGTGGGGGCGTACCTGTCGGAAAGCATGCGCGGCGCCATCCTCGGCGTGGCGCGCGGCCAATGGCTGGCCGCATACAGCCTGGGGCTGACGCCGGCACAGGCGCTGCGCTACGTGGTGGGCCCGCAGGCGCTGCGGCTGGCGGTGCCGAGCCTGTCGAACAGCCTGATCAGCCTGATCAAGGATACGTCGCTGGTGTCGGTGATTACCGTGACGGAGCTGCTGCGCACCGCGCAGGAGGTGATCGCGGCGACGTACCAGCCGTTGCCGCTGTACCTGGCAGTGGCGGTGATCTACTGGGTGTTGAGCACGGGGTTGTCCGGGCTGCAGCATAGGCTGGAGCGGAGGTTGTCGTTGCCGGGGCGGCATTGAAACCCCACCGACAAGGAAGAGGAGCGCGGTGTCGGATGCTCCCAAGCCGCCCGAACTAGCCCAAGCAAGGCGTTCTCCCTCTCCCCTCATGGGGAGAGGGCCGGGGTGAGGGGTGGTCTGGCGAGGCACCACATCAAGCGAAGCCTTCGGTTTTTTCCAGCACGACGGCCGTTGACGCGCCCGCCCTCACCCCCGGCCCCTCTCCCGCAAGCGGGAGAGGGGAGCACCTCCGCGGCACTGCGAAAGGCCTTACCCCTGCGCGATGCGCCCGGCGATATGCCCGAGCGCCTCTTCCACCTGGTCCACCAGGACCAGGCACAGGTCCCCCGGCTGCAGGTGCGACAGCGCGGTATCGATGGCGAGGAACTCGCCGCGGATTTCCTCGACCTGGCTGGCGCGTTGCGCGCCCTGCAGGCCTTCGCGCAGCAGCGCCAGCACTTCGCCGTCGGCGCGGCCGCGCTGGCACTGATCCTGGTACAGCACGACTTCATCGAACACGCCGCCCAGGATCTGGGTCTGGCGGCGGATGTCGTCGTCGCGGCGGTCGCCCGCGCCGCTGATCACCACCACCCGCCGCCTGGCCGGGATGGATTGGATCGCGTTGCACAGCGCCAGGATCGCATCCGGGTTGTGGCCATAGTCGGCGATCAGCGTGGCGCCGCGGTAGTCGAACACGTTGAAGCGTCCGGGCGCGGTCTGCGCATCGTTGACGAAGGTGGCCAGCCCGCGGCGGATCACTGACCAGTCGACGCCCAGCGCCCACGCGGCGGCGATCGACGACATCGCGTTCTCGACCTGGAAGCCGATGGTGCCGTTGCGCGTCAGCGGGATCTCGGCCAGCGCGATGCGCACTTCGGTGTCGCCCTCCGCGGCGACGATGTCGGCGCCGTCGACGAACACCACGCGCTTGCCCTGGGCGCGGTGCGTGGCCATGGCCGGCTGGTCGGGGTCGTGCGCGAAGAAGGTGACGCTGCCCGGACAGGCGTCGGCCATGCGCACCACCATCGGGTCGGCGGCGTTGAGCACCGCCATGCCGTGCGGCGCAACGTTCTGCACGATCACGCTCTTGAGCACTGCCAGGTCTTCCACCGAGTTGATGTAGGACAGGCCGAGGTGGTCGCCTTCGCCGACGTTGGTCACCACCGCCACATCGCAGCGGTCAAAGGCCAGGCCCTCGCGCAGCAGGCCGCCGCGCGCGGTCTCGAACACGGCGGCGTCCACGTCGGGGTGCAGCAGCACGTTGCGCGCACTGCGCGGGCCGCTGCAGTCGCCGGTGTCGATGCGCTCGCCCTGGATATAGACGCCGTCGGTGCCGGTCATGCCCATGCGCAGGCCGCTGCTGGCCATGATATGGGTGATCAGCCGCACCGTGGTGGTCTTGCCGTTGGTGCCCGACACCGCCACCACCGGGATGCGGCCGTCGTCGCCGTCGGCAAACATGGTCGAGACGATGGCCTCGCCGACCGCGCGGCCCTTGCCGTAGGACGGCTGCAGGTGCATGCGCAGGCCCGGCGCGGCGTTGACTTCGACGATGCCGCCGGCCTGTTCCTCGAACGGCTTGAGCATGGTTTCGCAGACCGCGTCGACGCCGGCGATGTCCAGGCCCACCATCTGCGCGGCCGCGACAGCGCGCGCGGCGATGTCGGGGTGGACGTCGTCGGTCACGTCGGTGGCGCTGCCGCCGGTGGACAGGTTGGCGTTGTTGCGCAGCACCACGCGGGTGCCGTTGGCCGGCACGGAATCGGCGGTCAGGTTCTGCTTGGCGAGCGTCGCCAGCGCGATGTCGTCAAAGCGGATCTTGGTCAGCGAGGTGGCATGGCCCTCGCCGCGGCGCGGGTCCCGGTTCACTTCCTCGACCAGCTGGCGCACGGTATGCACGCCGTCGCCGATGACTTGCGGCGGATCGCGGCGCGCGGCCGCGACCAGTTGCTTGCCGACCACCAGCAGGCGGAAATCGTGGCCCGGGATATAGCGCTCGACGATCACGTCCGAGCTGATGTCCGAGGCCACCTCATAGGCGGTCATCACTTCCTCGCGGGTGCGGATGCGCACCGCCACGCCCTTGCCCTGGTTGCCGTCGCGCGGCTTGACCACCACCGGCGCGTCGATTTCCTGCGCCGCGGCCCAGGCCTCTTCGGCACTGCGCACCGAGCGGCCCAGCGGCACCGGCACGCCGGCGGCGTGCAGCAGGGTCTTGGTCAGTTCCTTGTCCTGCGCGATCGACTCGGCCACGGCGCTGGTGCGGTCGGTCTCGGCAGCCTGGATGCGGCGCTGCTTGCTGCCCCAGCCGAACTGCACCATCGAGCCCTGCGTCAGGCGCCGGTACGGGATGCCGCGCGCGACCGCGGCGTAGACGATGGAGCCGGTGCTCGGCCCCAGGCGCACGTCCTCGTCGAGTTCGCGCAGGCGGTGCAGCGCGTCGGCCAGGTCGAACGCGGTGTCGTGGCGGGCTGCGTTGCACAGCGCTTCGGCAAGCTGGAAGGCGAGCCGGCCGACTTCTTCCTCGCTGTATTGCACGATCACCTGGTAGGTGCCGGGCTCGACCGTCTGCGCGGTGCGGCTGAACGTCACCGGGCAGCCGGCGGCCGCCTGCAGGCGCAGCGCCGTGACTTCCAGCACGTGGGCCAGCGACAGCTCGCCCGATTCCTCGTCGGGGCGCAGCGGCCCGATCTCGGGGAAGCGGGCGCGCAGCCGGTCTTCAAAGCCGGGCAGCGCCGACAGCATATTGGCGGTGTCCTGGCAGGCCACGATCGCCTCGATGGCGGTGTGGCGGCACCACAGGTTCGGGCCCCGCAGGGCCCGGATACGGGAGACTTCCATAGAACGGTTTCCGTGTCTTCTATGCGCGGTTGAGCTGGGGGCGTCAGGCGCGGCGGGCGGGCTGGCCCATCCAGTGGTGCACCAGGTCGACGGTGGCGCCGGTGGCAGCCTCGTCGCACTGCAATACCAGCAGGTCGCCCGGTACCAGTTGGCTCAGGGCGGTTTCGATGGCGCTGGCGCGCGTGCCTTCGTCGATGATCTTGGTCACGCGCCGGCCTTCGTACAGGCCCTGCTTGAGCAGCGCGCGCGCCTCGGCATCGGCCAGGGCGCGCTTGACGCTGCGGTCTTCGCACAGGAACACGCGGTCGAAATGCTGGCCCAGGGCCTTGCCCTGGCGCACCAGGTCTTCGTCGCGGCGCTGCACGCCGGCGCCGTAGACCACCATGCGGCGCTCGGCCGGGAAGCGGTCCAGCGCGGTTGCCAGCGCTTCCAGCGCGGGGGCGTTGTGGGCGTCGTCGATCACCACCGTGGCGCCGTTGCGCTCGAACAGCGTGAAGCGGCCCGGCACGTCGACCTGGCCGACATCGAAGGTCACCACGCCGGCGCGAATCAGGTCATTGGAGATGCCCAGCGCCCAGCCGGCGGCCACGGCGGCCAGCACGTTCTCGACCTGGAACGCGACGCGGCCGGCATAGGTCAGCGGCACCGCGGCCACGTCCACCAGCGCGGTCTCGCTGGTTCCGCTGGCCAGCACGATCTTGCCTTCGCGCACGTACACCGCGCGCTTGCCCGCGGCGCGGTGAGACACGATCGCAGGCAGCTCCGGCGTCAGGCCGAAGAAGATGACGTCGCCATCGCACAGTTCGGCCATCTCCACCAGGCGTTCGTCGCGCGCGTTGAGCACGGCCGCGCCGTTCTCCAGCACCACGTCGACCTGCGTGCGCAGCACGTTGTACATGCGGTCGTCGTCTTCGACGTAATAGTCGCCCAGATGGTCCGGCTGGTCGAAGTTGGTGACCACGCCGACCTGGCAGCGGTCATAGGCCAGGCCCTCGGACAGGATGCTGCCGCTGTCGTTCTCGAACACGGCGGCCTCGACCGCGCGGTTCATCAGGATGCGGTGGGCAGCTTCCCAGTTGGACCGGTCGCCGCTTTCCACCTGGCGGCGGTCCAGGAACAGGCCATCGCTGCAGGCCAGGCCGGTATGCTTGCCCGACAGCTGCAGCAGGCGCGCCACCAGGCGTGCCACCACGGTCTTGCCGTTGGTGCCGGTCACGCCGACCACCGGGATGCGGCCCTGGTCGTCTTCGGACTCAGGGAACAGGTGGTTGACGATGGCGCGGCCCACCGGGCGCGGCGTGCCCTCGGCGGGCTTGATATGCATCAGCAGGCCGGGGCCGGCGTTGACTTCGACGATGGCGCCGCGCTGTTCCTGCAGCGGGCGCGAGATGTCTTCGGCCACCAGGTCCACGCCGGCGATATCCAGTCCCACCACGCGCGCGGCCAGCGCGGCATGCGCGGCGACGCTCGGGTGCACGCGGTCGGTGACGTCGAAGGCGACGTTGCCGTTGCGCTGGATCAGCACGGGGCGGCCCTGCGGCGGCACCGAGCTGCCGTCCATGCCCTGGCGCTTCAGTTCCAGCCGCGCGGCGGAGTCGAGCCGCACGCAGTTGAGCGGGTGGTCCTCGGTGCTGCCGCGGCGCGGATCGGAATTGATCTGCAGCTCGATCAGCTCGTCGATGGTGGACTTGCCGTCGCCGACCACGCTGGCGGTCTCGCCCATGGCAGCGGCGACCAGGCGGCCGCCGACCACCAGCAGGCGGTGCTCGTTGCCGGGGATGAAGCGCTCGACGATGACGCCGCTGCCTTCCTCGATGGCCACGCCGTAGGCGGTTTCCACTTCTTCGCGGGTCATCAGGTTGGTGAACACGCCGCGGCCATGGTTGCCGTCATAGGGTTTCACCACCACGGGCACGCCGATGTCCTCGGCGGCATCCCAGGCGTCCTCCGGCGAATCGACCAGGCGGCCTTCCGGCACCGGCACGCCGCAGGATTCCAGCAGGCTCTTGGTCAGGTCCTTGTCGCGCGAGATGCTTTCGGCGATGGCGCTGGTGCGGTCGGTTTCGGCGGTCCAGATGCGGCGCTGGCGCGCGCCGTAGCCCAATTGCACCAGATTGCCGTCCGACAGGCGGATCGCAGGGATGTCGCGGTCATCCGCGGCGTCGACGATGCACGCGGTGCTGGGGCCCAGGCAATGCTTGTCGACCAGGCGGCGCAGGTGGTCCACCGTGGCCGGCACGTCGTACGGCCGGTCCTCGATCGCGGCCATGACCAGGTCACGCGCGGCGAACAGGGCCGCGCGGGTGACTTCCTCGTGCCAGGCGCGCACGATCACCTTGTAGACGCCGCGTACCGGTGTCTCGCGGGCCTTGCCGAAGCCGCCCGGCATGCCCGCCAGGTTTTGCAGCTCAAGCGTCACGTGTTCCAGGATATGGCCCGGCCAGGTGCCTTCCTTCAGGCGCTGCAGGAAGCCGCCGCGCTCGCCGATGCTGCAGCGATGCTCGATCAGCGATGGCAGCCAGGCCGACAGGCGCTCGTAAAACCCCGGAATCGTGTTGGAGGGAAAGTCCTCCAGTTCCCCGATATCGACCCATGCCTCCAAGACGGGCCGATATGTCCACATATTCGGGCCGCGCAGCGACATGACATCGAAAATCTCAATGTCCTTCTTTTTCATTGAATTAGCTTGAGGCAGTGGGCGGAACGCCCGAGAAATGGAAGCCTAACCTTTCAGTAACGTTACAGCACAGAGCGGGTTGACTTTCTTGGTGTAAAAGTGATTGTGCAACGCATCAGGCCACCCGCATGTTCATCGTTATGTATACTGCGGGCGAATTCACGGGCCGCCAGCGCGTGCCCGGCCTAAATTGTTTCAAAATGTCCGCAACTCCCGGACGCACGCCGCGCCATCCATGACCCAGTCCGCCCTGCCTGTCCCTACTGCCCCTGCCGCCGATGACCCCTGGCGGGCTGAAGCCGGATCGTGGCTCCGACCCGGCGAGACTGTCCTGGCCGGACTGGCACTGGACCTCGACGCGAGGCTGCATTTTACCCAAGGGTGGCTGGTTGTGACGGACCAGCGCATCGTTGCCCGCGCCCCCGGTGAAAAAAATGTGCGGGAATGGAACATCTCCCCCACGCTGCGCCTGTCGCACACCGATCACGCAGGGGTGGGCACGCTGGAATTGAGCGGCCCGGCAGGCCGGCTCGCCACCTGGCGATATACGCTTGGTTACAATCCGGCGGCCCTGCGGCTGGCGGACCAGTTCGAGGCCCAACGCGACGCCGCCGCTTCGCGCCCGGCTGCCGCGGCGGGAGAGGTGTTGTGTCCGACCTGCAAGGCGCCGCTGCCGCCCGACGAGGAACAGTGTCCCCAATGCAGCCGCGAACTCGAGACGCCGCCGTCGACCTGGGCGCTGCTGCGGCTGTGGCGCTTTGCCCGGCCCTACCGCTGGCCGCTGCTGGGCGGCTTCTTGCTGACGCTGCTGTCGACCGCCGCCACGCTGGTGCCGCCATACCTGACCATGCCGCTGATGGACAAGGTCCTGATTCCATTCCAGAACGGCGTGCCGATTGACTATGGCCTGGTACGCCTCTACCTGGCCGGGCTGCTCGGGGCGGCGCTGGTGGCCTGGTCGCTGGGATGGGCCCGCACCTATCTGCTGGCGCGGGTTTCAGAGCGTATCGGCGCCGATCTGCGCACGACCACCTACGAACACCTGCTAAAGCTGTCGTTGGAATATTTCGGCGGCAAGCGCACCGGCGACCTGATGGCGCGCATCGGCTCAGAAAGCGATCGCATCTGCGTGTTCCTGTCGTTGCACCTGCTGGATTTCGCCACCGATGTGCTGATGATCGTGATGACAGCGGTGATCCTGGTGTCGATCAACCCCTGGCTCGCCCTGGTGACGCTGGTGCCGTTGCCCTTTATCGCGTGGATGATCCACCTGGTGCGCGATCGCCTGCGTCACGGCTTCGAGAAGATCGACCGGATCTGGTCCGAAATCACTAACGTCCTGGCTGACACCATCCCCGGCATTCGCGTGGTCAAGGCCTTTGCCCAGGAGAAGCGCGAAGTCTCGCGCTTCCGCGAAGCCAACAAGCATAACCTCGCCATCAACGATCGCGTCAACGCCGTCTGGTCGCTGTTCACGCCGACCGTAACGCTGCTGACCGAGATCGGGCTGCTGATCGTGTGGGTGTTCGGCATCTGGCAGGTCTCGCACAGTGCCATCACGGTGGGCGTGCTGGTGGCGTTCCTGACCTATATCAGTCGCTTCTATACGCGGCTGGATTCGATGAGCCGCATCGTCTCGGTGACGCAGAAGGCCGCCGCCGGGGCCAAGCGCATCTTCGACATCCTCGACCATGTGTCGAGCGTGCCGGAGCCGGCGCGGCCGGCCCGGCTGGATCGGGTCGAGGGCGCCATCGACATGAGTGACCTGGGCTTCCGCTACGGCAACCGCGCGGTGATCCGCGGGCTGAACCTGTCGATTGCGCCGGGCGAGATGATCGGGCTGGTCGGCCACAGCGGCTCGGGCAAGAGCACCCTGGTCAACCTGATCTGCCGCTTCTACGATGTGTCAGAGGGCGCGATCCGTGTCGACGGTGTCGATATCCGCTCGCTGCCGGTATCGGAGTACCGCCGCCATATCGGCCTGGTGCTGCAGGAGCCGTTCCTGTTTTTCGGCACGATCGCGGACAACATCGCCTATGGCAAGCCGGACGCCACGCGTGAAGAGATCATTGCCGCTGCGCGGGCCGCGCACGCGCATGAGTTCATCCTGCGGCTGCCGCACGGCTATGACTCGCTGGTCGGTGAACGCGGCCAGGCGCTGTCGGGCGGCGAGCGCCAGCGCATTTCGATTGCGCGCGCGCTGCTGATCAACCCGCGCATCCTGATCATGGATGAGGCCACCTCGTCGGTCGATACCGCCACCGAGAAGGAAATCCAGAAGGCGCTCGACAACCTGGTGCAGGGCCGTACCACCATTGCCATTGCGCACCGCCTGTCGACGCTGCGCAAGGCCGACCGGCTGGTGGTGATGGACCGCGGCCAGATTGTCGAAGTGGGCAGCCACGACGAATTGCTGCTGCGCGAAGGCGCGTACTACAAGCTTTACCAGGCGCAGGCGCGCAATGTCGATACCGAAGACGACGACGCAGAAGAGGCCATCGAAATCCCGGAGACCGCCCATGCCCAATGACAACGCCGCCGCCGCGCCGACCCCTGTGTTTACGCTCGACCGCAATCCTTTCGGCCGCCTGGTGCTGATTGCCGAAGACGGCACCGTTCACGAGGGCGTGGTGCCGGTGCGCGCCTTCCCGATCTCGGCGCCGCAGGGCGGCATTGGCATGATGAGCACCGACGGGCATGAGGTGGTATGGATCCCGCGGCTGGAGGATGTGCCGCGGGCCGAACGCGACATGATCGAAGCGGAACTCGCCGCGCGCGAGTTCATGCCGGAGATCGAGCGTATCGTCAGTGTGTCGACCTACGCCACGCCCAGCGTGTGGACGGTGAAGACCGACCGGGGCCAGACCGACCTGGTGCTGCGCGGCGAAGAGGCGATTCGGCGCCTGGCCGGCAGCACGCTGCTGGTCTCGGACACGCACGGCATCCACTACCTGATCCGCGACCTGATGGCGCTGGACAAGCACAGCCGCAAGATACTCGACCGCTTCCTCTGAGGGTCAGCGGCGCGCGGAGGTTTCGCCTCCGCGTCCGTCTGGGGCGGCGGGGGAGATCAGTGCAGCAGCTCGGACGAATCGTCCTCGTCGTCCCAGTCGTCGTGCATCACCGGCACGTCAGGCGCCATGTCGAACACCATCGAGTGATAGCGCACGCTGAACCACTCGCGAAACATCTGCAGCGATAGTTCCTCGGGCCACGCCGAATCGTCGAACCATTCGCCGAGCATGAATTCGAAGAACGCCTGCCAGCGCTTCTCGACCCAATGTACGGCGTTCTCGTGCGTATCGGCCAGTTCCTCGGGCAGCAGGAACACGCTCTGGTCTTCGCGCACCTGCTCCAGCGTCAGGCCGGCCACGGGCTGGGGATCGACTGCCTGGATCCAGTCGAGGAACGGCTGTTCCGGAACCAGGGCGATCATGGAGCGGTTGATGGTGAAGCGGGGATGGTCGGACATCGCGAAAGCCTTCAATGACTGCAACCGGTTATTGTAGTCTTTCGCCCGCGCTGTAGCGGTGAATCGTGCGCCGGCAATTTTTTGCCGAGGCGCGATTCGTTGCGGCTACTGGTAGTCCATCGTAAAGATCATCGCGCTGGTCACCTGGCCCGGCGAAGGGATGCCGCCGAGGCCGGCATAGCGGGCGCCGAAGCGGTACGTCGCAGGAACCTGGCCCAGGATGTTGCCCATGGCATTGCGCGTCTGCAGCGGTACCGGCCTCGTTCCGCTGGCATCGACGATCCGCACCCCCGCGCCGCTGGCAATGCCCGCAGTGCCGGCATTGGCAATGCCCAGGATGCCGGTCGCGGCCGAAATCACCGGGGTGCCCGCGGCGCCGTCCAGC
The DNA here is from genome assembly GCF_050271075.1 of Cupriavidus sp. H39. Lineage (NCBI taxonomy): Bacteria > Pseudomonadati > Pseudomonadota > Betaproteobacteria > Burkholderiales > Burkholderiaceae > Cupriavidus > Cupriavidus sp. H39. The sequence goes on from NZ_CP189848.1 coordinate 1,102,622, forward strand.
GTCATGCCGACAATGGCATTGCCGTTGCAGGTCAACTGGATGGCGAACGGGGTGCTGCCACTCACGGCCCGGCCTGCCAGCGTGCCGGCGCTGATGGCGGGCAAGTTGACGGTGGTGGGATAGTTGATATTGCAGGCGATTTCGCGCAGTGCGATCACACCGGAAAAGCCGATGTAATTCTGGCTGGTGGCCCCCAGCGCCCCATCCAGGGAGCCGTTGTAGACGCCAAAACCAAATCGGGTCTGGGAAGGGTTCAGGCTGCCGGTGGAGATCGCACCGGTCTTGACGAATTCGATCGTTACCGCGATGGAATAGGTCAGATCGGGATTGAGGAAGCCAAGGTTTGCCGCACGCGTGTCGCACCAGACGCCCGCAGCATTGGTCATCGGCTGGCCGGCTGCATTGCGCAGGCGAATACCGACGCCCGGCACGCCGGTGGAGTAGACGCCAGGCATGACCTCGGTACCCGAACCGTAATAGCACGAGACAATGGGGGCACCCGGCACCACCCACGGCGGCACGTAGGTGCAGGCGCCGCTGATCTGGTAGCTGCGCACGGTTCCCGGAATCGTGCTGCCCACCGCGAGGTTGGCGGCGACCGCCATCGTGTCGAGCGTCTGCAAATAGGGCATCGCGGGGGTGGAGCTGCACGCGGCGCAGGCATAGTGCGGCGCCGCAATGCACGCCAACACGACGAGCCAGCGACGCAGCGTTCGGAGAAGGTGTGTTCCATTCATAGCAGGGATCCTGGGAAGCGGCCGCAAGCGGACGCTGCGCAACCGCGGCAACGGCCGCTGGCAACGATGTGTATGCCAACGTCTGCCGCTACGATATGAGCAGCACACGCATGAAGCGATAAGGCTCGCCCTATTTTTGGGTCGGAACTTTCCACCGATGGACACCCGGCGCCAAAGAAAAAGCCCTCGGCCAGGGTGGACGAGGGCTTCAAGTGGCAGCGGGCGAGTCGCGGATCGCCCGTATTGCATGATGGGCCTGCCGGGCGCACCCGGCATCCCCAAATATGGGGATGGTGTTTTTTCCCGGCGCCATGGTGGCGCCGCCAGGCAAAGAAAAACCCGCGCAGCCTGGGCTGTCGCGGGTTTGTGGTCCTGCTGGTACTGCATCGGACTGAATACTGGTGGAGCCGGCGGGAATCGAACCCGCGTCCGCAAGCCCTCCACAGAGAGTTCTACATACTTAGTTCTGTCATTTGATTTAACCGGCGCATCGCGGACGAACACGCTCTACGACGGCGAGTCACTAGGTTTTCGTCCCCGGCTTCGTGACCCTTCCGGAGCTTATCTGACGTAAATGACCTCGCGTGGTCTTGCGACCCTAGCCCGTCAGCGAGCCAGTGCGAGGACGGCGGCCCTTAGGCTGCCAGTGCGTAACGTTCGTCGTTAGCAGTTATTGCATTCCCATTGATTAACGAGGTGACGGGTCCTCGGTATGCCCTCCACTGCTTTGTAACCCACGTCGAAACCAGGTCGGCCCCAGTGAGGAAGCTGGATTGTACCCGGTTGGACGCAGGCTGTCTTGCGGAGTTCCAGCTCCGTTCCGTGGATACTTGCGGCGCACTTTCAGGCGATGGCCGCGGGCACCAGCAGCGGGATCAGCTCGGCGGGGTGACGGATCAGGTGGTCCGCGCCCCAGGCCTCGGGCGGGTTGCCGTCGCCGCAGTAACCGTAGGCGGCGGTGACGGTGATCATGCCGGCGGCCTTGCCAGCCTGGATGTCGCGCAGGTCGTCGCCCACGTAGACGCAGCGGCGCGGGTCGACGCCGGCGCTGGCGGCGGCATGCAGCAGCGGCGCGGGGTGGGGCTTGGCGTGCGGCGTGGTGTCGCCGCTCACCACCGCGCTGGCGCGGGGCGCCAGGCCGATCGCTGCGACCAGCGGCGTGGTGAAGCGCGCAATCTTGTTCGTGACGATCCCCCAGGGGATGCCTGCGGCCTCGAGCGTGGCCAGCACCTGCGGCATGCCATCGAACAGGCGGGTGTGGACCGCGATGTCGGCCTCGTAGTAATCGAGGAAGATGTCGCGCAGCGCCGGGAATTCCGCATCTTCGGGGCGCAAGCCAAAGGCGGCGCCCAGCAACCCGCGCGCCCCATGCGAGGCCACGGGACGCAGCTTTTCATAGGCCACGGGCGGGCGCCCGCGTTCCATGACCAGCCGGTTAGCCGCCGCGGCCAGGTCCGGCGCCGTGTCGGCCAGGGTGCCGTCGAGGTCGAAGAAGACGCCTGCGATCCGCGCGCTCATGCTGCCACCCGGCGAAACGCCATCAGGTAATTCACGTCGGTGTCGCGATTCAGCGAATAGATTTGCGATAGCGGGTTGTAGGTCATGCCCCGCATCTCGACCAGGTCCAGGCCTGCCTGGCGCGCGAAGCGGGCCAGTTCGGAGGGCGTGATGAACTTCTCGTAGTCGTGGGTGCCGCGCGGCAGCATGTTGAGCACGTATTCGGCGCCAACGATGGCCAGCAGGTACGCCTTCAGGTTCCGGTTGATGGTCGAGAAGAACACATGGCCGCCAGGCCGGACCAGCGTCGCACACGCCTGCACAATCGAAGCCGGGTCCGGCACGTGTTCCAGCATTTCCATGCAAGTCACCACATCCACGCTGGCCGGCTCGCGTGCGGCGAGGGCTTCGGCGGCGATCTCCTCGTAGGTCACGGCAACGCCGGACTCCAGGCTGTGCAGGTCTGCCACCTTCAGCGCCTTGCTGGACAGATCGATGCCGCGCACGGTCGCGCCGAGGCGCGCCATGCTTTCGGACAGGATGCCGCCGCCGCAGCCCACGTCGACCACCCGCTTGCCCGCCAGCCCGGCAATGCCATCGATCCAGCCCAGGCGCAGCGGGTTCAACTCATGCAGCGGCTTGAACTCGCTCTGCGGGTCCCACCAGCGGTGGGCCAGTTCGCTGAACTTATCGATTTCCTTGGGGTCGGCATTCCGGCGCGACGGGTGCTGGCTGGCAGTGTCGGCTGCGGGGAGGGTTTGCGGTTGCAACGTCATCGTATGCGGGTCCGGCGGCGCTGGCCGCGGCGGGTGATGAAAGGGGACAGTCCAGGCAACTGTACCAAAAAAAAAGCCCAGCTTGCGCTGGGCTTCTTGGATCGGAAGGGTTCCGATTAACGTGCGCTGCGGGTGCCGACCACTTCGACTTCCACGCGGCGGTTCGGCTGCTGGCAGGCGATCTGCGACTTGCGGTTGCCCTTGCACGACTTCGGATCAACCTTCAGCTGGCGCTTGCCCTTGCCTTCGGTGTAGACGCGGTTGGCTTCAACGCCCTTGCTCACCAGGTAAGCCTTGACCGATTCAGCGCGGCGGATCGACAGGCGATCGTTGTACTTGTCCGAGCCGAACGAGTCGGTGTGGCCAACGGCGATGATGACTTCCAGGGTGATGCCTTGCAGCTTCGAAACCAGGTCGTCCAGCTTGGCCTTGCCTTCGGGCTTCAGCACAGCCTTGTCGAAGTCGAACAGGGTGTCAGCAGCGAAAGTGACCTTCTCGCTCGAGACGACCGGCGGAGCCACCGGAGCCGGTGCCGGTGCCGGTGCGGCCGGTGCCAGGGCGCCGTCGCACAGCGCGTTGGCCGTGGCCGGGGTCCAGGAGCTGTCGCGCCAGCAGAGCTCGTTCGTGCCATTCTTCCACACGTACTCGCTCGTACCGTTGCCCCAGTTGTCGTTCACTGCCTTCTTTTCATAAGGGACGGACTGAGCTTGAGCGGATGCAGCCATTACTGCGGTAGCTGCAACGAGCGCGAGCTTGGCAAATTTTTTCATATTTCTCCTCTCAGGATGAGATCACCGCAGGGTTACTGCGAGCAAATGGACGAAAACAAGTCATACATTCTTCGGAGTATAACATTCTCGATGTGGTGGATGCTCCACTTCGAACAATGTCTGGCTCTTCGCTGGGGAATTGTGCCACAAGGGTCGTTTCCTAAGAAGTAAATATATTCGATTCGCCGCATGGGTTTTGGGCCTGTGGTGTTTGTGCAACATGGGTCTTGTGTCGCCCGCAAAGCCTTGTGGCATCAGGGATTCCGGGTTTCAGTGCGGGCCTCCGCGGGCGCCTGCGCGGCCCGTCCGGAGAGCCGCGGGCAGGGGGTGGCGGCATGTTAGAATGGCACGTTGCCCAGCCGTCAGGCGCTCACCGGCGCCGCGTGCCAAAGGGCCTGTCATTCGCTTAAACCTGCCGCATAAACCACGCCGCAATGGATCCATTCGCAAAAGAAACCCTTCCGGTCTCCCTAGAAGAGGAAATGCGCCGCTCCTACCTGGATTACGCCATGAGCGTGATCGTCGGGCGCGCGCTTCCCGATGTCCGGGATGGCCTGAAACCGGTGCACCGGCGCGTGCTGTTTGCGATGCACGAGCTCAACAACGACTGGAACCGCGCCTACAAGAAATCGGCGCGTATCGTCGGCGATGTGATTGGTAAGTACCATCCGCACGGCGATACTGCAGTCTACGACACGATCGTGCGCATGGCGCAGGACTTCTCGCTGCGCTACATGCTGGTCGATGGCCAGGGGAATTTCGGTTCCGTGGACGGTGATAACGCCGCGGCCATGCGTTATACCGAAATCCGCCTGTCGAAAATCGCCCACGAGATGCTGCATGACATCGACAAGGAAACCGTCGATTTCGACAGCAACTACGACGGCTCTGAAAAAGAGCCTTCGATTCTCCCGGCCCGTATTCCCAATCTGCTAATCAATGGGTCATCGGGTATTGCGGTGGGCATGGCCACCAATATCCCGCCGCATAACCTGAATGAAATCGTCGATGGTTGCCTGCACCTGTTGCGCAACCCGCAGGCGACCGTGGATGAGCTGATTGAATTGATTCCGGCTCCGGATTTTCCGACCGCCGGGATTATCTATGGCATTCAGGGCGTCCGCGAAGGCTACCGCACCGGCCGCGGCCGCGTCGTAATGCGCGCCAAGACGCACTTCGAGGATATCGACCGCGGCCAGCGCCAGGCCATCATCGTCGATGAGCTGCCGTACCAGGTCAACAAGCGCACGCTGCTGGAGCGCATCGCCGAGCTGGTCACCGAGAAGAAGGTCGAAGGCATCTCGGATATCCGTGACGAGTCGGACAAGTCCGGCATGCGGGTGGTGATCGAGCTCAAGCGCAACGAGGTACCCGAGGTCGTCCTCAACAACCTATATAAGAACACCCAGCTGCAGGACACGTTCGGCATGAACATGGTGGCGCTGGTCGACCGCCAGCCGCGCCTGCTGAACCTGCGCCAGATGCTGGAGTACTTCCTGGCGCACCGCCGCGAAGTCGTGACGCGCCGGACCGTGTTCGAGCTGCGCAAGGCGCGCGAGCGCGGTCATGTGCTGGAAGGCCTGGCCGTGGCGCTGGCCAACATTGATGAGTTCATTGCCATCATCAAGGCGGCGCCGACGCCTCCGATTGCCAAGCAAGAGCTGATGAGCAAGGCATGGGATTCGGCGCTGGTCCGCGAAATGCTGGCCCGTGCGGAAGGGGAAACCCCGGGCGGGCGAGCGTCGTACCGGCCTGACGGGCTGCCTGCCATTTTTGGCATGCAGGCCGATGGGCTGTACCGGCTGTCCGATGGGCAAGCGCAGGAAATTCTGCAAATGCGCCTGCAACGCCTCACTGGCCTTGAACAGGACAAGATCGTCCAGGAATATCGCGACATCATGGCGGAAATCGCCGACCTGCTCGATATCCTGGCGCGCCCGGAGCGTATTACTTCCATCATCGTCGACGAACTCACGTCGATCCGTGCGGAATTTGGGGATGAGCGGCGTTCGCAGATTGAACTGAATGCGACCGAGCTGGATACCGAAGACCTGATCACCCCGCAGGACATGGTGGTCACGCTGTCGCACAGCGGCTATATGAAGAGCCAGCCGATCTCCGAGTACCGCGCGCAGAAGCGCGGCGGCCGGGGCAAGCAGGCAGCGGCGACCAAAGAAGACGACTGGATCGATACGCTGTTCGTGGCCAATACCCACGACTACATCCTGTGCTTCTCCAACCGCGGCCGGCTGTACTGGCTGAAGGTCTATGAGGTGCCGCAGGGCTCGCGCAACTCGCGGGGCCGGCCGATCGTCAACATGTTCCCGCTGTCGGAAGGCGAGAAGATCAATGTCATCCTGCCGGTGCGGCAGTTCGACGCCGAGCACTTCATCTTCATGGCCACCGCCCGGGGCACGGTCAAGAAAACGGCGCTGACCGAATTCTCCAACCCGCGCAAGGCCGGCATCATTGCGGTCGACCTCGACGAGGGCGATTACCTGATCGGTGCCGCGGTGACTGATGGCCAGCATGACGTGATGCTGTTCTCCGACGCCGGCAAGGCCGTGCGCTTCGACGAGAACGATGTGCGGCCGATGGGCCGCCAGGCCCGTGGCGTGCGCGGCATGAACCTCGAAGACGGCCAGACCGTGATCGCCATGCTGGTGGCACCGGCCGAGACCGCTGAAGAGGCGGCGGACGCGGGCGTGCGGGGCAGCGTGCTGACCGCGACCGAGAACGGCTACGGCAAGCGCACGCCCATCGCCGAGTACACTCGACATGGCCGTGGCACCAAAGGCATGATTGCGATCCAGACGAGCGAGCGCAACGGCCGTGTGGTGGCTGCTGCACTGGTTTCGCCCGAAGACGAAATCATGCTGATCACCACCGGCGGTGTGCTGATCCGGACGCGTGTGGCCGAAATCCGCGAGATGGGCCGCGCCACGCAAGGTGTCACGCTGATCAACGTGGATGAAGGCACCAAGCTGTCCGGGCTGCAGCGCATCGTGGAAAGCGATGCCGACAACGGCGGCAATGGCGAAGAGCCTGACGAAGCCGAGGGCGCCGAAGGTGCTGCCGGTGCGGACGCCGACGCGAAGCCGTAAGACAAAACGTAAATTGTTGCAACAATAGGACGCCAGCCGGAACTCGCCTCGCGGCTGTCCGACTAAAACGGACGTATTTACCAGGGAGTCACAATGCTCAAAACCTATCGACGTATCGCTGTTCTGGCTGCTTTTGTTCCGACCTTCATGATGGCGCAGCATGCCCACGCCCAGGACGCGGAAAAGACGGCAGCCATCAAGGAACTGCTTTCCGTCATGCAGGCAGACCAGGCTGTGAAGGGCCAGGCAGAGAACTGGCAGCAAGGCGCCAAGCAGGAAGCGCCGCTGGTCCTCGAGCAGGTGCTGGTCGAAAACAAGACCCTGAACGACAAGCAGAAGCAGGCCGCCGTTGAAAAGCTGAAGAAGAACGGCGCGGTCCAGCGCATCGTCGATGGCGCCGGCACGGCATTCAACACCGACGGTTTCCGCAAGGACGCCATCCAGGCGCACTACGATGCCTTCGGCAAGTACTACACCACGCAGGAACTGAAGGACCTGACCACCTTCCTGAAGTCGCCGACCGGCCAGAAGTTCATGGCCAACCAGGGCAAGGCGACCCAGGAAATCTGGGGCTCGATGATGCAGAAGTACGGCCCGCAGGTCGGCAAGTCGATGCGCGACGCCGCCGAGAAGGAAATCACTGCCGCTTCGAAGTGATCCTGGCGTGATCCGCAACGGATCCGCCGCCGCCCGTCCGATAGCTGTCTGACGGGCGCCGGCTCCGGGGGGCTGCCCCCCAGGGCCCAACGGGCGCGGGTTTGAGGGATAATGGCTGCTTGGGTAACACCGGCAGCCATTTTTCCATTCCCCCCGTCTCATGAACGATCCCCAGAATCCCGCTCTTGCCGGCATGATGCAGCGTGCATTGGCCGAACGCGTCTACAACTTCTCGCCCGGCCCGGCGGCGCTGCCCCCCGAAGTGCTGCAGCAGGCCGCCGAGGAGATGCTGTCCTGGCGCGGGACCGGGGTTTCGGTGATGGAAATGAGCCACCGCAGCCGCGAGTTTGAAGGCATCCACAACCAGGCCATCGCCGACCTGCGCGAGCTGCTGCATATTCCCGCCAACTACCGCGTGCTGTTCCTGCAGGGCGGCGCCATCGGCGAAAACGGCATCGTGCCGCTGAACCTGATGCGCCTGCGCCATGCCGACGCACCCAAGGCCGACTTTGTCGTCACCGGCACCTGGTCGGTCAAGACCGAGCAGGAGGCTCGCCGCTATGGCGCGGTCAATATCGCGGCCAGCAGCGAGGCACAGAAATACCATCGCATTCCCGACGTGGCGGACTGGAAGCTGTCGGACGACGCCGGCTACGTGCACCTGTGCACCAACGAGACCATCGTCGGCGTGGAGTTCCAGCAGATTCCCGATATCGGCCAGGTCAAGGGCGAGCGCGTCGTGGTGGCGGATGCTTCCAGCCATATCCTGTCGCGGCCCGTCGACTGGTCGCGCGTGCAGGTGGTCTACGCCGGTGCGCAGAAGAACATCGGCCCGGCCGGTGTCACCATCGTGATCGTGCGCGAGGACCTGATCGGCCATGCCCACCCGCTGTGCCCGTCGGCATTCAACTGGCGCCAGGTGGCCGAGCATAACTCGATGTACAACACGCCGCCGACCTATGCGATCTATATCGCCGGCCTGGTGTTCCAGTGGCTCAAGCGCCAGGGTGGCGTGCCCGCGATCGAACAGCGCAATATCGCCAAGGCGTCGGCGCTGTACGACTACCTCGACCAGAGCGATTTCTATCGCAACGAAATCCACCCCAGCTGCCGCTCGCGCATGAACGTACCGTTCTTCCTGGGCGACGAATCGCGCAACGAGGCGTTCCTGCAGCAAGCGCGGGCCAACGGCCTGGTGCAGCTGAAGGGGCACAAGACCGTGGGCGGCATGCGCGCCAGCATCTACAACGCCATGCCGCTGGAAGGCGTGATGGCGCTGATCGAATTCATGCGCGAGTTCGAGCGGACCTCCGCCTGACGCGCATTCCCGCTGGCGGGCCCGCGCATGCCAGGCACGGCATGCCGTCCCGCGTGGGCAGTTTTCCTGGCCGCCACCGCCGGCGGCCCACCGGATTGATACAACATGACAAGCCAAGACCGCACCCCCGCGCGCGAGGAGACGCCGCCCAATGCGCCGCACAACGGCGACAGCCCCCTGAGTGATGCCGAGCGCAAGCTGTCGGTCGAGCTGGGCCCGCTGCGCGAGCAGATCGACACCGTCGACCGCGAGCTGCTGGCGATGCTGAACCGCCGCGCCAAGCTGGCGCTCGAAGTGGGCGAGGTCAAGAAGAAGTACGGCGCGCCGGTGTTCCGTCCGGAGCGCGAGCTGCAGGTCATCCGCAAGGTGCAGGGCGCCAACCCGGGGCCGCTGCTCGGTGAAAGCGTGGCGGCAATCTGGCGCGAGGTGATGTCCGCCTGCCGCGGGCTGGAGAAGCCGTTGGAAGTGGCGTTCCTGGGACCGGCCGGCACGTTCTCGGAGCAGGCGCTGTACGCGCATTTCGGCCACGAGGTGTCGGGCGTGCCTTGTCCCAGCATCGACGAGGTATTCCGCGCGGTCGAGGCGGGCACGGTCGAATACGGCGTGGTGCCGGTCGAGAATTCCACCGAGGGCGCGGTGTCGCGCACGCTTGACCTGTTCCTGCAGACCTCGCTGAAGATCAGCGGCGAGATCGCGCTCAAGGTGCACCACAACCTGATGGCATCGACGCCCGACATGAAGGGCGTCACGGTGGTACGCGCGCATGCGCAGGCGCTGGCGCAGTGCCAGCACTGGCTGACGGCCAACTATCCCCACCTCGAGCGCCAGGCGGTGTCGAGCAATGCCGAAGCGGCGCGCATGGCCAGCGAAGACCCTACCGTGGCCGCGATTGCCGCCGAGTCCGCCGCCAACCGCTATCACCTGCACCTGGTACGCACGCATATCCAGGACGATCCGCACAACCGCACGCGCTTTGCCGTGATCGGCCGCTATGAGACCGAGCCGTCGGGTAGCGACCAGACGTCCATGATCCTGTCGGTGCCGAACAAGGCCGGCGCGGTGTACCAGCTGCTGGCGCCGCTGGCCGAGAACGGCGTGTCGATGTGCCGCTTCGAGTCGCGCCCGGCGCGCAGCGGCGCGTGGGAATACTACTTCTACGTCGACGTGGAAGGGCACCAGCATGAACCAGCGGTGGCGCGCGCGATCGAAGACCTGCGCCGCAACGCCGCCTACCTGAAGGTGCTCGGCTCGTATCCGTCGAGCAAATAAGACAGCCAGGACAGCACAAGGAGACGAGATGGCAGAGCAGGGCAAGCAAGGCGGCGCTACGGTATTCGGGCCGGACTATGTGCGGGCGATTTCGCCATACGTGGCTGGCAAGCCGATTTCCGAAGTGGCGCGCGAGTTCGGCCTGGACGAGGCCGGCATCGTCAAGCTCGCCTCCAACGAGAATCCGCTGGGCATGCCGGAATCGGCCCGCACGGCGGTGGCCGCTGCGGTTGCTGAACTGGGCCGCTATCCCGATGCCAACGGCTTTGCGTTGAAGGGTGCGCTGTCGGCGCGCTTCGGCGTGCCCGCCGACTGGCTGACCCTGGGCAACGGCAGCAACGACATCCTGGAACTGGCCGCGCATGCGCTGGTGGAGCCGGGCCAGTCGATCGTCTATGCCGAGTACTCGTTCGCGGTGTACGCGCTGGCCACGCAGGAGATCGGCGCGCGCGCCATCGAAGTGCCCGCGCGCGACTACGGCCACGACCTGGACGCGATGGCCGCGGCGATGGCGCCGGATACGCGCCTGGTCTTTATCGCCAACCCCAACAACCCGACCGGCACCTTCCTGCCGGCCGCGCAGATCGAAGCGTTCCTGCAGCGGGTGCCGAGCCATGTCGTGGTGGTGCTGGACGAGGCCTACAACGAATATCTCGATGCCGACCAGCAATACGATGCGATTGCCTGGGTGCGCCGCTACCCCAACCTGATGGTGTCGCGCACGTTCTCAAAGGCTTACGGTCTGGCGGGGCTGCGCATCGGCTACGCGGTGGCGCAGCCGGAACTGACCGACCTGCTCAACCGCATCCGCCAGCCGTTCAACGTCAACAGCGTAGCGCAGGCCGCGGCAATCGCCGCGCTGGCCGATGCCGACTTCCTGCGCCGCAGCGCGGAACTGAACCGCAGCGGCAAGCGGCAACTGACGCAGGCCTTCGACCGGCTGGGCCTGGAATACGTGCCGTCCTCCGGAAACTTCGTGCTGGTGCGCGTGGGCGACGATGACGGTGCCGGCGCGCGCGTGAACCTGGCGTTGCTGAAACAGGGCGTGATCGTGCGGCCGGTGGGCAACTACAACCTGCCGCGCTGGCTGCGCGTGACCATCGGCTTGCCGGAAGAAAACGCGGCGTTCATCGCGGCGCTGGAGCGGGCGCTGGCCTGAGCCCGGTCGCTGCAAACGCCGGTGGCTTTGCCGCCCATTGATTGACTTCGGTCTGAACCGAACTACTGCCGCTTGCGGCCTGTGATTGTGAGTGCATTGCATTTTTCCCGTGTTGTCATTGTCGGCGTCGGCCTGATCGGCGGCTCGCTAGCGCTGGCGCTCAAGCGCGCCGGCGTGGTGGGCACGGTGGTTGGGGTCGGGCGCTCGGCCGCTTCGCTGCAGAAGGCGCTGGACCTGGGCGTAATCGACGAGGCCGCGACGCTGGCCGATGCCGCCCGCGGCGCCAGTGTGATCGTGCTGTGCGCGCCGGTGGCGCAGAATTTCGCGCTGCTGCACGCGCTGGAGCCGCACTTGCAGCCGGGCACCATCGTCACCGACGCCGGCAGCACCAAGTCCGACGTGATCATCGCCGCCAAGACCGCGCTGGGCGACAAGGCCGCGCAGTTCGTGCCCGCCCACCCGATCGCCGGGCGCGAACTCAACGGCGTCGAGGCCGCCTTGCCGGACCTGTACGAGGGCAAGAAGACCGTGCTGTGCCCGCTGCAGGAAAACGCGCGCGCCGATGTGGCGGCCGTGCGCGCCATGTGGGAAAGCGCCGGCGCGGATTGCCACGTGATGTCGGCGGTCCAGCACGACGCGGTGTTTGCCGCGGTCAGCCATTTGCCGCATGTGCTGTCGTACGCGCTGGTGGCGCAGGTGGCCAACGCCGAGGATGCGGCGCTGAAGCTGGATTTCGCCGGCGGCGGCTTCCGCGACTTCACGCGCATCGCCGCCTCGTCGCCGGAAATGTGGCGCGACATCTGCGTGGCCAACCGCGAGGCCCTGCTGCGCGAGCTGAATACTTACCAGTCGGTGCTGGCGCACCTGAAGATGCTGATCGAGAAGGGCGACGGCGACGCGCTCGAGCGCATCTTTGCGCGTGCCAGCAAGACCCGGCTGGCCTGGGGCGCCGAGCGTGCCGCGGGCAACCATATCGAACCCTGATTGCTTTCGCCAATCGCCTGACCTCGGCGCCCCGGCGCCCACAAGACCCATGGAACACCTGACGCTAGGCCCCCTGACCCGCGCCCACGGCACCGTCCGGCTGCCGGGCTCGAAGAGCATTTCCAACCGCGTGCTGCTGCTGGCCGCGCTGGCCGACGGCGAGACCCGCGTGCGCGACCTGCTCGACTCCGACGACACGCGCGTGATGCTGCAGGCGCTGCGCACGCTGGGCGTGGCCTGGCGGCAGGAGGGCGCGGACTACATCGTCACCGGCGCCGGCGGCAACTTTCCAAACAAGTCCGCCGAGCTGTTCATGGGCAATGCCGGCACCGCGATCCGTCCGCTGACCGCTGCGCTGGCGCTGCAAGGCGGCAGCTACCAGCTCTCCGGGGTGCCGCGCATGCATGAGCGGCCGATTGGCGATCTCGTCGATGGCCTGCGCCAGATCGGCGCGGTGATCGACTACCTGGGTAACGAAGGCTTCCCGCCGCTGCACATCCAGCCGGCAAGCCTGCGCATCGACGCGCCGATCCGCGTCCGCGGCGATGTCTCGAGCCAGTTCCTGACCGCGCTGCTGATGAGCCTGCCGATGGCGAAAACCGTCAGCGGCCGCATCGAGATCGAAGTGGTGGGCGAGCTGATCTCGAAGCCGTATATCGAGATCACGCTGAACCTGCTGGCGCGCTTCGGCATCGAGGTGGAGCGGCAGGGCTGGGAGCGCTTCATTCTGCCCGCCGGTGCGGCTTACCGCTCGCCGGGCGAAATCTTTGTCGAGGGCGATGCGTCGTCGGCTTCGTATTTCCTGGCCGCCGGCGCGATCGGCGGAGGCCCGGTGCGGGTGGAAGGCGTCGGCATGGCCAGCATCCAGGGCGATGTCCGCTTTGCCGATGCGCTCAACCGCATGGGTGCCAATGTGATGGCCGGCGACAACTGGATCGAAGTGCGTGGCACGGAACGCGACGACGGGCGCCTGCACGGCATCGAGCTGGATTGCAACCATATCCCCGATGCGGCCATGACGCTGGCGGTGGCGGCACTGTTTGCCGAAGGCACCACCACGCTGACCAATATTGCAAGCTGGCGCGTCAAGGAAACCGACCGCATCACGGCGATGGCGACGGAATTGCGCAAGCTGGGTGCCGTCGTCGAAGAGGGCGCGGACTATCTGCGGGTGACGCCGCCGCAGCCGTGGCAGACCCCGGCCGACGGCATTGGCACCTATGATGACCATCGCATGGCGATGTGTTTCTCGCTCGCGGCGTTCGGCCCGTTGCCGGTGCGGATCAATGATCCGGGCTGCGTGGCGAAGACGTTCCCGGATTACTTCAGCGTGTTGGCGGGCGTCACGCGCTGACCAGGGCGGCGCTGTCGCTGGTGTTGGCGGGCGTCGAGGCGCGGTCGCGCGTGGAGGTCCCGGCCTGCCGGCGTTCGCGCTTGTCCCAGTACCGGTCGAAGAAGTAGTGGGCCACGGTATTGATGGCCGGCTCGATAAAGGTGACGGCACCGCTCACGGCCAGATTGCCGGTCAGCGCATAGGTCACGCTGAACGCGATGCCGAGGTGCATGATGCCGAACGTCAGGGTTTTTGCCATGGTAGATTGCCTCGCGACCAATACTGAGAATGCGTTGCGCTTGCCCAGCGCGATGCCATGGATCAAATGATAATGATTCTCAATATAATTAACAATCAATCGTTTCACTGGGTGTCATAAGCAATGACTATTGTCAACGTCATCACCATTGACGGGCCGACTGCCTCCGGCAAGGGCACGGTTGCGCACAAGGTCGCCGACGCGGTGGGCTTCCACCTGCTCGACAGCGGTGCGCTCTACCGCCTGGTGGCGCTGGCCAGCGACCGTGCGGATGTTGACCTGGCCGACATGGACGGCCTGGCGCGGATCGCTTCGCGCCTCGATGTGAAGTTCGGTCCCGATCGGGTCTGGCTGCAAGGCGAGGAGGTGAGCCTCGCCATCCGCGCCGAGGCGATCGGCAACCGCGCCTCCGCCATCGCCGTGCACCAGCCGGTGCGCGACGCGCTGATCCAGCTGCAGCGCAGCTTCCGCAAGCTGCCGGGCCTGGTGGCGGACGGCCGCGACATGGGCACCGTGATCTTCCCGGATGCCCAGCTCAAGGTGTTCCTGACCGCCAGTGTCGAGGCGCGTGCGCGCAGGCGCTATAAACAATTGATTGATAAGGGAATTTCTGCTAATATCGAAGACCTTTTGCGTGACCTCGAGGCGCGCGATGCGCGGGATCGCACCCGTGCCGCCGCGCCGCTGCGTCCCGCCGAGGATGCAAAGCTGCTCGATACCTCCGACATGACGGTGGATCAGGCGGTGGCGCAGGTGCTGGAGTGGTTTGCCGCTGTGCGGCCCGATGCATGAGATGCATGCGGGCGCATCCGTAGAAGCGGCGCGCCCCGACAGCGCCAGATGGTGCCGGCCCGGGCAAGTTCCGGAGCTGGCTTTTGTCAAACCTGACCCCGCTGCACTGGCAGACTGAGCGCGATAGTCGCGCCGGCCAGCGTACTGCGGATTTCACCTTACGTTTATGTCCGACCTGCAAACTAACGAATCCTTTGCCGCACTGTTCGAGGAATCCGTCGCCCGCTCCAATATGAAGGCTGGCGAAGTGATCTCCGCTGAAGTCGTGCGCATCGACCACAATTTCGTGGTCGTCAACGCCGGCCTCAAGTCCGAGGCATTTGTGCCGGTGGAGGAGTTCCTGAACGACCAGGGCGAACTCGAAGTGCAGGCCGGCGACTATGTCTCCGTGGCCATCGACGCACTCGAGAACGGCTATGGCGACACCATCCTCTCGCGCGACAAGGCCAAGCGCCTGGCCTCGTGGCTGAACCTCGAGAAGGCACTGGAAGACGGCGAAATCATCTCGGGTACCGTGACCGGCAAGGTCAAGGGCGGCCTGACGGTGATGGTCAACGGCATCCGCGCGTTCCTGCCGGGCTCGCTGGTTGACGTGCGTCCGATCAAGGACACCACCCCGTACGAAGGCAAGACCCTGGAATTCAAGGTCATCAAGCTGGACCGCAAGCGCAACAACGTTGTGCTGTCGCGCCGCGCCGTGGTGGAAGCCACGCTGGGCGAAGAGCGCCAGAAGCTGATGGAAACCCTGAAGGAAGGCGCCATCGTCAACGGTATCGTCAAGAACATCACCGACTACGGTGCGTTCGTTGACCTGGGCGGCATCGATGGCCTGCTGCACATCACCGACCTGGCCTGGCGCCGTGTCCGCCACCCCAGCGAAGTGCTGTCGGTTGGCCAGGAAATCACCGCCAAGATCCTCAAGTTCGACCAGGAAAAGAACCGCGTCTCGCTGGGCGTGAAGCAGCTGGGCGAAGATCCGTGGGTCGGCATCTCGCGCCGCTACCCGCAAGGCACCCGCCTGTTCGGCAAGGTGACCAACCTGACCGACTACGGCGCGTTCGTCGAGATCGAAGCCGGCATCGAAGGCCTGGTGCACGTGTCGGAAATGGACTGGACCAACAAGAACGTGGCCCCGTCCAAGGTGGTCCAGCTGGGCGACGAAGTCGAAGTCATGGTTCTGGATATCGACGAAGACAAGCGTCGTATCAGCCTGGGCATGAAGCAGTGCAAGGCCAACCCGTGGGACGATTTCTCGCGCAACCAGAAGAAGGGCGACAAGCTGAGCGGACAGATCAAGTCGATCACCGACTTCGGCGTGTTCATCGGCCTGCCTGGCGGCATCGACGGCCTGGTGCACCTGTCCGACCTGTCCTGGCAAGAATCCGGCGAAGAGGCCGTGCGCAAGTACAAGAAGGGCGACGAAGTCGAAGCCGTGGTGCTGGGCATCGACGTCGACAAGGAGCGCATCTCGCTGGGCATCAAGCAGCTGTCGGGCGATCCGTTCAACAACTTCATCTCGGCCAACGACAAGGGTTCGCTGGTTCAGGGCACGATCAAGGCGGTTGACGCCAAGGGTGCCGTGGTCCAGCTGGCCGACGACGTGGAAGGCTACCTGCGTGCATCGGAAATCTCCGCTGACCGCGTGGAAGACGCCCGCAACGTGCTGAAGGAAGGCGAGCAGATCACCGCCCTGGTGGTGAACGTGGACCGCAAGTCGCGCAACATCAACCTGTCGATCAAGGCCAAGGACAGCGCAGAGCAGCAGGAAGCGATGCAAAAGTTCCAGGCCGACACCGGCACGGCTGGCACGACCAACCTCGGCGCCCTGCTGAAGGCCAAGCTCGGCCAGGACAACCAGTAATCGCAGGCCCCCGCGCTTGCGCGTATGCCCATGACCAAGTCGGAGCTTGTCGAAAAACTGGCTGCCCGCTTCCCCCAGCTGCTGCTGCGGGATGCGGACATCTCGGTGAAAACGATACTCGACGCGATGTCCGAAGCGTTGGCCGACGGGCACCGCATCGAGATCCGCGGATTCGGCAGTTTTGGTCTGAACAAGCGTCCGCCTCGCGTGGGGCGCAATCCCAAGTCCGGCGAGAGGGTGCTGGTGCCTGAAAAACGGGTACCGCACTTCAAGGCGGGCAAGGAATTGCGCGAACGGGTTGACCGCAGCCAGCCGGCGCCTGCGGGCGCCAATGGCAACGGCCATTCCGGTGGCACGGCGCAAGCCCTGCCGGGCAAGATAAGCCAGGGCGCGGCACCCGCCGCGCCGACGGGTTTGCATGAGAGCGGACTGGATTTCATTCGCTCCTGACTGCACCAGACTGACTGCCTGTCGCTGTATTGTCAAAAAAAGCGCCCTTTGGGGCGCTTTTTTTTATCCATGCGAACTGCGGCGGCAGGCGGCATCGCCTGCAAGACCGGCCTTCGACGCCTGCGAGGCGAGAGCCGGGACGCCGTTACTGCCACGTTACCGAATCGGTGAAGTGATTCCGTTACAATGCCGGGGTCTTTGCCGGGCCTTGCACAGGGCGTCTATAGCCGCTGTCTCTGTGCTTGCCCGCCCCAACGTCACGCTGCCTCGCCGCCTACCCGCATGAAACTGTTTGCCTGGATCGTCCGCATCGTCGTATTCGTGCTGCTGTTCGTGCTGGCGCTGCGCAATACCGCAGAAGCCTCGCTGCAGCTGTTCTTCAATGCCGTCTGGCATGCGCCGCTGATCCTGATCCTGTTTGCCGCGTTTGCGCTCGGTGCGGTGGCCGCGCTGGCAGCGGTGGCGCCGGGGCTGATGCGCCAGCGCCTGGAACTGGCGAAGCTGCGCCGGGCCGCCGCGGACGCCAGGGCATCAACGGCGGCGCCATCGCCGGCGTCGGCAAGCACCGCCCCGATGCCGCGCGAAGGCAAGTCTCCCTATAACGTAGTCGGCCCGAAAGTCTGATCCATGATGTTCGAAACCTGGTGGCTGCTGGCGCTGCCACTTGTCTTTGGCCTTGGCTGGATGGCGGCGCGCTTCGACGTGCGCCAGCTGATCAGCGAGCAGGGCGCCTTGCCGCGCTCCTACTTCAAGGGACTCAATTTCCTGCTCAACGAGCAGCCCGACCAGGCCATCGACGCCTTTGTCGAAGTCGCCCGGCTGGACCCGGAAACCACCGAACTGCACTTTGCGCTGGGCGCGCTGTTCCGGCGCCGCGGCGAAACCGAGCGCGCCATCCGCGTGCACCAGAACCTGGCCACGCGCCCCGATTTGCCGGAGCCCGAGCGCGAGCATGCGCTGTTTGAACTGGGCGAAGACTACCTGCGGGCGGGCCTGCTGGACCGTGCCGAGGAATCGCTGCGCCGGCTGATGTCGGGCCCCTATGCGGCATCGGCCAAGCGCGTGCTGCTCGAGCTCTATGAAGTGGAAAAGGAGTGGCAGAAGGCGATCGATGCCGCGCGTGAGCTGCAGACGCTCGAGCAGAAGAGCTACAGCCTGCAGATCGCGCAGTTCTGCTGCGAGCTGGCGCAGGACGCGCTGCAGCGCAAGCGCCCGGAAGACGCGGTGAAATGGCTGAACCAGGCCGTCGCCGAGAATCCCGCCAACGTGCGCGCGCCGATCCTGCTGGGCGACGTGGCCGCGGCGGCTGGCGATGCACGCGCGGCGCTGGGACACTGGCTCGGCATCGAGCAGCAGGACGCATCATTCCTGCCGCTGGTGGCCGAGCGTGTGGTCAAGGCCTATGCCGCGCTGGACGAGCAAGGCGCGGCGCTGGAATGGCTGCGGGGCCTGCTCAAGGGCAAGCTCGCGCCCGAGGTGCTCGACACTGCGTACAAGGCCGAGCTGGATGTGAATGGTCCCGAAGCCGCGGCCGGCCTGATGCGCGAACAGCTGCGCCGTCAGCCCACGCTGCTGGCGCTGACCAAGTATTTCGAGGCGCAGGCGGCAGTGGCCGCCGCCGCGCCCGCCACCCAAACCGCGGTGGTCGCCGCTGCGGCTGGCCAGGCCGACGGCGCGGATGACGGCGACGAGGCGAAGGAAACCACCGCCATCCGCGACCTGCTGCAACTGCGCACGCGCAACCTGGCGCGCTATACCTGCCGCGAATGCGGTTTCCGCGCCCGGCTGTTCTACTGGCAGTGCCCCGGTTGCAACCGCTGGGAAACCTATGCCCCGCGGCGTTCCGAAACCCTCGGCTGATCCCGCTGGCCGGTGCAACGTTTGAATTGAAGCTATGAAAGTCACCATTATCGGCAGCGGTTACGTGGGTCTCGTCACCGGCGCCTGCCTCGCCGAGCAGGGCAACGACGTGTTCTGCCTGGACCTGGACGAACAGAAGATCGCGTTGCTCAACGCCGGCGGCGTGCCGATCTACGAGCCGGGCCTGCAGGAACTGATCCAGCGCAACCGCGAGGCCGGCCGCCTGACCTTTTCCACGGATGTGGCCGCCAGCGTCGAGCATGCCGACGTGCAGTTCATCGCCGTGGGCACGCCGCCGGACGAGGACGGCTCGGCCGACCTCAAGTACGTGCTGGCGGCGGCGCGCAATATCGGCCGCTACATGACCGGCTTCAAGGTTGTGGTCGACAAGTCGACCGTGCCGGTCGGCACCGGCGACCGCGTCACCGCCGCCATCCGCGAGGAACTGGCCGCGCGCGGTCTGGAAGACCTGCAGTTCTCGGTGGTGTCGAACCCCGAGTTCCTGAAAGAGGGCGCCGCGGTCGAAGACTTCATGCGCCCCGACCGCATCGTGCTGGGTTGCAATGCCGACGCCGCCGGCCGCCATGCGCAGGCCACCATGCGGCAGCTGTACGCGCCGTTCAACCGCCATCACGAGCGCACTTTCTACATGGACGTGCGTTCGGCCGAGTTCACCAAGTACGCTGCCAATTCGATGCTGGCCACGCGCATCTCGTTCATGAACGAGCTCGCCAACCTGGCCGACGAAGTCGGCGCCGATATCGAACTGGTGCGCATGGGCATCGGCTCGGACCCGCGCATCGGCTACAGTTTCCTGTATGCCGGCGCGGGCTATGGCGGCTCGTGCTTCCCCAAGGACGTGCAGGCGCTGATGCGCACCGCCGCCGACCATGGCAAGCCGATGCGCGTGCTGGAAGCGGTGGAAGCGGTCAACGGCGCGCAGAAGCGCGTGCTTGGCGAAAAGATCGTGCGCCGCTTCGGCGAGGACCTGACCGGCCGCGTCTTTGCGGTCTGGGGCCTGGCGTTCAAGCCCAATACCGACGACATGCGCGAGGCGCCGTCGCGCGTGCTGGCGCGCGAGCTGGTTGCGCGCGGCGCGTCGCTGCGCGTGCATGACCCGGTGTCGATGGCCGAGGCGCGCCGGGTGCTGGACGCCGATCTGGCCGACGTGCCGGGGGGTGCGGCGCGCGTGAGCTTCCACCAGCACCAGATGGATGCGCTCGACGGCGCCGATGCGCTGGCGATCGTGACCGAATGGAAGGTGTTCCGCAGCCCGGATTTCGGGCAGATCAAGCGGCGGCTGAAGTCGCCGGTGATCTTTGATGGACGCAATCTGTATGAGCCCGAGGCGATGCGCGAGAGCGGCGTGGAATACCACGCCATCGGCCGCCCGACCCGCACGGCAGCGCCGGCGGCGAACGAATGAGGCGCTGGCGGGTCAACCGACTCATCAACCGATAAGCTAACGCGGTGGCCGCTGCCGCCGCGATCTTGCCAAGGATCTTCATGAACAAGACCGTCATTCCGCAGGAGCAGATCCGGCAGTCCCATATCCTGGTGGTCGGCGACATGATGCTGGACCGCTATTGGTTCGGCGACGTCGAGCGCATTTCGCCCGAAGCGCCGGTACCGGTGGTGCAGGTCAAGCGCAGCGACGAGCGCCTGGGCGGCGCCGCTAACGTGGCCCGCAACGCCGCGGCGCTGGGCGCGCGCGTCGGCATGCTGGGCGTGGTCGGCGACGACGAGCCGGCGCGCACGCTCGAGGCACTGCTGGCCGAGAGCCACGTGCAGCCCTACCTGCACCGCGATGCCAAGATCAACACCACCATCAAGCTGCGCGTGGTGGCGCACCAGCAGCAGTTGCTGCGCGTGGATTTCGAGAACACGCCGGCGCACGAAGTGCTGCTCGCGGTACAGGACCGGTTCCAGAGCCTGGTCAACGATTACCAGGTGCTGGTGCTGTCCGACTACGGCAAGGGCGGGCTGACCCATGTCACGCGCATGATCGACGCCGGCCGCTCGGCCGGCCGCAAGGTGCTGGTCGATCCCAAGGGCGACGACTACTCGCGCTACCGCGGCGCTACGCTGATCACCCCCAACCGCGCTGAAATGCGCGCCGTGGTCGGGGCCTGGAAGACCGAGGCCGACCTGACCATCCGCGCGCAGAACCTGCGCCGCGCGCTGCAGCTCGAAGCGCTGCTGCTGACGCGCTCGGAAGAGGGCATGACGCTCTATACCGAAGCCGAAGTGCTGCATGTCTCCGCCCAGGCCCGCGAGGTCTATGATGTATCCGGTGCGGGCGACACCGTGATCGCCACGCTCGCCACCATGATGGGTGCCGGCGTGCCGCTCAAGGAAGCCGTGCAGCATGCCAATCGCGCCGGCGGCATCGTGGTCGGCAAGCTGGGCACCGCCGTCGTCACTTATCCTGAATTGTTCGGCGCCGCTACCTGAGGCGCGGCGCCCTCTTTTGATCCGACCATGACCATCATCGTCACCGGTGCCGCGGGTTTTATCGGCAGCAATCTCGTCAAGGGCCTGAACGACCGCGGCGAGACCCATGTCATCGCCGTCGACAACCTGACCCGCGCCGACAAGTTCCACAACCTGGTCGACTGCGAGATCTCCGATTACCTGGACAAGCAGGACTTCCTTGCGCGCTTTGCCCGCGGCGAGTTCGGCAAGGTGCGCGCGGTGTTCCATGAAGGCGCGTGCTCCGACACCATGGAGACCGATGGCCGCTACATGATGGAGAACAACTACCGCTACACGCTGTCGCTGATGGAGAGCTGCCTGGAGCAGGGCGCGCAGTTCCTGTATGCGTCGTCGGCGGCCACCTACGGGGCCTCGCAGGTGTTCCGCGAAGACCGCGAGTTCGAGCGTCCGCTCAACGTGTACGGCTATTCCAAGTTCCTGTTCGACCAGATCGTGCGGCGCCGGCTGCCGTCGGCGCTGTCGCAGATCGTTGGCTTCCGTTACTTCAACGTGTACGGCCCGCGCGAAACGCACAAGGGCCGCATGGCCTCGGTGGCGTTCCACAACTTCAACCAGTTCCGCGCCGACGGCACGGTGAAGCTGTTCGGCGAATACGGCGGCTATGGTCCCGGCATGCAGAGCCGCGACTTCATCTCGGTGGAGGACGTGGTCAAGGTCAACCTGTACTTCTTCGACCATCCCGAGAAGTCCGGCATCTTCAACCTCGGCACCGGCCGCGCCCAGCCGTTCAACGACATCGCCGCCACCGTGGTCAACACGCTGCGCGAAGCCGAAGGCAAGCCTCCCCTGTCGCTGGACGACCTGGTGCAGGAAGGGCTGGTCGAGTACGTCAAGTTTCCCGACGCGTTGCGGGGCAAGTACCAGTGCTTCACGCAGTCGGATGTGTCCAAGCTGCGTGGCGCGGGCTACGGCGAACGCTTCCTGAGCGTCGAGGAAGGCGTGGCGCGCTACTGCCGCTGGCTGCTGGAGCGCAACGGCTGAACGCCCGCGGCATTGCGCCATCCCTGATCCCGGCTGACACGATTTCGTGCGGCCGGTGTCAACTTTTGTTGCCGCATGCGCCGCGCTCGCGACGCGCCCCTATCCTGACCTGACCTCGCCACCCCGGCGGGGGTGGTACCTCAGACCATCCACAGGAAAGGAGAGCCTTCATGGCCATGCACTGGATCCGGCAGCTTGCCCGGCGTTTTTCCCTGATCTCCCTCGCGGCAACCCTCTGCCTGCTTGCCGGCGGCACCGCGCGTGCCGCAGTCGACGTCAACACCGCGGACGAAGCGGCGCTGACCTCGGTCAAGGGGGTGGGGCCGGCCACGGCCCGCCACATCGTCGAGGAGCGAAACAAGCGCGGGCCGTACAAGGACGCCGCCGACCTGGCCGAGCGCGTCAGCGGCATCGGGCCGAAGTCCGTGGCCAAGCTGCAGGATGCCGGCCTGACCATCGCCGGCAAGGGCGCGCCCGCTGCCGCGCCCTCCGCTGCGCCGCCGGCCACGCCAGCGCCCGCAAAAGGCGCAAAGGCGCCCGCGCCCGCACCGGCAAAGCCGGCCCGCTAGCCAGACCGCGCTGCCCTGTGCCCGGTCGTGCTGCGGCCGGGTGCGTGGTTGCTGGTATGCGTTGTGCTAAAAATTGCCGGCTTCGCAGCCCCCGTGGCGGCGGAGTATCATGCGGACGCCGCGCAGGCAGGACCTGCCGCACGGCTGCCCACCGGCATCCACAACCTAACAACCAGGCACAAGCGCGGCGGCCGCCGATCCGGCGGCCAGCCCGGACCACAGGGAGCAAGACAATATGGCGAATGGCGAGGACGCGGGATTCCTGCCGCAATGGCGGCTCAAGACCGGGGGCGTGATCGGCCCGGACGAGCGGCTGCCCGCGGGGCAGACACTGCTGGCCGGGATCCAGCATGTGGTGGCGATGTTCGGCTCGACCGCCATCGCGCCGATCCTGATGGGCTTCAACCCGAATATCGCCATCCTGTTTTCCGGCATCGGCACGCTGATTTTCTTCCTGTGCGTGCGCGGCCGCGTGCCCAGCTACCTGGGTTCCAGCTTCGCCTTCATTGCCGTGGTGATCGCCGCCACCGGCTATGCCGGCAGCGGCCCCAACCTCAATATCCCGGTGGCGCTGGGCGGCATCATTGCCGCGGGAGCGCTGTACACCGTGATCGGCCTGATCGTGCAGGCGGTGGGCTATGCCTGGGTGGAAAAGCTGATGCCGCCGGTAGTGACCGGCGCCATTGTCGCGGCGATCGGGCTGAACCTGGCGCCGGTGGCGGTCAAGGCGGTCAGCGGTGCGGCGCTGGATACCTGGGTGGGGCTGCTGACCGTGGTCGCGGTGGGGCTGGTCGCGGTACGCGCGCCCGGCATGATCGGGCGCCTGCCGGTGCTGATCGGCGGCGTGGCCGGTTATCTCGCCTACTACCTGGGCACCAATGTGATGGGCCTGGGCAAGCCGATCGATTTTTCCGGCGTGGCCGCCGCCAGCTGGTTCGGCCTGCCGGCGTTCACCGCGCCGACCTTCGAACTCAACGCGATGCTGCTGATCGCCCCGGTGGCGATCGTGCTGGTGGCCGAGAACCTCGGCCATATCAAGGCCATCGGCGTGATGACCGGCCGCAACCTGGATCCCTACATCGGCCGCGCCTTTATCGGCGACGGCATCGCCACCATGTTGTCGGCCAGCGGCGGCGGCACCGGCGTGACCACCTATGCCGAAAACATGGGGGTAATGGCGGTCACCCGGATCTATTCGACGCTGATCTTCGTGGTCGCGGCCGCTGTAGCCATCCTACTGGGCTTCTCGCCCAAGTTCGGCGCATTGATCCTCACCATCCCGGGGCCGGTGATCGGCGGGCTGACCATTGTCGTGTTCGGCCTGATCGCAGCCACGGCGGGCCGGATCTGGGTGCAGAACAAGGTGGATTTCTCCAGCTCGCGCAACCTGATTACGGTTGGCGCCACGCTGACGGTGGCGGCCGGCGACCTGACGCTGAAACTGGGCGGCATGACGCTGGGGGGCATCGGCACCGCCACCTTCGGCTGCATCCTGCTGTACCACCTGCTGGGAGAAGGCAACCGCGAAGAAGGTTGAGTCACCGTACATGAGTGCAGGCAGCGGGCGGGCACAGCGCAAATCCCGCCTGCCGGCGCGGGATAGGGGTCTGGATTACAATGGCCGGCAAATTGGAAGCCCCCCGGCATCCCCCGTTTGCGACCTTCCTTCGCCCCATGGCCTACAAGACAATTGAAGACACCATCGGCAATACGCCGCTGGTCAGACTGCAGCGCATCCCCGGCGCCGCCAACGACGCGCGCGGCAATGTGATCCTCGGCAAGCTCGAAGGCAACAACCCCGCCGGGTCCGTCAAGGACCGTCCGGCGGTATCGATGATCGCCCGGGCCGAAGCGCGCGGACGCATCAAGCCGGGCGATACGCTGATCGAAGCGACGTCGGGCAACACCGGCATCGCGCTGGCCATGGCAGCCGCCATCCGCGGCTACAAGATGGTGCTGATCATGCCCGAGGACCTGAGCCTCGAGCGCCGCCAGAGCATGGCGGCCTACGGCGCCGAAATCATCCTGACCCCGGTCAAGGGCGGCATGGAGTATGCCCGTGACCTGGCCGATGCCATGGAGCGCGACGGCAAGGGGGTGATCCTCGACCAGTTCGCCAATCCGGACAACCCGCAGGCGCACTACGAGGGCACCGGCCCCGAGATCTGGCGCGATACCGATGGCCGCATCACCCACTTCGTTTCGGCAATGGGCACCACCGGCACCATCACCGGGGTGTCGCGCTTCCTGAAGGAGCGCAATCCCGAGATCCAGATCGTTGGCGCGCAGCCGGCCGAAGGCTCGCGCATCCCGGGTATCCGCAAGTGGCCGGAAGCCTATCTGCCCAAGATCTACGACCCCAGCTTCATCGACCGCACCGAGCCGGTCAGCCAGAGCGATGCCGAGCACATGGCGCGCCGCATGGCGTCCGAAGAAGGCATCTTCTGCGGCATTTCCGCGGCCGGCGCACTGTGCGTGGCGCTGCGCGTTGCCGAGGAAGTCGAGAACGCCACCATCGTCTTCGTGGTGTGCGACCGCGGCGACCGCTATCTGTCGACCGGCGTGTTTCCGGCCTGATCCGCAGGCGGCCCGGAGAAAACAAAGGCCTCGCGCATGCGAGGCCTTTGTGCTTTGGCCGTGCCGCCTCAGCCCATTGCCGCCTTGACCGCCTCGCCCAGCTGGTACACCGCCAGCGCATAGAAGAAGCTGCGGTTGTACCGCGTCAGCACATAGAAATTGCGCAGGCCCAGCAGGTATTCGGTGGGCTGGTCGGGTGTGGGCAGGTCCACCACCAGCACGCCGGTTTCGCCTTCGCGCGCAAGGTTGATGGGCTCGTCCACGCGCAGCCCGGCGCGGGTCAGCTGATTGACGGTGCGGGCCGGCCACGGCTCGCCATCGGCCGCCGCGGTGGCGACACCGAGACTGCCCGCGTCATCGGCGATGCGCCACACCACCGGGCGGCCCGGCTCCCAGCCATGCAATTGCAGAAAGCGCGCCACGCTGCCGATGGCGTCGGTGGGACTGTTGCGCAGGTCGACGTGGCCGTTGTTGTCGTAATCGATGGCGTATTCGCGCAGGCTGGTCGGCATGAACTGCGGAATGCCGATGGCGCCGGCATACGAGCCCAGCACCGAGTAGACGTCGGTGCGCGTGTCGCGGCACCACACCAGGAAGTCGGCCAGCTGGTTGCGGAACAGCGTGCTGCGGGCTTCGCGGTTGGGCGTAGCCGGGTAGTCGAACGCCAGCGTCGATAGCGAATCGAGCACGCGGAAGGTGCCCATGTCGCGCCCGTAGATGGTTTCCACGCCGATGATGCCGACGATGACCGAGGCCGGCACGCCGAACTCGGTTTCGGCGCGACGCAGCGTGTCGCGATTGTCCTGCCAGAAGCGCACGCCCGCGTTGATGCGGATCGGCTCGATGAAGCGCGAGCGGTAGGTGCGCCAGCTTTTGCGGCCGGTGGTGGCGGGCGGCATGATCAGCCGTACCACGGTGGCCGAGTAGACCGCCTGTGCGAACCAGTCTTGCAGCATGCCGCGGTCAAAGCCGTGGCGCGCCACCATCTCGTCGATAAAGGCACGCGCTTGCGGGTTGTCGCGGTAGCGGCCGGGTTCGATTTCTTCCTCGCGCACGCTGACGCGGCGTTTGCCGGCGGCGAGCAGGCTGGGGGAGAGGCCGCAGAGTCCGAGTGCGGCAGCGGAAAGCGCGGCGCCCAGCAGGGGGCGTCGCAGTGAGCGCTGGGTGTCGGTCATGGTGTCCTTTGCAAGTCGCACCGAGTATAGCGGATGCCACCGCGGCCTCCGCCTCGCGCGCGGTCCCGGCATGGTGCGCTGGCGCCACTGGGTGGCACGGCCTTGCCTGTGCTAACGTAACGTTTGGAGACAACATGGCGACGCATTGCGACCCATTGCGACGATAAGAGATGCCGACCGGCTATTACACGCACCCCGAGTTCCAGCGGCACGAGATGGGGCATTTCCATCCCGAATGTCCGGAGCGCCTGCAGGCGATCGAGGATCACCTGATTTCGCATGGCCTGGACGGGCTGCTGGAGCGCCGCGAGGCGCCGCCCGCGACGCGCGAACAGCTCGAGCGCGTACACCGGCCCGAGCATGTCGACGCGCTCGAAAGCGCCAGCCCGTCCAGCGGCTACCACGCGATCGACCCGGACACCTCGATGAACCCCCACACCCTCGCCGCCGCCACGCTGGCTGCCGGCGCGGCCGTGGCCGCCACCGATGCGGTAATCGCCGGCGAGTTCGAAAACGCGTTCTGCTGCGTGCGCCCGCCCGGCCACCACGCCGAACCCGACCGCGCCATGGGCTTCTGCTTCTACAACAACGTGGCCATTGCCGCGCGCCATGCGCTGCAGGCGCACGGGCTGGAGCGCGTGGCGATCATCGACTTCGACGTGCACCACGGCAACGGCACCGAGGCGGCGTTCCGCGGCGACGAGCGCGTAATGATGTGCAGCATCTTCCAGCACCCGTTCTATCCCTACAGCGGCACCGAGCACCTGGCGCCGAACATGGTCAACATCCCGCTGCCGGCCTATTCCAACGGCATGGCGGTGCGCGAAGTGGTCGAGACCATCTGGCTGCCGCGCCTCAATGAATTCCGCCCGCAGATGCTGTTCATCTCTGCCGGCTTCGACGCGCACCGCGAGGACGACCTGGGCCAGATGGGCCTGGTGGAGCAGGACTACGCCTGGATCACCGGCCAGCTCGTCGACGTGGCGCGCACCCATGCGCAGGGCCGCATCGTCAGCTGCCTGGAGGGCGGCTACAACCTCAGCGCGCTGGGCCGCAGCGTGCTGGCCCACCTGAAGGTGCTGCTGGAGCATTAGGAGACCGCCGCCATGGCCGAGAACGATGCGCGCGTCGACGCGCCGCTGCTGACTGAATCGCGCGACGCCGCCGGCGTGGCGCGCCTGACCATGACCCGGCCGCAGGCGTTCAACGCCTTGTCTGAAGGCCTGCTCGATGCGCTCACCGACGCGCTGCGCCGGTTGGCCGCCGACGACAGCGTGCGCGTGGTGGTGCTGGCAGGCGCCGGCAAGGCCTTCTGCGCCGGGCACGACCTGCGCGAGATGCGCGCCGCGCCGTCGCACGATTACTACCGGGGTCTGTTCGACCGCTGCACGCGCATGATGATGGCGATCCAGCGGATGCCGCAGCCGGTGATCGCACGGGTGCAGGGCATCGCCACCGCAGCCGGCTGCCAGCTGGTGGCGATGTGCGACCTGGCGGTGGCCGCGGACGATGCGCGCTTTGCCGTGTCGGGCGTCAACCTGGGGCTGTTCTGTTCGACGCCGGGCGTGGCGCTGTCGCGCAACCTGCACCGCAAGCAGGCCATGGAGATGCTGCTGACCGGCGACATGATCGATGCCGCCAGTGCCCGCGAGCGCGGCCTGGTCAACCGGGTGGTGCCGGCAGGCGAGCTGGATGCCGAAGTGGCCCGGCTCGCCGCCAGCATCTGCGCCAAGCCGGCCGCGGCCGTCGCCGCCGGCAAGGGGCTGTTCTACCGCCAGCTCGAGATGGGCATCGAGGCGGCCTACCAGCTTGCCGGGCAGACCATGGCCTGCAACATGATGGACGACGCGGCGCTGGAGGGGGTGCAGGCCTTCATCGACAAGCGGCCGCCCACGTGGCGTGCCTCCTGAGCGACTTAGCGGCTCTTTATATGCCGGGAACGCATAAAGACATCGGTAAAAAGTCGTTTATGGTATGAAGCGAATCGCATAAAATACGCGCTTCAGAAAAATAACGAGCGGCAACAGCGCTGGAGATCCCTCGCCTGTTGCCGTTTTCTTTTGGTCACCTTTCCATGATCGAACTGCAAGGACTGTCGCAGCGCTTCCCGGGCGCGTCTGGCGACGTGCATGCATTGCGGGAGGTCAGCCTGTCGATTGCGGCGGGCGAAGTCTTCGGCATCATCGGCCGCAGCGGCGCCGGCAAGAGCACGCTGGTACGCGCCATCAACCTGCTGAACCGGCCCACCAGTGGCCGCGTGGTGGTCGCCGGCCAGGACCTGACGGCGCTGGACAGCAGCGCGCTGCGCCTGGCTCGCCGCGAGATCGGCATGATCTTCCAGCACTTCAACCTGCTGTCGTCGCGCACCGTGTACGAGAACGTGGCACTGCCGCTGGAGCTTGCCGGCAAGCCCAGGGCCGAGATCGCCGCCACCGTGCTGCCGCTGCTGGACCTGGTCGGCCTGTCGGCATTGAAGGACCGCTACCCCGCGCAGATCAGCGGCGGGCAGAAGCAGCGCGTGGGCATTGCGCGCGCGCTGGCGAGCAAGCCCAAGGTGCTGCTGTCGGACGAGGCCACATCCGCGCTGGACCCGGAAACCACCCGCTCCATCCTGGACCTGCTCAAGCAGATCAACCGCGAGCTGGGCCTGACCATCGTGATGATCACGCACCAGATGGAAGTCATCAAGCAGGTCTGTGACCGCGTGGCCGTGCTCGAGGCCGGCGAGGTAGTGGAGACCGGGCGCGTGATCGACGTTTTCCTGCGCCCGCAGCACGAGGTCACGCGCGCCATGATCGGCGATGTCATCTCGCAGGAACTGCCGGCGAGCGTGCTCAAGCGCGTGGAAAGCCGGCTCGGCAACGGCCGCGACCACGTCTACCGCCTGGCGTTCACCGGCGAGGGCGTCGACCAGCCGGTGCTGGCGCAGGCGATTCGCCGCTACGGGCTGGACTTCAATATCCTGCACGGCCATATCGACGAGATCCAGGGCCAGGCCTTCGGCTCGCTGGCGATCATGGCCACCGGTGAACTGGCGGACGTGAAGGCGGCGATGGAATACCTGCAGGCGCAAGGCGTCGTGGTGGAGGAGTTCGAGCATGTGGTCTGAAATGTTTGACCTGTTCCTGACCTCGTTCAACGAGACCCTGCTGATGGTGGCGATCTCGGGCGTGGTCGGCGCGCTGCTGGGCGTGCCGCTGGGCGTGCTGCTGCACCTGACCAACCGCGGCGGCGTGCTGTCGCACCCGCTGTTCAACCGCACCATCGGCGTGGTGGTCAACGCGGTGCGTTCGATCCCGTTCATCATCCTGCTGGTGGTGGTGATCCCGTTCACGCGCTTTATTGTCGGTTCGTCGATCGGCACCACCGCGGCGATCGTGCCGCTGACCATCGCGGCGATCCCGTTTATCGCACGCCTGGTGGAAAGCGCGCTGCGCGAGGTCGACAAGGGCCTGGTCGAGGCCGCCCAGTCGATGGGCGCCACCACCGGCCAGATCGTCTGGAAGGTGCTGCTGCCCGAGGCCATGCCCGGCATCGTCGCCGGCCTGACCATCACCTTCGTCAGCTTGGTCGGCTACTCCGCCATGGCCGGCGCCATCGGCGGCGGCGGGCTGGGCGACCTGGGCATCCGCTACGGCTACCAGCGCTACATCACCGAGGTGATGGTGGCGGTGGTGGTGATCCTGATTGTCTTTGTGCAGGCGGTGCAGAGCTTCGGCGACTGGCTGGTCCGGCGCATCAGCCACCGTTGAACCCAACCTTTTTCGAAAGAGGAACGTACATCATGCAACGTCGCAACCTGCTGCAATGGATGCTCGGCGCCGCGCTCGGCGCCTCGCTGGCCACCGGCGCGATCGCCCAGGAAAAGCCGATCAAGATCGGCGTCACCGGCGGCCCGCACGCCCAGATCATGGAACAGGTGAAGAAGGTCGCCGCCAAGGACGGCCTCAACATCCAGGTGGTCGAGTTCAGCGACTACATCCAGCCCAATGCCGCGCTCGCCGCCGGCGACCTGGATGCCAACAGCTACCAGCACCTGCCGTACCTGGAAGCCCAGATCAAGGATCGCGGCTACAAGTTCACGCATATCGCCTACACGGTCACGTTCCCGATGGGCGTGTATTCGAAGAAGATCAAGTCGCTCGACCAGCTCAAGCAGGGCGCGCGCGTGGGCGTGCCCAACGATCCCACCAACGGCGGCCGCGGGCTGTTGCTGCTGCAGAGCAAGGGCGTGATCAAGCTCAAGCCCAACGCCGGCCTTAAGG
Source organism: Cupriavidus sp. H39 (assembly GCF_050271075.1). NCBI lineage: Bacteria > Pseudomonadati > Pseudomonadota > Betaproteobacteria > Burkholderiales > Burkholderiaceae > Cupriavidus > Cupriavidus sp. H39. The sequence continues at coordinate 1,133,511 of NZ_CP189848.1, forward strand.
CTACGCCGCTGGACATCGTCGAAAATCCGAAGAAGCTCCGCATTGTCGAACTCGACGCCGCCCAGCTGCCGCGCTCGCTGGATGACCTGGACGCCGCCGCCATCAACGGCAACTATGCCGAGTCCGCGGGCCTGTCGCCTACCAAGGACGCGATTGCCATCGAAGGTCCGAAGGGCCCGTACGCCAACCTGATCGCGATCCGCGAGGCGGACAAGAACAAGCCTTGGGTGGCCAAGCTGGTGAAGGCCTACCATTCACCGGAAATCAAGCAATACGTCACATCGACCTTCAAGGACTCGGTCATCACCGCCTGGTAAGCCGCCGTCACTTGAGCCTTTCATCCAATTAGACGATGCCGCCCAACGCGGGTTTGCGGCACAATCGGCGGACGGATAAAGCGATGCCGGGCCTATGCCCGGCATCATTTTGCCGATAAAATAGTACGATCGTTCGAAAAACAGGAGAGCCGCCAACCCGGTGGTTATAATGACGAGCGAACAAAATTTCTGACTATCAGCTATCAGTGGAGTGAGCGCATGAAAGTACTCGTCGCAGTCAAGCGGGTGGTGGATTACAACGTCAAGGTCCGCGTCAAGGCGGACGGCTCGGGCGTCGATCTGGCCAACGTCAAGATGAGCATGAACCCCTTCGACGAAATCGCCGTGGAAGAGGCCGTGCGCCTGAAGGAAGCCGGCGTTGCCACCGAAGTGATCGCCGTCTCGTGCGGCGTCACGCAGTGCCAGGAAACCCTGCGCACCGCGATGGCCATCGGTGCCGACCGCGGCATCCTGGTGGAATCGACCGAAGACCTGCAACCGCTGGCCGTGGCCAAGCTGCTGAAGGCGCTGATCGACAAGGAACAGCCGCAACTGGTGATCCTGGGCAAGCAGGCCATCGACGACGACTCCAACCAGACCGGCCAGATGGTGGCCGCGCTGGCCGGCCTGCCGCAAGCCACGTTCGCCTCGAAGGTGGTGGTGGCCGACGGCAAGGCATCGGTCACGCGTGAAGTCGACGGCGGCCTGGAAACGCTGTCGCTCAAGCTGCCGGCCGTGGTCACGACCGACCTGCGCCTGAACGAGCCGCGCTACGTCACGCTGCCCAACATCATGAAGGCCAAGAAGAAGCAGCTCGATATCGTCAAGCCGGAAGACCTCGGCGTCGACGTCAAGCCGCGCCTGTCGACCCTGAAGGTGGTCGAGCCTGCCAAGCGCAGCGCGGGTGTGATGGTGCCGGACGTTGCGACGCTGGTGCAGAAGCTGAAGAACGAAGCCAAGGTTATCTGAGCGCGGGGGAGAAATAACATGACTGCACTCGTCATTGCTGAACACGACAATCAATCCATCAAGGCCGCCACGCTGAACACCGTGACTGCCGCTGCCGAATGCGGCGGCGACGTGCACGTGCTGGTGGCGGGCGCCAACGCCAAGGCCGCGGCCGATGCCGCCGCCAAGATCGCCGGCGTGACCAAGGTCCTGCTGGCCGACGCCGCCTACTTTGGCGACGGCCTGGCCGAGAACGTGGCCGAGCAGGCGCTGGCCATCGCCAACGACTACTCGCACATCCTGGCACCGGCCACCCCGTACGGCAAGAACATCCTGCCGCGCGTGGCCGCCAAGCTGGACGTGGCCCAGATCTCGGAAATCTCCAAGGTCGACGCCCCGGACACCTTCGAGCGCCCGATCTACGCCGGCAACGCCATCGCCACGGTCAAGTCGGAAGACAAGATCAAGGTCATCACCGTGCGCGGCACCGCCTTTGACGCCGCCGCTGCAGAAGGTGGCTCGGCCGCCGTCGAGACCCTGCCGGCCGTGGCCGACGCGGGCGTTTCGCAATTCGTTTCGCGCGAAGTGGCCAAGAGCGACCGCCCCGAACTGACCGCCGCCAAGATCATCGTTTCCGGTGGCCGTGGCGTGGGTTCGGGCGAAAACTACACCAAGGTGCTGACGCCGCTGGCCGACAAGCTGAACGCCGCGCTGGGCGCTTCGCGCGCCGCCGTGGACGCCGGCTTCGTGCCGAACGACTACCAGGTCGGCCAGACCGGCAAGATCGTCGCGCCGCAGCTGTATATCGCCGTCGGTATCTCGGGCGCGATCCAGCACCTGGCCGGCATGAAGGACTCCAAGGTGATCGTCGCGATCAACAAGGATGCCGAGGCGCCGATCTTCTCCGTGGCCGACTACGGCCTGGTGGGCGACCTGAACACCGTGGTGCCGGAACTCGTGGCAGCACTGGGCTGATGCCTCGCCGGCCGCGACGCGGCCGGCACGGATAGCCGCAGGTAGCAAATAACTAGCCGTTCCGGGGGCAACCCGCGAACGGCTTTTTCATACATGTTGGGAGACATCGATGACCTACCGTGCGCCGATCAACGACATGCTGTTCGTCATGAACGAGCTGGCAGGCCTTGAGGCCGTCAGCCAGCTGCCGGGCTTCGAGGAAGCCACTCCCGAGACGGCCGAGGCCGTGCTCGACGAGGCGGCCAAGTTCAACGAACAGGTGGTGGCGCCGCTGAACCGCGCTGGCGACCTGGACCCGAGCAGCTGGAAGGATGGCGTGGTCACCACCACGCCGGGTTTCAAGGAGGCCTTCCGCCAGTTCGGCGAGGGTGGCTGGCAGGGCGTGCTGCATCCGCAGGAATTTGGCGGCCAGGGACTGCCCAAGCTGGTCGCCACGGCGTGCAACGAGATGCTGAACACCGCGAACCTGTCGTTCGCGCTGTGCCCGCTGCTGACCGACGGTGCCATCGAGGCGCTGCTGACGGCCGGTTCCGACGCACAGAAGGCCACCTTCCTGCCCAAGCTGATTTCCGGCGAGTGGACCGGCACCATGAACCTGACCGAGCCGCAGGCCGGTTCGGACCTGGCCGCGGTGCGCACCCGGGCCGAGCCGCAGGCCGACGGCACCTACAAGGTGTTCGGCACCAAGATCTTCATCACCTACGGTGAGCATGACATGGCACAGAACATCGTCCATCTCGTGCTGGCGCGCACGCCCACTGCGCCCGAGGGCGTGAAGGGCATCTCGCTGTTTATCGTGCCGAAGTTCCTGGTCAATGCCGATGGCAGCACCGGCGAGCGCAACGACGTGCATTGCGTCTCGATCGAGCACAAGCTGGGCATCAAGGCCAGCCCCACGGCGGTGCTGCAGTTCGGCGACCATGGCGGCGCGATCGGCACGCTGGTTGGCGAAGAGAACCGCGGCCTGGAGTACATGTTCATCATGATGAACTCGGCGCGCTTCTCGGTCGGCATGCAGGGCATCGCGGTGTCCGAGCGCGCCTACCAGCAGGCGGTGGCGTTTGCGCGCGAGCGCGTGCAGAGCCGCCCGGTCGATGGCTCGGCGCGCGAGGCGGTGACCATCATCCACCATCCCGACGTCAAGCGCATGCTGATGACCATGCGCGCGCTGACCGAAGGCGCGCGCGCGGTGGCGTACGTGGCCGCGGCCGCCTGCGACGCGGCACACCAGCATCCCGACGAAGCCGTGCGCAGGCAGAGCCAGGCGTTCTACGAGTTCATGGTGCCGGTGGTCAAGGGCTGGAGCACCGAGCTGTCGATCGATGTCACCAGCCTCGGCGTGCAGGTGCATGGCGGCATGGGCTTTATCGAGGAAACCGGCGCGGCGCAGCACTACCGCGACGCACGCATCCTGCCCATCTACGAAGGCACCACGGCGATCCAGGCCAATGACCTGATTGGCCGCAAGACCGTGCGCGATGGCGGCGCGGTGGCGCGCGCGATCTGCGCGCAGATCGCCGAGACCGAGGCCGCGCTGGGCCAGCACGGCGGTGCCGCGTTCACCGCGGTGCAGGCGCAGTTGGCCAGGGGCCGCGCCGCGCTGGAAGCGGTGGTGGAGTTCGTGGTGGCCAATGCCAAATCGGATCCGAACGCGGTCTTTGCCGGCAGCGTGCCTTACCTGAAGCTGTGCGGCATCGTGTTCTCCGGCTGGCAGTTCGGCCGCGCGATGCTGGCTGCGGACGCAAAGCGAGCCGAGGATCCGGCCTTCCACGACGCCAAGATCGCGACCGCGCATTTCTTTGCCGAGCATATCCTGTCGCAGGCATCGGCCTTGCGCGATGCGGTGGTAAGCGGCGGAGCGCCGGCAAATGCGTTGAGCGCCGAGCAGTTCTGAGCGGCACGCGCCTTGCGCATGCAAGAAGGGCGACCCTGCCGGGTCGCCCTTTTTTTCAGGCCGGGATGGTGCTGTCTCAGGCGGCTGCCGGGCGCGGCGCCAGGTGATGGCGCGCCGGCTTCAGGTAGCGGTGGACCGACAGGTCGTCGGCGCGGATCGCCGGCGACTTGCCCGACACCAGGTCCGACAGCAGCTTGCCCGAGCCGCACGCCATGGTCCAGCCGAGCGTGCCGTGGCCGGTGTTCAGCCACAGGCCGCGCACCTGGGTCGGGCCGACGATGGGCGTGCCGTCGGGGGTCATGGGGCGCAGCCCGGTCCAGAAGGTGGCCTGGCTGACATCGCCGGCGCCCGGGAACAGGTCGGTCACCACATGCTCGAGCGTGCGGCGCTTGGCCGCGTCGAGGCTGCGGTCATAGCCGACGATCTGCGCCATGCCGCCCACGCGGATGCGGTCGTCGAAGCGGGTCAGCGCAACCTTGTAGGTCTCGTCCAGCACCGTCGATACCGGGGCACGCGAGGCATCGCTGAGCGGCACGGTGATCGAGAAGCCCTTGAGCGGATACACCGGCAGGTTGGACATGCCGCGCAGGAAGGGTTTGACCAGCTGCGTTGACCAGCTGCCCAGCGCCACGACCACCAGGTCGGCCGCCATCGGCTCGCCGTCGACCACGGCGCCGGTGACGGCGTCACCCTGGCTCATCAGACCGTCGATCGAGCGGTTGTACAGGAACCGGACTCCCAGCGTGCCGGCCATGCCAGCGAGGCGTTGCGTAAACAGCGCGCAGTCGCCGGTTTCGTCATTGGGAAGGCGCAGGCCGCCGGCCAGCTTGTGGCGGACGGCGGCCAGCGCCGGTTCGCTCGCGGCGAGTTCGTCGCGCGAAAGCAACTGGTAGGGCACCCCGGCTTGTTCCAGCACCGCGATGTCCTTGGCCGCGCCTTGCAGCTGCTCGTCGGTGCGGAACACCTGCAGCGTGCCTTGCTGGCGGCCCTCGTAGGCAATGCCGGTTTCCGCGCGCAGCGCGCGGATGCAGTCGCGGCTGTACTCGGCCAGCCGCACCATGCGTTCCTTGTTGACGGCGTAGCGCCCGGCGCTGCAGTTCAGCAGCATCTGCCACATCCATTGGAGCTGGAACAGGGTGCCGTCCGGACGGATGCTGAGCGGCGCGTGTTCCTGGAACATCCACTTGATCGCCTTGAGCGGCACGCCGGGCGCGGCCCAGGGCGACGCATAGCCCGGCGAGATCTGGCCCGCATTGGCAAAGCTGGTGCCGAGCGCGGGACCAGCCTCGCGATCGACCACGGTCACTTCATGACCAGCCTTGGCCAGATACCACGCACTGGTGACGCCAATCACGCCACTGCCAAGTACGAGAACGCGCATGTTCGGGGGCTCCAACTGCGATGACTACGAGATAGAGGATTTGTCTCTATACTATTGAATGCAATCCAGTCATAGTTACCGAATTTATCCGGAAAACAGGAAAAACTCATGAGAACGAGTCGCCAGCCCCAGCGCACGCTTGACCGGCTCGACCGCAAGATCCTGACTGCGCTGCAGAGCGACGGCAGGATGTCGATGAAAGACCTGGCCGAGGCAGTCGGGCTGACCATCACGCCCTGCATCGAGCGCGTCAAGCGCCTGGAGCGCGATGGTGTCATCATGGGCTACTACGCGCGGCTGAACCCGGCGCTGCTGGGCAGCGCACTGCTGGTGTTCGTCGAGATCTCGCTGGGCAACAAGTCGGGCAATATGTTCGAGCAGTTCCGCCGCGAGGTGCTGCGCATCCCGGAAGTGCTGGAATGCCACTTGGTCTCGGGCGATTTCGACTACCTGATCAAGGCGCGCATCCGCGAGATCGGCGAGTACCGGCGGTTGCTGGGCGATATCCTGCTGCAGCTCCCAGGTGCCGCGCAGTCGAAGAGCTATGTCGTGATGGAAGAGATCAAGGAGACACTGGCGATCTCGGTCGAGGAGAAGAGCCAGGCAGCGTGACGAAGGCCAGCATGGAGCGCCCCCCGCCAAAACCCAAGCCCACCGCCCGGCCCGTTGCCAGTGGCACGACGCGGCGCGAGGCCGACCCGGAACTGCAGGCGCCGCCGGCAGGCGCGCGGCCGCCCGTGGCGCGCAAAGGCCGCGGGGCCGTCAGCAACCTGCAGGGGCGTTTCGAGCGCGACCAGCGCGAAGCGTTCGACGATGGCTGGGGTCCGGTCCCGGATGAAACCGCGACGACACCCGAGGCCGTACCGGCCACGGACGACGCGCCGCTGCCGCCGCTGCGCACCGAAGTCCATCTCGAGCGGGCCCGTTCGGTGCTGACGCGCAACGCCTCGCCTGATGTCCCGTTCGACGTTTCGCTCAATCCCTACCGCGGCTGCGAGCACGGCTGCATCTATTGCTTTGCCCGGCCGACGCACGCCTACCTCGACCTGTCGCCGGGGCTGGACTTCGAAACCCAGCTGTATGCCAAGACCAATGCCGCCCAACGCCTGCGCGAAGCGCTGGCGCGGCCGTCATATCGCTGCGAGACCATCGCGCTGGGCGTCAACACCGACGCGTACCAGCCGATCGAGCGCGAGCAGCGCATCACGCGCAGCCTGCTGGAAGTCTTGCATGAATGCGACCACCCGGTGGCGCTGATCACCAAGTCGTCATTGATCGAGCGCGATATCGACCTGCTTGCGCCGATGGCGGCCAAGCGGCTGGCGGTGGCGGCGCTCACCATCACCACGCTCGATGCCGGCATCGCGCGCACGCTGGAGCCGCGCGCGGCAACGCCGTCGCGGCGGCTGCGCACCATTCGCACGCTGACCGACGCGGGTATCCCGGTCGGGGTCAGCATCGCCCCGGTGATCCCCTTCATCACCGAGCCGGACCTGGAGCGTGTGCTGGAAGCGGCGCGCGAGGCGGGCGCCGTCTATGCGAACTACATTGTGTTGCGGCTGCCGTGGGAGGTGCGGCCGCTGTTCGAGGAATGGCTGCAGGCGCACTTCCCCGACCGTGCCGAACGCGTCATGAACCGCGTGCGGGACATGCGCGAAGGCAAAGCCTACGATGCGAGCTTTGCCACGCGCATGCGCGGGACCGGCGTGTGGGCGGACTTGCTGCGCCAGCGCTTCTACAAGGCCGCCGAACGGCTCGGCTTCCGCTACAACCGGTTTGAACTGGATACTTCGAGGTTCCGCCCGCCCGCGGCGGGCCCCAGCGGCAAGGACGATCCGCAGGGTTCGCTTTTCTGAGTCTTCAGAGCAGCCGCAGTGGCCAGCTGGTCGCCGATCATGCTGCTGGCGAGTTCCAGCGCGGCCTTGGCGCTCGATGGCGGCAGTCCAGAGGACAGCGCCAGCCGGACGGCGATCGCCGCCAGGCGTCCTTCCTCATAGCTTGGCATGTCGATTCTTGCTCCTTTGCGCTGCCGGGGCATGGCCTCGCCGCGCGTCGCGCCGCCAGGATCGGACGGCTCTACCAGTATGGGCGAATTGGCAGAAAGGGGAACCGACGATTGCGGCCGCCTTGATCACGCACAAACGATGCTCAAGACGGGAGCCAGCCGGCACAGGCCTATTGCGACAGTTCGCGCGCGGCCTCGACCTGCGCTTCGAAGAAGGTCTGGAAGCTGATGGCCAGCCCCGCCATCAGCAGGCCGGTGCCGATCAGCAGCGACAGGATCACCAGGATCACCACCGGCCAGCCCGAACGCGTGGGTGTGCCGTGCGGCTTGAAGCGGGCATCCCATTTGTCGTCCGGGCGCAGCCCGTAGACGATCGCGGCCAGGAAGGCGCTGATGACGGAAATGCCGCCGGCTACGGCAAAGGTCCAGTTCAATGCCGGCGTACCCGCGCCGGTGGCCATCGAGGCCACGCCGATAGCGCCCGCCAGCAGCGCCAGCAAGTGCGCCCAGCCATACCGGTCGCGCAGGCCGCCCAGGTAGAAGCGGTGCGCGCCCAGGCTGCCGAACAGGAAGGCCAGCGCCACGGTCAACAGCTTCGATTTGCCGCGCGCGGACGGCGCGGCGAGCGGAGAGGCGTGGCGGGCTGATGTGGCTGCGGGCATGTTCGGGTTCAGGTTGCTGGCCTAGGAACGCAGGCCGGCGGTGCGCCGGCGCAGAGGCGGCGGCACACGGGTACCAGCCGGCCCACATTGTACGCCGGCAGTCAGCGCAAGGAAGGGAGGTGCGTCAAAAGGCGCAGGCAGCGGCGCTAATGCCAGCCGCCGGCGAGCAGACTGCGGATAAACGCCGAGGCGTGCTCGCTGATATGGGTTTCGCTGTAGAGAACCAGGGTCAGGATGCCCATGAAGAGGATGGACAGCGATAGCTGGCCCGCATGTTCGGCCAGGTCGCTAAGCAGGGGTGACATGACAAACCTCACAGAATTATTGTCATTCTGGAGGCTGCGCCCGGGCTGTCTTGGTCGGGTCCGGCAGGAGGTGTCGGGCAGAGGCAGGTCAGTTCGATTGCCGTCTGCACAAGACGGCACGCTGTGAGCCCCGGACAGCGCCGGGCGGCAGCCAGTGCGCGCGGCCCGGAATCGGGGCACACACTTAAGTAGAGACAGGTCGGGCGGGGGGGAGTTCCGCAGGGCGCGGAACGCTGGTTCAGGGAGCCGCTGGGGGATGGCCGCCGCAGCAGTGTCAGCGGCGATCAGCGGCCGTTGTCGCGGCCGCGCGCCTGCCAGCCGGGACCGGCCGGCCCCTGACGGGGTTCGTTACGGGCTTCATTGGCGGGGTTGCGCTCCTGGCCGCGGCCGCGATTGTCGTCGCGGTTGCCGGCTAGCGCGGCGCGGCGGCCGCTAAGGCGGTCGTCGGCCCTGGCGCGCGCCTCCATGCGGTCGATCTGCGCCTGCACGTGTTCACGGCTTTCGGCCCGCACGCTGGCCATTTGCCAGCCATCGCCTGCCTGCATCCGGGCGGGCCGGCCGTCGGCACGGACTTGTTGCCAGAACGCGACCTGGGCATGGCTGGTGGCTACCGCGCCGACCAGGCCCGAGGCCACCAGGATGCCAGCCACCAGGTCGCGCAGGAGAGAGCGGGTGAGCATGCAGATTCCCAGGATCCTGTCGCGCTGTGTTGCTGTTGGAAGATGGGTTCATGGTACGCATGGGGCATCGGGGCGCCTATGCCAATCCCGTTACCGGTGTAACGGATTGTTTCGCTTGCACAAAGCCGCGTCACGCGGGGCTTTCAGCCAGATTCAGGGCTGGTAGCGGATGCGGTAGATCGCCCCGGCATGGTCGTCGCTGACCAGCAGCGAACCGTCCGGCGCGACCAGGACATCGGCTGGCCGACCCCAGGGCCTGCCGCCGCGCAGCCAGCCCTGTGCGAAGACCTCCTGGCGCACGGCCTTGCCGGCGCCGTCCAGCACCACGCGGACCACGCGGTAGCCGGAAGGCTCGCTGCGGTCCCAGCTGCCATGTTCGGCAATGAAGACGTTGTTGCGGTAGTCCGTCGGGAATTGCGTGCCGGTGTAAAAGCGCATGCCCAGCGCGGCGACATGCGCGCCCAGCCGCGCCACGGGCGGCACGAACTCGGAGCAGGGCCGCTTGCTGCCATATTCCGGATCGGCGACGTTGCCGGCATGGCAATACGGGTAGCCGAAATGCTGGCCGGATGCGGTGACGCGGTTCAGTTCGTCGTCGGGCACATCGTCGCCCATGCGGTCGCGGCCGTTGTCGGTAAACCATAGTTCGCGCGTGGCGGGGTGCCAGTCGAAGCCGACGGTGTTGCGCACGCCGCGCGCCACCACCTGCAGGCCGGTGCCGTCGGGCTTCATCCGGGCGATGTTGGCATAGCGGCTTTCGTCGGGGGCGCAGACGTTGCAGGGCGCGCCGGTGGCCACGTACAGGTAGCCGTCAGGGCCGAAGCCAATGAATTTGCCGCCGTGGTGACCGTCCGAGGGGAAACGGTCGCTCACCACCGTGGGTGCGGGCGGCTGGTCCAGGCGGGCCTCGATCTGGTCGAGCCGCACGATCTTCGATACCGAGGACGCATAAAGGCTGCCGTCATGGAATGCGACGCCAAGCGGATTGCGCAATCCGGTGGCCACGGTGCGCACCCGCGGGCGCGTGCCGAGCGCATCGCTGACCGCATAGAGCTTGCCTTCGCCGCCGGATCCCACGAAGAGCGTGCCGGACGGCGACATCGCCATGGCGCGCGCGCCCGGCACGTCGTCGGTCAGTACCTCGATGCGGAAGCCGGGCGGCAGGCGCAGTTGGTCCAGCGGCAGCGCGGCCAGGGCGGGCTGGCTTCCCAGTGCCATGACCAGGAGTAGCATACGCGGTACGATGCAAGCCATGAAGTGCAGAGCGGGACGCATGTGAGGCCTCCTGTCGCGGTTTTTGCCACGATGCCTGCGCCGCGTTCACGCGTCAACCGCCTAAGTGTTTGTTTGGCCTCGGGAATTGGGCTATACTCTTGCGTTTCGTGTTCGAACGCCCTTGAACACCCCGTTTTCTGAGGAATCATTCCATGGTCGTTATCCGTCTGGCTCGCGGCGGCAGCAAGAAGCGCCCGTTCTTCAACATCGTTGCCACCGACTCTCGCAACCGTCGCGATGGTCGTTTCATCGAGCGCGTTGGTTTCTACAACCCGCTGGCAACCGAAGGTGAAGAAGGCCTGCGCCTGGCGCAAGACCGCCTGGCCTACTGGCAAGGTGTTGGCGCCCAGCTGTCGCCGACCGTTGCCCGCCTGGTCAAGCAAGGCGCCAAGGCTGCCGCCTGATTGTCGCCTGCAACGCGCCCTGCCGTAGCCGGCGGGGCGCGTTTGCATTGGTACACGCGCACACGTGACTGACCCAAAGCAGGGCGCTGCCCGGCCATTGAACCGGCCGCAGGGCGAGCCAGCCAAGGCGCTGAAGCTGCCCGCGGCGCTGCTGTATGCCGAGCCCCTGCCAGAGGACCTGGTGGAGGTTGGCTACGTCGGCGCAGCGTACGGCATCCGTGGCTGGATCAAGGTCCAGCCGCATGCCGACGATGCTTCGGCGCTGCTGCATGCCCGCCGCTGGTGGCTGCTGGCGCCGCCGCAGGCGGGGCTGGTAGTGGCCGATTCGGCGCGGGCCCAGCCCGTCTGCGTGAAGATCGCGCAGTCGCGCGAGCACAGCGGCACCGTCGTGGCGCAAGCCTCCGGCGTGGCCGACCGCAATCTTGCGGAAGCGCTGCGTGGTCGGCGCGTGTGGATCCGGCGCGCGGATTTTCCGGCGCCGGAAGACGATGAGTTCTACTGGGTCGACCTGATCGGCTGCAGCGTCAGCAACGAGCAAGGCGAGTTGCTGGGCGAGGTGTCCGGGCTGATCGACAACGGTGCCCACCAGATCCTGCAGGTTGCCTTCGTGCAGCCTGACGGCAAGGCCGGCGAACGGCTGATTCCGTTTGTCGACGCGTTCCTGCGCACGGTGGATACCGCGGGCAGGCGCATCGTGGTGGATTGGGGGCTCGATTACTGAGCGGTGCCGCGTTGGTGCGGGATGAGGATGGGAGAGAGCGGATGCAGTTCGATGTGATCACGCTGTTTCCCGAGATGTTTCGCGCGCTGACCGACTGGGGCATCACCAGCCGTGCCGCCAAGCAGCAGCGGTATGCGTTGCGCAGCTGGAATCCGCGCGATTTCACGGTCGACAACTACCGCACCATCGATGACCGGCCGTATGGCGGCGGCCCCGGCATGGTGATGCTGGCCAAGCCGCTGGATGACGCGATCGATGCCGCGGTGGCGGCGCAGACGCAAGCCGGCGTATCGACACCGCATGTAGTGCTGATGTCGCCGCAGGGCAAGACGCTGACGCATGCCAAGGTCATGGAGCTGGCCCAGCGGCCGGGGCTGGTGTTGTTGTGCGGCCGCTACGAGGCCATCGACCAGCGGCTGATCGACCGTCGCGTGGACGAGGAAATCAGCCTCGGCGATTTTGTGCTGTCGGGCGGCGAACTGCCGGCGATGGCGCTGATCGACGCGGTGGTGCGCCACCTGCCCGGCGTGCTGGGCGATGCGCAGTCGGCGGTGCAGGACAGCTTCGTCAATGGCCTGCTGGATTGCCCGCATTACACCCGGCCGGAAGAATATGAAGGCGTGCGGGTCCCCGACATCCTGCTCGGGGGCCATCATGCCGAGATTGAAAAATGGCGGCGCCAGCAGGCGCTGGCCAATACCGCGAGCAAGCGCCCCGACCTGATCGAGGCGGCCCGCGAACAAGGTTTGCTGTCCCGCGCCGACGAGAAATTCCTGTCGGAATGGGCGGCGAAGGAAGGGCGGGGGGAAACTCCCGCCAGGTAAAACCCCATCCTCTGCCGGGGCCCGGGTCATCCTGGGGCATACAACGTCGGCACGATGGTTACGGAGAAGAAACGATGAACCTCATCGAACAGATCGAGAAGGAAGAGATCGCGCGCCTGACCGCGAACAAGACCATCCCCGCATTCGCGCCCGGCGACACCGTTGTCGTCAGCGTCAACGTGGTGGAAGGCAACCGCAAGCGCGTGCAGGCCTACGAAGGCGTCGTGATTGCCAAGCGCAACCGCGGCCTGAACTCGTCCTTCATCGTGCGCAAGATTTCGTCGGGTGAAGGCGTGGAACGTACGTTCCAGCTGTACTCGCCGCTGATCGCCGGCATCGAAGTGAAGCGCCGCGGCGACGTGCGTCGCGCGAAGCTGTACTACCTGCGCCAGCGTTCGGGCAAGTCCGCGCGTATCAAGGAAAAGCTGGTGTCGAAGGCTGCTGTCGCTGCCAAGGCTGCGCAGTAAGCCAGGCATGCCGGCCGGGGCAGCCCGGCCAGGCATTTCCTCAGGAAGGGCACCCCAGGGTGCCCTTTTTGCATGGGCGCGGGCAACGGCGGGCGTGTTTTGCTGCGGCGCCAGATTGCGCGCTTCTGTCATACTTGCGATGTTATGCGTCCTGCTTTCGACCCCGAATCCCTTCCCGTCATCGACACCGACCTGCGCAATGGCGCACTGAGCGCGCCGCGCCTGCACGTCGATTTTATCCGGCACCGCTTCGAGGCGCCGCCGGCATGGGCGCCCGAACTGACCGATGAATCACGCGTCTATGACCGCAGCCGCGGCCTTCGCGACGCCGCCGTGCTGGTGCCGCTGGTGGAGCGCCGCGATGGCCTGACGGTGCTGCTGACGCAGCGCAATGCCAACCTGAGCGCGCATCCCGGGCAGATCAGCTTCCCGGGCGGGCGGCAGGAGTCCTGGGACCTTAACCGCATCGACACGGCGCTACGGGAAACCGAAGAAGAAGTGGGGCTGGCTCGCGACTATGTCGAAGTGCTGGGCGCGCTGCCGGACTACATCACCGGCACCGGCTTCCACGTGAGCCCGGTGGTGGGGCTGGTGCGCGATGGCTTTACGCTGCGCCCGGACGCGTCGGAAGTGGCCGATGTCTTTGAAGTGCCGCTGGCCTTCCTGATGAACCCGTCCCACCATGAGCGGCGCCTGTTCCGCTGGGTCGACGGCGAGCGCATGTTCTACGCCATGCCCTATCCGCGCGAGAACGGCGGCCAGCGCTTTATCTGGGGCGCCACCGCCGGCATGCTGCGCAACCTCTACCACCTGCTGGCGGCCTGAGCCGCCGCGAATCGGCGTCAGGCCGCGGCCTGGCCCTTGCCGCCGATGCAGTGCGGGCAGCTCTTGCCGACCACATAGTGCGGGCTTTGCTGTTGTTCGGGCGTGACCACGGCGCGGCAGGCAAAGCACTGCTTGGGGCCGGCCGGCTCCAGGCTGGGATTCAGCGCGGTGCGGTAGTCGAAGACGAAGCAGTCGCCGCGATAGTGGCTGCCGCCGACCTCCTCGAAGTACTTCAGGATGCCGCCCTCGAGCTGGTACACGCGCTCGACGCCAACCTCCTGCATGTGGATCGCGGCCTTCTCGCAGCGGATGCCGCCGGTGCAGAACGACACCACGGTCTTGCCTTCCAGCGCGGCCTTGTTCGCCGCGACGGCGTCGGGAAATTCGCTGAACCTGGCGATGTCGTACTCGACCGCGTCGGCGAACGTGCCGACCGCCACCTCGAAATCATTGCGCGTATCGAGCATTACCACCGGACGGCCTTCGTCGTCGTGCCCCTGGTCGAGCCAGCGCTTCAGGTCCACCGGCCGCACCGATGGCGCGCGGCCTGCCTCGGGGCGGATCAGCGGCATCTTCATGGTGATGATTTCCTTCTTGGCGCGCACCAGCATGCGCTTGAAGGGCTGGTTGTCCGACAGGCTTTCCTTGGGCGCGATATCGGCGAAGCGCGCATCGGCATGCAGCCAGGCCATGAAGTCGTCGATGGCGGCGCGCGGGCCGGCCAGGAACAGGTTGATGCCTTCCGGCGCGAGCAGGATCGTGCCCTTCAGGCCGGCCGCCTCGCAGCGCTCGCGCATGGCCGGGCGCAGGGTCTCGATGTCGTCCAGCGAGACAAACTTGTAAGCGGAAATATTGACGATCTGCATGGGAGACTGCGCCCGCGCGGCGGCGTCCGAGGGGCGCCGACAGCTTGCGATAACTGCCTGATTGGAAAGGCGAAATTATAGCGTGCGCGCACCCCTCGCGTGGCGCATTCCCCAGCACGCCGATCAGCTTTGCGCCGCGCTGCCCCAACTCCGGTGGCGCGCAACATTGGCGGCATGCCTGCGGGCCGAGCCGGTACAATGTCGCCCATGTCTGCACCCCGCTTCGTACACCTCCGCCTGCATTCCGAATACTCCATCGTCGACGGCATCGTCCGTCTCGATGACGCCGTCAAGGCCGCCGCCGCCGATGGCATGGGCGCGCTCGCCCTGACGGACCTTGCCAACGCCTTCGGCCTGATCCGCTACTACAAGGAAGCGCGCGGCAAGGGCGTGAAGCCGGTGGTCGGGGCCGACGTCTGGCTGACCAACGCCGAGGATCGCGACAAGCCCGCGCGCCTGCTGCTGCTGGTGCAGGACCTCCGCGGCTACCTGAACCTGTGCATGCTGCTGTCGCGCGCGTGGCTGGGCAACCAGCACCGCGGCCGCGCCGAGATCGATCCGGCCTGGTTCCAGGAACCGGGCGAGGATGACCTGCCGCTGGCCACGGGCCTGATCGCGCTGTCGGGGGCGATGGGCGGCGATATCGGCATGGCGCTGGCCAACGGCAACGCCGAAGGCGCGCGCCGCGCCGCGCAGCACTGGGCCTCGGTGTTCCCGCAGCGCTTCTACATCGAACTGCAGCGCGCCGGCCACGCCGGCACCGACGCCTACGTGCAGCAGGCGGTGCAGTTGGCGGCAGCGCTGCAGTTGCCGGTGGTGGCCACGCATCCGGTGCAGTTCATGACGCCGGACGACTTCACCGCGCATGAGGCGCGCGTGTGCATCGCCGAGGGCGAGCTGCTGGCCAACCCGCGCCGCACCCGCCGCTTTACCACCGACCAGTACTTCAAGACCCAGGACGAGATGTGTGCGCTGTTCGCGGACATCCCCTCGGCGCTGGAGAACGCGGTCGAGATCGCGCGCCGCTGCAACCTGACGCTGGAGCTGGGCAAGCCGCGCCTGCCGCTGTTCCCGACGCCGGACGGCATGTCGCTGGACGACTACCTCGTGTTCATGGCCAAGGAAGGCCTGGAGAAGCGCCTGGCGGTGCTGTTCCCCGACGAGGCGGTGCGCGAGGCCAGGCGCCCGGAATACTACGCGCGGCTGGAATTCGAGACCGGCACCATCATCAAGATGGGCTTCCCCGGCTACTTCCTGATCGTGGCGGACTTTATCAACTGGGCCAAGAACAACGGCGTGCCGGTGGGACCGGGCCGGGGCTCGGGCGCGGGCTCGCTGGTCGCGTACGCGCTGGGCATTACCGACCTGGACCCGCTCAAGTACGCGCTGCTGTTCGAGCGTTTCCTGAACCCGGAACGGGTCTCGATGCCCGACTTCGACATCGACTTCTGCCAGCACGGGCGCGATCGCGTGATCACGTACGTGAAGGAGAAGTACGGCAAGGACGCGGTGTCGCAGATCGCCACCTTCGGCACCATGGCGGCCAAGGCCGCGGTGCGCGACGTGGGCCGCGTGCTCGACCTGGGCTATGGCTTTGTCGACGGCATCGCCAAGCTGATCCCGTTCAAGCCCGGCAAGCTGGTCACCATCGAAGAGGCCAAGAAGGAAGAGCCGCTGCTGACCGAGCGCGAGCGCAACGAGGAAGAAGTGCGCCAGCTGCTGGAGCTGGCGCAACGCGTCGAAGGCATGACCCGCAACGTCGGCATGCACGCCGGCGGCGTGCTGATCGCGCCAGGCCGGCTCACCGATTTCTGCCCGCTGTACACGCAGGGCGCGCAGAACGACGGCATGAGCGGCGTGGTCAGCCAGTACGACAAGGACGACGTCGAGGCCGCCGGCCTGGTCAAGTTCGACTTTCTGGGCCTGACCACGCTGACCATCCTGGACTGGGCCGAACGCTATATCCGCCGGCTCGATCCCAGCAAGGCCGACTGGAACTGCAGCCAGATCCCGCTCGACGACGGCCCCGCCTTCGATATCCTCAAGACCGCCAACACGGTCGCCGTGTTCCAGCTGGAAAGCCGCGGCATGCAGGGCATGCTGAAGGATGCCAAGCCTGACCGCTTCGAGGACATCATCGCGCTGGTGGCGCTCTACCGCCCGGGCCCGATGGACCTGATCCCCAGCTTCTGCGCGCGCAAGCACGGGCGCGAGAAGGTGGAGTACCCCGATCCGCGCGTCGAACCCGTCCTGAAAGAGACCTACGGCATCATGGTCTACCAGGAGCAGGTGATGCAGATGGCGCAGATCATCGGCGGCTACTCGCTGGGCGGCGCCGACCTGCTGCGCCGTGCGATGGGCAAGAAAAAGCCCGAGGAAATGGCGCAGCACCGCGTGATGTTCCGCGAAGGCGCCGACAAGAACGGGCTGTCCGCGCAGCAGGCGGATGACATCTTCGACCTGATGGAGAAGTTCGCCGGCTACGGCTTCAACAAGTCGCACGCGGCCGCGTACGCACTGCTGGCGTACTACACCGCGTGGCTCAAGGCCCACCATCCGGCCGAATTCATGGCAGCCAACATGTCGCTGGCCATGGACGACACCGACAAGGTCAAGATCCTCTACGAGGACTGCAAGCTCAACAAGATCGCGGTGCTGCCGCCGGACGTCAACGCCAGCGAATACCGCTTTGCGCCGACGGACCCCAAGACCATCCGCTACGGCCTGGGCGGCATCAAGGGCAGCGGGCAGGGCGCCATCGAAGACATCCTGCGCGCACGCGAAGAGCGGCCCTTCACCGACCTGTTCGATTTCTGCGAGCGGGTCGACCGCCGCCAGGTCAACCGCCGCACCATCGAGGCGCTGATCCGCGCCGGCGCCTTCGACAGCCTCAACGACAACCGCGCGCAGCTGCTGGCGTCGGTGCCGATCGCGATGGAAGCCGCCGAGCAGAAGGCCGAGTCTGCCAACCAGGTGTCGCTGTTCGACCTGATGGGCGACGGCGGCGACGCGCACCGCCCGGAGCTGCTCGACGAGCCGCGCTGGAGCCCCAAGCGCACGCTGCAGGAAGAAAAGCAGGCGCTCGGCTACTACTTCTCGGGCCACCTGTTCGACGCCTACCGCGACGAGGTGCGCCGCTTCAACAAGGGCACGCTGGCGGCGCTGGAAAAGGAAGTGCAGGGCAACGGCGGCGGTTTCGGCCGCGACGTGCGCGGCAAGACCATCGCCGGCGTGATCAGCGGCATGCGCACGCAGATGACCCAGCGCGGCAAGATGCTGATCGTCACGCTCGACGACGGCACCGGCCTGGTCGAGATGACGGTGTTCAACGAGGTCTTCGACGCCAACCGGCAGATGTTCCGCGAAGACGAATTGCTGATCGCCACCGGCAATGCGCGCCACGATACCTTCACGGGCGGGGTCCGCTTCACCGCGGAATCGGTGATGGACCTGGTCGCCGCGCGCGTGCGCTTTGCCAGCGCGGTGCGGCTCTCGATGAACGGCAATTCCTCGACCGGCATGCTGCGCGAGCTGCTGATGCCCCACCTGGCCCGTGCCAGCGGCGTGCAGGGCTTGCCAGTGCGGATTCGCTACGAGGCGAAGTCCGCCAGCTGTGAGGCCATGCTCGGCCCCGACTGGCAGGTGGTGCCCTCGGATGAGGCGCTGACCGCGCTGCGGCAGGTGCTGTCGGCGGACGCCGTCAGCACGGTCTACGAATAAGCACGGCCTCCATGCCTGCCGGGCGCTGCGTCAGGCGCGGTGCCGGGCGGCGCGCGCGCTGGCCGCGAGCCGCAGCAGGGTGTCGACGTGGGCATCGATGCCGGGATCGTAATCGAGCAGGCCCAGCGGGTTCGCCAGCCGAGCCTGGCCGTTGCGCACGGACTCGACCGCGGCGCGGATGGCGTGGTCCAGCGTCTCGGGGCGCGCGCGCGAGAACGCATGCACCGCTTGCGGCCGGATGACCTCCAGGCAGGCGATATTGTCGGCAAAGACCAGCGGCGTGCCGCACAGCACCGATTCCACGCCCACCAGCCCGAACGGCTCATAGCCCGACGCCAGGATGGTGAAGTCGGCGGCGCGGTAGAGCGCGTCGATGCGGCTGCTGTAGCCCAGCTCGCGCACGCGCGCGATGGTGCGTCCGACCGGGCGGCCCGCCACCGCCAGCGTGATCGGCAGGTCCGACTTCGAAAAATAGTCGGCCAGCAGGTCGAAACCCTTGCGTGCATGGCCCGACGACGGAAACAGGAACACGATCTCGTCGTCGCCGAAGCCGAACTCGCGCCGCAGCGCGGCGCGCGCCGCGGTGTCAACCGGGGTGAAGCGCTGCGTGTCGACCGGGGGGTAGACCAGCTCGACGCGCTCGGGCGCGATCCCGTACAACTCGATCACTTCCCGCCGCATCAGCGCGGAATGCGCCACCACGCGGTGCGCGCCGGCATATTGCGCGCTTTCCAGTGCGATCTGCCACTGGTCCGAGCGCCGCGCCGGCGTGCCGCGCGCGGCCAGATAGCCGCGATGCGTGCCGCCGCAGATGGCGATATCGGAACCGCGCACGCGGTTGCAGCCGATCAGCACTTCGTCGCCATCGCGGCGCGCCTGCAGCCGCCACGAGAAATAGCGGTCGCGCAGCTTGCCCGGCAGCCAAGACACCACGATCCGGTGCGCGGCAACCCCCGCGGATGCCGCCACGCCAGCGTCGAAACGGCGCGCGTAGACCGAGACTTCGGTATCGGCGCGCCGCGCCATGGCCCGGCTGATGTCGAGCGCGTAGCGCTCCAGGCCGCCACCGGCGCCGAAGCGATTGCAGGAGATGCCAACTTTCATCGATCGAGAAGGTAGGGGATAGGGCGGCGCGCGACCGCGTCGAGCGCTTTAGCCGGCAGCCTTGCTTTGCGCCGCGGCGTGCAATTGCGCCAGCTTGGCGTACTTGTAGTAGCTGGCCTGCGCATTCATCAGCGCCACGCCGAAGCCGGCGCCGCCGTCGAGGAAGCCGCGCTTGAGCAGGTAGGTGCGCACGAACGCCCACAGGCCGTGGCCCGCGGCGGATGCGACCGAGCTGCGCTTGCCGCGCGCATAGGCCTGCTGGGCGCCCGCGCTGGAATAGCTGTCGATCTTGCGCAGCACGTCCGACAGCGAGCGGTAGCTGTAGTGGACCAGCGGCTCGCGCAGCCGTGTGATCGGGTCGTCCACCTGCAGGTGTTCGTGCACAAGGTCGTCGGTGAAGCGGCCGCGGCCGTTGCGGAAGACCCGGGTGACGTAATCCGGATACCAGCCCGCGTGGCGCACGAAGGTGCCGCAGAATGCGGACAGGCGCGGCAGCGCAAGCGCCTGCGCATCGGCCTGGCGCAAGTGGCTCAGGATCTCGTCGCGCAGCGCGGGGGGGACGCGTTCATCGGCGTCCAGGCTGAGGATCCAGTCCCCGCTGGCGGCCCGGACCGCGCGGTTTTTCTGCGGGCCGAAGCCCGGCCAATCGTCGGTCTGGATCACGGTGGCGCCGGCGGCACGCGCGATCGCCACCGTGTCGTCCGTGCTGGCCCAATCCACTATAATCGCCTCTTCGCACCAGGACACGCTTTCAAGGCATGGCCCGATATTGTGAGCTTCATTCCTGGTAATGATGACGGCGGAGACTCTCATGGAACGTAGGGGCGCGCCCCGGTCGGGCCAGGCCGGCAGGTCGCCGGCGTCGCCGCCAGCCGGGCGCTGATGGAAGAGCGCGTATTCTACCGCACCGGCGTAGTGGCTCCGCAGCCTCCCGCCGCCTCGCGCGGGCGCGCGCCGGCGCGTGCCAAAGCCGAAATCTCAGTTGCCAAGTTGATGAAAACAGCACATTGGTCCCGACCCACAGGGATGGAAACCGTTTTATCCCTGCAGGCGTGTGCCGCATCGACCTTCCTTTGGCGCCGGTTCGGCCAGCACGCGGTGGCGGCATGATCGGCGCCTATGTCATCAATCTCGAAGCCGCCGAGGCCCGCCGGCAGCGCATTGCCGGCCAGCTGACGCGTCTCGGGGTGCCCTTCCAGGTGTTCCCCGCCGTGAACGGACGCGCCTTGTCCGAGGACGAAGTCGCGCGCCGCTACGATGCCCATGCCGCCAGCGCCAGCTATCGCCCGATGAGCCGCGGCGAGATCGGCTGCGCGCTGAGCCACCTCGGGGTCTACCGCAAGATGCTCGAAGACGGCGCCAGCCTGGCCCTGGTGCTGGAAGACGACGCGCTGCTGGGCGATGACGTGCCGGCGGTGCTGGCGGCGCTGGCGTCGCAGATGGACCCCGCCAGCCCTGACGTGGTGCTGCTGTCGCATGTCGACAAATTTACCCGCTGGGGCACCAGACCGCTCGGTGCGCAACGCAAGCTGGTGCGGCGCTATGGCGAATGGTGGCGCGCGCATGGCTATGTCGTTACCCGCGCTGCCGCCGAACGCCTGCTGGCGGGACTGCAGCCAGCCTGGTGCGCGGCCGACTACTGGTCCGCGTTCGAGCGGCGCGGCCTGGTCTCGGTCCGCGCCGTAGTCCCTTATTGCATCGGCCTGACCGAGCTGGCCGAGGCCTCGTCGCTGGAAACGCATCGCGCCGACCTCGACGCCACCGACAAGGCGCGCCGCAGTGTCGGCTATTATCTGCGCCGCTATGTCTACCAGCGCTTCCTGTTCCAGGTCTTGGTCAGGCCCTTCCTGCGCGTCGCGCGCCAGAAGCGGCCGGGCTAGCGCCGTGCCCTGCTGCCGCAACGCCGCCTACACCCAGAAGAAACTTCAGTGACCACATCCAAACCGCCCATTTCGCCAGGTGCCGCCGTGCCGTCCAGCATGGCCAGCCGGCTCTGGTCTTACCTGCGCCCCGAGCTGCGCATCTTCATCGGCGCCATCCTTGCGATGGCGGTGGTGGCCGCCAGCGAGGGGGTGATCCCCAAGGTCGTCAACGACCTGCTCGACAAGGGTTTTGGCGGCGACTACGCCGGCACGCTGTGGCATGTGCCGGCGATCCTGACCGGCGTGGCGCTGATCCGCGGCGTGGCGCAGTTTGCGTCGGGCTACCTGCTCAACCTGATCTCGAACCGCGTGCTGCTGAAGATGCGTCTGCAGATGTTCGAGCGCCTGCTGCAGGCGCCGGCGTCGTTCTTCCACCGCAATACCGCGGCGTCGCTGATCAACGCGGTGATCTTTGAGGTCAACCAGGTGCTGCAGATCCTGACCAGCGTATTCATTACGCTGGTGCGGGATTCGCTGACCGTGGTGGCGCTGCTGATCTACCTGTTCTACACCAACTGGCGCCTGACGCTGATCGTGGCGGTGATCCTGCCGGTGATTGGCTACCTGATGTCGAAGATCAACCGCCGGCTGCGCAAGCTCAACCGCGACCACCAGGCCTATACCAACAACGCCGCCTATGTCGTGGAAGAGGCGGTCGGCGGCTACAAGGTGGTCAAGCTGCATGGTGGCGAGGCCTATGAGCTGGGGCGCTTCCGCACCGTGGCCGAGCGGCTCAAGAACTACTCGATGCGCATGGCGGTGGCGGGCGGGCTGAACCAGCCGGTCACGGCCTTCCTGGCCGCGCTGGCGCTGTCGGTGATCATCACCATCGCCATGGTGCAGGCGCAGGCCAACCAGACCACGGTGGGCGGCTTTACCGGCTTCGTGATGGCGATGCTGCTGCTGATCTCGCCGCTCAAGCACCTGACCGACATCAACCAGCCGCTGACGCGCGGCATCACCGCCGCCGAGATGATCTTCCGGTTGATCGACGAGCCGGTCGAGCCGCAGGATGGCGGCAAGCCCCTGGGCCGTGCCCGCGGCGAGCTGGCCTTCGAGCAGGTCGGCTTCCGCTATGGCGAGGCGCCGCGCGCCGCGCTGGACGGCATCGACCTGCGCGTCAGCCCCGGCGAGGTGGTGGCGCTGGTGGGCCCGTCGGGCAGCGGCAAGACCACGCTGGTCAACCTGGTGCCGCGCTTCTTCGATCCCACCGCGGGGCGCATCCTGCTGGACGGCATGCCGCTGACCGAGCTGTCGCTGAAGGACCTGCGCAACCAGATCGCTTTCGTCAGCCAGGACGTGGTGCTGTTCAACGACACGGTCGCGGCCAATGTGGCGTATGGCGCCCAGCCCGGCAGCGAGATCGACATGGCCCGCGTCGAGCGCGCGCTGGCGGCGGCCTACCTGACGGAAACGGTCAAGGGCCTGCCCGAGGGCGTCAATACCAATATCGGCGACAACGGCATGAAGCTGTCCGGCGGCCAGCGCCAGCGCCTGGCGATTGCCCGCGCGCTGTACAAGGATGCGCCGATCCTGATCCTGGACGAGGCCACCTCGGCGCTGGACTCGGAATCCGAGCGCCAGGTGCAGGCGGCGCTGGAGGCGCTGATGAAGGGCCGGACCACGCTGGTGATCGCGCATCGGCTGTCGACCATCGAGAATGCCGACCGCATCGCCGTGCTTGACCATGGCCGCGTCGCCGAGACCGGTACCCACGCCCAGCTGCTCGCGGCCAATGGCCTGTACGCCGGGCTGCACCGGATCCAGTTCGCCAGCCGCTAGGCGGTCGCAGACCCACGGCAAAAAGGGCCGGTGCATGCGCACCGGCCCTTTTTTTGTCGCCCTGACGGCGTGATCAGTTGGTGGTAGTGACCTTGGGCAGGACTTCGTCGATGGCGGCCAGCACCTGTGCCCGTTGCGGCACCACGCCGCCGCCGCCCAGCGACACCGCGCGACCCGGCGCATCGACGCCGTAAAGGTGGCGCGAGGTGGTGGTGAACAGGATCACCGTGGGCCGGCGCAGCGCGTCGGCAATGTGCACAAAGCCGGTATCCATGCCGACCACCAGCGAGGCCTTGCCCACCATCTGCGCCACGCCGGTGATGCTCAGGCGCGGCATGACTTCGGCACCGGGCACGCTGGCCGCGATGGTTTCCGCTTCCTTTCTTTCGGCGTCATTGCCCCACGGCACCAGCACGCGCAGCCCGCGCGCCGCGATCGCGCTGCCGACGCTGATCCAGTCGGCCACCGGCCACTTTTTTTCCTCGCTGGAGGTGGCGTGGAACAGCATGGCGTATGGGCCCTTGGCGGCCGCGGCGGGCGTGTCCGCCGGCATTTGAAGGCCGTAGTCCATCTCCCGGGTCATTTCGTAGCCGAGCGCGCGGCTCACTGCGCGGCGCATGCGATTGCGCGCGCAATCCTCTTCCACGAACGGCTGGAACACATGGTTGTAGGCGAAGCGCGCACCGCTCTCGCCGAGTTCCTGGACGGGGTAGCCATAACGATGGCGCGTGCGGGCGAGGAAGGTGACGATGGCGCTCTTGTAGACGCCGTGGACGTCCAGCACCGCATCGTATTGCTCGCGGCGCAACGCGCGCAGCGCACTGAAGATCGCGCGCAGGCCGGCCCAGCTGCGCGCCTTCTTGAAGCCGCGCAGCGGTGCGACGATCACACGATCGATATTCGGGTTCCAGCGTGGCACGTCGGCGCAGTAGGAGTCGGCGATCCAGTCGATCTTGACGCCGGGAAAGGCCCGCTGCAGGTCAGCCACCAGCGGCTGGGTGAACACCATGTCGCCGAGCGAGGTCAGCTTGACGATGAGAATACGTTTCATCGGGAACAGTAGCGCGGTCCGGGGGGGCCGCCTGGTTCGGAAGGTGCGTAGTATGCCTGATCCGGCGGACCTGTGTCCGTGCGATGCATGGGCCACATGAAGCCCGCCAGCTTGCGCCCGATCCGTTAGTATTGGTGCCAGAAGCCTCACCATGATGACGCCTGCCCAACCGGAGACCACCATGTCAGATTCGGCATTCCCGATCAGCCGCTACCCCATCCCGGCGCTGGCCGACCTCCCCGACGATATCCGCGCGCGCATCGTGGAAGTCCAGGAGAAAGCCGGCTTCGTTCCCAACGTCTTCCTGGCGCTGGCGCACCGGCCCGATGAGTGCCGCGCGTTCTTCGCCTATCACGATGCCCTGATGCTCAAGGAGGGTGGCCTGACCAAGGGCGAGCGCGAGATGATCGTGGTCGCCACGTCCGGCGCCAACCAGTGCCTGTATTGCGTGGTGGCGCATGGCGCGATCCTGCGCATCTATGAGAAGAAGCCGCTGGTCGCGGACCAGGTCGCGGTGAATTACCTGAAGGCCGACATCCCGCCGCGCCAGCGCGCCATGCTCGACTTCGCCATGAAGGTGTGCAAGGCCTCGCATGAAATCGACGAGGCCGACTTCGATGCGCTGCGCGCGCACGGCTTTTCCGACGAGGACGCCTGGGATATTGCCGCGATCACCGCGTTCTTCGGCCTGTCCAACCGCATGGCCAATACCATCGGCA
Organism: Cupriavidus sp. H39; assembly: GCF_050271075.1. Classification (NCBI taxonomy): domain Bacteria; kingdom Pseudomonadati; phylum Pseudomonadota; class Betaproteobacteria; order Burkholderiales; family Burkholderiaceae; genus Cupriavidus; species Cupriavidus sp. H39. Next base: position 1,158,358 of record NZ_CP189848.1, read on the forward strand.
TGCGCCCCAACGACGAGTTCTACCTGATGGGCCGCGTGCCAAAGGCAAAGTAGCGTTGCCGCGGTGCCGCAGGCTCAGCGCACTTCGGCGCAGGCACCGCTCTTGGGATCGAACAGCACCGGCCAGGCCTGCTCGTAGATGCCTGGCGTGCAGTGCTTCTCGCAGCGGGCATGGGCCAGCGTCACGCGGCGCGGATCCTGCCAGACCAGCAACTTGCACTGGCTGCCGTCGATGGCTTGCAGTTCGATGTGCGGGGTATCGCGGACCTGGCGGAACTCGGCCAGGTTGAATTCGCAACTGCCGCGCCGCGATACCCACAGCTTCCATTTCAGCGCCCGCACCTCGTTGGCCCTGACATCCATCAGCGCGTCTTCGCGGAAGCCGTCTTCCTCGGTACGCTTGCAGGCGGCGGCAAGGTTGATGACCTTGGGCGCGATCGGCGTGGCGCGCTCCTTGGGCGGCGGCGGCGCTTCGACCTTGGCCTCGGGGGGCGGCGGTGCGCGCCTGGCGATCGGCAATGGCGCGCACGCCACCGATAACAGGAGGGCCAGCACACAGGCTCCATGGTTCGTGGCGTTCATGCCGGACTCCTTGCTTGCCGACCGGCGGCGGCGCGCCGGAACAGCGCGCGCGGACAGCCGGGCGCGGCCTCCGTGCGGAGGCCGCTGACTACCTTGGTTTAGTTATAGCGGATGGCAAACAGAAGTGGGCTAGGGCCAATCCCGAGTCCAGAATGCCCGGCAGTCCGGCATCGGACAGGCGCCTGCCGCGCATCGCGGTTACGTTCGTAAACAGCTTGATACAACGCGGCGCGCGCCCGCATGCTAGCCTCGCTCCACCCTGTCCTTGCCCGTTCCGACATGAAGCCCCGTCTGCTGTTATCCCTGGTGGTCCTGCCCGTGCTCCTCGGCGCCTTCGGCGCCGCCGCCCATGCCGACGACGACTGGGACGACTATGACCATCACCATGGGCGCCACCATGGCCGCTACGACAAGGGCAACGACTACAAGGAAGAATTCTGGGTCGGCAATTGCAAGATCAAGCGCAAGTGGAAGGACAACGGCGAGTATAAGGAAGAGCGCAAGTGCAAGGACCGTCCGGTCGTGTACCAGCCGCCGCCGCCGGTGTATTACCAGCCCGAAGCGGCCTATGTCATCAGCCCGCAGGTGGTGATCCGGCCGTGAAACAATACAGCCCGCCGATTGGCGGGCTGTTTCCATTTGGCGCAGGCGGGTTCACATCAGAATGATGTCGTACTGCTCCTGGTGGAACGTCGATTCCACCTGCAGCGAAATCGGCTTGCCGATGAAGTCGCCCAGCATCGCCAGGTGCTGGCTTTCTTCTTCCAGGAACAAGTCGATCACTTCCTGCGAGGCCAGGATGCGGAACTCGCGCGGGTTGAACTGGCGCGATTCGCGCATGATCTCGCGCAGGATGTCGTAGCAGGCCGTGCGCGGCGTCTTGACCTGGCCCTTGCCCTGGCACACCGGGCATTGTTCGCACAGCACGTGCGCCAGCGACTCGCGCGTGCGCTTGCGCGTCATCTCGACCAGCCCCAGTTGCGAGAAGCTGTTGACGGTGATGCGGGTGCGGTCGCGCGACAGTGCGCGCTTCAGCTCGGACAGCACCGCGTCGCGGTGCTCGACGTTCTCCATGTCGATAAAGTCGATGATGATGATGCCGCCGAGGTTGCGCAGCCGCAGCTGGCGCGCAATGGTATGCGCCGCCTCCAGGTTGGTCTTGAAAATGGTGTCGTCGAAATTGCGCGCGCCCACGTAGCCGCCGGTGTTGACGTCGATGGTCGTCATCGCCTCGGTCTGGTCGATCATCAGGTAGCCGCCCGACTTCAGGTCCACCCGGCGCGACAGCGCCTTCTCGATCTCGGCGTCGATATTGAACAGGTCGAAGATCGGCCGCTCGCCGGTGTAGTGCGACAGGCGCGGCAGCACCGCCGGCGTGTATTCCTTGGCGAACTCCAGCAGCATCTGGTAGTTCTCGCGCGAGTCGATCTGGATCACGCCGGTGGCGTCGTTGATGAAGTCGCGCAGCACGCGCTGGGCCAGGTTCAGGTCCTGGTAGAGCAGGCTGGGGGCGGGCAGCGTGGTGGCGTTCTGGCGGATCGCGCCCCAGATCTTGCGCAAGTAGGCGATATCGTTGCCGAGTTCCTCGTCGGTCGCTTCCTCGGCGATGGTGCGCACGATAAAGCCGCCGCGCTCGTCGGCGGGCACCAGTCCCTGCACGCGGCTGCGCAGCGCCTCGCGGTCGACTTCGCCTTCGATGCGCTGCGAGATGCCGATATGCGGGTCTTGCGGCAAGTACACCAGCGTGCGCCCGGCGATGCTGACCTGCGTCGACAGCCGCGCGCCCTTGGTGCCGATCGGGTCCTTGATCACCTGCACCATCAGCGCCTGGCCTTCGAACAGGGTCTTCTCGATGGCGAGCTGCGGGGTGGAATTGTTGCGGTCGGGGTCGCGCGGATGCCAGATGTCGGCCACATGCAGGAACGCGGCGCGCTCCAGGCCGATGTCGATAAAAGCCGACTGCATGCCGGGCAGCACGCGCACCACCTTGCCCAGGTAGATGTTGCCGACCAGCCCGCGCGTCAGGGTGCGTTCGACATGCAGTTCCTGGACGGCGGCCTGCTGCACGATGGCGACGCGGGTCTCTTGGGGCGTGATGTTGACGAGTATGTCTTCAGTCATAGCGGGTGAAACGCGTCGCCGGAGGCCCGCCGGGTGAGCGGCCGGGTATGCGGCTGGATAAGGTTGACCGGTGAAGTCGCCTGGCGCGAGGGCAGTCTCGCCGATGGCAAGGGGCGCCGCTCAGAACTGCAGGCGCGCCTGCCGAAGTAACGCTGCCGTCTCAAACAAGGGCAAGCCCATGATACCTGAATAGCTGCCTGCAATCCGCGCCACGAACTCGGCCGCGCGGCCCTGGATGCCATAGGCGCCGGCCTTGCCCAGCGGCTCGCCGCTGGCGACGTAGCGCTCGATCTCGGCAGGTTCCAGCGCGCGGAAGGTGACTTCGGAAACCGACAGTGCATGCCGCATGCCGGTGGCGGACACCACCGTCACGGCGGTCAGCACGCGGTGGGTGGTGCCCGACAGCGCGCCCAGCATGGCCGCGGCGTCGGCGCCGTCGGCGGGCTTGCCGAGGATGCGGCCGCCCAGGCAGACCGTGGTATCCGAGGTCAGCACCGGCGCATCGGGCAGCGCGCGGCGTTCGCGGCGGCGCAGCGCGGCTTCGGCCTTGAGCGCGCACACGCGCTGGACATAGTCGTCGGGGGTTTCGTCGGGCAGGACGGCTTCGAGCGCTTCGGCGTCTTCATCGTCGTCGGCCAGCAGCAGTGCGTAGCGCACCCCGAGCTGGGTCAGCAGCTCGCGGCGGCGCGGGCTTTGCGAGGCGAGGTAGAGGTAGTCGTGCAGGGTGTCGGGCATCGCGGCGGGGGCCTTCCGGCGACGGCCGGGATCAGGCCCGATGATAGGGGTGGTTCTGCGTGACGGACCACGCGCGGTACAACTGCTCGGCCAGCAGCACGCGCACCATGCCGTGCGGCAGGGTCAGGCTGGACAGCCGGATCAGGGTGCTGGCGCGGGTCTTGAGCGCGGGATCGAGCCCGTCGGCGCCGCCGATCAGGAAGGCCACGTCGCCGCCCTCGCGCTGCCAGTCGGTCAGCTGCGCGGCCAGTTGCACCGTGGTGAAGTCGCGGCCGCGTTCATCCAGCGCCACGATGCGGCACTGCTTCGACAGGCTGCCCAGCACCGTCTCGATGCGCGCGGCTTCGCGCTGCATCACGGTGGCGGCGTTATTGCTGGACGAGCGGGTCTCGGGTTTGACCTCGCGCAGCTCGATGCGCAGCTCGGGCGGCATGCGCTTGGCGTATTCGCTGAAGCCGGTTTCGATCCAGCCGGGCATCTTGTGGCCGACGGCCACGATCACCAGTTGCATGGGTCAGACGATGCGGTGCTGCGGCGCGGCCGCCGTACGGCCGCGCCCCGGGCTCAGGCCGAGCGGGTGGCGCGCTTGCGCGCGGCCGGCTTGGCCGCGGCGGTGCGGGCGGGTGCCTTCTTGGCCGCGGTCTTGGTGGCGGTCTTGGTGGCAGTCTTGGTCGCGGTCTTGCGCGCGGTGGTGCCTGCAGCGGTCTTGCGCGGTGCCGCGGCACGGGTGCCGGTGGCCTTGGTGGCAGGCGACTTGGCGGCGGCCTTGCGGGCCGGCTTGCGGATGGTGGCGATGGCGTCCGCGTCGGTGTCCTCATGGCCCATCGGCGGCGAGGGCTCCTTCATGCCTTCGGGCAGGCGCGCCAGCGCCGGTCGCAGGTTGCTGGCACGGCGCACTGTGCGCACCGGGGCCTCGTCCTCGTCTTCGTCCATGGGCTCGCTGGCCTTGGCCAGGCGGGCACCGGCGGCCAGCTTCATGCGCACCGGCTTGTCGCCCCAGATCTCTTCGAGGTTGTAGTACAGGCGCAGTTGCGGCTGCAGGATGTGAACCACGGCGTCGCCGCAGTCGACCAGCACCCATTCGCCGGTTTCCAGGCCCTCGACCGCCACGATATGGCCGCCCGCTTCCTTTACCGTATCCCGCACCGACGCTGCCAGCGCCTTGGTCTGGCGGTTGGAGGTCCCGCTGGCAATCACCACCCGGTCGAACAGTTCCGTCAGGTGGCTGGTGTCGTACACCTTGATGTCCTGCGCTTTGACATCCTCGAGGCCGTCGACGATGGCGCGTTGCAGTTTACGAATATCCATGGGTGTCTTCTTGTTCAGCTCAGATCGGTTTGGGGGTGGGCGCCGGGGTCGATGCAACCCTGGTCATGCCCGGGCCGGGGCGTTGCGGTACAGCCCGTGGCTGGCAATGTAGTGTGCCACGCCGGGCGGCAGTTGGTCATCTGCCGGCTGGCCGGCTGCCAGCCGCTGGCGCAGATGGGTGGAAGAGAGGTCGACGGCGAGCGTCTGGTCGATCCACATCCGGCCGGAGGGCGTGCATTGTATCAGGTGCGTGTCAGCCTGGCGCTCGGCCAGCGCGGCCAGCACCGGACCCTCCAGCGCCGCCAGCGCAAAGCGCGGCCGTGTCGCAGTGCACAAGTGCACGTGCGCGAACAGTTCCTGCCAGCCATGCCAGGTGTGCAGGCGCAGCAGCTGGTCGGCGCCCATCAGCCAGCACAGCGAGGCCTCGGGGCCGTATTCGTCGCGCAGCTGGCGCACCGTGTCGATGGTGTAGCTGGGGCCGGCGCGATCGACTTCCATGCGGCTGACGCGGACCCTGGCGCCGCTGTCGCCGAGCGCCGCCGCGGCCAGTTCCGTCATCGCCAGGCGGTCGGCGGCCGGGGTCACCTCGTCGCCCTTCTGCCAGGACTGGCCGGTGGGAATCCACACCAGCTCGTCCAGGCCCAGATGGTCGATGCACAGCCGCGCCAGCGCCAGGTGCCCGACGTGGGGCGGATCGAAGGTGCCGCCCAGGATACCCAGGCGGTAGGGGCGGGCGGCGGCGGCTTGCGGCGATGCGCCCGCGTCGGCGGCGGGCATGCGGGGGTGCGCGGGATGGGCCATGGGTCAGCCGTCAGGCCCAGTCGCGCGCTGGCAGGAAATCGGTGTACAGCGCCGCTTCGGGGCTGCCCGGTTCCGGTTGCCAGTCATAGCGCCAGGTTACTTGCGGCGGCATCGACATCAGGATGGATTCGGCGCGTCCGCCCGACTGCAGGCCGAACAGCGTGCCGCGGTCGAACACCAGGTTGAACTCGACGTAGCGTCCGCGCCGGTAGGCCTGGAAATCGCGCTCGCGCTCGCCGTAGGGCGTGTCCTTGCGGGCCTGCAGGATCGGCAGGTAGGCCGCCAGGAAGGCGTCGCCGACCGCTTGCATCATGGCGAAGCTGCGCGCGAAGCCCAGCGCCGAGAAGTCGTCGAAGAAGATGCCGCCGATGCCGCGCGCCTCGTTGCGGTGCTTCAGGAAGAAGTACTCGTCGCACCACTGCTTGAAGCGGGGATAGAGTTCGTCGCCGAAGGGCGCCAGCGCCTGCTGGCAGGTGCGGTGGAAATGCGTGCAGTCGTCGGCGTTGCCGTAGTAGGGCGTCAGGTCCATGCCGCCGCCGAACCACCAGACCGGCTCGGCCCCCGGCTTGACTGCCAGGAAGCAGCGCACGTTCATATGCACCGTGGGCACGTAGGGGTTGCGCGGATGGAACACCAGCGACACGCCCATGGCCTCGAAGCTGCGCCCCGCCAGCTCGGGGCGGTTGGCGGTGGCCGATGGCGGCAGGGTGTCGCCGCTGACGTGCGAGAAGCCCACGCCGGCGCGCTCCATCACCGCGCCGCCCTCCAGGATGCGGGTGCGGCCGCTGCCGCGCAGGCGTTCGGTGGGCGGTTTCTCCCAGGCGTCGGTCAGGAACGGCTGGCCGTCGATGGCACCGATGGCGTCGGTGATGCGGTCTTGCAGACCGAGCAGATAGGCACGGACTGCCTGGGAATCGATCATGGTGGGCTGAATCGGATAAACCGACGAATGGACCGGCCGGATGGCAGTCCGGCAGCCTCTGGCTGCCGGGTGCGTCACAGCATTGTCACGATTGTACTGGCTGGGCGGCCGCTTGGTCGCCCGGGCCGCGGCTGGCCAGTCAGCGCTTGATGGCGCGGTAACCGATATCGGTCCGGTACTGCATGCCGTCGAAGCGGATCTGCTCGACCGCGGCATAGGCGGCGCGCTGCGCGGCCTTGACGGTGTCGGCCAGGCCGACCACGCACAGCACGCGCCCGCCCGAGGTCAGCAGGGTGCCGTCCTTGAGCGTGGTGCCGGCGTGGAAGGTCACGCTGTCGTCGGTCTCGGCCGGGATGCCGGTGATGGCATCGCCCTTGCGCGGGCTGTCCGGATAGCCGTGCGCGGCCATCACCACGCCCAGCGCGGTGCGGCGGTCCCAGTCCAGCTCGATGCTGTCGAGCTTGCCGGAGACGGCGGCTTCCATCACGTCGACCAGGTCGGTCTTCAGGCGCGCCAGGATCGGCTGGGTTTCCGGATCGCCCATGCGGCAGTTGAATTCCAGCGTCTTCGGATTGCCGTCCTTGTCGATCATCAGGCCGGCGTAGAGGAAGCCGGTGTACGGGATGCCGTCCTTTTCCATGCCGCGCACGGTGGGCAGGATGATCTCGCGCAGCGCGCGCGCGTGCAGCGCGGGCGTGACCACCGGCGCCGGCGAATACGCGCCCATGCCGCCGGTGTTGGGGCCGGCGTCGGCATCCAGCAGGCGCTTGTGGTCCTGGCTGGTGGCCAGCGCCAGCACGTTCTTGCCGTCGACCAGCACGATAAAGCTGGCTTCCTCGCCGTCCAGGAACTCTTCGATCACCACGCGCGCGCCGGCGTCGCCGAGCTTGTTGTCAGCCAGCATCATGTCGACCGCGGTGTGCGCTTCTTCCAGCGACATCGCCACCACCACGCCCTTGCCCGCGGCCAGGCCGTCGGCCTTGATCACGATCGGGGCGCCCTGGGCGTCGATGTAGGCGTGCGCCTGGGTGGCGTCGGAGAAGGTCTGGTAAGCGGCGGTCGGGATGCCGTGGCGCTCCATGAACGCCTTGGCGAAGTCCTTGGACGATTCCAGCTGCGCGGCAGCCTGGGTCGGCCCGAAGATGCGCAGGCCCTTGGCGCGGAAGATATCGACGATGCCGGCGGCCAGCGGGGCCTCGGGGCCGACCACGGTGAAGGCCACGCCCTCGCGCTCGGCAAAGGCGGCGATGACCTCGGGGTCGGTCAGCGGAACATTCTGCAGGCGCTTGTCGAGCGCGGTCCCGCCGTTGCCCGGTGCGACGTACACCACCTGCACCTTGGGCGACTGGGCCAATTTCCAGGCCAGCGCGTGTTCACGTCCACCCGAGCCGACAACCAATACTTTCATGATCCACTGCCAGAAAAGAAACGCATGCAAAAAGGCGGCAGCTGGGTCTTGTTAGCCGGGCTGCCGCCGTTGGGGAGCTTGTTACCGTTTTAGTCTTCGATCACCGCGTTGGTGAAGACTTCCTGCACATCGTCCAGGTTTTCCAGGGCGTCGAGCAGTTTCTGCATCTTGGCCGCATCGTCGCCGCCGAAGCTGACTTCGTTCTGCGGCTTCATCACCACGTCGGCCACTTCCGCCTTGAAACCGGCGGCTTCGAGGGCCGCCTTGACCGCCGAAAAATCGTTGGGCGGGCAGGTGACCTCGATCGAGCCGTCATCGTTGGTGACGACGTCGTCGGCGCCGGCCTCGAGCGCGGCTTCCATCAGCTTGTCTTCCGGCGTACCCGGCGCAAACAGGAACTGGCCGCAATGGGTGAACATGAACGCCACCGAACCCTCGGTGCCCATGTTGCCGCCATGCTTGGAGAACGCGTGGCGCACTTCGGCCACGGTGCGGGTGCGGTTGTCGGTCAGGCAATCGACGATGATCGCCGCGCCGGCCAGGCCGTAGCCCTCGTAGCGGATTTCTTCGTAGTTGGCGCCTTCCATGCCGCCCACGCCGCGCTGGATCGCGCGCTGGATATTGTCCTTGGGCATGTTGGCGTCCATGGCCTTGTCGATCGACAGGCGCAGGCGCGGGTTGGAGTCGACATCACCGCCGCCGAGCTTCGCGGCCACGGTGATTTCCTTGATCAGGCGGGTCCAGATCTTGCCGCGCTTGGCGTCTGCGGCGGCTTTCTTGTGTTTGATATTGGCCCATTTCGAGTGACCGGCCATGATTCTCTCCGAAGCGGAATGCGGTGATCTGCGGTGATGTTGTGCGGGGTCGCCAGGCGCGCCGGGCCGCCTCAGCAAGGCGGGCGGGCAGCGCGCGCCAGGTGACGGATATGCCTGGCGGCTGGCTATAATCAGCCCAGGATTTTATCACGCGGACCTGCCTGCGCCGCCCAGACCCGACCGACCCCTCACGGAATCCAGGAACACCATGGCCGACCCCATCCTCATCGCCAAGAACGCCGAACATGAACTGGTGCTGCTGCCGCAGATGGGCAACCGGCACGGACTCATCACCGGCGCCACCGGCACAGGCAAGACCGTTACGCTGCAAACGCTGGCGCAGGGCTTCTCGCGCCTGGGCGTGCCGGTGTTCATGGCGGACGTCAAAGGTGACCTGACCGGCATTTCGCAGGCGGGCCAGCCATCCGGCAAGCTCAAGCAACGGCTGGCCGACCTGAACCTGCCCGAGCCGGTGTGGGGCGGCTGCCCCACCACGTTGTGGGACGTGTTCGGCGAGAAGGGACACCCGGTGCGCGCCACGGTCTCACACATGGGGCCACTGCTGCTGTCGCGCATGCTCGAACTGAACGACACCCAGCAGGGCGTGCTGAACCTGGTGTTCCGCATTGCCGACGCCAACGGCCTGCTGCTGCTCGACGCCAAGGACCTGCGCGCCATGCTGCAGTACGTCGGCGACAACGCCGCGCAGTTCACCACCGAATACGGCAACATCTCGGCTGCCTCGGTCGGCGCGATTCAGCGCGGGCTGGTCGCGCTGGAATCGCAGGGCGGTGACGTCTTCTTCGGCGAGCCCATGCTGAACCTGGAAGACTTCATCCAGACTGAGAAAGGCCAGGGTGTGGTCAATATCCTGGCCGCCGACAAGCTGATGAACGCGCCGCGGCTGTACGCGACCTTCCTGCTGTGGATGCTGTCCGAACTGTTCGAGAAGCTGCCCGAGGCCGGCGACCTGGACCAGCCCAAGCTGGTGTTCTTCTTCGACGAGGCCCACCTGCTGTTCAACGATGCGCCCAAGGCGCTGCTCGACAAGATCGAGCAGGTGGTGCGGCTGGTGCGCTCCAAGGGCGTGGGCGTGTACTTCGTCACGCAGAACCCGGTCGATATCCCCGACACCGTGCTGGGCCAGCTGGGCAACCGCGTGCAGCATGCGCTGCGCGCCTTCACCCCGCGCGACCAGAAGGCGGTCAAGGTGGCGGCCACCACCATGCGCGCCAATCCGAAGCTGGACCTGGAAACTGCCATCGGCGAACTGGGCGTGGGCGAGGCGCTGGTGTCGTTCCTGGACGCCAAGGGCACGCCCTGCGTGACCGAGCGAGCGTGGGTGCTGGCGCCTGGCAGCCGCATCGGCCCGGCGACGGAGGACGAACGCAAGCAACTGATCGCCAACTCGCTGGTGGCGGGCACGTACGAGAAGACCGTCGACCGCGAGTCCGCCTACGAAAAGCTGCGCGGCAGCGTGCCGACCGTGGCGAATGGCGGCAAGGGCGCGGGCGGCGCGCCGGCCGGGCAGCCCGCCGAGCAGGACAGCGGCTGGCTCGGCACTGCCGGCGAAATCTTCGGCACGCTGACCAAGGGCACCGGCAAGAGCGGCCGCGGCGATTCGATCCTGGAATCGATGGCCAAGTCGGCCGCGCGCACGGTGGGCTCACAGGTCGGGCGCGAGCTGATTCGCGGGGTGCTGGGGAGTTTGCTGGGGAAAAAGAAGTAAGGGCGGTTCAAGCAACCCCCGCGGGGTTCATTCGTGTGCCGCCTCGCGCCCCTTGGCCGCTTCAGCATCCTCGCGCATCTTGCGCGCGAACATGCGGGCGAAGAACCAGCCCATGCCGATGATGAAGACGATCACGCCCAGGCTCATCAGCCCGGTGCTGGTACTGAACAGGATCTTGAAGGCTTCCATGCGCGGCTCCCTTTGCGTTGGCAGTGGCGCGCGGCGAGGGCTCGCCGGCGCGTGCCGCCAGTGTAGGGATCCGGCCGGCGCGGGCTATTGAGGCCGGTCAAGCGCCGGCCAGCCCGCTCTCGCGCGGTCAGTTCTTGGTGCCGAACAGCCGGTCGCCGGCATCGCCCAGACCGGGCACGATATACGCGTCGGCATCCAGATGGCTGTCGAGCGAGGCGACGAACAGCTTTACGCCCGGATGCGCCTTCTGGAACACTTCAACGCCCTCGGGTGCCGCCACCAGCGCGACGAAGGTGATGGCCTCGTCCTTGACGCCGCGGCGCTTGAGCACTTCCACCGCGTGCGCGGCCGAATAGCCGGTGGCTACCATCGGGTCGCACAGGATGAAGCTGCGGTCTTCCAGCGCCGGCAGGCGCACCAGGTATTCCACCGGCCGATGCTGCTCGTCGCGGTACACGCCGATATGGCCGATACGTGCCGACGGGATCAGCTCGACCAGTCCGTCGCTCATGCCCACGCCCGCGCGCAGCACCGGCACGATGGTCAGCTTCTTGCCGGCGATCACCGGCGCGTCCAGCTCGACCAGCGGCGTTTCGATGCGGCGCGTGGTCAGCGGCAGGTTGCGGGTGATCTCGTAGCCCATCAGCAGCGTGATCTCGCGCAGCAGTTCGCGGAACGTGCGCGTCGACGTTTCCTTGTCGCGCATGTGCGAGAGCTTGTGCTGGATCAGCGGGTGGTCGAGGATAAACAGGTTGGGAAAGCGCGGATCTTGTTTCATGGCTGGCGGCGAGGGCTCGGCGGGATGGCGAGTGAAGCGGGCGCGGGAAACCGGTTGGACTCGCGCGCCGCGCCGTTGCAGCCGGATTGTAATGGAAGCGCGCCGCCCTGCCGGCGCCATCGGCGCGCGCCCCGGACCGCCGGGCGCCGCCGCTGGCGCATTGCGCTAGTCGAGCGCGCGGTCCTTTGATTCGATGTCGACCATGAAGATGGCCAGCGCCGCGACGGCAAGGAACGAGGAAAGCAGCGCCAGCGCCAGCGTGAACTGGCTGGCCATGATCGGCGCGACGATGGACGGGGCGAACAGGCCGCCAAAGCGCGCCATCGCGCCCGCGGTGCCCATGCCGCTGGCGCGCAGGTCGGTCGGATACACCTCTGGCGTGAAGGCGTACAGTGCGCCCCAGGTGCCGAGCAGCGAAAAGCTCATCAGCAGGGTCGAGCCGATCACCAGCGCCGGGGACTGGCCCAGGCTATAGAGCATGCAGCCCGCCGCACTAAGCAGCAGGAAGCCGATCAGGGTCGGCTTGCGGCCCCAGCGCTCGACGCCGTGCGCCGCCAGCGCGAAGCCCGGCAACTGCACCAGCGCCAGCACGATCAGGAACACCTGCCCGCGCATGAAGCCGAAGCCCTGGCCCGCCAGCTTCACCGGCAGATAGACGAAGACCCCGTAATAGGCGATCGAGATCAGCATCCAGGCGGCCAGCAGGCAGATGGTGCGGCGCCGGCAGCCGGCCGCGAACAGCGCAAACACCGATTTGCGCTCCATTTTCTGCGGCTGCAGCGCGCCGATCTCCACCGACACGCGGTTGGCCGCGGCCACCCGCTGCAGCACCGCGCGCGCCTCGTCCGAGCGCCCCGCCTTGTTCAGGTAGAGCGGCGACTCGGGAACAAAGAAGCGGAACACCACGCCGACCAGCGCCGGGATGCCGGTGACCAGGAAGATCAGGCGCCACGCCTCGTCGCCGCGCGACACCGCGATCAATGCCAGGATAGCCAGCAGGATGGTGCCGACGGCCCAGAACGACTCCAGCAGCACCAGCCAGCGGCCGCGCCGGTCCGAAGGCAGGAACTCGGCCATCATGGTGTAGTCGACCGGCAAGGTGCCGCCGACGCCGATGCCGGTCAGGAAGCGCAGCAGCAGCAGCCACTGGAAGTCGGGCGCGAAGGCCGAGGCGACGCCGCAGATGGCGTCGATGACTACCGCCATCATCAGCACCGGGCGGCGGCCGATGCGGTCGGCCAGGCGGCCGAAGACGAACGCGCCGATCAGCATGCCGACAAAGAACATGGTGCCGGTCTGCAGCGCCGTCGGCACGGGGATGCCGAAGGTCGCCGCAATCGACGGCGCGGTGAAGCCGATCGACAGCACCTGCATCGCGTCGGCGAGCCAGACCAGGCCGAATATGACGAAGAGCCGATACTGGAACCGGCCGACGCCGGCCGCGCGGATGCCTTGCTCGATCGTGATGGGTTGCGACGACGCTGCGCGCGCGCTGGGCTGCGGGGCAGAGCCTAGCGTTGCGTCCGGAATGGTCGTGGTGGCCATGGATGAAATGGATGACGACATGTTGTCTACCTGTCTTTATACGCGGGTTCTTGAACTTGGAAGCGCGCGTGGGGCAACGGCAGCGTTGCATCCCGACGTGGCGATGGCTTCCACCTGGCGAGGCTAGAACTAACCCGGTAGCACGCCTGCAACAGCTTCCTGGTACTGATACGACATAGTCACTCCTGGTTGTCTACCTTTGGTTTGTTCAGGCCCGGTCTCCCGGTTGGTCTGGCGGGACTATGCAAGCCCCGGGCCAGCGCGTCCGGTGATGTAAAGGGCCGGTCTTATGGTGTTGTGTTCTTGTCCGCCGCTTGCGGCGCGCCGTCCTTGTGCGGGGAGGCACCGCTGCGTGCCCGTTGGCACTCATGTAGTGGGCACTACATGATCGTTCAGCGTAAGCTACATGAAACTGGCGGGCAAGGCCGAATTGCGGTTTCTCTCCTCGGGGTTTTCCCGCGCGGGTCCTGCCTGGCACAGCGACGGCCGTGCCATGCTCCCGGCGCCGAGGCGCAGGGCGCCGCTGGCAGCGTGCGCGGTGGTGCTGTGGTTCAGTGGGCAGGCGCCGCGCGCAGCCGCGCGACGGTGTGCTCCAGGTCCTGCCAGGCGGGTTTGTCGGGCGCAAAGCGCGCGCGCAGGTACTGCGCCAGTTGCGCGATCTGCTGGTCGTCGAGCGTGTCGGCATAGGCCGGCATCGCACCGAGTTCGCTGTTGGGCGGAGCCGGCATGCCGCGCAGCAGCACCTGGATCACGTTGTCCGGCAGCTTGCTGTGCAAATTCGTATTGAGCGCAAGCGATGGCTTTACGCCGAACTGTGCGATGCCCTGGTCCGACTGGTGGCAGACCGCGCAGGCGCTCTGGTACAGGCGTTCGGCGGGACCGCCCAGCGTGCGCGCGGCCTGCGCGCTGCGTTGTTCGGCCTGCGCCGCCTGCGCGGCCAGCACCGACGGTGCCGGCGCGGGCGCGCCGAACGAGGCCACGTAGTGCGCGATCGCGCGCACGTCGGCTTCCGGCAGCTGCGCGAGTTCCTCCACCACCGGCGCCATCGGTCCGGCCGCGGCACCATGGTGCGGCGCATAGCCGCCGCGCAGGTAGGTGAACAGCGCGGCCTCGGTCCACGGCACCGGCGCCTGCGACAGCGCGGTCAGCGCCGGCGCTTCCCAGCCTTCGGCGCTGCCGCCGGTCAGGTAGCGGCGCCCGCCTTGCTCGGCGCCGAGCGCGTTGCGCGGCGAATGGCAGGCGCTGCAGTGGCCCAGCCCTTCGGCCAGGTAGGCGCCGCGATTCCATTGCGCCGAGCGCGACGGGTCCGGCGTGAAACGTTCATTGCGATGGAACAGCAGGTTCCAGCCGGCCAGCAGCGGGCGCAGGTTGAACGGGAAGGCGAGCTGCGTCGGCGGCACGGCGGATTTCATTGGCTCGGCCGACATCAGGTACCCGTACAACGCCTGCATGTCGCCGTCGCTGATCCTGGCGAAGGCGGTGTACGGGAACGCGGGATACAGGCGCCGCCCGTCGCGATGGATGCCTTCGCGCATGGCGCGCTCGAACGCGGCGAAGGACCAGGTGCCGATGCCGGTCTGCGCATCCGGCGTGATGTTGGTGCTGTAGACCGTGCCGAAGGGCGTTTCCAGCGGCAGGCCGCCGGCATTCTTCGCGCCGCCTGGCGCGGTATGGCAGACCGCGCAGTCGCCGGCGGCGGCCACCAGCCGGCCGCGCTCGAGCGTGGCGGCGGAATAGAAGCCGGGCTCGGGCGGCGCCACCGGCGCGATCGGCGCGCGCCACGGCCACAGCGTGGCGCACACGCCGGCCGCCACGGCGGCGGCCGCGGCAATCCAGCCGCGTTGCTTGCGCTGGTTGCCCGGGCTGGCCTCTGCCAGCGCCAGGCGGATGCGGTCGGCGCTGAACGGCGGCGTGCGCAGGCGCACGCCGGTGGCGTCGAAGATCGCATTGGCCACGGCGGCGGCGGCCGGCAGGGAGTCGGTGGGGCTGGCGGCCAGCGCATCGTGCGTGGCCAGCGTGCCGGCCAGCCGCACTTCCGGCAAGGCGTGGGCCGCCACCGCAGGCAAGGTCTCGCCGGCAAGGCGCGCGTCGGCGGGCCAGGTGTCGAAGGCCGGCGTGGCGGCGGTCAGCTGCAGCGCGGCGGCAGCCACGTCTTGCTCGATCGAGCGCGCGGCCACGGCTTGCGGCCGGGGCGCTTGCGCCCGTGGCAGCGATTCACTGTCATGGCCGACCGTGACGCGCGTGACGGCGAGCTCGCCGGTGGTGCCGTCGACCTCGACTTCCGCGACCCAGGCCGACCAGCTCTGGCCGGCATCGTGGTCGATGGTGTGGGCGTAGGCAAAGCCGCGGCCGCGCTGCACGTTGCCGGCGGCGGGGTTGGCGCGCGGCGCGGCCGGGTTCCAGCCGGCGCGCTCGGCCACCTGCCGCACCAGCGCGGTCGCGCGCGGGTCGTCCAGAAGCGCGAGCCGCAGCGCGACCGGGTCAGCGTCCGCGGCCGCGGCCAGCTCGTCCAGATGGGATTCCCGTGCGAACACCTGCGCGCGGTTTGCCATCAGCGGCGCGGCCTGGAACGCGGCCGGATCGCCGGACACGGCCAGTTCGGCATGGGGAATGCGATAGGGCGGCAGTGCCGCGTCGCCGGCATGGCCCGCATCGATGCGGTCAGTCACCGGCGCCGGCGTCTGCGTCAGCCACAGCGCGAGCGGCGACGCCGGGACCGTGGCGCCCGCGAGGGTTGCGGCGCAGGCGTCGACGGTGGCGCCAGTGCGCGCGGTATCGATGCGGATATCGAGCGCGGCATCGGCCAGGCCTACGTCGGCGGCGCGCAGCCGGCGCGCCACGGGTTGCCCCGTGGCGTGGGCCAGCAGTGCCGCGTCGGCGGCGGCGTGCGGCGCCAGCAGCGCGGGGTCCGCGTGGTCGTCGGGCGCTTGCCAGCAGATCAGCCGAACCTGCGCTGGCGCGATCCCGAGCAGCGCCGCGAGTTCGGCGCGCAGCGCGCCAGGCCGCGTGGCGGGCAGCCATACGGTCAGCGTGCCGTCGCGCCAGTCGGCGACGGCGGTGCAGCAGGCATCGTCGCGGCTGCCTGCCAGCGGCCATTGGTAGTGCTGCGTGTGGCGTGCGCCGGTGTGCCGGAGCGCGTCGGCGCCATTGCCGCGCCGCGCCAGCGTGTGGCTTGCCGCGGGTGTCGCCTCGGCGCGGGGCGGGGCCGACCAGCGCGCCCGCAGTGCCCTGGCGGCCTCGGCACCGTGTGTGGCCGACACCGCGGCCACGCCGGCAAAGCTGTGGCGGACCACCACCGCGCGAATGCCGGGCAGCGCCAGCGCGGCGTCGCGATCGGCGTGCAACAGGCGTGCCGCGAGCGGTGCGCCGCCCATCCAGCGCAGGCCGGGTGGCGTCAGCACATGGCCCACCAGGCAATCGGCGGCGGGCGGCGGCAGGCCGGCGGCCAACGCCGTCGCCGGCGCTGCCTGGGGCACGATGGCCGCGCTCACGACGCGGCCCCTTGCGCGGCCTGGCGCTGCAGCATCGCGGCACGCCTGACCGCGCGCACGATTTCCACATGCGTGCCGCAACGGCACAGGTTGAAGCGCAAGGCTTCGCGGATCTGGGCTTCGTCGGGGTCCGGGTTCTGTGCCAGCAGGGCCTTGGCGGTCATGATCATGCCGTTCAGGCAGTAGCCGCATTGCGCGGCCTGCTCGTCGATAAAGGCCTGCTGTACCGGGTCCGGATGCTGCGCCGTCCCCAGCCCCTCGAGGGTGGTCACCGCGTGGCCCACGGCGGCCTTGACCGGCAGCACGCAGGAACGCGCCGGCAGCCCGTCCACCAGTACCGTGCAGGCGCCGCACTGTCCCAGGCCGCAACCGTACTTGGGCCCGTTGCAGCACAGGTCGTTGCGCAGGATGTAGAGCAGCGGCGTGTCAGGCGCCACCTCGAGCGTGTGCTCGGCGTGGTTGACCTGCAGGGTCAGGGGGCGGGGCGTGTTCATCGGGGGCTGGGGGCGGTTTGAACATCACGCATCGCGGCGCCGCGCCCCTTCCTTGGCGAGGGGCGGCGGCGGGCAGGGCGGTCAGGCGATCAGGCGGCTACGGACAGCGGCTTGCTCCCGGCCGACACCAGCGGCACGTTGAACACATCGTAGCCGAAACACCAGTCCGGGTTCTCGTTGCTGCGCAGCCAGGTGTTGTTGTGCGAAACCAGCTGCACCTTGCCGGCGCGCTCGGCGCGGTTGGCTTCGTACAGCGCGAAGGCACTGACGTAGTCGTCGGTGCCCGCTTCGGTGAAGCAGCGCGTGAGCATGGCGGCGTCCTCGATCGCCATCGCGGCACCCTGCGCCATGTGCGGCTTCATCGGATGGCAGGCGTCGCCCAGCAGCACCAGGCGACCCCGGCTCCACAGCGGCAGCGGGTCGCGCTCCAGCAGCGGCCACTTGGTGACCTCGACCGTGCCCTCGATCAGCGATTGCACGCCCGCGTGCCAGCCGTCGAAGGCCGCCCGCATTTCTTCGATGCTGCTCGGCACCCAGCTCTTGCTCATGTCCCATTCCGGCTCGGGCACGCCGGTGACGTAGTAGATTTCGTCGAGCTTGCTGGTGTCGAAGTAGACCATCATGTGCCGGTCATCGGTCCACCACTTGGTGCAGCGTTCGTGCGTGTAGCCCTTGACCCGCGAGATCGGAAACACCGCGCGGTGCGCCACGTAGCCGGTGTACTTGGGCGGCTCGGCGCCCAGCAGGGTCTCGCGGATGCGCGAATTGACGCCGTCGGCGCCGATCACGATATCGGCCTCATCGACCGTGCCGTCGGTGAAGCGCAGCTGCACCACATCGCCCTGGTCGGTGACGCTTTCGAGTTTCTTGTCGAAGAACAGCGTGCCGGGCGCGACGGCGTCGGTCAGCAGCTTGTGGAAGTCGCCGCGGTGCACGGTCAGGTAGCTGGCGCCGTAGTGGCGCACCGCATAGTCGCCCAGCGGGATCTGCGCGATCACCTCGCCGGTGAGGCCGTCGCGGCTGTACCAGTAGTCGGGGTGGCAGCCCATGTCGTTGAGCGCGTCCTCGATGCCGATGCGCCGCATGATCTTCATCACATTGGGCCCGACATGGATGCCCGCGCCCAGGCGCGAGAACGCCGGTGCCTGCTCATACAGCCTGACTTGGAAGCCGGCTCGCTGCAGCAGGGCGGCCGCGGCCGTCCCTCCGAGTCCGGCGCCGACAACTGCGATTCGCGGTTTGCCTTGCACGTTATTTCTCCTGGCAATGACACAAGGTCGAGGGGGGCTGGGCCGGCCACCCGGCCGACCGATGAAAACGAGTGTACACACTCAAAATATCAAGGTAAAGGCGGAACTTGCCAAACCTATGGAAAACCCTAGTCGAACTGTAATCTCTTTGGCGAGGCGCATCAAAACATTGAAATAATGCGCAAAAACAGGGATTGATTAATTCAGCATGCACTGAACGAGCGCATCCGGGAAGGCATAGAATCTGTTTGCCTATATAAAGTGTGTACACTACAATAAACCGCAGCATGCAGGCCCGCGGGGCCAATGCAGGCGGATACACCGGTCGCGCCACCCGAGCGCAACCCAGAGGCAGACAAACAGATGACGGAGTCGACAGTGCAGAAAGTTTTCCGAATCGGCCAGATCGTGCCGAGCTCCAACACCACCATGGAAACCGAGATCCCGGCGATGCTGGCCGCGCGCCAGCTGGTGCGCCCGGAACGCTTCACCTTCCACTCAAGCCGGATGCGGATGAAGAAGGTGGTCAAGGAAGAGCTCGCGGCCATGGATGCCGAATCCGACCGCTGCGCGGTGGAACTGAGCGACGCGCGCGTCGACGTGCTGGGCTATGCGTGCCTGGTGGCCATCATGGCGATGGGCCACGGCTACCACCGCGTCTCCGAGCAGCGCCTGCAGGCGCATACCGCCGAGAACGGCGGCGATGCGCCGGTGATCACCAGCGCCGGCGCGCTGGTCGATGCCCTCAAGGTGATGGGCGCAAAGCGCATCGCGGTGGTGGCGCCGTACATGAAGCCGCTGACCGAGCTGGTGGTGGACTACATCCGCAATGAAGGCTACGAGGTAGTCGACTACCGCGCGCTGGAGATCCCCGACAACCTTGAAGTCGGCCGCCATGACCCGGCGAAGCTGCCCGGGATCGTCGCGCAGATGAACACCGCCGACGCCGACGTGATCGTGCTGTCCGCCTGCGTGCAGATGCCGTCGCTGCCGGCGGTGGCCAAGGTCGAGGCCATGACCGGCAAGCCGGTCGTGACCGCCGCCGTTGCCACCACCTATGCGCTGCTCAAGCGCCTGGGGCTGGAGCCGGTGGTGCCTGGCGCCGGCGCATTGCTGTCCGGCGCGTACTGAGGAGAAAGCCATGGCAGACAGCACCTTCCTCTACGGCGCCAACGTCCACGCCAACGGCATCCGCCAGCACTACCTGCGCTATGGCGGGCAAGCGGGCGCGCGCGCGCAGCGCGATGCCGTCATCATCGTGCCAGGCATCACCAGCCCGGCGGTCACCTGGGGCTTCGTCGGCGAACGGTTCGGGCAGCAGTTCGATACCTATGTGCTCGACGTGCGCGGCCGCGGCCTGTCGCAGGCCGGGCCTGGGCTGGACTACAGCCTCGATGCGCAGGCGGCCGACGTGATGGCGTTTGCCGTAGCGCTCGGGCTGCGGCGCTATGCCATCGTCGGCCATTCGATGGGCGCGCGCATCGGCATCCGCGCCGCGCGCAGCCAGCCCGCGGGCCTGACCCGGCTGGTGCTGGTCGATCCGCCGGTGTCGGGCCCGGGCCGCCGCGCGTATCCGGCGCAACTGCCGTGGTACATCGATTCGATCCGGCTGGCCCAGCTGGGCATCGATGCCGAAGGCATGCGCCGCTTCTGCCCGACCTGGACCGAAGAACAGCTGCGCCTGCGCGCGCAATGGCTGCATACCTGTGACGAGCGCGCGATCCTGGCCAGCTTCAACGGCTTTCATGAAGACGATATCCACGGCGACCTGCCGCAGGTCGCCGTGCCGGCGCTGCTGATGACCGCGGGCCGCGGCGACGTGATCCGCGAGGAAGACGTGCAGGAAATGCGCAGGCTGCTGCCCGCGCTGCTGGTCGCGCATGTCGCCAATGCCGGCCACATGATCCCGTGGGACGACGAGCCGGGCTTCTACCGCGCTTTCGGCGACTTCCTCGGCGCGGCGCTGACTTGCTCGTTGAACTGATACTGGAGCGAACATGCCCGTAAGCGATTACGACCTGACGGCGGCGTGGCAGCAGGTGCTGACGCTGTCGAAGCTGCAGCCGGGGCAGACCGTCACCGTGCTGACCGGCGCGGCCACGCATGCGCAGACGCTGCGCACGGCGATGGTGGCGGCGCAGTCGATGGGCGCCATCGTCAACCGGCTTGACCTGCCGCCGGTCAACGGCGAGAAGGCGCTCAGCCGCGACGCGCTGGCGTACCTGGGCACCACGCCGCTGACCGGCAATCCGGCCGCGATTGCCGCGCTCAAGGCCAGCGACCTGGTGCTGGACCTGATGACGCTGCTGTTTTCGCCGGAGCAGCACGAGATCCTGTCCGGCGGCACAAAGATCCTGCTGGCGGTGGAGCCGCCCGAAGTGCTGGCGCGGCTGGTGCCGACCGAAGGCGACCGCGCCCGGGCCAAGGCCGCCACCGAACGGCTCGGCAAGGCGCGCGAAATGCATATCGTGTCCGATGCCGGCATGGACCTGCGCTGCCGCCTGGGCGAATTCCCGGCGATCAGCGAGTACGGCTTTGTCGACGAACCTGGCCGCTGGGACCACTGGCCGAGCGGCTTCGTGCTGACCTGGCCGGACGAGGGCGGCACCGACGGCACCATCGTGCTGGACCGCGGCGACATCCTGCTGCCGATGAAGTCCTATCTCCAGGCGCCGATCCGCATCACGGTCGAGGCCGGGTACGTGCGCCGCATCGAAGGCGGCGTCGATGCCGAGCTGCTGGCCGACTACATGGCATCGTTCAACGACCCCGAGGCGTATGCGATGTCGCATATCGGCTGGGGCCTGCAGCCGCGCGCGAGCTGGTCGGCGCTGGCGATGTATGACCGCGAGGCCACCATCGGCATGGATGCGCGCGCCTACGAGGGCAACTTCCTGTGCTCGTTCGGCCCCAACAACGAAGCCGGCGGCAGCCGCACCACCGCCTGCCATATCGACATTCCCGTGCGCCATTGCACCGTCAGCCTCGACGGCGAGCCGGTGGTGGTGCGCGGCAAGGTGATGGACGGGCACCACGTTCCGGCCGCATCGCTCTACAAGGATTCGCGCCATGGATGACGCAGTGCAGACCTACCAGCGCCAGGGCTTTGGCGCGTCGATGGAGTTGAAGGCGCCGTACGGGCTGCTGATCATCGACTTCGTCAACGGCTTCGCCGACCCGGCGGTGTTCGGCGGCGGCAATATTCCCGCGGCCATCCGCAATACGCAGCCGCTGCTGCGCGCCGCGCGCGAGCAGGGCTGGCCGGTGGCGCACAGCCGCATCGTGTTCGCCGACGACGACAGCGACCACAACATCTTCACGCTGAAGGTGCCGGGCATGCTGACGCTGAAGGAAGATGGCCACAACAGCCAGATCGTGCCCGAACTGGCGCCGGCCGCGGGGGAGCTGGTGGTGCGCAAGACGGTGCCGTCGGCCTTCTTCGGTACCTCGCTGGCGGCCTGGCTGACGCAGCGCGGCGTGCAGACGCTGCTGGTGGCCGGTTGCGTGACCAGTGGCTGCGTGCGCGCCAGCGTGGTCGATGCGATGTCGCTGGGCTTCCGCCCGCTGGTGGTGTCGGATTGCGTGGGTGACCGCGCGCTGGGGCCGCATGACGCCAACCTGTTCGACATGGCGCAGAAGTACGCCACGGTGCTGGCGCGCGACGAGGCGCTGGCGCAGGTGGCAGGCGTGCGCGCCGTCGCCTGACGCGCGGCGATGGGGTGTCGGCGAGCCTCAGCCCGCCGCTGCGCGCTTGCCGCGTGCTGCCTTGCGCGGCGCGGTGGCGGGTGCCACCTGCGCCTCCGGCACGGCGCCGGGCACGGCCACCGCGCGCAGCACGGTCTGCTGGATCACATCGCGCCAGTGCGCCAGCGCGGGCGGGCTCATCATGGGCTCGCCCAGGAAGGCGCTGAGCGTATGATGGTTGGAGTTGTAAAAGTAGCCAAGCGAAGCGATCACCATATAGACGTCGCGCGCGCCCGCGTCCGGTCGGAACAGACCCGTGGCCTTGCCGCGCGCGAGGATGCCGTCGAGCACCGACAGCGCATAGCTGGAGATCTCGCGCAGCCGCACCGACTTCTTCGCGTGCTTGCCCTGGCTCATATTCTCGCTGGTCAGGATGGCGACGAACTCGGGGTGGTCCAGGTAGTACTGCCAGACAAAGTCGATCAGCTGCGACAGCGCGCGCACGGGGTCGGCGGCGTCGAGTTCATGCTCCAGCTGCTGCTCGGCCTGGTTGAGCTGCAGGTAGATGGTCTCCAGCACTTCGACGAACAGCTTTTCCTTGCTGCCGAAGTAGTAATAGATCATCCGGTCATAGGTCTTGGCCAGCGACGAGATGCGTTCGATGCGGCCGCCGTCGTAACCGCGCTGGGCGAAGACCTTGATGGCGGCCTTGAGGATGCGCTCGCGGCTGTCCTGCGCTTGCCTGGCCCGGGTGCCGGCCGCCGCCCGCCGGGTGGCGGGCGCAGCCGCAGTCTTGGTGGTCATGGTGGATGGTTCTGCTGTGTGCCTGTTGGCTCGCAGTATAACGGCGGCCTGCGCGGTGGCCCCGCGCGCCCGCCGGTGAAGGAGAGAAGCGAACGATGACGGCAACCCAGCTGCAACCCCCGGCACAGGCCGACGCCGCCACGCCGCGCGCGCTGCGCATGGCGCTGCTGCAGGCTACCGGCGTGCTGCTGGTGACGCGCGCCCCGCAGGCGGCCGCGCGTCCCGCGCCGGGCCAGCCCGGCGCGGCGTCGGACTATGTGCCGGCGCTGCCGGACCTGTTCATCGCCGTGCGCGACAGCGGCGAGGTGCTGGCCTTCAACGGGCACGTCGACCTGGGCACCGGCATCCGCACGGCGCTGGCGCAGATTGTCGCCGAAGAACTCGATGTGCCGCTGGCGCGAGTGCGCATGGTGCTGGGCCATACCGAGGCCACGCCCAACCAGGGCCCGACTATCGCCAGCGCCTCGATCCAGATTTCGGCATTGCCGCTGCGCCGCGCCGCGGCGCAGGCCCGTGCCTGGCTGCAGGCCCGCGCCGCGCGGCAGCTCGGCGTGGATGCCGCCGTGCTGGAAGCGCAAGACGGCGTATTTCGCATGCCCGGCACGCAGGCCGGCATCGGCTATGCCGCGCTGGTTGCCGGCGAGCATGTCGAGCTGCCGCTTGCCGACGACGTGCCGACCAAGCCGGTCGAGGCCTACCGCATCGTCGGCCGCGCGGCGCGCCGCGTCGATATCCCCGACAAGGCATGCGGGGCACTGACCTTTGTCCACGACGTGCGCGTGCCCGGTATGCTGCACGGCCGCGTGGTGCGCCCGCCGTATGCGGGACGCGACAGCGGCGGCTTCGTCGGCAACAGCCTGCTCGAGGTCGACAGGGAGTCCGTGCGGGACGTGCCCGGCCTGGTCGAGGTGGTGGTGCAGGGCGACTTTGTCGGCGTGGTGGCCGAGCGCGAGGAATATGCGATGCAGGCCGCGCGCCGGCTGCGCGTGCGCTGGAAGCCGGTGCTGCCGTTGCCCGCGCTGGACGATCCGGAGCCGGCGCTGCGCGCCAACCCGGCCACGCGGCGCGAGCTGCTGCGCGAGGGCGAACTGCCCGCGGACGGCGCCGGCACGGTGTTGCAGCGGCGCTATGTGTGGCCGTACCAGATGCACGCTTCCATCGGCCCGTCCTGCGCGGTGGCCGACTGGCACGATGAAGGCCTGACGGTATGGTCCGGCACGCAGAACCCGCACATGCTGCGCATCGACCTGGCCAGGTTGTGCGGGCTGGGCGAAGACGGCATCGAGATCGTGCGCATGGAGGCCGCCGGCTGCTACGGACGCAATTGCGCCGACGACGTCTGCGCCGACGCGGCGCTGCTGTCGCGCGCCGTGGGCCGGCCGGTGCGCGTGCAGCTGTCGCGCGAACAGGAACACTTGTGGGAGCCCAAGGGCGCGGCCCAGCTGATGGATGTCAGCGCCACGCTCGGCGCCGACGGCACGCTGCTCGGCTATGACTTCACCAGCCGCTATCCGTCCAACGACGCGCCCACGCTGGCGCTGGTGCTGACCGGTGCCGTGCCCAACGCCCCGCGCACGCTCGAGATGGGCGACCGCACCGCCGTGCCGCCTTACGCCTATGCCGCGCGCCGCATCGGCTGCGACGACACGCCGGCGCTCGTGCGCGCGTCGTGGCTGCGCGGCGTGTCGGCGCTGCCCAATGCGTTCGCGCACGAGTGCGTGATCGACGAGCTGGCGCTGGCGGCAGGCGCCGATCCCGTGGATTTCCGCCTGCGGCATTTGCCGGACGAGCGCGCCGCGGCGCTGCTGCGTGCCGTCGCCGACGCGGCCGGGTGGCAGCGCGGCGCGGCCGGATCGCGCGGCACGCCGGATGCCGACGGCCGGCTGCGCGGACGGGGCGTGGCCTACGCGCGCTATATCCACAGCCGTTTTCCCGGCTTCGGCGCGGCCTGGGCCGCGTGGGTGGTGGACTTGACCGTGGAGGCAGGCACGGGCCGCATCACCATCGACAAGGTGGTGGTGGGGCAGGACACCGGCATGGTCGTCAATCCGGACGGCGTGCGCCACCAGGTCCACGGCAATGTGGTGCAGACCCTCAGTCGCGTGCTGAAGGAGCAGGTCCGCTTCGATGCCGACGGCGTGGCCAGCCGCGAATGGGGCAGCTATCCGCTGCTGACCTTCCCGGAAATCCCGCCGATCGAAGTGGTGCTGATGCCGCGCCAGTCAGAGCCGCCGCTGGGCGCGGGCGAATCGGCCTCGCTGCCGGGCGCGCCGGCGATTGCCAATGCGCTGTTCGATGCGCTGGGGGTGCGGCTGCGCAGGCCACCCTTCGTACCGGAGACGGTGCTGGCGGCGATGGCGACGATGTCCTCGACCAAGGGCTGACGGCGTGCTCCCCTCTCCCGCAAGCGGGCGAGGGGAGAACCGCCTCGGTGTCAGCGGGCGCTACGCCCCATTCCCCTCGTCAATCTCGCTCATCTTGCGCAGCAGGTAAGTCACCGCCACGCGCTCGGCCGGATTCAGGTTGCCGAAGGTCTGCTCCGAGATCTCTTTCGCGAACGGTACGGTCTCATCGATCAATGCCAGGCCGGCGGG
Source organism: Cupriavidus sp. H39 (assembly GCF_050271075.1). Taxonomy (NCBI): domain Bacteria; kingdom Pseudomonadati; phylum Pseudomonadota; class Betaproteobacteria; order Burkholderiales; family Burkholderiaceae; genus Cupriavidus; species Cupriavidus sp. H39. The sequence goes on from NZ_CP189848.1 coordinate 1,183,607, forward strand.
CGTGACCGTCACCACCACCTTGCGCCGGTCGTTGGGATCGTGCGAGACGGCAATCAGCTTGCGTGATTTCAGCCGGTCGATGATGCCGCGCACCGTGGCCTGGTCGATCGCGGTGGCGCGCACCACTTCGTTCATCGAACACGGCTGCCGGTCCCGCACCGCGCACAGCACCACGAACTGCGCCGCGGTCAGCTGCGAATCCGGGATGGTCTGCTGGAAGATCGCCACATGGCGCTGGTAGGCGCGCCGCAGCAGGTGGCCCACCTGTTCGGTGAAGTCATAGTCGGCGGCGGGCTTGCCGGAAGGCGTGTCGGCGGGCTGGGGCACGAAACAGGTGCGGTGGCTGAAGGTGACCCAGAGTATACCGAGGAAGGTCGCAGAACAGGTGGCGCGCGCCCCGAGGCGGCGTCCGATGCCCTCGCCTCTTTTCGAATACAATCGTCGGGTCGTTTTGCGGGGCCGCCGTGCCGGCCCGCTTTCCCGCCCGGTATTCTTTCGTGCCCGCCTCCCAGAAGTCTCTCGCCGTGCCCGCCGCGCTGCCGTCGCCGCAGCGCTCGGGGCTTGTCATCGCCGCCGTGGGCGCGGTGCTGTTTTCGGCCAAGGCGATCGTCGCCAAGCTGATGTACCGCTACAACGTCGATGCCGTGATGGTGATCACGCTGCGCATGCTGTTCGCGGTGCCGCTGTTCATGGCGATCGGCTGGTGGCAGTCGCGCCGGCTGGCGCCGCTGTCGTGGGCGGACCGGGGCCGCGTGGTGTTTCTCGGTTTTATCGGTTACTACCTGTCCAGCTTCCTGGACTTCATCGGCCTGCAGTACATCACCGCCGGACTGGAGCGGCTGATCCTGTTCCTGACGCCATCGTTCGTGCTACTGGCCACCGCGCTGCTGTTCCGCCGGCCGATCGGCACGCGCCAGTGGACCTCGCTGCTGCTGGCCTATGCCGGCATCGTGCTGGTGTTCGCGCATGACCTTGATGTCAGCGGCAGCCAGGTGTGGCTGGGCGGCGCGCTGGTGCTGGGCAGCGCCATCACCTATGGTATCTACCTGATCCTGAGCGGCGAGCTGGTGCGGCGCATCGGCTCGCTGCGGCTGGTGGCATATGCCATGTGCGTATCGACCGCCTGCTGCGTGATCCAGTACCTGGTGCTGGGCCGGCCGGTGGCGGCACTGGCGCAGCCGGCGCCGGTGATGTGGCTGTCGCTCGTCAATGCGGTGTTCTGCACCGTGCTGCCGGTGTCGCTGACCATGGTGGCGGTGTCGCGTATCGGCGCGCCGATGGCGTCGCAGGCCGGCATGATCGGGCCGGTGTCGACGCTGTTCCTCGCCTTCTGGCTGCTCGGCGAGCCCGTCAGCGGCGTGCAGCTGGCCGGCAGCGCGCTGGTGATGGGCGGCATGTATTTGCTGTCGGCAAAACGAACCTGATTCCGGGCCGGCCCCGGGGCCGGCCCGTCCAAGACAACAGACAAGGGAGAAACACATGGATCTGGGACTGCGCGGCAAGCATGCGCTGGTATGCGGCGCCAGCAAGGGCCTGGGCTTCGCCTGCGCCGATGCGCTGGCCGCCGAGGGCGTTGACGTGGTGATCGTGGCGCGCGGCGCCGAGGCACTGGAAAAAGCCGCGGCCGACCTGCGCGCGCGCCATGGCCGCCGCGTGATCGCGGTGGCAACCGACATCACCACGCCCGAAGGCCGCAAGGCGGCGCTGGACGCCGTAGCCAAGCTGGGCCAGCTCGACATCCTGGTCAACAACGCCGGCGGCCCGCCGCCGGGCAACTTCCGCGACTGGGAGCGCAGCGACTGGCTGGCCGCGCTGGACGCCAACATGCTGACCCCGATCGAGCTGATCAAGGCCACGGTCGACGGCATGATCGCGCGCAAGTGGGGCCGCATCATCAATATCACCAGCGGCGCAGTGAAGGCGCCGATCGACGTGCTGGGCCTGTCCAATGGCGCGCGCTCCGGCCTGACCGGCTTCGTTGCCGGCGTGGCGCGCGAAGTGGCGCAGCACGGCGTGACCATCAACAACCTGCTGCCCGGCCCGTTCAATACCGACCGTTTGTTCAAGACCATGGAAGGCGGCGCCAAGAAGGCCGGCCTGAGCGTCGAGGAAGTGGCGCAGCGCCGCGCCGCGGCGAACCCGTCGCGCCGCTTTGGCGAGCCGGCCGAGTTCGGCGCCACCTGCGCCTTCCTGTGCAGCCGCCATGCCGGCTATATCACCGGCCAGAACATCCTGCTCGACGGCGGCGCCTTTCCGGGCACGTTCTGATCCTGCAGTTCCCTGACGTTCCCCCGACTCCGCAACCAGGAACCCCCTGATGACCCGGCCCCGTATCGCGCTGATTGCCCATGACCACAAGAAGGACGACATCGTCGCCTTCGCCACGCGCCACCGCGCCTTCCTGTCGCAATGCGAACTGCTTGCCACCGGCACCACCGGCGGGCGCCTGATCGACGAAGTGGGCCTGGACGTCACGCGCATGCTGTCGGGCCCGTGGGGCGGCGACCTGCAGATCGGCGCGCAACTGGCCGAAGGCCGCGTGCGCGCGGTGGTGTTTCTGCGCGACCCGATGACGCCGCAGCCGCACGAACCCGATATCAACGCGCTGGTGCGCGCCTGCGACGTGCACAACGTGCCGTGCGCGACCAACGTCGCCACCGCGGAACTGCTGCTCGCGGGGCTGACGCGCGAGGCTGAAGCCGGCAACTGAATTCCCATCGATGCATCACCAAAACAAGGAGCGACGAGAGATGAGTAAAGCCATCCGGATCGAGCAAACCGGCGGTCCCGAAGTCATGCAGTGGGTCGATGTGCAGGTGGGCGACCCCGGCCCCGGTGAAGTGCGCGTGCGCCACGAGGCGGTGGGCCTGAACTATATCGACGTCTATTTCCGCACCGGGCTGTACAAGCAGCCGCTGCCGGGCGGGCTGGGCATGGAAGGCGCCGGCGTGGTCGAGGCGGTGGGCGAGGGCGTGCGCCACGTAGCCGTGGGCGACCGCGTCGCCTATGCCGGCCGTCCCACCGGCGCCTATGCACAGGTGCGCGTGATGCCGGCCGATATCGTGGTGCGGCTGCCCGATGCGATTCCGTTCGACACCGCCGCGGCGATGATGCTGCAAGGGCTGACGGCGCAGTACCTGATCCGCGACAGCTACAAGGTGCAGCCCGGCGACACCGTGCTGCTGCACGCGGCCGCCGGCGGCGTCGGCCTGATCGCGTGCCAGTGGCTGAAGGCGCTCGGCGTGACTGTGATCGGCACCGTCGGCAGCGACGAGAAGGCCGAGCTGGCGCGCGCCAACGGCTGCGCCCACACCATCGTCTATACGCGCGAGTCGTTCGTCGAGCGGGTCAGGGAGATCACCAACGGCAAGGGCGTGCCCGCGGTCTATGACTCGATCGGCGCGGATACTTTCCGCGGCTCGCTCGACTGCCTGGCGCCGCGCGGCACCATGGTCAGCTTTGGCAACGCCTCGGGCCCGGTGCCGCCGTTCGATCTTTCGGCGCTGGGCAACAAGGGTTCGCTGCGACTGACGCGGCCGACGCTGATGACCTACGTGGTGCACCGCGAACTGCTCGAGCCGATGGTGGCCGACCTGTTCGACGCCGTCACCACCGGCAAGGTGAAGATCGACATCCGCCAGCGCTACGCGCTGTCCGAGGTGGCGCAGGCGCACCGCGACCTGGAATCGCGCAAGACCACCGGCTCGACCATCCTGCTGCCGAACTGAGCCACGCGGCACGGGCAAGCAAAAGCCCCGCAGCGGCAAGTGCCGCTGCGGGGCTTTGTTCATGGTGCGGCCGTCAGTGCGGCCGGACCGTGGTCGCGGTGGCGCGCGCCTGCGCCTGGCGCAGGATATGCGGCGGCAGGCGCTTCAGGATCATGTGCACCGCCAGCGGGATCAGCACGATGTCGTCGACGATGCCAAGGCCGGCCACAACGTCGGGAATCAGGTCGATCGGCGAGATCGCGTAGAGCAGCAGGCCAATGGCGGCGGGCTTGAGCCACGCCGGCGCATCCGGATGGCGCAGGGCATACCAGAACAGGCGCCCGTCGCGGCGAACCAGCGTCCACAGGGCGGAAAAACGCTTCAACATGAGAGGCCTCCTTCACATGGCGGGCGCCGGTTACTGGCGCATGCACAGATAGCTTGGGCCGTAATTGCCGGCTTCAAGTTCCGAAAGTGCAGGAGATGCCTTGGGGATGGCCAAGGCCGGTGGATTGCTTCCCTCTCTCGCTTGCGGGAGTGGGGCAGGGGAGAGGGCAGGAGGGTCAAAAGCTAACGGCTGTGGGTTAAAACCGTCGGCTCCGCTTGATGTGGCTCCTAGCTAAACCACCCCTCACCCCGGCCCTCTCCCCATGCGGGGAGAGGGAGAACACCTTGCTTAGGTTGGCTCGGGCGCCTTTGGTGCACCAATCAGCCCGGGATCTTCCCTTCCACGCCCTCGACATAGAACTTCACGCCGTGCAGGAATTTGTCATCCGCGACCTGGTCCTTGGCCAGTTGTTCCTTGCCGGTGTTGTCCTTGATCGGTCCCTTCCAGATCGGGGCGGTGCCGTCGACGATGCGCTTCTTGCGCTCGTCGACCAGCGCCTTGACGTCGGCCGGCACGTCGGCGTTGTAGCCCTTCAGGTCGATCATGCCTTCCTTCAGGCCCCACCACGTGGTGCTGTTCTTCCACTGCTTGTTGAGCACGTCTTCCACCACCTTGTTGTAGTAGACGCCCCACGAGATCACCGACGCGGCCAGGTGGGCCTTGTCGCCGAACTTGCTCATGTCGCTGTCCCAGCCGAAGGCATGCACGCCTTTCTCCTGCGCGGTCTGCACCACGGCGGCGGAGTCGGTGTTCTGCATCAGCATGTCGACGCCCTGGCCGATCAGCGTGGTCGCGGCTTCGCGTTCCTTGCCCGGATCAAACCACTTGTTGACCCACACCACCTTGACCGTGGCATTCGGGTTGACGCTGCGCGCGCCGAGGGTGAACGAGTCGATATTGCGGATCACTTCAGGGATGGGCACCGAGGCCACCACGCCCATCTTGCCGGTCTTGCTCATCTTGCCGGCGACCACGCCCGCGAGGTAGGCGCCTTCATACGTGCGTACGTCGTACTGGGCCAGGTTGTCGGCGGTCTTGAAGCCGGTGGCGTGCTCGAACTTCACGTCCGGGAATTCCTTGGCGACCTTGAGCATCGACTCCATGTAGCCGAAGGTGGTGCCGAAGATCAGCTTGTTGCCCTGGCTGGCCAGGTCGCGGAACACGCGCTCGGCGTCGGCGGCGGATTCGGGTACGTTCTCGACGAAGGTGGTCTTGACCTTGTTGCCGAACTTCTCTTCGACGGCCTTGCGGCCGGTGTCATGCGCAAAGGTCCAGCCGGCATCGCCGACCGGGCCGATATAGACGAAGGCGACTTTGAGCGGCTCGGCGGCCTGCCCGGCAGCGGGCGCGGAAGCGGCGCCGGCCGGTTCGGCGGGCTTGTCGGCTTCCTTCTTGCCGCAGCCGGCCAGGGCCAGCACGGCGGTGGCGGCCAGCGCCGCCAGGGTCTTCCTGCGCGTGACGATCATAATTTTTCCTTGTGTGAATGGGTTGGTGGCTCAGGGATTTCCGTCAGAAAAACGATCAGGCATTGCCGGGGCGGAACGGCTTGCCCAGCGATGCTGGCATGTTCAGGCGTATCCACGCCGGATTGCGCGAGATCAGCGCCAGTACCACGATGGTGGCGGCGTAGGGCAGCATCGACAGGAACTGCGAGGGCACCGACACGCCGATACCCTGCAGGTAGAACTGCAGGATGGTGACGGCGCCGAACAGCCACGCGCCCACCAGCACGCGGCCGGGGCGCCAGGTGGCGAAGGTGGTCAGCGCCAGCGCGATCCAGCCGCGGCCGGCCACCAGGTTCTCGACCCACATCGGGGTGTAGACCAGCGACAGATAGGCGCCCGCCAGCCCGCAGCAGGCGCCACCGAACAGCAGCGCGCCGAAGCGGATGGTGCGCACCGGATAGCCGAGCGCGTGCGCGGATTCCGGCGACTCGCCGATTGCGCGCAGCGTCAGGCCGGCCCGCGTGCGGAACAGGAACCACATAATGGCGAAGCACAGCAGCAGGCTGAAGTACACCATCCAGTGATGCTGGAAGAGGGCCGGCCCGAAGAAGGGCAGGTCGGCCAGGCCCGGCACGGCCTTGGCCTGCGCCGGCATGGCATGGCCGACGAAGCGCTGGCCCATGAAGGCCGACAGGCCGGTGCCGAAGATCGACAGCGCCAGCCCGGTGGCCACCTGGTTGGTGGCCAGCACCAGCGCCAGCCAGGAGAACAGCGTGGCCATCAGCATGCCGGCCAGCGCGCCGGCGGCAAAGCCGAGCATGGGCGACTGGGTCTGGTAGCCGACCATGAAGCCGGCCACCGCGGCGACCAGCATCATGCCTTCGGCTCCCAGGTTGAGCACGCCCGCGCGTTCGTTGATCAAAAGGCCCAGCGCCGCCAGCAGCAGCGGCGTGCCGGCGTTGATGGCGGTGGCGATGAGGGGAGCGAGTTGTTCCATGTTCTGTGTAGGCTCCGCTCAGGCCGGGGTGGCGCGCCAGCGCAGGCGGTTGTCGATCAGCGTGTCGCACGCCAGCAGGAAGAACAGCAGCATGCCCTGGAACACCCAGCCGATGGCCGAAGGCAGGCCCAGGCGCGACTGCGCCATCTCGCCGCCGATATAGAACAGCGACATCATGATGCCGCCGAATACGGTGCCGACCGGATGCAGCCGCCCGATAAAGGCAACGATGATGGCGGTGAAGCCATAGCCCGGCGAGATCGACGGCAGCAGCTGCCCGATCGGCCCCACCACTTCGAACGCGCCCGCCAGGCCGGCGGTGGCGCCCGAGATCAGCAGCGCGCTCCACAGCGCGCTGCGCGCCGAGAAGCCCGCGTAGCGCGCCGCCGCCGGCGCGGTGCCGCCCACCTGCAGCCGGTAGCCGGCAAAGCTGCGGAACACGAACACGGTCATCACCGCCACCAGCCCCAGCATCACGACAAAGCCCGCATGCAGCCGCGAGCCCGCCATCAGGTTGGGCAGCAGGTATTCGGACGAGAACACCTTCGATTGCGGGAAGTTCATGCCGTTGGGATCCTTCAGCGGTCCGTTGACCACCCACAGCAGCAGCTGCTGGGCGATATAGGTCAGCATCAGCGAGACCAGGATCTCGTTGGCGTTGAAGCGGTCCTTCAGCAGCGCGGTCAGGGACGCCCACGCCATGCCGCCGACGATGCCGGCCAGCGATGCGAGCACCAGCACCACGGTGCCGTTGACCGCCTGGCCCGGTACGTCGAAATAAAGCACCACCGCGCCGGCGCAGATGCCACCGGCAATCAGCTGGCCGTCGGCGCCGATATTCCACACGTTGGCGCGATAGCACACCGACAGGCCCAGCGCGCACAGCACCAGCGGCACGGTCTTGAGCAACACCTCGCCAATCGCGCGCTGGTCGCGCAGCGGATCGGCCAGGAACACCTTGAGCGCCGCCACGGGATCCTTGCCGAGCGCCAGGAACAGCAGCGCACCGAACAGCAGCGTCAGCGCCAGCGCGAGAACCGGCGAGGCATAGGCCATCGCGCGCGAGGGCAGGCCGCGCGGCGCCAGCGTAAGCGGGGAACGGGGCAGCAGGGTGCGCATCTCAGCCATGGCTTGCCACCTCCGTACCGGCATGGGCCTGCGCGGGACCGCCTTCCCACAACCCGCTCATCCAGAGTCCCACCTGCTCGCGCGTGGCGGTCTCGGTCGCCACCGACGGCGACAGCCGGCCCTTGGCGATCACGTGCAGCCGGTCGCAGATCGCGAACAGCTCGTCGAGCTCTTCCGACACCACCAGGATGGCGCAGCCGGTGGCCTTCAGCGCCAGGATCTCGTTGTGGATCTGCGCCGCGGCGCCGACATCGACGCCCCAGGTGGGTTGTGCCACGATCAATACCTTCGGGCCGCTTTCGATCTCGCGGCCGACAATGAATTTCTGCAGGTTGCCGCCCGACAGGCTGCGCGCCAGCGCATGCGGCCCGCTGGCCTTGACGCGGAAGCGGCCGATCACGGCCGACGCCAGCCCGGTGGCGGCGCCGGGCGAGATCATGCCTTGGCGGACATAGGGCGGGGTCTGGTGCGACAACAGGATATTGGTGGCCAGGCTCATGCCCGGCACCGCGCCGCGGCCCAGGCGCTCTTCCGGCACGAAGGCCAGTCCGGCGCGGCGGCGCTGGCGTGCATCGAGGCGGCCCGCCGGCTTGCCGGCGAGCTGCACCGACATGGCGTCGGCGCGCGTGTCTTCGCCGGACAGCGCGGCCAGCAGCTCCTGCTGGCCGTTGCCCGAGACCCCGGCGATGCCGACGATCTCGCCGGCGTGGACGTCGAGTGAAACCTGGCTCAGCTCGGTCGCGAATGCGTGCGCGCGCGGCAGCGACAGGCCTTGCACGCTCAGGCGCACCGGCCCGCGCTGCGCGGCCACGCGGGCCTCGCGCGGCGGCTCGCCGCCGATCATCAGGCGCGACAGCGACGCCGCGGTTTCCTGGCGCGGATCGCACACGCCGGTGACCTTGCCCATGCGCATCACGGTGGCGTGATGGCACAGCGCGCGGATCTCGTCGAGCTTGTGGCTGATGTAGAGGATGCTGGTGCCTTCGGCGGCCAGCTGGCGCAGTGTGACGAACAGCGTTTCCACCGCCTGCGGCGTCAGCACCGAAGTGGGCTCGTCGAGGATCAGCAATTGCGGGCTGGCCAGCAGCGCGCGCACGATCTCGACGCGCTGGCGCTCGCCCACCGACAGCGTGTGCACATGGCGATTCGGCTCCAGCGGCAGCCCGTAGCGCCCGGCGGTAGTGCGGATGCGCTCGGCCAGCTGCTTCATGTTGCCTTGCTGCCCGGCGGGCAGGCCTAGCGCGATGTTCTCGGTCACGGTCAACGTGTCGAACAGCGAGAAATGCTGGAACACCATGGCGATGCCCAGGTTGCGGGCGTCGTGCGGGCTGTTGATGGTGACCGCGGCCCCGTTGAAGTGCATCTCGCCGGCATCGGGACGGACCGCGCCGAAAATGATCTTCATCAGGGTGGACTTGCCCGCGCCGTTTTCACCCAGCACGGCATGGATCTCGCCGGGCGCAACGCTGAGGCTGACGTCGTCGTTGGCGACGACGCCCGGGTAGCGCTTGCTGATATGGGCCAGCGCCAGCCGGGGAGGGAGTTGTGATGTCACTGAGGCGGCTCGGATTGTTGTTGTGGCAGCAACGGGGGAAGCATCAAAAGCGCGGCAGTGCGTGGCGCAGCATCGCCGCGACGCATTGCAGCATTCATCATGAATTCGTGATGCCTGGTATTGGTGACGAATTATATAAGTGCGCGGTGGCTGGAAGGCCCGAATCGGGCGGGTGTCCAGTCTGTGCAACGGTTGCGGGGTGGTTGCAAGTCGCATGCCGGCTCAGGCATAAAAAAAACCGCCGCCTCCTGGTGGAGGCGGCGGCTTGGTAGCCCAGGCCGATGCAAGACCTGCGAGGGTTTTCTCCCCTATCCCGCATGCGGAAGAGGGGAGCGCAACTGCGGCGTTGTCACGCCCCCGTGCTGGCCATGCTCGTCGCAAAGCGCCCATCGCGGAAATCCGCCAGGGTCTGGTAGATCTGCTCCTGCGTGTTCATCACGAACGGGCCGTACTGCGCGATCGGCTCGTTCAGCGGGCGGCCGGCGATCAGCAGGAAGCGCGCGTCGGCATCGGCCGTGACGATGACGCCGTCGGACTGGCCGGCGTTGTCCAGCACGCCCATGCGTTGGGCTTCGACCACGGCGCGGTCGTTGCCTGCGCCGACCGAGACCTCGCCCCGGTACACGTAGATAAAGGCGTTGTGCCCGGCGGGCAGGGCCTGCGCAAAGGCCTGGCCGGCCGGCAGGTCGACGTCAAGGTAGACCGGCTCGGTCACCGGCCGCGTGATCGCGCCGGCCACGCCATGGCTGGCGCCGGCCAGCACACGCACCGTAGCGCCATGCCCGAGCGCAACGGTCGGGATCTCCGCGGCCGGCAGGTCGCGGTACCACGGCGCCGTCATCTTGTCGGCGGCCGGCAGGTTCAGCCACAGCTGGAAGCCTTCCATGCGGCCGTCTTCCTGCTCCGGCATTTCCGAGTGGACCACGCCGGCGCCCGCCACCATCCACTGCGCGCCGCCGTTCTGCAGCAGGCCTTCGTTGCCGGCGCTGTCGCGATGGCGCATGCGTCCGGCCAGCATGTAGGTGATGGTCTCGAAGCCGCGGTGCGGGTGATCGGGGAAGCCGCCGATGTAGTCGTCCTTGCTGTCGGTGCCGAAGGCATCGAGCATCAGGAACGGATCCAGCCGGCGCTGCAGGTTCTGGGTCAGCACGCGCGTCAGCTTGACGCCGGCGCCGTCCGAGGTGGCGATGCCGCGCACCACGCGGTCGACCGTGCGCGAGCGCCGCACGGTTTCCGCGGTGGCGGCCGGAATGGTGGTGGTGGTGGTGGTGGTACGGGTATCCATGGCTTGCTCCTGTGGGGCGGGCTGGCGCGGCGATGGCCGGGTAGTCCGTCGTTTCGGCTACCCTGCCAATTTAGGGGTTTGGTGGGGAAAGAGTAGAGGTCTCAGCGGCAACAGATTGTTCTGCCGGTAGCATAAATGGGCGTTGACTGAGTAGCGAATTCGGAACGACGGGTGGCTACTATGTGCGGTGCCCGCTCTATCCCCTACGGCTTCAAAAAAGGCCGAAGATCGGTGCCAGATCTGCTCCGAAAACGCCGAAGGTGACAAGATCGATGAAGATCGCTATAATAGCGCTCTCTTTGTCATCCGTTGATGCGAGAAGCGGCGTGGGAAAAGCCCCGCCAGCCCTTGCCAATCAACGGCCGATGGACCGGCGGCGCGTCGGAAAAACTTCAATACTTGCGCTGCCACTGGCCAACCGATCGCGATGTGCTTGCACCGCCGGTTGCGCCGCTTCAGGGACCGCTGCGCACGCGGCATCCCGTCAATCGAGATTCCCCGCCCACGGCGGACGAATCCACAGACCGTCCGCCGGCAATCGTGCCGGTCATGGCGGCAATGCAATCTGAACCGGGCCTGGTGGCGCTTCATCTCCGCACGCACCAGCCCATATTGTTTTCCGTCGCCGGGAAGTGGCGCTCTGCGCGCTTTTCGGCCTGGAAAAGGGGAGAGTATGTCAAAGCAATCGGCACGGGCGCTGGCCTGGGCAGGACTGACGCTTGCCGCGCTGGCCGCACTGGTGGCGTGGATTGGCGTCGACGTGATCCGCCAGTACCAGGAGCGCCTGCTCTACGACGTGGCCGACCATCTGCGGCTGGTGGTGCTGTCGATGGCGCTGGCGCTGGCCACCGGCATCCCGGCCGGCATCGCGCTGAGCCGCCCGTGCATGCGCCGCTGGGCCGACCGGCTGATGCAGGTCTTCAACGTCGGCAATACCGTGCCGTCGCTGGCGGTGCTGGCGCTGGCGCTGGCCGTGCTCGGCATTGGCGAGCGGCCCGCCATCCTGGCGCTGTGGCTGGCCTCGCTGCTGCCGATCGTGCGCAACACCTACGAGGGCCTGTGCAATGTTTCGCCCACGCTGCTGGAAGCCGCGCGCGGCATCGGCATGACGCCGGCGCAGCGCCTGGTGCGCGTGGAGCTGCCCAACGCACTGCCGGTGATGCTGGCCGGCATCCGCATCGCGCTGGTGATCAACGTCGGCACGGTGCCGCTGTCGTTCCTGATCGGCGCCAACAGCCTGGGCGAGCTGATCTTCCCGGGCATCTACCTGAACAACCAGCCGCTGCTGCTGCTGGGCGCCGCCGCCACCGCGCTGCTGGCGCTGGCCCTCGATGCGCTGTTTGCCGGCGCCGGCCAGCTGTACCTGCGCCGCCGCGGCCTGGCGCGCTGAACCCGGGGATACCGACATGGAAAAACAGATGCAATTCATCCGCCGCCGCGCGCGCCGGGTCGCCATGGTGGTGGCGGCGGTCACCGCCTTCGCGGCCGGCCTGGCGCTGGCCACCGCACCCGAGGCCCATGCCGCCGGCGCGCCCATCCGCGTGGGCGGCAAGAACTTCACCGAGCAGCTGCTGTTGTCGTCGATGACCACGAAATACCTGCGCGCCAAGGGCTTTGACGCCGAACTGACCGCGGGCCTGGGCAGCACGCTGATGCGCCAGGCCATGGAGAACGACCAGCTCGACGTGGTGTGGGACTACACCGGCACCGCGCTGATCGTGTTCAACAAGGTCGAAGAGAAGCTGGACGCGCAGCAAAGCTATGCGCGCGTCAAGCAGATGGACGGCGCGCGCGGGCTGGTATGGCTCGATGCCTCCGGCATCAACAACACCTACGCGCTGGCCATGCCGAAGGAGCGCGCCGCCGCCAGCGGCGCGACCACGCTGTCGGCGTTTGCCGGGCAGATGCGCCGCGCCGGCCCCGACGCCGGCCACCCGTTCGCCGTCGACATGGAATTCGCCGCGCGCCCGGACGGGCTGGAGCCGCTCAAGGCGATGTACCAGTTGCCGTTCTCGCGCCGCGACGTGATCCAGCTCGATCCGGGCCTGGTCTACACCGCGCTGAAGAACAACCAGGTGGAACTGGGCCTGGTGTACGCCACCGACGGTCGCGTCAAGGGCTTCGACCTGGTGCTGCTGGAGGATGACCAGCACTTCTTCCCGCCGTACAACGCGGCGCCGGTGGTGCGCAAGCCCGTGCTCGACAAGCACCCCGAACTGGCGGGGCTGCTCAATGCGCTCGCGGCCACGCTCGACAACCAGAGCATGACCGACATGAACTACAAGGTGGACATCGGCCAGCAGCCGGTGGACAAGGTGGCGGAGGATTTCCTGCGCGGCCACGGACTGATCTGAGGAGGGGCCGCATGGACTTGCTTTCTTACCTGCAGCACAGCTGGCCCACACTGCTCAAGCTGACCGGCGAGCACCTCGCGCTGGTGGGTTCAGCGGTGGGGCTGGCGATCCTGATCGGGGTGCCGCTGGGCATCGTGATCACGCGCTTCCGTGCGCTCGCCACGCCGCTGCTGGCGCTGGCGACAATCGTGCTGACGCTGCCGTCGATCGCGCTGTTCGGGCTGATGATCCCGGTCTTCGCGCGCTTCGGCCATGCCCTCGGCTACGTGCCGGCGGTGACGGCGGTGTTCCTGTACTCGCTGCTGCCGATCATGCGCAACACCTACACCGCGCTGGCCAATGTCGACCCCGGCATCCAGGAAGCGGGTCGCGGCATCGGCATGACCACCTGGCAACGGATGCGGCTGGTCGACCTGCCGCTGGCGGTGCCGGTGATCCTCGGCGGCGTGCGCACCGCCGTGGTGATGAATATCGGGGTTGCCACCATTGCCGCCATCATCGGCGCGGGTGGCCTTGGGGTGCTGATCCTGCAGGCGATCAGCCAGAGCAACATGAGCAAGCTGGCCGTGGGCGCGGTCCTGGTCAGCCTGCTCGCCATCGTGGCGGACGCCTTCCTGCAGTGGCTGCAGCGGGCGCTGACGCCGAAAGGAATCCGGCTATGATCGAACTCGACCAACTCACCAAGTCCTTCCCGCAGAAAGACGGCACTGAAACGCGCGCCGTCGACGCCGTCTCGCTGACGGTGCCGCGCGGCGAGATCTGCGTCTTCCTGGGCCCGTCGGGCTGCGGCAAGACCACCACGCTGAAGATGATCAACCGGCTGATCGAGCCGACCTCGGGCACGGTCCGCATCGAAGGCGAGGATACCCGCGGCCTCGATGGCGTGACGCTGCGCCGCAAGATCGGCTACGTGATCCAGCAGATCGGACTGTTCCCCAACATGACCATCGAAGAGAACATCATGGTGGTGCCGCGCCTGCTGGGCTGGGACAGGAAGCAATGCCGCGAGCGCGCGCGCGAACTGATGGCGATGGTGCAGCTCGATCCCAACCGGCTGCTGTCGCGCTATCCGCGCGAGCTGTCCGGCGGCCAGCAGCAGCGCATCGGCGTGATCCGCGCGCTCGCGGCCGACGCGCCGCTGCTGCTGATGGACGAGCCCTTCGGCGCGGTCGACCCGATCAACCGCGAGAGCATCCAGAACGAATTCCTGCAGATGCAGCGCCAGCTCGGCAAGACCGTGATCATGGTCTCGCACGATATCGACGAAGCGATCAAGCTGGCCGACAAGGTCGCGGTGTTCCGTCGCGGCCAGCTGGTGCAGTTCGACCACCCCGACGCGCTGCTGGCGCATCCGGCCGACGAGTTCGTGCAGGCCTTCGTCGGCCACGACAACACGCTCAAGCGGCTGCTGCTGGTGCGCGCCGGCGATGCCGCCACCATGCCGCCCAGCTGCCGCCCCGGCATGCCGCTGGCCGAGGCGCTGGCCGTGATGGACGAAGCCGACGTGCGCCACCTGCCGGTGGTCGACGACGCGCAAGTGGCGCTGGGCTACGTCACGCGCCGCGATGCGCGTTCCGGCCAGGGCCAGTGCAGCGACGTGATGCGGCCGTTCGCCGTCACCGCGGCCTTCGACGAGCATCTGCGCATCGTGCTGTCGCGCATGTACCAGCACAACACCAGCTGGCTGCCGGTGATGGGGGCGGACGGCGCCTACCTCGGCGAGGTCACGCAGGAATCGATCGCCGGCTATCTCAGCTCCGGCCGCTCACGCGGCCAGGCCGGCGCGCCGGCGGCGGCCGCTGTCGCCGCGCCGATGCGCGCGGCCGCCTGACACGGCAGTCCCGGCCACGGCAGGGCAAGCGCCCGCGCGCTATGCTTGAGGCATGCTCCGCTATTGCCGCTCGCCCCTGTGCCTGGTCGTCGAAACCCGCTGGCTGATCCCGCGCGGGTTTGACGGTTTCACGCCCGGTCCGCTGATCCTGCTGCGCCCCGGCGCCAGCCAGGCGCTGATCGAGCATGAGAAGGTCCACGTGCGCCAGTTCTGGCGCAGCTGGGGCCTGATGGGCGTGCTCTACCTGGCCAGCCGGCGCTGGCGCCTGCGCTATGAAGTCGAGGCCTACCGCGAGCAGCTGCGGCACAGCCCGCCCGGCGCGGCCCGCGGCCTGGCGCGCGTGCTGGCCACCAAGTACCGGCTCGGGATTTCCGAGGGCGAGGCCTACCGGTTGCTGAGGCAGGGCTTGCCTGACGATGCCGAATGAAAACGGCCCGCACCAGTCGCTGGTGCGGGCCGTTTTTTTTTATCTGGCGGAAGCGGTGAGATTCGAACTCACGGATGGGTCACCCCATCGGCAGTTTTCAAGACTGCTGCCTTAAACCACTCGGCCACGCTTCCGGAAAGTGCGGGCATTGTAGCGCGAAAGGGCAGGCGCATTGCCGCGTGCAGACGCTACGGTCTGGCCGCGCATTATACAAGGCCCGCGCGTCCTGATGGGGACTTGCGCAGCGGCATGGGCGCGGGCGTAAATTTCCTGCCACATCTGTTGCCGTGCTGTCGGGCTCTGTCTGACAAGACGGAACCTTCACATCGCGCCATCGCTCATATTGTCGTGCCGGGCACTGCGGTGTGTGCCGCATCCCCGGCTTTCGCCTGGCAACAGAGGAGAACTCAAAATGCGAATCCCTAGCAAGACTTGGCTGATCGTTCCGGTGGCCGCGGCCGCTGCGCTGGCCGGTTGTGCAGCGCCGTACAACAGTGGCTATGACACCGGCTACAACGCGCCGCCTCCGGGGTATCAGACGCCTAATCCGGGATACCAGACCCCGAACACTTCGCAGGCCCCGGCCGGTGCGGTGTACTACGGCCGCGTCGAATCGATCGAACCGGTCACCACCACGCAGGGCAGCTCGGGCCTGCTGGGCACCGTGATCGGCGGCGCCGCGGGTGGCCTGCTGGGCCACCAGGTTGGCGGCGGGCGCGGCCAGACCGCGGCGACCATCGGCGGTGCCGTGGTCGGCGCCGTGGCCGGCAACCAGATCGAGAAGCGCGCGGGCAGCAACACGCAGACGGTCTATCGCGTCAACGTGCGCCTCGATGATGGCCGCCTGGCCACGGTCACGCAGTCGAACCTGGGCAGCCTGCAGGTGGGCATGCGCGCCCGCGTGGCCAACGACATGGCGACGCCTTACTGACCTGCCTGACGTTTGCCAGAAAATCAAAGGCCACGCTGTCGCGTGGCCTTTTTTTGTAGCCCGCCTCGCGGCGCTCAGTCCTTCAGGAACATCTCCTGCAGGTCATTGAGGAAGCGCCGCCCCAGTTCAGTGGGGCGGATGGTGGCCAGGTCCGCTTCCAGCAGCCCCTTCTTTTCCGCCTCGGCCAGTTGCTTGCTGATCGTATGCAGCGGCAGTCCGGTGTAGTCATGAAAGCTCGACGCCGGCACGCCGTCGGTCAGGCGCAGCGCATTGAGCATGAACTCGAACGGCAGTTCATCGGCGCCAACATCGCGCGCTTCCTGCACCGCGTTGCCGGCCATCGCCTGTTCCATATACGTGGCCGGATGCTTGTACCGCATCTGGCGCAGCACCCGATGCGGGAACGACAGCTTGCCATGCGCGCCGGCACCGATGCCGAGGTAGTCGCCGAAGCGCCAGTAGTTCAGGTTGTGGCGCGCCTCGCGATGCGGCTTCGCATACGCCGATGTTTCGTAATGCCGATAGCCCGCCGCGGCCGTGCGCGCTTCGATCCAGTCCTGCATCTCGTAGGCGCTGTCGTCATCCGGCAGCGCCGGCGGAAACCTGGCGAACAGCGTGTTCGGCTCCAGCGTCAGGTGGTACAGCGACAGGTGCGTGGTGCCGTAGGCCAGTGCGGCCTCCACGTCGGCCTGGCATTCCTGCAGCGTCTGGCCGGGCAGCGCATACATCAGGTCCAGGTTGATGTTGTCGAAGCTGGCCTGGGCGATGTCGATGGCGCGGCGCGCTTCGGTGCCGCCGTGGATGCGCCCGAGCGCCTGCAGGTGCCGGTCATTGAAGCTCTGGATGCCGATCGACAGCCGGTTGATGCCGCTGGCGCGGTAGCTCGCGAATTTGTCGGCTTCAAAGGTGCCGGGATTGGCCTCCATCGTGATCTCGGCATCGGCGTCCAGCGGCAGCAGCGCGCGGATATCGGACAGCAGCCGGTCCATGCCCGCCGCCGACAGCAGGCTGGGCGTGCCGCCGCCGATGAAGACGGTATGGACGGGTCGGCCCCACACCAGCGGCAGCGATTGCTCCAGGTCCGCGCGCAGCGCGTCCAGGTAGATCTCTTCCGGAATCTCGTGATTGTCGGCGCCGGGTGCCGCGTGCGAGTTGAAATCGCAATAGGGGCACTTGCGCACGCACCACGGGATATGCACGTACAGCGACAGCGGCGGCGAACCGGGCAGGCTGATCTGCCCGGGCTTGAGCCACAGCTGCTTGCTGTCCACGGGTACGGACGCGGAGGCCGGTACGATCGGAATCATCGGACGGCAGACTCCGCGGCCTCGGCCTGCAGCCGGGCCGCCAGTGCGCGCAGCGCCTGGGCGCGGTGGCTGACGCGGTTCTTCTCTTCGGGCGACAGCTCGGCGGCGGTCTTGCCCAGCCCCGGCAGCAGGAAGTGCGGATCGTAGCCAAAGCCGCCCGCGCCGCGGGGCGCGTCGACGACCTCGCCGTGCCACACGCCTTCGGCGATGATCGGGCACGGGTCTTCGGCATGGCGCACGAACACCAGCACGCAGTAGTAGTACGCGTGGCGGTTGAGCTTGCCGGCCAGTTGCGAGACCAGGTAGGCGTTGTTGGCGGTATCCGACTTGGCCTGTCCCGCCATCTGCGCATAGCGCGCGGAATAGACCCCGGGTGCACCGCCGAGCGCCTGCACGCAGATGCCGGAGTCGTCGGCCAGCGCGGGCAGGCCGGCCAGCCGGCTGGCGTGGCGCGCCTTGGCCAGCGCGTTCTCGACAAAGGTGGCAAAGGGCTCGTCGGCCTCGGGGATGCCGAGCTCGCCCTGGGTCACCACGTCAAAGCCGAGCGGGGCCAGCAGCGCGCCGAATTCGCGCAGCTTGCCGGGATTGTTGGAAGCCAGGACCAGGCGTTGCATCGCGGGCTCCGCGGCTCAGGCCAGGCCCAGCGCTTCGCGCTGGTGCCGCACCAGCCGGGCAATGCCGGCTTCGGCCAGGCGCGTCATGGCGTCGAGGTCGGCGCGGCTGAAAGGCACGCCTTCGGCGGTGCCCTGCACTTCGACAAAGCCGCCGCTGCCGGTCATGACCACGTTCATGTCGGTGTCGCAGGTGCTGTCTTCGGCGTAGTCCAGGTCGAGCACCGGCACGCCTTCGACCATGCCGACCGAGACCGCGGCGACGTGGTCGCGGATCGGGCTGGCGGCGATCAGGCCGTCGCGCAGCATGGTCGAGACCGCATCATGCGCGGCGACAAAGGCGCCGGTGATGGCCGCGGTGCGGGTGCCGCCGTCGGCCTGCAGCACGTCGCAGTCGAGGTGGAGCGTGTATTCGCCCAGCGCCGCGAGGTCGAACACCGAGCGCATGGCGCGGCCGATCAGGCGCTGGATTTCCTGGGTGCGGCCAGTCTGCTTGCCGCGCGCGGCCTCGCGGTCGGAACGCGTGTGCGTGGCGCGCGGCAGCATGCCGTATTCGGCCGTGACCCAGCCTTCGCCGCTGCCTTTCTTGTGCGGCGGGACTTTCGCCAGCACGCTGGCGGTACAGAGCACCTTGGTATCGCCAAAGGCGCACAGGACAGAGCCTTCGGCGTGGCGGGTGTAGTGGCGGGTAAGGCTGATGGAACGCAGCGCATCGGCTGCGCGGCCGCTGGGTCGCATGGGATGGATGGTCCGGATAGGTAGAAACGGGAGAGACCGCGATTCTACCGCCGCCAGCCCGTGCGCGCTGCATGGCTGCCCCGGCGAGGGCCGCGCATCACCGCATCAGGTTGCTGGTCTTGTCGATGGCGGCGCGGATCTCGGCGATCGAGCGCTCGATCTCTTCCTCGGACAGCAGGTCGCTGTCGGAGCCGTTGCGCTCCAGGATCGAGGTGGTGAAGGCGTTGAGCGGCAGGGTGTCGGTCATTACCGCGTCCTGGCTGGCGGTGTTGTTGTCGAGCTCCCACATCATGGCGATGCCGGTGGTGTTGTCGGCACCTTCGCCGGCGTGCTGCAGCGCCTGGTCGATCAGCGCCGGCACCGCCTGCACCACCGACAGGCGCGACAGCTTGTCCACCAGCATCGGCTCTTCCAGCGGGCCCCACAGGCCATCGGAGCAGAGCAGGGCGACGTCGCCCGGTTCCAGCCGCACCGGCCCGCCCAGGTCGATCAGCGGCAGGTTGGGGGAGCCGAGGCAGTTGTAGAGCTTGTTGCGCTCCGGGTGGTTGGCCACGTCCATCGGCAGCACGCGCTCCTGCTGCAGCAGGTTCTCGATCTTGGAGTGGTCGCGCGTGCGCGTCAGCAGCCGGCCCTTGCGCAGCAGGTAATAGCGCGAATCGCCGGCATGGGCCCAGTGGATCTGGCCGTGCTGTACCAGGCAGCAGACCACCGTGGTGCGCGGCACGTCGGGCATCTGGTTGGCTTCGGCATAGCGGTGGATCTCGCGGTGCGCCAGCATGATGGTGTCGTGCAGGAACTCGGCCGGGTTGCGCACCGCCGGCCGCGCCTGCAGCTGGAACTGGCGCGCCAGCGTCTGCAGCGCCTGCTGCGCGGCGACTTCCCCGTGGGCATGGCCGCCGAGGCCGTCGGCCAGCACCATCAGCAGCGCATCGCGCGTGAAGCAATAGCCCATGCGGTCCTGGTTGATGCGGCGGCCGCCTTTCCTGCTTTCCTGGTAGACAGAGAATCGCATGTTGGCTGGTTGGCTATCTTGTGGTTCGATGGCCCGGCTGCGGACACGGAGGGGCGTCAGGCCGGGTTTGTGATTCAGTCGACGCTCGCGCCGGGTGTCGGCTCGTCACGCCGGCGCAGCAGCGTCCGGAAGCGCGATGTCGCGGGCGTTTTTTCGGGCGGGGCGGCCGCCGGAGCCGGTGCCTGCGTGGGCGGCGCCAGCGCCTGTTCGCCCAGCGCGTTGGTCTGCTCGCGCAATTCCTTCTGCAGCCGGAATACGCTCTGCGGGCGGCCGGAGGGCGCCAGCCGCAGGCACCACTCGACCAGGTCGACCAGGCCGTTGGTATAGCTGCTGCGCAGCCGCATCAGCGCTTCGCCCATGCGGTCGTCCTTCTCGCGCTGGTTGGCTTCTTGCGGCGGCAGCCCGGCCATGCAGGCGTAAAGCGTCGCACCCAGGCTGTAGATGTCGGTCCACGGGCCCAGGTCGGAATGCTTGCCGTACAGTTCCGGCGCGGCAAAGCCGGGCGTATACATCGGCTGGAAGCGCGCCGCTTCCATGGTCAGGGTCTGCCGCGCGGCGCCGAAATCCAGCAGGATCGGCGATTCGTCCTCGCGCAGGTAGATGTTGCCGGGCTTGATGTCCAGGTGCAGCAGCTTGTGGATATGCACTTCGCGCAGGCCGCTCATCAGGTCGTGGAAGACCTTGCGGATGAAATGCTCGCGCAGCACCTTGGCGCGGCCTTGCTGCCGGGCCGCCAGCACGTGCTCCTGCAGCGTCTTGCCCAGCTCGTAGTTCATCACCATGTAGACCGTGGCGTTCTCGCGGAAGAAGTTCACCACGCGCACCACGCTGGGATGGGAAATACGGGCCAGCGAGCGGCCTTCTTCGAAGAAGTACTTCAGGCCGAGCCGGAACGCGGCGGCGTTTTCCTCGGGCACCACGGGGATCAGTTCGCCCGGGTTGCGCCGCGCCAGCGACGACGGCAGGTACTCCTTGATGGCGACCGGCGCACCGGTTTCGTCGGTGGCCAGGTAGACGAAACTGAACCCCCCGCTGGCCAACTTCTTTACAATACGATAGTTGGACAGCAGCGTGCCGACGGGCAGCGGTGCACTCTTCGGTTGTGGCGTGCCCTTTGGCTCTGTCATGGGAATAGGACCGGAGTTGCCCCCGCGGATTTGCCTCCGGATTGTCCGGGCTAATCGGTCACTTGTAAAGAACACAAATACGGGCGTTTTTGCCCGCCTTTCAACGTTTTGAGGGCGCCCCCCCAAAGGCTCCGCCGCGCGGCGGCGAGGCGGGCGTCCGCCGGCAGGCCGCTGCCCGCGTGCGGGTGTCGCGGCGCCAATCACGAGAACAACCAATGATCCACAGCATGACAGGCTATGGCCTGGCGACGCGCCAGGCGCCATTGACCAACGCGCAGGGCGAGCCCAGCGGGCGCACCGCGTCCGTTTCGGTGGAATTCCGCACTGTCAATTCGCGTTTCCTCGACCTGTTGTTCCGGGCCCCGGAGGAGTGCCGCGCGTTCGAGCCGGCGCTGCGCGAGATGCTGATGGCCGAGCTGTCGCGTGGCAAGCTGGAATGCCGCATCAACCTGCAGCGCACCGATGCGGGCGGCGCCACGCTGGCGCTGAACGACGGGCTGCTGGCGCAGATCCGCGCGCTCGAAACCACCGTGGCCGCCACCTTCAGCGGCGCTGGCACCCTGCGCATGGGCGAGATCCTGCGCTGGCCCGGCGTGCTGGTCGAGCCGGAGCTGTCGCAGGAGGCCCTGCGCGAGGCCGTGCTCGGCGCCGCGCGCGAGGCGCTGGATCATCTGCTGGAAGCGCGCCGCCGCGAGGGCGACGCG
Organism: Cupriavidus sp. H39; assembly: GCF_050271075.1. NCBI lineage: Bacteria > Pseudomonadati > Pseudomonadota > Betaproteobacteria > Burkholderiales > Burkholderiaceae > Cupriavidus > Cupriavidus sp. H39. The sequence goes on from NZ_CP189848.1 coordinate 1,205,154, forward strand.
CTCAAGGCAACGCTGGTGGAGCGCATCGACGCCATGCTGGCGATCGTCGAGCGCCTGACCCCGACCATCCCACAACTGATCGCGCATCACCAGGAAAAGCTGACCGAGCGCCTGCAGGAAGCCTTCAACCTGGCCGCGCCCAACGGCATGCCGTCGATGAGCCGCGACGAGATCGCCGAGCGCATCCGCCAGGAAGCCACGGTCTACGGCATCCGCATCGATATCGCCGAAGAATTGTCGCGGCTGCAGGCGCACCTGAACGAAACGCGCCATATCCTGAAGAAGGGCGGCCAGGTCGGCAAGCGCCTGGACTTCATGATGCAGGAGCTCAACCGCGAGGCCAACACGCTGGGCTCCAAGGCCGCCGCCAAGGAACTGGCCGATGCCTCGATGGAGCTCAAGCTGCTGATCGAGCAGATGCGCGAGCAGGTCCAGAATCTAGAGTAAGACTGTCACTGAATCATCATGAGCCAAACTTCTCCGTCGGCCCCCCACACGGCCATCGACACCGTCTATCCCGGCAACCTCTTCATGGTGGTGGCGCCCTCGGGCGCCGGCAAGTCGACCCTGGTCAACGCGCTGCTGGCGCAGGACCCGGCGATCCGCCTGTCGATCTCGCATACCACGCGCGCGCCGCGTCCGGGCGAGGAGGACGGCCGCGAGTATCACTTCGTCACCGTCGACGGCTTCCGCGCCGCGCGCGACCGCGGCGACTTCCTGGAGTGGGCCGAGGTGCACGGCAACTACTACGCGACCTCGCGCGTGTGGATCGAGCAGCAGATGGCGCAGGGCAACGACGTGCTGCTGGAGATCGACTGGCAAGGCGCGCAGCAGGTGCACCAGCGCTTTTCCAATGCGGTGGAGATCTTCATCCTGCCGCCGTCGCTGACCGCGCTGGAAGAGCGCCTGAAAAAACGCGGCCAGGACGAGCCCAACGTGATCGTGCGCCGGCTGCTGGCCGCGGGCAGCGAGATGGCCCACGCCTCGGAGTCGGATTACGTGATCATCAACGAGGTGTTCGACGATGCGCTGGAGCAGCTGCGCAACGTCATCAGCGCCACGCGCCTGCGCTTTTCTTCGCAAAAGGCGCGGCATGCGGAGCTGTTTATCGAGCTCGGCATCCACTGAAACGATGCCTGCCGATGGCACTCGCGCGGGGCGCCGCCGGCGTTTCCCGCCGCGTGCTGTAAAATGGCAACCCAACGTAAGGTTTTGTCCCAAGGTGGATTTGATATGGCGCGTATTACCGTCGAAGATTGTCTGAAACACATTCCGAATCGTTTCGAGCTCGCGCTGGCGGCCACGTACCGTGCGCGCCAGCTGGTGCAGGGCCACACGCCCAAGGTCGAAGCGAAGGACAAGCCGACCGTGGTCGCACTGCGCGAGATCGCGTCGGGCCAGGTCGGCATCGAGATGCTGAAAAAGGTCCCGACCTGATTGACCAGGCGGCCCATGGCTCATCCTTGTATCGTGCCAGCACTGTTCCAGGCTCTCCAGCCGGATTTCTCGGGCCGCCGCCATGCCATCGCCGCACTCGCCCTCCAAGCCTCCGTCCCAGCCGTCGCCGACTGCCGTCGTGCCGGCGCCTGGCGATGCGGCCCCGCCCGCGGCGCGTAAGCGCACCATTCCGGGCCAGTCTTCCGTGAACGCGCGCACCGGCGCTCCCAATCTTCCCGATCCGCTCGGCGACGATGTCGTCGGCGAGCGCGCGGTCGCGCCGGCGCTGGCGCCGGGGAAAGTCCGCGGCGCAGCTTTGCACGATGAACTGACGGCGGTGCAGCAAGTGGCGCCGCCGGCAGCCGACAGCCTGTTTATCGATGCTGTGCTGGCGCAGTCATACCGGCACTTCTTCGGCCCGACCTCGCAGCCGGCGGTGCCGCCGCGCCAGCAGGTCATCTCCATTACCCGGCTGATGGAGAAGCTCGCGTACCTGAAGGCGCCCGACCTGGCGCGCGTACGCGAGGCCTTCCAGTTTTCCGACGAGGCTCACCTGGGCCAGTACCGCCAGAGCGGCGAGCCCTACATCACCCATCCGGTGGCGGTGGCCGAGCTGTGCGCTGACTGGAAGCTGGACGTGCAGTCCATCATGGCCGCGCTGCTGCACGACGTGATGGAAGACAAGGGCATCACCAAGAGCGAGCTGGCCGAGAAATTCGGCCCCAAGGTCGCCGAACTGGTCGATGGCCTGACCAAGCTGGACAAGCTCGAATTCCAGAGCCGCGAGCAGGCGCAGGCGGAAAGCTTCCGCAAGATGCTGCTGGCGATGGCGCGCGACGTGCGCGTGATCCTGGTGAAGCTGGCCGACCGTACGCACAACATGCGCACGCTCGACTTCGTGCCGCCGGAGAAGCGCCGCCGCATCGCGCTGGAGACCATGGAGATCTACGCGCCGATCGCGCACCGTCTCGGTCTCAACACGATCTACCGCGAGCTGCAGGAACTGTCGTTCAAGGTGGGCTCGCCGTTCCGCTACGCCACGCTGGAAAAAGCCGTCAAGGCCGCGCGCGGCAACCGGCGCGAGGTGGTCAAGCGCATCCTGGAAGCCGCGCAGAAGGGGCTGGCCGATGCTGGCATCGTGGCTGAGCTTTCCGGCCGCGAGAAGACCCTGTACAGCATCTACCGCAAGATGCACGACAAGCAGCTGTCGTTCTCGCAGGTGCTGGACGTGTACGGTTTCCGCGTGGTGGTGGAAACGCAGATGCACTGCTATATGGCGATGGGCGCGCTGCACGGCCTGTACAAGCCGATGCCCGGCAAGTTCAAGGACTACATCGCGATCCCCAAGATCAACGGCTACCAGTCGCTGCACACCACGCTGGTCGGGCCGTTCGGCACGCCGGTCGAATTCCAGATCCGCACGCGCGACATGCACCAGATCGCCGAGGCCGGTGTGGCCGCGCACTGGATGTACAAGCACCAGGCCGACCACGCCAACGATATCCAGCAGCAGGCGCACCAGTGGCTGCAGTCGCTGCTCGATATCCAGAGCCAGACCGGCGATTCGCAGGAATTCCTCGAGCACGTCAAGATCGACCTGTTCCCGGACGCGGTCTATGTGTTCACGCCCAAGGGCCATATCCGCGCGCTGCCCCGCGGCGCCACCGCGCTGGACTTTGCCTACGCGGTGCACAGCGACCTGGGCAACCAGTGCGTCGCGGTCAAGATCAACAACGAGATGCTGCCGCTGCGCACCGAGCTCAAGAGCGGCGATATCGTCGAGGTGGTGACGGCCCCTTATTCCAAGCCGAACCCGGCCTGGCTGTCGTTCGTTCGCACCGGCAAGGCGCGCGCGGCGATCCGCCACTACCTGAAGACCACCAAGCTCGACGAAGCCATCCAGCTCGGCGAGCGCCTGCTGGAACAATCGGCGCGCCAGCTTGGCATCGAACTGAAAGCGGTACCGCAGTCGGTGTGGGACCGCATGATCCAGTGGACCGGCAACAAGCAGCGCGAAGACATCTTCGCCGACCTGGCGCTGGGCCGGCGCGTGCCCGCGGTGGTGGCCAAGCGCATGGAGATCCTGCTGCAGGAGCTGTCCGGCGATGTCGACAGCGCGCTGCTGGCGGCGGTGCAGACCTTTGCCGGCGAGGAAGCGCCCGCGGTGCCGATCACCGGCGACGAGGGCATGTCGATGATTTTCTCGGCGTGCTGCCGCCCGATTCCCGGCGATTCCATCGTCGGCTACCTCGGCAAGGGCGAGGGGCTGCAGATCCACGTGCAGGACTGCAAGATCGCCAAGCGCCTGCACAGCAAGGATCCGGAGCACTGGATCGACGTGATGTGGGCCAAGAAGACCACGCGCGCCTTCGATGTGTCGATCAAGGTCATGGTGCGCAACGTCAAGGGCATCGTCGCGCGCGTGGCGGCGGACCTGACCGCGGCCGATGCCAATGTCGCCCACGTGGCCATGGAGCAGCAGGACGCCGGCCACCAGGAAGCCACCTACATGCAGTTCATCATCCAGGTGCAGAACCGCCTGCACCTGGCCAACGTGATGCGCGGGCTGCGCCGCAACCCCGACGTCATCCGGATCTTCCGCGACCGCAACGACACCTAGGCCTCGCCCGGCCCATCGCTATTTTCTAGGCGGGTAGCGGACTTCCAGGATATCGATCTGCTCGACACCGGCCGGCGTGCGCAACGCCACGGTATCGCCTTCGCGCGCCTTGAGCAGCGCCTTGGCGATCGGCGAGATCCAGCTGACGTGGTTGTGGTCGAGGTCGACCTCATCCATGCCGACGATAGTGATGGTGGTCTCTTCGCCCGAGGCATGGGCGTAGGTGACGGTGGCGCCAAAGAAGATCTGGTCGTTGTCGCCCTGCAGGGACGGGTCGACCACTTCGGCCTTGTCCAGGCGTCGCGTCAGGAAGCGGATGCGGCGGTCGATCTCGCGCAGCCGCTTCTTGCCATACAGATAGTCGCCGTTCTCGGAGCGGTCGCCATTGGACGCCGCCCATGAGACGATTTGCACCACGTCGGGCCGCTCCACATCGATCAGGTGCATCAGCTCATCGCGCAAGCGCGCATAGCCTTCAGCGGTGATGTAGTTCTTGGTGCCGGGAGGCAGCGGGGCTGCGCCTTCGGGAAGGTCGTCGTCCTCGTCGGTCGAGGACTCTTTCACAAATGCCTTGTTCATGTCGGGATCACTTCTTCAGTCTGCCATTATAGGAAAAGCTCACTGCCAGGCTGCCCTGCGGCACGGCCGCGCAAGACCCGTCCCAATAAAGATGGCAAAAAAGTTGGCAAGGGGCTTCACAAAAACAAAAACTGGGTTATAATCTTTTTCTCGCGTGCGGCTGTAGCTCAGTTGGATAGAGTACTTGGCTACGAACCAAGGGGTCGTGGGTTCGAATCCTGCCAGCCGCGCCACCTATGCAGTAAGAAAGGGCTTCCGGAAACGGAAGCCCTTTTTCATTTCTGTTTTCAGTTCGCATTCGCCTCGCCGTGTTGCACCTTGCGGTCGCGCGTGGCGCCTCCTAGTCTCGAAGAGATAACACGGATCCGGGAGTCGGGCGCATGGACAACGCAGACTGGCGCGTCGAGGCATATCGCGGCATGGACGTCTACGTCCTGGTGTCGCCGCAGGGACAGGGTAGCATTGGCCGCTGGGGCTATGAGGTCCGCGTGTCGCAGGAAGGTGCGGATCCCGCGGATGCGGGCGACACCGAGCTGCTCGCCAGCGGTCCGCAGCAGTTTGCCACGCGCCACGCCGCCGAAGTGGCTGCCTTCGGTGCCGGTTATGCGCTGGTCGATCGCCTGCTGGGGCCTGCCGAGTAAGTGCGCCAGTTCATCGCGCCAATCCAGCCCGACGCGCCCGGCGGTTTATATCACGTCATGATGTATTGGTTTGCGGCCGGCACTGAACGATTTCACGCAACGGCCTAAATAGTGCTTGCCATGGGCCATTGAATAGCCCATAATCCATCTCCTTCAGACGCGGGGTGGAGCAGTTGGCAGCTCGTCGGGCTCATAACCCGAAGGTCGCAGGTTCAAGTCCTGCCCCCGCAACCAACGCCTCGCGCCAGCCCTTCGGCATCGACGCAATCCTTCAGGGCGTTGTTCTCAAGGCCAACCGGCCAAGTCCCCTCAGTATTTCGACTTCAGTGCTTCGCTGCCAATGCGGCCGGTTTGCGCCTGGGCCCGCGGCGCTGAACGTCAGGCCGGCAAGCGTTGCGCCGCAAGCCTGAAGGTATCGCGCACCAGCGGCTGGTCTTCGCGTTCGGCCGCCTCGGCGCGATCGCGCAACCGCGCGGCCAGCACCGTCAGCGTTCCCTGTGCCTGCGGCCCGCCGGCGGCCTGGCACTTGGTCACGGCTTCGCGCATCACCGCATCGAGTTCGCCGCTGACGTCGGCGCCATCGAAGGCGCTGACCGAGAGGGCGGAGACGCGTTCCAGGTAGAGATTGACCAGCGCTTCGTCGTGTAGCGGTTCGGACATGTCTTCTCCTTGTCGATGGCGGGATACTCAACCATTGTAGTGAAGCCGCCGCCTGCACGGGATCAAACAATAATGATTCTTGTTCATGACCTGCGCCGGCTTTTCATACAATGGGGCGCCTGCCAATTTATCCCGAGCTAGTTGCCATCATGATGCTGCAGATACCCGACGTACTGACCAAGGCCCAGGTCGCGCAAGCGCGCGAACTCATCGACGCGGCGTCTTGGGCCGACGGCAACGAAACCTCGGGCTACCAGTCGGCGCTGGCCAAGCGCAACCTGCAACTGCCCGAGGGCTCGCCCGCGGCACGGCAGGTGGGCGACCTGATCCAGGACGCATTGGGCAACCATGCCCTGTTCTTTTCGGCGGCGCTGCCGCTGAAGGTCTATCCGCCGCTGTTCAATCGCTACGAGGGCGGGCATACCTTTGCCGACCATGTCGACAACGCGATCCGCTATCTGCGCGGCACCAGCTTCCGCATCCGCAGCGACCTGTCGGCAACGCTGTTCCTGACCGAACCGGAGGACTACGACGGCGGCGAACTGGTGGTCGAGGACACCTATGGGCAGCAGCGCGTGAAACTGCCGGCCGGACACATGGTGCTGTACCCGGCCACCAGCATCCACCACGTGACACCGGTCACGCGCGGGGCGCGGGTGTCGTCGTTCTTCTGGATCCAGAGCATGGTCCGTGACGACGGCCAGCGCGCCATGCTGTTCGAGCTGGATGGCCGCATCCGCCAGGTGGGGCAGGCACTCGGCCAGGCGCACGAATCGGTGATCGGCCTGACCGGCATCTATCACAACCTGCTGCGGCGCTGGGCCGACGCCTGAGCGCTGCCGGCATCCACGGGGGGCGCGCGGCATTGCGTCAGCCACGATGCAGGCGCGACTATTCGTTGCGTCGCCGCTGGCTTTGCAGCATCTCGATGGGAGACGGCTGGATGCGCCGCCGCGCCGGGCGCAGTGCCCGGTTCGGCCACAGCACATAGTTGGTGTGCGGATCCAGCGGCTTGCCGAAGTACGAGACCCAGACCTGCACGCCTTGCTCGGTTTCGGCAACGATGGCCGCGACGGCGCGCGCCGCGGCGGAAGGGGACTTGAGCAGCTCCGCCAGGGCTTCGACGCCCTGCACGACATGGTGCTTCACCCCTGCAAACCATGCGTACTGACGCATGGCGGACAACAAACGCTTGGTCATGAACGCGACTCTGGTGTGTGGAAGTGCCAATGAGACTGGCTTCCGTCCGCTTTGTTCAACGGGAATTTTCGGACGCAAGTATGACTGCACGATCGCTCCCGGGCATTCGGTATGTACCCTGAGACGTGCAGGCCCGCCGGTGTGGCGGCGGCGTCATGCGACGCGCGCCGGCTCGGGGGCCAACGCTGAGAGTACCATTGCCAGCCGGTCGAGGGCCGGATCGATGTCAAGCAGGTCGATGGCGCCGAAGCCGAGCAGCAGGCCCGCGCACGTCTGCGGCGGCGTGGCGTAGCAAGGGTCAAGGGTGGCCAGATCCAGGTCCGCCAGCCGCGCCATGGAGACCAGCGCCTCGGTGGCCACCGGCATGCGCAACCGCGCTGCCAGGTGGAAGCCCGCCATTGCCGGCAACGGTTCCAGCCACGGCGATAGGTCGCCCTGCAACCGCGCCAGCAAGCGCGCGCGGCGCTGGGCATGGCGCGCATGCGAGCGCCGGATGTGGCGCAGCAGGTGGCCCTCGGACAGGAAGCGCGCCAGCGCCTGCTGCAGCAGCGTCGGCGTGTACCAGTCCATCAGGTGCTTGACCTTGCGCGCCGCCGGCATCAGCCACGGCGGCACCACCACATAGCCGCCGCGCAGGTTGGCTGCCAGCGTTTTCGAGAACGTCCCCAGGTAGACCACCCGGCCGTGCCGGTCCAGCGTCTGCAGCGCATCCAGTGCCTGGCCGCCGTAGCGGAACTCGCTGTCGTAATCGTCTTCCAGGATCACCGCATGACGGCGCGCGGCCCAGTCGAGCAAGGCCTGGCGCCGCGCTAGGCTCATCGGCACGCCCAGCGGCGACTGATGCGAGGGCGTGACATAAACCAGCGTGGCGTCGGTGGGCAGCGCCGCCACCACCAGTCCTTCGTCATCGACGGGCACCGGGACCACCCGGGCACCAATTCCCTGGAACAAGGCGCGCGCCATCGGATAGCCGGGATCTTCCATTGCCACCACGGCGCCCGGCCCGAGCAGCAGTCGCGCCAGCAGGTCGATGCCCTGCTGCGCGCCGCTGGTGACGAGGATGTCGGTCGGCGCGCTCTGCACGCCGCGGGTAAAGGCGATATGGCGGGCAATCGCCTGGCGCAGCGGCATCTCGCCGGCCGGATCGGCCGGGCCAGGTGCGCGCACGCGCTCGGCCGCGAGCGCCGCGCGCACGCAGCGCGACCAGGCTTCATGCGGAAAGCGGGCGGTATCGGCCTGGCCGGGCTGGAAGGCATAGCGTGCGCCGCCCGGCGCGCCCAGGAACGGTGTCGGCACGGCCAGCCAGCGCTGCACCCCCGGTGGCAGCACCGGCGCCGCCGCGATGCGCACCGCCGGCCGCGCCAGTCCTGGCGCGACATAGGTGCCGTCGCCGACGCGCGCGTGCAGCCAGCCTTCCGCGACCAGCCGCTCGTAGGCCGTGGTCACGGTCTTGCGCGCCACGCCCAGTTGCGTGCCGAGCAGGCGCGACGGCGGCATGCGCGCGCCGGCCTCGAGCCGGCCGCCCTGGATGGCGTCGCGGATGTGGTGGACGATCTGCGCGGTCAGGTCGCCGGCGTGGTCCAGGGCCAGGTGCAGTTCCATGGCGGGTGGCGTCGATTGCGATTGGTCTACTGATTTTGCCGGAAATTGGCAGTGTACGGGACCAATCCGGACGTCTATCTTTCATTCGTCGGGCCCGCACCGGCGCCCGCTGAATCCAACCTGAACCCAACCTGTCTACGGAGATCGATCATGGAAGAACGGATGAACTGGCAAGACGTAGCCCCTGACGCTTACAAGGCGCTGGTCGGCGTGGAGATCTACCTGGCGCGCTGCTCGCTGGAGACCACGCTGAAGGAACTGGTCAAGATCCGCGCCTCGCAGCTCAACGGCTGTGCCTTTTGCCTGGACATGCACGTGACGGACGCGCGCAAGCATGGCGAGAGCGAGCGCCGGCTGAACCTGCTGCCGGCGTGGCGCGAAGTGAGCTGGTTCACCCCGCGCGAGCGCGCCGCGCTGGCGTGGACCGAGGCGCTGACGCTGCTGCCGCAAAGCCAGGCACCGGACGCGGACTACCAGGCCCTGCGCGAGCAGTTCTCGGAAAAGGAAATGGTTGACCTGACGCTGCTGATCTCGGCCATCAACGCGTGGAACCGCTTTGGGGTCGGCTTCCGCCGCCAGCCCCCGGCGCTTTAAGGTCCCGCACCCGCCAGCCTGCCGCGCGGCGGCTTGTCGATTGACAAGCCGCCGCGCGCTGCATTAGCTTCTGTTGCAGCGACAGCACATCGGGCAACGGCCGGCGGCGCCGGCATGGGAGGCGTTGTGGCGATACGTCAGGAAAGTCCCTCGGCAGCGGCCGTGATGGCCGATGCCATGCCGGTCGAGGCCCGGCGCGAGCGTGGCAAGGTGCGGCGCCAGCAGGTGCCGCGCGGCTCGCACGAGGCCATCGGCAAGGTCGACCGCGATCCGGTCGCGCTGCTGCAGGCCAGCAGCGAGGGCCGGGTGCCGCGGCTGGTACCGCTGCGCTACGGCAGGATGATCCAGTCCCCCTTTGCCTTCTTCCGCGGCAGCGCCATCCTGCAGGCGCACGACCTGGCCGGCACGCCGGATTCCGGGCTGACCATGCAGATCTGCGGCGACTGCCACCTGGCCAACTTCGGCGGCTTCGCCACGCCGGAGCGCGCGCTGCTGTTCGATCTCAACGATTTCGACGAAACCAGCCCCGGCCCCTGGGAATGGGATCTCAAGCGCCTGTGCGCCAGCTTCGTGGTGGCGGTGCGCCATCTGCGACATGGCGCCGGCGTGGCGGAAGGCGTGGTGCACGCTGCCGTCGGCAGCTATCAGCGACGCATGGCCGACTACGCCGGGATGGGCATGCTCGACACCTGGTATGACCGCATCACGTTCGAACGGCTGGTCGAGGAAGAAACCTTGCCCGAGGTCCGGAAACGCATCCGGCGCGGCATGGAGCGCGCTGCCGACCGCACCCATGAGTCGCTGCTGCCCAAGCTTGCCGAGCGCGTCGACGGGCGCTGGAGGATCCTGGATGCGCCGCCTGCGGTGTTCCACGTGCATGGCAAGCAGACCCTGTTCGAGCCGGGGGATGACTGGATGACCCTCGCCGATCCGGAACAGGTGATGGCGCAGGCCTTCAAGGCTTACCTGTCGACGCTGGCCCCGGACCGGCGCCAGCTGCTGGAGCACTTCACCCGCCATGACCAGGCCTTCAAGGTGGTTGGGGTGGGTAGCGTCGGCACCCGCTGCCTGATCCAGCTGCTGGTGGACCAGCACGACAAGCCGCTGTTCCTGCAGGTGAAAGAGGCGACCCGCTCGGTGGTGGCACGCTACTGGAAGAGCGCGCCGAGCGCGCATGAGGGCCGCCGCGTGGTCGAGGGCCAGCGCCTGATGCAGGCGGCGAGCGACCTGTTCCTGGGCTGGACCCAGGGACCGCACGGGCGGCACTTTTATCTGCGGCAGCTGCGCGACATGAAGCTGTCGGCACAGATCGAACTGATGGATGCCGACCTGCTCGGCCGCTACGCCGCGCTGTGCGGCTGGGTCCTGGCACGGGCCCACGCCAAGGCCAGCGGCCTGGCCGCCGAAGTCAGCGGGTACCTGGGCCGCAGCGACCGCATGGCCGAGGTGATGGTAGGCTATGCCAACGGCTATGCCGACCAGGTGGAACGCGACTACGACCAGTTTGTCGCGGCCTGCCGCGCGGGGCGGGTGGACGCGCGCACCGATGCCGACATGGCCGCGGATTTCCGCGTGTAGTTGACTTGGCTCGCCAGGAGTCTGCCCATGACCGAAGACACCCTGCTGCAACTGATGACCGAAGTCGAGAAGGAAGATCCGATCGACTACGCCGACCTGCCGTTCGACGACGCCGCGCTGCGCCGGCTGGCCTGCCGCCTGATCGCCGAGCGCTCCAGCGAGCTGGAAGCGTCCGGCCTGCCGGTTGAGGCATTGCTGGCCACGATGTGGGCCTCGACCGCCAAGCTGGTGCTGGAAAACCTGGTTCTCAACGCGCGCCTGCTGACGCTGCAGGGCCAGCCCGACGATGCCCGCGCGCTGATCGAGCGCATCGCCCGCCAGTCGCGCGGCGGCGCCTGAGGCGTTTGTCCCGGTACAGGCAGAGCCGTTATGTGCCCTATCTGGCACAAGCTGCGGTGCCCCCGCCGTTTCGCTAAAATACCGGTTTTCGCCCAGCCGGGCCGCGGTGCGCCATGCTGCCGAGGCGGCTGACCAGGAGGATTTCGGTGATCAAGTGGATAATCGTCGCGGGCTACCTCGGTGCCATCCTGTATGTGCACTTCCGCGGCAAGGTGCGCCTGCGCCTGTGGCGCCAGCTGCTGGACCATTCAGCCCTGGTGGCCCCGATCAATTGCTTCATGTACGCGTTCTCGGGCGTGCCGCGCACCCCGTACATCCCGGTCGACAGTTTCCCTGACCTGGAAAAGCTGCGCGCCGCGTGGCCGGAGATCCGCGATGAAGGGCTGGCACTGGCGGCGATGCGCAAGATCAAGGCCGCCGACAAGAACGACGACGCGGGCTTCAATTCCTTTTTCAAGTACGGCTGGAAGCGCTTCTACCTGAAGTGGTACGAGGCCCAACACCCGTCGGCCGAACAGCTGTGCCCCAAGACCGTCGCGCTGTTGCGCGAGCTGCCCACGGTCAAGGCGGCGATGTTCGCCGAGCTGCCGCCGGGCGGCAAGCTCAATCCGCACCGCGACCCGTTTGCCGGCTCGCTGCGCTATCACCTGGGCCTGGCCACGCCCAACGACGACCGCTGCTTTATCGAAGTCGACGGCGAGCGCCACAGCTGGCGCGACGGCGAGGGCGTGGTGTTCGATGAAACCTACCTGCACTGGGCCGAGAACCGCAGCGACGCCAACCGGCTGATCCTGTTCTGCGATATCGAGCGTCCGATGCGCTATGGCTGGGCCGCGAAATTCAACCACTGGATGGGCCGCAAGGTCATGACCGCGGCCAGCTCGCCCAACGACGAGCATGACCAGACCGGCATGATCAACCGCCTGTTCCGCTTTGTCTGGCTGGGCGGGCAGTATCGCCGCCGTTTCAAGGCCTGGAACCGCCAGCTCTATTACGTGGCGAAGTTCGGCCTGATCGTGCTGGGCGTGGGATTGATCGTCTATCTTTAAGCAGCAACAGAGCCGGCGCCAGCCGGCTCCGTTGTTTTACGGACCTGCGTCCTGCCGGAGATGCCGATGCGCTTTCGTACCATCGCACTGGGGCTGGCCTGCAGCCTTGCCGCTGCCGCCTGCACCACCACGCCTGCCGACCGTCCCGCAGGCTCGGGCGCCGCGATCGGCATGGCCAATCCCGCCTCGGTCAACTGCGCCCAGCGCGGCGGCAAGCTGCAGATCGTGTCGACGCCGGCGGGCCAGACCGGCATCTGCACCTTCCCGTCGGGCAAGCAGTGCGAAGAATGGGCGCTGATGCGCGGCGAGTGCGCGCCAGGCTGAAGCCCTGAAGCGCCCGCCTCAGTCGCGCCGGCGTTCGTTGGCGAGCGCGGCGTAGTGGTCGCGCTTGGCCTGGTACATGCGGCTGTCGGCCAGCTTGACGATGTCGCCCAGGCGCTCGCCCTGCTGGCAGGTGGCGTGGCCGATGGAGAAGCTTAGCGCCGTGCCGGGGTAGAACTGGTTGTTCAGTTCGACCACCTTGCCGATCTGCTCGACCACGGTGGCGGCGCCGCGCTCGTCGCGCCCCGGCAGCAGCACCATGAACTCATCGCCACCGGTGCGCGCCACGCAGGCCTGCTCGCCCACGGCTTTCTTCAGCACCTCGCCGGTGCGGCGCAGCAGGCCGTCGCCGTCGGCATGGCCGAACTGGTCGTTGACGACCTTGAGCCCGTTCAGGTCGACCGCCACCACGCTGACCGGCCACGGGCCCTTGCGGCCCAGCCGCGCCAGTTCGTCCTCATAGTAGGCGCGGTTGTAGAGCTTGGTCAGCACGTCGTGCTTGCCGAGGAACTCGACATAGGCCTCGGCCTTCTTGCGCGCCGTGATATCGGTCAGCGACACCAGCACCTGGTCCCAGTCCGCTTCCCGCCCAGGGAACACGGACCACTGCATGAACACGTCGACGGCGCGGCCATCGAGCGCGTAGTTGATGACCTCGCGCTGCTGCCACAGCCTGCCATGCCACAGGTCGATCAGCTGCTCGGCAAAGTGGATGCGCATGTCGTCGCGGAACACGTCGCCCAGCCGCGACAGCAACGCGGCCTTGCTGTCCGCGCCGAACAGCAGCAGGGTCTGCTGGTTGACGTCGAGCACGCGGATCTCCTGCATGCAGCGCGAGACAAAGTCAGGATGGACGTTGAGGAAAGTGCGGAAGTCGGTGATGCCGGCGGCGCGGACCTCATCGATCAGCACCTTGACCGCGCTGAAGTCCTCGACCCACAGCGACACCGGCGAATGCTCGAACAGGCCCAGCGCATACTGCTCGCTGCGACGCAGCTCGCGTTCGGTGCGCAGGCGCGGGGTGATGTCCTTGATCGACAGCAGCACGCGCTCCCAGGTCTGTTCGTGGCCTGGCATCACCGTGGCCTCGAGCTGGATGTCGAGCCGCGCGCCGTCGAGCGCGTAGTTGACGGTCTGGCTGGAGAAGCCGTTGGCGCCATCCCACAACTGGCCGAGTTCTTCGACATGCTGCTCGAACATGTCGTCGCGAAAGACGGTGTCGAGGTTGGCCACCAGGTCGTCGAGGTCGGCGGCGCGGAACAGTTCCAGCGTGCGCCGGTTCACCGCCATCACGCGGATGAGCGCGGAACACTGTGCCACCTGCTGCGGGTCGGCGCGCAGATAGGCGCGCAAATCGGTGATGCCTTGCTGGCGCAGCTGCACGAAATACTCGCGCACGGCGCTGAAGTCTTCCAGCCATAGCGAAACCGGCGCCAGCTGGAACAGGGTTTGGTAGTCGTCGTGGTTGTTGCCGGCAGGGTCGCCGGTACCCTTGCCGACGGACGGTGCCGCGGATGCACTGCTCAAGGCCATTCTCCTTATTCTTGTTTTCGTGGTGCATGGCGCCCGTGATTGATCCAAGCCCCCGGGGACCCGCCGGGCAGCCGCCTGCACAACCAGCGCACTAGGATAGGCGAGGCGCCGGCAAAAAGGGAGGGCTGTTGCACATCGCGCCGGGGCTGGCGCTGGCCATCGCGGCGGCTAGCCCGCCAGCCGCTGCACGATCGCGGCGAGCGTGCCGAGCGCATGCTCGATCTGCGCGGAGCGCGGGTTGCCGCAGTTGATGCGCAGGCAGTGGTCGAAGCGCCCGGCGTTGGAGAACATCACGCCCGGCATCACGCGGATGCCGGCCTGCAGCGCCTGATCGAACACCGCCTCGGACGAGACCTGCGCGGGCAGTTCCACCCACAGGTGCATGCCGCCGCGCGGCGCGCCCAGCCGCGTGCCGGCGGGAAAACCGGCGGCGATGGCCTGCGTGAACCACTCGCGCTGCGCGCGCAGCCGGGTGCGCAGCCGGCGCAGGTGGCGGTCATGCGCACCCGATGCCAGGAACTCGGCTGCGGCCATCTGCGACAGCATCTCGTTGGGCCGCGACAGGCCGAACTTGAGCATCTCGACGCGCGCCTGCCATTTGCCCGCCGCGATCCAGCCCAGCCGCATGCCGGGTGCCAGCACCTTGTGCAGCGAGGCGCAGTGGATCACGTTGCCGCTGCCATCCCAGGCCTTGGCCGCGGCCGGCGGCGCATCGCTGTCGGCGGTGGCCGAGAAGCAGTCGTCCTCGATCAGCGCGATGCCGCGTGCCTCGCACCATTGCACCAGCCGCGCCTTGTGCGCGTCGGGCATGATGCAGCCGAGCGGGTTCTGCAGGTTCGGCACCACCGCCACCGCGCGGATGTTGTCGTAGTGCTGCGCGGCCAGTTCCAGCGCCTCGAGCGAGATGCCGGTCTGCGGGCTGCACGGGATCTCCAGCGCGCGCATGCCCAGGCTTTCCAGGATCTGCAGCAGGCCGTAGTAGGTGGGAGACTCCACCGCGATCACATCGCCCGGGCCGGCCACCGCGCGCAGCGCCAGGTTCAGCGCCTCGGTGCAGCCGTTGGTGATGACGATCTCTTCCGGCGCCAGCTGCACGCGGTTGCGCAGCGCCTGCCGGGCGATTGCGGCACGCAGCGGCTGGTAGCCATCGGGCTCGACGCCCTCGCCGAACAGCTGCGGATGCCGGCGCAGCGCGCGTGCCGCGGCGCCGCGCAGGGCCTCGGTGGGATAGAGCGATGGCGCGCAATAGGCGCCGCCCAGGTTGGTGTGGACCTGCTCGTGCTGGCTGCGCGCGAGCAGCCCGGAAATGCGCTGGTGGATGCCGACGTACTGGGCCGGATCAGGCAGCGCGGCGGTGGGCTCCGACAGCGCTGCAAGCGGTGCGCGCCGCGGCGCGGCAACGAAGTAGCCCGAACGCGGCCGCGCTTCGAGCAGGCCGTCGCTTTCCAGTTGCCGGCAGGCCTGCAGCGCCGTCGACAGGCTTACGCCGTGCAGTGCCATCAGCGCGCGCACCGATGGCATGCGGTCGCCGGCGGCGAGCGTGCCGGCGTCGATGGCACGGCGGTAATGGCCGGCAAGCTGGCGATAGAGCGGGGTGGTGGTATCCATGGCGGCATCGTGGCGCGGCAGACCGCATCGGTACAGATACAGAGGCGGGGGCTCTGTATCGTAACAGGCGGAGAATCCTCGTTGCTGTTCTGGTCGCGGCGGTGCGGCCGTGTGCCTGCCGCGCGCCGCAGCCGGTCGATAGGCTGGAGTCCTGTGCCTGCTACCGGAGTCCTGCCATGCCAAGCGATCTCAACGACACCCCCACCGTGATGCCATTAGCGGCCGGCCAGGCCTTGCGCCTGCATGTGGCGGCGGGAACCGTGCTGCACGCCGCGGCGGGCGAGATGGCGCTGGCCGGGCCGGTGCAATGGCTGGCCGGCCAGTGCTACTTACCGCAGCGGCGCCTGCGCGCGGGCGACACCTGGATCGTGCCCGCGCGCGGCTGGCTGACGGTGTCGGCGAGCCGGAGCGCGGCGTTATCGGTCACGGTGCCGCCAGGGTGGCTGGCACGTCTGCGCGCGCGGCTGGCGTCGCGCCGGCGTGGCCCGCTTGCGGCCGGCCAGCCGGTCTCGCTGCGGATTCCCGACCGCGCGCCGCAAAAACGATAAAATTGCGCTCCGGCCGGCCTGGCACATTGGTGTGCCCAACCCCCCGGCCGCAGTTCTCGGGTTCCCCATGCTACGTCTAAGTGAAGTCAAACTCCCGCTCGACCATACCGAAAGCGACCTCGACGCCGCCGTGCGCGCCGGCGCCGCGCAGATCGGCGTGAAGGGAGACGGCCTGATCGGCTATACCGTATTCCGTCGTGCCCATGACGCACGCAAGCGCTCCGATATCAAGCTGACCTACATCATCGATATCGAGGTGCGCGACGAGGCCGCGGCGATCCAGCGCATGGCCGGCAAGCCGAACTGGAGCGTGACGCCCGACATGGCGTACCACTTCGTCGCGCGCGCGCCGCAGGGCGGGGCGCATTCGCGCCCGGTGGTGATCGGCATGGGGCCGTGCGGCCTGCTGGCCGGCCTGATCCTGGCGCAGTCGGGTTTCCGGCCCATCATCCTCGAGCGCGGCAAGGCCGTGCGCGAGCGCACCCGGGACACCTTCGGCCTGTGGCGCAAGAGCGTGCTCAATCCCGAGTCGAACGTGCAGTTCGGCGAAGGCGGCGCGGGCACGTTCTCGGACGGCAAGCTGTACAGCCAGATCAAGGACCCCAAGCACTATGGCCGCAAGGTGCTGAACGAGTTCGTGCGCGCCGGCGCGCCGGAAGACATCCTGTACAAGGCGCGCCCGCATATCGGCACCTTCCGGCTGGTGAGCATGGTCGAGAAGATGCGCGCCGAGATCACCGAGCTGGGTGGCGAGATCCGCTTCGAGACCCGCGTCGACGATATCGACATCGATGGCGGCAAGGTGCGTGGCCTGAAGCTGTCCAGCGGCGAATACCTGGAGGCCGACCACGTCATCATGGCGGTGGGCCACAGCGCGCGCGACACCTTCGAGATGCTGCACGAGCGTGGCGTGTTCATGGAGGCCAAGCCGTTCTCGCTGGGCTTCCGCATCGAGCATCCGCAGGGGCTGATCAACCGCAGCCGCTTCGGCAAGTTCGCCGGCAATAAGCTGCTGGGCGCGGCCGACTACAAGGTGGTGCATCACTGCAGCAACGGCCGTTCGGTGTACAGCTTCTGCATGTGCCCGGGCGGCACGGTGGTGGCGGCGGCGTCGGAGCCGGGCCGCGTGGTGACCAACGGCATGAGCCAGTACAAGCGCGCCGAGCGCAATGCCAACGCCGGCATCGTGGTCGGCATTACGCCTGAAGATTATCCCGGCGGCCCGCTGGCCGGCATCGAGTTCCAGCGCAGGTGGGAAGAACGCGCGTTCGAGCTGGGCGGGCGCAACTACAACGCCCCGGGCCAGCTGGTGGGCGACTTTATCGCCGGCCGTGCGTCGACCGCGCTGGGGTCGGTCGAGCCTTCCTACAAGCCGGGCGTGACGCCGACAGACCTGAGCACGTCGCTGCCCGACTACGTGATCGAGGCGATCCGCGAAGGCATTCCCGAGATCGACAAGAAGCTGCCGGGCTTCGCGCTGCATGATGCCGTGCTGACGGGGGTGGAGACGCGCACCTCGTCGCCGCTGCGCATCCGCCGCAACCACGACGACTACCAGAGCATCAACGTGAAGGGCCTGTACCCGGCGGGCGAGGGCGCGGGCTATGCCGGCGGCATCTACTCCGCGGCGATCGACGGCATCGAAGTGGCCGAAGCCGTGGCGCTCAGCCTCGTCGGCGGCAGGACTGCCTAAGCCTGATTCTTCAGGTACGCCGCGGCGCCCAGCGCTGCGGTGCGGCTGCTGGCGAAGCATGCCGTCAGCAGGTAGCCGCCGGTGGGCGCTTCCCAGTCCAGCATCTCGCCTGCGCAGAAGACGCCGGGCAAGGCGCGCAGCATCAATCGTTGATCCATCGCCTCGAAACGCACGCCCCCGGCGCTGCTGATGACCTCGTCGATCGGCCGCGGCCGCAGCAGCCGCAGCGGCAGCGCCTTCAGCGACACGGCCAGCGTGCCCGGATCCTGCATCGCATCTTTCGCCAGGCATTCGCGCAGCAGCCCGGCCTTGACGCCGGTGATGCCGAGCCGGCTTTGCAGATGGCTCGACAGCGAACGCGAGCCGCGCGGATGGTTCACTTCATTGCCGACCTGTTCCAAGGTATGCGACGGCAGCAGGTCGAGGTGGATCACCGCGCTGCCGTCGGCTTCGATCCGGTCGCGGATCGGCGCCGACAGGGCATAGACCAGGCTGCCTTCGATGCCGGTGGCGCTGATGACGAATTCGCCCTGCCGAAAGTGCGCGTTGCCGTCGCAATCGGTCAATGCGATCGACACCGGTTTGACCGGCGTGCCGGCGAAACGGTCCGCGAGCGCCTCGCTCCACGCCACGTCGAAACCGCAATTCGCGGGGCGCAGCGGCGCGATCTCGACGCCGCGCCCGGCCAGCCGCGGCACCCATGCACCATCCGAACCCAGCCTGGCCCAGCTCGCGCCGCCTAGTGCCAGCACCACCGCACGCGCGGGCACGACGGTGTCGCCGTGCGGCGTGGCAAAGCGCAGCGCCTGCGGCGCGCCCGCGCTGCCACCATCATCCCAGCCCAGCCAGCGATGCCGCATATGGAACAGCACGCCGGATTCGCGCAGCCGGTGCAGCCAGGCGCGTAGCATCGGCGCGGCCTTCATGTCGGTCGGAAAGACGCGGCCGGAGCTGCCGACAAAGGTGTCGATGCCCAGCCCGTGGACCCAGTCGCGCAGGGCCTGCGGGCCGAAATCCGCCAGCATCGGCGCCAGCTGTGCGGCGCGCGCGCCGTAGCGGCCCAGGAAGGCCGCCTCCGGCTCGGCATGGGTCAGGTTCATGCCGCCCTTGCCGGCCATCAGGAACTTGCGCCCGACCGACGGCATCGCGTCATAGACTGCGACGCTGGCGCCCTGCGCCGCCAGCACTTCGGCCGCCATCAGGCCGGCCGGGCCGCCGCCGATGACGGCAACGTCGAGGCTGGCATGGGAAGGTTCAGGCGTGGCGGAAGAGGGCATCGGCGGGCTCGGCAGGGTGGAGGTGTTTCCGCGGCGGATTATAGAGCCTGCGGCAGCGCTAGAATGACGGTTTGCCGCACCTTGCCATCATGTCTTCCGCCACGCACTCCACCACTCAGCCCGCCGACGCCGATGCCGCGGTCATCGCCGCCACCCGCCATTGGCTGGAGCGCGCCGTGATCGGGCTCAACCTGTGCCCGTTCGCCAAGAGCGTTTACGTGAAGGAGCAGGTCCGCTACGTGGTCAGCCCGGTGACCGAGGCGCCGGAGGTGATGGACGACCTGGAGCGCGAACTGCGCCTGCTGGCCGACGCCGACCCGGCGCGGATCGATACCACGCTGCTGATCCTGCCGCACGCGGTGGCCGATTTTCTCGACTTCAACGACCTGCTGTACTTTGCCGAGCGCCTGCTCGCCAGCCTGCGGCTGGAAGGCACACTGCAAATCGCCAGCTTCCATCCGCGCTACCAGTTTGCCGGCACCGAGCCGGACGATATCGAGAACTACACCAATCGCGCGCCTTACCCGATCCTGCACCTGCTGCGCGAGGATTCCATCGCCCGCGCGGTGGCCGCATTTCCCGACGCGGCAGACATCTACGAGCGCAACCAGGCGGTCATGCGCCGCCTCGGCCACGACGGCTGGCGCCGCTGGATGGCGGGCGACGACGCGCCCGGCAACGGGTAACTACGCGGCCGCTACCGGCTCGGTGAAGAAACGCTCGCGCATTTCTTCCAGTCCCAGCCGGGCCAGCACCTCTTCCAGCCGCTCGGCCGGGCGGCGGCGCGGCAGGTCCTTGTACTGCGCGATGATCAGTTCGTTCTTCATCGAGTGTTCCCAGCCGACCAGCTCGGTCACGCTGACCTGGTAGCCGTGCGCCTCCAGCTGCAGGCAGCGCAGCACGTTGGTCACCTGGCTGCCGAACTCGCGCGTATGCAGCGGGTGGCGCCAGATCTCGGTCAGCGGATTGCCCGCCAGCAACTGGCCCTTGTGCTTGCGCAGCACGCTGGCCACCTCGGCCTGGCAGCAGGGCACCAGCACGATGTGCTGCGCGCGCTTGGCCAGCGCAAAGCGGATGGCATCGTCGGTCGCGGTATTGCACGCATGCAGGGCGGTGACCACGTCGACGGTCGGCGGCAACTGCGGGGAGGTGATCGAGTCCGCCACCGACAGGTTCAGGAACGACATCCCCGGAAAGCCCAGCCGCGCTGCCAGCGCCTGCGAGGTCTTCACCAGTTCCTCGCGCGTCTCGATGCCGTAAATATGGGAATCGTCCTTCAGTGCCTTGAAGAACAGGTCATACAGGATGAAGCCGAGGTACGACTTGCCGGCACCGTGGTCCACCAGCGTGACGCGGCCGCGCTCGGCCTTGACCTCCTGCAGCAGCGGTTCGATGAACTGGAACAGGTGGTAGACCTGCTTGAGCTTGCGCCGGCTGTCCTGGTTCATCTTGCCGTCGCGCGTCAGGATATGGAGTTCCTTGAGCAGCTCGATGGACTGGCCGGGGCGGATTTCGTGGGTATTTGACATGTGGGGGACTGCACAGGCTGCGGGACGCGGCGCGCCCTCGGAATGGCGACAGTTTACCGAAAAGTCCCCCAGGGCCGTCATGGCCCGGCTGTTGTGCGCTAAAGTTCCCGCCGCGCCTGCCGTAGGTAATGAATCGATAACAAGCAGAGCGCCGGCATTCGCCGCCGCCAGACGATTCAGGGGACGCATGACGCATGAATCGGGACTGCGCCTGGAGCTTGCCGAGCCGGGCGAGCAGGTGCATGCACGCTACACGCCGCAGCCAGGCCGGCTGCCGCCGGACCAGGCCAGCCTGCGCCAGGGCCTGGAGGAGCTGGGCTGGGCCGGCGCGCGGCTGGATGCGCGTGCGGTGGCACAGTTCCTGGCGCAATGCCAGCGGGCCGAACATGAAATCGATGCCACCCTCGGCACGCTGATCGACGGCGCATTCGAACTCGACATCACCGGCGACGGCCTCGCCGTGCGGCTGACGCTGATGCCGCCGGAAGGCGGTCGGCCGGTCACCGCGGAGGACATCCGCGGCGCCGTGGCGCAGCGCGGCGTGGTGGCGCCGATTCAATCCCTCGCACTGGACGCGGCATTGGCCGAAGGCAGCTGCGAGCTGCGCACCATCGCCGCGGGCGTTGCGCCGCGGCAGGGCGAGCCGGCGCGCTTTATCAACCTGCTCGAGCCACGCAAGCCGGCGCAAGCCGACGACGATGCCGGCAAGGTCGACCTGCGCGACCTGGGCAACCTGCTGCTGGTGAGCCCGGGCACGCCGCTGATGCGGCGCGTTCCGGCGGTGCCGGGCCATGCCGGGGTGGATGTGTTCGGCAAGCCGGTTGCCGCCGATCCGGTCGACGATCCCCCGTTTGCCGAGGGCCTGACCGGTGCGGCGACGGATGCCGACGACCCCGGACTGCTGCGCGCGGTGATTGCCGGGTCGCCGGTGCTCGGCGTCTACGGCATCTCGGTCAGTCCCGTGGTGCAGGTGGAATCGGTGGACCTGCACTCCGGCAACGTGGCCTTCGACGGCACGCTTCGGGTGGCGGGCGACATCCGCACCGGCATGTCGGTCAATGTGAGTGGCGACGTGGTGGTCGAAGGCACCATCGAAGCCGCCAGCGTCGAGGCCGGCGGCAATGTCATCGTCAAGGGCGGCATTATCGGCAAGTCCGAGAGCGTCCATGCCGAAGGCGGCATCAGCCGCGCCAGCGTGCGCTGCCAGGGCGCGGTGAAGGCGCGCTTTATCGAGAATGCGGTGGTCGAGGCCGGCACCGAGGTTACCGTCGACAGCGGCATCCGCCAGAGCGATGTCGCCGCGGGCCAGCGCATCGTGGTGGGCGGCACCGGCGTGCAGGGCAGCATCAGCGGCGGCCGCAGCCGCGCCTTGCTGGCGGTGCGCGCCGCGGTGCTGGGCGCGCCGGCCGGAACCGCCACCAGCATCCAGGTCGGCCTCAACCCCTATGCCGACGCGCAGCGCGCCGCGCTCGAAGCCGAGCGCCGGCGCATGCTGGCGGAGCAGAACAAGGTCAGGCAACTGGTGGACTTCTTCGCCAAGAACCCGGAGCGGGCCGTGGGCGACCTGCGCGAGAAGGCGCGCGCAACCCTGTTCAAGCTGTCGCGCGACCTGTTCGAGCTGGAGGCGCGCATGGCCGAACTGGGGCACCAGATGCAGCCCGCCGCGGATGCCGTGATCGACGCTGCGCGGCGCATCCACGGCGGGGTCACGCTGCAGGTGGGCAGCCGCGTGCTCAAAGTGATGGAAGACAAGCCCGGCGGCCAGGTCCGCCTGCTCGATGACCGCATCACGGTCAGCTGAAACGCGCGCTTTGATCCGCGGAGATTTGTACTATGCTGCAGATATGTCCTGGGGTGCCGCAGGATGGGCGACCGAGCTAGCGTCGGGCAATGAATGCAGAAGCGGATCAGCACTCTGTGGAAGCGTTACACCGAACCGACACACGTGGCACTTGAATAACCGGGAAGGCCAGCCATCGCGCTGGCCTTTCTGTTTTTATGCGGCCCATAGCCGCAACTCATGCTCGGCACTGCGTGCCACGTGTGTGCCAAGCGCGCGCCCTTGGGTTTCGAACATGGCTTGCAGCCATGCCAGGTCCGCTTCACGCGCGTGCGCCAGCCGGAAGTGGCTGCGCCGCAAGGGCACCAGCCGCAGGTCAGCATTGCCGCCGCCGTCGAAGCTGACGAACACCATCAGCGCCAGGTCGGGGCGGTAGCTATCGTATCCGCCAATGCCTTCGTAGTCGTTGATGAAATCACCGCAGCCATACAGGATCGGCTTGCCGGCATGCAGTTCGATGCCGAGCGGATGATGCGAGGAATGCCCGTGCACGATGTCGATGCCGGCGTGTTCAACCAGCGCGCGGGCGAAGGCGCGCTGCATGGGGTCGATGCGGTAGCCCCAGTTCGGGCCCCAGTGGATCGATAGCACCATGACATCGCCGGGGCGCCGCAACGCGCGGGCCTGCGCGGCAATGCCTTGCTGCGATGCCGCGGACCAGTCGTCCACCAGGTTCACGCCCGAGTGCCCCGCGGTGGCGCGCCATGCTGCCGGCGTGCCGGCGTTTGGCATGGCGAAGGCAAGTACGATCACCCGGCCGCCGCCAGGCCGCGCCAGCACCGCGGCGGGTGCGGCGCTGGCCGCATCCGCGCCAGCGCCGGCATGCGCGATATGCGCGCCGTTCAGCGCCTCCAGCGTATCGACCAGGCCCTTGCGGCCCCAGTCCAGCACATGGTTGTTGGCGAGCATCGCGCAGTCGATGCCGGCGGCCTGCAGGCAGTCCACATTGCGCGGATGCATGCGGTAGTGCACGGTCTTGCCGGGCCAGGCATCGTCGCTGGTGGTGATGGCAGTTTCAAGGTTGACGAGGCGCGGCCGGGCGCTGCGGCTTTCCAGTTCCGCCAGCGCATCGCCCCACGGATACTCGGGCGCCACCGGGCGGGCGATCGGGCCGGCCTTGCGTTCCGCAAGACGCACGTAGTCGAGCGCGGAATGCAGGTACGACTCATGCAGCAGCGGCTGGCTGGGATGCGCCAGGATCTGGTCGATGCCGCGACCTGTCATCACGTCGCCGCACAGGAACAGGGGAGGTTGGCCGGCTGGATTCATTGCGCAGGCGGACGGCGCGCGCCGGACGCTGTGCCTCCATGATAGGCCACGTGGCCCGGGCGCCATCGCGGCAGTCATGCGCAAGGGCGAGCGTCCCATTTACATTCCCGCGGTGCCTGCCTTAAATGGTGGAATCATCGGTCCTCGTGGCCATTTTTTTGATCCTGGCGCCGCGTGCCCTCCGATGTTTTCAACCAGCATCGGGAGGCAGACCATGGCTCAGCCAGCGCAGGAACATATTGAGGCACTCAAGGCGCAGCTGCGCGGGCGGTTGCTGCAACCCGGCGACAGCGGCTACGACGACGCGCGCCAGATCTGGAACGCGATGATCGATCGCCATCCGCAGTGGATCGTGCAGGCCGCGGGCGCTGCCGATGTTGCCGCGGCGGTGAACTTCGCGCGCGAGCACGGCGTGCTGCTGTCGATACGCGGTGGCGGCCACAACATCGGCGGCCTGGCGATCTGCGAGGGCGGCATGGTGCTGGACCTGTCGCCGATGCGCTCGGTGCGCGTCGATCCTCACGCGCAGCGGGCCTGGGTAGAACCCGGGGCGACGCTGCGCGACTTTGACCATGAAGCGCAGGCGCAGGGACTGGCCACGCCGCTCGGCATCAATTCCACCACCGGCGTGGCCGGGCTGACGCTCGGCGGCGGCTTCGGCTGGCTCAGCCGCAAGTTCGGCACCACCGTCGACAACCTGGTGTCGGCGCAGGTCGTCACCGCCGACGGCAAGCTGGTGCGTGCCAGCAGCGACGAGAACGCCGACCTGTTCTGGGCGTTGCGCGGCGGCGGCGGCAACTTCGGCGTGGTGACGATGTTCGAGTTCCGCCTGCATCCAGTCGGCCCCGAGGTCTATGGCGGGCTGATCGTCTATCCGCTGGAACAGGCGGCCACCGTGCTGCCGGCCTATCGCGAGCTGTATGAATCGATGCCCGACGAACTGACGGTATGGGTGGTGCTGCGCCAGGCGCCGCCGCTGCCATTCCTGCCCCCTGAGGTGCACGGCAAGCCGATTGCGGCGCTGGCGATCTGTTATATCGGTCCCCCGGACCAGGGGCCGGAACTGATCGAGCCGTTGCGCCAGCTCGGCACGCCTTATGGCGAGCACGTGGGGCCGATGCCGCTTGCCGCATGGCAGCAGGCCTTCGATCCGTTGCTGACGCCCGGCGCGCGCAACTACTGGAAGTCGCACAACTTCGCGGGCCTGGACGACGGGCTGATCGCGATGCTGATCGAGCAGATCGGCAAGCTGCCGTCGCCGCAATGCGAGGTCTTTATTGGCGCCATGGGCGGGCAGACCAATCGCGTGGCGCCCGAGGCCACCGCCTACGCCAACCGCGACGCCAAATTCATCATGAACCTGCATGGACGCTGGGACAGCCCCGCCGACGACGACCGGTGCATCGGCTGGGCGCGCGAGGTGTTTCGCGCGGCGGCGCCATACGCGCTGGGCAGCGTCTACGTCAACTTCCTGACGCAGGAAGAGACCGATCGCGTCGGCGCGGCCTATGGACCCAACTACGACCGGCTGGTGGCGGTGAAGCGGCGCTATGACCCGGATAACCTGTTCCGCCATAACCACAACATCAATCCTGCGGCGTAACCGGCGTATTCTGGACGCACTCACTACAACCGGAGCGGGGCGGGGCAGGCAGCCGGCCCCGCCTTCACGCGGCTGCAATACAGGCATGCCAGCATCGCCGCGACCGCGTTGTATCTACAGGGAGAGCAGATCAGATGAGACCGGGCGAAGCAGAACTGGTGCGGCGCATCCACAACGAGGTGGCCGACTACTACGACGAAGAGATCGAACTGGAACTGGACGACCGCGAGGCCAGCGAAGCCTTTGGCGATCCTGTGCACCTGGACGACCAGGCCGCGCAGGACAGCCGCCGGCGCTATTTCCGCGAGCTGTTCCGGCTGCAGGGCGAACTGGTGCGGCTGCAGAGCTGGGTCGCGGCCACGGGGCACAAGGTCGTGATCCTGTTCGAGGGGCGCGACGCTGCCGGCAAGGGCGGCGTGATCAAGCGCATCACCCAGCGCCTGAACCCGCGGGTCTGCCGCGTCGCCGCGCTGCCCGCGCCCAATGACCGCGAACGCACCCAGTGGTATTTCCAGCGCTACGTCGCGCAACTGCCCGCCGCCGGCGAGATCGTGCTGTTCGACCGCAGCTGGTACAACCGCGCCGGCGTCGAGCGCGTGATGGGTTTTTGTTCGGACGACCAGTACGAAGAGTTCTTTCGCTCGGTGCCCGAGTTCGAAAAGATGCTGGTGCGCTCCGGCATCCAGGTGATCAAGTACTGGTTCTCGATCACGCACGACGAGCAGCGCCTGCGTTTTCTCAGCCGCATCCATGATCCGCTCAAGCAGTGGAAGCTCAGCCCGATGGACCTGGAATCGCAGCGCCGCTGGGAGGACTACACCCGCGCCAAGGAAATCATGCTCGAGCGCACCCACATCGCCGAGGCGCCGTGGTGGGTGGTGCAGGCCGACGACAAGAAGCGCGCGCGGCTGAACTGCATCCATCACTTGCTGAGCCAGGTGCCGTATGCCGAAGTGGAGGCCCCCACGGTGGTGCTGCCCGGCCGCGAACGCCATGAGGACTACGTGCGCCAGCCGGTGCCGAAGGAAATGATCGTGCCCGAGGTCTATTGAGTGGTGCAGCGCGCCTAGGGTATCCCCGGGTGCGCCATCGGCCCCATGCCGGATGCGGCTTCCTATAATGAAAACGGCCACCCGGAACAAGCGGGGGCCGTGATCGTGGAACTGCTAGCTTTCTGGGCGGCCATGCTTGCCGCCTATCTCCTGATGAAGCGTGCCGGCTGCTTCAGCCAGCCGGTGCTCTATCCCGATCCCGAACACCCCTTCCGCTACTGGTGGGCACACCGGCTGGGGCGCCAGCCGGTGGCATTGCCGCCTGCACCACCACCGCCGCCAGAACGCGCGCAACAAAAAACCCGGAGAGCGTGACGCTGTCCGGGTTTGCGCGGGCTGGGCCCTGAATTCTGGTGGTGCCAAACTCTGGTGGTGCCGAAGAGAGGAATCGAACCCCCGACCTTCTCATTACGAATGAGCTGCTCTACCGACTGAGCTACTTCGGCAACATGTTCCGGTGAACTGGAACAGCCCGCAATAGTAGCAGCGTTTTCCGGCCTTGTGAACCCCTTTTGTGTCGCTCATGCCATCCGGCACCGGCATGGAAAACGGGGCGCTGTGCGCCCCGTGCGAGTGAAGCCTGGCCGGAAATCAGGCCTTGGCCTGCGCTTCCTGGTGGTAGCGCGTGACGCGCTCCACTTCGTTCTTCGATCCCAGGATCACGGAGACCCGCTGGTGCAGCTTTTCCGGCTGCACGTCGAGGATGCGCTGGTCGCCGTTGGTGGCGGCGCCGCCGGCCTGCTCGACCAGCATCGCCATCGGGTTGGCTTCATACATCAGGCGCAGCTTGCCGGGCTTTTCCGGCTCGCGCTTGTCCCACGGGTACATGAAGATGCCGCCGCGGGTCAGGATGCGGTGCACATCGGCGACCATCGAGGCGACCCAGCGCATATTGAAGTTCTTGCCGCGCGGGCCTTCGTCGCCGGCCAGGCACTCGTCGATGTAGCGGCGCACCGGCGGGGCCCAGTGGCGCATGTTCGACATGTTGATGGCGAATTCCTTGGTGTCTTCCGGAATCGTGACGTTGGACTGGGTCAGCACGAAGCTGCCGGCCTCGCGGTCCAGCGTGAACATGTGCACGCCGTTGCCAACCGTCAGCACCAGCGTGGTCTGCGGGCCGTACACGGCGTAGCCGGCGGCGACCTGGTGCGTGCCGGGCTGCAGGAAGTCGGCCTCGGTCACGGTCTGGCCGGGCTTGGGCATGTGCAGCACCGAGAAGATGGTGCCGATGGAGACGTTGACGTCAATGTTCGACGAGCCATCGAGCGGGTCGAACATCAGCAGGTATTCGCCCTTCGGGTAGCGGTTGGGAATCTCGTAGAACGATTCCATTTCTTCCGACGCCATCGCCGCCAGGTGGCCGCCCCATTCGTTGGCGTCGAGCAGCACTTCGTTGGCGATCACGTCCAGCTTCTGCTGGGTTTCGCCCTGGACATTGCCGGTGCCGGCAGAGCCCAGCACGCCGGCCAGGGCGCCCTTGCTGACGGCGTTGGAAATGGCCTTGCAGGCACGCGCGACCACTTCGATCAGCAGCCGCAGTTCGGGCTGGATGGTGTTGTGCTGGCGCTGCTCCTCGACCAGGTAGCGGGTCAGGCTGATGCGAGTCATGGTTGGTTCTCCTTGGATGGCCGCAATTCTACATGCCCGGCCACGCCGGGCCGGGCAGCGGGGGCGCGGCGTGTGCCGCAGGTGGCGCTCAGCCGGCCAGCGCCTTGCCGACGATCTCGCGTACGTCGCGCGACAGCGTGCTGCTGGCGGCCACGCGTTCCAGCTCGGCGCGCATGCGGTCGCGCAGCGTCAGTTCATACTTCTGCCAGCGGTCCATCACGCGCGCCAGGCGCGCCGCCACCTGCGGGTTGATGGCGTCCAGCGCCAGCACCTGGTCGGCCCAGAAGCGGTAGCCCGAGCCATCCTCGGCATGGAACTGCGCCGGATTGCCGGAGCAGAAGCTGAAGATCAGCGAACGCGCGCGGTTGGGGTTGCGCAGGTTGAAGGCGGGATGCTCCATCAGCGCGCGCACGGTGTCGATGGTGCGCTTGCCGGCGTGCGGGCCGCCCGGCTGTGGGCCGACGCTGCCGCGCTGCATGCCCTGCAGCGAGAACCACTTGTCGATCACCAGCGCGTCGTCTTCGAAGCGTTCGTAGAAGTCCGCCAGCGCGTGCTCGCGGCCCGGGGCGAAGCTGTTGACCAGCGCCGACAGCGCGGCGAAGCGGTCGGTCATGTTGTCGGCGTTCTGGTATTGCTGGTCCGCCAGCGCCTGCATGTCGGCATCGCCGCTGTCGGCGAGGTAGCCGAGCGCGAGGTTGCGCAGCGCGCGCTTCGCCGCCGAGGCGGCATCGGGCGAGTACGGGCCCGGCGTGGCATTGGCTTCGTAGGCGGCGAGCCAGTCGGCCCGCAGCGCGCGCGCCAGGCCTTCGCGCATGAACTGGCGGGCGCGGTGGATGGCGGCGGGATCGGCCACGCCCATGCGCTCGGCCAGGTAGGCCTCGGCGGGCAGCACCAGCGCCTGCTCGCGGAAGGCGGGGTTGAGCGTATCGTCGGTCAGCACCGCGCGCATGGCCTGCACCAGCGCGGGGTCGAGCTTGAGTTCGCGCCCGGCCTGCACGTCGGCCACCAGTTGCAGCAGCGCGCGCGTGGCCAGGCGCTGCCCGGCTTCCCAGCGGTTGAACGCGTCGCTGTCGTGCGACAGCTGGAAGGTCAGCTGCGCGTCGGTGTATTCGGCATCGACGATCACCGGCGCGGAGAAGTTGCGCAGCAGCGAGGGCAGCGGCGCATCGGCGCCGCGCGGCAGGTTGATAAAGCGGAAGCTTTGCTCGGCCTGCGTGAAGTCGAGCACGCGCGTGGTCGCGCCGGGCGCGCTTTCGCCTTCGAGCTGCAGCGGCAGGTCCTTGCCGTCGGCGCCCAGCAGGCCCAGCGCGAACGGGATATGGAAGGGCTGTTTCTCGGGCGTGCCGGCGCGGGTCTCGATGCCGACCTTGGGGCAGCGCTGCGACAGCGTCAGGGTCAGGCTGCCGTCGTCGCCGTTCCACGCGGTGCGGGCCGTGACCACCGGCGTGCCGGCCTGGCTGTACCAGAGGCCGAACTGGCTCAGGTCGCGGCCGTTGGCATCGGCCATGGCGGCGCGGAAGTCGTCGCAGGTCACGGCCTGGCCATCGTGGCGCTGGAAGTACAGGTCCATGCCCTTGCGGAAGCCGTCGCGGCCGAGCAGGGTCTGGTACATGCGCACGACTTCGGCGCCTTTCTCGTACACGGTGACGGTGTAGAAGTTGTTGATCTCTTCGTAGCTGTCGGGGCGCACCGGATGCGCCATCGGCCCGGCGTCCTCGGGAAACTGCACCTGGCGCAGCACGCGCACGTCCTCGATGCGCTTGACCGCGCGGCCCGATTCCGAGCCCATCATGTCGGCCGAGAACTCCTGGTCGCGGAACACCGTCAGCCCTTCCTTCAGCGACAGCTGGAACCAGTCCCGACAGGTCACGCGGTTGCCGGTCCAGTTGTGGAAGTACTCATGGCCGACCACCGCCTCGATATTGGCGAAGTCGGTATCGGTGGCAGTCTGCGCGTTGGCCAGCACATACTTGGTGTTGAAGATGTTCAGGCCCTTGTTTTCCATCGCGCCCATGTTGAAGTCGCCCACGGCGACGATCATGAAGCGCTCGAGGTCCAGCTCCAGCCCGAAGCGGCGCTCGTCCCAGCGGATCGAATGGATCAGCGAATCCATCGCGTGGCGGGTCTTGTCGAGGTCGCGCGGCTCGACCCACACCTGCAGCAGCTTGTCCTGGCCGGAGGCCGACTGGATCCGTTCCTCGATGCATTCCAGCTTGCCCGCGACCAGCGCGAACAGGTAGGACGGCTTGGGGAACGGGTCTTCCCACACCGCTTCGTGGCGGCCATCGGGCAGTTCGCGCTGGCTCACCAGGTTGCCGTTGGACAGCAGCACCGGATAGCCGGCGCGGTCGGCGCGCAGCGTGACGCGATAGGTCGCCATCACGTCGGGGCGGTCCAGGAAGTAGGTGATGCGGCGAAAGCCCTCGGCCTCGCACTGGGTGAAGAAGTTGCCGTTGGACACATAGAGGCCCGACAACGTGGTATTCGCCGCGGGCTGGCACGCGGTGGTGATCTCCAGCGTGCCCTGCGCCGGCAGGCCGGGCAGGGTCAGCGTGCCGCCCTCCACGGTGGCATTGGCGAAGGGCTTGCCATCCAGGCTGACGCCGGTCAGTTCGAGTTCTTCGCCGGCCAGCACCAGCGGCGCGTCGGGGGCGCCGGCCACCCGCGCGAAGCGCAGCGTGCTGGTGACCACGGTGCGCTGCGGATCGAGCTCAAGCACCAGTTCGGCGTGGTCGATGGCGAACGGCGGCGGGGTATAGTCCTTGCGATAGACGGTAACGGGCGTGTCGGTGCGCAGCATGGAGGGATCCTGTCTTCGGAAGACCGTTAGCAAAGGGGGCGGCCAGTTGCGTGAAGCAAAGCATGGCACTGAAGTCCTCATTGTAGCCAAGGGGTCGGGGCGCGGTCTGGCGGGCGCCGCACCAAGCCGCCGCGGGGAATTTCGCGCCGCTGGCGTGGTCTCAGAGACACGCAGGGTTTCCGTGGACAGAAGAGCGAGGTAGCACTATGTGGCAGCGCGCAGGCGGTGTCGGCAATGAAGGGGCGGCGGGCCGGTGGCCAGGGCTGCGCAGGGCATGGGGCGCGTTGGCGCTGCTGGCGGCGCTGCTGCTGACGGGATGCGCCAGCACCGTGACCACCGATGTCACGGCGTTCCGCCAGCCGGGTTGGCAGAACGACGCGCCGCGCACCTACAGTTTCGAGCGCAGTGCCGAGCAGGCGGCGCAGCTGGACCGGCAGACTTATGAACAGTGGCTGGCGGCGGCGCTGGCTGGCGTCGGCTTCGAGCAGGTGCCGGCCAGGCAGGCGCGCTACCTGGTCAGCATGGACTATGACGCCGCGCCGGGGCTGGTGCGCGTGGCCGAGACCGTGTACCCGGACCCGTGGTACGGCCCCTGGGGCCCGTACTGGGGACCCGGCTACTACCATCCGTGGGGCCCCTGGGGCCCGTGGGGTCCGGGCTACTGGCCGCCGCAGACGGTGGTGTACGACGTGCCGGTGACGTTCTCCAGCCTGCGGGTGTATTTCAAGGACGCGGCCAGCGGCAAGCGGGTCTACCAGGTCACGGCGCATAACCAGACCGAGAACGGCAGCCTGCCGGCCATGATGCCCTACCTGATCCGCAGCGCCTTCACCGACTTCCCGTCCGACAGCGGCCGTCCGCGCCGCGTGACGCTGGAGGTGGAAAAGAACGGCAAGTAGGCGGCCATGACCGGCGGCCCCGGGGCCGGCCGGCGCAATGCGTGCAGAGGCATGCAGGAGCATGCTTCTGCGCCACCATTGCATACCCAAGGGTAAAAGCTGTTTAACGGGAACAATCCGCGCAAAATGCGGCCTCCGGACGGGCTGTGGTGGTACTTTGCGCGGGCGCGTGGGCTAGAATAACTGCTCGATTTTTCCGGCCCAGTCTGCCGGAGTCGTCAGTTTCGCTGCCAGAAGGTGTCCTTCGCTGCCGGCTTGTCGCGCGGGCCGGGCCGAACCATGGCGGGAGAGGGGCGCTTCCGGTCCGGGCCATTTTCCGGACGAGCCAATGAGCAGCAAGCACGGCGGTGATGCACCGCAACATGCCCCCAACAGTCCTGAAGCGCAGTTGCGCCTCGCCGCGCTGGAATACCACCGCAGCCCTACCCGGGGCAAGATCCAGGTCACCGCGACCAAGGCGCTGTCCAACCAGCGCGACCTGTCGCTGGCCTATTCGCCGGGCGTAGCCTATGCCTGCGAGGAAATCGCCAAGGATCCCGCCACCGCTGCCGAGTACACCTCGCGCGCCAACCTGGTGGCCGTGGTCACCAACGGCACCGCCGTGCTGGGCCTGGGTGACATCGGCCCGCTGGCCGGCAAGCCGGTGATGGAGGGCAAGGGCTGCCTGTTCAAGAAGTTCGCCGGCATCGACGTGTTCGACATCGAGCTCGACGCGCGCGACCCGGACCAGATCGTCGAGATCGTTGCCGCGCTGGAGCCCACGCTGGGCGGCGTGAACCTCGAAGACATCAAGGCGCCCGAGTGCTTCTACATCGAGCAGAAGCTGCGCGAGCGCATGAACATCCCCGTCTTCCATGACGACCAGCACGGCACCGCCATCATTTCGACCGCGGCGCTGCTCAATGGCCTGAAGGTGGTTGGCAAGGACGTCGCCAAGGTGAAGCTGGCCGTGTCCGGCGCCGGCGCGGCGGCGATTGCCTGCCTCGACACCATGGTCAGCCTCGGCGTGAAGCGCGAGAACATCTCGGTGGTCGATTCCAAGGGCGTGATCTATGTCGGCCGCGACGCCAACATGGAAGCCAACAAGGCCCGCTACGCGCAGGACACCTCGGCGCGCACGCTGGCCGACATCGTCAACGGCGCGGATGTGTTCCTGGGCTGCTCGACCGCCGGCGTGCTGACCGGCGAGATGGTCAAGACCATGGCCGACAAGCCGATCATCCTGGCCCTGGCCAACCCCGAGCCGGAAATCCGCCCGGAAGTGGCCAAGGCCGCGCGCCCGGACTGCATCATCGCCACTGGCCGTTCGGACTACCCGAACCAGGTCAACAACGTGCTTTGCTTCCCGTATATCTTCCGCGGCGCGCTCGATTGCGGCGCGACCAAGATCACGGAAGCGATGAAGCTGGCCTGCGTGAAGGCGATCGCCGAGCTGGCCGAAGCCGAGCTCAACGATGCCGTCGCCGCGGCCTACGGTGGCCGCGAGCTGAAGTTCGGCCCCGACTACATCATCCCGACGCCGTTCGACCAGCGCCTGATCGAGAAGATCGCGCCGGCGGTGGCCAAGGCCGCCGAAGAATCCGGCGTGGCCACGCGCCCGATCCAGGACCTGGAAGCGTATCGCCAGCAGCTTTCGACCTACGTCTACCACACCGGCCTGATCATGAAGCCGGTGTTCTCGGCCGCCAAGGCCGCGCCCAAGCGCGTGGCCTATGCCGAAGGCGAGGAAGAGCGCGTGCTGCGCGCGGTGCAGTCGGTGGTCGACGAAGGCCTGGCCCGTCCGATCCTGATCGGCCGCCCGCACGTGATCCAGATGCGCATCGACAAGGCCGGCCTGCGCCTGAAGCCGGGCGTGGACTTCGAGCTGATCAACCCCGAGGACGATCCGCGCTACCGCGCCTACCATGAGGCCTACCACGCGCTGCGCGGCCGCGACGGCGTGACCCCGGACATGGCCAAGGTGGCGCTGCGCCGCTCCAATACGCTGATCGGTACCATGCTGATGCACATGGGCGACGCCGACGCGCTGCTGTGCGGCACGGTGGGCCGCTTCGAGGCGCACCTCGAGCACGTGCGCGACGTGATCGGGCTGGCCCCGGGCGCGCATGTGTTTGCGGCGATGAACGCGCTGATGCTGGAGAAATACACGCTGTTCATCACCGACACCTTCGTCAACGACGACCCGAGCGCGGAACAGCTGGCAGCCATTGCCCAGCTGGCCGCGGAGGAGATCGCCCGCTTCGGCCTGCAGCCGAAGGTGGCGCTGATGTCGCACTCGATGTTCGGCTCGTCGACGCGGCCGTCGGCGCGCAAGATGCGCGAGGCCGCGCAGATCCTTGCGCGCGAGGCGCCGCACCTGGAGGTGGAAGGGGAGATGCAGGGCGATGCCGCCCTGGTCGAGGACGTGCGCCGCCACTTCCTGCCGTCGACCAAGCTGGCCGGCAGCGCCAACCTGCTGGTGATGCCGACGCTGGACGCCGCCAACATTGCCTTCAACCTGCTCAAGATCACGGGCGGGCAGGGCGTGACGGTGGGCCCGATCTTGCTGGGCGCGGCCAAGCCGGTGCACATCCTGAACCCGCAGGCGACCACGCGCCGGATCGTCAACATGACGGCGGTCGCCGTGGCGGAGTGCAACGCGGTGCGCTGAACCACAGCAAAGCGCGCGCCATGCAAAAAGCCGGGTCGATGACCCGGCTTTTTTGCGTTGTTGCCCCGCCGCATCCGTGCGCTCAGGGGGCGGTTGGCGTGGTGGCTATTGCAGCACGTTGTACTGCTCGCGCATGACCACGATGATCGATTTCGCCGCGGCCAGCTGGTGGCCCAGGTTATCGACGGACTCCTGCGGGAAATCGACCTCGGCGCTCCAGTTGCATCCGGTATGGTCAGGCTGGTGCATTCGCACCGCGTGCAGCTCGCATTCGCCGCACTCGGGGTTGTTGTCGAGGCACTGGTTCAGGATGGCCATCAGTTCAGACCGGGTCTTCGCGTATCGCCGCATGTGTCACCTCGCTATCATTGGTTTTTGAGGCCTGGAACACCAATCTAGGAAGCGCGCCGGGGCCTATCCAATTGAATCCGCCTATGGAGCGGCAGTTTCTCATCCGCCGAAAGGCCGCGACTGGCGTGGCGCAGCGCAGCATTGGCGAGGCTGCATCGGGGCGCGCGATGGCCTTCGCGGCCCATGAAAAAAGCCCGCCGGAAAGGCGGGCTCCAGGGCTGCCGGTGACGCGCTCAGCGCATCAGAACTTGTGGCGCACGCCCACGCCGAAGGTATCGCCGTGCTCGATGCCGGTGATCTTGTCGTAGTAGTAGGCGGCGTACACGTCGGTGCGCTTCGACAGGTTGTAGTCGTAGGCGACGGCAAAGGTATTGCGCTTGAAGTCGCCCAGCGAGTTGTCGACCTTGCCGTAGGCATACGACGCCAGCACGTTGCCCGCGCCGATCGGCACCGACGCGCCGAACTGGCCGTCGATATGCTTGATGTCGCCGGACGGCGCGGTGGTGGCGCGGGTCTTGATGTACTGGCCCTGCGCGAACAGCTTGACCACCTTGAAGTCATAGGACAGGCCGATCTGCGCGGCGTCCTGGCGCGACAGGCCGATGTCGGACAGGTCGGTCGGCACGTTGTTGAAGCGCACCTGCTGGTAGGCTACCGTCGCGGCGAACGGGCCGTTGAAGTACAGGACGTTGCCGCCGAACTTCTGCTTGCCCGCGGCGCCCGGCTGCTCGCCGAAGCCGTAGATGAAGTTGGCGGTCAGGCCGCCGAAGTTCGGCGTGCTGTACACCACGGAGTTGTTCCAGCCCGAATCGCCGATGATGCCCGGATCGACGACGGCACCGCTGGTCGCGCCGAAATAGGTGTGGAAGATGGTCGGCGAGAACACGTACGAGTCGACCAGCGGGTTGAACAGGATGGTCGAGATGAAGTACGGCGTGGTGTTGCGGCCCAGCTTGATGGTGCCGGCCTTGTCGTTCTGCAGGCCGACATAGGCGTTGCGGCTGAACATCGAGTCGCCGTTGAAGCGGCCGCTGCTGCCGCTGTCGGTGCGGAAGAAGCCGTTCAGGTCGAAGATGGCCTTGGTGCCGCCGCCCAGGTCTTCGGTGCCCTTGATGCCCCAGTAAGACGTCTGCATGCCGCCCGAATTGGCCCCCCATGCGCGCTCGCCCGAGCCCGGGCTCTTCACGCCGCCGACGAACATGTCAGCCTGGCCGTACAGCGTGACGCTGGACTGGGCCATGGCCGCGCCGGAAAAAAGGGTAGCCGCTACCGCCGCCAGCTTCAGGGCCGGCTTGTACTGCTTCTGCATTGTTAGACCTCCGTGGTTTTGATCCTGCTTGGAACGTTGTGTACTGGGTCCCTGTCGGGTTCTTTTAATGTCTTTGTGCTTTTATTCGTGCCGCCTGGCCTGGGCTCGGTGTGGTGATGCATGGGGGCCGGCGGCATCGGGGTACAGCGTTTTTTGTTATACAGGTGACGCTTTTTTTCTCAGGCGGATACTAAGTCGTCAAGACGGAACTGCGCAATGCGGTGGATCTGGCTGATGCAAGTTTGCAACTCTTGCTGCGGCGTGTTTTCCAGGCGGCGCGCGAACTCCGCGATGATGCCGTGGCGGTCGTAGCCACGCACCGCCAGGATGAACGGAAAGCCGAACTTCTGGTTGTACGCCGCGTTGAGCGACTGCAGGCGGTCGAATTCCTCGGGCGTGCACAGGTTCAGGCCGGCACCGCTCTGTTCGCGCGTGGATTCGGCGGTCAGCTCGCCGCGCACCGCGGCCTTGCCGGCCAGTTCCGGGTGGGCGCGCACCAGCTTGAGCTGGGCCGCTTCGCCGGCTTCATCGACCGCCTGGCGCAGCGCCTGCGCCAGCGCGGCGCCGTCGGCAAAGGGCCGTTGCGCGGCGGCGGCCTCGGCAAACCACGGCGAATGTTCGTAGATGCCGCCCAGCACCTGCACGAATTCCGTGACCGGCATGGTGTTGAGTTGGGCGATGGTGTAGGTCTGGCTCATGCTTGGTTCCGGGGAGTGTAGGGGTGGGTTTCGGCCCAGTGGCGGGCGATGTCGACACGGCGGCAGATCCACACCTTGTCGTGCCCCTGCACGTAGTCCAGAAAGCGCTGCAGCGCGCGGAAGCGGCCGGGGCGGCCGAGCAGGCGGCAATGCATGCCGATCGACAGCATCTTGGGGCTGTCCTGGCCGGCCGGGTCGCCTTCGTCGTACAAGACGTCGAACGCATCCTTCAGGTACTGGAAGAACTGTTCGCCGGTGTTGAAGCCCTGCGGCGTGGCAAAGCGCATGTCGTTGGAGTCGAGCGTGTACGGCACTACCAGGTGCGGCTTTTTCTCGCCGCCGGTGACTTCCACTTCGGTCCAGAAGGGCAGGTCGTCGCCGTAGTAGTCGGAGTCATATAGCAAGCCGCCGTGCTCGACCACCAGGCGGCGCGTGTTGGGGCTGTCGCGGCCGGTGTACCAGCCCAGCGGCAGCTCGCCGGTGAGCTCCTTGATGATCTGCATGCCGATGCGCATGTGCTCGCGCTCGGTGGCTTCGTCGATGTTCTGGTAGTGGATCCAGCGCCAGCCGTGGCAGGCGATCTCGTGGCCGAGCTCGACAAAGGCGCGCGTCAGCTCCGGATGGCGCTGCAGCGCCATCGACACGCCGAAGATGGTCAGCGGCAGGCCGCGCTTTTCGAACTCGCGCAGGAGGCGCCAGACGCCGGCGCGCGAGCCGTATTCGTAGATGCCCTCCATGCTCATGTGGCGGTCGGGATAGGCCGCGGCCCCGACGATCTCGGAGAGGAACTGCTCGGAGGCGGCGTCGCCGTGCAGCACGCAGTTCTCGCCGCCTTCTTCGTAGTTGAGGACGAACTGCAGCGCCACGCGCGCACCGCCCGGCCAGCGGGCGTGCGGCGGGCGGGCGCCGTAACCGATGAGATCGCGTGGATAGTTATCGTTGGTCATGTGTCGTTGCTTGCTTCAGGAAAACCACCCGGCACCGCCGTCCCGCCGCAGGCGCCGAACGTCATGCAATGAGCATGCCAGTCGTGCCGGCGGCAGCGCCGGTCTGCTTCAGGGCCGGATCCTTCCAGGCCGGCCCTGCCTTGCCGGTACTTCGATTACTCGGTGCCGTGCGAGTTGGCCGCGGCGTTGCGCATGGCCTCTTCGCGCGACTGGATGCCGTTGTAGAACAGGTTCAGCGCCACGGCCACGATCGTGCCGAGCACGATGCCGCTGTGCGTGAACGGGCTGGTCCACTTGGGCAGGTACTGGAAGAACGTCGGCGCCAGCGTCGGGATCATGCCGAAGCCGATCGAGATGGCGACGATGAACAGGTTGTGGCGGTTGCGGTTGAAATCGCACGAGCCCAGGATGCGGATGCCGGTGGCGGCCACCATGCCGAACATCACGATGCCGGCGCCGCCCAGCACGAACTGAGGCACCGAGGCCACCACGTGGGCCATCTTGGGGAACAGGCCGAAGGCGATCAGGATGATGCCGCCGGCCGCCGCCACATAGCGCGAACGCACGCCGGTCACCGTGACCAGGCCCACGTTCTGCGAGAACGAGGTGTAAGGGAAGGTGTTGAAGACGCCGCCGATCACCGTGCCCAGGCCGTCGGCGCGCAGGCCGCGGGTCAGGTCCTCGTTGCTCAGCTTCTTGCCGGTGATGTCCGACAGCGCCAGGAACATGCCGGTCGACTCCACCAGCGTGATCAGCATGACGATGCACATCGACAGGATCGCGGTCACTTCGAAGGTTGGCATGCCGAAGTGCAGCGGCGTGATGACGGCGACGAAGCTGGCTTCATCGAGGCCTTCGAACGACACCTTGCCCATCGCCATCGCCAGCAGCGTGCCGGCGATAATGCCCAGCAGCACCGCGCAGTTGGCCACCAGGCCGCGGCCATACTTGGTCAGCAGCAGGATGATGACCAGCGTCAGGGCGGCGATGCCAAGGTTGCCCAGGTCGCCATAGGCGAGGTTGGGAACTTCCTTGGCGACGCCGTCGATGACAGCGCGCGTGGTGGGCTGGCCGCCGGCCGACCAGTTGATGGCCACGCGCATCAGCGACACGCCGATCAGCGTGATCACGGTGCCGGTCACCACCGGCGGGAACAAGCCGAGCATGCGTCCCATCATCGGCGAGATCAGGATGCCGAAGATCCCTGACGCAATCACCGCGCCGTAGATGCCGAGCAGGCCGACATTGGGATCGGTGCCGATGGCGATCATCGGCGCCACCGAGGCGAACGTCACGCCCATCATCACCGGCAGGCGGATGCCGAATTTCCAGAAGCCGATGGCCTGGATCAGCGTGGCCAGGCCGGCGGCGAACAGGTCGGCGTTGATCAGGAACGCCAGCTGGTCCTTGGGCAGCTTGAGCGCGCCACCCACGATCAGGGGCACGGCGACCGTGCCGGCGTACATCACCAGAACGTGCTGCAACCCGAGCGCGAGCAGGCGCCCGGAAGGCAAACGCTCGTTGGTGAGGTCCGTCGGGACCGTGGTGCTTGCGGAATTCATTGGTGCGTCTCCTCTCCTTTGGTTTGATGGGAACGCCGCTGTCCTGGCCTCGGTCCTGGATCCCGGTGGGGCTCCGGACCGTTATCTGCCTGTGGTCTCAGCACTCTCGTTTGTCTGCCGGGTGCTGTTTTGCCGCCAGGTCTGGCCTTGCATGGGGGGCAGGGCGGGAACACCGTGCTAGGTGGAGCGGCCTAGTACGCTGCGAAGATCGAAGTTGCCCGGTTCGTCCGGCTGCACGCGGTCGGCGCAGGCGCCGAGGTGGTGCGCCATGCGCGACTGGGCCAGTGCGGCATTGCCCTGTTCCAGGGCATCGAGGATCTCTTCATGTTCGTCGAACGAGCAGGCATTGTTGCCCGGCGCTTCCACGCTGGCGATCATCAGCGTGGTGCGCGACACCAGCCGGCGCATCATGTTGACCAGCAGCGCGTTGCCCGACAGTTCCGCCAGCGCGGTGTGGAATTCGGCGGACAGGCGGATCCATTTGGGGCGATCGTGCGTCAGGAAGGCCTGGCGCTCGCTGGCCACCATCTGGCGCAGCGGCGCGATCACGGCCTTGACGTCAGGCATGCCGGCCAGTTTTTCGAGCACCGCGCGTTCCAGCATCTGGCGCAGCTCGAACATGTCGTGCGCTTCGTCGGTGGACGGGCTGGCGATAAAGGCGCCGCGGTTGGGCTCGAGGTCGACCATGCCGTCCGCGGCCAGGTGCGATAGCACCTTGCGCACGGTGTGGCGCGCGGTGGCATAGATCTCGCAAAGCGAATGCTCGGTCAGCTTGGTGCGCGGCGGCAGCCGGTGCTCCATGATCGCGTCGTAGATCTCGTGGTACATGCGCTCTTCCACCGAGCCCTTGCGCGCGGGCTTGGTGGGCTTGCCCGGGATCTCGGTGGGGTCCGCGTCGGCCTTGGTCTCGGCGTTGGCGGCAATCAGCTTCAGGCTCTTGGACATCGTGGCACCAGCAGGTCAGGCAGGGCACCGTGAATCCTGGATATCAGGGTACGGTGATCCAAAAATTGTTGACAATTATTTGGTTACGGCCTCAATATTGTCAACAAAACCGACTCAGGTTTTCGACAACTCAGGGAAATTCCTGAATTGCCAACGGGGAAGTGCAGGCGCATTGTCGCCACGCACCCAACCAGCGCCGGGATGCGTTACCAGACGTACCGAGCGGGCACCATCGCACACATGGTGCTAGTGAAGGCAGCGGCGCCCCTCACAACCCAATCGCAAAAGGACCAATACGATGGGACGCTTGACCACCCATGTTCTCGACACCGCTGCCGGCACGCCCGGCCAGGGCATGTCGATTACTCTCCATAAAATTGTCGACAATCGTCGCGAAACCCTCAAGACCGTCGTCACCAACCACGACGGCCGCTGCGACCAGCCGCTGCTGGAAGGCGCCGATCTTGCCGCGGGCGTGTACGAACTGGAATTCGCCGCCGGCGATTACTTCCGCGCGCAGGGCGTGAAGATGCCCGAGCCGGCCTTCCTGGACGTGGTGCCGCTGCGCTTCGGCATTGCCGATGTCAACGCGCACTATCACGTGCCCCTCCTGGTTTCGCCCTGGTCGTACTCGACCTACCGTGGCAGCTGAAGCGGTGGCATAGGGAAACAGGAGACAAGACATGGAAGGCTATATTCTCGACTGGGCCAATATGCTGCTGCGGTGGGTGCACGTCATCACCGCCATCGCGTGGATCGGCTCTTCGTTCTATTTCGTGTGGCTGGACAACAGCCTGACCAAGCCCACCGCGCCCGACCTGAAGGACAAGGGTGTCGACGGCGAATTGTGGGCGGTGCACGGCGGCGGCTTCTACAACCCGCAGAAGTACCTGACCGCGCCCAAGTCGCTGCCGGAGAACCTGCACTGGTTCTACTGGGAGTCGTATTCGACCTGGATGAGCGGCTTCGCGCTGCTGGTGGTGCTGTACCTGTTCAACGCCAGCACGTTCCTGATCGACAAGAACGTGTTCGACATGTCGCCCGGCGCGGCGGTCGGCTTCGCGGTGTCGTACCTGCTGATCGGCTGGATCGTCTATGACGGCATCTGCCGCCTGTTCAACAAGAATGACCGCTTGGTCGGCATCCTGGTGGCGATCTATATCGCCGCGGCGGCCTACGTTGCGTGCCATATCTTCTCGGGCCGCGCGGCGTTCCTGCTGACCGGCGCGATGATCGCGACGATCATGAGCGCCAACGTGCTGGCATGGATCATCCCGGGCCAGCGCAAGGTGGTGGCGGCACTGAAGGCCGGCCAGCCGGTGGACCCGATCCACGGCAAGCGCGGCAAGCAGCGCAGCGTGCACAACACCTACTTCACGCTGCCGGTGCTGTTCGCGATGCTGTCGAACCACTACAGCATGACGTACGCCCACAAGTACAACTGGGTGGTGCTGATCCTGATCATGCTGTCGGGCGTGCTGATCCGCCAGTTCTTCATCCTCAAGCACAAGGGCAAGATCAACGTGCTGTGGCCTGCCGCCGGCGTCGCCGCGCTGGCCGTGGTGGCGGTGCTGATCGCCCCGCAGCCGCGCCCGGCGGTGGCTAAGGCAGAAGGCGCCGACGCGGCTGCCGCGACCAGCGTGAGCTTTGCCAAGGTGCAGGAAGTGATGAACGCGCGCTGCGTGCAGTGCCACGCCGAGCAGCCGAAGATGATGCCGACCGCGGCCAAGGGCATCAAGCTCGATAGCGCCGAGGACATCAAGTCCCACGCGCAGCTGATCTACCAGCAGGCCGTGCAGCAGAAGGCGATGCCGCTGGGCAACGTGACGCAGATCACCGACGACGAACGCGCGCTGCTGGGGCAGTGGTTCGAAGGCGGGGCCAAGACGACGAATTGATCGTGGTCTGAGTTGAAAAGCATTTGGGGCCGGCTCTTGGGGAGTCTGCCCGCGAGATCCGAGCATCGGTGATCGACGGTCCGGAGGGTTGAGTGGTTGGCAACCGTTGGTACTGGACCGGCGAGGGTTTGAACGGGGCCTATGTGTCCCGTTTTTTTTTGGTTGGTGCTGGTGGTGACGTGGTGTGGGGCGTTTTTTGCGGTGGTCCCTGCTGGTGACATGCTGTCGGCTTTTGAAGCGCGTGGTTCCGCCCTGCTGGGCGGGTCACTTTTTGTCCGAGCGACAAAAAGTAACCAAAAAGCGCGTTTACTGCCCTGCGGGCGGCATGTCTTATCGTAGTGGGCGTGGGGTTTTCGTACGGGGCTTGGCTTCCTCACAAAGCTAGACTGCCTGCCGCAGGGGGTGCACGACGGTGGGTGGGGCGTTGGAGTGGGGTTTGAACGAGCCCAGAGCGGTGGGTGGTCCCTGCTGCGTACCTTATCGTGGGGACGCCTACGGCTGCGCTACGCGCCGGCCCAAAACAGCAAAACTGCCTCACCGGGCCTGTCAGGGTTTTTGTGTTCAGGGCAGTTAAAGGCTCACCGTCGACTTGACCGGTGAGCCAGCATTATCTCAGCGATGCGGGTGGGTGAAGCGCTCCTCATAGAGAATCGCAAACTGGTTCATGGCAGCCTTCCAGTCATGCGTTGAACTGCCCCACTTGCCGGTGATGTTGCGCAGGGCTAGCCATAGCAGCTTCGTTGCCGCTTCATCACTGGGGAAGTGTCCCCGGGTCTTGATGATCTTGCGCAGTTGCGCATTGATGCTTTCAATGGCGTTGGTCGTGTAGATGATCTTGCGGATTGCCGGCGGGAACGTAAAGAACGGGATCACCTGATCCCAGGCACGACGCCAGGATGCGGCAATGGGGGGATACTTCTTAGCCCACTCTCCCTGCTCGAAGGCCGCCAACTCGGCCAGCGCCGCCTCAACAGTGGGCGCGGTGTACACGGGCTTAAGCGCCGCCGCCACGACCCGGCGCTCTTTCCAACCGGCGTAGCCTAAGCTGTTTCGGATCAGATGCACGATGCAGGTCTGTAGCGTCGTGTGTGGGAACACCGCGTTCAGGGCCTGCTCCATGCCCTTGAGGCCATCGGTGACCGCGATCAGGATGTCCTGCGTGCCACGGGTCTTCAGGTCATTGAACACCTTCATCCAGAACTTGGCGCCTTCGGTGGTCTCTATCCACAGGCCCAGGATGTCGCGCGTGCCGTCTGGCAGCACGCCCAGGGCCAGATAGACGGCCTTGTTGCGCACCACGCCGTCCTCGCGCATCTTGACCCGCAGCGCGT
This sequence comes from Cupriavidus sp. H39, assembly GCF_050271075.1. Classification (NCBI taxonomy): domain Bacteria; kingdom Pseudomonadati; phylum Pseudomonadota; class Betaproteobacteria; order Burkholderiales; family Burkholderiaceae; genus Cupriavidus; species Cupriavidus sp. H39. Next base: position 1,248,724 of record NZ_CP189848.1, read on the forward strand.
CGAAGAACACCACCGGGTACATCGCCTCCAGCGGCCGGGCCTGCCAGGCGGTGACCTCGTCCATGACCGCATCGGTTACCGAGCTGATGAACTCGGGCGATACCTCGGTGCCGTACTGCTCGGCCAGGAACGCCTGGATCTCGCGCACGGTCATGCCCCGGGCGTACATGGCGATGATCTTGTCGTCGAACCCAGTGAAGCGCCGCTCGTGCTTGGGGATCAGAATTGGATCGAAATTGCCGTCGCGGTCGCGCGGAATGTCTATCCGCAGCGGGCCGTCGTCGGTCAGAAGGGTCTTGGCGCTCTTGCCATTGCGCTGGTTGACCGTGCCGGCCGGGCGCTCGGCGCCAGCCGCGTAGCCCAGGTGATGGCCGAGCTCAGCGCCCAGGGCGCGTTCGATCAGGGCCTTCTTGAACGCCATCGAAGCGTCCTGGACCGCCTCGGCAGTCATTGGGCCCTTGACGAAATGGGCAAGCAACTCCTCGGGGATGGTCGGCAACTCACGGTCGGCGGCCTGGCTCGTCTTGGTTCTGCGTGGCATACATGCTCCTTGGCGACATGTTATGCCCTAAACACAAAATTTCTGACAGGTCCTGGGCCGGCGCGTAGCGCAGCCGTAGGCGTCCCCACGATAAGGTACGCAGCAGGGACCACCCACCGCTCTGGGCTCGTTCAAACCCCACTCCAACGCCCCACCCACCGTCGTGCACCCCCTGCGGCAGGCAGTCTAGCTTTGTGAGGAAGCCAAGCCCCGTACGAAAACCCCACGCCCACTACGATAAGACATGCCGCCCGCAGGGCAGTAAACGCGCTTTTTGGTTACTTTTTGTCGCTCGGACAAAAAGTGACCCGCCCAGCAGGGCGGAACCCGGCGGTTCAACAGCCGACAGCATTTCATCAATCCTTACAAAGCGAAGTTCAACGCCCGCCAGCACATCACCACCAGCCCCAACCAAATAATCACCCCCCAACATTCACCAACACCAACACCCCCAGCACCAAAAAAATCCCCGCCGCTATCTTATGCACCAGCCCGATCGGCATCTTGTGGGCAAACTTGTCCCCCAGCAGCACCGCCGGCGCATTGGCGATCATCATGCCGAAGGTCGTGCCCATCACCACCGCCAGCACGGCATCGCTGAAGCGCGCCGCCAGCGCCACCGTGGCGATCTGGGTCTTGTCGCCCATCTCGGCAAAGAAGAAGGCGACGAGGGTGGTGCCGAGGATGCCGATGAAGCCCTTGACGGGCCTGGCCTGCTCGGCGTCGTCAAGCTTGTCGGGGATCAGCATCCATGCGGCCATCGCGATAAAGCCCAGTCCCAGGATCCAGCGCAGCAGGCTTGCGCCGACCACGTGCGTGATCCAGCCGCCGAGCGCCCCGGCAAAGCCGTGGTTGAACAGCGTGGCGACCAGGATGCCGAGAATGATGGGAAGGGGTTTGCGATAACGTGCCGCCAGAACCAGCGACAGCAACTGCGTCTTGTCGCCCATTTCAGCAAGGGCGACGATGCCTGTGGAGACGAGGAAGGCTTCCATGTTGTTATGTGGGGTAACCGGGCCGCAATGCATCGCGAGATGCCAATGACACAACCCTTTCCCGGCCCGGCCAGAAAGGGATGGTCATCGGTCTCGCCAGGCATGGACGCTGCCTGGGCCAGTTGGCCAGGCGGGTCCGAAGCTGCGTACGCCATAACCGCAAGCGGTCAAGTCTGTTGACGTACGCCCCTGTCCCCCGAAGCCCGCATTGCGCGGCGCGGTGAGAGCAGGGCGGCTACTCCCCAATGGAAGCGGCGATTATAACCGCGGCGGCGGTGGATCGTCCACCACCGCCGCGGTCGGCAAGGCGATCAGGCCGGCACCGGCGCGTTGTCGCTGGTCTGGCGGCCGCGGAAATCGGTCCAGCACAGCGCCTTGAAGTCATAGAGCTTGCAGCGCCGCGCGGTGTCGAAGTACCAGCGCCACGAGAAGTTCTCGATGATGATGCGGCCCGGCAGCGCGTGTTCCAGCAGCGCCTGCGCGCGCTTGAGGCGGTACAGCGGCACACTCATGTCGACGTGGTGCGCGGTGTGTTCCATGATGTGGTGCAGCGCCGCGCCGATGCCGTGGCGGAAGCGCAGGTGCACGGTGGTGGAAACGAACGGCTGGGCTTTCGCCCACATCGCCTTGGTGTCGTACCAGGCGACGCTGGTGTGGGTGTGGTGGACGTACAGCACGAAGCCGACGGTGACGTTCCACACCAGGAAGGGCAGCACGAAGCCGGCGCCGATCAGCATCCAAACCGACTGCTCCGTGGCCAGCGCCAGGCCCGCCAGCGCGCCGATCCATGCCAGCCCGAACGCGGCCACCAGCACGCAGTCGCCGGTGAAAACAGCGCGGCGCGTCGCCATCTGGCGCTTGCTGGGGAAGAACAGCTTGCACCACCAGATCTCGACCAGGTAATACAGGCCCGGGCCAAAGCCGGTGCGGTAGATGCGCTCCATCACGCGGCGCCAGCGCGGCAGCGCGTTGAATTCTTCGAGCGAGTAGGGCGCCCAGACGAAGTCGAAGCCCTTGAGGTTGGTGTAGCCGTGGTGCACCACGTTGTGGCCGACCTCCCACAGGCTGTACGGCGTCAGCGACGGCAGGAAGGTCAGCCGCCCCAGCCACTTGTTCAGGCCGCGGCGCGGGGTCAGGCTCTGGTGGCAGGCATCGTGGCCGATGATAAACAGGCGCGCGATCAACAGCCCCGCCAGCACGCCCAGCGCCAGCTTGGCGGCCCAGTGCGGGGCCAGCACCACGCCGGCCAGCACGGCGCCGAACAGCAGGTAGTCGAAGGCGAACAGCATCAGCGCGCGCGGCGTGCTGCGCTGGCCCAGCGGGATCAGCCAGCCGCGGATGATCTTGCGCGAGGGCAGCGGTGCGTCCGGCGCGATCGGTTCGGGCAGGGGGACGTCATGCCGTGCCTGGGGGCGCGCGCGGGCTTGCGGGGCGGCAGGCGCGGCGTGGGAATCTGCGGTGTGAGAAGCAGTCATGCAGAACCTTCTGATTGCGGTCGATGAGTATGGGTGCGCGGCAACACGAAGGCCGCGGCGGAACCGCAAGGTTAGAAGGCTTTGTCGAAGGCAGTCTTGACGGTCGTCAAGCCGGTGGGATGACGGAAGCGGTAAAGGCGTGCCCGCCGCGATGGCGGCGGGCGTGTGCGCGGCGCGGTGTGATGTGTCAGGCTGCCGGGACGTTTGCCGCCTCACCCATCACATAGACGCTGTCGATCACGCGGTCGTCGCCCAGCATGGCAAAGGCGAAAAGTTCCTCTTCCAGCGTCTCCGAACGGTTGCTGCGGCGGGCGATCAGCGGCGTGGCCTTGGGATCGAGCACGATGAAGTCGGCCTCGCAGCCCTCGCTGAAGCTGCCCACGCGGCCGGTCCATCCCAGTGCCTCGGCGGCGGCGCGCGTGGCCAGGTAGAACATGCGCAGCGCGGTCAGGTAGTAGCCGCCCATGCGCGCCACCTTGTGCGCGGCGTTCATGGTGCGGAACATCGAGAACGAGGTGCCGCCGCCGACGTCGGTGGCCAGCGTCACCTTCAGGCGGTTGGCGTCGGACTGGTGGAAGTCATAGAAGCCGCTGCCCAGGAACAGGTTGGAGGTGGGGCAGTGCGCCACCGCGGCGCCGCTGTCGGCCAGCCGGCGGCGATCGTCCTGGTCCAGGTAGATGGCGTGGCCGTACATCGCGCCCGGCCGCAGCAGGCCGTAGCGGTCGTAGACGTCCAGGTAGCTGCGCGCGTCCGGGAACAGTTCGGCCACCCATTTGACCTCGTCGCGGTTCTCGGCCACGTGGGTCTGGATAAAGGCGTCCGGGTAGGCGCGCGCCAGCTCGCCGCAGGCGGCCAGTTGCGCCTCGGTCGAGGTGGGCGCGAAGCGCGGCGTGATGGCGTACGACAGGCGTCCCTTGTTATGCCAGCGCGACAGCAGGTCGGCCGAGTCGCGGGCGCCGGTCTCGGCCGTATCGCGCAGAAACTCGGGGCAGTTGCGGTCCATCATCACCTTGCCGGTGACCATGCGCAGGTTGCGCGCCTCGCTTTCGGCAAAGAGCGCGTCGGCCGAGGCCTTGTGCACCGTGCTCCAGACCACCGCGCTGGTGGTGCCGTTGCGCAGCAGTTCCTCGGTGAAGAAGCCGGCCACGCCGCGCGCGTAGTCGGGATCGGCGAAGCGGCGCTCTTCGGGGAAGGTGTAGGTGTCGAGCCAGTGCAGCAGGCCCGGCGACGGTGACGCGATCATGTCGGTCTGCGGGTAGTGCACGTGGGTGTCGATAAAGCCGGGCACGATCAGCTTGCCGCGGTGGTCGATCACCTCCGCGCCGGCCGGGATGCGCGCGGCCAGTTCCGCGTAGTCGCCTGCGGCGGCAATGCGCCCGTCGGTGACGATCAGCACCCCGTCGTCCCAATACTGATACGCGTCTTCATGGAATTGCGGATCGCGCAGGAAATGCAGCACGCGGCCGCGAATGGCGCGGGTACGGGAGTCAGTGGTGGGGTGGGTCGTCATGGTTTGTCTCTCGTCGCCGGCCCGCGCGGCACCGCGGGGGTGCAAGCAGCAGGCCGGGCTATTGGCATGCGCCGTGCTCAGGCCGCGGGGGCCGTTGCAGGCGGGGACTTGGGCGGATCGGACCAGAAGTGGTCGACTTCCGCCAGGAACTCGGCCTTCTGCATGGCAGGCAGGAAGGCCGCTTCAAAGCTGTTGCGGGCCAGCTTGTGCGCATCGGCCGCATCCAGCGGCAGCGCGTCGAAGCTGGCTTCCCAGTTGGCATTCATATACCCGCCGAAGTAGGCCGGGTCGTCCGAATGCAGCGTGATCACCACGCCGGCATCGAGCATGCGCTTGAGCGGGTGGTCGCGCAGGTCGGGATAGACCTTGAGCTTGACGTTCGACAGCGGGCATACGGTCAGCGCCACGCGCTCGCGCGCCAGGCGCTCGACCAGCGCGGGATCGTCGATGGCGCGCACGCCGTGGTCGATGCGCTCGGCCTTCAGGATGTCGAGCGCATCGGTGACGTATTGCGCCGGGCCTTCCTCGCCGGCGTGCGCGACCAGGTGCAGGCCCAGCGCTTTCGCCCGCGCGAACACGCGTGCGAACTTCTCCGGCGGGTTTCCTTGCTCGGACGAATCCAGGCCCACGCCGACGAAGCGGTCGCGGTAGGGCAGCGCCGCTTCCAGCGTGGCGAACGCGTCTTCCTCCGGCAGATGGCGCAAGAAGCACAGGATCAGGCTGCTGGAGAAGTCGTACTCGGTGCGGGCCTGGGCCAGGGCATCGGCAATGCCGTCGATCACCACGCCGATCGGCACGCCGCGCGCGGTATGGGTCTGGGGATCGAAGAAGATCTCGGCGTGGCGGACGTTGTCGGCGACGGCGCGCTTGACGTAGTCCATGGTCATGTCGAAGAAATCTTCCTCGGTCAGCAGCACGCTGGCGCCGGCGTAATAGATGTCCAGGAACGACTGCAGGTCGGTGAAGGCGTAGGCGGCGCGCAGCGCGTCGACGCTGGGGTAGGGCAGCGCCACCTGGTTGCGCTGCGCCAGCCGGAAGATCAGTTCCGGCTCAAGCGTGCCTTCGATATGCACATGCAGTTCGGCCTTGGGAGTGCGGCGGATCTGTTCCGCGAGCGCGGCATCGATGGTCATGGGGGCCTCGTTTCTGGGCTTTTCTGTGCCGGCCGGCAGGGCCGGCGGCACGGGTTCAGGGATGCACCGTCTCGGCATGGCCCGCACGCAGCGCGGCAAGGCGCTGTTCACGGACCTGGAGCAGCTGGGCGACGATGGCAATTGCAATCATAGCCGGAGCCTTGTCGGTGATCCCCGAAACCCCCATGGGGCATGTCATTTCCGCAAACCTGGCCGGGTCGATGCCGTGCTCGGCCATGCGGTGTTCAAAGCGTGCGCGCTTGGTCTTGGAGCCGATCAGCCCGAAGTAGGCAAAGTCGGTGCGCTTGAGGATTTCCTCGCACAAGGTCTGGTCCAGCGCATGGCTGTGCGTCATGACCAGGAAGTAGCTGCCCGCGGGCGCCTGTGCCACTACTGCCTCGGGCGTGTCGCTGGCCTCGGCCTCGACGTTGTCGGGCAGCCCGCCGGGGAACAGCGTGTCGCGCTCGTCCACCCAATGCACGCGGCACGGCAGCGTGGCCAGCACCTTGACCAGCGCATGGCCGACATGGCCCGCGCCAAACAGCACCACGTGCATGGTGTCGGGCACCAGCGTGTCGGTCCAGCTGCCGTCCGGCTCCAGCACGACGCCGGGAAGGACGGCGCGGCTGTCTGCGAACGTGATGGCACCGTGGGCGGGGACATGCCGTTGCAGCGAGCCGTGCGCGGCGAACCTGCGCTGGACGGCATCCAGCCACGCCAGGTCGGACGCGCCAAGGACCTCGAACGCCAGTTGCACCACGCCGCCGCAGCACTGCCCCAGCGCGGGCCCCAGTGGAATGCGCTCGATCCGGCGGGCCTCTCCGCGCACCAGCATCGCGCGGGCGATATCCATGCCGCGCCACTCCAGGTGGCCACCGCCGATGGTGCCGACCAGGTCGTCGGCGCTGACCAGCATGCGGATGCCGGCCTCGCGCGGGGCCGAGCCCTTGACCTCGACGATGGTGACCATCGCCACCGGCACGCCGGCGCGCACCATGCGTGCGGCATCGGCGAAGCGGAAGGGTTTAAGCGGTGCGTCCTGCATGGTCGGGGGCCTTTGGGGAGATACCTGGTGATGCCTGGTGGGGCTTGGAGTTGCCGGGTTCAGGGGTGGCGCGCGCCGGCTTCTTCCACCGGCCCGGCGGCTGTCAACGCAGCCGCCGGGGGAAAGTCCGGGGCGCCCGCGGGCGCGCGCTTCCTGACCATGGTTCAGGCTGCCTGCGCAGCCCCTTGCGCCACCGCCTCGCGCACCGCGTCGACGGCGTCCAGGATTGCCTCGCTGGTGGCCGGGGCCTTCAGCGGCGGGTTGATGCGGTAGTCGCCCACCGCGGCCACGGCATCGCGGATCGCGAAGAACACCGAGAACGGCAGCAGCAGCGGCGGCTCGCCCACGGCCTTGGAACGATGGATGCTGTCCTCGACGTTGCGGTTCTGGAACAGGCGCACGTTGAATGCTTCCGGGCAGTCGTTGACCGTCGGGATCTTGTACGTGGACGGGGCGTGCGTCATCAGCTTGCCGTCCTTGTTCCACCACAGTTCCTCGGTGGTCAGCCAGCCCATGCCCTGGATAAAGGCGCCTTCGACCTGGCCGATGTCGATCGCCGGGTTCAGCGAGCGGCCGGCGTCGTGCAGCGCGTCGGCGCGCAGCAGCTTCCATTCGCCGGTGAGGGTGTCGACCAGCACCTCGGAGCACGCGGCACCGTAGGCGAAGTAGTAGAACGGGCGGCCCTGCAGCTTGCTCTGGTCCCAGTGCAGCTTGGGCGTGGTGTAGAAGCCGTCGGACCACAGCTGCACGCGCGCCACATATGCTTCGCGTGCCAGCTCGCCGAACGACAGGCGCAGTTCGCCGGCGCTGACCAGGTCATCGTTGAAGCGCACTTCGGACGGCTCCACGCCCGCCTTGCGCGCGGCGAAAGCGGCCAGGCGCTCGCGGATCTGGCGCGCGGCGTCCTGCGCCGCCTTGCCGTTCAGGTCGGCACCGGTCGACGCGGCGGTGGCCGAGGTGTTGGCCACCTTGCTGGTATCGGTCGCGGTCACGCGCACGCGTTCCATGCGGATGCCCAGTTCGTGCGCCACCACCATCGCCACCTTGGTGTTCAGGCCCTGGCCCATTTCGGTGCCGCCGTGGTTCACCAGCACCGAACCGTCGTTGTAGACGTGCACCAGCGCGCCGGCCTGGTTGAAGTGGGCAACGTTGAACGAAATGCCGAACTTCACCGGGGTGATGGCGATGCCTTTCTTCAGCACCGGGCTGGTAGCGTTGAACGCGCGCGTGGCCTCGCGGCGGGCGCGGTATTCGCTGCTGGCCACCAGTTCGTCGATCAGTTCGTGGATGACGTTGTCTTCGACGGTCTGGCCGTAAGGCGTGACGTTGTTCTCGGTCTTGCCGTAGAAGTTGGCGCGGCGCACGTCCAGCGAATCCTTGCCGACCGTACGGGCGATATTGTCCAGGATGTACTCGACCGCGAACGCGCCCTGCGGGCCGCCGAAGCCGCGGAACGCGGTGTTGCTCTGCGTGTTGGTCTTGCCGCAGTAGCCGTCGATCTGCACGTTCGGCAGCCAGTAGGCGTTGTCGAAGTGGCAGATGGCACGGGTCATCACCGGGCCAGACAGGTCGGCCGAGAAGCCGGCGCGCGACACCATCTCGACCTTGACGCCTTCGATATGGCCCTCGTCGTCGTGGCCCACGCTGTAGTCGAACACGAAGTCATGGCGCTTGCCGGTGATCATCATGTCGTCGTCGCGGTCCGGGCGCAGCTTGACCGGGCACATCAGCTTCCAGGCGGCCAGCGCGGCGCAGCAGGCGAACAGCGCCGACTGCGATTCCTTGCCGCCGAAGCCGCCGCCCATGCGGCGGCATTCGACCAGCACCTGGTGCGCGTGCCAGCCCAGCATGTGCGACACGGCGTGCTGCATTTCGGTCGGGTGCTGGGTCGAGCACCACACGTGCATGCCGTCGTTCTCGCGCGGGGCGGCGTAGGAGATCTGGCCTTCCAGGTAGAACTGCTCCTGGCCGCCCAGGTGGATCGTGCCGCTGTCCTGGTGGACGGCGCCGGCAATGCGCGCGGCGGGCTCGCCGCGGGTCAGGTGCATCGGCGGCAGCACATAGGTGCCGGCCTGGTGCGCGGCCTGCGGCGACAGCACCGGTGGCAGATCCTCGTAGTCGATCACGCCGAGGCGGGCAGCGCGGCGCGCGGCGTCATGCGAGGTCGCCACCACGATAAAGACCGGCTGGCCGATGAACTGCACCACGTCGCGCGCCAGGATCGGGTCGTCATGGATGATCGGGCCGCAGTCGTTGGTGCCGGGGATGTCGTCCACGGTCAGCACGTCGACCACGCCCGGCGCGGCACGCACCTTGTCGAGCGAGACCGACTTGATGCGCGCGTGCGCGCGGGCGCTCATGCCGAGCGCGGCGTGCAGCGTGCCGGCCAGCTCCGGGATGTCGTCGGTGTAGGTGGCGGTGCCGGCCACGTGCAGGTGGGCGGATTCGTGCGGGCGCGAGACGCCGACCTGCGGGACCTGTTCGGCGGTGGCGTCGAGCAGGAAGGGTTCGGTTTGCTTGTTCATGCCGATGCGTTCCTTATTCTCTGGCTCAGGCCGTGGCGATGGCAGTGGCGCCTGCGCCGGGGGCGCGGACATTGACGGCTGCGGCGGGCAGCGCGTTGGCGTGGGTTTCCAGCCAGAACCGGTACAGCAGGTTGGCGGCACCGCGGCTGCGGTACGACGCGGTCGCGCGCATGTCGGACAGCGGCGTGTAGTCCTGTGCCAGCGCGGCCATGCCAGCGCGGGCGGTGGCTTCATTCCACGGCTGGCCGGCCAGGGCCGCCTCGGTGGCGGCGGCGCGCTTGGGCGTGGCGGCCATGCCGCCGAAGGCGATGCGGGCCTGCGTGACGATGCCGTTCTGCACGGTGATGCCGAATGCCGCACACACGGCGGAAATGTCCTCGTCAAAGCGTTTGGACAGCTTGTAGGTGCGGAAGTGCTGCGGGCCGGCCACCGGCACGCGCAGCGCGGCGACGAATTCGCCCGGCTGCATCGCGGTCTTCTGGTAGGCCAGGTACAGGTCTTCCAGCGGCAGCGTGCGGCGCGTTTCGCCGTGCTGCAGCACTACTTCCGTGCCCAGCGCGATCAGCGCCGGCATCGAGTCGCCGATCGGCGAACCGTTGGCGATATTGCCGCCCAGCGTGCCGGCATTGCGGATCGGCAGCGAGGCAAAGCGCTTCCACATCTCTTCCAGCTCAGGGTGCGCGGCGTTGAGTGCGGCGTAGGCCTTTTCCAGCGTCACGGCGGCGCCGATCTCGATCATGCCGTCGCGTTGTTCGATCTGGTTCAGGTCTTCAACCTGGCCCACGTAGAGCAGGCTGCCCAGTTCGCGGAACTGCTTGGTGACCCACAGGCCGACGTCGGTGCTGCCGGCCAGGATGCGGATATCGGGCTGCGCCGCCTTGATCGCGCCGAACTCGGCCGCGGTGCGCGGGGCAAGGAATTCCTGGCCCTGGGCGCGGTAGCGGAAGGTCTCGCCGCGCTTGAGGTTGCGCAGCGTGTCGGCGATCTGCCTGGGGTTGAGCTTGTCCGCGGTGGGGGCGGGCAGGGCCATCATGCGCTCGCCGGCATCGATGATCGGGCGGTAGCCGGTGCAGCGGCACAGGTTGCCGGTCAGCGCGTCGCAGATGGTCTGGCGCGAAGGCGCCTCGCCGCCGGGGGTGTGCTGCTGGTACAGCGCCCACAGCGACATCACGAAGCCCGGGGTGCAGAAGCCGCATTGCGAGCCATGGCACTCGACCATGGCTTCCTGCACCGGGTGCAGGTTGCCATCGGCCTGGCGCAGGTCCTCGACCGTGATCAGGGCCTTGCCGTCGAGCGTGGGCAGGAACTGGATGCAGGCGTTGACTGCCTTGAATTCGACGTCGCCGCCGTCCTGCAGTTCGCCGATCACGACGGTGCAGGCGCCGCAGTCGCCTTCGGCGCAGCCTTCCTTGGTGCCGGTGCAGCGCGCGTCTTCACGCAGGTACTGCAGCACGGTGCGGGTAATGGGGGCGTCGGATACTTCCTTGACCTGGCCGCGGTGGAAAAAGCGGATGGTTTGCGTCTCCATGGTCTTCTCTCTCTTGGTGATGGCGGAAACATAGCACCCGGGCTTTCCAGCAATATTCAGCCCAGGTGATATGCCCCATCAGCGGGCACGCCGGTCGGTACGCCGCCGCACCAGGCGGCGCCCCCGCGAGGGGGTGATTTGACCGATTGTGGGGTGCCTGTCATACACTATGCGCCGTTCCCATCCCCCACGCCACCCATCCGGCCCCCGCCGGAGGGCCGCCATCGCCATGCACGGACGCGACCATCTCGATACCTATTTGCTGCGGGTGCTCCATACCCTGCTCACCGAGCAGAGCGTGACCCGCACCGCCGTGCGCCTGGGCCAGTCTCAGCCCGCCATCAGCAATACGCTGAAGCGGCTGCGCGAAATCACCGGCGACGCCATTTTGGTGCGGGGCAAAAACGGCATGGTGCCGACCGAGCGCGGCCGCGAACTGCTGGCGCTGGCCGAGCAGAGCCTGGCCGCGATGGACCGCATCGCGCGGCCGCCGCAGCAGTTCGACCCGGCCACTACCACGCGCACGTTCCACCTCGGCGCCCCCGATTACCTGGATGCCTTCTTCCTGCCCAATATCGTCGAGCGCGTGCGCCGGCTGGCGCCGGGCGCCAAGCTGTTCGTGCATCCGATGACCTCATCGTCGGACTTCCTGGATGACCTCGAGCAGGGGCAGCTGGATATTGTGGTCGGCAACTGGCTGTCGCCGCCGGAGCACCTGCACATCTCGCCGCTGTTCGACGATGAGGTGGTGTGCATGCTGGGCGCGCAGCATCCGCTGGCGCGCAAGGGGCTGACGCTGAAACACTACCTTGAGATGCCGCACCTGGCGCCGGCGCCCTATGCGTCGATGCAGCGCAGCATGATCGACCAGGCCCTCGCGGAGCAGGGCTACAAGCGCAATATCCAGGTCACGCTGCCGTATTTCGGCCTGGTGCCGTATGTGCTGATGAAGACGGATATGGTATTTACCACCGGCCGGCAGTTTGCCGCGCACTATGCGCAGTACCTGCCGATTCGCATGGTGCCGTCGCCGGTGTCGTTCCCGCGCATGCGCTTCTACCAGCTCTGGCACGAGCGCTGCCATGCCGCGCCGGACGTGATGTGGATCCGCCGCATGATCGCCGAGGTGGCGGCGGACTTGCCGCAGTTGCCCAGGCTGGAGGCTGAGGCGGGGTGACCCGCCCACCGGGGCACGACGGCCGACTCCGTTATTTCTGGGCGGTCGACGCCCTGTAGTCGGGGAAGAACAACTGCTCGCCCTCGACCTTGTACCCCGCAATCGCGTCCTGTCCTTCCTTCGACGTGATCCACTCCACCAGCTTCATCGCGTCCTTGTAGTTAGTGCCCGGATGCCGGGCCGGGTTGACCGCGATGATCCCGTACGGATTGAACATCCTTGGATCGCCTTCGATGGCGATCGCCAGTCCGGTCTTGGCGCGATAGGCGCCATAGGTGGCACGGTCCGACAGGGTATAGGCCGGCATCTGCGCCGCCATGGTCAGCACCTCGCCCATGCCCAGGCCGGCGCTGACATACCAAGGCTGGCCCTTGGGCTCGATGCCGAGCTGCTTCCAGTACTCCTTCTCCATCACGTCGGTGCCGGAGTTGTCGCCGCGCGAGATGAACTTGCTGCCGCTGCCGGCGAGCTTGCGCAAGCCGGCCAGCACGTCCTTGCCGCCTTTGACACCAGCCGGGTCGCTGGCGGGCCCGACCACGATGAAATCGTTGTACATCACGTCGCGCCGGTTCACGCCGTAGCCCGCGGCGACAAAGGCGTCTTCCAGCTTGCGCGCGTGCACCAGCAGCACGTCGACATCGCCCATCTCGCCCATCTTCATGGCCTTGCCCGAGCCCACGGCGATCACCTTCACGGTGACGCCCGACTTCTGCTCGAAGCGCGGCAGCAGGACCTTCAGCAGGCCGGAGTTCTCGGTGCTGGTGGTGGTGGCGAGCTTCAGTTCGCCGGCGTGTGCGGCCGACAGCAGGCCGATGCAGAGGATCGACGCGACGAGGTGGCGCGTGCGGCGGTGCATGGGTTGGGCACGACGGGACATGCGGTATCTCCTCGATGTTATGTTTCTGTGGACATAATTGCTTTTGCCTTGGGTTCTCAGGGAGAATGCGGCAAAACAAAGATAAGAATGGGGTAAACATTGTGATCCAGCCAAGATCGCCAAGTAAATATGTCGCGGAGAACCTATGACTTTCCGCTTCGACTTGTTTCCGGTGATTGCCGCCGACGACAATCCGCGCGCCAATGCGAAGGTGTTCCAGTTGCTCAAGGCCGTGCGTGAAACCGGATCGCTGCATCGTGCCGCACGCGAGATCGGGTTGTCGTACCGCCACGCCTGGGGCGTGATGCGGTCATGGGAAGAGATGCTCGGGCGCAGCATGCTGGATATGGAACGCGGGCGGGGCGCCTCGCTGACGCGTTTCGGCGAGCGCCTGCTACGCGCCGAATTGCGCTTGCGCGAATCGATCGAGCCGGCGGTGCAGCGGGCCATGGCCGAGTTCATTGCGGACCTGGACGACGCCCAGCAGCCGCAGTCTTGCGTGCATTTCACCGGCAGCCATGATCCGGCGGTGGAGGTGCTGGCCGCTGCGCTGGGCACGGCGCGGAATCCGCTGCAACTCGACACGGTGTTCTGCGGCAGCGTCGAGGGCTTGATCTGCCTGCAGGAGCGTCAGTCGGAGCTGGCGGGATTTTATGTTTCGCCGGTGCAGACCGCGGGCTCGGTGGCGCATGTGACGTTGCGCAAATGGCTGCGGCCGGCCTCGGTGCGGCTGCTGCGGCTGGCGTGGCGCGAGCAGGGGCTGATCCTGTCGCCCGACGTGGCGCGCGAGGTGCACGACCTGCGCGGGCTGGCGCGCAGCCAGGCGCGCTTTGTCAACCGCCAGCGCAGTTCGGGCACACGCATGCTGTTCGACCAGTTGCTGGCTGCCGAGGGGTTGTATCCGGACCAGATCGCCGGCTACGACGAAACCGAGTTCAGCAACGAAAAAGTGGCCGAAGCCGTGCACAGCGGCCGCGCGCAGGCTGGCTTCGGGCTGCGCATGAATGCCGAGGCCCACGGGCTGGCGTTCGTGCCGCTTACGCGCGAGGCCTACTACCTGGCGCTGCGCAAGAACGATCAGACCGCCGGGTGGATGGCCGGGCTGCTGGCTTTGCTGGCCGACCCGGCCTTTGCCCGGCGCATCGAGGCGCTGCCGGGCTACACCATGGCCGAGCCGGCTGGCATCCTGACGCCGCAAGAGGCGCTGCCGTGGTTCGGCGTGGACGGCAAGGAAAACAACTGAGGGCGGGCTTTCCCCGACCGCGCACGGCCCGGGCGCATCGCACGCGGGTCCGTATTACACTCCCTGCCAGGGCGCGCCGATGTCCGCACCGGCTCGCGCCGGACCCTTGCAAGGAGCGCCATGCTGGAAACCGCCGCGCTGGCCGCGGGCATGTCCTGGGCCAGCGGATTTCGCCTGTATCTTGCCGTGCTGGCCGCCGGAGTGCTGGCGCGGCTGGGCTGGCTGGAGCTGCCGCCCGGGCTGCAGCCGCTGGAATCCTGGTGGGTGATCGGCGTGGCCGCGGCGCTGGCCGTGGCCGAGTTCGTGGCGGACAAGGTGCCGGCCTTCGACACCGTCTGGGACGGCATCCATACCTTCATCCGCATTCCTGCCGGTGCAATCCTGGCCGCCGCCGCCTTCGGCCAGCTGGATCCGCAGTGGATGGTGGCGGCTGGCCTGGTCGGCGGCACGCTGGCCGGCACCGCGCATGCGGTCAAGGCCGGCACCCGCGCACTGATCAACGTGTCGCCGGAACCGTTTTCCAACTGGACGGCCTCATTCACTGAAGACCTGACCGCCACCGGCAGCCTGCTGCTGGCGTTCTTCGTGCCAGTGCTGTTCCTGGTCCTGCTGGCGGTGTTCCTGCTGGTGTCGGTGTGGCTGCTGCCGAAGTTGTGGCGCGGGGTGCGCCGCCTCCATGCCAGCCTGCGCGGCGGGGCCCGGCGCGACGCACCGCGCTAGCGCCGCGGCCTTGTTGGCCAGCATTTTCGCATTGCCCGACTGACCCGAGGCGCACCGGCGCCAGCAACCAAGAACACACCAACCGATGCCCTCCGAGTCCGCCATCGACGTCCCGGCCACTGCCGCCCATCCTGCCGGTACGCACCCCGCCGCGGGCGGCAAGTTCTCCGCCTGGCGCCAGGCGCTGCGCATGGCCCGCCGTGACTGGCTGGCGGGCGAGCTCTACCTGCTGCTGTTTGCGCTGGTGCTGGCGGTGGCCGCGCTGACCAGCGTGGGTTTCATGGCCGATCGCATGCGGCTGGGGCTGGAGCGCGATGCGCGCCAGATGATTGCCTCGGACGTGCTGCTGGTGGCCGACCAGCCCTTCGACGCCGCGTTCACGCAGCGCGCCCGGTCGGCCGGATTGTCGGTGGCGCAGACCGTCACCTTCCCGAGCATGGCCACCGCCAATGGCAAGGCGCAGGGCGGCGCCGAGCCGGCCAGCCAGCTGGCCGCGCTCAAGGCGGTCACCGATGGCTATCCGCTGCGCGGCCGGCTCAAGGTGGCCGCGGCACCGGGCGGGGCGGAGGCCCCCGCCGATGGGATTCCGGCGCCGGGTACGGTATGGGTCGACGAGGCGCTGCTCGGCGCGCTGGGCGTTGCGGTGGGCGACAGCCTGCGGCTGGGCAGCCGCACCTTCCGCATCGACCGCATCATCACGCAGGAACTCGATCGCGGCACCGGCTTCATGAACTTCGCGCCGCGCGTGCTGATGCCGCTGTCGGACCTGGACAGCACCGGGCTGATCGGCTGGGGCAGTCGCGTCACCTACCGCCTGCTGGTGGCCGGCCCCGACGCCGCCGGCGCGGCCTTCCAGAAATGGGCGCAGGACGAGATCGAACGCCGCCAGTTGCGCAATACGCGGATCGAGTCGCTGGAATCCGGCCAGCCGCAGATGCGCGCCACGCTGGACCGCGCCGAGCGCTTCCTGTCGCTGGTGGCGGTGCTGTCATCGATGATCGCGGCGGTGGCGATCGCCATGTCGGCGCGCCGCTATATGCAGCGCCACACCGATGCCTGCGCGGTCTACAAGTGCCTGGGGCTGTCGCGCGGGCAGATCCTGCGGGCGTTCGGCCTGGAATTCCTGCTGATTGGCGCGGCCGGCGCGCTGGCCGGCGTGCTGCTCGGCTACCTCGCGCACTATGGCCTGCTGCTGTCGCTCGGCGGCCTGCTCAAGGTATCGCTGCCGCAGCCGTCGCTGCTGCCGGCGCTGGTAGGCGTGCTGGCGGGGCTGGTGCTGCTGGCGGGGTTTGCGCTGCCGCCGCTGCTGGCGCTGACACGGGTGGCGCCGCTGCGGGTGCTGCGGCGCGATATCGGACTGCCGCCGGTGTCGGCCTGGGTCGCCTACGCGCTGGGCCTGGGCGCCTTTATCGCGCTGCTGCTGGTGGCCGCCCGTGACCTGCGGCTGGGGCTGACCACCGCCGGCGGCTTTGTCGCCGCGGGCGTGGTGTTCGGCGTGCTGGCGCTGGGCCTGCTGACGCTGCTGTCGCGGCTGCTGCGGGGGCGCCTGCGCGGCCGCACGGCAATGGGGTGGCGCTTTGCGCTGGCGGTGCTGGAGCGCCGCCGCGCGGTCACGGTGCTGCAGACCGTGGCGCTGGCCGTGGGGCTGATGGCCCTGCTGCTGCTCGGCATGACGCGCAACGACCTGGTCGATTCGTGGCGCAACGCCACGCCGGCTGACGCGCCCAACCGCTTCATCATCAATATCCAGCCGGACCAGCGCGAGCCGTTGCGCCAGATGCTGGCCGGCGCCGGCATCACCGACCTGCTTTACCCGATGGTGCGCGGGCGCCTGACCCATATCGGCGCGCGCGCCATCCGCGGCGACAGCTTCGAGGACGGGCGCGCGCGCAACCTGGTCGAGCGCGAGTTCAACCTGTCCTATACCGATGCGCTGCCGGAGGGCAACCGCGTGATCGCCGGGCGCTGGTCGAACGGCTCCGACGGCGCCGAGGCGGGCGCGTCGGTGGAAGAGGGCATCGCCAAGACCCTGGGCATCCGGCTCGGCGACACGCTGCGCTTCGACGTGGCCGGCCAGCCCGTGCAGGCGCGCGTGACCTCGCTGCGCAAGCTCGACTGGGGCTCGATGCGCGTCAATTTCTTCGTGATCCTGCCGCCGCGGGCGATGCAGGGGCTGCCCGAGACCTACATCACGTCGTTCCATTTGCCGGCTGCCAGCGCGGCGCTGGGCAACCGGCTGATCGCGGCCTTTCCCAACATCACCGTGGTCAATACCGACATGATCCTGCGCCAGATCCAGGACATCCTGGACCAGGTGATCGCGGCGGTGGAATTTCTCTTCGTCTTCACGCTGGCCGCGGGGGTGACCGTGCTGTACGCGGCGCTGTCCGGCGCGCGCGACGAACGCAGGCGCGACGCGGGCCTGCTCAAGGCGCTGGGGGCCTCGGCCGCGCTGGTGCGGCAGACGCAGTACGCCGAATTCCTGGTGGTGGGCGGCCTGGCCGGCTTCCTGGCCAGCCTCGGCGCGATCGCGGTAGGCTGGGGCCTGTCGCAGTTCGTGTTCGACTTTCCCTACCGCTTTAATGCCTGGATTGTGCCGGTGGGCGTGGTTTCTGGCATGCTGTGCGCTTTTGCTGGTGGCTGGCTGGGCCTGCGCGAAGTGCTGCGCCAGCCCGCGCTGGCGACCTTGCGTGATGCCTGAGTCAACTTGGCAGCGCAGCGCAGACCGAGTGTGTGATGAGTACTGAATCCAACGACAAGCCCGGCAGCGCCGAGGTGACAGCATTTGAACTGGTGGGCGGCGAGGCGCGCGTGCGCGAACTGGTCGACCGCTTCTACGACCTGATGGACCTGGAGCCGCAGTTCGCGGGCCTGCGTGCGTTGCACCCGCCGTCGCTGGACGGCTCGCGCGACAAGCTGTTCTGGTTCCTGTGCGGCTGGCTGGGCGGCCCGAACCACTTTATCGAGCGCTTTGGCCATCCGCGCTTGCGCGCGCGTCATATGCCGTTCGAGATCGGCGTCAGCGAGCGCGACCAGTGGATGCGCTGCATGGCGCTGGCGATGCAGGACATCGGCCTGTCCGAAGACCTGCAGCTGCGCCTGATGCAGGCCTTCTTCCAGACCGCCGACTGGATGCGCAACGTGGCGCGCTGAGGCGCCGCCACTCCCTTCTTTCCACCGAAAGGTTTCTCAGCCCATGACAGACCAACTGCCTGAAGACGCCCTGCGTTTGCTCGATTTCTGGTTCGGCCAGCCCGGTTCGGCTGCCTGGAATACCGAGCGCCCGCAATGGTTCACCAAGTCGGACGCCTTCGATGCGCAGATCCGCGCAAACTTCCTGTCCGACTGGCAGGTCGCCTGCGACGGGGCACCGGACGACTGGTCGGTCACGCCTGAAGGCGCCTGCGCGCGCGTGGTGCTGCTGGACCAGTTCCCGCGCAACATGTTCCGCAACGATCCGCGTAGCTTCGGCACCGATGCGCTGGCGCTGGCACTGGCCCGGCGCATCGTCGCTACCGGCATCGACCGCAAGCTGCCCACGGATTTCCACCGCATGTTCTGCTACATGCCGTTCGAGCATTCGGAATCGCTGGAAGACCAGGACGAGGCCGTGCGCCTGATGACGCAGCTGCGCGAGGCCAGCGGCGGGGTGGTGGATGTGGTGGAGTGGGCCGAGAAGCACCGCGCGATCATCGCGCGCTTTGGCCGCTTCCCGCACCGCAATGCGGTGCTGGGGCGGCAGAGCACGGCTGAGGAACTGGCGTTCCTGCAGCAGCCGGGCTCGTCGTTCTGAGCGAGACCAGGCCGGGATAGCAGGGCGCGCTCAGGTCTTGTCGCGCGCCTGCTGCCACTTGTCGACGCGCACGCGCGGCGCGGCCGCCAGTTGTTGCAGCAGGCCTGCGGGCGTGTCGGCCACGTGCAGCAGGTCTGCATGCACCTGCTTCAGAAAGCCTTCCCGCACCGCATGCGACAGGAAGCCCAGCATGCCGTCGTAGAACCCGGCGAGATTCAGCAGGCCCACCGGCTTGTCGTGGTAGCCCAGCTGCAGCCAGGTGAAGGTCTCGAACAGTTCCTCGAACGTGCCCACACCGCCGGGCATGGCGATAAAGGCATCGGCACGGTCGGCCATCATCTGCTTGCGCTCGTGCATGTTGCGCACCACGTGCAGCTCGGTCAGGCCGCGGTGGCCGACTTCCTTCTGCATCAGGGCTTCCGGGATGATGCCGATGGCGCGGCCGCCATGCGCCAGCACGGCGTCGGCGACGATGCCCATCAGGCCCACCTTGCCGCCGCCGTACACCAGCGCCAGGCCGCTTTCGGCCAGGGTGCGGCCGAGCAGGCGTGCGCCTTCGGCGTATTCGGGGCGGTTGCCGGGACTGGACCCGCAATACACGCAGACGGATTTCACTTCGTTTCCTTTGCCGCGCCGGCGGCGGCCTTGGCGGCGGAGTAGTCGCGCGCCAGCTGGTCGAATGCATCCCGCGCCCGGCCACGCAGGTAAGGGGCCAGGATCGAGAAGATGTGGTAGCTCGATCCGTGCAGGTAGCCGCGGATCTGCTCGGGGTCGTTGTACTGGCGCGGGTGCTGCACGAACTGGAACGACAGCCAGTAGGTGGCGATCACCACCATGTTGGTGCAGATGGCCTCGACCTGTTCGGGCGTGGCATCCATTTCGCCGTCTTCGATGAACTGGCGGCAGATCTCGTGCGCAAAGCGCTGCTTCTGCTCGACGATGCGCTTGAAGTTGGTCTCCAGCATCCGGTTGCGCGCCAGCAGGTCGTTGATGTCGCGGTACAGGAAGCGGTAGTTCCACAGGAACTCGGACATGTACTGCAGGTAGCCCCAGCTTTCGTCGAGCGTGGCCTTGTGGTCGTCCGGCATCTTCAGGCGGCGCTCCATCTCTTGCTCGAAGCGCACGAAGATGGAGTTGATGATGTCGTCCTTGTTGCGGAAGTGGTAGTAGAGATTGCCAGGGCTGATCTCCATCGCTTCCGCAATCGTGGTGGTGGTGACGTTGGGCTCGCCGACTTCGTTGAACAGGCGCAGCGAGACGTCGAGGATGCGGTCCCTGGTACGGCGGGGGCCGGTTTGCGGTTTCGGTTCCATGGGCGTCCGGGCGATCGGTGCGATCGTTAAGTCGGGGGCAGGGTAGCGATTATAAGCAATCGGCCTGCCGTACCCCATCCCGTCCCGGGCGAGGCCGCCTGGCGCCGGCTCAGCCCGCCAGCGCCCGCGCCCACCGCACCACGTGCGGCCCGGCAATGGTGAGCCAGGTGCCGCCGCACAGCACCAGCGCCAGCATCACCGCCGCGCTGCCGAAGTCCTTGGCGCGCTTGGACAGGCTGTGCCGCTCCAGCGAGATGCGGTCGACCGCGGCCTCGACGCTGGAGTTGAGCAGTTCCACGATCAGCACCACCAGCAGCGTGCCGAGCAGCAGGATGCGCTCGACCGCCGCCACCGGCAGCAGGAACGCGCACGGCGTCAGCAGCACCACCAGGGTCAGTTCCTGGCGGAACGCGCTTTCCTCCAGCACCGCGTAGCGCAGCCCCGACAGCGAATTGATCGCCGCGTGCCAGGCGCGCGCCAGGCCGCGGTTGCCCTTGTGGGGATTCTGATCGACCGAGTAGTCAGCGCTCTGCATTGCCGGCGGCGGCCTCTGCATTGGCGGGTCGGGCGGCAGTTCCTGATGCGGTGTCGACATGGGTTTGCGAGGCGGGTTGGGCCGCTGCGCCGCCCCGCCCGGGCCTGGCGGCGAACGGCCGCAGGTGGGCCAGGAATTGCTCGGAGGCGGCGCGCCACGAGAACCGCTCGGCATGGGCCCGGGCCGTGGCGCGGTCGATGCGCAGCGCTTCCAGGCAGGCTTCGCGCAGGTCTTCGTGCATCACGCCGGCGGGGCTGTCGCCCAGCACATCGATCGGGCCGGTGACCGGGTAGGCGGCCACCGGCAGCCCGCTGGCCAGCGCTTCAAGCAGCACCAGCCCGAAGGTGTCGGTGCGGCTCGGGAACACGAACACGTCAGCGGAAGCATACACCCGGGCCAGTTCGGGCTGGCTCAGCACGCCCAGGTAGTTGGCGCCGGGATAGCGCGCGCGCAGCGCCGTCAGCGCCGGCCCGTCGCCGACCACCCATTTGGAGCCGGGCAGGTCGAGCGCGAGGAAGGCCTCGACGTTCTTCTCCACCGCCACGCGGCCGACGTACAGGAAGATCGGGTGGGCGGTGTTGAGCACATTGGCGCGCTGCGGCGTGAACACGTCGAGGTCCACGCCGCGCGTCCACAGCACGGCGTTGGTGATGCCGTAACGCCGCAGGTCGTCCAGCACCACCGGGGTCGGCGCCATCACGGCCTGGGCCGGGCCGTGGAACCAGCGCAGGAAGCGGTAGGTCCACGCCAGCGGTATGCCGAAGCGGGCCTGCACGTATTCCGGAAAGCGGGTGTGGTAGGCGCTGGTGAAGGGCAGCTTGCAGCGCAGCGCATGGCGCCGCGCGGCCAGTCCCAGCGGACCTTCGGTGGCGATGTGCAGGGCGTCGGGGCCGAAGGCCTCGATGCGGCGCCGCATGCGCGCACCCGGCAACAGCGACAGGCGGATCTCGGGGTAGGTCGGGCACGGCACGGTGCGGAATTCCAGCGGCGTGATCATGTCTACCGTGTGGCCCATGGCCTCCAGTTCGCGGCGCGTGGACTTGAGCGTGCGCACCACGCCATTGACCTGGGGTTCCCAGGCATCGGTGACGATCAGGATCTTCATGCAGCCTCCTCGGGCGCGGTGGAAGGGCAATGCGGATTGGGTAACAAGTGGCAGGCCGGCGTCAGCCGGCCACGGCAGCACGGCGCCGGCGGCGCGTGGCCGGCGCCGGTGCGTCTAGCAGCGTGGTCCAGTAGACGATCTTCAGTTCGCCTTCCAGGGTCTCGACCAGCGCCGACAGGCTCTCGACCCAGTCGCCGTCGTTGCAGTAAAGCTGGCCGTTGACCTCGCGGATCTCGGCCTTGTGGATATGGCCGCAGACCACGCCGTCGCAGCCGCGCCGGCGTGCCTCGTCCACCATCGCGCTTTCGAACGCGCCGATGTAGTTGACCGCGTTCTTGACCTGGTGCTTCAGGAATTGCGACAGCGACCAGTACGGGAAGCCCAGGCGCGCGCGCAGCCGGTTGAAGTGCCGGTTCAGCGCGAGGATCATCGTGTACAGCGAATCGCCCAGGTAGGCCAGCCAGCGCGCGTGCTGCACCACGCCGTCGAACAGGTCGCCGTGTACCACCCACAGGCGGCGCCCGGTGGCGGTGACGTGCACCGCCTCTTCGCGCACGGTGATGTCGCCAAAGGCCATGCCGTCGAACTGGCGCGCGGCTTCGTCGTGGTTACCGGGGACATAGATCACCTCGGTGCCCTTGCGCGCCTTGCGCAGCAGCTTCTGCACCACGTCGTTGTGGCTTTGCGGCCAGTACCAGCCGCGGCGCAGCTGCCAGCCATCGATGATGTCGCCGACCAGGTAGAGCTGGTCGGATTCATTGTGCTTGAGGAAATCCAGCAGGTAATCGGCCTGGCAGCCGGGCGTGCCGAGGTGGATATCCGACAACCAGATCGCGCGGTAGCGCTGGATCGGGTGCGGCTCGGGCGGATAGGTTTCCTGCGCTTCGCGCGGCGGCGCCAGCGTGGCGCCATCGAGCACCGGCGCCATGAAGGCGGTCACCGGCGCGGCGGCGCCGCTGTCAGCGCTGCGGCGCAGCCATGGCGCCAGTTGCGAGGCCTTCGACAGATACCCGCGGGCAGATCGGATTGCTTGCACCATGCCAGTCCCGGTTGCGGCGATGGCTGCATTCAGCCAGCCCGCGATGACGGCACCGTGACGGAAACATGACTGACATATGAATCGTTGCGGCGGCGGGACAGGGCAGGTGGAGGACCGGCTCAGCGGCCACGCGCAGACAACTCGGCCAGCGCGTCGAGCACGGCCCGCACCGCGGCGGGATGGCGCAGCAGCGACACATGGCCGATGCCGGACAGCGCGATATACCCGGCACCGTCGAGCCAGCCAGTGCATGGCGGCCCGGCAATCGAGTCATGCCAGCTGAAGATCGACACCATGCGGGCGCGCAGGCGTGGGGTTTCGGCCGCCGCCAGCGCGCGCAGCCAGGGACTGCCGCAGCGCATCTGGCGCGCATTATGGCCGCCGCCGAAGCGCGCCAGCGCGCTGCCGTGGTGAGGGCTGCCCAACGTCACCACGCCGGCGCAGGCGTCTTCGTCGCCGGCCAGCCGCAGCGCGGCGCGCGCAGCCAGGCCGCCCATGCTGTGGCAGAGCAGCAGCGGCGCGCGCCCGCTTTCCGCGCGGATGCGCCGCATCGCGGCCAGCAGCGCACGCGCGTAGTCGTCGATGTCGCCGAACACGGGTTCCAGGTCGATCCCTTGGCAGCGGTAGCCGGCGGCCGCCAGCGCCGGCTGCATGTCGAGCCAGATGGCCTGGCCGCAGGCGTAGCCATGGACCAGCAGCACCGGCGGGGCATCGCGTCCGGGCGCGGCATCCACGGCGGGGACGAAGGACGCGCTCGCGCGGAACGGCTGCAGCCAGTCGAACATGCGCAGCACGGCCAGGCATTCGGCCGCGTAGCAGCGCAACGCCTCCGCCAGCTTCAGCGGCCTGCGGGTGGCGGCAAGTGCAACGGGCGGCGCGGGCGGGTGATCGCCGCGTCCGACCCACAGGCCGCGCCCGCTCAGCCCGAAGGCGATGGCAATACCGATGGCGAAGCTGCCCAGGATCAGGCCGGCACCGGCGGCCAGCGCGCCGGGCCACGGCCAGGCGGCCGTGCGCACCAGCGCCGCGGCAATGCCAAGCGCTGCGGCCGCCTGCAAGGTCACCGCGAGGCGGCGGATGCCGGCGGCCCCCAGGCTCATGGCTTGGCGCGCAGGTCCGTCAGCCGCGTGCCGGCCAGCCGGTCATGCAGGAACTGGCGGCGCGGATCCAGCCATGCCAGCAGGATCCAGACCAGCAGGCCAGCGCCCAGCACGCCGACGAACGGGCCTTTCACCAGCCCCAGCAGATGGCCGAGCGCGGCCGATGGCGGCAGCCACAGCCACGCCAGCACGTAGCGCAGGGCCGCCTGGGGCCAGCGCGGCGGCACGCCGGCGGAGTTTTCGACGCGCATGCGCCAGGTCTGCATCGCCAGGGTCTGGCCGTTGCGCTGCCAGAACCAGGTGAAATACCACCCCATCACCAGGAAGCTCCATAGCTGGATCGCCAGCGCTCCCTCCATGCCAAGCTTCTGCAGCAGCGGCCGCACCAGCAAATAGGCCGCGGTCGACGCGCTCAGCACGCCAAACAGCAGCACGCCTTCGTAAAGCATGCAGGCGATGCGGCGGCGCAGCGGCGGCGCGGCCGGCACGGTGGCAGCTGTGGCGGGGGGCTGGGGTTTGAGTGTGGCAGCGGGCATGGAAGGCGATCGGGACGGGGCGCCGGCGCGCGGCCTTGGTGCCGATGCGGAGGCGGGGGCCGGCCTGGCTTCGCTGGCCGGCGTGAGA
Source organism: Cupriavidus sp. H39 (assembly GCF_050271075.1). NCBI lineage: Bacteria > Pseudomonadati > Pseudomonadota > Betaproteobacteria > Burkholderiales > Burkholderiaceae > Cupriavidus > Cupriavidus sp. H39. The sequence continues at coordinate 1,273,002 of NZ_CP189848.1, forward strand.
CCGCCATTATGCCAAATGGCGTGGCGATTACTGGCGCACGGTGGCGTCAGAAGCGGTCGCAGCCGCCTCGGTGGCGACGTCGGCTGCCTGCGGCGCAACCGGCGCCGCGCTCGCGGGAAGTGCGGGGGTGGCGGCAGAAGGGGCGGCCGGGGCGGCAGGCCCGGAAGCGGCGGCCATGGCAGCCGGCGCCGAGGCTGGTTGCGCCTGCGCCTCGCTGGCCGGCTTGCGGCCGCCGTGGCCCGTGGCAGTGGCTGTCCTGGGCTCGCGGTGGAGCTGGCGGCTGGTGTCGCTGGGCAGGCGCTTGCCGCTGGGCAGCGCGCTGACGGCACCGGGGCGGCGCGGCACGTGGTCGGCGGCGGCCAGCTTCTTTTTCTGCTCTTCAGGCAGCTGCTGATACCTGTCCCAGGCCTCGGCCTTTTTCTCGGCCGGCAACGTGCGGGTGATCTGGTAGTTTTCGCGCGCCAGCCGGCGTTGCTGCGGGGTCATCCTGACCCACTCCGCCATGCGCGCCTGCAGCCGTGCCTGTTCGGCCGGCGAGTACTTTGGATAGCGCGCGGCGATGCGCAGCCACTTGTGGCGGTTCAGTTCCGGCAGGCTGTCCCACAGCGGCTGCAGCGGCGCGAGGATGCGCTGGTTGACTGGGCTCAGGTCGGCCCAGGCCGGCTTGGCACTGGCAGTCTGGGCGGGCTGCGCCACGGCGGGGCCAGCCGCCGCGGAAGCGCCCTGGGCCTGCGCCACGGCGGGCAGCAACCCCCAGCAGGCGGCGGCGCCGGCGCCGGCCAGCAATGCTGCCAGCCGGCGCATGGCGTCGGGACGGAAGATCGCGCGCGCCATGCTATTGACCGCGCTTGAGGAACACGTGGAAGCCCTCGTCGGCGTAGGCCGTGGGCGGCAGGTCGTCGAGCAGCATGGCGGCGTCGATATCGGCCAGTTCCTCGATGCGCTTCTGCTCCTGCCAGTGGTAGATGCCAGTCAGGCCGGCGGCCAGCGCCACCAGCGTCCACACCAGGCCAAGGCGCCGCAGCCACGCGCCGGCGCGGTGCAGCGGCGAGGTGTCGTCGTCGAACACCGGTGCGTGCGCGCCCGGCATGGCCAATTGCGGCACCAGCACAGGCGCCTCGGCCTTCTTGCGGGCGACCGCCATCCGGCGCGCGGCGGCGAGCCGTTCGGAAATATCGGCCGGCAATGCGTCGGCGCCGGCATCCAGTGCCGCCCGGACCTCATGGGCAAACCGGCGTTCGCGGATTTCTTTGTCGTTTCTGCTCATAGTCGGACCCCCCGCGCGCGCAGGGCCTGCGCAAGTGTATGCGTGGCACGGGAACAGTGCGTCTTGACGCTGCCTTCGGAACAGCCCATCACGGCGGCGGTTTCGGCGACGTCCATATCCTCCCAGTAACGCATCAGGAACGCCTGGCGTTGACGCGTGGGCAGGCGCTGGATTTCTTGCTCGATGATGTGCATGGTCTGGGCGCGCTCGACGTGGTCGGCGCTGCTTTCGGCCGATGCCGAGCCGGCCTGTGCCTCGAGCGTCTCGAGCAGGTCGTTGTCGTCGCCGCCGTCACGGTCGTCGCGCAGGCTGGAAAACAGCGAGACCCAGGTATTGCGCACTTTCTGGCGCCGGAACCAGTCGTGGATGGTGTTCTGCAGGATGCGCTGGAACAGCGGCGCCAGTTCCGCGGCACCCTTGTCGCCATACTTCTCGGCCAGCTTGATCATGGCGTCCTGGACGATGTCCAGCGCGGCCTCGTCGTCGCGGACGGCGAACACGGCCTGCTTGAAGGCGCGCCGCTCGACGCTGGCAAGAAAAGCGGACAGTTCCTGGTCGGTGGCCATTCAGGCGGTTGGGGCTTGTTGCTGCGGGACAAATGCCCGGTTCTGGTGAATGTGCTGCCTAGGGCGCGTGCATGCCCAATGTGCTGCGATGCTAGCAAAATTTCGCCGCGCTGTACCGTTTTGTATGGCACGACATACATGGCAGTGCGGAAAACTTTTTGCGCCAATTTGGGGAACTTGCCGGCGCCACAGGCGTAAACAATCGTAGACCGCGCTGGTGCATTGCAGTATCATCGACGGTTCACACGACATCAGTGGTTGTCTCATCCGGCCGCTTATGAGGCGGTCTTCCATGCAGACGCGCACCGCTTGAACCCGAGCCACAAGTTCGGCAGAGAGCATCCAAACAATTTTTTGCCGAAAATTGCAAAGGACTGAAATGAACATGCCCAGCGCGGAATTCTCCCACGCCGACAGCAATTCATCTGCCGCACCCGAAATGATCGGGGCGGAAATTCTCGTTCACGCACTTGCCGAAGAAGGCGTCGAGTACGTCTGGGGCTACCCCGGCGGCGCAGTGCTGTATATCTACGACGAGCTCCACAAGCAAACCAAGTTCGAGCACATCCTGGTGCGCCACGAGCAGGCCGCGGTCCATGCCGCGGATGGCTACGCACGCGCAACCGGCAAGGTGGGTGTCGCCCTGGTGACCTCCGGTCCCGGCGTGACCAATGCCGTCACCGGCATTGCCACCGCGTACCTCGACTCGATCCCGATGGTGGTGATCACCGGCAACGTGCCGACCCACGCCATTGGCCAGGACGCCTTCCAGGAGTGCGACACCGTCGGCATCACCCGTCCGATCGTCAAGCACAACTTCCTGGTGAAGGACGTGCGCGATCTTGCCGCGACCATCAAGAAGGCGTTCTTCATCGCCGCGACCGGCCGTCCCGGCCCGGTGGTGGTGGACATCCCCAAGGATGTCTCGCGCAATGCCTGCAAGTACGAGTACCCCAAGTCGATCGACATGCGCTCGTACAACCCGGTCAACAAGGGCCACTCGGGCCAGATCCGCAAGGCCGTGGCGCTGCTGCAGAATGCCGAGCGCCCGTACATCTACAGCGGCGGCGGCGTGGTGCTGGCCAATGCCAGCGACGAGCTGCGCCAGCTGGCCGCGCTGACCGGCCACCCGGTGACCAACACGCTGATGGGCCTGGGCGCGTTCCCCGGCACCAGCAAGCAGTTCGTCGGCATGCTCGGCATGCACGGCACGTATGAAGCCAACATGGCCATGCAGAACTGCGACGTGCTGATCGCCATCGGCGCCCGCTTCGACGACCGCGTGATCGGCAACCCGTCGCACTTTACCTCGCAGGCGCGCAAGATCATCCACATCGACATCGATCCGTCGTCGATTTCCAAGCGCGTCAAGGTCGACATCCCCATCGTCGGCAACGTCAAGGACGTGCTGCAGGAACTGATCGCGCAGATCAAGGCCAGCGACATCAAACCCAAGCGCGAGGCGCTGGCCAGGTGGTGGGAGCAGATCGAGCAATGGCGCTCGGTGGACTGCCTGAAGTACGACCGCAGCTCCGAGATCATCAAGCCGCAGTACGTGGTGGAAAAGATCTGGGAACTGACCCACGGCGACGCCTTTATCTGCTCCGACGTCGGCCAGCACCAGATGTGGGCCGCGCAGTTCTACAAGTTCAACGAGCCGCGCCGCTGGATCAACTCCGGCGGCCTGGGCACGATGGGCGTGGGCCTGCCGTACGCGATGGGCATCAAGAAGGCATTCCCGGAGAAGGAAGTCGTCACCATCACCGGCGAGGGCTCGATCCAGATGTGCATCCAGGAGCTGTCGACCTGCCTGCAGTACGACACCCCGGTGAAGATCTGCTCGCTCAACAACGGCTACCTCGGCATGGTGCGCCAGTGGCAGGAGATCGAGTACGACAACCGCTACTCGCATTCCTACATGGATGCGCTGCCCGATTTCGTCAAGCTGGCCGAGGCCTACGGGCACGTCGGCATGCGCGTCGAGAAGAGCGCGGACGTCGAGCCGGCGCTGCGCGAGGCGTTCCGCCTGAAGGACCGTACCGTGTTCCTGGACTTCCAGACCGATCCCACCGAAAACGTCTGGCCGATGGTCCAGGCCGGCAAGGGCATTTCCGAAATGCTGCTCGGCGCGGAGGACCTGTAAATATGCGACACATCATTTCGGTCCTGCTGGAAAACGAACCGGGCGCGCTGTCGCGCGTGGTGGGCCTGTTCTCGGCCCGCGGCTATAACATCGAGACGCTGACCGTGGCACCCACCGAGGATGCCTCGCTGTCGCGCATGACCATCGTCACCTCCGGCTCGGATGACGTGATCGAACAGATCACCAAGCACCTGAACCGGCTGGTGGAGGTGGTCAAGGTGGTCGACCTGACCGAAGGCGCGCACATCGAACGCGAGCTGATGCTCGTCAAGGTGCGCGCGGTGGGCAAGGAGCGCGAGGAAATGAAGCGCACCGCCGACATCTTCCGCGGCCGCATCATCGATGTCACCGAGAAGACCTACACCATCGAGCTGACCGGCAACGGCGTGAAGCTCGATGCGTTCCTGGACGCGATCGACCGCACTGCCATCCTGGAGACCGTCCGTACCGGCGGCTCGGGCATCGGCCGCGGCGAGCGCATCCTGAAGGTCTGAGCGGCTCCCGGCTCACCGCAACGGCTTCACGCAGTATCCCCGGGGCGGCGCGATCCGGGCGCACACGATGCGCCCGAGGATGCCGCCCCTCTCATACAAAAGACAGAGATTGAAGGAATCATCATGAAAGTGTTTTACGACAAGGACGCCGACCTCTCCCTGATCAAGGGCAAGAATGTCACCATCATCGGCTATGGCTCGCAGGGCCATGCCCACGCGCTGAACCTGAAGGACTCGGGCGTCAACGTGACGGTCGGCCTGCGCAAGAGCGGCGCGTCGTGGAACAAGGCCGTCAACGCCGGCCTGCAAGTCAAGGAAGTGGCCGAGGCCGTCAAGAACGCCGACGTGGTCATGATCCTGCTGCCGGACGAGCAGATTGCCGACGTGTACAAGAACGAAGTGCACGCCAACATCAAGGAAGGCGCCGCGCTGGCCTTCGCCCACGGCTTCAACGTGCACTACGGTGCCGTGATCCCGCGCGCCGACCTGGACGTGATCATGATCGCGCCGAAGGCTCCGGGCCACACCGTGCGCGCCACCTACACGCAAGGTGGCGGCGTGCCGCACCTGATCGCCGTGCACCAGAACAAGTCCGGCGCCGCCCGTGACATCGCGCTGTCGTACGCCACCGCCAACGGCGGCGGCCGTGCCGGCATCATCGAGACCAACTTCCGCGAAGAGACCGAAACCGACCTGTTCGGCGAGCAGGCCGTGCTGTGCGGCGGTACCGTCGAACTGATCAAGGCTGGCTTCGAGACCCTGGTGGAAGCCGGCTACGCTCCTGAAATGGCGTACTTCGAGTGCCTGCACGAGCTGAAGCTGATCGTCGACCTGATCTACGAAGGCGGCATCGCCAACATGAACTACTCGATCTCCAACAACGCCGAATATGGTGAGTACGTCACCGGCCCGCGCGTGGTGACCGAGGAGACCAAGAAGGCGATGCAGCAGTGCCTGAAGGACATCCAGACCGGCGAATACGCCAAGAGCTTCCTGCTGGAAAACAAGGCCGGCGCCCCGACGCTGATCTCGCGCCGTCGCCTGAACGCCGAGCACGAGATCGAAGTGGTGGGCGAGAAGCTGCGCGCGATGATGCCGTGGATTGCCAAGAACAAGATGGTCGACCAGTCGAAGAACTAAGCAGACGCGCTGTCTGATGGCCCGCGCCGCACGGCGGCGGGCCGAAGCCGTTCAGCGTTCCGTGCCTTGCCCTTCTATCATCGGAAGGGGATTGCCGGGACCTGAACGGCTTTTTGTTATCCTTGTCGAACTTTTCGGGCAAGGCGTGCCGGATACTGCTCCCGCGGTGGCCGGCAGGCACGCGTGGTACCGGTGTGCCGCGGCCATGCCGCCTTGCCTTGGCCTGACTCCACCGAAACACGTACTGCATGAACTATCCTCATCCGCTGATCGCCCGTGAAGGCTGGCCATTCCTGGCCGGCGCCTTTGTCATCTCGCTGCTGGTGCATGCCAGCGCGGGCTTCTGGTGGGCGCTGCCGCTGTGGATCATCACGATATTCGTGCTGCAGTTCTTCCGCGATCCGCCGCGTCCGATCCCGTCGCAGCCCAATGCCGTGCTGGCCCCGGCCGACGGCCGCATCGTCGTGGTCGAGAAGACGATGGATCCGTACGCCAACCGCGAGGCGCTGAAGATCAGCGTCTTCATGAACGTCTTCAACGTGCACTCGAACCGCGTCTCGGTCGACGGCGCGGTGGAGAAGGTCGAGTACTTTCCCGGCAAGTTCGTCAATGCCGACCTGGACAAGGCATCGACCGAGAACGAGCGCAACGCGGTGCTGATCCGGCGCGCGGCCGACGGCCAACTGGTCACGCTGGTGCAGGTGGCAGGCCTGGTGGCCCGCCGCATCCTGTGCTACACCACGGCCGGCGACAACCTTTCGCGCGGCCAGCGCTACGGCTTTATCCGCTTCGGCTCGCGTGTCGACGTGTACCTGCCGCTCGACGCGCGCCCGCGCGTGACCATCGGCGAGAAGGTGTCGGCCTCGTCGACCATCCTCGCCGAACTCGACGTGCAGTGAGCGGCGGCCTGACCGGAGGACTGTGATGGTTGCCTTCCATCGACGTAACAAGCGCAGCAACAGCGGCAACGTGACCCACCTGCGGCCGTTCCGCCACAACCAGCTGCGCGGCGCCGACGACGACTTCGACGACGAAGCCGCCGACGACCAGGACATCGTCTACCAGCGCCCGCGCCGGCGCGGCATCTACCTGCTGCCCAACGCCTTCACCACCGCGGCGCTGTTTGCCGGGTTCTTCGCCATCGTGCAGGCGATGAACATGCGCTTCGACGCCGCCGCCATCGCCATCTTCGCGGCGATGGTGCTGGATGGCATGGACGGGCGCGTGGCCCGCATCACCAATACGCAAAGCGCGTTCGGCGAGCAATATGACTCGCTGTCGGACATGACTTCATTCGGCGTGGCGCCGGCTTTGGTGATGTACGAATGGATCCTGCATGACCTGGGCAAGTGGGGCTGGATCGCGGCCTTTGTCTACTGCACCTGCGCGGCGCTGCGGCTGGCGCGCTTCAACGCCAATATCGGCGTGATCGACAAGCGTTTCTTCCAGGGCCTGCCGAGTCCGGCCGCGGCGGCGCTGGTGGCCGGCTTCGTCTGGCTGGTGATCGACAACAAGCTGCCGGTCAAGGAACTGTGGATGCCGTGGGTGGCGTTCGGCATCACGCTGTACGCGGGGCTGTCGATGGTGTCCAACGCGCCGTTCTACAGCGGCAAGGCGCTCGACGTGCGCTACCGCGTGCCGTTCGGCATGATGGTGCTGGTACTGGTGCTGTTCGTAGTGGTCTCGACCGATCCGCCGGTGGCGCTGTTCGGCTTGTTCGTGGCCTACGCCATTTCCGGCTATGTGCTGTGGGCCTGGCGGGCCATGCACGGCAAGCCGGCGATGGAGAAGAAGCCGCGCGAATAGATGGCAGAAGGGCGCTCAGGCGCCCTTCATGCATTGCGGCGTTCACCATTGTTTTCATGCCGCGGCCATCGGGCTGTGGCACTCTGCAGTGTTTTCCACCCACCGTCAGGAGGATGTCATGGGCATGTTCGACTTCATCAAGGAAGCGGGAGAAAAGCTGTTCGGTACCGGCGAGGCCAAGGCCGCGCAGGCGGCCGCCGCCGCGGATGCATCGGCGGAGAAGGTCGATGCGGCCAATCGCGCCGCGGGCGATGCGATCGAGGCGTATATCAAGAAGATGGGGCTGGACGCCACCGGGCTGATGGTGCAGGTCGACGGCTCGCAGGGCCTCGTCACCGTATTCGGCGTGGCGCCCGACCAGGCCACGCGCGAGAAGATCATCCTGTGCGCCGGCAATGTCGAGGGCGTCGACAAGGTCGAGGACAAGATGTCGGTCAATGTCGAGTCCGCGGAATCGGGCTGGCACACCGTGGTCAAGGGCGACACGCTGTGGGCAATCGCGCAGGCGGCTTACGGCAACGGCGCCGACTACAACAAGATCTTCGAGGCCAACCAGCCGATGCTGAGCCACCCGGACAAGATCTACCCGGGCCAGAAGCTGCGCATCCCGCCGAAGGGCTGAGGCAACGGCAGGCGGCGCGTGCGGCAAAACCCCGTGTTGCACGCGCCCGCCAAGTCAGCTATAGTCGCAGCCATGATTTCGCGCCAAGTCCTAATCGCCCGCACCACCCTAGGTGGCCTACTAGGCCATCAGGTCGGGACGCGCGCGCGCTAAGGACGGACTTACCCCTTAGCGCGAAATCCGCAAGGAATTTTTCCAACGCCCCGGCCTGCACCATGCACGCCGGGGCGTTTTGCATTCCACAGCCGTGGAGCGCGGAACAGGCGGTAAAGCCCCGGACGCAGCATGCCGGGGACAGCACACGATAAGCAATCAGGAGCTCCACACCATGTCTGACAAACTCATCATTTTCGACACCACCTTGCGTGACGGCGAGCAGTCGCCCGGCGCCTCGATGACCCGCGAGGAAAAGATCCGCATCGCGCGCCAGCTGGAACGCCTGAAGGTCGATGTGATCGAGGCCGGTTTCGCCGCGAGCTCCAATGGCGACTTCGAGGCGATTCGCTCGATCGCGCAGGTGGTCAAGGACTCCACCATCTGCTCGCTGGCGCGCGCCAACGACAAGGACATTGCCCGCGCCGCCGAGGCGCTCAAGCCGGCCAACTCGTTCCGCATCCACACCTTCATCGCCACCTCCGCGCTGCACATGGAGAAGAAGCTGCGCATGACGCCGGACGAGGTGTACCAGCAGGCGCGCCTGGCGGTGCGCTTCGCGCGCCAGTTCACCGACGATATCGAGTTCTCGCCGGAAGACGGCAGCCGCTCCGACATGGACTTCCTGTGCCGCGTGCTCGAAGGCGTGATCGCCGAGGGTGCGACCACCATCAACCTGCCCGATACCGTCGGCTATGCCGTGCCGGAAGGCTATGCCGAGCTGATCCGCTCGGTGCGCGAGCGCATCCCCAACTCGGACAAGGCGGTCTGGTCGGTGCACTGCCATAACGACCTGGGCATGGCCGTGGCCAACTCGCTGGCCGCGGTCAAGATGGCTGGCGCCCGCCAGATCGAATGCACCATCAACGGCCTCGGCGAGCGCGCCGGTAACACCAGCCTTGAAGAAGTCGTGATGGCGGTGAAGACCCGCCGCGACTACTTCAACCTGGACCTCGGCATCGACACCACGCAGATCGTGCCGGCGTCGAAGCTGGTGTCGCAGATCACCGGTTTCGCGGTGCAGCCGAACAAGGCCGTGGTCGGCGCCAATGCCTTTGCGCATGCCTCGGGCATCCACCAGGATGGCGTGCTCAAGGCGCGCGACACCTACGAGATCATGCGCGCGGAAGACGTGGGCTGGACCGCCAACAAGATCGTGCTGGGCAAGCTGTCGGGCCGCAATGCTTTCAAGCAGCGCCTGCAGGAACTCGGCATCGAGCTCGAGAGCGAAGCCGAAGTCAACGCCGCCTTCACCCGCTTCAAGGAACTGGCCGACCAGAAGGCCGAGATCTTCGACGAGGACATCGTCGCCATCGTCTCGAACGAGGCCCAGCACGACGCCAACGAGCACTTCCGCTTTATCTCGCTGTCGCAGCGCTCGGAAACCGGCGAGCGTCCGCACGCGCGCGTGGTGTTCAGCATGGACGGCCAGGAGCAGAGCGGCGAAGGCGAGGGCAATGGCCCGGTCGACGCCACCCTGCATGCGATCGAGTCGCGCGTGGCCAGCGGTGCCGAAATGGTGCTGTATTCGGTCAACGCCATCACCGGGGGCACCGAGGCGCAAGGTGAAGTCACGGTGCGCCTGACCAAGGCCGGCCGCATCGTCAACGGCGTCGGCACCGACCCGGATATCGTCGCCGCGTCGGCCAAGGCCTACCTGGCCGCACTGAACAAGCTGCACGACAAGGCCGTGCAGAAGATCAATCCGCAGATCTGACCCAGGCCTCTGCGCTGACGGCGGAAGGCCTACCCGGCCTGAACGCACGGACCAGGCCCGCCATTCCCGACCCGGGGATGGCGGGCTTTTTCATGGCCTTGAGGGCAGCGCGTCAGAAAAAACGCCGCTCGTCCGGATCGTAGAGCGGGTCGGGCGTGATCTGAGTCCGGCGCAGCACGCCGGCGTCGTCGAAATAGAAGTGGAACAGCGATGGCCAGACGTCTTCGTGGCGGAAGCGGTAGGACCAGACCTCGTTGCGCATGCGCGGGAAGTAGCTGACCGGCAGCCGCGTCATGCCGAAATGCTCGGCCACGTCGCGCTTGGTCCAGGTGTTGACTTGCGCCTTGTACAGCTCGGGTGTCGCCAGCATGTTGCGGAACACGGTGAGGTTGCCGTTGCGGTCGAAATCCGCGCCATAGGCATACTGGCCCATGGGCTGCTTCGAGTAAATCCAGCGCGAGGTGCCGTCGCGCAGCTGGAACACATCGGTGGGCGGCCCGAACATGGCCTGCACTGCCGCCTGCGGCTGGCCCACCAGCCTGCTACCTTCCTGCACCGGCATCAGCGTGGAGCAGGCGGCAAGCATGGCGACGCATAGCGCCAGCCCCAGGCGGCGGATGGTCCTGGCGATGTAGGAATTCATGGCAAAACCTCGGTAGGTGCGGTGTTCCGGATATCGCAAGTGTAGTGCGGCGCCGGCGCCGTGTGCGCCGGGCGCTGCTTTTGTGGGGATCGCGCGATAACGCGTCCGGTTCTCCATGGAATTGGAGACGAAGGACCCGTGGAGGGCGCATTTGCCCGTAACGGGACGCTGCCGTACTATCCTGCGCTTTCCAGGAGAGACGAATGACGGTTGGGGCGCGGTGGCGGGGATGGCTGGGCGGGTTGTTGCTGGCGGCAGCGGCGGGCGCATCGGCGCAGGAGCCGATCCGGCTGGGCATGATCGACGGCCTGTCCGGTCCGTTCGCCAATGCCGGCGAAGCGGTGGTGCGCAACCTGCGCCTGGCAATCGAGCGCATCAATGCGCGCGGCGGCGTCAAGACCGCCGAGGGTACGCGCCCGCTGGAACTGGTCACCTTCGACAGCAAGGGCAATGTCGACGAAAGCCTGATCCAGCTGCGCGCGCTGACCGACAAGCGCATTCCGTTCGTCCTGCAAGGCAACAGCTCGGCGGTGGCCGGTGCGCTGGTGTCGGCGATCAACCGCCATAACGCGCGCCAGCCCGACGCACGCGTGCTGTTCCTGAACTATTCGGCAGTCGATCCGAGCCTGACCAACGAGAACTGCAGCTTCTGGCACTTCCGCTTCGACGCCAGCGCCGACATGCGCATGCAGGCGCTGACCGAGGTGATCCGCCACGACCAAAGCGTGCGCAAGGTCTACCTGATCGACCAGGACTACAGCTTCGGCCACCAGGTGGCGCGCTCGGCGCGCGAGATGCTGGGCGCGCGCCGGCCCGACATCCAGATCGTTGGCGACGAGTTCCACCCGATCGGCAAGATCAAGGACTTTGCGCCCTACATCGCCAAGATCAAGGCCAGCGGCGCTGACGCGGTGATCACCGGCAACTGGGGCAATGACCTGACGCTTATGGTCAAGGCCGCGCGCGAGGGCGGGCTGCGGGCCAAGTTCTATACCTTCTACGGCAATGGCCTGGGCGCGCCGGCGGCGATGGGCGATGCCGGCGTGGGACGCGTGCTGGCGGTGGCAGAGTGGCATCCGAACGTGGGCGGGGCGGCTTCCGATGCGTTCTACCAGGAGTTCCGCGCGCGCTATCCGGAACCGAAGGACGACTACGTCCACCTGCGCATGCAGATGATGGTCGAGATGCTGGCGCGCGCGATCACGCAGGCCGGATCCACCGACGCGGTGAAGGTGGCGCGCGCGCTGGAGAACATGCGCTACGTCAACGACTTCCACGAGGCCACCGTGCGCGCCGACGACCACCAGGTGCTGCAGCCGCTGTACGTGTCGGTGATGGAGCGCCAGGGCGGGGCCGTGCGCTTCGACAACGAGGGTTCCGGCTATGGCTTCCGCACCGTGCGCAAGCTCAAGGCCGCGCAGACTACGCTGCCGACCACCTGCCGCATGGAGCGCCCCTGAGCGGCGCGGCGCCCGGGTACTCCTGTCGCGGCTTTTCGGCTATAATCCGCCGCTGTCGTGATCTGGCCATCGGCCGGGTGACGGCAGTAGCCAGTCATCAGATGGCACGACGCATGCGGCGCATCCCGCGCTGTAGCGTTCGCAAGTGAAAGGAAATCATCATGGCAGTCGCCGATATCAACAAGTCCGAAGTCATCAAGCAGTTCGCACGTGGCGCCAACGACACTGGCAGCCCCGAAGTGCAAGTGGCCCTGCTGACCACCCGCATCAACGAACTGACCCCGCACTTCAAGGCCAACATGAAGGACCACCACAGCCGCCGCGGCCTGCTGCGCATGGTGAGCCGCCGTCGCCGCCTGCTGGACTACCTCAAGTCCAACGATGCCGACCGTTACCGCGCCCTGATCGAAAAGCTGGGTCTGCGCAAGTAAGGTTGCGTCCGATGGCAGCGCGATTCCAGCGTTTGCACGGTTTCGCGTGAGGCCTCGATGCCTGCTTCAGCATTGCTGGGCAGGCATTTTGCATTTCTGGCGGGGCGCGAACCGCTTCTCCCAGCAATGCGGGCCGACCATGGAGTGATTTTCGCTTCATGCTGCCCGGCCATTGCGATGGCCCGGGCGCCCGTTGCGGCAAGCTTCGCAACGGAGTAAGTTGTTCTTTTTCAAACACCCCGGATCGGGCAAGGAAACAGGGCTTTGTGTCATTCCAGCGCGGCATCGGCAACGCCGGTGCCGCGCTGGAATGGCATAGCACTTCCCTGCGACCGCGACCGGCAACCCGGCAGTTTGCCTGCGGCTGAGAACGCAGGCGTCGTTGGCCGCGCACGTGTCATTGCGTGAATTGCGCGGCCAGCACGCAAGTCAAGGAATGCACATGTCCATGTTCAACAAGGTCGTCAAGGAATTCCAGTGGGGCCAGCACACGGTCCGCATGGAAACCGGCGAAATCGCCCGCCAGGCTGGCGGTGCCGTGCTGGTCGATGTGGAAGACACCGTGGTGCTGGCGACCGTGGTCGCCGCCAAGAACCCGAAGCCGGGCCAGGACTTCTTCCCGCTGACCGTCGACTACATCGAGAAGACCTACGCCGCCGGCAAGATCCCCGGCGGCTTCTTCAAGCGTGAAGGCCGTCCGTCCGAAAACGAGACCCTGACCTCGCGCCTGATCGACCGCCCGCTGCGCCCGCTGTTCCCGGAAGGCTTCTACAACGAAGTGCAGGTCGTGGTGCACGTGGTGTCGCTGAACCCGGAAGTGCCCGCCGACATCCCCGCGCTGATCGGCGCATCGGCCGCGCTGGCCGTGTCGGGCATCCCGTTCAGCGGCCCCGTCGGCGCCGCGCGCGTCGGCTACAAGGACGGTCAGTACCTGCTCAACCCGACCCGCCCGCAGCTCGCCACGTCGGACCTGGACCTGATCGTCGCCGGCACCGAGCGCGCCGTGCTGATGGTCGAATCGGAAGCCAACCAGCTGTCCGAAGACGTGATGCTGGGCGCCGTGGTCTACGGCCACGAGCAGATGCAGATCGCGATCAACGCGATCCATGAACTGGTGCGCGAAGGCGGCAAGCCGGAGTGGGACTGGACCCCGGCGGCCAAGAACGAGCCGCTGATCGCCAAGGTCACTGAAGTCGCGCTGCCGCTGCTGCAGGAAGCCTACCAGCTGCGCCAGAAGTCGGCGCGCAGCCAGAAGCTGAAGGAAGTGTCGGCCAAGGTGGCCGCCGCGCTGGCCGAAGCCGGTGTGGAAGCCGACAAGGTGGAAGTCGGCAACATCATGTTCGACCTGGAAGCCAAGATCGTGCGTGGCCAGGTGCTGGCAGGCGAGCCGCGTATCGACGGCCGCGACACCCGCACGGTGCGCCCGATCGAGATCCGCTCGTCGGTGCTGCCGCGCGCGCACGGCTCGGCACTGTTCACGCGTGGCGAAACGCAGGCGCTGGTGGTGGCCACGCTGGGCACCAAGAGCGACGAGCAGATCATCGACGCGCTGGCCGGCGAGTACCGCGACCGCTTCATGCTCCACTACAACATGCCCCCGTTCGCCACCGGTGAAACCGGCCGCGTGGGCAGCCCCAAGCGCCGCGAAATCGGCCACGGCCGCCTGGCCAAGCGCGCACTGATCCCGGTGCTGCCGAAGGACGATGAATTCGCCTACACCATCCGCCTGGTTTCGGAAATCACCGAGTCCAACGGCTCGTCGTCGATGGCTTCGGTCTGCGGCGGCTGCCTGGCGCTGATGGACGCCGGCGTTCCGGTCAAGGCGCACGTGGCCGGCGTGGCCATGGGCCTGATCCTGGAAGGCAACAAGTTTGCGGTGCTGACCGACATCCTGGGCGACGAAGACCACCTCGGCGACATGGACTTCAAGGTGGCCGGCACCGACAACGGCATCACCGCCCTGCAGATGGACATCAAGGTCCAGGGCATCACCAAGGAAATCATGCAGGTGGCGCTGGCGCAGGCCAAGGAAGGCCGCTTGCATATCCTGGCGAACATGCAGGAAGCGATGGGCCACGCCCGCACCGAACTGTCGGCGCACGCGCCGCGCATGATCACCATGAAGATCCATCCGGACAAGATCCGCGAAGTGATCGGCAAGGGCGGCTCGACCATCCAGGCGCTGACCAAGGAAACCGGCACCACCATCGACATCCAGGAAGACGGCACCATCACCATCGCGTCGACCTCGACCGATGGCATGGCAGAAGCCAAGCGCCGCATCGAGGGCATCACCGCGGAAGCCGAAGTGGGCAAGATCTACGCCGGTACCGTGCTGAAGCTGCTGGACTTCGGCGCCATCGTCAACATCCTGCCGGGCAAGGACGGCCTGCTGCACATCTCGGAAATCGTCAACGAGCGTGTCAAGGACATCAAGGACTGGCTGAAGGAAGGCCAGCAGGTCCGCGTCAAGCTGATCCAGGCCGACGAGAAGGGCCGCCTGCGCCTGTCGCTGAAGGCCGCGCTGGCGGAAGAGGGCGGCAGCATCAGCCCGATCAACGCTGGCGAGAGCGCCGCGCCGGCAGCACCGGCCGGTAGTTCGGAACAGCAGTAACACCACGGGTAGTTCTGCCCGCCGGCGCCTCCGGTTGGGGGCGTCACCGCAAAACGGCTGGACCATGTCCAGCCGTTTTTTTGTTTACACTGCCGGGCAACCCAATCGAGCCGCAGGCTCACACCGACCCGACAGAAGACAAGGAGCAGCAAGCATGCAAGCCATCGAGATCCGCGAATACGGCGCCCCCGAAGTCCTCCAGCTGACCGAGCGTCCCGACCCGGTGCCGGGCGCGGGCGAAGTCCTGATCCGCGTGGCTGCCGCCGGCGTCAACCGTCCCGACGTATTCCAGCGCACCGGCAACTACCCGGTGCCGCCGGGCGCTTCGGACCTGCCGGGCCTGGAAGTGGCCGGTGTCGTGGTGGGCGGCGACCTCGACCATGCCGACAACCGCTTTGGCCTGAAGGTGGGCGACCGCGTCTGCGCGCTGGTGCAGGGCGGCGGCTACGCGCAGCTGTGCACCGCGCCGCTGGCGCAGGTCCTGCCCGCGCCGCAAGGCCTGAGCGATATCGAGGCCGCGGCGCTGCCGGAGACGTTCTTCACCGTGTGGAGCAATGTGTTCGACCGCGGCTACCTGGGCCAGGGCCCGCGCGGCAAGGACGAGACCCTGCTGATCCAGGGCGGCTCCAGCGGCATCGGCACCACCGCGATCCAGATCGCCAAGGCGCTCGGCTACAAGGTCTTCGTCACCGCCGGCACCGATGACAAGTGCAAGGCTTGCGAAGACCTCGGCGCCGATCGCGCGATCAACTACAAGACCCAGGACTTCGTTGCCGAGGTCGCCGCGCTGACCGGCGGCAAGGGCGTCGACGTGATCCTCGACATGGTGGCCGGCCCGTACCTGGCGCGCGAGCTCAAGTGCATCGCCGACGATGGCCGCATCGTCATCATCGCGCTGCTGGGCGGCGCCAAGGCCGAGATTCCGCTGGGCGACATCCTGCGCCGGCGCATTACGGTGACCGGCTCGACGCTGCGTCCGCGCCCGGCATCGTTCAAGGGCAAGATCGCCGCGGCGCTGCACCAGCAGGTGTGGCCGCTGCTGGCCGCCGGCAAGATCAAGCCGGTGATCCACCAGGTGTTCCCGGCCGCGCAGGCGGCCGAGGCGCACCGGCTGATGGAGTCCAGCGAACATATCGGCAAGATTGTGCTGACCTGGTAAGCCGACCGGCGCCTGCCGTGCAGCGATGTGCCGCGCCCGCCGCCAGCGGGCAGCGGTAGCGCCTTGCCCCTGCCACACGCTACAATAGCGGGTTTGATTTGGGAGGGGCACCTCGTGAGACAAAAGCTCGTCATCGGCAATTGGAAGATGCACGGCAGCCTGGCTGCCAACGCGGCGCTGCTGGAAGGCATCCAGGCTGGCGCCGGTGTGACCGGCGCGACGCTGGCGGTCTGCGCGCCGTTCCCCTATCTTGCACAATGCCAGGCGCTGCTACATGGCTCTAAAGTGGCCTGGGGTGCACAAGACGTGTCGGCGGAGGCGCGCGGCGCCTTTACCGGCGAAGTGGCGGCGTCCATGTTGGGCGAGTTTGGCTGTACCTATGCGCTGGTCGGCCACTCCGAGCGCCGCACCTACCATGGCGAAACCGACCAGGCCGTCGCGGCCAAGGCGCTGCGGGCGCTCGAGTTCGGCATCGTCCCGGTGGTTTGCGTGGGCGAGACGCTGGCCCAGCGCGAGGCGGGCGAGACCGAGGCCGTGGTCGGCAGGCAACTGCAGGCGGTGCTGGACGCGCTGACCGTGGAGCAGCTGGGCCGCGTGGTGCTGGCCTATGAGCCGGTCTGGGCCATCGGCACCGGCAAGACCGCCACCAGCGCGCAGGCGCAGGCGGTGCATGCCTTCCTGCGCGGCCAGGTGGCCGCGCGCGATGCGGGCGTGGCCGAGCGCATGGCGATTTTGTATGGCGGCAGCGTCAAGCCCGACAATGCGGCCGAACTGTTTTCGATGACCGATATCGACGGGGGCCTGATTGGCGGCGCCTCGCTGAAGTCGGAAGATTTTCTCGCGATCGGCAACGCCTGAATGCCGGCCGTACCGATCGACCGATCAGGCAAGTAACCAGCCAGTAAGGCTTATTTAAATCAAATGGCAATCTTCAAGACTTTGTTGGTGGTGCTGCAGGTGTTGTCGGCGCTGGGCGTAATCGGCCTGGTGCTGATCCAGCATGGCAAGGGCGCCGATGTCGGCGCGGCCTTCGGCTCCGGTGCCTCGGGCAGCCTGTTCGGCGCCACCGGCTCGGCAAACTTCCTGTCGCGCACCACCGCCGTGCTGGCCACGCTGTTCTTTGTCTGCACGCTGGCGCTGACGCTGCTGGGCAATTACAAGCCCGCCGCGTCGCTGGGCGTGATGGGTGCGGCGCCGGCATCGGCGCCCGCCGTGGCCGGTGCCTCGGCGCCTGCCGCGGCCGCGGATGCGTCGGCGCCGGCAGCCCCCGCCGTACCGAAATAATCCGATCGCCTTGCGGCGGATTCCTGAGTTTTTTTGCAGTTGTGCGTTGAACAAAGCAAGAAATTTGGGTTAGAATGCAAGGCTTGAAACGATTCCCCAGCGAGGGGTTCCGAGCAAAGACGAAAGCCTCTGCAACGGACCTGAAGGGCCTGAAAACCCGGCGCCAGGCAATATTGTTTCTCCCCCAGCCGACGTGGTGAAATTGGTAGACACGCTATCTTGAGGGGGTAGTGGCGAAAGCTGTGCGAGTTCGAGTCTCGCCGTCGGCACCAAACAACTTGATCGGAGTCCCTGGCCGGGCAATGCACCCGCGCATGGGGCTCCGGCAGTCCGCAAGGCGGCGCGCCATGATTCTCGTGGCTTAGCGCCTGGGGTGGGCAACAGGACGCCGCTTCAGCTGGTGCTGTTGACAACATTCCAGATAAGGCTGGCCGTACCTTGAATCTCGAAGCCTACTTCCCCGTTCTCATCTTCATCATTTTCGGTGTCGTGCTTGGCGTGGCGCTGATGTCGATCGGTCGGATCCTCGGTCCGAACAAGCCCGATCCCGCGAAGCTGTCGCCGTACGAGTGCGGCTTCGAAGCGTTCGAGGACGCGCGCATGAAGTTCGACGTGCGCTACTACCTCATCGCCATCCTGTTTATCCTGTTCGATCTCGAAACCGCCTTCCTGTTTCCGTGGGGTGTTGCCCTGAAGGATATCGGCTGGCCGGGTTTCATCGCCATGGGCGTGTTTCTGCTGGAATTCATCGTGGGCTTCGTCTACATCTGGAAAAAGGGCGCGCTCGATTGGGAGTGATGTGAAATGGCAATCGAAGGCGTTCTCAACGAAGGCTTTGTCACGACTACCGCTGACAAGCTGATCAACTGGACCCGCACCGGGTCGCTGTGGCCGATGACCTTCGGCCTGGCCTGCTGTGCCGTGGAAATGATGCATGCCGGCGCCGCGCGCTACGACATGGACCGCTTCGGCGTGATCTTCCGCCCGTCGCCGCGCCAGTCGGACGTGATGATCGTGGCCGGCACGCTGTGCAACAAGATGGCCCCCGCGCTGCGCAAGGTCTACGACCAGATGGCGGAACCGCGCTGGGTGATCTCGATGGGCTCGTGCGCCAATGGCGGCGGCTACTACCACTATTCGTATTCGGTGGTGCGTGGCTGCGACCGCATCGTGCCGGTGGATATCTACGTGCCGGGCTGCCCGCCGACGGCCGAAGCGCTGATCTACGGCGTGATCCAGCTGCAGAACAAGATCAAGCGTACCAACACCATCGCGCGCAAGGGCTGAAATGGCGAAGCTCGATACCCTGAAGGCCGCGCTCGAGAAAACTCTCGGCAAGCGCGTGCAGAAACTGGTCGAGGCGACCGGCGAACTGACGCTGATCGTCAAGGCCGACGACTACCTGGAAGTTGCCCAGATCCTGCGCGACGATCCGTCGCTGCGCTTCGAGCAGCTGATCGATCTGTGCGGCGTCGATTATTCCGAATACGGCGATGGCGCCTGGGACGGCCTGCGCTTTGCCGCGGTCTCGCAGCTGCTGTCCATTACGCATAACTGGCGCCTGCGCCTGCGCGCGTTTGCGCCGGACGACGACTTCCCGGTGCTGCCGTCGCTGATCAACGTGTGGAACGGGGTCAACTGGTTCGAGCGCGAAGCCTTCGATTTCTACGGCATCGTGTTCGATGGCCATCCCGACCTGCGCCGCATCCTGACCGACTACGGTTTCGTCGGCCATCCGTTCCGCAAGGACTTCCCGGTTTCCGGCTTTGTCGAGATGCGCTACGACCCCGAACAGAAACGGGTCATCTACCAGCCGGTCACGATCGAGCCGCGCGAACTCACGCCGCGCGTGATCCGCGAGGACAAGTACGGCGGTGTGGAGTACTGAGAACGCGTCATGGCAGATATCAAGAATTACACCCTGAACTTCGGCCCGCAGCACCCGGCCGCGCACGGCGTGCTGCGCCTGGTGCTGGAACTGGACGGCGAAGTGATCCAGCGCGCCGACCCGCATATCGGCCTGCTGCACCGTGCCACCGAGAAGCTGGCCGAGCAGAAGACCTGGATCCAGAGCGTGCCGTACATGGACCGCCTCGACTACGTGTCGATGATGGTCAACGAGCACGCCTACGTGATGGCCATCGAGCGGCTGCTGGGCCTCGAGGTGCCGGTGCGGGCGCAGTACATCCGCGTGATGTTCGACGAGATCACCCGCCTGCTGAACCACCTGATGTGGATCGGCTCGCATGCGCTCGACGTGGGCGCGATGGCGGTGTTCCTGTACGCCTTCCGCGAACGCGAGGACATGTTCGACATGTACGAGGCGGTGTCGGGCGCGCGCATGCACGCGGCCTACTACCGTCCGGGCGGCGTGTATCGCGACCTGCCTGACACGATGCCGCAATATCGCGCGTCCAAGGTACACAACGAGCGCGCCATCAAGGCCATGAATGAGGCGCGTTCGGGCTCGCTGCTGGATTTCATCGAGGACTTCACCAACCGCTTCCCGAAGTACGTCGACGAATACGAGACGCTGCTGACCGACAACCGGATCTGGAAGCAGCGCCTGGTGGACATCGGCGTGGTCAGCCCGGAACGCGCGCTGCAGATGGGCTTTACCGGCCCGATGCTGCGCGGCTCGGGGATTGCGTGGGACCTGCGCAAGAAGCAGCCGTACGAGGTCTACGACAAGCTGGACTTCGACGTGCCGGTGGGTGTGGGCGGCGACTGCTACGCGCGCTACCTGGTGCGCGTGGAAGAGATGCGCCAGTCCAACCGCATCATCCGGCAGTGCGTGGAATGGCTGCGCCGCAACCCGGGGCCGGTGATCACCGAGAACCACAAGGTGGCACCGCCCTCGCGCGTCGAGATGAAGTCCAACATGGAAGAACTGATCCACCACTTCAAGCTCTTCACCGAAGGCATGCACGTGCCCGAAGGCGAAGCATACGCAGCGGTGGAACACCCGAAGGGCGAGTTCGGCATCTATGCGATCTCGGACGGCGCGAACAAGCCGTACCGCCTGAAGATCCGTGCGCCTGGCTTCCCGCACCTGGCCGCGCTCGACGAAATGGCCAAGGGACACATGATTGCTGACGCGGTAACGATCATCGGCACGCAAGACATCGTCTTCGGCGAGATCGACCGCTAATCACGGACCGCCGGCCCGGACGACGATCCGGGCGCTTTCCGAGGGCTCCGCCGGGCGGAGCAGCCCGGAAGACCCGCGGCGGACCGGCACGGCCTAAGGCCCGCCGGCGGAACGGCAGCGACGGCTGCAAACCTGCGGAAGCTCGCACCAGTGCGCTGGCTCCGCCGTTTTACTGCAATGACCATGCTATCAGCAGAAGCTCTCAAGGAAATCGATCGCGCGATCGCGAAGTATCCGGCCGACCAGAAGCAGTCGGCCGTGATGGCGGCGCTTGCCGTGGCGCAGGGCGAGGTGGGCTGGGTTTCCCCCGAAGTCATGCAGTTCGTCGCCAACTACCTCGAGATGCCGCCCGTGTGGGTGGAAGAGGTGGCGACCTTCTACAACATGTACGACACCAAGCCGGTGGGCAAGTACAAGCTCACGGTCTGCACCAACCTGCCGTGCGCGCTGTCGGGCGGCGAGCGGGCTGGCGATTACCTGAAGCGCAAGCTCGGCATCGACTACAACGAAACCACCGCGGATGGCTGCTTCACGCTGAAGGAAGGCGAGTGCATGGGCGCCTGCGGCGATGCGCCGGTGATGATCGTCAACAACACCCGCATGTGCAGCTGGATGAGCGACGACAAGCTCGACGCCCTGGTCGACGAGCTCAAGGCCGAGGCCGCCAAGGGGGGCAAGTAACATGACCTGTCTGCACGACCGCCATATCCAGCCGCTGATCCTGGCCGGCCTGGACGGCAACAACTGGCACCTGGAAGACTACGTCAAGCGCGGCGGCTACCAGCAACTGAAGCGCATCCTGACCGGCAAGATCCCGCCCGAGCAGGTGATTGCCGACGTCAAGGCCTCGGGCCTGCGCGGCCGGGGCGGTGCGGGCTTCCCGACCGGCCTGAAGTGGAGCTTCATGCCGCGCACCTTCCCGGGACAGAAATACCTGGTCTGCAACACCGATGAAGGCGAGCCCGGCACGTTCAAGGACCGCGACATCATCCGCTACAACCCGCATGCGCTGATCGAGGGCATGGCCATCGGTGCGTATGCGATGGGCATCACCGTGGGCTACAACTACATCCACGGCGAGATCTGGAACGAATACAAGATCTTCGAGGAAGCCCTCGAAGAGGCGCGTGCTGCCGGTTTCCTGGGTGACAACATCCTGGGTTCGGGCTTTGACTTCCAGCTGCATGCCCACCACGGCTACGGCGCCTATATCTGCGGCGAGGAAACCGCGCTGCTCGAATCGCTGGAAGGCAAGAAAGGCCAGCCGCGCTTCAAGCCGCCGTTCCCGGCCAGCTTCGGCCTGTACGGCAAGCCGACCACCATCAACAACACCGAGACCTTCGCCGCGGTGCCGTTCCTGCTGGCGGTCGGCCCCGAGAACTACCTGAAGATGGGCAAGCCGAACAACGGCGGCACCAAGATCTTCTCGATCTCGGGCGACGTCGAGCGGCCCGGCAACTACGAGATCCCGCTGGGCACGCCGTTCGCCAAGCTGCTGGAGCTCGCCGGCGGCATGCGCGGCGGCAAGCGCATCAAGGCGGTGATCCCGGGCGGCTCGTCGGCGCCGGTGGTGCCGGGCGACCTGATGATGGCGTCCGACATGGACTACGACTCGATCGCCAAGGCCGGCTCGATGCTGGGTTCGGGCGCGGTGATCGTGATGGACGAGACGCGCTGCATGGTCCGCTCGCTGCTGCGCCTGTCGTACTTCTATTTTGAGGAATCGTGCGGCCAGTGCACGCCGTGCCGCGAAGGCACCGGCTGGCTCTACCGCATGGTCAATCGCATCGAACACGGAGAGGGGCGCCAGGAAGACCTGGACCTGCTCAACAACGTCGCGGAAAACATCATGGGCCGCACCATCTGCGCGCTCGGCGATGCCGCGGCGATGCCGGTCCGCGGCATGCTCAAGCACTACTGGAAAGAGTTCGAATATCACGTCGAACACAAGCAGTGCATGGTTCCGGCCTACATCTAAGCGTGGCAGAACATGGTTGAACTAGAGATCGACGGCAAGAAGGTTGAGGTTGCTGAGGGCAGCCTAGTGATGGAAGCCGCCCGCAAGCTGGGCACCTACATCCCGCACTTCTGCTACCACCGCAAACTGTCCATCGCGGCCAACTGCCGCATGTGCCTGGTCGAGGTCGAGAAGGCCCCGAAGGCGCTGCCTGCCTGCGCCACGCCGGTGACCCCCGGCATGAAGGTCTTCACCAATTCGGAGAAGGCGGTCAAGGCGCAGAAGTCCGTGATGGAATTCCTGCTGATCAACCACCCGCTGGATTGCCCGATCTGCGATCAGGGCGGCGAGTGCCAGCTGCAGGACCTGGCCGTGGGCTACGGTGCCTCGGAGTCGCGCTACAAGGAAGAGAAGCGCGTGGTGTTCCACAAGAACGTGGGCCCGCTGATCTCCATGGAAGAGATGACCCGCTGCATCCACTGCACCCGCTGCGTACGCTTCGGCCAGGAAGTGGCCGGCGTGATGGAGCTGGGCATGCTCAACCGCGGCGAGCACTCGGAAATCACCACCTTCGTCGGCAAGACCGTCGACTCGGAACTGTCGGGCAACATGATCGACCTGTGCCCGGTCGGCGCGCTGACCAGCAAGCCGTTCCGCTACTCGGCCCGCACCTGGGAACTGGCCCGCCGCAAGTCGGTGTCGCCGCACGACGGCCTGGGCGCGAACCTGGTGGTGCAGACCAAGAACCAGCGCGTGATGCGCGTGCTGCCGCTGGAAAACGAAGACATCAACGAGTGCTGGATCTCCGACAAGGATCGCTTCTCGTATGAAGGCCTGAACAGCGCCGACCGCCTGACCCGCCCGCTGCTGAAGCAGGGCGGCGAATGGATGGAAACCGACTGGCAGACCGCGCTCGAATACGTCGCCAACGGCCTCGCCGGCATCAAGCGCGAGCATGGCGCCGACCAGATCGCCGCGCTGGCCAGCCCGCACAGCACGCTGGAAGAACTGTTC
Source organism: Cupriavidus sp. H39 (assembly GCF_050271075.1). Taxonomy (NCBI): domain Bacteria; kingdom Pseudomonadati; phylum Pseudomonadota; class Betaproteobacteria; order Burkholderiales; family Burkholderiaceae; genus Cupriavidus; species Cupriavidus sp. H39. The sequence goes on from NZ_CP189848.1 coordinate 1,296,623, forward strand.
CTGCTGGGCAAGCTGATTCGCGGCCTGGGCAGCGACAATGTCGATTTCCGCCTGCGCCAGACCGATTTCTCGGCCGCGCTGAAGGGCGCGCCGTGGCTGGGCCTGCCGGTGGCCGACGTGACCACGCTGCAACGCGTGCTGGTGATCGGCTCGTCGCTGCGCAAGGACCATCCGCTGCTGGCCGCGCGCCTGCGCCAGGCGACCAAGAAGGGCGCCCGCGTGACCGTGCTGGGCGCCGGCGGTGAAGACCTGCTGATGCCGGCCACCCGCATCGACGTGGCCCCGTCGGGCTGGACCGCCGCGCTGGCGGGCGTGGCCCGTGCCGTGGCCGCCGCCAAGGGCGTGGCCGCTCCGGCCGGCACCGAAGGCTTCGATGGTGGTGATGCCGCCACCAAGGCTGCCGACGCGCTGCTGTCGGGCGAGCGCCGCGCCGTGTTCCTCGGCAACGAGGCCGTGCGTCATCCGCAGTTCTCGGCGCTGCACGCGCTGGCGCAGTGGATCGCCACCGAAACCGGCGCCACGCTGGGCTTCCTGACCGAAGCCGCCAACACCGTCGGTGGCTACGTCGCCGGCGCGCTGCCGAAGCAGGGCGGCGCCAATGCGCAGGCGATGCTGGACACGCCGCGCAAGGCCTACATCCTGCTGAACACCGAACCCGAGTTCGACGCCGCCGACCCGCGCAAGGCGCTGGCCGCGCTGGCCCAGGCCGGCACGGTGGTGGTGCTGTCGCCGTTCCGTTCGGAAGCGGCGCTGCAGTACGCCGACGTGATCCTGCCGGTGACGCCGTTCACGGAAACCGCCGGCACCTTCGTCAATTGCGAAGGCAAGCCGCAGAGCTTCAACGGCGTGGTGCGCGCCCTGGGCGAATCGCGCCCGGGCTGGAAGGTGCTGCGCGTGCTGGGCAACCTGCTCGACGTGGCCGGCTTCGACTACGAGACCGCCGAGTCGGTGCGCGCCGAAGTGCTGTCGGCTCCGGTCGAGTCCCAGCTGGACAACGCCACCGACGCGCCGATCCGCGTTGCCGCCGCTGCCACCAACGGCATCGAGCGCATCGCCGATGTGCCGATCTACCATGCCGACCCGATCGTGCGCCGCGCCGAGTCGCTGCAGCTGAGCGCGGCCGCGCGGCGCGCCATGCAGATCGCGCTGCCCGCCGACCTGTTCGTCCGCCTGGGGATCCAGTCCGGCGACCCGGTGCGGGTCACGCAAGGGCAGGGCAGCGTGGTGCTGCCGGCCGTGCTCGAAGCCACGCTGCCGGCCAACACCGTGCGCGTGCCGGCGGCAACGCCGGCGGCGATGAGCCTGGGCGCGATGTTCGGCACGGTCACCGTAGAGAAGGCCATTGACCTGGCGCCGGCCACCGGCACCGTGGCCACGGCGTAAGAACAAGAGCGAGAACAAGACATGATTGACTGGATTACCTCGCAAGGACACGGTCTGCTGGGCGCCTACTGGACGCCGCTGTGGATCCTGATCCGCGCCGTGATCATCGTGGTGCCGCTGCTGCTGTGCGTGGCTTACCTGATCCTGTGGGAGCGCAAGCTGATCGGCTGGATGCACGTCCGTATCGGCCCGAACCGCGTCGGCCCGCTGGGCCTGCTGCAGCCGATCGCCGACGTGCTCAAGCTGCTGCTCAAGGAAGTCATGATGCCCACGCAGGTCAGCCGGGGCATGTACCTGATTGCCCCGCTGATGGTGCTGATGCCCGCCGTGGCGATCTGGGCCGTGATTCCGTTCCAGGCCGAAGTGGTGATGGCCGACGTCAACGCCGGCCTGCTGTACGTGATGGCGATCAGCTCGGTGGGCGTGTACGGCGTGATCCTGGCCGGCTGGGCCTCGAACTCCAAGTACGCGTTCATCGGCGCGATGCGCGCCGCGGCGCAGATGGTGTCGTATGAAATCGCCATGGGCTTTGCCCTGGTGACGGTGCTGATGGTTGCCGGCAGCCTGAACCTGTCGGCCATCGTCAACAGCCAGAACACCGGCTACTTCGCCGACATGGGCATCAACATCCTGTCGTGGAACTGGCTGCCGCTGCTGCCGATGTTCGGCGTGTACTTCATCTCGGGCGTGGCCGAAACCAACCGCCACCCGTTCGACGTGGTCGAAGGCGAATCGGAAATCGTCGCCGGCCACATGATCGAATATTCGGGCATGGGCTTCGCGCTGTTCTTCCTGGCCGAGTACATCAACATGATCGTCATCTCGACGATGACCGCGCTGATGTTCCTGGGCGGCTGGGCGCCTCCGTTCGAGAGCGTGGTGACCAACGCGGTCCCGGGCTTCTTCTGGCTGCTGATCAAGGTTTTCCTGCTGCTGTCCGTGTTCATCTGGATTCGTGCCTCGTTCCCGCGCTACCGCTATGACCAGATCATGCGCCTGGGCTGGAAGGTGTTCATTCCCCTGACCGTGGCCTGGCTGATCATCGTGGCGATCTGGATCAAGTCGCCGTGGAACATCTGGCACTGAACGGCCAAACGACGGTGCGCCTGCCGCAGCCCGGCAGCGCGCGCACCGTGTGGAAATACTAGGAAGCATCATGCTGCTCGCCATCAAGGACTTCTTCAACAGCCTGCTCCTGAAGGAACTCTTCAAGGGCATGGCCCTGACCGGCCGCTATCTCTTCGCGCGCAAGATCACGGTCCAGTTCCCGGAAGAGAAGACGCCGATCTCGCCGCGTTTCCGCGGGCTGCACGCGCTGCGCCGCTACCCCAACGGGGAAGAGCGCTGCATCGCCTGCAAGCTGTGCGAGGCGGTGTGCCCGGCGCTGGCCATCACGATCGAGTCCGACGCGCGCGCCGACGGCACGCGCCGCACCACCCGCTATGACATCGACCTGACCAAGTGCATCTTCTGCGGCTTCTGCGAAGAGGCCTGCCCGGTCGACGCCATCGTGGAAACGCAGATCCTGGAGTACCACGGCGAGAAGCGCGGCGACCTGTACTTCACCAAGGACATGCTGCTGGCAGTGGGCGACCGCTACGAGCCGCAGATCGCCGCGGCCAAGGCGGCCGACGCCAAGTACCGCTAAGCCGGGATGCCGGCCGGAAGTCTCGGCCACAGAAGTACCGCCGGTTGGCGGCTGCCGCAAGCAACAGACCTGGCAGCCGCCGCCACCCGAATTTGAATGCGGCCCCTGCATGGCAGGGGCCAATGCAAGGATGCCGCAGGCGCGGGCCACCCGAGGGGGCGGCTTGTGCCGGACGGCCCAGAGAGGATCCGATAGGGACCATGGAACTCACGACCACCATCTTCTACGTCTTTGCGCTGGTGCTGGTGCTCTCCGCACTGAAAGTCATCACTGCGAAGAACCCGGTGCACTCCGCACTGTTCCTCGTGCTGTCGTTCTTCACGGCCGCGGCGATCTGGATGCTGCTGCAGGCGGAATTCCTCGCCATCCTGCTGGTGCTGGTCTATGTCGGCGCGGTGATGGTGCTGTTCCTGTTCGTGGTGATGATGATCGATATCGACATCGAGCACCTGCGCCGCGACTTCTGGACCTACGTGCCGATGGCCTCGATCGTCGGCGCGCTGATCATCGCCGAGATGGCGATCGTGCTGGTGCGCAACTTCATCGGCACCACCGCGCCGGTGGTGGCGAGCGGCTCGCAGGAGCCGGGCTACTCGAACACCGCCGCGCTCGGCAGGCTGATCTACACCGACTACATCTACGCCTTCGAAGTGGCCGGCATCATCCTGCTGGTGGCGATCATCGCCGCCGTGGCGCTGACCCTGCGCCGCCGCAAGGACGTCAAGGCGCAGGACGTGTCGGCGCAGCTGCGCACCCGCCGCGATGACCGCGTGCGCCTGGTGCCGATGCAGTCCGAAGGCCAGACCCAGCAGACGGAAGCCGCGGCTGCCGCCAATAAGAACTAAAGCCCGGAGAAATCGCTGTGCTCTCTCTCGCTCATTTCCTCGTGCTCGGTGCGATCCTGTTTGCGATCAGCATCGTCGGCATCTTCCTGAACCGCAAGAACGTGATCGTGCTGCTGATGGCGATCGAACTGATGCTGCTTGCGGTGAACATCAACTTCGTCGCCTTCTCGCATTACCTGGGCGACCTGGCTGGTCAGGTTTTCGTTTTCTTCATCCTTACGGTGGCCGCCGCCGAGTCGGCAATCGGTCTGGCAATCCTGGTCGTGCTGTTCCGCAACCTGGATACGATCAACGTGGACGACATGGACACCCTGAAGTACTGATCCGTGCCGCACTACACAGATAACCCAGACTCACCGACCGCACCCCAATAAGCGTCCTATGGCAACCACGCTCAACCCCAACCTGCTGCTTGCGATCCCGCTGGCGCCGCTAGTCGGCTCCGCGATCGCCGGCTTGTTCGGTACCAAGTTCTTCGACCTGTTTTCCTCGGAGTCGCGCGGCGGCCGGGTCGTGGCGCATACCGCCACGATTCTGGGCGTTGCCATTTCCTTCGTGCTGTCGGTGATGGTGCTGCTCGACGTGATCAACGGCGCCGGCTACAACGGCACCGTCTACGAATGGATGGCCATCGGCAGCCTGAAGATGGAGGTCGGCTTCCTGGTCGACTCGCTGACCGCGATGATGATGGTGGTGGTGACCTTCGTCTCGCTGATGGTGCACATCTACACCGTCGGCTACATGGACGGCGACCCCGGCTACAACCGCTTCTTTGCCTACATCTCGCTGTTCACCTTCTCGATGCTGATGCTGGTGATGAGCAACAACTTCCTGCAGCTGTTCTTCGGCTGGGAAGCGGTGGGCCTGGTGTCGTACCTGCTGATCGGCTTCTGGTACACCCGCCCGACGGCGATCTTCGCCAACCTGAAGGCGTTCCTGGTCAACCGCGTCGGCGACTTCGGCTTCATCCTGGGCATCGGCCTGCTGCTGGCCTACGCCGGCAGCATGAACTACACCGACGTGTTCGCCGCGCGCGACCAGCTGGCCACCGTGATCTTCCCGGGCACCGACTGGATGATGATCACCGTGGCCTGCATCTGCCTGTTCATCGGCGCGATGGGCAAGTCGGCGCAGTTCCCGCTGCACGTCTGGCTGCCTGACTCGATGGAAGGCCCGACCCCGATCTCCGCGCTGATCCACGCGGCAACGATGGTGACCGCCGGCATCTTCATGGTGGCACGCATGTCGCCGCTGTTCGAGCTGTCCGACACCGCGCTGTCGTTCGTGCTGGTGATCGGTGCCATCACGGCGCTGTTCATGGGCTTCCTGGGTATCATCCAGAACGACATCAAGCGTGTGGTCGCGTACTCGACGCTGTCGCAGCTGGGCTACATGACCGTGGCGCTGGGCGCTTCGGCCTACTCGGTGGCGGTGTTCCACCTGATGACGCACGCGTTCTTCAAGGCACTGCTGTTCCTGGGCGCGGGCTCGGTCATCATCGGCATGCACCACGACCAGGACATCCGCAACATGGGCGGCCTGCGCAAGTACATGCCGATCACCTGGATCACCTCGCTGGTTGGTTCGCTGGCGCTGATCGGCACGCCGTTCTTCGCCGGCTTCTACTCCAAGGACTCGATCATCGAGGCCGTGGCCGAGTCGCACATCGCCGGTTCGGGCTTTGCCTACTTCGCCGTGCTGGCGGGCGTGTTCGTGACCGCGTTCTATTCGTTCCGCATGTACTTCCTGGTGTTCCATGGCAAGTCGCGCTGGGGCCAGAACCATGTCCACCAGCACCATGAGGGCGACCACGAGGACGAGGAAGTCTCGCACGACCATCATCATGGCCTGGCCGCCGGCGAGACGCCGCACGAGTCGCCGTGGGTGGTGACGCTGCCGCTGGTGCTGCTGGCGATCCCGTCGGTGGTGATCGGCGCGCTCGCGATCGAGCCGATGCTGTTCGGCAACTTCTTCAAGATGGGCATCGCCTTCAAGGACGTGATCTTTGTCGGCGAGAACCACCACGCCATGGCGGAGTTGACGGAAGCCTTCCACGGCTGGGTGCCGATGGCGATCCACTCGCTGACCACGCCGGTGCTGTGGCTGGCCATCGCCGGGGTGGTGCTGTCGTGGTTCTTCTACATGAAGCGCCCGGACATCCCCGAAGCGATCAAGAGCCGCTTCTCGGGCCTGTACAAGCTGCTCGACAACAAGTACTACATGGACGCCATCAACCAGGCCGTGTTCGCCCGCGGCGCACGCCTGCTCGGTACCGGCCTGTGGAAGGGCGGCGACCAGAGCCTGATCGACGGCATGTTCGTCAACGGCGCGGCGCGCGTGGTGGCATCGTTTGCTTCGGCCAGCCGCTACCTGCAGTCGGGCTACATCTACCACTACGCGTTCGCGATGATCGTCGGCATGCTGGTGCTGCTGACGCTGACGATCACGGGCGTGATCGGCACCAAGTGATAGGCACCAAGTAAGGAAAACATAGAAATGGTTCTGTCTTTCTCAATCTGGCTGCCTGTCTTTTTCGGCCTGCTGATCCTGGCCTTCGGCTCGGACCGCAGCCCGGGCTTCGTGCGGTGGATGTCGCTGTTCGGCTCGATCGCCAGCTTTGTCGTCACGCTGCCGCTGGTATTCCACTTCGACCGCGCCACCGCGGCCATGCAGTTCGTCGAGAAGATGAACTGGATCGAGCGCTTCAACATCCACTACCTGCTGGGCGTTGACGGCCTGTCGATGTGGTTCGTGGTGCTGACCGCCTTCATCACGGTGATCGTGGTGATCTCGGCCTGGGAGGTGATCACCGAGCGCGTGGCCGAGTACATGGCCTCGTTCCTGATCCTGTCGGGCCTGATGATCGGCGTGTTCTGCGCGCTCGACGGCATGCTGTTCTACGTGTTCTTCGAAGCCACGCTGATCCCGATGTACATCATCATCGGCGTCTGGGGCGGCCCGAACCGCGTCTACGCAGCGTTCAAGTTCTTCCTGTACACGCTGCTGGGCTCGCTGCTGACGCTGGTCGCGCTGCTGTACCTGTACAACAAGACCGGCACCTTCGAGATCCTGCAATGGCACCAGGCCAGGCTGTCGATGAACGAGCAGATCGCGATCTTTATCGCCTTCTTCGTTGCCTTCGCGGTGAAGGTGCCGATGTGGCCGGTGCACACCTGGCTGCCCGACGCCCACGTGGAAGCGCCGACCGGCGGTTCGGTGGTGCTGGCCGCCATCATGCTGAAGCTGGGCGCCTACGGCTTCCTGCGGTTCTCGCTGCCGATCGCGCCTGACGCCAGCCACTACCTGGCCCCGTTCATCATCACCATCTCGCTGGTGGCGGTGATCTACATCGGCCTGGTGGCACTGGTGCAGGCCGACATGAAGAAGCTGGTGGCGTACTCGTCGATCGCCCACATGGGCTTCGTCACGCTGGGCTTCTTCATCTTCAGCGACATCGGCATCGAAGGCGGCATCGTGCAGATGATCTCGCACGGCTTTATCTCCGGTGCGATGTTCCTGTGCATCGGCGTGCTGTACGACCGCGTGCATTCGCGCCAGATCGCCGACTACGGCGGCGTGGTCAACACCATGCCGAAGTTCGCCGCGCTGTCGGTGTTCTTCGCCATGGCCAACTGCGGCCTGCCGGCCACCTCGGGTTTCGTCGGCGAGTTCATGGTGATCCTGGGTGCGGTCAAGTTCAACTTCTGGATCGGCCTGCTGGCCGCCACCGCGCTGATCCTGGGCGCCGCCTACTCGCTGTGGATGGTCAAGCGCGTGATCTTCGGCGACGTCGTGCACCAGCACGTGCGCGAGCTGGCCGACCTGAACAAGCGTGAGTTCGTCATGCTCGGCCTGCTGGCCATCATGACGCTGTACATGGGCCTGCACCCGAAGCCCTTTACCGACGTGATGCACGCGTCCGTGGTGAACCTGCTGTCCCACGCGGCGCAGTCCAAGCTGTAATCGGGGAGAGAAATCAACATGCAACCGTCCTCGACACTCGGCCCCGTGGCGCCGATCATCTTCCTGGCGATCGCCATCGCCGCGGTCAACTGGATCGACCTTGCCCGCGGCAAGGGCCGGCAGAGCGTGGCCTACCCGCTGTCGCTGCTGACCACGCTGGTACTGACGGTCTGGTTCGGCATGAATGCCGCCACCGGCCAGACTCACTACGCGTTCGCCAACCTGGTCGTGATCGACCCGATGGCCAACGTGCTGTCCGCGTTCTGCGCGGCCGGCCTGTTCGTCACGCTGGTTTACACGCGCCGCTACCTGGCCGAGCGCGACATGTTCGCCGGCGAGTTCTACATGCTGGCGCTGTTCACGCTGGGCGGGCAGATCGTGATGATCACCGGCAACAACTTCCTGACCCTGTACCTGGGCCTGGAGCTGCTGTCGCTGTCGTCGTACGCGCTGGTGGCGCTGCGCCGCGAGTCGCGCGTAACCTCCGAATCGGCGATGAAGTACTTCGTGCTGGGCGCGCTGGCTTCGGGCTTCCTGCTGTACGGCATCTCGATGATGTACGGCGCCACCGGTTCGCTGAACCTGGGCGAGGTGTTCCGCGCGGTCGAGTCCGGCCGCATCAACACCACCATGCTGGCCTTCGGCGTGGTCTTCATTGTCGCCGGCCTGTCGTTCAAGCTGGGTGCCGCGCCGTTCCACATGTGGATTCCGGACATCTACCAGGGTTCGCCGACCGCGGTGACGCTGCTGATCGCCGGCGGCCCGAAGGTGGCGGCGTTCGCACTGTTCGTCCGCGTGCTGGTGGAAGGCCTGCTGCCGCTGGCCAGCGACTGGCAGATGATGCTGGTGGTGCTGTCGATCGTCTCGCTGGCGATCGGCAACCTGACCGCCATCGTGCAAAGCAACCTGAAGCGGATGCTGGCGTACTCGACCATCTCGCACATGGGCTTCGTGCTGCTGGGCCTGCTCTCGGGCGTGGTCGCCAACAAGGCTGACGGCGCCGCCGATGCCTACAGCTCGGCGATGTTCTACTCGGTGACCTACCTGCTGACCACGCTGGGCACGTTCGGCATCATCCTGCTGCGTACCACCAAGGGCTTCGAGGCCGAGACGCTGGAAGACCTGAAGGGCATGTCGCGCCGCAACCCGTGGTTTGCCTTCCTGATGCTGGTGATGATGTTCTCGCTGGCCGGCATCCCGCCGACCGTGGGCTTCTACGCCAAGCTGGCGGTGCTCGACGCGGTGGTCAAGGCCGGCATGACCTGGCTGGCGGTGGTGGCGGTGCTGTTCTCGCTGATCGGCGCGTTCTACTACCTGCGCATCGTCAAGCTGATGTACTTCGATGCGCCCGCCGGCGAAGAAGAGCTGGAAGCCACCTTTGGCCTGCGCTCGATGCTGAGCGTGAACGGCGCCGCGGTGATCCTGCTGGGCCTGTTCCCGGCCGCGCTGATGAACCTGTGCTACCAGGCCATCCGCTCGACCCTGGGCTCCTGACCCGCCACGCAATATGAGCGCCTCCGCAAGCGGCTGGTTTGTCATCCTGCTGGCACTGGTCTGTGCGAACCTGCCGTTCGTGAACCAGCGCCTGTTCGTGGTGATCCCGCTGCGGCAGGCGCGCAAGCCGCTGTGGCTGCGCCTGCTGGAACTGGTGGTCTGGTTCGCGGTGGCGGGCGCCGCCGGTTTTGCGGCGGAAGCCAACCTGGGCGGTACCTTTACGCAGGGCTGGCAGTTCTATGCCATCACTGCCTGCATGATGCTGGTGTTTGCCTTCCCGGGCTTCACCTGGCAATACCTCGTCAAACACCGCACGGCCTGAAGCCGGTCTTGTCGGCGCCGGGCCCTGCCTGATCCGGAGCGTCCATGACCGACAAGATCCAACGCGGTACCCCGTCTGACCTGTCCGAGCACGACGACGCGCTGAAAGAAGTATGCGTCGCCTCGGCCACGGTCCATCGCGGCAAGTTCCTTACCCTCAAGCAGGACATCGTCCGGCTGCCCGACGGCAAGCAGACCGGGCGCGAGTACGTGGTCCATCCCGGTGCGGTGATGATGATCCCGCTGTTCGACGACGGCACCGTGCTGATGGAGCGCCAGTTCCGCTACCCGGTGGGCGAGGTGATGCTCGAGTTCCCGGCGGGCAAGCTCGACCCGGAGGAGGGCGCGCAGCGCTGCGGCGAACGCGAGCTGCTGGAGGAAACCGGCTACCGCGCCGCGCGCTGGGACTACCTGACGCGCATCCATCCCGTCATTTCATACTCGACTGAATTCATCGATATCCTGCTCGCCCGCGACCTGACGCATGGCGAGGCGCAACTCGACGACGGTGAATTCCTGGAAACCTTCATCGCGCCGGTCGGGCAGGTGATCGATTGGGTGCGCGGCGGCCGCATTACCGACGTAAAGACCATCATCGGCGCATTCTGGCTCGAGAAAGTGATCTCGGGTGCCTGGCAGCCCGGGGAGCAGCCGATGCCGGGATACGGCGCTTCGCATGGGTGATGCGCGCGTCTTGTGTGCCGGAGTGCGCTTCCGAACGGTCGTTCTAAAAAATTTAGCACGACCGTTCACAAAATTTGAATTCGCGGATAATATAGCTTTTGACGGGCTGGAAAGATCATGAAGGTGCTCGACCTGTGCTGCGCGCATGACCATCGTTTCGAGGGCTGGTTTGCCTCGGAGGAAGAAGCGCAGTCGCAAATTTCGCGTGACCTCGTCCAATGCCCGGTCTGTGGCGACCACGCCGTGACCCGGCTGCCCAGCGCGCCGCGCCTGAACCTGTCGGGCGCGACCGCGCGCGAAGGCAGCGCCGGGCCGGCGCGGCAGGCCGCCGCCCCCGTGACACTGCAAGCGCTCTATTTGAAGGCAGTGAAGCAGGTGCTGGCGCAGACCGAGGACGTTGGCGACCGCTTTGCCGAGGAGGCAAGGCGCATGCACTATGACGAGGCGCCGGAACGCGGCATCCGCGGTTCGGCCTCGCCGGAGGAGGTGCAGGCGCTGGCCGAGGAGGGCATCGAGACTTTTCCGCTCGTGGTGCCGGCTGCGCTGAAGCAGACGGCTCACTGAATTGCGTCCTGTGCCCGTTGCTGTCGGCGCATGACGCGCAGGCAGAACAAACCGCCGGCGGCCCCGCGCCATGCCGGCACCACTGGAGACGGGCATGGATCTCAACTACTCGGCGTCCGACGACGCCTTCCGCGAGGAAGTGCGTAGCTGGCTCGAAGCCAACTTGCCGGCGGATATCCGCAGCAAGATTCTCAACCACCGCCGTCCGAACCGCGACGACCTGGTGCGCTGGCACAAGCTGCTCGCCGGCAAGGGCTGGTCGGCGCCGCACTGGCCGGTCCAGTACGGCGGCACCGGCTGGAACGCCACCCAGCGCCATATCTGGGATGAAGAGAATGCCCGCGTCGGCGCGCCCGGCGTGTTGCCGTTCGGCGTGGCCATGGTCGCGCCGGTGATCATGAAATACGGCAACGAGCAGCAGAAGTCGTACTACCTGCCGCGCATCCTGGATTGCACCGACTGGTGGTGCCAGGGCTATTCCGAGCCGGGCTCAGGTTCGGACCTGGCCTCGCTGAAGACCCGCGCCGAGCTGACTTCCGACGGCAAGCACTACATCGTCAACGGCCAGAAGACCTGGACCACGCTCGGCCAGCACGCCGACATGATCTTCTGCCTGGTGCGCACCGACCCCGAAGCCAAGAAGCAGGAGGGCATCTCGTTCCTGCTGATCGACATGAAGACCCCGGGCATCACCGTGCGCCCGATCATCATGCTCGACGAAGAGCATGAGGTGAACGAAGTCTTCTTCGACAACGTCAAGGTGCCGGTCGAGAACCGCGTCGGCGAAGAGAACAAGGGCTGGACCTACGCCAAGTACCTGCTCGGCCACGAGCGCACCGGCATTGCCCGCGTCGGCAATTCCAAGCGCGAGCTGGGCTTCCTCAAGCGCGTGGCGCGCCAGCAGCAGAAGAACGGCAAGCCGCTGCTGGAAGATCCGGTGTTCGGCGCCAAGGTGGCGGCGCTGGAGATCGAACTGATGGCGCTGGAGATCACCGTGCTGCGCGTGGTGTCGAGCGAAGCGGCAGGCAAGGGCCCCGGCCCCGAGGCCTCGATGCTGAAGATCAAGGGCACCGAGATCCAGCAACTGCTGACCGAGCTGATGGTCGAGGCCGTCGGCCCGTACGCGCAGCCGTTCGATACCGCCTACCTGGAGTGCGAGACCGAGCATGCGGTGAGCGGCTACGACGATGCCGCGCCGCTGGCCGCGTACTACTTCAACTATCGCAAGACCTCCATCTACGGCGGGTCCAACGAAATTCAGAAGAACATCATCAGCCAGATGATTCTGGGGCTGTGAGGAGACACGCATCATGAACTTCAATCTCAGCGACGAACAGAAGCAGCTGGCCGACGCCGTCCGCCGTTTCATCGACAAGGACTACGGCTTCGAGTCCCGCAAGAAGAACTACGAAAGCGCCGCCGGTTACGGCGACGCCGCCTGGGGCTCGCTGGTCGAGCTCGGCCTGACCGCGCTGCCGGTGCCGGAAGCGCAGGGCGGCTTCGCGGGCAAGGCCCTGGACATGATGGTGGTGCAGCAGGAGCTGGGCCGCGGCCTGATCGTGGAGCCATACCTGGCCACGGTGGCGGGCGCCTACGCCCTGGGCCTGGCCGGTGGCCAGGACGCGCTGCTGGAGCAGGTCGCCGGCGGCGAGCTGAAGCTGGCGGTGGCCTTCAATGAGCCGCAGGCCCGCTATGAGCTGAACAACGTGCGCGTCACCGCCCGCGATGGCAAGCTCAACGGCCGCAAGACCGTGGTGCTGCACGGCGGCCAGGCTGACAAGCTGATCGTGTCGGCGCGCAGCAGCGGCGGCGATGCCGACCAGGATGGCATCTCGCTGTTCCTGGTGGACGCGAAGGGCGCCGGCGTCAGCATCAAGGACTACCGCACCATCGACAACCTGCGCGCCGCCGATATCACCTTCCAGGATGCCCCCGCGCAATCGCTGGGCGAGGCAGGCAAGGCCTTCGCGCTGGTGGAGCAGGTGGCCGACTACGCCGCGGTGCTGCTGTGCGCCGAGGCGGTGGGCGTGATGGACAACCTCAACGCCGCGACGCTGGAATACGCCAAGACGCGCCAGCAGTTCGGCGTGCCGATCGCGCGCTTCCAGGCGCTGCAGCACCGCATGGTCGAGATGTTCATCCACGCGGAGCAGTCGCGCTCGATCACGCTGCTGGCCGCCGCGCGCTTCGAAGAGGCCACGCCGGAACAGCGCCGCCGCTACGTGTCCGCCGCCAAGGCGCGCGTGGGCCAGGCGGCGCGCACGGTCGGCCAGGAGGCGGTGCAGATCCACGGCGGCATGGGCGTGACCAACGAACTGCCGGCCGCGCACATGTTCAAGCGGCTGACGATGATCAACACCACCTTTGGCGATGTCGATCATCACCTGGGCAGGTTTGCTGCCCAGCCGGGGTTCCAGGAAGCTGCCTGAGCCCGCCAGTCCAGTCAAAACCGCGCTGTAGTCCAGGCGCGGTTTTTTTCTTTGCGCGCTGTTAGGGGCGGGTTCGGCAAATACGGACGCGCGCGCCCGCCTGCCATGCGATCATCGTGCGGACAAGTCAACCGCCATCCACAACGGAGACACCCCCATGCTGTATTTCGAGGATTTTGAAGTCGGCAGCCGCCGTGAGCTGGGCTCCTACCTCGTCACCGAGGAAGAGATCCTGGCCTTCGCGCGCCAGTACGATCCGCAACCATTCCATATCGACAAGGAAGCCGCCGCCAACAGCATCTACGGCGGGCTGATCTCGAGCGGCTGGATGACGTGCTCGATCATGATGCGCCTGCTGGTGCTGAGCACCACCGGCAAGTCGGCCAGCATGGGCTCGCCCGGCGTCGACGAGATCCGCTGGCTCAAGCCCGTCTATGCCGGCGACACGCTGACGGTCGTGCTGAATGTGCTGGACACCCGTGCGTCGCAGTCCAAGCCTGACCGAGGCATCGTGCATACCCAGTGGGAGGCCACCAACCAGCGCGGCGAGCTGGTGTGCACCGTCAAGGGCATGGGCATGTACGGGCGCCGGCCCGCGTAACCACACTTAACCGTCACGAGGAGACAATCGACATGCGTACCATCGCAACGCTGGAAGAACTGGAAGGGCTGCAGGGCCAGGAAGTCGCGGTCAGCGACTGGATCGAGGTAACCCAGCAGCAGGTCAACCAGTTTGCCGAGGCCACCGGCGACCATCAGTGGATCCACATCGACGTGGAGCGCGCGAAAAAGGAATCGCCGTATGGCGGCCCGATCGCGCACGGCTTCCTGACGCTGTCGCTGCTGCCCAAGTTCATGCACAACGCGCTGAGCATGCCGTCGAAGATCGGCGTCAACTACGGGCTGAACCGCGTGCGCTTCACGGCTCCCGTGCCGGTGGGCAGCAAGCTGCGCGCGCGCATCAAGCTGTTGAAGGTAGAGCGGCTTGACCCCCTGCCGAAATCGCCCGAACTGGTCGGGGCGCAGTCCACCTGGGAGGTCACCGTAGAGCGGGAGGGGAGCGAGCGGCCGGTGTGCATCGCCGAGTCGATCACGCGCCGCTACGGCTGAGGCGCGGCGCGCTTTGCCGCGCTGCGACAATATGCCACAGCGCAGTGTCGCACCCTCGAGAGCCGCGCAAAGCGCGGTTTTCTGCATATTTACCTTCGTTTTTGTGATGTTGACGTGGGTCAAAGAGAACGCGGTGCAGCAAGTGAGGGATTGTCCGTTTTGATGAACAGTGTGTTCTGTGTCGTTGGGTTTACCCCTAATGTTGCGTTGCGGTACATTCGCGCCCACGATGTTTTACGTGTTGCGCTCCCCGGCCGAAAACCGCGCCTGCCCTGACGGCAGGTCTGTCGGGAGGCGCAAAAGCCTCGTATTCCAACGCTACCCGGCCGCTGTTGTGAGCCGGGACCGTTCGCGGTTTCGGTCAGGTGCCGCAGCGCCGGCAAGGTCCTACAGGGCCTGCAGCGCGCGCAGTCAGTCCTTCCGTGTTCATGGCGTTGCAAGGCCGCATGGTCTCCCGGCGCACGATCCGCCCCCAGACCGCAACGCCAGCTAAGGACACGTCCTTCCGGTTTTCCCTCAGCCCCACGCCTCTTGCGCAAGCATCAGGCGGTTTAGCCGCGCTTTTGCCCGAAGCGCGGTGTAACCAAACCAGTCGTGACATGAAGAAACCCATACTGCCGCGTTGGACGCGGTTCCTGCCTTGCCTTGGCCTGCTCCTGCTGGCCGGCTGCAACATGACGCTGCTCGACCCGAAAGGGCAGGTCGGCGTCGACATCAAAGGCATCATCCTGATCGCCACCTGGCTGATGCTGCTGGTGGTGGTGCCGGTGATCGTGCTGACGCTGGTGTTTGCCTGGAAGTACCGCGCCAGCAATACCTCGGCACGCTATGAACCCGACTGGTCGCACTCGACCGCGATCGAAGTGGTGGTGTGGCTGATCCCCTGCCTGATCATCATCGCGCTGGGCATCATCACCTGGAAGTCTTCGCACGACCTGGACCCGTACAAGCCGCTGGAATCCAGCAAGAAGCCGGTCACGGTGGAGGTGGTGGCGCTGAACTGGAAGTGGCTGTTCATCTATCCGGAGCTGAAGATCGCCACCGTCAACCAGATCGCCTTCCCGGTCGACACTCCGGTGAACTTCAAGATCACCTCGGATTCGATCATGAATTCGTTCTTCATCCCGCAACTGGGCAGCCAGGTGTACGCCATGGCCGGGATGGAAACCAAGCTCCACCTGATCGCCAACCAAGCCGGCAGCTATGACGGCGTGTCCGCCAACTACAGCGGCGGCGGCTTCTCGGGCATGAAGTTCAAGGCGGTCGCCATGTCGAACTACGAGTTCGACCAGTGGGTCGCCAAGGTTCGCGCCTCGTCCACCGAACTGGGCGTTGAAGGCTACAAGACGCTGGCACAACCGAGCGAGAAGGAGCCGGTCACGTACTACGGCAAGGTGGAGGACCAGCTCTTCCACAACATCCTGCACAAGTACATGGACCACAGCGGCACGGCGCTCGCCGCCGACGGGTTCAGGGGCGGCCCGATCTGCACGTCGCGCAACACCCTCGGTGAAGAGCAGCTGTCCATGACCACGCCGGCGAAGCTGCCGGCGCTGGGCGCGCAATCCTAGGAGCAATGATGTTTGGCAAGTTGAGTTTGTCGGCGATTCCGTTTCACGAGCCGATCATCATGGTCGTGCTGGCCGGCGTCGCCCTGGGCGGTGCCGCGCTGTTTGGCGCGATCACCTATTTCAAGAAGTGGGGCTACCTCTGGAACGAGTGGTTCACCTCGGTCGACCACAAGAAGATCGGCGTGATGTACTGCCTGGTGGCGCTGGTCATGCTGCTGCGCGGCTTTGCCGACGCGGTCATGATGCGCACCCAGCTGGCGCTGGCCACCAATGGCGCCACCGGCGTGCTGCCGCCCGAGCACTACGACCAGATCTTCACCGCCCACGGCGTGATCATGATCTTCTTCGTGGCCATGCCGCTGATGACCGGCCTGATGAACCTGGTCGTGCCGCTGCAGATCGGCGCGCGCGACGTGGCCTTCCCGTTCCTGAACACGCTGTCGTTCTGGCTGTTCGTGGCGGGCGCCATGCTGGTCAATGTCTCGCTGGGCGTCGGTGAGTTCGCCAAGACCGGCTGGCTGGCCTACCCGCCGCTGTCGGGCCTGGACTTCAGCCCGGGCGTAGGGGTGGATTACTACCTCTGGAGCTTGCAGATCTCAGGCCTGGGCACGCTGCTGACCGGCGTGAACTTCCTGGTGACGATCCTGCGCATGCGCGCCCCGGGCATGACGCTGATGCGCATGCCGGTGTTCACCTGGACCGCGCTGTGCACCAACGTGCTGATCGTCGCTGCCTTCCCGGTGCTGACCGTGACCCTGGCGCTGCTGGGCCTGGACCGCTACCTCGGCATGCACTTCTTCACGAACGACGGTGGCGGCAACGCCATGATGTACGTGAACCTGATCTGGATCTGGGGCCACCCCGAAGTGTACATCCTGATCCTGCCGGCGTTCGGCATCTTCTCTGAAGTGATCGCCACGTTCTCGGGCAAGAAGCTGTTCGGCTACAAGGGCATGGTGTACGCGACCGCCGCGATCATGGTGCTGTCGTTCATCGTGTGGCTGCACCACTTCTTCACGATGGGCTCGGGCGCCAACGTCAACGCGTTCTTCGGCATCACCACCATGATCATCTCCATCCCGACCGGGGTGAAGATCTTCAACTGGCTGTTCACCATGTACCGCGGCCGCGTGCAAATGACCACGCCGGTGCTGTGGACGCTGGGCTTCATGATCACCTTCGTGATCGGCGGCATGACCGGCGTGCTGATGGCCGTGCCGGCGGCTGACTTCGTGCTGCACAACAGCCTGTTCCTGATCGCCCACTTCCACAATGTGATCATCGGCGGCGTGCTGTTCGGCTACCTGGCCGGCATCACCTACTGGTGGCCGAAGGCGTTCGGCTTCAAGCTGAACGAGCGCCTGGGCAAGTACGCGTTCTGGTGCTGGCTGGTGGGTTTCTACTTCGCCTTCATGCCGCTGTACGTGCTGGGCCTGATGGGCATGACCCGTCGCCTGAACCACACCGACAACCCGGCCTGGACGCCGTGGCTGTACCTGGCCGTGGTGGGCGTGGTGTTCGTCGCGCTGGGCATCTTCTTCCAGGTGCTGCAGATCGTGGTGTCGATCCGCGACCGCAAGCAGCTGGCCGACGTGACCGGCGACCCGTGGGGCGGCCGCACGCTGGAGTGGGCCACCTCGTCGCCGCCGCCGTTCTACAACTTCGCGCACACCCCGGTGGTGCGTGACCTGGACGCGTTCGCCGACATGAAGGCCCGTGGCGAGACCCTGCCGACCGAAGGCTACGAGAAGATCCACATGCCCAAGAACACGGGCGCGGGCTTCTACATCGGCGCCTTCAGCCTGGTGTTCGGCTTCGCCCTGACCTGGCACATCTGGTGGCTGGTGGTGGTTGGCCTGGTCGGCATGATCTGGGCGTTCATCCACCGCAGCAACGACGACCACATCGACTACTACGTGCCGGCCACCGAGGTCGAGCAGATCGAAACGCGCCATCTGCAGCGCATTGCTTCGCAAGCCTGAGAACCATGTCGACTCAAGTCCTAGACCGCATCCCCGCGCAGGCAGGCGCCCCGGCTCACGCCGGCGCGCACGGCCATGACCATGCGCACCACGATACCAGTGCCAATACGGTGTATGGCTTCTGGATCTACCTGATGAGCGACTGCATCATCTTCGCCGGGTTGTTCGCGGCCTTCGCCGTGCTGCGCGGCGAACTGGCAGGCGGCCCGTCGGCGAAGGAGCTGTTCGAGCTGAACTACGTGCTGGTGGAGACCTTCATCCTGCTGTTCTCCTCGATCACGTACGGCATGGCGATGATCTCGCTGCAGAACCGCAGCCTGAAGCACGTGCAGACCTGGCTCGGCATCACGTTTCTGCTGGGCCTTGGCTTCATGGCGATGGAAATCAACGAGTTCCACCACCTGATCGCCGAAGGCGCCGGCCCGGGCCGCAGCGCGTTCCTGTCGTCGTTCTTCACGCTGGTCGGCACCCACGGCCTGCACGTCGCCAGCGGCATGCTGTGGATGATCGTGCTGATGTGGCAGCTGGGCAAGAAGGGCATCACCCCGACGCTCAGCAAGCGCCTGATGTGCCTGTCGCTGTTCTGGCACTTCCTGGACGTGGTCTGGATCGGCGTGTTTACCGTGGTCTACCTGATGGGACATCTGTGATGGCACAACACAACGCACCGGCGGCGCACGGCGCCCACGACTCGCACGCGCACGACAGCCACGCTGGCGGCCACGCCAGCTTCAAGTCCTACGCGATCGGCTTCATCCTGGCCGTGATCCTGACGGTGATCCCGTTCAAGATCGTGATGGACGGCACCATGGACAAGGGCACCATGCTGTGGATCATCCTGGGCATGGCCGTGGTCCAGATGATCGTGCACCTGAAGTACTTCCTGCACCTGGACTCGTCGTCCGAACAGCGCAGCAACGTGATCGCGCTGCTGTTCACGGCGCTGATCCTGGTGATCGTGGTGGCGGGTTCGCTGTGGATCATGCACAACCTGAACGCCAACATGATGGTGATGTAAGGGCTGCGCGGTCCTGGCATCCTGGCATCGACAAACGGGGCCCCGCGAGGGGCCCCGTTTTTCTTTGCCGCGACCTCGTCACGGCTTGAAGGTATCGCCTAGCACCACGCCCTCGCGGCGCGGGTCCGCGCCGCCCACCAGCACGGCGGAGCCGCCGATGGTGGAGCGGATGATCGCGCTCAAGCCGCTCGACTGCGCCGCGACATTCACCGTATGGCCCAGGTTGCGCAAGCCCCGCACCAGCGGGTCGTTGTCGCCCGGCAGGCCGCCGGCCGGCGTGCTGGTGTCGACATTGGGATGCTCGCCGCCGACGATCATGGCCGAGCCGGCACCGTTGGAGCCGCCGAAGTCGATCATCGACACCGCCTGCTGCGCATCCATGCCCCAGTCCAGCGAAGCCACCAGGGTCTTGGCCACGTACTGGATGATGGTGGCGCCGCCCGGCGAACCGGTGGTCATGTAGAAGTCGCCGCGCGAGCCGTCGCCGTTGCGCCTGAACACCAGCGTGGGCGCCATCGAACTGCGCGGGCGCTTGCCCGGCTGCAGCCGGTTGGCCACCAGCACGCCGCCAGGCGCCGGATCGGCATTGAAGTCGGTCAGCTCGTTGTTGAGCAGGAAGCCGTTGGTCATGTGGTACGACCCCAGGCCCGACTCGATGGTGGTAGTCATCGCCACCACGTTGCCGTACTTATCGTGCAGCGACAGGTGCGTGGTACCGCGTTCTTCCACCATCGACGGCGCCAGCGGCACGTCGCCGAGGTTGCCCGCTGCCACCGGCGTCACCATCGAGCTGGTGGTGCTGATCAGGCTGGCACGCTGGCTCAGGTAGGGCTTGTTCAGCATGGTGTCCCAGGTGCCGCCGGGCAAGGGGATGAAGTCGGTGTCGGCCACGTACTTGTTGCGGTCGGCGTAGGCCAGGTGTCCGGCTTCGCCCATCAGGTGGACGCCCAGCACGCTGGGCCGGCCGCCGTTCTGGTCGACCAGGGTGGGCTTCTGCGCCGCCATGTCGAAGTTCTCGACGATGCCCAGGATCTGCGCCACCGCGATGCCGCCCGACGACGGCGGCGGCATGCCGCACACCTCGTACTGCCGGTAGGTGGTGCACACCGGCGTGCGTTTCTTGGCTTGGTAGTTGGCCAGGTCGTCCAGCGTAGTCACGCCGGGCGTGGTGGTGCCGTCGTAGGTGGTCTGGATCTTGTTGACGATGGCCTGGGCGATCGGGCCGTTCTTGTAGAACGCGTCGGCGCCGCCCACGGCAATGGCGGTAAACACCGCCGCCAGGGCGGGATTGCGCAGCATGGTGTTGACCGCGCGCGGCGTGCCGTCGGGGTTCAGGAAGTAGGCGGCCATCTCGGGATCGCGCTTGATGTTGGCCACGGTGGCGCTGTCCGAGATCGCGGCGGCCATGCGCGGCGGAATCGCAAAGCCGTCGGCGGCCAGCTTGATCGCCGGCGCGAACAATTCCTTCCACGCGGTCTTGCCGTAGTCGCGGTGGGCCAGTTCCAGCACGCGCAGCGTGCCCGGGGTGCCGATGGAGCGGCCGCTGCGAATCGCGGTGGGCAGCGGCGCGGTCTGGTCGGTGGCGGACTTCCAGCGCAGGTAGTTTTCATCGGCGGCGGCGGGCGCGGTCTCGCGGCCGTCGTAGGCGGTGACCTGCCGGGTCGCGGCGTCGAAATGCAGGATGAAGGTGCCGCCGCCGATGCCGGACGATTGCGGCTCGACCAGGTTCAACACCATCTGCGCCGCCACGGCGGCGTCGATGGCGGTGCCGCCGGCCTTCAGCACGTCGCACGCCGCCTTGGTCGAGACCGGATTGTTGGTCACGGCCATATAGGTCTTGCTATAGACGGTGACCTTGGGCGCATAGCCGGTCGCCTGCTCCGGCGCGTTGGGGTCGCCCGGCAGGACCACGGCCTGGCCGCCGGTGCTGCCGTCCAGTTCGCAGCCGGCGGTCGGCGTGATCGGCGGCGGTGGCGGTGGCGGCGAGTCGCCGCCGCCGCCACCGCAAGCGCCCAGCGTCAGGGCAAATGCCGCCAGGGCCAGCTTGCCGCGGCGCTGGCGCCAGGGAGGGGTGGCGCGCAGCGGCAGCTGCGGTTCGGCGGAGGATGCGTTGGGATCGGCAGCGTACGGCATGATTTCTCCTTCCTTGTGTGGTCCGGGAAATGCCTGGGCCGTCGTCGTGGGCAAAGACCGCGGCCAGCTTTCACCGTAGTCGGGCGGCGCTCAGGTCTTAATCATTGAATGTACGGATTTACATGCATTCGAATCCGGGTTTAAGCGGTTGATTAATTGCGCCCCGGCCACGGTGCCGGCAGGTCGGCACTTGCCAACGGCGCCACGGTGGCGCAAGCCGGATCCGGCCGGGTGCGACATGCACCGGGATCGCCCGCCATGGCTGGCACGCACTGTCACAGTGCGTAGTTGCGTTGCACGGCGATGGTGCGCGCGGGCACTGCAGCCGGCATCCGGCCGCCCGCGCCGCCTGTGGCCGCGCCGCGCGGGGCTTGTCGCCGTGGCACGCTAGTTGCAGATGCATCACCCCGGGGAGCGTAGTCCCTGACCTACACCATAAACGGGAGCTGCAAATGCAACGACGTGACATGCTGAAGCTGTCGGCGATAGCCGCCGCGGCGATGATCGGTACCAGCCCGCTGGCGCTGGCGCAGTCCAAGGAGCCGATCAAGGTCGGCATCCTGCATTCGCTGTCCGGCACCATGGCGATTTCGGAAACGTCGCTGAAGGACGTGGCCCTGATGACCATCGACGAAATCAACAAGAGCGGCGGCGTGCTCGGGCGCAAGCTGGAACCGGTGGTGGTCGACCCGGCGTCGAACTGGCCGCTGTTCGCCGAGAAGGCGCGCCAGCTGGTCAGCAAGGACAAGGTGGCGGTGACCTTCGGCTGCTGGACCTCGGTGTCGCGCAAGTCGGTGCTGCCGGTCTACGAAGAGCTCAACGCGCTGCTGTTCTACCCGGTGCAGTATGAAGGCGAAGAGATGTCGAAGAACGTCTTCTACACCGGCGCCGCGCCCAACCAGCAGGCCATTCCGGCGGTGGAATACCTGATGAGCAAGGAGGGCGGTGGCGCCAAACGGTTCTTCCTGCTCGGCACCGACTACGTCTACCCGCGCACCACCAACAAGATCCTGCGCGCCTTCCTGAAGAGCAAGGGCGTCGCCGACAAGGACATCGAAGAGGTCTATACCCCGTTCGGCCACAGCGACTACCAGACCATCGTCGCCAATATCAAGAAGTTCTCGCAGGGCGGCAAGACCGCGGTGATCTCCACCATCAACGGCGATTCCAACGTGCCGTTCTACAAGGAACTGGGCAACGCCGGGCTCAAGGCCAAGGACGTGCCGGTGGTGGCGTTCTCGGTCGGTGAAGAAGAGCTGCGCGGTATCGACACCAAGCCGCTGGTGGGCCACCTGGCCGCGTGGAACTACTTCATGTCGGTCAAGAATCCCGAGAACGATGCTTTCCGCAAGCAGTGGGCGGCCTGGGTCAAGGCCAACAACCTGCCCGGCGGCGACAAGCGCGTGACCAACGATCCGATGGAAGCCACCTACGTCGGCATCCACATGTGGGCGCAGGCCGTGAAGAAGGCCGGCAGCACCGACACCAACAAGGTGCGCGCCGCCATGTACGGCCAGACCTTCAAGGCACCGGACGGCTTCACGCTGACGATGGGTGAGAACCACCACCTGTACAAGCCGGTGATGATCGGCGAAGTCAAGGGCGACGGCCAGTTCTCGGTGGTGTGGAAGACGCCGAAGGCGGTGCGTGCGCAGCCGTGGAGCCCGTTCATCGCGGGTAACGAAGGCAAGCCGGACAAGGTGATGTAAGCGGACGCCAGCCTGGCTCCGTGACGATGGCTTCCCTCTCCCGCAAGGCGGGGGGGAGGGAGCACATCGCCCCCTTTCGCACACCAGAACAACAAGGCGCTGAAGCGCCGCCACTGCGCCAGCCACTATGCCCAAACTACTTCCGACAATGGCCATGCCATGGCTGCGCGCCCTGCTGGCGGCGTTGCTGCTGGCGGCTGCGCCGTGGGCCGCGGCGCTGACGCAGGCCGACCTGAAGCCGCTGGCCGAAGACGATTTCGATGCCAAGACCGCGGCACTGACCGCGCTCGCGAAGGCCCCGCCCGATCAGGCCGGCCCGATCCTGAAGGCCCTGCAGGACGACGCGCTGCAATACGCAGCGTCGGTCGGCATGGTGCGCCAGGACGGCGATAAGACCGTCGATGCCATTACCGGCAAGCCGGTCGCGGTGAAAGCCGACGAACTGGAGTCCCTGACCCTGAACAACAGCCTGCGTGCGCTGGTCGACAGCGCCGCCAGCAGCCTGCTGCTGCAGTCACCCGACATCGCGGTGCGTGCGCAGGCGGTCGCCACGCTGCGCGCCCAGCCGGAAAGCGCCTCGCGCGCCGCGGTCGAAGCCGCGCGCAAGAATGAGGCCGATGCCGGCCTGCGCACCAGCCTGGACGTGATCTGGGCCAACCTGGTGCTGGCCGAGCCGGCTGACCCCGCAGCGCATGACGCGCGGCTTGAAGCCATCCGCATCCTCGGCAGCGACAGCAACCCGCAGAGCCGCCAGAAGCTGGCGCCGCTGGTGGAGCGCAACAGCGCCGGCAACTACCGCGAGCCCGATGCCGACGTGCGCCTGGCCGCGCAGCAGGCGCTGGACACGCTGCGCAGCGACCAGCGCCGCGCCGAGCTGATCGGCAACCTGTTCGCCGGACTGAGCCTGGGCAGCGTGCTGTTGCTAGCCGCGCTCGGGCTGGCCATTACCTATGGCCTGATCGGCGTCATCAACATGGCGCACGGTGAATTCCTGATGATTGGCGCCTATGCGACCTACGTGGTGCAGTCGCTGTTCCGCGCCTACGCGCCGGGTGCGTTCGACTGGTACCTGCCGGCGGCGCTGCCGGCTTCGTTCCTGGCCGCGGCGGCGGTGGGCTTCGTGCTGGAGCGGCTGGTGCTGCGCCACCTGTACGGCCGCCCGCTGGAAACACTGCTGGCCACCTTCGGCGTGAGCCTGCTGCTGATGCAGGCGGTGCGCACGCTGTTCGGTGCGCAGAACGTCGAGGTGTCCAATCCCGGATGGATGAGCGGCGGCTTCGAATCGATGCCGGGGCTGGTGATCCCGTACAACCGCGTGGTCATCATCCTGTTCGCGCTGGCGGTGGTGGCGGTGGCGTGGGCGGTGCTGAACCGCACGCGGCTGGGGCTGTTCGTGCGCGCGACCACGCAGAACCGCACCATGGCAGCGTGCGTCGGCGTGCGCACGTGGCAGGTCGACAGCTACGCCTTTGCCTTTGGCGCCGGCATTGCAGGGCTGGGCGGCTGCGCGCTGTCGCAGATCGGCAATGTCGGGCCCGACCTGGGCCAGGCCTACATCATCGATTCCTTCATGGTGGTGGTGCTGGGCGGGGTGGGGCAGCTGGCGGGCACCATCGTCGGCGCCTTCGGGCTGGGCATCATCAACAAGTTCATCGAGCCGTTCTATGGCGCGGTGCTGGCCAAGATCTTTGTCCTGGTGCTGATCGTGCTGTTTATCCAGAAGCGGCCGCAGGGACTTTTCGCGCTCAAGGGGCGCAGCGCGGAGGCATGATGCAGCGAGTCCAATCGAATTCTTCCGCCACCCCGTTCCGGCTCGCCGTGCCTGAGCGGCAGGCGCTGTTCTCGCGGCGCGGCTGGATGGCGCTGGCGGCGCTGGTGGTGATCGTCGGCATCGGCGTGCCGGTGTGCGCGCTGGTGTTGCCGGAGGGCCATCCGCTGCACCTGTCGGCCTATGCGCTGACGCTGGTCGGCAAGATCATGTGCTTTGCGCTGGCGGCGATCGCGCTGGACCTGGTGTGGGGCTACTGCGGCATCCTGAGCCTGGGCCACGGGCTGTTCTTCGCGCTGGGCGGCTATGCCATGGGCATGTACCTGATGCGGGCTATCGGCCGCGAAGGCGTATACAAGAGCGAGCTGCCGGACTTCATGGTGTTTCTCGACTGGAAGGAGCTGCCGTGGTTCTGGCAGGGCACCGGGCACCTCGGCTACGCGCTGCTGCTGGTGGTGCTGGTGCCGGGCGTGCTGGCGTGGCTGTTCGGCTTCTTTGCCTTCCGCTCGCGCATCAAGGGCGTGTACCTGTCGATCATCACGCAGGCGATGACGTATGCGGCGATGCTGCTGTTCTTCCGCAACGAGACCGGCTTCGGCGGCAACAACGGCTTCACGGACTTCAAGCGCATTGCCGGCTTTGCGATCGCGGCGCCGCAGACGCGCACGGCGCTGTTCGTGCTGACTTTCCTGGCGCTGCTGGCGGGCTTCATCGCCTGCCGCTACATCGTCACGTCCAAGCTTGGCCGCGTGGTCACCGCGGTGCGCGATGCCGAGATGCGCGTGATGTTTTCCGGCTACAACCCGCTGGGCTACAAGCTGTTCGTGTGGACCTTCTCGGCGGTGCTGTGCGGCATCGCGGGAGCGCTGTACGTGCCACAGGTGGGCATCATCAACCCCGGCGAGATGTCGCCCGGCAACTCGATCGAGATGGCGGTTTGGGTTGCCGTGGGCGGGCGCGGCACGCTCATCGGGCCGGTGATCGGCGCGTTCCTGGTCAATGGTGCCAAGACCCTGTTCACCGCCCACTTTGCCGAATACTGGCTGTTCCTGCTGGGCGCGATGTTCGTGCTGGTGACCTTGTACCTGCCCGATGGCGTGACCGGGTTGTGGAACCGGTTGCGCGAGCGGCGCGCGGCCGCACCACCAGCCGCTGCAGACCCTGTTTCAGCGCCTGCTGTGGCAGGCCGCACCGGAGGTGACGCATGAATGCCGCACTCCAGCACGGCCAGGCCGAAAGCGGCGATGCCACCGGCCTGGGCCGCATCGTCGAGCCCGGCACCATCGATGTGTCGCATGGGCCGATCCTGTACCTGGAAGACCTGACGGTGCAGTTCGACGGCTTCCGCGCGCTGAACCAGCTGACCTTGTCGATCGACCATGGCGAGCTGCGCTGCGTGATCGGCCCTAACGGGGCCGGCAAGACCACGATGATGGATGTCATCACCGGCAAGACCGGGCCGCGCAATGCCAATGTCAGCGGACGCGTGTTCCTGGGCCAGACCATCGACCTGATGCGGATGACCGAGCCGCGCATCGCTCAGGTGGGCATCGGCCGCAAGTTCCAGAAGCCAACCGTGTTCGAGCAGCACGCGGTGTGGGAGAACCTGGAACTGGCGATGAAGGCCGACAAGCGCTGGTGGTCGTCGCTGCGCGCGCGGCTGACGGCAGAGGGGCATCGCCGCATCGAGCAAACGCTGGCGCTGACCGGACTGGAGGCCGAGGCCTACCGGCCCGCCGGGCTGCTGTCGCACGGGCAGAAGCAGCGGCTGGAGATCGGCATGCTGCTGATGCAGCAGCCGCAGCTGCTGTTGCTGGACGAGCCGGTGGCCGGCATGACCGATGAAGAGACCATGCAGCTGGCGGCGCTGCTCAACGGCCTGCGCGGCAGCTGCTCGATGATAGTGGTCGAGCACGACATGGAGTTCGTCGCCGCACTCGCGGGAGATGCCGGCCAGGTCACGGTGCTGGCAGAGGGCAGCGTGCTAGCCGAAGGCACGCTCGACAGCGTCAAGCGCGATGAGCGCGTGATCGAATCCTACCTGGGGAGATAGGCATGTTGCAGGTCAATGCACTGAACCAGTTCTACGGCGGCAGCCATATCCTGCGCAACGTCAGCTTCGACGTGGCCGCCGGCAAGCTGACCACGCTGCTGGGCCGCAACGGCGTGGGCAAGAGCACGCTGCTCAAGTGTCTGATGGGCGTGGTGCCCACGCGCAGCGGCAGCATCCAATGGGAAGGGCAGGCGCTGGAGAAGAAGGCGCCGTATGAGCGCGTGTCTGCCGGGCTGGCCTATGTGCCGCAGGGCCGGGAGATCTTCCCGCGGCTGACGGTGGAAGAAAACCTGCTGATCGGCGCCGCCAGCCGGGCGCGGCCGTCCGGCGTGCCGGACCGGATCTACCAGTTGTTCCCGGTGCTGCGCACCATGCGGCTACGCCGCGGCGGCGACCTGTCCGGCGGCCAGCAGCAGCAACTGGCAATCGGGCGCGCACTGATGAGCGAGCCGGGCCTGCTGATCCTGGACGAGCCCACCGAGGGCATCCAGCCTTCCATCATCCAGGACATCGGCCGGGCGCTGCGCCTGCTGGTCGACGAGTTTGGCATGACGGTGCTCCTGGTCGAGCAGTACTACGAGTTCGCGCGGCATATTGCCGACCACTACGTAGTGATGAGCCGCGGCGAAGTGGTGGCGCGGGGTGCCGGCGCCAGCATGGAGCAGGATGGCGTGCGGGAGCTGATTGCGGTGTAGGCCGGCCGCGTGGCAGCGTCGGGATTTGTGAGTCGCGCGCTGCTTCCGCCAAGACGGGCGGCGCGCTATGATTGCTTGCAACTCCCGCCATTGCGCGCGCCCCCACCGCCGGCTGTACTTGCCATGCGCCATCCCGATTTTCCTTCCGCCCTCGCCGTGCCCGCCGCATGGCAGGCCACCCTGCGGCTGCGCTTTGCGCAGCGCGGCGAACGCACGGCGCTGACCGAGCGGCGCCACCAGGGGCCGCTGCTGGTGCAGAAGCCGCTGTATCCGGAGGGCGGCATCTGCCACGCTGTGATCCTGCATCCGCCAGCGGGCGTGGCAGGCGGCGACAGCCTGGATATCGACGTGACAGTGGAGGCTGGCGCGCACGCCGTGCTGGCTACGCCGGGTGCCACCAAGTGGTACAAGTCGCTCGGCCGCGAGGCGGCGCAGCATGTGCGCCTGACGGTGGGCGCAGGAGCGCGGCTGGACTGGCTGCCACAGGAGAACATCGTTTTCGACGATGCGCGCGCACGTATCGCGACGGTGCTCGACGTGGCGCCGGGCGGCAGCGCGATCGGCTGGGATGCGGTGGTGCTGGGCCGGCAGGCATCTGGCGAGCAGTGGGCCAGCGGCGCGCTGTGGCTGGATACCCGCATCGGCATTGGCGAACGCGCGCTGTGGATCGAGCAGTCTCATCTTGAGGCCGCGTCGCCGCTGCGCGCCGCGGTGGCCGGGCTCGATGGACTCAATGTGCTGGGCACGCTGTGGGCGGTAGGCGAGGGCGCGACGCAGGAACTGGCCGAAGCGCTGGCGGGACAGCTGCCCTATACGCCGGAGCTGCGCGCCGGCGTGACCTGCCTGGCCGCCAACGGCCAGTCGATGCTGCTGCTGCGCGTGCTGGGCCGGCAGATGGAAACCGTGCGCCACGTCATGACCGACAGCTGGCAGGCGCTGCGCATGCCGATCCATGGCGTCGCGGCGCGGCCGCTGCGGCTGTGGGCCACGTAGCCCGCCAAACGACAATCGAGCAATGACGAGGAACCAGACATGGAACTGACGCCGCGAGAGAAAGACAAGCTGCTGATCTTCACCGCCGCGCTGCTGGCCGAGCGGCGCAAGGCCCGCGGGCTCAAGCTGAACTACCCGGAAGCGGTGGCGCTGATCACCGCCGCCATCATGGAAGGCGCTCGCGACGGCAGCACCGTGGCCGAGCTGATGCACGCCGGCACCACCGTGCTGCAGCGCGAGGACGTGATGGACGGCGTGGCCGAGATGATCCCCGAGATCCAGGTCGAGGCCACCTTCCCGGACGGCACCAAGCTGGTCACGGTGCACCATCCGATTGTTTGAATACGCATTGATAACCGCAGCCCACAACCCGTCCAATCCGATGACCGCGATGACCCGTACCGCTTGCCTGCGCCTTGCCCTGGGCGCTTCCCTGACCGTTGCCGCCGGCGCCGCGCTGGCGCATCCCGGCCACGATGCCGCCACCGTCGGCGCCAGCCTGTGGGCCGGCCTGACGCACCCGTTCACCGGCGCCGACCACCTGCTGGCGATGGCCGCGGTGGGTGTATGGAGCGCGCTGGTGGCGCGTTCCGCCGCCGATGCGCTGCGCCTGCCGCTGGTCTTCGTGGGGTGGATGCTGGCGGGCGCTACGCTTGGGCTCGCGGGCCTGGCGCTGCCTGCGGTGGAGCCGATGATCGCGGTTTCGCTGCTGGTGGTGGGGCTGCTGCTGGCGTTGCGCGCACAGCTGCCGGCCTGGGCCGGCACGCTGCTGGTGGGCGGCTTTGCCGTGTTCCACGGCTATGCGCACGGCGCGGAACTGCCCGCCAGCGCGGGCGCGCTGCCGGCGGTGCTGGCCTACGTGGGCGGCTTTGCCGCGGCCACCATGGCGCTGCACGTGCTGGGCATCGGCGCCGGCACGCTGCTGCGCCGCCGTGCCGGCTGGCTGGCGCGCGCGGCCGGCGCGGGCGTGGCGCTGTACGGTGCCGGCCTGCTGGTGGCCTGAGGAGGAGCGCGATGATCCCCGGTGAACTGATGCCTGCCGACGGCGAGATCGAACTCAATGCCGGCCGCGCCACGGTCAGCGTGACCGTGGCCAATACCGGCGACCGACCGATCCAGGTCGGCTCGCACTTTCACTTCTACGAGACCAACGCCGCGCTTGCGTTCGAGCGCGAGGCCGCGCGCGGTTTCCGCCTGAACATCGCCGCGGGCACTGCGGTGCGCTTCGAGCCCGGGCAGACACGCACCGTGGAACTGGTGGCACTGGCGGGCGACCGCATCGTCTACGGCTTCAACGGCAAGATCATGGGAGCGCTGTGATGGCATCGATCTCCAGGCAGGCCTATGCCGAGATGTTCGGCCCCACCACCGGTGATCGCCTGCGGCTGGCCGATACCGGCCTGATCATCGAAGTCGAGCAGGACTTCACCATCTACGGCGAGGAAGTGAAGTTCGGCGGCGGCAAGGTCATCCGCGACGGCATGGGCCAGAGCCAGCGCATGGCGAAGGACTGCGTCGACACCGTGATCACCAATGCGCTGATCGTCGACCACTGGGGCATCGTCAAGGCCGATATCGGGCTGAAGCACGGGCGCATCGCGGCGATCGGCAAGGCCGGCAATCCCGATATCCAGCCGGGTGTCACCATCGTGGTGGGTCCGGGGACCGAGGTGATCGCGGCCGAGGGCATGATCGTGACTGCCGGCGGCATCGACAGCCATATCCACTTCATCTGCCCGCAGCAGATCGAAGAGGCGCTGATGAGCGGCGTCACCACCATGATCGGCGGCGGCACCGGCCCGGCCACCGGCACCTTCGCCACCACCGTGACGCCGGGGCCGTGGTACATGGAGCGCATGCTGCAGGCGGCCGACGCCTATCCGATGAATATCGGCCTGCTGGGCAAGGGCAACGCCAGCCAGCCGGGGCCGATCCTGGAGCAGGTGGAAGCCGGCGCCATCGGCCTGAAGCTGCACGAGGACTGGGGCACCACGCCGGCGGCGATCGACACCTGCCTGTCGGTGGCGGACGCGACCGACACCCAGGTGGCGATCCACACCGATACGCTCAACGAGGCCGGCTTCGTCGAAGCGACCATTGCCGCGTTCAAGGGCCGCACCATCCATACTTACCACACCGAGGGTGCGGGCGGCGGCCATGCGCCGGACATCATCAAGGTATGCGGCGAGGCCAACGTGCTGCCGTCTTCGACCAACCCGACGCGCCCGTACACCGTCAACACGCTGGACGAGCATCTCGACATGCTGATGGTGTGCCACCACCTGGACCCGTCGATCGCCGAGGACATCGCCTTCGCCGAAAGCCGCATCCGCCGCGAAACCATCGCCGCCGAGGACATCCTGCACGACCTCGGCGCGTTCTCGATGATCTCGAGCGATTCGCAGGCGATGGGGCGCGTGGGCGAGGTCATCATCCGCACCTGGCAGACCGCGCACAAGATGGCGGCGCAGCGTGGCAAGCTGCCCGGCGATCCGCACGATGCGCGCGGCGGGCACGACAACTTCCGCGTCAGGCGCTATGTCGCCAAGTACACCATCAATCCGGCGCTGACCCATGGCATCGCGCATGAAGTCGGCTCGGTCGAAGTCGGCAAGTGGGCCGACCTGGTGCTGTGGCGCCCGGCATTTTTCGGGGTCAAGCCCAGCCTGATCCTGAAGGGCGGCATGATCGCCGCGGCCGCGATGGGCGACCCCAATGCCTCGATCCCGACGCCGCAGCCGGTGCACTACCGGCCCATGTTTGCCGCGGCCGGCGGCGCGCTGCATCGTTCCTCGCTGACCTTTGTCTCGCAGGCGGCGCTGGCTGCCGGCATCGGCGAACGCTACGGCCTGGCCAAGACGCTGTCCGCCGTGCGCGGCACCCGCACGGTCAGCAAGCGAGACATGGTTCACAATGACTGGCAGCCGCACGTCACGGTCGATCCCGAGACTTACCAGGTCGTCGCCGATGGCCAGTTGCTGATGTGCGAGCCCGCCACCGAGCTGCCCATGGCGCAGCGCTACTTCCTGTTCTGACCGGCCGGGGCAGTTGCCCCGGAATGCCCATGCTGAAGATCAACAAACTCCTGACCGCGCCGCACGGCATTGCACCGGTGCTGGTGCGCCGCGCCCCCAAGCTGGTGCTGCCCTTCGCCGACCGCAGCAAGAGCCGCCTGCGCGCGGTGCTCGACAACGGCGCCGACGCCGCGCTGTTCCTGCCGCGCGGCACGGTGCTGCGCGGCGGCGACCTGCTGGTGGCGGAAGACGGCAGTTTCATCGAGGTGCAAGCCGCCGCCGAGTCCGTGCTGCAAGTGCGCGCGCATGACCCGCATGCGCTGATGCGCGCTGCCTACCACCTTGGCAACCGGCACACGCCGGTGGAGATCGGGCGCGACTACCTGCGGCTCGAATATGACGCGGTGCTGGCCGACATGCTGCAGCGGCTGGGCGTGCGCGCCGAGCGCGCCGAACTGCCGTTCGAGCCGGAGGCGGGCGCCTATGGCGGCGGCCACAAGCATGGGCATGACGCGACGTTTGCGGAGGACTATGCGGCGGCGCAGGCGGTGTTTCATGAGCATCATGGGCATTCGCATGGGCATTCGCATTCGCATGGGCATGACCACGATCATGGCGACGCGGATCCTGTTGAGGACGCGTCGTGCGCGCATAAGCATTAGTTCCCGCTAGCGCTGAGACATGAAGGTACGTTGTGAACCGGCCTGAGAACCTCGCCCACACCGACACCGCGCTCCCCTCTCCCGCTTGCGGGAGAGGGGAGCGAACCGTCGCAAAGTGCAGGACCGTGTGATGACCCATCTCCCCCAACTCATCTCGCTGCTCCACCTTGCCTCGCCCGCATTGCCGATCGGCGGCTTTAGTTATTCGCAAGGCCTCGAGGCCGCGATCGAATGTGGCAGCGTGCAGGATGCGCCGAGCGCCGAGCGCTGGATCCGCGACAACCTGCTGCAGGTGCAGGCGCAATGCGAGGCGCCGCTGTGGCTGCTGCTGCATCGGTACTGGCAGGCGGGCGACACCGCACAGGTACAGGCACGGAATGACTGGTTCCACGCCACCCGCGAAACCTCCGAGTTGCGGCTGGAGACGGCGCAGATGGGTTGGTCGCTGGCCAAGCTGATTGCGCAGATGGAGTGGGGCACGCCGGCGCTGCGCGATGCGCTCGCGATGCTGTCGCCGGCATGCCTGCCGACGGCTTTCACGGCCGCCTGCGTGGCGCTGGAGATCGGCGCGCGCGACGGCCTGGCCGCCTACTGCTTCAACTGGGCCGAGAACCAGGTGGCCGCGGCGATCAAGGCGGTGCCGCTGGGCCAGGTGGCTGGCCAGCACATGCTGCGGCGCCTTCACGGCGCGGTGCTCGATACCGTTGCAGAAGCCGCGCGCCGCGCCGACGCCACGCCGCCGCAACTGTCGACGTTTTCCCCGATGCTGGGCCTGCTGTGCGCACGGCACGAAACGCAGTACTCCCGGCTGTTCCGATCCTGAACCGATACCCACCATGACCAACGCCCGTACCAAGAACAACCCTCCGCTGCGCGTCGGCGTCGGCGGCCCCGTCGGCTCCGGCAAGACCACGTTGCTGGAAATGCTGTGCAAGGCGATGCGCGACCGCTATGACCTGGTCGCGATCACCAACGACATCTACACCAAGGAAGACCAGCGCCTGCTGACGATCTCCGGCGCGCTGCCGGCGGAGCGCATCCTGGGCGTGGAAACCGGCGGCTGCCCGCACACCGCGATCCGCGAGGACGCATCGATCAACCTTGAAGCGGTGGATCGGATGCTGTCGCGCTTCCCGGATGCCGACGTGGTCTTCATCGAGTCCGGCGGCGACAACCTGGCCGCGACCTTCAGCCCAGAACTTTCTGATTTGACGATCTACGTCATCGACGTCGCCGGGGGCGAGAAGATTCCTAGGAAGGGGGGGCCGGGCATCACCAAGTCGGACCTGCTGGTGATCAACAAGACCGACCTTGCGCCGTATGTGGGCGCGTCGCTGTCCGTGATGGAAAGCGATGCGCGCAAGATGCGTGGCACCCGGCCGTTCGTGATGGGCAGCGTCAAGTCAGGGCAAGGCCTGGACGAGGTGATCCGCTTTATCGAACGGCAGGGCATGCTGGGGGTCTAGCCTTCGGGGTTGGCCTCGGCATCGGGTGCGGAGCGCGCGCCGGGACTGGCGTGTCCCAGCGCCGGGCGGAAGCTGCCCTTGCCCGCCAGCGCCCGCGCCACCGCGGCCACCAGGTTCAGCTCGGGCTCGCTCAGCTCGGCCATGTGGTGCACCGTGGCCTCGATCGCCGCGCGCTGGCGGTTGCCGAACGGCGCGCGGGATTGCTCGACCTGGAGCTGGCTGGCGTCGTGGCGGCTGAAGTCGAGCATCTCGGCGGTGGGTACGGCAAGGGTCTCGGCCAGCCTGCAGATGTTGGCCAGCGCCAGGTTGCGCTTGCCGCTTTCAATGCCGCTCAGGTACGAGCGCGACAGCCCGCTTTCGAGCGAAAGGGTCTCTTGGGACCAGCCTCTTTGCTTGCGTAGCCAGGCGAGATGCAATCCGAAAAGTCTGAGATTTCGAGTAGGCATGGGATCATGAAAAGTTCGGAGTGGTCTGAGGCTAAGGGTTTGACCTTGAGGCAACGACAACTTATCCTCTTCCTCACTATCGGTGTCCGATCCGCAAATTGAGGGGCGCGCCAGGCATTGGCGCGGCACGATGGCATCAACCGGGCGGCCTGCATCGCGGCGCCGCGCCAGACGGGTTATTGCGCCAGACCGAGCGTCACGCCGCCACGCGTGCGCCGGCTGCGCGGACAGGCGCATGGCGCCTGTCGCCCTGCAGGGGGATTGCCATGCAGATCTTCACGCTGTTCGAGGCGCGCATGCGCGCCAGCGATGCCGACCGCCGCGCGCCGTCGGATTTCATTCCCGGATTCCAGCCACGCTTGCTTGCCGCCGCTGCCGGCCTCGGCTGCACCTGCGACTACGTCTTCCTCTGCGCCGGCGAGCGCCAGCCTGAATTTTCAGCGGATTGCCATGAATGGTGGGCTTGCCTGCGCGGCGGCCTGCGGTTGTCTTCGCCCGGCCGCGGCAGCTTGCTGGTGGGCGGTGGTGAACTGTTCGCACCCGCGCCGGGCGTGCCGATGCAGGTGCAGGCGGTGGCCGACACCATCCTGGTGCGCGCGGTGCCGCAAGGCCTGGACGATGCCGCGCGCCCCGTGGCCATGCCCGCGGGCGCGTGGCACTGCGCGCTGGGCGCGCTTGCTCCCGCCGGTGCCGAGGGCGGGGCGCCAACGCAGGCGCTGGCGGATGTGCCGGATGCGGATGACCGGCCAGCGCAGCAGGCTATGCGCCCGGAGTTTGTCCAGCTGGATGGGCCGGCGGATGACTGGGGCCGGCGCCTGCAGGCGCGCGGGCTGCGATGGGCGCTGTGTTACCGGGGTGCCATCGCCCTGCACTGGCAGGGGGCGCTGGTACGGGCCGGGGGCGACATGGCCTTCCTGCAGCCTGGCACGCTCTACGCGCCGGACGCGCATGAGTCGTGCCGGCTTGATGTGCTGGTGCCGGGCACCGGCCTGCTGTGCTGCTTCGGGCCGGGCGATGCCCCGCACGACGGCGTGGCCTGCGGCGGCGGCCGGCGCGCGGATGGCCACGCCGTGGGGTGCGCTGCGCTGGCACCGGCCTGATGGCCGGCTGGCGCGCGGCGTTCAGTGACGCTTGTACTGCGTGGCGCCAAACAGCACTTCGCGCGCCTTGTCGTCCTGCAGCGCCTTGCGCGCGCTGGCCAGCACCTCCACGCCGCGCTTGACCGCGGGACGTTCGGCGATCCCGTTGAACCAGCGTTTCAGGTGGGGGTAGTCGTCCAGCTCCACGCCCTGGTTCTGCCAGCTGCGCAGCCAGGGGAAGGTGGCGATATCGGCGATGGTGTACTGGTCGCCGGCCAGCCATTCATGCTTCGACAACTGCGTGTCGATCACGCCGTACAGGCGCCTGGCTTCATTGGTGTAGCGGTTGACCGCGTACTCGATCTTCTCGGGCGCATAGATGCGGAAGTGGTGCGCCTGGCCCAGCATCGGGCCCACGCCGCCCATCTGGAACATCAGCCACTGCAGCGCCTCGTACTTGCCGCGCACGTCCTCGGGCAGGAACTTGCCGGTCTTGCCGGCCAGGTAGAGCAGGATCGCGCCCGATTCGAACAGCGAGATCGGCTTGCCGTCGGGCCCGTCCGGGTCGACGATGGCGGGGATCTTGTTGTTGGGGCTGATCTTCAGGAAGTCCTCGGCGAACTGGTCGCCGGCGCCGATGTTGACCGGGTGGACCTGGTATTCCAGCCCGCATTCCTCCAGCATGATGTGGACTTTGTGGCCATTGGGCGTAGCCCAGCTGTAGACGTCGATCATTGCAAAAGATCTCCTGGCTTCATTCGTGGGAGCGGCCACATCAACCACTGACGTGGCGAACCGCGCGATTTAAGCACAGAAGAAAAAAACGCGCAGCCAGGCTGCGCGTTTTCCACACTGCCGGCAGGGGCGGGCCCCGCCGGCGCGTACGGGCGGTCAGAAGCCGCGTGCTACCGGCATCTTGATGGTGTCCGGATTGACGTTCATGTGCTTGGCCAGCTCCAGCTTGGCGATGGCGTTGCGGTGCACCTCGTCCGGGCCGTCGGCCAGGCGCAGCGTGCGCTGGTGCGCCCACCAGTTGGCCAGCGGAAAATCGCTGGACACGCCGGCGGCGCCATGGACCTGGATGGCCCAGTCGATCACCTTCAGCGCCACGTTGGGGGCCACCACCTTGATCATCGCGATCTCGGCCTTGGCCACCTTGTTGCCGACCGTATCCATCATGTACGCAGCCTTGAGCGTCAGCAGGCGCGCCATCTCGATCTCGCAGCGGGCTTCGGCGATGCGCTCCTGCGTCACACCCTGGCTCGACACCGGCTTGCCGAACGCCACGCGCGACAGCGCGCGCTTGCACAGCAGTTCCAGCGCGCGCTCGGCCACGCCGATGCTGCGCATGCAGTGGTGGATGCGGCCCGGCCCGAGGCGGCCCTGCGCGATCTCGAAACCACGGCCTTCGCCCAGCAGGATGTTCGAGACCGGCACGCGCACGTTCTTCAGTTCGATTTCCATATGGCCGTGCGGCGCGTCGTCGTAGCCGAACACCGGCAGGAAGCGCTTGATGGTGATGCCCGGGGTATCGGCCGGCACCACGACCATCGACTGCTGCTCATGGCGGCCGGCGTCGGGATCGGTCTTGCCCATCACGATATAGACCTTGCAGCGCGGGTCGCCCGCGCCCGACGACCACCACTTGGTGCCGTTGATCACGTAGTGGTCGCCATCGCGCTCGATGCGGCATTCGATATTGGTCGCGTCCGACGAGGCCACCGCGGGCTCGGTCATCAGGAAGGCCGAGCGGATCTCGCCGGCCAGCAGCGGCTCCAGCCACTTGTCCTTCAGTTCCTCGGACGCGTAGCGCTCCAGCGTCTCCATGTTGCCGGTGTCGGGGGCCGCGCAGTTGAACACCTCGGCCGACCAGGGCACCCGGCCCATGATCTCGCACAGCGTGGCGTATTCCAGGTTCGACAGGCCCTGGGGGGCGCGCGGCGAACGCGGCAGGAACAGGTTCCACAGGCCGGCAGCGCGGGCCAGCGGCTTCAGTTCCTCGATCACCTTGGTCGGGATCCAGGCGTTGCCGGCGCGACGGTTGGCGTCGATTTCCTCGGCGAAACGCTTTTCGTTCGGATAGATGTGCTGGTCGAAGAAGGCCAGCAGCTTGGCCTGCATTTCCTTGACCTTCGGGCTGTAATCGAAATCCATGTGGTCTCCTCGCTACGGGATCAGTGGGCGCCGGCATTGCATCGGCGCCGAAAGGCTTCATCGCCGAATTGGGACTGGGCCGATGCAATGCACTCTATCTGAAAGACGTTAATTAGAAAAATGAATTTTCTGGATTTGACAGTATCAATTCCCTGCATTCCGTGCCAGAATCACCGGCATGCAGCTCGCCCGCATCGATCTCAACCTCTTCGTCGTGTTCGACGCCATCTACAGCGAAGGCAGCATCACCGCGGCCGCGCGCCAGCTCAACCTGACGCAGCCGGCGGTCAGCCACGCGCTGGGCCGGCTGCGCACGCTGTTCGACGATCCGCTGTTCGAGCGCCGCGGGCAGGGCATGGCGCCCACGCCGCTGGCGCGTTCGCTGGCGGCCGAGGTGCGCAGCGCGCTGCAGTCGTTCGCGCGCACGCTGCAGGATACCCCGCACTTCGACCCCACCAATACCGTGCGCCGCTTCACCATCGGCATGCGCGACGCGCTGGAGTCGACGCTGCTGCCGCCGCTGATGAGCCGCGTCACGGCGATGGCGCCGCAGGTGGAGATCGCCGCAATCCGCTTCGACCGGCGCGAGATGGAATCGGAACTGCTCGCCGGCACGCTCGACGCCGCGCTCGACATCCTGCTGCCGGTGTCGCCCGCGATCCATCACGCGCCGTTCATGGCCGACCCGATGGTGGTGCTGGCGCGGCGCGACCATCCGCTGGTGAAGAAGGAACTGACGCTGGAGCGCTACTTGGCGGCCGAGCACGTGCATGTGTCGTCGCGCCGACGCGGGGCCGGACTGGAAGACCAGGCGTTGCATCGCATGGGCCTGACGCGTCGGGTGCGGCTGCGCTGCCAGCATTACGCTGCGGCGTGCCGCGTGGTCAGCTGCACGGACCTGCTCGCCACGCTGCCGCTGCGCTATGCGCGCATCGCCAATGAACCCTATGCCAACCGGCTGCTGTCGCTGCCGTTCAAGGTGCCGTCGCTGGAACTGCACCTGTACTGGCACGCGGGCGGCGAGAACGACGGCGCCAACCGCTGGCTGCGCGAGCAGTTGATGGCGGTGATGGCCTCGCTCGGCAGCGGCATGGCCGACGTGGCCGCGGCGGGCTGAAGAGGCCTCGCCGTACCTTGGCGCAACACCAGGTAGCCGCGGGTGCGGCGCGCGCGGGTCACACGTAAGCAATTGTTCGCGGGCTAGACCCTCGCGGTCCCGGCCCATACCATCTTCCGGCTTTTCTGCCCCGGCGCAGCCACAGCGAGCCCGTCCTCTGCACGGTGCCCGCGAGGTTTTGCCGCGCCGGTTGTCCGCTGCCGCGGATCCCCCGGGCAGACCAATTCGCCGAACTCCACCACGACGCCTCAGACCGATGATTGGGAAACGCTTGCCTGCCGATTGCCATGCCATGCCGCCGCGCCGCGCGCGGCGCACCACGCTGGCCCTGACCACGCTCTGTACCGCCGCGGCGCTGGCCCTGGCCGCCTGCGGCGGCGGTGGCGACGGTGGCGCGTCCGCCAGTGCCGCGCCAGGCGGATCGGCCCCGTCCGGCGCGCAAGCCAGCGCGCCGGCTGGCGGCCAGAGCGGAGCCACGTCTGCGTCTCCGACATCCCCCACCGGTTCTACGATCACCACGGCCGGGGCCTGCTATACCGTCAGCGGTCCGGCGCCTGCCGCCGCATCGGGCAGCGGCGTCTCGCTGCTGCCGGCGCGCGGCAGCGCGGTCAGCGACTATCGCGTGCTGGAAGAGCCGCGCACCGCGGGCCTGTGCTATGCCAACTATCGCCGCGAGCAGGTGGGCCTGCCGCCGCTGGTCGCGCGCGACCCGCTCAACGCTGCCGCACAGGCCCACACGGACTATATGCTGGCCAACGCCACGTTGACCCACGACGAAAACAGCGCCAATCCGGGCTACACCGGCGCCACCGCCAATGAGCGGATCCAGGCCGCCTATCCGACCGACGCCACCGCCGAAGTGGTGGCCGGCGCCAACCGCTGGACCTCGCTGGCCAATGCCCAGCTGTCGATGTCGCCCAAGGATGCACTGGTGTCGGACCTGGTGGACGCGCCGTTCCACCGCGCCGCCTTGCTGGGCAGCTATGGCTCGGCCGGCAGCGGCTTTGCCGAGCGCGTTGGCGCCAACGGCAGCGGCACTTCGGCCAGCTACTACCAGACCGTCGACCTCGCCGACCCGATCAGGGGCGGCAGCGACAACCAGATGGTGGCCTATCCGTTCGACGGCCAGAACGACGTGCCGGTCAACTGGGTCAACACGGAAAGCCCCAATCCGGCACCGGGCTATGAAAGCCGCACCATGGGCTACCCGGTATCGTTGCAGGCGATCAATACCGCGCTGCAGTTCGATGCCGACAACTTCGTCATTACCGATGCGCAAGGCAACAACGTCAACTGCATCAAGGTCGACAGCCGCTCCTCGGGCCTGAGCAGCGCGGCGCACGGCCTGGCCTTGTGCACGCCGGTAGCGCCGCTGGCGAGCCAGCAGCGCTATACCGTGCGGGTCACGGGCCGGCTTGGCGCGCAGCCGGTGGACCTGAGCTGGTCGTTCACCACGCGCTGACCCTTGCTTCAGCGCCTGCGGCGCCGCTGCGCGGGGTTGCATGCTGTTCTCCTAAGTGAAGTGGCCGCGGGCAGGTGGCCGGCAGGACGGCCTGTCGATGAAACCGGCCACCCAGGCCAGGCGGGGTTGAGGCGGGCGAAATATTCTTTTCTCGCCGCCCGGTGCCAGGCCGGATAGGGCGAATGCCAGACTTTCGCCTCCCGGGATGCCCGGATCGCCACTACAATCGTTTGATCCTTTTCCCCGGAGATAGCGCATGGCTCACCCTGACCTCACTTCGATGGCATGGCGCGGCGCGCTGGCGCTGGCCCTGTCGGCGCTGCTCGGTGCCTGTGGTACCCCGGGCGCAGGCACGGCCATGCCGGCCGCTGCAGCTGCGCCCGGGGCCGCGACCCCGCCCGCGGCGATGCCGCCTGCGCCGGAAGTGGCCTCGGGCTACCGCCCCGGCATGGCCACCGTCTACGCGCAGCGCCATATGGCAGCCGCGGCCAACCCGCTCGCCACCGAGGCCGGGCGCGCCATGCTCCGCCAAGGCGGCTCGGCGATCGATGCCGCCATCGCCATGCAGGCGGTGCTGACGCTGGTCGAGCCGCAGGCCACTGGCATTGGCGGCGGCGCCTTCATCATGTACTGGGACGGCAAGAACGTGCAGGCCTTCGACGGCCGCGAGACCGCTCCTGCCGGCGCCACCGAAAACCTGTTCATGCGCCCGGACGGCAAGCCGATGGCGTTCAGCGAAGCCCAGATCGGCGGGCGCTCGGTCGGCACGCCGGGCGTGATGCGCGCGCTGGAGATGGTCCATCGCAAGCACGGCCGCCTGCCCTGGGCCAGGCTGTTCCAGCCCGCCATCGACCTGGCGGAGAAAGGCTTCCCGATCTCGCAGCGGCTCTACACGCAGGTCGCGGCCGACAAGTTCCTGGCCGGTTCGCCGGAGATGGCCGCGTACTTCCTCGATGCCCAGGGCAAGCCCAAGCCGGCCGGCACGGTGCTGAGGAACCCGAAGCTGGCGCAGACGCTGCGCGATCTTGCGCGGCGCGGCGCCGGCGTGCTCTACGGCGGCCCGATCGCGCGCGATATCGTGGCAAAGGTGAACAGCGGCAGCAATGCCGGCTCGCTGTCGCTGGCCGACCTGGACAACTACCGCGCGAAGCAGCGCGTGCCGGTGTGCACCGACTACAAGCGCTGGAAAATCTGCGGCATGCCGCCGCCGTCGTCGGGCGGCATCGCCATCGCGCAGATCCTCGGCACGCTGCAGGCGCTGGAAACCAGGAACCCCAAATACGCGCTCGCCGCGCTCAAGCCGCAGGCCGTGAACACGCCGGCGGTGCTTGAGGCCCATCCTGACGCCGTCCATGCGATAGCTGAGGCCGATCGCCTGGCATATGCCGACCGCGGCCTGTACGTCGCCGATGCGGACTTCGTGCCGGTCGACGTCAGCGGCATGGTCAACCCGTCTTACCTCGCCGCGCGCGCCGAACTGATCGGCGAGCAAAGCATGGGCAAGGCCCAGCCGGGTACGCCGCCGGGGGCCGCCGTGGCCTACGCGCCGGACCGCTCGCCGCCGCGCATTTCCACCTCGCAGATCGTCGCCGTCGACGATCGCGGCGGCGCCATCTCGATGACCACCACGATCGAGTCGTACTTCGGCTCGCATCTGATGGTGCGCGGCTTCATGCTGAACAACCAGCTGACCGATTTCTCGTTCGTGCCGAGCGAGGATGGCAAGCCGGTGGCCAACCGCGTGCAGCCGGGCAAGCGCCCGCGTTCGTCGATGGCGCCGACGCTGGTGTTCGACCGCGAGAGCGGCCAGCTGGTGGCGACGGTCGGCTCGCCGGGCGGCTCGCAGATCATCGAGTACGTATCCAAGACGCTGGTCGGCATGCTTGACTGGAATCTGGATCCGCAGGCGGCAATCGGCATGGGCAACTTCGGCAGCCGCAACGGCCCGACCGAGGTCGAGAAGGGCCTGGTGTCGCCGGGCCTGGTGCAGGCGCTGCAGCAGCGCGGCCACCAGGTGGCGGAGATCGAGATGACCAGCGGCACGCAGGCCATCGTGCGCCGCCAGGGACCGGACGGGAAGACGGTGTGGGCGGGCGGCGCGGATCCGCGGCGCGAGGGGGTGGCGCTGGGGGATTGAGCGCGCTGGCGCGCGAGGTCACCAGGACGAAAGCCTGGGATGGCGTCGGTCCGGTCGTCAGCTTCCGGATCGAGTCATTCCCGGCTATGCGTCCATATAGCTCTGGTATTCGTACCGCGCGCCGAGAACTCGGGCAATCTCTGTCAACGCGGCAGCGATGGCCTGGGAGCGCGAGTCTGAACGGCTGAGCAACAGTTCGAATCGGCTCGACCGATAGAGTTCGGCGTTCGTACCCGGCGGCCGGTCCCGGGCGGCAACCTTGAACTCGAGCTCCACCTCGTAGTAGCCACTGCCCTTGGCCGGAAGGACGTCGGTGAAATGCACTGCGCAGATCACCCAGTAGCGGAAGCGGAAACTTTCGTTGCCGAGCCGGAATCCGGACCAGGCAAGGTCCCGCGAGCGGAACACCACGAGCGCATCGTCCGCATGCGTCGTCGCATCATGCTGATCCGCCAGTTCCATGCCGGAAACCATTGCGGCATCGGAACCATCGCTGCCGGTCTCGACTTCAAGATATTTGTCGATCGTCGCCATCAGGTCTTCATAGAAGCGGCGGGTGGCTTCGCGCCGGCCTTCCGCCTCGTCCGTCAGCAGCAGCCGCTTGAAGCGCGCCCGCTCTCCGAGCTGGAGTGGCACTTCAGGTCGTTGGTGGGGTGTCTCTTCAGCGGGGGCAGTAGCGAGCATGCCAGTGACGCGATCCGAAACCCAGAACAGCAAGGCTGACTGCAGGGCCGGCACCACGATCAGGGTGGCCAGGCCGGCGAGGGCGCCATAGTCTGACC
Source organism: Cupriavidus sp. H39 (assembly GCF_050271075.1). NCBI lineage: Bacteria > Pseudomonadati > Pseudomonadota > Betaproteobacteria > Burkholderiales > Burkholderiaceae > Cupriavidus > Cupriavidus sp. H39. The sequence goes on from NZ_CP189848.1 coordinate 1,339,305, forward strand.
ACACCATCGACGCTGCGATGGCGGCAGGGAGCAAGTAGTAAAGCCAGAACATCCTGCGATTTCATTGTTTCTGTGGATTCTGGCGATTATGCCGGGCTTTGCCGCGCCGAAAAGAAAACGCCCCTGCAAGCCTGCAGGCTTGCAGAGGCGTAGCGATGGATCTCTCCGGCCTCAGACCTCAGCTCTTCGCCTTCTTCGCATACTCCCATCCCATCTCGGCCATTGGCCGCGCGCGTTTGCCCGCGTCGGTGGCCTGCGCCGACGACGCGGTGCCGTCCACCACGCGCTTCATGATCCCCTGCAGGATGCCGGCGATGCGGAACATGCTGAAGGCCAGGTAGAAGTTCCAGTCGCCGGTGATGGGGCGGCCGGTGCGCTGCTCGTACAGGCGGCGGTAGCTGGCTTCGTCGGGGATGCCGAGGGCGGCGAAGTCGAGGCCGGCGATGCCGCGGAACTGCCCCGGCGCGATATGCCAGCTCATGCAGTGGTAGCTGAAGTCCGCCATCGGGTGGCCCAGCGTGGACAGCTCCCAGTCCAGCACCGCCAGCACGCGCGGCTCGGTCGGGTGGAACATCAGGTTGTCGAGCCGGTAGTCGCCATGCACGATCGAGGTCAGGTCGGCGTCTTGCTGCGGGATGTGCTGCGGCAGCCAGTCCATCAGCGCGTCCATTGCCGGGATCGATTCGGTCTCGGACAGCTTGTACTGCTTGGTCCAGCGCTCGATCTGGCGCTGGAAGTAGTTGCCGGGCTTGCCGTAGTCGCCCAGGCCGATGGCGTTGTAGTCCACCGAGTGCAGCGCGGCGATGACGCGGTTCATCTCGTCATAGATGGCGCTGCGCTCGGCCGGGCTCATGCCCGGCAGCGACTGGTCCCACAGCACGCGCCCGGCGACGAATTCCATGATGTAGAAGGCGCGCCCGATCACGGCTTCGTCCTCGCACAGCGCATACATGCGTGCCACCGGCACGTCGCTGCCGGCCAGCGCCGCCATCACGCGGTATTCACGCTCGATCGCATGCGCCGACGGCAACAGCTTGCTCTTGGGGCCGGGCTTGGCGCGCATCACGTAGGTCTGCCCGGGCGTGACCAGCTTGAAGGTCGGGTTCGACTGGCCGCCCTTGAACTGCTCCACGGTCAGCGGGCCGGCAAAGCCGTCCACGTGCTGGCGCAACCAGGCTTCCAGCGCGGCGGTGTCGAAACGCTGCTGGTCGGACACCGGGCGCGTGCCCTCGAAGTGCGATACGTTGCTCGTCATGCTGTCTCCGTTGGTTTTCTGTTCGGGTTTGATGATGGAATCGGGGGCCGGGAGCCTCAGCCGGCGGGCTGCCGTCCGCGCAAATACTGGTGCAGCAGCACTTCCATGGTGGTGTGGCGCGAGCCGCTGTGCACCGGCGTGGGCGGCGAGTAGTTGGTCATGCGCACCACCCAGTCGAGCGGGCCGTCGCCCATGTCGAGCACGTTGATGCAGCCGGCGGTCTGCAGCAGCGAGCCGAAGAACACACGCCGCCCGCAGGTGATGGCCTGCGACAGGATGGCGCGGTTGGTGCCGCCATGCAGCACCATCAGCACGGTATCCCAGTCGGGGTCGTCGCGCAGCCGCGCCAGCGCGGGCAGCACGCGGTCCAGGAAGGCGCCGATGGTCTCGCCGTTGAGAAAGCGCTTGTGTTCGGGCACTTCGCCTTCGAAGGCGCCGACGAAGGCGTCGCGCAAGTCTTCGCTGGCAATCGCGGACAAGTCGCCGCCGCGAATTTCCTGCAGCGCGGGCCAGACCTCGGGAACGATGCCGTCCATCTGCGGCAGCTCCGCCAGCACGCGCTCGGCGGTCTCCACCGTGCGCGGCAGGCCGCTGACAATGACGCGGTCGAAGCGGACCTGCTCGGCGGCAAAGGCGCGGCCGGCGGCGGTGGCCTGCATGCGGCCGGTCTCGTTCAGGGGCACCATCTCGGGCAGGCTGGTGCGGCGCCCGGCCTCGTCGAAGTAGGAAACGGCACCATGCCGCATCAGGTAGATGCGGCGACGCGAGGACGGCGGCAATTCCATGCGGGGTCTCCTTGCATAGTGTCGGCATGCCCGTCTGGCGCGGGCTGGCCGTCGTGATGATCCGCGCGCGGATCAGCGGTATTGCGGCTTGCGCTTCTCCAGGAAGGCGCTGATGCCTTCGCCGCCGTCGGGGTGATGCAACGCGGCCACGAAGCTGTCGCGCTCGGCCAGCAGGTGTTCGGCGCGCGAGGCGGTGGCGGCATGGTTGATCAGCGCCTTGATGCGGCCCACCGCGTGCGGCGACTGGCGCGCCAGCCCGGTTGCCAGGCGCAGCGCCTCGTCCAGGGCCTGGCCGGGTTCGGTGACCCGGTTGACCAGCCCGAACTGCGCCAGCCGGCCGGCGTCGACCGGCTTGCCTTCCATCATCAGCTCGCTGGCCAGCGGCCGCGGCAGCGCGCGCGCGATCTCGTACGAGCCGCCGCCGTCGGGCGTCAGGCCGACCGAGACATAGGCCATCACGAACTTCGCATCGCTTGCCGCCACCACGAAGTCGCAGGCCAGCACCACCGAGAAGCCCGCGCCCGCCGCCGCGCCTTCCACCGCCGCGATGATCGGCTTGGGAAAAGCGTGCAGCGACTCGATCCAGCCGTTCAGCAGCGCAATGCTGGCGGCCTGTACCTGGGGCGGCTGGCTGCGGTTGCCGAGCAGACGGTTCAGGTTGCCGCCGGCGCAGAAGATGCCGTCGGCGCCGGTGATGATGACCGCGCGCAGCGAGTCATCCGCCGCGGCCTGCTCCAGCGCCTGCTGCGAGGCCGCGTAGATATCCGGGTGCAGCGCGTTGCGTGCCTCGGGGTTCGAGATGGTCAGCACCAGCGTCGAATCGACGCGGCGGGAAAGCAGCTGTGCGGGCATGGGCGGGGCTCGGTGGGGCGGGCTGTGGGGGCGGCCGCGAAGGCGGACGGCTTACTGCTCTTCGGCCAGCAGCGACAGGCCCAGGCCGGCACGGCGCCACAGCCACGGGCTCGGGCGGTAGCGCATGTCGCCGGTCAGCGCCTCCATGTTGCGCAGCGTCTCCAGCACCAGTTGCGGGCCGACCGCGTCGCCGAGCGCCAGCGGGCCCTTCGGGTAGCCGAGGCCGAGGTTCACGGCGAGGTCGATGTCCGCCGGCGTGGCGATGCGCTGCTGCGCGATATCGCTGGCGATGTTGATGATGCAGCAGAGCACGCGCTGCGCGATGAAGCCGGCCGAGTCGCGGATCACCGTGACCGGCACGCCGTCGCTCGCGAACAGGCCGTGCGCGGCGTCGCGCGCGGCGGCGCTGGTGGCCGGCGTCGTCATCAGCGTGCGGCGCTTGGTGGCTTCGAACGGCAGCAGCGTGTCGATGGCGACGGTGCGGGCCGGGTCCAGCCCCTGCTGCAGCGCGCTGGTGGTGGCGTCCAGGCCCAGCGGCGTGACGATGATCAGCGCCTCGGCCGACGGCTGGTTGCCGCCTTCCGGCGTCACGCCCAGCGCGCCCAGCAGCTTGGTCACCATGGCATGGCCACGCTCGCTGGCGTGGCTGACCCACACGCTCGACGGGCGCGCGGCCGGCACCGCGGCGGCGGCCGGCACTTGTTTCTGGCCATCGGCGTAGGCATAGAAACCGGCGCCAGCCTTGCGGCCGATCAGACCGCCGACCGCGCGGATCGCGGTGATCGGCGAGGGACGGTAGCGCGGTTCCTGGTAGAACTGGTTGTAGATCGATTCCATCACCGGGTGCGACACGTCGAGCCCGGTCAGGTCCATCAGCTCGAACGGCCCCATGCGGAAGCCGGCCTGCTCGCGCATGATGTTGTCGATGTCGGCGAATTCAGCCACGCCTTCCTGCGCGGCCTTCAGGCCTTCAATATTCATGCCGCGGCCGGCATGGTTGACGATAAAGCCGGGCATGTCCTTGCAGCGCACCGGCGTATGGCCCATGCGGCGCGACAGCGCCATCAGCGCGTCGCCCACCGCGGGGTCGCCCGACAGGCCGTCGATGACCTCGACCACCTTCATCAGCGGCACGGGGTTGAAGAAGTGGTAACCGGCAATGCGGGCGGGGCGCTTCGACCCCACGGCGATCGCGGTGATCGATAACGACGACGTGTTCGAGGCGATGATGGCGTCCTCGCGCAGGATCGCTTCAAGCTTGGCGATCAGGTCGCGCTTGACTTCCAGCTTCTCGACGATGGCCTCCAGTACCATGTCGCAGCCGGCCAGGTCTTCGAGCGTGCCGCACGGTTTGACGCGGCCCAGCGTGGCCTCGGCCTCGGCGGTGCTGATCTTGCCCTTGTCGGCCAGCCTGGCCAGCGTGTCCTGCAGGTACTTGCGCGCGGCTTCCACCGCTTGCGGGTTGGCGTCGTACAGGTTGACGGTCAGGCCTGCCTGCGCGGCGATCTGCGCGATGCCCCGGCCCATGGCGCCGGTGCCGACGATACCCAGCGTATCGATGGTGAAAGTGCTCATCATTTGTCCCAAGAGTTGTGGTTAAATTAGCACGATCGTACGTTTTTTGCACCTTCCGCGACAGACCGGCAGGGCAGGCGGCGTGCGCTGATCGGACAGCCGGTTCACTGCGAACGCCGGATGGTCCACAATCACCCGATCCACGCCGTGCGATGCGGGGACCTTTCCTATAACGGAGACAGACGACATGCTGAAGCTCTGCGGTTTCGCCGCCAGCAACTACTACAACAAAGTGAAGCTGGCGCTGCTGGAAAAGAACGTGCCGTTCGAAGAAGTGCTGGCCTGGCTCGGCGAGACCGACCCGGCGGCCACGCCCGCGGGCAAGGTGCCCTACATCATCACCGAATCCGGCCCGCTGTGCGAGTCCGAGGCGATCGCCGAATACGTCGAGGCGGCGTATCCGCAGAAGCCGCTGCTGCCGGCCGATCCGTTCCAGGCCGCCAAGGTGCGCGAGCTCATCGTCTTCATGGAGCTGTACCTGGAGCTGACCGCGCGCGAGCTGTACCCCGAGGCTTTCTTTGGCGGCAAGGTCAGCGACGGCGTCAAGGAGCGCCAGCACAAGCTGCTGAGCCGCTATATCCCCGCCTTCTCCAAGCTGGCCAAGTTCTCGCCGTATATCGCCGGCGACAGCTTCACGCTGGCCGACTGCGCCGCCGCGGCGCACCTGCAGCTGGTGTCGTCGTGCACCAAGATCATCTACGGCACCGACATGCTGGCGGACCTGCCGATCAAGGACTACCTGAAGACGCTGTCGGCGCGCGAATCGGTGCAGAAGGTCAACGCCGACCGCAAGGCCAATCTCGAGCTGATGATGAACCGCAACAAGTAAGGCACGTCAGCCGCCAAGGCAAAAAACGCCCGCGATGGCATCGCGGGCGTTTTTTGCTTGGGCGCGGGGCTGGCGCTTACAGTTTGCCCAGCCGCTCGAGCGCCAAGGCCAGCGTCTCGTCCTTCTTGGCAAAACAGAAACGCACCACGCCCGATTCACGCGGCTGCGTGTAGAAGGCCGAGACCGGGATCGCGGCCACGCCGATCTCGCGCGTCAGCCACATGGCGAAATCGGCCTCGCTCAGGTCGGAGATGGCGGAGTAGTCGACGCACTGGAAATAGGTGCCGTCCGACGGCAGCAGCTTGAAGCGGCTGTCGGCCAGCCCGGCGCGGAACAGATCGCGCTTGGCCTGGTAGAACGCCGGCAGCTGCAGGTAGGGCGCGGCATCGGCCATGTAGTCGGCCAGCCCGTGCTGCACCGGCGTGTTCACCGTGAACACGTTGAACTGGTGCACCTTGCGGAACTCGGCCATCAGCGCGGCCGGCGCGGCGACGTAGCCGACCTTCCAGCCGGTGACGTGGTAGGTTTTGCCGAAGCTCGAGATCACAAAGCTGCGGCGCGCCAGCTCCGGATGGCGCGACACCGAGGCATGCGGCTGGCCGTCGTAGACCATGTGCTCGTAGACCTCGTCCGACAGCAGCAGGATGTCGGTGCCGGCCAGGATCTGCGCCAGCCGCTCCATGTCGGCCGCGCGCCAGATCGTGCCGGTGGGGTTGTGCGGCGTGTTGACGAGGATCATGCGCGTGCGCGGCGTGATCGCGGCGGCGAGCTTGTCGAAGGGCACGCGGAACGCCGGCGCTTCCAGCGTGACCGGCACCGCGGTGGCGCCGGCCAGTTCGATCGCCGGCAGGTAGCTGTCGTAGCACGGCTCCAGCACGATCACCTCGTCGCCGGGATGCACCGCGCACAGGATGGCGGTCAGGATGCCTTGGGTGGCGCCCGCGGTGACGGTGATCTCGCTGTCCCAGTTGTACTGGTGGCCATACAGGCTGGCGATCTTGGCGGCAATGGCCTGGCGCAGGCGCGGCACGCCCGCCATCGGCGGGTACTGGTTGTGGCCGGCGCGCATCGCGCCGGTCACGGCATCGATAATGCGCGGGTCGCAGTCGAAGTCCGGGAAGCCCTGGCCCAGGTTGACCGCGTTCTTCTCTGCGGCGAGTGCCGACATCACGGTGAAGATGGTGGTGCCGACGCCGGGCAGGCGCGAAGGCGGCGGCGTCAGTGGGGCGAGCGTGGTGTCTGCGGACATAGGGCGCGAGTCGATGCGATGGGAACGGTAGGCGGTCAGGCGGGCGGCACCGCATGGCGGCGCCGCGAGCCGCCATTCTAAAGCGGATCGGCGGCCGCGGCCGGGGCCAGCGCGGCCAGCCAGGCGCCGAATGCCGGCGGCGTCATCACCTCCACGCCGCTGCTGCGGCGCAGGCGGGTGCGCAGCTTGAGCACGGCCTTGTCCTTCGAGACCAGGCAGGCGGCGCCGGCAAAGTGGGCCAGCTCGATGAACTTCTGGTCGTCGGTGTCCTTGCAGCGCGGCAGGCAGATCGCGTCGCTGTCGGCTTGCGGCGGCGCCGCTTGCAGGGTGGCGAGCCGGTCGACGGTGGCCAGCGCTGCGCCGATATCGACCTCAAAGCGGGCAAATTGCGGATAGGCCAGCACCCGGCGCAGTTCCTCGCGGCAGTCGGCGCGGATCACGGGAGCGATGGTGCCGGCTTCCAGCGCGGCGCGGATCGGCTCGACGTGCGGATCGCGGAACACCAGCAGGTCGACCCAGATATTGGAGTCCAGCACCACGCGCGGCGCGGATGTGATGCCGGCGCGGCGGTTGGCCGTGGCGGCGGGCGGGGTGGGTGCGGTGGGGTCGAGGCGCATTCGCTACAATCTTGGCTTGTTTGTCCTTGGCTACTGCCGCGATTTTGCCATGCTCATCGTTTTGTCTCCCGCCAAGTCGCTGGACTACGAGACTCCCGCCCGCATCAAGACCCATACGCTGCCGCGCTTCATCGACCGTTCCGCCACGCTGATCGAGCGCCTGCGCCAGCTGGCGCCGCAGGACGTAGGGGCGCTGATGGATATCTCGGACAAGCTCGCGGTGCTCAACGTGACCCGCTACGCGGACTGGTCGCCCACGTTCACCGCGGCCAACAGCAAGCAGGCGGCGCTGGCCTTCAACGGCGATGTCTACGACGGCCTGGACGCGAAGTCGCTGTCGGCCGAGGACCTGGGCTTTGCGCAGAAGCACCTGCGCATCCTGTCCGGCCTGTACGGCGTGCTGCGGCCGCTGGACTGGATGCAGCCATACCGGCTGGAAATGGGCACGCGCCTGGACAACGCCGCCGGCAAGGACCTGTACGCGTTCTGGGGCGACGACGTCACGCAACTGCTCAACACCGACATGGCCGCGCTCAAGCAGGAAGGCGCGCCTGTGCTGGTCAACCTGGCCTCGGAAGAGTATTTCAAGGTGGTGCGGCCCAAGGTACTGCAGGCGCGCATCGTCACGCCGGTGTTCGAGGACTGGAAGGGCGGCCGCTACAAGATCATTTCGTTCCATGCCAAGCGCGCGCGCGGCACCATGGCGCGCTATGCGGTGACACACCGCGTGACCGAGCCCGAAAAGCTCAAGCGCTTCGCGGAAGACGGCTATGCCTTCGACAAGGCGACCTCGGACGCGAGCCGCTGGGTGTTCCGCCGCCGCCTGGAAGACTGAACACCGCGCATCCCGGTACTGAACCCACCGCCACGAGACCGCCAGCCATGCCCGCTGCCCTGCATATCTCTTCGCATTTCGATTCCGGCGCCATCGAGGTCGAGGCGCTCGACCGCGCCGACGATATCCGCCTGCGCATCCGCGCCGACTCGAACGCCGACTTCCGCCAGTGGTTCCATTTCCGTCTGCAAGGCGCGGAGGGGCAGGCGTGCCGCATGCACTTCCTGAACGCGGGCGATTGCACCTATCCGGATGGCTGGCGCGACTACCGCGCGGTGGCGTCGTACGACCGCGCCCACTGGTTCCGCGTGCCGACGCGTTTCGACGGCCAGGTGATGACGGTGGATTTCACGCCCGAGCACGACAGCATCTGGTTCGCGTATTTCGAGCCGTATCCGGACGAGCGCCACCTGTCGCTGCTGGCCAGTTGCCAGCGCTCGCCGCTGGCGCGGCTGTCGCACCTGGGCAGCACCGTCGACGGTCGCGACATGACGCGCGTCACCATCGGGCAGCCCGGCGCGGGCAAGTCGACCATCTGGATGATCGCGCGCCAGCACCCGGGCGAGAGCATGGCCGAATGGTTTGTCGAGGGCGTGCTGCAGCGGCTGACCGGCACCGGCATGTGGGCAGGCGACCCGGTCGCGCGCAAGCTGCTCGAGCGCGCGGTGTTCCATATCGTGCCGAACATGAACCCGGACGGCTCGGCGCGCGGCAACCTGCGCACCAACGCCGCCGGCGCCAACCTGAACCGCGAGTGGATGGCGCCGAGCGCTGCCACCAGCCCCGAGGTCTATCACGTGCGCCGCGCCATCGAGGCCAGCGGCTGCGACATGTTCTTCGACATCCATGGCGACGAGGGCCTGCCGTACAACTTCGTCGCCGGCAGCGAGATGCTGCCGGGCTTCACCGAGGCGCGGCGGCGCGAGCAGCAGCGCTTTATCGAGGCCTTCAAGCGGGCCTCGCCGGACTTCCAGGACGTGCATGGCTATGCGGCCAGCAAGTACAACGCCGACGCGCTCAAGCTGGCCTCGAAATACATCGGCCATACCTTCGGCTGCCTGGCGCTGACGCTGGAGATGCCGTTCAAGGACAATGCCGACCTGCCAGATCCGGCGGTCGGCTGGAACGGCGCGCGCAGCGCGCTGCTGGGGACGGCGATGCTGCAGGCGATCCTGGATTATCTGGGCTGAGGCCGGCGGTGAGTTGGCTCCCCTCTCCCGCTTGCGGGAGAGGGGCAGGGGGTGAGGGCAGGCGCATGGCAAGCACGAGGCTGCTGCACTTCGTGGAAACGCCCGCCCTCACCCCAGCCCCTCTCCCATAAATCGGAGAGGGGAGAGCCCAAGCACGCGCCCAGGCGCCCGCCATTTCATTGCGCCTATTGCTTCTTCTTGCTCTTGCCGCTCGTCTTGCCCGAGGCGGAAGTGGACTTGGCCGAGGTGGACTTCACCGACTTGCCCGAAGCCTTGCCCGACGTCGACGCCGTGCTCTTTCCCTTCGCGCCCTTGCGGCTCTTGCTGGCCGACGCGCGCGTGGCGGTCGGCACCGCCGGCGCGGCCGCCGGCTCGCTGATGGTGGCGCCGCTGCTGTCCAGCAGTTCATACGCCAGCATCATGCCGTCGTCATAGCCGCAACGCACCTTCACCGGCTGCCAGTCGTCGCTGCCCTTGCGCTTGTGCGCGGTGGCGGCAAAGGTGACCACCGAGGTGACCGGCACGGCCTGCTTGCCCGGCGAGAAGCGGCCGCTCCACGATTCGGTGGTGGCCTGCCCCGCGGCGAGGGCGCCGGTCGGGATCTTCAAGGCATCGTAACTAGCCGAGCGCGGCACCACCCAGCTGGCGTGGGCGGCGCAGTCGGCCACGTCGCTGGTGGCGTTCTCGGTCTTCATCAGCTGCTCGCGCATGCGCGCGCGGTACTCGGACAGGCTGACGCGGCCGCGGTCGGGCAGGTTGATGGTCTTGATGGGAGGCGAGGCGGAGACTGGCGGGGTAGGGGCAGCGGCGGGGCGGGCGGGCGCCGCGGCGGGCGCAGGGGCCGGCGCGGGACTGGCGGCGCTGGTGCCGCCAGCCTCGTCCGGCAGGTTGGCGCAGCCAGCCAGCGCGATCGCACCGGCTACTGCGGCGGCCACCATGCGGAGCCGGCCGCCGAGCATTGCGGAAATTCGTCGGATCACGGTGTGAGCGGTGTGTGCTTGCCTGGGATTGCCTGACGGCGCGAAGGGCCGGCAGCCAGGATGGGTTCGCAAAGGATTGCCATGATAGAGGAAACCCATCTGCCAAAGTTCCTAAATCTTGTTACCCATTCTTCTAACGCATCGCCAACACACTACCGCCCGCGTCAAGTGATCCCGGCGCGGGTGGGAATGGTCCGACCCGCCTCACGGCGGCGACACCGCGCGCCGGCGCGCGGCCGTGTCAGGCCACGCGCGACGGCATCGCGCGCGTAAAGCGCAGCAGCTCGTCGAGCAGGCTGTTCAGGTCGTGCCGCAGCCTGGCAAAGCCGGCGCTATGCGTCAGGCCGGCCTCGTCCATGTAGAGCTTGCGGTTGACCTCCAGCTGCAGGCTGTGGCGGCCGGCCTGCGGCTGGCCGACCACGCGCACGATCTCGACGCCCTTGTACGGGTGGTTGCGCCAGACCTCGTAGCCCATCTCCTTGAGCACGCCCTCGACCCGGTCGGTAAAGCGATGGTCGCAGGTGGTGCCGTCGCGGTCGCCGACGACGAAATCCGGATGCTCCAGGCCGGGGAATTCGGTCGCGAACGGCGCCGCGTGGCTCGGCATCGAATGGCAGTTGATATGCCAGGCGCTGCCATGGCTGGCGACAGCGCGGTCGGCCAGCTTCTGCAGCTGCGCGTAATAGGGCAGGTAGCAGCGCTCGATGCGGGCCTGCACCTCGGCCACGCTCAGCTTGCGGTCGTAGATGGCTTCACCGGTGTCCAGCACGCGCCAGACCAGGCCCTTGCCCAGCCGGGTCTTGGAGGTTTCCCGCTTCGCGCCGGGCCACGGCGCGTCGAGCAGGGTTTCGTCGATTTCTTCGAGCGCGCGGTTGGCGTCCAGGTAGCTGCGCGGAAAACCCGCGCACAGCAGCGGGATGCCGCGCGCCGGGGCGCCGGCGTAGAGCTCGTCGACGAAGGTGTCCTCGGCCTGGCGCAGCAGCGGCAGCGGCAGCGCGGGATCGGGGCGGAAGTCCGTCGGGTACGTGGTCGCGCTGTGCGGCGAGTCCAGGAACAGCGCCGCGGGCTCGCCCTCGGGCTGGTACAGGCAGAACGGACGGTCCGCGATGGTTCGGTCGGTGTCGGTCATGGTGTGCGGTGCGTTCAGTCGAGCGAGATCTTGGCGGCGGCGGCGACGCGCTTGTTCTTGGCCACTTCGCTCTTGATCTGGGCGGCAAAGTGCGCCGGGGTGTCGCCTACCGGCGTGGCGCCCAGCTTTTCGAGCTTGGCCTTGACCTCCGGCAGCGCCAGCACCTTGACCGCGGCGGCATGCAGCTTGTTCTGCAGGTCGGCCGGCAGGTTGGCCGGCGCGATCAGGCCGAACCAGGCGGCGTCGTTGACTTCGCCGAGGCCGAGTTCGGCAAAGGTCGGCACATTGGGCAGCGCGGCCACGCGCTTGGGCGCGGCCACCGCGAGCGCGCGCAGCTTGCCGCCTTCGATGAACGGCAGCGACGACGGCAGGTTGTCGAACAGCACCTGCACCTGGCCGGCCAGCGCGTCGTTCAGCGCCGGACCCACGCCCTTGTACGGCACGTGCAGCAGTTCGGTCTTGCTGCTCATCTTGAACAGTTCGCCCATCATGTGCGAGACGCTGCCGTTGCCGGCCGAGCCATAGGCCAGCTTGTTCGGCTGCGACTGCGCCAGCGCGATAAAGGACTTCATGTCGGTGGCCTTGACCGCCGGGTTGATGCTCATCACGTTCGGCACCGAGGCCAGGTTGGTGATGGGGGTGAAGTCCTTGGTGGCATCGTAGGACAGGCGGGGGTAGACCGCCGGGTTGATGCCATGGGTCGAGGCCGTGGCGATGCCCAGCGTGTAGCCGTCTGGCGCGGCCTTGGACAGGAACGCGGTGCCGATGCTGCCGCCGGCCCCGCCGCGGTTGTCGACCACCACGGCCTGGCCCAGCTGCTGGCCAAGCTTGTCGGCGACGATGCGCGCGACGATGTCGGTGGTACCGCCGGCCGGGAACGGCACCACCAGCGTGATCGGCTTGGTGGGGTAGCCGGACTGCGCCGCGGCGCTGAGGGAGAAGCCGGCGGCGACGGTGGCCGTTGCGGCGGCCAGGACTCGGAGAAGATGGCGACGTTGCATGAGGGGATCCAGGGCAAGGGGGAGAATTAAGTGGATTTCACGATTCTGCGCGACCGAGCAAGCGCGCCGCAAACGAAATAAAATCCCTAGCTCATTCCATCTGGTCGTGAAGTAGAGGTGATTTATGCGACGCCTATGTCCGTCGCTGACCGAGTTGCACGCCTTCGAAGCAGCGGCGCGCCATAACAGTTTTACCGTAGCCGCTCGTGAGCTGCATGTCACGCAAGGCGCGGTCAGCAAGCAGGTGCGCAGCCTGGAGGCCTACCTCGGGGTCGAGCTGTTCCAGCGGGTACGCCAGCGGCTGGTGCTGACTACCGCCGGCGAGCGCTACCTGGAGCGCATCGCTCCCAGTCTGAACGAGCTCGAGGCCGCCACCGTGGAGTTGATGGCGGGGCAGGGGCGGGGCGGCGTGCTGCATATCGCCAGCATGCCGACGCTGGGCGCCAAGTGGCTGATCCCGCGCCTGCCCCAGTTCTTCGCGCGCCATCCGGAGGTGACGCTGGAGTTCGTGCCGCACGCCCAGGGCTACGATTTTTCCGAACCGGAGCTCGATGCCGCGATCCGCTTCGGCGACGGCGTCTGGCCCGGCAGCCTGGCCGACTACATGACCGGCCGCGAGGTCTTGCCGGTATGCCGGGCGGGCCTGCTGGCGTCGGAGCCTGATGGCGTGGCGCCGACGCCCGCGGCGTTGCTGCGCTATCCGCTGTTGCACCACACCACCGTGCCCGAGGCCTGGCCCGACTGGTTCGCCACGCTGGGCCTGCCAACGCGCGACGCCTGGAGCGGCGCGCGCTTCGACCAGTTTTCACTGCTGACGCAGGCGGCGCTGTCGGGACTGGGCATTGCGCTGATCCCGCGCTGCCTGATCGAGGAAGAGCTGGCCACCGGCGCGCTGGTGGTGGCGCATCCTGCGCAGGTGCTGGCCAAGAAGGGCTATTACCTGTGCTACCCGGAGCAGAAGCAGCACCTGCCGGCGCTGAGGACGTTCCGTGCGTGGGTGATGGAGGGGGCGGACCTGGCGCGGCCAGGGTGAGGCGGAGGTTCCAGCATGCCGCCGGTTTGCTCCCTCTCCCGCAAGCGGGCGAGGGGAGCCAGCGCTAGCCTCGCTGCGGCGCGCATTCCAAGCCTTACTTTGACAGCACCTTCATCGCCTGTTCCAGCCCGGCGAGCGTGACCGGGTACATGCGGCCCTTCATCAGCTGGTTGATCACTGTGATCGACTGCCGGTACTGCCACAGCCCTTCGGGTTCGGGATTGAGCCAGACGAAGTGCGGAAACTGCTCGGTCATACGGTTCAGCCACACCGCGCCGGCCTCGGCATTGTTGTACTCGACCGAGCCGCCCGGCTGCAGGATCTCGTACGGGCTCATGGTGGCGTCGCCGACGAAGATGATCTTGTAGTCGGGCGTGTACTTGTGCAGCAGGTCCCAGGTCGCCAGCTTCTCGGCGTGGCGGCGGCGGTTGTTCTTCCACACGTAGTCGTACAGGCAGTTGTGGAAGTAGTAGTACTCGAGGTGCTTGAACTCGGTCTTGGTGGCCGAGAACAGTTCCTCGACGCGCTTGATGTGGTCGTCCATCGAGCCGCCCACGTCCATCAGCATCAGCACCTTGACCTTGTTGTGGCGCTCGGGCCGCAGCTTGATGTCGAGCAGGCCGGCATTGGCCGCGGTGGCATGGATGGTGTCGTCCAGGTCCAGCTCGGTGTCGGCGCCTTCGCGGGCGAAGCGGCGCAGCCGGCGCAGCGCCACCTTGATGTTGCGCGTGCCCAGTTCGACCTGGTCGTCATAGTCCTTGTAGGCGCGCGCCTCCCATACCTTGATGGCGGTGCGGTTGCCCTTGGACGGGCCGCCGATGCGGATGCCCTCGGGGTTGTAGCCGCCGTGGCCGAACGGCGAGGTGCCGCCGGTGCCGATCCACTTGTTGCCGCCTTCGTGCTTTTCCTTCTGTTCCTCGAGCAGTTGCTTGAGGCGCTCCATCAGCTTGTCGAGGCCGCCCATGGCCTCGATCTTGGCCTTTTCCTCGGGCGACAGCTCGCGCTCCAGCGTCTTCTGCAGCCAGTCGAGCGGAATGTCGGACTTCCAGTCGACCAGGCTTTCCACGCCCTTGAAGTAGGCGGCGAAGGTCTGGTCGAACTTGTCGAAGTGCTTCTCGTCCTTGACCAGCGTCATCCGCGACAGGTAGTAGAACTCGTCGATCGACGGCGAGATGACCTGGGCCTTGAGCGCTTCCAGCATGGTCAGGTATTCCTTGACCGAGACCGGCAGCTTGGCGTGGCGCAGCGAGAAGAAGAAATCGATCAGCATGATGCCTCGCTTTCAGTCGGCGGGCGCGTCAGCGCGGCCGCTCGAGCTGGAATTGCAGGTGTTGCCGCACCGCCGGCCATTCGCTGGCGATGATCGAAAACACCACGGTGTCGCGCAGCGAGCCATCCGGCATGCGCATATGGTTGCGCAGCACGCCGTCCTGCCTGGCGCCCAGTCGGGCGATCGCGGCGCGGCTCTGCTGGTTCATCCAGTGCGTGCGGAATTCCACGGCGATGCAGTCGAGGTGGTCGAAGGCATGGCCCAGCAGCATTAGCTTGCACTCGGTGTTCAGCGGCGTGCGCTGGACCCGCCGCGCATACCAGGTCGAGCCGATTTCCACGCGCCGGTTGGCGGCGTCGATGTTCATGTAGGTGGTCATGCCGGCCAGCTCGCCCGCGGCATCACGCACCGCGAATGGCAGCATCGCGCCCTGCTGCTGCAGGTCCAGGCGCCGCGCGATCTCGGCCTCCATGCGCTCGGGCGCCGGCACGCTGGTGTACCAGAGCTTCCACAGTTCGCCGTCGGCGCAGGCAGTGCGCAGGCCTTCGGCGTGTTCGGGGCGCAGCGGTTCCAGCGTGGCGTGCCGGCCCACCAGCGTGACAGGTTTGACGAACGCGGTCATGGCGGTGCGGCCCGTCAGCGGTTGGCGCGGTTCATGAACACCAGGCGCTCGAACAGGTGCACGTCCTGCTCGTTCTTCAGCAGCGCGCCGTGCAGCGGCGGGATCGCGGCCTTCTTGTCCGGGCTCTTCAGCGCCTCGGGCGGGATGTCCTCGGCCATCAGCAGCTTGAGCCAGTCGATCAGCTCCGACGTCGACGGCTTTTTCTTCAGGCCCGGCAGGTTGCGCATCTCGTAGAACGATTCCAGCGCGGCGGCCACCAGCTCGCGCTTGATGCCGGGGTAGTGCACGTCGACGATCTGCTGCATCGTCTCGGCATCGGGAAACTTGATGTAGTGGAAGAAGCAGCGGCGCAGGAAGGCGTCGGGCAGTTCCTTCTCGTTGTTCGAGGTGATGATCACCAGCGGGCGATGCTTCGCCTTGACCAGCTCGCGGGTCTCGTAGACATAGAACTCCATGCGGTCGAGCTCGCGCAGCAGGTCGTTGGGGAATTCGATGTCGGCCTTGTCGATCTCGTCGATCAGCAGCACCACCTGTTCATCGGCCTCGAAGGCCTGCCACAGCACCCCCTTGACGATGTAGTTGCGGATGTCGTGGACGCGGTCGTCGCCCAGCTGCGAGTCGCGCAGGCGCGACACCGCGTCGTACTCGTACAGGCCCTGCTGCGCCTTGGTGGTCGACTTGATATGCCATTGCAGCAGCGGCATGCCCAGCGCCGCGGCGACTTCCTCGGCCAGCATGGTCTTGCCGGTGCCGGGCTCGCCCTTGATCAGCAGCGGGCGCTGCAGCGTGCGCGCGGCGTTGACGGCCAGCTTGAGGTCGTCGGTGGCAACGTACTGGTCGCTGCCTTCGAAGCGGACCGGCTGGGAGGAGGCTTGGGCGGAAGCGTTGGCGGTGTTTGACATGAGGCAACCTGAGGTGGCGGCCGCTCGCAGGCGAGGGCCGGGTTGGCGTGCTTGGCGCGGTCTCTTCGCGCTTTGACGCGCGCTTTCGTTATGGAAACAGGGGCCGGTGCAGGGCGCGCTCGCGCGGCTGGCGGCGGCGTCCGCGAACGGTCGTGCAGATTCCCGGGATCGGCCAGTATAAAAGACCTTTGCGGTTCGTGTTGGGGCGGGCAGACGGCGTTCCGCCGTCACCGGCCGCTGGCTGGACTGGCAGGTGCCGGCTGCGGTACAATGCGCCGGTTTGACGCGCCCCCACGTCCAGTTCTCCAGTATCCGGCAGTCCGCGTTCAGAAGTCCCAGCGGCCCTTCCGGGTCGCGGCGATTGCGCGAGGTGGTTCCAGAATGGTGTTCCACACCCCGGCAACCGACCGGATGCGACATGTCTGGCGGGTTGCTCCTCGGCAATCCATCCGGCTGCCCTGGTTGCCCTGCAGAAGCATTCTGAAACCGTCTCCGCCCGGCAGGGCAGGTCACACGGTTAACTTCCAATCCGCAAAGACAATGAAAAAGCTCCTCACGATGGTGGTGCTGGGCGCGGCTGCAACGGCCGCGCAGGCACAGGAAGTCAAGGGCAATGGAGACGCTGCCAAGGACAAGGTTGCAATGTGCATTGGATGCCACGGCATTCCGGGCTACCGTGCGTCCTTCCCCGAGATCTATGAAGTGCCGATGCTGGGCGGCCAGAGCGCCAAGTACATCGAGAATGCGCTGAAGGCCTACCAGAAGGGCGAGCGCAAGCACCCCACCATGCGCAGCATCGCCGCGACGCTGACCGAGCAGGACATCGCCAACGTGGCGGCCTACTACTCGCAGCAGAAGACCGGTACGCAGAACAATGCCCTCAAGTAAGAGAACCCACATGAAGACGCTCAAGACGCTTTCGTTCGCGCTCGGCGCACTCGTGCTGGGTGCTGCCGCCATGCCGGCCTCGGCCGCCGACCTTGCCAACGGCAAGACGCTGGTGGAAAAGGGTAACTGCGTGGCCTGCCACGGCGCCGGCATGAACAAGCCGATCTCGCCCGACTACCCCAAGCTGGCCGGCCAGCATGCCGACTACCTGTATCACGCGCTGATGTCCTACCAGGTGTCGGGCAATGCGCTGGTGGGCCGCTCCAACGCGATCATGGCCGGCCAGGTCAACGCCAACCCGGCGGTCACCGACAAGGCCGGCAAGCCGCGTCCGTTCACGCGCAAGGAGTTGAAGGACATGGCCGCCTACATCGAGTCGCTGCCGGGCGACCTGGTGCTGAAGAAGTAACGGCCGGCGGCGCTGGCCGCCTGCATCAAGAAGCCGCTTCGCTGAAGCGGCTTTTTTTTGTCCGCGGCGCCCAGGGCACGAGACGCATCGCGGGCGTCGACGGTCGGCAGCTGGCAATGCCGCTTAGCGCCAGGCGCATGCCCGGGCGGGCCAGCATCGCCGCCGCCGTCCTGCCATCAGTTGCCGCTGCCCGACACCAGCCGGCGCTGGCGCACCGACTCGGCCAGCCCTTCGAGCACCTTGACCGAGTCGTCCCAGCCGATGCATGCATCGGTCACCGACTGGCCGTAGGTCAGTTCCTCGATCGGCTGGCCCTGCGCGTGGTCCTGGCGGCCCGCCACCAGGTGCGATTCGACCATCACGCCGATGATGCGCTGGTCGCCGCCGGCAATCTGGCGGCCGATGTCGGCGCACACCGGGATCTGGTTTTCATGCTTCTTGCTGCTGTTCGCGTGCGAGGCGTCGATCATCAGGCGCGAGGCCAGGCCGGCCTTGGCGATGGCATCGCACGCTTCCTGCACGCTGGCGGCGTCGTAGTTGGGCGCCTTGCCGCCGCGCAGGATCACGTGGCAGTCCTCGTTGCCCGAGGTCGATACGATCGCCGAATGGCCGCCCTTGGTCACCGACAGGAAGTGGTGCGGCTGCGATGCGGCCTTGATCGCGTCGACCGCGATCTTGACGTTGCCGTCGGTGCCGTTCTTGAAGCCCACCGGGCACGACAGTCCCGAGGCCAGCTCACGGTGCACCTGCGACTCGGTGGTGCGCGCCCCGATCGCACCCCAGCTGACCAGGTCGGCGAGGTACTGTGGGCTGATCATGTCGAGGTACTCGGTGCCGGTGGGCACGCCCATCTCGGTGATGTTCAGCAGCAGTTCGCGCGCGGTGCGCAGGCCGTCGTTGATCTTGAAGCTGCCGTCCATGTGCGGGTCGTTGATCAGCCCCTTCCAGCCCACCGTGGTGCGCGGCTTCTCGAAGTACACCCGCATCACCACCTCAAGCTCGCCGGCGAAGCGGTCGCGCTGTACCTTGAGCAGCTTGGCGTATTCCAGCGCGGCACGGGTATCGTGAATCGAGCACGGGCCGATGATGACGATCAGGCGGTCATCCATGCCGTGCAGGATGCGGTGCATGGCCTGGCGCGCGCCGTAAATCACGTCCGAAGCCTGTTCGGAGCAGCCGAACTCGCGGATCAGGTGCGCGGGCGGCAGCAGCTCCTTGAGTTCGCGGATGCGCAGGTCGTCGGTGTTCTTCAGCATGGTGGCTCCAGGATTCTTGTGAGGTCGTGACAGTGTGGGAAAACAAACGGGTATAAAAAAACCGCCAGGGTCGCTGGCGGTTTTTTTGTATTCGGGGCGCTGCTTACAGCCATCCCTCCCTATCCGCCAGCGGTGTGAGATCGCTAAAAAAGTAAAAGTAAAACTTAGCGGACATGGCGGAAAAAGGCGTTGGCTTGGGTCAGCTTGAATCGATTTTCTTCGCGGGCGCCGGATTTATGCTGCACTGCGTGGCAGAAGGGCAGGAAATTGCGCGCCGCTTGGATGATTTTCGCTTCGTATCGGCCTCGGGCCGTACGGCGAAGCATCTTTATAGCGCCTTTTCCCGGGGTTGGCAAGTGTCGCGGCAGCCATGCCGTGCGCTGGCACACCAAGTCCGCTTGCTTTCCGGGGCGGCCTCGTCAGCCTGGTTTCCCCGTTGCTTTCGGGCTTTCCCCGACATAGGCGGGGGCTATATTTGAAAGCGGGGAGCCGTGGCACGGGGAGGTGCATCATGAGCGTCGATGAGGCGAGGCTGAATGCCTTTATGGAAAAATTCGTCGGCGATATCGGGGCGGTGATGCATGCCGCGACCGTGGTCGTCGGCGATGAACTCGGCCTCTACAAGGCCCTGGCGGAAAAACCGATGACCGTCGCCATGCTGGCGGCCAAGACCCATACCGACGAGCGCTACCTGCGCGAATGGCTGTCGGCGCAGGCCGCCAGCGGCTACGTCGACTACGACGCGAGCTCGTGCCAGTTCAGCCTGAACGAAGAGCAGGCCTATGCGCTGGCGCAGGAAGGCAGCCCGGCCTTCATCCCGGGGGCGTTCCAGATCGCCGTGGCGCAGTTCCGCGCGATTCCGAAGATGATCGACATCTTCCGCAATGGCCGCGGGCTGGGCTGGCATGAGCACGATCCCGCGCTGTTCCATGGCACCGAGCGCTTCTTCCGGCCCGGCTATGCGGCGCACCTGGTGTCGGAATGGATCCCGGCGCTGGACGGCATGGCGGCGCGGTTAAAAGCGGGGGCCATGGTGGCCGACGTGGGCTGCGGCCATGGCGCGTCGACCATCATCATGGCGCAGGCGTTTCCGGCGTCGCGCTTTGTCGGCTTCGACTACCACGAGCCGTCGGTGCGCCATGCCGCCGAAACCGCGCGCCGCGCCGGCGTGGCCGAGCGCGTGCGCTTCGAGGTGGCCAGCGCCAAGGACTATGGCGGCAAGGACTATGACCTGGTGGCGGTGTTCGACTGCCTGCACGATATGGGCGACCCGGTCGGCACCGCACGCCACGTGCTCGAGACCCTGCGCGCCGACGGCGCCTGGATGATCGTCGAGCCCTTCGCCAACGATGCGCTGGAGCAGAACCTGAACCCGGTGGGGCGGGTGTTCTATTCCGCCTCCACCTTCATCTGCACGCCCGCATCGCGCTCGCAGGAAGTCGGCCTGTGCCTGGGCGCGCAGGCGGGCGAGGCACGCATGCGCGCGGTGGCGCAGCAGGCGGGCTTCCGCAGCTTCCGCCGCGCGGCGCAGACGCCGTTCAACCTGGTGTATGAAGTGCGGCCGTGAGGGATGGCCGTCTTGCTTGCCTGGCCTCAGGCAGTCCCGCCCACCGTCATGTTCTCGATGCGCAGCGTCGGCTGCCCCACGCCCACCGGCACGCTCTGGCCTTCCTTGCCGCACACGCCGACGCCCGAGTCGAGGCGCATGTCGTTGCCGATCATGGTTACGTCCTTGAGCGATTCCGGGCCGTTGCCGACCAGCGTCGCGCCCTTGACCGGGTACGTGATCTTCCCGTCCTCGATCATGTAGGCCTCGCTGGCCGAGAACACGAACCTGCCATTGGTGATGTCCACCTGGCCGCCGCCGAAGTTGACCGCGTACAGGCCTTTCTTGACGCTGGCGATGATCTCCTGTGGGTCCTTGTCGCCGTTGAGCATGTAGGTGTTGGTCATGCGCGGCATCGGCAGCGCGGCATAGCTTTCGCGGCGCGCGTTGCCGGTGACCGGCATCTTCATCAGGCGCGCGTTGAGCGTGTCCTGGATATAGCCGCGCAGGATGCCATCCTCGATCAGCGTGGTGCACTGGGTCGGGTTGCCTTCGTCGTCCAGGTTGAGCGAGCCGCGGCGGTTGGCCAGCGTGCCGTCGTCGACCACGGTCACGCCCTTTGCCGCGACGCGTTCGCCCATGCGGCCGGCAAACGCCGACGAGCCCTTGCGGTTGAAGTCGCCTTCCAGCCCGTGGCCGACCGCTTCGTGCAGCAGCACGCCGGGCCAGCCCGGGCCCAGCACCACGGTCATCGCGCCGGCCGGGGCCGGGCGCGCATCCAGGTTGACCAGCGCCGACGACACGGCTTCATCCACGTATTGCTGCAGCAGGTCGTCGGTGAAATAGCCGTAGGCATAGCGGCCGCCACCGCCCGACGAGCCAATCTCGCGTCGCCCGCCCTGTTCGGCGATCACCGTGACCGAGACCCGCACCAGCGGGCGCACGTCGGCGGCGATCACGCCGTCGCTGCGCGCCACCAGCACCACGTCGTACTCGCCGGCCAGGCCTGCCATGACCTGGACCACGCGCGAATCCTTGGCGCGCGCCATCCGTTCGATGCGCTCCAGCAGCGCCACCTTCTCGGCCGCGCTCATCGAATCGAGCGGGTCGTTGGGCGCATACAGGTTGCGCCCCGCGTGCGTGGCCAGCTCGCCGGCCACCTGGACCCGGCCGCTGCCGGCGCGGCCGATGGTACGCGTGGCCGCGGCCGCCTGCGACAGCGCCGCCAGGCTGATGTCGTCCGAATAGGCAAAGGCGGTGCGGTCGCCCGAGACCGCGCGCACGCCCACGCCCTGGTCGATGCTGAAGCTGCCCGACTTGACGATGCCTTCTTCGAGGCTCCAGGCCTCGTTGCGGGTGTACTGGAAGTACAGGTCGGCGTAGTCGACCTTGTGCGTGAAGATATCGGCCAGCACGCGCTGGAGCCTGGCTTCGTCCAGGCCGTACGGCGCCAGCAGCAGTTGCTGCGCGGTGGCCAGGTTGCGGATTCCGAGATCGCCGGCGTTCATGAGAGGTCCTTTCTTCCTTGGGACGCGCCGGGGGGGCGGCGCGCCAAACTATCCTGTGGGCGAGGGCCATCCTGGACCCCCGCGCTTGCGTACATGCTACAGCACCCGGTGCCGCAGTGCCGGCAGGTTCTGCCGGACTTCCTCGAGCCGCGCCGGGTCGATCACGCCGCCGACCACGCCTTCGCCTTCGGGCAGCATCGCCAGCACTTCGCCCCACGGGTCCACCAGCATCGAATGGCCCCAGGTGCGCCGGCCGTTCTCGTGCTTGCCGCCCTGCGCCGCGGCCAGCACATAGCACTGGTTCTCGATGGCGCGGGCGCGCAGCAGGATTTCCCAGTGGGCCTGCCCGGTGGTGTAGGTGAAGGCGGCCGGCATCAGGATCAGGCTGGTGCCGCCATCCGCGGCAAGGCCGCGGTACAGCTCGGGAAAGCGCAGGTCGTAGCACACCGACATCGCCACGCGGCCGCATGGCGCATCGAAGCTGACGGGGGTGCGCCCGGCCAGGATGGTGCGCGACTCGTCGTAGCTTTCGGTGCCGCGGGTGAAGCCGAACAGGTGGATCTTGTCGTAGCGCGCCACGCGCTCGCCGTGCGGGTTGAAGGCGAGCGAAGTGTTGTACACGCGCTGCGGGTCGTCGCACCACATCGGCAGCGTGCCGCCGACCAGCCAGATGCCATGGCGGCGCGCCGCGTCGGCCAGGAACTGCTGTACCGGGCCGTCGCCATCGTGCTCGCGCACGGCGACCTTGTCGGATTCGGCGCGGCCCATCATGCAGAAGTACTCGGGCAGCAGCACCAGTTCGGCACCGCCGGCGGCGGCCTCGGCAATGCGCGCTTCGGCGCGCGCCAGGTTGGCGTCGAGCGAGGTGCCGGTCACGGTCTGGACCGCGGCAACGCGGAACGGGGCAGGGCTGGCTGGGGTCATGGGGGCGGCATCTTCTTCTAGCGCGGGAAGGCCGGGTCCGCGCGGTTCTGGAAGGTCGGGCCTTGCGCCTTATTGTCCTCCACTTTGCCGACCTGTGGGTTGGCCCAGCTGCCCGAGATCCGGTAGTGCTGGGTGAACATCTTGGAGAACTCGTCGGCGAACAGCAGTTGCGCGGCGAGCGTGCCGATGCCCAGCGCCGGGTTGATGAAGGCCGCGGCGATCGAGGTGGTGGTGGCGTTGATGCGCGGCACCACTGCCACGTGCAGGTCCTGCGTCTCGCGCAGCAGGTTGGCGCTGCCGCTCATGCTGGCAATGATCTGCGGGCTGCGCAGATGGAAGTCCTGGATCGTGCCGACCCCGTTTTCGATGGTGCCGCTGCCGGCGATGCGGTCGAACAGCAGCCCGCGCCCCGACAGCGTGCGGAAGTCCAGCGTGGCAAAGCGCAGCAGGCCCTGCAGGCTGAGCACGCCCAGCAGGCGCGCCGCGCCCGGCTCGACGCTGAGGATCTGGCCATTCTCCAGGTCCAGCGACAGCTTGCCGGTCAGCGTCGGGTAGTCGATCGACAGCGGCGAGCCGCGCCACGCCACGCGGCCCTCGAGCTTGCCCTTGCCGTCGCTGAGCGTATGCGGCAGCCCGAGCCGGTCCAGCGTGGCGCCGGCATCGCGCACATCGATGGCGAAGGACAGCAGCGTGCGGCGCTCGGCACTGGCGTCGGCGCGCAGGCGGCGCGGCACGCGCCAGCTGCCGTTGCCGGTCAGGGTGGCGCCGGGCTGTTCGATCTGCAGCTTGTCCAGGGTCCAGACCGGATCGGCGCCGCCCGCGCCGAGATCCGTATGCGCGTTGACCTCGAGCTTGCCGAAGTCGTGGCCGCGCAGCATGAACTGGTCGGCGACCAGGTCGATCGCGGGCAAGGCGTCGATGCTGCTGGCCAGGGCATCGACCACGTTGTGCTCGTCGTTGGCATCGGGCACGTTCAGGCGCGCCAGGCGCAGCCGCAGCGAGCCGGCGGCCGACGGCCCGCCGTGGCGCCACTGCACCGCGCCGGCAATCTGGCGCGAGTCGACCCGGGCGTTCCAGCCGTCGGCTTCGCGGCTGGCATCGAGCGAGACCTCGTCCAGCGTGCGGCCCATGCCGTGCAGCGTGCGCGCACGCAGCGCGATGCGGCTCGGCAGGAACGGCGAGGGCGGCTCGCCGGCGCCGGCAACGGCGCTGCTGCCGCTGCCGGCGTTGCCACCGGCGAAGGCTGCGCGCCAGGCATCGATATCGAGCTGGTCGACGGTGGCCGCGGCGCTGACGCCGGCGGCTGGCAGTGGCGCCGCCTGCTGCACGCCGATGCCGCCCGCCAGCACTTCGAAGCCGTTGCTGCCGCTGTCGCGGCGCAGCAGGTAGCGTGCATTGAGCACATTGCCCAGCTGCACCGACAGCTCGTCGGTGCCGGCACGGGCAGCGCCGGCGGCATTGGACGCATGCGTGGCCGGACGCAGCTCCACGCGCAGCGGCAGTGCCGGTGCGGCGGCCTTGGCCAGCGGCGCCGGCAGCTGCAGCGCCATGCCGTTGAGCTCCGTGTTCAGCTGGACCTGCACCTGGCGCTCGCGCACGGCGACCACCGCGCTGTAGCCGGTGCTGCCTTCCATCCGCGCTGCCAGGGGCGCCAGCGCCGTGCCCGCCGCGGCCTCGCGCAGCCCGGTGCCCGAGGCCTGGCCGCTGGCGCTCACGCGTGTGGTGCCGTCCGGCTGCGTGCCGCCGCCCAGGCGCACCTCGCCGCCAAGCAAGCGGGCGCGCAGGTTCTCCAGCCCGAAGCCATGCTCGTTGAAGGTGATGACGCCGCTGGCATTGCCCAGCGCGGGCAGTTGCGGGCTGAGCACGACATCGTTGCCAGGAAAGCGGAAGCGGCCATCGACCCGGGCCGCGTCGGCGTGCTCCAGCGGCATCTCGAGGCTGAGCTTCAGTTCGCCGTGGCCGCTGGCCTTGGCCGCGTCGGCCACGTGTCCCGTCCATTCGCGCACCGGCGAGGCGTTGATGTAGCGCACGAAGCCTTGCACCGGGCCCGCGGCGCTGCCGTCGATGGCCAGCTTGCCGCGCGGGCTCAGGTCGTCGATGCGGCCGCTGACCTCTTGCAGCGTGACGCCGGCAATGTCCTGCACCGTGGCCCGGCGCGCCAGGAAGGTCATGCCGGCGCGGTCGAACACCACGCGTCCGGCGATCTCGGTGAACACCGGCCATGGCGATGCGCCGCCCGCGGTGCCGGGGGCCGGCTCGTGCGGGGTTTGGGTGGAGTCATGCGGGGCGATCTGGTAGCTGACGTGTTCGATCGGCACCTCGACGCGGAACTCGCCGGCCTTCTCGTGCGGCGCCTGGAACGGGAAGTGGGCCAGATCGCCGCGCAGCACGAAGCTGACCCCCGCGGCTTCGCCGCCCGCGAGCGCGCCGGCCAGGTAGTGGCGGGTGCCGGCGGGAATGCTCAGCGGCAGGTAGCGCGGCACGCGCGCCACTTTGGCGCGGGTCATCTCGCCAGCCAGGTCGGCAATGCCCGAGACACCATCGCCGCCTTCCCGCCAGCTGCCGCGCACCGAGCCGGCCGCGTCGGCATTGGCAAAGCGCACGCTGTCCAGCGTCACCGCGAGCTTGCCGTTGCGGTGTTGCCAGCGCACCTCGCCGCCGATCTGGTCGAACGACAGGCGCGGGTCTTCGAACAGCCCCGGCAGCACCAGCGCCGCGTCGTTGCCCTCGAAGCGCGCAGTGCCCTGCTGGTCGTCGAAGGCAAAGGTGCCGGACAAATGCGAGAAGCCCGGCGTGCCCAGGCGCGGGTGGCCGGCGCCGTCCAGCGCCGGCACGGCGGGCTGGCCGTTGACGGAGACATCGCGCAGCGTGCCCTGGATGCTGTAGTGCGGCTTGCCGCCGCCGCGCTCGAGCATGCCGGCGCGCGCGCGGGTCCAGTTGACGTTGAGGTTGTCGAGGTGGCCGGCCGGCTGCAGCGCGCGCAGGCGGCGCAGCACCGCGGTGTCCAGCGGCATCGAGGTGGCCAGCGCACGGACCGTGTTCAGGTCCAGCGAGGGCGCCTTCAGCGAAAACTGGTTCAGGGTGCCGTCCCTGGCCCGGGCCCAGCCGATGGCGACCTTGCGCATGCCTTCGCGCCAGCTGCCGTCGGCCACGGGGGGTGCATTGCTGTGATCGGGCACCGCGGGCTGTTGGGCCTGCAGCGGCTGCCACAGCAGCGTGTCGACGGTCAGCAGGTTGCTGCCGTCGCGCTCGGTCCGGTGCAGCAGCAGGGCCTGTGCATTGGCCAGCCGCAGCGGCGCCTCGGCGCCGGCCAGTTGCAGGTCGACGCCGCTGGCACGCAGCCGGGTCTGGCTGCGCACGATGCGCCCCTGGCGGAATTCAATGCTGCCGTCGGTGCTGAAGGTGCCGCTGGCGACCCGCTCGAACATCGCCAGGTAGCGCTGCAGCACCGGCAGCTGCAACTGGCTGAGGTCCCAGGTGGCCTGGCCGGTCCAGTGGCGCCAGTTGCCGGCGCTGTGCAGGTAGTCGTCGCGGAAGGTGGAGCGCACCTCCAGCGGGCGCGGGCCCAGTGCCGGCGAGCGCGCTTCGAGGTGGAAGGTGTGGCGTGCGCCGTCGCGGCGGGTGTCTAGGCGGATTTCGCCGATGTCGAGCCGGGGCAGGCCTGCCTTCTCGTCGAGCCAGCGCAGCTTGCCGTCGGACAGCGCCACGCGTCCCTGCGACATCAGCCAGCCCAGGAAGCGGTCGTCGTCCTGCTGGCCGCCGGTGGCGTCGACCACCATGCCGCCGACCAGCAGGCGGCCCTCGGGGGTACGGCGCACCAGGATGTCGGTGCCGCTAGCGCTCAGGCTGACAAATTGCAGGTTCATGCTGACCAGCGAACGCCACGCCAGCTTGCCGTCCAGCGTGGCGGCCGACAGCAGCACGCGCTGCTGGGCGTCCACCGCGCTCAGGCCGCGGGCGCGGAAGGCGGGATGCCAGCCGTCCCAATACGTATCGAGCGAAGCGATCCTGACCTGGGCCGAGAGCGCCTGCGCGCCGCGCTGTTCCAGCCACTCGCGCGCGGCGGATGCCTGCGGCCACAGTACAAAGCGGATCAGCAGGCCCGCCGCCAGCGCCAGCATGGCCAGCACCAATGCCAGACGCAGCAGGGCGCGCCCCAGGCTGCGCCAGAACGGATGGCGCACGGCCGCCGCGGCGGTCCGGGCACCGGCGCGGGCCAGCCCCCGGGCGCGGGTCCAGCCGGAGGCCTGGGGCGAGGCGCCGGGGGCTTCAATGCCAGGGGGACTGCCGGGCCGCGCGGCAGGCAGTGTGGGCAGCGTGGTGGCGGCCTCGTGCCCGCCCGCGCCGCCATTGGGGGGAGAACCGTCAGCGGGTTGTGGGGCGCGGCTGGACATGCGCAGATTATCCGACAATACTAGCCGCTCTCCAATCTGGTGCCCGGCCGGCTGAAACAAGAACGCGCAAGCTGCGCGCACCGCGGGGGGCGATGGCACGTCCGCAGCGCGAGCAGCGGGGCGCAGCCGCGGGGTACCCCTGGCCGCACCTTTTCTCGCATTTCAAATACTGGAATGACTGCCTCTGATCCGACGAGTTCCGCCGCTGGCGACGCTGCCGACCAACATGGCGCGCGCGCCACCCCGGAACCCGCCCAAGCGGCGTCCGTCGCACCGGGGCAGGGCCCCGGTACCATGGCTGCCGGCGCCTTTGCCGTCACCGCGGCGCAGGCACTGCAGCCGGGCGCCGAAGGCACCCGGACAGGCGGCGACGTATTGTACTCGGCCGCGTACTCGCACTACGTGCGGCGCGTGCTGCAGGCCCGCCCCGACCTGCCGGAAATCCTCGCCGCCGCGGTGGCGCGGCCGCTCACGCGCGCCTGGATGGCAGCGCGGCTGCAGGCGCTGCACGCGCCTTCGGCCGACGCCGAAGACGCCGCCAAGCGCGCGCTGCGCCGTCTGCGCGCCGAGGTCATGTGCGCGGTGATCGAGCGCGACCTGCGCGGCCTGGCCACGCTGGGCGAGGTCACGGGCGCGATGACCGACCTGGCCGAACTGGCGATCCAGCATGGCCTGGCGGTGCTGGGCGACGATCTTGCCGCCACCTTCGGCCGCCCCGTCGGCGCCCACAGCGGCGAGGTGCAGGAACTGGTGGTGGTGGGCATGGGCAAGCTGGGCGGGCGCGAGCTCAATGTCTCGTCCGATATCGACCTGATCTTTCTCTACGACGAGGACGGCGACACCGAGGGCGGGCCACGCAGCCTGTCCAACCACGAGTACTTCATCCGCCTGGGCCGCCGGCTCATCAACCTGCTCGCCGACGTGACCGCCGACGGCTATGTGTTCCGCGTCGACATGCGGCTGCGCCCCAATGGCGATGCCGGTCCGCTGGCCTGCAGCCTGGGCATGCTCGAGGAATACCTGGTGGTGCAGGGCCGCGAGTGGGAACGCTATGCCTGGATCAAGGGGCGCGTGGTATCCGCGCTGGACTCGCCCCATGCGCAGCGTACCGCCGGCCTGCTGGCGCGGCTCACGACGCCGTTCGTGTTCCGGCGCTACCTGGACTACGGCGTGATCGCGGCGATCCGCTCGCTGCATGCGCAGATCCGCAGCGAGGCCGCCAAGCGCAGCGGCGGGCTGGCCGGGCATGGTGTCAACCAGCGCTCGTTCAATATCAAGCTGGGCCGCGGCGGCATCCGCGAGATCGAATTCATGGCGCAGGTGTTCCAGCTGATCCGCGGCGGACAGGATCCCGCGCTGCGCCTCCGGCCGACGCTGGAAGTGCTGGCGGTGGCGGTCGAACGCGGCCTGCTGCCCGCCGGCCAGGCCGCGCAGCTGGGCGATGCCTACCGCTTCCTGCGCCAGCTCGAACACCGGCTGCAATACCGCGATGACGCCCAGACCCACCACCTGCCGACTTCCGCCGACGAGCAGCTGGCGGTCGCGCAGATGATGGGCTGTGCCGACTGGCCAGCATTGCTGGCGCGGCTTGCCGAACTGCAGGAACCGGTCGCGCAGCAGTTCGAAGCCACCTTCTCCAACCCGGACGCCGGCCCATGCGAGGCCCTGTGGCCGGACCTCGTCATGGACGACAGCGCCGCGCGCGCGCAGGACAATCCGCGGCAAGACCCGTCGCACAGCGAAGCCGACAGCGCCGTGCCGTGCCAGCGGCTGCAGGCGGCCGGCTTTACCGACTGCAATGCGCTGCTGGACCGGCTGCGTGCGATTGCTGCGTCGCTGCGCTATCGCGCGCTGTCCGAATCCAGCCGCGCGCGCTTCGACCAGCTGGTCAACCGCGCGCTCGACCTGGCCGCGCGCCAGGACGACCCTGACAGCACCATCGGACGCTTCATCGATTTCCTCGAAGCGATCAGCCGGCGCGCCTCCTACCTGTCGCTGCTGTCCGAATACCCGCAGGCGATGGATCGCGTCGCGCAGACCCTACATGCCTCGCGCTGGGCCGCGGCCTACCTGACGCGCCATCCGCAACTGCTGGACGAACTGCTCGACAGCGACGCGCTGGCCGGTGCGCCCGACTGGGCCGCGTTCCGCAAGCGCCTGCATGAACGACTGCTCGCCGCCGAGGGCCAGGTCGAGCAGCAGATGGACATCCTGCGGCGCGAACACCATGTCGAGACCTTCCGCGTGCTGTTGCAGGACCTGCAGGGCATGCTGACGGTGGAGCAGGTGGCCGACCGCCTGTCGGACCTTGCCGATGCCATGCTCGAGGCGACGCTGGCGACGGTCTGGCGCCAGCTGGCCACGCGCCACCGCGAGGTGCCGCGCTTCGCCGTGATCGCGTACGGCCGGCTGGGCGGCAAGGAGCTGGGCTATGCGTCGGATCTGGACATCATCTTCCTGTACGACGACGAACACGAGCGCGCGCCCGAGGTCTATGCCGCCTATGCGCGCCGCCTGATCACCTGGCTCACCAGCCATACCGCGGCCGGCGCGCTGTTCGACGTCGATACGCGGCTGCGGCCCAATGGCGCGGCCGGCCTGCTGGTGACCAGCTTCGACGCGTTCCGCCGCTACCAGCTGCGCGAGGGCGACAACACCGCCTGGGTCTGGGAACACCAGGCGCTGACGCGCGCGCGCTTCTGCGCGGGCGATGCCGCCATCGGCGAGCGCTTCGAGGCGCTGCGCGCCGAGGTGCTGTGCCAGCAGCGCGACGCCGCGGCGCTGCGCGGCGAGATCGCGCAGATGCGCCGCAAGGTGGCCGAAGGCCATCCCAACCCGACCGACCTGTTCGACCTGAAACACGACCGCGGCGGCATGGTCGACATCGAATTCACAGTGCAGTACCTGGTACTGCTGCACAGCCGCGCCCATCCGCAGCTGACGCGCAACGCAGGCAATATCGCGCTGCTGCGCGAAGCCGGCGAGCTGGGCCTGATCGATGCCAAGCTGGCGCTGGCGGTGGGCGACGCCTACCGGCTGTTCCGTGCGCGCCAGCACCAGCTGCGCCTCGATGGCCAGGCCCATGCGCGCGTGGCGCCGGCAGCGATGGCGGCGCAGACCGCATCGGTACGCACGCTGTGGCGCGCCGTGTTCGGTGAGGACTGAGGCAGCAGGCCAGCCGGCAACGGCCGGCGCAACGTGGCCGGGACTGCTGGCGGCGATGGTGCTGGTGTGGGGTCTGTCCGCGGCCTTCACCTTCATCCCCGCGTGGCACGCGCACGGCCTGTACCTGCGCGACGCGGTGCGCGTGGACGGGCAGTGGTGGCGCCTGGCCACGGCGATGTGGGTGCACCTGGATGGCCATCACTGGCTGGCCGACATGCTCGCCGCCACCGGCGTGCTGGCGATCTGCGCGCGCGTGGCGCGGGTGCGCAGCCTGTTGCTGGTGCTGGTGACGTGCGGCATCGCGGTGCAGGTGGCGCTGCTGCGCGTGCCGGCGGTTGCCTGGTACGGCGGGCTCTCGGGCGCGCTGCACGGGCTGGCCTTGTGGGGATCCCTGGGGTTGCTGCGCGCGCCGGGACTCGCGCGCGCCACGGGGGTGCTGTTGTGCCTGGGCGTGCTGGCCAAGGTCTGGGTGGAACAGTCGTGGCTGGCGCCGGTGGTATTCGATCCGGCCTGGGGCTTTGGCGTGGTGCGGGCGGCGCACGCGGCCGGCGCCGTGGCCGGCTTGCTGTGCTGGGTGTTGCAGGAATGGTGGCTGGCCCGAAGGCCGGCGCCCAGCAACGGCGCCGCCGCCTGAGCCGCCCGGCGCGCTGCTAGAAGCGGCGCCGCAGCGCGAAGCCCAGCAGGCCGGACAGTGCGAGCAGCATCGCGGCCCAGAGGGGCACCGCGCCACCGCCGCCACCGCTGCTCGAGGCCGGCGCCGGCGCGGCCTCCGCCGGCGGCGTCGCCAGCGCCGCTACCAGCGCACCGTCGGCATCGAGCAGGCCTGCGCCGCACACGCCCGGATTGGTCGTGCAGAACGTGCCGGACGGATGCGGACGCGCCGAGCTCTTCAGCGCCGCCGTGACCTGCGCCGGCGTCAGCGCGCCATTGAGCGTGAACATCATCGACACCACCCCCGAGACCATCGGCGCGGCGAAGCTGGTGCCCGCGGACGACGTCACCACGTAGTTGCCGAGCGCGGTCTTGCCGTCGTTGCTCAGCGTGCGGATTACCGACGGCGTCACCGTGCAGCGGCCTTCCACCACCTGCGAGTTGCCGCAGCCTCCGCCCGGCGCGCTGAGCGCGACCTGCGGTCCGACATTGGCATAGCTGGCGTTCTCGCCGTCGTTGGCGTGCGCGGTGACCGCGATCACGCCGCTGCAGTCGGCCGGCGCTTCGACGGCGCCGCGGTTGTTGCCGGCCGCGGCCACCACCACCACGCCGCGCGCATTCAGGTCGTTGACCGCCTGCTGCTCGATGCTGCTGCAAGTGCCGCCGCCCAGGCTGATATTGACTACGCGCGCCGGCGTGGGGTTGTCCGGCACGTTCGGCACCGGCAGGCCGCCGGCCCAGCGCATGCCGTCGACGGTGTCGGACAGCAGGGCGCCGCAGCGTCCCGAGACCCGCACCGGCAGGATGCGCGCATTCCAGTCGACGCCCGCGATGTCGCGCGCGTTGCTGGTCTGCGCCCCCAGCACGCCGGCCACGCGCGTGCCATGCCAGCTGTTGTTGGTCGGATCGGTAATGGGCGTGGTGCTGCCCGGGCAGGTGAAGCCGGCGGGCAGGTTGTCGCCGGTGTCGGTCGGATCGCCGTCGCGGCCGTCGCCGTCGTTGGAGACCGTGGCCGTGCTGATGAAGTCGAAGCCGGGCAGCAGCCGTCCCGCCAGGTCGGGGTGAGGCAGGATGCCGGTATCCACCACCGCCACCACCATGCCGTTGCTGCCGCGCGTGCGGTCCCACGCGCGCGGCAGGTTGACGCCGCCGACGACGGTGCCGGTGCCCTTCAGGTACGGCTGGTTGACCTGGAACTCGGGGTCGTCGGGCAGGGTGTCGTGCAGCCGCAGCCAGCGGTCGGGCACGGCATCGGCCACGCGCGGGTCCTGGCGCAGCCGCGCCGCCGCGGCTTCGGGGTCGGCGGCAAAGGCGTCGGGGACTTGCAGCAGTTGCAGGTTGCCGCCCATGGCCCGGCGTGCCGTGACGGCGATGCCGGTGCGTTCGCTGAGCTGCTTGAGGGCTTCGGCGGCAGCCGGCGATTTGGTGGCGCCGTTGCCATCGATTGCGGTGGTGCCGTCGCGCCAGCGCACGATGATGTGGCCGGTATAGGCCGGAGCAGACTGCGCACCGGCGGCGAGTGCCGCGCTGGTCGGGACCGCGCCGCAGGCAGCTGCGGCGGCCAGGGCGAGGGCCCGCCAGCGGCGGGCCGCGAAGTTGCGGCAGAACACGGGCAGCGCGGATTGCGGCATGGATTTCTCCTCCCTGGGGCGTAGCGCGCACTGGCGGGGCCGGCGCGTGGGCATCTTATGTAGCGAATACGATCCCGCCGGGTTGTGCAAGGGCGGCTTCGGGATCGCCTGCGTTCGTTAATGCGGCATTCCGTACAGATTCAGACCCGTCCTAACGCGCCGGCATATCACGGCTGGGGGGAATATTGCGGCTGGGCTTGAGCAGCCGGTCCGGTTCGGCGGTCTCGATGCGCGGCGTGGCGCGCAGCGTGTCGACGGCCTGGTAGAGGGTGGCATCCGCCGACGGCGAAATCGCCGTGACCAGCCAGACCCCGCCCGACATCGGCCGCTTGACCACATAGCGGATCGGGCCCTTGATCTCGGCCAGCAGCTTGCCGGCATCTTCGGACAGGTCTACCGCGGGCGGCTTGAAGCGGACCATGATGTCGCCGAGCGACCGGTCATCGCTGATGCTGCCCGGCGGCGGCGCCGAGGCCTTAGGCTGCGCCTGGCAGCCGGACAGCGCCAGCAGGGCGGCCGAGGCGGCGGTGGCAATGGCCAGCACGGCGCGCAGCGAGAGGCGGGGCCGGTGGCCGGCGGACGGCGCTGGGCGGGTCATGGGGAAACTCCTGTCAGTGTATGGAATGGGCGATGGCTCGCAAGCGGGCGCAATGGGTTGCAATCGGTCGCGCCGCTCAACCAACCGCGGCGCGGCGGCCGCGCTTGCCGTCCTTGCCCGCGCGCGCGGGCTGGCTGGTGCCGCTGTCGGCCATGCCCTGCGCCAGCATCTCTTGCGCATGTTGCAGCGTGGTGGCGGTGACGGTGGCGCCGCCCAGCATGCGCGCGGTCTCGACCACGCGCCCGGCCGGGTCCAGCACGCGAATGCGCGACCGCGTGACCGAAGCTTCGGCCTCGGCCGTGGTTTCCTTGCTGACCAGCAGGTGCGTGCCGGCCTGCGCCGCCACCTGCGGCAGATGGGTCACGCACAGCACCTGGCGCGCGCGGCCCAGTTCCTGCAGGCGCCGGCCCACCACCTCGGCCACCGCGCCGCCGATGCCGGTATCGACCTCGTCGAAGATTAGCGTGGGCGTGGGTGAGGCTTCGCTGGTGATCACCGAGATCGCCAGGCTGATGCGCGCCAATTCGCCGCCGGACGCCACCCGGGCCAGCGGCCGCGCGCTGACGCCGGCGTGGCCGGCCACCAGGAACTCGACCTGCTCGAGGCCGTAGCTCTGGCCTTCGTCGAGCGGATTGAGCGCCGCGACAAAGCTGCCGCCCGCCATCGACAAGCCCTGCATGGCTTCGGTAACCGCGCCGGACAGTGCCTGCGCGGCGATCGTGCGGGCCTGGCTGAGATGCTGCGCCAGCGTCAGGTAGGCGGCCTTGGCCGCGGCCTCGCGCGCCATCACCTTGTTGAGGTCCTGCGCGGCCTGCAGGTCGTCGAGCTGCTGGCGGCGCGCGACCAGTTCATCGGGCAACTGCTCGGGCGGCAGGCGGTACTTGCGCGCGGTGGCGTGCAGCGCCTGCATGCGCTCTTCCACCACCTGCAGCCGCTCGGGGTCGAGTTCGAGCCGGTCGACATAGCGCGTCAGCGAGTGCGCGGCTTCCTCGGCCTGCAGCTGCGCCGGCTCGAGCGCGGCCAGCACGTCGCGCAGGGCGGGATCGACATCGGCCAGCTGCTGCAGCCGGTGCACGATGCCGTTGAGCGCCGACAGCACCGAACCGTCGGCCTCGGACAGCGCGTCGAGCGCGGCGCGGCTGCCGTCGATCAGGCCGGCGGCGTGCGAGAGCCGGTTGTACTCCGACTGGATCTCGTCCCATTCGCCTGGCTGCGGGTTGAGCTTGTCCAGCTCGCCGACCTGCCATTCGAGGCGTTCGCGTTCCAGCTGCATCTCGCGCGACTGGTGCTCCACCGCTTCGCGCTGGCGCACGCAGGCACGCCAGGCGCGCCAGGCCTCGGCCACCGCTGCGGCCTGCTGCGTCAGGCCGGCGTGGGCATCGAACAGCAGCCGCTGCGCATCGGGACGCAGCAGTTGCTGGTGCGCATGCTGGCCATGGATGTCGACCAGCTGGTCGCCTACTTCGCGCAGTTGCGCCAGCGTAGCGGCCGCGCCATTGATAAAGGCCTTGCTGCGACCACCGGCATCGACGGTACGGCGCAGCAGCACGGTCGGCACGCCGCCATCGTCTTCGCTGTTGAGCTCGCGCTCGGCCAGCCACGCATCCAGCGCCGGATGGGTCGAGAAGGTGGCGCTGACGCTGGCGCGCGGCGCGCCTTCGCGGACCACGCCGGCATCCGCGCGTTCGCCCAGCACCAGCGCCAGGGCGTCGATGAGGATCGACTTGCCGGCGCCGGTCTCGCCGGTGAAGACGGTAAAGCCGGTGGTGAAATCCAGGTCGAGCGTGTCGACGATGACGAAATCACGGATGGACAGGCTGCGCAGCATCGTGGCGGGAAGGGTAGTCGGTCCGATGAAGTTCGGGCTCGGGCTGAGGGGCGGCTGGATGGCGCTCAGAGGCGGTTGTCTTCGGACGGGTATTCGTGCCAGTGCAGTTTCTTGCGCAGCGTGGCGTAGTAGTTGTAGCCCACCGGGTGCAGCAGGTTGATGGTCTTTTCAGAGCGCCGCACCACGATGCGGTCGCCCGGCAGCAGCGAGGTCAGCGACTGCATGTCGAAGTTGACGCTGGCATCGCGCGCGCTGGCCACCTCGATGGTGACCTCGGCGTCGTGCGGCAGCACGATCGGCCGGTTGGACAGCGCGTGCGGGGCGATCGGCACCAGCACTACACCCGACAGCGTAGGATGCAGGATCGGCCCGCCGGCCGACAGCGCATAGGCGGTCGAGCCCGTGGCGGTCGACACGATCAGGCCGTCGGAGCGCTGGTTGTACATGAAGTGGCCGTCCACGGAAACCGCCAGCTCGACCATGCCGGAGATGCCGGAGCGGTTCACCACCACATCGTTCAGCGCCAGCGCGGCGAAGATGTCCATGTCGTCGCGCACCACCCGCGACGCCAGCAGCAGCCGGGTCTCTGACTCGTAGCGGCCGTCCAGCATGTCGGGCAGCACCGTGTGCGCGTCTTCCAGGGCAATATCGGTCATGAAGCCGAGCCGCCCGTGGTTCACGCCAATCAGGGGCACGTCGTGCCCGGCGAGCTGGCGGGCAAGGCCCAGCAGCGTGCCGTCGCCGCCCAGCACCACGGCCACGTCGGCCTCGCGGCCGATCTCTTCGGCGGACAGGGCGGGGTAGGCGGTCAGCCCGGTGGCCAGTGCGGTCTCGCGCTCGAACACCACGTCCTGGCCGTTGCGCAGGATGTAGGAGGCGATCTCCTCCAGGGGCCCTTCGATGCCGGCGGTGGAGTACCGGCCCACCAGGGCGACGGTCTTGAATGGAGTGCGCACGGCGCTGGCTTTGGGTGGGGCGGACATGCCGGGATTAGACCATACCGCCGCGACGGTTGTCAGCAGGCGCCGGCGGCCCTTCCGCCCCGGGCGCCAGAAGGTCCAAAACTTGCGTAAAATCGGGGCATCATGGATGAACGCTCCAAAACGCTGCTCAAGACCCTGATCGAGCGCTACATTGCCGAAGGTCAGCCGGTCGGCTCCCGCACCCTGTCGAAGTACTCGGGGCTGGACCTGTCGCCGGCGACGATCCGCAATGTGATGTCCGATCTGGAGGAAATGGGATTTATCTCCAGCCCGCACACGTCGGCCGGCCGGATCCCGACGCCGCGCGGCTACCGGCTGTTCGTCGATTCGATGCTGACCGCCAAGCCGCTCGAGCGCAACGCCGACCTGGCCGAGCTGACCGGCCAGATCCAGGACCAGCTGGGTGGCCAGCAACTGGGGCCGCAGCGCATGATCACGGCGGCCGCGCGCACGCTGTCCAACCTGTCGCACTTTGCCGGCGTGGTGATGACGCCGCGCCGCGCGCAGGCGTTCCGGCAGATCGAATTCATGCGGCTGTCGGAGAAGCGCATCCTGCTGATCATCGTCAGCCCCGAGGGCGACGTGCAGAACCGCATCATCCAGACCGAACTGCCGTACACGCCGGCCCAGCTGATCGAGGCAGCCAATTTCTTCAACTCGCACTATGCCGGCATGAGCTTCGACACCGTGCGCAGCCACCTGCGGCTGGAGCTGCAGGACCTGCGCCGCGACATGTCGCAGCTGATGCAGGCCGCGGTCGAGGCCGGCAGCACCGCCGAGGACGAGGACGACGACCACGTCTACATCAGCGGCGAGCGCAAGCTGCTCGAAGTCGACGACCTGGCCTCGAGCATGGACAAGCTGCGGCGCCTGTTCGACGTGTTCGAGCACAAGACCAGCCTGCTGCAGTTGCTGGACGTGTCCAGCCATGCGCAAGGCGTGCAGATCTTTATCGGCGGCGAAAGCCGGCTGGTGCCGATCGAAGACATGGCGGTCATCACCGCGCCGTATGAGGTCGACGGGCAGATCGTCGGCACGCTGGGCGTGATCGGGCCCACCCGCATGGCCTATGAACGCGTGATCCCGATCGTCGACATCACCGCGCGGCTGCTCTCCAGCGCGCTGAGCCAGAACTAGTGGTCCGGCGCGCAGGTCTGGCCAGCGGCTCAATCCGCAGCGAGCATGGCCGGCGCCGGTGCGCCGCGCCCGCGCCATCCAGGCATCGTGCCTACCCGGAAGCCACATGACGTTTTCTCCCGAACCGGCCTACCAGCACGGCCAGGCGCCGCGCACGGCGATCGTGCTGGTCAACCTGGGCACCCCCGACGCCCCCACGCCCAAGGCGGTGGGGCGCTACCTGAAGGAATTCCTGTCCGACCCGCGCGTGGTGGAAATCCCGCGTGCGGCGTGGCTGCCGCTGCTGTACGGGGTGATCCTGCCGCTGCGTTCGCGCGCATCGGCGCTCAAGTACGAATCGATCTGGCTGCGCGAGGCCCATATGACGGGCTCGCCGCTGCTGGTCTACAGCGAGCGGCAGGCCCACGCGCTGCAGCGGCTGCTGCACCAGAACGGCCACGAAGTGACGGTGGCGTGCGCGATGCGCTACGGCAACCCCTCGATCCCATCGGTGATGGAAGCGTTGCGCCGCCAGGGCTGCGAGCAGGTTCTGGTGCTGCCGATGTATCCGCAGTACTCGGGCACCACCACGGCCACCGCCTTCGACGAAGTGTTCCGGGTGCTGGGCCAGTGGCGCAACCAGCCCGAGCTGCGCCTGGTCAAGCATTTCCATGACCATCCGGCGTATATCTCGGCGTTGCAGCAGCAGGTCAGCGCTTACTGGGGCCGGCACGGCATGCCGGATTTCAGCCAGGGCGACAAGCTGATCCTGTCGTTCCACGGCGTGCCCCGGCGCACGCTGGAGCTGGGCGATCCTTACCACTGCGAATGCCTGAAGACCGGGCGCTTGCTGGGCGAGGCGCTGGGCCTGCAACCCGGGCAATATCAGGTGACGTTCCAGTCCCGCTTCGGCAAAGCCGAATGGCTGCAGCCCTACACGGCGCCGACGCTGGCGGAGCTGGGAAAGGTCGGCGCGGGGCGGGTGGACGTATTCTGCCCGGGCTTCCCGGCGGACTGCATCGAAACGCTGGAAGAAATCGCCATGGAAGGCCAGACTGAATTCAAGGTCGCGGGTGGCAAGGAATTTCACTTCATTCCATGCATGAACGACGCCGCGCCGTGGGTCGCGGCCATGGCTGAGATCGCGCTGCAGCACCTGCAGGGGTGGCCGCTCGCCACGCCGCATCCGCATGAACTGGAGGCGCGGCGCACGCGTGCGCAGGCGCGGGGGGCGGCGGCATGAACGTGGATTTCGACGCGGATGCGCGCCAGCGCATCGACAAGTGGCTGTGGTGCGCGCGCTTCTTCAAGACGCGCTCGCTGGCGGCCGAAGCGGTGGAGCGCGGCAAGGTGCTGGTCAACGGCCAGCCGTGCAAGAACTCGCGCGAGGTGAAGCCCGGTGACAAGGTTGCGCTGGAAGCACACCAGCAGCGCTGGGAACTTGAAGTGAAAGGCATCGCCCCGGCGCGCGGGCCGGCGCCGGTGGCGCAGACGCTGTATCAGGAGAGGGCCGAGAGCCAGTCGCGCCGGGTCGCCGACGCGGAGCGCCGGCGCCTGCAGCCGGAGCCGTCGGCCCAGATCCAGGGGCGCCCGACCAAGCGCGACCGCCGCCGCATCGATGACTTCAAGGGCTGACATGGCAGCGCGGCGGCACCGTTTCCGGTGCCGCCGCGCTGCGGACAGCAAGGTGAGCGGGTCAGCCGGGCTTATTCCTGCGCGACGTCCGGGCTGACGAAGGGAACGATGTAGTGCTTGAACACCGCCTTGCCGCTGCCATACTCCGTATCGCGCGGGGTGAAGGCGCCGGACAGGCAGATAAAGACGGTCATGACCGCCAGCGCGGCCACGAAGCACAGCGTCACGACTGGAAGCTTATGCATGGCCAACCTTTCGGAAGCAGCACAATAATGAACCATCTCCTGCGCCCTCGACATTTTTGTCATTTTTCTTACTAAGAATCTTAGTGAGCGCGATGACGCAAAGCAATAAGGCGTCGATTGCATGGGGCTGCGCTTTGTAACCGTGTGTTTCGGCGTCGCGCCGGCGCCACTCTTGAAAAGCGGCGACCTGCCACCACCTGCATCGGACACACGCCGATTTACCACCCGCGGCCTGGCCCACGGCGGGCCGCGACACTGCATTGATACGGATCGACATGGAAGACCAGAAGCAGACGCCATCCAACCAGACTGCGACGCCTGCGGGCGATGAGGCGGCGAGCGCCGCTACCGCCAGCCCGGAGACCGGCGCGCCGGGAACTGCCGAAGTGGACGATGTGGCGGCCCGATTGGCCGCGCTGGAAGCCAAGGCGAGCGAGCACTACGACCTGTACATGCGCGCGGTCGCCGAAGGCGAGAACATCCGCCGCCGGGCGCAGGAAGATGTCGCCAAGGCGCACAAATTCGCCATCGAGAACTTCGCCGACAACCTGCTGCCGGTGATGGACAGCCTGCAGGCCGCGCTGGCCGACGGCTCCGGCGATATCGCCAAGCTGCGCGAAGGCGTGGAGCTGACCGCGCGCCAGCTGGCCACCGCCTTCGAGCGCGGCAAGATCGTCGAACTCAATCCGGTGGGCGAAAAGTTCGACCCGCACCGCCACCAGGCCATCTCGATGGTGCCGGCGGAGCAGGAGCCCAATACCGTGGTGAGCGTGCTCCAGCGCGGCTACACCATCGCCGACCGCGTGCTGCGGCCGGCGCTGGTCACGGTGGCGGCGCCGAAGTAAACGCCGCCGGTTCCAGGCGGGCGGGGCGCCGTGTCGTCCCGGCCTGGGGCCCGGTGCCTGCCGGCCCGGGCGTTCGTCATTGGGAGCGAACCATGAGCACCGAACCGCAAGCCGGCGCGCCGGACCCGTCCGCGGCCCCGCATCTCGACCAGCGCGCCTTTGACGCGTTTGGGATGCGCGAGGTCGACGACGCCACCATCGATGCCGCCATTGCCGCGGCCGGCGACGCCCTGGTGTGCGTGTTTTTCTGGGGCGTGGACTGCTTCAACTGCGAAATGGCCAAGCAGGCCATGCTCGCCAATCCCGAGCCCGTGCGCGCGCTGGAGCTGCACTGGCTGCACGCCAACGTCTATGCGCATCCGGCGCTGGGGC
The DNA here is from genome assembly GCF_050271075.1 of Cupriavidus sp. H39. NCBI lineage: Bacteria > Pseudomonadati > Pseudomonadota > Betaproteobacteria > Burkholderiales > Burkholderiaceae > Cupriavidus > Cupriavidus sp. H39. Next base: position 1,379,423 of record NZ_CP189848.1, read on the forward strand.
GGCGCTTCGGCCTGCACGGCATCCCCGTGTTCATGTTTTTCCAGAACGGCAAGAAGCTCGGCCGGGCCACCGGCTGGCACGGCCACGGGCAGTTTGCCGCGGCCGTGGCCAATGCACGGCTGAAGGCCAGCGGCAAGCCGCTGGCCGGCTAGCGCAATCCCGGCTTCAGCGCGACAGCGAGTAGCCGATGCGGAATTGCCACGGCAGCTTGTGGTTGTAGTCGAGCAGGCTCTCGCCGTAGCCGACGAAGTACCCCGCCATCAGGTAGCCGGCCGTGCCCGGGATCAGCCGCGCCATCGGATAGGTCAGCTGTGCGTCGACGCTGCCGTACCACTTGCGCGTGCCCTTGCGCAGCGTTGCCGAGAACTCCCATGAGTCCGGCCGCCCATAGGCGATGCCCAGGTCCATGAAGCCGCGGTAATGGGCGATGTCCGGGTTGTCGGCCTTTTCCACATAGGCATAGAGCTTGGGCGCGACGCGCCAGTGCCAGTCGTTCTGGTCGCCGAAATAGAAGGTCGGCTTGACGAAGACCGTATTGACGCTGCGCGACTCCGCGCCGCTGCGGCCGTTGGATTCGTGATCCAGGCCGGCGGCCAGCGACAGCCGGCTGATGACGTTGTTGCGCACCCCCGTGTCCGACAGATAGTAGAACAGGCTGGGCCGGTAGTTGGTGTCGCGGAACGGCGCCGATTCTTCGCTCCAGTCCCACAACGAGAACTGGGTATAGCTGAAGTAGAGGTTGTCGAACAGGCGCTTCGAAGCCGGGTCCTCGCCCTCGAAGATGCGGTACTTGAAGCTGAACTGGAACTTGGCGTTGGCGCCACCGTGCGCGCCGACGATGAAGTACATCGGGTCGTGGAACGAGAGCCGGGCGCTGTCGCGCAGGTCGGCCGGGGCGGGAGCCGCGGCCTCGGCCGTGGTGATCGGCGTCACCGGCACGGGAGCGCCTTCCACGCTTTCGGCAGCCGGTGCCTGGCTGGCGACCGGCGGCGCCGACGTGGCCGCCTCGCCCGGCTGCGGCAGCCGGTTCAGCGTGACCATCACCGGCGCGGCGTCGATGCCGGTGGCATCCAGGCGCACCTGCCCGCGCAGGACCGGGGGCAGGGCGACGGTGTAGCGGATGGCGCGATGCTCGCCACGGCGCAGGTTGACCACGGCCGGGCCCGAGACTTCGCGCCACAGCACCAGCCGCACCGGCGCCTGCATTTCGCCGGAGGCGGTCACTTCGAGCGTGTCGGGAATACGGTAGCGGCGGGTGGCGTTATCGGCCGACACCACCAGGGTCAGCGTCAGGGGCTGGTTGCCGTCGATCACGCGCGGCGGCTGCAGCAGCGCCACGCCGGCATGGCCGGCGAGCGGCCAGGCCAGCATCAGCGACAGGCAGAGCGGGGCGACGGCACGGCTGGCTGGCGCCAGACGCTGCCGCGGAAAAAGGGCAGTACGGGGCATGAAGAGGCGCGACGTTGCCAAGTGATGGCAACGCGACTAGGGAAAACTCGGAGCCCAAAGCCTACCACGCACGCCCGCAGGGGTTGTGAGGAATTGTACGCTGCACTTTTCGCGCGTACCGCGGGGCTTTCAGCGGCTGGCGCGGCGCCTGACGCAGTCGACGTAGCGGTCGCCGTCCGGGGGCTGGCCGCTGCGCTGCGCCTGCCACAGCATTTCGCCCAGGCATTCCATCACCTGGTGCTGGGCTTCATGCGGGGAATCGAGCCGGCGCGCCAGCGCCTCGTAGGCCTGGCGGATGCCGCGCGGCTGGTCGACCGAAACCTGCTCCGAAATCGACAGATGCATCGCCAGATGCAGGAAGGGATTGGTCTGGCCTTTCTCGGGGGTGTAGTCCTGCGCCAGCGCGCCTTCGGGGTCGCGCAGCAGGTCGTGGTACTCGGGGTGCTCGCCGATCCAGTCGACGGCGATGGCTTCCAGCGGGGTCAGCACGCCGCCTGCGATCTGCTTCTGCCAGGCATCGCAGAAGAACCGGCGGACTTCTTCTCTTGAGGGATTGAACATGGTGGCGCCATTGTAAACGAGGGTGGCGGCCCATGTGGGCTGGCCCGCCAGCTGCGCCGGCGCCGCGTAAAATGCGGCATCCTCGACTCCCTGCCTGCCTGATGCCCGCTTCCGCCCCTACCGCCCCGAGCGATGCCCGCGACAAGCTGGCCGGCGTGCTGCTGATCGCGGTCTCGGCCAGCGCCTTTGGGGCCATGGCAATCTTCGCGCGCTTCGCCTACGCCGCCGGTGCGGACGTGTACGGCCTGCTGCTGGTGCGCTTCATGCTGGCGGCCGCGGCGCTGGCGTGGGTGATGCGCACGCGCGGCATCGCGCTGCCGCCGTGGCGCCGCGTGCTGGCGCTGGCGGCGATGGGGGGCATCGGCTATGTCGGCCAGTCGTTCTGCTTCTTCAGTGCGCTCAACCATGCGCAAGCGAGCCTGGTCGCGCTGCTGCTGTACCTGTATCCGCTGTTCGTGACGATCCTGGCGGCCATCTTCCTGAAAGAGCGGCTGACCACCGCCGCGGTGGTGGCGCTGGTGCTGTGCTCGGTGGGTGCAGGGCTGACGGTGGGCGGCGGCGCCGGTTCGCCGCTGGGGATCGCGCTGGGGCTGGCGGCGGCGGTGATCTATTCCGTCTACATCATCGTCGGCGCGCGCGTCACCGCCGGCGTCAACCCGATCGCCACCACCACGGTGATCTGCGCCACGGCGGCGCTGGTCTACGGCACCGTCGGCATGCTGCGCGCCGGCGCGGGCACGCCGCCGCAGTTCCCGGCCGATGCCGGCGGCTGGCTGGCACTGGCGGGAATCGCGCTGCTGTCGACGGTGCTGGCGATCCTGACGTTCTTTGCCGGGCTGCAGCGGCTGGGCGCGGCGCAGGCGTCGATGCTGTCGACGCTGGAGCCGGTGGTTACCGTGGTGCTGGCGGCATTGCTGCTGGGCGAGCAGATCGGCGCGGCGCAGGCCGTGGGCGGCGGCCTGATCCTGGCGGGGGTGCTGTGGCTGACCCGCCGCGGCAGCGCACCTGCGCCGGCGCGCGCCGACATGCAAGGGAATTGAACAGGTTGCTCAAAGGCGCTGTCGTGAGGCAAGCCGGCCGTTGGGTACAATCGCGCCTTCTTTCACCTCCCGTACAGAAAGGACGCGCATGTCCCAGATCAATACCGCCGCGCTGGCGCAGCTGTTCACCGAAGCCCGCACGCACAATGTGTGGCAGGACCGCCACGTGGACGACGCCGTGCTGCACCAGATCTATGAAGCGATGAAGTTCGGCCCGACCGCTGCCAACAGCAGTCCCGCGCGCATCGTGTTCGTCAAGAGCGCCGCCGAGAAGGCGCGCCTGGTGGACTGCGTATCGGCCGGCAACGTCGACAAGACGCGCTCGGCGCCGGTGACCGCCATCATCGCCTTCGACACCGCCTTCCACGACCAGCTGCCCAAGCTGTTCCCGCATGCCGACGCCCGCTCGTGGTATGCCGGCAACGACGAGAAGATTGCCCGCGACGCCCTGATGAACAGCTCGCTGCAAGGCGGCTACTTCATCCTGGCCGCCCGCGCGCTCGGCCTCGACTGCGGCCCGATGGGCGGCTTCGATGCCGCCAAGGTCAACGCGGCGTTCTTCCCGGACGGCAAGTGGCAGGTCAACTTCCTGTGCAACCTGGGCTATGGCGTGGCCGAGAAACTGTTCCCGCGCGGTCCGCGCCTGTCGTTCGACGAAGCCTGCCGCATCGTCTGAACGCGCCCGGTACCGGCAAATAGAAAAAAAGCGACCCGCGCGGGTCGCTTTTTTTTGCTCGGGGTTTGCCAGGCGCGCGATCAGGCGGTCCATTGCTGCATCGGGTTGCAGGCCAGGTAGCGGCGCGGCGCGCCGATCCCGAGCCGCGCGCGCGCCGCGTCGATCGGTTCGTGCAGCAGCTTCTCGTAATCCTCGCCCAACAGCCAGCTGGCGCGGCGGCCCAGACGGTAGCCTTCCAGCACGGCGCGCGCAAAGGCCAGGCTGCCGGTGAGGCGCAGGCTCTTCAGCGACGCTGCGATGGCGATGAAGGCCCAGCCCTTGCCGCCGGTCTGCGCATAGCTGAACGCCACCAGCGCGGCTTCGCCCAGGCTCTCGTCGGCCCGGTAGCCGGTGAGCACGTGCCAGATATCGTGGATGTCGCGCGTACGCCGGCCGAACCACAGGTAGGCATCTTCCAGCACCGGTTCCTGGTCCAGGTTCGACACCTTGGCCAGTCCGTCCGCGCTGTACCCGGTCTGTTCGAGGAACGCGCGATAGGCCGCGCCGACCGTGCCCGGCGCGAACCCGGCGACGTAAGCGGGATCGGACAGGCGCTCGGCCAGTTCGACGCGCTGGTAGACCATGCGGCGCCCGTCGTGCGTGGCCAGCAGGCGGCTGAAGTTGCGCGGCATCGACGGGCCGTTGAGCGCGCGCATGATGCGGAACACCTGCTCGGTGTCGTTGCCGTCCGCCATCAGCTTGCGCACGGCGCGGAGCGCGGCGAAGACATCTTGCTTGTAGGGGTTGGAACCCGTCGTGGTGGTCATGGGCGGTCTCCCGGGATCAGGCAAACTGTGCCGGACGCGGCGCGGACACCTGCATCCGCGCCGCAGCCTCGCGCACGAAATCGACGCTGGCGGCGATGGCGGTCACCGGCAGCATATGCCCGCCGTTGACCAGGGTCAGCGTGGCGCCCGGCACCTTGGCCACCAGCGCTTCGCCGTGCTCGGCGAAGTTCAGGATGCGGTCGTCGCGGCCGTACAGCACACTGACGGGCACGCGCAACGTGCCATAGTCGCGCAGCAGGGCTGGCAAGCTCTGCGCGGCGCCGATCAGGTCTTCAGACGCCGCCAGGAAGTGGCGCGGGCGCAAGGCCAGCAGCCCGCCGCCGCGGGTCGGGAAATCGTCCGGGACCGGATCGGGGCCGAACACGAGATCCATGACCTCGGCGCGGTGCCGGATCGACATCGGCACCACCAGGGTCCAGGCCATCAGCCGGCGCTGCCATGCGCGCGGCACGGTCATGGCCCTGAACACCGGCGAGATCGCCTGGGGCGGATGGGTCAGCGGCGCGATCAGCGCCAGGCCGCCGACGCGCTCCGGATGGCGGATCGCCAGCGCCAGCGCAATCGCGCCGCCCAGCGAATGGCCCACCACCAGCGGCCGTTCCAGGCTCAGCTGGTCGCACAGCGCGGCCAGCGCGTCGGCCTGCGCGGGCAGGTCGGCAGCGCTGCCGGGCGTGCGCGTGGAATGGCCCGCGCCGGGGCGGTCCACGGCGATGACGCGGAAGTGCTCGGCCAGCGGCGCGATCATGCCGTAGCCAAAGTTTTCGAGCTGGCCCGACAGGCCATGCACCAGCAGCAGCGCCGGACCTTGCCCGCGCTCCACCACATGCAGCCGCGCGCCCGGCACGTCGACAAAGCGGCCGGGCGGCGGCATGGCGGCTTCGATGCGCCGCGCGGTACGCCACGTGTACAGCCACAGCGCGGCGCCGGACAGCAGCGTCAGCGCCATCGGCAGGCCCAGGGTGATGAGCAGGGCAGTCATGGCTGCACCTCGCTGGCGGACACGGCCGTATTGACGCCGCTTGCGTCCTGGTGGTTGCGCAGCGCCGGCGCTGCGGCAGGCGGGGCGCCGAACTGGAGTACGCCATCGGCGATGCGGCCGTGCCGGATGGTCAGCAGGTCTTTCAGGTAGTTCTGGTGCACGCGCCACGGCTTGCGGTCGCCTTGCCCCGGCAGCACGCCGGCGGCGCGCTGCACATAGCCCGAGGTGAAGTCCAGGAAGGGGGTCGGCTGCATCGCTGCGGGCGCGTGCGGCACGGCGATGCGGTGGCCATGGCGGTCCATGTGCCGCAGCAGCCGGCAGACATACTCGGCCGTCAGGTCGGCCTTGAGGGTCCACGAGGCGTTGGTGTAGCCGAAGGCCAGCACCAGGTTGGGCACCTCGCTGAGCATCATGCCCTTGTAGGCGAGGCATTCGGCGGGGCGGCGCGGGCGGCCGTCCACCGTGAGCGCAATGTCGCCCAGCATGTTCAGCTTCAGGCCGGTGGCCATCACCACGATATCCGCGGCCAGCGACTTGCCGCTGGCGAGCACGATGCCGTCTTCGGTGAAGCGCGCGATGGTGTCGGTGACCACCGAGGCGCGGCCCTCGCGCAGGGCGCGGAACAGGTCGCCGTCGGGCACCAGGCACAGGCGCTGGTCCCAGGGCTTGTAGCGCGGCGTGAAATGCGTCGCCACGTCGAAGCCCGGTGGCAACTGCGCCGCCGCCATGCCGACCAGGCGCGCCTTGACGCGTTCCGGCCGGCGCCGCGCCAGCTGGAAGAAGGTCATGCCGAGCAGCACGTTCTTCCAGCGCGTGACGGTGTAGGCCAGCCGTTCCGGCAGCACCCGGCGCAAGGTGCGGGCCATGGCGTCTTCGCCGGGGCGCGTCACGATATAGGTGGGCGAGCGCTGCAGCATGGTCACGTGCGCCGCGCGGCTGGCCATCGCCGGCACCAGCGTGACCGCCGTGGCGCCGCTGCCGATCACCACCACGCGCTTGCCGCTGTAGTCCAGCGCTTCGTCCCAGAACTGCGGATGCACGATGCGGCCGCGGAAACGGTCCTCGCCGTCGAACGCGGGCCGGTGGGCCTCGGCATAGCTGTAATAGCCGGCGCACACATAGAGCAGGCGTGCGCTTAGGCGTAGCCGGCTACGGTCGGCGCCGCGCTCGGCTTCGATGGTCCAGCACGCTTCGGCGCTGTCCCACGCCGCGCTGACCACGCGGTGGCCGAAGCGGATATGGCGCATGATGCCGGCTTCTTCGGCGGTCTCGCGGATATAGGCGCGGATCGACGGCCCGTCGGCGATGGCCTTGGCGCCGCGCCAGGGCTTGAAGCGGTAGCCCAGCGTGTACATGTCCGAATCCGAGCGGATGCCCGGGTAGCGGAACAGGTCCCAGGTGCCGCCGATGGCGTCGCGCGCCTCGAGGATGGCGTAGCGCTTGCCCGGGCAGCGCCTTTGCAGCTGGCGCGCGGCACCGATGCCGGACAGGCCGGCGCCCACGATCAGGACATCGAGAACTGCGTCATCGGTACTGGCGTCGCGCATTGGGGGCATCCGGACGAATGTCACTTCTGACAACATAGATTGTCAGAAGCGATCCGGCAAGTTTTCTGCGAGTTTTCGGACCCTAGGGAATGCCATAATGGCGCGCATGACACCCGAGCTGACCCCCGCGCGCCGCTACCGCGGCGCCGACGCCGAAGAGCGCCGTGCCCAGCGCCGCGCCCAGCTGATCGCCGCGGCCGTGCAGGTCTACGGCGAGCGCGGTTACCAGAACGCCACCGTCAAGGCCGTGTGCGAGGCCGCGGGCCTGACCGAACGTTATTTCTACGAGTCATTCGCCAACAGCGAGGCCTTGCTGCTGGCCTCGTTTCAAACGGTCACGCACCGGTTGCTGCACACCCTCATGATGGCGGGCGAGGGGGCCGGCAAGGGCGGCCCGCAACAGGCGCTGGCCATGCTGCGGGCCTATTTCGGCGCGCTGCAGCGCGAACCGCGCTCGGCGCGCGTGTTCCTGGTAGAGATCCGCGGGGTCAGCAAGCTGGTCGACGGCGCGCTGGCCGACTCGCTGGACGAATTCGGCGCGCTGCTGGCGCAAGCGCTGCTGCCGCCGGGGCGCGAGCGTGACCCGCTGCTGACGGCGGGCGTGGCGGGAGGCGTGGTTCACCTCGCCGTGCGCTGGATCCGCCACGGCTATACGCCTGATGTGGAAGTGGTGGCGCGCACCGCGCTGCAGCTGGCGATGGTGCTGGCGCAGGCGCCCGAAACGGCAGCTGCTACAGCTGCGGCGCCGGGGTTTTCTCCCTGAACTCGCACAGCGGTTCGATGGCGCAATGCCAGCATTCCGGCTTGCGCGCCTTGCACACGTAGCGGCCGTGCAGGATCAGCCAGTGATGCGCGTCGTGCAGGAATTCGTGCGGCACGCACTTGAGCAGCTTCTGCTCGACGACGTCCACGTTCTTGCCAGGTGCCAGCCCGGTGCGATTCGAGACGCGGAAGATATGCGTGTCGACCGCGATGGTGGGCTGGCCGAACGCCGTGTTGAGCACCACGTTGGCGGTCTTGCGGCCCACGCCGGGCAGCGCTTCGAGCGCCTCGCGCTCTGCCGGCACCTTGCCGCCATGGCGTTCGACCAGGATGCGGCAGGCCTCGATCACATGCCGCGCCTTGGTCTTGTACAAGCCGATGGTCTTGATGTATTCGCTCAGCCCGGCTTCGCCCAGGTCCAGCATCTGCTGCGGGGTATGCGCAATCGGGAACAAGCGGCGCGTGGCCTTGTTCACGCCGACGTCGGTGGCCTGCGCCGACAGCAGCACGGCGATCAGCAACTCGAACGGCGAGCTGTATTCCAGTTCCGTGGTCGGGGCCGGATTGACTTCGCGCAGCGTCTCGAAGATGGCACGGCACTTGGCGGCGTTCATGGTTCTGGTTTCTGGTCGATGGCCGGGTCCTGAGCGGCGTCGGGATCGACCTGCTGTGGCGTCAGCCCCATGCGCGCGCGCCGCGCTTCGGCGGCGTCGATCTGGGCCTGCACCGCGGCCGGGACGTTTTCGGTATTGCGCGGCTGCGCGGCCTGCTGCTTCTGCCGGGCGCGTTCGATCGCGGCCTGGATGATGGCGCGCTTGCGTTCCTGCGCGGCACGCTCGGCATCGGTCTGCGGCGCTTCGGCCTGCACCGCGGCGAGCTTGGCGGCGGCCTTGGCGGCGAGGCGCGCGTCGTTCTCCTCACGCTCGCGCGCCAGCCGCGCATTGCGCGCCAGGTAGCGGGCGTGCGCGGCATCGGCCTGCGCCTGCGACCACGCCTCCCAGCCGGTACGCGCGCCCGTCACCGGGACCATGTCGATGCAATCGACCGGGCAGGGCGCCACGCAGAGATCGCAACCGGTGCACAGGTCCGGGATCACGGTATGCATCTGCTTGGCGGCGCCGGCGATGGCGTCCACGGGGCAGGCCTGAATGCACAGCGTGCAGCCGATGCACAGGCTCTCGTCGATGCGGGCGACGGCGCGCGGCTGCTCGGTGCCGCGCTCCGGATCGAGCGGCAGCGGTTCGGTGCCCAGCAGCGCGGCCAGGCGCACGATGCCCTGCGCGCCGCCGGGCGGACAACGGTTGCAGGCGGCCTCGCCGCTGGCCATGGCTTCGGCATAAGGGCGGCATCCGCTGAAGCCGCACTTGGTGCACTGGGTCTGCGGCAGCAGCGCTTCGATACGGTCGGCAAGGGACTTGGCGGCGGGATTCACGACAACGGACAGCAATTCAGGGGACAAGAACGGACTAGAGCAGGGTCAGATTCATCACCAGCACGGCGCGAGCAAGAGATTTACGCGGCGCTGTGAGCGGTTGGCGACATAACGGCGGCCCGATCGGGGCGGACAATGTGCTGGCGACCCCTGCGGCACCCGGAGTCTCTGCGGACCCCTGCGGTTTTCGCGCCGCAAGGATTATCCCCGATTTCGCCGGCGGACAGAAACGGCGATGATGCGCGTCGCGCGGCCGGATTGCCGCATTCCGGCCTGTGCCATAATCCGCGCAACGATCCACCAGACCCCATGTCAACAGAGCCCAAGACCAAACGCGACCCGGAAGGGACGCGCCGACGCATCCTCGCTGCGGCCACCGAGGAATTCGCCAAGGGGGGGCTGGCCGGCGCCCGCGTCGACCAGATCGCCCGGCGCGCGGAAACCAACGAGCGCATGCTGTATTACTACTACGGCAGCAAGGAAGGGCTGTTCCTGGCGGTGCTTGAGAAGCAATACGCAAACTTTCGCGCCGCCGAAGAGCAATTGCACCTGGTCGACGAAGACCCGGTCGCGGGGGTGCGCGCGCTGGCCCGCTTTGTCTGGGACTGGTACTACGAGCACCCCGAGTTCATCCGCCTCGTCAACAGCGAGAACCTGCACGAAGCGCGTCACCTGAAGAAATCCGCCCAGCTGCAGCAGCTGATCAACCCGGTGGTCGACGTGCTCGCCGACGTGATCCGGCGCGGCCAGCAGCAGGGACTGTTCCGCGACCAGATTGACGTGCCGCAGTTCTACCTGACGATTTCTGCGCTGGGCTACTACGTGCTGTCGAACCGCTACACCATCAGCGCCGTGATCGGCCGCGACGTGGCGTCGCAGCAGGAGCATGAGCGCTTTGCCGAACTGCACACCGAGATGCTGCTGAGCTACCTGAAGAAGCCCTGAGCCCCGACAGCGCGCGCCAGACAGAAACGCCCGCATGCGCGGGCGTTTTTCGTTACTTGCTGGCCGCGGCCACCGGAACGTCGTGGTACTTGCGGATGAAGTCGCGCAGCTGCGGGTAGATGTCGTCGCGCCAGCGGCGTCCCGAGAAGATCCCGTAGTGGCCGCAACGCTCGGCGTTCAGGTGCTGCTTGCGGTTTTTCGGGATGCCGGCGCACAGGTCGTGCGCCGCGGCGGTCTGGCCCGCGCCGGAGATATCGTCCAGCTCGCCTTCGATGGTCATCAGCGCCGTGCTCTTGATGTCCTGTGGGCGCACCGGCTTGCCGTCGATGGCCCAGGTGCCGTTGGCCAGGCGGAATTCCTGGAACACCTCGCGGATGGTATCCAGGTAGTACTCGGCGGCCATGTCGAGCACCGCGTTGTATTCGTCGTAGAAACGCACGTGGGCCTCGGCGTCGTCGGCATCGCCCTCGACCAGGCTCAGGTAGTAGTCATAGTGCGACGACAGGTGCCGGTCCGGGTTCATCGCGACGAAGCCGGCATGCTGCAGGAAGCCCGGGTAGACGCGGCGGCCGTGGCCGGGGTAGTTGGCCGGCACGGTGTAGATGACGTTGTTCTCGAACCACTCGTAGGACTTGTTGGTCGCCAGCGAGTTGACCGCGGTCGGGCTTTTGCGCGCATCGATCGGGCCGCCCATCATGGTCATGGTGCGTGGGGTCTTTTCGCCGGCCGACGCCATCAGCGAGATCGCGGCCAGCACCGGTACCGTGGGCTGGCACACCGAGATCACATGCAGGTTCTCGGCGCCGATATGGCGGATGAATTCCTGGATGTAGTAGATGTAGTCAGACAGGTGGAAGGCGCCTTCCTCGACCGGCACCATGCGCGCGTCGATCCAGTCGGTGACGTAGACCTTGTGGTCCTGCAGCAGCGTGCGCACCGTGTCGCGCAGCAGCGTGGCATGGTGGCCCGACAGCGGCGCGGCCACCAGCACCACGGGCTCGTCCTTGAGCAGCTTGATGGTCTCGGGGTCGTCGGCATAGCGCTTGAAGCGCAGCAGCTTGCAGAACGGCTTTTCCAGCACGGTCTGCTCGACGATGGGGATGTCGCGCCCGTTGGAGCGCACCGACTTGATGTCGAACGCCGGTTTTTCGTATTCCTTGCCGAGCCGGTACAGCAGTTCGTAGCCGGCGGCGAGGCGGGGCGCGCCAGGTACCAGCGACATCGGGCTGAGGGGGTTGGTGAAGGTCTTGGCGGTCGCCTGGGCCCACGCGGTCAGCGGGTGCAGGATCGAGCGCTGGAACTCATGCAGTTGATAGAGCATGCCGTTTTTTGCCTGGTCTTACTGAGGATGCGTACCACCAAGTAACAATGTACTGACAATACACCTTGAATCGTGTGGCGCCGATTATGCCTGAATCGAACGACCGTGCTGACGATCTTGCTTTGCAGCATATACCTTAAAGTACTTCGGTATGCGCGGAACACAATAAGGCATAGGCCTGATTTTTCGGTGACAACGTCCTACAACATCGCAAACAAATGCAAAAAGCGGCCGAAGCCGCTTTTTTGCTATGGCATTGTGATGCCCGCGCCAGTTGCCGGCTGTTGCGGCACGGCAACCGTTGGCGTTACATCACGGCTGCGATCGCGTCGACCACCGCATCGATGTTGCGGCTGTTCAGCGCGGCCACGCAGATGCGGCCGGTGCCGACGGCGTAGATGCCGTGCTCGTTGCGCAGGCGGTCCACCTGGGCCGAGGTCAGGCCCGAGTACGAGAACATGCCGCGCTGCGCCTTGACGAAGGAGAAGTCGCCCGGCACGCCCTTGGCGGCCAGCTTGTCCACCAGCGCGTGGCGCATCAGCTTGATGCGGTCGCGCATTTCGGCCAGTTCTTCTTCCCACATGGCGCGCAGTTCCGGGCTGTTCAGCACGGTCGCGACCACGGTGCCGCCGTGGGTCGGCGGGTTGGAATAGTTGGTGCGGATCACGCGCTTGACCTGCGACATCACGCGCTGCGCTTCTTCCTTGCTGGTGGTGACGATCGACAGCGCGCCGACGCGCTCGCCGTACAGCGAGAAGCTCTTCGAGAACGAGCTCGACACGAAGAACGGCAGGCCGGAATCCGCGAACAGGCGCACCGCGGCGCCATCGGCGTCGATGCCGTCGGCAAAGCCCTGGTAGGCCATGTCCAGGAACGGGATCAGGTTGCGTTCCTTGACCAGTTCCACTACCTGCTTCCACTGCTCCGGGGACAGATCCACGCCGGTCGGGTTATGGCAGCAAGCGTGCAGCACGACAATGGTATTGGGCGCAAACGACTTCAGCGAGTCCACCATGCCGGCGAAGTTCAGGCCATGGCTGGGTGCGTCGTAGTAGGCGTAGTTGACCACCGGGAAGCCGGCGGATTCAAACAGGGCGCGGTGGTTTTCCCAGCTCGGGTCGCTGATGGCGACCTTGGCGTCCGGGTACAGGCGCTTGAGGAAATCGGCGCCGATTTTCAGCGCGCCGGTGCCGCCAAGTGCCTGCGCCGTCACCACGCGGCCTTCCGTAATCAGCGGCGATTCCTTGCCGAACAGCAGCGTCTGCACCGCCTGGTCGTAGGCCGCGATGCCTTCGATCGGCAGGTAGCCGCGCGGGGTGGCCGTGGTCAGCCGGGATTTTTCTGCCTCCTGGACGGCGCGCAGCAGCGGGATTTTCCCTTCGTCGGTGAAGTACACGCCAACGCCCAGGTTGACCTTGGTCGCGCGGGTGTCGGCATTGAAGGCTTCGTTGAGGCCCAGGATCGGGTCGCGCGGGGCCATCTCGACGGCAGAAAACAAACTCATTTGGAATCTCGTGGTCGGCTATGTGAAAAACGGAAGGCGTAGAATGCTCCGAACTGCGCTGGAGGCTGGCAGGCCCGGCCGCGCTCTTCTTGGCTTGAAGCGGGGGCTGACAGCCCCAAGATTCTAGCGTAATCCGCCCGTTTTCCTCAGGTATTTCCCTAGTCACGCCCCTATGACGAACCTTGCCGAAGCCGCGCCGGCCCTGGACGAAGACAAATTCGTCACATTTCCCGGTTCTCCGTTCCAGCTGTACCAGCCGTTCCCGCCCGCCGGCGACCAGCCGGAGGCGATCCGGCAACTGGTGGAGGGCGTGGAAGACGGCCTGTCGTTCCAGACCTTGCTGGGCGTCACGGGTTCGGGCAAGACCTTCACCATGGCCAACGTGATCGCCCGCATGGGGCGGCCGGCCATCGTGTTCGCGCCCAACAAGACACTGGCGGCGCAGCTCTACGCGGAATTCCGCGAGTTCTTCCCGCGCAATGCCGTCGAGTACTTCGTCAGCTATTACGACTACTACCAGCCCGAGGCCTACGTCCCGCAGCGCGACCTGTTTATCGAGAAGGACTCGTCGATCAACGAGCATATCGAGCAGATGCGGCTGTCGGCGACCAAGAGCCTGCTCGAGCGCCGCGACACCATCATCGTGGCGACCGTGTCGGCCATCTACGGTATCGGCAACCCGACCGAATACCACCAGATGATCCTGACGCTGCGGGCCGGCGACAAGATCAGCCAGCGCGACGTGATCGCGCGCCTGATCGCGATGCAGTACACCCGCAACGAGACAGACTTCCAGCGCGGCACTTTCCGCGTGCGCGGCGACACCATCGATATCTTTCCCGCCGAGCATGCCGAGATGGCGGTGCGACTGGAAATGTTTGACGATGAAGTCGAGTCGCTGCAGTTCTTCGATCCGCTGACGGGGCGGGTGCGGCAAAAGATCCCGCGCTTCACGGTTTACCCGTCGAGTCACTACGTGACCCCGCGCGAGACCGTGCTGCGCGCGATCGAGGCGATCAAGGCCGAATTGCGCGAACGGCTGGAGTTCTTCCATAAGGAAAACCGGCTGGTGGAGGCGCAGCGGCTCGAGCAGCGCACCCGCTTCGACCTCGAGATGCTGTCCGAGCTGGGCTTCTGCAAGGGCATCGAGAACTATTCGCGCCACCTCTCCGGCGCGCGCCCCGGCGACCCGCCGCCAACGCTGGTCGACTACCTGCCACCCGACGCGCTGATGTTCCTGGACGAGTCGCACGTACTGATCGGCCAGCTCAACGGCATGTACAACGGCGACCGCGCGCGCAAGACCACGCTGGTCGAGTACGGCTTCCGGCTGCCGTCGGCGCTGGACAACCGGCCGCTCAAGTTCGACGAGTTCGAGCGCAAGATGCGCCAGGTCATGTTTGTCTCGGCCACGCCGGCGCAGTTCGAGCAGGAGCATGCCGGGCAGGTGGTGGAGCAGGTGGTGCGTCCCACCGGCCTGGTCGATCCGATCATCATGGTGCGCCCGGCGACCACGCAGGTCGACGACCTGCTGTCCGAAATCCATGCCCGCGTCGAGGCTGGCGAGCGCGTGCTGGTGACCACGCTGACCAAGCGCATGGCCGAGCAGCTGACCGAGTTCCTGTCCGAAAACGGCGTCAAGGTGCGCTACCTGCACTCGGATATCGACACCGTAGAGCGCGTCGAGATCATCCGCGACCTGCGCCTGGGCACCTTCGACGTGCTGGTGGGCATTAACCTGCTGCGCGAGGGGCTGGATATTCCGGAGGTGTCGCTGGTGGCGATCCTCGATGCGGACAAGGAAGGCTTCCTGCGCGCCGAGCGCTCGCTGATTCAGACCATCGGCCGCGCCGCGCGCAATGTCAACGGCACCGCCATCCTGTACGCGGACCGCATGACCGACTCGATGAAGAAGGCCATCGGCGAAACCGAGCGCCGCCGCGCCAAGCAGATTGCCTTCAACGAAGCCAACGGCATCACGCCGCGCGGCGTGGTCAAGCGCATCAAGGACATTATCGACGGCGTCTACAACGTCAGCGACGCCAGGGCCGAGTTGCAGGCCGCGCAGGAGCAGGCCCGCTATGAGGAGATGAGCGAAAAGCAGGTGTCCAAGGAGATCAAGCGGCTGGAAAAGCTCATGCTCGACCATGCGCGCAACCTCGAGTTCGAACAGGCCGCGCAGGTGCGCGACCAGTTGGCCAAGCTCAAGGCGCAGGTGTTCGGCGCCAGCGGCGAGGGCGCGCTGCCACCTGCCTGATACGCCGCAACGCCTGGCGCGCTTCGCCTATAGTGAAATCCTCGGCGGCGCAGGGCAAAGGTGCAAGATCGCCGCGAAGGAGTCACGATGGAACGCCAGTTCGAATACGGCGGCTACGCGGTGGTGGTCACCGCGGTCCCGAATGCCGCCGGCGGCTTTGCCGCGCAGATGCGCATCGCCGACGCGTTCGGCGAGCCGACCGGCCCAAGCTTTGAAGCGATTGCCGGCGACGCGCCCACCCCGGAAGCTGCCATTGCCCTGGCGGAGGCCGGCGCCATGCGCGCAATCGACGCGGGCGAGGTCAGCTAGCCCGCCAGCCGGGCATCCCCATTTCCCGTGGAGAACCACAATGACCGACATCGGCGAATGGAAGAAGAAGGTCTATGAAACCCACGAAGTGCAAGTGCAGGTCAGGCAGCGTTCGCAGAGCGAATGGTCGTACACCGTGCGCGTCTGCCGTCCTGGCACCAACATCCGGGCCGCCGGCACGCTGACCGATGCCTCGCGCATCACCGACCACTACAAGTCGGCCGAGGCGGCGCAAGTGGCCGGGTTTGCGCATGGCGAGCGGCTGGCCAAGCAGCTCGCCTAGCGCCGCGAGCGGCGGCAAGAAGGGGGCGGAAAGGCGCCGCAGGTAGAATCGCGCCTGCCATGCCACCTTGCCAAGCCTTGATCCGATGAAGCCATACGCCATCCTGATGTGTTGCATGGGGAATATTTGCCGTTCCCCCACGGCGGAGGGCGTGCTGCGCGCCAAGCTGGCCGCCGCGGGGCTGGCGCCGCTGGTGGAGCTGGATTCGGCCGGCACGCATGAATACCACCTCGGCCGCGCCCCCGATCCCCGCACCCAGCACCATGCCCTGCAGCGCGGCTATGACCTGTCCGCGCTGCGCGCGCGCAAGGTGGGCGTGCCGGACTTCGACCGCTTTGACCTGATCCTGGCGATGGATCGCGAGAATCTCGCCGGCCTGCTGCGGCTGCGCCCGGATGCCGGTGACAAGGTACGGCTGTTGATGAGCTTCGCCACCCGCCACCACGCCGACGAGGTCCCGGACCCGTATTACGGCGAAGGCGATGGCTTCGAACGCGTGCTCGACTACATCGAAGATGCCTGCGACGGCCTGGTCGCCGAACTGCGCCAGCGCCTGCAGCCTCCGGCCGGCTGATCCGGCCCGCTGCACAGTCTTCCCTGGCCCCGCCGCGCGTCATGCGCCCGCGGCCGGCGGCCCGACCCCGACGAGAATCCATGCTTCGCAAACTATTCCGCAAGTGGCGCGAGTCGCGCAATGCCAGCCTGCAGCTCGACGCCATCCTGGCCGCGGCCGATCCGCAGGCACCGCTGGCCGAGCGCAACGGCTGGCTGATCGAACTGGCCTTCTGGATCCGGCGCGACGGCGGCCTCGGCGCCGATGCCGACAGCCAGGAAGACGGCGCGCCGCGCCGCCATCCGGAACTGGTGCGCCTGCGCTACCTGCTGCAGGTGCTGGAGCGGCATCCGGACTGGGCCGCGCGCTTTGCGCAGACGGTGCGCAGCCTGGTGCGCGAGAACGACCCCACTGGCCTGTTCTGCGATACCGGCGTGGCGCAGCATCCCGGCTTCGTCAGCGAGATGGTGAGCCGGCTGCAGAGTCGCTTCCTGCCGCCGCCGCCGAACCGCAGCGACATGGCCGCGCTGTTTGCGCTGGTGTTCGTCGGCGACGGCGATGCCGACTGGGTCGAGGCCATCGACGATGCGCTGATGGCGCGGCTGGCACACGTGCTGGACGCTGGCCACGCCGATGGCGCGACGACGGGGCTGGCGCGCCAGCGCGAGACGCTGGGCCAGACCCTGGCCACCAGCATCGCGGTGCTGGTCAGCCAGGTGCGCGCCACCGGCCTGAGTCAGGCGATCCGCTCGCGGCTGGCGGGGCGGGTCGAGGACACGCCCTTCTTTCGCCTGGACGAGGCCGTCCAGGCGCTGCGCGAGGAAGGCCTGCGCCGCGACCACCACAGCTTCGGGCACCGCCTTAACTATTTCCGCGGACTGCTGGATGGCTGCCACGCCGCCGCCCGCCACGTGTACGAAGACCTGGAGGAAAACGGCGTGTCGGTCGAAGTGGTATTCCAGATCGAGCGCATGAAGGTGCAGCTCAGCCGCATCGAGCTGCTGCTGGCGGCGTGGGTCGAGCCCGGCCGACCCGGCATGCCGGCGCACCTGGTGGCCGAGCTGATCCGCTCGACGCAGGCCCGGCGCAGCATTGCGCATCTGGCCGGGACCTCGTTCGCGCAACTGGCGCGCAAGGTGGTGGAGCGCTCGGCCGAGACCGGCGAGCACTACATTACGCGCGACCGCCGGGAATATGCCGAGCTGGTGCGCGCCGCGGCGGGCGGTGGCCTGGTCTCGGTGGTCACGGTGTACCTGAAATTCCTGATCTACGGGCTGCACCTGGACAAGTTCAGTGAAGGCCTGCTGGCCTCGCTCAACTACGCCGGCAGCTTCCTGGCCATCCACTTTGCGCATTTCACGCTGGCGACCAAGCAGCCGGCCATGACCGGGCCCGCGCTGGCGCACCGGCTCGATGGCGCCGGGCGGCCGGAAGGGCGCGAGATCTTCGTCGACGATACCGTCGCCATGATCCGCTCCAATGCGGCGGCCATTGTCGGCAACCTGGCGGTGGTGTTCCCGGTGGCGCTGGGCGTCCAGTGGCTGGCGCACAGGGTGCTGGGGACCAACCTGATCACGCCGGCCAAGGCCATTGCCACCATCGAATCATTCTCGATCCTGGGCCCGACGCCGCTCTACGCTGCCTTCACCGGCGTGCTGTTGTGGCTGTCCAGCCTGTTCGCGGGCTGGGCCGACAACTGGTTCGCGCTGCACCGCGTGCACGACGTGATGGCCTACCACCGCCGCCTGCAATATGTGCTGGGCGCGCGCGGCGCCACGCGCGTGGCGGACTTCTGGAAACGCAACCTCTCGGGCATCGTTGCCAACGTGTCGCTGGGTTTGCTGCTGGGCCTGGGGCCCGAGATCCTCAGCTTTTTCGGCCCCCATATGGAAGTGCGCCATGTGACGCTGTCGACCGGGTCGGTCGGCGCAGCGATGGGCGTGCTGGGGTGGGACGCGCTGCGCATGCCGGCGCTGTGGCTGGCGTTCGCTGGGATCGCGCTGATGGGCATGCTCAACGTGGCGGTCAGCTTCGCGCTCGCGTTCAATATGGCGCTGCGGTCACGCAATTTGCGGCGTGTCGATCGCGCCGAGCTGAGCGCGGCCGTGCGGCGGCGCATCCTGAAACAGCCGCTGTCGCTGCTGGTGCCGCCGCGCGCGGCACCGCCGCAGGCGGCTGCGGGCGGGCGCCAGGCCTGAGCGCGGGGTGGTGCGGTGCGGCAGGGGTAGTTGACTGAATTAGTCGGGTACCTTTATACTTGACGGAAACGATCAAGTATTAGCTTCACCCCCACGCTTCACCCACAGCCCTGCACCATGAGACTGACCACCAAAGGCCGCTTCGCGGTCACTGCGATGATCGACCTGGCCATGCGCCAGGACCAGGGGCCGGTCACGCTTGCCGGCATCAGCCAGCGGCAGAAGATCTCGCTGTCGTACCTGGAGCAGCTGTTCGGCAAGCTGCGCCGGCATGAGATCGTCGAGAGCGTGCGCGGCCCGGGCGGTGGCTACAGCCTGGCGCGCAAGGCCGAGGACGTCACCGTGGCGGACATCATCATTGCCGTGGACGAGCCGCTGGATGCCACCCAGTGCGGCGGCAAGGGCAATTGTAACGGAGATGACGGCTCCGGGCGCTGCATGACCCACGAACTGTGGGCCACGCTGAACCAGAAGATGGTCGAGTACCTGGACTCCGTTTCCCTCAAGAACCTGGTGGACCAGCAGCGCGAGCGCCAGCCCGCCGTGCTGCACGACATGCGCGAAGACGCCGCGCAGCCGGTCGCCGCCGCGCGCGGCAAGGCCGACAAGCAGGAAAAGCCGGTCCGGGCCAGAATGGTGAATTCAGTTTTCAGCCTGGCGCAATCCTGAGCGTACGGGCAAGACAGCAAGACAGATCAGCGGTCCCTTACAAGGCAGTCATAACGATGAGCACCCCACATTTCCCCATCTACATGGATTACTCGGCCACCACGCCGGTGGACCCGCGCGTGGCGGACAAGATGATTCCGTACCTGCGCGAGCAGTTCGGCAATCCCGCCTCGCGCAGCCATGCGTACGGCTGGGAAGCGGAGCGCGCGGTGGAAGAGGCGCGCGAGCAGGTGGCGGCACTGGTCGGCGCTGACCCGCGCGAGATCGTGTGGACCTCGGGGGCGACCGAATCGGACAACCTGGCGATCAAGGGCGCCGCGAACTTCTATTCGGGCAAGGGCAAGCACATCATCACCGTGAAGACCGAGCACAAGGCCGTGCTCGACACCACGCGCGAACTGGAGCGCCAGGGCTTTGAAGTCACCTACCTGGACGTGAAGGACAACGGCCTGCTCGACATGGATGTGTTCAAGCAGGCGCTGCGCCCGGACACCATCCTGGTGTCGGTGATGCTGGTCAACAACGAGATCGGTGTGATCCAGGACGTCGAGCAGATCGGCGAGATCTGCCGCGAGAAGGGCATCATCTTCCATTGCGACGCCGCGCAGGCGACCGGCAAGGTGGTGATCGACCTGAACAAGCTGAAGTGCGACCTGATGTCGTTCTCGGCCCACAAGACCTATGGCCCCAAGGGCATCGGCGCGCTGTACGTGCGCCGCAAGCCGCGCGTGCGCATCGAGGCGCAGATGCACGGCGGCGGCCATGAGCGCGGCATGCGTTCGGGCACGCTGGCCCCGCACCAGATCGTCGGCATGGGCGAAGCCTTCCGCATTGCCCGCGAAGAGATGGCGACCGAGAACGAGCGCATCCGCATGCTGCGCGACCGCCTGTGGAACGGCCTCTCGACCATGGAAGAGGTCTACCTGAACGGCGACCTGGAACAGCGCGTGCCGCACAACCTGAACGTCAGCTTCAACTTCGTCGAAGGCGAGTCGCTGATCATGGCGATCAAGGACGTGGCGGTATCGTCCGGCTCGGCCTGCACCTCGGCCTCGCTGGAGCCGTCGTACGTGCTGCGCGCGCTGGGCCGCAACGATGAACTGGCGCACAGCTCGATCCGCTTCACGGTCGGCCGCTTCACCACCGAGCAGGAGATCGACTACACCGTCGAACTGCTCAAGGGCAAGATCGGCAAGCTGCGCGACCTGTCGCCGCTGTGGGAAATGTTCAAGGACGGCGTCGACCTGAATTCGATCCAGTGGGCCGCGCACTAAGCCCCTGCCGGATCCAGCCAAAACAACAGCAAGACCCCCGAAAGCTACGCAAGAGGTAAGCCAAATGTCATACAGCACGAAGGTTCTCGACCACTATGAAAACCCCCGCAACGTCGGTTCGTTCGACAAGAGCGACGACGCGGTCGGCACCGGCATGGTCGGCGCCCCGGCTTGCGGCGACGTGATGAAGCTGCAGATCAAGGTCAACGAGGCTGGCGTGATCGAAGACGCCAAGTTCAAGACCTATGGCTGCGGCTCGGCCATCGCTTCGTCGTCGCTGGTGACCGAGTGGGTCAAGGGCAAGACCGTGGACCAGGCGCTGGAGATCAAGAACACCCAGATCGCCGAGGAACTGGCACTGCCGCCGGTGAAGATCCACTGCTCGATCCTGGCCGAAGACGCGATCAAGGCCGCCGTCGAAGACTACAAGAAGAAGCACGGCGCCGAGCAGAAGGCCGCCTGATCCTGCGCACTGACCACGGCATCGACGAAGGAACGCAACGATGATCACCATGACCGAGAAGGCCGCCAAGCATGTGGCGCGCTACCTGGAACGCCGCGGCAAGGGCGTGGGCCTGCGCCTGGGCGTGAAGACCACCGGCTGCTCGGGCCTGGCCTACAAGCTGGAATACGTCGACGAACTGCTGGCGGAAGACCAGGTGTTCGAATCGCACGGCATCAAGGTCATCGTCGACGCCAAGAGCCTGCCGTATATCGACGGCACCGAACTCGACTACGCGCGCGAAGGGTTGAATGAAGGGTTCCGCTTCAACAATCCCAACGTCAAGGACGAGTGCGGCTGCGGCGAGTCGTTCACGGTCTGACGCAGGCTGACGCGGGCCGGTCCGGTGGAGCGCAGCATCGTCGGCTTCCGCCGGGACGAGGAAGGCCACTGGGTGGCCGAGCTCGACTGCGGCCATGGCCAGCATGTGCGCCACGACCCGCCCTGGCAGTCGCGGCCATGGACGCAGAGCGAGGCCGGCCGCGCCGCCATGATTGGCACGCGGGTGAATTGCCTGAAGTGCGACCGCAACGAGCCGCCGGCCGAGTGGGCCAGCCAGCCCGCACGGTAGCGATGGCAGCACGGACGAAGGGCGGCGCGGCCGCTCTTTTTTCTTGGGGAAGCAGTTGAAAGACGATTTTTTTGCGCTGTTCGGCCTGCCGGTGCAGTACGGCGTCGACGAGGCCGCGCTGGACGCGGCCTATCGGACCGTACAGTCGCAGGCGCATCCGGACCGCTTCGCCAGCGCGGGCGATGCCGAGCGCCGGGTGGCGATGCAGTGGGCCGCGCATGCCAATGAAGCCTATCGCACGCTGCGCCAGCCGCTGCGGCGCGCGACCTACCTGCTGAAGCTGCGTGGCGTCGACGTGCAGGCGGAGAACAACACCGCCATGTCGCCGGCGTTCCTGATGCAGCAGATGGAATGGCGCGAGGCACTGCAGGACGCGGTGCAAGCGCGCGCAGTCGACCGGCTCGACGCGTTGCTGCGCGAGCTGCGCCAGGAAAAGCGCGAGCGCCATGCGGCGCTCGGCGCGCTGCTCGATGCCGGCGACAACGACGCGGCCGGCGGCGCGGTGCGGCAACTGATGTTTATCGAGAAGATCGAGCACGATACCAGCGAGGCCATCGACCGGCTGGAAGACTGACCGGCAAGACCGCCGGGGCCATGACACAATGGCGCCCGGCGCAAAAACCGCCCCCATGCCCCCGCATGGCGGTTTCCCTGCCGTACAAGACCGCGAAGAATTACCATGGCACTGCTCCAGATTTCCGAACCCGGCATGTCGCCGGCGCCCCACCAACGCCGCCTGGCCGTCGGCATCGACCTCGGCACCACCAACTCGCTGGTGGCCGCGGTGCGCAGCAGCATTCCCGAAGTGCTGGCTGACGAGCGCGGCCGCGCGCTGCTGCCGTCGGTGGTGCGCTACCTGCCGGACCGTACCGCACAGATCGGCTACCGGGCCCAGGAAGAAGCGGTGCGCGACCCCAAGAACACCATTGTCTCGGTCAAGCGCTTCATGGGCCGCGGCCTGCGCGACGTCGCCAACATCGAGCACAGCCCGTACGACTTCGTCGATGCGCCCGGCATGGTGCAGATCAAGACCGCGGCAGGCGTGAAGAGCCCGGTCGAGATCTCGGCCGAGATCCTGGCCACGCTGCGCCAGCGCGCCGAAGACAGCCTCGGCGACGACCTGGTCGGCGCCGTCATCACGGTGCCGGCTTATTTTGACGAAGCCCAGCGCCAGGCGACCAAGGACGCCGCGCGCCTGGCCGGCCTGGAAGTGCTGCGCCTGCTCAACGAGCCCACCGCCGCGGCCATTGCCTACGGCCTTGACAACGCCTCGGAAGGCATCTACGCGGTCTATGACCTGGGCGGCGGCACTTTCGATATCTCGGTGCTCAAGCTGACGCAGGGCGTGTTCGAGGTGCTGGCTACCGGCGGCGACTCGGCCCTGGGCGGCGATGACTTCGACCAGCGCCTGCTGTGCTGGATCGTCGAGCAGGCCAGCCTGCAGCCGCTGTCGGCGCAGGACATGCGCCTGCTGATGGTGCGCGCGCGCGCCGCCAAGGAAGCGCTGTCGGAAGCGGACAGCACGGTGATCGACGCCGTGCTGGACTCCGGCGAGATCGTGCACCTGACGCTGACCGACCAGACCTTCGACCAGATCACCGCGCACCTGGTGCAGAAGACCCTGGCGCCGGTGCGCAAGGCGCTGCGCGATGCCGGCGTGACGCCCGACGACGTCAAGGGCGTGGTGCTGGTCGGCGGCGCCACGCGCATGCCGTCGATCCGCAAGGCGGTGGGCGATTTCTTCGGCCAGACCCCGCTGACCAACCTCGACCCCGACCGCGTGGTGGCGCTGGGCGCCGCGATGCAGGCCAACCTGCTGGCCGGCAACCATGCGCCGGGCGAAGACTGGCTGCTGCTCGACGTGATCCCGCTGTCGCTGGGCGTCGAGACCATGGGCGGCCTGGTCGAGAAGATCATCCCGCGCAATAGCACCATCCCGGTGGCGCGCGCGCAGGAGTTCACCACCTTCAAGGATGGCCAGACCGCGATGGCGATCCACGTGCTGCAGGGCGAGCGCGAGCTGGCCAGCGACTGCCGCTCGCTGGCGCGCTTCGAGCTGCGCGGCATCCCGCCGATGGTGGCCGGCGCCGCGCGCATTCGCGTGACTTACCAGGTCGACGCCGACGGCCTGCTGTCGGTGACCGCGCGCGAAACGCATTCGGGCGTGGAAGCCTCGGTCACGGTCAAGCCGTCCTACGGCCTGGCCGACGACGATATCGCGCGCATGCTGCAGGACAGCTTCCGCGAAGCCGAGCACGACATGAAGAGCCGCGCGCTGGCCGAAGAGCGCGTCGAAGCCGACCGCCTCGTCGAGGCCACGCAGCGCGCGCTGGAAACCGACGGCGAGCTGTTGTCGGCGGATGAGCGCAGCGCGGTCGAGGCGCTGATGGCATCGGTGCGCGAGATCGCCGCCGGCGAGGACCATCACGCTATCCACGCCGCGGTGGAGAAGCTGTCGCACGGTACCGACGAATTCGCTGCCCGTCGCATGGACCGCTCGATCAGGAGCGCGCTGGCCGGGCGCAAGGTGCAGGAGCTGGGCTGATCACCGGGCCCGCACCGACATACAGACATCAGGACACCACATGCCACAGATCGTTGTTTTGCCCCACGTTGAATACTGCCCGGAAGGGACAGTGATCGAAGCCGAGAAAGGCGTCAGCGTCTGCGACGCGCTGCTCTCGCACGGCATCGAGATCGAGCATGCGTGCGAGAAATCGTGCGCCTGCACCACTTGCCACGTGATCGTGCGCGAGGGCTTCAATTCGCTCAACGAGGCCGAGGAGAAGGAAGAAGACCTGCTCGACAAAGCCTGGGGGCTGGAGCCGAACTCGCGCCTGTCGTGCCAGGCCATCGTCGATCAGGAAGACCTGACCATCGAGATCCCGAAGTACACCATCAACCACGCCAAGGAAGGCCACTGAGCGGCCCGGCAGACCTCAGCGGAGAATAACCACCATGAAGTGGACCGATACCTACGACATCGCGGCAGCCCTGTACGACAAGTATCCCGATGTGGATCCCATGTCGGTGCGATTCACCGACCTGCGGCGCTGGGTGCTGGAGCTGGATGGTTTCGCCGATGTGCCTGAGCGCTCCGGCGAGAAGATCCTGGAGGCGATCCAGGCCGCCTGGATCGAAGAATCCCAATGAGACTGGAAAGTGCTCGAACAGGCCGGCTTTGCCGGCCTGTTTGCTTAGAAGCGGTAGCCGACGCCCGCCAGGATCACGTCGGTATCGCGGTCGTAGCCGGTCACGGTGCGGTTCCAGGTCAGCCGCGTCAGCCAGTGGTCGCCGAGGCGGTAGCTGGCGGATATCGACATCAGGCCCGACCAGCGCGACGGCGGGCTGGCCGCGCCCAGGCCTTTCTGGCTCAGGTCGACTGCATAGTACGGCCCCGCTCCGACCCCCAGTGTCAGCTTGTCGTGGAAGAACGCGCGCGTGAGCCACGCCTGCGCGGCCACGCCGTTGCGGCGCAGCGCCGCATTCTCGCCCTCGTTGATGTAGCTGACCGTGCCGTCCACGTAGCGCCAGAGCCCGCGCCGGTATTCCACCGCCTTGGCGAAAGAGGTCTGTGAATCGAAGCTGTTGACGATGGTTTCGCCAAGAAACACCGTCAGCTCATTTTGCGTGACATTGCCGGCCCGGCCAGGAGGTGGCACCACCGGCCCGCCGCGGTCACCGCGATCGAGTTGGTAGCCGACGCCCACCAGCAGCGTGTTGGTCTTGATGCTCGATGGCGTCTGCGCGCGGTTGTAGCGCGCCTGCAGCATCCAGGGACCGCCGTCCACGTACCAGGTTGCCGCGGCGCTCAGCAACGCACCCCAGCCGTGCTGGTTGTCGTAGGTGCCGTCCGAGCGCTGGTCGGTGGTATCGAAATAGCGGTAAGGACCGGCGCCGACGGCCAGCGTCAGCCTGCGGTCCAGGGCCAGGTAGCGCCACCACAGCTGGACGCTGTGGCCGTCGCGGTGATGGTTCGTGACATGGCCTTCATTCAGGTAGGTGAAGGTCGCGTACCAGTTCTCGCCCAGGTTGTGCTGGTAAGCGTAGGCGTAGCCGTAGCTGCGCTCGCCGGGGGACTCCGTCGACTGCAGGCCGCCGAGCAGAAGCAATTCCTGCCCCTGCGCCGCGGGCGGCAGCAGGGCCAGCAGCAATCCGCCGGCCAGTGGGAGAAGCCGTTGCCAGATCCTGCGGATACTGCGGGGGGCGGGCTGCATGGTATGGACTCCGGTCCATGGGGCGCACCAGGATCATAGCAAAGCAGCCATGAGAAAGGCCGGCGACAAGCCGGCCTTGTTGTAACGGCACACTAGGCGTGCCGGTCTTGGGCGAGGCCCTATCCCGTGACGAGCGCGCCATTCTCCCTATGCACGCGCGGCCCCACCTGCACACCAGGGTTCTGCTGTCCCACTCCCGCTTGCGGGAGAAGGGAGCAAACCGACGGCGTTGATCAGGCCATGGGTTTGCCGTGCCGTCGGCTCAGTCTTCCCGGCGCAGGTGCGGGAACAGGATCACGTCGCGGATATTCGGGCTGTCCGTCAGCAGCATCACCAGGCGGTCGATGCCGATACCGCAGCCGCCCGTCGGGGGCATGCCGTATTCCAGCGCGCGGATGTAGTCGGCGTCGAAGTACATCGCTTCCTCGTCGCCGGCGTCTTTCTGCTCGACCTGCTTGCGGAAGCGGTCGGCCTGGTCCTCGGCATCGTTCAGTTCCGAGAACCCGTTGGCGATCTCGCGGCCGGTGATGAACAGCTCGAAGCGCTCGGTGATGCCCGGCACGGTATCCGAGGCGCGCGCCAGCGGCGAGACCTCGACCGGGTAATCGACGATAAACGTCGGCTCCCACAGCTGGCTCTCGGCGGTTTCCTCGAACAGCACCAGCTGCAGCGTGCCCAGCCCGGCGTTGAGGAATTGCGGCGCGCTGGTGTTGACGCCGAACTTCTTCAGCTCGGTGCGCAGGAACTCGGCATCGGCCAGTTGCGCGTCGGTGTACTGCGGCGCGAACTTCTGGATCGCCTGGCAGATGGTCAGGCGGTGGAACGGCTTGGACAGGTCCAGCTCGCGCTCCTGGTAGGTCAGCACGGCGCTGCCGCGCGCGTCGATCGCGGCCTTGCGGATCAGGTCCTCGGTGAAGTCCATCAGCCAGCGGTAGTCCGTGTAGGCCGCGTAGAACTCCATCATGGTGAACTCGGGATTGTGGCGCGGGCTCACCCCTTCGTTGCGGAAGTTGCGGTTGATCTCGAACACGCGCTCGAAGCCGCCGACGACCAGGCGCTTCAGGTACAGCTCGGGCGCGATGCGCAGGAACATCTGCATGTCCAGCGCGTTGTGGTGCGTGATGAAGGGCTTGGCCGCGGCGCCGCCCGGGATCGGGTGCAGCATCGGCGTTTCCACTTCCATGAAGCCGGCGTCGGCCATATGGCGGCGCAGCGACGAGATTGCGTTGGTGCGCGCGCGGAAGGTGTTGCGCGTCTCCGGCGACACGATCAGGTCGACATAGCGCTGGCGGTACTTCATTTCCTGGTCGGCCAGGCCGTGGAACTTGTCCGGCAGCGGGCGCAGCGACTTGGACAGCAGGCGCAGCTCGCGCACCTGCACCGACAGCTCGCCCTTGTTGGTGCGGAACAGCTCGCCGCGGGCGCTGATGATGTCGCCCAGGTCCCAGTGCTTGAAGGCCGCGTAGACCTCTTCGCCGACCTTGTCGCGGGTGATGTAGAACTGGATCTGCCCGCTGCCGTCCTGCACCGTGGCAAAGCTGGCCTTGCCCATCACGCGCTTGAGCATCATGCGCCCGGCGATGGCGACCTCGACCGGCGCGGCCTCGAGCGTGGCCTGCTCGGTGTCGGCGTACTGCGCCTGCAGCGCGGCGGCCTGGTGGGTGGGGCGGAAATCGTTGGGGAAGGCCACGCCTTGCTGGCGCAGCGCACCCAGTTTCTCGCGCCGCTCCGCGATGATCTTGTTTTCGTCGACGGCGGGGGTGTCGGCGGCGGCGGCCTTGGTCTGGGCCTGGGCGCGGTTCGGTTCGGTCATGGTGTCTTGTGGGGTCGCGCGCAGCGGGCTGCGCGCGGGTTCAGTATGGCTTCAGTAATTGCGGAGATCGTCCAGTTCGGTGCTGCCGAAATCCGGGCGGTGCAGGTAGGCGACGATGCGTCCCGCGGTTTCCTCGGCCGACGCCAGCTGCTGGTTGGCCTTGAGCTCGCGGAAGCGCTGCACCTGGGCGAAGTCGGCATTGCGGATGGTGGCCTGCATGCCGGTATCGATCACGCCCGGCGCCAGCGCCACCGCGCGCACGGTGCGCGGCGCCTCGGCCTGGGCGTACTCGGCGTTGACCGAGCGCATGAACATGTCGAGCCCGGCCTTGCCGGCGCAATACGCGCTCCAGCCTTCGATCGGGCGGCGCGCCGCGCCGGAAGAGATCCCCAGCACCTTGCGCGGGCAGCCGAACTTCTCGGTGCGCTCCAGGAACGCAGCGGTCATGGTCATCGGCGCCGCCAGGTTGGTCAGCAGGTGCGGCACCAGCGTCTTTTCCTGCAGGCCCGCGACCGGCCCGATCGGCTCGACCACGCCCGCGTTGAGGATCAGCGTGGCGCTGGTCGGCGGCAGGTCGAGCGTGTCGAGCACGCTGGCGAGCCAGGTGGCCGCGGGGCCCGCCTGGGACAGGTCCTGCAGGTGCCAGGCCACCGGCACGCCGCTGAGCGTGGCGATGCGTTCGAGCTCGCTGTTGCGGCTGCGCGCGACGCAGATCAGGCGGTTGCCCGGCACGAGCAGGGCGTTGGTCAGTGCCGCGCCCAGCCCGCGCGAGGCGCCGGTGATGATGTACAGGTGATTGGCTTCGCTCATGGTGCCCCGGTCGAGAAGGCCGTCGTGCCGGCAAGGCGCGGGCGGCGGTACAGCGATGGATGGGTTGCTGTGCCGCCGCCGGCCCGGCGGCGGGTGCGGTCTTAGAGTCCCTGCTTGAGGCTGGCCTCGATGAACGGGTCCAGGTCCCCGTCCAGCACCTTCTGGGTGTTGGACATTTCCACGTTGGTGCGCAGGTCCTTGATGCGGCTCTGGTCCAGCACGTAGGAGCGGATCTGGTGGCCCCAGCCCACGTCGGTCTTGCCGGCCTCGAGCTTGTCGGCCTCGGCCTGGCGCTTGCGCATCTCGTGCTCGTACAGGCGCGATTTCAGCATCGACATGGCCTCGGCGCGGTTGCGGTGCTGCGAGCGGTCGTTCTGGCACTGCACCACGATCCCGGTCGGGATATGCGTGATCCGCACCGCCGAGTCGGTCTTGTTAATGTGCTGGCCGCCCGCGCCCGAGGCGCGGTAGGTATCCACGCGCAGGTCCGCCGGGTTGATCTCGACCTCGAACGAATCGTCCACCTCGGGATAGACGAACACCGACGAGAACGAGGTATGGCGCCCGCCCGACGAATCGAACGGCGACTTGCGCACCAGCCGGTGCACGCCGGTTTCGGTGCGCAGGTAGCCAAAGGCGTATTCGCCTTCGATCTTGATGGTCGCGCTCTTGATGCCGGCGACGTCGCCTTCGGACTCTTCCAGCACCTCGGCCTTGAAGCCCTTGCGTTCGCAGTACTTCAGGTACTGGCGCAGCAGCATCGAGGCCCAGTCGCACGCTTCGGTGCCGCCGGCGCCGGCCTGGATGTCGATAAAGGCGTTGGCCTGGTCCATCTCGCCGGCGAACATGCGGCGGAATTCCATGTCCGCCACCACCGCCTCGAAGCCCTTGACGTCGGTCTCGATCGACTCGAGGGTCTCGTCGTCGCCTTCTTCCCTGGCGAGTTCGAACAACTCGTCCGCACCGACGAGGTCATCGGTGAGCTTGCCCAGGACGCCGACCACGCCCTCGAGCATCTTCTTTTCCTTGCCGAGGTCTTGGGCCCGCTTGGGGTTGTTCCAGACGTCGGGGTCTTCCAGCAAGCCGTTGACTTCGTCCAGCCTTCCTACTTTGACATCGTAGTCAAAGATACCCCCGTAGATCTTCCGTCCGGGAACGGAGATCGGAGATGGCACCGGAGATGGCGTTGAGGCGTTCTGCTTCCATGATGTTCCTGCGCTTCGAAAACCTCGAATTATAGCGGATCGGCGCGGCAGATCGGGGGCTTGCCGGCCGCCGCGGCGGCGCCGCGAACCGAACGTAACCGCGGCCGCGCGGTCTGTCCGGCGGTGCCGGGCGGCGCACCCGGCGATAATACGGGTCGCAAGCCGCCCCCGGCACAGATTACGAACAGGGACGCATGACGAAAACCAGACATGACATCAAGCCAGGCCGGCGCCGCGCGCTGGGCCTGCTGCTGGCCGCCGCCACGGCGGCGCTCACGGCCGGCTGCGGCACCACGGGCGGGCCCGTGCCGGACGGCTACTACCGCGTCGAGCGCGGCGACACGCTGTATTCGATCGCGCGCAAGCATCGCCGCAGCGTGCGCGACCTGACCCGCTGGAATAGCGACATCACCAGCCCCAGCCAGATCGAGGTGGGCCAGCTGATCCGGGTCCGGCCCCCGGGCG
This sequence comes from Cupriavidus sp. H39, assembly GCF_050271075.1. NCBI lineage: Bacteria > Pseudomonadati > Pseudomonadota > Betaproteobacteria > Burkholderiales > Burkholderiaceae > Cupriavidus > Cupriavidus sp. H39. Next base: position 1,409,592 of record NZ_CP189848.1, read on the forward strand.
GCGCGTCAGGCAGCGCCGCGGCGTCGACAGACACCGGCCAGACCGTGACCGATACGCCGCGCGTGGACAGTGGCGCGGCGTCCCGCCCGCCCGCCAGCAGCATCCGCCTGCAATGGCCGGCCGATGGCCGTGTCACCGCCGGCTTCGCGCCGCCGGCGAGCAAGGGCCTGAGCATTGCGGTGCCGGCCAACGGCACGGTGCGCGCCGCCGCCGCCGGGCGCGCCATCCATGTCGGCAACCTGCGCGGCTACGGCATGCTGGTGATCGTCAAGCACAACGACGACTGGCTCACGGTGTACGGCAACCTGGACCAGCCGCTGGTCAGCGAGGGCGCGCAGGTGTCGGCGGGGCAGGATGTGGGCCGCATGGGCGCGAGCCCCAGCGAGCTGCACTTCGAGGTGCGCGGCAACGGCAAGCCGGTGAATCCGGCCAGCTACCTGCCGTCGCGCGGCTGAGCCGCGGGCGTCCTACTGCGCGTGCTCGATCACGAGCTGAACGCGGGTGACGCCGTTGAAGGTGTTGTTGTCGAGCCGGTAGGCCACCTGCGCGCTGGCGCCAAGCGAGTCGGCATGGTTGAACCAGATCGCGTCGAAGCGCTGGCTGCCGCGCCCCAGCTGCAGCTTCAGGTGCTTGCCCTTGAGCACGCTCTGGCGCAGCACGTCGAACTCGCCGCAGAAGGTCGGCGCCGGGAAGCCCTGGCCCCACACCTGCTGCTCCAGCAGGGTGACGAACTCCGGGCTGAAGCACTGGTCCTCGATATCGCCGTCGGTCTCGATCACCCGCGCCAGCTGGTCGTCGGTCAGCCATTCTCGGCCGACCGCCTCGAAGGCCTCCTGGAATTCGGCAAAGCGCTCGGCGCGCACGGTCAGCCCCGCCGCCATGGCGTGGCCGCCGAACTTCAGCAGCATGCCCGGGTGGCGCTTGGACACCAGGTCCAGCGCATCGCGCAGGTGGAAGCCCGGGATCGAGCGGCCCGAGCCCTTGACCGTGGTTTCATCGCCGGGCGCGAAGGTGATGGTGGGGCGGTGGAACTTGTCCTTCAGCCGCGATGCCACGATGCCGATCACCCCCTGGTGCCAGGTATCGTTGAACACGCTGACCGTGAAGCGCGCCGACGGATCCGGCCCGGCCAGCGGCTGCTCCAGGATCTGCAGCGCCTCCTGCTGCATGCCGGCCTCGATGTCGCGCCGCTCGCGGTTCATGCTGTCCAGTTCTTGCGCGATTTCCCAGGCGCGGTTGGCATCGTCGGTCAGCAGGCACTCGATGCCCAGCGACATGTCGGCGAGCCGGCCGGCCGCATTCAGGCGCGGGCCGAGGCCGAAGCCCAGGTCGAAGGTATTGGCGCGCGCGGCCTCGCGCCCGGCGGCGCGGAACAGCGCCGCTACCCCCGGCTGCATGCGTCCGGCGCGCATGCGGCGCAGGCCTTGCGCCACCAGGATGCGGTTGTTGGTGTCCAGCTTGACCACGTCGGCGACGGTGCCCAGCGCCACCAGGTCCAGCAGCGTCTGCAGCGGCGGCTGGGTCTGCTGGGTGTACACGCCGCGCTGGCGCAGCTCGGCGCGCAGCGCCAGCAGCACGTAGAACATCACGCCCACGCCCGCCAGGTTCTTGCTGGGGAATTCGCAGCCCGGCTGGTTCGGGTTGACGATCACCGCGGCCTGCGGCAGCTCCGCGCCCGGCAGGTGGTGGTCGGTCACCACCACGTCGATGCCCAGCGCATTGGCCGCGGCCACGCCGTCGACACTGGCGATGCCGTTGTCGACCGTGACGATTACGTCCGGCTGCTGCCTTGCCGCCAGCGCGACGATCTCCGGCGTCAGGCCGTAGCCGTATTCGAAGCGGTTCGGCACGATGTACTCGACCCGCGCGCCCAGCATGCGCAGCCCGCGCACGCCCACCGCGCAAGCGGTGGCCCCGTCGCAGTCATAGTCAGCGACGATCAGCAGGCGCTTGCCGGCGGCGATGGCGTCGGCCAGGTAGGCCGCGGCGTGGCCGATGCCCTTCATGGCCGCGGGCGGCACCAGTTCGGGCAGGTCGGTGGCCAGCTCGGCGGCGCGGGCCACGCCGCGCGCGGCCAGGATGCGCGCCAGCGTAGGGTGCAGGCCGGAGGCGGCCAGCGAACTGGCGTGTTCGGAAGAATATTGGCGGATGGCGATCCGGGTCATGGGCGGGGGGCAGTGTGTTGGGGGCGATGGCTTCAGGCGGCAAAGGCCAGGTCGGACAGCAGCGCGCGCCAGTCGCCGCGCTGGCCCATGCCGCGCCAGAACTTGCGCAGGTCGGCACGCCGCACGGTGAACTCGGCAAAGTGGTTCTCGCCGGCCAGCACCAGCGTGATGGCGCCGATGCGGCCGTCCGCCAGCGCTTCCAGCGCCGGACCGAACCAGTCGGCATCGAGCGCATGCATGCGGTCCAGCCACAGTCCCCAGTCTTCAGCGATATGCGCTTCCGTGGCCCCGTCCAGCATGGTCAGCACGGTGCCTTCGGCCCCGGCTGCGCCGGCCAGGCCCGCCGGCGCCGGCAGCGCGCGGCTGCCGGCGGCCAGCGCCAGGCCGCTCAGGAAAGGGTCGTTGCTCAGCACCGTGTCGGCCAGCCGCGGCACCGGCTGCAGCGCGCCGCCGCCGTACAGCCAGACCGAGTTGACCGGCACCTCGCCGGCGGCCTCGCGGGCCTGGTTGACGCGGTGGTCGAACCAGGTCATCTGGATTTCGTTCTGCAGCCGGCGCCAGTCGCGCGCGCGCTCGCCCGCCTGCATCCAGATGTCGATATTGCGACCCGCCGCGCGCAGCGGCGTGGTGGCTTCGAGCGGGCCGAACACGGCCTCGGGCAGGTACCAGCGCTGCGGGCAGGGCGTTTCCAGCGCGATGCCCGATTCCTGCAGCAGCGCGTCGATCGCGCTGCGCAGCGCGGTGGCTTCCTCCGGCCGCAGCCCCAGCTGGCCCGGCGGCATCAGCACCAGGTGGTCGCGCGCGGCATGGATATGCACCGGCTGCAGGCAGGCCCAGGACTGGCCGTCGGCGCCGGCCGGGATGTCGTGGGTCGCGCCACCGCTGTCGGCCAGCCGCATATAGGGCGCCAGCGGCACCCGCACCGTGTCCAGTCCGGCCTTGGCTGCCAGCCATCGCTCTTGCGGCAGGCTGCGCAGGAACGGGTCGTCGTGCCGCTCGCGCGGGCCGGGCGCGGCCCGGGTCAGCAACTTTCCGAGCGCCGGCAGCTCCAATTGCCGCAGCAGCGCGCCGGGAACGACGTCGTCGCGGCCGTCGTCGCCAGCGCCGGGCGGGACGGAAAAGGGCACAATCAGGGTCAGGTGCGTCATCATGGTGGCGAGATTGTAAACTCCCGGCTGGCTCGCGCCAGTCCCGGGCCTGACCGTGACATGAGCCCGGCGTGACCGGCGCGCCGCCCGCCATGGCTTGCAGGCGTGCCGCCAGCGGCGCCCCGGCGGAAACCGGCGCTTTCCCGAAACAACAGGAATCCTCTTGAAATTTCCCTACGAGTGGCAAATCGGCTGGCGATATACCCGCGCGAGCAAGCGCGCCAGCCGCAACACCTTCATTTCGTTTATCTCGATGATCTCGATGCTGGGGATCGCGCTCGGCGTGGCTGCGCTGATCGTGGTGCTGTCGGTGATGAACGGGTTCCAGAAGGAAGTGCGCGACCGCATGCTGTCGGTGCTGGCGCATATCGAGGTGATCGGCCCGTCGGCGCTGCCGGACTGGCAGAAGACTGCGGCCGAGGCCCTGCAGAACAAGGAGGTGGTCGGTGCCGCCCCGTACGTGGCGGCCCAGGCCATGCTGACCCGCGACGATGCCGTGCGCGGCGTGCTGCTGCGCGGCGTGGAGCCGACGCAGGAGCCCAAGGTGTCGGAAATCGGCAGCCAGTTCCGCGCCGGCAGCATGGCGGCGCTGGTGCCCGGCGGCTTCGGCATCGCGCTGGGCAACGAGCTGGCCAATGCCATGGGGGTGCAGGTCGGCGACAAGATCACGCTGCTGGCGCCGCAGGGCACCATCACGCCGGCGGGCGTGCTGCCGCGGCTCAAGCAATTCACCGTGGTGGGCGTGTTTTCGTCCGGGCACTTCGAGTTCGACAGCGCACTGGCGCTGGTCAACCTGCAGGACGCGGAGACCCTGTTCCGCCTGAGCGGCCCCACCGGCGTGCGCCTGAAGCTGCAGGACATGCAGCGCGCGCCGCAGGTGGCGCAGGAACTGGCCGGCACCATGTCGGGCGAGCTTTACCTGCGCGACTGGTCCAAGCAGAACCGCAACTGGTTTGCCGCGGTGCAGACCGAGAAACGGATGATGTTCATCATCCTGACGCTGATCATCGCGGTGGCGGCGTTCAACCTGGTCTCGACGCTGGTGATGACCGTCACCGACAAGCAGGCCGATATCGCCATCCTGCGCACCATGGGCGCGCAGCCGGGCTCGATCATGAAGATCTTCATCGTGCAGGGCGTGGCCATCGGCTTTATCGGCACGCTGCTGGGCGTGGCCGGCGGCACGCTGATCGCCACCAATATCGACGTGATCGTGCCGTTCATCGAGCGGCTGCTGCACGTGCAGTTCCTGCCGCGCGACATCTATTTCATCAGCCAATTGCCTTCCGACCCCCGCGTGAACGACATCGCCACCATCGGCATCATCTCTTTCGTGCTGGCCACGCTGGCCACGCTCTACCCCAGCTGGCGCGCCGCCCGCGTCAATCCGGCGGAGGCGCTGCGCTATGAGTGAAGCCGTGCTGCAAGCCGATACTTCCACGCCCGCCCCGGGCCTGCCGCGCACCGGCTCGCCGGTGCTGGTGGCCGAGGGCCTGACCAAGCGTTTCCGCCAGGGCGAACTCGACGTCGACGTGCTGCGCGGCGTCGACGTGCGCGTCAACGCCGGCGAGAAAGTCGCCATCGTGGGCGCCTCGGGCTCCGGCAAGAGCACGCTGCTGCATGTGCTGGGCGGGCTCGACGAACCCGATTCCGGCCGCGTCGCGCTGCTCGGCAAGCCCTTCACGGCGCTGCGCGAGCGCGAGCGCAACGTGGTGCGCAACCGCTCGCTGGGCTTTGTCTACCAGTTCCACCATCTGCTGCCGGAATTCACGGCGCTCGACAACGTGGCGATGCCGCTGCGCATCCGCGGCCTGACCCAGCCCGCCGCGCGCGAAGTCGCGCAGGCGATGCTGGAGCGGGTCGGGCTGGGCGGGCGCTCCCGGCACCGGCCGGGCGAGCTGTCGGGCGGCGAGCGCCAGCGCGTCGCCATTGCGCGGGCGCTGGTGGGGCAGCCGGCGTGCGTACTGGCCGACGAGCCCACCGGCAATCTCGATGACCACACCGCCGGCGGCGTCTATGACCTGATGCTGGAACTGTCGCGCACGCTCGGCACCAGCTTCGTCATCGTCACGCACGACCTGGACCTTGCCGGGCGCTGCGACCGCGTACTGCGGCTGCGCGACGGCCACCTGCACCAGGAACGCTGAAGCGGCCACGCCATGTGGATCGACACCCATTGCCACCTCGACGCCGGCGAGTTCGACGCGGACCGCCAGCAGGTTGCCGATGCGGCCGAGGCCGCCGGCGTGCGCGGCATCGTGGTGCCGGCGGTGGCCGCGTGGAACTTCGCCGCCGTGCGCGCGCTGGCGCATCGGGATGCGCGCTGCGTCTACGCGCTCGGCATCCATCCGCTTTGCTCGCCCGGCGCCGGCCAGGCCGATCTCGACACGCTGCGGCGCGAGGTGGCCGCCAGCATGGGCGACCCGCGCTTCGTCGGCATCGGCGAGATCGGGCTCGATTTCTTCGTGGCCGGGCTGGATGCCGACCACCAGACCTGGCTCTATGCCGAGCAGCTGAAGCTCGCGCGCGAATTCGACCTGCCGGTGCTGCTGCATGTGCGCAAGTCGCAGGACCAGGTTGGCGCGCAGTTGCGCAAGCTCGGCGTGAAACGCGGCATTGCCCATGCCTTCAACGGCAGCAACGAACAGGCGCGGCGCTTCGTCGACCAGGGCCTGAAGCTCGGTTTCGGCGGCAATGTCACCTTCAGCCGCGCGCGCCAGATCCGCCGGCTGGCGACGGAATTGCCGCTGGAAGCACTGGTGCTTGAAACCGACGCGCCAGACATCGCGCCGGCGTGGCTGTCGGACGACCAGTTCGGGGAACAGCACAAGGCGCGCAACACACCCGCGGAGGTCGCCGGCGTGGCGCACGTGATGGCGGAATTGCGCGGGATCGACTCCTTGACGCTGGCGCAGGCCACCTGGCGCAATGCCGTGGCGGCGCTGCCGCGCCTGGCGGCGTTTGCCGGCACCATGGCGCCTCCGCTTGCTGTCGGTCACTAACTTCCACACCTTCATGACGGGCTGACAAGCTTGCCGCGCATCGGCGCGGGTACAACTCTGGCTATGCAAGTTCAGCCGGAGGGGTTCCGTGCGTTGCTTCGTGGTGGCATTCGTGGCGGGTTGCTGGACGCTGCAGCAGCAATCGGCGCTGCCGCCGCAGCATGTCCTACGGCTCGGCGCTGCCCTGCTGGCGTTGTGCGCCATCGGTATGGCCGTGCGGGGCAGGTGCCTGCCTGCCGTGCCGCAGGCACTGCTGCGGGTTCTGCTGGCGTTCGCAACCGCCTTTTGCTGGGCTGCCTGGCGCGCCGAACTGCGCCTGCACCAATGGCTGCCCGCGGCGCTGGAAGCCCGTGACCTCGACGTGCGCGGCGTGGTGTCCGGGCTGCCCACCCAAACCGCTACCGGCACGCGTTTCGCGTTCACCATCGAGCCGTCAGCCGGGCCGGACCTGCCGCTGCCGGACCGGGTCATCCTCAACTGGCGCGGCGCGCCGCCTGACCTGACCCCGGGCCAGCGCCTCACGCTGACCTTGCGCCTGCGCCGCCCGCGCGGGCTCGCCAATCCGTTCGGCTTCGACCACGCCTACTGGCTGCTGGCGCAAGGCTATGGCGCCACCGGCTATGTGCGCCGCGCCCAGGGTCCGCCGCAAGACGCAAGGTCCGAGCGGCTGGCCTGGCGCATCGAGGCCTGGCGTGCCGCCGTGCGCGATCACCTGCGCGCCGCGCTGCCGGCCGAGGCCCGCTTCGGCGCGGTGCTGGTCGCGCTGGTGATCGGCGACCAGCGCGGCATCGAGGCGGAAGACTGGCAGTTGTTCCGGCGCACCGGCGTGAGCCACCTGGTGGCCATTTCCGGGCTGCATATCACCATGGTGGCCGGCATGGCGGCTTCAATTGCAGGACTGTTGTGGCGCCATTCGTTCGGCCTCGGCCACTGCTTGCGCCGGCCGCTGCCGCTGTGGCTGCCGGCCCGGCAAGCCGCGCTGGGGATGGCCGTAGCCACCGCGCTGGGCTACGGCATGCTGGCCGGCATGCAGATCCCGGCGCTGCGCACCGTCGCCATGCTGTGCGTCGCGGCCGTCGCGGTGTGGGGGGCACGTACCCCGCCGGCGTCGGTGGTGTTGGCGTGGGCGGCGCTGGCGGCGCTGCTGGTCGATCCATGGGCGGTGATGCTGCCCGGCTTCTGGCTGTCCTTCGGTGCCGTCGCGGTGATCTTCTTCGCTGCCCGGCCGGCACGGGACGCCGCGATGGCAGGGCGCTGGCAACGGCTGCGGGCCACGCTTGCCGCGGGCGCACGCACGCAGTGGGCCGTGACCATCGGGCTGGTGCCGCTGACGCTGCTGCTGTTCGGGCAGGTTTCGGTGGTGTCGCCGTTCGCCAATGCGGTGGCGATCCCGGTGGTGAGCCTGCTGGTGACGCCGTTGGCGCTGCTGGGCGCCGCGCTGCCGCTGCTGCTCGCGGCGCCAGTGATGGCGGTCGCCCACTTTGCGATGGTGCTGCTGGCGGCCGTGCTGGAATGGTTCTCCATGCTGCCATGGGCGATGTGGGAGGCCGCCAGCGCGGGGCCGGTGTCGTTGCTGCTGGCCGCTCTGGGTGTTGCGCTGCTGGTGGCTCCGGTGGCGTCGGCGCGTCTGCGCCGCCATGGCGGACTGCTGATGCTGCCGATGCTGTTGGCACGCGGCCCGCCGGTGGCCGAGGGCCAGTTCCGCGCGGTGATGTTCGACGTGGGGCAGGGCACGGCGGTGCTGGTACGCACGCATTCGCACGCGCTGCTGTACGACACCGGGCCGGGCTATGCCACCGGGTCCAGCGCGGGCGCGCAGGTGGTGGTGCCGCGATTGCGCGCCGAGGGGTTGGCGCGGCTCGATCACTTGATGGTCAGCCATGAAGACGTCGATCATGCCGGCGGCGTAGCGGACGTTGACGAGACGGTGGCCGTGGTGGCGCGCAGCACCGGTGCGCCGGCCGGGCACCACCTGCTGGCGGCCCGGCGGCCTCGGGCCAGCCCGGCACAATGGCCGCCCTGCGCAGCGGGACAGCAATGGGAGTGGGACGGCGTGCGTTTTTCCGTGCTGCACCCCCTGCCTGAGCAGGCCCAGCTGGCCGCCATTCCCAGCAATGCGCGCAGTTGCGTGCTGCGCGTGGACACGGCCGCGCACAGCCTGTTGCTGACCGGCGATATCGGCCTGGCGCAGGAGCGTGCGTTGATTGACCGCTTGCCGCCGGGGGCATTGCGCGCCGACGTGCTGGTGGTGGCGCATCACGGCAGCGGTACGTCGTCCGGCGCCGAGTGGATCGCGGCAGTGGGACCCGCGGCGGCGGTGTTCCAGCTCGGCTATGCCAACCGCTATCGCCATCCGAACGCCGAGGTCTGGGAGCGATTTGGCCGCGCGGGCATCTTGCGCTACCGCACCGACGAAACCGGCGCGGTAACCATGGACACGGCCCGCGCGGGCTACGCGCTATCGGTGTTCCGGCAAGCTGTGCCGCGCTACTGGCGGGAACGGCCGCAGGCGCCGCGTTAGGGGGCGCCGGTGCCGCGGACGGTCAACCGGCCTTGCGGCGGCTGGGGCGCGCCGCGGTGGGCGAGGGCGTAGTGGGCGCCGCCGCGGCGGTGCGGGCCCGGCTTCTTGCCGGGGCCGGCTCCGCACCGGCGATGCGCCGCTCGCGCAGATGCGCCTTGGCGCGCTGCAGGCGCGGCGCGACGGTATCGGCGCGCGCCAGCGCGACGCCGGCCGCGAGCACATCGCCCAGCACCAGGTGGCTGATGCGCGAGGTCATCGGCGTGTAGACCTCGCTGTCTTCCTCGACGTCCGAGAACACGCAGACGTCGGCCAGCCGTGCCAGCGGCGAGCCGCTGTGGGTCAGCGCGAGCACGCTGGCGCCGCTGCTGCGCGCCAGCGTGGCGGCGGTCAGCATGTCCCAGGTGCGGCCGCTGTTGGAGACCAGCACGGCGACGTCGCCCGGGGCCAGCAGCGCCGCCGACATGCTGAACACGTGCGGGTCGGCATAGGCGACGGTCGGCACGCCCAGGCGGAAGAACTTGTGCTGGATGTCGAGCGCGACGATGCCGGAGTTGCCGCAGCCGTAGAACTCGATGCGCCGCGCCCCGGCGAGCAGCTGGATGCCGTGCTCGATCTGGTCGGCCGACAAGGCGTTGCGCACGCTCATCAGCGTGGCAATGGTGCGGTCGAACACCTTGCCGGCGATGTCCGCCGGGCGGTCGTCGGCGGCGACATCCTGGTGCACGAAGGGCGTGCCGCCGCCTACGTTCTGCGCGAACTGCAGCTTGAATTCGCGGAAGCCGTCGTAGCCCAGCGCCGCGCAGAAGCGCGCGATGGTCGGTTGCGACACGCCGGCGCGCTCGGCCAGTTCCGGCATCGACAGCCGGATCACGGCGGCGCCGTGGCGCGCGACATAGTCTGCCAGGCGGCGTTCTGAAGGACGGAGGGTGTCATAGACGGCAAGGATGCGGTCGCGCATGGCGGCAGGCAGCGGTATCGGCGTTGGAAGGATATGTAGAGATTCTACATCTGTTGGCGCCGCATCTTGCCCGAAATGGTATCGCTCGTGCGCTCGGGGTTTGCCCTGATTTTCCGATTTCCTGCGGGATTGTGATGCCTGAACGGCTCGACGGACACGGCGTGCTCGGTATAATGGCGTCGATCTGTAGAAAATCTACAGGCGTGAGGATCGATTGCCGGCTCATTGCCCCGCCCACAAGGACCAACACCGCCATGCCTTCCGCTGTCCATGCCGAGCTTCTGGCCGTAACCGACCGCATCGTGGCGCGCAGCCGCGCCAGCCGTGCCGCCTACCTTGCCCGCTGCGAGCGGGCGCAGTCGGAGCTGGGGCCCCTGCGCGGCATGTCCTGCGCCAACCTGGCGCACGGCTTTGCCGCGCTGCCGGCCAGCGACAAGCTGAAGCTGCGCGTCGACCATGCGCCCAACCTGGGCATCGTCACCGCGTACAACGACATGCTGTCGGCGCACCAGCCCTACGAGCGTTATCCCGCCGTGATCCGCGAGGCCGCGCGCGCGGTCGGTGCGGTGGCGCAGGTGGCGGGCGGCGTGCCGGCCATGTGCGATGGCATCACGCAGGGCAATGCCGGCATGGAACTGTCGCTGTTCTCGCGCGATGCGATTGCCATGGGCACCGCGGTGGCGCTGTCGCACAACACCTTCGATGCGGCGCTGATGCTGGGGGTGTGCGACAAGATCGTGCCAGGGCTGCTGATGGGCGCCCTGCAGTTCGGCCACCTGCCGATGGTGTTCGTGCCGGCGGGGCCGATGGCAAGCGGGCTGCCCAACAAGGAAAAGGCGCGCGTGCGCCAGCTCTACGCCACCGGGCAGGTGGGGCGCGACGCGCTGCTGGAAGCCGAATGCCAGGCCTACCACGGCGCCGGTACCTGCACCTTCTACGGCACGGCCAACAGCAATCAGTTCCTGATGGAAGTCATGGGCCTGCACCTGCCCGGTGCGGCCTTCGTCCACCCCGACAGCGGTTTGCGCGATGCGCTGACGGCCGCGGCGGCGCAGCGCGCGATCGCACTACGCGCGCGCGGCGACGCCTACCTGCCGCTGGCGCGCATCGTCGACGAGCGCGCCATCGCCAATGCCATGGTCGGCCTGCTGGCCACCGGCGGCTCGACCAACCACACCATCCACCTGGTGGCGATGGCGCGCGCCGCGGGCATCGTGATCGACTGGAATGATTTCGACTTGCTGTCGCGCATCACGCCGCTACTGGCGCGCGTCTATCCCAATGGCTCGGCCGATGTGAACCATTTCCATGCGGCAGGCGGCGCCGGCTTCGTGATCCGCGAGCTGCTGCAGGCCGGCCTGCTGCACGAGGACGTGCACACCGTGGCCGGCCCCGGCCTGGCCCGCTACACGCAGGAACCGGTGATGACTGACGGCGTGCTGCACTGGCGCGACGGCGCGGCGCAGAGCGGCGACCCGCAGGTGCTGGCGACGGCCGCGGCGCCGTTTTCGGCCGAGGGCGGCCTGCGGTTGATGCAGGGCAACCTGGGCCGCGGCGTAATCAAGGTCTCGGCCGTGGCGCCCGAGCACCGCGTGGTGGAAGCGCCGGTGCGGGTGTTCGACTCGCAGGAAGCACTGCAGGCCGCGTTCGATGCCGGCGAACTCGGCGGCGACCTGGTTGCGGTAGTGCGTTTCCAGGGGCCGAATGCCAACGGCATGCCGGAACTGCACCGGCTGACCCCGCTGCTCGGCGCGCTGCAGGACGCCGGCCACAAGGTGGCGCTGGTGACCGACGGGCGCATGTCCGGCGCTTCCGGCAAGGTGCCGGCGGTGATCCACGTCGGCCCCGAGGCGCTGGCAGGCGGCGCGCTGGCGCGCGTGCGCGACGGCGACCGCATCCGTGTCGACGCCGTCGCCGGCACGCTGCAATGGTTGGGCGACGAAAGCGAATTCGCGGCGCGCTCGCTGGCCCGCGCGCCTGCCGACCGGTTCGCGCAGTTCAGCCTGGGGCGGGGCTTGTTTGGCCTGTTCCGGCGCCACGCACGCATCGCGGAAGAGGGCGGCAGTGCACTCGACCTGTCCGAGGTGGATGCCGATGCCGGCGCGCCGGGGCACGGCCATACCGCGGCGGCGCAATCCGTCGCACAATAGCCAGGCCAGAGGCCGATTTTTCCCTGAAGTTTCCTGCGGGGCGGCAGCGCCCCGGGACGCCTTTGCACCGCCGCAACGACGTCCGGCCGGACCGACAAGGACAGACAAGGATGGCAACACCATCCGATACCAAGACCGACGGAGCAGACAATGATCTATATCCTGATGGGCGTTTCCGGCAGCGGCAAGACCACGGTCGGCCAGCTGCTGGCGCAGCGGCTGGGCTGCGGCTTCCACGACGCCGATGAATTCCACAGCGACGCCAACAAGGCCAAGATGCATGCCGGCATCCCGCTGACCGACGAAGACCGCTGGCCGTGGCTGGCTGCCATGCGCGCCGCCATCGACGCGGCCCGGGCCGAAGGCCGCACCCATGTGTTCACCTGCTCGGCGCTGCGCCAGGCTTACCGGGACCGCCTGACCCCGCCCGATGGCGGCGTGACCTTTGTGTTCATGAAGGGCGATGCCTCGCTGATCGGCCAGCGCCTGTCCGCGCGCACCGAGCACTTCTTCAATCCCGAGCTACTGCAAAGCCAGTTCGATACGCTGGAAGAACCTGGGGACGCGCTCGCGCTCGATATCCGCCAGCCGCCCGAGGCGCTGGTCGACACTATCTTGCAGGCCACCATGCGGCAAGGCGCTAGCGCGGCGCGCTGAGCCGCTGTCACCGTGCCCGCAAAGCATGGTGGCGGGGCGGGCAGTCCGATATTCCATGCCACGCAACCACGGCCGCCGGCCTCGCCGGCGGCCGTTTTTGCGTGCGCTGGCAGGCATCTTGCTTGATCGGTTCCGGTGCCGGTGCGGGGGCATGGGGCGCCCACCGGGCCACCTTGCGGCTTTCGCCGGCACGGGTATGCTGGAAGGGCCAGTGACTCGACGGCATCACCGTGGCGTGCACCAAACCGGCGCCGTCGCGGCGCAGGGCACGACAGCCAGGGCAACCAGGGCGGCCCGCAGCGGCGCGAACTCGCGCGGCCGCGGCGGCAGCCCGCGACATGGAGGAGCGGCCATCATGGCGGCGCGGTACTTCGACGAGATGCTGGACTGGCGCGATGACGGTGCGCCGGCGCTGATCCACGCGGGACAGGCCGTGCCTGATGGCGCGGTACGCCTCCACTACCGGCATTTCGCCGAATGGCTGGCGCGCCAGACCGAAAGCACGATGGGCAACAAGCGCGCCGAGGCCGACCTGGTGTTCCGGCGCGTGGGCATCACCTTTGCTGTCTACGGCGACAAGGATGAGGCCAATACCGGCACCGAGCGCACCATCCCGTTCGACGTGATCCCGCGCATTTTCCCGGCCAGCGAATGGGCGCTGCTGGAAAAAGGCCTGCGCCAGCGCGTGGCCGCGCTGAACCGCTTCGTCCATGACATCTACCACGGCCAGGACATCATCCGCGCCGGCGTGATCCCGCCCGACCAGATCTACAACAATGCCCAGTACCGGCCCGAGATGCTCGGCGTCAGCGTGCCGCACGACGTCTATGCGCATGTCGCCGGCATCGATGTGGTGCGTGCCGGCGAGGGCGAGTTCTACGTGCTGGAAGACAACCTGCGCGTGCCGTCGGGCGTGTCGTACATGCTCGAGAACCGCAAGATGATGATGCGGTTGTTCCCGGACCTGTTCGCGCGCAACCGCGTGGCGCCGGTGGCGCACTATCCTGACCTGCTGCTCGACATGCTGCGCGGGGTCTCGCCGCAGGCGATCGCCGATCCCACGGTGGTGGTGCTGACGCCCGGCATGTATAACTCGGCGTACTTCGAGCATGCCTTCCTGGCGCAGCAGATGGGGGTGGAACTGGTCGAAGGCAGCGACCTCTTCGTCGAGGACAACCACCTGTTCATGCGCACCACGCAGGGCCCGCAACGCATCGACGTGATCTACCGGCGCGTCGACGACGATTTCCTCGACCCGCTCGCGTTCCGTCCTGATTCCGCGCTCGGCGCCGCCGGACTTCTGTCGGTCTACCGCGCCGGCAACGTCACCATCTGCAATGCGATCGGCACCGGCGTTGCCGACGACAAGTCGATCTACCCGTACGTGCCGGACATGATCCGCTTCTACCTGGGCGAAGAGGCCATCCTCAGCAACGTGCCGACCTACATGTGCCGGCGCCCCGATGACCTGCAGTACGTGCTGGACCATATGGGCGAACTGGTGGTCAAGGAAACCCATGGCGCCGGCGGCTACGGCATGCTGGTTGGCCCGGCGGCGACGCGCGCCGAGATCGATGCCTTCCGTGAGGTGGTCAGGTCCAGGCCCGAGCAGTACATCGCGCAGCCCACGCTGGCGTTGTCGACCTGCCCGACTTATGTCGAGGCCGGCATCGCCCCGCGCCATATCGACCTGCGCCCGTTCGTGCTGTCGGGCAAGGAAGTGCGGATGGTGCCGGGCGGACTGACCCGCGTGGCGCTGCGGGAAGGTTCGCTGGTGGTGAATTCCTCTCAAGGGGGCGGCACCAAGGACACCTGGGTGCTGGAGCGATGAACGCGATGCCGGCCATGACGACCGCCGCCAACCCCGGAGAGCCCACATGCTGAGCCGCACCGCCGATCACCTGTTCTGGATGGCCCGCTACACCGAGCGCGCGGAGAACACCGCGCGCATGCTCGATGTCAACTACCAGACCTCGCTGCTGCCGCAATCGGCCGAAGTGGCCGAGCAGGGCTGGTGGGCCATGCTCGATATCTCCGAGCTGACCGACGTCTTCGACCACAAATACGGCCTGCTGTCGCGCGACGACGTGATTGATTTCATGGTGCGCGACATGACCAATGCCTCGTCCATCATGAGCTGCCTGCGCGCGGCGCGCGAGAACGCGCGCGCGGTGCGCGGCTCGCTGACCACCGAGGTCTGGGAGACCGTCAACACCACCTGGCTCGAGGTCCAGCGCCTGATTGCCGATGGCGTGCTGAAGGAAGACCCGGCGCGCTTCTTCGAGTGGGTCAAGTTCCGCTCGCACCTGGCGCGCGGGGTGCAGTTCGGCACCATGCTCAAGGACGATGCCTTTCATTTCATGCGGCTGGGCACCTTCCTCGAGCGGGCCGACAATACCGCGCGGATCCTCGACGTCAAGTTCCAGGCATCCTCCGGCGGGGAGGGCGTGGTGGTCGAGGCCGATCCCGATCAGGGCAGCGGCCCGAACGACTTCTACCACTGGGCGGCGATCCTGCGCTCGGTGTCGGGCTTCGAGGTCTACCGCAAGGTCTATCGCGCGGTCATCACGCCGCAGCGCGTGGCCGAACTGCTGATCCTGCGCCCGGACATGCCGCGTTCGCTGGTGTCGAGCATGGACGAGGTGGTGGCGATCCTGCATACGGTGCGCAACCAGCAGTCGGCGGAAACCGAGCGGCAGGCTGGTAAACTCCACGCCGACCTGAAGTACGCGCGGATCGACGATATCTTTGCCGTTGGCCTGCATGCGTACCTGACCAGCTTCCTGGAGCGCATCGGCGACCTCGGCAACGGCATCAGCCGGGACTTCCTGGTGCCGCTGCAGGTGGCCTGACCCGGGCCGCCGGCAGCCTCCATGCGCCGCCGCGCCCTGATATCGTGAAATACAAGATCCACCACCATACTGTCTACCGCTACACCGAACCGGTGCGGCGCAGCGTGCACGAAGTGCGGCTCGAGCCGCGCTCGGGCCCGCTGCAGACCGTCAACTACTGGCACCTGTCGACGCCCGGCAAGCCCACGGCGGCGCGCGATGGCTTCGGCAACATCGTGCACAACTTCACGGTGGCGGGGCCCGCCAGCACCATCGCCATCGAAGCCAGCGGCGAAGTGGAAGTGCTGCCGCCGCACGGCGACCTCGACCGCGACGGCCACCATGCGTTCCGCGACGCCCCGCCCGATGGCGAAGCGCGGGTATCGCCGCTGTATTTCCTCGGCAGCACGCCGCTGACCACGGCGCCGGCCGAGATGCAGGCCTTTGCCGCGCCGTTCCTCGCCGCCGGGCATGACATTGGCGCGCTGCTGGCGCTCGCCAGCGGGATCGGCGAGCGCGTGCGCTACAAGCCCAATACCACTGACGTCGGCACCTCGGCGGCCCAGGCCTTCGCGCTGGGCAGCGGCGTGTGCCAGGACCAGGCGCAGGTGATGGTTGCGGCGTGCCGGGCGCTGGGCATCCCGGCACGCTATGTCAGCGGCTACTTCTACGACCCGGCTGCCACCGAGCTGGCCAGCCATGCCTGGGCCGACGTGTGCCTGGACCCGGCCGGCGAGATCTGGTGCAGCATCGACATCACGCACGGCTGCCTTACTGACGAACGGCATATACGGCTGGCGGTCGGTCGCGATTACGCTTCGGCTGCGCCAGTGCGGGGCATTTTGGACGGCGGCGCCGGTGAGACGCTGGAAGTCAATGTAACCATCACGCCACTTTCGAACTAATTAGGTGCTGGCTTCCAGACGCGGCGCCGTGCTGGTGCACGGAGGCTAGAATCCGGAAGGTGCAGGCCCCTGCCGGGCCACCCCGGCCGCCACCAAGAACACCAAGACAAATCATGACGTATTGTGTAGCCATGCGGTTGGATGCCGGCCTGGTATTCCTGTCCGATTCCCGCACCAATGCCGGGGTAGACGCCATCTCGACCGCGCGCAAGATGACGGTGTTCGAGGAACCCGGCGACCGGGTGATGGTGCTGATGACCGCGGGCAACCTGGCTATCAGCCAGTCGGTGCGCCAGATCCTGATCGAGGATCATGACGAGAAGCGCTCGCTGTGGACCGCGCGCGACATGTTCGAGGCCGCCTCGATCGTGGGCGAAGCGGTGCGGCAGGTGCACCGGCGCGATGCGCATGCGCTGCGCGACGCCGGCATCGAGTTCAATGTCAGCCTGATCTTCGGTGGCCAGGTGCGCGGCGAGCGCGTGCGGCTGTTCAATGTCTACGCCGCCGGCAATTTCGTCGAGGCCACGCCCGAGAACTGCTACTTCCAGATCGGCGAGGCCAAGTACGGCAAGCCCATTGTCGACCGCGTCGTGCATCCGTCGCTGCCGCTGGCGGAAGGCGCCAAGTGCGCGCTGATCTCGATGGATTCGACGCTGAAGTCGAATATCTCGGTGGGCCTGCCGCTGGACCTGCTGGTTTATGAAGCCGATTCGCTGCGGGTGACGCGCTTCGTCAATATCGACGAGCGCAACGCCTATTTCCGCATGATCCGCGACACCTGGGGGCAACGCCTGCGCCAGGTCTTCGGCGAAATCCATAACCCGGAGTGGGACCCGGCCGCGCCGGCGGAATTCTCGCTGGCGCGCTCCGGCGAGGCGGACCGCTGGGCGCAGCCGGTGCGGGCCAAGCGCATGCATCCACGCAAGCCGGATTAAGGCGGCAGAATGCGCGAGATCATCCATTTTTCCCATGCCAACGGCTTTCCGGTGACGACTTACCGCAAGCTGTTCGGCGAGCTGGCCGGCGAGTTCGAGTTCCGCGCCGTGGACCGCTACGGGCACAAGCCGGAATTCCCGGTGACGCGCGGCTGGCCGCACCTGGTGGAAGAGCTGCTGGGCGAAATCGACCGCCAGTACCGCGAGCCGGTATGGCTGGTGGGCCATTCGCTGGGCGGCTTCCTGTCGCTGATGGCGGCGCTGCGCCGTCCGGAGCGGGTGCGCGGCGTGGTCATGCTGGACTCGCCGATCATCGCCGGCTGGCGCGCATCGTTGCTGAAGACCGCCCAGATGCTGGGCATCGACGAAAAGCCCGGCCCGGCGGCGGTGACCAGGAACCGGCGCACGCACTGGCCGGATGCCGAGGCGGTCTGGGAACATTTCCGCGCCAAGCCCAACTTCGCGGTGTGGGACCAGGAGGTGCTGCGCGACTATGCCATCCACGGCACCGAGCCCACCGGCAAGGACAACGAGCGCCGGCTGCGCTTTGACCGCGAGGTCGAATACTGGATCTACCGCACGCTGCCAACCAGCCTCGGGCGCAAGGTCGCGCGCGGGGCGCCGGTGCCGGTCGGCTTTGTCGCCGGCACCCGTTCGCGCGAGGTACGGCAGTGCGGACTGGGGGCGACGCGCCGGCTGGTCGGGCCCAACCTGCGCTTTATCGAAGGCGGTCATCTGTACCCGATGGAGCGGCCCCGGCAAACCGCGGAACTGGTGCGCGAACTGATCGCCGCGATGCGCCAGCAGGGGCGCTGAGCCGGGGTGCGGCGCATGCGCCGCAGCGCCGCGCCAACCCGGCGCGCAGCCCGCCAGAGCCGGGCTGCTGTCACAATTTCCGGGTCGGCGGGGCACGGGCTCTCATGTATAATCCCGATTTCCCCGGCAAGCTCGGTTTATGACCAAATTCGTCTTCGTCACCGGTGGCGTCGTCTCTTCTCTCGGCAAGGGCATCGCTGCTGCCTCGCTCGCGGCCATTCTTGAGTCGCGCGGCCTCAAAGTCACCCTCCTCAAGCTCGATCCCTACATCAACGTCGATCCCGGCACGATGAGCCCCTTCCAGCATGGCGAGGTGTTTGTCACGGAAGACGGTGCGGAAACCGACCTCGATCTCGGCCACTACGAGCGTTTCGTCTCGGCCAAGATGCGCAAGTCGAACAACTTCACCACCGGCCAGATCTACGAATCGGTGATCCGCAAGGAGCGCCGCGGCGAGTACCTGGGCAAGACCGTGCAGGTGATCCCGCATATCACCAACGAGATCCAGGCGTTTGTCGAGAAGGGCGCGGCCGCGTCGCACGACGGCAAGGCCGATGTGGCGCTGGTCGAAATTGGCGGCACCGTGGGTGACATCGAATCGCTGCCGTTCCTCGAAGCCGCGCGCCAGATGAGCCTGCGCATGGGCCGCAACCACTGCGCCTTCGTGCACCTGACGCTGGTGCCGTTCATTGCCAGCGCCGGCGAGCTGAAGACCAAGCCGACCCAGCACTCGGTGCAGAAGCTGCGTGAAATCGGCATCTCGCCGACCGCGTTGCTGTGCCGCGCCGACCGCCCGATCCCGGACGACGAGCGCGCCAAGATCTCGCTGTTCGCCAATATCCCGCAAGACGCCGTGATCTCGGTGTGGGACGCGGACAGCATCTACAAGATCCCGCAGATGCTCAACGAGCAGGGCCTGGACCGCCTGATCTGCGAGGAGTTGCGCCTGGATCCCAGGCCGGCCGACCTGTCGATGTGGCAGAAGCTGGTCAACGCGCAGGAAAATCCCGAGCACGAGATCACCATCGGCATGGTCGGCAAGTATGTCGACCTGACCGAGTCGTACAAGTCGCTGATCGAGGCGTTGCGCCACGCCGGCATGCACACCGCCACTCGTGTCAACATCGAGTACATCGATTCCGAGGAACTGGAATCGGGCCACCTCGAAGTGCTGGCGCCGCTGGACGCGATCCTGGTGCCGGGCGGCTTCGGCAAGCGCGGCACCGAAGGCAAGATCCGCGCGATCCAGTACGCCCGCGAGAACAAGATCCCGTACCTTGGCATCTGCCTGGGCATGCAGCTGGCGGTGATCGAGTTCGCCCGCCACCTGGCCGGCATGGCCGACGCCAACTCGACCGAGTTCAACCTGGAAACCGAACACCCGGTGGTCGCGCTGATCACCGAGTGGGTCGACCGCGAAGGCAAGGTCGAGCAGCGCTCGGCCGATTCCGACCTGGGCGGCACCATGCGCCTGGGCGCGCAGCGCGTGCCGGTCAAGCAAGGCACCAAGGCCAACGCCATCTACGGCGCCGAGGTCAACGAGCGCCACCGCCACCGCTACGAAGTCAACAACCACTACGTGCCGACGCTGGAGAAGGCCGGCATGGTGATCTCGGCGCGTACCCCGACCGAGAACCTGCCCGAAATGATGGAGCTGCCCGAGTCGATGCACCCGTGGTTCGTCGGCGTGCAGTTCCACCCGGAATTCACCTCGACCCCGCGCGACGGCCATCCGCTGTTCAAGGCCTACGTCGAAGCCGCGCTGGCCAGCCAGCAGCGCAAGGGCGCGTAAGGCCCCGCGCAAGCAGGAGAGACAGTCATGAAACTCTGTGGTTTCGAGGCCGGCCTCGATAAGCCGTTCTTCCTGATCGCGGGCCCCTGCGTGATCGAGTCCGAGCAGATGGCGCTGGATACCGCCGGCGAGCTCAAGGCCATCACCGCGGAACTGGGCATCCCGTTCATCTACAAGTCGTCGTTCGACAAGGCCAACCGCTCGTCGGGCAAGTCGTTCCGCGGTCTGGGCATGGAGAAGGGCCTGGAAATCCTGGCCCACGTCAAGCGCGAGATCGGCGTGCCGGTGCTGACCGACATCCACGAGATCGACGAGATCCAGCCCGTCGCCGCCGTGGTCGACGTGCTGCAGACGCCGGCGTTCCTGTGCCGCCAGACCGATTTCATCCGTGCCTGCGCGCAGAGCGGCAAGCCGGTGAATATCAAGAAGGGCCAGTTCCTGGCGCCGCACGACATGAAGAACGTGATCGACAAGGCGCGCGATGCCGCGCGCGAAGCCGGTCTGCCCGACGACGTCTTCATGGCCTGCGAGCGCGGCGTTTCGTTCGGCTACAACAACCTGGTGTCCGACATGCGCTCGCTGGCGATCATGCGCGAGACCGGTGCCCCGGTGGTGTTCGACGCTACCCACTCGGTGCAGCTGCCGGGCGGCCAGGGCACCAGCTCGGGCGGCCAGCGCGAGTTCGTGCCGGTGCTGTCGCGCGCCGCGGTTGCCACCGGCGTCGCCGGCCTGTTCATGGAAACGCATCCGGACCCGAGCAAGGCCATGTCCGATGGCCCCAACGCGGTGCCGCTGTCGCGCATGAAGGAACTGCTGGCCGTGCTCAAGGAGCTGGACACGCTGGTCAAGCGCGCCGGCTTCCTGGAAGACAACTTCGGCTGGCCGGCCTGCGCCTGAGCCAGCCCGTTTGTCGCCGCCGCGCCGGTCGCGGATGCCGGCGGTGACAAACCATATCGAAAGACCATACAAAAAATCGGGAGATTCTCCATGGCCGCGGGCTTTATCATCGCCTACGTCGACGTGACCGACCCCCAGCAGTACGAGGAGTACAAGGTGCTTTCGAGCAAGGCCATGCAGATCCATGGCGCCGAGGTGCTGGTGCGCGGCGGCAAGACCGAGCCGCTGGAGGGTGAATGGGCGCCGGCGCGCGTCGTGGTGCTGAAGTTCCCCAGCTATGACGCCGCCAAGGCCTTCCACGACGGCGAGGCCTACCGCGCCGCGCGCAAGTCGCGCGAGCATGCGGCGAAGATGAACATGATCGTGGTCGAAGGCGTCGCCTGAGCCGACTGGCGCCAGGCCGGCGTCATGCGCGCATGGCTTGCGCGCATGACACGCGCCTGACACGCGCACAGGTTGAAGTGATCAGCAGCAAGAATCAACAGTCAGAGAGGAATTCATGAGTGCAATCGTAGATATCATCGGTCGCGAGGTTCTCGACTCGCGCGGCAACCCCACCGTCGAGTGCGACGTGCTGCTGGAATCCGGCGTGATGGGCCGTGCGGCGGTGCCGTCGGGCGCTTCGACCGGTTCGCGCGAAGCCATCGAGCTGCGCGACGGCGACAAGAGCCGCTACCTGGGCAAGGGCGTGCTCAAGGCCGTCGAGCACATCAACACCGAGATCTCCGAAGCCATCATGGGCCTGGATGCCTCCGAGCAGGCTTTCCTGGACCGCACCCTGATCGACCTCGACGGCACCGAGAACAAGGGCCGCCTGGGCGCCAATGCCATGCTGGCGGTGTCGATGGCCGTGGCCAAGGCCGCCGCCGAAGAAGCCGGCCTGCCGCTGTACCGCTACTTCGGCGGTTCGGGGGCGATGCAGCTGCCGGTGCCGATGATGAATATCGTCAACGGCGGCGCGCACGCCAACAACAGCCTGGACATCCAGGAATTCATGGTCATGCCGGTGTCGCAGACCAGCTTCCGCGAAGCCCTGCGCTGCGGCGCCGAGATCTTCCACGCGCTGAAGAAGATCCTGGCCGACAAGGGCATGTCCACCGCGGTGGGCGACGAAGGCGGCTTCGCGCCGAACTTCTCTTCCAATGAAGAGTGCCTGAACACCATCGTCCAGGCCATCGAGAAGGCCGGCTACCGGGCTGGCGAGGACGTGCTGCTGGCGCTGGACTGCGCCGCCAGCGAGTTCTACCACGAGGCCGAAGGCGTGTACCAGCTGGAAGGCGAAGGCCTGAAGCTGAGCTCGACGCAGTTCGCCGACTACCTGGCCAACCTGTGCGACAAGTTCCCGATCGTGTCGATCGAGGACGGCATGGCCGAAGGCGACTGGGACGGCTGGAAGACGCTGACCGACAAGCTGGGCAAGCGCGTGCAGCTGGTGGGCGACGACCTGTTCGTCACCAACACCAAGATCCTGAAGGAAGGCATCGAGAAGGGCATCGGCAACTCGATCCTGATCAAGATCAACCAGATCGGCACCCTGACCGAGACCTTCGCCGCGATCGAGATGGCCAAGCGCGCCGGCTACACCGCCGTGATCTCGCACCGCTCGGGCGAAACCGAAGACAGCACCATTGCCGACATCGCGGTGGGCACCAACGCCGGCCAGATCAAGACCGGCTCGCTGTCGCGCTCGGACCGCATGGCCAAGTACAACCAGCTGCTGCGCATCGAGGAAGACCTCGGCGATATCGCCAGCTACCCGGGCAAGGGCGCGTTCTACAACCTGCGCTGACCCCTTGCCGCGTCGGTCCCGCGCTAGCGGAAGCGACGCATCGGATGGAATGGCGGCGGCCGGGACTTCCTGGCCGCCGCCGTTTTTGTATCGAAATCTGCCTGGCAATTGCCTTCCAGGCTGAGTTCGCAGATCATTGTGCGGAAATTCCTGTCCGCCACCTTTCATGCGCCTGATTTCGCTGCTGTTGTTCGTGCTGCTGCTTGCCGTCCAGTACCCACTCTGGCTGGGCAAGGGCGGCTGGCTGCGCGTGTGGGACCTGAACCGGCAACTGACCGAGCAGGGCACGCGCAACCAGACGCTCAAGCTGCGCAATGCCAAGCTCGAAGGGGAAGTCGCCGATTTGCAGGACGGCACCGGCGCGATCGAGGAACGCGCCCGCTATGAGCTGGGCATGGTGCGGGAAGGCGAGGTCTTCGTGCAGTTCGTCGCGCCGGCGCCCAAGGTCAGCGCCACGCCGCCATTGCCGCCGCCGGCGAATTCAGTCGCCGGCCGGGGCGGCCACTAAGAATCGGTCCGCCGCGTTCCGCTGGCTTGCCTCAAGCCAGCCGGAGGCCGTTCACCACCAGCCGTACGGATAGCCGCCCCAGCCCCAGCCGGGCATGCCGACGCTGACGCCGCCGCCCCAGTGGCCGCCACCCCATCCCCCGTAATACAGATTCCAGCTGGTGTTGGGATAGCCATAGGCCGCGCGCGCGGCCGCGGCCTGCTGGTCCAGCGCGATCGCCGCGGCCTGGTCGCGCAACACCTGCTGGTTCAGCGCGTCAAGCTTCTGCCTGTCTTCGGCGGTCAGCGGCGCCGGCGGCACCGCATCGGGCGCCAGCCGCGCGGTGGGCGGCGAGCCATTGACGTCGCGCGGGATCTGCGCGCAACCGGCTGCCAGCAGCAACGCAGCGAACGCGGCGCAGGCTGCGGCGCCACGTAGCGGAACACCGGCGCGGGATGCGGACTCAGGCTGGGGAGGGTTGGCTCGGGCGGACATGGCGATTCTCAGGCTCGCGGCTCGGCAGCTGGATGCTGCCATCGTACAGCCGTTGGACCCGGCGGCAAGACCGATGTTTCCAGCCCGCCGCGCGCCGGATGCCCCGGACCGCCCACCCCGGTGTGGCAGCGCACGCAGGCGCTGCCGAATGCCGCTCAGTGGTGCTGGCGGGCGCCGGCGCCGGCGCCGGTGGCGACCGGCGTGGCCGAGAACAGCTGCGCGCAGTCGACCGGGTCGAACTCATAGCGCAGGCCGCAGAAGTCGCAGTGGATCTCGACATGGCCGCGCTCGGCGATGATGCCTTCGATCTCTTCCCGGCCCAGTGACTGCAGCATGCCGGCCACCTTGGGGCGCGAGCAGGTGCAGTGGAAATGCGGCGTCAGCGGCTCGAACACGCGCAGGCCGGCGTCCTGCAGGTCTTCCCAGAACAGGCGGCGCAGCAGGGTGTCCGGCGTCTCGGCCAGCAGTTCATCAGCCTTCAGCGTGGTGCCGAGCTGTACCGCACGGTCCCAGGTATCGAGGTCCTGCGCCCTGGCATGGCTGGCCAGCGGCGCGCCGGTCTCGCCGACTTCGGCGGTGCCGCCATAGGCCGGCAGCTTCTGCAGCAGCATGCCGGCGGCGACATGGTCGTCGGCAGCCAGCCACAGGCGCGTGTCGAGCTGCTCGGAGGCCTGCATGTAGTGCTCGAGCACGGCGCTGATCGAACCCAGCGGGCCGTGCGCGTCGGCCAGCGGCACGATGCCCTGGTACGGCTGCTGGCCCGGCAGCTTGTCCTTCGGGTCCAGCGTGATAGCAAAGCGGCCGTGGCCGTGGGCGTTGACCATCTGCGCCAGCGTGGCGTCGTCGGCAAGGTGCGCGCCGTCGGCCAGCTTGGCGGTGGCGCGCATCGACAGGTCGGACAGGCATTCCACCACCAGCATGCGCACCGGGCCGTCGCCGTGCAGCTGCATCACCAGCGCCCCGTTGAACTTCAGGTTGGCCGACAGCAGCGCCGCGGCGGCCATCAGTTCGCCCAGCAGCCGGCGCACCGGCGCGGGGTAGCTGTGCCGGCCGAGCACTTCTTGCCAGGTGGCTTCCATGCGTACCAGCTCGCCGCGCACGGGGGCCGCGTCGAACAGGAATTTCTGCAGGGTGTCGGGGGTGGTGGTATCGGTCACAATAATCGGTCGAGGTTTCGGTAAATGCCGCGGCGGCCGTCAGCCGATCCGCTTGAGCTGTTGCTTGTACAGGGCCTGCCGCGTGGCGTAGGTCTCGGCGTTGCGGTACAGGTTGGCGACGTCGGCATCGGTCAGCTGGCGCACCACCTTGGCCGGCGCACCCAGGATCAGCGAGCGGTCCGGAAAGACCTTGCCCTCGGTCACCACGGCGCCGGCGCCGACCAGGCATTCCTTGCCGATCACGGCGCGGTTCAGCACCACGGCCTGGATCCCGATCAGCGAGCCTTCGCCCACGGTGCATCCGTGCAGCATGGCCTGGTGGCCGACCGAAACCTTGTCGCCCAGGGTCAGCGGGCAGCCCGGGTCGGTATGCAGCACCGAGCCCTCCTGGATATTCGTATCGGCGCCGACCATGATCGGCTCGTTGTCGCCCCGGATCACGACACCGGGCCAGGCGCTGGCGCGGGACTTGAGGGTCACGTTGCCGATGATGGTGGCTTCGGGGGCCACATAGGCATCGCTGTCGATATTGGGCTTGACGTCGCCGAGCTGGTAAAGCGCCATGAGGTCTCCTGCACGAATGGCTTTTGTTGAAGTGGGGGTTGCCGCCGGACTTTAAAGGGTGCGGTGGGAAGGCGGGCGGCGCTGCCGGGCTGCGCGGCAGTCGGGCACCGGCCAGGCCCTACAATGGCGGCAGACCCGGATTTTACGCCCATGCCAGAAAAAACACCCGCCGCCACTTTGCCTGAGCCGTCACTTTCGCCACGCCACCAGGCGCTGGCGGTGCTGTGCATGACGGATCCCCGCGCGAAGGCCGTGGCGGCGCGGGCACTTTACCGCCACGTGACGACCTTGCCGGACGCGGACCTGGCAGCCGGCGAGGCGATCCCGGCCGAGGCCGCCCACGCCATCCCGGGCCGCCCGGAGCGGCCGCCGCTGGTGGCGCCGCAGCACGTCGAGCGGCGCCGCTCGCTGCAGACCGTTGCCGGGCGCGCGGCGATGATCCACGCGCTGTGCCATATCGAGTTCAATGCCATCAACCTGGCGCTGGACGCGGCGTGGCGCTTCGCCGGCATGCCGCCGGCGTATTACCGCGACTGGCTGCGCGTGGCCGATGAAGAGGCATACCACTTCACGCTGCTGGCCGACCACCTCGGCACGCTCGGTGCCGCCTACGGCGACTTCCCCGCCCACAACAGCCTGTGGGAGATGACCGACAAGACCGCCGGCGACGTGCTCGCGCGCATGGCGCTGGTGCCGCGCACGCTCGAGGCGCGCGGGCTCGATGCCTCGCCGCCGGTGCGTGCCCGGCTGGCCGGCGCCGGTGACCACGCCGCCGCGGCCATCATCGACATCATCCTGCGCGACGAGGTCGGCCACGTCGCCATCGGCAACCACTGGTACCGCTGGCTGTGCGCGCAGCGCGGGCTGGAGCCCGTGGCCACCTACGCCAAACTGGCCGAGCAGTACCGCGCGCCTAAGCTGCGCGGCCCCTTCAACCTCGATGCGCGGCGCGCGGCGGGTTTCGACGAGGACGAACTGGCATGGCTGGAGGCATCGGCCGGCTAGGCGGGCTTCAGCGGCGCTGCGGGAAACCGTGCCGACGCGCCGACCACACCGCCAGCCAGGTTGCCGCGAGCAGCGCCACCAGCACCGGCGCGAATGCTGCGATGCCCGGCCCGCCGAGCAGCAGCCCGCCAATGACGCCGCCGCCGGCGATGGCGATGTTCCACGCCGTGACCAGCATCGACTGCGCCACGTCGGCGGACTTGCCGGCGGTCTTTGCCAGCGCCGTCTGGAACAGCGTGGAAACGCCGCCGAAGCCGAGGCCCCAGATCGCGGCCGCGCCATAGGCCACCGCGGGGTGCGCGCCACCGGCCGCAAGCGCCAGCACCGAGAGCCCGAACAGCAGTGTGCTGGCCAGCGTCAGCGCCCGCAGCCACCTGTCGATCAGCACGCCGGTGACCCAGATGCCGGCGAGCGAGGCCGCGCCGAACACGAGCAGCACCAGGTCCAGCCGTGCCCCGGCGTTGGCCGCGCGCAGGAACGGCGCCATATAGGTGTAGAGGATGTTGTGCGCCAGCACGAAAGCGAGCGTCACGAACAGCACCGGGCGCACGCCCGGCAGCGTGAACACGCGCGCGAGCGGCAGCCGCTGGCCGGCGGGCTGGCCGGCAAAATCCGGCACGCTCGCCAGCACCCATGCAATCAGGCCGAGCGCGATCACGCTGATGATGCCGAACCCCGCACGCCAGCCCATGATGGCACCGACGAAGGTCCCGGACGGCACGCCCAGCGACAGGGCGAGCGGGATGCCCACCATCGCGACGGCGATGGCACGGCCCTTGAGGTGATCCGGCACCATGCGCGCGGCATAGCCGGCCAGCAGCGCCCACAGCAGCCCTGCCGAAACGCCTGCGAGAAAACGCGCCGCCATCGTCATGGCATAGTTTCCTGACCAGGCCGTGACCGCGTTGGCGACGGCGAAGCCGGCGATGGCAAGCACCAGCAGCGGGCGGCGCCGCAGGCCCTGCGTGGCCGCCGTCAGCGGCATCGCCGCCACCAGCGAGCCGAACGCGTAGATCGTGACCAGCTGGCCGGCAAGCGGCTCGGAGATCGCAAGGCCGGCGCCGATCTGCGGCAGCAGCCCCGCCGGCAAGGCCTCGGTCACGACGGTGATGAAGCCGGCGACAGCAAGCGCAAGCAGTGCCGGAAGCGGTAGCCGCGCAGGCTGCGCGCCGTGGTGTGCATCGTCTGCAAGCGAGTTGGTGGCTGTGGTCATGTTGGTGCCTTGAGCAGGAAGAACGGGTAGCGGGCAGGGTGGAGCGGGACTATGCGCTGCGTTTGCATGGCTGCGCGGCCGCCGGGGCCACCCCATAGACCGCGTCGCGCAGGTCGGTGACAAAGCGGCCGGACATGCCCTCATACAAGGTGTTGGTGAACGCGACCACGCTCAGTCCCTGGCTGCGGTCCACGAACCAGGCGTGGCCGTACGCGCCGCCCCAGCGCCAGGTCCCGGCGGATTCCGGCGAACCCGCCCGGCGCGGGTCGCGCAGCACCGAGAAGCCCAGCCCGAAACCGGTGCCGGGCGCATCGGGCAGGTCCAGGCCGCCGGTCTGGTCGCGTCCCATGTCGGCAACCAGCGCTGCGGGCAGCAACGCGCCGCCGCCCTGGCGCAGGGTCTCCAGCAGGCGCAGGAAGTCTGGCGCCGTGCCCGCCATGCCGGCTCCGCCGGAAGGGAAGGCCTGGTCGTTGAAGATGCGGGCAAGGCTGTAGCGAATGCCGGCGGTGCCTTCGATCACGGGTACGGTTTCGCCTTCGCGCAAGCGGCGCGGGCGGGGGCCGCCATTCACGTATGGGGTCGGCACGCGGTGCGCAGCGCGCGCCGTGAAGCCGGTGTCGGCCATGCCGAGCGGGCCGGTGACCAGTTGGCGCACGGCGAGGTCCAGCGAGGTGCCATGGATGCGCTCGATCAGCGCGCCCAGCACGTCGGTGGCAAGCGAGTAGCCCCATGCCGTGCCCGGTTCGTACAGCAACGGTACGCTGGCGATGCGCCGCAGGTTCTCGGCCAGGCTGATGGGGGCGTCGTCCATGCCGTCGGAGACGCCGGCGCGGGCATAGGGCCCGTCCGCGCCAGCCTCGAAGAAGCGATAGCCGAAGCCGGCGGTATGGCTGAGCAGTTGCCGCGCCGTGATCCGTGCCGGCCGGCCATCGGCCAGGCGCGGGCGGAACTCGGGCAGCCAGCGCTCGATGTCCTGGTCCAGGTCGAGGCGGCCATGTGCCACCAGCACCAGCGCGGCCACCGAAACGATTGGCTTGCTGACGGAAGCCAGGCGGAAGATGGCGTCGACTGTCATCGGCTGCCCGCTTTCCCGATCGGCCTGGCCTGCGGCCTGCTGGTGCACCAGTTCGCCGTCGCGGCTGGCCAGTACCACCACGCCGACCAGCCGCTGCTGCGCCAGCGCCTGGTGGACCACGGCTTCGATGCGCGCATTGAGGGACGTTGCGGAAGCAGGGGAAAGACCCCGGCACGGGGCGACCGCGGGAAGAGACACGGCAGGTTCCTTGTTCGATGAGTGACCTGCCCACGATAAGGATCCCGCGATTAAAGAAAAAGTGGGCTACAGTTCCTTTTTCTCCGGAACTTTATGTCCGCAATCGGGAGCATCATGGATAGCCTCAGTGGCTTCGCGGTGTTTGTGCAGGTCGCCGAAACCCGCAGTTTTGTCGCGGCCGGACGCATGCTGGGGGTGTCGGCCTCGGCCATCGGCAAGAGCGTGGCGCGGCTGGAACAGAGGCTCGGCGTGCGGCTGTTCCACCGCAGCACGCGCAGCGTCACGCTGACGGCCGAAGGCGCGTTGTTCCTGGCGCGCAGCCGCCGGGTGCTGGCCGAGATCGAAGCGGCGGAGCTGGAGCTGGCCGAAGCCACCGCGGCGCCGCGCGGCCGGCTGCGGGTCAGCCTGCCGCTGGTCAGCTCGCTGGTGTTGCCCGTGCTGGCCGATTTCATGCGCGCGTATCCGGACATCGAGCTCGACCTGGACTTCACGGACCAGCTGGTCGATGTCATCGAGGAGGGTTTCGATGCCGTCGTCCGCACCGGCGAGCCCGCCGATTCGCGCCTCTCGGCGCGCCGGCTCGGCGCGTTCCAGGCGATGCTGGTGGCCTCGCCCGCCTATCTGGCGCAGCGTGGCACGCCCAAGGTGCCGGCCGACCTGGCGGGCCATGCTTGCCTGCATTACCGCTTTCCCCATACCGGCAAGCTCGAGGCATGGCCGCTGCGGCGCGCGCCCGGTGAGCCCGAGCCCGCGTTGCCGATCTCGATGATCTGCAACAACATCGAGACGCGCCTGTGCTTTGCGCTGCGTGGGCTGGGCATTGCCTGCCTGCCGGACTTCGCCATCCGCGAGCAGCTGGCCGCTGGCAGCCTGTGCCAGCTCCTGCCCGATCATGTGGGACCGGCCAAGGCCTTCCATGTGCTGTGGCCGGCGAGCCGGCATCCCTCGCCCAAAGTGCGGGCGCTGGTCGATTTCCTGAGCGCGCGCGTCTTTCCGGCCGAGGGCCCGGGCTAGGCGCGCCCGGCGGCGCGTTCCTCCTCCAGCAGCCGCAATACCCGCCGCTGGATCTTGCCCGTGGTCGTCATCGGCAACTGGTCGATGAATTCGATCGCCTTCGGGTATTCGTACGGCGCCAGCTGGCCGCGCACATGGGCCTGCAGTTCCGCGACCAGCGCCGCGTCGCCGTCGAAGGAGCGCGCCACCGCCGGCGTCAGCACCACGAAGGCCTTGACCACCGCGCCCCGCTCCGGGTCGGGCGACGGCACCACGGCACAGTTGGACACCGCGGGATGCTTGAGCAGGCAGTTTTCGATCTCGCTCGGCCCGATGCGGTAGCCCGACGACTTGAACACATCGTCGGCACGCCCCTGGTACCACAGGTAGCCGTCGGCATCGACGCGCGCCAGGTCGCCGGTGCGGCACCAGCGCAGCCCGTCGCGCTCGGTGTACTTGGCCGCGGTAGCGGCTTCGTTCTTCCAGTAGCCGAGGAAGAACACCGGGTCCGGATGCCCGGCGCTGTCGGTGGCGCACACCGCCACTTCGCCGTCCTCGCCGGGCGGGCAGGGGCGGCCTTCATCGTCGATCACCTGCACGCGGTGGCCGGGGTAGGGACGTCCCATCGAGCCCGGCCGCGCTGGCCAGCCCAGGCGCGCGTCGTCGTTCTGCGCGGTGCAGTTGCCGACGATGTAGTTGATCTCGGTCTGGCCGAACATCTCGTTGACGAGCACGCCCAGCGCATCGCGGCACCAGCCAAACACGGTCTCGCCCACGGCCTCGCCGGCGCTCATCAGCGCGCGCAGGCGGATGTCGTAGCGCCGGCGCGGCTCGGGGCAGGCCTTCATCATCTGCTTTAGCGCGGTCGGGAACAGGAAGGTGTTGGTGACGGCATAGCGCTGCAGCAGTTCGAAGGCGCGCTCGGCGGAGAAGCGGCCCTGGTAGCCGACGATCGGCTTGCCGAAATACAGCGCCGGCATCAGCGCGTCCCAGAGGCCGCCGGTCCAGGCCCAGTCGGCCGGGCTCCAGAACACGTCGTTATCCTGCGGATACCAGTTCTGCGAGCAGACGAAGCCGGTGAGGTTGCCGATCAGCGCGCGGTGCGGGATCAGCGCGCCCTTGGGCGGGCCGGTGGTGCCGCTGGTGTAGATCAGCACCGCGGCCTCGTCGGCCTTAGTCTGCTCGGCGACAAAAGTTGGCAGCTGCGCGGCGAGCAGCACGTCCCAGTCGTGGTCGCCGCGGCCATGGGCATCGCCGGCGGCGATCACGGTGGCCAGCGTCGGGCATTCCGGCCGCGCGGCCAGCAGGTTGTCGATCGACGTCTCGTCGGCGATGGCCACGCCGGCTTCGCTGTGCGCGATGCGGTAGGCCAGCGCCTCCGGCCCGAACAGCATCGACAGCGGCATCGCGATCGCGCCCAGCTGGTAGATCGCCATATGCGCGATCACGGTCTCGATCCGCTGCGGCATCACGATCGCGACACGGTCGCCGCGCGCCACGCCCAGCGCGCGCAGCGCCGCCGACAGCCGGTTGGCCTCGGCCTGGATATAGGCAAAGGTATGCGCGTTGCGGCGGCCGTCCTCGTGCTCGGCATAGACCGCGATGCGGTCCATGGTGGCCGGGTCGCGGGCCCAGCGGCCGCAGCAGGCTTCGGCAATGTTGAATTGCGGCGGGATGTCCCAGCGGAACGATTCGTGCAGGGCGCGGTAGTCGTCGCGCCGGCTTGCCGGCAAGGCAGCTGCGGCCATCAAGGTCTCCGGTAGGTCCGCCTGGTGCATGCTGCCAGCCGCCAGCGACGCTGGCCGCTATAATGCCCGCAAGCGAACGATCGTTCTATTTTGTCGTGGCTTCCCTCGCCAGCCCCCGCGGCGGGGAAGACCCGGCGCAAGGGTGGAGACAATGACAATCAAGGAAACCTCGCGGTCTGAATTTATCACGGTGCGCGGGCTGCGCTACCACGTGCGCCATTGGGGCACGCCCGGCGCGCGCAAGCTGTTCATGCTGCATGGGTGGATGGACGTGGCGGCATCGTTCCAGTTCCTGGTCGACCACCTGCGCGGCGACTGGCACGTGATTGCACCCGACTGGCGCGGCTTTGGCGAGACTGATTGGCCCACGCGCTACCCGGGCACGCAGTCGTACTGGTTTGCCGACTATGTCGCCGACCTGGAGGCCTTGCTCGACCACTACCAGCCTGAGGGCGAGGTCGACCTGGTAGGCCACAGCATGGGCGCCAACGTGATCTGCCTGTATGCCGGCATCCGCCCGCAGCGCGTGCGCCGCGTGGTGGACCTGGAGGGCTTCGGCATGACCGCGACACGGCCGGAGCATGCGCCAAGGCGCTATGCGCGCTGGCTCGACGAGCTGCGCGCGGGCGCCGAACTGAAGACCTATGACAGCCTCGACGGCGTTGCCGCGCGGCTGCAGAAGACCAACCCGCGCTTGCCCGACGACCGCGCCGCATTCCTGGCCGAACACTGGTCGCGCCGCAACGCCCAGGGCCGCTGGGAAATCCTGGGCGACCCCGCGCACAAGCTGGTCAACCCGATGCTGTACCGGCTCGATGAAGTGATGGCAATCTGGGAGCAGGTCACCGCCCCGGTATTGCATGTGGAAGCGCGCGACTCGGAGACGCTGCGCCATATCGCCCACAAGCAGGCCATCGACGAATTCAAGCAGCGCTTTGGTGCGTTCCGCGACTTCCGCGAGGCGGTGGTGGACGATGCCGGCCACATGCTGCACCACGACCAGCCCGCCGCCGTGGCGGAGCTGGTGGAATCGTTCTGCGGCCCGATGTGAGACCGGCGCGCGCCGACGCTCAGGCGTGCGTGAGCTTTTCCTTCAGCGCGGCGTTGTTGCTGGTGTGCACGTGCACCAGCGCCTTTTCCGGGAAGGCGTAGTGGTAGGCCTTGCGTAGCGCCAGCGCGGCCTCGTGGAAGCCTGACAGGATCAGCTTCTGCTTGTTGGGGTAGAACGCGATATCGCCCGCGGCAAAGATGCCGCGGCGCGAGCTTTCGTAGGTGGTGG
This sequence comes from Cupriavidus sp. H39, assembly GCF_050271075.1. Classification (NCBI taxonomy): domain Bacteria; kingdom Pseudomonadati; phylum Pseudomonadota; class Betaproteobacteria; order Burkholderiales; family Burkholderiaceae; genus Cupriavidus; species Cupriavidus sp. H39. Next base: position 1,442,372 of record NZ_CP189848.1, read on the forward strand.
TGTCGACCAGGATGCGGCCGGCGCGCAGGTCCAGGTCCCATTGCGCAATCGGGCCGGGCTCTGACACCAGGCCGTACAGGGCTACCAGGTCCTCGGCCGGCAGCACGGTGCTGCCGTCGCGGGTACGCACTTCGACTTCGCTGAGCGCGCCGTCCTCGCCATCGGTATGGAGTGCGCCCAGCATGCCCACCACGAAGTCCATTTCGCCCGCGGCCACCGCGCGACGCATCTCCGCCACGCTGCCGTCCGCGGCACGGAAGCCTTCGCGACGATGCAGCAGCGTGACGCGCGCGGCGACCTTGCGCAGCGCCAGCGCCCAGTCCAGTGCCGAGTCGCCGCCGCCGGCGACGATCACGCGCTTGCCCGCGAAATGCGACACGTCACGCACCGCGTAGTGTACGTGGCGGCCTTCCAGCGCCGGGGCCTGCGGCAGCGATACGCGCTGCGGCGCGAACGCGCCCGCGCCGGCGCAGACCAGCACCGCGGCGACCTCGAAGCGCTTGCCGCCGTCGGTCGTCACCAGCAGGCGTTCGTGGCCCGCATGGCCTTCCGGCGCCGGGATTTCCGCTACGCTTTCGGCACGCTGGCCAAAGTGCATCGGAAAGTCGAAGGGGGCGCATTGCTCCAGCAGCCGGTCCACCAGCTCCTGCGCCAGGCATCCCGGCACGGCGGGAATGTCGTAGATCGGCTTCTCGGGATAGAGCTCGGTGCACTGGCCGCCGGCGCGGTCGAGCACATCGATCAGCTCACATTTCAGGCCTAGCACGCCGGCCTGGAAGGCAGCGAACAGGCCGACCGGGCCGGCACCCACGATCAGGACGTCGGTGGCGGTGACGGGGGCGGCAGCAGGGGTAGCGGTGGGCATGGGGCATGGCAGGCACGCCATGTGCCCGCGAATCAACGATGCAAAGCCCGACTATACCCCGCACCCACCGGCTTTCCGCCGACGCCAGCGTTGCCGGCATGGCTTTGCGCGGGCAGCCGGCTGCGCCGGCGCCACGCAGGCCAGGGGCGACGGGAGTAGAATGCCCCCATGCAAAACGCCCACGCCATCAATGCCGACCTGCATTGCCATTCCACCGTTTCCGACGGCACGCTCGCGCCGCGCGCCGTGGCGCAGATCGCCCGCGACGCGGGGGTTGCGTTCTGGGCGCTGACCGACCACGACGAGCTCGGCGGGCAGGCCGAGGCACGCGCCGCCGCCGAAGAATTCGGCATGCGCTATGTGCCGGGCGTCGAGATCTCGGTGACATGGGCGGGGCAGACCGTGCATATCGTCGGCCTGCAGATCGACCCGTTCTGTCCGGAACTGATCGATGGCCTGACCGAGACCCGCTCGGGCCGGGCGCGGCGCGCGCGCGACATCGCGGACGCGCTGGCCAAGGTGGGCATCGCCGGGGCTTATGAAGGCGCCCTGCAGTACGTGGGCAATCCGGACCTGATCTCGCGCACGCATTTCGCGCGCTGGCTGGTCGACCAGGGCTATTGCGCCACCATCGGCGATGTCTTCAGCGAATACCTGTCGGAGGGCCGCCCCGGCTATGTCGGGCACCGCTGGGCCAGCCTGGGCGAAGCGGTGCGCTGGATCCGCGCGGCCGGCGGCATCGCGGTGATGGCGCACCCGGGCCGCTACCACTACACCGACACCCAGCACGACGCGCTGTTCGATGAATTCACGGCGCTGGGCGGCGGCGCGGTCGAGGTGGTGACCGGCAGCCATACGCCCGACCAGTACCGCCGCTACGCCGAGGTGGCGCGGCACTACGGGCTGATGGCTTCGCGCGGCACTGACTTCCACGGCCCCGGCGAGGGCCGGGTTGAGCTCGGCAAGCTGCCGCCGCTGCCGCCCACGGTCACACCGGTCTGGCACGACTGGTAGGCGCGCCCCGCCTGGCCGGGGCCAGACCCCGGATGCCGCTCCGTTCCATCCGACTCCGCTCCCTGGCCCATGTCCCAGTACTTTGAGATCCATCCGCTCAACCCGCAGTCGCGCCTGGTCAAGCAGGCGGCCCAGATCCTGCAGAAAGGCGGGCTGATCGCGCTGCCGACCGACTCCAGCTATGCGCTGGCGTGCCGGCTCGACGACAAGGCCGCGGTCGAGCGCCTGCGCCGGCTGCGCGGCATCGACGACCGCCACCACCTGACGCTGATGTGCCGCGACCTGTCCGAACTCGGCAACTTTGCCCGCGTCGACAACCGGCAGTACCGCTGGCTCAAGGGCGCCACGCCGGGCCCGTACGTGTTCATCCTGGAAGCGACCAAGGAAGTGCCGCGGCGGCTGTCGCATCCGGCGCGCAAGACCATCGGCGTGCGCGTGCCCGAGCATGCCATCCCGCTGGCGTTGCTGGGCGAGACCGGCGAGCCGCTGATCTCGGCGACGCTGCAGCTGCCGGGCGACGAGGAACCGCTCAACGACCCGGCGCAAATCCGCGCGCGGCTGGAAAAGCAGGTCGACCTGGTGGTGGACGGCGGCCCGGCGCCGGCGCAGCCGACCACGGTAATGGACCTGACTGGCGGCGAGCCCGAACTGGTCCGCGCGGGCCGCGGCGACATCGCTCGCTTCGGCCTCTGACACGCAGCGCCGCCGCGCTTTCAGTCGGGTGCATCAGCGTGCGCCCGGGCGCCGGCGGGCCGCTACAATAGCGCTCATGGATTCCTCCCTTATCCAGACCTTCGCGGTCTATGCCCTGCCGGTGCTGTTCGCCATCACGCTGCACGAGGCCTCGCACGGCTACGTGGCCAAGGTGTTCGGCGACAACACCGCCTATGCACTCGGGCGCGTCAGCCTGAACCCGATCCGCCATATCGACCCGATCGGCACCATCGCCGTGCCGCTGCTGCTGTACATCATGACCAGCGGCCAGTTCGTGTTCGGCTACGCCAAGCCGGTGCCGGTGGTGTTCGAGCGCCTGCGCAACCCGCGCTGGCACGGCATGTGGGTGGCGCTGGCCGGCCCCGCCAGCAATGTGGTGCAGGCCTTCGTCTGGGTGCTGCTGGCGATCGGCCTGACCTGGGGCGGCGTGCGCGAGCCGTTTTTCGGCGAGATGGCGCTGGCCGGCGTGCGCGTCAACCTGGTGGTGGCCGCCTTCAACCTGTTCCCGGTGCCGCCGCTCGATGGCGGCCGCGTGCTGACCGCGCTGCTGCCGCAGGGCATTGCGCGCGCGGTATCCCGCGTCGAGCCCTACGGCATTTTCGTGGTGCTGGCGCTGGTCGCCGCGGGGGTGATCACCACGATCTGGATGACGCCGGTGGTCAATGTGCTGATGTCCCTGATCGAGCTGCTGCTGCGCCCGATCGTGCTGTTGCTCAATTGACGGGGCTGCCATGACGCTGTCGCACGCCGGCATTGCCGCCCCCTCCGCGTGGGTCACGCGCTGGGCCCACCTGCTGCGCCCGGGCGCCCGGGTGCTGGACCTGGCCTGCGGCGGCGGCCGCCATGCCGCCTGGCTGGCCGCGCGCGGCCACCAGGTGCTGGCGGTCGACCGGGATGCCGACGCGGTTGCCGGCCTGCCCGCCGGCGTGGCCGGGCGCGTGGCCGACCTGGAACAGGGCGCCTGGCCGCTGGCCGCCGAGGCGCCGTTCGACGCCATCGTCGTCACCAACTACCTGCACCGGCCGCTATGGCCGCACCTGGCGGCCGCGCTGGCGCCGGGCGGTTGCTGGATCTATGAAACCTTCGCCGCCGGCAACGAGACCGTCGGCAAGCCGTCGCGGCCGGATTTCCTGCTGCGCCCGGGCGAGTTGCTCGAGGTGGCGCGCGAACAGGGGCTGCGGGTGGTTGCATATGAAGACGGCGTGGTGGAAGTGCCGAAAACAGCCTTCGTGCAGCGGCTATGTGCGGTGCGGGAGGCGGCGGCGGCTGCCGGGGCGGCTGCGCCGCCACGCTACCGGCTCGATCCCTGAGCGGTGCGCCGCGCTGTCGGCGCGAACGGCGCCGCACGCGTTGAAACAGTTGGTATCAACCCCTGTCCGGGCAGCGGTCGAAGCGGCCGGCGGTTCCGGTACAATCCCGTTATTCGCATCCCGAATTCCCTAACGTTATGACACAGATTACCGGCAGCATCGTCGCCATCGTGACCCCGATGCAGGAGGACGGCAGCCTGGACTTCCCGGCCCTGCGCGCACTGGTCGACTGGCACGTTGCCGAAGGCACCGACGCCATCGTGATCGTAGGCACCACCGGCGAGTCGCCGACGGTGACCGTCGAGGAGCACTGCGAACTGATCCGCGTTGCCGTCGAACAGGCCGGCAAGCGCATTCCGATCATCGCCGGGACCGGCGGCAATTCCACCAAGGAAGCCATTGAGCTCACCGCCTTCGCCAAGAAGGTGGGCGCCGATGCCTCGCTGCAGGTCGTGCCGTACTACAACAAGCCGACCCAGGAAGGCATGTACCGGCATTTCCGCACCATCGCCGAGGCGGTGGACCTGCCGGTGCTGCTGTACAACGTCCCCGGCCGCACGGTCGCGGACATGAACAACGAGACCATCCTGCGCCTGGCGCAGGTGCCGGGCATCGTCGGCGTCAAGGAAGCGACTGGCAACATCGACCGTGCCGCGCAGCTGATCAAGGGCGCGCCGGAAGGCTTCGCCATCTACAGCGGCGACGATCCCACGGCGGTGGCGCTGATCCTGCTGGGCGGTCACGGCAATATCTCGGTGACCGCGAACGTGGCGCCGCGCAAGATGCATGAAATGTGCGCGGCGGCACTGAAGGGCGACGTCGTCACCGCGCGCCGCCTGCACATGGAAATGATCGGGCTGAACCAGGCCATGTTCATCGAAGCCAATCCGATCCCGGTCAAGTGGGCGCTCCAGCAGATGGGCAAGATGGCAGGCGGTATCCGCCTGCCGCTGACCCCGCTGTCCGAGGGCAACCACGACTACGTACGCAAGGCACTGGCCGCCGCCGGCCTGCTGGCCTGATTTTTCGCGGCGTCCTGCTGTCCGCCTTATCTACTAGGATTGCGTGTCAATGAAACTGAAGCTTAACCGCCGCGGCACGACGCAAGTCCGCCGCGCCGCCCTGGTTGTGCCCGTACTCGCCGTCGGTGTGATGACCGGCTGCAGCAGCATCAACGAGGCCATGCAGCCCGACAAGATCGACTACAAGTCGTCGGCCTCGAAGCGCACGCCCACGCTGGACGTGCCGCCCGACCTGACCAAGCTGGAAGGCGACCGCCGTTATTCGGTGCCCGATGCGAACGGCACCTCGACGCTGTCGACCTACAGCCAGGCCACCAAGGTGCGCGAGCAATCGCCGACCGAGAACGTGCTGCCCTCGGCGCAGGGCATCCGCATGGAGCGCGACGGCAACCAGCGCTGGCTGGTGATCAGCAACGGCATGCGCGGCGACCAGCTGTGGCAGCAGCTGCGCGGCTTCTGGCAGGAAAGCGGTTTCCTGCTGGTGCAGGACTCGCCCGAAACCGGCATCATGGAAACCGACTGGGCCGAGAACCGCGCCAAGATCCCGCAGGACATCATCCGCAATACCATCGGCAAGGTGTTCGATGGCCTGTACTCGACCTCGGAGCGCGACAAGTTCCGCACCCGCGTCGAGCGCGCGCAGAACGGCACGCTGGAAGTCTTCATCAGCCACCGCGGTGCGCAGGAACAGCTGACCGGCATCGACAAGTCGAGCACGGTGTGGACCCCGCGTCCGGCCGATCCCGAGCTGGAGGCCGAATTCCTGTCGCGCCTGGCCCAGCGCCTGGGCGTGCAGAAGGAGCAGGCCGACCGCATGGCCAAGAACCCGGCGCCGGCTGGCAACGCCGCCGCCGCTGACGGGGCTGCCGCAGCCGCCGGCACCGCTGCCGACGCCACCGCCACCGCCCCCGCTACGCCGAACAAGTCGTACCTGGCGCAGGTCAACGGCGCCCCCGCGCTGCAGTTGCCCGAGCCGTTCGATCGCGCCTGGCGCTCGGTGGGCCTGTCGCTGGATCGCGTGAACTTTACCGTTGAAGACCGCGATCGCGCGCAAGGGCTGTATTTCGTGCGCTATGTCGACCCACGCAACACCGTCGACAACCGCGGCTTCTTCTCCAAGCTGTTCACCAAGCCGGACGATCCCAAGACCGCCAAGAAGTACCGCGTCTCGCTCAAGGGCACGGGCAGCGGCACGCTGGTGACGGTGCTCAACGACGCCGGCCAGCCCGAGAACGGCGAGGTCGGCAAGCGCATCCTGTCGCTGCTCGACGAGCAACTGCACTGAGCCGGCGCATGATTGCTGGCTTGCCAGCCGGCCGTCCTGGCCGGTGCCTGGCGGGGAGGGCGCGGCCATGATGCGCTTCGCCTTCCTCGGCAGCGGCAGCGAGGGCAACTCGCTGCTGATCGAATCCCGCGAAGACACCACCACTACCCGCGTGCTGCTGGACTGCGGCTTCGGCATCCGCGAGACGGCCCGGCGCCTGGAGCGCCTGGGTGTCTCGCCGGACCAGCTCGACGCGGTGCTGGTCACGCATGAGCACGGCGATCATGTCGGTTCGGCCTATGCGTTTGCCGCGCGCCATCGCCTGGCGGTCTATACCAGCCACGGCACCTGGCTGGCTACCTCGCACCTGCGCGGTGCCGATAAGGCCGACGTGCGGGTTTGCTGTGCCGACCATGGCTTCGCCATTGGCGGCTTGCAGGTGCTGCCCTACACGGTGCCGCACGACGCGCGCGAGCCGGTGCAGTTCGTGCTGTCGGACGGGCACGCGCGACTCGGCGTGCTCACCGATGCGGGCATGGAAACGCCTTATGTGACCGCGCGCCTGGCGGGCGTGGATGCACTGGTGCTGGAATGCAATCATGACCGCGAGATGCTGCGCAATTCCGTCTATCCGGCCTCGCTCAAGCGGCGCATCGGCGGCGACTTTGGCCACCTGGCCAATGAAGTGGCGGCCAGCATCCTGGCGCAGGTGGCCCATGCCGGGCTGAACCGCGTGGTGGCGGCCCATTTGAGCAAGCAGAACAATACGCGTGAACTGGCCACCGGTGCCTTGGCGGCCGCCTTGGGCGCCAGCCCAAGCGAAGTGCTGGTGGCGGACCAGGATGAAGGCCTGGCATGGCAGGCGGTACGCGCCTGAAGGGCTGGCGCAATTGGGCAGGACCACGCAGTGGAGTGGCGCGCCCAAAAAAAAACCGGCCCGAAGGCCGGTTTTTTTATCGGTGAGAAACCGATTACTGCTTGGCGGCCGGAGCCGAAGCGTCAGCAGCCGGGGCCGAGGCTTCAGCAGCCGGGGCCGAGGCTTCAGCAGCCGGTGCAACCGGGGCTTCTGCAGCCGGAGCCGAAGCTTCAGCAGCCGGAGCGGTAGCAGCCGGAGCAGCCGTGTCAGCGGCCGGAGCGGCAGCTTCTTCCTTCTTGCCGCAAGCAGCGAGAGCAACAGCGGCCAGCAGCGATGCGATCAGGAGAGACTTCTTCATTGTTCGTCCTTTAACTTGTAATAACGAAAAACAGGCGATGAATAATTACCGGTAATTATCGCTCTTGAACTGCAAAATTAGGCCCTCCCGGGTGCCGACATATGCAGTGGTCCACAGTACTAGCCAGCCAACGATTATATCCGCGTTTTCCCGGCTTGTGTAGCGCCGAAATTTGCTGATTCGCAATGTTACGCATTATTACAGCGGTGGCCCCAATTGCAGCCATCCCTCCAGGGTCCAGTGGTGGAAGGTTTCCATCAGGTCGGGCAGGTCGGCACAGGTCTCAACCTCCTGGGCACTAAGCTGCCGATTATCGGCCAATTTCTTCAGCCACGGCATCAATTCAGCCGGCGGCTCGTAGGCTTCGCCATTCAGGAAGAAATTGGCCCGGTCGTAAAGCGCAATCGATGCCGGAGCCAGCACCACGCCATGCCGGGACGCCAGTGTCGCATAACGGCGCAACGGCAGGTCAGCAATCTCTGCAAATTCAACGCCAGGTTTGGGTTCGGACAGATGGCTGCCGAGGAATTCCGACACCATCTGGCTGTTCCATTGCAGTGCCTTGAGCCGTTCCGCCACCGCCTTGGCCATGCCGGCGGGCAATTGCGCGGGGCGTGTGACGGCGCGCTCGCCGGCATCGGCATAACGGCCGCCGAGATCTTGGTTGTCTTCCACTGTTTCCGACAACCACGCCAGGAAGTGGCCGGCCAATTCGCGATAGGCAGGCGCGCGGAAACCGATCGAGCAGGTCATGCATTCGCCCTCGGCAATACCGTCGTGCGCATATTGCGGCGGCAGGTACAGCATGTCGCCCGGTTCCAGCACCCATTCCTGCTCGGCGCTGAAGTCGGCGAGAATCTTCAGCGGCATGTCGGGGATCAGATCCAGGCCGGCCTGTGACGAAATGCGCCAGCGGCGCCGGCCCGAGACTTGCAGCAGGAACACGTCGTAGGAATCGAAGTGCGGGCCGACACCGCCGCCGTCGGTGGCGTAACTGATCATCACATCGTCAAGGCGGGCATCGGGGACGAAACGGAAGCGGCCCATCAGTTCCGCCGCGGCGGTATCGTGCAGGTTGACGCCCTGCACCAGCAGGGTCCACTGGCGGGTCTTGACGCCGGGCAGGTTTTCGCGCGCAAATGGACCATGCGCGAGCTTCCAGCGGTTGCGGAAGTGCGTCACCAGGCGCGATTCGACATCGTCGCGGTCGGCGAGATCGAAAAGCGCATCGCGCGACACCGGCGGCACAATTCCCGGCACCGCCTGTCGAATCAGCAAGGGCTTGCGATGCCAGATATCCCGCATGAATGCAGCAGGCGTCATGCCACCAAGCAGGTCGAGCGGAGTGTCTGGATCGACGGGGCCAGGGGGCAGGGCCTGCGCGTATAATGCGGAATCGTTCATGGAGTCAAGAATTGAAAATCGCTAAGAACACGGTGGTGTCCGTGATGTACAAGCTGTCGGACGCGCAAGGCAATCTGATCGAGGAGTCAGATGAAGCCATGGTCTATTTGCACGGCGGCTATGATGGCACGTTCCCCAAGATCGAGGAAGCGCTCGACGGCCATGACACCGGCTTCGAGACCCAACTGCAGCTGGAGCCGGAAGACGCGTTCGGCGACTACGATGCCGACCTGGTGAAGGTGGAGCCGCGCAACCGCTTCCCCGAGCCGCTCGAAGTCGGCATGCAGTTCGAGGGCATGCCCGAGGACGGCGACGAAGAAGACTCCGTCATCTATACCGTGACCGACGTGGCCGAGGACAAGGTCGTGCTGGATGGCAACCATCCGCTGGCCGGCATGGCGCTGCGCTTCTGGCTGAAGGTTTCCGAAGTGCGCGAAGCCACCGCCGAGGAAGTCGAGCATGGTCACGCCCACGGCGCCTCGGGCGTTGAAGTGGTGGACGAAGACGAGGACGACGACACGCCCCGCACACTGCACTGAGCGCTCCCAGTGCCACCCTCAGGAAGCCGGCCGTTGCCGGCTTCTTTGCTTTGGCGCGCGCATCACTGCGGTGCCGGGGCATCCTTCAGTACCACCGCGAACGGCGACGCCGCGGCGGGCGTGATCACCAGCTCGGCCCATTGGGTGATCGTGCTGGCCGGCAGCGACACGCGCGTGAAATTCTGCATCACCTTGCCGGCTGCATCGCGCAACGGCTTGTCGATGCCGAAGCCGCTGTCGGCCCCGCTTCCGGTGGCATGCACCAGCAGCACCTGGCCGCTGAAGCGCGCGCTCAGGTCGCGCAACTGCCGCTTGAATTCCAGGTAGCCATCGCGCGCGTGATGGCGCATAAAACCGTCGAGCAGCGTGGGCCGTCCCTTCTTCTCCCAGCCGTTGGCAAAATGCGGATCGGCGTGGGCGACCACGACGATGCCGTTCAGGTCGCGCTGGCGCGCCACCGAGAACGCCCGTGCCAGCCACTGCCGGTTGGCTTCGCGCCGGTCCTCGAACTCGCTGTTGCGGCCGCCTTCGTCGCGATAGTGGTTGTTATCGCCTGGCACGTTCAGGCCGACGATCAGCACGTCGCCAATGCTCATGCGCATGTTCTCGCGAAAGCTGCGGAACAGCGCCTGGTCCGATTGCCGCACCAGCGGCCACGCCTGCCGTCCGAGCGTGGCATCTTCCGGGAAGAACAGTTCGCGCAGCCGGTTCAGCCGCTCGACCGGGTCGAAGCTGCCGTTGACCGGCAGCCGGCACTCGGACCAGTCGGTTTCGCCCGGCACATAGATCAGCGGCAGCGGCGACTGGTTCAGCAACTGCTGGCGGCTGCCGAGCACGGCGTCGCTGCACGATTCCGTATCGCCCTTGATGCCCCCGGCATGGATCACCAGGTTCAGCTTGCGCTCGGCGAAGTGGTCGAGCAGCGTCGTCATATTGGCCTCCGCCGCGGGCCATTGCGGCAGGTCGGCGATCAGCGCGATACGTATCACCTGGGGCTTGGCCGGTGCCCGCGCCGCCAGCGCGTGCGGCGCGGCAGCCGCCATGGCGGTCAGGCACAGCCACGGCAGCAGCAGGGTTGGCAGGGCACGGCGCAGCGCGTTCATGCCGTATCGACCGCCTCGCCCGCCAGCGCCTTGAGCCGGTACAGCGCCTCCAGCGCCGCGCGCGGCGTCAGGGTGTCCGGATCCAGATCGGCCAGCGCATCGATCACGGCAGCCTGCTCCGGCGCCAGTGCGGCGGGGCCGGCGGCCGCGGCCGTGCCGGCATCGCTATCGTCCCAGGCCTCGTCGTCAGGCGTCGGCGGCGCGGTGAACAGGTCGAGCTGCGGCGTGGGCGTGGCGTCGGCGGATTGCTGCTCCAGCCAGGCCAGGTGCTTGCGCGCGGCGCGGATCACCGGCTGTGGCACGCCGGCCAGTTGCGCCACCTGCAGGCCGTAGCTCTGGCTGGCCGGGCCGTCCTGCACCGCATGCAGGAACACGATGCCGTCGCCATGCTCGACCGCCGACAGGTGCACGTTGGCCGCCTGCGGAAACTCCTGCGGCAACTGGGTCAGTTCAAAGTAATGCGTGGCGAACAGGGTATGGCTGCGGTTGTGCGACAGCAGGTGGCGCGCGATCGCCCACGCCAGCGCCAGGCCGTCGAAGGTCGAGGTGCCGCGCCCGATCTCGTCCATCAGCACCAGCGATGCCGGCGTGGCGTGGTGCAGGATGCCGGCGGCCTCGGTCATTTCGACCATGAAGGTCGAGCGCCCGCCCGCCAGGTCATCGGCGGCGCCGATGCGGGTGAAGATGCGGTCGATCGGCCCGATCACCGCCCGCCGCGCCGGCACATACGCGCCCACGCAGGCCAGCAGCACGATCAGCGCGGTCTGGCGCATGAAGGTCGATTTACCGCCCATGTTGGGGCCGGTGATCAGCAACAGCTTGCGCGCCTCGTTGAGCTGGCAGTCGTTGGCGATGAACGCGACCGACTCGGCCGCGAGCTGGCCTTCGACCACCGGGTGCCGGCCCTGAACGATATCGACCACGTTCTCGGCAACGCGCTCCGGCGCCGACCAGTCCAGCGTCTGCGCGCGCTCGGCCAGTGCCGCCAGCACGTCCAGTCGCGCCAGCGCTCCGGCCACGCACTGCAACTCGCCGATATGCGGCAGCAGCGCCTGCAGCAAGCCATCGTAAAGCTGCTTCTCGCGCGCCAGCGCGCGGTCCTGCGCCGACAGCGCCTTGTCCTCGAACGCCTTCAGCTCGGGCGTGATGTAGCGCTCGGCGTTCTTCAGGGTCTGGCGACGGCGGTAGTCGTCGGGCACCTTGTCGGCCTGGCCGTTGGTGACCTCGATATAGAAGCCGTGCACGCGGTTGAATTCGACGCGCAGGTTGGCAATGCCGGTGCGGGCGCGCTCGCGCGCTTCCAGGTCGATCAGGAACTGGCCGCAGTTCTCCGAGATGTCGCGCAGTTCGTCGAGTTCGGCGTCGAAGCCGCGCGCGATCACGCCGCCGTCGCGCACCACGGTGGCCGGTTCGTCCGCCACGGCGCGCACCAGCAAGTCCAGGCAGTCCTGCGGCACGGCCAGGTCCTGGACGGTTTGCTTCAGCAGCACGCTGCCCTGGTCGTCGCGGATGCAGGCCTGCACGTCCGGCAGCGCGCGCAGCGTGTCGCGCAGCGAAGACAGGTCACGCGGGCGGGCGTTGAGCAGCGCGAGCCGCGAGGTGATGCGTTCGACGTCGGCGAGCCGGCGCAGCGCCGCGCGCAGCGCGTCGGTGCCCTGGTCGATCAGCACGCCGATGGCCTGCTGGCGCGCCTGCGGCAGGGCCGGGTCGCGCAGCGGATGGTGCAGCCAGTGGCGCAGCGCGCGGCTGCCCATGGCGGTACAGCAGGTGTCCAGCAACGAGAACAGCGTCGGCGACTCGCCGCCGCGCAGCGTTTCGGTCAGTTCCAGGTTGCGCCGCGTGGCGGAATCCAGTCCGACGTACTCCGATTCGCGCTCGACCTTCACGCCCTGCACATGGCGCAGCGACTGGCCCTGTGTGGTGGCGGCGTAGTTCAGCAGCGCGCCGGCAGCGCCCAGCGCCGCCCCCAGCCCGGCGCAGCCGAACGGGTCCAGGCTGGCCACGCCAAGCTGCTCGCGCAGCCGGCGGGTGCCGGCGTCCTGGTCGAAATGCCATTCCGGCAGCCGCGTGCGCGCGCACGACAGCGCGGGGAGTTCGATGCCATCTGCATACAGCAGTTCGGCCGGGCGGATGCGCTCCAGCTCGCGGCCCAGCAGCGCGGCTTCGCATTCCATCAGGCGCAGCTCGCCGCTGGCCAGGTTCAGCCACGCCAGGCCGGTCTTGCTGACGCCGCGGCGCGTGGTCTGCTGGTGCACGGCCATCAGGAAGGTATCGGCCTTGTCGGGCAGCAGCGCGGCGTCGGTCAGCGTGCCGGGGGTGACGATGCGCACCACCTTGCGTTCCACCGGCCCCTTGCTGGTGGCGGGGTCGCCGATCTGCTCGCAGATCGCCACCGACTCGCCCAGCTTCACCAGCCGCGCCAGGTACTGGTCAGCCGAATGGAAGGGGATGCCGGCCATGCGGATCGGCACGCCGTTGGAGGCGCCGCGCGCGGTCAGCGTGATGTCGAGCAGGCGCGCGGCCTTCTCGGCATCGTCATGAAAGAGTTCGTAGAAGTCACCCATGCGGTAAAACAGCAGGGTGTCGGGGTGGTCAGCCTTGATGCGCAAATACTGCTGCATCATGGGCGTGTGGCGGCTGCCTGCGGCGTCTGCCTGTGCCTGTTCAGGGTCGGTTTTCTTCTGCAATCCCATTGCCATTTAGCCTGTCTGGCGGTGGGCCTGCGTTGTGCCGCCCGATCCGCGCCGAGCGCACCTTGCGAGCCGCGGAACAGCACCCCCGCGGGGGGCGGGCCGGGCGCTGCTCCGGCGGCCTGGGGCCGCGGCACGAAGGGGCGTTCTCGAGTATGGGCGATATGGTACAGCACGGTGCTGCCGCTGAAGTGCCGCCGAAGTGCAGCCGAAGGGCCGGCGATGTGCCGAAGCCCGCTGCGCCCGCCCGGCTCAGCGGAACACCAGCACCGGGATGTCGCTATGGGTCAGCACTTTCTGCGTTTCGCTGCCCAGCAGCAGCCCGCTGAGTCCGCGGCGACCATGCGAGGCCATGAAGATGACATCGCAGCCCAGGTCCCGGGCCGCATGGATGATGCCCTGGTACGGCGCCGAAGCCGTGGAAACGTGGCCGGTGCATGGCACCCCGGCCAGCGCTGCCGCCGACTCGACCCTGGCGAGTTCGCGGCGCGCGTTGGCTTCCGCGCGTTGCTGGTAGCTCTCGCGCTTTTCATGCGAACTGTCGCTGGACAGCACGTACGGATAGTTCTCCACGCACATGTATGGCGTGAGCCGTGCCGCCGCGGTGCGGGCGAACTGGATGGCGGCCGAGACGGCCCGGTGCGACAGCTCCGAGCCGTCGACGGGAAGCAGGATGTGCTTGAACATAGGATGCGGTTGCGGTTGAGATGGTGGTAGGCGAAGCGCGCGTGAACGCGACGAAGGTGGCGGCCGCCCCATGCCGCCGCGCGGCGCTCAGTTGGCCAGCGCGCGCCCGACGATCAGCGGATCCGGTTGGCCGATGGCGGTGGTGTCCCGGTTGGCATAGGCAAAGCGCGACAGGATGTAGCGCAGCGCATTGAGCCGCGCGCGCTTCTTGCAATCCGAGCGGATCACCGTCCATGGCGCATCGGCGGTATCGGTATGCGCGAACATCGCTTCCTTGGCGCGGGTGTAGTCGTCCCATTTGTCGAGCGAGGCCACGTCGACCGGGCTGAGCTTCCATTGCTTGAGCGGATGGACCTCGCGCTCGCGGAAGCGCCGGCGCTGCTCCTTCTGGCTGACCGAGAACCAGAACTTGAACAGGTGGATGCCGCTGCGCACCAGGTGCCGCTCGAAATCCGGCGCCTGTTGCAGGAAGTCCTGGTATTCACGCGTCGAGCAGAAGCCCATCACATGCTCCACGCCGGCACGGTTGTACCAGGAGCGGTCGAACAGAACGATCTCCCCCGCGGACGGCAGGTGCCGCACGTAGCGCTGGAAGTACCACTGCCCGCGTTCGGCTTCGGTGGGCTTTTCCAGTGCCACCACGCGGGCGCCGCGCGGGTTCATGTGTTCCATGAAGCGTTTGATGGTGCCGCCCTTGCCAGCGGCGTCGCGCCCCTCGAACAGGATCACCACGCGCACGCCGGTCTCGCGCACCCATGCCTGGAACTTGAGCAGTTCCACCTGCAGGCGGTACTTCTGCTTTTCATAGTTGCGCCGCGACATCAGGTTCTGGTACGGGTATGCGCCTTCGCGCCAGCCGGCGGACAGCGCATCGTCCGGGTGGCGCTGGCGGCCGGCCTGCCAGGCGGCCGGTTCGCCCTCCAGGATCAGGCTGCGCAGTTGCGCGGCCTCGTCCGGCGCCAGGCCGTCGAGCAGGGTGCGGATGGCGCCAAGCATGCCGGTGCCGTCGCCGGCCCGGCTGGCCAGGATGTCCTGCATGCCGCTTGCCGCCAGTTGCACCGCGGCTTCGACGGCGCTGTCGACTTCATTGCGCTGGGCCGACAGCGCCGAACGGGTGGGCAGCACATCGCCCCTGGCGGTGGCGCGGGGCCGTGCTGCGGTGGGAATACGCGCCGGCGGCGTGTCGCGATCGGTCATCTGCACGCCTCCGTCAGGCGGGGGTGCGGCGCAGGATCTGGTAGAGCTGGTCCTTGAGCAGCAGCTTTTCCTTTTTCAGCCGCTCGATCTCGAAGGTGGAAGCCGGCACCAGACCGGCTTCCATATTGTGGATTTCCTGGTCGAGCGAATTGTGGCGGTGGAACAGCCGCGCAAAGCGGGCGTCCTGCGTCTTCAGGGCGGTGATCTGGTCGCGGTACTCGGGAAACATGCTGGCTCTCCTGTTGCTGGATCCGCGCGCACATGGCGTGGCGCACGGATTCATTCTGGTGAGCGCAGGGCGGCGCGGCCTTGACCAGGATCATGGCTCGCCGGGGAATAAGACGAGGCCGCAATGCGGGACGCACTGGCGTGCGGCCCCGGAGAAAAACAAACGCCCGCCGGGGGCGGGCGTGCTTGCGTGGCCGGTCAGGCCATTTGCCAGAGTCAGGCGGCGCCGGGCTTGGCGTTGTCCAGCGAGTACGGCGACAGCAGGCGCACCATCTGGGCGAACGCCTTCGGATTGCCGGCCAGCACTTCGCCTTGTTCCATCTGGCGCGGCTCGCCGGCGTAGTTGCCCACCAGGCCGCCCGATTCGGTGATCAGCAGCATGCCGGCGGCCATGTCCCACGGCTGCAGGCCGCGCTCGAAGAAGCCGTCGAGGCGGCCGCAGGCCACGTAGGCCAGGTCCAGCGCCGCGGCGCCCGGGCGGCGCAGGCCGGCGCAGCTGCGCGTCATCAGCGAGAAGATCTCGAGGTACTCTTCCACGCCCTCCAGGTCGCGGAACGGGAAGCCCGTGCCGATCAGGCAGTCGGCCAGCTTGTCGCGGCGGGTGACGCGGATGCGCCGGTTGTTCAGGAAGGCGCCGGCGCCCTTGGTGGCGGTGAACAGCTCGTCGCGGGTCGGGTCGTAGACCACCGCCTGCACGGGCGTGCCGCGGTGCAGCTGGGCGATCGAGACCGCGTATTGCGGGAAGCCGTGGATGAAGTTGGTGGTACCGTCGAGCGGGTCGATGACCCAGGTGTATTCGTGGCCGGCTTCGTCCTCGGCCCAGGACTGGCCGGACTCTTCCGCTAGAATGCCGTGTTCCGGGTAGGCCGTGCGCAGGATCTCGATGATCGCGGCTTCGGCGGCGCGGTCCACCTCGGTGACGAAATCGTTGTGTTGCTTGCGCGAGACGCGCACCAGATCGACGTCGAGCGACGCGCGGTTGATGATGGATCCCGCCTTGCGGGCCGCCTTGATGGCGATATTGAGCATCGGATGCATGAATCTCTCCAGGCCGGCCACGACCGCGCGGCGGGGCGCCAAAGCGCCGCACGCCCGCTCATGGGCAGCTGACAACACAACGGATTGTAGAAGAACGTGGGGCGTCGCCGGGGCTGAGTGGTTCTGCGGCAAAACGTCCTGCAATTGTGCCGTGAACGTCTCGCGGCCATGAACAAACCTGGCGCCGCGCCAAAGAAGAACCCCGAATTGTATATGAACCCGGCCATGGATACGAGCCAGCCCGCCATCCCTTCCACCAACGGCGATGTCTTCGACCGCGTGCGCTTCGTGCTGGTGGAAACCAGCCATCCCGGCAACGTGGGCTCGGTGGCACGGGCCATTAAGACCATGGGCTTCGGCAGCCTGGTGCTGGTGTCCCCGCGCGAGCCGGAGGTGCTGCGGCATCCCGACGCCGTGGCCATGGCCAGCGGCGCCGACGACGTGCTGGCCGCGGCCGTGATCGTCGACCAGGTTGACGCAGCCCTGGCAGGGGCCGCGCTGACCGTGGCCATGACCGCGCGCCAGCGCGAGTTCGGCCCGCCGCGGCTGCTGCCACGCGCCGCTGCCGCACGGGCGCGCCAGACGCTCTCGGGCAGCAGCGGCGTCGCCTTCGTGTTCGGCAACGAGCGCTATGGCCTGCCTAACGAGGTGGTCGAGCGCTGCAACGCCGTGACCCATATCCCCGCCAATCCCGCCTACGCCTCGCTGAATCTGGCGCAGGCCGTGCAGTTGATCGCCTATGAGATGCGCCTGGCGCTGCTCGAGGCGGCCCCGGACGCGGGCGCCAATATCGGCTATGCTGGCGAGCCGGCCACGGCCGAACAGGTCGAGGCCATGTTCGGGCACCTGCAGAGCGGGCTGGAGGCGATCGGTTTTCTCGATCCGTCCAATCCGCGCAAGCTGATGACCCGGCTGCGCCGGCTGCTGGCACGCAGCGGCCTGGAGCGCGAGGAAGTGAACATCCTGCGCGGCATCGCCAAGCACATGCTGGTTGCCGCGCGGAACCAGCCTGGTCCGCCAGCGGACCGGTGACAGGAGCAAAGGACTGTGGCAGCAACCCGTACTGATGCGATGTGGGACCAGGCTGGCGCATGCCGATGCGGCGCGGCCGGGGGCCCTGTCGCCGCGGGTTGGCGCATGCCTGGTCGATGTTGATCGCGGCATCGAAGCAATGTCCCTGGCGGATCAGGGGCCAAACGCCGGCGCCGCAAGGCGGGCCGGTAAATCCCTTACACTCCTGATCCTGTCTTCACCGGCCCCCGACCTCGCCGGCGACCCTGCCCCGGGCCCTGGCCCGCGTGGCGCGGCGCACGGCGCGGCACCACGACACGACCAAGATGTTCTCTCGCCTGAAGGAAGATATCGACACGATCATGCTGCGCGATCCCGCCGCGCGCAGCCGCCTGGAAGTCCTGACCTGTTATCCGGGCTTGCATGCGGTGCTGTTGCACCGGCTGGCGCACGCGTGCTGGCGCGCGGGCTGGCACTGGCTGGGCCGCTGGATTTCGCACTGGTCGCGCTTTTTCACCGGCATCGAGATCCATCCGGCGGCAACGCTGGGCCGGCGCGTGTTCATCGACCACGGCATGGGCGTGGTGATCGGCGAGACCGCGCAGATCGGCGACGACTGCACCATCTACCAGGGCGTGACGCTGGGCGGCACGTCGCTGTACAAGGGCCAGAAGCGGCATCCGACCCTGGGCGCCGGCGTGGTGGTCAGCGCGGGCGCCAAGGTGCTGGGCGGATTCGAGGTGGGCGACGGCGCGCGCGTGGGCTCCAACGCGGTGGTGCTCAAGCCGGTGCCGCCGGGCGCGACCGCCGTCGGCATTCCGGCCCGCGTCATCCTGCCGGACGCGCCGTCGGTGCAGCAGGGCGCCAGGCAGGAGTTCTCCGCCTACGGCATTACGCCGAACGCGGACGACCCGGTATCGCTGGCGCTCAAGGGCCTGATCGACAATGCCGCGCTCCAGCATGACCGCATCGAGGCGGTGCTGGCCGCGCTCGACCGGCTTGGCGAACACCTGGAGAACACGCCGAACGACCCGTTCGATGCGAGCGAGCTGCGCAAGCTGATGAAGTAACGAAGCAACGTAACGGCGGTAACGGCGTGCGCGAACGGGCTGGCGCTGATCAGTCCGTCTGCGGCAGCAGCCGGAACCCGTCCTCATCCAGCTGCAGCACCGCGGCGCGCGGATGCGCGCCATCCAGGTCCCAGTCGGTCAGCACCCAGCGCACCCCCGCGGCGTCTTCATGGCGGGCGGGACGATGGGTATGACCATGGACCAGCAGCGACGCGTCAGCGGCGCCGAGCAACTCCGCCGCGGCCGCGGGGGCCACATCACCATAGACCATCGGTACTGCAGCGCCCGTGCTGCGTTGCCTGGCACGGTTGCCTTCGCTGTCCGCGCGCAGCTTGCGGGCTACCGCCAGGCGTGCCCGCAGCGGCAGCGCCAGGAACACGCGCTGCACCCAGCGCTTGCGGGTCCAGCGCCGAAACCGGTTGTAGCGTTCGTCGTCGATGCACAGCATGTCGCCGTGGCTCAGCACGACGCGCTGGCCGGCGCAATCGATGACGGTGGGGTCGGGCAGCAGCGTGGCGCCGGCGGCGCCGGCAAAGCGCCGGCCCAGCAGGAAGTCGCGGTTGCCGTGCATCAGGTACACCGCCACGCCGCGCGCGGCCAGTGCGCGCAGGGCGAGCGCCACGCGTTGCGCGAACGGCGCATCGGTTTCTTCGTCGCCGACCCAGAATTCAAAGAAGTCGCCCAGGATGAACAGCGTGCGCGCGTGCGCGGCGGCGCGCTCGAGGGTGCGCTCGAAGGCCGCCAGCGTGCGCGGCATGCCGGGCGTGAGATGCAGGTCTGAAATGAACCACGCCGGCGCCTGTACCTCGAGGGGACCGGCCACCGGCGTGTGGGAGATTGCGGTCATGCGTGGTGTCGGGAGAAAAAGGCCGGCACGCGGGCGCGCACGGCACCGCAATCGGCGGGCATCGGCTTACTCGACGATGACGGCCTTCTCGATCACCACGTCTTCCAGCGGCACGTCCTGGTGGAAGCCCGAGCTGCCGGTGCGCACGCCCTTGATCTGCTCGACCACGTCGGTGCCGTCGACTACCTTGCCGAACACGGCATAGCCGAAGCCCTGAGGGGTGGGCGACGAGAAGTTGAGGAAGTCGTTGTCGACCACGTTGATGAAGAACTGCGCGGTGGCCGAGTGCGGCGCATTGGTGCGCGCCATCGCTACGGTGTAGCGGTCGTTCTTCAGGCCGTTGCCGGCTTCGTTTTCGATCGGGGCATCGGTGTCCTTCTGCTTCATGCCGGGCTCGAAGCCGCCGCCCTGGATCATGAAGTTCTTGATCACACGGTGGAAGATGGTGTTGTCGTAATGGCCCTTGCGGACATACGACAGGAAGTTCTCCACCGATTTCGGGGCCTTTTCGGCGTCGAGTTCCAGGGTGATCACACCCTTGTTGGTCTGGAGCTGTACCTTGGACATGGCGGTTTCCTCTGTTCGGTAATTATTTGACGACGGTGGCCGACTCGATCACGATCGGCGCGGCCGGCACATTGCGCATGGGCCCGTAGGCGGTGGTCGGCACGGTCTTGATCTTGTCGATCGTGTCCATGCCTTCCACCACCTTGCCGAAGACGGCATAGCCATTGCCGTCCGGCTGCGGATAGTCGAGATTCGGATTATCCACCACATTGACGAAGAACTGCGCGGTGGCCGAATCCGGGTTGCTGGTGCGCGCCATGGCGACCGTGCCGGCCTTGTTCTTCAGGCCGTTGCGGGCTTCCAGCGGGATCGGCGCGCGCGTCGGCTTTTCCTTCATGTCGCGGTCAAAGCCGCCGCCCTGCACCATGAAGCCGTTGATCACGCGGTGGAAGATGGTGCCACTGTAGAAGCCGCTCTTCACATATTCCAGGAAGTTCGCGACGGTCTTGGGCGCGGCGTCGGGATAGAGCTCGACCGTGAACTTGCCGGCGCTGGTGACGAACTGGACGCGCTCGGCGGCCTTCTGCTGGGCCAGCGCGCTGAACGAGGTCAACGCCAGGGCGCCGGCGGTCAGGCCGGCCAGGAGGATGCGACGGGAACGGATCATGAATGGAACTCCGGTAAGTCGGGATGGACACGGCCCGGCGTACGGCGCCGGGCCATGCGGATGGAGGTTGTCAGTTCGCAGCGGGGGCGCTGGCAGGAGACTGGTGCCCGGCCGGCGCCGCCTTGCGGCCCGTGGCCGCCGGTGCCGGCTTCGGTGGCGCTGCCACTGCGGACGCCGGGGCCAGCTGGCGCAGTCCGGCACTGGCGCGGGCATCGCCCGGATTGCGGCGCAGCGCTTCGGTGTAGGCCTGCTCGGCCAGGCGGCGGTAGACGTCGCCCAGATTGGTGTAGCCCACGGCAAAAGCGGGCTTGACCTCGGTGGCGAGCAGCAATTCGGCCTCCGCGCGCTTCAGGTCGCCGCGCTTGGCATAGAGCAGCGCCAGGTTGTTGTGCGGCTCGGGCAGTTCGGGGAAGTCCTGCGCCATCTCGGCAAAGGCGTGGATCGCATCGTCCTCGCGGCCGGCCTGGGCCAGCGCCCAGGCGCGCTGGAAGCGGGCCTGGGCATTGCGCGGATTGGCGGCCAGCACGCGGTCAAAGCCCTTGATGGCGTCCTCATAGCGGCGCGCGTTGGCGGCTTGCTGGGCTTCGCCCATGCCCGGGTCGGTCGACTGGACGCCGCCCACCGGCGAGGTCGGCACTGCCAGCGACAGCGGGCCGTTCTGCGCGGACGCGGGGCCTGCCAGCGCCGCGGCCAGGGCCAGCAGCGGCAGTACGGTGCGAGATCCGCGCCGGGCGCGCGCGGCGGAGACGGCGAAAAACGGGGAGGGCAGCGGCAGGCTCATTGAGGACGGGTCCGTTATACTCCGCGGCATTCTAGCAAAGCGGCCGGTGCGGCACGAAGGCGGCGCCGCACCGGCCGTGGCGAACGGCCTGCAGGCGCGGCTTGCGCGCGCGCAAGCCGGCCGAGCCGCGTGCCCGACTCGCGCACCGCCTTCCGGTAAGATATGGGGCGCGACGGCATTGCGCCAGTGGCGGCGTTCGCGCCGGCGGCCGCGGCCCGCGCTGCCTGTCGTGTGGAACCGGCAGACTCCTCTCACCACTCACTTCGTTTCATGCAGCCTTTGAACATCTACAACACGCTCGCGCGTGAGAAGCAGCCATTCGTGCCAATCGAACCCGGCAAGGTCCGCATGTATGTGTGCGGCATGACCGTGTACGACTACTGTCACGTCGGCCACGCGCGCGTTATGGTGGTGTTCGACATGGTGCACCGGTGGCTGCGCGCCGCCGGCTACGAGGTGACGTATGTGCAGAACATCACCGACATCGACGACAAGATCATCCGCCGCGCGGTCGAGAACGGCGAGACCATCGGCGAGCTGACCACACGCTTCATCCAGTACATGCACGAGGATGCCGCGGCGCTGGGCGTGATCCGTCCCGACCACGAGCCGCGCGCCACCGACTACGTGCCGCAGATGCTCGACATGATCGGCAAGCTCGAGGCCAAGGGCCTGGCCTACCAGGCCAGCGACGGCGACGTGAATTACTCGGTGCGCAAGTTTGGCGGCTACGGCAAGCTGTCGGGCAAGTCGCTGGAAGACCTGCGCGCCGGCGAGCGCGTCAGCGCCAACGACGCCAAGCAGGACCCGCTCGACTTCGTGCTGTGGAAATCCGCCAAGGCCAGCGAACCGCCCGAGAGCAAGTGGGACTCCAAATGGGGCGCCGGCCGCCCCGGCTGGCACATTGAATGCTCCGCGATGAGCTGCGCGCTGCTGGGCGAGCATTTCGACATCCATGGGGGCGGGGCGGACCTGCAGTTCCCGCACCACGAGAACGAGATCGCGCAGTCCGAAGGCGCCAGCGGCAAGCCCTTCGTCAACCTGTGGATGCACAACGGCTTCGTGCGCATCAACGACGAGAAAATGTCCAAGTCGCTTGGCAATTTTTTCACCATCCGCGAAGTCCTGAAGGCGTACGACGCCGAGGTTGTGCGCTTCTTCATCCTGCGCGCGCACTACCGCAGCCCGCTGAACTACAGCGACGCGCACCTGGACGATGCGCGCCACGCCCTGACGCGCCTGTACACCGCGCTCAAGGACAGCCAGCCGGGCGGCTGCGCGGTGGACTGGGACGAGCCCCACGCGAAGCGCTTTGCCGAGGCCATGGGCGACGACTTCAACACGCCGATCGCGATGTCGGTGCTGTTCGACCTCGCCAGCGAAATCAACCGCACCGGCTCGACCGCGGCCGCGCGCCAGCTCAAAGGGCTGGCCGGCACGCTGGGCCTGCTCGAGCGCGATCCGCATACCTTCCTGCAGGGCGGCACGCCCGACCACGGCCCGACGCCTGATGAGATCGAGAAGCTGATCGCGGCGCGCAAGAGCGCCAAGGCCGGGCGCAATTTCGCCGAGGCAGACCGCATCCGCGCGCAACTGCTGGAAGCGGGCATCGTGCTGGAAGACAAGCCGGGCGGTGCCACCGAGTGGAGGCGTGCTTGAACGCTGCCGCGCGCAAGCCCGCCACCGCCACGCCGCCCGCCACCGCCGGCCGGGCCAAGGCGGCCGGCCCGCGCCCGGGCAAGGCCGGCGCCAAAGAAGCGCCGCTGCCGGACGGCAAGGACACCAGCAGGGACGCCACACGGCTTGCGGCAAAGACCGCGCGCAACGCCAAGGCCGTGCTGCCCGAGGCGCAAGCGGTGCCAGTGCCGGTCGAGACCGTGGTCGACGCGGTGCGCCCCGCCTACTGGGATGAGGCGTGCGCCGACCTGATGAAGCGCGACCGCATCCTGCGCAAGATGATCCCGACCTACGGCCCCGCGCACCTGGTGTCGCGCGGCGACCCGTTCGTCACGCTGGCGCGCGCGGTGGTGGGCCAGCAGATCTCGGTCAAGGCGGCGCAGTCGGTGTGGGAGCGGCTGCACGCGGTCTGTCCCAGGCTGGCGCCGGCGCAGTTCCTGCGCGCCGGTCCGGAAAAACTGGCCGGTTGCGGCGTGTCCAAGCGCAAGGCGGAATACCTGATCGACCTGGCCGAGCACTTCAAGGCCGGCACCGTGCACGTCGCGCAGTGGGCGCAGATGGACGATGAGGCCGTCATCGCCGAGCTGACGCAGATCCGCGGCATCGGCCGCTGGACCGCCGAGATGTTCCTGATGTTCAACCTGATGCGGCCCAACGTGCTGCCGCTCGACGACGTCGGCCTGATCAACGCCATCTCCGCCAATTACTTCAGCGGCGAACCGGTCACGCGCAGCGAGGCGCGCGAGGTGGCCGCCAACTGGGAGCCCTGGCGCACGGTGGCCACATGGTATATGTGGCGCAGCCTCGACCCGTTGCCTGTGACGTATTAAGCATCACAACCACAGAATTTAAACGCGGGTGCATTCCGCGCTATACGGGAGGCGCTAAGATAGCGGCCAAATCCGGTAGAATGCGCCCCTTCACAGACAGGTACGTGTGATTTTATGAAAACCACCTTCCTGGATTTTGAGCAGCCCATTGCCGAACTCGAGGCAAAGATCGAAGAACTGCGCTTTGTGCAGGACGATTCGGCTGTCGATATTTCCGAAGAGATTTCGCGGCTGGCCGGCAAGAGCCAGCAGCTGACCAAAGACATCTACGCCAACCTGACCCCATGGCAGGTTGCGCAAATCGCCCGCCACCCCCAGCGCCCCTATACGCTGGACTACGTGCGCGAGATCTTTACCGATTTCCACGAACTGCACGGCGACCGCACCTTTGCCGACGACCTGTCGATCATCGGCGGCCTGGCGCGCTTCAATGGCCAGTCGTGCATGGTGATCGGGCACCAGAAGGGCCGCGACACGAAAGAGCGCGCCCTGCGCAATTTCGGCATGCCCAAGCCCGAGGGCTACCGCAAGGCCAAGCGCCTGATGGAACTGGCGGACAAATTCGGCCTGCCGATCTTCACCTTCGTTGACACCCCGGGCGCATTCCCCGGCATCGACGCCGAAGAGCGCGGGCAGTCCGAGGCCATCGGCCACAACCTGTATGTGATGGCCGGCCTGAAGGTGCCGCTGATCGCCACCATCATCGGCGAGGGCGGTTCGGGCGGTGCGCTGGCCATTGCCGTGGGCGACGTGGTGCAGATGCTGCAGTTCGCCACCTACGCCGTGATCTCGCCGGAAGGCTGCGCCTCGATCCTGTGGAAGACCGCCGAGAAGGCCCCCGAAGCCGCCGAGGCGCTGGGCCTGACTGCGCACCGACTGAAGGCGCTGGGCCTGATCGACAAGATCGTGAGCGAACCGCTGGGCGGCGCGCACCGCGACTACAAGGGCATGGCGGCGATGCTCAAGCGCTCGCTGGCCGAGTCGCTGCGCCAGTTCCAGGGTATGAGCGTGAAAGAGCTGCAGGCGCGCCGCTACGAGCGCCTGCTGGCCTATGGCAAGTTCAAGGAAACCGGCGTTCAGGACTGACCCGTCCGCCCCGCTGACCGACAAGGTCGCACAGGCCCTCCAGGCCGGTGCGGCCTTTGTTGTTTCTGGCGGCGCCACGGCGGGTGCCGCGACGGTCGCGGTAGCGCTGTCGGGCGGGCGCGACTCGGTCGCGCTGCTGCATGCCGCGCGCGTGGCGGCTGCCCAGGTGGGCGAGGGCGCGCGCGTGGTGGCGCTGCACGTCCACCACGGCCTTCAGGCCGAGGCCGATGACTGGGACCGCTTCTGCGCCGCGCTGTGCGCGCAGTGGCAGGTCGGTTATTTCGTGCGGCGCGTGTCGGTGCGGCCGGCGGCGGGCGAGGGCGTGGAAGCGGCCGCACGCCGCGCGCGCTATGCCGCGCTGGCGGCGATGTGCGCCGACAGCGGCGCGCGCCTGCTGCTGTTTGCGCACCACCAGGACGACCAGGTCGAAACCGTGCTGCTGCGGCTGTTCCGCGGCGCCGGCGTGGCCGGCATGGCGGGCATGCCGGCCATGCGACCGCTCGATGCGCACAGCGGCGTGATGCTGCTGCGGCCGTGGCTTGACGTGCCCCGCGCCGGCATCGAGGCTTACTGCGCCGCCAACGGGCTGCAATGGGTCGACGATCCGTCCAATGCCGATGACCGCTACGCGCGCAATGCCTTGCGCGCGCAACTGCCGGCGCTGCAGGCGGCGTTTCCGGCGCTGGCGGCCAACGTGGTGCAGGCGGCCGCGCATCTTGCCCAGGCGGGCGCGCTGATCGACCAGCTGGCCGCGACCACGCTGGCTACATTGGTGCGTGCCGGCCGCGACGCCGACACGCTGTCCGAGCTTGACCTGGCCGGCCTGCGCGCATTGCCCGCGGGGCAGGAAGATGCGGTGCTGCGCTACTGGCTGCGCGACCTCGGCGTGCGCGCGCCCTCTACCGCGCGCCTTGCGGCGATGCGCGAGCAACTGGTCGCGCACGCCGGCGGCGAACCGGCCATCGCGCATGAGGGCCTGGTGCTGCGCCGCTTCCGCGAGCGCGTGCTGGCCTGCGTGCCGCCGCCGGCGGTGGCGCCGGCGCCCGTGATGCTGGACTGGCGCGGCGAAGCCCGCATCGTCGTGCCCGCCTGGCGCGGCGAACTGCATTTCTTCCGCGATGACACCTTCGGCGTGCCCGAAGCCGTGCTGCGGCAGCCGCTGCGCCTGGCCGCGCGCAGCGGCGGCGAGCGCATCGTGCTGCGCCCCGGCGGACCCGCCCGGGCGCTCAAGCAAGCCTGCCAGGAGGCCGGCATCCCGGCCTGGCGCCGGGCCTGGCTGCCGCTGCTATGGGCCGGCGATACGCTGGTACTGGCCGCCGGCCTGGGCATGCATCGCCGCTGGCCGGACGCCGCACCGGCGCCGCGGTGGCGCGTGGCATGGGCCGCGCAGGCGCCGGCCGCGGCGCCGCCGGCGAGTTGATACGCGTCCGCGGCCGATCCCTTCGCCGCCGCTGACTGCCGCCAGCCGCCGGCATCACATCGATGTGCCGCCGGCAGCTTCCGTGCGCCTTGCCTGACCGGGCTGGTTCGTGTATTTTCAAGGGCTTTGCATAATCGCTGGCGTCGACAACAAGATGGCTCTCATCGTTCACAAATACGGCGGCACTTCGATGGGTTCCACGGAACGCATCAAGAATGTCGCCAAGCGCGTGGCCAAGTGGCACCGCGCCGGTCACCGCGTAGTCGTGGTGCCTTCGGCCATGTCGGGCGAGACCAATCGCCTGCTCGGACTTGCCAAGGAAATTTCGCCGCTGCCCAATCCGCGTGAACTGGACATGCTCGCCTCCACCGGCGAACAGGCCAGCGTGGCACTGCTGGCGATCGCCCTGCACGGCGAGGACATCGACGCCGTCAGCTACACCGGCTGGCAGGTTCCGGTGAAGACCGACTCGTCGTACACCAAGGCCCGCATCGAATCCATCGATGACGAGCGCATCCTGGGTGACCTCGACGCCGGCCGCGTGGTCGTGATCACCGGCTTCCAGGGTATCGACGACGACGGCAACATCACCACGCTGGGCCGCGGCGGCTCCGACACCTCGGCCGTGGCCATCGCCGCCGCGATCGAGGCCGACGAGTGCCTGATCTACACCGACGTCGACGGCGTCTACACTACCGACCCGCGCGTGGTCGAGGACGCCCGCCGCCTGGACCAGATCACCTTCGAGGAAATGCTGGAAATGGCCAGCCTGGGCTCCAAGGTGCTGCAGATCCGCTCGGTGGAATTCGCCGGCAAGTACCGCGTGAAGACCCG
Source organism: Cupriavidus sp. H39 (assembly GCF_050271075.1). Classification (NCBI taxonomy): domain Bacteria; kingdom Pseudomonadati; phylum Pseudomonadota; class Betaproteobacteria; order Burkholderiales; family Burkholderiaceae; genus Cupriavidus; species Cupriavidus sp. H39. The sequence goes on from NZ_CP189848.1 coordinate 1,469,391, forward strand.
CGTGCTGTCGTCGCTGACCGACCCGCTTATGCCGCTCGAGCAGGAAATGCACTCGGGCACGCTGATCACTTTTGAGGAAGAAGACTCCACCATGGAAGCCGCTGTCATCTCCGGCATCGCCTTTGCCCGCGACGAAGCCAAGATCACCGTCCTGGGCGTGCCCGACAAGCCCGGCATCGCCTACCAGATCCTGGGCCCGGTCGCCGACGCCAACATCGACGTCGACATGATCATCCAGAACCAGTCCGTCGACGGCAAGACCGACTTCACCTTCACCGTGCCGCGCGGCGAGTACCAGCGCGCGCTGGCCATCCTGAACGATGGCGTGAAGTCGCACATCGGCGCCGGCAGCGTGTCGGGCGACCCGAAGGTGTCGAAGGTGTCGGTGGTCGGCGTGGGCATGCGTTCGCACGTGGGCATCGCCAGCAAGATGTTCCGCACGCTGTCGGAAGAGGGCATCAACATCCAGATGATCTCCACCTCGGAAATCAAGATCTCGGTGCTGATCGACGAGAAGTACATGGAACTGGCCGTGCGCGCGCTGCACAAGGCCTTCGAACTGGAACAGGCGTGATCCGTTCGTGAACACTTCTGGCGGCGCGGTTTTTGTGTTGTGTCATCGATTTTTTGTTGACCACCACGCACGGCGCCGCTAGAATACGCGCTTCGTTGTGTGGCTCCCTCGCACAACGCAAGTTTGGGAGACGTGGCCGAGAGGTCGAAGGCACTCCCCTGCTAAGGGAGCATCCGGGCCAAAACCTGGATCGAGGGTTCGAATCCCTCCGTCTCCGCCAGCAATGGCGAATGTGGACCCCAGCCCTTGAGGGGGCTGGGGAATCCGCTAAGAGACACTGCTACACCGCTGCACCTTCCGCGTGTAACTTACACCGACAGGAAGCCAGCGATGCACATCACCCGCCGCCAAGGCGTCTATTACTTCCGCAAGAAAGTCCCCGTTGATCTCGTTGCCGTCTATGGCAAGCGGGAGATCATCTATAGCCTCCGCACCAAAGAACGCCCCGTAGCAGCCCGCCTCGCGCTTCGCGCTGCTGTCCAGCTCGATGACGAGTTCGGCCTAAAGCGAGGCGAACCAGTCGCTCCCAAGCAGAGTGCTGTAACACCGGACCCGGCAACGTCTGTAAGCCCGCAGGGCGGGGCCGAGAGGGCTGCGCCGAAGGCGAGTAAAGTCACACTGGCCTGCCTCATCCCCATCTGGCGACGCGAAAACAAACCCACTGACAAGACGGCTGACGCGGTAGCCCGTGCTGTAACCGAGGTGGGCAACCCTGACATCCGAACAATCACGCGGGTGGCCGTAGCTGCCATGCGGGACATCTGGCTGGAGCGTGGTAATACCGCTGCCACCGTTACCAAGAAGGTCGGCTTCATCCGTCTGCTTCTGACGGTGGCCCGCAATCGCGGCCTCATCGAGAGCAATCCCGCCGAAGGGATGGCGTTGCCTGCAGATGCTCGCGCCGTGGAACTGCGGCACCCGTTCTCAACTGAGCAGGTAGAGGCGATCCTCACGGCCACGGCGCACTATCGGGACACGGACCCAGCGAAGTTCTGGATTCCCCGGCTCGGTCATCTGACTGGGGCGCGGCTAAATGAGCTATGCCAGCTTCGTACCTGCGACATCGTGACCAAGGAAGGCTTCTGCGGGCTCCAGTTGACTGATCGCGGCGACTACATGCCTGGCGTCCCCATGACGCTGAAGAACGCAGCCTCGCGCCGCTGGGTGCCCCTGGCGCCGTCCCTGCTCCCGTTTGCGGAATGGGCGGCGGCCCTACCTCCCGGCCCCATCTTCGGGTTGAAGCCGAACAAGTACGGTATCGTGTCTGATAGCGTAAGCAAGTGGTTCGGGAAATTGCTGCGCGAGAACCTGAAAATCGGGGACAGCCGCCTGACCTTTCACAGTTTGCGGCACGGCATGGCCGACATGCTACGTGTTGCGGCCGTGCCTGATGCCGTGCGGCATGCCATCCTCGGGCATGCAGAGCAGGGCACCTCTGGAGCGTACGGGAGCGGGGAACTGCCGGCGCGATTGTTGGCGGAGGCCATCAAAAGGCTGTCTAGCGGTGGCCCGGGGAAGGCAGCTTCGACGGTGCGGGCCGGCTAACGCCGGCCCGCCTCATCAGGTCACGATGGTCATGAGGATCAAGGCAACAGCCCTAAGGCAGGCTGCCACGTCCACTCTCACATCCACCTTCACAGTAACTTTCGCCATTGTTTACACTCAGGGAAAGCCTGTGGCCACAGGCAGTTAGCCTGGTTGAACTTGTACCCCGCCCTAGCTGGCGGCTGCGGTCGGCTGTCTAGAATCGCGTCCCGCGCTGCGTCCGCGTTTTCCGCCGGCACCGCCGACGGGCACTTTCACAGGCAGCTGGCGCCCTTAAGGCTGGTGGCGGGCATCCGCCCGGTCACTCCATACAGGCGCGTCACCTTGAGCAGCTTGCGAGGCTGCAACCGGGCTTCGCATTCCCAGCATGTGGAGCATACCAGAAGCAACCCGGTTGCCTGCCTCACCTTGCCTCGATGCGAATTGCATCGGGCGTGCGCATGGCCCACATGGGGCACGCCGGGGCGTAGGGGGCGGTGATGGGATACCCATCAATCGGCTGATCGAAGCGGATGTATGTTTAACTAATCCGACCTAGGCGTTCGGAAAAATTTCGCGCTGGCGGAGTAGAATTCAGCGAACAAGTCACATGGTAAGTCGAATGCTACAACCCCCGACAGATTCACTGCACAAATTTTGCGCAGTTGGCGGAATTGTCCTCGCATCTACAGGTGTCTGGGATACTTTGCAGGAGTTCGAGAAGTACGAGACTGTGAACGTCCAGCTTCTTGGTCGAGTTAATGAGATTCGCGAACATTATCGCGAGTTCGCAGAGGGCGTTAATGCCATGTCCGACTTGAAGCGGGACATGGAGCGCACATCTGACAAGAACATTGAGAAAGCCCTCCGCGCTGAATTCTTCCGGATTGAACGACGGATTGAGTCGCACAAATCTTTTATGGACTCCGTGAACGTACACAGCGACCCACTACTCCAGAAGGCGGCGGTAGCCGACAAGTTGTGGCGATTCCATTTGGCGCTAGGTATCTTTTGCGGCCTTGTTGGCGCTGCGGTATCTGGTTGGGGGTTTTCTCGGTGGGCGAAGGAGAGTTATAAGAAAGCCGGCCTCGGGACTGGTGTGCGGAAGTTCGGGGATAGGCCGTAGGCCGCTATCGCTGCGATTCGCGGGAGGGTAGCAAGTGGATAGAGGGGGCATTGCGCCCGACTAGGCCTCCGAAAGGCCGAGTTGCAAACGCAAGAATGGAAACTCGTGCACGCATAGTCGTTGAATCCGCTGAAAAATGCCAACATCGTTTCCATGTGTCCCGAGGGCTAAATAGTAGTTCTGACCGTTCTTCTTTGCGTAGACAATCCATTCTCCAGTCATCTGTTGGTCTGCTGCCCGGCGTCGATAGTTTCCTAGTACCGCATCGTCGATAACTTCGCGTAGTATTTCCTCAGTCATTATCTCGGATTCCTGATCTGCTGGCCTGACTCTTGATTCAAGTGCTGGCATCCCGTATTTGTGCAGAGCCTTTTGCATGTTGATAGCAAAAGATCGAAGTCCCTCCTGCCTGTAGTGCTTGTGCCAAAGCCCGGCCAATGGCTTACGCGTGAACGGGGTGGGCGCCTTTGTTAAGCTGTTTGGTCCGTGGCCTTCGAGGTGGCGAAGTTCGTCCATAACCCGGTATGGTTGCCCCAGTCCACGCGATGTGGTTGAAAGGACGAGAAGGTCGATCACGAAGACAACGCTGTATCGGCCAGGGGCGAGGGCCGGAAGCCCTAATTGCTCTGCAAAAAAGGCAAGCTCCCGAGTGCGATCCTCGCCATTCACCATTACTTGTTTGAAATGATCGTGCGCCATGCTGTTAGGTGGCGTTGTGCCATCCATTGTTACCATTGCCCCAGAGTGAGAGGCATGTTTCATTGCGACTGCGGTGATCGCCGTCGTGGATTTCAGTCCTGGCGGGGTGGCTCTATAGGAGTGGTTGTAGCTGTTGAGCAAACGCCAGGATGCGTTCGTGCGAGACTGCGATCAGCGCAAGTGTGTCTTGGGCACTCCGCTCAAAGCGAAACTCAACCCAGTCGAACTCCTGCTGTACTGGCACACCTAGCTTTGCTGCCACTTCGTCGGCGTGATCTAAGTTTGATACTGTCACGGGGTATTGAGGCAGAGCTACACCGTTGATGCTGCCGCCCATGAACGTGATGCTCGAATTGCGCATCAGAACTGCATTCCCGCCGATACGCAGGCTATTGCCAGGCGAATTCACCCGCTCCTGCGGGGATAGTCTGTTATGTTTGTTGAAGTTCGTCTGTTCGCATAGCGTGACCAGCCACCTATCGCCACAGGCGAACGGCTGAATAGATTTCATCAGACTGAACACGGCGGGTGCACCGGTTTCCAGCTTCGGTAGGTTCTTTTCAATGGACCTGTGGAATGTTTTTTCCTTTTCGCCAAACGGAAAATATACCTTCTCACGCTCGCCGGGAGGCGGGCAATACCTCTCCCGGACGTCTTGGCCGCAGTATTCAAGCGCGCTGCGGAGGTGTTCAAGTGCCGATTTCACGGTTGGCTTCAATGCCTCCTTGATGTCGGGCGCCGACTTCGCTTCCTCGTAAACCCTTTCCAGTCTTTGTCGGCAATCCGCTGTCTCATTTAGTAGGGCGGTGATGTCGTCGTAGCGGCTCATTGTTTAGCGGCATGCGCGTGAGTTTGGTGATGTAAGTGTAATGGACTGAATTTTGATTGGCATTTCTGCGGTACCACACACCGCGCACGCGAGGCCAACTTCCCCCCGTAGGCACCCACCCGAACGCGCCCGCAAATCGCGCATGAAACGCCTAGCGCCCGTGCCCGCATGAAACGCGACACATGGATAGGCTACACATGGCCGGATAGCCCCACTCCGAATACGTCCGATTACGGAGCAGCGCGGAACCGCTCCGTAGACTGTCACGAAAATCCTTGACACGGGATTCGGAGCGCATACAATTCGGAGCACCCATTACGGAGCAACTGACCATGACTGCACGCACGTACCTGTACACCCGAGTCTCAACCGAGGAGCAGACCACGGAGAACCAACGCCTACTAGCCGAGCAGGCCGGGTACAAGGTCGAGGCTCGCCGCATGCATGCCGAGGTAATCAGCGGCACGGTGCCGGCGATGGAGCGGCCCGTGTTCGCCAAGCTGGTGGACAAGTTGGAGGAGGGGGACACACTGGTAGTTGCCAAGCTGGACCGGCTGGGCCGGAATGCCGCCGACATCGACCGCACGGTAGAGATGCTGCGCGGCATGGGTGTGCGGGTAGTGGTGCTGGACTTGCCCGTGATGGAAGTGACCAGCGCGGCGGGGGACTTGGTGCGCCGCATGTTCGCAGCCTTTGCACAGTTCGAGCGGGACCAGCTTGTGGAGCGCACCCACGCTGGGCTGGCACGGGCTAAGGCAGAGGGGAAGGTGCTGGGTCGGAAGCGCGGCCTTGCCAAGTACGCCGAGGAGCACGGGCGCGAGTTGGGGGACGTGGTGGCCGAGGTGCTGGCCCGCAAGGCGGCAGGCGAATCCTTGCGCGAGCTAGGCAAGGTGTACGGCGTGAGCGGGCAGACGATCCTGCGCGAGATTCAGCCCGCCGACTGAGCGTGGATAGCTCGCCTTGAGGCTGGCAGCGCATGCTGGGGCGAGCGGTAGGACGGCCGGCCGCGCCCCACCCGTACAGACTGTTGCAAGCACCCACTAAAGCCCAGCGCTGTTACAAAAATGTCCGGCAGGGGACACTGTGGCGGACGCGGGCGGGTGGCATGCCTGAGATTTTCCCTCACTTCCGCTACCCGGAAACCCGCGTAGTAGAGCCGTTTTCTCCGTTTTCCCTGAATACATACAACGTCAGAAGCAACGGGAGTCCCTGCGTCACCTGCCTTGTAGTGTGCCCGCCGTGGGTACATCGATTGTTCTTGATGGGGTGCTGGAGGACGCCTAGGATGCGGTCCTCGCGTAGACAAACGCGACTGGGCTTGGCCGCCTGGAACCCAAAGACGCACAGCCGCCAAGCGCGGAGCTATCATCTGTGCGCTGCCTCCGCACGCCCCGTTCAATGGCGGGCCGGGGGCGGGGACACCTTCGGGTGTGCCGGCATCCTTTGGGGCCGGTCGGCCAACCCCGCCTTCGGTCCGCCTCCCGTATCTTGGCCGATGCGCGGCGGACCTCCAACGATCCCAAAGGAGGCCGCACCATGCGCCACGCAGTTCCCCATACCGCTCAGCAACAACTCCACGCCAAAGCCTACAGCCAGGACGAACACGAAGCCGCCTACAGCCTCGGACAGTTCGGGGCCAAGTATTGGCCCGCCGCACGCAAGGCCATGCCCGAGGGCAGCACGCTGCAGGACTGGCGTGACCAATGCGCACGAGACTTCATCGCTAACATGAGCGCGGAGGGGCATGGGTTGCTGCCGTCAATGCTGGCCGGGTTCTATGACGAGGCGGATGAACGCTATGGCCTTGGGGAGTTGACCTCAGAATCGCGCCGTGCTATCGCTACCGGCGACACTGTGCTGTGCATTGACGCGGAGGACGCTGAGGAGTGGTTGACCCTTGGCAAGGCGTACCGGGTGCATGCCGTCGAGGGTGGCGCGCTGGACACTGAACGCGGGGCGTGCGCGATTCTGGTCATCACCGACGACAGCGGCGACACGGCAGGGCGGCACCACGCATCGCACTTCGTGACCGTCTGACCGCACCCGCACGACGGGACGGTGTTGGGGGCTGGGCCTTCGGGCTGGCCCTTTTTCATTGGGCGCGGGGGATCCCTATTTTGTTTTCGTTCCCTGACGCAGATAAGGACCGCCCGGCCTGATCGGACGACCGGGGAATAGGCAATTTGTTTTCGTCCTCTGACCGAGACAGAGAACCGCCCTTCCCCTTCTGGGAGCAGGGCAGCAGTAGTCCATCCCTCCCGGCAAAGCTGAGATTCCCCCTCACTTCGCCTCCCCACTAACCCGCATAGTAGAGCCATTTCCGTCATTTTCCCTGAATACTTACAGGGAGGACGCCGCTCGTCTATGCCCATAAGGAATCATCACATGAGCACCATGAGCGAAACCGTATCTCGAGCCCTCGACCGTGAATCCCTCGCGGCATGGACTGTTAGGCGAACCCGTGCGGGCAGGATCAAGCGACTAGCTGATTACGTGGACATGGCTACAGGCGAGGTCATCCCCGCCGCTGAAGCATCCATCCCTTTGTTGGACTTGCGCACGAAGCTGGCAGAAAAGGAGGCAGCCCTGAATAGCCTACGCCCTGAAGTCCGGGCCTTTGCGTACTTCGTGCTGTGCTTCGCAAATAAGCGTCGCGGTATCACCCCTGGCATTTACACACTGTGTCATTGGTACGCCGACATTACCGGAAAGCGTGCCGACAATGTACGCCGCTATGTCCCGAAGTTGGAACAGGCAGGAATCCTTGCCGGGGAGAACCTGCTAGGCAAGCTGTGGCAGCGTACCGCCGGCAAGCCATCAGAGTGCATGGGCGAGGAGGCCATTGCGGCTTGCCGATACCAGCAGATCAAGTGGAAGCTGGGACAGGGCCGCAAAGCCTCGGGATGCGACAGGGACGCCGCCAACGATCCCGCTTACGCTATCCCCGCCATCCTGCATTGACGTTATGCCCAAGGGACAAGGCACACGTAAGCACGACCCCCGGTGGACGCTGTACGGAACCCAGCCAAGGGCGAGAGTCCTATCCCGCCGTATCCGGGACATTGCCCGCCAGGATCGCGCCTTTGCCGATGAACTGCGCAAGCGCACGGAACCCGCCCGGATTGATGCCCTTGTGGAGGGTCGGGGCACCTTCTGGAGTGAGACACCGTGCCCGCGCTGTGGCAGCCCGCATCGGCGTGTCTATGACCGGTCCTGCTGGACGTGCTGGAGCACCCGCCACCGCAAGCCGGAAGTATGGGACGCCATCCGGGATGGCCGTGGCTACTTCGGGGCCAAACGCAGTAGGGCAGGATGGCTTGATCACCAGGACGTGCGACGGCGCATCCGAGCCGGCGAGTACCACAGCATCACCGAGGGCGAGATCGCCGCCCGCGAGCACCCGGATGGCAGGCTAGAGATTGTCCAGCCCCAGCCGCTTCAATGCCCCGACATGCGGGCGATTCATCCATCCCGACTATTTCAGCTAATGCATCAGCACCCCGCTCTTGTGGAGGTGCTGCGCTGCGCTGGGTGGTCTATCGACTGAGAGCAAACATGAGCACTACCACCACACACCCGCTCGAAGCGGACACTCAAGAGCGCGCCTTCTTTGAGAGCACCGCCAGCAGCAACGCCAAGGCGGCATATCGCCGCGCAGTCCTGCGCACTACTGGCTGGCTGCCTAGCTGGGCCGAGCGCAAGCGCGCCGGACGGAAGCCCAAGGCAGGCACGAAGGGGCAGCAATGATCGACGCCGTTCTACGCAGGGCAGCCAAAGCCGATGCACGCTCGACGCGTGAACGGCGAGCGCGCAGTTACAGGGCACAACGGCAAGCTGAACTGGCCCTGTCGCATAGTCAAGCAGACACGCGTAACGCCTCCATGACCGCCGATAGGATCGCGGGAATGAGCACTCAAGAGATCGCGGGGAAGTACAACGTGCCCGCCAGCCTCGTGTCGCTCATTACCGCTACCTGCGAGGAGTTTTGTGCGTAGCTGACGCACCCACCGCAAAACACGTTCAAGCTCCGGCCCGGCGCCGGGGTTCTTATTTCTTGGCCGCCGCTTACGCGGCACGCCTGATACAAGGAGATTCACAATGGCACTTCCCGATTCCTTCGCTCTCAATCCTAGCGGAGAGGTAGTTCTACAGGACGCGGTCCAGACGGGTGGTCCAGCCACCCAAATCGACGGGGGCGGGGCAGGGTCTGCGCCGCAGGCCGTGGGCGCGCACCAAGTTGCGACGAACTGGCAGGGCATCGCGGAGACGGGTTACAAGACCCTCGATGCGGTGAACCGCCTCGCCGACGGCGCGCTGAAGCCCTACGTCGAACGGATGGAGAAGCAGCAGTTCTACGAAGGGATGTCCAAGGTCGTGCAGGGGCAGACGCTCCAGCAGATTGCGAAGGACGACCCGTGGTACATGAACATCTTCGGCCCGTCTGCCACGGTACGCGGTGCGCAGGCAATGACCGCGACCACCGCGCTCCAGCAGGCCGAGACGGAGTTCCTGTCCAACATGGACACGCTGCGCCAGCAGTCGCCGGATCAGGTGCGCGGCTTCCTCGTGCAGCAGGCGTCGAGCCTGGGAAACACAGGCGACCCGCTTGTGGACGCCACGATTCAAGCCAAGATGGCCGAGTCGTGGGGACCCATGCTGAAGACCCACATGCGCGAGCACCTCGCATGGCAGCAGCAGGACATGATGCAGAAGCAGACGAACAACAACGTCAGCATCGCACAGGGCCTGACTGCGCAGCGCCGGGCCGCATCTACCGGGTGGGACCCAGCGGAGCAGGCAGCGGCCTACGAGAACGCATGGCAGTCGGCTGCGCCCGCACCGGGGCAGTCCCGCGATTCATGGAACCGGGGCATGCTGCAGTCGCTAACGGCATCCCTCCAGGGCGGCCACTTCGACTACTTCAACGCCATCAAGGCAAGCCCGCTGTGGAAGCAACTCGACACGCGGGGCCGCGAGGCGCTGGAGGAGCACCTGCCCATGTACGTCATGAAGGACGCGCAGAGCAACCCGGCCACCACGCAGATTACCAACAACCTCGCCGGCTTCGAGTTCAACCTCGCCCACGGCGGCAGCGGCATCTCGACCGTCGGGGAGTTGGACAAGGCCATCGACCAGTACAACGATCAGTACAAGGAACGCACTGGCGCAGAGGGGCAGCTAATCAACAACGCTCGCCGGGCAGAGTTGCACAAGCAGTGGATGGCGGGGAAGGCTCACCTACAGCAGGCCATTGCCCGGTCACAGGCAGGGGACGCGAAGGCGCTGGATTCGGCGTATTGGGTTGCACAAGCATTCACCACGGGGAACTACGCTTCTCTGAAGGGGATTGAGCTGGATCGTAGCGCCGTTGCGGCAACAATGGACGAGTTGTTCAATGCCGAGGTGGGCAGCAACGATCCGCAGAGGGTCAACAACTACTTCCGCCGCGCTGCTCAGTCGTCGTCCGAGGAGAAGCTACGCAGTCCGAAGTTCGAGATGATGCTGCACACGGGAGTGAACGGCTTCCTGTCAGGCGGCAGTGCCGAACCGACGAAGGAGCAGATTCAGGCGATCCGCTGGGCCGGGGCCATGTACAAGGCCGGAGACAACGGCCCCGAGGCGCTGTCCGCGTACCTGGGCGCTGACCGTGCCGCCAAGGTGGCCGGGTTCCTGAACGCAGGTGTCAACCTCGATGACCCCAAGGCCATCGTGGAGTGGCGTAAGGCGATGCAGGCCGGCGCAGTGCCGGACATGAGTGCGAGCGCCGATGAACGAAAGCGCGTACATAGCGTTGTGGCCGCCGAGAATCCTGGCTGGCTGAAACAGTTGAACCCGTTCGCCGGTCCTGGCGCCCTCACCCCATACAAGCCGGACGCCGAGACTGTGGAGGCGCTGGCCCGCAGCGTAGAGCGGGACGCGATCCGATACTCCCGCGCCTTCCACATTTCTGTGGAGGAGGCCACGAAGATCAAGCTGGGCGAGGCCCTCAAGAACGCCGACCTCATCGGCGGGGCCATCGTGCCGGCACAGGCCAACGTGGACGGAGACCGCTCGCTCGCCGCCGCAGTGAACCGACTTGCCAAGGTGCCGCAGAGCTCCGTCGTGTACCAGGACGCGGTGAAGAACGTCGTCGCCAACCAGCTTACCGCCAACGTAGCGGCAGCCGGCGGCGACATGCGGAACTTCAGCGCGGGCGACTGGCGCGTGCGCAGTGGGCAGCAAGTAGGGAACGGGATGGTCATGCTATTCCTGATGCATAAGGACCAGACGAAGGCCGCCATGCTTGGTATGAAGATCATCACGCTGCACCCGAATGCGGTGGTGGACGAAATCAACCGCCTCGACAAGGAACGCGGCACCCGCAAGCCTAGTGATGGGCCACAGCAGTCACCGGCACTCGATCCCGAAGGATTCGAGAGCAAGCGACGTGAGGCCATGCGTAAGGCGGGCATCTTGACCGACTAATGCAGACGCGGCTGGGCATAGCTGGTGCCTGGACGCGGTCGGCTGCCGTGGGCAACTACAAGCAAGCGAGGGGCCGCCGTTGTGCGGCCCTTTCTCATTGGAGACTCATATGAAACAGCCCTTTAGCCATACCGCCAATTTGGGCGAGGGTGGCTGGGATATTGGCGGCGCGAGACGGCTCAGCCGCGCTGAGGCGCAATGGCGTGGCCTAACCCGCTTTTTCACCGGCAGGCCTTGCAAGCGCGGGCACATCTCCCAAAGATTTACGAGTAGCGCGGGGTGCGTCAAATGCAAGCAACTACGGGACGCTTCCGCAGCCTACCGCGAAAAGGCCGCCCAATATCGGGAGGCCAACCGTGGGGCGGAACGCAATCGCACCATTGTTTATCGCATCACCGTCCGTATGGGCCGACCGATGGTCGCCGCCTATGACCAGAAGGCATGTGAAGCGATCTATGCCGCGTGCCCCGATGGAATGCAGGTAGACCACATTGTCCCGCTTGAAGGCGATGTTGTCTCCGGCTTGCACGTGGCGTGGAACCTCCAGTACATGACGGCGGAACAGAACGGTTTGAAGGGCAAATTCTTTGATCCCAACGCACCGGTTCACGGGCCTGTTACATGGTCACCCTCCGGCAGTGGGGTGTTGGGGGCGAGCAACGGGAGGCGCGGCATTCTCAGTTAGATTCGCAGGTGGCTGGGGGCGCGGCGCGTGCCTACAGCACTGTCAGATAACTATAAAGAGGTTGGATCAATGGGTCGCAGGAGAAACGAGCCGTCGCTTAGCGAGATACTGCTGGACGCCCCTTGGTGGGTATCGGCAGCACTTGCCGTGGCTGCCTACATTGTGTTCCATGGCGTGTTGCCCGCCGTATTCGCGCAGAACCCGTTCCTCACCGGCATTGCGGTGATGAGCCAGTCGTTAGCATGGATTCCAACGGCGATGTTCGGATTCCTGGGCTTGCTGTCGTACATCCGAGAGCGGCGGAGCACACAACAGGAACCCTCGCTTAGGGCACAGCGATCCCGTTCTAGCCGGCCACTGTCATCGCCTCGGTCAGGCTTCCCGGACGCTAGGGGGCAAGCGGATGCGCCCGTCGAATCAAAGGAAGTCGGCGCGCCGGTACGAGCGGCGGCGTCATCCGAGAAGCCAGAAATCAATGGCTGGACACTTGATGCGCTCAAGCTTCTGGAGTGGAAGCGATTCGAGCAGCTTTGCGTTGGATACTATGAGGCTACGGGGTTCACCGTCACGACGGTCCCGCACGGCCCGGACGGCGGTATCGACGCGACACTGTACAAGGCAGGTATTGATGCTCCCGTGGCTGTGGTTCAGTGCAAAGCATGGCACAAGCCGGTGAAGGTGGAGCAGGTACGGGCACTCGGCGGTGTCATGCACGAGCGCAAAGTGCGGCGGGGCGTCTTCTGGTCACTGTCAGGCTATGTCGGAAGGCCAGTGCAGGAATCGGCAGAGCGGGCCGGCATCCAGTTGCTCGACGGTGCAGCCATCATCGAACGGATTCGTGCACTGGATCAGTACAAGCAGGCGACGTTGCTGGCACAGGCATTCAAGGGCGATTACCGGACGCCGACATGTGCCGCATGCGGGGTGAAGCTAGTTGAGCGCGAAGGGAAGGGCGGGCCGTTTTGGGGATGCCGGAACTACCCCCGGTGTAAGGTCACACTGGCCCGAGCCACATAGCCGCGAATCAGTCCAGCTTCGCTGCCAGGTCCTTGACTTGGAGATGCGTGTACCGGGCCAGCATTCGAGGGTCCTTGTGGCCTGTGATCGTTGACACTTCCATTTGGGACAGGCCCTTCTCGAAAAGGCGGCTGGTGGCCTCGTGCCGCAGATCATGGAAGCGGAAGTTCTGCAACCCGGCCCGCTTCACCATGCGCGTGAACGCCAGCTTGAATGCGTTAATGGTGAGGCCGGGGAAGACAGGGCCTGAATCGAGTTCTCCGGTGCAGCCGAGTTCATAGGCTGCGACTTGCCGCAGGGTGAGCAATACCGCCATTGCCCGCCTGGACAAGGGGACACCACGCGGAGTGCCGTTCTTCGTCTCGGTGAGTTGGATCGAACGATGCGCGAAGCTGACGCGCTCCCACTCTAGCCCTAGAATTTCCCCACGCCGCATCGCTGTTTCCAGTGCCAAGTCCACGATGGAAACAATGTACGGGTTGCGCGTCTCCTCGCCGGCCCGCCGCAATGCTCCTTCCTCTGCCGGCGAGAGTCTGCGCACGCGCCCTGGGGGATTATGTGGGCGGCGCACGGCGATCAGGACGCTCTTGCAGAACGCGACATCCCACTCGTTAGCGGCAAGCTTGAACGCCGCGTTCAGGATGTTCAGTTCTCGGTTGACTGTGCTGGGTGCAACGTCCCGAAGACGCTGCTCCATCCATTCCTTGATGTCTCGCCGGTTCAGATTCTCAAGATGGATGCGGGCAAGCGGGTACTTGAGGATGCTGCGTATGTGATGAGTCTCGGCTTCCGCCCCCTTCTTGCGGACGGTCTCCTCGCGCAGGTTCCGGTGCAGCAGATCAGCCACTATGCGTGGCCTCTCCTTGAATTCCTCCACCAGCCGCGCATGCGCCTGTTGCCTCGCAGTCTCTCGTGAACGGGCTTTCAATTCCGGCTCGGTGGCGCGGAGCCAAGCCTCTGCTTCCTCGTGGCTGGGGAAGGTGCGAGAGATGATCTTGAAGCCACTAATGCGAATCTTGGCCTGATACGTGACGACGCCCTTACCGCTGGTGCGTTTGATGATGGTGCCCATTTCCGTTCATCCGGTTATCAGTGGATGCACAGGTAATGGGCGCTTTCCGTGCCGGTCCTCGGTGCCGATGATGTGCCCCGCGATGAGTGCGGGCGCGCCCATTTTGCGCCGATCTAATGGCCCCACTGTGGCTAGGGGAACTGTTACACTAACGTCTTCCGCGTGGAACACGCGGTGTAACAGTCAAGAATGAGACGTGGCCGAGGGAGCGGCGAGTGCAACGAGCCGCAAAGCCTTGCGCAGCAAGGCATACAGGTCGAAGGCACTCCCCTGCTAAGGGAGCATCCGGGCCAAAACCTGGATCGAGGGTTCGAATCCCTCCGTCTCCGCCAATGACAACCGTCCTTGGCGGCGGAACCCCGGAAGATCGCGGTCTTCCGGGGTTTTGTTTTTTCCGGGCCAGCAAGGCGCATCGCGCGCCATGGGCGAGCTGCCGGCGTTGCGCCCAATCTTGCCCTGCGTCGCGTTCGCGCATGTCCTGCCATTGCTGCGCCACGCAGCATCCAGATTCATATTGAGCATCAGCATTCCGGGTGCCAGAATTCCCTACATGCGGAGCGGGCCCCGGCAACAGGGCGGGGCCGGCTGACCGGACGGATCGGGATGCACATGGACCAGTTGCACCACGCATCGGAGGGGTCGGTACTGTTCGCGGATGTCAGCGGCAGTTCGCGGCTCTATGAAAGGGCGGGCAACGCCGCCGCCCTTGCCGCGGTCGGCCGTTGTCTGGGTGCGATGAAAGCCTGTTCCGAGGCATCGCAAGGCAGGCTGGTCAAGACCATCGGCGACGAGGTCATGGTGCTGTTTCCCTGTGCCGAGCAGGCCTTGCAGGCGGCATTGGACATGCAGCGGGCGGTCGCCGAACTACCACCGGTGGCCGGCTTCGCCATGTCGTCCCATATCGGTTTCCACCATGGCCCGGTGCTGTCCGACGCCTCCGGCGATGTCTTCGGCGATGCCGTGAATCTCGCTGCCCGGCTGGCCGGACTTGCCGCGCGCGGACAGATCATCACCAGCAAGGATGCGGTGGCGGACCTGCCCGCGCCGTTGCGCCAGATGACGCGCTACCTTTACCCGATCCAGGTGCGCGGCAGGGCGCAACCGGTGGAGTTGTACGAGGCGATCTGGCAGCCGGCTACCGATCTGACGCTGGTCGCGGGATTCAAAGAGCCGCTGCTGAACGCCGCCCTGCTTACGTTGCGCTATCGGGACACCGTGGTCGAAATGAACGCCGCCTCCGCGCCGGTTACCATCGGGCGTGACGCCGGCATGACGATCGTGGTGTCGGACCGCCTGGCGTCCCGCTTCCAGGCCATGGCCGAGCCCCGCGCCGGCCGCTATGTGCTGATCGACAGAAGCTCGAACGGCACCCATGTCTGCATGGACGGCGGCGAGCCATTCATTTTGCGCCGCGATGAGGTCACGTTGAGGGGACACGGGTGGATCGGGTTTGGCCAGTGGACGGGGCCCAGCGCGGCGTGCATCGAATTTGCCCTGCACGTGGACAAGACCGCTGTAGCGCGATAGCCGGACGGCGGGCGAAATGCGGGAAATGCAGTTTTGAATTCCATGTGACTGGTCTCGGTTGAAAATCCTCTTGTAAATCAGCAAGAGGGCCGGTGGCTCGTTTCTTGCGCCCGCTGGGTTGCAGGCGCATGCTGGATCCCGCCTGCCCTCCGCCATTTCCATCACCCGACCTTCCGCGGCCATTGCGCACGGAGGGAATTTCGCTGCCGCCCATGGACTACCGCCCGATCCAATCCCTGCTGATTGCCAACCGCTCCGAGATCTCGATCCGCGTGATGCGCGCGGCCGCCGAGATGAACGTCCGCACGGTGGCGATCTATTCGAAGGAAGACCGCCTTGCGCTGCATCGCTTCAAGGCCGACGAGAGCTACCTGGTCGGCGCGGGCAAGAAGCCGCTGGCGGCGTATCTGGACATCGACGACATCCTGCGCATTGCCAGGCAGGCGCAAGTCGACGCGATCCATCCCGGCTATGGCTTCCTGTCGGAGAACCCGGATTTCGCGCAGGCCGTGATCGATGCCGGCATCCGCTGGATCGGCCCGTCGCCCGAGGTGATGCGCAAGCTCGGCAACAAGGTGGCGGCGCGCAACGCGGCGATCGCGGCGGGCGTGCCGGTGATGCCGGCCACCGATCCGTTGCCCCATGACCTTGAGGCATGCAAGCGCCTGGCCGCGGGCGTCGGTTATCCGCTGATGCTAAAGGCCAGCTGGGGCGGCGGCGGACGCGGCATGCGCGTGCTGGAGGGCGAGCAGGACCTGGAAGGGGCGCTCGCGGCCGCGCGCCGCGAGGCGCTGGCCGCGTTCGGCAACGACGAGGTCTACGTCGAAAAGCTGGTGCGCAACGCGCGCCACGTCGAAGTGCAGGTGCTGGGCGACACGCACGGCAACCTGGTGCACCTGTACGAGCGCGACTGCACGGTGCAGCGGCGCAACCAGAAGGTGGTCGAACGCGCGCCCGCGCCGTATCTGGACGCTGCCGGCCGCGCCGCGCTGTGCGAGTCGGCGCTGCGCCTGATGCGCGCGGTCGGCTACACCCATGCCGGCACGGTCGAGTTCCTGATGGATGCGGACTCGGGCCAGTTCTATTTCATCGAAGTCAACCCGCGCATCCAGGTCGAGCACACGGTCACCGAGATGGTCACCGGGATCGATATCGTCAAGGCGCAGATCCGGATCACTGAAGGCGGCCATATCGGCATGACCGAGAACACGCGCGATGCCGACGGCAAGATCGTGGTGCGCGCCGCGGGCGTGCCGCTCCAGCAGGACATCCATCTGAACGGCCACGCGCTGCAATGCCGGATCACCACCGAGGATCCGGAAAACGGCTTCCTGCCGGACTATGGCCGCCTCACCGCGTATCGCAGCGCCGCGGGCTTCGGCGTGCGGCTCGATGCGGGCACCGCCTATGGCGGCGCGGTGATCACGCCGTACTACGACTCGCTGCTGGTCAAGGTCACTACCTGGGCGCCGACCGCGCCGGAATCGATGCGGCGCATGGACCGGGCGCTGCGCGAGTTCCGTATCCGCGGGGTCGCGTCCAACCTGCAGTTCCTCGAGAACGTCATCAACCATCCCGCGTTCCGCGCCGGCGACGTCACCACGCGCTTTATCGACAAGACGCCGGAACTGCTGGAATTCACCAAGCGCCTGGACCGCGCCACCAAGCTGCTGCGCTACCTGGGCGAGATCAGCGTCAACGGGCACGCCGAGATGAGCGGGCGCACGCTGCCATCGCTGCCGCTGCCCGCGCCGGTGCTGCCGGCCATCGATACCAGCGGGGCGCTGCCGTACGGCACGCGCGACCGGCTGCGCGAGCTCGGCGCGGAGAAGTTCTCGCGCTGGATGCTGGAACAGAAGCCGGTGCTGCTGACCGACACCACCATGCGCGACGCGCACCAGTCGCTGTTCGCCACGCGCATGCGCACCGCCGACATGCTGCCGATCGCACCGTTCTACGCGCGCGAGCTGTCGCAGCTGTTCTCGCTGGAATGCTGGGGCGGCGCCACCTTCGACGTGGCGCTGCGCTTCCTCAAGGAAGACCCGTGGCAGCGCCTGGAGCAGTTGCGCGAGCGTGTGCCGAACGTGCTGTTCCAGATGCTGCTGCGCGGCTCCAATGCGGTGGGCTACACCAACTATGCGGACAACGTGGTGCGCTTCTTCGTGCGCCAGGCGGCCAGCGCGGGCGTGGACCTGTTCCGCGTGTTCGATTCGCTCAACTGGGTGCGCAACATGCGCGTGGCGATCGATGCCGTGCGCGAAAGCGGCGCGCTGTGCGAAGGCGCGATCTGCTACACCGGCGACCTGTTCGACCCGAAGCGCGCCAAGTACGACCTGAAGTACTACGTCGGCATCGCGCGCGAGCTGCAGCAGGCCGGCGTGAACGTACTGGGCATCAAGGACATGGCGGGCATCTGCCGTCCGCAAGCGGCCGCAGCGCTGGTCAGGGCGCTCAAGGAAGAGACCGGGCTGCCGGTGCATTTCCACACGCACGACACCAGCGGCATCTCGGCCGCCTCGGCGCTGGCCGCGATCGAGGCCGGCTGCGATGCGGTCGATGGTGCGCTCGACGCGATGAGCGGGCTGACCTCGCAACCCAACCTGTCGAGCATCGCCGCGGCGCTGGCTGGCAGCGAGCGCGATCCGGGCCTGAACCTGGAGCGCCTGCACGAGGCGTCGATGTACTGGGAAGGGGTGCGCCGCTACTACGCGCCGTTCGAATCCGAGATCCGCGCCGGCACCGCCGATGTGTACCGCCATGAAATGCCCGGCGGCCAGTACACCAACCTGCGCGAGCAGGCGCGCGCGCTCGGCATCGAGCACCGCTGGACCGAGGTGTCGCGTGCCTATGCCGAGGTCAACCAGATGTTCGGCGACATCGTCAAAGTGACGCCGACCTCCAAGGTGGTCGGCGACCTGGCGCTGATGATGGTGGCCAACGACCTGAACGCCGCCGACGTGTGCGACCCGGCCAAGGAGATTGCCTTCCCGGAATCGGTGGTGTCGCTGTTCAAGGGCGAACTGGGCTTCCCGCCCGACGGCTTCCCCGCGGCGCTGTCGCGCAAGGTGCTGCGCGGCGAGCCGCCGGCGCCGTACCGGCCCGGCGACCAGATCCCCCCGGTCGACCTCGACGCGGCGCGCGCCGCGGGCGCAGCGGCATGCGAGCAGCCGCTCGACGACCGGCAACTGGCCTCGTACCTGATGTATCCCAAGCAGGCTGCCGAATACCACGCGCATGTGCGCCAGTACAGCGATACCGCGGTGGTGCCCACGCCGGCGTACCTGTACGGCCTGCAGCCGCAGGAAGAGGTGGCCATCGACATCGAGCCCGGCAAGACGCTGCTGGTCTCGCTGCAAGGCACCCACCCGGACGCCGACGAAGGCAAGATCAAGGTCCAGTTCGAACTGAACGGGCAGTCGCGCACCACGCTGGTGGCGCAGCGCAGTACCGCGCAAGCCGCGGCGGCGCGCCAGGGGCGGCCGGTTGCCGAGCCCGATAATCCGCTGCATGTGGCCGCGCCGATGCCGGGTTCGATCGTGACCGTGGCGGTGCAGCCTGGCCAGCGCGTGGCCGCCGGCACCACGCTGCTGGCGCTGGAGGCGATGAAGATGGAGACCCATATCGCCGCCGACCGCGACTGCGAGATTGCCGCGGTGCATGTGAAGGCCGGGGATCGGGTGGCGGCGAAGGATTTGCTGGTCGAGCTGAAGGGCTGACCCGGGCGGTGTGGCACGCCGCGGCGGGCGTGGGCCAGGCAGTGGACCCCGGAAGACCCCGGTCTTTGCGGGGTTTTTTGGTTTTGGATGCGGCGCGCATGCGTGGTCTCGTCATGCGCATTGCCACATTGTTCCGGCATTGGAACACTGTGTTTGCCTGGCGCGGGCTTCTTCAATGTCGGGGCGCTGCTATCGTGTTGAGCCGTGATCAAAGCCAAGTGGTGGCGCCACCCATCACGGGGGCGCGGCCCGACAGATACGGATGTCAGAGAAGAAGAACACCTTGTCAGGGAGGCTGCAGCGCGCGGCCGCGTTGCCGTTTGCGGCCTGCCTGCTGGCGCTGCCTTGCGTTGCCGGCGCGGCACCGTTTTCGCTGCAGGCGGGCTATGGGCGTGACAACCGGCACGGCGTCGAGAAGTACGAAGTGTCGGCGCGCTGGGACGATATCGTGCAGTGGCAGCTGTCGAGCCGGCTGGCGCTGGCGCTGGACGGCGAGGTCAATGTTGCCAACTGGCGCGCGCTGTCGTCGCGGCCGTCGAGCCAGTTGACCGAGTTCGGCGTGTCGCCGATCTTGCGGCTCAGCTATGCGGGGGAATATGCCACGCCGTTTGTCGAGGCCTCGGTGGGCTTGCGCGTGCTGACCCACACCGAGATCGCCGGCGGCCATCGCATGGGTTCGGCGTTCCAGTTTTCGGACATGGTGGGTGTCGGCGTCGCCTTCGGCAAGGCGCAGCGGCTGGCGATCGGCTACCGCTTCCAGCACCTGTCCAATGCCGGGATCCAGGAACCCAATCCCGGCACCAACTTCAGCATGGGCTACCTGCGCTACCGCTTCTGACGCGGCGGCCTGCGCCATCGTTCCAGCCGCAGGACGCTGCATCGCAATCCCGCCGCCTACCGCTCGCTGGGCGCGCCACCTATCATCGCGTCATGGATCATTGCCTGCCACGCGTGCCGGGCATTCTCGGAGATCAACATGAAGCGCATTCTGGGTGTCTACAGCGCACCGCGTCCGCACTGGGTCGGAGATGGTTTCCCGGTGCGTTCGATGTTCTCGTACACCAGCCACGGCAAGCAGCTCAGCCCGTTCCTGCTGCTCGACTACGCCGGCCCGGCCGATTTCACACCGACGCAGCGCCCGCGCGGGGTGGGCCAGCATCCGCACCGCGGCTTCGAGACCGTGACCATCGTCTACAAGGGCGAGGTCGCGCATCGCGACTCGACCGGGCAGGGCGGCGTCATCGGTCCGGGCGACGTGCAATGGATGACGGCGGGCGCCGGCATCCTGCACGAGGAGTTCCATTCGCCCGCCTTTACGCAGAGCGGCGGCGCGCTCGAGATGGTGCAGCTGTGGGTCAACCTGCCGGCCCGCGACAAGATGGCCGCGCCGGGCTACCAGGCAATCGCCGACCGCGATATCCCGGTAGTGCCGATGCCCGACGGCGCCGGCACGGTGCGCGTGATCGCCGGCGAGTACGAGGGCAAGCGCGGCCCGGCGCGGACCTTTACGCCGATGCACGTGTGGGACATGCGCCTGAACCAGGGTGCCAGCACGCGGCTGGCGTTGCCCGAAGGCTGGCATACCGCGCTGGTGGTGCTGCGCGGCAAGGTCACGGTCAACGCCGAGGCCACCGTGCGCGATGCCGAGATGGTGGTGCTGGAGGGTGCCGGCGACGATGTCAATCTCGAAGCCGGCACCGATGCGGTGGTGCTGCTGCTCAGCGGCGAGCCGATCGACGAGCCTATCGTCGGCCACGGCCCGTTCGTGATGAACACCGAGGCGCAGATTGCCGAGGCGTTCAGCGACTTCAGCAGCGGCAGGTTCGGCAGCATGGCCGCCGGCCGGCAGTAAGCCACCGGCGGCAGGGGGCCGGCGCAGCGCCGGCTGCCTGCCGCGCCGCCTCAGGCGAGCGTGAAGGTCGGCACCGGCGCGCCGCCGTCGCTGGGCGAGAACTTGACCTGTACCTTCTGGCCGATCCGCACCGTGTCGAGATCGCAATCGACGATATGGGTCATCATGGTCACGCCTTCGTCGAGCTTCACGTAGGCGATGCAGAACGGGTTGGGGCCAGCGCGGCGCGTCACGCTGAAGGTATAGATGGTGCCGCGGCCGCTGGCCTGCTTCCATGAGGTGGTGCCCATGCAGAACGGGCACAGCACGCGCGGATACCAGTGGGGCTTGCCGCACTCGTCGCAGACCTTGACCAGCAGCTTGCCTTCGCGCGCGGCCTGCCAGAACGGCAGGTTGTCGGGCTGTTCGTCGGGTGCCTTGTAGACGGCGGGGATGTGGGGGGTCGTCATGTCAGTGCTCCCGCGCTTTATTCACGTTCAAGGATCAGGGTGGCGCTGCCATGGCGCGAGCCCAGGTAGCCGCCGGTGCCCTGCGCCAGCGCGAGGTCGCAATTGGCGACCTGCACCGCGGGATGGGCCTCGCCGCGCAGCTGGCGCACGGCTTCGATGACCTTGGTGATGCCGCCGCGATTCGCCGGGTGGTTGTTGCACAGGCCGCCGCCATCGGTATTGAACGGCAGCTTGCCGACGCCCGAGATCAGGTTGCCGTCGGCGACGAACTTGCCGCCTTCGCCCTTCTTGCAGAAGCCCAGGTCTTCCAGCTGCATCAGCACGGTGATGGTGAAGCTGTCGTAGATCGACGCGTACTTGATATCGGCCGGGGTCACGCCCGCTTCGGCAAATGCCGTGGCGCCCGAGAAGCGCGCGCCGGACCAGCTCAGGTCGACTTCGCCGCCGAGCTGGCCCTTGATGTACTCGCCAGCACCCAGGATTTTGACCTTGGGCCGCTGCAGCGTGGCGGCGATTTCGGGGCGCGCCACGATCAGCGCGCCGCCGCCATCCGAGACCACGCAGCAATCCAGCTTGTGCAGCGGATCCGAGATCATCGGCGAGTTCAGCACGTCTTCGACCGTGACCACGTCGCGCAGCATCGCGTGAGGATTGTGCTGCGCGTGGTGCGACGCGGCCACCTTGACCCAGGCCAGCTGCTCGGCGGTGGTGCCGTAGTCGTGCATATGGCGCATCGCCGCCATCGCGTACAGGTTGACGGTGACCGGGCTGAATGGGCTTTCGAACGGCAGGTCGGGCAGGTTGGCGCCCCAGTTGCGTGCCTGCGTGCCGGTGGAGCCTTCCGAACGTGGGCGGCCCGCCAGCGTGATCAGCGCGACGTTGCACTTGCCGGCGGCGATGGCCTGCGCGGCGTGCGAGACATGGACCAGGTAGGCCGAACCGCCGGTGTCGGTGGAGTCCACATGGCGCACCTTCAGGCCGAGGTAGTCGACCATGTTGACCGCGCCCAGCCCGGGCGCGTCGCCGGCGCAGAAGTAGCCGTCGACGTCGGCCAGCGTCAGGCCGGCGTCCTGCAGCGCGCCCTTGGCGCTCTCGGCGTGCAGCTGCGCCACGGTCTTGTCGGGCGCCTTGCGGGTCGGGTGCTCGTAGGCCCCGACGATATAGGCCTTGCCGTTGATGCTCATCTGTTCTCCTTCGGTGCGTCAGGTGGTGCCAGCGCGGGGGCGGGCGGGCGCGAGGCTGGCACGGCGATCACGACAGTATTGCTTAGCTGGCCCGCTGCGTTGTATTCGGAAGTGCCGAAGGGTGTATTCGGTGAAGGCTGGGGCGCGGCCATCGAAGCCGGGCGTGGAGCACTTGCGGCGCGAACGATTGCGGCGACCGCTACAATCTGCGCTGGACATTTCTGAATCTAGACGAAAAGGATCGATGACCTACATCGTTGAAGCGGTGGATGAGGCCCTGGGCTTGCTGATGCTGGTGGCAGAGCACCCATCGCTGGGCGTGACCGAACTGGCACGGCGCGCCGGACTGACCAAGGCGCGCGCGTTCCGCCTGCTGACCACGCTGGAGCACCGCGGCCTGATCGCGCGCGAGTCGCCGGCGGCGGTCTACAAGCTCAGCTACAACGCGCTGCTGGTGGGCAATGCCGCGCGCGAGCAGTTCGACCTGGTCAAGCTGGTGGGCCCGCGGCTGGCGGCGATCGGCGCTGCCTGCGGCGAGAACGTGATCGTGCGCGTGCGCGACGGGCTCGAGTCGGTCTGCGTGGCGCGGCACGAGTCGACGCAATCGGTGCGGGTGCATACCGAGATCGGCAACCGCCGGCCGCTGCATGTGGGGGCTTCCGGCAAGCTGCTGCTGGCCTTCGCCGCACCGGATGTGGTTGACGCGGTGCTGGCGCAACAGCTGGAACGCTTCACGGCCAAGACCATCATCGAGCCCCAGGCCTTGCGCGAGGAACTGGCGGCGATCCGCGCCGCCGGCTATGCCGTGTCGGTGGGCGAGCGCGATGCCGACGCCGTCTCTGCCGCGGCTCCGCTGCGCGACCATAGCGGCGCGGCGGTGGCGTCGCTGAGCATTGCCAGCCCGGCCAGCCGCACCACGCCGCAGGCGCTGGACCGGCATGTGGCGATGGTGGTGGCGGAGGCTGCCAGCCTGTCCCGGGCGCTCGGCTACACGGGCGGCTGAACCCGGTTTCGCGCGGCACGTGCCGCGCATTGCCTCCGTCAATACGGCGCTTCGGCGCCGTTTTTTTTCGCCTTGCGCGCCTCGCGGGGGTAAACCCTGCTTAACGGCAGGGGGCTCGATGTCTTATCCTTCGATACACGGTATCACTGAATGAAACAAAGTTTCGGGAAACGAACCCCCACCATGCCCAGTCCTGTCGTCAACCTGGCGTCGCGCATCGCTGCCGCTGCGCTGGTCGCGCTATTGGCCAGCGCGGCGCTGCTCGCGGGCGCGCACGCCGCCCCGGCCACCCCGGCCGCCGACCTGCGCATCGGCTACAAGGCCGAGATCAGCGCCGCGGATCCCCATGTGCTCGACGCCGCGGGGCGCAACCTGTGGGGCCATGTGTACGAGACCCTGGTCGGCCTGGACAACGCGCTGCGCCCGGTGCCGCTGCTGGCCACCGCCTGGCGCCAGCTGGATGACCGCACCTGGGAGTTCCAGCTGCGTCCCGGGGTGCGCTTCAGCAATGGCGAGCCGTTTACCGCCGAAGACGCGCGCTATTCGGTCGAGCGCGCCATGACGCTGCCGGGCGCGCGCACCTTCCGCACCTACCTGAAGTCGGTCGCGGCGGTAGAGGTCACGGGGCCGCTGGCCTTGCGGGTGCGCACGCGCTCGCCCAACCCGGTGCTGCCGCAGAACATCGGGATGGTGGCGATGCTGCCGCGCTCGCTCGGCCCCGCCGTGCGCGAGGCCGATTTCGCCCATGGCAATGCCGCCATCGGCACCGGTCCGTACCGGCTGGTGGCGTGGGAGCATGGCCAGCAGCTGACGCTGTCGCGCAATCCGGACTACTGGGGCGGGCCGCAGCCATGGCAGCGAGTGGTGTTCCAGTTCATCCCGAAGGAGCCGGCGCGGGCCTCGGCGCTGCTGTCGGGGCTGGTGGACGTGATCGACGCCTCGTCGGCCAGCATTGCCGAAGCCTTTGCGCGCACCAATGGCCGCATCCGCACCGTTTCCGCCACCTCGTACATGCTGAACTACCTGCAGCTGGACCAGGCCCGTGCGGTGTCGCCCTATGTGCGCGACCACGCGGGCCAGCCGCTGGCCGCCAACCCGTTGCGCGATGCGCGGGTGCGGCGGGCGATCAGCCTGGCGATCGACCGCGACCTGATCGCGGCGCGCGTGACCAAGGGCGATTCGGTGCCGGCCGGGCAGATGGTGCCGCAGGGCTTCTTCGGCTTCGCCCCGGCGGTGGCGGCGCCGCGCGCCGACGTGGCCCGGGCGCGCTGGCTGCTGGCGCAGGCCGGCTATCCGGAGGGCTTCCGCCTGACGCTGCATTGCCCCAACGACCGCTACCTGAACGACGCCAAGACCTGCGAGGCGGTCGGCCAGATGCTGACCCGCGCCGGCATCCGCACCGAGGTGCGCACGCTGCCGTATTCGGTCTATATCACCCGTGCCACCTCCGGCGGCGCCGGCGGCAAGCCCGAGTTCAGCGCCTTCCTGCTTGGCATCGGCGCGGTCAGCGGCGATTCGCTGGAGCCGCTGGTCGCGGTGGCGCATGCGCAGGACAAGGCCGCCGGCCTGGGGGCCAACAACCGCAGCGGCTATGCCAACGCCGCCGTCGACGCACTGATCGGGCAGGCCATGCGCACCATGGCGCCGGCCCCGCGCGAGCTGGCGCAGCAAGGCGCGGCGGAACGGCTCGCGGCCGACGCCGGCATCGTGCCGCTGCATCACCTGCGCGCCGCCTGGGCCTATCGCGACGGGCTCGCCGTGCAGCCGCGCAGCGACGGCTTCACCTATGCCGGCAATATCCGCCCGGCATCGCCGGCCCTTCCGCAACGCTGACCACGCCACCCCGTATCCCGCCTTCCTCCTATGCTTGAAACCCTACTCAAACGGCTGCTGCAGAGCGTTGCGGTGCTGTGGATCATGTCGGTGCTGACCTTCTGCGCGGTCAACCTGATCGGCGATCCGGTGCACCTGCTGGTCAGCCCCACCGCCACCGAGCAGGAGATCACCGAAGCGCGCCATGCGCTCGGCCTGGATCTGCCCGTGACCCGCCAGTACCTGCGTTTTCTCGCGGGCGCGCTGCACGGCGACCTCGGCGATTCCTTTGTCTACAACCGGCCCGCGATCGAGCTGATCGTCAGCCGCGTGCCGGCCACGCTGGAGCTGGCGGTGACGGCGCTGCTGCTGTCGCTGGGCATCGGCATCCCGATGGGCGTCTATGCCGGCCTGAAGCCGCACAGCCGGCTGGCGCGGGTGCTGATGGCGGCATCGCTCGGCGGCGTGATCATGCCGACCTTCTGGATCGGCATGATCGGCATCCTGGTGTTCTCGGTGAACCTGGGCTGGCTGCCGTCGGGCGGGCGCGGGCCGGTCAGCACGGTGCTGGGCGTGCCGCTGTCGGTGACCAGCTGGGAGGGCATCCGCTTCCTGCTGCTGCCGGCGCTGACCCTGTCCCTGTTCAAGATCTCGCTGGTGGCGCGGCTGACCGAGGCCGGCACGCGCGAGGTGGCGGGGCAGGAGTACATCAAGTTTGCGCGCGCCAAGGGCGTTGGCGGCGCGCGGCTGGTGCTGCGCCACGTGGTGCCCAATGTGCTGATCCCGATCGTGACCGTGGTCGGGCTGGAGTTCGGCCACCTGATCGCGTTCTCGGTGGTGACCGAGTCGGTGTTCTCCTGGCCCGGCATGGGCAAGCTGATCATCGATTCGGTGCTGGCGCTGGACCGCCCGGTGGTGGTGGCGTACCTGCTGGTCACGCTGCTGCTGTTCGTGGTGCTGAACCTGGTGGTCGACCTGCTGTACGTGGTGCTCGACCCGCGCCTGCGGCACAAGGCGGCCTAGCCCGCACCGCCGCATCCATTCCCCGCAATCGAAGGCCGCAAGCCGAAGACTGAAGAACGAGACTGAACCGATGTCCCTGCCTCTATCCGAAACCGATGAAGCCGGTCCCGCGTTGCCCGCGGTCGCGCCGGCGCCCGCCGCCGCGCCGCCGGCACGGCCTTCGCTGCTGCGGCGCTTCTGCGGCAATCGCGTTTCCGCCGCCGCGCTCGCGCTGCTGCTGGCGCTGCTGCTGGTGGCCGTGCTGGCCCATGCGCTCAGCCCGCAGAACCCCTATGACCTCGCCACGGTGTCGGTGATCGATGCCGAACTGCCGCCGGGCAGCACGGGCTATGACGACCAGGCGCATTACTGGCTCGGCACCGACGGCGCCGGGCGCGACCTGCTCAGCGCCATCTTCTACGGCATCCGCATCAGCGTGGGCGTGGGCGTGATCAGCGCGGTGGTGGCGCTGATGGTGGGCAGCGCGGTAGGGCTGGCCGCGGCCTATTTCGGCGGCATGGCGGACGCCGCCATCATGCGCGTGGTCGACCTGCAGCTGAGCCTGCCGGCGGTGCTGGTGGCGCTGATCCTGCTGGCGGTGCTGGGGCAGGGCGTGGACAAGACCCTGCTGGCGCTGGTGATCGTGCAGTGGGCCTACTTTGCCCGCACCGTGCGCGGCGCGGCGCAGGTGGAGCGGCGCAAGGAGTATGTCGAGGCCGCGCTCGGCCAGGGGCTGCCGGCGCTGCGCGTGATGTTCCGCCATATCCTGCCCAACTGCATGGCGCCGCTGGTGGTGACCGCCACGCTGCAGATTGCGCATGCGATCACGCTGGAGGCCACCATGAGCTTCCTCGGCATCGGCCTGCCGCGCACGCAGCCGTCGCTGGGCATGCTGATCGCCAATGGCTTCGAATACATGCTGTCGAACAAGTACTGGATCAGCGTGTTCCCGGGCGTGGCCCTGGTGCTGCTGATCGGCTCGATCAACCTGGTGGGCGACCGCCTGCGCCGCGTGCTCAACCCGCGGCTGGAAGCGTAAGGAGCCCGGCATGGCACTACTGGAAGTTTCCGGGCTGAGCACCAGCTTCGCGTTCGCGCATGGCTCGGTCAAGGCGGTCGATGGCGTGTCGTTCGCGCTGGAGCCGGGCGAGATCCTGGGGATCGTGGGCGAGTCCGGCTCGGGCAAATCGGTGACGGCGTTCTCGCTGATGAACCTGCTGGATCCACCCGGGCGCGTCACCGGCGGCTCGGTCCGCTTCAAGGGACAGGAGTTGCTGGCGTGTTCGCCGCGCCAGTGGCAGGCGCTGCGCGGCGATCGCATCGCGATGGTGTTCCAGGACCCGATGATGTCGCTCAACCCGGTCATGCGCGTGGGCGACCAGCTGGCCGAGACCGTGCTGGTGCACCATCGCCGCAGCCGCGCGCAGGCGCAGGCGCAGGCGGTCGATGCGCTGGCGCGCGTCGGCATTCCGGCGCCGCGGGAGCGCATGCGCGCGTACCCGCACGAGCTGTCCGGCGGCATGCGCCAGCGCGTGGCGATCGCCAACGCGCTGATCAACCAGCCCGACCTGATCATCGCGGACGAGCCTACCACCGCGCTGGACGTCACCATCCAGGCGCAGATCCTCTACGAGATGAAGCAACTGGTGCGCGCGACCGGCGCCGCGGCGATCTGGATCAGCCACGACCTGGCCGTGGTCAAGGACCTGGTCGACCGCGTCTGCGTGATGTACGCGGGCCGGGTGGTGGAGCAGGGCCCGGTCGCCGAGCTGATCGCGCGGCCGCTGCATCCGTACACGCGCGGCTTGCTCGATTCGCTGCCTACCCCGGCCATGCGCGGCGCCACACTGCGCGCGATTCCGGGGGCGGCGCCGGCGCTGGCCGCGCTGCCGCCGGGCTGTGCCTTCGCGCCGCGCTGCCCGCGCGCGCAGGCCGCGTGCGGCACGACCCCTGTCGAAACCACTGTGCGCGGCCGCACGCTGCGCTGCTTTTATCCCCTGGAGGCGGCATGACGGTCATGCTCGAAGCGCACAACCTGCAGAAGCGCTTTCTGCTCAAGCCCGGACTGCTCGCGCGCATGGCCGGCAAGCCGGCGCAGGCGGTGCATGCCGTCAATGATGTCTCGCTGCAGGTGCGCCAGGGCGAGGTGCTGGGCGTAGTCGGCGAATCCGGCTGCGGCAAGTCCACGCTGGGCCGCATGCTGGCAGGCCTGCTGCCGCAGACCGGCGGCGACATCGCATGGGAGGGCCAGCGCGCCGACCTCGCTTCGCCCGCCTATCACCGCGCGGTGCAGATGGTGTTCCAGAACCCGTATGCGTCGCTGAACCCGCGCCTGCGCATCGGCCAGGCCATCACCGAAGGCGCGGTCTACCATGGCCTGGTCAGGCGCTCGCGCGCCGCGTCGGCCGCCGGCGAACTGCTGCAGCAGGTGGGACTCGATCCGGGCTACGCCGAGCGCTTTCCGCACGAGTTCTCGGGCGGGCAGCGCCAGCGCGTGGCGATTGCGCGCGCACTGGCGCTGCGCCCGCGCCTGCTGATCTGCGACGAGGCCGTCTCCGCGCTCGACGTCTCGGTGCAGGCGCAGATCATCAACCTGTTCATGCAGCTGCGCCGCGAGCACGCGCTGACCTACGTCTTCATTAGCCACAACCTGGCGGTGGTGGAGCATATGTCGGACCGCGTGGTGATCATGTACCTGGGCCGCATTGTCGAAAGCGGCCCCGCGCGCGAGGTATTCGCGGCGCCCAACCATCCCTATACGCGCGCGCTGCTGGCCGACGCGCCGCGCCTGGGCGCCAGTCCTCCCGCGCACCAGCCGATCCGCGGCGAATTGCCCAGCCCGCTGGCGCCGCCGGGTGGCTGCGCCTTCCATCCGCGCTGCCCGCACGCGAGCGCGCGCTGCACGGCGCAGGTGCCGCTGCTGCGCGATATCGGCGGCCGCCTGTCCGCGTGCCACCTCAATGACTAGATAGCCGCCGCCCGGCGCGCCCCGCTCACGCTGCCTGTTGAACGGTGTCATCCCGCCTGCGCGGGATGGCGGGGGAGCGTGCGCGCTGCGCGGGCAGGCGATGAGGCAGTTGCGGCCACAGAAGGGAGCTTTTTGCATGACAGACCACGCACAGGGAGCAGCAGCATGAACGGTATCCACACCCGGCGCGCACTCGGACGCGCCTGCCTCGGCGGCGCGCTGGCGTTGCTGTCGGCCGCGGCCGACGCAACGGTGACGCTGTATGGCCGCATCGACACCGATATCGAATACCAGAAGGCGCCGGAAGGCGGCGCCACGCAGATGACGGACAACGCTTCACGCTGGGGCATGCGCGGCAGCGAAGACCTGGGCGGCGGGCTGCGCGCGGCGTTTGGCCTGGAGCAGGGCTTTGGCGCCGACAACGGTGTCGCCACCAATCCGCAGTTCCGCAACGCCTTTGTCGGCCTGCAAGGCGGCTTCGGCGCGATCGCGCTGGGGCGGCTGGATTCGGCGACGATCGTGGGTTCGCCGATCTATTCGCAGGTGACGCAGAACATCGACTTCGCCATCCACGATGCCGGCGCCACCGCGATCGGCACCAAGGTGCTGAATGCGCGCAACCGCGTGTCGAACGCGCTTGGCTATATGACGCCGACCTTCGGCGGCTTCTCGGTGCGGGCGCGGGTGAACCTGGCGGGTCCCGACCCGGCGACGCCCAGCACCCGGCCGCCGGTGCAGGCGGAGGACGATTTCCGGCAATTCGACCTCGGCCTGAATTACGCCGCCGGCAACTTCGCCGCGGGCCTAGGTTATTCGCGCGATGCCAAGCGCGGCGGCCTGGTGGCCAATGATTTCCGCGACAAGGTGCAGGCCGCGGCTTCGTACGACTTCACCGTCGTCAACCTGTACGGCATCGTCGGGCGCGACCGCTACGCCGGCACCGCGACGACGCGTACCGACGTGCCGTACTGGCTGGTCGGCTTCACCGTGCCCTACGGCGCCCACCAGCTCACCGTGAACTATATGCAGCGCGCGGTGCAGCGCGACCCGCAGGGCCGGCTCAGCAAGGTGCAGGCCGGCTACGGCTACAGCCTGAGCAAGCGCACCATGCCCTATGTCTTCTTTGACCGCGAGGATCCCAACTCGCATCGGCCCGGCGACACCGTGACCACGGTCGGCCTGGGCATCCAGCACAGATTCTGATCATGGCACTTCCCTATACGCTGACTGAACCGGCCGCGGCGGCACTGCCGCTGGTGGTGGACTCGCCGCACAGCGGCCTGCTGCATGTCGAGACCCTGCCGCTCGCCGCACCGCCCGAGGCCCTGCTGAGCGGCTGGGACGCCTATGTCGACCAGCTTTTCGCGCACGCGCCGCGGGTGGGCGGCACCTTGCTGTGCGCGGATTTTCCGCGCTGGCTGGTCGACGTCAACCGCGCCCGCGACGATATCGATCCCGAGCTGATCGATGGCGCCATGCCCTATGCCGTGCGGCCCAGCGACAAGTCCGGGCGCGGCATGGGCGTGCTGCGCCGGCTGGCGCTGCCGGGCGTGCCGGTCTATGCCGCGACCCTGTCGCCGCACATGGCGGAATACCTGCTCAAAACCTACTACGACCCGTACCACGCCGCGCTGTCCGGCCTGCTGGCGCAGCACCATGCGCGCGCAGGCGCGGTGTGGCATCTCGACTGCCATTCGATGAAATCGCGCGGCAATGCCATGAATGTCGACAACGGCGCGGCGCGGCCGGATGTTGTCGTCAGCAACGGCGATGGCGCCACTTGTTCGGCGGGGTTTGTCGAGCTGGTGGCGGAGTGCCTGCGCGGCTTCGGCTACAAGGTGGGCGTCAACTGGCCGTACAAGGGCGCGCAACTGATCCGCGCGTATGCCGATCCCGCGCAAGGACGGCACAGCCTGCAGATCGAGATCAACCGCGCGCTGTACATGGACGAGGCCACGCTGGCGCAGCATGCCGGCTTCGCGGCGCTGCGCGGCCATCTCGACGAGCTGCTGGAGCATGTCGCGGCCTACATCCACACCGCACTGCGCGGATGAGGGGGCGCGCTCAGATCACCTTGCCGGGGTTCATCAGCCCGAGCGGATCCAGCGCGCCCTTGATCGCCCGCATCATGGCCAGCTCGACCTCGCTCTTGTAGTGCCGGTTTTCCTCGCGCTTGAGCTGGCCGAGGCCGTGCTCGGCGGAGATCGAGCCGTTATGCGAGCGTACGCTGTCGTGCACGATGCGGTTGACCTGGTCCTGGTGCGCCAGGAACGCATCGTGGTCGACGCCCGCGGGCGGTGCGACGTTGTAGTGCAGGTTGCCGTCACCAAGATGGCCGAAGGTCACCATGCGCGCGCCGGGAAAGGCGTTCTGCAGCAGCGCGTCGGTGTGCTCGATGAAGTCGGCGACGCGCGATACCGGCACGGCGATATCGTGCTTGATGTTCTTGCCATCTTCCACCTGCGCCAGCGGGATATGCTCGCGCAGGTTCCAGAAGTCGCGCGACTGCTGCACCGATTCGGCCACCACCGCGTCGGTGACCACGCCGGCGTCGAAGGCGGCCGACATCATGGTCTCGAACACGCCGCGCGTATGGGCTTCGCTTTCGCCGTCGGACAGTTCCAGCAGCACCAGCTGCGGATGCATCTGCGCGAACGGATAGCGCAGCTGCGTGAAGTGCCGCGTCACCAGCGTCATGCTGAGCGCCGACATCAGTTCGAAGCCGGTCAGCATGGCGCCCGCGTGCGATTGGGCGATGGCGAGCAGCGCCAGCGCGGCGCGCGGGCTCTGCACCGCGGCCAGCGCGGTGACCGACGCGCGCGGCAGCGGGAACAGCTTCATCACCGCGGCGGTGATCAGGCCCAGCGTGCCTTCGGCGCCGATAAAGAGGTCGCGCAGGTCATAGCCGGTGTTGTCCTTGCGCAGGCCGCGCAGGCCATGCCAGGTTTCTCCGGATGGCGTCACCACTTCCAGCCCCAGGCAGAGTTCGCGGGTGTTGCCGTAGCGCAGCACCGCGGTGCCGCCGGCATTGGTCGACAGGTTGCCGCCGATGGTGCAGCTGCCTTCGGCCGCCAGGCTCAGCGGAAACAGGCGGCCGTGCTCGCGCGCCACCTCCTGCAACTGCTGCAGCACCACGCCGGCTTCGACCGTGATGGTGTTGTTCAGCGGATCGACCTGCCGGATGCGGTTCAGCCGCTGCAGCGAAATCACGACCTGCGTCTGGCCCGCCACCGGCGTGGCGCCGCCGCATAGCCCGGTGTTGCCGCCCTGAGGCACCATGGCAATCTTGTGCGCGTGGCACGCATGGACCACTTCGGCGACTTCCCCGGTGCTGCCGGGACGCAGCACCGCCAGCGCCTCGCCGCGGTAGCGCTTGCGCCAGTCGGTCAGATAGGGCGCCTGGTCGGCCGCATCGGTCAGCACGTGCTGCGGGCCCAGCGCGGCGCGGCACAGCGTGAGGAAGGAGTCTTGAGGCGAGGTCATGGCGATGGCGGGAGAGGATTCAGGGCTTGGGCGCGGCGGCCTTGCCGGCCGCGCGCGCGCGGCGCTTGTACGGACGCAGGTACAGGATGGTGCTGGTGAAAAACACCAGCGTCAGCGCCACCTCCACCCACGCCAGCGTGGACGAGGGCGCGCGGTCGCTGGTGGCGCGCACGATGCCTTCGGTGAAGAACAGCAGGATCAGCATCGACGACCACTGCATGGTGTAGCGGTTGCGCGTGAGCACGCCGCGCAGCGGCAGCAGCAGCGGCAGGAACTTGAGGATCAGCCATGAGCCGCCCGGCCGCAGCGGGGCCAGCCACCATTCCCAGGCAATGCACAGTACCAGCAGCGCCAGCAGGCTGCCCGCGCTGAGCCGGTACAGCCAGGGGCTGTGCAGGGCCTGGTCGGTGTCCGCCGCGGCCGTCATGCCTGCGCTCCGGCCAGGCGCAGCGCGGTCTGCGCCAGCCTGCGGCCCATGGCCAGGGCCAGCGCCGATTCGTCTTCGGTGACGGGCCCGCGGTTGTCGCCGTGGGCATGGTGGCTGGGGCCGTAGGGCGTGCCGCCGGAGGCCGTGGTCATCAGGCCCTTCTCGGAATAG
Source organism: Cupriavidus sp. H39 (assembly GCF_050271075.1). Classification (NCBI taxonomy): domain Bacteria; kingdom Pseudomonadati; phylum Pseudomonadota; class Betaproteobacteria; order Burkholderiales; family Burkholderiaceae; genus Cupriavidus; species Cupriavidus sp. H39. The sequence goes on from NZ_CP189848.1 coordinate 1,502,976, forward strand.
GGCAGCCCCAGGATCAGCATGCCGTGGTGCAGCAGCGGCAGCATCATCGACAGCAGCGTGGTCTCCTGTCCGCCATGCAGGCTGCCGGTGGCGGTGAAGACGCAGGCGGGCTTGCCGGTGAGCGCGCCCGACAGCCACTGGGCCACGGTGCCGTCGAGGAAGTACTTCATCGGTGCGGCCATGTTGCCGAAGCGGGTGGGACTGCCCAGCGCCAGCCCGGCGCATTCCTCGAGGTCGCGCAACTCGGCATAGGGCGGGCCGTCGGCCGGGATATCGGGCGCGGTGGCCTCGCACACGGTCGAAACCGGCGGTACCGTGCGCAGGCGGGCCTGGGCGCCGGCAACGCTGTCGATGCCGGTGGCGATCAGTTCGGCAAGTTTGCGGGTGCTGCCGTGGCGGCTGTAGTACAGGACGAGGATCTCGGTCATGGAGCGGGACGGCCGGCGGTGAAAGGGCGGCGAAGGGGTGATGCGGGAGGATGCCGGCAACAATGCGCGTATTATAGATGCGCCCCCCGCGCCATCTCCCGATGGCCTCGCGCTGCACGCGCAACGGGGCCGCCCAAAGACTCGACAGACGATCCGAACAACCAGATCAGGAGGTTGCTTGCGCATGATTGGAGCCCGCGTCGCCCGCCTGCGCCGGGAGTGGAACCTGCAGAAGGTACGCGCCCTGGCGCGCTACGCGCTGCGCCGCGCCAGTGAAGACCGGCTGCCGCAGGTCTCGGCCAGCCTGACCTTCACCACCGTGCTGGCGGTGGTGCCGGTGCTGACCGTGGCGTTCGCGCTGCTGGCCGCGTTCCCGGTGTTCCGCGATTTCCGCAACGCCATCGAGGCGTTCCTGTTCCAGAACCTGATCCCCGGCAACGTCAGCGAATCGATCCAGCGCTATCTCGGCATGTTCGCCAAGAGCGCGCGCGGGCTGACCGCGATGGGCCTGGGCGGGCTGATGGTCACCTCGGTGCTGACCATGCTGACCGTGGAAGACGCGCTCAATGCGATCTGGCGCGTCAAGCAGCGCCGCCCGCTGGCGCAGCGGGTGCTGGTGTTCTGGGCGGTGCTGACCTTCGGGCCGGTGCTGATCGGCGCGAGCCTGTCGATCAGTTCCTACCTGATCTCGATCTCGGCGGGCTATGTCGGCACCATGCCAGTGGGGCTGGGCCTGCTGGTGGGCGCGGCGCCGGTGCTGCTGTCGGCGCTGGCCTTTGCCTTCCTGTACACGGCGGTGCCTAATGCCTATGTCGAGTGGCGCGATGCCATCGTCGCCGGGCTGGTGGCCGCGGTGGCATTCGAGTTCGCCAAGCGCGGCTTCGGCTATTTCATCACCGAGATTCCCGCTTATACCGCCGTCTATGGCACCTTCGCCGCGCTGCCGCTGTTCCTGCTGTGGATCTACCTGAGCTGGCTGGTGACGCTGCTGGGGGCGACCATCGCCGCCAACCTGCCGGTGATCCGGCAGGGCTACTGGCGGCGCCGCAGCTTTGCCGGCAGCGAGTTCTTCGACGCGCTGGGCGTGCTGCTGCTGCTCTACCGCGCCCGCGATGAAGTGCCGCGCAGCGTCGGCGAGCTCGACCTGAGCCGCAAGCTGCGGGTCGAGGCCGACTACCTGGCCAGCCTGCTGGGCAAGCTCAAGGCCATGCACCTGGTCGGCCGCCTGCAGCAAGAGCGCGGCCAGGCCCACTGGGCGCTGCTGTGCGACCCGTCGCAGGTCACGCTGCGCATGCTGCATGACCGACTGGTGCTGAACCTGCCGCGGCTGCCGCGCACGGCGCTGGCGCAGCATCTGCGCGGAGCCGATGCGCTCAAGTCGGTCCTCGATAATCCGCAACTGGACCAGACGCTGGAAGCCGTGTTCCGGCAGCAGCCGGTGGATTTGCCGCCCACGGCGGGCGATGGCGACGGTCAGCGCCAGCGGCGTGCGCTGGAGGTGGTGCCACCGGGGTGGCATGGGCAGGTTTGATTCTTGATTAGGCTCGCTGGCTGGCGCTTGATCCCCGCTATTGAACAATCCCAATGAGGCTGTAGACAGCCTGCTGCCGGCCGTATCGCGGGGACGCCTGCGGCTGCTGCGCAGGTTCAATAGGCGCTGGCGGGCATTGGGCGTTTGCGCGCAGCGCAGCCGAAGGCGTTCCTACGACAAGGCCCGCAGCAGGGACCACCCACCGCTCTGGGCTCGTTCAACCATCCCTTCAACGCCCCACCCACCGTCGCGCACCCCTGCGGCAGGCAATCTAGCTTTGTGAGGAAGCGAAGCCCCGTACGAAAACCCCCAGGCACACTACGATAAGACATGCCGCCCGCAGGGCAGTAAACGCGCTTTTTGGTTACTTTTTGTCGCTCGGACAAAAAGTGACCCGCCCAGCAGGGCGGAACCAGGCGGCTCAAAAGCCGACAGCATGTCACCAACAGCAATCGCCAATCAAAAAGAAACCCTCCCCCGCCAAATATCCAAATACATCACCCAATCCCCCATCAAGCTATAAACCGGATGCCGAAACGTAGCCGGCCGATTCTTCTCGAACCCAAAGTGCCCAACCCAGGCGAACGCATACCCCGCCACCACCGCGGCCAGCAGCCACCTGGCATTGCCGGTCACGACCAGCGCCACCAGGCATAGCAGCGCCACTGTCGAACCGGCGAAATGCAGCCGCCGGCAAGTACGGTTCTGGTGTTCGCTCAGGTAGTAGGGATAAAAAGCAGCGAAATTCTCAAACTCGCGCGCGCGGGCATGGGCCATGGCTGTCTCCGGCAGGTCTGGTTTGCTGCAGTGTAGACCTTCAGCGCATGGCTGTAGCGGGGACGGCCGCCGGCGTGGCAGGCCGCCCCGGGGGACCGTGTGTCAGCCAGCCGCCACCACCTTGCGCGCAAACGCCGCCAGCGCATCCAGCACCTCGTCCGGGCGCTCGCCCATCAGCGCATGGCCGCAGGGGACCGTCACCACGCTGGCGCTGGTCATCTTGCCGGCGAGCGCCTGAGCCGCCTTGGGCGAGGTCATCATGTCCTTGCTGCCGGTGATAAACAGCGCGGGGCAGGTCGCCGCCGCGGCGGCTTCCTCGCCATGGGCATAGGCGTTGCAGGCCGAGAAATCGTTGTAGAACACATGCGCCTGCGGGTTATTGCGCGATACGCGCTCCATCAGCCGCTGGCTGCCGCCATGCATCCACGCGCCCGGTCCCGGCGACGACGGCTTGTTGGCGAGGCTCGAGTGCGACCACGCATTGACCATGGCGATGGCATCGCCCTCGCGGTTTAGCGAAGCGTCCAGCAGCGCGTCCGACACCTTCATCGGATACGCCGTGGCCAGCAGCCCGATGCCGCGCACCGCCTGCGGATGCCGCGCCGCGCATTCCAGCGCGATCAGCGAGCCCATGCTGTGGCCGAACACCAGGGCCGGCGCCTTGACGCCGGCGGCGGCCACCAGCGCCATGACCCAGTCCGCCATGGCCTCGACCGTGGCCAGCGGCGCGCCCTTGCTGCGGTTGTGGCCAGGCAGGTCCACCGCCAGCACCGAGAAGCCATGGTTGGCAAACCAGCGCGTCTGCAGGGCCCACACGCTGTGGTCGTTCTGCGCGCCGTGGACAAAGACGGCGCAGGGCAGGGCGGGGTCGAAGGGTTTGCCGCCGGTATAGGCGTAGGCCGGCTGGCCGGCAAGGTTCAGTTCCATCAGGCTTGCCCTCCCTTGTTGCCGGCACCCGCGCCCATGGCCTTCTCGGCCGCCTTCAGGCCGCGCTTGAGATCGTCGATCAGGTCGTCAGCATCTTCCAGGCCGACCGACAGCCGGATGGTGCCTTCGGTGATGCCCGCCGATTGCAGCGCGGCCGCATCCATGCGGAAGTGCGTGGTCGACGCCGGGTGGATCACCAGCGAGCGCGCGTCGCCGACGTTGGCCAGGTGCGAGAACAGCGCCAGGCTTTCGATAAAGCGCTGGCCGGCAGCGCGGTTGCCCTTCAGGTTGAAGCTGAACACCGCGCCGCAGCCGCGCGGCAGCAGCCGCTTGGCCAGTTCGTAGTCGGGGTGAGACTCCAGCTCCGGGTACGACACCGATTCCACCATCGGATGCGACACCAGGAACTGCACCACCTTGCGGGTGTTGTCGACATGGCGGCTCATGCGCAACGGCAGCGTCTCCACCCCCTGCAGCAGCTGCCACGCCGCCATCGGGTTCATGCACGCGCCGAAATCGCGCAGCCCTTCGCGGCGCGCGCGCAGCAGGAACGGCGCCACCGTGCTTTCCTCGGTGAACACCATGTTGTGGAAGCCCTCGTACGGCTCGGACAGCTCCGGGAAGCGCCCCGAGGCTTCGAAGTCGAAGGTGCCGCCTTCGACCAGCACGCCGCCGATGGTGGTGCCGTGGCCGCCCAGGAACTTGGTGGCCGAGTGGTAGAGCAGGCCGGCGCCATGGTCGAACGGCCGCAGCAGGTAGGGCGTGGTGAAGGTGGAATCGACCAGCAGCGGGATGCCGTGGTCCTGGCCCAGTTGCGCCAGGGTCGGGATGTCGAGCACGTCCAGCCCGGGATTGCTCAGCGTCTCGCCGAACAGCAGCCGGGTCTCGGGCCGGATCGCGGCGCGCCAGGCGTCGAGGTCGCGCGCCTTGACGAAGGTGGTCTCGATGCCGAAGCGGCGCAGCGTGTAGTGCAGCAGGTTGTGCGAGCCGCCGTACAGCGCCGACGACGCCACGATATGCGAGCCCGCGCCCATCAGCGTGGCCACCGCCAGGTGCAGCGCGGCCTGGCCCGAGGCCGTGGCGATGGCGCCGGCGCCGTTCTCGAGCGCGGCGATGCGCTCCTCGAGCACGGCCACGGTGGGATTGGAGATGCGGGAATAAACGTGCCCTGCGCGTTCCATGTTGAACAGCGACGCGGCGTGCTCGCTGTCGCGGAACACGAACGACGTGGTCAGGTGGATCGGGGTGGCGCGGGCCCCGGTGGCGGGGTCGGGCGCGGCGCCGGCGTGCAGCGCCAGCGTGTCGAAACGGGTTCCGGACATGGTCGGTCGGCCTTGAGTTGTCTCCGGCCAGCATCGTAGCATCGTGCGCCCGGCCACGCGCGGTGGTGGCCCGCAAACCGGCCTCCCGCTTTACTTTGGCGGCGGGTTTGGGCTAGCATCGGCCAACGGGCAACGCGCCCGCACACCCCCAGACAGAAAACAATGTGACCGGAATCGCCCGCGCCAGCGGCCGCGGCGATGCCCTCAGTTTCAGCTCGGTTAGAGCGCAGGCAGCGGAGACCACCATGAAAGTCAGCGACATCCTCCAGATCAAGGGCAATACGCTCTACACCGTGACGCCTGACACCTCCTTGCTGGTCGCCGTGCACACCATGGCCGAGCACGATATCGGCTCGCTGGTGGTGATGGAATACGGCGACCTGGTCGGCATGCTGACCTTCCGCGAGATCATCGAGACGCTGGCGCGCAACAACGGCAACGTCGGCACCACCAGCATCCGCAAGGTGATGGACGATGCGCCGCTGACCTGCACCATGGAAACCGACGTCAACGAGGTGCGGCGCATGATGCTGGAGCGTCACACCCGCTACCTGCCGGTGCTCGACAACCGCACGCTGATGGGCGTGATCTCCTTCTACGACGTCGCCAAGGCCGTGGTCGAGGACCAGAGCTTCGAGAACAAGATGCTCAAGGCCTATATCCGCGACTGGCCGGAAGAGCGCGCCGAGTGATGGCGCCGGGCTCCCCGGGCTGAAGCCGCCTGCGGAAATACCCTCGGTTGGCGCCACCCGGCCGCGGCAAGGTGGCGGCAAGGCCGCGGCTGCGGCACACTAGCCGGCGTTTCCATTTCCGTTGGCGGTCGCCCGACCGACCGGCCCATCCATGAGCCAACCCAGCCAGTTCCGACTGCTCGGCCTGCGCCGCTTCGCGCCGTTCTTCTGGACCCAGTTCCTGGGGGCGATGAACGACAACGTGTTCAAGGTCGCCTTCACCTCGCTGGTGACCTACCACACGGCGCTGTTCGAGGGCGTCGACGCGCGCAGCGCGGCGTTCCTGATCTCGGCCATCTTTATCGCGCCGTTCGTGCTGTTCTCGGCCACCAGCGGGCAGATTGCCGACAAGCTGGAGAAGTCGCGGCTGATCCGGCTGGTCAAGTCGCTGGAAATCGCCATCATGGTGCTGGGGCTGGCCGGCTTTGCGTGGCACAGCGCGCCGCTGCTCTACACCGGCACCTTCCTGATGGGGCTGCATTCCACGCTGTTCGGGCCGGTCAAGTTTGCCTACCTGCCGCAACACCTGGACGAAAGCGAACTGGTCGGCGGCAACGGGCTGGTCGAGATGGGCACCTTCGTCGCGATCCTGATCGGGACGCTGATCGGCGGCGAACTGGCCGGCCTGCAGCAGGGCGGCACCATCGTCGGGCCGATGTACGTGGGCGCGGTGTGCGTGGCCATTGCCATAGGCGGGCGGCTGGTGTCGGGCCGGATCCCGGCGTCGCCGGCGCCACAGCCGGACCTGCGCATCAACTGGAACCCGTTTTCCGAGACCTGGCGCAACCTCGTGCTGGCGCGCGGCAACCGCACCGTGTTCCTGAGCCTGCTCGGCATCTCGTGGCTGTGGTTCCTCGGCGCGACCTTCCTCACCTCGTTCTTCAGCTATGCGAAGGACGTGCTCGGCGGCGACCAGAACGTGGTGACGCTGCTGCTGGCGGTGTTCTCGCTGGGCATCGGCACCGGTTCGCTGCTGTGCGAGCGCCTGTCCGGGCGCCATGTCGAGATCGGCCTGGTGCCGTTCGGCTCGATCGGCATGACCGTGTTCGCGGTCGACCTGTACTTTGCCAGTCAGGGGCAGGCGCCGGCCGCGCTCAGCGGCATCGGCGCCTTTTTGACCGCGCCGCACCACTGGCGCGTGCTGGCCGACCTGTTCCTGCTGGCCATGTTCGGCGGCTTCTACAGCGTGCCGCTGTACGCGCTGATCCAGAGCCGCAGCGCGCCGACGCACCGCGCCCGCATCATCGCCGCCAACAACATCCTGAACAGCTTCTTCATGATCGCCGCGTCGCTGCTCGGCGTGGCGATGACGCGGGCGGGCTACAGCATTCCGCAGCTGTTCCTGGTGGTGGGGCTGCTCAATGCCGTGGTGGCGGTCTATATCTATTCGCTGGTGCCGGAATTCCTGCTGCGCTTTATCGCGTGGATCCTGGTCCATACCCTCTATCGGCTGCGCCGCATCAACGCCGAGCGCATCCCCGCCGACGGCCCGGCGGTGCTGGTGTGCAACCACGTCAGCTTTGCCGATGCGGTGGTGCTGATGGCGTGCAGCCCGCGCCCGGTGCGCTTCCTGATGGACCACAACATCTTCAAGGTGCCGCTGCTGTCGTGGTTCTTCCGCCAGGCGCGGGCGATCCCGATCGCGCCGGCGCACCAGGATCCGGAGATGCTCAGGCGCGCCTACGACAGCGTGGCCCAGGCGCTGGACGAGGGCGACCTGGTCTGCATCTTCCCGGAAGGCAAGATCACTGCCACCGGCGACATCAATCCGTTCAAGCAGGGCGTGCAGCAGATCATCCGGCGCACGCCGGTGCCAGTGGTGCCGATGGCGCTGCGCGGGCTGTGGGGCAGCTTCTTTTCGCGCAAGGGCGCGCCGGCGATGTCGCGGCCGTTCCGGCGCGGCATTTTGAACCGGCTGGAGCTGGTGGTAGGCGAGCCGGTGCCGCCCGAGGCCGCCACCCCGGAAGGGCTGCAGCAGATGGTGCAGGCGTTGCGCGGCGACTGGCGCTAGCTGACGAAAAAAAGGCGATCTCGATGATTACCCTCTATACCTTCGGCCCCCGCCTTCGGGCTGCCCGATGCCAGTCCGTTCGTCACCAAGGCCGAGATGCTGCTCAAGCTGGCCGGCCTGCCGTACCACGCGCGGCCGGGCAACCTGCGGCGCGCGCCCAAGGGCAAGCTGCCGTACCTGGACGACATGGGCCGGATCGTGGCCGATTCCACCATGATCCGCTGGCATATCGAGAAGACCTACCACATCGATTTCGACGAGGGCCTGAGCCCGGCCGAGCGCGGCATCGCCTGGGCCGCCGAGAAGCTGATGGAGGACCATCTCTACTGGGCGGTGGCGCGGGTGCGCTGGCTGGACCAGGCCAATTTCGACAAGGGACCGGCGCAGTTCTTCCGCAGCGTGCCGGCACCGGTGCGCGGCCTGGCCGAGCGGCTGGTGCGCTACAAGGTGCGCAAGACGCTGTGGGGGCAGGGCCTGGGCCGGCATAGCGAGGAAGAGCTGGTGGCGCTGGCCAGCAAGGGCGTGACCTCGATCGCCGATATCCTGGGCGACAAGCGCTACCTGATGGGCAACCGGCCGTGCGGGGCCGATGCCACGCTGTTTGCCTTTGCCGGCAGCCTGCTGTGCCCCGTATTCGACACCCCGATCCGCACCGCGGCGGAGGGACATGCCAACCTGGTGGCCTATATGGCGCGGATGCGGGCCGAGTTCTACCCTGAGCTGGCCGGGCAGCCGGTGCCACAGAGCGCCGCCGCCTGACCCGGCAGGTGCCGCCAGGGGGCGCCCGAGCCCGGCCATTGGCCTTACAATGGAGGCCGTCCCCAATTCCTGTGCGGTTTCCATCATGTCCGGCAACACCCTTGGCCTGCTTTTCACTGTCACCACTTTCGGCGAATCGCACGGGCCCGCCATCGGCGCGGTGGTGGACGGCTGCCCGCCGGGGCTGGCGCTGACCGAGGCCGATATCCAGGGCGACCTGGACCGCCGCAAGCCCGGCACCTCGCGCCACGTCACCCAGCGCAAGGAACCCGACCAGGTCGAGATCCTGTCGGGCGTGTTCGAAGGCAAGACCACCGGCACCCCGATCTGCCTGCTGATCCGCAACACCGACCAGCGCAGCAAGGACTACGGCAATATCGTCGAGACCTTCCGCCCGGGCCATGCCGACTACACCTACTGGCAGAAATACGGCATTCGCGACCATCGCGGCGGCGGCCGTTCGTCGGCGCGCCTGACCGCGCCGGTGGTGGCGGCCGGCGCGGTGGCCAAGAAGTGGCTGCGCGAGCAGTACGGCACCGAGATCCGGGGCTATATGTCGCAGCTGGGCGAGATCGCGGTGCCGTTCACCGACTGGTCGCATGTCCCGGAGAACCCGTTCTTCGCCGCCAATGCTGACATCATCCCCGAGCTGGAAACCTATATGGACGCGCTGCGCCGCGACGGCGACTCGGTCGGCGCGCGCATCGAAGTGGTGGCCAGCCACGTGCCGGTGGGCCTGGGCGAGCCGCTGTTCGACAAGCTCGACGCCGATATCGCGCACGCCATGATGGGCATCAACGCGGTCAAGGGCGTCGAGATCGGCGCCGGCTTCGACAGCGTCGCGCAGCGCGGCAGCGTCCATGGCGACGAGCTGACCGCGGCGGGCTTCCGCACCAACAACGCCGGCGGCGTGCTGGGCGGCATCTCCACCGGCCAGGACGTCACCGTGTCGCTGGCGATCAAGCCGACTTCATCGATCCGCACCCCGCGCGAATCGATCGACAAGGGCGGCAATGCCGCTACCGTCGAAACCTTCGGCCGCCACGATCCGTGCGTGGGCATCCGCGCCACGCCGATCGCCGAGGCCATGCTGGCGCTGGTGCTGATCGACCACGCGCTGCGCAACCGCGCCCAGTGCGGCGACGTCCGCGTCGACACGCCGCGCATCCCCGCGCAGGCCGGCCAGACCCGCTGACTTGACGCCGCACCGCGCGGGCGGCGGCGGGGCCGGCGGCCCCGACTATGCCCGCTTCGGGCTCTTCTACCTGGGCTATTACGGCTACGTCGGCCTGATCTCGCCCTACGTCAGCCTGTACTTTGCCGACCGCGGCTTCAACCCCGTGCAGATCGGCGTGCTGATGGCGAGCTTCCAGGTCAGCCGCATCGTCGGCCCCTACCTGTGGGGCTGGCTGTCCGACGTGATGCACACGCGCGTGCGCATCCTGCGCGTGAGCGCGTTCACGTCGCTGCTGGCGTTTCTGATGCTGCCCGGCGTCGGCAGCTACGGCGGCATGATGGCGATGATGCTGACGCTGAGCCTGCTGACCAGCGCGATGTCGCCGCTGGGCGATGCCCTGACCATTTCCACGCTGCGCCGCCACGGCGCCTTCGACCACAGCTACGGCCGCATCCGCATGTTCGGCTCGCTCGGCTTTATCGGGGCGGTGCTGGCCGGCGGGGCGCTGTTCGAGGCGGTCGGCATGCGCGCGTTCCCGTGGGTGGCGAGCGTGCTGCTGGCGATCCTGGCCGGGGTGGTGCTGACCATGCGCGATGCCGCCGACGATGGCCCGCGCACCACGCCGCCGCGCGCCTTGCCGCTGCTGCGCCGCCCGGACGTGGCCTGGTTCCTGGCCTCGGCCTTCCTGATGATGTTCGCGCACGCCGCGCTCTACGTGTTCTATTCGCTGTGGCTGGAGACGCTGGGCTACAGCAAGCTGGCCATCGGCGCGATGTGGACCATCGGCGTGGTCGCCGAGATCGTCTTCTTCTACTACCAGGGCCTGCTGTTCGCGCGTTTTGCGTTGCGCACCATCCTGGCGGGTACCTTCGTGCTGGCGGCGCTGCGCTTCGGGCTGACCGGCTACTTCGCGCAGTGGGTGTGGCTGATGGCGCTGGTGCAGGTGCTGCACGCCGCGACCTTCGCCGCGCACCACAGCGCCAGCCTGAAGCGCCTGCAAGCCTGGTTTGCCGGGCCGCTGCAGGGACGCGGGCAGGCGCTGTACACCGGCATCTCGTACGGCGTCGGCGGCACGCTGGGCGGGCTGGCGATGGGCTGGACCTGGAACGCGCTGGCGCCGGCGCATACCTTCGGGCTCGCCGCCGTCGCCGCGGCGGCCGGGGCCTGCTGCGCCGCGATGAGCTTTCGCGCGGAAGGCCGCCCGGCTGGCGCCGGCGGCGCAGTCAGCCGTGGCGACACCATGCCGGGCAGTTAGAGCCGGCCAGGGCGTCAGAACTTGTGGCGCAGCCCGGTAGTGACGCCAATGCGGTTGCCATGGCCGAAGAACGGCGTGACGAAGTTGGGCCGCGACGCCAGCGTGCGCCACGTCCCCGTCAACGACGAGTAATCGGCTTCGAGGTAGACATCGGTGCGCTTGCTGAGGTTGTAGTCCACCATCATGGCCGCGGTATAGCGGTTGCCGCCGTCGCCGTTGATCTTCATGCGGTCGTAGGTGCCGGTGAGATAGAACGTCCAGGCATCGTCGAAGGCGTGCTTCAGCCCGGCGTAGTAGGCGTTGTCGCGATAGCCCGCCTGGTCATAGGTGCTGCGCGTGAAGCCGGCGTTGAACAGGGTCTTGCCCCAGCGATAGGTGCCGCCCGCCGACCACACCTGCTGGTCGCTCACGGGCACGGCGGTGCCGAAGTAGGTGGCCGTGTCGCGCATGATCTGGTAGCCACCGGCCAGCTTGACGTTGCCGCTGCTGTAGGTGACGCTCGCGCCCGTCGACGAGGACGCCGGGAAGCTGCCGGCGACTTCGCCAAAGGCATGCTGCGCGGCGACCGTGACCGGCCCGAATACGCCGGAGTACTTGAGCATGTTGTCCTGCCGCACGCCGCCGGTGTAGTTGCCGCTCTGGAACGCGATCAGGCCCAGGTTGGGCAGCGCCATGGTGTCGTAGCTGGCGATGAGTTCATGGATCACGGTGAAGTCCCGCCCCAGCTTGAGGCTGCCGAAATCCCCGCCGAGGCCGACGAAAGCCTTGCGCCCGAACAGCCGCCCGCCCTGCGAGGCCATGCCCGTGTCCGGCAGGAAACCGTTCTCCAGCACGAAGAACGCGCGGTAGCCGTTGCCGAGCGTTTCGGTGCCCTGCATGCCGAAGCGCGTGCCGGTGAGTACGCCGTCGCCCATCTGGACCTTGCCGTCGCCGGCGGCGTTCTCATGGGTGGTGTAGCGGATCGTGGTGTCGATGAGCCCGTACAGCGAAACGCTGCTCTGAGCCAGGGCAGGCGTTGCGAATCCGCATGCCAGGCAAAGCGGCACGATGAGTTTCTTCATGTTGTCTCCGTGATGGATATAAGAATTTTCCAGGGCGGCAGGCGCCCCGGACGGTACTGCGGACAAGGGTTGGCCGTGATCGGCCGTGGTTGGTGTCAGGCCCGGATGTAGCTGGTCTTGCCTGCGGTAAAGAATTCGCGTGCGGCCCATCCTTGTTCGTGCGGGCCGTATGACGAGGCCTTGGTGCCGCCGAACGGGACGTGATAATCGACGCCGGCGGTGGCGGTATTGACCATCACCATGCCGGCGCGCAGGTGGCGCCGGAAGCGGCGCGCCTGCGCCAGCGAGCGTGTGCACACGCCCGCCGACAGGCCGAACGGGGTGTCGTTGGCAAGCGCGAGCGCATGGTCGTTGTCGCGCGCGCGCAGCACCGTCGCGACCGGCCCGAAGATTTCTTCCTGCGAGATGCGCATGCCGCTCTCGCATTGCAGGAACAGCGCCGGTGACAGATAAAAGCCGTCGCTGGCGCCCTGCAGCCGTTCGCCGCCGCACGCCAGCACGGCGCCTTCCTCGCGGCCGATGGCGACGTAGCGCAGGTCCTTCTCGAGCTGGCCAGCGTCGACGACCGGGCCGATCTCGGTGGCCGGGTCCAGTGCATGGCCGACGCGAAGCCGCTGCGTCGCCTCAAGCAGCGCCGCGGCGAAGCGGTCGTGGATGTCGGCGGTCACGATGATCCGCGACGACGCGGTGCAGCGCTGCCCGGTGGAGTGGAAGGCGCCCTGCACGGCGGCGTCGACCGCCACGGCAAGGTCCGCGTCGCCCAGTACCACCAGCGGGTTCTTGCCGCCCATCTCCAGTTGCAGGCGCGTGCCGGTGCCGCCAAGCGCCTGCGCAATGCGCCGGCCAGTGGCTTCCGACCCGGTAAAAGACACTGCCGCGACCCCGGGCGCGGTGGTCAGGACCTGGCCCAGATCCGCGCCGCGGCCGAGCACCAGGTTGAAGACGCCGTCCGGCAAGCCGCTGCGCGACAGGATTTCCGCGAGCGCCCAGGCCGAGCCGGGTACCAGTTCGGCCGGCTTGAACACCACGCAGTTGCCGAACGCCAGCGCCGGCGCGATCTTCCACGCCGGGATGGCGATGGGGAAGTTCCACGGCGTAATGATGGCGACCACGCCGACCGGTTCGGCGGTGACCTCAACGTCGATGCCCGGCCGCACCGATGCCACCAGCTGTCCGTGCGGCCGCAGCGCTTCCTGCGCGAAGTACTTGAAGATCTGTCCCGCGCGTACCACCTCGCCGATCGACTCGCGCAGTGTCTTGCCTTCCTCGCGCGCCAGCAGTTGTCCCAGTTCTTGCTGGCGCGCCAGGATTTCATTGCCGACGCGATCGAGGATATCCGCCCGCAGCTGCACGGGGCTTTCGGACCACGCCCCAAACGCGGCGCTGGCTGCCGCGACGGCCTCCTGCGCCAGCGCAGGGGTGGCCAGCGCGGCCTCGCCAATGTGATCCGACAAGTCGGACGGATTGCGGTTGGGTTCACGCTGTTCGCTGTCGACCCAGCGGCCGTTGATGTAGTTCTGATATCGCATTTGGATTTTGGAAAATCCAGTGTATAGTAAGCTCGTGCTTTACCAAACGCAACCGGGTTTCCCTCCATGCAACGCATCAACACTCCCACCTACGTCCGCCTGCGCGAACAGATCCGCGCCGACATTGCCGCCGGCATCTGGCCGCTCGGCGCGCACATCACGCTGGCGCAGATGGTGGAGCGCTACGAGGTCAGCCTGAACCCGGTGCGCGAGGCGCTGCTGCACCTGCAGGGCGAGGGCATCATCGACATGCAGATGCACCGCGGCGCGGTGATCCCCACGGTCGACGCGGTGTACATCGCCAACATCTACGACATGCGCGGGGCGATCGAGCAGATGCTCGCGGCCAAGGTCGCGGCGCTGGCCACGCCGCAGGACATCGAGCGCATCGAGGCGGCGCGCCTGCACTACGAGGACATCGTCAGCGGCGACGACACCGGCGCCAGCGTGGCGGCAAACCGCGAGTTCCACCGGGTCTTCAACCAGGTGGCCGGCAACCAGCCCGCCGTGGACGTGCTCGGTTCGCGCTCCAGCCTGGTCGATGCGCTGCGCCGCTCGCTCGGCTATGGCCCGCAGCGCAAGGACGCGGTGATCGCCCAGCACCGCAAGCTGGTGGCAGCGGTGCGCAAGGGCGACGGCGCGCTGGCCGCGCGCATCGCACTGGAGCACGCCGAATCGGCGCGCGACGACTTGCTGCGCATGATCGAAACACCGCATTAAGCCGTGGCGCCCGCGCGGCGCCACGAAACTGTTCCAAACCTGAACCAGGAGACAGCCGACATGAAGTTCGGTAAGGGCGCCGTGCGCCTAGCGTTTTCATTCACCGCAGCCCTCGGGCTGGTCCATGCGGCCGGCGCTGCCCCCGCACCGTATCCGTCCAGGCCGATCCAGTTGATCGTCGGCTTTGCCCCCGGCGGCGCGGCCGACACCATGGCGCGCGCGGTCGCCGAGGAAATGTCCAAGACCCTGGGCCAGCCGGTGGTGGTGGACAACCGCAGCGGCGCCTCGGGCAATATCGCCACCCAGGCCGCGCTGGCCGCGGCGCCGGATGGCTATTCGGTAATCTTCGCTGCCATCCACCTCGCCACCAATCCGTCGTTGATCGGCGTGCCCTACAACCCGCGCACCGATCTGGCGATGGTGGGCCAGATGACCAGCGTGCCCGTGTTCATGCTGGCGGCAGCGTCGTCGCCGTACCGTTCGGCGGCCGACGTCATCGCGGCGTCGCGCAAGCTGGAGGGGGGTGTCAAGGTCGGCAGCGGCGGCATCGGCACCTCGTCGCACCTGGCGCTCGAACTGCTCAAGCGCGCCGAGCACATGCCGGCGCTGCATATTCCCTACCGCGGCGGTACACCAGCACTGCAGGGCCTGATGTCAGGCGAGGTGGACGTGATGTTCGACCTGGGCTCGGGGACGCTCAAGTCCTACATTGATTCGGGCAAGGTGCGGCCCCTGGCGGTGATGCAGGCCACCGCGGTAAGCGGCGTCAAGGCGCCGCCGGCGCCGGCCGCGGGCTTGCCCAAGGAGACCTATATCCGCAGCTGGCAGGGCCTGGCGGTGAAGGCCGGCACGCCGCCGGCCGTCATCGACAAGCTGCATGCGGCGCTCAACGCGGCCATGCGCCAGCCGGCGGTGCAGGCCCGGGCCCAGGCCATGGGCATGGAGCCCGCCGCCAGCGCGACCCCGGCGGATTTCCAGAAGCTCTACCTGGACGAACTGGCACGCTGGAGCGGGTTCATCAAGGCAGCGAACATCAAGCCGCAATAAGCGCCAGACACGATGAAAATCACGCAGGTCAACATTCACCTTATGCAGGCCGGCGCCCCCAGCCACACGGCATGGGGCGGGGCGGGCAAGAGCGCGCTGGCGACGGGGCGCAACTGGCTGTTCGTCGAAATTGCCACCGATGAAGGCCTGGTCGGCATCGGCGAAGGTTCCGGCTGGCCACGCGTGGTCGCGGCCGGCATGCCGGACCTGGCGCCATTGCTGGCGGGCGAGGATCCGTTCCAGACCGAGCGCCTTCACCAGAAGCTGCGCGTGGCGCTGATGGGGCACGGCCACACCGGCGTGGTCGGCGCCGGAGCGCTGGCGGCGCTGGACACGGCGCTATGGGATATCAAGGCCCAGGCGCTGGGCCGCCCGCTGCACGACCTGCTCGGCGGCGCGCTGCGCCAGCGCGTGTCCTATTACGCGCACGTCAAGGATGCCGAGACCGCGCGCGCCGCAGTGGCGCGCGGCGTGCGCGCGGTCAAGGTCGGCGGCACGCAGCAGATCGTCGAGCGGGCGTGGGCCGTGCGCGAAGCGATCGGGCCGGAGATCGACCTGATCGTCGACCTGCACGGTCCGGCCTGGCTGACCGGTGCCGACGCCGTGGCGGTCGGGCGGGCGCTTGAAGGCGCGCACCTGCTGTTCCTGGAAGAGCCGGTTGGTCCCGACGATGATCACGGCTGGCGCCGCGTGCGCGACCGCGTCGCGCTGCCGCTTGCCGCCGGCGAACGGCTCGGCACGCTGGCCGAGTTCGACCGGCTGATGGCGAGCGGCCTGGTAGACATCGTCCAGCCCGATACCGGCCGCACCGGCGGGCCGACCCAATTGAAGAAGATTGCCGCGCTGGCCGAAGCCCGCTCGCTGCTGCTGGCGCCGCATTCCGGCTCGCTCGGCCCGGTGGCCGAATTCGCCGCGGTGCACTGGATCGCGACCTCGCCGAATGGCCTCATTCTGGAGCGCCTGGAGCCGGACTGGCCCGGCAAGGCGCAGGCCGTCACCCGTACGCTGCAGGCCGACGACGGCCACATCGTGGTGCCCGACGGCCCCGGTCTCGGCACCGGCCTGGACCATGCCTTCATCGCCGCGCATCCGAGCGCGCGCAATGTCGCGCTGCCGGCCGGCGGCTGGGAGCCCGGCACTGCGCAGGAAACCCCGTATCTGCAGGCACGGCGCACCCGCGCACGCCTGACGCAATCGTAGCAAGGAGACCCTTCCATGACTCTGTCCGATGCCTCGCGCGACATCCTGTTGCGCGTATCCACCGCCACGCTGACCACCATCCTGTTCAAGCGCGGCTTCCGCAATGTGTTCCTGCAGGGGCTCAAGCCGCTCAATCCGTCGGCGTGCCGCTTCGTCGGACCCGCGTTCACGCTGCGCTATATCCCGGCGCGCGAGGATCTCGACGCGATCACGGCGTTCGAGGATCCGCGCCATCCGCAGCGCGTGGCCATCGAAGAATGCCCGGCCGGCCATGTGCTGGTGATGGACAGCCGCGGCGACGCCACCGCGGCGTCGTCCGGCAACCTGCTGATCACCCGGCTGTGGCATCGCGGCGGTGCCGGCGTGGTCACCGACGGCGGCTTCCGCGACAGCCCAGAGATCGCGGCGATGAACTTCCCCGCCTGGCACACGCGTCCGTCCGCACCGACCAACCTGATCCGGCACCATGCCGTCGACCTGCAGCTGCCGATTGCCTGCGCCGGCGTCAGCATCTATCCCGGCGACATCATGGTGGCCGATGCCGAGGGCATCGTCTGCATCCCGCAGCACCTGGCCGAAGAGGTCGCGCGCGAAGCGGTCGGGCAGACCATGTACGAGGACTGGGTCAACCAGAAGATCCTGGCCGGCGCGGCCCTGCCCGGGCTGTATCCGCTGCTCGACCCGGCCCTGCAGCAGGAATACGCGCAATGGCAGGCGCAGGAGAGCCACCGCTATGCCTGAGCCGCGCTTGCCGATTGTGGTGCTGACTGGCGCGGCGGGACGCCTGGCGCAGCATGTGCGGCCGATGCTGGCGTCCGCGTGCCGCGAGGTGCGCCTCTGCGACGTGCGGCCCGTCACGCCGCAGGCCGTCAACGAGCGCGCTTTCCAGTGCGCGCTGGACGATGCCGGCCAGCTGCCCGCGCTGCTCGCCGGCGCCGACATGGTGGTCCACTTTGCCGGCTATCCGCGTGAAGCCGCATGGGACGTGATCCTGCCGGCCAACGTCACCAGCGTCGCCAACCTGTGGGAGGCGGCGCGCGCGGCGGGGGTGCAGCGCATCCTCTACGCCAGTTCCAACCATGCCATGGGCCTGTATCCGCGCGCCACTACGGTCGGCAGCGACGACCTGCCGCGGCCGGATTCGCGCTATGGCGTGTCCAAGGTGTTCATGGAAGCGGTGGCGGGCCTGTATGCGCAGAAGTTCGGCCTGAAGGGCTTCGGCATGCGCATCGGCCACTGCTCGCCCGAGCCGCTCGACGCACGCATGCTGGCGCACTGGATCAGCCCGCGCGACCTGGCGCAGCTGGTGCGTGTCGGCATGGACGCCGACTACGACGAGGCCATCGTCTATGGCGTGTCGGACAACGCCGCGAGCTGGTGGGACAACGCGCGCGCCCATGCACTCGGCTACCGGCCACAGGATTCGGCCGACCGCTATCGCGAGGCGCTGCAGCACAAGGTCAGCAATGACCCGCTGGCAGAACATTTCCAGGGCGGCGACTTTGCCGCGGCGGAGTTCAATCGTGATCGTTCCGGTTTCGACGTCGACCGTTGAGTCGCTGGCAGGCCGCACCGCGCAAGGGCTGGCGTGGCGCCAGTTCCGGGTCGCCAACCGCGTGGGCGAATGCCCGATCTGGTCCGATGGGCGCCTGACCTGGATCGACGTGCGCGCGCCCGCGCTCCACGCGCTGGATCCGGCATCGGCAACGCTGACCACCTGGGCGCTGCCGAAGCCGGTGGGCGCGCATGGCCTGTGCGCCGATGGCAGCATCATCCTGGCCCTGCGCGACGAACTGGCGATCTTCGACCCCGCGCGCGCATCATTGCGCACCCTGGCGCTGCCGGAGCCGGATCGTCCGCACAACCGGCTCAACGAAGGGCGCGTGTCCCCCTGCGGTTCCTGGTTCGTGTTCGGGTCGATGGACGACTCGGGCGCGGCGGGGCCAACCGGACAGCTCCACGCCTGGCATCGGCAACACGGCTGCCGCGTGCTGCTGGACGGCCTGCACATCGCCAACGGCTTTGCCTGGTCGGTCGACGGGCAAACCTTCCACTTCTCCGACAGCAAGGCCGGGGTGGTGTACCGGGCGCGCTGGCAGCCGCAAAGCGGCACGCTTGCCGAGATCACCCCATGGGTCACCGCCGGCGAGGGCATCGGCCGGCCCGACGGGGCCTTTATCGACGCGCACGGCAACTACTGGTCGGCCGGCGTGTCGGCCGGCTGCATCAACGTCTATGCGCCCACCGGCGCGCGCATCCGCACGCTGGCGCTGCCATGCCAGGCGCCCAGCATGGTTTGCCCGGGCCCGCGCGGCTCGGTCTTCGTCACGTCGCTGGTGCGTCCGCAATGGGCGCCCGAGGACATCAGGCCCGAGGACGGGCAGCTGTTCCAGCTGGCGGACGTGCTGGCCGCGGACGCGCCGGCAACGGTCCGCCTGCGGCTGACGTAGCGGCGCACCAATCGTTTCTTCGTGTCGCTGTGGGTTGCGATCCGGTACCGCGGTGGCGGCGCCGGAGGACGGCGCGCGGCGGTACTACTACAACCACAAAGAGGAGCAGCATGAAGATTCGCAACTACGTAAGACTGGCCGGGGCAGTGAGCCTGGCGTTGGCCCTGGCCGCCTGTGGCGGCGATGACCCGGCCGAGGCCGGGCCGCCCCCGACCGCCGGCGCCACGCGGCCGGCCGAGCCGCCGCCCGCGGCGTCGCAGCCCGCGCCCGACAAGCCGGCGCTGAATCCCCCGGTCAGCGCTGCAACGCGCGCCATTTTGGACGCCGATCCGGCCAGCTATGCCGCGCTCGCGCCGGTCGCCGAGCCTGGCTACACGCTGCTCGGCCGCATCCAGCCGCGCACCAGCGCCGAATTACGGGCACAGGGCCTGACCAGCCACCTGATGATCGGCGGCGAGACCACGGACCGCAACTTCAGCGTGTTTGCGAACTGGCGCGAGTATCTGAATCCGCTCGGCACCACCCGCGTGCGCATCCAGTCTGGCTGGAACGACATCGAACAGGTCATCACCACGCCCGCCACCTACAACTTCGCCAAGCTCGACGAGATCGTCGACGGCGCCCTCGAGCAGAAGCACGAGCCCATGGTGTTCCTGGGTTATGGCAACGTGCGCGCGGGCTGTACCGACTGCGGCGGCGCGGGTCTCGGCGGCAGCTTCCCGACCGGAGCGGGCAAGGCGCGCTTCCTGCAGTTCGTCGCCGCCACGGTGACGCGGTACAAGGACAAGGTCACCGACTGGCAGATCTGGAACGAGCCCACCAAGGACCTCGACACCTACAAGACCCTGATCGTGGAGACGGCAAAGCTTATCAAGCAGATCCAGCCCAATGCCAAGCTGACGATCGGCTCGTGGTACACCGTGCATTACGCGTTGTCGTGCCTGGAGAACTGCAATGATTCGGCCGAGGTGCAGGACGCGCGCAACTACATCCTGACGTCGCTCAAGTATTTTTATGACAACAAGGGGCCCACGGTGCCGTCGGAGGACGTCTACGTGGCGTTCCATCCGTACACGACCAGCGTCGACTACGACCAGAATCCGTGGGATGCGCGCAGCATGGACAACTTCCTGGCGCTGGTGCGGGGCTACGGCTTCAAGCCGCGCATGGACGAGAACGGCGCGCCGTCGACGCCGTGCATGACCTATGCGATGTGCGACAACGGCACCAAGGCGTGGACCGAGAAGAACCAGGCCAAGTACAACCTGCGCCGCGTCCTCGGCGATCTCGCGCGCGGCATCGAGACCAGCATGTTCACGATCTCGGACCTGCACTACAACGATGCCAAGAACACCAAGGGGCTGCTCACCACCGGGGTGTGGGATCCCAACCTCGATACGCCGTTCCTGAATGGCGACCAGCGCATTGGCGGCAAGAAGATCGTCTATGGCGCCTTCCAGAATGTGACCGCGCTGTTCGACAGCCGCATGGAGCCGGTACCCGCCCACGGCTGCACCGCGCCCGCGGGTTATACCGCCCATGCCTGGCGGCAGCGCAAGGGTGGCGTGGACGCGACCGTGATCGGGGTCTGGAAAATGACCCGCTTGCCGGTGGCCGACACGGCCGAGCCGCGCGCGGTGGTGCAGGTGTCATGCAATGGGATCGGCTTCGGCGGCATGGCGGCGACCGGCGCCGCACCGCGCTACGTCGACATGATGGATGGCCGCGTCTATGACATGCCCGCCGGCAGCATCTCCGCCAATGCGCCCGGGGCCGTGACGCTGTCGGTGCCGGTGGCCGACTGGCCTGCGCTGGTGGTCGACGCGCGGGTCATCGAAGGCGCGTTGCGCTAGCAAGCGGCCGGGGCGGCGTCGGGTCAGGTGGCACCCGGCGCCGCGGCGCGCTTCAGCCCAGCGCGGCGCAGACCCGCTCGGCAATCGCCAGCGACGAGGTCAACCCCGGCGATTCGATGCCGAACAGGTGAACCAGCCCCGGCACGCCGTGCACGACCGGGCCGTCGATGCGGAAATCCGCCGCCGCTTCGTGCGGGCCGCTGATCTTGGGGCGGATGCCGGCATAGCCGGGCTGCAGCGCGCCGTCGGCCAGCCCCGGCCAGTAGCGGCGCACCTCGTCATAGAAACCGTCCGCGTCAGCCGGATCCACGCCGTATTCGATCTCGTCGATCCAGCGCACATTGGGACCGAAGCGCGCCTGGCCGCCCAGGTCGATGGTCAGGTGCACGCCCAGTCCGGCCGCCTCCGGCACGGGATAGATCAGCCGTGAGAATGGCGCGCGGCCGGCCAGCGTGAAATAGCAGCCCTTGGCGTAGTACTGCGGCGGGATATGGGCCGCGGGCATGCCGTCGATGCGGCGCGCCAGTTCCGGTGCCGTGAGCCCCGCCGAATTCACCACCGTGCGCGCCAGCAGCGTGGTGGCGCTGCCGTCCTCCGCGCCGATTTCCAGCCGGATGCCGTCCGCCGTGACCGCGCCGCCCAGCACCGGCGACTGCACCGCCAGCATCGCGCCCGCGTTTTCCGCATCGCCCAGCAGCGCCGTCATCAGGCCATGGCTGTCGACGATGCCGGTCGACGGCGACAGCAGCGCCGCATGGCACTGCAGTTGCGGCTCCAGCGCTTGGGCTTCGGCGCGGCTGAGCAGGCGCAGATCGTCGACGCCATTGGCAGCGGCCTTGGCGCGGATGCCTTCGAGCGTGGCCACCTGGGCCTCGCTGGTAGCGACGATCAGCTTGCCGCAGCGCTGGTGCGCGACGTGGCGGCTGGCGCAGTAGTCATACAGCATGGCCTTGCCGCGCACGCACAGCTGCGCCTTCAGCGAGCCGGCCGGATAGTAGATGCCGGCATGGATGACCTCGCTGTTGCGCGCGCTGGTGATGGTGCCGAAGGCATTCTCGGCCTCGAGGATGATGACTTCGCGGCCTTGCAGCGCCAGCGCGCGCGCCACCGCCAGTCCCACCACGCCGGCGCCGATCACGACGCAATCCACTGTTTCCATGTTGTTCCTTGCTGCAGGGGTCTCGATGAATGGGGGCTCAGGCCGGCAGGCCCAGGCGCGTGGCGGCCGCCGCGAGGTGTTGCTGCGCGGCGTGGCGCGCCGCGGCGGCGTCGCCGGCGGCAATGGCCGCGGCCAGCGCGGCATGCTCGTGGTCGGCCGCGCGCGGCGCGCCGGTGGCGGCGCTCAGCCGTGCGGTGTTCTCCCACGCGCGCTGCCGCGCGGCCAGCATCTGCTGGCCGACGAAATCCGTCAGGCCGGTAAAGCAGGGGTTGTGCGCGGCTTCGGCAATGGCATGGTGGAACGCCATGTCGGCGGCGGCGGCGCTGGCCATGTCGCCGTGCCCGTCGGCCTGCGCCTGCATCGCCGCCAGCGCGGCGCGGATCGCCTCGACGTCGGCGCCGGTGCGACGCTGCGCCGCCATTTCCGCGCAGGCGGTTTCCACCACCCGGCGCAGCTCGAACAGCTGCGCCAGCGTCGGGCCGCCATCGGGCGCGCTGGCCACGCGCCAGGCCTGGCCGCCGGGGGTCTCGGACACATAGGCGCCGGAGCCTTTGCGGGTAACGAGCACGCCGTCGGCCTTCAACTGGGCGATGGCCTCGCGCACGATGGGGCGGCTGACGCCGAAGCCATCGGCCAGCGCGGACTCGGACGGCAGCCGGGCGCCCGCGCCATAGCGGCCGGCGAGGATATCGTCGTGCAGGGTCTGCGCGATACGGGTGGCAAGCGAAGCCGGGCGGGGCAGGAGCGTGGTCATGTCGATCAATATGTCAGGCTGTCTGACAGCATTGCGCCATTTTGTCCCCAGCTTTGCCACGCGTCAAGCTTGCCGCGAGTAATCGATGCTACACATACGGCTTCGGTGTCTATCGCGCCGGACTAAACTTCCGCGCGCGGACGCCGATAGAAGCCCAATACAGGTGGCGGAGCCCGTGCCTGAGTTTTTGCGCCGTCCCGGGCTCGTCGTGTGCCCCTGGGCGTTCATGCCCGGGCCAACTGCAAACAGCCATGATCCAGCTCACCCCTAACGATCTTCCCGTCGGCCACCCGCTGCCCTGGTCATTGCTAGATGGCGAGGGCAACCTGGTGCTTGGCAGCGGCAACATCATTCCCGATGCGCGCGACCTGGCGCTGGTGTTCCGCCACGGCACGGTCTGCCGCGACGATAGCGGCGCCGACGACGCCGACGACGACCTGCGCCCCGCCACCGGGCCGCTCGGCCTGCAGGTCGGCACGCTGCTGCACGTCAAGCTCGATGGCGCGGCCGCGCGCCCGGCCGCCAGTCGCCTGATCGGCTTTATCGAGCAAGGTCTCTTTGTCACCTGGCCGCAACTGGGCGGGCGCGACCTGCCGCTGAAGGCCGGCGACGCCGTGCTGCTGCGCGGCTTCTCCGGGCACGCCATCCACAGTTTTGCGTCGACCATCACCGCCGTGTGTCGCAGCCCGTTCCGTTACCTGGTGCTGTCCGCGCCGGTACAGCAGCACGCGACGCCGGTGCGCAAGGCGGCGCGCGTGCCGACCCGCCTGGCCGCCTACCTGACCGAACCCGGCGACGACGACGGCATCGGCAGCAGCGCCGCGCGCCTGTCCCTGCTGTCCGACCTCAGCACCGGCGGCGCGCTGGTGCAGACCACCACCCCGGCACCCGCGCCAGGCACCCGCGTGCGGCTGCGCTTCAATCTGCGTACCGCATCGCTGGACAGCGAGGTGGTGATCGATGGCTGGGTCCGCGTCGCGCCGTCCGGCGCAGCCGGCGAAGATGCCGAGTTCCCGGCGTTCGGCGTGGCCTTCGATGTGCTGGCCGAGCGCGAACTGACGCTGCTGCAGTGCTACATCTACGAACAGCTGCTGGCCACCACCCGCATGCCCGTGCAGCCCGCCGCGGTAGCGGCCGTTTAGAGGGAATCCGCTAATGTTTTGATTGTCTCCTCGCGGCGGGCCGTCTTTACTGCTTCCAACATAAAAAGACCCACCACCGAGGAGACCAGATGGAGCATGGCGGACACCACCCGTGCGGGCCACGCGCGCCCGTAGCCGGCGCACAGCAGACCCGCAACCCGCTGCGCAGACTTGCAGGCACCGCCGCGGCGCTGGCCGCGGCGGCCATGCTGGCGCAGCCAGCGCCCGCTGTCGCCGCGGACGGCGACTACGCCAGGACGCGCTACCCGATCGTGCTGGTCCACGGCCTGACCGGCGCGGCGAAGATGGCCGGCGTGCTCGACTACTGGTATGGCATTCCCGAAGTGCTGCGAGCCCATGGCGCGCGGGTCTACGTGGCCACGGTGCCGTCGTTCAACAGCGATGCCGAGCGCGCGCTGGCGCTGCAGGCCTATGTGCGCGCGGTCAAGCTGGACAGCGGTGCCGACAAGGTCAACCTGATCGGCCATAGCCAGGGCGGGCCCACCTCGCGCGTGCTGGCGGCGATGTCGCCGCAGGACGTGGCCTCGGTCACCACCATCGGCAGCCCGCACCGCGGCAGCGAAGTGGCCGACACCGTGCTCGACCTGATCCAGGGCGTCGGCAATATCCCGATCGCCGGCCCGGTGCTGGTCGGCATCATCCAGGGCGTATTCGATACGGTCGGCTGGTTCAACGGCATCAGCAACGGGCAGGCGCTGGACCAGGATGCGCTGGCCTCGCTCAAGGTCCTCAGCACGCGCGGCGCCGCCGAGCAGAATGCGCGGCTCGATGCCACGCTGGTGCCGGGCACGCCGTCGGCGCTGGGGCCGGACTGCGATAGCGCCGGCGCTGCCGCGGAGCAGCGCCAGGCGCGCGACGCCGCGGGCAACCTCGTCACCCATGTCCAGGCCGCCTATTCGTGGACCGGGCAGGGCGGCCCGCTCAGCCTGCTGCGCTCCAACCTGCTGGACCCGTCCACGGTGATGATGTCGACCTCGGCGGGGCTGATGGCGCTGAAGGGTGCCGGCGCCAACGACGGACTGGTCTCGGTCTGCAGCAGCAAGTGGGGCCGGGTGCTGGCCACCGGCTATTACTGGAACCATCTCGACGAGGTCAACCAGATGGCCGGCCTGTACCAGGATGTCGATCCGCGCACGGTCATCCTCAACCACGCCAACCGCCTGCGCAATGACCAGCTCTGAACGCTTGCCGCGGCTCTGGCTGGCCTTGCTGCCGGCCGGCGCCGCGGCGGCAGCGGTGTACGTTCTGACGGCACCGTCGGGCCAGCCGCCGGTGCCGCCGCGCCCGGCAGCGGTCGTCGCCGCGCGTCCGGCCGCGCCGTCAGTGGAGGCCGTGCGCGCCGGCGTTTCCGCGTGGCCATCGCTGTCCGGCGTGGAGATGCCGGCGGGTCCCGAAGCCGATGCCGCGGGCAACCTGCGGCTGACGCGCGCGCTGCGCACTTACTTCGACTATTTTCTCAGCGCGCGCCACGACGCCGGCGGCATCGATGCGCTCGAGCCGCTGGTGCATGACGATATCCGCCGCCGCGTGCCGCAGCCCGCGGCGGGGCAGGCCTGGCAACTGTGGCGGCGCTACGTGGCGTATCTGGCTGAAGTACGGCCCCAGGCCGCGCGCAAGCCGCTGGCCGATGCGGGCGGGACACTCGATGCGCAGCAGCTGCAGCAGCTGCGCGCGCTGCTGGCGCAGCGCAATGCGGCGCGGCAGCGCTGGCTGCCCGAGGTCGCGCAGGCCTGGTTCGGCGATGAGCAGGCCTATGACGAAGCCATGCTGGCGCGGCTCGAGATCGCCGCGCAGCCCGGCCTGGATGACGCGCAGCGCCGGCAACGGCTGGCTGACCTCGACGCCACGCTGCCCGAGCCCGTGCGCGCGGCGCGGCAAGCCAGCGCGCGCCCGCAGGCGATCAGCGCCACCATCGCCGAGCTGGAGGTAGCCGGGCGCAGCGCCCAGGATATCGGTGCGGCGCTGGCGCAGGCGTACGGCCCGGAGGTGGCGCAGCGCTACCAGCAGCAGGCGCAGGCCGAGCAATCGTGGCAACAGCGCTACGACGATTACGCCGCGCGCCGGGCGCAGCTCGAGGCCTTTCCGGGGCTGTCCGCGCAGGACCGGCGCCAGCAGCTCGACCTGCTGCGCAGCCAGGCCTTCGCCAGCCGCAGCGAGGCGCTGCAGGCCGAGGTGGTCGACCAGGCGATGGCGGCGCGGCGGCAGGCGCGCTGACGAACGCCGCCGCCAAAAAAAACGGCACCGGGGATCCGGTGCCGTCTTCGCTTGCCAGCGCGCTCTGCGGCCGGCTTACATGCCGACGTAGTTCGGGCCGCCGCCGCCTTCCGGCGTCACCCAGACGATGTTCTGGGTCGGGTCCTTGATGTCGCAAGTCTTGCAGTGCACGCAATTCTGCGCGTTGATCTGCAGGCGCTCCTTGCCGGAGGCCTCGTCCAGCACGAACTCATACACGCCGGCCGGGCAGTAGCGCGACTCGGGGCCGGCGTACTTGTCCCAGTTGATGTCGACGGGCACGCTGGCATCCTTCAGTGTCAGGTGCGCCGGCTGGTTTTCTTCATGGTTGGTATTGCTGATGAAGACCGAGCTGAGGCGGTCGAAAGTCAGCTTGCCATCCGGCTTCGGGTAATCGATCTTCTGGCACTCGGCCGCCGGCTTCAGGTAGACATGGTCCGGCTTGACGCGGTGGATGGTCCAGGGCGGGTTGCGGATGCCCAGCTTGGGCAGCAGCCATTGCTCGATGCCGGTCATCAGCGTGGCGGTGGTGCGGCCCTTCTTGAACCACTGCTTGAAGTTCTTGGCCTGCAGCAACTCCTTGTACAACCAGCTCTGCTCGAACGCGGCCGGGTAGGCGCTCAGCTCGTCGTGCTGGCGGCCGGCCTGCAGCGCGTCATAGGCGGCCTCGGCGGCCAGCATGCCGGTCTTGATCGCGGCGTGGCTGCCCTTGATGCGCGATGCATTCAGGTAGCCAGCATCGCAGCCGACCAGCGCTCCGCCCGGGAATACGGTCTTGGGCAGCGACAGCAGGCCGCCGGCGGTGATGGCGCGCGCGCCGTACGACAGCCGCTTGCCGCCTTCGAAGTACTGGCGGATTTCCGGATGGGTCTTGAAGCGCTGGAATTCCTCGAACGGCGACAGCCACGGGTTGGTGTAGTCCAGTCCGACCACAAAGCCGACCGCGACCTTGTTGTCTTCCATGTGGTACAGGAACGAGCCGCCGTAGGTCGCCGGATCCAGCGGCCAGCCGGCGGTGTGCACCACCAGGCCGGGCTTGTGCTTGGCCGGATCGATTTCCCACAGTTCCTTCAGGCCGATGCCGTAGCTCTGCGGATCTTTGCCGGTGTCGAGGCCGAATTTCTCGATCAGCTGCTTGCCCAGGTGGCCGCGCGCGCCTTCGGCGAAGATCGTGTACTTGGCATGCAGCTCCATGCCCAGCTGGAAGTTCTCGGTGGGCTCGCCTTCCTTGTTGATGCCCATATTGCCGGTGGCCACGCCCTTGACCGAGCCGTCTTCGTTGTACAGCACCTCGGCAGCGGGGAAGCCCGGGAAGATCTCGACGCCGAGCGCCTCGGCCTGCTGGCCCAGCCAGCGCACGAAGTTCGACAGGCTGACGATGTAGTTGCCTTCGTTGTGGAAGCACTCGGGCAGCAGGGCGTTCGGGGTTCCCTTGGAGCCGCTTTCGTTCAGGAACAGGAACTTGTCTTCGGTGACCGCCTGGTTCAGCGGCGCACCCAGTTCCTTCCAGTTCGGGATCAGCTCATTGAGCGCGCGCGGATCCATGATGGCGCCCGACAGGATATGCGCGCCGGGCTCGGAGCCCTTTTCCAGCACGCACACGTTGACGTCGGCGCCTTTCTCCTGCGCGAGTTGCTTCAGGCGGATGGCCGTGGCCAGGCCGGCGGGGCCGCCGCCGACGATGACCACGTCGTATTCCATGGCTTCGCGCGGGCCGAACTGCTCCAGGAGCTGTTGCTGATCCATTGTCTCTAACCCTCTGTTTCTTTGCTGCTAGCTGGCAATTGTGGGAAATGCGGTGATCGTTGTGCTGAGAGCCCGGCCCGGCGCGGCGGGGAGCCACCGGGGAAACCGCCGGGGAGTTGGCGGCGTTTTCGGTTTCGAACCGCGCGGGAACGGCACCGGTAGGCGTCCGAATCGCGCGTTTTCCCTCTTTCCCTTTGCGGGCCAAGTTCTTAGAATCTCCGGCATTGTCCGGGACTCGCCACCCACAGGCAAGGATTTTTTTGGAACGGTCGTTCTTTTTTTTGATATGCTGCCTTCTGCTCCCGAAGAGGCCGGAGGGGCTCCCGCACAAGAGGTAATCATGGGTTTGTCGATCAATCTGGAAGGCAAGGTGGCGCTGGTGACCGGCGCCTCGAGCGGGCTGGGCTCGCGTTTCGCCACGGTGCTCGCTTCCGCCGGCGCCAAGGTGGTGCTGGCCTCGCGCCGCACCGAGCGGCTCAAGGAGTTGCGCGCCGCGATCGAGGCCGAGGGCGGCAGCGCCCACGTGGTGCGCCTGGACGTGACCGACCCGGACAGCATCCGCGCCGCGGTGGCGCACGCCGAGACCGAAGCCGGCGCCATCGATATCCTGGTCAACAACTCCGGCGTGTCGACCACGCAGAAGCTGACCGAGGTGGCCCCGGAAGACTTCGATTTCGTCTTCGATACCAACACCCGCGGCGCCTTTTTCGTCGCCCAGGAAGTGGCCAAGCGCATGATCGCGCGCGCCAAGGGTGCCGAGCGCAACGGCAGTCCGCTGCCGCAGGCGCGCATCGTCAATATCGCTTCGGTGGCCGGGCTGAAGGTGCTGTCGCAGATCGGCGTCTATTGCATGAGCAAGGCGGCCGTGGTGCAGATGACCAAGGCCATGGCACTGGAATGGGCGCGCCATGGCATCAATTCCAACGCTATCTGCCCGGGTTATATCGATACCGATATCAATCATCACCACTGGGACTCGGACGCCGGGCAGAAGCTGATCCAGATGCTGCCGCGCAAGCGCCTGGGCAAGCCGGAAGACCTCGATGGCCTGTTGCTGCTGCTGGCCTCGGACCAGTCCCAGTTCATCAACGGTGCGGTCATCACCGCTGACGACGGCATGGTCTGAGCCTGGCGCGCTGACACCGGGGGCGCAAGGCCCCCTGCATCCCGCCCACGCGCCAAAAGCGCCGCGGGATGCCTGACCGCCAACCCTAGGCTGATCCGGTCCCCGCGGGCGCGCCGTCGTCAGCACGCGTCAATCTTCAGAAATTTCGTGCGTGGCAGGCCAGTCTTGGCATAATCCGCCATGTCTGCAGATTAAGTCTTTACATACAAGTAAAAATACGCCGCGGTGGCCGCATGGCCCGAGCGGCCCGGACCGGAGGCCGGGGAGATGGAGCAACAAGAAGAGGCACGGCGCAATGCCGTGCCGCAACACGTCGTCGATTCCGCGGTGATCCCGCAGGCCGCCGACGAAGCGCAGGACGCTGAATTCCGGGTATCGCCCCGCCTCGAGGACTGGATTGGCGTGATCGTGATGGTGCTGCTGGTCGGCATCACCTTCGCCAACGTGGTGGTCCGCTATTTCACCGACGAGTCGTTTGCCTGGACCGAGGAGTTCTCGGTCTTCCTGATGATCGTGCTGGCGCTGGTGGCCGGCAGCGCCGCGGTGGCGCGCGACCGCAATATCCGCATCGAATTCTTCTTCGAACGCGGCAGCGCCGCGCGGCAGCGGCGCCTGGCGATCCTGTCGGCGCTGGCGGTGGCGGTGATGTTTATCGCGCTGGCTGTGCTGGGCGCGCGCATCACCTGGGACGAATACACCTTCGGCGAGACCTCGCCGGGCATCGGCGTGCCAAGCTGGTGGTACTCGGTCTGGCTGCCGGTGCTGTCGGCCGGGATCGCGCTGCGCGCGCTGGCCCTGATGGCGCGCAACGTGCGCGCGCTCAAGGCGCTGCATGCCGGCAAGGGTGCACAGTCGGAGCGTGCGCCATGACCCTGGTTGCCATCATCCTGTTCGTGGTCTTTATCGGCCTGATGCTGCTGGGCGTGCCGATCGGCGTGTCGCTGGGCCTGGGCGGCCTGGTTGCGATCGGCCTGTCCAATCTCGATACGCAGATGTTCGGCCTGCTGGCGGTGCCGCAGAATTTCTATGCCGGCCTGGCCAAGTATCCGCTGCTGGCGATCCCGATGTTCGTGCTGGTGGGCTCGATCTTCGACCGCTCCGGCGTGGCGCAGCGGCTGGTGACGTTTGCCATTGCCATCGTCGGCCGCGGCCCCGGCATGCTGCCGCTGGTGGCGATCCTGGTGGCGATGTTCCTCGGCGGCATCTCCGGCTCCGGCCCGGCCAACGCGGCCGCGGTGGGCGGGGTGATGATCGCGGCGATGTCGCGCGCGGGCTATCCCGGCTCGTACAGCGCGGCGGTGGTCGGCGCGGCCGCGGCCACAGATATCCTGATCCCGCCGTCGGTGGCCTTCATCATCTACAGCGTACTGGTGCCGGGCGCCTCGGTGCCGGCGCTGTTCGCCGCCGGCATGATCCCGGGCGTGCTGGCCGGCATCGCGCTGATCGTGCCGGCGGTGTGGCTGGCGCGCAAGCACAACATGGGCGCCGCCGAGGCCGCGCTGCCGCGGCCACCGTTCTGGAAGAGCCTGCGCGAGGCCGCGTGGGGCCTGGTGGCGCCGTTCCTGATCCTGGGCGGCATGCGCGCCGGCTGGTTCACGCCGACCGAGGCCGCAGTGGTGGCGGTGGTCTATGGCCTGTTCGTCGGCATGGTGGTGTACCGCAGCATCGGCATGAAGGACCTGTTCGTGATCTTCCAGGAAGCCGCCGAGACCTCCGCGGTGATCCTGCTGGTGGTGGCGCTGGCCGGCATCTTCGCCTACGCGCTGTCGACGCTGGGCGTGATCGACCCGCTGGCGCAGGCGATCTCCAACTCCGGGCTGGGCGAGTACGGCGTGCTGGCGCTGATCGTGCTGCTGCTGATGACGGTGGGCATGTTCCTCGACGGCATCTCGATCTTCCTGATCTTCGTGCCGCTGCTGCTGCCGATCGCCAATGCCTTCCACTGGAACCCGGTGTGGTTCGGCGTGGTGCTGACGCTGAAGGTGGCGCTGGGCCAGTTCACGCCGCCGCTGGCCGTGAACCTGATGGTGTCGTGCCGGATTGCCCGCGTGCGCATGGAAGAAACCGTGCCCTGGGTGATCTGGATGCTGCTGGCGATGTTTATCGCCATGCTGATGGTGCTGGCCTATCCGCCGCTGGCGACGTGGCTGCCTGACTACCTCGGCTATTGATCGCCGTGGACTTCTTCTTTGCATTCACCAACAAGAACTGACGCTTTTCCCCCGAGGAGATGAAATGAAACGTCGTGCCCTGATGCTTGCAACGGCCGCTGCCATTGCCGCTTCCGCCTTCGCCCCCGCCGGCGCGATGGCCCAGACCTACAAGTCCGAGTACAAGATGTCGCTGGTGCTCGGCCCGGCCTTCCCGTGGGGCAAGGGCGGCGAGATCTGGGCCGACCTGGTCAGGCAGCGCACCAACGGCCGCATCAATATCAAGCTGTACCCGGGCACCTCGCTGGTGGCCGGCGACCAGACCCGCGAATTCTCGGCGAT
Source organism: Cupriavidus sp. H39 (assembly GCF_050271075.1). Taxonomy (NCBI): domain Bacteria; kingdom Pseudomonadati; phylum Pseudomonadota; class Betaproteobacteria; order Burkholderiales; family Burkholderiaceae; genus Cupriavidus; species Cupriavidus sp. H39. The sequence goes on from NZ_CP189848.1 coordinate 1,534,426, forward strand.
CCGCCAGGGCGTGATCGACATGGCGGTGGGCTCGACCATCAACTGGTCGCCGCAGGTCAAGGAACTGAACCTGTTCTCGCTGCCGTTCCTGATGCCCGACTACAAGGCGCTCGACGCGCTCACGCAGGGCGAGGTCGGCAAGTCGATCTTCGCCACGCTGGAGAAGGCCGGCGTGGTGCCGCTGGCCTGGGGCGAGAACGGCTTCCGCGAGGTGTCGAATTCCAAGCGCGAGATCCGCAAGCCGGAAGACCTCAAGGGCATGAAGCTGCGTGTGGTCGGTTCGCCGCTGTATATCGAAACCTTCAACGCGCTGGGCGCCAACCCGACCCAGATGAGCTGGGCCGATGCCCAGCCGGCGATGGCCTCGGGCGCGGTCGACGGCCAGGAGAACCCGCAGTCGGTGTTTGCCGCCGCCAAGCTGTACACGGTGGGCCAGAAGTTTGTCACCACCTGGGGCTACGTGGCGGATCCGCTGATCTTCGTGGTCAACAAGCAGATCTGGGAAAGCTGGACCCCGGCCGACCGCGAGATCGTCAAGCAGGCCGCCATCGATGCCGGCAAGCAGGAAATCGCCCTGGCCCGCAAGGGGCTGGCCGAGGCCGGCGCGCCCGCGTGGAAGGACATGGAGGCGCACGGCGTCAAGGTCACGCACCTGACCCCGGCCGAGCATGACGCCTTCCGCAAGGCCACCGCCAAGGTCTACGACAAGTGGAAGAAGCAGATCGGCACCGACCTCGTCACCAAGGCAGAAGGCGCGATCGCCAAGCGCTAAATCACCAGGCAGGCCCGCCGGCATCGGCGGGCCTGTTGCGTTGGAGGCTGAGATGAAACACGTCTATACGGCCGTGATGCCGATCCGCTGGGGCGACATGGACGCGATGGGCCATGTCAACAACACCGTCTATTTCCAGTACCTGGAGCAGGCGCGCATCGAGTGGTTCGCGTCGCTTGGTCGCGGCGGCAAGGATGCGCAAGGGCAGGGGCCGGTCATCATCAATGCGCACATGACCTTCCTGAAGCAGCTGCGCTATCCGGGCGAGATCGAATGCCGGGTCTATGCCGGGCAGCTGGGGCGCACCAGCTTCGAGACGCGCATGGAGATCCGTCGCACCGACATGCCCGATGTGGTGTGGGCCGAGGGCGGGGCCAAGGTGGTGTGGTGCGATTACGCGCTGGAGAAATCGGTGCCGGTGCCGGCGGAGATCCGGGAGGTCGTCGAAGGCTGACGGTTTGCTCCCCTCTCCCGCTTGCGGGAGAGGGGCAGGGGGTGAGGGCAGGAGGCTCAAAGGCTGAGGCCCGTGGGTTAAAACAATTGGCTTCGCTTGATCGGGTTCCTCGCTAGCCCACCCCTCACCCCGGCCCTCTCCCATGAGGGGAGAGGGAGAACACCTTGCTTGGGCGAGTTCGGGCGGCATGGGAGCACCCAACACCGCTCTTCCTTTTTCGCGTGTGGGTTGAGTCAGTGGTGCACCAATCGCTGCACCAGGTCCACCGACGTACTCGCCCCATACTTCTTCATCAACCGCGCCCGATAGATATCGACCGTGCGCGGGCTGATCGCCAGCAGCTTGCCGATCTGCTTGCTGGTCTTGCCTTCCACCAGTTGCGCCGCGATCTCGCGTTCGCGCGCGGTCAGTTCGGCGGTGACCTGGCGCTTCTGCGACAGGTCTTCGAAAGTCCAGATCCCGGCGCCCAGCGGCTGCGTGCGTTCCAGCGCCCGGCCAGTGACGTGGCACCAGAACAATTCCCCGCCGGCGCGTTTCATGATGCGCTCGTCCGAATACATGCCATGCTTGTTCATGATCGGCGCGATGCGCGCGCCGGTGCGCTCGAACTCGTCGGCGGTGGGGTAGAGCACCTGGAACGACTGGCCGAGCAGCGCCTCGCGCGTGGTGCCGAAGATGCGGCAGACCTCTTCGTTGCAGTCCTCGATCACGCGCTCGCGTGACAGCACCAGGCCCACGGGGGCGAGCTGGAAGGCGGTCTGGTAGTCGATAGCGGGCATCTGCTTATGTATTTTTACGTAATGGCGTAGCCGGCTGTGCTTGCGTATGCTGTCGGTCGGACGAGAACCGGCGCCCGTCGCCGATTGTACCGTTACAATTTCCCTGCGTCGCCCGCCGCACCACCCGCTGGCGGGGAGATCGACAGGGACTACCGAGGAAGGAGCGAAGCATGAACAAGGTCTACGCCAGCGCCGCAGAAGCGCTTGCAGGCGTCGTCCGCGACGGCCAGACGATCGCTGTGGGCGGTTTCGGCCTGTGCGGCATCCCCGAGGCGCTGATCGCCGCGCTGCGTGACAGCGGCGCCGGGCAGCTCACCTGCATCTCCAACAACGCCGGCGTCGACGGCTTCGGCCTGGGGCTGCTGCTGGCCACGCGCCAGATCCGCAAGATGATCTCGTCCTACGTGGGCGAGAACAAGGAGTTCGAGCGCCAGTACCTGGCCGGCGAACTCGAGCTGGAATTCACCCCGCAAGGCACGCTGGCCGAAAAGCTGCGCGCCGGTGGCTCGGGCATCCCGGCCTTCTTCACCAAGACCGGTGTCGGCACCATCGTCGCCGAAGGCAAGGAAATCCGCGAATTCGACGGCGAGAAGTACGTGATGGAACGCTCGCTGACCGCCGACGTCGCGCTGGTCAAGGCCTGGAAGGCCGACAAGGCCGGCAACCTGGTGTTCCGCCGCACCGCGCGCAACTTCAACCCGATGTGCGCGATGGCGGGCAAGGTCACCGTGGCCGAGGTCGAGCAGATCGTCGAGACCGGTGAACTCGATCCGGACGAGATCCACCTGGCCGGCATCTTCGTGCAGCGCCTGGTGCTCAACGCCAACCCCGAGAAACGCATCGAGCAGCGCACTGTGCGCGCGGCCAGCTAAGGAGACCCATCATGGCATGGACACGTGACGAAATGGCCGCGCGCGCCGCGGCCGAGCTGCAGGACGGTTTCTACGTCAACCTGGGCATCGGGCTGCCGACGCTGGTGGCCAACTGGGTGCCGGAAGGCATGGAAGTGTGGCTGCAATCCGAGAACGGCCTGCTCGGCATCGGCCCGTTCCCGACCGAGGCCGAGGTCGACGCCGACATGATCAACGCCGGCAAGCAGACCGTAACCACGCTGCCGGGCTCGTCGATCTTCTCGTCGGCCGACTCGTTCGCGATGATCCGCGGCGGCCACATCAACCTGGCGATCCTGGGCGCGATGCAGGTCAGCGAGAAGGGCGACCTGGCCAACTGGATGATCCCCGGCAAGATGGTCAAGGGCATGGGCGGCGCGATGGACCTGGTCGCGGGCGTCGGCCGCGTGGTGGTGCTGATGGAACACACCGCCAAGAAGAAGGACGGCACCGAGGACATCAAGATCCTGAAGCAGTGCAACCTGCCGCTGACCGGCGTGGGCGTGGTAAACCGCATCATCACCGACCTCGGTGTGATCGACGTGACCGCGGACGGCCTGAAGCTGGTTGAAACCGCACCGGGCGTCAGCCGCGAGGAAATCCAGGCGAAGACCGGGGCGCCGCTGCTGTAAGCAAGCGTACGGCATTGCCTGGCAGGCCCTGTGGCGCATTGCGCCACAGGGCTTTTTTCATTTGGTGTCCTGGGACCTGGCTACGCGGATCGGCCGTGCGGGCGGTCAAGCGCCACCACCGCGAATGCACCGAGGGCGAGACCGCGTCGGTATGGCGGGAAGGCGAAGCGGCGCTGGAACGCCTTGCGGGGGTGTAGGGCAGGCCGGACGCGCGAGCGCGCATCCGGCGGGGCGGCGCGTCAGGCCGCCGGCTTGTGGTAGCGGGTGAACACCGAGGCCGCGCCGTCGGCCTTGACCAGCAGCACGTCGAAGGGATCCTTGCGCGGACCCTGTTCCATGCCCGGCGAGCCGACCGGCATGCCTGGTACCGCCAGCCCGACCGCCTTCGGTTTGGCGGCCAGCAGCTTGCGGATATCGGCGGCAGGCACGTGCCCCTCGATCGCATAGCCACCGATGTAGCCGGTGTGGCAGGAACCGAAGCGCTCCGGCATGCCGAAGCGCTTGCGGTAGTCGCCGGTATCCTCGACGTCATGCACCGTCACGGCGAAGCCATTGGCGCGCAGGTGCTTGACCCAATCCTCGCAGCAGCCGCACAGCGGGCTCTTGTAGACCTCGATGGCCGGGGCTTTGGCTTGCGCAAGCGCATCGGCCGCGGGCCCGAGCACGCCCACGGCGAGCGTGCCGAGCGCCAGCGCGCCCAGGGTGCCGAGAAAACGTCGTCGTTGCATTCGTTGCTCCTGGTGCTGCGGCCTTATTGCGCGACCCAGCCGCCATCCATGTTCCAGATTGCCCCGCGCACCTGGCGGGCCGCGTCGGACGACAGGAACACGGCCAGCGCGCCCAGCTCGTCGGGCGTGACGAACTCGCCCGAGGGCTGCTTCTCCAGCACCAGTTCGCGCTTGGCCTGCTCGACCGGGATGCCTTCCTTCTGCGCGCGTGCTTCGACCTGCTTCTGCACCAGCGGCGTCAGCACCCAGCCCGGGCAGATCGCGTTGGCGGTCACGCCGGTCTGTGCGGTTTCCAGCGCGGTCACCTTGGTGAAACCGACGATGCCGTGCTTGGCCGCCACGTAGGCCGATTTCTGTGCCGACGCCACCAGACCGTGCGTCGAGGCCACGTTGATGATGCGGCCCCAGTTCTTCTGGCGCATGCCGGGCAGCGCGAGGCGGGTGGTGTGGAAGGCCGAGGTCAGGTTGATGGCGATGATGGCGTCCCAGCGCTCGGTGGGAAAATCCTCGATCGGCGCCACATGCTGGATGCCGGCATTGTTGACCAGGATGTCGGCACCGCCGAAGTCGGCCTGCGCATAGCGCATCATGTCCTCGATCTCTGCCGACTTGCTCATGTCCGCGCCGTGGTAGCCGACCTGGATGCCCTGGCCGGCCTGCGCGATTTCGTTCTTTGCGGCGTCCGCGTCACCAAAGCCGTTGACGATGATGTTGGCGCCCTGGGCCGCCAGTGCCTTTGCGATGCCGAGCCCGATACCGCTGGTCGAGCCCGTCACCAGAGCGGTCTTGCCTTTGAGCATGTAAGCCTCCGTCGAGAGAGATTCCACAGGAAGGAAAGGCGGCCCGGATGGTCCGTACCGCCTGGTCTGGCTCAACCGCGCACCAGCATGTGGCGCGTGCGGTGGCGCAGACGGTGTGCTGTGGCATTGTACCCGGTGCGGCGTACAATCCAGTTTTGCTCATCTACCGGCAGCGCCCGCTTTTTCGCGGTCCCGGCCGGTCCGTCAGGGAGTCCAGATGTCTGCCAGTCCGCGCCTCGGTTTTGTCCAGTGCATCAGTCCGGCGGGCCTGCACCGCATGGCCTACCACGAGTGGGGCGACCCCGCCAATCCGCGCGTGCTGGTGTGCGCGCATGGCCTGACGCGCACCGGCCGCGACTTCGACGCCGTCGCCAGCGCACTGTGCGGCGACTATCGCGTGGTCTGCCCCGACGTGGTGGGGCGCGGCCGCTCCGGATGGCTGGCCAATCCCGACGGCTACATCGTGCCGCAATACGTGTCCGACATGGTCACGCTGATTGCGCGGCTCAATGTCGAGAAGGTGGACTGGTTCGGCACCTCGATGGGCGGCCTGATCGGCATGGGCCTGGCCGGGTTGCCAAATTCGCCGGTGCGCAAGCTGCTGCTCAATGACGTGGGCCCCAAGATTGCGCTGTCGGCGGTGGAGCGCATCGGCGCCTACCTTGGGCTCCCGGTACGCTTCAAGACCTTCGAGGAAGGGCTGGCGTACCTGCAGACCATCAGTGCTTCGTTCGGGCGCCACACGCCGGAACAGTGGCGTGAACTCAACGCCGCGATCCTCAAGCCGGTGCAGGGTGCCGATGGCCTGGAATGGGGCTTGCATTACGATCCGCAGCTGGCGGTGCCGTTCCGCAAGTCCACGCCGGAAGCGGTGGCGGCGGGCGAAGCCGCGTTGTGGCGTGGCTTCGAGGCCATCGAAGCGCCGGTGCTGGTGGTGCGCGGCGCGCAGTCCGACCTGCTGCTGCGCGAGACCGTGGCCGAGATGGTGGCGCGCGGCAAGCATGTGAGCGCGGTCGAAGTCCCGGAAGTGGGGCACGCCCCGACCTTTGTCGATCCGGCGCAGATCGCGATCGCCCGGCAGTTCTTTGTCGGGTGAGTTGGCGCGCATCTCGCGGCGGACCTGTTTTTTATCGATCAACGCATTGTCATGAGTAACCTTGAACTGAAGCGCGCCCACGTGGGCAAGCGGTTGTCCGAATACGCGGTCTACAACGGCGTGGTCTACCTGGCCGGGCAAGTGCCCGAGGTCGATCCCAAGGCCGATATCCGTGGCCAGACGCGCGAGGTGCTCGGCCATATCGATCGCCTGCTGGCCGAGGCCGGCAGCGACAAGACCCGCATCCTGTCGTGCCAGATTTTCCTGACCAACATCGACCTGATCGGCGCGATGAACGAGGTCTGGGACGCCTGGGTGCCGCAAGGCAACACGCCGCCGCGCGCCACCGTCGAAGCCCGCCTGGCCAATCCCGATTACCTGATCGAAGTGGTGGTGACCGCTGCGCTCAACTGATGCAGGCGCTGTGACATGGTGACGTCGACCGACCTGGCTGGCCGGGTCGCGGGCATTCCGGATACCGAGCTGGTTGAGCGCGCACTGGCGTACGTGCGTGCGCACGGCGCCGGCGTGGCGCTGCCTACGGGCGAGACCGTGCAGTCGCACGCGGAGGGGATGCTGCGCATCCTCGACGGCCTGCGCGTGGACGATTCCGCGCGTGCGGCCGCGTGCCTGTTCGGTCTGGCGGCATTCGTGCCCGGCACCGAAGCCGAGATCGAGCCGCGCTTCGGCGAAGAAGTGGCGCGGCTGGTCAATGGCGTGCGGCAGCTGCTGCGCATCGGTGCCATTGCCGGCAATCGCCCTGACGTGGAAGCGGCCGCGCCGTCAAAGAACGAAGCGCAGGCGCGCCACGAGCAGGTCGAGGCGCTGCGCAAGATGCTGCTGGCGTTCGCGCAGGACATCCGCGTGGTGCTGGTGCGGCTGGCCTCGCGGCTGCAGACGCTGCGCTGGCTGGCCGAGACCAAGCAGGCGCCATTGCCTGGCGTGGCGCGCGAAACGCTCGACATCTACGCGCCGCTTGCGAACCGGCTCGGCATCTGGCAGATGAAGTGGGAGCTGGAGGACCTGGCCTTCCGCTTCGAGCAGCCCGATACCTACAAGCGCATCGCCAGGCTGCTGGATGAAAAGCGCATCGAGCGCGAGGGCTATATCGCCGGCGCGATCGCGCGGCTGCAGTCCGAGTTGGCCACTGCCGGCATCCGCGCCGAGGTCAGCGGGCGGCCCAAGCACATCTACAGCATCTGGAAAAAGATGCGGGGCAAGGAGCTGGATTTTGCCGACCTGTACGATGTGCGCGCCTTCCGCGTGATCGTCGACGATATCAAGGACTGCTATACGGTGCTGGGTATCGTCCACCATATCTGGCAGCCGATCCCGCGCGAGTTCGACGACTATATCTCGCGGCCCAAGGCCAACGGCTACAAGTCGCTGCACACGGTGGTGATCGGCGATGACGGCCGCGCCTTCGAGGTGCAGATCCGCACGCACGAGATGCACCACTTCGCCGAATACGGCGTGGCCGCGCACTGGCGCTACAAAGAGGCGGGCAGCCGCGGCTATGCCGGGCAATTCTCCGCCAGCGAGCGCTATGACGAGAAGATTGCCTGGCTGCGCCAGTTGCTGGCGTGGAAGGACGACGCCGACCACAGCGTGGCGCACGACGAATCGTGGGAGCAGATCAAGCACGCCGCGATCGACGACCACATCTACGTGCTGACGCCGCAGGCGCGCGTGGTGGCGCTGCCGCAGGGCGCAACCGCGGTGGACTTTGCCTACTACCTGCACAGCGACCTCGGCCACCGCTGCCGCGGCGCGCGCGTCGACGGCACCATGGTGCCGCTGAACACGCCGCTCAAGAACGGCCAGACCGTGGAGATCATCGCGGTCAAGCAGGGCGGCCCGTCGCGCGACTGGCTTAACGCCGACCTGGGCTACCTGGCCAGCAGCCGCGCGCGCGCCAAGGTACGCGCGTGGTTCAACGCGATGGACTCGCAGGAAACCATCGCGCAGGGCCGCGCGCTGATCGACAAGACGCTGCAGCGCGAAGGCAAGACCGCGGTCAAGCTGGAAGACCTGGCGACGCGGCTGAACTTCAAGACGCCCGACGAACTGTTCGCCGCGGTGGCCAAGGACGAGTTCAGCCTGCGCCATGTCGAGCACGCGCTGCGCCACCCTGAGGGCGAAGTCCAGGCGCCGCTGAGCGAGGAAGACGCCGTCACCAAGAAGAGCCGCGCCACCAGCGTGGCGCGTGGCGCCAAGAGCGGCGTGCTGGTGGTGGGCGTGGATTCGCTGATGACGCAGATGTCGCGCTGCTGCAAGCCTGCGCCGCCGGACGAGATCGTCGGTTTTGTCACGCGCGGACGCGGCGTGTCGATCCATCGCCGCAACTGCCATACCTTCCAGCAGCTGTCGGCACGCGCGCCGGAACGCGTGATCCAGACCGAGTGGGGCCAGAAGAGCCACGCCGCGGTCTACCCGGTCGACATCCATGTCGAGGCCATCGACCGGCAGGGCTTGCTGCGCGACATCTCCGAAGTGCTGTCGCGCGAAAAGATCAACGTCACCGGCGTCAAGACACTGTCCAGCAAGGGCGTGGCGCGCATGCAGTTCACCGCCGAGGTCTCCGAGGCCACGCAGCTGCAACGGGCGCTGCTGCTGATCGAAGAGGTCCAGGGGGTCTTGCAGGCGAAAAGAAAGTGATGCTATACTTGCGGCTTCGCTAGGCTCGTAGCTCAGCTGGTTAGAGCACCACCTTGACATGGTGGGGGTCGTTGGTTCGAGTCCAATCGAGCCTACCAACGAATTGCAGTAAAGCAGTAAAAAGCAGTACGGCAAGTCCGATTCAACCCCATACGGAACGGAAGGGCACCATGGTTATGACACCGCGAACTACTACCGCTGGCAAGCGACAGTAGTCGAGGTGCGCCTTCGACCCGGTTGGATCGGGTTTGACAAAGAGAAACGCGGCCTTGGCCGCGTTTTTTTTCGTCTGTCGCCTGCCAGCGCCCTGCTAAGCTGCCGGCTTTCCCGTGCGGCAAGGCGGGCACAAAGAACAGATCGCCAGCGCGCAGGCATGCGGGCCGGCGCCACAAGATGCAGTTTGATCCGCCCACGCACGCGCAAGACGCCGCGGGCGGAACCTGGAGAGTCGAAATGATCGCAATCACGCTGCCGGACGGGTCCCGCCGCGAGTTTCCCGGCCCGGTAACGGTTGCCGAAGTGGCGCAAAGCATCGGCGCTGGCCTGGCCAAGGCCGCGCTGGCCGGCAAGGTGGACGGCCAGCTGGTCGACACCAGCTACAAGATCGACCGTGATGCGGGACTGGCCATCGTCACGGACAAGGATGCCGACGGCGTCGATGTGATCCGCCACTCCACGGCCCACTTGCTGGCCTATGCCGTCAAGGAGCTGTATCCGGAGGCGCAGGTAACGATCGGGCCGGTGATCGAAAACGGCTTCTACTACGACTTCGCCTACAAGCGTCCCTTCACGCCGGAAGACCTCGCCGCCATCGAGAAGAAGATGACGGAGCTGGCCCGCAAGGACGAAAAAGTCACGCGCGAAGTGTGGAACCGCGACGAAGCGGTGGCGCTGTTCGAGTCGATGGGCGAGAAGTACAAGGCCGAGATCATCGGCTCGATCCCGGCCGACCAGGAAATCGGCCTGTACCGCGAAGGCAATTTCGTCGACCTGTGCCGCGGCCCGCACGTGCCGTCGACGGGCAAGCTCAAGGTCTTCAAGCTGATGAAGGTGGCGGGCGCCTACTGGCGCGGCGACGCCAACAACGAGATGCTCCAGCGCATCTACGGCACCGCCTGGGCGAAGAAGGAAGACCAGGAGGCCTACCTGCACATGCTGGAAGAGGCCGAGAAGCGCGACCACCGCAAGCTGGGCAAGACGCTGGACCTGTTCCACCTGCAGGAAGAGGCGCCCGGCATGGTGTTCTGGCATCCGAAGGGCTGGCAGGTGTGGCAGGCTGTCGAGCAGTACATGCGCGGCCGCCTGACGGACGCCGGGTACGACGAAGTGCGCACGCCGCAGGTGATGGACCGTTCGCTGTGGGAGAAATCCGGCCACTGGGAGAACTACAAGGAGAACATGTTCGTCACGGAGTCGGAGAAGCGCGACTACGCGATCAAGCCGATGAACTGCCCTGGCCATGTGCAGATCTTCAACCACGGCCTGCGTTCGTACCGCGACCTGCCGCTGCGCCTGGCCGAGTTCGGCGCCTGCCATCGCAATGAGCCGTCCGGCGCGCTGCACGGCCTGATGCGCGTGCGCGGCTTCGTGCAGGACGATGCGCACATCTTCTGCACGGAAGAGCAGATCGTGGCCGAGGCCAAGGCCTTCAACGAACTGGCGTTCTCGGTCTATGACGACTTCGGCTTCAAGGATGTGAAGGTCAAGCTGTCGCTGCGCCCGGACCAGCGCGCCGGCTCGGACGAGGTCTGGGACCATGCCGAGGAAGGCCTGCGCCTGGCGCTGCGCGCCTGCGGCGTGGACTGGGAAGAGCTGCCGGGCGAGGGCGCCTTCTATGGCCCCAAGGTCGAATACCACATCAAGGACGCGATCGGCCGCTCGTGGCAATGCGGCACGCTGCAGCTCGACTTGGTGCTGCCGGAACGCCTGGGTGCCGAATACGTCTCCGAGGACAATTCGCGCAAGCGCCCGGTGATGCTCCATCGCGCCATCCTGGGCTCGTTCGAGCGCTTCCTGGGCATTCTGCTGGAAAACCACGCCGGCGCGCTGCCCGCATGGCTGGCCCCGGACCAGGTTGTGGTCATGAATATTGCGGATTCGCAGGCAGAATACGCCGAAAGCGTCGTGCAATTGCTGCAAAAACAAGGGTTTAGGGCAAAGGCCGATTTGCGTAACGAGAAAATTACGTATAAAATCCGCGAGCATTCGCTTCAAAAGATCCCCTACCTGCTGGTAGTGGGCGACAAGGAGCGGGATGCCAATCAAGTGGCCGTGCGTGCCCGTGGCAACGTGGATCTGGGTGTAATGCCTGTCTCCGCGTTTGTTGAGCGTCTGCAAAACGACGTCGCCAGCAAAGCCTGATGGGTGATGAGCACGGCTTGTTTTTTTGTCTTCTTGAGGTAACGCAACATCGCTACGGACAAAGGTCATCGCATCAACCGGGAAATCAGCGCGCCTGAGCTGCGCCTGGTAGGGGTTGATAACGAGCAGCTCGGCATCGTCAAGTTCATGGACGCGCTCCGGCTGGCTGAAGATAAGGACTTGGACCTGGTGGAGATCGCGCCGAACGCGGTTCCTCCCGTCGCCCGGATCATGGATTACGGGAAGTTCAAGTACGAAGAAGCCAAGCGCGCCCACGAGGCGAAGCTGAAGCAGAAGATCATCCAGGTCAAGGAAGTCAAGTTCCGGCCGGGCACGGATGATGGCGACTACAACGTCAAGCTGCGCAACCTGAAGCGCTTCCTGGAAGATGGCGACAAGACCAAGATCACGCTGCGGTTCCGTGGTCGCGAGATGGCGCACCAGGAAATCGGCGTGCGTGTGCTCGAACGCCTGAAGGCGGACCTGGAAGAAATCGGCCAGGTCGAGCAGATGCCGAAGATGGAAGGGCGCCAGATGGTGATGGTGATCGCCCCCAAGAAGAAGAAGTAATTCCTGCGCGGTGCAGCGGCCGGGATGCCAGGCATCCCGGCGTTGCTTCGTGCGGAAATCGCGCGCGGTCCGCAAGGGCCATCGTGCAACAACAAGTGGATGCGGGTCTTGCAAGCGTCGGCGTGAGCCGTCCACCTGCATGCATGTCATATGAGCTGGAGTTTTTCATGCCGAAGATGAAGACGAAGAAAAGCGCCTCCAAGCGCTTTACTGCCCGTCCGAACGGTTCGTTCAAGCGTGGCCAGGCCTTCAAGCGTCACATCCTGACCAAGAAGACCACCAAGAACAAGCGTCAACTGCGCGGTACCCAGGACGTCCATGAGACGAACCTGAAGTCGGTGCGCGCGATGATGCCTTACGCATAACCCCTGACGACAACGAAAGGAGAATTACATGCCTCGAGTAAAGCGTGGGGTCACTGCACGGGCCCGCCACAAGAAAGTCATCGACGCTGCCAAGGGTTACCGCGGCCGTCGCAATAATGTCTACCGCATCGCCAAGCAGGCGGTCATGCGTGCTGGCCAGTACGCGTACCGCGATCGCCGCAACAAGAAGCGCGTGTTCCGCGCGCTGTGGATTGCGCGTATCAATGCCGCGACGCGTGAGCATGGCATGACCTACAGCGTGTTCATGAACGGTCTGAAGAAGGCCTCGATTGAACTGGACCGCAAGGTGCTGTCGGACATGGCTATTCACGACAAGCCTGCCTTTGCCGCCATCGTCAACCAGGTGAAAGCCACCGTTGCCTGATGCCGGCTGCGGCGGCGCGTAAGCGCCGTCGGGCAAGCACCGACCGCAAGGTCGACCGCTGACCGCAAGGTCCGCTGAAACGGGGCTCCTCACCGAGCCCCGTTTTCATTTGCGGTTCCGGATACTGTTTTGCGTCTGTCCTCGAGACGGCATCCGGAAACGCATACCGCACGTAGTGCCAACCCCACGTCGCCCCGGCTCCGCGCCGACCGACGCCAGAACACGCCACGACCGCCGCCATGTCTCAGGATCTGGATCAAATTGTCGCCGCTGCCCAGGCCGCCTTCGCCGCCGCCAACGACAACGCCACGCTGGAAAACGAAAAGGCCCGCTTCCTGGGCAAGACCGGCGCCCTGACCGAACTGCTCAAGGGCCTGGGCAAGCTCGACCCGGAAACCCGCAAGACGGAAGGCGCGCGCATCAACCAGGTCAAGCAGCAGGTAGAGGCTGCGCTGCAGGCGCGACGCCAGGCGCTGGCCGACGCGCTGATGAATGCGCGCCTGGCCGCCGAGGCCATCGACGTCACGCTGCCGGGCCGCGCGGTGGCCCGCGGCAGCCTGCATCCGGTGATGCGCACCTGGGAGCGTGTCGAGCAGATCTTCGGCTCGATCGGCTTCGACGTGGCCGACGGCCCGGAGATCGAAACCGACTGGATGAACTTCACCGCGCTGAACAACCCGGACAACCATCCGGCGCGTTCGATGCAGGACACGTTCTATGTGGACGGCCGCGACAGCGACGACAAGCTCTTGCTGCTGCGCACGCATACCAGCCCGATGCAGGTGCGCTACGCAAAGATGCATGTCGAGAAGTACGCCGGCAAGGCGATGCCGCCGATCAAGGTGATCTGCCCGGGCCGTACCTACCGCGTCGACAGCGATGCCACCCACTCGCCGATGTTCAACCAGGTTGAAGGCCTGTGGATCGGCGAGGACGTCAGCTTTGCCGACCTGAAGGGCGTGTACACCGACTTCCTGCGCAAGTTCTTCGAGCGCGACGACATCCAGGTGCGCTTCCGTCCGTCGTATTTTCCGTTCACCGAGCCGTCGGCCGAAATCGACATGGCCTTCGGCAATGGCAAATGGCTGGAAATCTCCGGTTCGGGCCAGGTGCACCCGAACGTGCTGCGCAACATGGGCCTCGATCCCGAGCGCTATATCGGTTTCGCGTTCGGCTCCGGCCTCGAGCGCCTGACCATGCTGCGCTATGGCATCAACGACCTGCGCCTGTTCTTCGAGGGCGACGTGCGCTTCCTGCGCCAGTTCGCCTGAGCGGCGCCGCGTCAAATTCGTCACCGACTACACAGAATACTTACCGGATCAGAAGCGCCATGCAATTCTCGGAATCCTGGCTTCGCACCTTCGCCAACCCTGAAAAGATCTCTACCGACGCGCTGTCGCACAGCCTGACCATGGCCGGGCTGGAAGTGGAAGAGGTGGGCCCGGTCGCGCCGCCGTTCGACAAGGTGGTGGTCGCGCACGTGCTGTCGACCGAGCGCCATCCCAACGCCGACCGCCTCAACGTGTGCCAGGTCGATGCCGGCACCGGCGAGACCCTGCAGATCGTCTGCGGCGCGCCCAACGTCAAGCCCGGCATCAAGGTGCCGTGCGCGCTGGTGGGCGCGGTGCTGCCGCCGGGCGAAGACGGCGGCAAGCCGTTCGAGATCAAGGTCGGCAAGCTGCGTGGCGTGGACAGCTACGGCATGCTGTGCTCGGCGCGCGAACTGAAGCTGTCGGAAGACCACGGCGGCCTGATGGTGCTGCCGGAAGACGCGCCCGTGGGCCAGAACATCCGCCAGTACCTGGACCTCGACGACCAGGTCTTCGTCATCAAGCTGACCCCGAACAAGGCCGACTGCCTGTCGATCCACGGCGTGGCGCGCGAAGTGTCGGCACTGACCGGCGCCGCGCTGAACCTGCCCGACATGGCGCCGGTGCCGGTGACGATCCAGGACAAGCTGCCGGTCAAGGTGTCGGCGCCTGACCTGTGCGGCCGCTTCTCCGGCCGCATCATCCGCGGCGTCAACGCACGCGCCGCCACCCCGCTGTGGATGGTGCAGCGGCTGGAGCGTTCGGGCCAGCGCAGCGTCTCGGCGCTGGTCGACATTTCCAACTACGTGATGCTCGAACTGGGCCGTCCCTCGCACGTGTTCGACCTGCACAAGATCCACGGCGGCCTGGACGTGCGCTGGGGCCGCAAGGGCGAGCAGATCAAGCTGCTGAACGGCAACACCATCGAGGTCGACGAGCAGGTCGGCGTGATCGCCGACGACAAGGTAATCGAAAGCCTGGCCGGCATCATGGGCGGCGACAGCACCGCTGTCACGCTGGATACCACCGACATCTACCTCGAGGCTGCCTTCTGGTGGCCGGCCGCGATCCAGGGCCGCAGCCGCCGCTACAACTTCTCGACCGACGCCGGACACCGTTTCGAGCGCGGCGTCGACTACGCCACCACGGTCGAGCATATCGAGCGCATCACCGCACTGATCCTCGAGATCTGCGGCGGCCAGGCCGGCCCGGTGGACGACCACGTGGTCAACCTGCCGGTGCGCAAGCCGGTCAGCCTGCGCGTCGCGCGCGCCGAGCGCGTGCTTGGCATCGAGCTGTCGCCGGCGGCCATCGCCGACGTGTTCCAGCGTCTGCAACTGCCGTTCACGCGCGCGCAGGGCGCCGAAGGCGAAGTGTTCGAGGTCACGCCGCCGAGCTATCGCTTCGATATCGAGATCGAGGAAGACCTGATCGAGGAAGTCGCGCGCATCTACGGTTTCGAGCGCATCCCGGCGCGCCCGCCGGTTGCCGAAAGCGAAATGCGCCCGACCAACGAAGCCAGTCGCTCCACCCACGTGGTGCGCCACGCCGTGGCCGCGCGCGACTACCAGGAAGTGATCAACTTCGCCTTCGTCGAAGAGAAGTGGGAGCGTGATTTCGCCGCCAACGACAAGCCGATCCGCCTGCTGAACCCGATCGCCAGCCAGCTGGCGGTGATGCGCTCGACGCTGATCGGCGGGCTGGTCGACAAGGTGCGCTACAACCTGAACCGCAAGGCCGCGCGCGTGCGCCTGTTCGAAGTGGGCCGCGTGTTCCATCGCGACGCCAAGGTCGACGACGGCGGCCTGACCGTGGCCGGGTATGACCAGCCGATGATGGCCGCCGGCATTGCCTACGGCCCGGCGTTCGAAGAGCAGTGGGGCATCGCCACGCGCAACGTCGACTTCTTCGACGTGAAGGGCGATGTCGAGGCGCTGTTCCATCCGCGCGTGCCGCGCTTCGAGCCGGTAGCGCACCCGGCGCTGCATCCGGGCCGCGCCGCGCGCGTGCTGCTCGACGGCAAGCCGGTGGGCGTGGTCGGCGAACTGCATCCGCGCTGGCTGCAGGAATATGAGCTGGCGCATGCGCCGGTGCTGTTCGAATTGCAGCTCGACGCGCTGCGCGGCGCCGGCCTGCCGGCGTACACCGAGATCTCGAAGTTCCCGGCCGCCGTGCGTGACCTCGCCGTGGTCGTGAAGCAATCGGTACGCGTGCAGAACTTGCTCGATACCATGCGTGCGGCGCTGGAAAAACAGGGTTATGGCCGCTTCTGCCAGGGCCTGGTGCTGTTCGACGAGTTCCGTCCCAAGGGGGCTTCCACGGCCATCGGCGCGGACGAGAAAAGCCTTGCGTTCCGGGTGACCTTGCAAGATACTGGGTCGACCCTCCAGGACGAAACCGTCGACAGCGCGGTGCGCTGCATGGTCGACGCGCTGGCCGAAGCCTTCCAGGCGCGGCTGCGCGGCTGATCGGTCGCCATGACCGACGCAGCGCGATAAACAGGGCGCCCGGGCCTGCCCCGGGCGGATCGCCAGACAGACACTCGAGCGATCGACATGAATGATCGAGACGCGAATTCCATGACCGCTGCAGCACTGGGTGAGATGAGCGACCGGCAAGCATCCTTTGACGAAGCCATGCCGGACGCCCGCGCGACCGAAGTTCCCACGCTGACCAAGGCCGAGCTTGCCGAGATGCTGTTCGACCAGGTCGGCCTGAACAAGCGGGAATCGAAGGACATGGTCGAGGCCTTCTTCGATGTCATCCGTGAAGCGCTGGAGCAGGGCGACAGCGTCAAGCTTTCCGGCTTCGGCAACTTCCAGTTGCGCGACAAGCCGCAGCGGCCCGGCCGCAATCCCAAGACCGGCGAAGTCATCCCGATCACCGCGCGCCGCGTGGTGACGTTCCACGCCAGCCAGAAGCTCAAGGGCCTGGTCGAAGAACGCGCCGGCATCGCCGGCTGACCCGTCACCCGAACGGCGGATTGCTTCCCGAAGCCGGCATCGGTATGCTTCTGGGCGCGCGCGAGGCGCGCCAACCTTCTGGCCGGCATGGCCTGACGCTCGTCTACACACTGCATGTCGGACAAACCCAGTGACCGCATCGCGTTGCCGCCAATCCCGGCCAAGCGCTACTTCACCATCGGCGAAGTCAGCGAGCTTTGCGCCGTCAAGCCGCACGTGCTGCGCTACTGGGAACAGGAGTTCACGCAACTCAAGCCGGTCAAGCGCCGTGGCAACCGCCGTTATTACCAGCACCATGAAGTCCTGCTGATCCGCCGCATCCGCGAGCTGCTTTACGAGCAGGGCTTCACCATCAACGGCGCGCGCAACCGCCTCGACGAGGGCCGTCATCACAGCGCGGCGACGGCAGCGCAAGAGTCGATGGAAGCCGCCGCGGACAAGGCGCCGGCACTGTCGGTCGACATCGCCGGCTTGCGCAATGCGCTGGTCGACGTGCAGCACCTGTTGGCACAGCTTCGCGAGATTGCGAAGCACGGATAATTTCCACGTCAGGAGCTAGTCATACGAGAAATGCTTCTGATATAATCTTTTGCTTCGGGGCGTAGCGCAGCCTGGTAGCGTACCTGCATGGGGTGCAGGTGGTCGGAGGTTCAAATCCTCTCGCCCCGACCAGGACATAAGGCCCGGGAATCCAAGCCAGTATTGGGAAAGCCAGTACACGCAAGGGTTCCCGGGCTTTTCCGTTTTCGGGTGTGTCTATGGAGTGTGTCAATCCGCTGTGCAAAAATGCGGAGATGCCACAAGCCATGCCAGTAGCCCTTCCTGCCGGAGTCCATCTCAGAGGCTCCACCTTCCACCTTCGCATCGGCGTCCCCCAGGACATCCGACACCTTTGGCCTTCGCAGTCAAACGGCAAGCCAGCCACGGATGCCTACCGGGCAAGTCTTGGAACTAGGGACCGCAATGAAGCGGCCGCACGGGCTCACTCGATCATCGCTGAGTACCGGCGCAAGTTCGAAGATATGCGGGCAGGTGCCCGTTCTGCTGCCCCCACGCCGATCACGAAAGACTTGATCGACTACATCGTGCAGAAGACTGAGCGGGATGTACTTGCTCTAGACGATCTTCTACGTAGCAACCCGCGCTATTTTGCCGACATGGTTCATTCCACAGCCTCCCGAGGCATCTTCACGGGCAGACCGGTCTTCCATGAAGCGTGGGACGCTGTCGGCGAGTACCTCGACCCCGAGCAATACGAGAATGCCAGTGACATCCATAGGGCCATCGTCCGCCTGCTGAGAACGGACATGATGGTGGGGAGGCTCGACGCAGCGAGGCGAGTCTCTGAGGCCGCGTGCGCTGCACTGTCGATCCGCGTGGACTGGACTCAGCCGCAGGCCCGGATGTCCCTGCAACGAATACTCGGGGCCATGGTGCGAGCATGGCAGAACGTGGAGAAACGAGATTCCGGGGAACCTGTAGAGACGCCCCAAGCGCCGCCTGTGCCGAACGTGGCGATGCCCGAAGAGCCCGAGGAGGCGCCCAAGACACTCAGGGACGTTGTGCCCATGTGGGTCTCCCGCAATGCCCCCAAAGAAAACGCCGTAGGACGCAGCGAGAAGGCGCTGGCACTGTTTGAGCAGGCGGTGGGTCTCGTGCCCCTTTCCGCGCTTACAAAGACCGTGGGGGCGCGTTTCGTCGACTTTCTGCTTGCCCCTGAGCGCGGTTGGACCCGTAAGACTGCCAGCAACCACGCCGCCTGTATCACGGCACTGGTCAACGTGGCGGTGAAGGCTGACCTGCTGGAGCGGAACCCCCTCGATCTCTCATTCGATAAGACGGTCGGAGCCAAAACCAGAGAGCCTTGGACCGACGATGAGCTAAGACGCATGCTTTCCCATCCATTGTTCTCGGAACGAATGGACGAAACTCCTCAGTGGCAGGACGTGGCTCCGACCGATGGCCGCGCCGCGTTGCTTCTGCTATTGCATACCGGCGCCCGTATTGGGGAAATCGCGCAGCTACGGAAGGAGGACTTCCAGACCCGCAGCGGGATCGTAGTCATACGGATTACCCCCGATGCGGGCACCGTGAAGACTGATGAGTCTCGCGTCGTCCCACTAGCTGGACATCTTCGGGACGACCCGTGGTTCGCTCAGTGGCTACAGGCGACCATGGGCGGCACCGGGCCCGCCTTCCCGTCAGCCTGTGGGAGGGCCCGAGGCCCTGGCGACACAATGGGGCAATGGTTCCGGCAGTTCCGGGCAGCCGCTGCGCTCCCGCAGGGCAGGCTGGAGGGCTCGCATAAGTTTCGCCATTGGCTCCGGTCAGCACTGGCCGAGAAGCATGTGGGGGAGGCCACAATGGATTCCATTACCGGCCATAGTGCTCAGGGGTCGGCTGGCCGCAAAGTGTACACAGCAGATGCTTCGATCCCGATCATGCTTGAGGCACTGGACCGCGTTAGCTGGCCCCAAAAAGCTAAGTAAGTTTTGCGGCGGCTCACTTGGTTCTAGCGCTGCAATGGATTAACCACAGACACAACATGAATTCAGTGGCAGCCGTCGCATCCGAAGTCGAATCTCGCACATTGGTGGCACGGGGAAAGATTGCATGGGAACAACTAAAAGAAGACGCCCCCAGAAGGCGCGCCCTTTCCCGAGGTGCGGGGGCTAAGGCTAAGGAACGTCGCCGCGAGTCCGAGCGCAATCATCGACGGTGGTGGCTGCAGGTTGGACAGGCGTTGATAGTAGGTAAGCGGATGGCTAAGACGGACCACGCTTACTATGCATGGCTAACTGCTAGCGGCTTTGAAGATGTACCAAGATCGGCACGTCAAGACGCGATATGGTTTGCGTCGAACGTGGCAAGTCTTGGGGAGCTACCAGATGGCCTAGCGAGTCCCGGAACCATCAGGCAGTGGGCATACAAGCGTGCGAAGGTGTCTCCGATAGCCACAAGCCCTCCACATCATGTTGATGTGGTACTGCATAAGGGAACGCGCGTGGAGGTTCCTCAGCGCAATGCGGTTCCTGGCCGACTAAAGCAGCAAGGCGCTGGCAATCTCCCGGATACTGGGCGTGTGGCTGACCTCTTGCTGGAAGCCTCGGAGCACATGCAGCGTGGCGTGGATCTTCTGCGTGAGGTTGCGCAATTAATACAACAGCCCAAGCCTAATCCTTGATTTCACATGCCCCAACCGGTTGACCATCGCTTCCCAGAGCCCATCCGAGAAATATGGGCGACCATTTCAGCCGACGTCGTTTGGCTACATGGCCGCTGGATCATTTATCGCCAACTTTTCGGTACCAGCAAAGACCGCGTTGATCTGTTCAATGAAACAGCAGGGACCGTCGCGTCTATCTTGCAGGACGTGCTGTTGCGTGACGTGCAAATAGCGGTTAGCAAATTGGGAGATCGTGCTGCATCTGGGCAAAACAGGAACCTGACCCTCCGGCGGCTACAGGTCGAACTACGCAACGCAGGCGAGACCGATGTGGCCGATCAAATGGAGCCGCTGCTTGAGACATTTGAATCCGCAAGTAAGGCGGTCAGAAACCGGCGCAATAAATGGCTCGCCCACAGTGACCTCAAAACGCTACTCGGGGCACGGGAAGAGCCGCTACATGGGCCGTCGCGGCGCGAAATTGAAACCATCCTGACCGCTCTCCGGGCCGTGATGCATTGCGTAGAACTTAAATACACAGGCGGAACGACTGCATACGAGCACTTCGTAATGGACCATACCGGCGACCACGTCATCAACGCGTTCGCCAGAGCGAAGCGATACGAAGAACTCGTTAAAGCAGGCCGAATTCCCAGAGACGACTTCCGTACTCGATATCCCGGCGGCCTATGAAGAGCACTTGGGCCGGTTCGCCCGATGATGGCGCAGCGGGTTGCAGAGATCGCGCGTACCCCCTGTCGATCCGCGTAGTCTGGCTCTTCGGAAGATTTGGTGGCGCGTGGAAGTCCTGCATTGGGCGAGCTAAAGGACGACGCCTAGAAATCGGGCACCGCTCCTGCGGGCAGCAGCCAGGCCTAGGGAGCGGCGCGAGCGCTTGCAGAATGAGCGCAGACGCTGGTGACTTGAGGTTGTGCAGACATTGATGGCCGGGAAGCGAATGAGCAATACGGGCCACGCCTACAAGGGCGTACAAGCAAACGCACCCAACTTCGCCCCCTCCACCGAATTTGTACTCAACCGAATCAGCAATGGGTGACTTATCGCAAAACCTGGAGATTTCAGCGGCGGAGCCTGACGCCACTAGCGCACTAGAGCAGCAAGCGGCCGCCAATTCTTCCCTCCTATGCGGCAGGCGGCCTAGCCTCTTGCTATAAGCCTCGATGCACATGCTGCGGAGTATGGGCCTAATACACGAGGTGGTATAAGTTACCCGGAAATCCCAGTCCAACCCTCCGCTAACGCCGTACTCTTCAGTATCACGTAGCTTTCACGCTCACTCCGCCTTCCCTAGTGCTTTCGGCAGTAGCTCAATGACTGACTTCACGCTGCTCCCCGACTCGTTCGCCGCAGATTTTGTGTATCCCGTATCCTGAGCAGAAAAGATGCACTGAGAAGCATGAGTAAGTACGATATCCTTATTGTCAGGGTTCCTTGAGCCGTCCGCTAGTGCCTTAAACGTCTTCAGGGCGTTTTCGCGATGCCTGTTGATGATTTCGTTGTGCCGATGAGCTTGAAAGTTCTTTACGCAAACACCAAGCAGATAGGCTAAGGTAGCGAAAACCATGACTTTACCCGCGACCAATTGAATAGCCTGGAAGCTGGAATGAGGTTCAAGGGCAGGAATATACGCGGCAATAATTGTCAAGAGGGCGAAGACACCTACCGCGATTGCGGTGCCGTACACCCACTTTTGCCAGCTTCCCGCTTCCTCCTTATGCATTTGTGCCTCATCGTGGAAATATAATGCCTGCTGAGACACACCTTGTTCGGCGGCGACGCGCCGGACCTCTGCCAGAATACCCCCGGCGTCTGCCCTCGCTTTATCAAGGTCATCAGTAATGTCCGAAGCCTTGTCCTTGATGCCTTGAATCACACCTCGGGCTTCAGATTCAAGCAGCTGCACATCTGTAGCCTTGCTTACGCCATATGCAATGTACTGCCACAAGGTTGTGAAAGTGGTCTGGTAGCTCGCCTTTACGCGCTCAATGAGGTTATCGCGGTTCGCCCTCGGGTTGCTGTCGTCCATGCTGAACTTCAGGATGGCCTCGAACGTGCTGAAGTCCGCATTGGCGACGTTTGTTATCGGCTGCAACAGGGAGTCCGGCAGGTCCTCTAGGGTTGACAGGGTTACTCGCCTGTACAACTCGATAAGCTTCTGTGCTGGCTTGACGGCATCCTGGAAATTCAATGCACCTAGGTCCTCTCGACGTACCAAGCTTGACGCCTCGAATTGCTGCATTCTCGTAATAGACTTTACGGCAGTGTCGTAGGTTTCGGTCATTGGTGTCCCCGTCATAGAAAGTGAAGTAATGATACATAATCTTCGGTGTGCCTACGGACGATTATCAGCCCCTCAAAGGGTTTTTAGAGCGTCGCAGGGCTCGACATGGCAATGGAGGGATTGGCTCGCCATCCCTATGCCAGTTTAGGTCCAGTGAGCGCAGGAACTGGGGGTTCATCCCCATGAATCGCCCAAGCTCCGCCGCTGTGAACGTGGGCCCATCGAGGCCGTCCGCAAGGCTCACGACGTTGTTCCGCTTATTGTTCTGCTGCTCGATGTTTGTGGCCCACCGGCAATTGTCGGGACAATAGGGTCCGTTGATGTCCCGGCGTTCCAAGGAGTGCCTGGGGCTCGGGCGAGGCCCCATGTCCGCCAAGAACCGCTTAAAGTCTTCTCGCCACTCGGGACACACGTTTATCCCTCGGCCCCCGTAGTCCGCGTAGGACTCCTGTTTCGGGTTGGTGCAACGCTGGATCATATCGACCCAAGCCGTGTACTCGGTTGGCTGCCGTTCCCGCCGTAGCTTAGCGTTCCCAATCAGGACGTCACGCTTCTCTTGGTATCGGTTGCGGTATCGCTCTTGGTAGAGCCGCTTGTTCCTGACGCTGATGCAGACCTTACATAGCCGCTTGTTGCCGTAGTAGTTGGAGACGGGTTTCGGAAGATTGCACCCCCCACATACGCGGACTGCTTCGGCCGTGCTCACGCCTTACCTCCATTGGCAACACGAATAGCGCGGGCAGCGCTGGTCCTCCTGTTGTGTCTCTGCGGGTTCTTTTGGTAGTTCGCGGCAGCAGCTGCACGGCAGCATGTCTTGCAGCTTCCCCGGAAGTTGCGGTTGTCTCCTGGGGACCGGTAGAAGTGGCTGTCGTCTTCTGGAAGCAGGCGGCCACACGGGCCACCGCATTTCTTCAATGCCATGTGTTGTCTCTTGTGAAAAAAAATGGGATCGCAGGAATCACCTCGGACTGTCATGTGAGGCCGTGCGGTATGTGTGTGCGAGGGCGAAGCCCCGAGCGGCCTAAGGGCCTTCTGTCTCTTGCACCACAAGACAGGTGCGAGCAAATGCGCGTGGTTAAACCTAAGGGCGCCGTTGTCTCTGCGAGGCACTGGGTCAGCTAGGCGATCTCATGGCTTCTGGGGGCCCCACGGGCGCGTAGATGCCCATTGACAAGCGGGGTACATCCGCGTGCACCGCCCGAAGACTTGTAGCTCCGCTGGTGGTCAAGGCCCCCAGAGCCAGGACGACCACGATGATCTAGCGGCGGTACATCCCGCCAGGCCTAAGTGCCCACGCCCGAAGACTGGTAGCTCAATAGTCACTACCTGTGCGCTATGGTTCATCACTATGGCTCACTCCGTCGTTGACACTATCATTTGAGCTAGGCATACTGACCCCCTATCTTCTGAGCCACCGGGGGTGCCTGTGTCAACGATCAACTACTACCGAGTATCGACCAAGGATCAGTCCATTGAGGCGCAGCGCCAGCGTCTCGGGGTAGCGGACCACGAGTTCTCCGACGAAGGCGTGAGCGGCGGCGTACCGGCTGAACAGCGACCTGGGTTCGCCAAGCTGCTGTCCTTTGTCCGCGAGGGCGATGTGATCCGTGTCTACGCGCTAGACCGCCTCGGGCGCGATGCCTTGGACGTTCAGAAGGTTGTCCGGGACCTCATCACCCGTGGGGTAACACTGGACGTCCACGGGATCGGCCAGATTGCCAAGGGGGTCGGAGAGATCATCGTGGCAGTCTTGGCTCAGGTTGCGGACCTTGAGCGCCAGCGGATCAATGAGCGGGCCGAAGCTGGCCGCGATGCCGCGCGGAAGGCACTGGCTGCGACGGGCCGCACCCATCGCGGGAAGCTCTCGCTGGGCCAGTCCCCGAAGGCTGACGCCGCAATGGTGATCCAGTGGCGGAAGGACAATCAGGCATCCATCAGCGCCACGGCGAAGCACTTCGGACTCAGCGACGCGACGGTCAAGCGGTACGCGGCGGCAGTGCGCGGCTGACCCCAAGGGTCTCAGGACTCGCTGGGCACTCTCGGAGTGGGGAGAGACCCTTAGCCTTGCCATGAACGCCCGGGGGCGGCACGGGGGGATTCGCGTCGCGCGGCCCGGCACACCATGTCACGCATTTTCTGGGGATTTTTTTACGGCGCACTACCGAAGACCTCATAGGCTCAGTGCTACCCAGTAACACGGAGGTCCAAGTGGGTCTCCAAGCCGCTCACGCTGCCCGACGAATACGCGCGGTGAACAGTGTTTCCGCGTCAGTTACGTCGATCAAATCGCCGTCCTTGGCGTCGCTTAGTATGGCGCCTACTGACACTGCATCATCCGTATCAGCAACAGGAGCGAAGACATCCCCTGAAGCGTCGATGACCCAGCGCGTCTTCGTGATCCTCGGAAACTTGGCGCGTACATAGCGGTAATCAGTGATCTTCATACGGATGACGCGAGACGCATCGTACCGGTCGGGAATCTCAACGACTTGGGCGGCATGGTCGAATCGCCGTTGCCATGGGTCAGCCGAGCGGCGGCGGTCGTGAAGGCTTGCCATCCGGCCGCGCAGTTCTCCAGTGACCGGAAGGTGTGCAGCCGGGACACGGGGCTGTCGAGATGGGCGCTTCTGCCGTGATGCTGGTAGGTTAGGATTGTCTGACATTGAGATTTTCCCGTAACTACAGTCCTGCGACATCGGCTATAACCAGGAACTTCGGGGTAAAGGATTGGGAGTTGACGGCGAACGGGATGCTGTCACGCGCTAGTACCCAGTCGCAACTGGCACCATTGCCAAGGTGCCGCGCCCCGCAGGAAAACACGGCGGTCCTCTCGATGTCGGCGGCGTAGGTTTCGCTCCTGAATCCGGGGTCGCTTGTAGTGACCGCATAGTCGCCTAGGGGCAACCCGGCCCACACCAGAGGGACGGCCCCAATCGGGATGACCTTCGCCAGCTTCAGCGGAGACAACTGATCCCCAAAGACCTTCACGCCGAAGGCGTTGAAAATCTCGAGGCCGTAGTTCTGCGTCGCCCACTCTGGCGTGTCGAAGACATAGACAGTGGCAAACGTCGGGTCCGAAGCGCGAAAAGTGTAAGTCCACGTCCCGTTTCCGTTGTTCGTTGATGTTAGAGCGTAGATCGGGGCGTCCGCCTTCCAGAAGACCATTGGGGACGTCGCAGCAAACGTAATGCTTCCGTTGAACGCCTGTGCGCCAGTTGCAGGTGTCTGCACGGCAATCTGCGTTTTATGGCGCAGCGACATAGCGGCCCAGTTTTCATCTATCTGGACCGTGCCCCAATCGTTGAAGACGGTGATTCCGGCTGTCATTCAGTGGACTCCGTAACGGATTAGGCAGTTGATGCGCTGAGGGTTGCCCGGCGTCGGCAAGTAGGTCCACGAGATCGTGGAGCCGCTAATGGACACCAGCGGAGGGGAGAACCAGCCTATCGGGTTCTCCAACGACGTGAGGACGAAGAACGCTTCACCCGTATCAGTCCCGGGGATAGTGATGGAACCGTCAGCTCCGTTGGTGACCACGGCACCAGTGAACCGCCCAACTCGGTCTCCCAGTGACAGCTTCAGATTGCCCGCTGAGTCAAATGTCTGTAGACCGGCGGGCATCCCTACTCCGTGCGCCCGTCAAGTTCCCCGGCTGTCTTACCAACATTGCTTGGGTTAATGCTATCGGTGAGACATGCCAACGCAGCAGGTGCCAACTGACCAGGCCACACGAATGAGTGCGATTCGAACGTGCGGGTGGCATAGGAGAACATGGCTGGCGAGGTGTATCCCTCGAAGATTACTGAGGTCACTCGGTTGTGGCGGTCAGCTAGGAGCGTGTAGGTCTTCATAGCGCCTAGTCGCAAAACTCGAAGTCTTTGCCAGCAGGCGTGAAGTGTCCGTTGTCCATTACAGAGACGTGCTCCATATTCGCTGCCACGAGGTCGGCATAAGCAGGCGTATATGTGCCGTCCCGCTCATCTCGCTTGGAGAGGTCGAATTGGACGGAAGCATGGCTGCCAATGCTCGCCTGGGCCTCGCTGGACGAATCGCGCTCTATAGGCGCCTCCGCAAACTTGTAGCTACGCGAGCTGGGCACAGGCTGTCCGTTATGTGCATAGACTTCACGGTAGAGACCCGTCGCCGGGTCTCGGATGAGCAACGTATCCATGTTCAGCCCTCGTAGTTGACCCAAAAGCTGCGATCCACGGGAGTCAGCTTAGGCACCACAGTGGTAGGAGCGCCGGGGAGGTTCTCATGCGCTGACGGAAGGCACGCTTCTACGGCCTGACACACGCGGCGCAGCGTATCCCACGCTCTACCATAATGCGGCGAAGCCGGGTCTCGGATAGCGTTGGCGGCCCAATGGACGGCACCGCCCCATGCACCCAAGGAGCGCTCACCCGGCCAGTATGCTTCCGCCAGAGCAGCCAGTTTCTCGGCCAGTTCGTTACGGTCGCCAAAGGGGTCATCAAGCGCGATCTTGAATGGAATCAGGAATGCCTGGATACGCTCATACGTAGCCTTATCCCGCAGTGACTCGGGAGCGCTTACGACCTTGGTGTTCTTCGCGCTCACTTGGCGTCCTCCAGTTCATCGCGGAGATGCGGGTACTTTTCCAGCAAGTCCGATGTGATGGTGCGCGTATTCGAGTATCGCTGGATGACATCTATCGGTGTCTTTGTGCCTGCCATGCAGTCCGAGTCAAACGCCATACGACCGCAGTTTGCCAGCAGCATGTCAGCCCCCTTGAAGGACCCCTGCTGGGCGTCTGCGTGGCTGAAATCAGCGGATCGTAGATCGGCGTCATTGAAGACAGCCCGGCGAATCTTAGCGCCGCTGAAGCTGGCCTTCTTAGCCAGAATGTTGTCCGCAATGAGGCCATCGGCCTGGGCGGAGACGAAGCACGCGCCTCGGACGTCTGCGGCGCTAATACAGGCATAAGAGAGGTCGCAGTGAGCGAAATAGCCACCGCGAGCCTGCATACCATCCAAACGGGCACTGTAGAACGACGTGCCTTCGAAGTTCGTGTTGTCCGCGAACTTGGCTTCGCGGAGGTCTAGGCCAGAAAGGTCCAGATGTGCGAGACTGCCGCCTTCGCGGCTGTGCTGCTCAAGGGCCGCCCGGATGCCTTGCGGGCTATTAGCCGGCGCGACGAGTTCGAGGCCAGGATTGAAGAATTGCCGGCCACGGATTTTCAGTTGGTACATGGGATCAATGGGAGTTTCGGGGTTCCACGGGAGGGCGCCCGTGGTCGCGGGGCCGCGCTGGGATGCGCGGTGTCTTGAAGGTCTTGGGACGGGTCTCGATTGGAAATAGACCCCCAGCGAACGCCGGGGGCCAAGCTGCAGGGCAGCTGAACAACAACCGAAACACCCGGTGTCCCGACCGGGTAGGGCACCGACCTGCTCGTAGGGGCAGATCAGCAAATGAGGGGTAGGGCGGCGTCTCTCGACGTTTGCCCTGAGAGCGCACAGTTCCCGTAGTGCGCATTCTTTCCTTGCAACCACAACTCGCTCCCCAGAGCCCGATGGTTTATCGGGAGGGGGCTTGTGTCCGTCCCAGCATCTGTCTCGCTGGGACTAACTTCTTTGAAGCACACGGAGTCCTGCGTAGTCAGTCCAGCGCCATGGGGGCGTTGGCAGAAAATAGGGTCCTCTACCTTGTGCTGATTTGTTAATGGACGTGCAAGGCAGGCTCAAGCTGGCCGCTAATGGGGCTTCATTTCCTCATTCAATGATGGCGATGAGTAACACGGACGCCATGGCGACTGCCCTGCAAGCTATATCCGTCGCCATGGTCCCGTAGAGCATGGTCCCTACCTCTTATAGATAAATAGGGACCCAGAGAACTACCTTGTGCTGATTTATTCAGTCCCTGCGGTCATCATCGTGATTCGCATCAAGAGAGACAGCTGCTGATACTGGAAACGTCGGGCGTAGGTCAGCCATGACGGCACATGGGGAGTCATCGAGGGCATGCCCTAAGGGCCAAAATGGAATGGGCCCTGACTGCGTGTCAGGGCCCGTATTGGTTACTGCAGTTACTACTCCCCTTGAATCTCTTGTGGTCCTTCAATATTCCTTGGCAGGAGCCATGGTGCAGCGACGAAAGTCCAGCTCGCTATCTTTCGTTCCGACACCATGAATCATCAAGAGCGCATCATGCTCAATTGCCCTGTGAACGCCCGCTGCGATTGCGGCATTGCGCGACGGGTAGGTGGTGGGTTGTTCAACGCCGTCGATCTCAACGGCCCAACGAGCATCCTCAGTAGGCCGTACCTGAACGGTGATCGTTGCCATACAAGTCCCTCCTGGTCGGAGTGATCATGTTTTAGTTGTAGGAGAAAATCCCAAAAGGGACTATAGGACGCGAACCATTTTGGCCGAGGCAGGGCAACATATGCATTAAGCGGCGCACAATTGAAGCCGCAGACGTCGCCAAAACGCCGTCCGCTTACTACGAATCGCGTCCCCTGCTTTCAGGTTGTAGCCATAGTGACCGCTACCCAACGACGTCTGCGGGATTGATGCTCTCCGCGCGAAGCCGCACGCCACCGGCCAGAGGCTGGATGTGAAGCTCAATGTTTTCCCGGCGGGCTCGCGCCCAACCGGCACTGATTGCGGCTTCGAGCGTAGGAAACATCTGACGCGGCTCCGACGTGCCGTCTATTTCGAGCGCCCAGCCGTGTTCGGCGGGCACGACGTTAATACTCTTCGCTGGCACCGATTGCTCCTAAGGTCGTCGCAGGCAATGCTGCGGCGGCAGATGCCACCCCGTGCTGAAAGCGTATCACCTCTTGATGTCGCGCGGGTCGTTGCCGAACGAGTTGCGCTCCCGGATCTGGCCGTCGCGGCCGTGGATCAATAGATCCCCCTTTCGCTGTTTGGCCTTTTCCGTGCCTGAAGCGATAGCTTCTTCCTGCGTTTGAAAAATCTCGCGGCCGTGTCCTCCGTCGACGACAACGGCCCATCGGTCCCCGGTAGCCACAACGTGAACGTTACTGCCTGGCATGGTCGGCTCCCCCTTGAAGTTATTGGCCGGTCTCTGCGCGTCGCTTGGTCGACCGTATCAGATCCTAGAAAAAAGCCCCCGGCCAAGTGGTCGAGGGCGATGAAGCAGCCGGCTTCGCGGAGACCGTCACGTACATCCTCACATGGATGGCGATTGTCAACATCCCCCAAATCGTGGGACTTGGTGACAATGGCTGTCTCCGGAGGTTGATGGGGCCACTCTCTACTCGACGACAGCGGACGCTATCGGACGCCAGTCCGACAAAAGCCCCATAGCGGGACGGAGTCGGGGGCCTAGAATAAAGAGGATCTCCCACGGGGCATCGACGGGGCGCCAGTGATGTGAGGAACTAGCGCTTCCCCCTTTGCCCTTTCCAAAATGCCCGCCGTAGTGCGGGCTTTTTTTTGTGCCAGGCCGCGACATGCAGATTGAGCCATCAACCGTCCATTTCAGGCTTCAGCTTCGCTTCTCCTGTCTTGAGGAAAATGCTCCGTTCCACGGGTCGTCGCTGTACAAAATGGAGTAATCGGTCGGGAACAGGTTCTTGAAGGGTTCCGGGTATTGGAAGGCAGGGACGGGCTCCAACTCGCCTTTTTCGTTTACCCGGAAAACCTCGACGAGCCGAGCGTTGCCGTCGAGGCCTTGTCCGAAGACGTAGTAGTAAGTACTTGTGTTCCAACTCAGTGACCGAGCCTTGTATGGCCCTATGATGCCGAGCGGCACGCTGTAACTTAGGCATGCGTCACGCGCTTCACGAAGGTATTGCCCCTTGGTAAGCCGCTTTATGCGGAGAGGATGAGCGTCGGGAACCCGGCGTGGCGCATTCATAACGTCTTTACTCGCAGGCGTGGCGGCCCTAGGTGGTGTCGGCGCCGTGCTATGTGAACTTGTCATAGCGCCTAAAGAGGCACAAGGCTGGGGTTCCGTCCATGCTGGCGCTGGTATGCACCTCTCACCGGCCAACGCCTGTTGTTGCATCACTACTTCCCTTGCCGCTCCGTTATTTTTAAGGCCGGTGCGCCAGGAATGTATACCCAGCATTGGCAGGGGTGCCAAATCCTTGCAGCTCGTCCCGGATCTGGTAGCCCTTTCCCTCCCATGACATCCACCTAGCATGGGTGCCAAAATCGTAGACCCGCACCGGCTGCTCGGTTTCATCCAGGATGTAATGCCGGATCCCGGTCTGGGCCTATGGGGCAGGGTAACGAGCAAAGGCGCTGGTGGGCGAGGTGGTGCCAGATAAGAGAGGCATGTCTATACTGTATGAATATACAGTGCCTGGCTATGTCGTTCACCGTTACCGGGCCACAGCGTCCCACCTACGAAATCTCCACGGAGTTCGTCTGCTATACGTGCTCTAAGCCGCGCATTTACATGGAGCCGGCCTATGGCTGGGACTACATGAAGTTCGACTGCCCGGTGAACCGGTACGCGCCGCTGCTTCACTCTTGCCCGTGTTACAGCCGAGAGCCTGGGGTGGATTGACGGTAGATGGCTCGGTAATTTGGTAGGCGTCGGGGTAGTTGAAATGGCAGGGGCCGTTTGTGCCAGTCAGGCCGGCGCCCATGTTCTGCTTCAGCCGGTCGGGCATCTGCGCATGGGAGACGTCGCGGATGCGTGGCGAGGCCAGCATCTTGGCGAGGTCCGAGGCGGCCTGATCGGACGCCAGCGGGTTCACGTAGCCCGTCTGGGACGATGAGTCCCGCAGGGCCGCGTAGGGAGTCCCGGGCTGCTGCACGAGGGCGGACAGCGCGACGTCCATATCCTTGTCGATCACGTCGGGAACGGAGCGGCCCACGCGGCTCAGAGAGTGAGGTGCGCTTGTGCTCGGCGTGTGTGGCATGAACCGGTGCGGCGTAGGGTAGTCACCCTGTGCTGATTTATTCGCGGCCTACCGTAATAGGGTTCGCCACGCTTACGCACGAGGTCAGCATCGTGACCCACTCGGCGTCTTGGACATCGGCGTGGAGCCTGGCGATCTCTGCGTCCTTCTCGGC
Organism: Cupriavidus sp. H39; assembly: GCF_050271075.1. Classification (NCBI taxonomy): domain Bacteria; kingdom Pseudomonadati; phylum Pseudomonadota; class Betaproteobacteria; order Burkholderiales; family Burkholderiaceae; genus Cupriavidus; species Cupriavidus sp. H39. The sequence continues at coordinate 1,565,668 of NZ_CP189848.1, forward strand.
CAACTGGGCACGGGCGTCAGCCAAGAGTTGCGCCGTGCCCGCTTCGGGGTCAGCAAGAACCTCGCGGGCCTTGGCGTCGGTGAAGTAGACACCGCGCTAGCGGATGGCGGGCAGGACCTCCGAGGTGACCCAGCGACGGAATGTGCGGGCCACGGGCTTTGTTGAGCCGAAGACCAGGCAGTAGAGTCCGGATTCGTTCACCGCTGTCGGCGCCTTTCCTCGCAAACCTACCGAAACGGTACGTTTATCTTCAGGGTCCACGTGCCGGGCAACGTCTCGGGTCACGTTCTGGTGTCCGAGAACCTTGCAGACATCGGCGGCGACGAACCACGGCGCACCGTCGATCTCTACCGCACGGAGACGGAGGCCCGGCGTGAACTCAAAGCTCTGTACTTGATTCATGGTGTCAGATTCCTTGTCAGCGATTCGCTTTACCTTTGCTGCGAACATGGAATCGTATTGCTTGCGAATCAATGACGGCACGTACGAGCACGGTGGCCCATGACATCTTTAGGTGTCACCGTGGGACACGTAGAGGGCTTCTCCTATAGACATAGAGCAGCCCAGCGATCTTACCTTGTGCTGATTTATTCGAGACGGGCCGTAGCGGCGCGAAGGCAAGGCCGAGCCGACGGGTCGGGTTCACACCTCGGTTGGTGTTCCACTAGGGTTGACATGAATTCGGAACAGCCTATAATTCGGAACATCAATTCAACGGAACGGAGTGCGGCACTGAATGAGACGAATCTACTACGGGCGCGTATCTGCTCTGGACAGGCAGACCGCTGCCAGCCAATACGCCGATGCTGACGAACAAGGCATCAAACACAGCGACGTATTCATTGATGAGGGAGTGGGCGGCTATCACGTTTCGCCGTCCGAGCGGCCGCAATGGCAACACGTAGAGCGAGGCCTACGCAAAGGTAGTGTTCTCGTGATCCGCTGGCTAGATCGCATCTCGCGCCGCTATGACGAACTGCACGAAACGATGCAGCGATTGATGAAGAAGGGCGTTCGCGTGGAATGCACTCTTAATGGCATGGTGCTCGATGGGCAAGAAGCCGACCCCACACGAAAGGCTGTCCGGGACGCCATTTTGGCATTCATAGCGGCGCAAGGTGAGGCGGACTACCGGTATCGCCGGGAAAATCAGGCCCAAGGCATCGCCGCTGCCAGGCAGGCGGGAAAGTACAAGGGACGTAAGCCTGCGGTGGACTATGCAGAGGTCCGGGCCTACCACGCAGAACACGGTGGCTCCGTACGTGCCTTGGCCGAGCATTTTGGCGTAGGGGTCGCCACGATTTCCCGCGCACTCAATTCTGACGACACAAGTTCCAAATAACTCAACGAGGATCGCCATGAACACAACGCAAGCAACGACCGTACACGACCTGCCCTCCCACGTTATTGCAGCGGTTACCCAAGCTGCTGGACTCGCCGCGCGTCGCTTGAGGCGTGAGTGGGGAGTTCAAATCGGTCGCGAAGCCCTTCTCTCAGACGGGATCGAGTTTGCGCAGCAGCAGGCGCGGGAATCGGGGGGCCGTCATCCTGAGCCGGAGCACAGCGAATTCTTCAAGTCCATCATGGTGGACGTGCTGGTCGAGCGGCACACGACGTAACACCGGGCACGTCGGATAATCATAAGGGCTCGCCTAAACGCGGGCTCTTTTTGTTTGCGCCGGGCATGCTACACTGGATCACACTGTGTCAATTGGCACGGCGGTTTTGACAGACACATCGCCCGGAAAGCCTTATTCCACTGTAGGTTTGATGAGGTTCAAATCCTCTCGCCCCGACCAGACAAAGAAACCCGCTTGGTGAATTGCCAAGCGGGTTTTTTATTTTCATGCGCGCTTTTGCATGTTGTCGCGCGTCGCTGTTTTTCGATTCAGCCCGCTGCACCTATAGTGGTGGCTACAGTGGACTTCACACCCGACAGGACATCGCGTCCTGTCATCGCGACGGAGGCGGCAATGACGGACAAGGGCAACGGGATCGCCGGCACCACATGCATCGCCTTGGCAGTAGCCGGCCTGGCACTGACCGCATCGCTGGTGCTTGCCTATTACGCGACGCGTGCGCGCGTGGAGGGGCCGCGCGCCAGCGGTGGCTGACGCGCCGTGCTCAGGTCAGCCCGGGATATCGCGAGGATCATTGCCAAAGCTGTTGCGCATCCGGATGCGGCCGTCGCGGCCGTGGACGAGCAGTTCTGCATGGAGCTGCCGGGCTTTCTCGGTGCCCGCTGCGATCGCGTCTTCTTGCGTCGCGTAGAGTTGGCGCCCGCCCGCGCCATCTTCGGATTCAATGGCCCAGCCGTTGTCGAGCGGTACGACGTGGATGTTTTTGGTCGGCATGGTGCACCTCCGTGGTGGAAGATGCCCTAGTCTCCACGCTGCTTTCAGCGGCCGGTATCGGTGACCGTCTGACAACTCCAGTGTCTTTTGAGGCGCAGCTCCCCGCGTTGACAACGTGGCCCGCGCGGGCCGGAAATCTGAAAAGGCGCCGGGATACGGGGATGCTCCGGGCATGGGCCCCAAGCGGGTGCACGTAGACTGGTCTGGCTGTACTCAACAGCCCGCCCGCACCCCGCCGCGGCGGGCTGTTTTTTTGCGGCGCTATCGGAGCAGCCTCTGCAACCGCATGTCATGTCCGCGCACGAGGCCGACAAGCGTCGCGGCGCTTGCCAGTTCGAATTCGCTGAACTGGAAGGCGGGCGACACGGTGCAGCCGACCAGCGTAAAGTCCACGTGGTCGCCAGCGTCCACGCGTTCGGCGGCAAACCATTGGCCAGCCGGCACCAACGCCTGAAAGGCCGCGCCGGGATGTCGCAGCGGGTCGCCCAGGCGCTGGGTGACGAGGGTGCCGTTGACGATCCGGTGCACGTCCACCGGCGAGCCCACGTGGTAGTGCCACAGCTCGTCGGAGCGGATGCGATGCCAGGCGGAATAGTCGTTGCCGCAAAGCATGTAGTGGATCGCGGTGCAGGCTTCGCGCGTGCGCCCGTCCTGGCATGCGACGCGTTCCGTGCTGCGATAGGTTTCCCGGTAGTAGCCGCCTTCCGGGTGCGGCTGCAGCTCGAGTGCGAGGATCAGTTGGCGGGCGGTCGGGCTCAGGTCTGGCATGGGGGCATGGCGCGCGGCGCATTGGCGGCATCGGAAGACGTAGCTTAAAGCAGGGCGAAGCGCGCCTGCGCGGGGCCGACCAGCGCCGGGCGGCTTACCGGATAGCGGTGGCGCATGCCCTGCACCTCGAACGACAGGAAGTCCGGCGTCCAGCGCAGCGATTGCAGCTGGCGTGGCTCGATGCCGTCGACCAGGATGGCGCCGGCGTTCACGCAAACACTGCCGCAGCGCAGGCGCACGGATTCGGTGTCGTCGCCGAAGTAATAGGCTTCAAGGAGGATGGAATCGGACTGGTACAAGGGCATGGCAGTGTCCTGATACTGTATGGATGTACAGTATAGCCGCGGCATGCCGTTCGGTCATCCTCCCGATTCTCAATTTCGGCGCTCCGGCCGGTACCTGTGCGCAGCCTGGTATAACCTGAAACCGATGACAGGCGCCCATGACGCTGTCTTGCCGTGAACGCCGGGTCGCCACAGGAGATGCCATGGCCGGGTGCGGAAGCAAAGCCTGCTGGTTCGGACTGGGTGTGCTGCTTGGCGCGGGCGCCGGCAGCGCAATGGCGTGGTCTGCACGCACCGCTGCCGGTCAGCGCGAACCGCATCAGTCCGACGCGCCGCTGCTGCCGGCCGATGTCACCTCGGACCAGGTGCTCACCGACGCCGCCACCGACGTGGTGGAATACCGCGGCTTCGTCATCCACGTGTTCTGCCATGCGCTCGGCATGGGGCGGTTCAAGGCGCTATGCGATATCTGGGAATCGGGCGCCGTGGTACTGGAGGGCGGGGCGCCGCCGACCACCCATGCCACCGCGGAGCAGGCGCGCTCCGCGGCGATTGCGTGGGCCCAGCAATGGGTGCAGCGCAATGGTTGAAGGTCCGGGCCGTGCCGGCCAGGCCGGCGGAATTGCGGCAAATCGCCCGCTGGCCGCTGACTGGCCTGATAATCGCGCCTGCGTACGCGCGGACCGCTTCGGTGGCGGGCCGTGCGCGTGCCGGCAAACGCTTGGCACAATCCTCCAGGAGAATTCATGTTTGTTTGTGGGAACCAGGCTTGCGGCGCTCGCTGGGAGCAGGACGAAGTGCAGATCCGCGATGAAGGCCAGGGACTCGTGTTCCGCTGCCCGCAGTGCGGGGCCCGCAACCACGTCGAGGCTCGCACGGCGGCGGATGGCAGCACCAGGTATCGCCAGGTGGCCGCCAAGGCAGCGGCGAAGGGACCTGCGAAGGTAGCAGAGAGGGTAGCGGAGAAGGCACCGGCGAAGCGGCCATCGCAGGCGAAGCCACCGGCACGGGGCCGCGCGAAGACTGGCGCCAAGCCCTCGCCGCGGTAATCGGAACCGGCGCCCGGCACCGGCGGCAGGCCGTGTTACCCCACCTGTGTGGGGTCAAATTCACATCGTTGGCGGCTTAAGCTAGTTTAGGCAGGACCGTTAAACACAACATGGACTTTGCCGACCTTCCCCACGACCCCGCTTCCAATGCCGAACGCATGGGCTGGGCCAACGCTTCGCCCGAAGTTATCGCGAAGGTGTTGAACTCGGCGCTGGCGGCGCAGGACCTGTCCGGGTTTGCCGCGCTGCTGTCGGACATCGCACGCGACCGCGGCCTGAAGGGCGAGCGCTCGGCGCACCAGTCGATCTATGACATGCCGTACGCCAGCCTGTTGCCGAGGCAGAAGCACCTGCTGTCCGATGCCTTCGAGCTGCTGATCCTGCTCGGACTCGAGCTGCGTCCGCGCGGCGCCGACGCCGACGCGGACATCGGCGCAGACACCGACGAGTAGGCCGCAGGCTGAACGGCGCGCGGCTAGCTTCGCTCCAGCATGCCGATCTCGCGCACCGCGACCGACAGCATGGACAGGCCCGCGGCGCCTGAAGCGCGCTGGTCGGCCAGCATGCGCGTGAAGCGTTCGAGCGCGCCGTGGCGGCTGGCGCGCCAGGCGTCGATCATCGCGTCCGGCGCGGCCTGCTCGCCCGCCTGCGACAGCACGCTGACCGTCAGCGCGCGCTTGAGCCGCCCCAGGTCTTCCAGCGTGGTGGTGCGTGCCAGCAGGTCCCAATGGGTGTCCGAGGGCAGCGCCAGCGCGCGTTCGCGCAGCCAGCTGAAGCTCAGGTGGCTGTCCAGCGCGAAGTAAACGCCCGCCACCAGGTCCAGGCTGCGCTCGCACGCCGCGGCCACTTCAGCAATGTCGAGCGCCGCAGCGGAAATCTCGCTGCCAGCCACGCGCATGGCCAGCGTCTCGGCCACCCCCGCCTCGGTCAGCGCACGCGTGTGCTCTGCCAACACGGCGGCATCCGCTTGCGGCAAGAGTTGCGGCAGGCGGGGCACCAGCCACTGTGCCGCCTGCGCAAAGCGCGCCAGGTCATCGGTAGCGCGGTTGCCGCTGCGCAGATAGCGGATGAACCACAGGCATGCGCGCTCCAGCAGCAGTGCCACTGAGCCGAACATGCGCGCCTGCTCGGCGTCGGCCACGCGGTTGTCGAGTGCGTCGATCTCCTGCCATAGCGCAGTCAGCCCGAATACGTCGCGCGCGATCAGGCAGGCGCGCACGATATCAGCGGGTCGCGCATCGGTTTCTTCCATGATCCGGTGCACGAAGGTGGCGCCGATGCGGTTGACCAGCATATTGGTCAGGTGCGTCGACAGGATCTCGCGCCGCAGCGGATGGCGTTCCATGGCCTCGCCGTAGCGCTGGCGCAGCGGCACCGGGAAGTAATCGGAAAGCAGGCCGGAAACGAGCGCGTCTTCCGGCACGTCGGAGCCCAGCAGTTCGTCGTACAGCCACATCTTGCTGTAGGCCAGCAGCACCGCGCGCTCGGGCGAGGTCAGCCCTTCGCCGGCCAGCTTGCGTTCAGCAATGTCCTCATCCGACGGCAGGAATTCCAGCGCGCGGTTCAGCCGCCCGGCGCGTTCCAGCCAGCGCACCAGGCGCGCCTCGCCGTCGAGCAGCGCGCCGCTGCTGCGGCCGGCCACCGATAGCGCCTGGGTCTGGTAGTAGTTGTCCTGCAGCACCAGCAGGCCGACTTCGTCCGTCATTTCGGCCAGCAGCTTGTTGCGCTGCTTCTCGGTCATTTCGCCGTCGGCGACCACCAGTCCCAGCAGGATCTTGATGTTGACTTCATGGTCCGAGCAGTCCACGCCGGCCGAGTTGTCGATGGCATCGGTGTTGATGCGGCCACCCTTGCGCGCGAACTCGATGCGGCCCAGCTGGGTGAAACCCAGGTTGCCGCCTTCGCCGACCACCTTGCAGCGCAGTTCGCTGCCATTGACGCGCACCGCGTCGTTGGTGCGGTCCCCGGCCTGCAGATGGGTTTCCTGGCTGGACTTGACGTAGGTGCCGATGCCGCCGTTGTAGAGCAGGTCCACCGGCGCCATCAGGATGGCGTGGATCAACTCGGCCGGCGACAGCGTGGTGGCCGTGGTGCCGAGCACCGCCTGCACCTGCGGCGACAGCGGGATGGTCTTGGCCGTGCGGGGATAGATGCCGCCGCCGCTGGAAATCAGCGTGGCGTCGTAGTCGGCCCAGCTCGAGCGCGGCAGCCCGAACAGCCGCGCGCGTTCCTGCAGGCTGCGGGCCGGGTCCGGATCGGGATCGAGGAAGATGTGGCGGTGGTCGAACGCGGCCACCAGCCGGATATGCGGCGACAGCAGCATGCCGTTGCCGAACACGTCGCCGGACATGTCGCCGATGCCGGCCACGGTGAAGTCCGTGGCCTGGATGTCGACGCCCATCTCGCGGAAATGCCGCTTGACCGATTCCCACGCGCCGCGCGCGGTAATGCCCATTTTCTTGTGGTCATAGCCGACCGAGCCGCCGGACGCAAAGGCATCGCCCAGCCAGAACCCGTACTCGGCCGAGATCGCATTGGCAAAGTCCGAGAACGTCGCCGTGCCCTTGTCGGCGGCGACCACCAGGTAGGGGTCATTGTCGTCGTGGCGCACCACCTGCGGCGGCGGCACCAGCTCGCCGGCGACGAGGTTGTCGGTCAGGTCCAGCAATCCGCGCAGGAAGGTCTGGTAGCAGGCAATGCCTTCGCGCAGGAAGGCATCGCGGTCGCCTGGCGGCGGCGGGCGCTTGACCACGAAGCCGCCCTTGGAGCCGACCGGCACGATCACCGTGTTCTTGACCATCTGCGCCTTCATCAGGCCCAGCACTTCGGTGCGGAAGTCCTCGCGCCGGTCCGACCAGCGCAGCCCGCCGCGCGCCACGCGCCCGCCGCGCAGGTGCACTCCTTCCACGCGTGGCGAGTAGACCCAGATCTCGAACATCGGGCGCGGTTCCGGCAGGCCCGGCACCAGCGCGGGGTGGAACTTGAACGACAGGTACGGACGTGGCTGGCCGTCCTCGCCGCGGTGGAAATAATTGGTGCGCACGGTGGCGTTGATCACGCCAAGGAAGAGCCGCAGGATGCGGTCTTCGTCGAGGTTGGGCACTTTGTCCAGCGCCGCGCCGATGTCGGCCAGCAGCTTGTCGCAGCGCGCCTGGCGAGCGGTGTCGGCCGCCACCTCGCTGTAGGTGTCGAAGCGTGCCACGAACAGCGCCACCAGCATCGCGGCAATGCCGGCGTTGCCGGTCAGCGCGCGCTCGATATAGGCGTCGCTGAAGGTGGATCCCACCTGTCGCAGATAGCGTGCGTAGGCGCGCAGGATGGTCACGTCGCGCGCGGCCAGCTCGGCGCGCAGCACCAGGCGGTTGAGGTCGTCGTTCTCGATCTCGCCGTGCCAGGCGCGCGCGAAGGCATCCTCGAACAGCGCCTTGACGCGCGCGATGTCGAACTCCGCCGCGCTGCCGCTGTCGGCGATTTCGAGCCCGAAGTCGTGCACCCATACCGGTGCGCCGCTGTCGGGCTCGATCAGGTAGGGGCGCTCTTCATCGACACGCACGCCCAGGTGCTCCAGCATCGGCAGGCTCAGCGACAGCGCGATCGGTTCGCCGGCGCGATACACCTTGAAGCGGAACGCGCCGGGCGCGGCTTCAATCGGCTGGTACAGGTTCATCGCCATGCCGTTGCCGCGCAGCGCGTGCTCCATCAGCTCGATATCGCGCACCGCGGTGCGCGCCGGATAGTCTTCGCGATAGCCCGCCGGGAACGAGCCGCCATAGCGCTGCAGCAGCCGGTTGCCTTGCTCTTCGCCGTGGCTTTCGTGCAGCGCTTCGGCGAGGTCGTCCTGCCAGCGGCGGCTGGCATGCACGATGCGCGCTTCCAGTTCCTGCGTGTCGACCTTCGGCATGGTGCCGGGCTCGCCGCGCACGGTCAGCTGGATGCGCGCCAGCGGCGACTCCGACAGCAGCGGCGTGAACTCGCAACTGGTGCCATGGAACGCAGCGGTCAGCAGCTTCTGGATCTTCTGGCGCAGGTCGGTGTTGTACTTGTCGCGCGGCACGAACACCAGGCACGAGACAAAGCGGTCGAAGCGGTCGCGCCGCACGAACAGCCGCGTGCGCTGGTGTTCCTGCAGCCGCAGGATGCCGGTGGTGATGTCGAACAGCTCATCCTCGGTGGCCTGGAACAGTTCATCGCGCGGATACTGCTCCAGGATGGTGACCAGCGACTTGTACAGATGGCCCTTGGCGAGGAAGCCGGCGCGCGCCAGGATGTTGGCGCACTTGCGCCGCACCAGCGGGATCTCGGCGATCGGCGCCATGTAGGCGGTCGAGGTGTAGAGGCCGACGAAGCGCCGTTCGCCGAACAGCTGCCCGTTTTCGTCAAGCAGCTTGACCCCGACGTAGTCGAGATAGCCGGGACGGTGCACGGTGGCGCGCGAATTGGCCTTGGTCAGGAAAATCGGCGAGCTGCCCTCGATGATCGCGGTAGCCGCCGCGGGCAGCATGGTCAGGTCTTCGGCGTCGGGCTCGCGCAGGCTTTCGCGCAGGATGCCGGCGCCGGAGCCCGCCACGCCGCGCAGGAAGTAGCGCCCGTCGCGCGCCACCAGCTGGTAGTCGCGTTGTCCCAGGAACGAGAAATGGTCGTCCATCATCCATTCCAGGAAGGCGCGCGCCTCGACGCTTTCCGGCGCGGCCGCGTCCGGCGCCCGCGCCATGGCGTCGATGGTGGAGCGTGTGATGTCGCACATCTTCGGCCAGTCTGCCACCGCCGCGCGCACGTCGACCAGCACCTGCGAGATGCCGTTGCGCAAGGCGTCGAGGCGCGAGGCTTCGCCGGTGCGGTCGATCTCGAAATGGATGAAGGATTCCAGGCGCGAATTGTCGCCGGCCTCGCCGGCGCCGGCCGGGGCGATACGCTCGATGCCGGCGCCCCCGCGCCAGACCCGGAATACCGGATGGATCGCCGAGTGCAGCGCCAGGCCTTGTCGATTGATCTCCATCGTCACGGAGTCGACCAGGAATGGCATGTCGTCGTTGACGATCTCCACCACGGTGTGATCAGAGTGCCAGCCGTGCTCTTCCAGGTTGGGGTTGTAGACGCGGATGCGGGCGCTGCCGGGGTTGAACTTCTGCGCCGTCTGCCAGTGCGCCATGACGGCGCCGTACAGGTCGGCCACTTCGCGTCGCAGCAGGTCTTCGGCGTCGGCCTGGTCGTAGTAGTGCAGCAGGAAGGGCTCGACCACGCTGAACATCGCCGCCGGCAGCCGCCCGCGCGCGAAGGAGACCAGTTGGTCCAGCAGGTGCGCGACCTTGTCTTCGTTCTCCTGCGGCATGTTCCCCTCCTCGCGGTGTCGATGGGCGCCGCGGCATGTGCCGGGGCATGCTCATACTTTAGGAAAAATCCGAGTCCCCGGCGCAACAATGTGGCGGGTACTGGCGCGAGCGAGGGAAGGGTGGCTGGCCGGTCCCGGCGGCATGCCGCGGGATCGGCGAGGGCTTCGTTCAGAAGCGCGTGGCCAGGCTGGGGCAGGAGGTGGGGCGGTGGGCGACTGGCGGCAGGCCGGGGCACGGGAGCGGCTGGGTGTGCCGTTCTTGCCGGGCGGTCTCGGCGACCGACCTGACCTGGCGCGAGGTGTGGCTGATCAAGGTGGATTCCATGCGGTCCAGCAAGCTGACCAGCGCGGCCCGCTCCTGGGGGTTGAACGCCGCGACCGAGACGCTGTGCAGTGCGCTCACGGCCTGCGCGGTACGTTGCATCCGCATGGTGGCGCCTTCCGCAACGCGGGGGGCCATGGTCGCGGTGTACTCGATCCAGCCGTCGCGGCGCAGCTCATCGAGCATGGCCTCGGATTGCGCGGCATCGATCGGCATCGGACCGCCCAGCGATAGGCCGCGCTTGAAGGCACCCTGGCGGATGGCCCGCAGCAGCAGCCACTGGGAATAGTTAAGGCCCGAGGCTTGCAAGGTCTGCTCCAACGCACCTTGCCAGGCGGTGACTGCGTCAATCAGGGCAAGGACAACCGGCTCGCTGGGTTCGAGGGGTCTTGGCTGCATGAATGGCGTCTCCTGTGGTGATTTGCCGCCACCGCAATGCACAGGCACCCGCAAGGGGTGCGAGGGGCCGGAGCATGGGCCGGCCCGGGCGGCACGGACGCCGCAGCCTCTCTGGCGGGCTGGGTCGACCGAACGGCGAGACTAACAGAAACTTTTGCCGGTTTTGTGACAACTGCGGGAATGTCCTAAGGCGCGGCGCGGCCCCGGTGGCGCTGGCTGCGCCTGCGCCCGCACGGCCGGCAATGAAAAAGGCGACTGGCGTCGATGACTTTAAACCATCGCTGGAATAACCGCGGCTGGCTACACTGCCTGCCGGAGACCCCGCCCACAAGCCGCCAAGGCCAGTACGGGGCGAACGGCGCAGGCACCGGCCGGCCGTCAGACCGGAGATCAAGATGGACAAGGAACGCATTCGCCTGGCCAGGCTGCATGACAAGGTAGTCTCGGCCGACGAAGCCGCCGCGCTGATCCGCGACGGCATGACGGTAGGCATGAGCGGTTTCACGCGCGCTGGCGACTGCAAGGAAGTGCCGTTCGCGCTGGCGCGGCGCGCGGCCACCGAACCGCTGCGCATCACCCTGATGACCGGGGCCTCGCTCGGCAACGACATCGACCGGGTGCTGGCGGAGGCCGACGTGATCGCGCGCCGCCTGCCGTTCCAGTCCGATGCCACGCTGCGCCGCAAGATCAATGCGGGCGAAGTGATGTTTATCGACCAGCATCTGTCCGAGACCGTGGAGCAGCTGCGCTCCGGCCAGATCGCGCCAGTGGACGTCGCGGTGGTGGAGGCGGTGGCCATTACCGAGCAGGGCGGCATCATCCCCAGCACCTCGGTGGGCAATTCGGCCAGCTTCGCCATGCTGGCGCGCCAGGTGATTGTCGAGATCAACCTGAACATGCCGCTGGAGCTGGAAGGGCTGCACGACATCTATTTCCCGGTGCAGCGTCCGTACCGCCAGCCGATTCCACTGATCGCGCCGGCGCAGCGCATCGGCCTGCCGTATATCCCGGTCGATCCCGAGAAGATCGCCGCCATTGTCTTTACCGCCAAGGATGACAGCCCATCCAACGCGTTGCCACCGGATGCCGAGACCCGCCAGATCGCCGGCCACCTCAATGAATTCCTGCTGCGCGAAGTCCGTGCCGGGCGCTTGTCGCCGTCGCTGCAGCCGCTGCAGGCCGGCATCGGCACCATTGCCAATGCGGTGCTGCACGGGATGGTCGAGTCGCCGTTCCGCGACCTGCAGATGTACTCCGAAGTGCTGCAGGACAGCACCATCGAGCTGCTGGACGCGGGACGCCTTGCCTTTGCCTCGGCTTCGTCGGTGACGCTGACGCGCGAGGTGTACCAGCGCTTCCTGTCTAACCTGGACCGCTACCGCTCGCGGCTGCTGCTGCGGCCGCAGGAAATCAGCAACCACCCGGAAATACTGCGCCGGCTGGGGCTGATCACCATCAACACGGCGCTCGAGTGCGACATCTACGGCAACGTCAACTCCACCCATGTGGGCGGGACGCACATGATGAACGGCATCGGCGGCTCGGGTGACTTTGCCCGCAATGCGCACTTGTCGGTGTTCGTGACCAAGTCGGTGGCCAAGGGCGGCGCTATCTCCAGCATCGTGCCGATGGTCGCGCACGTCGACCATACCGAGCATGACGTTGACATCATCGTCACCGAGCACGGCCTGGCCGACCTGCGGGGCCTGGCGCCGCGCGAACGCGCGCGCACGGTCATTGCCAATTGTGCCGATCCGCAATACCGCGACCTGCTGGGCGATTATTTCCGGCGCGCCTGCGGGCTCGGCGGCCAGACCCCGCACCGGGTGGAAGAGGCGCTGTCCTGGCATGCCGCCTTCCGCGACCGCGGCACCATGCAGCCGGCGCCGGCGCCGGCGCCGGCGCTGGCCGCCTGAGGTCCCCTGGAAACAAGACAGCCCGCGCGGGCGGGCTGTCTGGCTGGGCGCGGGGCGGCGTTAGTGCGCCTTGGTCCCGTGGCTGGCGGGCGCCTTGGCGCCGTCGGTGTAGGGATCGGCCTTGCCCGCCTTGGCGCCGTCGGTGTACGGATCGAACTTGCCGGACTTGGCGCCATCGGTGTTCGGATCGACCTTCTTGCCGGAGTTGGTCAGCTCCGACTTGGTCGATTGTTTTGCACCGTCCGTGTACGGGTCGAACTTGCCCGACTTGGCCGGATTCTGATTCGGGCCGCCTTTCTTGGTGTGGCTGCCGCCGTAGAGATCGCCGCCGTCGGTGTAGTTCTTCTGCGCATGCACTTGCGTTGCGCCAAGCGCGGCCAGGGCTGCAACGATCAGGGTCGGAACGGACTTCTTCAGCATCTTGCTATCCTCGCGAATGACGGTCGCGCAGCGCCTGCGCGAAACCGGTTTGGGGCCGGACGTTGGCCGGTCGACTGCCGGCGCGTGCTGCGGAGCACCCGGTAAATGTACCGAGGCGGCGCGTGTCCGCAAAGTGAAAGTTTCTTCTACACGTATTGAACGTTACCGCCCGAGCGCGCGTGCTGTGCGGGATCAAGTGTCGCCCGAATAGGAAGAATCCGAGTAGCGCGCGGTGCATTGACAGGCGCCGCCCATAAAAAAACCGGCTGCCGTGGCAGCCGGTTTCTGCGTCCGGAGGCGGTCGGCGCCGCCCCACGGACTTATTCCAGCGTGATGTTCTGGTCGCGCGCGATCTTCTTGCGCAGGTCCAGTTCGCGCTTGATCTGCGCGGCGTATTGCGCCGGGGTGTTGCCATCGGTGTAGGCCCCGCTGTCGGCAAGGCGGCGCTTGACGTTGGGATCCTGCAGCGCCTTGACCGCGGCGTCATGCACGCGCGTGATGATCGCCGCCGGCGTACCGGCCGGGGCCACCAGGCCGTACCAGGCCATGTTGTTCATGTCTTTCATGCCGGCCTCGGCAAACGTCGGCACGTCGGGGAGGCCCTCGACGCGCTTGGGCGCCGCCACCGCGAGCGCGCGCAGCTTGCCGGCCTGGATATGCGGCATCGACGACGGCAGGTTGTCGAACTGCGCGTTGACCTGGCCGGCCAGGGTGTCGTTCAGCGCCGGGCCCGAGCCCCGGTAGGGGATGTGGACCATGTCGGTCTTGGTGATGTCCTTGAACAGTTCCCCATCCAGGTGCGAGATGCTGCCCTTGCCGGCCGAGGCGTAGCTGTACTTGCCCGGGTTGGCCTTCAGCATCGCCACGAATTCCTTCAGGGTCTTGGCCGGCACCTTCGGATTCACCGTCAGCACATTTGGCACGTTGACCAGGTTGGTGATCGGCGCGAAGTCCTTGAGCGGATCGTACGGATTCTTCGGGTTGGTGGCCGGGTTGGTCGCCATGGTGCTGACCGTGGCGATGCCGAGCGTGTAGCCGTCCGGCGCGGACTTGGCCAGCGCGTCGGCGCCGATGGCACCGCCGCCGCCGCCCCGGTTTTCCACCACCACCGGCTGGCCCAGTTCACGCCCCAGGCCGTCGGAGACTGCGCGCGCCACGATATCGGTGGTGCCGCCGGCCGCGAACGGCACGATCAGGCGGATCGGCTTGGCGGGGTAGGACTGGGCCTGTGCCAGGCCGACGTGGGCCAGGCCGAGGGCCACGATGCAGGCGGCTGCGCCGGCGTTAAGGACTGCTTTCAAGGAGGGCCTCCATTCTTCTTTCACTGATTCGCCAGCCGGGCTGCAGGCGTGTGCGCGGATCGCTACCGATCCGGTGTCCCGCGCTGTCAGGGCTTCCCGGGCTGGAATGACCGGGCCGTGCCGGGATCGCGGTACGGCCGGCACCTTGCGAGAGTTCCGCGATACGGAACTATGTTCCACAACGTGCGCGGAAGCGATTCAACCGGGAAAGCGCGTGCAGGGGAATTGGTGAGAACCCGCGTATCAAGAATCGGGCTGCGCTGCCGAACGCGCGCGTGAAGCCACGCGAGGATCTTATGGCGGCAACAGAAAAGCAAAAAGCCGGAAGCAAGGCTTCCGGCTTTTCTGAATTCGCTGGTGGGGCGTGAGTGACTCGAACACTCGACCTACGGATTAAGAGTCCGCTGCTCTACCAACTGAGCTAACGCCCCAACGAAGAAAAAGATTGTAGCAAGGTATCGGATGCGGCGCAATAGCTTTGGCCGCATTTTTACGATGCCGGTAGCACTGGCCGCTACAATGCCAGGCCGCCGCCATGCGCGTTCGCGCCGGCACCGAATTCACTTGTTTGCCAGAACCCATGCACGCCAGAGTCCTACGCTATCTCGACGAGGTCGTCCGCCGCGGTTCCATCCGCAAGGCGGCCGAGTATCTGCATGTGGCGCCGACCGCGGTCAACCGGCAGATCCTGGACCTCGAGGCGGAACTGGGCGCGCCGCTGTTCGAACGCATCCACAAGCGCCTGCGGCTGACGCCGCTTGGCGAGATGGTGCTGGCCCATGTCCGCCAGACGCTGCGCGAGCATGATGCGCTGCGCGAGCGTATCGAAGACTTCAAGGGCGCGCGCCGGGGCGAGGTCACGGTGGCGGTGACGGCAGGCCTGGCAGGGTCGCTGATGCCGTCGCTGCTGCATGACTTCCGCCAGCGCTATCCGGGCATCGTGGTGCGCGTCAATGACCTGCCGGTGGCCGACATCGTAACGGCGGTGGAGCAGGGCGATGCCGATCTCGGGCTGGGCTATGACCTGCCGGAACTGCCGGCGTTCCGCGCGCTGGCCAGCAGCGACTGGCAGATCGGCGCGGTGGTGCCGCCGGGCCACGAGTTGGCGGCGCGGCCATCGGCGCTGCTGAGCGAGTGCGTTGGTTATCCGCTGATCCTGCCGGCGCCCTCGTTGTCGATCCGCGGCATCCTGGATGCGGCATTTGCGCGCAATGCGATCGAAGTCTCGCCGGTGGCGGAGTCGACCTCGACCGTGCTGATCCGGCAGCTGGTGCTGCTGGGGACCGGCATTGCGCTGCTGAACCCGCTCGATGTGATGGAGGAGCGCGCGCGCCAGGCGCTGGTGTACGTGCCGTTGCGCGACCGTCACCTGCAGGGCCAGACGCTGACGCTGGTGGCGCGCGCGAGCGGCCAGCTCAGCGCCGCGGCGGGGCTGATGGCCGAGCGCATCGGCGACGCGCTGGCGCTGCTGTTCGCGCAGGCGCGCTGAGCCGGCGCGGGTGGATGTCCACTTTTTGTGGACAGCCTGCTCGGAATTCTATGCTTGGGACGCGGCAGCGCGCCGCCGTAGACTGGCGGCGAACGGTTCCGACCGTCATCCCATCCGCTACCCAGAAGGAATTCCGCCATGACCCTGATTGCCCTCCATGCCGATGTCCTGGTGACCATGGACGCCCAGCGCCGCGAGATCCGCGACGGTGCGCTGGTCGCCGAAGGCCCCGCCGTGCAATGGGTCGGCCCCAGCGCGGAGCTGCCGCCGCAATACCGGCGCATGGTCGACGACGGCAGCGCGCGGGTGCTCGACATGCGCGGCCGCGTGGTCACGCCCGGGCTGGTCAACACGCACCACCACATGTACCAAAGCCTGACGCGCGCGGTGCCCGCGGCGCAGGATGCCGAGCTGTTTTCGTGGCTGACCAACCTGTACATGCTGTGGTCGCACCTGACGCCGGAAATGATCGCGGTGTCGACCAAGACCGCGATGGCCGAGCTGATGCTGTCGGGCTGCACCACCACCAGCGACCACCTCTACCTGTTTCCCAACGGTTCGCGCCTGGATGATTCGATCGCCGCGGCGCAGGAGATGGGCATGCGTTTCCATGCCGCGCGCGGCTCGATGAGCGTAGGGCGCAGCAAGGGCGGCCTGCCGCCGGACGTGGTGGTCGAAGAAGAAGCTGCCATCCTGCGCGACAGCCAGCGGCTGGTCGAGCGGTACCACGACAGCGCGCGCCACGCGATGCTGCGCGTGGTGCTGGCACCATGCTCGCCGTTCTCGGTGTCGCGCGACCTGATGCGCGAATCGGCGGTGATGGCGCGGCACTACGGCGTGTCGCTGCATACGCATCTGGCCGAGAACGACAACGACATTGCCTATTCGCGCGAAAAGTTCGGGATGACGCCAGCGCAGTATGCCGAGGACCTGGGCTGGGTCGGCCACGATGTGTGGCACGCGCACTGCGTCAAGCTGGACCAGGAGGGCATTGCGCTGTTCGCCCGTACCGGCACCGGCGTGGCGCATTGTCCGTGTTCGAACATGCGGCTGGCATCGGGCATTGCGCCGGTGCGTGCCATGCGCGATGCGGGCGTGCCGGTGGGCCTGGGCGTGGACGGGAGCGCGTCGAACGATGGCGCGCATATGCTGGGCGAGGCGCGCCAGGCGATGCTGCTGCAGCGGGTCGGCTACGGGCCGGCCGCGATGAGCGCGCGCGAGGCGCTGGAAATCGCCACGCTGGGCGGCGCACGCGTGCTCAACCGCGACGATATCGGTGCGCTGGCGCCGGGCATGTCGGCGGACTTCGTCGCCTTCGACATGTCGGCGGTCGGATTTGCCGGTGCCGGCCATGACCCGGTGGCGGCATTGGTGTTCTGCACGCCAGCCAATGTCGCGGCCAGCGTGATCAACGGCAGGGAAGTGGTGCGTGACGGCGAGCTGCTGACGGCCGACCTGCCCGATGTGCTGCTGCGACATCGCGCGCTGGCACGCACGCTGTTCGAACGGGCCAGCCTCGGCGCGTGACGAAGCCTCGCTGCGGCACAGGCCGGTGGGCCGTGCCGCGGCGGATGCGTGCATGCGGTGCAGCGCAAAGCGTATGCAAAAAGCAAAAGGCCGGAAGCATTGCTGCTTCCGGCCTTTTTGTATTCGGTGGTGGGGCGTGAGTGACTCGAACACTCGACCTACGGATTAAGAGTCCGCTGCTCTACCAACTGAGCTAACGCCCCAACGAAGAACGAGATTTTAGCATGATTTCCGCCGCTGTCAATTGCCTGACGCAATTGCCATGGCAACCTGCGGCAGCATGCCCCGCATGCGAAGGGGGCGGCCGACGGAACCGAACGGCAGTCGCGGCGGTCTTCCGGATGAACCCATTCGCATGGGTTGTACCCATCCGATTTTGCCGGAGCCATGTTAGGATGTTTCTCCACTTGCATATGGAGGGCTGCACCGATGGATATCAAATTCCAAGAGCAAGAGCGCTACGACATCAATAACGAAGGCTTGTTGTTCCAGGCACTTGTCAATGGCGAGAAGGTGACTTGCGTGGTGACACGCGAAGCACTGTGGGAAGGTTTCAGCGCCGACCAGGTGTTGTCACTCGAAGAAGCATTCCGCGCCGGCCGCGAAACCATCGAGCGCGCCGCCGTGGTGCTGATCGAGCAGGGCGCGCCGCAGCCAATCGTCGTCAAGCGCGCCCACGTGGCGCCGATCTGATGCGGATGGATGCCCCGGCCCGCCCCAGGCAAGCCGCGGGCGCCCATCTGTTGTCAGCGACCAGAGCGTAGGCCGTCCGGCCTTGCTTGCCCAGCCGGCGCCGCCGGCGCAGGCAGATCCCAGTTTCCTTTTTTAGTTTTTTCCAGCCGTCGTTCTTGCTGCGGAGCGCGCGTGCGCCGGCGCGGCCGCGCCGCCCGGCCGCGACGCGCATTCCTCGAAGATGCGCACCGAGCAACCGGCGCAGATCTCCGGCGATAGCTGCCCGATGATGGTGTGCAGTGCCTGCCGCTTGGTCGGGAAGATGTGGTCGGCGCCGAGCTTGTCGGCAAAGCCGGTCTGCGCCCAGGTCTGCAGCACCTGCGTGCGTGGACGGTGGAAGTACAGGTCGCCGCCCAGCGCGCGGCGCTCGCTCAGCTCGTATTCCCACATTTCGGCGCCGGCGAGGTCGATGAAGTTCATGCTCTTGGTCATCGCCAGCAGGTGGGTCTGGCCGGCATTGACCGTGCGCAGCCAGTGCAGGCGGTCGGTCACGTATTGCACGGCGCCGAAGTAGATCGCGCCTTCCATGCGCAGCAGCTTGAGCTGCGGGCATTCCGGCTGCGGGCGGCGCAGCTCGTCCAGCGGCGTGAAGCGCCGGCCGGGGTCGTCGGCATCCGGCACCAGGCTGCGCACGGCGGGCCGCGCGGTGCGGTACAGGTAGGCCACCAGCGACAGCACGGTGCCGAGCAGCACCGCCATTTCCAGGCGGATCACCAGCGTGGCGGCAAAGGTGCCGATGGCGATCGCGAACTCGGTGCGGCTGAGCGTGAAGATGCGGCGCAGCCGCGCAAGGTCGAGCAGGCCCCACGCCACCAGCAGCAGCATCGCAGCGATTGCCGCCATCGGGATCCGGGCCAGTAGCGGGGCGCTGACGGCGACCAGCGCCACCAGCCACAGCGCCGAGAACACGCTCGCCAGCGGCGTGCGCGCACCGGCCTCGAAGTTGGGGACAGAGCGGTTGAGCGAGCCGCAGGAGATATAGCCGGAGAAGAAGCCGCCCGCGATATTCGACAGCCCCTGTCCGATAAACTCGCGGTTGGCATCGATATGCTGGCCCGAGCGCAACGCCACGGCCTTGGCGATCGAGATCGACTGGCCCAGCGCGACGATGGTCAGCGCCGCGGCGATGCCCAGCAGGTCGGGCAGCTTGCGCCAGTCCACCTCCGGCACCTGGAAGTGCGGCAGCGCCGACGGAATCGGCCCGACCACGTTGACGTGATGGCCGCCAGCCCGGTTCAGCAGCAATGCCACGCCATAGCCGGCGAGCAGGCCCAGCAGCATGAACGGCAGCCGCCGCCACAGCCGCTTGCACAGCAGCGTCACCGCCAGCGTGACCGCGCCCACCATGGCCGCGTCCCAGTTGATGCTGCCGGCATGCTCGAACAGGTGGCGCACCACGCCGAATGCGCTGGTGCCGGTCGGCACCGACAGCCCGAGCAGGTCCTTCAGTGCGTACAGGCCGATCAGCGTCGCCGCACCGCAGGTAAACCCAAGCAGCACCGACGGCGAAATAAAGTTAGCCAGCGAGCCCAGCCGCAGCGTGCCCACCGCCAGCTGCATCACGCCCACCACGATGGTGACCGCAAGCGCCAGGCCGATATAGGCCGGACTGCCCGCAAACGCGAGCGGACTCAGCATTGCGAACAGCGCCAGCGAGTTGGCGTTGGTCGGCCCTGACATCACGTGCCAGCTCGACCCGAACAGCGCCGCCACGATGCACGGCACCACCGCGCTGTAGATGCCGTATTGCGGCGGCAGGCCAGCGAGCGTGGCGAACGCCACCCCCTGCGGCAACACCAGCACCGCCCCGAGCAGTCCCGCCACCAGGTCGGCGCGCAGCGTGGTCGAATCGACGCGCTGGCTCCATGGGAACAGGCGCGGTAGCAGGGAGCCGGGGGACAGTGCGGGCATCGGCAGAGAACGGGGCGGGCTAGCCGGCTGCGCCGCCGGGTCCGGACGGCGGCAAGGCAGCGGAGGCGGACGAAGTGGATGGGGGCGCAGCCGGCTGCGCGGCGAGGCTGGCCAGCATGGCGTCAAGCGCGCGATAGACCTCGGCCAGCCGCTCGGCCCCCAACTGCTGCGCAAGCTGCTGGTAGCGGGCGTCGATCAGTGGCTCCATCCCGGCGATGACGTCGTGCGCGGCGGCGGTCAGGTTGACCAGCTGGCGGCGCTGGTCGGTGGCGGAGCGGGTGCGCTCCACCAGCCCGGCGTCTTCCATGCCCGCCAGCATGCGGGTCAGGCTGGGGCTCAGGATCAGGCAGGCCTCGGCCAGCTGGTTGGGCTCCATCGGCCCGCGCTCGTTGAGCGTGCGCAGCACGCGCCATTGCTGCTCGGTCACGCCGAACTGCCGCAGGATCGGCCGGAAGCCGGCCAGCAACGCTTCGCGCGCTTGCAGCAGCAGGTGAGGGAGATTGCGATGGCGAAACATGGCCTGGCTGGAAGGGCTCATGCCCGCAGTGTAGCGGGCATGGCACCTTGGGGCGAGCGGGGCTTGCCCGGGCTTGCCTGAACCGGCGCCACGCGCCAGCAAGGCCGCGCGTGCACGCGCGAGCGTGTCAGCCGCAATGCAGCGTCGCCACCACCGGCGTGTGGTCGGACGGCTGCTCCCACGTGCGCGGCACCCGGTCGATCACGCAGGCGCTGCACTGCTCGGTCAGCGCGGGCGACAGCAGGATATGGTCGATGCGCAGCCCGGCATTGCGCCGGAACGCCAGCATGCGGTAGTCCCACCACGAGAATGCCTTCTCCGGCTGCTCGAACTTGCGAAACGCATCGGCCAGGCCTAGTTCGAGCAGCGCGGCAAAGGCGGCGCGCTCCGGCGGCGAGACCAGGTTCTGGCCTTCCCACTTGGCGGGATCGTGCACGTCCCGGTCTTCCGGCGCGATATTGAAGTCGCCCAGCAGCGCCAGCCGCGGGTGCCGTGCCAGTTCCTCGCGCAGCCACGCCTTCATGGCATCCAGCCATTGCAGCTTGTAGGCGAACTTGTCCGAGTCAGGCGACTGCCCGTTCGGGAAGTAGGCGCAGACCAACCGCAGGTCGCCATAGGTCGCGGCGATCACGCGCTGCTGCGCATCCTCGAAACCGGGGATATTGCGCACCACGTCGACGGGGCCGGGCATGCTCGCGTCGCGGGCCAGGATGGCGACGCCGTTGTAGGTCTTCTGGCCGGTGTAGACGCTGTGGAAACCGGCGTTTTCCAGTTCGGCCAGCGGGTATTTGTCGTCGGGCAGCTTCAGTTCCTGCAGGCACAGCGCGTCGATCGGCGCGCCGGCCTGCTCCTGCTCGGCCAGCCACTGCAGCACCTGCGGCAGCCGTACCTTGAGCGAATTGACGTTCCAGCTGGCGATGCGCAGCGGGCCCTGGCCCGGCAGTCCCAGCGCACTCATGCCGCCATCCCGCCGTGACGCAGCAGCGCGTCGATCTGCGGCGCGCGGCCGCGGAAGGCCACGAATGAATCCATCGCCGGGCGGCTGCCGCCGACCGACAGGATCTCGCGCTGGTAGCGCGCGCCGGTTTCGCTGTCCAGCACGGTACCCGACAGCTGGGCGGCCTCTTCGAACGCCGCGTAGACATCGGCCGACAGCACTTCGGCCCACTTGTAGCTGTAGTATCCCGCCGCATAGCCGCCGGCAAAGATATGGCTGAAGGTGTTCGGCCAGCGCGACAGCGGATGCTGCGGCACCACGTGCACGCGGTCGTTGATCTGGCGCGACAGGTCCAGCACCGAGGTGGCGCCGGCCGGGTCGAAATCGGTATGCAGGTGCATGTCGAACGACGAGAACACGATCTGGCGCAGCGTCATCATGCCGTTCTGGAAGTTCTTGGCCGCCAGCATGCGCTCGAACAGCGCCCGCGGCAGCGGCTCGCCGGTGTCGACGTGCTGCGTCATGCCGGTCAGCACTTCGTACTCCCAGCAGAAGTTCTCCATGAACTGCGACGGCAGTTCCACCGCATCCCACTCGACGCCGTTGATGCCCGACACGCCCAGCTCGCCCACCTGCGTCAGCATGTGGTGCAGGCCGTGGCCGAACTCGTGGAACAGGGTGATGACTTCATCGTGCGTGAACAGCGCGGGCTTGCCGCCCACCGGCGCCGAGAAGTTGCAGGTCAGGTAGGCCACCGGCGTCTGCACGCCGCCGTGCTCGAGCACCTTGCGGCCGCGGGCGTCGTCCATCCAGGCGCCGCCGCGCTTGCCTTCGCGCGCGTACAGGTCGATGTAGAACTGGGCCAGCAGCGTGCCATCGGCGGTGCTGACGCGGAAGAAGCGCGCGTCCGGGTGCCAGGTCTGCGCGGGCTCCGGCTCGATACGTACCGAGAACAGCTTCTGCACCACGCCGAACAGGCCTTCCAGCACCTTGGCTTCCGGGAAATACTGCTTGACCTCGTGTTCGGAGAACGCATAGCGCTGCTGGCGCAGCTTCTCCGAGGCGTAGGCCACGTCCCAGGGCGCCAGTTCCGGCAGGCCCAGTTCGGCCGCGGCGAAGGCCTTCAGCTCGGCCCAGTCCTGCTCGGCGTAGGGGCGCGCCTTGACCGCCAGTTCGTCGAGGAACTTCAGCACCTCGGCCGGCGATTCGGCCATCTTCGGCACCAGCGAGACTTCACCATAGCACTGGTAGCCGAGCATCTGCGCCTCTTCGCGGCGCAGCGCCAGCTGCTTGCGCATATTGGCGGTGTTGTCCCAGTCGGCCTGGCCCTGGCCATGCTGCGGGCCCAGCTCGGAAGCACGCGTGACGTTGGCCTCGTACAGGGTCTGGCGCAGCGCGCGGTCGTCCGCGTACTGCAGCACGGGGAAGTAGGAGGGGAAGTGCAGCGTGAACTTCCAGCCGGGCTTGCCGTCCTTTTCCGCGGCGTGGCGGGCGGCTTCGCGGGCATCGTCGGGCAGGCCGGACAGGCGCGCTTCGTCTTCGATGATCAGCGTGTACGCGTTGGTGGCGTCCAGCACGTGGTCGGAGAAGGCCTTGGACAGCTGGGCCTGCTGCTCCTGGATCTCGGCAAAGCGGGGCTTCCTGTCCTCGGGCAGTTCGGCGCCGCCCAGCCGGAAGCCGCGCAGCTCGTTCTCGATCAGCTGGTGGCGCGCCGCGCTCATGCCGGCGAACTCGGCACTGGCCGCCAGCGCCTTGTACTTGTCGTACAGCGCCAGGCTTTGCCCCAGCGAGGACCAGAACTCGGTCATGCGCGGCAGGTTCTCGGCATGCGCCTGGCGCAGTTCGGGCGTATCGGCGACAGCGCTCAGGTGGCTGACCACGCCCCAGGCGCGGCCCAGCGGCTCGGTGGCGGCTTCCAGCGCCTGCACGGCGTTGGCCCAGTCGGCGGGTGTGGCCGGATCTTCGGCGCGGGCGACGGCCTGTTGCGCGCGCTCCAGCAGCACGTCGAGCGCGGGGCTGATGTGCTCGGGC
The DNA here is from genome assembly GCF_050271075.1 of Cupriavidus sp. H39. Lineage (NCBI taxonomy): Bacteria > Pseudomonadati > Pseudomonadota > Betaproteobacteria > Burkholderiales > Burkholderiaceae > Cupriavidus > Cupriavidus sp. H39. Next base: position 1,588,954 of record NZ_CP189848.1, read on the forward strand.
CGGATCTCGGCAAAGCGGGGCAGGTCGGAAAAGTCCAGCAGCGGATTGGTAGCGTTGGCGGCGTGGTCCATGGCGTGTTCTCGGTTGGCTGGCCTCGGTCAGGCAATATTCCCGCAGATGGGGCCGGGGCGCGGATTTTCCAGTGCCCCGGGTGGCGCATGGTGCGCCGGCGGCAAAGCGGGGGGTTAGCCCGCGGCGCGCTCGGCCGCTTCCAGCGTATTGATCAGCAGCATGGTGATGGTCATCGGTCCCACGCCGCCGGGCACCGGCGTGATGTAGCCGGCGACTTCGCGCACGCCGGCGAAGTCGACATCGCCGCACAGCTTGCCGTGGTCATCGCGGTTCATGCCGACATCGATCACTACCGCGCCGGGCTTGACCATGTCGGCCGTGATCAGGTTGCGCTTGCCGACCGCGGCCACCACCACGTCGGCGTCGCGGGTGTGAGCGCCGATATCGCGCGTCTTGCTGTTGCAGATGGTGACGGTGGCGCCAGCCTGCAGCAGCAGCATCGCCATCGGCTTGCCGACGATATTGGAGGCGCCCACCACCACCGCGCGCGCGCCGCGCAGCGGATACTGGATCGATTCCAGCATTTTCATGCAGCCATAGGGCGTGCACGGGCGGAACAGCGGCGCGCCGGTCATCAGCGCGCCGGCATTGGCGACGTGGAAGCCGTCGACGTCCTTCTCCGGTGCGATCGCTTCCAGCACCTTGTGGCTGTCGATGTGCTTGGGCAGCGGCAGCTGGACCAGGATGCCGTGGATGCGGGGATCATGATTGAGCTCGTCGATGCGGGCCAGCAGGTCGGCCTCGGACAGGTCGGCCGGATAGCGGTCCAGCGACGAATGGAAGCCGTTGTCCTCGCACGCCTTGACCTTGTTGCGCACGTAGACCTGGCTGGCCGGGTCTTCGCCCACCAGGACCACGGCCAGGCCGGGCTGGTGGCCGCGTTCGGTCAGGCGGGCGGCGCGCTGGGCGGCTTCGGAGCGGATTTGCTTGGCAAGGGCGTTGCCGTCGATCAGTTGGGCAGGCATGGAGGCAGGGCGGGGTGATGGCGAGAAGGTGGAGGCGCCGGCCTGCGCAGGCGCGCGGCAGGGGCCAAAGGCGGAATTATAAAGGCTGCGCGAGGCCTGTCGCACGGAGCTTGACCGCCGCCAGCCCTCGTGCCGCCCGGCACTGGTAGCATCGGCCGCATGCCTACCGCGCTTGCCTCGACGCTGTCCGATCCGCTGCTGGTGCTGCTGTCCGTGGCCGGACTGCTGTGGGCGCTGACGCGCCGGCCCTGGCGGCTGTTGCGCCGCGATACGCTGCAGCATGCCTGGCTGGGCGCGATGCTGCTGGTGGCGCTGCTGTGGACGGTGCGCGCGACGCTGGCCGGCGGCGTGGTGATCCAACTGCTCGGCGCCACGCTGATGGTGACGCTGTTCGGGCTGCCGCTGGCGCTGCTGTCGATGTTCGCCGCCGATGTCATCTCGCTGCTGGGGCTGGAGTACCTGGCCGGGCACGGCTGGAGCCAGTTCGACTGGGCCGCGCTATGGGTGCGCTATGTCTGGCTGGGGCTGCTGCCGGCGCTGATCTCGGCGGGCCTGCAGGCGGCGACGCGGCGCCGGCTGCCGCGCCATCCGTTCGTCTTCATCCTGGGGCACGGGTATTTCACCGCGGGGCTGGCCGCGCTCGGGGCGGGCGCGGCGCAGGCGGGCTGGCGCTACTTGACGGTGCCCGGACAGTCCCTGAGCCTTGCCGATGCGCTGCTAGGCGCCGTCATCCTGGCCTTTGGCGAGGCGTTTCTCACCGGCATGCTGGTCGCGGTATTTGTGATCTATCGTCCACAGTGGGTGGTGACTTTCCGCGACGAGGAATACTTGGGCCGCTGAGCGCCATGCGGCAGCGCACGCAAGCGCGAAACAGCGTGCAGCAGGGCACGGGTGCGGCCCGTGGCCGCACCAGGCAAGAGCGGGCAGGCGCCAGCCGCTCAGCTGTTGCGCGACAGCGCCAGGCGCAGCAGGTCGGCGACGGTATTGACGTTGAGCTTTTCCATGATGTTGGCGCGGTGCGCCTCCACGGTCTTGATGGAAATGCCCAGGTCGTCGGCGATCTGCTTGTTCAGGCGGCCGGCCACGATGCGCTCCAGCACCTGCTGCTCGCGCGTGGTCAGCTTGCCCAGCAAGTCCTTGGCGGCGCGCTGCTCGCGGGCGGTGGAGTGGTCGGTGCGGGCCTTCTGCAGCATGCGCTCGACCAACGCGCGCAACTCAGACTCGTCGAAGGGCTTCTCGATGAAGTCGATCGCGCCGCGCTTCATCGTCGACACCGCCATCGGCACGTCGCCGTGGCCGGTAATGAAGACGATGGGGATGTCGATCTGCTCGGCGATCATGCGCTCCTGCAGTTCCGGGCCGCTCATGCCGGGCATGCGCACGTCGAGGATCAGGCAGGACACCTGGCTGGCGTCGTAGGCGGCGAGGAACTGCTCGGCACTGGTGAAGCTGCGCACCTGATAGCCATTGCCCTCCAGCAGCCAGGTCAGCGAGTCGCGCATGGCTTCATCGTCGTCGACGATGAATACGGTCTCGCCGCGGTGGGGCGTGGGGTTTGGCGTTGCGGTCATGTAGTCTCCTCGGGACAACCATTCATTGCTGCGAAGTGTAACCGGCAGCGGCCCTCTGTGGCGAGACAGGCCCCCCACGTCGGAGGGGAAGCGGCGCAGCGGGCGCCAGGCACCGGATGGTGCGCGGGTGCGCGGGTGCGCGGGCCCGCGGGCGCGGGCGCTTGTTATTCGGCCAGCGTTTCGACCAGCGCCGACTGCAGCGGCAGCATGATCTTGAAGGTACAGCCGATGCCGTCGACATTGTTCTCGACCCACAGCCGGCCCTGGTGCGACTCGATGATCGAGCGGCAGATGTTCAGCCCCATGCCCATGCCGTCGGACTTGGTGCTGAAGAAGGGCTCGAACAGCCGCTCCTTGGTGGCCTCGTCGACGCCCGGGCCCTGGTCGATCACGTCGATATGGACGTTGTCGCCGATCTCGCCCGCCTCGACCCGCGCGTGCAGCCGCACCACGCCGCCGGCGCGCAGCGCGGGCAGGCCGGCCATGGCTTCGACCGCGTTCTTGAGCAGGTTCACCAGCACCTGTTCGATCAGCACCGGGTCGACATAGACCGTCAGCGGCGGCGTCGGCAGGCGCGTCAGGATGGTGACGCGGCGGCGCGTGGCCTCCAGGTCGGCCAGGCCCACCGCGTCGGCGACGATGTCGTGCAGCGCGGCCTCGCGCCGCTGCGGCTGGCTGCGCTTCACGAAGCCGCGGATGCGGCTGATGATGGTGCCGGCGCGCACCGCCTGCGCCGAGGTCTTCTCCAGCACCGGGATCAGGTCCTCGGGCGTGCTGCGTCCGGAATGCAGCCGCGCCACCGCGCCCATGCAGTAGTTGTTGATCGCCGCCAGCGGCTGGTTCAGCTCATGCGCCAGCGACGACGCCATCTCGCCCATGGTGGTCAGGCGGCTGGTGAACTGCAGGCGCTCTTCATGCTGGCGCGCCATTTCCTCGGCGGCCTTGCGCACGGTGATGTCGGTGGCGATCTGCATCTGCGCCAGGTGGCCGTCGACCCACTGGATATAGCGGCGGCGCACTTCGAACCATTTCTGCATGTCGGGCACGAACACCTCGCGCGCATCCGATGCGTACGGCATCAGTTCCGATGCCGGCAGGCCGGCATAGGCATCGACATAGTCGGTGTTGTCGCTGGAGACCTGGTCCTTGTCGAGTTCGTCGCCAGCCAGCTTCAGGTGGCCCTCGGCCTCCCAGCCGAACAGCTGGCGGTAGTAGCGGTTGGCGAACAGCAACTCAGCCTTGTCGGTGGCCAGCACCGACACCGCGGCGTCCAGGCTTTCCAGCACGGTGGTGAAGCGGTCGTGCGCGGCGGCCAGTTCCTCGCGCGCGCGCTTGGGCTCGGTGATGTCCGTCATCGAGCTCATCCAGCCGGTATGACGGCCGCGGCTGTCCACCAGCGGCGACACGTACATGCGCGCATAGAAGCTGCTGCCGTCGCGGCGCATCACGCGCATCTCGTAGCCACCCGCGGGCGACTTGCCCTGCAGCGTCAGGTCGATCTGCTTCTGCATCTCCTGCTGGTCATTGGGCGGCCAGTAGGGGAAGGGCGGCAGGCGCCCGACCAGGTCGTTCTCCTGCCAGCCGGTCATGCGGCAGAAGGCCGGGTTGACGTAGGTGATGCGGCCGTTCAGGTCGAGCGCGCGCAGGCCGATCAGCATCGAGTTTTCCATCGCGCGCCGGAACGAGGTCTCGGCCAGCAACGCGCGCTGCGCCTCGGAACGGCGGCTGGTGTGCCGCCACATGCTCCACAGGCTCCACAGCAGGAAGCACGACAGCCCCACCACCAGCCACAGCAGCATGTTGTTGGGCAGGTTGGATGCGGGCGGGTACGCATCGGCGCGCAGCGACAGCGAGTGGCCGGGCGGGTCCAGCAGCACCTCGTACGACAGCGCATTGCCCGGCACCGGCCGCAGCGACGTGCTGGCGCGGGTCTGGTTGTTCTTGTCGATTAGCGAGAAGCGGTAGCGCTCGGTCAGCTCGGGCGGCAGGAGGTGCGTCAGGATGCCGTTGATCGAATAGAGCGCGCCCAGCGTGCCGAGAAACTCGTTGTCGCGCACGATCGGCACTTCCATCAGCATGAAGCTGTCGCCGCGTTCATTGACCAGCGGGCGCGAGTAGACCACGCGCTGGGTCTCGCGCGCGGCGTCGAAGGTGTCGAGCACTTCGGGTTCGAGCGGCTGGTCCTGGTTCTCGCGCAGGCGGCTGGCGAATTCAGAGGTCGACGGCAGCGACCAGCGCCCCCGCTTGGTGGCATCGAGCCAGTTGATGAAGACGATCTCGGGGTTCTCGCGCAGGATTTCCTGCGCCGCGGTGCGGTATGCGCCTTGCTCCAGCTGCGCGGCGGCGATGTCGCGCGCGAGCGAGGCCAGCTGGTCCTGGTTGCTCAGCAGCGACAGGCGCACGCGCTGCTGGGCCCAGGCCGCGTCGCGGTACAGCGCATCGCGCTGCTGCTGGCGTTCGGTCTCGTGCAGCGACCACAGGATTACGCCCATCGCCACGGTGAAGAGCACAATGGCAACCAGCGGGATGAACATGAACCAGCTGGTCGCGACCAGGTTGCGCCAGCGCAGCCACCAGAGGCCGCGCGGCGGCGCCACCGGGGCGCCATCGTCGGGTCCCAGCGCTTCGATCGGCCCCAGGCCTGCGGCCGGGGAAGGCGCATGCGGGACAGGCGCGGACTCGCCGCCCGCGGCCTTGGCTGTACCCGACGCATCGGAGGGAAGCATGGCGGCACGCAGGCTGCGGAAAAGGCGATCGAGGCGGTTGAAAAACGGCATGGGAGGGATTGACGGCTGACCGACCAGTGTACCGAGATTATTGCGGTGCGTCGCTTGGGGAAAGCGCCAATGAAATCCAGTTGGCGCCGGCCAGCGTGGGGACGATTGCAGCGCAACGCGCGCAGGTCTGGCTGTGATTCTTTGTGCGCTGCGACATAATTCCACATTATAAAAAACGATATCGCAATTTGAAAATTTCGCTTGTGCTCGACTTTGGGCTTCCATAGAATCGGTCCGACCCAAGAATGCGGGCGGTAGCCATGCGCCTGCCGCGCGGAGAAACCGGAACAGGTTTCCCGGCGGCGGCCCCGATGCAAGGCGGCAATGGCGCCGATCTCCGCAAGTCGGTGCGAGTCATACGTAACAGAGTCGTGTCCGGGCGCTGCGCGCGGACACGGAAGCGAAGAATTCACCCAGGAGACAGTCATGTCCGCCGTACCAGAGCAGATCCTCGGCGCCTCGAGCGCCAACGACGCCGATCCCCAGGAAACCCATGAATGGCTCGACGCCCTGCAGGGCGTGCTGGCCGCCGAAGGCCCGGCGCGCGCGGCCTTCCTGATCGACAAGCAGATCGAATACGCCCGCGTGAACGGCGTGACCCAGCCGTTCCACGCCGAGACGCAATACATCAACACCATCCCGGTCGAGCAGCAGGCGCGCATCCCCGGCGACCAGGACATCGAGCACCGGATCCGCTCGTACACCCGCTGGAACGCCATGGCGATGGTGCTGCGCGCCAACAAGCACACCAATGTCGGCGGCCATATCTCGTCGTTTGCCTCGGCGGCCACGCTGTACGACGTCGGCTACAACCATTTCTGGCGCGCCCCCTCGGAACAGAGCGGCGGCGATCTGGTCTTCGTGCAGGGCCACTCGGCTCCGGGCGTGTATTCGCGCGCCTTCCTGCTGGGCCGCCTGACCCCCGAACAGCTCGACAACTTCCGCCAGGAAGTCGACGGCAAGGGCATCTCGTCGTACCCGCACCCGTGGCTGATGCCGGACTTCTGGCAATTCCCGACGGTGTCGATGGGCCTGGGCCCGATCATGGCCATCTACCAGGCCCGCTTCATGAAGTACCTGGACAGCCGCGGCCTGGCCAAGGCCGGCGACCGCAAGGTCTGGGCCTTCCTGGGCGACGGCGAGACCGACGAGCCGGAATCGCTGGGCGCGATCGGCATGGCCGGCCGCGAGAAGCTCGACAACCTGGTCTTCGTCATCAACTGCAACCTGCAGCGCCTGGACGGCCCGGTGCGCGGCAACGGCAAGATCATCCAGGAGCTCGAGTCCGAGTTCCGCGGCGCGGGCTGGAACGTGATCAAGGTGGTGTGGGGCAGCAAGTGGGACGCGCTGCTGGCACGCGACACCAAGGGCCTGCTGATGAAGCGCATGATGGACTGCGTGGACGGCGAGTACCAGACCATGAAGGCCAAGGACGGCGCCTACGTCCGCGAGCACTTCTTCAACACGCCTGAGCTGAAGGCGATGGTCGCCGACTGGTCCGACGAGGACATCTGGCGCCTGAACCGCGGCGGCCACGATCCGCACAAGATCTACGCCGCCTACAAGGCCGCCAGCGAGCACAAGGGCCAGCCCACGCTGATCCTGGCCAAGACCATCAAGGGCTATGGCATGGGCGACGCCGGCCAGGCCATGAACGTCGCGCACCAGCAGAAGAAGATGCCGGTGGACGCGATCCGCAAGTTCCGTGACCAGTTCAACCTGCCGGTCGCCGACGACAAGCTGGAAGAAGTGCCGTACATCACCTTCGAGGAAGGCTCGAAGGAACTGGAATACATGCGCCAGGCGCGCATGAACCTGGGCGGCTACCTGCCGGCCCGGCGCCAGAAGGCCGAAGCCCTGGCGGTGCCCGAGCTGAAGGCGTTCGAGGCGCTGCTCAAGGCCACGGGCGAAGGCCGCGAAGTGTCCACCACCATGGCCTTCGTGCGGATCCTGAACACCCTGCTGAAGGACAAGCAGATCGGCAAGCACGTGGTGCCCATCGTCCCGGACGAGTCGCGCACCTTCGGCATGGAAGGCCTGTTCCGCCAGGTCGGCATCTGGAACCAGGAAGGCCAGAAGTACGTGCCGGAAGACCACGACCAGCTGATGTTCTACAAGGAATCGCAGACTGGCCAGGTGCTGCAGGAAGGCATCAACGAAGCCGGCGCCATGTGCGACTGGATCGCCGCCGCCACGTCGTACTCGACCCACGGCGTGCAGATGATCCCGTTCTACATCTACTACTCGATGTTCGGCATCCAGCGGATCGGCGACCTGTGCTGGGCCGCCGCCGACATGCGCTCGCGCGGCTTCCTGCTGGGCGGCACCGCAGGCCGCACCACGCTGAACGGCGAAGGCCTGCAGCATGAAGACGGCCATTCGCACGTGTTCCACGCCGTCATCCCCAACTGCATCTCGTACGACCCGACCTTCCAGTACGAACTGGCGGTGATCATGCAGGACGGCCTGCGCCGCATGTACGCCGAGCAGGAAGACGTCTACTACTACCTGACGGTGATGAACGAGAACTACGAGCACCCGGAAATGCCGGCTGGCGTAGAGCAGGACATCGTCAAGGGCATGTACCAGTTCCGCAAGGGCGTCGAGAACAGCAACGCGCCGCGCGTGCAGCTGCTGGGTTCGGGCACGATCTTCCGCGAGGTGATCGCCGCCGCCGACCTGCTGAAGAAGGACTGGGGCGTCGAGTCCGACCTGTGGGGCTGCCCGAGCTTCACCGAACTGGCCCGCGACGGCCAGGCCGCCGAGCGCTTCAACCTGCTGCATCCGGCCGAGACCCAGCGCGAAGCCTTTGTCACGCAGAAGCTGAAGTCGGCCCGCGGCCCGGTGATTGCCTCCACCGACTACGTGCGCACCTTTGCCGAGCAGATCCGTCCGTACGTGCCGCGCCGCTACGTGGTGCTCGGCACCGACGGCTTCGGCCGCTCGGATACGCGCGAGAAGCTGCGCCACTTCTTCGAAGTGGACCGCTACTGGGTCACGCTGGCCGCGCTCAAGGCGCTGGCCGACGAGGGTGCGATCAGCCGCGACAAGGTCGCCGAGGCCATCAAGAAGTACAACCTCGACCCGAACAAGCCCAACCCGATGTCGGTCTGATCCGGCAGCCTGCACCCACCCCCCCGCAGTACGGCAGCGCCGTGCCGCGGGCGCCCCGGGCATAGCCCGGATGGCGCCTTGCGGCACGGCGGCGTGACAGAAGCGGGCGGCGAAGGTAATCTCGCCGCTTGCGGACGTCGCGCGTGCCGGCCTGCCCAGGAGACACTGAATGAGTCAAGCGATTGAAATCAAGGTGCCGGACATCGGCGACTATGACGCCGTTCCCGTCATTGAAGTGCATGTGAAACCCGGCGACAGCATCAACGCGGAAGACGCGCTGGTGACGCTGGAGTCCGACAAGGCCACCATGGACGTGCCCTCGCCGCAAGCCGGCGTGGTCAAGGACGTCAAGATCAAGGTGGGCGACAACGTGGCCGAAGGCTCGGTGCTGGTGATGCTGGAGCCGGCCGGGCAGGCCGCGGCAGCGCCGGCTCCTGCTCCGGCAGCTGCACCTGCCCCCGCACCGGCACCCGCTCCCGCAGCGGCCCCCGCGCCCGCGCCGGCTCCCGCCGCGGCGCCGGCCGGCGGTGGCGCTGCCATCGAAGTCAAGGTGCCCGATATCGGCGACTACGACGCCGTGCCCGTCATCGAAGTCCACGTCAAGCCCGGCGACACCATCAACGCCGAAGACGCGGTGGTGACGCTGGAATCGGACAAGGCCACCATGGACGTGCCCTCGCCGCAGGGCGGCGTGGTCAAGGAAGTCAAGGTCAAGGTCGGCGATAACGTCTCCGAAGGCACGCTGCTGCTGATCCTGGAAGGCGGGGCCGCTGCAGCTGCCGCCGCCCCGGCCGCTGCCGCCGCGGCACCGGCACCGGCTGCCAGCGCGCCGGCCCCGGCGCCGGCTCCTGCAGCCGCGCCGGCCCCGGCTCCTGTCGCTGCCGCGCCGGCCGCTGCCGGCGTAACCGGCAAGGCCGCACATGCCAGCCCCTCGGTGCGCAAGTTCGCGCGCGAACTGGGCGTGGATGTCTCGCGCGTGCCGGGTACCGGCCCCAAGGGCCGCATCACCCAGGAAGACGTGCAGAACTACGTCAAGGGCGTGATGACCGGCCAGGCCGCCGCGCCGGCACAGGCTGGCGCCGCTGCTGGCGCCGGCGGTGGCGAGCTGGGCCTGCTGCCGTGGCCGAAGGTTGATTTCACCCGCTTCGGCGAGGTCGAAAGCAAGGCCCTGTCGCGCATCAAGAAGATCTCGGGCGCGAACCTGCACCGCAACTGGGTCATGATCCCGCACGTCACCAACCATGACGAAGCGGACATCACCGAACTCGAGGCCTTCCGCGTCCAGCTGAACAAGGAAAACGAGAAGGCCGGCATCAAGGTGACCATGCTGGCGTTCATGATTAAGGCCACGGTGGCGGCGCTGAAGAAGTTCCCGAACTTCAATGCGTCGCTCGACGGTGACAACCTGGTGCTGAAGAAGTACTTCAACATCGGCTTCGCCGCGGACACCCCGAACGGCCTGGTCGTGCCGGTGATCAAGGACGCCGACAAGAAGGGCGTGCTCGAGATCAGCCAGGAAATGGGCGAGCTGGCCAAGCTGGCGCGCGACGGCAAGCTCAAGCCCGACCAGATGCAGGGCGGCTGCTTCTCGATCTCGTCGCTGGGCGGCATCGGCGGCACGTACTTCACGCCGATCATCAATGCGCCGGAAGTGGCCATCATGGGCGTGTGCAAGTCGTACATGAAGCCGGTGTGGGACGGCAAGCAGTTCGCGCCGCGCCTGACGCTGCCGCTGTCGCTGTCGTGGGACCACCGCGTCATCGACGGGGCCGAGGCCGCGCGTTTCAACACGTACTTTGCGCAACTGCTGGCGGATTTCCGCCGCATCCTGCTCTAAGCGGGGTGGCGCCGCGCGGGCGGGGCGACTGCCCGGGCCGCACGGCGCGCCACGCGCAACCGGGAGCAAGCCATGACTACCTGTGTTGTCGTCAGGAAGGGCGCCGAGGTGGCGATCGCGGCGGACGCGCTCGTGACCTTCGGCGATACGCGCCTGTCGCGCGCCTACGAGCGCAACCAGAAGGTGTTTCCAGTCGGCGACGGCTTTATCGCGCTGGCCGGGACCACGGCGCACTTCCCGGTCATGCGCACGCTGCTGGCGGGGCTGGGCGACGAATGCCGGCTGGGCTCGCGCGACGACGTCTTCCGCACCTTCCTGAAGGTGCACGAGAAGCTGAAGTCGGACTACTTCGTCAATACCAAGGAAGACGATGACGATCCCTACGAGTCGTCGCAGATCGTATGCCTGATCGCCAATCCGGCGGGCATCTTCGGCGTCTATTCGTATCGCGAGGTGTTTTCGTTCGACCGCTTCTGGGGCATCGGCTCGGGCCGCAACTACGCGCTGGGCGCGATGCACGCGGTCTATGACCGGCCGGACCTCGGTGCGGGCGAGATCGCGCGCATCGGCGTCGATGCCGGGGTCGAGTTCGACAAGAGTTCGGCAGGTCCGATCGAGGTGCACACCGTACGGCTGCACGAGGACGACGCCGCGGCGGACGATGCCGCGGCCGGCAATCCCGCGACCGGCGACGCAGCAACCAACAACGACGGCGCGCCCTGAAGCCGAGAGGCGGGCGCGCATAGAGGAGCAAATATGAGTGTGATCGAAGTCAAGGTGCCGGATATCGGCGATTTCGACGCGGTGGAAGTGATCGAGGTGCTGGTCAAGGCCGGCGACACGGTCGAGGTGGAGCAGTCCTTGATCGTGCTGGAATCCGACAAGGCCAGCATGGACGTGCCGTCGTCGGCCGCCGGCAAGGTGGTCGACGTCAAGGTCAAGGTGGGCGACAAAGTGGGCCAGGGCGCGGTGATCTGCACCATCGAGGCCCAGGCTGGAGCAGCCGCTGCGCCTGCGCCTGCGCAATCCCCCGCGCCGGCACCGGCGCCGGCCCCTGCGCCCGCAGCGGCCGCGCCCGTGCCTGCCGCCGCCAGCCATGCCGGCGGTGCCGATATCCAGTGCGAGATGCTGGTGCTGGGCGCCGGTCCGGGCGGCTACTCGGCCGCGTTCCGCGCCGCCGACCTGGGCATGAACACCGTGCTGGTGGAGCGCTACGGCACGCTCGGAGGGGTCTGCCTGAACGTGGGCTGCATCCCGTCCAAGGCGCTGCTGCACAACGCCGCGGTGATCGATGAAGCCAAGGCGCTGGCCGCCCACGGCATCCTGTTCGGTGAAGCCAAGATCGACCTGGACGGCCTGCGCCACTACAAGAACCAGGTGGTGGGCAAGCTGACCGGCGGCCTGGCCGGCATGGCCAAGGCGCGCAAGGTGCAGGTGGTGCGTGGCGTGGGCAATTTCCTCGACCCGCATCACCTGGAAGTGGAGCTGACCGAAGGCGAAGGCAAGCAGACCACCGGCAAGAAGACCGTGATCCGCTTCGACAAGGCCATCATCGCCGCCGGCAGCCAGGCGGTGAAGCTGCCGTTCATCCCGGAAGACCCGCGCATCGTCGACTCGACCGGCGCGCTGGAGCTGCCCGAGGTGCCCAACAAGATGCTGGTGATCGGCGGCGGCATCATTGGCCTGGAAATGGCCACGGTGTACAGCACGCTGGGCGCCGACATCGATGTCGTCGAAATGCTGCCGGGCCTGATGAATGGCGCCGACCGCGACCTGGTCAAGGTCTGGGAAAAGAAGAACAAGGACCGCTTCGGCAAGGTCATGCTGAACACCAAGACGGTCGCGGTGGAAGCCAAGCCTGACGGCATCTACGTCAAGTTCGAAGGTGAAGCCGCGCCGGCCGAGCCGCTGCGCTATGACCTGGTGCTGGTGTCGGTGGGCCGCTCGCCCAACGGCAAGCGCATCAGCGCCGAGAAGGCCGGCGTCGCTGTGACCGAGCGCGGCTTTATCGACGTCGACAAGCAGATGCGCACCAACGTGCCGCATATCTTTGCGATCGGCGATATCGTTGGCCAGCCGATGCTGGCGCACAAGGCCGTGCACGAAGCGCACGTGGCCGCCGAGGCCGCGCATGGCGAGAAGGCTTACTTCGATGCCAAGCAGATTCCTTCAGTGGCCTTCACCGATCCGGAAGTGGCCTGGGCCGGCGTGACCGAAGACGAGTGCAAGGATAAGGGGATCCAGTACAGCAAGAGCGTGTTCCCCTGGGCGGCTTCGGGCCGCGCCATCGCCAACGGCCGCGACGAGGGCTTCACCAAGCTGATCTTCGACGAGGCAACGCATCGCGTGATCGGCGGCGGCATCGTCGGCACGCATGCCGGTGACCTGATCAGCGAAGTGTGCCTGGCGATCGAAATGGGCGCCGACGCGGTGGATATCGGCAAGACCATCCATCCGCACCCGACGCTGGGCGAGTCGATCGGCATGGCGGCGGAGATCTATGAAGGAACCTGTACGGACGTGCCGCCTCCGCGCAAGCGTTAAGGCGCTGTCCGCTGACTTGGCAAAGCCCGCCTGGAAGGCGGGTTTTGTTTTGGTGGTTACGCAATTAACCGCCATGAATGCTCAACACCAATGCCTGGCGGCTTGCAGCGTAAAGTGGACGGTCAGGGTCGAGAGAACCAAAAAAACCCGACCTGTAGAGGTCGGGTTTAACGATACCTTTGGACAAGGAGACCGCGGTACCGAGGAGACATCGGTAGACAAGGCAGCGCCGGCACTCGGTCAGGGCACTCCCTTCATCGTTGGCAAAGCGCACCGGCTGCGCAGGGCGCCGATGGGCTTTGCCAACGGACCGGCCGGAGCCGGTCCATCTTCAACGCAGGCTATCAGACCGCAGCGGCCTTCTTCGCCGTGGCCGTGCGGGCGGCCGTGGCGCTGGCTTGCTGGGCAGCCTTGGTGGCAGCCGAGGCCGCGGCCTGGAAGTTGGTTTCAGCGATTTCGACCGCTTGCTTGGTCGCCTTCTGCACCGACTCGTAGGCGTTGTTGGCAGCCGAGATCGCCGACTTCACGATGGCCACGGTCGATTCCGAACCGGCCGGGGCGTTCTTGGCGAAGTTTTCGACCAGAGCCTGGACGTTCTTCGAGCCTTCGGCCAGCTGGGCCTCGGCCACCTTGGCGAATTCGCTCTGGGTTTCCGAAGCGATCTCGTACAGGTGACGGGTGTAGGCCAGGGTCTTTTCGGCGACCGGCTGCACGGCTGCGGCCTGGAGGGCCAGCAGTTCTTGCGCGTCCTTGGCCGACAGCGCCTTCTTGGCGTTTTCCACGTTTTCGGCAAACGTGGTCTTGACGACCTGCAGGTTCAGTTCGACGAGCTTTTCGACGCCTTCAAACGCCTTGGTGGTCAGGCCGAACAGCGTTTCGAGGTTAGCCTTTTGTGCTGCTGCGACTTGTTCCGGGGTGAGGATCATTGCTGGTCTCCAGTGGTGAACTTCAAGGTCAAGCAAAATTAAGCCGCCTAGATGTCAGGGCCGTGACGGTGTTGAGCCCGCTTCGGCCAGCCCAGGCGTGTGGGTGGGTCGGGGCGCCCAGTTGTGTTTGTGCGCCGCAACAATTGGTATTTTAGGGGCGGCCGATCCAATGTCAAGAACATTTTGTGCATTGCACAAAAAGGGGCCAACTGAACGGCCGCGGGGTGACGTTCGCGCCATTCCCGGCCACCGCCGGCATTGCCGCGGCAGGGGTGCTACCATGCCACGCTGCCGGCGCCGCCAGGACCGGCCGGGGCCGGAACCCCAAACAAGTTGTAAACAGAACCGCCCAGGCCTCATTCCCATGCTCGCTTTCTACGCCGACCACTTTGTGCTGCCGTTGCCGCCCGGACATCGGTTTCCCATGCGCAAGTACAGCATGCTGCGCGACGCGGTGTTGGCACAGGTTCCGGGCTTGCGCCTGGCCGAGGCGCCGCGAGCCGGCGACGACGCGCTGCTGCTGGCCCACACGGTGGAATACGTAGGGGCGGCCTCGGCCGGAACCCTCGACGCGGCGCGCCAGCGCGAGATCGGCTTTCCGTGGTCCGAAGCGATGGTAGAGCGCTCGCGCCGTTCGGCGGGCGCCACCATCGAGGCCTGCCGCAGCGCGCTGCGCGAGGGCATTGCGGTGAACCTGGCGGGCGGCACGCATCATGCGTACGCCGACAAGGGCGGCGGCTTCTGCGTTTTCAACGATGCCGCGATCGCCGCGCGCGTGCTGCAGCGCGACGGCGCAGTTCGCCGCGTGGCGGTAATCGACCTCGACGTGCATCAGGGCAACGGCACCGCATCGATTCTGCTCGGCGATCCGTCCGTATTCACGCTGTCGCTGCACGGCGAAAAGAACTACCCGTTCCGCAAGGAGGCGAGCGACCTCGACGTCGGCCTGCCGGACGGTTGCGACGACGACGCCTACGCGCAGGCGCTGCAGGCCGCGCTGGACACGCTGTTCAGCCGCTTCGAGCCGGATCTGCTTATTTACCTGGCGGGCGCGGATCCGCACGAGGGCGACCGGCTCGGGCGGCTCAAGCTGACCATGGCGGGCCTGGCCCGGCGCGACCGCCTGGTATTCGACGCGGCGCAAGCACGCCGGCTGCCGGTAGCGGTGGCCATGGCCGGCGGCTACGGCAACCAGATCGAAGACACCGTTGCCGTCCATGCGCAGACCGTGCGCCTTGCCGCGCAATATCATGCTCGCTACGCGCAACTTCATGCGCAACTTCGCGCGCAGCTTGCGGTGGCGTCATGAGCGATGTGATCGAGCCCGGCCGCACTGGCGCGGCCGGCGCCAGTGCCACGCTGCGGGTCGCGTCGATGCCGTGGCTGTTCGTGCTGATCTGGAGCACCGGCTTTATCGTCGCCAAATACGGCATGCCGTATGCAGAGCCGATGACCTTCCTGTTCCTGCGTTTTGCCGGCGTGCTGGGTTTGATGGTGCCGTTCGTGCTGCTGGCGCGCGTGCCGCTGCCGCGCGTGGCGGGCTCGACCGCGACCGACTGGCGCGCGGTCGGGCATATCGCCGTGGCCGGCCTGCTGCTGCAGGCGGGTTATCTCGGCGGCGTATGGGCGGCGATCAAGCTCGGCATGCCGGCAGGCGTATCGGCGCTGATCGTCGGCATGCAGCCGATCCTGACCGCGCTGATCGCCACCCGCATGGGCGAGCACATCGGCACGCGCCAGTGGCTGGGCCTGCTGCTGGGCATCGCCGGCGTGGCACTGGTGGTGGCGAACAAGCTGGGCGCAAGCGGGTTGACGCCCGCCAGCCTCGCGCTGGCCGGCGGCGCGTTGTTCAGCATCACCGTGGGCACGGTCTACCAGCGGCGTTTCTGCCCGGTGTTCGACCTGCGCATGGGTTCCGTGATCCAGTTCGCCGCGGCGGCGCTCGCCTGCGTGCCGTTCATGTTTCTGTTCGAGACCCGGGCGGTGCAGTGGACCGCCGCAATGCTCGGCGCGCTGGCATGGTCGGTGGTGGCGCTGTCGATCGGCGCGATCTCGCTGCTGTTCCTGCTGATCCGGCAGGGTGCCGCCACCAAAGTGTCCAGCCTGATGTACCTGACCCCGCCCACCACGGCGGTGATGGCCTGGCTGCTGTTCGGCGAGCGCTTCCCGCCGCTGGCGGCCGCCGGCATGATGCTGGCCGCGCTCGGTGTTGCCCTTGTCATCCGCCGCTAGACGCCGAGCGTTCGTATCGCGTAGGCCGCTGGTTCAGAATATTCGAATTTCGTACTGTCTCGCGTCCTGTCTTCTTCTCGCCCCATGAAACCGCAAGCCGAATCGCGCAGTGCCTATCCGTACTTCCAGCCGATCACCACGCGTTGGATGGACAACGATGTCTATGGCCACGTCAACAACGTTGTCTACTACAGTTATTTTGACACCGTGGTGAATAGCTACCTGATCCGGCAGGGCGTGCTCGATGTCACGTCGGGCGACACCATCGGGCTGGTGATCGAGACGCAGTGCAACTACTTCTCGTCGCTCAGTTTTCCCGAGACCGTGGTAGCGGGTTTGCGCGTGGCCAGGCTGGGTACCTCCAGCGTGCGCTATGAGGTCGGACTGTTCAGCGGCGACAACGAGGTCGCGGCGGCGCAGGGGCATTTCATCCACGTCTATGTCGATCGCGTCACGCGCCGGCCGGTACCGCTGCCGGGCGCGCTGCGCGAAGCGCTGCTGCCGCTGGCGGCGGCCGGCGCGGTGACGGACGCGCGGGAATAGGACGGGGCGACAGGAGATGAACAACATGTCCCACGAGAAGCAACTCGGTTCGCAGGAGGCCGTGGACTGCGTCGATCGCGCAATCCTGACGCGGCGTTCGGTGCGGGCCTTTCTCGATACGCCTGTGCCGCGCCGGACGGTAGAAGAGCTCCTGGCCGTGGCCAGCCGTGCGCCGTCCGGCACCAATACGCAGCCGTGGCGGGTCTACGTGCTGTCCGGCGAAGCCAAGGCGAAGCTGTGCGCCGACGTGCTCGCCGCCTATGAAGATCCCGAGCGCGACAGCAAGTACAGGGAGGAGTACCCGTACTATCCGCGCGAATGGGCCGACCCGTATCTGTCGCGGCGGCGCAAGGTGGGCTGGGATCTGTACGGGCTGCTCGAGATCAGCCGCGAGGACAAGGCGCGCATGCACGAACAGCATGCCCGCAACTTCCGTTTCTTCGATGCGCCGGTGGGCCTCATCTTCACCATCGACCGCATCATGGAGCAGGGCAGCTGGCTCGACTACGGCATGTTCCTGCAAAGCATCATGGTCGCCGCCCGGGCGCGCGGGCTCGATACCTGCCCGCAGGCGGCGTTCACCCAGTTCCACAAGATCATCGCCAGCCACCTGCGGCTGCCACCGGAAGAAATGGTGGTGTGCGGCATGTCGCTGGGTTTTGCCGATCCGGAGGCCATCGCAAACCGCCTCACCACGGAACGTGAACCGGTAAGCGGGTTCGCGCGTTTTCTCTCATAGTGAAATTTGTTTCAACATGTAACGATGAATGCCGATATCACAAGCGACTGTGCGTATTGGCTTGGTCGCTGCAAAGGGGTAGCAAGGGTGAGCCGGACTGCGCTTGGGTCAAGCGCGCCGAAGTTCGATGGCGGACGTGACGCATCCCGTACATTTTTTGCAATGTGGAAATGTATGGGAATCGAACTTTAAGGAGCGTCTGTAAGTCTTTAATCTTGCTAACAATTTCTTTCTTTCCTACACTAGCGCCATTCCTATGCGCTGAACGAATCATGTTCCGGTCTGATTCCATTTTCTCCAGATTCTTCGGCTCCACACCCCTGTCCGCCGTCGCCGCCGCGGTGCTGGTGTCGGTGTCGATGGTCGCGGTGCCCGTGGCCGAAGCGGCCACCAAAGCCGCCTCCACACAAAAAACAACCAAGAAGCCGGCCAAAGCCGAGAAAAAGAGCGCTGCCAAGCCGGTTGCCAAAAGCGCCCGCAACGCCAAGGTCGCCGACAGCGACGAGCGATCCGCGCGCAAGGTGGTGGTTTTGAAGAGGGCCAAGCGCCACGTCGTGGTGGCGCAACGCGCGGCACCGGTGCGGGCGGCGTTTACGCCGTCGAAGCCTTCGCTGGGCGAAGCCATGGGCCTGCGCGACACCGACGACGCCCTGGCTTTGCGTTCCAGCGTGGCCCTGGTGATGGACCAGAACTCCAACGAGGTGCTGTTCCAGAAGAATGCCAGCGCCGTGCTGCCGATTGCATCGATCACCAAGCTGATGACCGCGCTGGTGGTGATGGATTCGCGCCTGCCAATGGATGAGGTGCTGACCATCTCCGAGGAAGACCGCGACACCGAAAAGCACAGCAGCTCGCGCCTGCGCTTCGGCACGCAGCTGACGCGCCAGGAACTGCTGCTGCTGGCGCTGATGTCGTCCGAGAACCGCGCGGCGTCGGCGCTGGGCCGCAACTACCCGGGCGGCCTGCCTGCCTTTGTCCAGGCCATGAACCGCAAGGCGCGCGAGCTCGGCATGAACGACAGCCATTTCGTCGATTCCAGTGGCCTGTCGAGCAGCAATGTGTCGAGCGCGACCGACCTGGTGCGCATGGTCAACGCCGCCTACCGCAACCCGACCATCCGCGAGTACTCGACCCAGACCGAGCATGAAGTCAATGTGCTGGGCCGCACCCAGCACTACGTCAGCACCAACCGCCTGGTGCGCGGCGGCAACTGGGAAATCGGCCTGCAGAAGACCGGCTTTATCTCCGAGGCCGGCCAGTGCCTGGTGATGCAGGCCCGGGTGCAAGGACGCAACGTGGTGATGGTGTTCCTGGATTCGGCCGGCAAGCTGTCGCGCTTTGCCGATGCCAACCGGGTCAAGGAATGGCTCGAGCATTCGCCGTCGCCCGCGGCGCCGCAGCGCGGCTTCCCGTCCTCGCCGAACCTGACGCAGGGTCCGGGCAGTGCCCACGCGGTACTGGCCGCGCAGCAATCGCGCGGCATCTGACGGGCAACGCCTGACCGGAAAAAACGCGCCGTCCTGCGGCGCGTTTTGCTTTGGTGGTGGCCGCCGCGGTCAGAGCAGCTTGCCAGGATTCATGATCCTGGCGGGATCGAACACCGCCTTGATCTCGTGCATCAGCCGCAGTTCCAGCGGATCTTTCACCGCCAGGAATGCATGGCGCTTGAGCTGGCCGATGCCGTGCTCGGCGCTGATGCTGCCGCCATAGCGCATCACCTCGTCCAGCACCGCATCGGTCACCGCATCGCCCTGCGTGGCGGCCCAGTCCTTGGGCGCGCCGGCCGGACGCGACAGGTTGTAGTGCAGGTTGCCGTCGCCAAAGTGACCGAACACAAAGGGGCGGATCGCGGCATCGAGCCCACGCAGCCGTGCCGCCATCGAATCCATGAAGGCCGGGATCTGTTCGATCGGCAGCGACACGTCGTGCTTGAGGTGCGGCCCGTCCGCACGCTGCGCCTCCGAGATTTCCTCACGCAGCTTCCACAGCGCCTGCAGTTGCGCCAGCGAGGCCGATACGGCCGCATCGAGGCATAGTTCGCGCTCCAGCGCCTCGCCGATGACGCGTTCGAGCAGCGCGTTCAGGGCCGCTTCGTCGGTGGTGTCGGCCAACTCCACCAGCACGTAGGCGGGGTAGCGTTGCGCGAACGGTTCCTGCACGCCCTCCGCATGCGTGAGCACCAGGTCCAGGCAATCGCCGGTAAAGAATTCGAAGGCCTGCAGGCGTGCGCCGCATTGCTCGAATAGCAGTTCATAGAGCGCCAGCGACTGCGCGGGCGAGGCCACTGCCGCCAGCACCACGCTGCGCGTATCGGTGCGCGGGAACAGGCGCAGCGCCGCCGCGGTGATCACGCCGAGCGTGCCTTCGGAGCCGATCAGCAGCTGCTTCAGGTCGTAGCCGGTATTGTCCTTGCGCAGCGTGCGCAGTCCGTGGAAGACCTCGCCGTTGGGCAGCACGGCCTCGACCCCCAGCACCAGTTCGCGCGTCATGCCGTAGCGCACGACATTGACGCCGCCGGCATTGGTGGCCAGGTTGCCGCCGATCTGGCACGAGTCCTCGGCGGCCAGCGACAGCGGCAGCAAGCGGTTGGCGTCCTGCGCGGCGCGGCGCAGGTTGCCCAGGATGCAGCCCGCCTCGGCCACCATGGTATTGGCGATGGTGTCGAGCGAGCGCACCGCGTTCATGCGGTCCAGGCTCAGCACCACGTTTTGCGCGCGCGCGTCAGGCGTGGCACCGCCGCACAGGCCGGTATTGCCGCCGCGCGGCACCACCGGCACCGCGGCCTGCTGGCACAGCGCCAGCGCGCGCGCCACCTCGTCGACGGTACGGGGCCGCAGTACCGCCTGGGCCTGGCCGTGGTAGATGCCGCGCCAGTCGGACAGCCATGGCGCGATGTCGTCGGGGTGGGTCAGCGCGGTGTCGGGGCCGAGGGCTTCGGTGAGCCGCTGGGCAAAGGATCCGTTGGGCATGATGGTGGTGTCGTCTCAGGAAAAGGAGGCCGGGCTGACAGTGCTCGCCGCCGTTGCTGCGTCGGCGCGCGCGCGTAGCGAAAGCCCGAGGCGGCGCGCGGCGTTTTGCAGGTGCGCCACCGCCGCCGCACGCGCCGCGCCGGCATCGCCGCGGCGGATGGCGGCGACGATCGCCTCGTGCTCCGCATGCACCGTCTCGGCCAGCCCGGGCTGGCGCAGCGTATTGGCACGCGCGGTGGCCACGGCCTGGTGCAGCTGCAAGTTCAGGTATTGCAGCAGCTGGCGGTAATACGGATTGTGCGTGGCGGCGGCGATGCCGATATGGAAGGCCGCGTCGAGATCGGCGGCTGGCTGCGGGTCGTAGAGACGGGTCTGCAGGCGCTGCAGCAGAGCCGTCAGCGCGGCCACGTCGTCATCGGTGCGGCGCACCGCGGCCAGCGCCGCGGCGGCGCCTTCCAGGTCGATGCGCAGGTCGTACAGGTCGGCCAGTTCGCCGGCGCCGAGCTCAGGCTCGCGCGGCAACTGGAAGCCGGATGCGCCGGTGCGCGAGCGCACCGTGCAGCCCACCCCCTGGCGCGATTCGACAAAGCCCTGCGAGCGCAGGTGCTCGGTAACTTCGCGGATCACGGCGGCACTGACGCCGTATTGCTCGGCCAATTGCCGGCCGGTCGGCAGGCGGCTGCCAACGGGGTAGGCGCCGCCTTCAATCTCGGCACGCAGCTGTCGCGTGACCTGCTCGGTAAGGGTGACGGTGCGGGTTCGCATGGGCACCGATTATAAGGTTTGCTGGTTATCTGAAAACAAGGGGTAAACCCTCGCTCCAGGAAACTGCCGGGCCCAAAAGCAACAATGCGCGGACTGCCTTGCCGGCAGCCCGCGCATTGGCGGTAAGCACCCGGGGACTTCAGGCGGCGGCTTCGGTCGCGTAGCCCATGCCGCGCGAGATCTGCAGGGCCGTGTCCTTCAGGTTCTGCAGCCAGCTGTCCTGCAGCCGGTCTGCCGGCGCCGACAGCGACAAGCCCGCCACCAGCCGGCGCGAGTCATCATAGATACCGGCGGCGATGCAGCGCACCCCCAGTTCCAGTTCTTCGTTGTCGCGGGCATAGCCATTGGTGCGGACCCAGTTGAGTTCGCGTTCCAGCTTGGCCAGGTCGGTGATCGAGGTGCGGGTGTGGCCGGCCAGTCCGGTGCGGGTGGCGTAGTTGCGCACGCGCGCTGACTCGTCGGCCGCCAGGAACAGCTTGCCCACCGAGGTCAGGTGCAGCGGGGCGCGGCCGCCGATGGCGCGCACCACCTGCATGCCCGAGCGCTCGCTGTATGCCCGCTCGATATAGACGATCTCGTCGCCCTGGCGCACCGACAGGTTGACGGTCTGGCCGGTGACGCGGTGCAGCGCGCGCATCGGCGCCAGGGCCGCGTCGCGCACCGACAGGCGCGCCTTGACCAGGTTGCCCAGCTCCAGCAGCCGCATGCCGAGCCGGTAGCTGCCGGGATCGGAGCGGTCGACAAAGCGGCAGGCGACCATGTCGTTGAGGATGCGGTGCGCGGTGGAAGGATGCAGCCCGGTGGCCAGCGACAGCTCTTTCAGGCTGACCGGGTCGGCATGCTGGGCAAGGGCGTCCAGCAGGGTCATCATGCGCTCGATGACCTGGATGGACGTCTTGCCGGGTGACTTGTCTGCGTCGGACATGGTTGGGAAAAGTAGAAATGTTGCCTTGCGGCATTTTTAAGCGTCTGCCTGATTCTATCTCGCATCGTGAAAATTTCAATAGGTGAAATGACATTACGGTAAGGAACCGGCGGTGATGTCACTGCCCCGAGTGCCGTGCATGGCACGCCAATAACCGCGCCGACGAACGCTTTGTGCGCCACCCGCGGGCGCCAAGCGCGCATAATTGCGGGGTTTTTAGGGTCTGGGAGAAGTCAACAATGCGAGTCGGTCTGTTCCACACCTGCCTGGTGGACCTGATGCGTCCGGAGATCGGTTTTTCGGTGCTCAAGCTGCTCGAAGCCGCGGGCTGCGAGGTCATGGTGCCCGAGGCGCAGACCTGCTGCGGCCAGCCCGCCTACAACTCGGGCGAACGCGCGGTGTCGCGCGACCTGGCCGAAAAATTCCTGCGCGAGTTCGAGATGTTCGACTACATCGTGGTGCCGTCGGGTAGTTGCGGCGGCATGATCCGGCACCACTACGCCGACCTGCTGCGCGACGATCCGGAACTGAACGGCCGCTACGAACGCCTGCGCGAACGGGTGTTCGAACTGACGGAGTTCCTGGCCAACGTGGCCCGGATCGAGACGCTCCCGTCGACGTTCTCGGGCCATGTCACCTACCACGATTCCTGTTCCGGCCTGCGCGAGCTCGGTGTCAAGCAGCAGCCGCGCGCTCTGCTGTCGCGCCTGCCGGGCGTGCAGCTGACAGAGATGAAGGATTGCGAGGCGTGCTGCGGTTTCGGCGGCACCTTCTCGGTCAAGTACGGCGATATTTCCACGGCCATCGTCGACGAGAAATGCGCCAACATCCACGCCAGCGGCGCCGATGCCGTGGTACTGGGCGACCTGGGCTGCATGCTCAATATCGAAGGCCGCCTGCGCCGCACCGGCGACAGCCGCACGCGCGTGCTGCATATCGCGCAGGTTCTTGCAGGCGACGCCTGAACTCGAAGACACACCCAGGAAATCGCCACGATGCAAGTCCACAGCATGGAATTCAAGGCGCGCGCCGGCCAGAAGCTGGCCGACCAGCGCCTGCAGCAGAACCTGAAAAAGCTCTCGACCAAGTTCGTCACGGCGCGCGCCGACGCGATCCGCGATATCGATTTCGACGCCACGCGCGAGGCCCTGAAAGAGCGCCGCAACCGCGCGCTGGAAAACCTCGACGTCTGGCTGGCCACGTTTGAAGAGAACGCGACCCGGCGCGGCGCCACCGTGCTGTTTGCCGAAACCACCGCCGACGCCGCGCGGCTGGTGGCCGAGATCGCGCAGAAGCACGGCGTCAAGAAGGTCATCAAGAGCAAGTCGATGGTGACCGAGGAAATGCGCCTGAACCAGGTGCTGGGCGAGATGGGCGTGCAGAGCATCGAGACCGACCTGGGCGAGTACATCCTGCAGATCAACGACTCGGAGCCGCCGTCGCACATCATTGCGCCGGTGGTGCACAAGGACAAGGACGAGATCGCCGACCTGTTCGCCAGGGTCCACCACAAGCCGCGGCTGACCGAGATCCCCGAGATGACGCGCGAGGCCCGCGAAGTGCTGCGCCCCGAATTCCTCAGCGCCGACATGGGCGTCACCGGCGGCAACTTCATCATTGCCGAGACCGGTTCGGTGGCGGTGGTGACCAACGAGGGCAATGAAGGCATGTGCACGGTGATGCCGCGCGTGCACGTCGCCGTGACCGGCATCGAGAAGGTGCTGCCGACGCTGGAAGACCTGGCTACGGTGATGCGCCTGCTGCCGCGCTCGGCCACCGGCCAGGCGATCTCGAACTACTTTTCGCTGCTGACGGGGCCGCGTGCCGAAGGCGAGCGCGACGGTCCCGAGCACATGTATTTCGTGCTGGTCGACGGTGGCCGCAGCGGCCTGATCGGCGGCGACTTCCAGGAGATGCTGCGCTGCATCCGCTGCGGCGCCTGCATGAACCACTGCCCGGTCTACCAGAAGATCGGCGGCCATGCGTACGGCTGGGTCTATCCAGGCCCGATGGGCAGCGTGCTGACGCCCAGCTACGTCGGCCTGGCCAATGCGGTGGACCTGCCGCAGGCAGCGACCATGTGCGGCGAGTGCGACCGCGTGTGCCCCGCATCAATCCCGTTGTCGGACCTGCTGCGCAAGCTGCGCGAGAAGCAGATGGAGCGTGGGCTGCGCCCGTGGCAGGAGCGCTTCGCGCTGCAGGCGTGGGGCTACGTCGCCAAACGCCCGGAACTGTATGCCTTTGCCACGCGCATCGGCGCCTGGCTGCTGGGCCGCATGGGCGGCAGCAACAAGCTGATTGCCAGCCTGCCGATGGCGGGCAAGGGCTGGACCGAAACACGCGACATGCCGGCGCCGTCGGGCCGGACCTTCCGCGAACTTTACAAGGAAAGGAGGGCGCGTTCATGAGCGCAGCCAATCACCAGGTCCTGGCGCGCATGCGCGCCGCATTGGACCAGCACCTGGCGGGCGCCAGGCCCGTGCAGGACCTCGTGCGCGAATGGCGCGATGCCGGCAGCGCACTGACGCTGCCGCCGGTCTATGGCCAGGCGATGGAAGAACTGCTGCGCCGGCTCGAGATGTCGGCGGTGTTCGCGCAGGACAGTTGCTCGTTCTCGAGTACCGCGGTGACCGATCAGTTGAGCCGCTGGCTCGACAAGGCCGCCACGGCCTGACAGTGCGGCGCGGCCCGCGCGCCGCTACCGCCTCATCATCGCCGTCAGGGTATCGGCGAACTCGAGCGACAGCCGCGACAGCGGCTCGGTCTGCACATGGAAGATCTGCACCGAGGCATTGACCTTGGTGCGTATCGGCACGGCCACGATGTTGGGCCAGTTCGCGCCGAATACCGTCATCGCATCGACCAGCGCGATTCCGGCGCCCGCCTGCGCCAGCGCGCGCGCCACATGCGCCTGCTCGACCTGCACCCGCATATCGGGCTGGTCGCCATCGTTGCCGAACATCTCGTGCACCAGCAGCGCGAATGGCACGTCGGGCCCATAGCCGATCAAATCCTCGCCGATCAGATCGGCGGGGCGCACCCACTTGCGCGCGGCGAGCCGATGCTCCACCGGCACCAGCGCGACGATCTCGTTCTTTACCAGCAGCCGCGCCTCCAGGTTCGGGTGCGTCAGCGGCATGTTGGATACCGCCAGGTCGACCTGGCCCGACAGCAGCGCACGCAACATGTTGCCAGGGATCTGCGTGCGCACCACCACGCGCACCGCGGGATGGGCCGCCCGAAAACTGGCAATCGCGCGCGGCAGCACGGTCTGCCCCAGATTGGGGCTGCAAGTGATGCGCAGGCTGCCGGTACGGTTGGCCGCCAGGTCTTCGGCGATCTCGTTGACGCGCTCGATGCCCTCGTACACCACATTCACTTCCGCCAGCAGGCGCCGCGCTTCCGGCGTGGGGTAAAGCCGTCCCTTGGCGCGCCGGAACAGCTCGAGGCCAAGGCGTTGCTCGGTGTGCGACATCAACCTGCTGATTGCCGGCTGCGACACATAGAGCAGCTTTGACGCACCGCTGATCGAGCCGGTCAGCATCACCGCGCGGAACACTTCGATCTGGCGCAGGTTCAGTTTCATGGCATTAACCTGATGTTAAGGCTGGCGGACATATAAGCATATGACAGTCAATGATGCCAAACCTACACTGGTCTCCATCGGCACACAACGACCTGGAGATAAGGAGACCCCATGAGCGACATCCACCTCACCTACCTGAACGGCAAGGACATTGCGCGGCTCGAAATGACCGACGCCGAAATTCTCGACGCGGTCGAGCAAGCGCTGGTCGCGCAGGGGAATGGCCAGACCGTGATCGAACCGCGCGTGCACCTGATGCCCGATCCCGCCTTCAACGGCCACTTCAACGTGCTGCGCGGCTACGTCGCGCCGCTGGGACTGGCGGGCGTGAAGATCGTGGGGGACTTCGTCGACAACTACAAGCTGGGACTGCCATCGGAAATGGCGATGCTGAACCTGTTCGATCCACGCACCGGCGTTCCGGTGGCGGTGATCGATGCCACCTTCATCACCGATGCGCGCACCGGTGCCCTGACCGCGCTCGGAGCCAAGCACCTGGCACGCCGCAACAGCAAGGTGCTGGGCCATATCGGCGCGCGCGGCACTTCATACTGGAACGTGCGCCTGCTGGACAGCCTCTATGACTTCGACGAAATCCGCGTGCATTCGCGGCGCCCGGAAAGCCGCAATGCGTTCGCGGCGCGGCTCGAGCGCGACCTGGGCAAGAAGATAGTCGTCACCGAAGACTGGGAATCGTGTGTGCGCGGCGCCGACATCGTGGTCGAGGCTTCGCGCCTGGAGCGCCCGACGCCTATGCTGAAGACCGAATGGATCAAGCCGGGTGCCTTTGTCGTGCCGTACGGCACCATGAGCGCGGTCGAGCTGTCGCTGACCGACATCATGACGCGGATGGTGGTGGATGACTGGGGCCAGTGCAAGGGCGGCGTGTTCGGTTCGCTGCGCGCGCACGTGGAAGCGGGCAAGCTGTCGGAACGGACGCTGTACGGCGAGCTGGGCGAGATTGTCGCGGGACGCAAGCCGGGCCGCCAGCGCGACGACGAAACCAACCTGTTCTGGCATCGCGGCCTGTCGCTGAGCGATATCGCGCTGGGCCACGCCATCCTGAAGAAGGCCGAAGCGCGCGGGCTGGGCCAAAGGCTGGTGTACGCATGATTGCCAATGCCCGCATGTACGCGGTGACCGCGCCAGCCGAGCAGGCATGGCGGGCATTGCTGGCGCACGTGTCCGGGCGTGCGGGCGTGGTGCTGCCGTACGTCGAGCATGCGGCCCCGGCGCCGGTGCGCGAACTATGGGAGCGGCCCGATCTTGGCTGCGTGTTCATGTGCGGCTACCCGTACGCCAGCGCCACCGTGACGCCGCAGTTGCTGGCCGCACCGGTGCCGGCGCTGCCGCGCTACGGCGGGCGGCCGATCTACTTTTCCGAGTTCATCGTGCGCGCCGAAGCCACCGTGCAGACGCTGGCACAGACCTTCGGCAACCGGCTGGCATGCATGCTGCCGGAGTCCAACTCCGGCTACAACGCGCCGCGCCACTATCTGATGCGGCTTGCGCCGGCCGGTACGCAGGCGCTGTACCGGCCCACCGCCGCGCCCACGCCGACGCCGCGCGCGGTGATTGGCGCCGTGCTCGCAGGCGAGGCGGAAGTCGGTGTGGTCGACAGCTATGTGATGGACCTGCTGCGCCGCTATGACCCTGTGCTGGTCGCGCAACTGAAGACGCTGGCGCTGACACCGCCCGCACCGATTCCAGTGCTGGTCGCATCGGCGGGTGCCGATCGGCAGCAGTGCATGCGCGTGCGTGCGGCATTGCAGGGCATGCATCAGGATGCGGCTGGCACCGCGCTGCTGGCCGCGTTGGAGCTGGCGCGCTTCGTCGCGGTGCAGCCGGCCGACTATGCCTGCCTGCCCGCGATGGCGCATGAAGCGGATCGCGCGAGCTTTGCGCTGACCGGTCCCGCCGCCGCTGAGCGGGGCACGGGATAGGCAACGCGTCTGACCGCACATCGGCGCTCACAAGACTGCCGGCGCGGTGGAGGAGCCATAGCCTGACAACTGCCAAATTGGGGAAACCGTCATGAAATCCGCTGCAACTGCCGCTGTAAAGCCTGTCGTGAATCCTGATATCCGGCGCCTTGCCGTGCATTGCCTGTTCGCCTGTGCGGCAGCTTGCGCGACATGGCTCCATGCGCCCTCGGCACATGCCCAGCCGCCAGCCTATCCCGCCAAGCCGGTACACCTGATCGTGCCGTTTGCCGCCGGCGGCCCGGCCGACGTGCTGGCGCGTGCGGTCGGGGAGGGCATCGCCAGGGCCACCGGCCAGAGCGTGCTGGTCGAGAACAAGGCCGGCGCCGCCGGCACCATCGGTGTCGACATGGTGGCCAAGGCAGCGTCGGACGGCTACACCATTGCGCTGGTGCCGGTCGGCAATATCGCGGTAAATCCGACGCTGATGCCGAACCTGCCCTACAAGCAGTCTGACCTGGCGCCGGTGGCGATGCTTGCCACCGCTGAAAACGTGCTGGTGGTCAATGCGGCCACGCCGGCGCGGTCGCTGGCGGAACTGCTCAAGCTGGCCGCGCAGAAGCCCGGCGAGCTGAGCTTCGCCTCACCCGGCGCCGGCAGCCAGGCGCACCTGGCTGGCGAACTGCTGCAGCTCGATGCCAACGTCAGGCTGAACCACGTGCCGTACAAGGGCGTGAGCCCGGCCATGACCGATGTGGTCGGCGGGCAAGTGACGATGATGTTCGCGCAACTGTCGGCGGCGCTGCCCTATATCCGGGCAGGCAAGCTGCGTGCCCTCGGCGTGGCCAGCGCCAAACGCTCGACGGTGCTGCCCGAGGTGCCGACGATTGCAGAGCAGGGCTTCCCGAAGTTCGAGGCGGTTTCGTGGTATGCGTTGATGGCGCCGGCAGGGACGCCGCCGGAGATCGTGCGCAAGCTCAGCCAGCATGCCGCCGCGGTGCTGGCCGATGCCGCGCTGAAGGAGAAGCTGGCGACGCTGGGAATGGATGCGGCGGGTGGCTCGCCGCAGCAGCTGTCCGCGGCCATCCAGAAGGAGAGTGTGCGGTGGGCGGGAGTGATCAAGCAGCGGCGCATCACGATCGACTAGTCGCTTGCAAACACAGGGCGCGCTCAAGCGCCAATGAGCAAAAAAAACGGGGAGCCGAAGCTCCCCATTTTTTTACGCCACGGATCTCAGCCCAGCAACAACGCATCATCATCCAGCTGCTCATGCCGCGTCTGCTCGAACATCTTGAGCAAGTCCGGCACGTCCAGGCCCTTGCGCTGGTCGCCCGAGACATCCAGCACCACCTGCCCCTGGTGCAGCATCACCGTGCGCTGGCCGTAGTCGAGCGCCTGACGCATGCTGTGCGTCACCATCATCGTGGTCAGCTTGCTTTCCTCGACGATGCGCGCGGTCAGTTCCAGCACGAACGCGGCGGTCTTCGGATCCAGCGCGGCGGTGTGCTCGTCCAGCAGCAGGATGCGCGACGGCTGCAGCGAGGCCATCAGCAGGCTCACGGCCTGGCGCTGGCCGCCGGAGAGCAGGCCGATGCGGTCGGTCAGGCGGTTTTCCAGGCCCAGGTTGAGCAGGCGCAGCTTCTCGCGGAACAGCTCACGCGATGCGCGGTTCAGCGCCGGACGGAAGCCGCGGCGGCTGCCGCGGGCCATCGCCAGGGCCATGTTTTCCTCGATCGTCAGCGCTTCGCAGGTGCCGGCCATGGGGTCCTGGAACACGCGTGCCACCAGGTGGGCGCGGTCCCAGGCCGGCTGGCGCGTGACGTCGGTGTCATCGATGGTGATGCGTCCCGCGTCGACCATCTGGTCGCCGCTGATCGCATTCAGGAAGGTCGACTTGCCGGCGCCGTTGGAGCCGATCACGGCGACGAACTGGCCGCTCGGGATGTCCAGGCTGAGGCCGCGCAGCGCGCGGGTCTCGATCGGGGTGCCCGGGTTGAAGGTGAGCTTCAGGTCTTGTGCGCGCAGCATCTCAGGCACCTCCGTTCTTGCGGGCGAACAGCTTCTTGCGCGTCGCCGGCAGCACCAGCGCGATCGTCACCAGCGCGGCGGTGACCAGATTCAGGTCCTGCGCCTTGAGGCCGATGAAGTCGCTGTTCAGCGCCAGTGCGATAAAGAAGCGGTACAGGATGGCGCCCAGCACCACGGCCAGCGTGGTCCAAATCAGCCGGCGTGCCGGCAGGATGGTTTCGCCGATGATCACCGCGGCCAGCCCGATCACGATGGTGCCGATGCCCATCGAGATATCGGCGCCGCCCTGGGTCTGCGCGAACAGCGCGCCGGCCAGTGCCACCAGTGCATTGGACAGCGCCATGCCGGCCAGCGTGGCGCGGCCGGTGGGGATGCCTTGCGAGCGGGCCATGCGCGGGTTGGCGCCGGTGGCGCGCATCGCCAGGCCCAGCTGTGAGCTGAAGAACCAGTCCAGTCCCACCTTGGCGACCACCACCACCACGAACAGCACCAGCGGGCGCAGCACGTAGTCGGGCAGCCATTCCGGCTGCAGCACGGTGAACAGCGTGGGCTCGGTGATCAGCGGCACGTTGGGCCGGCCCATGATGCGCAGGTTGATCGAGTACAGCGCAATCATCATCAGGATACTGGCGAGCAGATCCATGATCTTCAGGCGCACATTGAGCCAGCCGGTGATGAAGCCCGCCAGCGCGCCGGCTGCGATCGCCACGGCAGTGGCCACGAACGGGTCCTGGCCGGCGGCGATCAGCGTCGCGGCGACGGCGCCGCCCAGCGGAAAGCTGCCATCAACGGTCAGGTCGGGAAAGTTGAGGATGCGGAAGGAGATCAGCACCCCGAGCGCCACCAGGCTGAAGATCAGGCCGATCTCCAGGGCGCCCAGAAGAGAAAAGAGGGACATGGGGGAATCCTGTTGCAGGGGCTGGCGGCTGCCTTGGCGCCGCCTTCGGGGCGGGTGGGCCGGCACGCCCGTGTGGGGCTGCCGGCCGCCTCGCCCTGTTCTGTCCCGTCGGGCCGGATAGGCCCGATCGGACACCCGCCGTCTCGCGACGGCAGGGGGCAGTGCTGGTCTGGGCTTACTTGATGACGGTCTTGGCTTCCTTAACCAGCTCCGGCGACAGCGTGACGCCTTGCTTGGCGGCCGCGCCGGTGTTGACGAACAGTTCCAGGTTGTCGCTGGTCTGCGAGGCGATCGCGCCCGGCTTCTCGCCCTTCAGGATGCGCACCACCACCTTGCCGGTCTGGTGGCCCAGATCGCCGTAGTTGACGCCCAGTGCCGCGACGGCGCCGCGCTTGACGCTGTCGGTGTCGGCCGCGACCAGCGGGATCTTCGATTCGTTGGCGACCTTGACCAGGGCCTCGTACGCCGACACCACGTTGTTGTCGGTGTTGGTATAGATCACGTCGACCTTGCCGACCAGGCTCTTGGCGGCCGGGCCGATGTCCACGGTGCGCGGCGCGGCGGCTTCCTTGAGCGTCAGGCCTTCCTTGGCCAGCAGCGCGGTCAGTTCCTTGACCACCACCACCGAGTTGGCCTCGCCCGGGTTGTAGACCATGCCCACGGTCTTGGCCTTGGGCACCACGCGCTTGATCAGCGCGACCTGCTTGTCCAGCGGCAGCTTGTCCGACACGCCGGTCACGTTGGTGCCCGACGCCGACCAGCTCTTGACCAGCTGCGCGGCAACCGGATCGGTCACGCCGGAGTACACCACCGGCACGGTCTTGGTGGCGGCGACCACGGCCTGCGCCGACGGCGTGGCGATGGCGACGATGGCGTTGGGGTTGTCGCCGACGAACTTGCGGGCGATCTGCGCCGCGGTGCCGGTGTTGCCCTGCGCGCTCTGGTATTCCCACTTCAGGCTCTTGTCGGCGTCAAAGCCGGCCGCCTTCAGTTCGGCGCGCACGCCGTCACGGATGGCGTCCAGCGCGGGATGGTCGACGATCGACAGCACCTTGACGGTCTGGGCCTGCACGGCGCCGCCGTACAGCAATGCCAGCGCCACGGCGCCGCCCAGGATGGACTTGGTTGCTGCGAGACCCTTGATGGACTTCATTATTTGTGCTCCCCCGAAACTCGGTTCTGGATTGGATACGGCCGCGGATGGTTCGGTCCGCCGTCCTGGCGCGCGCGCCGGCTGGCGCACAGTGCCGGTCCGGGCGGGCGCGGCGGCTTCCTGCGGCGGGAGGGAGCGGGCGCGGACGCGTCGGATGCGACAGCGATAAGCCTGCGAGGATACCACTTCCCGCGCACGAAATGGACAGTCATCATGCGGAAGTGGGGCATCCGATGCTGTCAGACGGCCGCTATCCGCCATCGGGGCGCATTTTATTGCGCGGGATGCGGGATTTGCTTGTGGAATACCCCGATTGCGGTGGCCGCATCTTCATGCAATTGCGCGTTCCCGGGGCGTCGAGGTTTTCCTCAAGCCGGCCGGCTTGCGGGCGGGGCGTCGCCTGGCGGGAGCCAGGCCCTGTGGCGACCCGGCGGGCTCAGCCGCGCAGCGCCGCGGCGCACTCGCGCACCAGCGCCGGGCCGCGATAGATCAGGCCGCTGTAGACCTGCACCAGCTTGGCCCCGGCGTCGGTCTTGGCACGCGCGTCGGCACCGCCGAAGATGCCGCCCACGCCGATGATCGGCACCGCGTCGCCGACCACGCCATGCAGCGCGCGCACCACGCGGGTCGAGGCTTCAAACACCGGGCGCCCAGACAGGCCGCCGGCTTCCTCGGCATGCGGCAGGCCCTTGACCGCCTCGCGCGAGATGGTGGTGTTGGTGGCGATCACGCCGTCGATCTTGTGGCGCACCAGCGCGTCGCCGATATTGCCGATCTGGTCGGCGTCGAGGTCCGGCGCGATCTTCAGCGCCAGCGGCACGTAGCGCTTGTGCTGGTCGGCCAGGCGCTGCTGCGCGTCCTTCAGCGACGACAGCAGGCTGTCGAGCTCGCTCGCGCCTTGCAGCTGGCGCAGATTCTTGGTGTTGGGCGACGAGATATTCACCGTCACGTAGCTGGCGTGCGGATAGACCCGCTCCAGGCAGTACCGGTAGTCATCGTTGGCGCGCTCGATCGGGGTATCGGCGTTCTTGCCGATGTTCAGCCCGAGCACGCCGCCCTCGGCCTTCCAGCGCGACGCCTGCACATTGGCGACAAAGGCATCGACGCCGCCGTTGTTGAAGCCCATGCGGTTGATCAGCGCGTCCGCCTGCGGCAGCCGGAACATGCGCGGGCGCGGGTTGCCCGGCTGCGCGCGCGGCGTGACCGTGCCCACCTCGATAAAGCCGAAGCCCAGCGCGGCCAGGCCGTCGATATAGGCGCCGTCCTTGTCCAGCCCCGCGGCCAGGCCGACCGGGTTGGGAAAGCGCACCCCCATGACCGTGCGCGGATCCTCGGCGATGCGGTTGCCGATGCAGCCGCCCAGTCCCATGCGGTGGGCGCGCAGCAGGTTGTTCAGCGTGAAATGGTGGGCGTCCTCGGCATCCATCGAGAACAGGGCGGGGCGAAACAGGGGGTAGAGCGCGTTGAGCACGTGGGAAGGCGGCCGGCGGGGCGGCGCGGAAGTCGGGACCAGGGCGGCATTGTAGCGGCTGGCCGGCTTGCCAGGGCGGAGGCGCCCGCCCGTGGCCTGGCAGGCTACGCTGGCGTGGCCGGCGGCGCCGGCGTGGCGTCGTCCGCCGCTTCCGCGGCCAGGTCTTCGAATGCGTGCCAGTGGTTGCCGGTCAGTACCTGCAGCGGCCGGAAGCGCGCCTTGTACGCCATCTTGCGGCTGTCGGCGATCCAGTAGCCCAGGTAGAGGTGCGGCAGGCCCAGCGCATGGGTCTGGCGGATTTGCCACAGGATGTTGTAGGTGCCGTAGCTGGCGTTGTGCTCGAGCGGGTCGTAGAAGGTGTAGACCGACGACAGCCCGTCGTCGAGCACGTCGATCATGCTGACCATGCGCAAGCGCCCGGCCTCGGCCGAGCCGGGCGGATCGCGGAATTCCACCAGGCGCGAGTTGACGCGGCTCTGCAGCAGGAACTGCTCATACTGGTCGCGGCTGTCCTGGTCCATGCCGCCGCCGGCGTGGCGCATCGACTGGTACAGCAGGTACAGGGAATAGTGCTCTTCGACATAGGTCAGCGGCGCCACCAGCGCCTGCAGGTGCTGGTGGCGGTTCCACGCGCGGCGCTGCGAGCGGTCCGGCACGAACTGGTCGACCAGCACGCGGCACGGCGTGCAGGCGTGGCAATCGTCGCAATAGGGGCGGTAGGTGAAGATGCCGCTGCGGCGGAAGCCCGCGCGCACCAGCCGCGAATAGACATCGGCGTTGATCAGGTGCGCCGGCGTGGCCACCTGGGAGCGCGCCATGCGGCCGTCGAGATAGCTGCAAGCGTAGGGCGCCGTGGCATAGAACTGCAGCGCGGACAGCGGTAGTTCCTTCAGCTTGCTCATGACTCAGGGGGCTCCGGCGGGACGGCGCGGTGGCACGGGAGGGGGCTTTGCAAAGCGTCAGCGTGGGCACCCCGTGCCGGGATTCAGCCTGCCGGCGCGGCTGGGGTCCCGGCCCAGCGCTCCAGCACCGATTTGTCGAACCGCCACGGACTGATCGCCGGCTGTGCCGTTGCCGCGCGCACATGGGCCACGAATTCGGCGCGGGGGATGGGGCGCGCACCCAGCGAGGCCAGGTGGTCGGTTTCCTGCTGGCAGTCTATCATCGCCACGCCGTGGTTGCCGAGGAACGCGCACAGCGCCGCCAGCGCGATCTTGGACGCGTCGGTGCGGTGCGCAAACATCGATTCGCCAAAGAACATCCGCCCCAGCGCCACGCCATACAGGCCGCCGACGCGCTCGCCGCGGTACCAGCTTTCGACCGAGTGGGCCAGGCCGTTGCGGTGCAGCGTGCCGTACGCGGCAATGATGGCATCGGTGATCCAGGTGCCGTCCTGGCCCTCGCGCGGCGTGGTGGCACAGGCGCGCATCACGGCCCGGAAATCGTAGTCGACGCGGATTTCCCAGTCGGCATCGCGCAGCACGCGCCGCAGCGTCTTGCGCAGGTTGGCCGAGACGCGCAGCGCCGGCGGCGGAAGCACCATGCGCGGATCGGTGCTCCACCACAGCACCGGCTGGCCGCTCGAATACCACGGGAAGATGCCCTGGCGATACGCCAGCAGCAGCCGCTGCGGCGACAGCTCGCGGCTGGCGGCAAGCAGCCCGGGGGCCTCGGAATCAGGCCCGAGCGCGTGCTCGACCGGGGGAAACGGATCTTGCGGGTCCAGCCAGGCAATCATGCGGGCTGCGCCGGAGGGCGGTGCGCGGCAGGCCCGCCGCTCAGGGGGTGACCGTGGCCCGGCTGGTCAGCGGGCGCATGGGCTTGTCGATGTCCAGGCTGTGCAGCCGGAAGCTGCCATCCTGCAGCCGGCCGGCGGCGCGGTCGGCAAAGAAGCAGCGCAGGGTATGGATCACGGTGGGGAAGGCCAGTTCATCCCAGGGCACATCGGCTTCTTCCACCAGCTTGACTTCCAGGCTTTCCTCGCCGGGCGCAATGTCGAGGTCGTCCAGCGTGGCGAGGTAGAACAAGTGCACCTGGTGCACATGCGGCACGTTCAGGATCGAGAACAGTTCGCCGACCTGCACGCGCGCGCCGGCTTCTTCCAGCGTTTCGCGCGAAGCCGCCTGGGCGGTGGTCTCGCCGATTTCCATGAAGCCTGCGGGCAGGGTCCAGAAGCCGTAGCGGGGCTCGATCGCGCGCTTGCACAGCAGGATCTTGTCTTCCCAGACCGGGATCGCGCCGACAACGTTGCGGGGATTGACGTAGTGGATGGTGCCGCAGTTGTCGCAAATACTGCGCGGGCGGTTGTCGCCGTCAGGCACGCGCAACACGACCGCATGACCACAGTTCGAGCAGAATTTCATGAGGGGCGTCCGGGAGAATGGCGAAAGTGTATCACCCTCGCGCAGCGCACCGGCCGGCCGTTGGAGTGGTGGTGCACCATGGGCTGAATGCCGCAGCGGGCGGTGCCGCGACGCAGGGGCGGCAAAAAGCAAGGCGGCATAAAACAAAAAACCCGCCGATGGCGGGTTTGTCTGCTTTGACGGCGTCACACACAGTCATCTGTGCGGTTGGTTGCGGGGGCAGGACTTGAACCTGCGACCTTCGGGTTATGAGCCCGACGAGCTGCCAACTGCTCCACCCCGCGTCCGTCGAAGAAAAGATTATATGGCATCCACTTGCGCAATGCAACACCTGTTTAACAAAACCTGACAGTGATGCGTATTGCCGCGTGCCATAACGATTAGATCGTCGCGGTGGGGTGGAGGTTCAGATGGTTTCGGGGGTATCGCTTGTGCGCTGCCACAGCGCCGCCTCGAATTCGAAGCTGTCGCGCTGCTGCAGGTCGTCGCGTTGCCAGATGACGCGGTCGCGGCGCACGGTCAGCATCCAAGTGGTGGTGGCAAGCGGGGTCGGGTGCGAGAACGCGCGCGGCGTCAGCACCGCCCCGCAGGGCCCGTGCTGCGGATCGCGCACCGAGGTGTAGCGGATCATGCCGAGGCCAGCTTCGCGCGCGATGCGGCCGAAGGCCTGGCAGGGCTCGTGGTGATCGGGGTCGGTCCAGGCGGCGCGGTCCCGGTCGAACGGCGGCTGGTCCAGCGCCACGCCAGAGGTCTCGACACGCACTTCGAACAGCGTCTGGGCGCGTGCGTCGATGCGGGGCAGGGCCGGGCTGTCGTTAAGGAAGCGCCAGCGCCAGTAGCCGAGCTCGGCACAGGCGGTGCGGATCTCGTTGGCACCATAGAACACGCCCGGGTCCTGGCTGGCGCGGAAGCGCGAGCCCCAGGGCGAGGGCGGGTAGCGGAACGGGGTGAACAGCAGGTAGTGCAGATGGCGTGCCTCGACGGGCACGGCGGGCTTGCCTGCGTCCAGCACGGCTTCCAGTACCGCCTGCTCCTCAAGGCTGTCGACCAGCGGCATGGTCGAGACCACATGCTGGGCTTCCACCGCCCGCCACAGCGTGAGCGCGAACTGCCGGCGCTCAGATGCGACCGCGGGTGGCGTCCAGATAGTGAACGACACGGACCAGGCCTTCGGTTGTGCGGATCAGCTCAAGCGGCTTGCCGCCGAGCGCGAGGTTGTCGTGGGTCAGCCATAGCCTGGCCTGGTCGCCGTGGCCCAGGATGGCGTCGAGCGAGCGGAACAGGCGCACGAACAAGACGCCGAACTCCCACTCCTTGCGATGTGCGTCGAGCACATAGCCGCCCGACGCCATGCGCGAGACCGAGGCCGTGCTGATGCCCAGCACGCTTGCCACCATGGCCTGGCTGATGCCCAGGAAGCCGGCGGCGCGCATGACCGCCTTGGTCAGCGTGGTGCCGGGGTCGGGGCCGCCGGCGGGATCGGTTTCCGGAATCCGCCTCGATTGCATCGCCTATGCTCCTGTTTCTTCAGAAAGATTATAGGCGATGAATTTCAGAAGGGAAGGAGCTGCCCAAAGATTTAGCCGATGACGCGGCACGCGCCAGTTTCGCGGGACGCGGCTAATAGGTTTCGATATGCAGCCGTCCTTCGGCCTTCATGGTGGTTTCCAGCGCCTTCCAGTTAAGACCGGCGCTGGCGCAGACCGTTTCAAATGCGGCCAGCACGCCTTCCTCCATCCCTTTCAGCCCGCAGATATAGACATGGCCGTTGGCGTCGCCCAGCAGCGCGGCGACGCTGCCCGCGGCTGCGCGGATCGCGTCCTGGACATAGCGGCGCGGCGTGCCCGGGTCCCGCGAGAAGGCAAAGTGGATATCCAGGAAATCCCGCGGCAGCTTCAGCAGCGGACCGAAATAAGGCAGCTCAGCCGCATTGCGCGCGCCGAAGAACAGCAGCCGGCGCCCGCTGAAGTGCGCCAGGTTGCGGCGCATGCGCTCGGTCATGGCGCGCATCGGCGCCGAACCCGTGCCGGTGCAGATCATCATCACGCTGGCCTCGGCGTGGTTCGGCATCAGGAAGGTCGACCCGAACGGGCCGACCACCTGCACCGTGTCGCCCTTGGCCAGGTCGCACAGGTAGTTAGAAGCGACGCCCCGCACCGGCTTGCCGCCGTGATCCTGTTCGACCCGCTTGACCGTCAGCGCGAGGTTGTTATAGCCCGGGCGCTCGCCGTCGCGCGGGCTGGCCACCGAATACATGCGGATGTAGTGCGGCTTGCCCGCTGCATCCGTGCCCGGCGGGACGATGCCGATCGACTGGCCTTCCAGGATCGGGAAGAAGTGGGTGCCGAGATCCAGCACGATATGGTGGATGTCGCTGGAAGCATCCGCGGCGGTGAGCCGGTAGTTCCCCGCCACGGTGGCCGTCACGGGCGCGCGCACGCCATGCAGGTTCACATAGGGATGGGCGGCCGACCACGGCGCGCGCGGTGACGTATGGCGGCTGGTTTCCACGGACTGGATCGCGGCGTCGTTGTCCCCGGCGGCGGGGGCGCTGCCGGCGGAGGCTGGCGCGGATTCATCGGGGGCGTCCAGGTCCGGCAACGGCACCTCGGCCGGCAGTTCGTCCCACAGCAGCTGCGCCTCGATCGGGTAGGCCTGGCCGCGCAGCATGGTGCGCCAGTTGTCGATGGCGCCGGTGGGACACGGCGACAGGCAGGCATTGCAGCCGTTGCACACGTCGGCGCGGACCACGTAGTTGCGGTCGTCATGGGTGATGGCGTCGATCGGGCAGGTGTCTTCGCAGGTATTGCAGCGAATGCAGATTTCCGGATCGATCAGGTGCTGCTTGATGATGTCGGGGGCGCCCATGGCAATCTGGTTCGGTTCAGGTTCAGGTTCAGTTGAAGCGCACGTACTCGAAATCCATCGGCTGGCGGTTGATGCCCACCGCCGGCGGGGCGATCCAGTTGGCGTACTTGCCGGGTTCGGTGACGCGGCCCATCAGCGAGGCGACGAAGGCGCGGTCTTCGTCGGTCGCCAGCCAGTCGCGTTGGTTGGCCTGCCATTCGGCTGCCGATATCAGCTGGCCCGCGGGCGAGACATGGACATTGGCCAGCGTGCCGATCTTGCGGTTGAAGGCCTTGTGCGGCACGGTCAGCCGGAACGCGATGCCGGCCTTTTCGATGACCTTGTTCCAGCGCGCAACGCCGCCCATGCTGTCCTTGATGTAGTCGTCGCGCAGCACTTCATTGAGCGCGTTGAGCATCGGCACCTCGCGCTCGCCCAGATGGCCGTCGCGCACTTCCAGCACGCGGTAGACCTCGCCCTTGAGCACATGGTCGTCGGCGCGCTTGCCTTCCTCGAAGCGGCCCTTCAGGCCCGCGCTGTAGAAGGTGGCCGCGTTCGACGACTGGTCGGCGCCAAACAGGTCGATGGTGACGCTGTAGTGGAAGTTCAGGTAGCGCTGGATGGTGGGCAGGTCGATCACGCCGGCGGCGCGCACCTCGGCCGGGTCTTCGATGCCGCGCTCGCGCATCACCTCGCAAGTGCGCTGGATCACGCGCGATACGCCCGACTCGCCGACGAACATGTGATGCGCTTCCTCGGTCAGCATGAAGCGCGTGGTGCGCGCCAGCGGATCGAAGCCCGACTCGGCCAGCGCGCACAGCTGGAACTTGCCGTCGCGGTCGGTGAAGTAGGTGAACATGAAGAACGCCAGCCAGTCCGGCGTGCGTTCGTTGAAGGCGCCGAGGATGCGCGGGTTGTCCTGGTCGCCCGAGCGGCGCTCCAGCAGCGCCTCGGCTTCCTCGCGGCCATCGCGGCCGAAATAGCGGTGCAGCAGGTACACCATGGCCCACAGGTGGCGGCCTTCTTCCACGTTGACCTGGAACAGGTTGCGCAGGTCGTACAGGCTTGGGGCGGTCAGCCCGAGGTGGCGCTGCTGCTCGACCGAGGCCGGCTCGGTATCGCCCTGCGTCACGATGATGCGGCGCAGGTTGGCGCGGTGCTCGCCCGGTACTTCCTGCCAGGCAGGTTCGCCCTTGTGCTCGCCGAAGTGGATGCGGCGCTCGGGGTCGGCCGGCTGCAGGAAGATGCCCCAGCGATAATCCGGCATCTTGACATGGTCGAAATGCGCCCAGCCCGACGGATCGACCGACACCGCGGTGCGCAGGTATACATCGAAGTTATGCGAGCCATCGGGCCCCATGTCGCGCCACCAGTCGAGGAACGCCGGTTGCCAGTGTTCCAGCGCGCGCTGCAGCGCGCGGTCGTCGGACAGGTTGACGTTGTTCGGGATCTTCTGGCTGTAGTCGATGCTCACGGGCTGTCTCCTGTATGGTCTGGCCGGGCGTCTAGACGCGGTCCCAGTCGAAGCGGGCCTTGTTGCCGCTGCCGAAGACCTTCAGCGCGCCGTGCTCGCCGACGGCGTTGGGGCGCTGGAAGATCCAGTTCTGCCACGCGGTCAGGCGGCCGAAGATGCGCGTTTCCATGGTCTCGGCGCCGCCGAAGCGCAGGTTGGCTTCCATGCCGGTCAGCGCATCGGGCGACAGGCTGGCGCGTTCTTCCAGCGCGATGCGGATCTCGTCTTCCCAGTCGATATCGTCCGGGGCCGCGGTGATCAGGCCGAGCGAGTCGGCGCTGAGCGCGTCCAGTGGCGCGCCGATGTGGTCGCGCACGGCGCCCAGCGCGGCTTCGTCGCCGTAGAAGCGTGCGCTCAGCCGGGTTTGCCCATTGGGCATCGGGTAGTGGCCGAAGTTTAGCGCCGAAACGAACACGCGCGGCGCGTCGTCGGGCGCGTCGGGCAGGTGCAGCATATAGCTGCGGTCGGCGGCCAGCGCCAGTTCCAGCAGCGTGCCGGCAAAGCAGGAATCGGGCTCGATCAGTGCGATCAGGCTGCGCGAAGACACGTCCAACCGTGACAGCGTGCGGCGCAGCATGCCCACGGTCTCGCGCACGAACCAGTGGCCGGCGTGCGCGTCCAGCAGGGCATCGGCCGCCAGCACCGCGGCCGGGTCGCCATCGGTCTTCAGCACCCAGATGCCGATGTCGAGATGGTTGGTGCGCAGCGCCAGGATGGCGTCGTCGAGTTCGCGCGCCATCTTCAGCGGCCACCATTGCGCGCCCGCCGCGACCACGCCGGCAAGATCGGCGGGCTGGTGCTTGTCCGGCCCGAACACGGTCAGCGTGGCCTTGCGCGCGGCGGCATCGATATGCACGCGTACGGTCTCGTAGCGATAGCCGTCCGGCTCCACGGCGCGCGACAGCGGCGTCAGCGTGATGCCGTGGTGGCCCTGGGGGCGGTCGCTGCCTGCCGCCAGCGCCGCGGCGCGCTCGGCGATGTATTCGGCGAAGCGCGCCGGCTTGACCACCTCGTCGACCAGCTTCCAGTCTTTGGCGCGCTGGCCGCGCACGCCTTCGGTGGTGGTGCAGAAGATATCGGCGTGGTCGCGGCGCACATGGCGCTTGTCGGTCACGCGCGTGAGGCCGCCGGTGCCCGGCAGCACACCCAGCAGCGGCACCTCGGGCAGGCTTACGGCGGAGGAGCGGTCGTCGACCAGCACGATCTCGTCGCACGCCAGCGCCAGTTCATAGCCGCCGCCGGCGGTGGTGCCGTTGCAGGCGGCGATGAACTTCAGCCCCGAGTGCCGGCTGGCGTCCTCGATGGCATTGCGGGTCTCGTTGGTGAACTTGCAGAAGTTGACCTTCCACGCATGTGAGGACTGCCCCAGCATGAAGATATTGGCGCCCGAGCAGAAGATGCGCTCGCGCGCGCTGGTCAGCACCACGGTGCGGACCTCGGGGTGCTCGAAGCGGATCCGCTGCAGCGCGTCGTGCAGTTCGATGTCGACGCCGAGGTCGTAGGAATTGAGCTTCAGCGCATAGCCCGGGCGCAGGCCGCCTTCTTCATCGACATCCATCGCCAGCGTGGCGACGGGGCCGTTGAAACTCAGCTTCCAGTGGCGGTACTGGTCCGGATGGCGCTCGAACGTGACAGGCGCGGGGGCGTCTGCCTGGCCGGGGCGTTGCGGGGCGATTGCCGGCGTGGACATGGCTGTCTCCTGAGTGCACTATAGTGCCTTGCGGCTTTTGATGAAATATAGTGCATGGAGACGGCGGGTGCAACGTCTTTGTCAGCGGGCCGGCAGGCGTGGCCGCCCGCGCGGGCGGCATCAGGCGCCGGCGGCCTGCAGCTGGGCGCGCAGTTGCTGCAGCGAGGTGGCGGCGTCCTGGCCGCTGGTGTCGATCGACAGGTCGGCGCGGTCATACAGCGGCGCGCGCGCCTGCAGGATGCGGCGCAGGTCGGCCATGGCCTCGCGGTTGCCTTCCATCGGCCGCATGTCGCCCTGGGCCACCACGCGCGCCATGTGTTCTTCCGGCGAGGTGCGCACCCAGATGGTGTAGCACTGGGCCAGCAGCAGGTTGAAGGTGGCCGGTTCCGATACCAGGCTGCCAGGGGTGGCCAGCACCACGCGGTCATGTTCGCGCAGGGTCCGCTCCAGCGCGCGCATTTCATAGCGGCGATAGGCGGCCTGCCCGTACAGCGAGTGGATCTCGGACAGGCTGGCGCCCGCTTCCTGCTCGATCACGGCATTCAGTTCGACGAAGGGTACGTCGCGCACGGCCGCGAGCGCGCGTCCGAGCGTCGATTTGCCGGCGCCGCGCAGGCCGATCAGCGCGATGCGGCGGTGGCGCGCATCGCCGGATTCCGCCGGCGCCAGCGCATGGCGGCAGGCTTCGCGCACGCGCGCCATGTCCCCCGCCGGCAGCTGCGCCAGCCATTGCACCATCTGCGCGAACTCGGACGCCTGCTGGCCGTTGAGGCTGTCCACTTCGGCCAGCACCACCGGCAGCGGCACGTCCAGCGCGCGCGCCACCTGCCGCAGCAGCAGCACCGAGGCGTTGCCGGTGCCGGTTTCGAGGTTGGCAAGATAGCGTTCGGAGACCGCTGCGCCGCGCGCCAGGTCCTTGCGCGACATGCCGCGCGAGGCGCGCAGCGAACGGATGCGTTCGCCCAGCTGGGTCAGGTAGGGGTCGCGTTCAGCGTTGGCAGCGGCCGCGGGAGGCGTGTCGGCCTCGTCGGCGCTGGTGGCAGGCAGCGGGGCGGAATCGCGGCGCATGGTGTCGGTCGGTTGGTGCGGCCAAAAAACAAGGGCGCATTATACGGTCAGCGCGGTGGGCCAAGTGGTGCCGAAGGCGGCTCCCCCCGGCAACCCTGTCCTATAGTGCATTCCCTTGGTTGCATAATAGTTGATGTGAAATAAAATGCATCAACAAGCGGATCCCGGCTGCAACCCGGCCGGCACCGAGAACAGCGACTGGCCTGGCGCCGGCGCGTGCCTGCCGGCCAGCGGCGGGCCGCGGCGCGCGACACCAAGGAGTGCAGACATGACGCCCCCGAACCCCGCCGCCGGCACCCCCAGTGCCATTGCGGCGCTGCCGTCACGCTATAACGCCGCCGACGACCTGTTGTCGCGCAATCTCGCGGCGGGCCGTGGCGGCAAGACCGCTTATCTCGACGACACCGCTGCGCTGACCTACGCCGAGCTCGACGACCGTGCCCGCCGCTTTGCCGGCGCACTGCGGGCGGCAGGTTTTCGCCAGGAAGAGCGGGTGCTGGTGTGCGCGCTCGATACCATCGATTTTCCGGTCGTGTTCCTCGGCTGCCTGCTCGCGGGGGTGGTGCCGGTGGCGGTCAATACCTTGCTGACCGCTGACGACTACGCCTACATGCTGGGCCACAGCGGCGCCCGCGCGGTGGTGGTGTCGGAGCCGCTGCTGCCGGTGATGAGGGCCGCGATCGACCAGAGCGGACTGTCCCCGACCGTGATCCAGGCGGCCCCGCACGCGGACGCCGCGCCGTCGTGCAGCGTCGGCGCGATGTTGGCGCGCACGCGCACGCCTGTGCCCGCGGCCAGCACAGGGCCCGACGACATGGCGTTCTGGCTGTACTCGTCCGGCTCCACCGGCCGGCCCAAGGGGACCGTGCATACCCATGCCAACCTGTTCCATACCGCCGACCTCTATGCGCGGCAAGTGCTGGGCATCCGCGAGGACGACGTAGTGTTCTCCGCCGCCAAGCTGTTCTTCGCCTATGGGCTGGGCAATGCGCTGACCTTCCCGATGTCGGTCGGTGCCACCACCGTGCTGATGGCCGAGCGGCCCACGCCCGCCGCCGTGTTCAGGCGCCTGCGCGAGCGCAAGCCGACGGTGTTCTGCGGCGTGCCGACGCTGTTCGCCGGCATGCTGGCCGCGCCCGACCTGCCGCCGCGCGCCGAGGTGGCGCTGCGCGTGTGCACCTCCGCCGGCGAGGCGCTGCCGCGCGATATCGGCGAACGCTTCCGCGCGCATTTCGGCTGCGACATCCTCGACGGCATCGGCTCCACCGAGATGCTGCATATCTTCCTGTCGAACCGGCCCGGTGCGGTGCGATACGGCACCACCGGCGTGCCGGTCCCCGGCTATGAGCTCAAGCTGCTCGACGAGCAAGGCGAGCCGTGCGCGGAGGGCGAGATCGGCGACCTTTACATCAAGGGCCCCAGCGCCGCGCTGATGTACTGGTGCAACCGCGACAAGAGCCGCGAGACCTTTGTCGGCGCGTGGACGCGCAGCGGCGACAAGTACCTGCGCGATGCG
Source organism: Cupriavidus sp. H39 (assembly GCF_050271075.1). Taxonomy (NCBI): domain Bacteria; kingdom Pseudomonadati; phylum Pseudomonadota; class Betaproteobacteria; order Burkholderiales; family Burkholderiaceae; genus Cupriavidus; species Cupriavidus sp. H39. Next base: position 1,632,988 of record NZ_CP189848.1, read on the forward strand.
GACGGGTACTACACCTACGCCGGCCGCAGCGATGACATGCTGAAGGTGGGTGGCATCTACGTCTCGCCGTTCGAGGTCGAGGCCGCGTTGGCACAGCACCCGGCCGTGCTCGAAGCCGCGGTGATCGGCGTGACCGATGCCGATGAACTGGTCAAGCCGAAGGCGTTCGTGGTGCTGCGCCCCGGCCAGCAATGGCACGAGGGCATGGCGGCAGAACTGCAGGCTTTCATCAAGTCGCGCCTGGCGCCGTACAAGTATCCGCGCCAGATCGAATGCGTGCCCGAGTTGCCCAAGACCGCCACCGGCAAGATCCAGCGCTTCCGGCTGCGCCAGCGCGAGCAGGCCGCGCGCGCCTGAAGCGCAATTCCCCTGAACCGATGCAAGCAGACAAGTTATCCATGCCCAGCAGCCTGGTCGAGATACCGTTCGACAACCGCCATATCCAGATCGAGTACCAGTGGCTGCGCGCTGAGCGCGCGCAGCGCCCGCTGGTGGTGTTCCTGCACGAGGGCCTGGGTTCGGTCAGCATGTGGCGGGACTTTCCGCAGGCTTTTTGCGAGGCCGGCGATTACCGCGGGCTGGTGTTTTCCCGTTACGGCTATGGGCGCTCCACGCCGCGGCCGCACGACGAGAAGTGGCGCCCCGATTTCATGCACCGGCAGGCGCGCGAGGCGCTGCCCGCGCTGTTCGATGCGCTCGAGATCGGACCCGGCCGCGCGCGCGGCACGCCATGGCTGCTCGGCCACAGCGATGGCGCTTCGATCGCGCTGATCCATGCCGCCAGCTTTCCGCGCGCGGTGGCCGGCATCACCGTGCTGGCACCGCATATCGTGGTCGAAGACCTGTCGGTGCGCAGCATCGCGGCGACGCGCCAGGCCTACCTGGAGACCGACCTGCGCGAGCGGCTGGCGCGCCATCATGCGGATGTCGATTCCGCCTTCTGGGGCTGGAACGATATCTGGCTCGATCCGGAGTTCCGCCGCTGGGACCTGCGGCCGCTGCTGCCAGCGCTGCAGTGCCCGGTGCTGGCGGTGCAGGGCGAGGACGACGAGTACGGCACCATGGCGCAGATCGAGGGTATCCATCGATATGCCCCCCAGACCACCTTGCTTAAACTCGCGCGATGCGGACATTCGCCCCACCGCGATCAAAAAGAGCCGTTGACGCTGGCCGCGGTTCGGCATATAAACGCATATACTTCAAACCTAAAATAATTCGGCTTCCCGCCGATTGCGCAGGGGTTCCCGGTGCCGGATGCGCCGGCGGTCCGTGGCAAGGGCAGGGGTGACCGGCAACGGTCCAGCGAGCCAACCGGCTTGACCACCAGGAGACACCATGCGTCGCTTCCCCTCGCGCAGGCTTGCGCCTGCCTGCCTTGCCGTCGCCACCGTCTTTGCCATGGCCGGCGCTGCCGCGCAGCCCGCGGCGCCCGCAGCCGGCGCGCCCGCCGGCGGCAAGATCAAGGTCGGCTTCATGCTGCCGTACACCGGCACCTATGCCGCGCTGGGCAACGCCATCGAGAATGGCTTCCGCATGTACGTGCAGCAGCAGGGCGGCAGGCTGGGCGGGCGCGAGATCGAATACTTCAAGGTCGACGATGAGTCCGATCCGGCCAAGGCGCCGGAGAATGCCACCAAGCTGGTCAAGCGCGACCAGGTCGACGTGGTGGTCGGCACGGTGCATTCAGGCGTGCAGATGGGCATCGTCAAGGTGGCCAAGGAAAACAACACGCTGCTGATCATTCCCAATGCCGGCGTCGACGAGGCCACCGGGCCGCTGTGCGGGCCCAACATCTTCCGCACCTCGTTCTCGAACTGGCAGCCGGGCTATGCGATGGGGCAGGTGCTGGGCGAGCGCGGCCTGAAGAAGGTGGTGACGCTGACCTGGAAATACGCTGCCGGCGAGCAGTCGGTCAAGGGCTTCAAGGAAGCGTTCGAGGCCAAGGGCGGCAAGGTGGTGAAAGAGCTGAGCCTGCCGTTTCCCAATGTCGAGTTCCAGGCGCTGATCACCGAAGTGGCGTCGCTCAAGCCCGATGCCGTGTTCGTGTTCTTTGCCGGCGGCGGTGCGGTCAAGTTCGTCAAGGACTGGGCCGCGGCAGGGCTGAAGGACAAGATCCCGCTGTATGGATCCGGCTTCCTGACCGACGGCACGCTCGAGGCACAAGGCAACGCCGCGCAGGGGCTGGAAACCACGCTGCATTATGCCGACGGCCTGACCAACCCGCGCGACAAGAACTTCCGCCTGGACTACGCCAAGGCCTACAAGCTGCAGCCCGACGTGTACGCGGTGCAGGGCTACGATGCCGCCCAGCTGCTTGCCGCCGGCGCAGCCGCGGTGAAGGGCGACATGACGCGCAAGGCCGACCTCTACAAGGCCATGGGCGGCGCCAGGATCGACAGCCCGCGCGGGGCATTCACGCTGTCCAAGGCGCACAACCCGGTGCAGGATTTCTACCTGCGCAAGGTGGACGGGCGCGAGAACAAGGTCAGCGCGGTGGCGGTGAAGGCGCTGGCTGACCCGGCGCGCGGGTGCAGGCTGTAAAGGTTTCAATACCCGCGGGTTGGCTCCCCTCTCCCGCTTGCGGGAGAGGGGCAGGGGGTGAGGGCACGCGGGTCAATGGCTGAGGTCGGTGTTGCAAAGCCATTGGCCCCGTTTGGTGTGACGCCTTGCTAAACCACCCCTCACCCCGACCCTCTCCCCATGCGGGGAAAGGGAGAACACCTTGCTAAGGCAAGTTCCGGCGGCCTTGGCGCACCCAAAACCGTCATCCTGTCGTAGTCTGCAGAAGTGCCCGCATGGACATCGTCTCCTTCCTCATCCAGTGCCTGAACAGCGTCCAGTACGGCCTGCTGCTGTTCCTGGTCGCCAGCGGCCTCACGCTGATCTTCGGCATCATGGGCGTGATCAACCTGGCCCACGGCAGCTTCTACATGCTGGGCGCCTACCTGGCCTTCACGCTGGCCGGCCTGACCGGCAACCTGTTCATCGCCATTCCGCTGGGCATCGTGCTGGCGGTGGCGTTCGGCTATGTGCTGGAGTGGGCGTTCTTCAGCTACCTGTATGAGCGCGACCACCTGCAGCAGGTGCTGATGACCTACGGCCTGATCCTGGTGTTCGAGGAACTGCGCAGCATCCTGGTCGGCGATGACGTGCACGGCGTGCAGGTGCCGGCGCTGCTCGACGGCGCGCTGCCGATCGGCAACGACATGACCTACCCGGTGTACCGCCTGTTCATCTCCGCCATCTGCCTGGCGGTAGCGGTGGCAATGTATTACGTGATTCGCCGCACCCGGCTGGGCATGATGATCCGCGCCGGCGCCACCAACCGCGAGATGGTGCAGTCGCTGGGCATCAATATCACCGTGCTGTACCGCTTTGTGTTTGCGCTCGGCGTGGCGCTGGCGGTGCTGGCCGGCATGATCGCCGCGCCGGTGTCGTCGGTCTATCCGGGCATGGGCGCGCAGGTGCTGATCGTCTGCTTCGTGGTGGTCGTGATCGGCGGCATCGGTTCGGTCAAGGGCGCGCTGGTGGCGTCGCTGTTGCTGGGTTTTGTCGATACCTTCGGCAAGGTGTTCTGGCAGGAGGCAGCCGGCGTGCTGATCTACCTGCTGATGGCGGTGATCCTGCTGTGGAAGCCGCAGGGGCTGTTCAAGGCGGGATGACATGAATCCGACGACAATGCCGGCGCGCCGGCACGCTGCGCGCAACGCCACGCTCGCCACCGCGCTGGGCTGGGTGGTGGCTTTTGCGGTGCTGGCCGGGCTGCCGCTGCTGCTGACCGCGGACAGCCATAAGTTCTATATCGAGCTGGTCAGCAAGGTGATGATCATGGCGATCTTCGCGCTGTCGCTGCAGCTGCTGATCGGCTACACCGGGCTGGTCAGCCTGGGCCATGCCGCTTACTTCGCCATGGCCGCCTACGCCACCGCCATGCTCGCGCCGCAGAGCGGCCCTGGCAACGGCTGGGTCCTGCTGGCCGGCGCGCTGGCGGCATCGGCCGCGCTGGCGCTGGTGGTGGGCGCGCTGGTGCTGCGCACGCGCGGCGTGTATTTCATCATGGTCACGCTGGCGTTCGCGCAGATGGTGTATTTCGTGTTCCATGACACCAAGGTCGCGGGCGGCAGCGACGGCACCTATATCTACTTCCGCCCGGAATTCCCCGTGCCCGGCGAGCACCTGCTGACGGTGAACGACCCCATGCACTTCTACTGGCTGGTGTGGCTGGGCCTGGTGGCGACCGTGGCGGTGCTGATGCTGGTGCTGCGCTCGCGCTTCGGCCACGCGCTGGTCGGCATCCGCCACAACGAGCAGCGCATGCGCGCGGCCGGCTATGCCACCTACCGCTACCAGCTGGGCGCCTTTGTCGCGGGCGGACTGCTGGCGGGGCTGGCCGGGTTTCTCTATGCGATCCAGTTCGGCTTCGTCAATCCGGAGATCGCGTCGTGGCACCAGTCGGGCAACGCCATGCTGATGGTGATCCTGGGCGGTGTCGGCAGCCTGGCCGGCGCGGTGCTGGGCGCGTTTTCGTTCGTGCTGCTGGCCGAATGGTTCAGCACGCTGACCAAGCACTGGCAGCTGCTGATGGGCGGCTTCATCATTGTCGCGGTGGCGCTGCTGCCGCGCGGGCTGGTCAGCCTGCCGTCGGTGCTGCGGCACGGGCGGCGGCGCCGCAATGGCGACGCCGGCCCCGGCACGGACGAAGCGGCGGGCAACCCGGAACGCCGCAGCCATACGGAGGCCGCATGAACACGCCTGCCACCCCCATCCTCGAGGCGCAGCAACTGACCCGGCGCTTCGGCGGGCTGACCGCCGTGGCGGGTGTCGACCTGACGCTGGCGCTGCATGAGATCCACGCCGTGATCGGCACCAACGGCGCGGGCAAGTCGACCCTGATCAATATGCTGTCGGGCGAATTGCCGCCATCCTCCGGCCGGCTGCGCCTGAAGGGCGAGGACGTGACCGGCTGGTCGCAGCCGCGGCTGGCGCGCCATGGGGTAGGGCGCAGCTACCAGCGCAACAACATTTTCCTGCCGCTGACAGTGCGCGAGAACTGCCGGCTGGCGGCGCAGTCGCGCGCGCAGCGCGCCTGGCGCCTGTGGGAAAGCGCCCAGGGCTGCCGCACCAGCGCAACGCTGGCCGACGAGGCCATGGAACGGGCCGGACTGGAACACCTGGCGGAGCGGCGCGCCAGCGAGCTCGCGCACGGGCAGAAGCGCCAGCTGGAGGTGGCGATGTGCCTGGCCACGCAGCCGGTCGCACTGCTGCTGGACGAGCCGCTGGCGGGCATGGGCGCGGAAGAATCGGCACGGATGCTGGCGCTGCTGCGCGGGCTGCGCGAAGGCCACGCCATCCTGCTGGTGGAGCATGACATGGACGCGGTGTTCTCGGTCGCCGACCGCATCACCGTGATGGTCAACGGCGCCGTGATCGCCACCGGCAGCCCGCAGGCGATCCGCACCAACCATGAAGTCCAGGTCGCCTACCTGGGCGAGGAAGAGGACGAGGCCGCATGAACCCGCCGAACCCCGCGGTGGCCCCGGCCACGCCGATGATCGAGGCTGTCGGCATCAACGCCTGGTATGGCTCGAGCCACGTGCTGCGCGACATCGATTTCACCGTCGGCGCGGGCGAGACGGTCGGGCTGCTGGGGCGCAACGGCATGGGCAAGAGCACGCTGTTGCGCACGCTGCTGGGCCACGTGCGCCAGCGCCAGGGCCGGATCCGCGTGGCCGGCCGCGACGTCTCGCGCGCACAGCCGTTCGAGGTGGCGCGGCTGGGCGTGGCCTACGTGCCCGAGGGCCGCGGCATCTTCCCCAGCCTGTCGGTGCGCGAAAACCTGCTGATGGCCGCACGCAAGGGCTGCAATGGCCGCAGCGACTGGGACGAGGCGCGCGTGCTCGATCTGTTCCCGCGCCTAAAGGAACGCTTGTCCCATGGCGGCCAGCAGTTGTCTGGCGGCGAGCAGCAGATGCTGTCGATCGGCCGCGCGCTGATGACCAATCCGGACTGCCTGGTGCTGGACGAGGCCACCGAAGGGCTGGCGCCACGCATCGTGCGCGAGATCTGGGCGGTGATCGCCACCGTGCGCGGGACCGGCATTGCCTCGGTGGTGGTCGACCGCAATTTCCGCTCGGTGCTGGCCCACGCCGACCGCGCCGTGGTGCTGGAGAAAGGGCGGGTGGTGCTGTCCGGCCCCGCTTCTGACCTGGCCGGCAAGCCGGAGGCCCTGGACCGCTACCTGGGGGTCTGAACCGTATTTAAGTGGCCGAAACATCACTAATGTCGCCCCGCCGCAACGGTACTTGCGGGCGCAAGTTGCCGGTGTTTTGCTCTGCCGGGGCTTGACCATCCGCCACTTCCCACCCATTCTTGCGAAGTCACGAAAGCGGCATCCCTTTTTGCCGCAGTGGTCGATAGTCGACAGTTCAACTAGAATTGCGCGCGTTTGTGCAATGCAATAAGAGCCGCAACCAGCACCGGCCCCGGGCGCAGCAACCTGTTGCGCTGTATCGGACCGGACCGCGGCAGAGCCAACAAACCTGCCGGCGCTTCGCTCGAGCAGACCCAATTTCATGACCCAGTCCACAACCAGCCACTATTTTGTCGAGAGCCCCAGCACGCGCGCCCTGGTGCTCGGCGCGGTAGGCGTCGTCTTCGGCGACATCGGCACCAGCCCGCTCTACGCCCTCAAGGAATGCTTCAGCAAGGAGCACGGCATTGCCTTCAGCCCGGACGCCGTGCTGGGCGTCATCTCGATGCTGTTCTGGGCCATGATCATCGTGGTCTCGATCAAGTACGTGATGTTCGTGATGCGCGCCGACAACGACGGCGAAGGCGGGGTGCTGGCGCTGATGGCGCTGGTGCTGCGGTCCGTGGCGCAGCGCTCGGCCAAGGCCAAGGTGCTGATGATGCTCGGCATCTTCGGTTCCTGCATGTTCTACGGCGATGCGGTGATCACCCCGGCGATCTCGGTGCTGTCGGCGGTGGAGGGCCTGGAGATCGCCGCGCCGCAGTTGTCGCAATTCGTGATACCGATCACGCTGGTGATCCTGGCGGCGCTGTTTCTGATCCAGCGCCACGGCACCGCAGCGGTGGGCAAGCTGTTCGGGCCGGTCATGACGGTCTGGTTCGTGGCGCTGGGCGCACTGGGCATCTACAACCTGGTGCAGGCGCCCGAGATCCTGAAGGCGGTGAACCCCTACTACGGCATCAGCTTCCTGATGGAGCACGCGCTGCAGGCGTTCATCGTGCTCGGCTCGGTGTTCCTGGTGCTGACCGGCGCCGAGGCCCTGTACGTCGACATGGGCCACTTCGGCGCGCGCCCGATCCGTATCGGCTGGTTCGTCCTGGTGATGCCGTGCCTGATGCTGAACTACTTCGGCCAGGGCGCGATGCTGCTGAACAATCCGGCCGGTGCCGAGAACCCGTTCTACCTGATGGTGCCGGAGTTGCTGCAGATCCCGATGGTGCTGCTGGCCACCTGCGCCACCGTGATTGCCTCGCAGGCGGTCATCTCGGGCGCGTACTCGCTGACCAGCCAGGCCATCCAGCTGGGGTTCCTGCCGCGCATGCGGGTGCGCTATACCTCGGCGGCGGAGATCGGCCAGATCTACCTGCCGGTGGTCAACTGGCTGTTGCTGCTGCTGGTATTCGGCGTGGTGATCTCGTTCAAGAAATCCGAGAACCTGGCGGCGGCCTATGGCATCGCGGTCACCACCACCATGGTGATCACCACCATCCTGGCGACGGTGTGCATGCGCAATGTCTGGAAATGGAACCCGGCCCTGGTGGCGGTGCTGGGCACGGCCTTCCTCGTGGTGGACTTGTCGTTCTTCGCGGCGAACCTGCTCAAGGTCGCCGAAGGCGGCTGGTTCCCGCTGCTGCTGGGCGCGACCGCATTCTTCCTGCTGATGACCTGGTACAGCGGCCGCAAACTGCTGCGCGCGCGCAGCCTGGAAGACGGCATCCCGCTCGAGCCGTTCATCGCCGGCCTGCTGGCACACCCGCCGCACCGGGTCGAGGGTACCGCGGTGTTCCTGACCGGCAATACGGATTCGGTGCCGGTATCGCTGCTGCACAACCTGAAGCACAACCGCGTGCTGCATGAGCGCGTGGTGTTCCTGAACTTCATCACGCGCGACGTCCCCTACGTGGACGACGACCAGCGCCTGAGCTGCAAGGACCTGGGCGGCGGCGTGTTTATCCTGAAGTCCGAGTACGGCTTCAAGGAAACGCCGGACGTGCAGAAGGTGCTGGACCTGGCCGATCGCAAGCTGGGCATGCATTTCGAACTGATGGAGACCTCCTTCTTCATCGCCCGCGAATCGGTGATCCCGTCCAAGCTGCCGGGCATGCCGATGTGGCGCGAAAGCCTGTTCGCGTGGATGCACCAGAACGGCGCCAAGCCGTCGGACTTCTTCCAGATCCCGGCCAACCGGGTCGTCGAACTGGGCACCAAGGTCGAGATCTGAGCGCGCGCGGGCTACGCCCGCCGCCCGCTCCGCCAGCCCCCGGGCCTGCGCCGCCAGGCGCCCCGGGGGCTTTTCTTTGCGCCGTGATGCCCGGCGGCAGGGCACAGGTCCCGGAAAGCGGCCCGCTGGCGGCCCCAACCGGGACCGTGGCCTCATGCGGCCAGCCCGCCCGCATCCGACAATGCGTCCCTCAGCTTGTCTTCGCCCCGCGCCTTGCGGCAGTTCCCTCATCGGCGTGGCGGCATCCAGACTGCCCCAGCACACCCCCGGATCCCCGGAGTCCGACGCCACGCTGCTGCCCTGATGGGAGGGCAGCCAGCCGGCGCCAGGCAATGGCTTGCACGGCACGGGCGATCCCGTGCAGCCGCACGGTTTGGTCGTCGATCGCCCGAATCACGGTATTGCCGAGGCAGACCTGCTGTCGGCTACCGCAGTTGGAGAATGCAATGCATAGGAATCTTGCCCAGACCCTCGTTGCCGCTGCCGCACTCGCCGCTGGCTTCAGCCACGCGGCCCACGCCGGCGCCTATGGCGAAGCCCTGGCCGCCGCCGTGCCGTACCACGCCGCCGGACGCGACGCTTTCACCGAGGGCGGGCGCAGCCCGGCCGCGCAGAGCGCGCTGCTGCCGGTGATGGCGCGCGGCAACCTTTCCGTGTGCCGGGTCCGCGGCTTTGACGCGAGCCAGGACGGGATGCGCAAGCCGGACCCCTATACGGACGGCGCGCGCATGGGCCGCTTCGATGTCTTCACCGAGGGCGCGCGCACCGGGGCGCGCGACCCCTATGCCGACGGCGCGCGCAGCGATGCGCGCGGCAGCGGCGAATGCCTGTCCTGACCCCACGGCGGCGCTTTTGCGCCGCCCAACCTTTGCCTAAGCTAGGGAAGTCACGCGGCGCGCCCGCATGGCAGCCGCGGCCCGCGGCTGCCGGCCGGCAGTTGCAGCCCGCGCGGCCCCGACATGCCGATGTTCAAGCAGCAGATCCGCCTGTGCACCAGCCGTGATGGCGTGCGGCTGGCCTATGCCATCACCGGCAGCGGTGCGCCGCTGGTCAAGGCGGCCAACTGGATGAGCCACCTGGAATTCGACGTCGGCAGCCCGGTGTGGAGCCACATGATCACGGCGCTGTCCGACACGCACACGCTGATCCGCTATGACGAGCGTGGCTGCGGGCTGTCCGACCGCGAGATCGGGGAGCTGTCCTTCGACGCCTGGCTGCGCGATCTCGAAACCATCGTCGACGCCACCGGCGTGGACCATTTCCCGCTGCTGGGTATCTCGCAGGGCGCATCGATCGCAGTGGCCTACGCGGTCGCGCATCCGCAGCGGGTCAGCCACCTCGTGCTCCACGGCGGCTACGCACGCGGGCGCCTGAAGCGCGACCACCTGAGCCAGCGCCTGCTGGAGGAAGCCGAGTTGATGAACAAGCTGGCCGAGCTGGGCTGGGGCCAGGAGAACCCCGCCTTCCGGCAGTTTTTCACCACCCAGTTCATCCCGGGCGGCACCGCCGAGCAGCATGCCTGGTTCAACGAACTGGAGCGGGTGTCGACCTCGCCGCTGAATGCGGCGCGCTTCATGCGCGTATTCAACGAGATCGATGTGGTGGCGCTGCTGCCGCGCGTATCGTGCCCGACCCTGGTGCTGCATGCGGTGCGCGATGCGCGCGTGCCGTTCGATGAAGGCCGCCTGATCGCCAGCGAGATTCCCGGAGCGCGCTTCGTGCCGCTCGAAAGCGGCAATCACCTGTTGCTGGAGACCGAGCCCGCGTGGCGCCGTTGGCTCGAAGAGGTGCGCGCGTTCCTACCGTCGGCGCAGCCGGGGCGCTCCCCCGCGTTCACCGCGCTCACGCGCCGCGAGCGCGATATCGTCGAGCTGATCGCGCAGGGGCGCGACAACGCGCAGATCGCGGCACACCTTGACCTGTGCGAGAAGACCGTGCGCAACCATATCACCAGCATCTTCGCCAAGCTGGAGGTGGAAAACCGCGGGCAGGCCATCGTGCTGGCGCGCAAGGCCGGCTTCGATCGCGCCGGTGCCTGAGGCGTGCTTCGTGGGGCGCTGGCACAACGGTCTCGCGAGGTTTCCGCGGGTAGTCCCGGCGTCGCAATCACCCTCTTGAAATCCTCCGGGCCGATCACTAAGTTGGGATTGCCCAGCCGCTGCAGCAACGCGCTGTGGCTTCCCGCCAGCCGGCGCCGCCGCTGGCCGGGAACCCAGGCGTCCGTGCGCCTCCCCGCTGCACAGAAGGAGGATCCAACCATGAGTGACTTCATTTTCGGGACTGACCTGTTCAGTGAATTCGACCGGATGCAACGGCAGATGGCAAGCCTGTTCGGCGGCTTTCCGTCCAGCCTGCGCTCCGGGCGTTACGGTGCGTTTCCGCCGCTCAATATCGGCACCACCGACGACTCCATCGAGATCGTGGTGTTTGCCCCGGGCCTGAAGGCGGAACAGTTCGAGGTATCGGTCGACAAGGGCCTGCTGACCATCAGCGGCGAGCGCGCCGCGGTGCAACCGGAGGGCGACGCCGAAGCGCGCCCCTATGCGCAGGAGCGCTTTGCGGGCAGCTTCCGCCGTGTGATCGAGTTGCCGCAAGCGGCCGATCCCGACAAGGTGCAGGCGCGCTACGCCAATGGTTGCCTGTCGATCAGCGTCGGCAAGCGCGAGGCGTCGCGCCCGCGTGCCATCGCCGTCAGCTAATGTGAGGAGATTGCCATGACCGAATTGAATCAAGTGGTTCAGCGCGACCAGGACAATGCGGGCGGGCAGGGCAGCGCCGTGGCGCAGCGCCGCGAGGACGCGCCGGCCATGACGCTGATTCCCGCGGTGGACATCTTCGAGACCGCCGCCGGCGTCACGCTGTGGGCGGACTTGCCGGGGGTGCCGCGCGAAAAGCTCGAGGTCAACGTCCACGACGGCAGCCTGCGCATCGAAGGCGAGGCGGTGCTGCCGATGCCGGCGGGCCTGCGCGTGCAGCATGCCGAGGTGCGGCAGCCGCGCTACGCGCGCACGTTTACACTCAGTCCTGACCTGGACGCATCCGGGATCGAGGCCAACCTGCAGGATGGCGTGCTGAAACTGACCATCCCGCGCCGCGATGAAGCGCGGCCGCGCCGGATCGAGGTCTCGGTGGGCTAAGCCTGCCCGATGCAAGAGGGCGGCGCCTGGCGCCGCCGTCTTGCTGCCTGGCTTCGCCGCAAGTCCTCAGGCCTGGTTGACCAGGATGCGGGCATCGCCGACATGGCCCCGGTACGCCTCGAAGATGCGCCGCAGCGCCGCTTCCATGCTGATCTCCGGGCGCCAGCCCAGCTCTTCGATGGTGTTGTCGATCTTCGGCACGCGGTGCTGCACGTCCTGGTAGCCCTTGCCGTAGAAGTCGCCCGACGAGGTCTCGACGATCTGCGTATGGCGCGCTTCCTGCGCGTACTCCGGGTAGTCGGCGGCCATCTTCAGCATCATCTCGGCCAGTTCGCGCACCGAGTGGATATTGCCCGGGTTGCCGATGTTGTAGATCTTGCCGCTGGCCACGCCGCCGGGATTCTCGATGATGCGCATCAGCGCGCTGATGCCGTCGGCGATGTCGGCGAAGGCCCGCTGCTGCGCGCCGCCGTCGACCAGCTTGATCGGTTCGCCGCGCACGATGTGGCCGAGGAACTGCGTCACCACGCGCGACGAGCCTTCCTTCGATTCGAAGATCGAGTCCAGCCCCGCGCCGATCCAGTTGAAGGGGCGGAACAGCGTGTAGTTCAGCCCCTGCTCCATGCCGTAGGCGTGGATCACGCGGTCCATCAGCTGCTTGGAGCAGGCGTAGATCCAGCGCGGCTTGTTGATCGGGCCGTAGACCAGCGGCGAGGCCTCGGGATCGAACTCTTCATCGCTGCACATGCCGTAGACCTCGGAGGTCGACGGGAACACCAGGTGCTTGCCGTACTTGACCGCGGCGCGCACGATCGGCAGGTTGGCCTCGAAGTCCAGTTCGAACACGCGCAGCGGCTGGCGCACGTAGGTGGCCGGGGTGGCGATGGCGACCAGCGGCAGCACCACGTCGCACTTGCGGATGTTGTACTCGATCCACTCCTTGTTGATGGTGATGTCGCCCTCGAAGAAGTGCATGCGCGGGTGGTCGACCAGATCGCCGAGGCGGTCCGATGCCATGTCCATGCCGTAGACCTCCCACGGCGTGGTTTCCAGGATGCGGCGCGTCAGGTGGTGGCCGATGAAGCCGTTGACGCCGAGGATCAGTACTTTCTTGACTTGCATGCGTTAAGGAATGGCAGGGAAATCGGGAACAAGCCGGCGCGGCTGAAGCTCGCCGGCAAAGGCAAAGTTGGACACCGCGACGCGGCGCCAGTCGCGTGCGATGACATGCATCGGCACGCGCGCGCTCAGCTCGGCAAATGCTTGCGGCGACAGCAGTGCGATCGCGCGCGGGCCATGCTGCCAGGCGTCGACGAAGGCATCGATGGTGGGCAGCCACTTTTGCGGCTCCTGCGCCGCGCCGAAGGCCAGTTCATCGGCCTGCGCCACCATGGTGAGCGGATGGCGCAGGTAGAACGGCAGCGTATGGTCGAGCATGCCGACGCCGTACAGCGGCATGCCGGGCCGCAGCACGCGCGCGATCGGCGCGACCAGGTCGATGCCGGACGCCGAACGGCCGATGGCTTCGTGACCGAGCAGCGCGATGGAAAAGGCCAGCAGCATGCCGAAGGCATAGCCCGTGACGCTGACCATGCGGCCGTGCCGCCGAAGCAGCCACAGCGCCGCGGCGGCACTTGCCATCACCAGCGCGCAAGCCAGCGCCACCCAGATCGCATAGCTGCGGTACAGCGCATTGGGCGTGTTGTTGGCATCGAGGGTGGCTATCACCGGGCTTGCCAGCAGGCCGATGGCGCCAACCACCAGCATGGCGCGCAATTGCCGGGCCCAGGCACGCTCGGCGGTGTGTGCCAGGACTGCGCCGGCCAGGATGGCGAGGGCGGGGAACATGGGCACGATGTAGCCCGGCAGCTTTGAGCCCGACAGGCTGAAGAACACGAAGATCGTCGCTGCCCACAAGCCGGCCATCAGCGCCGGCTGGAAGGGCTGGCAGGGCGGGCTGGCGGTGCGGGCCGCGTGCGCCACGCCGGCGCGCCGCGCGACCGCGCGCACCATGTCCGGCAGCAAGCCCAGCCATGGCAGGAAGCCCCCGGCCAGCAGCGGCACGAAGTACCACGGCGCGCCTCTGCGCGCGTGCACGGTCGAGGTATAGCGCTGCCAGTGCTCATGGATGAAGAAGAAGTGCAGGAATTCCGGGTTGCGCTGCGCCACCAGCCAGTACCATGGCGCCGCCACCAGCAGCATCAGCGCGATCCCGGCCGGTGCATGCAGGCGCCGCCACAGGGCCAGGTCGCGCGTGACGCCGGTGTAGAGCACCAGCACCAGCCCGGGCAGCGCCACGCCGACCAGTCCCTTGGTCAGCACCGCCACGCCCATGGCCGCCCAGCACGCCAGCATCCAGCGGCGGCGCGCGGCCGGCGTCGCGGCCGGATGCTGCGCCAGCAGCAGGCTGGCCAGCACGCAGGCCATGGCGCCGGACAGGGTCATGTCGAGCGTGTTGAAATGCGCCGCGACATTCCACATCGGCGCGCCGGCCAGCACCAGCCCGGCCATCGCCCCGGCGCGCGCGCCGAACCAGCGTGCCGCCGCCAGCATCGACATCCCCAGGCCCGCTGCGCCGGCCAGCGCCACGCACAGCCGCGCCTGCCAGTCGCCAATGCCGAACAGCGCGTACGACACCGCCGTCATCCACATGTGGAACGGCGGCTTCTCAAAGTACTTCAGGCCGTCGTAGCGGATCGTGACCCAGTCGCCGCTGGTCAGCATCTCGCGGGCGATCTCGGCATAGCGGCCTTCGTCGGGACCCAGCAGGTGGCGCATGCCGAGCGTGCCGAACCACAGCAGCGCAAAGGCCATTACCACCAGCGCCAGCGTCAGCGCCGGAAAGCCGGCCACGCGCGCGGCATGCCAGGGCCCGGCGGCCCTGGTGGAGAGGAGCCCGGGCTCGGCGGCAAGGCGATCGGAACGGTGGGGCATGCGGGAACGGCTCGGCGTGGGCGGAATGATGTGGCACGGCAAGCGCCGACGGGCCGGCGCGGGCGGACCAGGCCATGTCCACGCCGGCAAGGCGCGCGGCGTTGTACGGGAGCGCGCCTGAAATGTGAGCGGAGCATAATGCGCGAACCTTAATGGCACATTAAGGCGGCGCGCGTAAGCTGCCGTGATACCTGCAGTCCACTCCAGAGCATGAGACTCCTTATCGTTGAAGACGACCCGATGCTGGGCGACGGCCTGCGCCGCGGCCTGCAGCTACTTGACTACGCGGTCGACTGGTTTCGCAACGGCGCGGACGCCGACCATGCGCTCGGCCTGGCCCACTACGATGCCGTGGTGCTGGACCTGGGCCTGCCGGGCGAGGACGGCATGACGCTGCTGGCGCGCTGGCGCGCGCGGGGCAGCCGCATCCCGGTGATCGTCCTGACCGCGCGCGACGCTATCGACAGCCGCATCGGCGGGCTCGATGCCGGTGCCGACGACTACCTGGTCAAGCCGGTCGCGCTCGATGAACTGGCCGCGCGGCTGCGCGCCGTCACGCGCCGCGCGGCGGGGATGTCCGCGCCGGTGTGGCAGCACGGCGCGCTGGCCTTCCATCCGGCCGCGCGCCAGGCGTACTGGCACGGCAAGCCGGTCGAGCTGACCAGCCGCGAAGCGATGCTGCTGGAACTGTTGCTGGCGCATCCCAACCGGCTGCTGACGCGCGAGGTGCTGCGCGACAAGCTGTATGACTGGCAGGGCGGGATCGAGAGCAATGCGCTGGAAGTCCACATCCACCACTTGCGCCGCAAGATCCATCCGAAGATCGTGCGCACCTTCCGCGGCGCCGGCTACACGCTGGGCGCGGCCGAGGACTGCACATGACGCTGCAGCGCAGGCTGGTGCTGGCGGTGCTGGTCGCCGCGCCGGTGGTATGGCTGCTGACCCTCGGCATGACCTACGTGCGCGCCCGGCACGAGATCAATGAGCTCTACGACACCGACATGGTGCGCATGGCGCTGCAGATGCATTCGGTGGTGCCGTTGGTGGACGTGGCCGCGGCGCCGTCGCGCACCCGGTTGCCGGAGCTGGTCGAGGGCGACCAGGGCGATGCCGGGCTGGGCGACCTCGCCATCGCGGCGTGGCTGCCCGATGGCAAGCCGCTGCATATCGATCCCGAGGGCGACCTGCTGCCACGCGCGCCAGGCGTCAAGGGGTTCACCGAGGTCATGATCAACCGCGAGCCGTGGCGCCTGTACTACCTCGACGATCCCGACACCGGCTGGCGCGTGTGCGTGGGCCAGCAGCTCGGCGAGCGCAATGAGCTGATCCTGTCCTACATTGCCGCGCAGGTGCTGCCGTGGACAGTGGGGCTGCCGCTGCTGATCGGGCTGCTGCTCTGGTTCATGCGGCGCGCGATGGCGCCGGTGCGGGCACTGTCGGCGGACATCGAAGGCCGCACCCCCGAAGACCGCCGCCCCCTCAGCCTGCAAGCCGTCCCCGGCGAGCTGGTGCCGCTGGTACATGCGATGAACCAGTTGCTGGCGCGGGTTTCGGACTCGCTGGAGCACGAACGGCGCCTGACCGCCGATGCCGCGCATGAAATGCGCACGCCGCTGGCGGCGCTCAAGGCGCAATGGGAGCTTGCGCAACGCTCTGCCGACGAAGCCGAGCGTGCCCAGGCGCGCGCCAACGTGGCCGCCGGCATCGATCGCATCAGCCGGCTGGTGTCGCAGCTGCTGACGCTGAGCCGGCTCGAGGACGCCGCCGGGCTGCCGTCGCGCCAGCCGGTCAACTGGGAGCCGGTGGCGCAGCAGGCGCTGTCCGACTGCCTCGCGCTGGCGCAGCAGAAGCAGGTCGACGTGGAGCTGGAATGGCCGCCGCCTGGCCAGGCGCCACTGCCGGTGGCGGGCGACCCCGGGCTGCTGTCGCTGCTGTTGCGCAACCTGCTCGACAACGCGATCCGCTACAGCCCGCCCGGCGCGCTGGTGCGGGTCGATTTCCGGCCCGACAGCATCACCGTGCGCGACCAGGGCCCCGGCGTCGCGCCGGAGTTGCTGGCGCGCCTGGGCGACCGCTTTTTCCGCGGCGGCCAGGGGCAGCGCGAGCAGGGCCACGGCCTGGGCATTTCCATTGCGCAACGCGTGGCGCGGCTGCACGGGCTGGAGATGGCGTTTGCCAACCGCACCGATGGCGCTGGCACGGGGCTGGCGGTGCGGCTGGCCCACGGCGGCTGAAAAGAAAACGCCCCGCACGGTTTCCCGTGCGGGGCGCGATGGCCATGGACTGGCCGCTCAGCGCTTGAGCTTGGCGAACGCCGCCGCCATGGCGCCCGCGGGCTCGGCCTCGCGCCGGCCGCCGCTGAAGCCCTTGCTGTTGCCAGGGCGCTGGCCGCCACGGTCGCCGCCGGCGCGCGCCGCAGCCTGGCCGGGCTCGTCGTCCAGCCGCATCGACAGGCCGATGCGGTTGCGCTTGACGTCGACTTCCATCACCTTGACCTTGACGATCTGGCCGGCCTTGACCACTTCATGCGCGTCCTTGACGAACTTGTTCGACAGCGCCGAGATATGGACCAGGCCATCCTGGTGCACGCCGATATCGACAAACGCGCCGAAGGCCGCCACGTTGGTGACCACGCCTTCCAGCACCATGCCGGGCTGCAGGTCCTTCACGTCCTCCACGCCGTCCTGGAAGGTCGCGGTCTTGAACTCGGGGCGCGGGTCGCGGCCCGGCTTTTCCAGTTCGGACAGGATGTCGCGCACGGTGGGCAGGCCGAACGAGTCGTCGGTGAATTTCTCGGGCGACAGGCCGCGCAGCGCCTCGCGGTTGCCCATCACATCGCGCAGGCCTTTCTTGACGTGGTCCAGGATGCGCTGCACCACCGGATACGCTTCCGGGTGCACCGACGAGCGGTCCAGCGGATTGTCGCCGTCGTTGATGCGCAGGAAACCCGCGGCCTGCTCGAAGGTCTTGTCGCCCAGGCGCGGCACCTGCTTGAGCGCAGCGCGGTTGGGGAAGGCGCCGTTGGCGTCGCGGAATTCGACGATATTGCGCGCCAGCACCGAGTTCAGCCCCGACACGCGCGCCAGCAGCGGCGCCGACGCGGTGTTGACGTCGACGCCCACGGCGTTGACGCAGTCCTCGACCACCGCGTCGAGCGCGCGCGCCAGTTCGCGCTGGTTGACGTCATGCTGGTACTGGCCCACGCCGATCGACTTGGGATCGATCTTGACCAGCTCCGCCAGCGGATCCTGCAGCCGCCGCGCAATCGACACCGCGCCGCGCAGCGACACATCGAGGTCCGGGAATTCCTTGGCCGCCAGTTCCGACGCCGAGTAGACCGAGGCGCCGGCCTCGCTGACCACGATCTTGGTCAGCTTCAGCTCGGGCATCTGCTTCATCAGGTCCTGCACCAGCTTGTCGGTCTCGCGGCTGGCGGTGCCGTTGCCGATCGATACCAGCGCCACGTTGTGCTGCCTGGCCAGGCGCGCCAGCGTGGCGAGCGAGCCGTTCCAGTCGCGGCGCGGCTCGTGCGGATAGATGGTGGCGGTCTCCAGCAGCTTGCCGGTGCTGTCCACCACCGCGATCTTGCAGCCGGTGCGGATGCCCGGGTCGACGCCCATTACCGACTTGGGACCGGCCGGCGCTGCCAGCAGCAGCTCATGCAGGTTGCGGCCGAACACCTTGATGGCCTCGCTCTCGGCGGTTTCGCGCAGCTGCGTCAGCAGTTCCGTTTCCAGGTGCGGCTGCACCTTGACGCGCCAGCACCAGCGGCACACGTCGCCCAGCCACTTGTCCGCCGGGCGGCCCAGCTGCTGGATGCCGACATGGCGCGCGATCATGCCTTCGCACGGGTGCGGCACCATGGCGTCCTGCTCTTCGCCGAGGCCCAGCTTGACCATCAGCACGCCGGCATTGCGGCCGCGGAACAGCGCCAGCGCCCGGTGCGACGGCACCGTGCGCAGGGTTTCGCTGTAGTTGTAGTAGTCGCGGAACTTCTCTTCTTCCGCGCCTTCCTTGCCTTCCATCACCGTGGAGGCCACCACGCCGTGGTTCCACAGGTGCTCGCGCAGCTTGCCCAGCAGTTCGGCGGTTTCGCCGAACTGCTCCGACAGGATGTCGCGCGCGCCGTCCAGCGCGGCCTTGACGTCGGGCACGCCGCCGTCGGCGGTGGGGTTGCCGTTGACGTACTTCGCCGCCTCGGCCTGCGGGTCGAGCGTGGGATCGGCCAGCAGGGCCAGCGCCAGCGGTTCCAGCCCGCATTCACGCGCGATCTGGGCGCGGGTGCGGCGCTTGGGCTTGTAGGGCAGGTAGAGGTCTTCCAGCGCCTGCTTGGTTTGCGCGCCCTCGATGACGGCCTGCAGCTCGGGCGTGAGCTTGCCTTGTTCCTCGATCGACGCCAGGATCGCGGCGCGGCGGTCTTCCATGTCGCGCAGGTACAGCAGGCGCTCTTCCAGGTTGCGCAGCTGCGTATCGTCGAGGTTGCCGGTCACTTCCTTGCGGTAGCGGGCGATGAAGGGGACGGTGGCGCCTTCATCGAGCAGCGCCACGGCCGCGGCCACCTGGCGGGGCTGCACGGACAGTTCAGCCGCGATGAGCGCGACGATCTTTTGCGAGACGGATGCGGGCAGGTTGGACATCTTGGAACGCAGCGTGGGACGCAGTCAGTCGAAAGCGGGGCATTTTGCCACAAGCGCGCGAGCGCTCGGCGCAGGCGGCGGGCGCGCCCGCGACGGGCGGCGTTGCGCGCACCTGCGCAGGGCTGCCGGGCGGGCCGGGGGGCGGCCCGGATGCTAGAATCCGGGCATGATCGCCAAGTCCCGCCCGGCCGCCGCCAAGGCCCCCCTCCTGGCCATGCCAACCTTCGCCAACGTGCCCGCATCTTTCCTGATCCGCTACAGCGCCATGGCCGCCGTGGTCGCCTGCGCCGTGCTCATGCCGCTGCATCAGGCCCAGGCCCAGGCGCCGGCGCCCGCCGCCAGTGCCGCGCCCGCTGCGGGGCGCGACTTTGCCGCCGAGCGCAAGGCCATCGGCGATTCGCGGGCGTGGACCAATTACCGCTTTGCTGCCGCCGAGCGCGAGTGCTACAGCAAGTTCTTCGTCACCCACTGCATCAACAACGCCAAGGAAATCCAGCGCGAAGAAACGCAGGTGCTGCGCAAGCGCGAACTGGAAGTGGGCGAGGCCGAGCGCGCCCACCGCGCCGCCGAGCGCGACCGGGAACAGGCCTTGCGCCGCGCCGAGTTCGAGGCCAGCCAGCCGCAGCGCGCGGCCAGCGAGCAGTCCAGCCGCGAGGCGTTCGAGAAGAAGCAGCAGGAACAGCAGTTGCGCGATGCGCAGCACCAGGCCGAGGCGCCGCAGCGCTCCGCCAACGCACAGGCCTATGAAAAAAAGCAGTCCGACTTCGATGCCCGCATGCAGGAGGCGCAGCAGAAGGGCGCGGAGCAGGCCCGCCAGCGCCAGGAGAACGTGAAGGCATACGACGCCAAGCAGCGCGACCTCGAGCAGCGCCAGAAGGCGCTGGAAGAGCGGCGCGCCAAGGCCAGGGAGCAGCAACAGGGCCCGGCGTCGGCGCCGCGTCCGTTTGGCTTCTGAGCCCCGGCACGGTGATGGCAGCGGAGGCATAGATGGACAGCAACCTGAATACCCTGGAACGCCGCATCATGGAGTTGCAGATCGAGCACCGCGATCTCGACTTCCTGATCGACCGGCTCGCCGGCGATGCGGTCCATGACGAATTGCAGCTGCGCCGGCTGAAAAAGCGCCGGCTCAAGCTGAAGGACGCCATCACGCTGCTGCAGCTGCAGCTCGAACCCGACGTGCCAGCCTGAGCGCCATCGCGCCCAGGCCCGCCGATCGCCGCCGGCAGCGCCCGGCGGCCCATACAACTTTCCTGCAGCCTTGTCCGATCTGATCGATTCCACCGACTTGCCCGATGACACCGGCGCGGACGCCGCCGCGGCGCCCACGCATGCCGCGCCGGCCGACGCCGGCGCCAGCCGCGGCGCCGAGCTCGCCACCATCTTTGCCGATACCGGCACGCTGGCCCAGGCCATTCCCGGCTACCGGCCGCGCGCGTCGCAGCACAAGATGGCCGAGGCCGTCGCCGACGCGATCGCGCAGAACGATTCCGTCATCGTCGAGGCCGGCACCGGCACCGGCAAGACCTACGCCTACCTGGTGCCCGCCATGCTGTGGGGCGGCAAGGTGATCCTGTCCACCGGCACCAAGAACCTGCAGGACCAGTTGTTCCTGCGCGATATCCCGACCGTGCGCCACGCGCTCAATGTGCCGGTGTCGGTGGCGCTGCTCAAGGGCCGCGCCAACTATGTCTGCCACTACCACCTGGAACGCGCGCAGGCCGGCGGCCGGCTGGCCTCGCGCCAGGATGCGGCGTGGCTGCGCGAGATCGGGCGCTTCATCAAGGAAACCGCCACCGGCGACAAGGCCGAACTGGCCGCGGTGCCTGAAAACGCCCCCGTGTGGCAGATGGTGACTTCCACGCGCGATAACTGCCTCGGCTCCGAATGCCCGCATTACAAGGACTGCTTTGTGATGCGCGCGCGCAAGGAAGCGCAGCAGGCCGACGTGGTGGTGGTCAACCACCACCTGTTCTTTGCCGACGTGGTGCTGCGCGACACCGGCATGGCTGAACTGCTGCCCACGGCCAATACCGTGATCTTCGACGAAGCGCACCAGTTGCCCGAGACCGCCACGCTGTTCTTCGGCGAGACGCTGTCGACCAGCCAGTTGCTGGAGATCGCGCGCGATACCGTGGCCGAAGGCCTGTCGCATGCGCGCGATGCGGTGGACTGGGTGGCGCTGGCGGCGCCGCTGGAGCGTGCCACGCGCGATCTGCGCCTGGCCTTCAGCAAGGACAACGCGCGCCTGGCGCTGGGCCAGATCGAAGCCGATCGCCGCATCGCCGAACCGTTCAACGAGACCCTCGATGCGCTGGACGCGGCGCTGTCAGACTTCGTCGCGATGCTCGAAAGCCAGGCCGAGCGTGCCGAATCGCTGCAGCAATGCCACCGCCGCGCGCTCGAGCTGGCCAACAAGCTGGCGGCATGGCGCGCCGATGCCGCGCCGGCGCCGGCGCCGCAGCCGCAAGGCGAGGGCGAGGGCGAGGACAGGGCCGCGCCGGCCGTCGCTGCCGGCCCCGAAACCGTGCGCTGGGTCGAGGTGTTCTCGCACACGGTGCAACTGCACCGCACGCCGCTGTCGATCGCGCCGATCTTCACGCGCCAGCGCGACGGCCAGCCGCGCGCATGGGTCTTCACCTCGGCCACGCTGTCGGTGAAGGGCAATTTCACCCACTACGCCGCGCAGCTGGGGCTGGACAAGGACCGCTCGCTGACGCTGCCCAGCCCGTTCGACTACGCGAAGCAGGGCCTGCTGTACGTGCCGCGCGAGATGCCCGCGCCGCAGTCGCCGCAGTTCACCGACGCCGTGGTGCAGGCGGGGCTGCCACTGATCGAGGCGGCCGGCGGGCGCACCTTCCTGCTGTGCACCACGCTGCGCGCGGTGCAGCGTGCCTCGGACCTGCTCTATGACGCCTTTGCCGAGCGCGGCCTGGACTTGCCCCTGCTGGTCCAGGGCCAGGCCAGCCGCACCGAGCTGCTGGACCGCTTCCGCGAACTGGGCAATGCGGTGCTGGTCGGCAGCCAGAGCTTCTGGGAAGGCGTGGACGTGCGCGGCGAGGCGCTGTCGCTGGTGATCATCGACAAGCTGCCGTTCGCGCCACCCGACGACCCGGTGCTGGCCGCGCGCATGGAAGTGCTGCAGAAGAAGGGCTTGAGCCCGTTCGCGGTCCACCAGCTGCCGCATGCGGTGATCACGCTCAAGCAGGGGGCGGGGCGGCTGATCCGCTCGGAATCGGACCGTGGCGTGCTGGCGATCTTCGACACGCGCCTGGTCGAGAAGCCTTACGGGCGCCAGATCTGGCAGAGCCTGCCGCCGTTCACGCGCACGCGCGAGGCGGCCACGGTGGTGCGCTTCCTCGAGTCGCTGCGCGGACCGGCCAAGGCGGCCGCTGAGACGCCGGCCGAAACCGGTGCCGAGGATTCGGCCGCCAACTGATCGCCACGCGCCACGGCAAAAGAAAAACGGGACGGTCATCCGACACGTCCCGTTTTTTATGGCCGCTGGCGTTGCGGCGTCAGAACACTTCCCACCAGGACTTGTCCTTGCGGCGTGCGCCGTACTTGATGAAGTCGCTTTCGGGGAAATTCTTCTCCATCACGCGGGCGGTGTCGTCGCGCAGGTCCTTCATGCCCAGCGCGTCATAGGAGCGGATCATGATGTACAGCGCCTCTTCGTTGGCCGGTGCCCCGTCGTAGTCCTTCAGCGACTGCTGGGCACGGTTGACGGCCGCGAGGTAGGCGCCGCGCCGGAAGTAGTAGCGCGCGGCATGCACTTCATGCTGGGCCAGCGAATTGACGATGTACTGCATGCGCAGCGTGGCGTCCGGCGTGTACTTGCTGTCCGGGTAGCGCGTGATCAGCGTATGGAAGGCATCGTAGGCGGCACGCGCGGCCTTGGGGTCGCGCTCGCTCAGGTCCTGCCCCGAGAAGCGGCCCAGCCAGCCGAGGTTGTCGTTGAAGTTGATCAGCCCCTTCAGGTAGTAGACGTAATCGATGTTGGGGTGGTTCGGGTGCAGCTGGATGAAGCGGTCCACCGCCGCCAGCGCCGCTGCGGTTTCGCCATCCTTGTAGTTGGCGTAGGCGGTATCGATCTGCGCCTGCTGCGCGTAGCGGCCGAACGGATAGCGGCCTTCGAGCTTTTCATACAGCTTGACGGCGCGGGTGTAGTCGCCGCCATCGAGGGCATCCTTGGCTTCCGAATATAATTTGTTGGCCGACCAGCCGGCGGTCTCGTCGGGCTGGTCCGCGAGCAGGCCGCATGCAGACAGCATGACGCAGCCGCCTGCGAGCAGAACCGCTCCTATTGTCGTGCGCCAGCGCGCGCGTTTCATGCTCTGCAATTGCATGGGCAATCGTATCCCGGATGAAGAAAAATAGCGTCAAGCATTATAGCCCAAGCCCCCAGACCAACCCGGAAGCCGGAGAAGGCGTGGGAGGACTGCCACCCGAACGGGTGCGCGCCGCCGCGGCGGTGGCCGATTTCGAGGACAACCCGGAGGCATTCGACGACGCCGTCGAGGCGCCCGCCGCCAGTGCCGAGCCGGCCGTGACCCTGTCGCTGGAGGTCGACAGCGCCTCGCACGGCGAGCGTCTCGACAAATTGCTGGCGCGTCACTTCAGCGAGTTTTCGCGCAGCCGCCTGCAGCAGTGGATCGAAAGCGGCGCGGTGCGCGTCGACGGCCAGGTGCGCCGTCCGCGCGACGCGGTGCAGATGGGCAACCGCATCGAGATCCAGCCGCAGGCCGCGCCGGAATCGTCCGCGTTCGCGCCCGAGGACGTGCCGCTCGACGTAGTCTATGAGGACGACACGCTGCTGGTGATCGACAAGCCCGCCGGGCTGGTGGTGCATCCGGCCGCCGGCAATTGGAGCGGCACCGTGCTGAACGGCCTGCTGCACCGCTACCCCGGTGCCGGGTCGCTGCCGCGCGCGGGCATCGTGCACCGGCTCGACAAGGAAACCTCGGGGCTGATGGTGGTGGCGCGCACGCTGACCGCGCAGACCGACCTGGTGCGTCAGCTGCAGGCGCGCACCGTCAAGCGCACCTATATCGCGCTGGTGTGGGGCCGCACCTACGACGAAGGCACCATCGACGCGCCCATCGGCCGCGACCCGCGCGAGCGCACGCGCATGGCGATCGTGCATACCGCCAGCGGCAAGCCGTCGCGCACGCATTTCCGCACGCTGGCCACGGTGCCGCTCGGGCGTGGCTTCGTGTCGATGGTGATGTGCAAGCTCGAGACCGGCCGCACCCACCAGATCCGCGTGCATTTCGAATCCATCGGCCATCCGCTGGTGGGCGACCCGGTCTATTTCCGCGCCACCCAGCGCGGCCAGCGTCCCGCGATCCGCGTGCCGCTGCCGGTGCCCTATGCGCGCCAGGCGCTGCATGCCTACCAGCTCGGCCTGGTGCATCCCGCAACCGGCAAGCACATGTCATGGACCGCGCAGCCGCCCGCAGACCTGCAGGCGCTGATCGATGCGCTGGACTTTGAAAGCGCGCAGGCTGATGACGAGGACGAGGCCTGGGACGAAGTGTGGGAAGGCGGCGAAGCGCACTGGGAATACGCTGGCGATGACGATGACGAAGACGGTGATGCCGATGAGCGCGACGCCTGATCCTGCGTGGCTGGTCCCCGACTGGCCGGCGCCGGCGCGCGTGCGCGCGCTGTCGACCACGCGCCAGGGCGGTGTCAGCCAGGCACCGTACGGGCTTGCCGGCGGCATGCCGGGCGGCCTGAACCTCGGCACCCACGTTGGCGACGATCCGGCCGATGTGGCGCGCAACCGCGCGCGGCTGGCCGCGTGCCTGCCGTCGATGCCGCAATGGCTGGAACAAGTGCATGGCTGCGCCGTCGCCACCGTCGACCATGTGGCGGCAGCGACCGACGCCGTGCCGCAGGCCGATGCGAGCCTGGCGCTGGCGCCGGGCCACGTCTGCGCCGTGATGACGGCCGATTGCCTGCCGGTGCTGCTGTGCGATGCGCAGGGCACGGTGGTGGGCGCCGCGCATGCCGGCTGGCGCGGCCTCTGCAACGGCGTGATCGAGGCCACGCTGGCGCGGATGCAGGCAGCCGCCGGCGGCGCTGCCATGCGCTGGCTGGCGTGGCTCGGACCGGCGATCGGCCCCGAGGCCTTCGAGGTGGGCGCCGAAGTGCGCGAAGCCTTTCTCGCGCAGGCACGACCGGACGAACAGGCCGCGGTTGCCGCAGCGTTCCGTGGCGGGGCCGGAGGCAAGTACCTTGCCGACCTTTATGCGCTGGCACGCACGCGGCTGGCCCGCGCGGGCTGTGTCGACGTTCACGGCGGCGATGCCTGCACCGTTGCCGATGCCGACCGCTTCTACTCCTACCGGCGCGACGGTGTGACCGGGCGCATGGCCAGCCTGGTCTGGCTGGCCGACTGAGCGCGGCTGCCTTATTCGTCCGCGCCCTTCGTCGCCTCGCTGGCCGTGTCACCCGTCGCCTGCGCCCGTTCGGCTTCGGCCTTGCGCCGGCGCCGGCCCGGCGTGCCCATGATGTAGAGCACCAGCGCGACCGGCGCGACCCCATACATCACGAAGGTGGCGACGCCCGCCACCACGTTGTGCTCGGTGATCGCCATCATCAGCGCCACGTAGAGCCAGCCAATGGCCACGATGTACATCAGAATTTCATCCTTCTCGCCTATGCTCGATGGCCTCGGCAGGTGCGTGCGCTGCATACCGTCCGGTAGGTCGGGCGGCGTGCCACGCCGGGGCGGATATCCGCATTGACAGCGTGCGCGTTGCAAGGCAACAATGGCCTCGAATGTCTCGGAATCGCTAACGATTCCCAGGTTTTTCCGGCAAGCATAACGCATGGCGCTGGCGGCCGAGGACTCGTGCCCGCCGGATGTCGCCGGATATGCCGCCGGATAATGGGGAGCCGCTATCGGAATGGATGCAAGCCCTGGCCGCGCATGACCTGGCCCGGGTTCCAGGCCAGTTCCAGGGCAGATGTGCCGGCCGACCCTCCCGCATGCGGGGGACTGGAGCCGGGTCCATTCGGATAGCATCTCCCCATCCAGAGTGCCGGCCAGGGCAATGCCCCGAGCCGGTTCGAATAGTGACGGCAGAGAGACAAACTTGATCATGGCGACCGGCAAAGGTGCGGCAGCTTCCACGCAGGAAGGCAAGTCCCAACCACCCAAGTTCACGCCGGGGCCATTCGATCCAGCCACATGGCTGGAATGGTCCCGCCAGTGGCAGGGCACTGAAGGCAACGGCCATGCGGCCGCATCGGGCATGATGTCCGGCATCCCCGGACTCGATTCGCTGGCAGGCGTCAAGATCGCGCCGACGCAGCTGGCCGACATCCAGCAGCGCTACATGAAGGACTTCGCGGCGCTGTGGCAAGCGCTGGCCGAGGGCAAGCCCGATGGCACCGGCCCACTTCACGATCGTCGCTTTGCCGGCGATGCGTGGCGCAACAACGTGCCGTACCGTTACGCTGCCGCCTTCTACCTGCTCAACGCGCGCGCGCTGACCGAACTTGCCGACGCTGTCGAAGCCGATGCCAAGACGCGCCAGCGCATCCGCTTTGCGATCTCGCAGTGGGTCGATGCGATGTCGCCCGCCAACTTCCTCGCCACCAATCCGGAAGCGCAGCGCCTGCTGATCGAATCGGGCGGTGAATCGTTGCGCGCCGGCGTGCGCAACATGATGGAAGACCTGACGCGCGGCAAGATCTCGCAGACCGACGAGACCGCCTTTGAAGTGGGCCGCAATGTCGCGGTGACCGAAGGCGCGGTGGTCTACGAGAACGAATACTTCCAGCTGCTGCAGTACAAGCCGCTCACCGCCAAGGTCCACGCGCGGCCGCTGCTGATGGTGCCGCCTTGCATCAACAAGTACTACATCCTTGACCTGCAGCCGGAAAGCTCGCTGGTGCGGCATACGGTGGAGCAGGGCCATACGGTGTTTCTGGTGTCGTGGCGCAATCCCGATGCCAGCATGGCCTCGCGCACGTGGGACGACTACATCGAGAACGCGGCCATCCGCGCCATCGAAGTCGCGCGCGACATCAGCGGCCAGGACCAGATCAACGTGCTGGGCTTCTGCGTCGGCGGCACCATCATTTCCACGGCGCTGGCGGTGCTGGCCGCGCGTGGCGAGCATCCGGCGGCCAGCCTGACGCTGCTGACCACGCTGCTGGACTTTGCCGACACCGGCATCCTCGATGTCTTCGTCGACGAGGGCCATGTGCAGCTGCGCGAGGCCACGCTCGGCGGCGGTGCCGGCGCGCCGTGCGCGCTGCTGCGCGGGCTCGAGCTGGCCAACACCTTCTCGTTCCTGCGCCCGAACGACTTGGTCTGGAACTATGTGGTCGACAACTACCTGAAGGGCAACACCCCGGTGCCGTTCGACCTGCTGTTCTGGAACGGCGACGCGACCAACCTGCCGGGGCCGTGGTACTGCTGGTACCTGCGCCATACTTACCTGCAGAACGAGCTGAAGGTGCCCGGCAAGCTGACCGTATGCAATGCGCCGGTGGACCTCGGCAGCATCGACGTGCCGACCTATCTCTACGGCTCGCGCGAGGACCATATCGTGCCGTGGACCGCGGCCTATGCCTCGACCGCGCTGCTGAAGAACCAGCTGCGCTTCGTGCTGGGCGCGTCCGGCCATATTGCCGGCGTGATCAATCCGCCGGCGAAGAAAAAGCGCAGCCACTGGACCAATGACGCGTTGCCGGCGTCGCCGCAGCAATGGCTGGCCGGCGCCACCGAGCACCACGGCAGCTGGTGGCCGGACTGGTCGGCATGGCTGGCCGGCCATGCCGGCGCCAAGCGAGCCGCGCCTGCGGAGTACGGCAACGCGCGCTATCCTGCGATCGAACCCGCGCCTGGGCGATACGTGAAAGCCAAGGCTTGATCCCCGCATGTCCCGCCGGCGCGCGCCCTGCGCGAGGCGCCGGCGGGCTTGCGGGTCCCTGTTTCCATTGAGAGGACTACACCATGACTGACGTTGTCATCGTATCCGCGGCCCGTACCGCGGTTGGCAAATTTGGCGGCTCGCTGGCGAAGATCCCGGCGCCGGAACTGGGTGCCTTGGTCATCAAGGCCGCGCTCGAGCGTGCCGGCATCCAGCCGGACCAGGTCAGCGAAGTGATCATGGGCCAGGTGCTGACCGCCGGCTCGGGCCAGAACCCGGCGCGCCAGGCCTCGATCAAGGCCGGCCTGCCGGCCATGGTCCCGGCCATGACCATCAACAAGGTGTGCGGCTCAGGCCTGAAGGCCGTGATGTTGGCGGCCAACGCCATCATGGCCGGCGACGCCGAGATCGTGGTGGCCGGCGGGCAGGAGAACATGAGCGCCGCGCCGCACGTGCTGCCGGGCTCGCGCGACGGCTTCCGCATGGGCGATGCCAAGCTGGTCGACACCATGATCGTCGACGGCCTGTGGGACGTGTACAACCAGTACCACATGGGCATCACCGCCGAGAACGTGGCCAAGGAATACGGCATCACGCGCGAGGCGCAGGATGAATTCGCGGTGGGCTCGCAGAACAAGGCGGAAGCCGCGCAGAAGGCCGGCAAGTTCGATGAAGAGATCGTGCCGGTGCTGATCCCGCAGCGCAAGGGCGACCCGGTGGCGTTTAAGACCGACGAGTTCGTGCGGCAGGGCGCCACGCTGGACAGCATGTCCGGCCTCAAGCCGGCCTTCGACAAGACCGGCTCGGTGACCGCGGCCAACGCTTCGGGCCTGAACGACGGCGCCGCGGCGGTGGTGGTGATGTCGGCCGCCAAGGCCAAGGAGCTGGGCCTGACCCCGCTGGCCACCATCAAGAGCTACGCCAACGCCGGCGTGGACCCGAAGGTGATGGGCATGGGCCCGGTGCCGGCGTCCAAGCGCGCCCTGTCGCGCGCGGGCTGGACCCCGCAGGACCTGGACCTGATGGAAATCAACGAGGCCTTCGCCGCGCAGGCGCTGGCCGTGCACCAGCAAATGGGCTGGGATACCGCCAAGGTCAACGTCAACGGCGGCGCCATCGCCATCGGCCACCCGATCGGCGCGTCGGGCTGCCGTATCCTGGTGACGCTGCTGCACGAAATGAAGCGTCGCGATGCCAAGAAGGGCCTGGCGTCGCTGTGCATCGGCGGCGGCATGGGCGTGGCGCTGGCGGTCGAGCGCAATTAAGGGGTGTGCCGGGCTGCGCATCGCGCGCGCCCGGCATCAAATAACGAAAAGCCAATCAAGGAGTGGACATGACTCAGCGCATTGCGTATGTGACCGGCGGCATGGGTGGTATCGGGACTGCCATTTGCCAGCGGCTGGCCAAGGATGGCTTTCGCGTGGTGGCCGGCTGCGGCCCCAATTCGCCGCGCCGTGAAAAGTGGCTGGAGCAGCAGAAGGCCCTGGGCTTCGATTTCGTGGCGTCGGAAGGCAACGTGGCTGACTGGGACTCGACCAAGGCGGCATTCGACAAGGTCAAGGCCGAGGTCGGCGAGGTCGATGTGCTGATCAACAACGCCGGCATCACCCGCGACGTGGTGTTCCGCAAGATGACCCGCGCCGACTGGGACGCGGTGATCGACACCAACCTGACCTCGCTGTTCAATGTCACCAAGCAGGTGATCGACGGCATGGCCGACCGCGGCTGGGGCCGGATCGTCAATATCTCGTCGGTGAACGGGCAGAAGGGCCAGTTCGGCCAGACCAACTACTCCACCGCCAAGGCCGGCCTGCACGGCTTTACCATGGCGCTGGCGCAGGAGGTGGCGACCAAGGGGGTGACGGTGAACACCGTTTCGCCGGGCTACATCGCCACGGACATGGTCAAGGCCATCCGCCAGGATGTGCTCGACAAGATCATCGGCACGATCCCGGTGAAGCGCCTCGGCGAGCCGGAAGAGATCGCCTCGATCTGCGCCTGGCTGTCGTCGGACGAGTCCGGCTTCTCGACCGGCGCCGACTTCTCGCTCAACGGCGGCCTGCACATGGGCTGACCTGGCACTCTCAGCCAGCCGCGCCGGCAGCCGCGTTTTGCAGTGCAGCCAGCGCGGCGCACAAGGCGGCGTGCCTCGGGTTTCGCCGCCGGTTACGCGGGCCGTCATGGCCCGCGAGTCATTTCCAGGCGGGCGGTATTCAGCGGGCGGTGTCCCGGTTCACCGGGTTTTCCTTAAGTCCAGTCGCTTTTCTTAGTGCTTTGTTGGGCATAGAATCAGGGCAGCGGCGCAGCCAGCACCATAGTCGTGCAGCATGGCCCTCGCGGGGGCGAGACGGCAGGCCGCGGCGCGCAGCACATGCGCGAACAGCTGCAAGAGGGCCGGCACGAGCACGGCAGATGGCGCGGGCGGTACCGATTTGCGCACTGCACCCCATGCGGTGCAGCAGCGCGCAAACAGCGACGACACAAGGACAGAGCACCGATGGCCACGACCAAAAAAGGCGCAGAGCGACTGATCAAAAAGTATCCCAATCGCAGGCTCTACGATACCCAGACCAGCACCTATATCACCCTGGCCGACGTCAAGCAGCTGGTGATGGATACCGAGGACTTCAAGGTCGTCGATGCCAAATCCGGTGACGACCTGACGCGCAGCATTCTGCTGCAGATCATCCTGGAGGAAGAGACCGGCGGCGTGCCGATGTTCTCCAGCGCCATGCTGTCGCAGATCATCCGCTTCTACGGCCATGCCATGCAGGGCATGATGGGCACCTACCTGGAAAAGAACATCCAGGCCTTCATCGACATCCAGAACAAGCTGGCCGAGAACTCCAAGGGCCTGTACTCCGGCGAAGCCTTCAGCCCGGACATGTGGTCGCAATTCATGAACATGCAGGGCCCGATGATGCAGGGCATGATGAGCAACTACATCGAGCAGAGCAAGAACCTGTTCGTGCAGATGCAGGAGCAGATGCAGAACCAGGCCAAGAACATGTTCGGCACCTTCCCGTTCAACCAGCAGGACAAAAAGTAACAGGCCGCGGCGGCGGGCAAGGTGCCCGCCATACCCTGTCCGCAACGGCTAGCCTGCGCTCGCATGCAGCCGTATGCCCAGCGCTCGCATCACCTTCCAGATCGTCCCGAACTCCGGATTGCCTTCGCCCGACAGCGAACGGTAAAGGCTTTCACGCGAGAGGCCGGTTTCACGCGCCAGCCGCGTCATGCCGCGGGCGCGTGCGACCACGCCAAGCGCGTAGGCAATGAACCGGTCGTCGTCTCCCGCTTCGGCCAGGCAGGCGTCCAGGTAGGCGGCAATTTCCTGCTCGTTCCGAAGTTGTGCGGCGGAGTCCCAGGGGCGGGTGGTTTCTTTCATAGCTCACTCCAGATCCAGGTGTGCCGCGAGGTGGCGTGCCCTGTCGATATCAGCCTGCTGGGTCGACTTGTCGCCTCCGCAGAGAAGAATGACAAGGAGCTTGCCGTGTTTCTGAAAATAGATGCGGTAGCCGGGGCCGTGATCCACGCGCATTTCACTGATACCACCGTCCAGGGCCTTCACGTCTCCGGAACTGCCGTTCAGCATGCGGTCGATTCGGACCTGAATGCGAATCCTGGCGGTGTTGTCGCGCAGGGCCGAGTACCAGCGGTCGAACGTTCGGGTTGTGCGGATACTGAGCATACCACACCGTAGCCGTTGGGCTACAATGCCGGAATCGCCGATCCCCGAAAAACAGGCCAATCCCAAAGCAGGTAGAATGCGCGCTTTGCCCCGTCCGGGGCCCTGTCATACGCAACTCTCTCAGCGGCGGCTCAGTTTGGGACTCGCCATATCTGCGCGGCGTCCCATGTCCCAAGTTTTCCAGTTTCCTTGCCACGCGCCGCTGCCTGCGGCGCGCGCCTTGTCATGAGCCGGCTGTTCCTGGCCCCGATGGAGGGGCTTGCCGACTATGTCCTGCGCGACGTCCTGACCGATACCGGCGGCTACGACGGTTGCGTGTCGGAGTTCGTGCGCGTGACGGGCTCGCTGCTTCCGGCGCGGGTCTACGAGCGCGACACCCCGGAGATCCTGTCCGGCGGCTATACCCGCAGCGGCACGCCGATGGTGATCCAGCTGCTGGGCAGCGATCCCGAGTGGCTCGCGCGCAATGCCACCTACGCCGCCTCCTTGTCGCCGCATGGCATCGACCTGAACTTCGGCTGTCCCGCCAAGGTCGTCAACCGGCATGGCGGGGGCGCGATGCTGCTGACCAATCCTGCGCTGCTGAACCGGATCGTCGCGTCAGTGCGCGCCGCGGTGCCGGCCGATATCCCCGTGACGGCAAAGATGCGGCTGGGCGTCTCGGATACCGCGCTCGCCATCGACTGCGCTACCGCGCTGGCCGAAGGCGGCGCGGCCTCGCTGGTGGTGCATGCCCGCACGCGCGACCACGGCTACCGGCCGCCGGCCCACTGGGACTGGATCGCACGGATAGCCGCAGCGGTGGACATCCCTGTGATTGCCAATGGCGAAGTCTGGACGGTGGCGGACTGGGCCCGCTGCCGCGAGGTCAGCGGTTGTGCCGATGTCATGATCGGGCGCGGTGCCGTGTCCGACCCGTTCCTGGCGTTGCGCATCCGCGGCCTGATGGACAGCACGCCGTCCGGCGAAGAATGGTCGCTGGTATTGCGCCAGATCGCGACGTACCTGAAGAAGCTGCATGCCCGCATCGCGTCCTGCCATGAGCACGGCCGCGTGAAGCTCTGGCTCAGCTACCTCAAGCGCACCTGGCCGCAGGCCGGCGAACTGCATGCCGCGATCCGCCGCATGCAGGATTCGCTGGAGATCGAGCAGGTGCTGCGCAGCCAGCCTGGCGTGGCGGCGTTGGCGGAGTGACGTAGACGTTACCGCGACCGTCTTTCCCGATGTCGTGAGTCAGGCGCCGGCAAACGCCTGCAAACGGGTAAAATGCGCGATTCGCTTTTCGCCTGGCGCCTCGTTCCCATAAAGGAATGAACCGGCCGCCGCGGCTTGCCCCCCATTCGGATTCCATTGTGAAAAACCCCTCAGAAGCAACGAACCAGAAAGACCAAAGTCCGCGTGTGGGCTTCGTTTCCCTTGGCTGTCCGAAAGCGCTGGTCGACTCCGAGCAGATCATCACGCAGCTGCGCGCCGAGGGCTACGCCATCAGCGGCACCTATGACGGCGCCGACCTGGTGGTGGTCAATACCTGCGGCTTTATCGACGAAGCCGTGCAGGAAAGCCTGGACGCCATCGGCGAGGCGCTCACCGAGAACGGCAAGGTCATCGTGACCGGCTGCCTGGGCGCGAAGAAGGACGCGTCGGGCCACGACATCGTGTCGTCGGTGCATCCCAAGGTGCTGGCCGTGACCGGTCCGCACGCGCTGGGCGAGGTCATGCAGGCGGTGCACACGCACCTGCCCAAGCCGCACGACCCGTTCACCGACCTGGTGCCGGCCGCCGGCATCAAGCTGACGCCCAAGCACTACGCCTACCTGAAGATCTCCGAGGGCTGCAACCACCGCTGTTCGTTCTGCATCATCCCGTCGATGCGCGGCGACCTGGTCTCGCGTCCGGTGGCCGAAGTCATGCTCGAGGCCGAGAACCTGTTCAAGGCCGGGGTCAAGGAACTGCTGGTGATCTCGCAGGACACCAGCGCCTATGGCGTCGACGTCAAGTACCGCACCGGCTTCTGGAACGGCCGCCCGCTCAAGACCCGCATGACAGAACTGGTGGCGGCGCTGGGCGAGCTGGCCGCGCAGTACGGTGCCTGGGTGCGCCTGCACTATGTGTACCCGTATCCGCACGTCGACGAAATCATCCCGCTGATGAACAACGGCCACGTGCTGCCGTACCTGGACGTGCCGCTGCAGCACGCGCACCCGGACGTGCTCAAGCGCATGAAGCGCCCGGCCAACGCCGAAAAGACCATGGATCGCATCCGCGCCTGGCGCGAGATCTGTCCGGAACTGACTATCCGCAGCACCTTTATCGCCGGCTTCCCGGGCGAGACCGAGGCCGAGTTCCAGACCCTGCTCGACTTCATTGCCGAGGCCGAGCTGGACCGCGTCGGCTGCTTCGCTTACTCGCCGGTGGAAGGCGCGACGGCCAACGACCTGCCGGGCGCGCTGCCCGACGAGGTGCGCGAGGAGCGCCGCGCCCGCTTCATGGAAGTGGCCGAGGCCGTGTCCGCGCGCCGCCTGCAGCGCAAGGTCGGCCAGACCCTGCGCGTGCTGGTCGACGAAGTCAACCAGGACGGCGGCATCGGCCGGTCGTCGGCGGATGCGCCGGAAATCGACGGCCTCGTGTATATCGCGCCGGCGCAGCGCACCTCGCAACGCTACCGCGCCGGAGAGTTCGTCGACGTGCGCATCACCGGGGCCGACGGCCACGATCTGTGGGGCGAGGTCTGAGCTAGTCCCGCCGGACGATGCCGGAAACGGCGCCATTAGGTAAAAGTACGATCGTTCGCTTCGGCCCCGGCACCGCTATACTGTGCGGTGCAACATAACCCACATGGAGACAGTCATGACGCGTGAAGTCGTAGTGGTAAGCGGTGTTCGCACCGCCATCGGAACCTTTGGCGGCAGCCTAAAGGACGTGGCGCCGGCCGAACTGGGCGCGCTGGTCGTGCGCGAGGCGCTGGCCCGCGCGCAGGTGTCGGGCGACGACGTCGGCCATGTGGTGTTCGGCAACGTGATCCAGACCGAGCCGCGTGACATGTACCTGGGCCGCGTCGCGGCGGTCAACGGCGGGGTCTCGGTCAACGCGCCCGCGCTGACCGTGAACCGCTTGTGCGGCTCGGGCCTGCAGGCCATTGTCAGCGCCGCGCAGACCATCCTGCTGGGCGATGCCGACATCGCCATCGGCGGCGGTGCCGAAAGCATGAGCCGCGCCCCGTACCTGGCGCCGGCGGCCCGCTGGGGCGCCCGCATGGGCGATGCCAGCCTGGTCGACATGATGCTGGGCGCGCTGCACGACCCGTTCCACCGCATCCACATGGGCGTCACGGCCGAGAACGTGGCCAAGGAATACGACATCTCGCGCGCGCAGCAGGACGAGGCCGCGCTGGAATCGCACCGCCGCGCCTCGGCCGCGATCAAGGCCGGCTATTTCAAGGACCAGATCGTCCCGGTGGTGAGCAAGGGCCGCAAGGGCGAGGTCACTTTCGACACCGACGAGCATGTGCGCCATGACGCCACCATCGACGACATGACCAAGCTCAAGCCGGTCTTCGTCAAGGAAAACGGCACGGTCACGGCTGGCAATGCCTCGGGCCTGAACGATGCCGCCGCCGCGGTGGTGATGATGGAGCGTGCCGAGGCCGAGCGCCGCGGCCTGAAGCCGCTGGCGCGCCTGGTGTCGTACGGCCATGCCGGCGTCGATCCGAAGACCATGGGCATCGGCCCGGTGCCGGCGACCAAGATCGCGCTGGAGCGTGCCGGGCTGCAGGTGTCGGACCTGGACGTGATCGAAGCCAACGAAGCCTTCGCCGCGCAGGCTTGCGCCGTGACCAAGGCCCTGGGCCTGGA
This sequence comes from Cupriavidus sp. H39, assembly GCF_050271075.1. Lineage (NCBI taxonomy): Bacteria > Pseudomonadati > Pseudomonadota > Betaproteobacteria > Burkholderiales > Burkholderiaceae > Cupriavidus > Cupriavidus sp. H39. The sequence continues at coordinate 1,668,603 of NZ_CP189848.1, forward strand.
CCCGGCCAAGGTCAATCCGAACGGCTCGGGCATCTCGCTGGGCCACCCGATTGGCGCCACCGGCGCGCTGATCACGGTGAAGGCGCTGCACGAACTGAACCGCGTGCAAGGCCGCTACGCGCTGGTGACCATGTGCATCGGCGGCGGGCAGGGCATCGCCGCCATCTTCGAACGGATCTGAGGATTGCCTTGCGCGTGGCCTTGACGGACCTCTGCACGACGCTTGGCGCCGCCGCCGCGCTCGCCCTGGCGGGCGCGGCGCAGGCGGCGCCGGCCACCGAGCTGTCGACCGGCCCGGTGAACAGTGCCGCCGCTGGCGGTGAAGCCCTGGGCCTGAACCAGGCCATCCGCGACGGCGAGACCCGCCGCGGCGCCACGCTGTCGACCGGCGCCGCCAGGGCGCTGGCACCGCGGCCCGAATACGCGTCGCTGCCGGTCTATGTCGGCAAGGTCGGCGACCAGCCGGTGCGCCTGCGCCTGGGCCCCAAGCCCGACGAGCGCGACAGCGTGCGCGGCGAGTACAGCGGCCGTGGCGCCGGGGTGCGCCTGCTGGCGGGCGAGTGGGAGGACGGCGCCTTCCTGATGGAAGAGTCCGACGACGGCACCCGGGTATCGGGCAACTGGGAAGGCACCATCGATGCCAGCGGCGCCGTGCGCGGCACCTGGACCGATGCCTTCAATCCCGCCATCGTGCTGCCGTTCTTCATCCGCCCGCTGGGCATGCTGGTGATTCCGCCGTTCGACATGACGCCCAACAGCGGCGTCACCTACGCGCCGCCGCCGCCGAAATCGTCGATTTCCGGCTGGTAAGCCCTTTCGTGATGCGGTCCGGTGGCGCGGGCGGCATTTGCTGGTAAGCTCGAACGCTCATCGCGTCTCACGCCTGACTGTGCCGCGCGTCTGCCGGGGCGATACCGCCCGTGCAGCGCGCCGCGGCCGGCCAGCAGCCAGCAAGGAAACCGCCGTGTCCGATTCGCCATCCGACAAGCCCGCAGCCCCCGCCCATTACCTGCAAACCGTTGCGGTCCAGCCCGAGCTGGACATCGCGCCCGGCTTTGCGTCGTTCTCCCCGGCCACGCACCGCGGCTCGACCGTGGTGTTCCGCAACCTCGCCGAACTGCGCGCGCATGGCGACGGGGCCACCACGTACTGGCGCTACGGCCTGCATGCGACCCCCACCAGCGAGGCGCTGTGCCAGCACCTGGCATTGATCGAGGGCGCGCGCCACGCGTTGCTGCAGCCGTCGGGCCTGGCGGCGATCTCGCTGGTGTATTTCGCGCTGCTGAAGAGCGGCGACGACGTGCTGGTGCCGCATAACGTCTACGGCCCCAACCGCGACCACGGCGAATGGCTGGCGCGCGACTTCGGCGTCACCGTACGCTACTACGACCCGATGGACGCGGCGGCGGTGCCCGCGCTGATCCAGCCGAACACGCGCCTGATCTGGATGGAGTCGCCCGGCTCGGTGACGATGGAAGTGCCCGACTGCGGCGCCATCGTCGCCGCTGCGCGCGCGCGCGGCGTGCTGACCGCGATCGACAATACCTGGTCGGCCGGCGTCTACTTCCGCCCGTTCGAGCTGGGCGTCGACATCTCGGTGCAGGCCCTGACCAAGTACCAGTCGGGCGGCAGCGACGTGCTGATGGGCGCGGTGCTGACCTGCGACGATGCCCTGCACGGCCGGCTCAAGCGCACCCGCATGCTGATGGGCTGGGGCGTGTCCGCCGACGACTGCCACCTGGTGCTGCGCGGCCTGCCGAGCCTGCCGGTGCGTCTCGCGGCCCATGACCGCGCCGCGCGCGAGGTCGCCGAATGGCTGCGCCAGCGGCCGGAGGTGGCGCGCGTGCTGCATCCCGCGCTACCGGATTGCCCGGGCCATGCCAACTGGCGGCGTGAATTCACCGGCGCCAGCGGGCTGTTCGCCATCATTCTGCGCGAGCGCTATACCCGCCAGCAGGTCGATGCCTTCGTCGAGGCATTGCGGCTGTTCGCTATCGGCTGGTCGTGGGGCGGCGCGCACAGCCTGGCGGTGCCGTATCACGTGGAGGGCATGCGTCCGGCGGGAACCTGGCCGCCGGCCGGCTGGCACGATACCGGCGAGCTGGTGCGGCTCTATATCGGCCTGGAAGACACGCGCGACCTGATTGCCGACCTGCGCCAGGCGCTGGAGGCCACGCTGGCCGCGTAGCCGGCCGGCGGCGCTAGGCTGGCTGTCTCAGCGCCAGGTTGAGCTGGTCGACGACTTCGGCCCAGTCGGCGTCGTCGAGCAGCTCGTCGCGCAGCAGCGTGGCCTGGGCGGGTGTCCAGAAGGGGGCTTCGGCCAGTTCGATGGTCTCGGGCAGCGGCGCATGCTTGCCGATGAAGGCGCGGATGCTGGCTTCGTCCGAGGCCAGGCCGAGCTGGGCGAACAGTTCTGAAAACTGGTGGAAGGTCGGTTCCATGATGGTCGGGCTCGCTATGGTTGGCCACAGGTAGTGTAGGGCAGCCACCGGACCGGTGCGGCGGCGCGGCTCAATAAAAACGGACGCCGCGGCGTCCGTTTTTATTGAGCCGGCGCCGGTGCTTCAGCGCGTATCCGTGCCGGACATCGCCCTGCCACCGCCGGCGGCCCCGGCGGCCTGATGTGCCCGCGCTGCCTGCGGCATGGCCCAGACCGACTCCGCCGGCCCGCTGCGGGCGCGGCGCGCGGTGGCGCGGGCGAGGGCGACAAAGCCCGCGGCCAGCGCGATTGCGCCCAGGTCAAAGCCCGCGATGACCCAGTGCCCGCTGGGGATGCTGTGCAGCAGGTGATCGCCGGTCAGGATCGCATTCGACAGCGGCACCGTCAGCGCCGCCAGCGCGGCGGCGTAGAGCAGCTCCACCGCGGCGCGCACCGGAGGGCGCAGCAAGGCCCAGGCGCAAGCCAGGCCGAACGCGGTGAAATAGGTCTGGCTGACGGCGCGCCCGGGCCACAGCAGCGCCGCCGGGAAGCACAGCGCCACGCCGATGCAGCAGCCGATGCACACGCCCACGGTGGCCTGCGCCAGCAGGCGGTGCACGCGCGGCTGCTCGGCCTGGCGCAGCTTGCGCCGCGATTCGATCCACAGCAGGTTGCCCGAATAGAAGAGGAAGGCGCCGGCCAGCCCGGCCAGCAGGTAGACCAGCCGCACCGGCAGCTCGCCGAAGGTGCCGAAATGCAGCGCGTACAGCGCGCTGTAGAGTCCGTGGTTGCTGTCGCGCGCGCCGGCGGTCTGGTTGGCGGTCAGCTGGCCGGCGTTGGGCTCGCCGCTGGCGGCGTGGATGCCGACCGAGCCGAGGTTGCCGAGCGCCCGCGTGCTGGTGCCGCGCACTTCGACCACGGCGTTGGCGTCGCCGTAGCGCTGGAAGCGGAACGATTCCGGGGTGAAGCGCTCGCCGCCATGTTCGCGCGCAATTTGCATCAGCTTGGCGGCGGGCAGCGTCGGCACCGCGCGGCCCGCCGCGGCCACTTCCGGCACCGCGGTAGTGGCGCGTGGCACCGCCTCGAACAGGCGTCCGTCGAAGGTCAGCGTGTTGAACACCATCATCAGCACCAGCGACAGGCAGAACAGCGCGCCGGTGATGGCAAAGACCAGGTGGAAGGGCAGGCTGAACAGGCCCAGCACATTGTGGGTGTCCATCCAGAATCGCTTGAGGTTGCGCCCGGGGCGCACCGCGAACAGGTCTTTCTTCAGTCGCGGCAGGTGCAGCAGCACGCCGGACACCAGCGCCAGCCCGTACAGCACCGAGATCGCGCCCATGAAATAAATGCCGCCGACCGGGATGCCGAGCGAGTAGTGCAGGCTGTTCAGGAAGGCCGACAGCTCGCCCATGACGTGGTCGCGCGAGGTGTCGCGCTGCATCGCCGGGTTACCGGCCAGGCGCGCATCGGTGGTCATCTGCCACTCGCCGGCCTGGTCCTGCCAGTAGGCGGAGATATTCGGCTCGCCCTCCGATGGCATGATCACGTAGGCGCTGGCCGCGGCCTCGGGGTGGATCGCGACCAGCTTCTGCATGAAGCGGTCGACCGCGGCCGGATCGGCGCTGGCCTCGACCGGCGCGCTGCCCTTGAGCCGCGACGGCGACTGCCAGACGTGCAGCTCGTGGTGGAACACGGTGACCGCCCCGGCAAAGAAGGCGATAAACAGGGCCCAGCCGGCCATCAGGCCGACCCAGGTATGCAGCGTCTGGTACAGGCGCAGGGTTGCGGTTTTCATGATGGTCTCAGGAGGCGGGCACGGCGGCGAGTGCGGCCGGCGCCAAGCCGGCCAGGCGCAGCACCCATAGCGCGCCGAAGCCCAGCAGGTTGGCGCCGGCCAGCCACAGCCACGCGCTGCGGCTGGAACGGAACAGCAGGCTGGCGCTGATGATGCCGACCCACACGGGCAGACACGCCACCACGGCGGCGACCAGGCCGGTCTCCCAGCCACCTGGCAGGCCCAGGATCGCCAGCGTGCACAGGACTACCGCCAGCGGGAGCCCGAGCAGCGCGCCAGCCAGCCACTTGGTGCCCATGCCGGATGCGTCCGCGCTCATGCCCGCTGCTCCCGCGCGCCGTGGCGACGGCGTGCCGCATAGGTGCCGATGAACGGCCACACCGACAGCGCGCAAGGCACTGTGACCAGGCTGGCAGCGAGCGCGACCGGCCAGCCGTCGGTAACGGTCCACAGCCACGTGCTGACGCAGGTAAGGGCCAGCCCCAGCCAGCCCGCCAGCCGCGGCCGGGTCAGGATGCCGGGCGGCAGCAACACCTGGTTGGGCGCGGCCAGGTACAGGCACGCTGCCGCAGCCAGGCCGAGAAGAACGGCCAGTACTTGCATGGGGCAATGTCAGATCAACGAAACATTAATAATAATGATTCGCATTTGACTTCGCAAGCGCTACGTCGGCCGGACGTCCCTTGGGCGGGATTTCACTGCACTGGAACAGACGCTCGCGCGGCGATCGGCGCGTGCGGACCGCGCCCGGGCGGCGCGGACGATTCAGCAGGCAAGCGCGGGGTAAGCGGCAGCGACGCGCGCGCCGCGGGGGATTCAGTGCGGGAACAGCGCCAGCAAGCCGTCCAGCCCCACGTGGTTGAACGCGACGCTGGCCTGCGCGCGCACCACCGGCTTGGCGCGGAACGCCACCGACAGGCCCGCCACGGCCATCATCTTCAGGTCGTTCGAGCCATCGCCCATGACGATGGCCTGGTCCGGCGTGGCGCCGATCTGCGCGCACACTTCCTGCACGGTGCGGGCCTTGACGTCGGCGTTGACGATCTCACCGACCACGTTGCCGGTCAGCTTGCCGTTGACGATCTCGAGCGTGTTGGCGCGGGTGAAATCCAGCTTCAGGCGGGGCTTGAGCTGGTCAGTGAAGTGCACGAAGCCGCCGGATACCAGCAGCGTCTTCAGGCCCAGCGCCTGCACCGCCTGCAGCATGCGCTCGGCGCCCGGCGACAGCCGCAGGCGTTCGGCATAGACGCGGTCCAGCACGGCGGCGTCGAGCCCCTTGAGCAGCGCCACCCGGCGGCGCAGGCTTTCGTTGAAATCAGTAATCTCGCCGCGCATGGCGGCTTCGGTGATGGCGGAGACCTCGGCCTTGAGGCCGCAGAAGTCGGCGATCTCGTCGATGCACTCGATCGTGATCAGGGTCGAGTCCATGTCCATCGCCACCAGGCGGAAGTCGGACAGCCTGCGCCCGGCCGGCACCACCGCCCAGTCGATCGCGCGCGGGCCGCAGAAGTCGTCCAGCGCATCGCGCAGCGCCGGCGTCAGCGGTGCGCAGTCCTCGGCCACGGCCACGGTGTCGCTGCGCGGCACCGGTGCGCTGGCGCGGGCCAGGGTGCGGGCGGTGTCGAGGTCGGCGGGGGAAAGCGGGGCGAGGCTCTGCAGGATCAGGGGCATGACGGATGGGAATCGGGCGCTTGCCGCGGTTGTCGGCAAGGCGGGGGCTGCAACGCGGCAAAAGCGCTATTGTAGCCCCCCGTGGTGCCCCGGGCGAACCCGCTCAGCGTTGCGCCATCACCATGTAGTCCACGGTCAGGCTGGACAACGCGCGCACGCCATTGATCAGCGCCGGCTCATCCACATAGAACTCCGGCGAGTGATTCGATGGCGCCTTGGTCACGTCCTGCCCCTTGGGCGTCACGCCCAGATTGAAGAACAAGCCGGGCACTTTCTCCTGGTAGAAAGAAAAATCCTCGGACGCGGTGGCCTTGGGCGTGATCATCCAGTTGCCCTCGCCGGCCACGCGCCGCAGCGTCGGCGCCATCTGCTCGGTCAGGGCCGGCTGGTTGACGGTGGCGTTGTACAGCTCGACCACGCGGAAGCTGGCCTCGGCCCCGGCGCTGGAGGCAATGGCCTCGGTGGTGCGCTTCATGCGGGCATGGATGTCCTTCTTCATGCCTTCGTCATAGGTGCGGATGGTGCCCATCATCTCGACCTTCTCCGGCACGATGTTCATGCGGTTGCCGCCGTGGAAGGTGCCCACGGTGATCACCGACGGCTCCAGCATGGCATTGACCTGGCGGCTCTGGATGGTCTGCAGGCCCAGCACGATCTGCGACGCCACCACGATCGGGTCGATGCCGCCCCACGGCCGCGCGCCGTGCGTCTGGCGGCCCTTGACGTCGATCCAGAACTGGTCGGCCGCCGCCATCGATGCGCCGCTGCGCCAGCCCAGCTTGCCCGATTCGATGCCGCTGCTGACGTGCAGGCCGAAGATGGCATCGACCTTGGGATTGTCCAGCACGCCCTCCGATACCATCTGCTTGGCGCCCCACATGTTCGAGCCGTTGGGCTCGAAATCGGCCGGGCTTTCCTCGGCCGGCTGGAAGATGAACTTGACGGTGCCGGGCAACTGGTCCTTCATGCCGGCCAGCACTTCCGCGGTGGCCATCAAAATCGCGACGTGGGTGTCATGGCCGCAGGCGTGCATCACGTCCACTTCCTTGCCCAGGTACTGGCCCTTGGCCTTGGAGGCAAACGGCACGTCAACGCGCTCCTTCACCGGCAGCGCGTCCATGTCGGCGCGCAGTGCCACCACGGGTCCCGGCTTGCCACCCTTGAGCAGGCCCACCACGCCGGTCTTGGCCACGCCGGTCTTGACCTCCATGCCGAGCTTGCGCAGGTGGTCCGCCACCAGCTTGGCCGTGCGGGTCTCGTAGTTGCCCAGTTCCGGATGCTGGTGGATATCGCGGCGCCAGGCGATCAGCTGCTTTTCCACCGCCTTGGCGCGGGTTTCGATCTGGGCATGCAGCGCATCGGCGCCGGGGGGTGCCGCCGGGGCCTGCGCCTGAGCGGTGTGGCAGAGCAGCCCGGCGGCCAGGGCCAGGCCGGCGAGGGCGAAGCGGGTGGTGGAACGCGATGCGGTGCGACGTGCAGCCATGCAGGATCTCCTTCGTTGTTGTTGGTTTGATGCTGGCGGTGTGGTTGGCGCGCGGCAGAATGCATGCGCCGAGGAAAGCTGAGTGGTTTCTCCCCTCTCCCGCAAGCGGGAGAGGGGAGCGAGCCAACCCTGGTGAAGTTCAGCCCGCTACCCGCAGGCTGTCCACCACCTTGTGCAGGAACGCCTCGCACGCAGCCAGCTGCTCCAGCGCAACGAACTCGTCCGGCTTGTGCGCCTGCTGGATATCGCCGGGCCCGCACACCACCGCCGGAATGCCCGCGCGCTGGAACAGCCCGGCCTCGGTGCCGTAGGCAACCTTGTTGGTGTCGCGGTCGGCGGTCAGCGCGCGCACCAGCTGCGTGATGGCTTCCTGCTCGGCGACGTCGAGCGACGGCGCGGCGGCGATCTTGCTCAGCGTCAGGCCGGCATCGGCATGCTCGGCGCGCATCTTCGGCAGCAGCACGTCGTTGGCATAGCCCTGGATGCGCGCGTAGATCGCTTCAGGATCGACGCCCGGCAGGTTGCGGAACTCGAACACGAACTCGCACAGCGCCGGAATCGTGTTCAGCGCAATGCCGCCCTGGATAGTGCCGGTCTGCGCGGTGGTGTAGGGCACGTCGAAGGCCTGGTCGTAGGGGCCGTTGGCCTTGAACTCGTCGGCGAGGTCGCGGATGAAGCAGATCAGGCGCGCGGCGTATTCGATCGCATTGACGCCGCGCGGCGTCAGCGACGAATGCGCGGCCTGGCCTTTCACGCAGCAGCGGTAGGCGTTGATGCCCTTGTGCGCAACGATCACGCGCATGCTGGTGGGTTCGCCGACGATGCAGCCGCCCGGGGTCACGCCGCGCTCGCGCAGTTCGGCCAGCAGGTAAGGGGCGCCCATGCAGCCGATCTCTTCGTCGAACGACAGCGCGTAGTGCACCGGCTCGCGCAGCCTGGCATCGAGGATGGCCGGCAGCAGCGACAGGCTGGTGCCGATAAAGCCTTTCATGTCGCAGGTGCCGCGGCCGTACAGCTTGCCGTCGCGCACCACCGGCTTGAACGGGTCGGTGGTCCAGGCCTGTCCGTCCACCGGCACCACGTCGGTATGGCCCGACAGCACGATGCCGCCATTGGTTGCGCCATTGGCCGCCGGCACGGTCACGAACAGGTTGGCCTTGTCCTGCTGCGGGTTGTAGCTTAGATGCGGCTTCAGCCCCTTGGCCAGGAAATGGTCGCGCACCGACTCGATCAGGCCCAGGTTGGAATGGCGGCTGGTGGTGTCGTACGCGACCAGCCGCTGGGTCCATTCCAGCGCGCTGCCGCGCGCGGCGGTTTCGGTGACGGACTGGCGGGAGTCGGCTCGGGCGGCTGGGGCTGGCATGGGGGCGGTATCACTAACTTGTTAAGGAATTGATGCTACACCCGGCCGCGCGCCGCGTCCATGCAGGATCGGCATGGACGCTACGCCAGTTGCCGCAACGTATGCTTGATGGTCTGCGCGCGCACCGCCACGTCCGGCATCTTGGCCTCGATGCGCAGCTTGTCCTGGCCGGCCAGCTTGATATGGCGGTTCTTCTGCACCAGGTCGATGATGCGCATCGCGTCGATCGGCGGGTTGGGCACGAACTGCACGCTGATGGTGGCTTCGCCGGCGTCGATCTTGCGCACGCCCAGCGGCGCCGCGGCAATGCGCAGCCGGTGGGTCTCGACCAGCGCCTGCGCCTGCGCCGGCAGCCGGCCGAAGCGGTCGACCAGCTCTTCCTGGATGTCGTCGACGCGCTCGGGGGTCTCGCAGTTGGCCAGCCGCTTGTACAGCGACAGGCGCTCATGCACGTCGGCGCAGTAATCGTTAGGCAGCAGCGCCGGCGTGCCCAGGTTGATCTCGGTGGTGGCGGCCAGCGGCGCCATCAGGTCGGGCTCCTTGCCGGCCTTCAGCGCCTTGACCGCGGCGTTGAGCATGTCGGTGTACAGCTGGAAGCCGATTTCGTGGATCTCGCCGGATTGCTTGTCGCCCAGCACTTCGCCGGCGCCGCGGATTTCCAGGTCGTGCATGGCCAGGTAGAAGCCCGAGCCGAGTTCCTCCATCTGCTGGATCGCTTCGAGCCGGCGCTGTGCCTGCTTGGTCAGGCCGTCGACGTCATGCACCAGCAGGTAGGCATAGGCCTGGTGGTGCGAGCGCCCGACCCGGCCGCGCAGCTGGTGCAGCTGTGCCAGGCCGAACTTGTCGGCGCGGTGGATCAGGATGGTGTTGGCGGTCGGCACGTCGATGCCGGTCTCGATGATGGTGGTGCACAGCAGGATGTTGTCGCGGCGCGAAACGAAGTCGCGCATCACGCGTTCCAGCTCGCGCTCGTGCATCTGGCCGTGCGCGACCGCGATGCGTGCTTCCGGCACCAGCTCGGCCAGCCGCGCGCGCTTGTTCTCGATGGTCTCGACCTCGTTGTGCAGGAAGTAGACCTGGCCGCCGCGCTTGAGCTCGCGCAGGATGGCCTCGCGGATCACGCCATCTTCTTCGCGGCGCACGAAGGTCTTGATCGCCAGCCGCTTCTGCGGCGCGGTCGCAATCACCGAGAAATCGCGCAGGCCTTCCAGCGCCATGCCCAGCGTGCGCGGGATCGGCGTGGCGGTCAGGGTCAGGATGTCGACTTCGGCGCGCAGCGTCTTCAGCGCTTCCTTCTGGCGCACGCCGAAGCGGTGTTCCTCGTCGATGATGACCAGCCCCAGGCGCTGGAACCTGACCTGGTCGGACAGGATCTTGTGCGTGCCGATGACGATGTCGACGGTGCCTTCGTTGATCTGCTTGATGGCCGCGTCGATCTCCTTCTTGGTCTTGAAGCGCGACAGCTCGACGATGCGCACCGGCCATTCGGCAAAGCGGTCGGACAGCGTCTGGAAATGCTGCTCGGCCAGCAGCGTGGTCGGGGCCAGCATCGCCACCTGCTTGCCGCCCAGCACCGCGACGAAGGCCGCGCGCAGCGCCACCTCGGTCTTGCCGAAGCCGACGTCGCCGCACACCAGCCGGTCCATCGGCTTGCCCGAGGTCATGTCGGCGATCACCGCCGCAATCGCGGCGGCCTGGTCCGGGGTTTCCTCGAAGCCGAAGCTTTCGGCGAAGGTCTCGTAGTCCTTTGGCGACAGCGGGAAGGCAAAGCCCTCGCGCGCGGCGCGGCGCGCATACAGGTTGAGCAGTTCGGCGGCGGTGTCGCGGATCTGCTGGGCGGCCTTGCGCTTGGCCTTGTCCCACTGGCCCGAGCCCAAGTGGTGCAGCGGCGCGGTATCCGGGTCCGCGCCGGAGTAGCGCGAGATCACGTGCAACTGGTGCACCGGTACATAGAGCTTGCTGCCCTTGTCGTAGTCCAGGTGCAGGAATTCCTCGTCGCCCTGGCCCATGTCGAGCGTCACCAGGCCCTGGTAGCGGCCGATGCCGTGCTCGCTGTGCACCACCGGGTCGCCGATCTTCAGCTCGGCCAGGTCGCGCACCATCGAATCGACGGCGGAAGCCTGCTCCTGCTTGCGGCGGCCAGTGCGGCGCGCGGTGCCGGCGTACAGTTCGGCCTCGGTGACAAAGGCCAGTTGCGCCTGCGGCAGCGCAAAGCCGCTCTGCAGCGGCGCCACCGCGATCGAGAAATGCGCGTCGCCGGCGAGGAACGCGGCAAAGTCATCGACCGTCTGCGGGCGCAGGCCGCTTTCGGCAAACAGTTGCAGCAGCGTCTCGCGCCGGCCGGCGGAGTCGGCGCACATCAGCACGCGGGTCTGCTTGTCGAGCAGCAGGGCCTCCAGGTTGACCAGCGGGTCTTCGGCGCGGCGATTGACCGCGACGTCGGGCAGGATCGCCGAAAACGCCGGCTGCTCCGCGTTGGCCTCGGCCTGCAGCACCAGCCGCGCCATCGGCTTGGCGGCGACGAAGAACTGCTCCTCGGACAGGAACAGGTCCGCGGGCGGCAGCAGAGGGCGCTCGCGGTCATGGCGCATGAAGTTGTAGCGCTGCGTGGTGTCGGCCCAGAAGCGGCGGATGGCCTCGTCGACATTGCCGGCGAACGCCAGTTGCGTGTCGGCGGGCAGGTAGTCGAACACGGTGGCGCTGTGCTCGAAGAACAGCGGCAGGTAATACTCGATGCCGGCCGACGGCACGCCGTTGCCGATGTCCTTGTAGATCGGCGACTTGGTCGGGTCGCCTTCGAACAGCTCGCGCCAGCGGCCGCGGAAGGCGGTGCGCGCGGCTTCGTCGAGCGGAAATTCGCGCCCGGGCAGCAGCCGCACTTCCTTCACCGGGTACAGGCTGCGCTGGGTGTCCGGGTCGAAGGCGCGGATGGTCTCGATTTCGTCGCCGAACAGGTCGATCCGGTACGGCAGCGCCGAGCCCATCGGATACAGGTCGATCAGGCCGCCGCGCACGCTGTATTCGCCGGGCCGCATCACCGCGCTGACATGCTCGTAGCCGGCCAGCGTGAACTGCGCCTTGAGCGCGGCTTCGTCGAGCCGCTCGCCTTGCTTGAAGAAGAAGGTGTAGGCCGCCAGGAAGGCTGGCGGCGCCAGCCGGTACAGCGCCGTGGTGGCGGGCACCAGCATCACGTCGCACTGGCCGGTCTGGATGTCGTGCAGCGTCGCCAGGCGTTCGGACACCAGGTCCTGGTGCGGCGAAAAGCTGTCGTAGGGCAGGGTTTCCCAGTCGGGCAGCAGGCGCACGCGCAGCTCCGGCGCGAACCATGGGATTTCCTCGGCCAGGCGCTGCGCGTCGACGGCATGCGAGCACACCACCGCCAGCATCGGCGCGCGCGCGCGGTGCTGGCGCGCGTACGCGGCCAGCGCCAGCGCATCGGCCGAGCCGCGCAGGCCGGCCACGCTGTGGCGCAGCCCCGGCTTGACCAGCGGCAGGTTGACAAAGGGAAAGGCGGGCGTGGCGTCAGGCATGTCGGCAGGGGGCGTTCAAAACGACGACGCCCCGCCGGCGTTGCGGGCGGGGGTCGGAACAGGGGACTTCAGGTGCCGGTGGCGCCAGCCGGTTACGTTGACACGGCATGGCGACAGGCAAGGGCCGTATTATAGAATGCGCACCGGTTGTCCCGCTGGCCAGGCTGGCCGGCGGTGGCCGCGCTTCTTTCACTCCACGCCGATCCTGTGTCCGCTCGCCGCTTTGCCCTGATTCCCTGTGCCGGTACCGGCAGCCGCGCCGGCGGCGCCGTACCCAAGCAATACCAGACCGTGGCCGGCCGGCCGATGATCTGGTACGCGCTGGCGGCCTTTTCGGCGTGCGACGCCATCAATGCCACCGCGCTGGTGCTGGCGCCCGACGACATGCCGCTGGAATCGCGTTTCGGCGCGGCTGCGTTTGCCGGGCTGCGCTTCGATACCGCCTTTGTTGGCGGCGACAGCCGCCATGCCTCGGTGCTGGCGGGCCTGCACCACCTGGCGCAACTGGGCGCGACCGATGCCGACTGGGTGCTGGTGCACGATGCCGCGCGCCCCGGGCTGACCCCGGCGATGGTCCATGCGCTGGTGCGCGCGGTGGAAAGCGATGGCGACGACGATCCCGACGCCGCCATCGGCGGCATCCTGGCCGTGCCGGTGCCCGATACGCTGAAACGGGCCCAGGACGATGCCCGCATCGGCGCCACGGTGCCGCGCGAAGGGCTGTGGCAGGCGCAGACGCCGCAGATGTTTCGCCTGGGCGTGCTGCGCCAGGCGCTGCAGGACGCCATGGCGGCTGGTGCGGTGGTGACCGACGAGGCCAGCGCGATCGAGCGCCTCGGGCTGCATCCGCGGCTGGTCAACGGCTCGCTGCGCAATTTCAAGGTGACCTACCCGGAGGACTTCGCGCTGGCCGAAGTGCTGCTGGGCAACCACGCCAAAGGAGCATGACCGCATGATGCCTTTCGATATCCGGGTGGGACAGGGCTATGACGTCCACGCGCTGGTGCCCGGCCGCAAGCTGATCCTCGGCGGCGTGGAGATTCCGCATGACCGTGGCCTGCTGGGCCATTCCGATGCCGATGCCCTGCTGCACGCGGTCACCGACGCGCTGTTCGGTGCCGCGGCGCTGGGCGATATCGGACGCCATTTCCCCGACACCGATGCGCAGTTCGCCGGCGCCGACAGCCGCGCGCTGTTGCGCGAGGCGGCGCGCCGCGTGCGCGAGGCGGGCTATGAAATCGGCAATGTCGACGCCACGGTGATTGCGCAGGCGCCCAAACTGGCGCCGCATATCGGCGCCATGGTCGCCAACCTGGCCGAAGACCTGGCGATTGCGCGCGGACGTTGCAACGTCAAGGCCAAGACCAACGAGAAGCTGGGCTTCGAAGGGCGCCAGGAAGGGATCGTGGCGCAGGCCGCGGTGCTGCTGTGGCGCGCCTCGGTGGCGGACGCGCAGGACTGAATTCAGCCGCGCGGGGCGTCGGGCGCCGCGGGGTCTTCCGGCGGGATGGCGTAGGTGTAGTCGATCAGCCGCGCCATCGCGCCGCTGCGCGCGCCGGCCTCGGTGCGCTTGGTGAACCCCATCTGCTGGCACAGCCGGTTGGCCGACGCCATTTCCGGCATGGTCCGCACCACCAGCGTCGACGCGCCGATATCGCGCGCGCGCTGGATGCAGATCTGCATCAGCGTGCGGCCCAGCCCCAGGCCGCGCGCCTGCGGGCTGACCGACAGCAGCCGTGCTTCGGGCTGGGTCAGGGTAATGGTGCTGCCGTCCAGCGCCGGCAGCGTCGCACCCGGGTGGCAGAACAGCACGGCGCCCATGATGCCGTGATCGGTCTCCGCCACCCACCATTCCATATCCGGGTTACTGGTCGCCAGCACGGCCTGCATGCCGCGCTGGAACGAGGCGCGGCAATCTTCCATGATGGCCAGCTCATATTGCCCGTAGGCCTGTTGCGTGACGGCGGCGATGTCGCCCCAGTCATGCACCGCCGCCAGGCGGTAATGGAAGCGGGGGGAGTTCGGCGAAGGCAGGGTCATGGCGGGCTGAAAGTGCGTATCCTGCCTGGATTGTAGGCGGATCGCGGGGCCCGCGCAGGTTCGGGCGATGCCGGTTGCAGGATGGGAACAGCCGGCAATCCCGGATGGGAAGCTGCCGGCTGCTGTGCTACGGCGCCAGTTTCCGGGCGCCGGGAGGGCGCGGGGGCGCGCTGATGCCTTACTGCGCCGCGATCACGTTGGCGGCGGCCACGATCACGGCGGCAATGCGGCCGACGTCGCGCAGCTGCTGCGCCGTCATGCCTTGTTCGTTCTTCAGCAACTGGTAGTGCGACTTGACGCAGAAATGGCACTTGCCCACGATCGAGGCGGCCAGCGCGTACATCTCGAAGCGGCGCTTGTCCACGCCACCATGGTTGGCGTAGGCGTTCATGCGCAGCCCGGCCGGCTGGCTGGCCAGGTCCGGATCGTCGGCCATCTCGACATACGGATACCAGGTGTTGTTCATGCCCATCAGCGCGGCCGCGGTCAGCGCGCCATTGGTTTCCTCGGGCGACAGCACCTCGGCGTTGCGGATGGCGTCCACCAGCACCTTGCTCTGCGCCGCGAACGCCGCCGCCAGCGCCACGCCCACCGCATCGTTGCCTTCCAGCGAAGAGCGCGCGATGGTGCCGTCCACGTTCAGGCGGATATCCTTGGCGTAATCGGGAATGAGATTCTTAATCGTGCTGAGGAATTCCATTTATTTCTCCTATCAAGCGGGGCTCAAAAAACCCGCGCAAGCGGGTTTTGCTGCGGAGGGCAGGGCCCTCCGCGGATCGCCACGGCGTCTGGCGACTGACAGCAATTACAGCGTGGCGCCACCAACGGCACGGTTGCACGGGCACAGCTCGTCCGTCTGCAGGCCGTCCAGGATGCGCAGCACTTCGTCCGGGTTGCGGCCGACGTTCAGGTTGTTCACCGACACGTGCTGGATCGTGTTTTCCGGATCGACGATGAAGGTCGCGCGCAGCGCAACGCCGGCAGTGTGGTCACGCACGCCCAGCTGGTCGATCAGCGAACCGGTCACGTCGGCGAATTGCCACTGGTTCAGCTTGTTCAGGTCCTTGTGCTCACGGCGCCATGCCAGCTTGACGAACTCGTTGTCGGTCGAACCGCCCAGCACGATCGCGTCGCGGTCGGCGAAGTCGCCGTTCAGCTTGGCGAACGCCACGATTTCGGTCGGGCACACGAAGGTGAAGTCCTTCGGGTAGAAGTAAATGATCTTCCACTTGCCTTCAAACGACTTCTCAGTGATGTCTTCGAAAGCCGACTGGCCACTCTCTTCGTGATTGTTGAAACCCGGCTTGACACCAACGACGTGGAAGGCTTCGAGCTTGTCACCAACGGTCTTCATAGACTTCTCCTGATACGGTTGCAATGAGAGCGGTGCCGCCGCCGCGGGCCCGGCGTGGGACCGGTGCTACGGCTGCTGCGGCGGCGTACCGCGACAAAACGTGATTATGCGTCATCACCGAGGGGCGGGCTAATTGATATTCTCAAACAGCCCGATAGGCAAAGCATGTGGCGCATCTTCGTGCGGTCTCTGGTGCCATCGGCATCGGCGCGCCAGCGCTGCCGATGCGGTGGGCCAGTATGCCATGCGTGGCGGGACCGCACATGGCAATTGGTGACGTTCGCCGGGAAATCAAGCGGCCGGGATTGCCACCCCGCTGCGGGCATCGAAAACCGGTGAATGCGCCGCGCCGCTCAGGCGCGCCGGAAGCACGCGCTGACCACCAGCCCCGTGGCCGGCGCGGCGCGGTTGGCGAGCAGCAGCCGGCCGCCGTTGCGCTGCATGATGCGGTTGACGATGGACATGCCCAGCCCGGCGCCCTTGGCTTCGCTGCGCGCGGCGTCGAGCCGGTAGAAGGGCCGCGTCAGCAGCGACAGCTGGCCGTCGGGCACGCCGTTGCCGTGGTCGGCCACGGTCAGCACGGCTTCCTTGTCGTCCACGCGCGTGGAGATCTCCACCACAGCCATGCCGGTCTGCTCGTCCTTGGCATAGCGGCGCGCGTTCTCGACCAGGTTGTCGAGGATGCGCTGCACTTCCATGCGGTTGGCTACCGCCATCACCGGCTCGTTGGCGCGCACATGCACGCGCACGTCGTCATGCGCGGCATAGACCCCGACCGCATCGTGCACCAGCGCCGACAGGTCCACCGGCTCGACCGTATCGAGCGGCGGTCGCGCGTAATTGAGGAACTGGCCGATGATGGCGTCCATCTGCTCGATGTCGGCGATCATGGCGTCGCGCGTGGTGCCGTCCATCGGCGACATCTCGGTTTCCAGCCGCAAACGCGTCAGCGGCGTGCGCAGGTCATGCGAGATGCCGGCCAGCATCACCACGCGGTCGTCGTCGAGCTGGCGCAGGTCGCGCACCATCTGGTTGAAGCTGTGGTTGGCCAGTGCCACTTCGCTGGCGCCATGCTCGGGCAGCGGCGGCGGATCGCCGCCGGCACCGATGGCGCGCGCGGCGTTGGCCAGCCGCTTGAGCGGGTAGTTGACGCGCGCGGTGATAAAGGCCGCGCCGATGATCGACAGCAGCAGCGCGGCAATGCTCCACCACAGCCACTGGATGCCAGGCACGCGCTCAAAGCGCTCGGGGCTGATCGCGACCCAGTAGTCGTCGCCCTCGATTTCAAAGCTGACCCATACGCCCGGAATATCGTTGACGGTGGTGGCCAGCACGGTGTCCTCGCCCAGGCGGCTGCGGATCTCCTGCTGTACCAGCGAGGTCAGGAACGGATTGGCGGTGGGCGCGGCGAAGTCGTCGTCCTTCTCGCGCGGATAGACCTTGATGCCTTCGTTCTGCACCAGGTCCAGCAGCAGGAAACGCCGCCGCGCGGGGTCGGAATACAGCAGCGCGGCGCGCGTAAGCTTGACCACGCTGACCACCTGCATCGCGATCTGCTGCGCGCGCGGGGCGCGTTCGAACAGCCGGTAGCTCTGGAACCAGATGCCCAGCGAGATGGCCAGCAACAGGGCGATCAGCATGAAGGTCCGCCAGAACAGCGAACCAAAGAACCGCGTTGCGGTACGGCCGATTACGGTCGCCACGATAGGAACAGCGGCCGTAATCGGTTATTTCACGCCATCGGGAATGAAGACGTAGCCCAGGCCCCACACCGTCTGGATGAAACGGGGGTTGCTGGGGTCCGGCTCGATCAGCTTGCGCAGGCGCGAGATCTGCACGTCCAGGCTGCGGTCGAACACTTCATATTCGCGGCCGCGCGCCATTTCCATCAGCTTTTCGCGCGACAGCGGCTGGCGCGGATGGCGGGCGAACACCTTCAGCACCGAGAACTCGCCGGTGGTCAGCGTGATTTCCTCGTCGTTCTTGGTCAGCGTGCGCGTGGCCAGGTTCAGCACGAAGTCGCCGAAGGCGAAGGTCTCGGGGGTTTCCGACGGGGCGCCGGGCACTTCGGCCGGGCCCTTGCGACGCAGCACCGCGTGGATGCGCGCAATCAGTTCGCGCGGATTGAACGGCTTGGGCAGGTAATCGTCGGCGCCCATCTCAAGGCCGACGATGCGGTCCACGTCCTCGCCCTTGGCGGTGAGCATGATGATCGGGGTCTGGTCGTTGGCGCCGCGCAGCCGGCGGCAGATCGACAGGCCGTCTTCGCCCGGCATCATCAGGTCCAGCACCAGCAGGTCGAAACGCTCGCGCAGCCAGAGCTTGTTCATCGCGGTGGCGTTTTCCGCCACCAGCACGGTGAAACCCTGTTCGCCCAGATAGCGGCGCAGCAAATCGCGCAGACGCGGGTCATCGTCGACGACAAGAATCTTGTGGCTGGTATTTTCCATGGCGGTATCTTAGCGACTATCGCTTTCGCTCAAAATGGCTTAACAAAACGTTACATACTTTACCCCGTGGTATGGCAGTGTGCACCAATCGTGCGATTACACTGCGCAATCCGTCCATTTCGGCGCCGTGCGCGGCAGTTTTCCACGCATTTTCGCCGGACGATCCACGGCTTCCGCCAGCCCGTCCAGCCCTGCTGGCGCAATGCTTGCAGAGGATGCGGCGCCGGACGGGGTATCGGAATCCCAGGCTTCAGGGCGGTCCAACCACCGCCTGATCGCGAAGCCAAGACCGCCATTATCAATGAAAGTGAACCGAACCCGGCCCGGGCATCCGCAGCATGGTATCGCCGGCGCATGCCTTGCGCTGGCGCTGGCCGTGCTGGCGCTGTGCATGCCGGCCGGGACGGCGCGCGCGCAATCGGCGGGAATGGCCCACTTGCTCAAGCGCTACCCGTCGGCACAGGCGAGCGATCCGGGCAACAGCCAGCGCGAGGCCCGCGCCCGCGCAGAGCGCCACCGCGCCGAGCAGCGCGAGGCCGAGCGCCGGCGCGGCGAGGAACGCGGCGGCTCGCGCCTGTCGCCTGACGAGCGCCGCCGTCTGCGCAAGAACCTCTACGACTTCGGCCGCGACATCTACCAGGGCGGCTGACCCGTTGCCGCCGGGCCTCGCGCGTGTCTAGCCGCGCGGCTGGAAGTGCCGCAGGAAATCCACAAAAACCTCAGCGGCCAGCTGCGCATCGTCGGCCGTGATGGTCTCCAGCGGGTTGTGGCTGATGCCGCCATTGCCGCACCGCACGAACAGCATCGCCACATCGGTGATCCGCTGCATCATCATGGCGTCATGGCCGGCCCCCGACGGCAGCTCGAACGCCTGCAGGCCGCGCTTCTTCAGCACCGCCCCGAACTGATCCATCAGCCAGCGCGCGCACGGCGCGTTGTTGACCGGGGGCACGCGCTCCACCTGCGCGGTCAGCCCGCGGCGCCCCGCAATCTGCGCGATGCCGGCCACGATGTCGGTGATGGCGGCCTCGCGGATGCCGTCCTCGCCGGCGCGAATGTCCATCGAGAAGGTGCAGGCCGCCGGGATGACATTGCTCGACCCGTCCGGCACCTGCAGCTGTCCCACCGTGCCAACCAGCGTCGGCGTCGCCGCGCAGCGCTGCTCCACCAGCAGGATCATCTCGGCCGCGCCTGCGGCGGCGTCGCGGCGCATGCCCATCGGCGTGGTGCCGGCGTGGCTCGCGAGACCTTCGACGCGTACCGAGAAACGGCTGCTGCCGGCAATCTGCGTGACCACGCCCAGCGGCAGGCCATGGTGCAGCAGCACCGGGCCCTGTTCGATATGCACTTCGACAAAGCCCAGCAGCGACGCAGGATCGACCGCCGCCGCGCGCAGCGCTTGCAGGTCGCCGGCGCCGGGCAGGCCGGATGCGGCCAGCGCCTCGCGCAACGTGACGCCGTCGGCGTCCTGGCGTTCGAGCAGGGCCGGGTCGAAGCGCCCGGCCAGCACGCTGCTGGCCAGGAAGCTGGTCTTGAAGCGCAGCCCTTCCTCTTCGGCGAACCCCACCACCTCGAGGTGATAGGGCAGGCGGATGCCGGCCTGGTTGAGCGCGCCCACCACGGCGATCGGCAGCAGGATGCCCAGCCGGCCGTCATAGCGCCCGCCATTGCGGACCGTGTCGAAGTGCGAGCCGGTCATCAGCACGCGGGCGTCGCGCACGGCCGCATCGGCGGCATAGCGGCCGATGACATTGCCGATGGCATCGATGCGCACCGGCATGCCGGCGGCTTCCATCCACTGCGCCAGCCGGGCTTGCGCGGCGCGGTGGGCCGGGGTCAGGTAGGCGCAGGTCAGGCCGCCCTCCATGTCGGAGAAACGGGCGAGTGCGTCGGCATGGGCGAGGATGGTGTCGCCGAGGGCGGCGGAGGACTGCGTCATGGCGGTACGGCTTGGGACAAGTGGATCGGGAACGGCAGGCGTGGTCGGCGCGCTAGCTGTTGCGCACCCAGGTCTTCCAGGCGATCCACAGCTTGCGCAGCGGCGTCAGCGCGATACGCTGGTTCAGCACCTGGAACTGGCTGGCTTCCAGTTCATCGAGCAGCGCGTGATAGATCGCGCCCATCAGCAGGCCGGCGCGCTGGGCGCGGCGGTCCTGCCGGGGCAGCAGCGCCAGCGCCTCATGGTACAGCGCGCGCGCGCGGCCGGCGTGGTATTGCATCAGAGCGACAAAGCGCTCGGAATGCTCGCCCTTGAGGATCTCGGATGCCGGCACCTGGAATTGCTGCAGCGTATTGACCGGCAGGTAGATGCGCCCGCGCCGGGCGTCTTCGCCGACATCGCGCAGGATATTGACTAGTTGCAGCGACTGGCCAAGTTTTTCGGCGAAGACCAGCGTCTGCGGATCGGTGTAGCCGAAGAGGCGCGCACTGAGCGTGCCGACCACGCCGGCGACGCAGTGGCAGTAGCGCGCCAGGCCGGCCTCGTCCAGGTAGCGGGTCTGAGTCAGGTCCATCTCCATGCCTTCCAGCACCTCGGCCATCTCGGCCTGGCTCAGGCCGGCGCTGGCGACGTGCGGCTGCAAGGCCTGGGTGGTGGGATGGGTGGGCGCGCCGTCGAACAGGCGGCGCAGCTCGGCGCGCCACCAGTCGAGCTGCTGGTGCGCCAGGGCGGCGTCATGGGTGTCGTCGACCACGTCGTCGACTTCGCGGCACCAGGCGTACAGCGCGGTGATGGCGCGGCGGCGCTCGGCCGGCAGGAACAGGAAGCTGTAGTAGAAGCTCGAGCCGCTCTGGGCGACTTTCTCTTGGCAATACTGATCGGGCGTCACGCCGGTCTCGGGTCGAAGATTGGGGGATGCGGGGCGGGCCGATGCGCAAAAACCGCGACGCAGCCGCAGCGGCGCGCCGGATTGTAGCATCGGCGGGCGGGCTGCCCCGGTGCGCGCTGGCGCAGTTCGCCGGCCAAGATGGCAACTGAGGCTTCCTTCCAGCCGTTTCGTCGCCTGCCGTTTGACGCACCCCGAGGCGGTCGTTATATTACTGACCGGAAAGTTATTTATTGCCCCTCGCCGGCTTCCGGCCCGTCCGTTCAGCCCACCGACAGCCCGCCACGTGGCGCGGCGCGGACGGCCGCTGCGACCGGCCAGCGTCCCGTTGTGCCCATCCGACTTGTTGCCTACCGATGCCAGTGCGTTGCCAAGTGCCGGAAGTTGCGGCCGCAGATACCCCCGTCCTCATGACGCCGCACCGGCAGGCCAGGCGCGCCGCGCGTGGCATGGCCGCGGCGGCGCTGTCGCTGGCCGGTGCGCTGGTACTGGGCGGCTGCGGCAAGCCGCCGGAGCCCGCGCCGGAGATCCGCCCGGTGCGCATGATGCAGCTCAGCCCCCACAGCGGCAAGACTGCCTTCGAGTTTTCCGGCGACGTGCGCCCGCGCGTGGAGTCGCGGCTGGGGTTCCGTGTCGGCGGCAAGATCGCCGCGCGGCTGGTGGATGTCGGGGCGGTGGTCAGCAAGGGCCAGCCGCTGGCGCGCCTGGATCCGACCGACCTGTCGCTGGCCGAAGCCGGTTCGCGCGCGCAGTTCGAGGCCGCCCAGACCGACCGCGACCTCGCCGCGGCCGACCTGAAGCGCTACAACGACCTGTTCGCCAAGGGCTTTATCAGCGCTGCCGAGCAGCATCGGCGCCAGGCCAGTTTCGATGCCGCCGAAGCGCGGCTGCGCCAGGCGCAGGCGGGGCTGCGCAGCCAGTCCAACCAGACTGCCTATGCCGTGCTGCATGCCGACGCTGACGGCGTGGTCACCGCCATCGACGCCGAGGTGGGCCAGGTGGTGACCCCCGGCCAGCCGGTGGTGCGGGTGGCGCAAACGGCCGAGAAGGAAGTGGCGATCGGCCTGCCCGAGGACCAGGTCGGCCTGCTGCGCGGCCTGACCGACGTCACCGTCCATACCTGGGCCGCGCCGCAGCGCGCGCTGCCCGGCCGCGTGCGCGAGATTTCCGCCGCGGCCGACCCGGTCACGCGCACCTATGCCACCCGCGTGAGCGTGCCCAATCCGCCCGCTGACCTCAAGCTCGGCATGACCGCGGTGGTGACCTTCGTGCGCACCGGCGCGGCGACGGCGATCCGGGTGCCGCTGACCGCGTTGCTGCAAGATCACGGGCGCGACCAGGTCTGGGTCTACGACACCGCGTCCGGCACGGTGAAGCCGGTGGCGGTGACACTGGGGGATGCCATCGGCAACGAGATCGAGGTGCGACAGGGCCTGGCGCCGGGCCAGACCATCGTCACCGCGGGCGTGCACCTGCTGCGCCCCGGGCAGAAGGTGCGCCCCCTGCAGACGGTTACGCCGGCCTCGGCAGCGGCCGCCACCCCGAAGCAGGGGTGAGTGGATGGATCATTCCCGCTTCAACCTGTCGCGCTGGGCGCTCGAACACCAGCCGCTGACCCGCTACCTGCTGGTGGTGCTGCTGCTCGGCGGCCTGCTGGCGTTCTTCCAGCTGGGGCAAGACGAGGACCCGCCGTTTACCTTCCGCGTGATGGTGGTGCAGGCCTTCTGGCCCGGGGCCACTGCCGAGCAGATCGCGGTCCAGGTCACCGACAAGATCGAGCGCCAGCTGCAGGAAGTGCCCTATGCGGACAAGATCCGCAGTTTCTCCAAGCCGGGCGAGACCACGGTGATCTTCCAGCTCAAGGACACCTCACCCGCCAGGGAAACCGCGCAGGTCTGGTACACCGTGCGCAAGAAGATCGGCGACATCCAGCAGACCCTGCCGGCCGGCGTGCGCGGGCCGTATTTCAACGACGAGTTCGGCGACGTGTACGGCACCATCTACGCGCTCTCGGCCGACGGCTTCAATTACAAGGAACTGCGCGAATACGCCGACCTGGTGCGCCAGGAGCTGCTGCGCGTGCCGTCGGTGGCCAAGGTGTCGCTGATCGGCCTGCAGGACGAGAAGGTCTACATCGAGTTCAACCAGGCGCGCTTTGCCCAGCTGGGGCTGGACCTCAACGCCATCGCCGACCAGATTGCGCAGCAGAACAACCTGACCGGCAGCGGCGTGCTGGTGACGCCGAGCGACAACCTGCAGGTGCGCCTGTCGGGCCAGTTCGCCAGCGTCGAAGACCTGGAGAACCTGGTGCTGCGCGGGCCCAACGGCATCGCCAATATCCGCCTGGGCGACATCGCCCACGTCTACCGCGGCTATGTCGACCCGACCCAGGCGCGCATGCGCTTCAACGGCAAGGACGTGATCGGCCTGGGCATTTCGATGCAGAAGGGCGGCGACATCATCGAGCTGGGCAAGAACCTGCGCAGCGTCTTCGAGCGGCTGCGCGGCCAGCTGCCGGTGGGCATCGAGATGGACCAGGTGCAGGACCAGCCCGAGGCGGTGCAGCGCTCGGTGGGCGAGTTCGTGCGGGTGCTGATCGAGGCGGTGGTGATCGTGCTCGCGGTGAGCTTTGTCTCGCTCGGCCTGCATACGCGGCCGCTGCGGCTAGATGTGCGGCCGGGGCTGGTGGTGGCGCTGACCATCCCGCTGGTGCTGGCGGTGACGTTCCTGTTCATGAACATCTTCGGCATCGGCCTGCACAAGATTTCGCTGGGCGCGCTGATCGTGGCGCTGGGGCTGCTGGTCGACGACGCCATCATCGCGGTCGAGATGATGGTGCGCAAGCTGGAAGAGGGCTTCTCCAAGATGGAGGCCGCCACCTTCGCCTATACCTCGACGGCGATGCCGATGCTGACCGGCACGCTGATCACCGCGGCCGGTTTCCTGCCGGTGGGGCTGGCGCGCTCGACGGTGGGCGAGTACACCTTCGCCATCTTCGCGGTGACGGCGCTGGCGCTGGTGCTGTCATGGCTGGCCGCTGTCTATTTCACGCCTTACCTGGGCTACCTGTTGCTCAAGAGCCGCGGCCCCGGTGCGGGCGAGGTCCACGAGGTCTTCGACACGCCGTTCTACGCGCGCTTCCGCCGGCTGGTGGACTGGTGCGTCACCTGGCGCAAGCTGGTGATCGCGATCACGCTGGTGGCGTTCGGGCTGGGGCTCTACGCCTTCAAGTTCGTCGAGAAGCAGTTCTTTCCGGATTCGAGCCGCCCGGAGCTGATGGTGGAGCTGTGGATGCCAGAGGGCACCAGCTTTGCGCAGATGGAAACCGAAGCGAAGCGCTTCGAGCAACGGATCGGCAAGGACCAGCAGGTCGCCAGCCTGACCACCTTCGTCGGCACCGGCGCGCCGCGCTTCTACCTGCCGCTGGACCAGATTTTCCCGCAGAGCAACGTGGCGCAGGTGATCGTGATGCCGGCCAGCACCGCAGTGCGCGACGCGCTGCGCCGCCGCATCATCCAGCTGCTCGATGCCGAGTTTCCGTACCTGCGCGGACGCGTCAAGCTGCTGCCCAACGGGCCGCCGGTGGCCTATCCGGTGCAGTTCCGCGTGATCGGGCCGGACGCCGCCGGCGTGCGCCGGCTGGCCGACCAGGTCAAGGCCGAGATGCGCGCCAATCCCAACACCGTCGGCGTCAACGACAACTGGAACGAGAACGTCAAGATGCTGCGCCTGGAAATCGACCAGGACAAGGCGCGTGCACTGGGCGTGACCACCCAGGCCATCGCCCGCGTCACGCAGACCGTGCTGAGCGGCGTGCCGGTGGGACAGTACCGTGACGGCGACAAGCTGATCGACATCCTGATGCGCACGCCGCGCAACGAGCGCGACGCGATCTCGGACCTGAACAACCTGCTGGTGCCGACCAACGCCGGGCGCGTGGTGCCGCTGACGCAGGTGGCGCGCGTGGCGCTGCGCTCCGAGCCCGGCGTGGTCTGGCGCGAGAACCGCGACTTCGGCGTGACCGTGCAGGCCGACGTAGTCGACGGCATCCAGGGGCCGACCGTCACCGCGCAGATCAATCCGAAGCTGGACACGCTGCGCGCGCAATTGCCGCCGGGCTACCGCATCACCGTCGCGGGCGCGGAAGAAGAAAGCGGCAAGGCCGGGGCTTCCATCGCGGCGCAGCTGCCGCTGTGCATTTTCATCATCTTCACGCTGCTGATGTTGCAGCTGCACAGCTTCTCGCGCGCGGCCATGGTGTTCCTGACCGGCCCGCTGGGGCTGATCGGTGCCGCGGCCACGCTGTTGCTGCTGCGCGCGCCGATGGGGTTTGTGGCGCAGCTGGGCATTACCGCGCTGCTGGGCATGATCATCCGCAACTCGGTGATCCTGGTCGACCAGATCGAGCAGGATATCCGCGCCGGCGTGCCGCCATGGACCGCCATCGTCGAAGCCGCGGTGCGCCGCTTCCGCCCGATCATCCTCACCGCCGCCGCCGCCGTACTGGCGATGATCCCGCTGTCGCGCTCGATGTTCTGGGGGCCGATGGCAGTGGCCATCATGGGCGGGCTGATCATCGCCACCGTGCTGACGCTGCTGTTCCTGCCGGCGCTGTACGCGGCGTGGTTCCGCGTCAGGCGGCCGGAAGGCGGACCGGGCGCCGTGGCCGTATAACGACCGGCGCCATGGTCCTGCGCCACTGCAACAGGCCTGCGCCTAGTTGCAGATCGTGCCGGGAACAGGTTTGCCGGAGGCCGTCAGCCCCTGGCAGGCATCGCCGCTGGCCAGGCTGGTGTCCGAAGCCGAGCCCGGCGACAGCCGCAGCTTGCCGGCCACGGTGCAGCATCCGCGCGGCGGTGGCGGGGCGGGGCTGCGTTTGACGGTGGTGCCGGTCAGGGTAGAAGGCGCGCTGGGGACTACCGAGGTATGCGGGACCGGCGTGACTTCCGCCCCGGAGACGGTCGCGGCAGCGGCGGCGCCGGCCTTCGGCGGCCCGCCGGCCTCGGCCGACTCTTCCACTTCGGGATAGACGCATTGCCCCTGGTGGCAGATCCGCTCACCTTTGCACTGCATGTCGTACTGGCATCCGGCGGCCTGTGCGAGCGATGTCCAGCCAGCGGCCATCGACGCTGCCAACAGCAAGGCAGGGAATTTCATATGCCCTCCGATCAGGGCTGAGGTGATGACGCTGGAAGCCACGCGCGCAGCGCGCAGCGCAACTCCAACATCTTCAGCATAGATCGCCGCAAGGGTCCGCGAAAGGCGGCTTCCCTCAGGTGTTCTACCACCTGCTGCAAGCGCCGCGAACGCGCGCGTCATCACTGCGATACGCAGCCGAATGCCGCATGGCCGATCGAACTCGGAAGGGGGAAGGGGCAAGGGGGAAGGTTGTCAGCCCGCCACTTGACAGGCGGGTGGTGCGAGGGAGGGGACTCGAACCCCTACACCATTGCTGGCGTCAGGACCTAAACCTGGTGCGTCTACCAATTTCGCCACCCTCGCGGTCCTTGCGGCGCTGCCCGGACGGGCGGCCGCGATGCTCGTTGCAGGACATGAAAGCAAAAAGGCGGCTGGAATTGCCCGCCTTTGCCCGCTTTGTTGCTGGCGACACCGGCTGCCGGACGTGGTGTCGGCAAGGCTTGCGCCCGCAGTGCAACGAGGCTGCGGATTGTAGCGCAAGGCGCGGGGGGAATCCAGCCCCGGGGTGCCGGGCCGCCCGCGGCTGGCCCGTGCGGCTATATTGTCGGCTTTGCAGATGTTCGTCACCCGCCCATGATTGCCGTTCCGACCCTTACCCCGCTGCGCTGGCGCCTGCTGTTCTGGGCTTGCGCCGCGACCGTGCTGGCGCTTTCGCTGATGCCGCCGACGCAGCCGCTGCCGACCACCGGCTGGGACAAGGCCAACCATATGCTGGGTTTTGCGGTGCTGGGCGTGCTGGGCGGGCGTGCCTACGCCGGGCGCGGCTGGCCGCTGTGGCTGGGGCTGATCGCGTATGGCGGCCTGATCGAACTGCTGCAAGGGCAGACCGGCTACCGCGAGGCCGACTGGCTCGACCTGCTTGCCGACAGCGTCGGCGTGGCTGCGGCCATGGCGCTGGACTGGCTGGTGCGCCGGCTCAGTGCTCCTCGGCTTCGAGCGTGAACCCGGCGCCGTCGTCCTGCCCGAGCAGGTCGACCAGCACGGGCATGGCCTGCTGCAGCGATTCCTGCAGCCGCCACGGCGGATTGACGATGAACATGCCGCTGCCGTGCAGGCCCAGCCCGCCCTCGACCGGGCGCTTGACCGTCAGGGTCACGTGCAGCCAGCTCTTGAGGGGCAGGCCCTGCAATTGCTCCGGCAGCTGCACCGCTTCGCGCCGCTGCACCTGCGGGTACCAGACCGCGTAGACGCCGGTGGCAAAACGCTCCAGCCCGTCGCGCACGGTCTGCACGGTGCGCGCGTAGTCCTGCTTGTCTTCGTAAGAGGGATCGACCAGCACCAGCGCGCGCCGCGGCGGCGGGGGCAGGATGGCCTTGATGCCACCGAAGCCGTCGCCGTCGTACAGCATGACGCGCCGCCCGGCGCCGCGGAAATTGTCGCGCAACACCTGGATCTCGGTGCTGTGTAACTCGAACAGCCGCAGCCGGTCGTGCTCGCGCAGCATCTGCCAGGCCAGCCAGGGCGAGCCGGGGTAGTGGCGCAGGTTGCCGTCCGGGTTGAGCGCGCGCACCTGATCCAGGTATTCGTCCAGCATCGCCGGCAGCGCGGTGCCGCTGGCGGCGGCGCGCCACAGCGGCGCGATGCCGGTCTCGAACTCTGCCTTCTTCTGCGCGTAGGCGTGGTCCAGTGCATAGAGGCCGGCGCCGGCATGGGTGTCGATATACCAGAACGCCTTGTCCTTCTGCGTCAGGTGCTCGAGCAGTTGCACCACGACGGCGTGCTTGAGGACATCGGCATGATTGCCGGCATGGAAGGCGTGACGATAGCTGAGCATGTGGAGCGGGGCGCCGTGGCGGCGCAAAACGGGGCAGACGGCGACGTCCGCGAGAAGGCCGCTATGCTACCATCCGCCGCCAGTTGCTCTTCCTGGCCCCTCCCACGCCCCGGTGCTCCGTCACGGGCAATCTGCTTCAGAATTTCCTGTCCCATGCCGCGCGCACTAGAGCCCGCCGAGCCCATCCTGTCTGCCCAGGGCACGCCGTATTCGCCCCGCTACGACGACGTCTACCACAGCACCGAAGGCGGCCTGGCGCAGGCCGCCCATGTCTTCCTCGGCGGCAATGGCTTGCCGGGCGCGTGGGCCGGACAACGGCAGTTCGTCATCGTCGAGACCGGCTTCGGCCAGGGGCTGAATTTCCTGGCGACCTGGCAGGCATGGCGCGACGATCCGCAGCGCTGCGGCACGCTGCATTTCGTCTCGATCGAAAAGCATCCATTTACGCGCGCCGGGCTGGCGCAACTGCATGCCGGCCTGGATGGGCTGCAGCCGCTGGCGCAGGCGCTGCAGGCGCAATGGCCGTTGGCGCTGCCGGGTCTGCACCGGCTGGCGTTCGACCAGGGCCGCGTGGTGCTGACGCTGGCGCTGGGCGATGCCGAGGCCATGCTGCCGCGGCTGGTCGCCGGTGCCGATGCCTTCTACCTGGACGGCTTCTCCCCGGCGCGCAATGCCGAAATGTGGTCGGCGCCGGTGTTCCGCGGCCTGGCGCGGCTGGCGCGTCCAGGTGCCACGCTGGCGACGTATACCGCCGCGGGCTTCGTGCGGCGCGGGCTGAAGGAAGTCGGCTTCGAAGTCAGCAAAGTGCCCGGCTTTGGCGGCAAGCGCCACATGACGGTGGCACGCTTTCGCCCGCAATGGAAATTGCGTCGCCATGCGCCGCCGCTGCCGGCGCAATGGCCCGAGCGCCATGCCATCGTGGTCGGCGCCGGCCTGGCGGGCTGCGCCATGACCGAGCGGCTGGCCGCGCGCGGCTGGCGCGTAACCCTGTTCGACGGCCACGAGGGACCGGCGCGGCAGACTTCGGCGCATCGCGCCGCGGCCATGCATGCGCACGTGTCGGCCGACGACAGCCTGCTGTCGCGGCTGTCGCGCGCCGGCAACCAGTACGCGCTGCGCGCCTGGGCGGCGCTGGCCGAGGCCGGCCATCCGGTCGGCTGGCACGGCTGCGGCGTGCTGCAGATCGGCGAGGACGAGGCCGACGGCGAGGCCCAGCGCGCGGCGCTGGCGGCAATGGGCTTGCCGCAAGATTTCGTGCGCTGGATGAGCGCGGCGGAGGCGGCCGCGACGCACCACGCCGGCGTGCCGCGCGGCGGCCTGTGGTTTCCGCAAGGCGGGTGGGTCGCGCCGCCGGACATCTGCGCGGCGCAGCTGGCGCGCGCCGGCGCTGCGGTCACGGCGCGCTTCGGCTGCCGGGTCGGCGCGATCGCGCGCGTCGAGGGGCAATGGCAGGCGCTCGGGCAGGACGGCGCCGTGCTGGCCTCGGCGCCGGTGCTGGTGCTGGCCAATGCACACGAGGCCCAGCAACTGCTGCCACAGCGGCACTGGATCCTGCGGCGCGTGCGCGGGCAGCTGACCACGCTGGCGCCGGCGCAGCTCGATGCCCTCGGCGGCTGGCCCGATTGCGTGGTGACCGGCGCGGGGTACCTGCTGCCGCGTGCCGACGACGGCAGCGGCCGCGTCGGCTCCAGCTATGACGACGACACCGGCCCGCTGGTCGAGCAGCCCGCGGTGCACGCCGCCAACCTGGCACGGCTGGCCGGACTGCTGCCGGACCAGGCCGACGCGGTGGCCGCCATCGATCCGGCGGCCGTGTCGGGCTATGTCGGCGTGCGCACCGTGACGCACAACCGGCTGCCGCTGATCGGGCCGGTGCCCGACGAGGCCGCCGCCGCGGCGCAGGCGGCGTCGCTGCGCGGCGCCCACCTGCGCGACTTGCCGCGCCTGCCCGGGCTCTACGCGGCCCTTGCCTATGCCTCGCGCGGCCTCACCTGGGCAGCGCTGGGCGCGGAACTGCTGGCCAGCCAGATCGAAGGCGAGCCACTGCCGCTGGAGTCGGACCTGGCCGATGCGGTGGATCCGGCACGCCTGCTGCTGCGCGCGCTGCGCCATGGGCAGGCAGCGTAGCGCGGCGCACCAGGCTGCAGGGTTGCGGCGCGTTCCGGGCAAAATCTGCCGGAAGCGAATCAAAACCGTGCGATAATCCTCGTTTTCCGTTTGCGCGGAGCTTTCCGTTCGCCGGTGCGCTGCCCGGCCGTCCTGTGGTGACGGCGACGTGGCAGTAAAGCGGACGGTACGCGTACAAGACGGCAGCACCTACGAACACAACTACATTTCTGGATTGGATCTACGACCATGTCGAACGTGATTGAGAACCTCGGCAAGCTGGACCGCAAGGTGACCCTGGCCATCCCCAAGGCCGAAGTGGAAAAGGAAAAGCAGGAGCGCCTGGTTCGCCTGTCGAAGACCGTGAAGATGTCGGGCTTCCGTCCGGGCAAGGTGCCGATGAAGATGGTCGAGAAGCAGTACGGCCAGCAGGTCGAGTTCGAGGTGCGCTTCGACAAGGCCGCGCGCAAGTTCTTCGACCTCACCAAGGAACAGGACGTCAAGGTTGCCGGCCAGCCCAAGTTCGAGATCAAGAACGAAGGCGTGGGCGAGGATGAAGTGGCGTTCGACGCCACCTTCGAGGTGTACCCCGAAGTGACCATCGGCGACCTGTCGGCTGCCGAAGTCACCCGCACCAGCACCGAGATCACCGACGCCGAAGTCGACAAGACCATCGACATCCTGCGCAAGCAGCGCGTGCACTACCACGCCCGCGGCGAAGCCGGCGAGCATGGCGACGGCGGTGCCGACGTCACCGCCCAGAACGGCGACCGCGTCACGCTGGACTTCGTCGGCAAGATCGACGGCGAAGAGTTCCCCGGCGGCAAGGCCGAAGACTTCCCGTTCGTGCTGGGCGAAGGCCGCATGCTGCCCGAGTTCGAGCAGGCCGCGCTGGGCCTGAAGGTCGGCGAAAGCAAGACCTTCCCGCTGGCCTTCCCGGCCGACTACCACGGCAAGGAAGTGGCCGGCAAGACCGCCGAGTTCACCGTGACCCTGAAGAAGATCGAGTGGGCCCACCTGCCGGAAGTGAACGAAGCCTTCGCCAAGTCGCTGGGCATCGCCGACGGCAGCGTCGACAAGATGCGCGCCGACATCCGCGAAAACCTGGAGCGTGAAGTCAAGCGCCGCACGCATTCGATGCTGAAGGACCAGGTCATGGAAGCGCTGCTGAAGGCGAGCGAGCTGGACGTGCCCAAGGCGCTGATCGAGCAGGACCAGGAGCGCCTGGTCGAAATGGCCCGCCGCGACCTGGAACAGCGTGGCATGCCCAACGCCAAGGACATGCCGATCCCGGCCGAGATGTTCGCGCAGCAGGCCGAGCGCCGCGTCAAGCTGGGCCTGATCCTGGCCGAGATCGTCAAGGCCAACGGCCTGGAAGCCAAGGCCGACCAGATCAAGGCCGAGATCGAGGACTTCGCCAAGAGCTACGAAGACCCGAAGGAAGTCATGCGCTGGTACTACGGCGACCAGCAGCGCCTGGCCGAAATGGAAGCCTACGTGCTCGAAAACAACGTGGTAAATTTCGTGTGCGACAAGGCCAAGGTCACCGACAAGAAGGTGTCCTTCGAGGAACTCACCGCCGAAGGCAACCCGCAGCAAGCCTGAGGCCGGAAGTGACCGGCCGCCCCGCGCCACGGTGCGGGGCCCGGACTTCCCGAGTTACCCGGATTGCCTTGCGATCCGATGAATCCATGGAGAACATGCATGACCCGCAATGATTTGCTTGACCGTCTCGCCACCACGCA
Organism: Cupriavidus sp. H39; assembly: GCF_050271075.1. NCBI lineage: Bacteria > Pseudomonadati > Pseudomonadota > Betaproteobacteria > Burkholderiales > Burkholderiaceae > Cupriavidus > Cupriavidus sp. H39. Next base: position 1,700,357 of record NZ_CP189848.1, read on the forward strand.
GGCTTCGGCACTGGAAACCCAGGGCCTGGGGCTGGTGCCGATGGTCGTCGAGCAGTCCGGCCGGGGCGAGCGCGCCTATGACATTTACTCGCGCCTGCTGAAGGAGCGCGTGGTGTTCATGGTGGGCGAGGTCAACGACCAGACCGCCAACCTGGTGGTGGCACAGCTGCTGTTCCTGGAAAGCGAGAACCCCGACAAGGACGTGTCGCTGTACATCAACTCGCCGGGCGGTTCGGTATCGGCGGGGCTGGCCATCTACGACACCATGCAGTTCATCAAGCCGGACGTGTCCACGCTGTGCATGGGCATGGCGGCCAGCATGGGCGCCTTCCTGCTGGCGGCCGGCGCCAAGGGCAAGCGTTCGGCGCTGCCCAACTCGCGCATCATGATCCACCAGCCGCTGGGCGGCGCGCGCGGCCAGGCCTCGGACATCGAGATCCAGGCGCGCGAGATCCTGTACCTGCGCGAGCGGCTCAACACCATCCTGTCGGAAGTGACGGGCCAGCCGGTCGAGAAGATTGCGCGCGATACCGATCGCGACAACTTCATGAGCGGCGACCAGGCGGTCGACTACGGTCTGATCGACAAGGTCCTCGCCCGTCGCGGCTGATGCCGCGGGCCGCCGTGGCGCATTCCGCGGCGGCGGCCGGCCACGCTGGCTTGGGTCCAAATGGCGAAGGCTACACCGGAACGAGGCCCCGTGCCTCGTTTTTTGCATCAGGACCCATGAAACGGGTGCCTGGCCCCACAGCCGGGGGGAACCGCCGGTAGTGCCAATTGTTTTGGCGTATGATGCGTTTGAAGCGTATCGCCGAGGAGCCTGTCGCCCCGCGGTGTGCGCCCTGCAAAAGTGACTGATTCCTATGGCGGACAAAAAAGGTTCATCCAGCGAAAAGCTTCTGTACTGCTCCTTCTGCGGCAAGAGCCAGCATGAGGTCAAGAAGCTGATTGCCGGCCCGTCGGTGTTCATTTGCGACGAATGCATCGACCTGTGCAACGAGATCATCCGCGATGAGGCCACGGCATCCGAGAAAGACGCCGCCGCGGCCGCGCGCTCGGATCTGCCGACGCCCCACGAGATCCGCGAAAGCCTGGACCAGTATGTGATCGGCCAGGAACAGGCCAAGAAGATCCTGGCGGTGGCGGTCTACAACCACTACAAGCGCCTCAAGCACCTCGGCAAGAAGGATGATGTCGAGCTGTCCAAGAGCAACATCCTGCTGATCGGGCCGACCGGCTCCGGCAAGACGCTGCTCGCGCAGACGCTGGCGCGCCTGCTCAACGTGCCGTTCGTGATCGCCGACGCGACCACGCTGACCGAAGCCGGCTACGTCGGCGAGGACGTCGAGAACATCATCCAGAAGCTGCTGCAGAACTGCAATTACGAAGTCGAGAAGGCGCAGCGCGGCATTGTCTACATCGACGAGATCGACAAGATCTCGCGCAAATCGGACAACCCGTCGATCACCCGCGACGTCTCCGGCGAAGGCGTGCAGCAGGCCCTGCTCAAGCTGATCGAAGGCACCATGGCATCGGTGCCGCCGCAAGGTGGCCGCAAGCACCCGAACCAGGACTTCCTGCAGGTGGACACGACCAACATCCTGTTCATCTGCGGTGGTGCTTTCGATGGCCTCGAGAAGGTCATCATGCAGCGCTCGGACAAGACCGGCATCGGCTTTGCCGCGCAGGTCAAGAGCAAGGAAGAGCGCGACGTCAGCGAGGTGCTGCCGCAGACCGAGCCGGAAGACCTGATCAAGTTCGGCCTGATCCCCGAACTGATCGGCCGCCTGCCGGTGGTGGCGACGTTGGCCAAGCTGGACGAGGCCGCGCTGATGCAGATCCTGGTCGAGCCCAAGAATGCCCTGGTCAAGCAATACCAGAAGCTGCTGGCGATGGAAGGCGTCGAGCTGGAAATCCGTCCCGGTGCGCTGAGCGCCATCGCCCGCAAGGCGATCCGCCGCAAGACCGGCGCGCGCGGGCTGCGTTCGATCCTGGAGCAATCGCTGATGGACGTCATGTATGACTTGCCCAACTACAAGGGCGTGCAAAAGGTGGTGATCGATGAAAACACGATCAACGGCGATGCACCCCCGCTGCTGATGTACGAGGAGCAGCAGCCCAAGGTGGCAGGGTCTAACTGACGCGACGGCTGCCAGCGTGGCAAGTGGTTGGCACCACACCGGCAGCAAGGCGGAAAGGCCGTTCGCGTAGAAGCGAGCGGCTTTTTTTGTTTATTTCTACCGACGAGAGGGAGGAAACGCGGGTATGCTGTTTCAGAGGGGCCACCAAGTGCAGGGAGCGGCATCTGCCTGCCTTGATGAATCGATTGGCACGTATCTTGTAATCGATTCGGGCGGCCCAATTTACGCCTTAAATGACTGACTTGGGGAAAATGATGTCCGGAACACAACTCCTCCCGGCCGAGCCGATTCGCCTGCCACTGTTGCCGCTGCGCGACGTGGTGGTGTTTCCGCACATGGTGATCCCGCTGTTCGTGGGTCGCCCAAAGTCCATCAAGGCGCTTGAGACTGCGATGGAGGCGGGCAAGAGCATCATGCTCGTGGCCCAGAAGACGGCGGCCAAGGACGAGCCGACCGCCGACGACCTGTACGAGGTCGGCTGCATCGCCAATATCCTGCAAATGCTGAAGCTGCCCGACGGTACCGTGAAGGTGCTGGTCGAGGGCACCCAGCGCGCAAACATCCGCGAGGTGAGCGAAGACGATTCGCACTTCATGTGCGAAGCCGTGCCCGTGCCGCCCGCGCCTGGCGAAAGCGCCGAGACCGAGGCCCTGCGCCGCGCGATCGTGTCGCAGTTCGACCAGTACGTGAAGCTCAACAAGAAGATCCCGCCTGAGATCCTGACCTCGCTGTCGGGCATCGACGAGGCCGGGCGCCTGGCGGATACCATCGCCGCGCATCTGCCGATCAAGCTCGAGCAGAAGCAGAAGATCCTGGAGATGGTCAATGTGACCGAGCGCCTGGAAAGCCTGCTGTCGCAACTCGAGGGCGAGATCGACATCCTGCAGGTCGAAAAGCGCATCCGTGGCCGCGTCAAGCGCCAGATGGAGAAGAGCCAGCGCGAGTACTACCTGAACGAGCAGGTCAAGGCCATCCAGAAGGAACTGGGCGAGGGCGAAGAAGGCGCCGACCTGGAAGAACTCGACAAGCGCATCAAGGCTGCGCGCATGCCGAAGGAAGCCAAGAAGAAGGCCGACGCCGAATTCAAGAAGCTCAAGCTGATGTCGCCGATGTCGGCCGAAGCCACCGTCGTGCGCAACTACATCGACACGCTGGTGAACCTGCCGTGGCGCAAGAAGAGCAAGGTCAACAATGACCTGGCCAATGCCGAGCGCGTGCTGGAAGAGGACCACTACGGTCTTGAGAAGGTCAAGGAACGTATCCTGGAATACCTCGCTGTGCAGCAGCGCGTGGACAAGCTGAAGGCGCCGATCCTGTGCCTGGTTGGCCCCCCCGGCGTGGGCAAGACCTCGCTCGGCCAGTCGGTGGCGCGCGCAACGAACCGCAAGTTCGTGCGCATGGCGCTGGGTGGCGTGCGCGACGAGGCCGAGATCCGCGGCCACCGCCGCACCTACATCGGCTCGATGCCGGGCAAGATCCTGCAAAGCCTGTCCAAGGTCGGCGTGCGCAATCCGCTCTTCCTGCTCGACGAGATCGACAAGATGGGCGCCGACTTCCGCGGCGATCCGTCGTCGGCGCTGCTCGAGGTGCTGGACCCGGAACAGAACCACACGTTCCAGGACCACTACATCGAAGTGGACTTCGACCTCTCCGACGTGATGTTCGTGGCGACGTCGAACTCGCTGAACATCCCGCCGCCGCTGCTCGACCGCATGGAGGTGATCCGCCTGTCGGGTTACACCGAGGACGAGAAGGTCAATATCGCCCAGCGCTACCTGCTGCCCAAGCAGATCAAGAATAATGGTCTGAAGGCTGGCGAGATCGAGGTGGCCGAAGGCGCGCTTCGCGACATCATCCGCTACTACACGCGTGAGGCGGGTGTGCGTTCGCTGGAACGCGAGGTGTCCAAGATCGCCCGCAAGGTGGTCAAGCTGCTGCTGCTGAAGAAGGAGTCGGGCACGATCAAGGTCGATTCCGAGAACCTGGACAAGTTCCTCGGCGTGCGCAAGTACGACTTCGGCCTGGCCGGCAAGGAAAACCAGGTGGGCCAGGTGACCGGCCTGGCGTGGACCGAGGTGGGCGGCGACCTGCTGACCATCGAAGCCGCGATCATGCCGGGCAAGGGCAACATCACGCGCACCGGTTCGCTGGGCGATGTGATGAAGGAATCCGTCGAAGCCGCGCGTTCGGTGGTGCGTTCGCGGGCACGCCGCCTGGGCATTACGGATGAGATGTTCGAGAAGCGCGACATCCACATCCACGTGCCCGAAGGCGCCACGCCCAAGGACGGCCCGTCAGCGGGCGGTGCGATGACCACCGCGCTGGTGTCGGTGCTGACCGGCATCCCGGTGCGCGCGGATGTCGCCATGACCGGCGAGATCACGCTGCGCGGCGAGGTGCTGCCGATCGGCGGCCTGAAGGAGAAGCTGCTGGCGGCCCACCGGGGCGGCATCAAGCTGGTGCTGATTCCCGAAGACAACGTCAAGGACCTGGCCGAGATCCCTGACAACGTCAAGAACGCCATCGAGATCGTGCCGGTGCGCTGGATCGACAAGGTGCTGGAACTGGCGCTCGAGCGCAAGCCCGAAGCGTTGCCGGAAGAAGATGCCAAGCCCGCCGAGGTGGCCGACAAGGCCACCGCCAAGGTCGAGCGTCTGCATCACTGAGTTCGCTTCAGCCGCATGAAGGAAACGCCGCTGGGCAGCGATGCCCGGCGGCGTTTTTTTGTCCGCACGGCCTTGGCAAACCGAAATCACCTGTATTAAACTTGCGCCCTCGCAACGCAAACCACGGCATCTGCCGCGAGGTGCGGAGCGTTCAGCAAGTTGCAGGCGCCAGCCTGCGAGGGTCGAGCGGGTGCTTAGCTCAGTTGGTAGAGCGGCGCCCTTACAAGGCGTAGGTCGGGGGTTCGAACCCCTCAGCACCCACCAACGTTCGATCGATGAAATCAAGGACTTAGAGCGATCTAGGTCCTTTTTTTATGCCTATTTCACCACCCCGCAAAAGAGGGGCCGACCTCGCTGTGGCGCTTTGGTGACCGTGCGTTTGGCAGACAGTCGCTCGGCTGTTTGCGAGATGATGAGCTTTTTAGCGTAGGCCAGCACATCGCAGGTCATCATTACCCAGGCCCGTCCAACCTTGCCGGCGGGGATAGCTCCCGACCGGATCAGTTCTTCCACTGTCTTGGGATGGACGTGGAGGATCCCGGCTGCCTCGAAGATTCCGACTGTCTGACCGTCTACGGCGTTCGTTAGCCTCCTGTTTTCCGCTTTCCGTAAGGATCGACCCGGCCGCTTAATTGATGGCCGCGCCCGGGCACCCTATCGTTCAGCCAAACCAACAAGAACGGTGCCGTTCCCGTGCGGCCTCACCAACCAGGAGACAAGACTTCGTGGCCTATCCCTTCCTTCTGTTGCCGTAGCGGCAGATCCGACTCCCCGGCCGGGCCCCCGCGCTGCCGGATTCCCCTGACTTCCTTGCCAGGCGGCTTGTGCGCACGCACGCTTGCCGCGACGGAGCCGTTATGTCGTCACACATCATTTCCATCTCGGTGCTAGGGCTGATGTTCGTCATCGCCACGGTACTGCCTATCAACATGGGCGCGCTTGCCTTTGTCGGTGCCTTCCTGGTCGGCACCCTGGTCGCGGCCATGCCGGCCAAGGCTATCCTTGCCGGCTTTCCTGCCGACCTGTTCCTGACCCTGGTCGGCATCACGTACCTGTTCGCCGTGGCGCAGAACAACGGCACCATCGACTGGCTGGTGCGGCTCGCGGTGCGGGCCGTGGGCGGCAGGATCGCAGCCATTCCATGGATCATGTTCATGATCGCGGCGCTGCTGACGTCGGTCGGTGCGGTCAGCCCGGCGGCGGTGGCCATCATCGCGCCGATTGCGCTGGGCTTCGCCGCGCGCTACGGCATCAACCCGCTGCTGATGGGCCTGATGGTCATCCACGGCGCGCAGGGCGGTGGCTTTTCGCCGGTCAGCATCTATGGCGGCATTACTAACAAGATCGTGCAGAAGGCCGGGCTGCCGCTCAACGAGATGGCCACGGCTTTCGCCAGCCTGGGCGTGAACCTGGCCGTGGCTGCCGGCCTCTTCGTTGCGCTGGGCGGGCTGCGCCTGATGCGGCAAGCGGCGCCGGCGGTGGCGCAACCGGTCTCGGGCGGCGTGCTGGCCATGGGCGCGCCGTTCGGCGCGCATACCGTGCCCGCACAGGGAGCGCAGATCTATGGCGATGCGGAGGCCGAGGCCGGCACGGAAGAGCGGAAGACGATGGCGCGCGACCGTGCTTCGCTGCTCGACAGCGGTGCCGAAGGCGCGGGCGAATCCCCTGCCGGTCTGTACCAGTACCTGACCGTGGCGGGCCTGGTCGCGCTGGCGGTGCTGACGCTCTACTTCAAGCTCGATATCGGCTTTGTCTCGCTGACCATCGCGCTGGTGCTCACGCTGATGGCGCCGGAGCTGCAGAAGCGCGCGCTGAGCCAGGTGTCATGGCCCGAGATCATGCTGATCGTCGGGGTCAGTACCTTCGTCGGCGTGATGGACAAGATGGGCACTATCGACTTTGTCGGCCACAGCGTCGCCGGGCTGACGTCGCCGCTGATGGCCGCGCTGCTGCTGTGCGTGGTCGGGGCGGTGGTGTCGGCGTTCGCCTCGTCGACCGCGGTGCTGGGTTCGCTGATCCCGCTGGCGGTGCCGTTCCTGCAACAGGGCTCGGACGTGAGCGCCATCGGTTTTATCGCCGCGATGGCGGTGTCCTCGACCATCGTCGACGTCAGCCCGTTTTCGACCAACGGCGCGTTGGTGCTCGCCAACGCGCAGGGCGTGGACCGGCAGGCCTTCTTCCGCACGCTGCTGATCTATGGCGCGCTGGTCACCGTGATCGCACCGGTCGTGCTGTGGTTCGTCTTCGTCGTGCTTTGATTCCTGCTGACGATACCTGACTCCTGACCATGAAATTGTTTGAATCCCTCATGCATGCCCGGCAGGCCATCCATGGGCCGCATCGACGACGTGCTGAACGTGTCGGGCCACCGCATGGGCACGATGGAGATCGAGTCGGCGCTGGTGGCCAACCCGCTGGTGGCCGAGGCCGCGGTGGTCGGACGTCCCGACGACATGACCGGCGAGGCCATCTGCGCCTTCGTCGTGCTCAAGCGCTCGCGTCCGACTGGCGACGAAGCCGTGAAGATCGCCACCGAGCTGCGCAACTGGGTCGGCAAGGAGATCGGCCCGATCGCCAAGCCAAAGGACATCCGCTTTGGCGACAACCTGCCCAAGACGCGCTCGGGCAAGATCATGCGGCGCCTGCTGCGTTCGCTGGCCAAGGGTGAAGAGATTACGCAAGACACCTCGACGCTGGAGAACCCGGCCATCCTCGAGCAGCTCGGCCAGACCAGTTAGCGGTGCGCACTCGCCGCCCCGCGGCTAAGATAGGAGCCGGCCCCCAACTACAGCCCGACCCATGAGAATCCGCATCGGCGAAGAGATCACCTTCCGCAAGCTCGAAGCCCTGCTGGCGTTCATGGAATCGGGCAACCTGGCCAAGGCGGCAGAGATCCTCGATACCAGCACGGTCAGCGTGCATCGCGCGCTGCACTCGCTGGAAGAGGGCACCAGTTGCGCGCTGTTCCGCCACGAGGGCCGCAACCTGATCCCGACCGACGCCGCCCATGTGCTGGCGGATACGGCCAGGGAGGTGCTCAAGGCCATGGCCGACGGCATCCGCGCCACGCGCGAGGCCGCGGGCTTTTCGGCCGACCACCTCAAGATCGGGTCGCTCTATTCGCTGACGGTCCAGACCGTGCCCAAGATCGTGATCGGCCTGAAGCTGCGGCGCCCCGAACTACAGACCGAGCTGGTGCTGGGATCGAATGCGGACCTGCTGCAGAAGCTCAAGCAGGGCTCGATCGACGCCGCGCTGATGGCCGTGCCCGAGACCGATCCGGAGATCGAATCGATTCCGCTGTTCGAGGACGATATCTTCTTTGCGGCGCCGGCCAATTCGCCCTATGCCTCGATGCCTGCGGTGGATCTGCGCGCCTGCCGCGACGAGCCGTTCGTCAGCCTGAGCGAGGGTTTCGTCACCTACAGCGGCTTCCTGGAGGCGTTCCGCATTGCCGAATTCACGCCGAATGTGGTGATGAAGGTCGGCGATATTTTTTCGCTGATGAACCTGGTGGGCGGCGGCATCGGCTATACGCTGCTGCCGGGCCGGGTGAAAGGCGTGTATTCGCGCAATGTGGCGTTCGTGCCGCTGGCCGGCGAGTACGACATCAAGCAGACCATCGCCCTGAATTTCCTGCGCCGGCGCGAGCGCGATCCCAACCTGCTGGCGCTGGCGGCGGCGTGCCGCATGGCGATGCGCGACGCCGACCAGTAAAGGGGGGGCGGGCGGGCTTTTCGCCCACACCGTGGTCTCGCTTCCGGCCAGCGTAACGGTTCATTTCCCGGCGTGATTGTTTGCCGGACGTCGCCTGTTTAAGGTGGGAGCCATCAGACAGACGCCAGCCGGAGACGCGATGACCAACACCAGCACGGGCCGCCAATGGAATACCCGCAGGGAAGCCAAGGCGCGACGCAAGCAGAACGCCGCCGCCATTGCCCAGGGCAAGGTGGTGCCGACCAGCGACATCGTCGCCTTCCTGGAGGCCGTGCTGGCGTCCGGCGACCGCGTCGTGCTGGAGGGCAACAACCAGAAGCAGGCTGACTTCCTGTCGCGCTCGCTGGCGCAGGTCGACCCGGTGCGCGTGAATGCGCTCCACATGATCATTCCTAGCGTGAGCCGGGTCGAGCATCTCGACCTGTTCGAACGCGGCATCGCGCGCAAGCTGGACTTCTCGTACGCCGGGGCGCAGAGCATCCGCATCTCGCAGTTCCTGGAGGACGGGCAGCTCGAAGTGGGCGCGATCCATACCTATATCGAACTGTATTCGCGGCTGTACGTGGACCTGGTGCCCAATGTGGTGCTGATCGCCGGCTACAAGGCCGACCGCCAGGGCAACCTCTACACCGGCCCGAGCACCGAGGATACGCCGGCGCTGGTCGAGGCCGCGGCCTTTCGCGACGGGCTGGTGATCGCGCAGGTCAACGAGATCGTCGACGATCCCGCGGGCCTGCCGCGCGTCGACGTGCCGGGCTCCTGGATCGACTACGTGGTGCAGGCGGACAAGCCATTCTTCTGCGAGCCGCTGTTCACGCGCGACCCGCGCCTGATCAAGCCGGTCCACGTGCTGATGGCGATGATGGCGATCCGCGGCATCTACGAGCGCCACCAGGTGCAGTCGCTTAATCATGGCATCGGCTTCAACACTGCCGCGATCGAGTTGATCCTGCCGACCTACGGCGAGTCGCTCGGGCTGAAAGGCAAGATCTGCAAGTACTGGACGCTCAACCCGCACCCGACACTGATTCCGGCGATCGAGACTGGCTGGGTCGAGGGCGTGCATAGCTTCGGCAGCGAACTGGGCATGGAACCCTACGTCGCCGCGCGGCCTGACGTGTTCTTTACCGGCGCGGACGGCTCCATGCGTTCCAACCGGGCCCTCTGCCAGCTTGCCGGCCAGTACGCGGTGGACCTGTTCATCGGCTCGACGCTGCAGATCGACGGCGACGGTCATTCGTCCACGGTGACGCGCGGGCGATTGTCCGGCTTCGGCGGCGCGCCCAACATGGGCCACCAGCCGGGCGGGCGCCGCCACCCGACGCCGGCCTGGCTCGACCTGATCGAGACCGACGACCCGCTCGCGCGCGGCCGCAAGCTGGTGGTGCAGATGGTCGAGACCTTCCAGGCGGGCGGCAAGCCGACCTTCGTCGAATCGATGGATGCCGTCGACGTCGCGCGCGAAAGTGGCATGCCGCTGGCGCCGGTGATGATCTACGGCGACGACGTCACGCACGTGCTGACCGAAGAGGGCATCGCCTACCTGTACAAGGCGCAATCGCTGGAAGAGCGGCGCCGGATGATTGCCGCCGTGGCCGGCGTCACGCCCATCGGCATGAAGCACGATCCCGCCACCACGCGCCGCATGCGCAGCGACGGCCTGATCGCGCTGCCTGAGGACCTGGGCGTGCAGCGCAGCCAGGCCACGCGCAGCCTGCTGGCGGCCAAGAGCATGGCCGACCTGGTCGACTGGTCCGGCGGGCTGTACGAACCGCCGGCACGCTTCCGGAGCTGGTGATGGCAGGCGCCCTCGCAAGGATCCTGCCAGTGCCGGCCCCGTACGCGCCCGGGCAGCGCCCGTCGGCGTCCGCCCATGCCGAGGCGCTGGCGGGACTCGCCGTCGGCGCCATCGCGGAAGAAGCGCGGCTCTCGCCCAAGCCCGGCCTGGTCGACAGCCGCGGCAGCGGGGCCCATGCCGACCTGACCTTGCCGCTGATGCTGCGCTCGGCGCACGCGCTGGGGCCGTCGTTCGCGGCCATGGCCGATGCCGGGCTGCAGGCGCCGCGCGTGGGCTATGGCCTGCGCGAACAGCTGGGCGCGCTCGGCCGCGAGGCGGAGGCCGTGATGCTGTGCGCCACCGGCGGCGTCAACACGCATCGCGGCGCGATCTGGTGCATCGGCTTGCTGGTCGGAGCCGCGGCGCATGCGAGCACTGCCGGGCTGGGTGCCGGTGCCGGGGCGATCAGTGCCACGGCCGGCGCCATTGCCTCGCTGTCGGACCGGCACCGACCGCTTCTCACCGGCAACAAGGGCGAACTCGCCTGCCTGGCCTACGGTGTGGGCGGCGCGCGGGCCCAGGCACGAGCGGGTTTCCCGCACGTGACGCGGCTGGCGCTGCCGGCGCTGCAGCGCAGCCGCGCGCGCGGCGATACCGAATCGACGGCACGCCTGAACGCGCTGCTCGCGCTGATGAGCGAACTGGACGATACCTGCGTGCTGGCCAGGTCGGGGCGCCCCGGGCTGGACTACATGCAGGCCGGCGCCAGGGCGGTGCTGTCGGCAGGCGGCGCGGGCACGGTCAACGGGCGGCGCCACCTGCGCAGCCTCGATGCGGGCATGCTGGCCAGGCGGGCCTCGCCGGGCGGCGCGGCAGACCTGCTGGCCGCGACCATTTTCCTCGACCAGCTGTCACGGCACGGCATTGCCGATGTGATGGCTGTGGCCGACGACTTCAGGGGACTTTGATGGAACAACTGCGATTTGAATTCCCGGCGGGGCAGCCCGCCACCGGACGCGTACTGGTCGGCGTGGTGGGATCGGGCGACCTCGAGGTAGTGGTCGAGCCGGGCCAGAGGGGCAAAACCACGGTCGAGGTCACCACCTCGGTCAATGGCTACGGCCGCGTCTGGGATGCGCAGCTGTCGCGCGTCTTTGCCACCGAGCCGCGCGCATCGATGCAAATCCGCATCCACGATTTCGGCGCGACCCCGGGCGTGGTCGGCATGCGCCTGGCGGAAGCCTTTGAAGCGCTTGGCGCGTCGCAACCAGGAGAGGGGGCATGAACACGGCGGAACTGCTGGCGCGCAACAGCTTTATCGAACTCGGCGCACGCGAGCGCGCGCGTGCATTGCTCGATGCGGGCACCTTCCGCGAACTGGCCGGGCCATTCGATGGCCTGCAGTCGCCGTGGCTGCCACCGCAAGGCGTGGTGCCGCAGAGCGACGACGGCGTGGTGGTGGCCAAGGGTCGCATCGACCGGATGCCGGTGGTGGTGCTGGCAATCGAAGGCGCCTTCCAGGGCGGCAGCATGGGCGAGGTCGGGGGCGCCAAGATCGCCGGGGCGCTGGAACTGGCGGCGGAAGACAACCGCCGCGGCGAGCCGACGCGCGCGGTGCTGCTGCTGGAAACCGGCGGCGTGCGCCTGCAGGAGGCCAACCTTGGCCTCGCGGCCATTGCCGAGATCCATGCCGCGATCGTCGACCTGCGCCGGTACCAGCCGGTGGTCGGCGTGATCGCGGGGCAGGTGGGCTGCTTTGGCGGCATGTCGATCGCGGCCGGATTGTGCAGCGCGCTGGTGATGACGCAGGAGGGCCGCCTGGGGCTGAACGGCCCGGCAGTGATCGAGCAGGAAGCGGGAATCGCCGAATACGATTCGCGCGACCGGCCCTCGATCTGGGGCTTTACCGGCGGCAAGCAGCGCGTCGCCACCGCTTTCGCCGATGCGTACGTCGATGATGACTGCGACGCCATGCGCGCGCAGGTTGCCGCGCTGTTGCGCGAGCCGGTCGCCGTCAGCCATCGCAGCGAGCAGTATGCGCAATACCTGGCCGCGTTGCAGGCATACGACGCCAGCGCCCAACCCACGCCCGCGCAGGTGCAGGCGCTGTTTCAACGGGAGACCAAGGCATGAACGCACCACTTCATCCCGCTGCCGCGCGCGAAGCCAGCCGTGGCGAGCGCTGGCTGCAGGCGCTGGCGCCAGCGGCGCCGCGCCAGCCGGGCTATCCGGACTCGGTGCAGGTGGCCGATGGCGAACTCGCCGGCACCGCGGTGCGTTGGATCGCGCTGGTGCCCGACGCCGGCAGCCGCTTCCCGCGCGCGCGCCACGGCGAAGCCGGGTTGCTCGAGGGATGGTCGCTGGCGCGCGCGGTGCGCGAGGCGATCGAGGCGGACCGTACCGCGCCGGTCAAGCGCGCCATCGTGGCGATCGTCGATACGCCCAGCCAGGCGTACGGCAGGCGCGAAGAGGCATTCGGTATCCACCAGTCGCTGGCCGGTGCGGTGGCCGCGTATGCCGAGGCACGCCTGGCGGGGCATCCGGTGGTGGCGCTGATCGTCGGGCGGGCCATGTCGGGCGCCTTCCTCGCGCACGGCTACCAGGCCAACCGCATCATCGCGCTCAATGACCAAGGGGTGCTGGTGCACGCGATGGGCAAGGAAGCGGCCGCGCGCATCACGATGCGCACCGTCGAGGACCTCGAGACGCTCGCGTCGACGGTGCCGCCGATGGCCTACGACATCGAGAATTTCGCCACGCTGGGCATCCTGTGGCGGCTGATCGATGTCGAGTCGGCCAGTGCGCCGGTGGCCGCCGATGCGCATCTGGCGCGCGACACCATCCTCTCCGCGTTGGCAGACATCCGTCGCGACCCGGGGCCGGGCCTGCAAGGCCGCCTTGGCGGGCCCAACCGTAAGGCGTCGGCCGCGGTTCGCGCGTGCCTGTCGCGGCAATGGCAGGCCTGAATAACGGCCGGCCCGCCCCGCACGACCTGGTCTGGCTGGACGATCCGGCCAGCGCCCTGGCGCACGCTGCGCTGCCGGAGTGGATCGCTCTGCCCGCGTTGCTGGAAACGCCGCTGGTCGTGCGGCGCGACTGCCGCCGGCCGGGCGAGATCCCGGTCGGCTTGCGTGGCCGCACGCGCGCGGAGCGCTTCGGCACGTGGATAACGCCGTCGGCGATCCGCAAGCGGGTCACGCCGATGCAGCTGGCCGTCCAACGCGCGTGGCGCCTGAACCCGATGCTGGCGGCATTGCCGGCCATCCGCGCGCTCGAGGCCATGGCCGACTCACTCGATGCCGCCGGCATCCACTGGGGCGTGACAGGTAGCGTTGGCTTTACGCTGGCATGCGCGCGTAACGTGCTGCATGCCGGCAGTGACCTCGACCTGATCGTGAGGGCAGACCGGCCGCTGCCGCCCGGCCACCTGTACCTGCTTGGCGAGTTGCAGCGCACCGCGCCGGCCAGCGTCGATATCCAGGTTGCGACCCCTTATGGCGGCTTTTCGCTGCTAGAGCGGCTGCGCAGCGGGGGCAGGGTGCTGCTGAAGACCGGCCACGGCCCTCGCCTGTGCGACGATCCCTGGCAACCGGCGCCATGCAGGTCCTGATCACGTTCCCCGGCCAGGGTACGCAGCGTCCCGGCATGCTGAAGGACCTGCCAGACGACCCGGCAGTGGCGGCGGTGCTGGCGCAGGCAGAGGAGGTCTTGCAGGTGCCGGTGGCTGGCATGGATACGCCCGAGCGCCTGCAATCCACGGTATGGACGCAGCTATGCCTGCTGACTTCAGGCGTGGCAATGGCGCGGTGCCTGGCCGCGCACGGCGCCCGCGCCGACGCTGTGGCCGGGCTTTCCATCGGCGCGTATGCCGCCGCGGTAACCGCCGGCGTGCTGTCCTTTGCCGATGCCCTGCGGCTGGTGCGCCTGCGCGGCGAACTGATGGCACAGGCCTATCCCAGCGGCTACGGCATGACCGCCATCCTGGGGCTCGACCGCAACCGGCTCGCACCGCTGGTGGCGCAGGTGTGTTCGCCGCAGCGGCCGGTGTATCTGGCGAACTTCAATGCCCCGATGCAGATCGTGATCGCAGGCAGCCAGGCGGCGATGGCCCAGGTCGCAGCGCTCGCGCTTGCCGCCGGCGCGCAGGCCTCAAAGCCGGTCGCGATCCCTGTGCCTTCGCATTGCCCGCTGCTCGATGGCGCCGCGCATGCGCTGCAACAGGCCATGCAGGGCGTGGCGCTGACCGCGCCATCGCTGCGTTATTTCAGCGCCAGCAAGGCGCGCGAGTTGCGCGACCCGGGCAAAATCGCCGACGACCTGGCGCTGAACATGGCAACGCCGGTGCGGTGGCACGAAACCATGTTGCTGGCACATGCCAATGGCGCCCGGCTGGTGGTCGAAGCGCCGCCGGGCGATGTGCTCACGCGCCTGGCGCAGCCAATGCTCGTCGACGGCATGGCGCTGGCCTGCGACAGGGCGCGACTGGACTCGGTCGTGGCGCTGATACGGCGCAGGCAGGGGAATCCCTGAAGCAGTTCTAGATTCGAACAGGGCGCATCTGCCGGCGCTCTTTCTCGCAAGCCTGGCTTCGTTGATTGGGGTGTCTCATGAGGCACTCCAGCAAAGCCGAAATTTATATCGTATAGTTTCGATATTAAATTTGAGAGGGAACGATCTATGTTTCGCAGATTGGCGAAACAGCGTTCCTTGACCCAAGGCGAACCCCTCCATGGACATCGATGCCATCCACAAGGCGCTGGCCAATCCGGTCCGGCGCAATATCCTGGCCTGGCTCAAGACGCCGCAGCAGTGTTTCAGCGAGCAGGAATATCCGCTCGACCTCGGCGTATGCGCGGGCCTGATCGACGCGCGCACCGGGCTGTCGCAATCCACCGTCTCGGCCCACCTCGCGACCTTGCAGCGAGCCGGGCTGGTGACGTCGAAGCGGGTCGGCCAGTGGGTTTTTTTCAAGCGCGATGAAGAGACCATCCGCGCCTTCCTCGATCACATGCAGAGCGATCTTTGAAGGACCGGCACTGCGCATAACCTGCGGCGCGCAAGCGCCAAATTCCGCACCGATGGTGCTTCACCCTCCTCGATACCGAAAACCATGCCTACACTCTTTGACCCGATCCGTATCGGCGACCTCGACCTTCCCAACCGCGTCATCATGGCGCCTCTGACGCGTTCGCGCGCAGTGGGCGGCGGCCGCGTGCCCAACGCGTTGATGGCCCAATACTATGTACAGCGCGCTTCAGCGGGCCTGATCCTGAGCGAAGCCACGGCCGTGACGCCGCAAGGCGTGGGCTATGCCGACACCCCGGGCATCTGGTCGCAAGAACAAGTGGCTGGCTGGAAGCACGTCACCGACGCCGTGCACGCCGCCGGCGGCCGCATCTTCCTGCAACTGTGGCACGTGGGCCGCATCTCCGACCCGGTCTTCCTCGACGGCGAACTGCCGGTGGCACCCAGCGCAATCGCGGCCGGCGGCCATGTCAGCCTGGTGCGCCCCAAGCGCGCCTTTGTTACCCCGCGCGCGCTTGAAACCGATGAAATCCCGGGCATTGTCGCCGCCTACCGGCGCGGCGCGGAGAACGCCAAGGCCGCCGGCTTCGACGGCGTTGAAGTGCACGGCGCCAATGGCTACCTGCTTGATCAGTTCCTGCAGGACAGCACCAACCAGCGCAACGATGCCTACGGCGGCTCGATCGAAAATCGCGCCCGGCTGCTGCTGGAAGTCACGGATGCCTGCATCGCGGTTTGGGGCCCGGCGCGCGTGGGCGTGCACCTGGCCCCGCGCGGCGATGCCCACAGCATGGGCGACTCCAACCCGGCCGCCACCTTCGGCTATGTGGCCCGCGAACTGGGCAAGCGCGGCATTGCCTTCATCTGCTCGCGCGAAGCGCTCGGCGATAACCGCCTGGGGCCGGAACTGAAGCGAGCCTTCGGTGGCACTTATATCGCCAACGAAAAAATGACCAAGGCCACCGCCGAGCACGTCTTGCAGGCCGGCGAAGCTGACGCAGTGGCCTTCGGCCAGCTCTTCATCGCCAACCCTGACCTGCCGCGCCGCCTGCAACTGGATGCGCCGCTCAACGCGCCGCAGCCGGAAACCTTCTACCATCCCGGCGCCGAAGGTTATATCGACTACCCCGCGCTCGCCTGAGCAACGGTTGTGGCCCGCGCACCCGCGCGCGGCCACCAATGCTTTCGCGCCGTGCTCGAGCCGGGGCTTCCGGCGACGATCTCGATCGAGGGACGCGCACGCATCGACGCGGCAGGGGATTCCCTGCCGGCGAACACCTACGATGCGCGCGCCCGGCCTTCCTCAGAGACGCTAGCGTTATGGCCAGATCCCGCTACCTGGCGCCACTGTGCAGCACCGCATTGCGGCGCGCGTACAGGAAGTAGATCACCAGCCCCACCGCCAGCCAGATCAGGAAGGCGGCCCAGGTCAGCACCTGCAGGTGCGCCATCAGAAACAGGCAGAAGCCGATCGACAGCAACGGCACCACCGGCGCGCCCGGGCAGCGGAATGCGCGCGGCAGCTCGGGCCGGGTCTTGCGCAGCACCAGCACTGCCACCGAGATCAGCGTAAACGCCGCCAGCGTGCCGATATTGATCAGTTCCGCCAGCACGTTCAACGGCACCAGAGCGGCAATCGCGGCAAACACGAGGCCCACGGTCCAGGTGGCAAAGTAGGGCGTGGCATGCACCGGGTGCACCGAGGACAGCCGCTCGGGCAGCAGCCCGTCGCGCGACATGGCAAAGATCACGCGGGTCTGGCCATAGGTCATCACCAGGATCACCGTGGTCATGCCCAGGATCGCGCCAAGGTCGACAAAGCCCGCGACCCAGTTCTGCCCCGCAAACTGCAGCGCCAGCGAGACCGGATGATCGACGCCGGCAAACTTCGCGAACGGCACGATGCCGGTCATGATCGCCGCCACCACCACGTACAGCACCGTGCAGACCGCGAGCGAGCCGATGATGCCGATCGGCAGGTCGCGGCGCGGGTTGCGCACTTCTTCCGCGGCCGAGGTCACGGCGTCGAAGCCGATAAACGCAAAGAACACCAGCGCCGCCGCATTGAAGATGCCGGTAAAGCCGAACGGCGCGAACGGCTGCCAGTTGGCCGGCTGCACGTGCCAAACGCCCACCGCGATAAACAGCAGCACCACGCCGATCTTGATCGCGACCATCAGGTTGTTGACGCGCGCGGACTCGCGCACGCCGTAGGACACCACCCAGGTGATGGCCAGCATGATCAGGCATGCCGGCAGGTTCAGCACGGTCTGCACGCCCGGCACCGAGCCCGGCGCCGCGGTCAGCGCCACCGGCAGCTTCATGCCGAAGCCAGCCATCAGCGACTGGAAATAGCCTGACCAGCCGACCGACACCGCCGACGTGGCCAGCCCGTATTCCAGCAGCAGGTCCCAGCCGATCATCCACGCGACGATCTCGCCAAGCGTGGCGTAGCTGTAGGTATAGATCGACCCCGACACCGGGATCGCCGAGGCGAACTCCGCGTAGCACAGCGCGGCAAAGCCGCACGCCAGCGCCGCGATCACGAACGACACCGTCAGCGCCGGCCCCGCGGTCAGCGCGCCAGTGCCGGTCAGCACGAAAATGCCGGTGCCGATGATGGCGCCGATCCCCATCATCACCAGGTCGACCGGACCCAGCACTTTCTTCAAGCCACTAACGTGGTTGTCCGCCAGCATGGCGTCGATGTCCTTGGTTCGGAACAAGCTCATTGCGTAGTCTCCTGCATGTATTGCCGCGCGATCGCACGGGCCCGCGCCGGAGATGGCGATGAGTCATGCGGCCGCGACGGCATCCGGGCAGCGTGCTATCGGGTAGACGGCACGGCTTGCCGGCACGCGGGTCGCGCACCGGCCCCGGTATTTTCTGAATTACCCGGACCGCCCAGGCGGGCGGGGACAGACGTCAAACCGAATCAACGCGGCGCGCGATGTCCTGCGATTCCTTGCACGCCGTCAAACACGCCGGTCTCAATCGACGTGATGCACCCATCCGAACGGGTCGGCGGTCTTTCCGCGCTGGATGCCGGTCAGCAACGAACGGAGGCGTCGCGTGACTTCGCCTTCCCCGCCATCGCCGATCGTGAACTCGCCACCAGCGTGCCGCACCTGCCCGATGGCGGTGACGACCGCGGCCGTGCCGCAGGCGAACGTTTCCTTGACGCGGCCACTGGCTGCGTCTGTGCGCCACGTCTCGAAGTCGTACGGTGTTTCGCTGACCGGAATTCCCTCGTGCCCGGCCAGTTCGATGATCGAAGCGCGTGTAATGCCGGGCAGGATGGTCCCTGATAATGGGGGCGTGCGCAGAGAGCCGTCATCCATCACGAAAAACACATTCATGCCCCCGAGCTCCTCGATCCAGCGGTGCTCCGCGGCGTCAAGGAACACCACCTGGTCGCAGCCCTTGGACGAGGCCTCGGTCTGCGCGATCAGGCTGGCCGCGTAATTGCCGCCGCACTTGGCCGCGCCGGTGCCGCCAGGGGCCGCACGGGTGTATTGATCCGAAACCCATACAGTCACCGCCGACTTGCCGGCCTTGAAATAGGGGCCGACCGGGCACGCGATCACGCAAAATACAAATTCGGCCGAGGCGCGCACGCCGAGGAAACTCTCCGAGGCGAACATGAATGGGCGCAGGTAGAGGCTGCCCTCGCTGCCTGGAATCCAGTCGCGGTCAATATCGACGAGCGCTTCGACGGCTTGCAGGAAGATGGCCTCAGGCAGGTCGGCCATCGACATGCGGGCAGCGGAGGCGCGAAAACGCCTGGCGTTCTCCTGTGGTCGGAACAGCGAGATCTTGCCGTCCTCGCCACGGTATGCCTTCATGCCCTCGAAGATTTCCTGCGCGTAGTGCAGTACTGCGCAGGCGGGATCGATCTGGAATGGACGGCGTGCCTGGACCTTCGCGTCATGCCAGCCGCGACCGTCGGTCCAACGGATCGTGACCATGTGATCTGTGAAAACGCGTCCGAACGTCGGATTCGCCAGCCTGGCAGCGATCTCATCGGCGGGCGTGGGGCTGGGATGCGGCTCTAGAACGAACTGCAATGGATTTTCCGTGCTCATTCTTCAGTGTTCCGGGGATATTGGGCCATATGGCCCGGGCCGCCGCGGTAGCGTCACCGGGGCGGGTGCGTTACAAGGGTGGAGAGTTACTCGCCAGAAAAACCAGGGCTTCGTTGACAACGGGGTGGGAACGCCAGCAGCGAGGTACGTTTTGTCTCCCACGGCGCGTGGTCGACGGCGGCCGGTGCCGAGCCGCGGCAGGCGGAGATGAAGCCGGCCGTCTTCAGGCAGGCGGCGCGGTCGCGCGCATTCTGCAGCATGGGCAAGCGGACCCGCCCTGGACCACGGCCATGTCAACGCGGCCTTTGTCGAGGGGCCTTTTGTCCAGGCTGGCGTAGGCCGCGGCCTGGTGCAGGTCAGCGCGTAATGTGGCATTCACGATGTCTGTCTCCGGATGCTTCTGCTTCTTTTGTTTGGAGGAGTGTAAGAAGCGGCCGCGCTACCGTAAATTCATGAATTCCAACATCTGGTATCTTCAAAACGAATAGCGAGCGATACTCAGACCCATCCGCATCGCCGAAGGCTTCAACATGACTGCCGACCTTGCCCGCTCCTGGTTGACCTTCAGCGCGCCCGTGGCCGCCGCACGCGCCGCCGGCCGCCCGCTCGTGGCGCTGGAATCGACCATCATCGCTCACGGCATGCCGTACCCGGAGAACGTGCGCACTGCGCGCGAAGTGGAAGACTTGATCCGCAACCTAGGCGCAGAGCCAGCGACGATCGCGCTGATCGGTGGCCGGATCCGCATCGGCCTTGCGCATGATGAACTGGAACGGCTCGGCCGCTCGGGCCAGGCACAGAAGGTCAGCCGTCGCGACCTGCCGGCCGTGCTGGCCAGCGGAGGGCTCGGCGCCACGACGGTGGCGGGCACCATGATATGCGCCGCGCTGGCCGGCATCGAGGTCTTCGTCACCGGTGGCATCGGCGGCGTGCACCGCGGTGCGCAGGAGACCTTTGACATCTCGGCCGATCTGCAGGAGCTGGCGAAGACCTCGGTGGCAGTGGTCTGTGCCGGTGCGAAGTCCATCCTGGACATCGGGCTCACACTGGAATACCTGGAGACACATGGCGTGCCGGTGCTCAGTTGCGAGCAGGACAATTTCGCTGCGTTCTACACCCGCGACAGCGGCTTTCGCGCGGATTTCAGGCTGGACGATGCCGCACAGCAGGCACGCTTCATCCGCACCAAATGGGAGCTCGGCCTGGCGGGCGGCGTGGTGTTGAGCACTCCGGTGCCAGAAGCGGCAGCGATGGCATCAGATGAAATCGACGTGCTCACGCAGCAGGCGCTCGCCGACGCCATGGCGCAGGGGATCACCGGCAAGGCCGTGACCCCGTTCCTGCTGGCGCGAATCGAGGCCCTGACAAGCGGGCGCAGCCTGGCGACGAACATCGCGCTCGTCAAACACAATGCCGAGGTGGGGGCAAGGCTGGCACTGGCGCTGGCAAAAGTGCGGTGAAGCCCGGCCTTGACCTGCCATGGCCCCGCGCCTGGAGGGCCGTGCCTGCCTTGGCGATGCTTCAGCCAGCGAGCTCGCGGTGCAACGCCAGATATTCCTGCGCCAGCTTGTGGCGCGGATCCAGGTGGATCATGGGGGTAGCGTACTGGTGCGATTCCCGGATCTTCACCGACGCAGAGAGACGTGATTCAAGTACCGGCAGGCCCTCGCTTACCAGTTCTTCGACCAGTTTCGCCGGCAAGCTTGCACGCGGCTGGAACTGGTTGATCACGATGCCCTCGACTTGCAGCCCGTCGTTGTGGTCCTGCTGGATTTCCTTCACATTATCGAGCAGCGAGTACAGGGCCCGGCGTGAAAAGTCATCGCAATCGAACGGGATCAGGCAGCGTTCCACGGCGATCAGCGCGGACCGGGTGTAAAAATTCAGGGCTGGGGGCGTGTCGATGTAGATGGCGTCATAGACAGCCTCCAGTTCAAGCAGGGCGTCGCGCAGCTTGTAGATCTTGTAGCGGGATTCCAGCTTGCCATGCAGCGCGTCCAGGTCAGGATGCGACGGCATCACGTCCAGGTTCTCAAACGGCGTTGGGCGGACAAAGGACGTCACGTCGACCGGCTTGAAATTGTAGGTCAGGGACGTCTCGAAGAAGTTTGCCGCGGTCGGACCGGCCTCTCCGGCCTGCGCGCCCATCAGATACTGGGTCGAGTTGCCCTGCGCATCCAGGTCAACGACGAGGGTGCGCAAGCCTTCGCTGGCGCTGATCGCGGCGAGGTTGCATACAATGGTTGATTTTCCGACCCCACCCTTCTGATTGAATACGACGCGCCGCATTTGCCCCTCTGGAGAAGATCGATTCGAAGGCGAAAGCATACCTTAGCAAGGCGGGTGGCTGGTAGCAGCCGGAAGCCCTGGCTCGCAGTTTGGCGGACCATTCTCAGCGAGGAGCGGACACTATATTTGTGACCGATGGAAAGAGCGAATGTCGGGTCATGGCCGACGTGCGACGGCCAGATTGCAATGGGGACGACCGCGGTCGGCCAATCCTCGACGGTCGCCGGCATCCAGTGCCGGGGGTTCAATCATTGGCTTGATCCATCCTTCCGGAGCCACTGGCCCGATTCGGGGTGCACGCCGACCCCTTCGCCATTCCGCCACACTTGCTCTTCATTGACCGTCATCGCAAGCATAAGGTCATTGTCGAAGGCGACTTTGAGCGCCTGTCCGACACCGGGATCCTCGATGGGAAGCTCCCACGTCAGGAATATCTGCGTGCAATCCTGGCCGTAAGGGAAGTCAGCCACGTCAAAACGGTTGCTGCCACGCCGGACGACCCCATGAGGCTGGCAAGTATCGAATATCAGAACCGTTCCCCGCCTCAGGGGGATTCGAAGATCGAGCGACGGAAAATATACGTCCTGCCCCTTGTCCTCGCTCAGGAAGAGATTGCAGAAGGCCGCACCGCCATACTGCTCTCCGTCATGGTGATACCTGGCTCCGCGGCAAGCCATGAGCGCCACGTCGCTTGGGGCAAGCAGTCCAGGAAGTCCGAGCGAGCTCGTCCAATGGGACACCTCTCCCACGCAGCGCGAGTAGTCCGGCCAACGCGCGCGCGCGCGTGCTAGTGGCATGACTTCGACATCCCCCGCTTCCAGGGCCATGCGGAGCGATATCTCCCTGGCCCAATCCGCCAGCAGCCGCGCAGGCGGTTCCGGGACGTCGACCGTGCCTGACAGCACAATGTCGCTCACGCTCCGGCTGCGGATGGCGTCGCCACTCCAGAAGAAGGAGGTGACGCGGTTCTGGGTGTGAGGTTGTCGGGGGATGTGGCTCATTTGTGGCAGGCAACGTGGCTTCCGTAATCGACCGAGGTACCGACAGGACGCCGGATGGACCAGAAGTAACCGGCAGCCTGAGCGGAGCGGCACGACTATTTCGATCGCGACGCGTGCGGCCCGCGCTCCAGGATCTTGTACAGATGCGAGCAGGAGATCCGCAGCCGCCATCCATCCATCCTAGTCGACGGCGTCAGCGTTGGAGCCACGCTGCAATTTGAGCCACCGGCTCGGGGTCAGGCCGAAGCCTTCAGCCGGCTGGCGCAGGTTGCGTGGGGACAGCGGCCCGGCAAACGGGCGCCAGTCTGGGTGGCAACGCGCGAGCTACTTCCTGCTGGCGCTCAAATTTGAGTGGCTCCGGGCCGGCTTCAGTCCAATCCCGTGTTCTTCAAGTTCGGCTTCAAGGTGAGCATTTCACGGACCTGGAACCCAGGATCCGCTCGGTATCCTCGCCGAGACGAGGGGCAGGCTTATAGATCGAAGCAGGCGTCCTGGAGAACAGGGCTGTCGGGCGGGTTGTTACCACGTCGCCTTCGGTGGGGTGCGTCATCGTCTGGAACAGCCCGGTGCTTTGTACATGGGGGTGGGTGTGGATGGTGTGAATGGAATACATTTCCGCGACCGGAATATCCATCTCCCGGCATACATCCATCATCTCCTTTGTGGTGTACTGCGAGGTGATGTTGCGCAGCTCCGCATAGATCGCCTGGATGTTCTTGTTGCGCTCGATGCGGCTGCTGATGTTGAACTGGTCGATGAACTCGCCGCGCCCGAAGCGATGGAAGAAGGCCTTCCAGTGCTGCTCCGTGTAGGGCAGCACGGCAATATAGCCATCTCGCGTCGGCGAAGGCTTGCGCCCACCCTTGAGCAGGCGCGCATAGCCGGCATCGCCGATTGGCGGGTGGAAACCATGGCCGCCCAGGTGTTCCGTCATGGTAAAGGCGACCATGGTTTCGAACATCGGCACCTCGACGTACTGGCCTTCGCCGGTGCGGGCCTTGTGCACCAGTGCGCCGAGAATGGCGTTGGCCGTGGCCAGGCCGGCGATCTTGTCGGCCAACAGCGCGGGCGGATAGTCCGGCACGCCGCTCTCATGTCCCACCAGATGGGCCAAGCCACAGGCCCCCTGGATGATGTCGTCGAACGCGGGCTGGCCGGCAAAAGCGCCGCCCTCGCCAAAACCGGTGGCGGCGCAGTAGACGATGCCCGGGTTGATCTGTGCCACCGCATCGTAGTCGAAGCCCAGCCGCTGGATCGCCTTGACCCGGATGTTGTGCACCAGCACGTCGCAGCGGGCAATCAACTGGCGCAACTGCGCCTTGCCTTGCTCCGTCTTCAGGTCGATACAGACCGAACTCTTGTTGCGGTTGATATTCATGAAGGTCGAGCTCATGCCGGGCGTGCGGCTTACGCCGTTGGCACGCATCAGATCGCCCTCGGACGGTTCCACCTTGATCACCTCTGCCCCGTAGTCCGCCAAGACCTGGGTCGCGACCGGACCCAGCACCACAGCGGTTAGGTCCAGCACGCGGATACCGGCGAGAGGGCCGTGGGGAATCGTGGCGTGACGTTGCGTCGGGTCGGTCGTATCGCTTGCTTTCATGGTGGACTGGCTTCTCCTCGTAATTACCTAGAGCGGACTCGAGGCATTCACTATAGAGTTTTGCTTGTTCGCAAGCAAGTAAGGATAAACATGGATACGTTGCACATCGCGGTAGGCGACTTGCCGCCGGAATGCGAGGCGCTGCGCGAGGAAGCCAGGGCATTTGCGAAAGAGCACATGACCCGGTATTCCCGCGTCGAGCGCGCGCACAACTGGGCCGGGCGGGACCCCGCCTTCTCGAAAAAGATGGGCGAGAAGGACTGGCTCGGCATGACGTGGCCGACCGAGGCAGGCGGCGGCGGCAAGAGCATGCTGGAGCGCTACGTGATGCTCGAAGAGCTGCTGGCCGTGGGGGCGCCGATGGGCGCGCACTGGGCCGCGGACCGGCAGATGGGTCCCCTGCTGATCCGCTACAGCCGCGACAAGCTTGCCCCGAAGATCATTCCGCAGATTCGCCGCGGCGAGGCCTT
Organism: Cupriavidus sp. H39; assembly: GCF_050271075.1. Taxonomy (NCBI): domain Bacteria; kingdom Pseudomonadati; phylum Pseudomonadota; class Betaproteobacteria; order Burkholderiales; family Burkholderiaceae; genus Cupriavidus; species Cupriavidus sp. H39. The sequence continues at coordinate 1,725,131 of NZ_CP189848.1, forward strand.
TATCTGCATCGGCATGAGCGAGCCGGACTCGGGCTCCGACCTGGCTTCCATCCGCACCCGCGGCACCCGGGTAGAAGGCGGCTGGAAGATCAACGGCCGCAAGGTATGGACCTCGGGCGCCCACCATGCGCACTACATGGTGGCGCTGGTGCGCACCAGCGAACGCGGCGATGACCGCCACGCCGGCATGAGCCAGATCTTCATCGAGATGGACCGGCCGGGCGTGACCGTGCGCCCGATCGTGTCGCAACTGGGCACCCGCATATTCAACGAGGTGATTCTCGACGACGTCTTTGTCCCCGACGACCACCTCGTCGGCGAAGAGGGCAAGGGCTGGAGCCAGGTCATCAACGAGCTGAAGTACGAGCGTTCCGGCGCGGAGCGCTTCCTGAGCAGCACTCAGTTGCTGCTGGAGATGCTCGATGCCGCCGATGCCGGCAACCGTCAGCAGGCCGTGGCGCTTGGCAAGGTGGTCGCGCGCTATGCCACCTTGCGGCAGATGTCGCAGGGCATCGCGCTGATGCTGGCCGAGGGCCAGGATCCGTCGCTGGCCGCCTCCATCGTCAAGGACCAGGGCGCGCTACTGGAGCAGTCGCTGCCCGATATTGCGTATGAGGTGTTTCCTGACCGGCTGGGCGACGGCAGCGAGTTTGACCAGGTGCTGAACCTGGTAACGCTGGCGGCGCCATCGTTCTCGCTGCGCGGGGGCACGAGAGAGATTTTGCGCGGGATTATTGCGAAAGGACTGGGGCTGCGATGAGCGACAACATGATTGAAGAAACCGTCAGGCGACTGCTCGCCAACGAGGTGAACCGCGAACTGCTGACGGCGGTCGAGGCCGGCGCATTCGCCGGCGCACTGTGGCAGACCATCGCCGCAAGCGGCATGAGCAAGATCCTGTGCCGCGAGGCGCACGGCGGGATCGAGGCCTCCTGGCCCGAAGCGTTGCCGCTGTTCTACCAGGTAGGCTACACGCAGGCCCCGATACCGCTGGCGCAGGCAGTGGTGGGCCAGTACCTGGCATCGCGCTGCGGGCTGGATCTGCCGCCCGACGGCGTGTTCGCGCTTGCTGCCGGGGCGCAGACGCGGTCATTGGCATTGACCAGCCATGAAGCCGGCAAGTCGGCCACGCTCTCCGGCACGATGACCGCCGTGAAGTGGGCGCGCCATGCCCACTGGCTTGTGGTCGAGGCTGCTGGCCACCTTGCACTGGTGGATGCCAGGGGGCCCGGCGTGCGGATAGAGCCAAAGGCCGATGCCGCCTCGCTGCCGGCCGATACCGTGGTGCTAGATCAGGCTCCGGTTTCTCATGCGTTGGCTGCCGGCATTGCGGGCCTGAGCCGACCGCTGGAAGTGTGCTACGCCGCCACCACCGCGGCGCAGCTGACCGGCGCACTGGACTATGCGCTGGACCTTGCGGTGCAGTATGTGAAGGACCGCGTGCAGTTCGGCAAGCCCATCGGCAAGAACCAGGCGATCCAGCAGCAACTGGCGGTGCTGGCCGGCGAAGTGGCCTGCAGTTATGCGGCCGCCACGACGGCGCTGCGCGACCTGCCAGCGATCCATCAGCACAGCGCACCGCAGGCGGAATTCAGCGCAGCGGTCGCCAAGGTGACGGCCAGCGACGCGGTGCGCACCGGCGCCTCGATCGCGCACCAGGTCCATGGCGCCATTGGCTTTACCTACGAATACCCGCTCAACTTCGCCACCCGGCGCCTGTGGGCCTGGCGCGCCGAGGCCGGCACCAGCACCGAATGGGCCGAGCGCCTGGGCCAGGCGTTCATCCAGGCAGGCTCCGAGCAGTTCTGGCCAAACCTGACGGCGCGCACCTTGCCGTCCGGAGATGGCGCGGCGAGCCCCGCTGCCCGGCACACCAAATCGATGCAAGCAGAAGGGAACGCAACCCATGCCTGACACGACGGACCAAGTCATCCTCAGCCGACGCGACGGCCATGTCGCCATCGTCGAACTGAACCGCCCGCCGCACAATTTTTTCGATGTGGACATGATTGCCCGGATCGCCGATGAGCTGGACCGGCTGCAGGGCGACAAGACCTGCCGCGCGGTGCTGCTGCAAGCGGGCGGCAGCGCGTTCTGCGCGGGCGCAGACTTTTCGCGGCGCGACGGCGCCGCGGTACCGCGCAGCGCTTCGCGCGTCAATCCCATCTATCTCGAGGCCTTGCGCATTTTCAGCTTCGGCAAGCCGATCGTGGCTGCGATCGAGGGGCCTGCAGTCGGTGGTGGCCTGGGCCTGGCGCTGGCGGCCGATTTTCGCGTGTCGTGCACGGAGGCGCGCTTTTCCGCCAACTTCAACCGCCTCGGCTTTCATCCGGGGTTTGCGCTTTCGTACACGCTGCCCGCGCTGATCGGCAGGCAAATGGCGGCATGGATGCTATACACCGGCACCCGCGTCGACGGGGCACGCGCCCGGGAGATGGGGCTGGTGGACTTCATCGTGCCCCAGGCCGAGGTGCGCGGCGCCGCGCTGGCCTTGGCTCGGGAACTGGCCACTTCGTCGCCGCGGGCACTGCAGTCTACTCGCCAGACCTTGAAGGCCGACTCGCTCAGCCATATCCGCAATGCCATCTCGCGCGAGAGCGCGGAGCAGGCGGTCCACTTTGGCGGGCCGGACATCGCCGAGGGGGTGAAGGCCATGGCCGAAAGACGCCCACCGGTCTTTGAAGACTGACGCCTGCCGGACAGGTACGGATAATCGATAAACGGAGACAAAGACATGTATCGCAGACAATTCGGCGCTACCCTGCTGGCGGGCGCGGCAACGCTGGCATTTCCCGGCCTGGCGCGGGCGCAGGGCAAGGCGATTCGCGTGATCGTGCCCTTCACGGCGGGTAGCGGCTCGGACGAAGGCGCGCGCTTTTACGCAGAGCAGATCGGCAAGGCCCTTGGCCGCGCCATCGTGGTCGAGAACAAGCCGGGCGCCAGCGGCCTCATCGCCGTACGTACTGTGCTGGCGGAGCCGGCTGACGGCAACACGATTCTGCTGGGCAGCAACTCGCTGATCGCGGTCAACCCGGTGATGGTGAAGAACCTGGGTTACGACCCGTTCAAGGACCTGGTGCCGCTGCACGGCCTGGCCATCTCGGCCGCCGCCTTCGTGGCCAGCAACGATTCGCCGTACCATACCATTGCCGATGTGGTGGCCCGCTACAAGGCCAGCGGCAAGCCAATCTCGGTGGGCAACTATTCCGAAGGATACCGGCTGGTGGGCGAGTGGCTGGCGCAGGCGACGGGCATCAAGACCACGCCGGTGCCCTACAAGGGCGGCGCGCCGATGGTGACGGACGTGATCGGCAACCGGCTCGACATCGGCCTGAACGATATCACCGGCATCGCGCCAATGGAGAAGGCCAGGAAGCTGCGCGTGCTCGCCATCACCGGGGGGGAGCGCGACAAGCTGTTGCCCAATGCCCCGACCATGAAGGAACTGGGCTACACAGACTTCGAGTCTTACGTCTGGTCGTCCTTCTCGATGAAGGCCGGCACCCCGCAGGACAAGCTCAATGAGCTTGCCGCAGCCATCTCCGCCGCACAGAAGACGGAGGAGGCAAAGGCTTACCAGGCCAAGCGCGCCGGCACCTTCCTCAACAAAGCGCTTGGCGAACTGGGAGAATTCCAGCGCGCGGAATACCTGCGGTTCAAGCGCGTCGCGGAAAGGGCCAATATCCAGGCGGGCTGAACTACCGGGCACCGCGCGTACGGCGGCGAACTGCGAACGTGGCAGCCGGTGTTGCCTGCGAGCCGGGCGGGCCGGTGATGCCTGGAAAGCGATCTTTTCCCTTCGGTACAATCTGGCTTCGGCGCAACTTCGCGTTGAACCGGCCGGACCTTTGGTCAACGCGAGGCACGACGACACCACCAATTATCCGCAGGCGGCATCACATTCACTACCTATGAAGCAGCAATCCAGTCGCACCCAGGAGCAACGGCGTGAAGAGTCCGTCGGCCGCATGGTGCAGGCCGCTATCGAGCTGATTTCCGAGAAAGGCCTGGCGGGGCTGACCATGAATGAAGTCGGCACAAAGGCCGGCTATAGCCGCGGCCTGGCGCACACCCACTTCGGCTCCAAGGAAAAGCTGCTGGCGGAGTGCCTGGAGCAGTTGTCGCGTGAATTCAATGCCCAGCGCAAGAAGGATGGCAGCGACACCAGGGGAATTCATGGCATTTACTCGCTGGTGGATGCCTACACCCAGCGCCCGGAAAGCGCGGTCAACAGTATCCGGGCGATGTTCTTCATTGTGCTGGACTCGTCCGTGGCTAACTCGCCTCTGCATGGCTTTGTCCACGACTACAATAAAAAAAACATGGCCTACGTCGAGTACAAGCTCAACGAGGCCAAGGCCCTGGGGCAGATCCGCGCAGACGTCGATACAAAATCCGCGGCCTTCATTCTGATGAGCCTGCTGCGCGGTATCTCCGTGCATCGCCTGAACCGGGCCTCGATGGATCCGGCCGCCGTGAAGGCGGAAATCCTGCGCATGATCGGGGAGTGGTTGCTGTAGAAGAATCATCGCCATAGCGATGGTCAAGGATGGGTGGGCAAAGCAGCCCCTCGGGGCGACGCCGGCCGCGCCGAAGCGTGGCAAAGACAGCGCCGCAGCGGCGCGGGCCAGGGAGAGATTGCTATGGACAGCGGCATGGTCAAGTCGGCTAATCGCGTGTTCGACCTGCTGGAACTGTTCGAGCGCGTGCGGCGGCCGCTGCGCGTTGGCGAGATCGCCGAGCGCCTCGGCATCCCGCAGTCCAGTGTCTCGATGCTGCTGCGGACCATGGTCGCGCGCGGCTACATGGAGTTCGACGCGCAGTTGCGCACCTATTGCCCGTCGGTGCGGGTCGCCTTCCTGTGCGGCTGGACCACGCGCAAGCAAGGCGCCGGCGCGACGGTGCACGACGCCATGCGCCGGCTGTCGAGCGAAACCGGCGAGACCGTGCTGCTGGGCCGCCAGAGCGGCAACATGCTGCAATACTTGTCCGTGATCGAATCCAGCCATGCGCTGCGCCTGTCTGTATCGTCGGGCATTCTCCGGCCAATGCATCGCACCGCGATCGGCATCATGCTGATGAGCCGGATGGAGGACGAGCAGATCGGACGTCTCCTGCGCCGCTACAACGCCGAGGCGGCCGCCGGCGAGCCGCTGGCACGGCCCGCCGAGATCCTGCGCGAGGTCGAGCTGGCGCGGCACCAGGGCTACTACGAATCGGCCAGCCTGGCCACGCCGGGGGCCGGCGTGATTGCCACGCTGATGGCCACACCCATCCGCGGACAGTGGCTGGGCATCGGCACTGGCGGCCCGGTGGCGCGCCTGCATGCGCGCCGGAAGAAACTGCTGGCCGCGGTGCTGGCCGTAGCGCAGGACTGCTGAGCGCTCACGCGTCGTTCAGCGGCCGGGCCGTTCGCTGCGCGCCCGGATGGTGTCGAGCCGCGCCAGCAGGCGCGTGGCCTGTTCCAGGTGCAGGCGCTCGACCATGCGTCCCTCCAGATTGATCACGCCCGCGGCGGCGTGTTCGGGCCGCGCGAAGGCCGCGACGATCGCCCGGGCCTCGGCCGTGGCGGCGTCCGACGGCGTGAACGCCGCATTGGCCGGATCGACCTGCGACGGGTGGATCAGCGTCTTGCCGTTAAAGCCCATCCTGGCCGACTGCAGCACTTCATTGTCGAAGCCGGCGCGGTCGCCGAAGTCGTTCCACACACCGTCGAGCACGTCCGTGCCATAGCGCTTTGCCGCCAGCACCACCGACATCAGCCAGGGCAGCAGGTACGCGCGATGGTCGCCCGGATAGACGCCGGTTTCCTTGGCCAGGTCATTGGTGCCCACCACCAGACAGTCGAGTTGCACCTGCCGGCGCTGGCCGGCTTGCAGGATGCCGTCGATCTGGTGGATCGCGGCAGCCGTTTCGATCATGGCCCATAGCATGGGCGCGGGGCCATTGGCGACGGCGCCGATGGCCGCGGCGAAGCGTTCCAGGTCCGCACCGGAGTCGACCTTCGGCAGCAGGATGGCATCAACCCCGCATGTGGCGGCGGTGCGCAGGTCGGCATCGAACTCGGTGGTTGCCAGCGCATTGACACGGATCACCGTTTCATGCGCCGCAAACGGCTGCGCGGCAAACGCACTGGCCAGATTATCCCTGGCCTGGGCTTTCATCGCCGGGGCCACGGCGTCTTCCAGGTCGAACACGATAGCGTCGCAGGGCAGGTGGCGCGCCTTCTCGATGGCGCGGGTATTGGTGGCAGGCACATACAGCACGGAACGGCGGGGTGCGAGCTTGATCGTGGTCATGAGTGGTGGCGCCGTGGACGCGAATGGTTGACGAAGGCGGGACAGGGCGACCATGCGCGACACTGGGCGCCGCGCATGGCCACGGACGAGAGTTTCGGTCCCAAACGCCCACACATCCTTCACATATGTGATGGATGCCAGCGACCAACATTCATCACATATGTGATGCCGCGCTCCTCGGCATTCGCCAATACTGGGTCCATCGACAACAACACGGCGCCGGCCAACGCGGCGATGCTTCCGGTGGAACCTGACCATACCTTCGACAACACAGCGGACCGCGCCGGCTTCACCCGCGCGCTGGCCGACTGGACCAGCACGGTCGACGATGCCGAAATCGGCGCGCCGGCTTTTGCCTGGGCGCGCCATGCCATGCTCGACTGGATCGCGGTGACCCTCGCCGCCGCGCGCGAGCCGCTGGTCGAAATGCTCGTCGCCGAATATGCCGGCCTGCGTGACCTGCCGTGCGCGCTGGTGGGCAGCCCGCTGCGTGCGGAACCGGCGCAGGCTGCGCTGATCAACGGCGCCGCGGGCCATGCCCTGGACTTTGACGATGTTGCCTCGGCCATGCACGGGCACCCGACCGTGCCGGTGGCGCCCGCGGCGCTGGCTATGGCCCAGGTGGCTGGCGCCAGCGGCAAGGATCTGCTGCGCGCGCTGATCCTGGGGCATGAAGTGGAAAGCCGGATCGGCGAAGTGGTTGGCGCCGAGCAGTATCGCCTCGGCCTGCACCCCACCGGCACCACCGGCACGCTTGGCGCCGCCACTGCCTGTGCGAGGTTGGGTGGACTCGACCCGGCGCGCACGGCTCACGCACTGGGCCTCGCCGCGACGCAGGCCGCGGGGCTCAAGTGCATGTTCGGCACCATGGCCAAGCCGTTGCACGCGGGCAAGGCCGCGATGAATGGCGTGATGGCGGCACGGCTGGCGGCGCGCGGGTTCACCGCCAACGCAAGCGGCATCGAGTGCGAGCAGGGCTTTGGCCGCACCCAGGCGCCCGCCGCGCCGGCGTTTCCAACCACCTTCGAGCGCGGCGCAGGCATGGCGATCGAACGCACCCTATTCAAGTTCCATGCGTCCTGCTACCTCACGCACTCCACCATTGAAGCCGTGGGCCACGCTTGCCGTGAGCACCGTATCGACCTCGATGCGCTCGAGTCGATGACCATCTCCGTGTCCGGTCCGCATCGTGGCGTGTGCGATATCGCGAACCCGCAAACCGGTCTGGAGATCAAGTTCGCCATCCAGCATCTGGCGGCGCTGGCGATGGACGGCGCGCCAACCGCGTCGCTCGCCCTGTATTCGCCGGAGACCGCGCTTGCGCCGCGCTATGTCAGGGCGCGGCAGCGGATCGCCCTGCAGGTGGTGCCCGGCCTGGAGCGCAACGCCGCTACGGTCAAGATCCTGACGCGCGATGGCCGCACGCTGCACGCGCAAGCCAATGTCGCGGTGCCGGCCGCAGACCTTGCCATGCAGTGGCGGCGTCTGGTGGACAAGGCACAGGCCATCGTCGTGCCGCGCATCGGCGCGGCCAAGTTCGCGAAGCTGGTGTCGGTGGTCGACACGCTGGACCAGCTTTCTTCCGTCGAACCCTTGTTTGAGGCAATGCAATGACATCCACCAGTCACGCCATCGGGCGCGTTCCCGAGATCCCCGCCGATCCGGTCGTCGCCCGCCTGAAAGCCGAGGCCCGGCTGCGCGGCCGCGGCAACCGCTACGAGGATTTCGAGCCGGGCCGCCGCTTTAACCACCACTGGGGCCGCACCGTCACCGTGTCGGACAACACAATGTTCTCGGTGCTGACGCTGCACTACAACCCGCAGTACACCAACGAGGCGGTGGCGCGGGCTAACGGCCACCCCGGCGTGCCGGTCAATCCGCTGCTGGTGTTCAACACCGTATTCGGATTGTCGGTGGAAGACCTGTCCGAGGGCGGCGGTCCCTTTCTCGGTGTCGACGAGCTGGCCTATCTGCGGCCGGTCTATCCCGGCGAGACGCTCTATGCCAGCTCCGTCGTGGTGTCGCGCAGGCCGGCCAGCAACCGGCCTGGCTACGGCATCGTCACGTGGCACACGCAGGGCACCAATCAGGAGGGCGATGCGGTGATCGAGTTCAAGCGTACCAATCTGGTCAGGATGAGGGGATAAGCATGTCAGGAGACGGTCTGGGGTACATGACGGAGGCGCGTTGCATGATCCGCGATGCCGCGCGCGAGTTCACGATGAAAGAGGTGCTGCCGGTTGCCAATGCACTGGACGGCCCGGATGGGGAGATCCCGATGTCGCTGCGCGACAAGATGGCCGAGATGGGCTACTTCGGCATCACGATCCCGGAGGAGTACGGCGGCTTGGGCCTTGGCATCTTCGAGTATTGCCTGATCTGCGAGCAGCTGTCGCGCGGCTGGATGTCGGTGGCGTCGATCGTCGCCCGTGCGCAGGGCGGCTGGATCATGAAATCGATGCCCGAGGCCATGCGGCGGGAATACCTGCCGCGGGTGGTGCGCGGGGAATTCCTCAATGCCAGCGCGCTGTCCGAGCCGGATACCGGTTCCGACCTGGCGTCGATTTCCTGCCGCGCGGTGCTGGACGGCGACGAATGGGTGCTGACCGGCAACAAGTACTGGTGCACCTTTGCCGACGGCGCCGACTACCTGATCGTGTTCGCGCGGACGTCCGCGCCGCCATCGCCCGACAAGCGCTGGGAAGGCATTTCATGCTTCATGATCGAGAAGCAGCGAGGGGGGTTCCCGCCGGGCATGACCGGCTCGCCGATCCCCAAGATCGGGTATTTCGGCTGGAAGACCTTCGAGCTGGCACTCGACGGCGTGCGCGTGCCGAAACGCAACCTGATGGGTCCGGAGGGCAAGGCCTTCCTGCTGATGGCCAAAGGGCTGGAGGGTGCCCGCGCGCATACCGCCGCCCGTGCGATCGGCCTGGCGCAGGGCGCGATGGAAGACGCGATCGCCTATTCCCTGGAGCGCCGCCAGTTCGGTATGCCGATCGCCGAGTATCAGGCGATCCGCTTCAAGATCGCGACCATGGCCACCGAGATCGAGGCCGCGCGGCAACTGCTCTACTTCGTCTGCAATGAGATCGACGGCGGGCGCCGCTGCGACAAGGAGGCCTCGATGGTGAAGTACTTCGCCTCGGAGATGGCCGAGCGCGTGACCTCGTCAGCGCTGCAGATCTTCGGCGGCGCTGGCTATACCAAGCTGTTTGCGGTGGAGCGCTACTGGCGCGACGCACGCCTCACCAAGATTTTCGAAGGCACTTCCGAGATCCAGCAACGCATCATCGCCAACAGCCTGCTTGGCAAGTCCGAGGTCGAGGGCATGATCGCCAGCCGCGCATTCGGCGGGCAGGTCCGACAGTCGAAGGAGGCGGCATGAAACTTTGCGCACTCACCAGCCCCGACGGGTACTTCGAGCACTTCGAGCCCGGCATGCTGATCCGCCATGCGCGCGGCAAGACCGTGACCGAGATGGACAACGTCATGCTGACCAACATGGTCATGAATACGGCCGAAGGGCATTTCAACGAAGACGCGATGCGACATGCCGCCGGCGGCATCTTCGCGCAGCGCGTGGTCTTTGGCGGGATCAACCTGTCGATGGTGCTTGGGCTTGCGGCGCAGGACACGGCCGAGCACTGCCTGAGCGAACTGGCGCTGGACAAGATCCGCCTATCGCATCCGGTCTTCCATGGCGACACGCTCTACGCCTTCACCGAGGTGCTGGGCAAGGAGGATGCCGACCGCGAGGATGCCGGCATCGTTCGCTTCCGCCACTACGGCGTGAACCAAAACGACAAGCTGTGCGTGCAGGCGGAGCGGACTGCGCTGATCAAGCGCGAGAGCCATTGGGGCGGGCGATGAGCGCGGATGGCAGCGCAGATGGCCGCCCCAGGGGCGCGCTCGACGGCATGGTGGTGCTCGACCTGACCCAGATGTTGGCCGGCCCGTATTGCTCGATGATGCTTGCTGACCAAGGCGCGCGCGTGATCAAGATCGAGCCGCCCGGAGGCGACCAGACCCGGCGCAACGGTCCGCACCTCGAGGGCGCGTTGCGGATGGAGTCGGGCGGGTTCGGCGGCTACTTCGGCTCCATCAATCGCAACAAGGAATCGCTGGTGCTGGACCTGAAGCAGCCGGCGGGTCGCGCGGCCTTGCTGAAGCTGGTGCGCAGTGCCGATGTGCTGGTCGAAAACTACCGCGCAGGCGTGATGGAGCGCTTCGGCCTTGGCTACGAACGGCTCGCCGAGGAGAACCCCAGGCTGGTGTACGCGGCACTGCGCGGTTTCGGCGACCCGCGCAGCGGGGAGAGCGCCTACGCCAGTTGGCCCGCCTACGATCCCGTCGCGCAGGCAATGGGCGGCATCATGGGGATTACCGGCCCGCAGCGCGGCGGCGCGCCGACCAAGATCGGCCCGGGCGTCGGCGACATCGTGCCGGCCATGTTTCTGGCGTACGGCATCGCGGCGGCGTGCTGGCATGCCCAGCGCACCGGCCGCGGCCAGTTCGTGGATGTGGCCATGGTCGATGCCGTGCTGGCCGTATGCGAGCGCATGGTGTTTCAGTACAGCGCTTCGGCGCAGGCGCCGGGGCCCGAGGGCAACGGCCACCCGCTGCTGTGCCCGTTCGGGCTGTTTCCGGCTAGCGACGGCTTTATCAGCCTGGGGGTACCTAATGACCGCTTCTGGCGCCTGCTGCTGGAGCGGATGGGCCATCCGCCATGGGCCGACGATCCGCGCTTTGCCACCAATGAGCTGCGCGTGCGGCACCGTGCCGAGGTGGAGCAGGCGGTCGCCGCCTGGACCGTGCGCCACACCAAGCGCGCGCTTGCCGGGATGCTGGGCGGCGAGGTGCCATTCGGCCCGGTGTTCGATGCGGCCGACATCTTCGCCGATCCGCATTTCCGCATCCGCGGGATGCTGGTCGAAGCCGAGCAGCCAGGCTCGGCGCGCGCACTGACCATTGCGGGCAGTCCGGTGCGCATGAGCGCCACGCCCGGAGGCGTATGGCATCGGGCCCCCATGACCGGCGAGCACACCGACCGTACCCTGGCCGACCTCGGCTTCGATGCTGCCGAGATCGCCGCGCTGCGCGTGGACGGCGTGGTGCAGTAGGCGGTGGGGCCACGCCGGGACGACTGAAAGACAACACTAGTACAACAATCAGGAGACAACTTCATGCAGGAACGAACTAAGCGGCTGCGCCGTTGCCAGCTGTCCGTACCCGGCTCGAGCGAGAAGATGATGGCCAAGGCCGCGGGCATGGGCGTGGACTTCGTCTTCCTTGACCTGGAGGACGCGGTCGCGCCGAGCGAAAAGCGCCCGGCGCGGCGCAAGATCGTCGACGCGCTCAACGGGCTGGACTGGGGACGCACCACGCGCTGCGTGCGCATCAACGACCTGACCACCGAGTATGCCTATGAGGACATCATCGAAGTGGTGGAGGGTGCCGGCCGCAATCTCGATGTCATCATGCTGCCGAAGGCCATGTCGGCGGCAGATGTGCAGTTTGTCGACAAGCTGTTGTCGATGATGGAGAAGAAGCTTGGCCTGCGCCACCGCATCGCCATCGACGTGCTGATCGAAGAGGTGGAGGCAATGATGAACGTCGAGGCCATTGCCGCGTCGACGCCGCGGCTGGAATGCCTGATCTTCGGCATGGGCGACTATTCGGCCAGCCAGGGCGTATCCATGCGCGACATTGGCGGCAGCGGCGGCTATCCGGGCGACATCTGGCACTACCAGCGCCAGCGGCTGACGATCGCCGCGCGCGCGCACCGGCTCGATGCCGTCGATGGTCCGTTCGCCGACTTCCGCAGCCCCGACGCGTTCCGCGAGGAAGCCCGCCGCGCCATGATTCTAGGCATGGTCGGCAAGTGGGCCATCCATCCGTCGCAAGTCGAACTTGCGCAGGACGTCTTCTCGCCCGCTGCCGCCGACGTGGCGCGCGCCCGCGACATGATGCGCGCCTATGACGAAGCCCTGTCGAAAGGACTAGGCGCCGTCCAGTACGAGGGCAAGATGATCGACATCGCCTCGGTCCGTATCGTCAGGAACATGGTGCAGCGTGCCGACCTGATCGGCATGTAGGGCCATGTAGTGACATGCCGCGCCGGCCGTTGCGCATCGCGACGGCCACCCGGGCGCCCGCGAGCCATCGCGGGCGCAGGCTTGAAGCATTCCGGAGAATACCCATGCGTTCCTCTCTTCGTCCGGGCAACGACTTGCCCGTGGATACCATCGACCTTCGCCGGCGTCGAGTGCTGGGCGCCGCGGCGGGGGCTGCTGCATTGCCCTGGCTGCTGCCGCGCCATGCGCTTGCCAACGACTGGCCCTCACGCCCGATCCGGATCATTGCGGCGCAGGCGCCGGGCTCTTCCAACGACAGCACCGCGCGCGCATTCGCGGAGTTTTTCTCCGCCAAGCTGAAGGTGCCTGTGGTGGTGGAAAACAAGCCCGGCGGCATCGGCATGATCGCCGCGGAGGCCGTGGCCCGGGCAAAGCCCGACGGATGCACGCTGCTGTGCACCTTGCACAGCCAGCTGGCGCAGGCGCCGGTGTTGCTCAAGAAGCCGCCGATCGATCCGTCGCGCGAGCTCACGCCGGTGGCGTCAATGAGTACCGGCGTCGGCGTGATGGTGGCGACCAAGGCGCTGCCGGCCGGTACATTCAAGGAACTGATCGCGCTGGCGCAGAAGCGGCCAGTCAGCGTGGGCAACTACGGCATCGGCTCGGGCTGGCAATTGATGGTGGCGCAACTGAAGAAGCTGACCGGAGCCCAGCTGGATATCATCAACTACAAGGGCACCGGCGCGATGATCGGCGACCTGCTGGCTGGGCACATCGACATCGGCGCCGGCTCGCTGCTCGGCATGTCAGGGGGACTGGGGTCCGGCGGGCTCAAGCCGCTGCTGGTCATTTCCGGCCCGCGTTCCGCGAAGCTGCCCGGCATACCGACTTGGGCGGATGAAGGCATCTCTGACCCGGTATTCAGCAACCTGGCCGAGTGCAACATGCTGCTGGGACCTGCCGGACTGCCTGCCGGCATCGTCTTAACGCTTGCCACGCTGGTACGGCAGTCGGTTACCGAATCCGAGGCGGTCAAGAACGTGCGGGAGCAATTGGGAAGCCAGGACACGCCTCTGACGGGTGAAGCACTGCAACAGTTCATCGGGCGTACATGGCCGACCTACCAGGCCATGACCAGGACGGTAGGGCTCAAAATGGAGTGATGGCCGCGTTGAAATCGGGCGCGCTCATGGCGCGTTACCGGTCTTTCGTTTGCGCAGCTGCGGCGCGTTCGCAGGCATGGTGTTTTCTGGTGGCTCAACTGGGAGCGGACATGCCCACTATCGTCAAGCGGTGGCTCATGCGGCCAAGATGGACAAAATTGCGGCTAGGGGACTTCAAATCCGCATTGAAGAATAGGCATGCAACAGCAAGTGCGTCCTGCGCGGAGACAGCTGACGATTTAATCGAAGCCATCGAGCAACCCCTGACTCTTGGCCCTACGTGCTCGGCGCGACCTTCAGCGCGGCGGACATCCATCTCGGTGCCTCGCTGGCATGGGTGGGGCGATTCGGCCCGCCCCGCTCCGCATCAGCGGGAGCCCGCGCATCCAGGACTACGTCAATCGGGATCACCGCGCGCGACGCGTTCGTGCGCGCGGCGCAGGCCCAGTGAGACGCGGCAAGTCCTGCGGCCTCAGTCCAGCGCAATCTTTGCCTTGCTGATCACCTCGCCCCAGCGCCGCGTCTCAAAGCGCACCAGGTTGGCATAGTCGGCACTGGTGCCGGGCAGCGGGATCGCCCCTTGGGCAGCGAGGCTGTCGGCAGTGGACTTCTCTTTCGCGATCTTGTTGATCTGGAGCGACAGCTTGTCGATCACAGCCTTGGGCGTTCCCGCTGGCGCCAGCACGCCGGACCAGGAGTCGACCACGAAGTCAGGGACGCCAGCTTCCGCCATGGTCGGCACGTCCGGCAGCGAAGCGGCCCGTCGCGCGCTCGCGACCGCGAGGGCGCGCATCTTCCCGCTCTGGATGTGCGGCAAGACGTTAGGCAAGTTCACGAACATCAGGTCGATCTGCCCCGACAGGAGGTCGACTGTCGCAGGGCCCGCGCCCTTGAACGGAACATGCTCGAAATTGGTGCCGGTCTTGTGCTGGAAGAGTTCGCCGACCATTTGGTTGACGCTACCGTTGCCGGCGGAGCCCATGAACAGTGTCTTGCCGCCTGATTTGGAATAGGCGATGAACTCCTTGACGGTTTTCGCCGGCACCTTGTTCGAGACCACGAGCACGTTTGGCACGGCCGCGAACAGCGCCACCTGGACAAAGTCCTTGTTCGGGTCGTAGGGCAGCTTCTTGTAGATGAGCTGGTGGATGGACTGGTGGCTTGATGACGCGAGCAGGAGCGTATAGCCGTCAGCCGGTGACTTGGCAACCACGTCCGCCCCCAACGTGCCGCCCGCGCCGGGCTTGTTCTCCACAATGACCTGCAGGCCCAGGGTCTCCGAGAGACGCTGTGCCAGCACACGGCCGATGAGGTTCACGGTGCCTCCCGCCGCGAACGGGACGATGAGGCGAATCGGCTTGTCCGGGTACGCGGCGGAGGCGCCCGGGGCAACGCAAGCGGCGGTAAGCGCCGCAATCAGGAACTTGGCGATGAGCTTCATGGTTCGTTGACGATGGAAAGATGGTTGGTGGATCAGGCGGCTGCCAATGCGGCGATGTCACGCTTCATCCGATTGCGCGCTGCATCGAGGCGCGCTCGCGTGGAGTTCACCGTAGCCAGCAAGGTGTCAACGTGGCCGCGCTGGCGCTGGATGGCGAGGGTGACCTCCGATGGCGCCGGGCCGCCGTTGCCGCGCGCGTTGACGCTCTCGACGGGATCCAGATACTGCCGCAACTTGTGCTCGGGCCATTCGATTTCCCGCCCGATCACGTCCACCGCGGCACGGTCCAGCATGGCACTGGTCAGCTCGCCTGCGGATCGGCCGGAGTCGAGTGCCATGCGCACCAGTCCGCCCACAACGTGGTGAGCGTCCCGGAACGACAGGCCTGCCTCGGCCACAAGCCCATCGGCCAGGTCCGTCGCCACGGAAAAGTCGAGGCTGGCGCGCTGCAGCATGCTCGGCAGCCTCGGCTCCACGCTGCCTAGGATCAGCTCGAACAGGGACAGACAGCGCGCGGTTTCCTCGCTGCACTCCCAGAAGCTGCGGATGCTCTCCCGGCTGCTGTCACCGGTGTGCGTGAAGTGCGTTCCCTTGACGGTAACCAGGGACGTCGTCAACAGGCCAACAATATGGGCGCTCTTGCCACGCAAGTATTCCAGCACGGCGGGATTCTTCTTCTGCGGCATGATGCTCGAGGTACTTGCCACCCGGTCGGGAAAGGCAACGAGGCCGAACTCGGGCGTGGACCACACGTAGAAGTCCTGTGCGACCCGGCCCCACGTCAGCGCGATGATAGCCAGGGCGGACATCGCCTCCCAGGCGAAGTCGCGGGACGCCACCGCATCCAGAGTGTTGTGCACCAGCGAGCCGAAGCCAAGCCCGTCCGCCGTGACTTGCCTGTCGATCGGGAAACGCGTGCCGGCCAGTGCTCCTGCACCCAGCGGCATGGCGTCGATCCGAGGCAATGCCGCATGGAGCCGGTCCATATCCCGGCCCAGGGCCTCGGACACGGCGCTCAGGTAAAAGCCGAAGGTGATCGGCTGCGCAGGCTGCAGGTGCGTGTATCCCGGCATGACGGCATCGGCGAATTCGCTGGCGCGCTGGAGCGCCACCTTGCGCAGCCTGCCCAGCGCCTCGATGGTGTCGAGAACGATGGTGCGGGCGCGCATCCGGTCAATGGTGGCCGCAATGTCGTTCCTGCTGCGCGCCATGTGCAGCCGCCCGCCGATGTCCCGGCTGGTCACCGTCATCAGCCTGGCTTCGTAGTTGAAATAGGGGTCTTCCTTGGCGGGATCGAGGGTCACCGCGCCCGGGCCTTCATTCTCCATCTGCTGCAGGCCGCTGGCCAGCTTCCTGGCGATCTCCGGTGACACCAGGCCGGTCTTGTGCAGCATGAGCAGGTGTGCCTGGTTCACCTCGGTGAGGTAGGCGAATTGCCTGGTGAAGTCACGCGCAAGACGCGGACCGTAAATGTGCTCGCAGATTTCTTTTGCGAGCGGCTCCTTGAGCCGGCGGCTGACTTTCGATTCCATGGTTTCCGATACGTTCTGTGGTGAATTGAGTATCGGACGGTGCTGGCATACCGGTCAAATGACAGCTTTGGCCGTCGGCATGCATTTTTGATATGGGGGTCCTGAAGAGGCGTTACCATTGCGGGCATGAACTTCAAGCAGATCGAGACCTTCAGGGCCGTCATGCTGACTGGCTCCATGACAGTCGCAGCAAAGCAGCTGCATACGTCCCAACCCAACGTGAGCCGTGTCATCGGCAAGCTCGAAGCGGAGCTCGGCTTCGAGTTGTTCGACAGGCTGCCCGGACGTGTCGTGGCGACCAAAGGGGCCGAGGCGCTGTTCAAGGAAGTGGAGCGCGCCTTCGTAGGGCTGGACAGCCTGGGCGAATCGGCGCGGGCCATCCGCGACGCCGGCGTCGGAACGCTGCGTGTGGCGGCTGCCGCGTCGATATCGCTTAGCGTGATCCCCCTGGCGGTCCGGGTGTTCAGCGAGAAGTACCCCTTGGTCCGCATTGTTCTGGACACCAGTGAGTCCCACGTCATCGCGAACTGGATCGCCACCCAGCACTGCGACATCGGTTTCGTCTCCAACATTGCCGATAAGCCGGGGGTCGTGGCGTCCGTCATACATACCGAAAGCGCGGTTTGTGTCGTGCCGGCGCGACACCCGCTGGCGAGGAAGAAGCGGCTCGTTCCGGAGGATCTGACCGGCGAGCGCTTCATTTCCCTCCCCGGCGGCAGCATGTCAAGGTGCGCAATCGATGCCGTGTTTAGCGACGGGGCGCGGATCATGGCGCTCGAAACTCCCTTTGCGGCGACGATCTGCAGGATGGTCAGCGAAGGCCTGGGGGTAAGCCTGGTGAATCCCATCGTCAGCCGGACGATGAAGTTCCCGGGCGTCGTGGCAATCCCATTCAAGCCGGAAATCCCGTTCAGGAGCTACATGCTGCGCGCGAAACTGGCGCCACGCAACACGCACGTCAATGACTTTGTCGCCTGCATGCGAGCCGCCTTCAAGTCCATGTGACAGGGCCAGCGGGCGGCTTTTCAGTCCACCCCGCCACCGGGCAGAGTTGGGAAGTTTGGTAGCCCCGCTGCCGCGCCGCTTCAATTCTTGAATTGATCACCGATAGAAACACGATGTTGTCCGCGTCAGCCTTCTCAAGGAAGGGCACGCTTCTGGTCCAGATCTTTGTTGCTCGTAGCGTCGGTAACGACGATGCCATACGTGATTTCAGTATCGGGATACTCCTTCATGGGACTTTCCATATCGACTGTGCCGGTTTATCGGATCTTTCCGGTGCGATCGCAATTCAACGGAAGCCGCACGCCCCCGTGCGGGCAAAAGCTTTCGGACATGGGCCTCGTCGTCACGGACACTAGCCGGGCGCCTTGGACTACGGCAACGGCACGTTGGCTTTGAAGAGTTCCTTTACCAGTTTGATGAAGTCCTCAACAACCTTGGAACGCGGTTGATGGGATGGCAAGACCATGGAGAAATGAAACTGCACAGCCGGCAACAACGGGCGCCAAACTACCCCTGGATCCCGCACTCTGCGAGCGGTAAAGGGATCAACTACGGTCAGTCCCAGCCCGCCCGCCACCAGACTGCACGCCACGTGGCCAAGGGACGTGTCCACCGAACGTTTGCATGTCACGCCCGCGGCTTCGAGTTCCATCTCCAACCGTATGCGCACCGAGCTATTGCGGCTCAGGGAGATAAGTGGCTCGTCCTGAAGCTCGGTGATCTTTATTGACTTCTTACGCGCCAAGGCGTGACCCCGAGGGAGCACGCACACCGCGGCGACACTGGGGAGAGGGAAAACATCTACACCGGGATACTCGTCGCCCAACATCTGGACAAATCCGATGTCAATTTGGTGCGCAGCGGCGAGCTTCAGAACGCCTAGAGAGTTTCGGACGTCCAGCGAGATGGCTAAATCAGGTCGTGAGAGGGAAAACTGCCTGACGCCCTCGCTGAGCAAGCTCAATCCCAAGGTGTGCATTGTCGCAATGCGGAGGGTACCGATGCGAGCCGATTTCAGGTCCTGCGCCACTCGCTCGATCTGCTCCATGCCCTGATAGAACCGGTCCACTTCACGGAACAGTCGTTGGGCTTCCGCTCCCGGGATGAGGCGATTGCCTTCCCGCCGAAACAGACGAATCTCTAATCTCTTCTCGAGATCCTTAATGAGCGCGCTCACTGCGGGCTGCGTGATCTTCAGAAGCTCTGCCGCAACCGTCATGCTGCCGGACACCATGACACTACGGAAGGCTTCTAGTTGGCGGGGGTTCAGTTGCATGGGGAGCGAGGAGAAGGCTTTCTCTGAAGCGTAATCAACGTGACAAGGTGCTGCAAGCATAAGATCTATTTATGCGCGTCCAACCTCGGCTGGGGTTGTTTGGCAATACCGCCGAGAGTCAGAATTTCGTCACGCGTCAGGGGTGGGCAGAAGCCGCACTCACCTTGGCTGCCCATGACAGACTTTCGCGCAAACCAGTTTCGCGCTTCCTAAGATCTCGCTCCATGAAGACGTCGTTCGAGCCAGCATTTCGCCACGTCGGTGGTTGCTGGTAGAGCTTTGCCGTCTCGCTCTGGGTTAGTTCGGATCGTCTGTTCTGTTCAACACTTGTTCAATGGAGCGATTCAGTGAATCTTCAGAAGACCCTGCTTGCCGCATTCGCCGCCGGTATTTTTACTATCGGCGCCGGCCATGCGCAGGAGCCAAAGCCTGCTGTAGTCGTCTATGCCACGGGTGGCACCATCGCCGGCGCGTCTAAGAGCAACACGGATACAACGACGTACAAAGCTGCATCGCTTGGCGTGCAGGCATTGCTTGAAGCGGTGCCTGAGCTGGCGCAAGTTGCCAAAGTTAGCGGGGAACAGATCGCAAATGTTGGCAGTAACGCAATCGACCAAGCTATCCTTTTGCGTTTGGCACATGCCATTAATATTCGATTGGCCGAGCCGTCGGTTCATGGTGCTGTAGTGACCCACGGGACCGACACTCTGGAAGAAACGGCCTTCTTCCTGGATCTCACCACCGCGAGTCCCAAGCCCGTCGTAGTCGTCGGATCAATGAGGCCGGCCACCGCGATCAGCGCCGACGGTCCTATGAATCTGCTTCAAGCCGTTACTTTGGCCGCCAGCAAAGATGCAGAGAACCGCGGCGTTCTCATTGCGCTGAACGACAGAATCGGTTCGGCCTACTACACGACCAAGACGAATACCACTGCCGTCGATACCTTCCGCGCTACAGAGCAGGGCTACTTAGGCATGTTCATTGGGACAGTACCCAAGTTTTACTACTCCGCAGCCACACCAGTCCATAAGCCTCATTTCAATGTCGAGGGCGTGAACTCGTTCCCCAAGGTTTCGATTGTCTACATGCACGAAGATCAGGATAACGAACAGATCGAAGCGGCAATTCGTGCCGGCGCGAAGGGGATTGTCATTGCCGGCACGGGCAATGGTTCCGTCCCGCCCGACGTTAAGAAGAGAATTCTGGAGTTGACCGAGCAAGGATTTCCCGTTGTGCGTTCAACGCGGACTGGCAGCGGCTTCGCGACCAAGAAGATGGAAGGAATCGGTTCCGGTGCCTTGAACCCACAGAAGTCCAGAATCCTACTGATGCTCGCACTATCCCAGAGTAGCGACTTGCCGACGATCCGTCGGTATTTCGAAGAGTAGGCACATCATCCTTGGTATGACGGTAGAGTTGGCCGTCGTGGCGATTGGATGCGATGCCGCGCCTGCGTGGCCTCATGCCGAGCATCCGACCTGAATAAGGACGACCTTTCTGGTGTACCGCGGACGTCGGCGGGGGTTACCGGCCACACCTATATAGCCTACGGTCCGCTGGCCCCCGGCGCCACGCAAATCGGCTCATGGTACGAGATCAATTACACGCCCTGGGCACAGAATATGCTCCGCATCAAGCGCATGCTTAAGCAAGCGCATCAGTGCCAGCGCCTCCGGGGTGCGGGAATAACAAAGGAATGGCTTCTTGTGCGTCCCGATCCCGTGTTCAGCCGAGATGCTGCCGTCGAATTCGCGCACCTTGGGGTAAAGCAACTCGCTGATCTCATCCTCGGGAAAATCCTCGGGCGTCGCGCCACGCAGATAGACACTGACGTGCAGGTTGCTGTCGCCGACATGACCGAAGTTGACCAGTTCGGCGTGCGGCCAGCGCGCCAGCACGGCGGTACGCAGGCTCTCGGAAAAGCGTCCGATCTGGCCGATCGGCACGCTCACGTCGTAGGCGGCGTTGGGCGCCCACATCACCGGAAACTCGGCGACCGCGTCGCGCAGTTTCCAGAAACTTGCGGCTTCCTTCTCGCTGGCTGCCACCGCGGCGTCGGTGATTAGGCCGGCTTCCATTGCGGCTTCCAGCATCGACTCGAACGCCGCGCCATCCTGGCCGGCGTCATTGCCTTGCAGATCGAGCAGCACGTAGAACGGCGCGCCCGCCGGCAACGGGGCGCGTACACCGGGCACGCGCGTGGTCACGAGTTCATAGAAGTCGGCCCACATCGCTTCAAACGCGGACACGCGTCCGGATAGCCGGCGCTGCGCGTGGCGCAGCAGCGCGACCACGTCGTCATAGCTGCGCAGCGCGCACAAGGCCGTCTGCGTACAACCGGGCAGCGGCGCGAGGCGAAGCACCGCACGCGTGATCACGCCCAGCGTGCCTTCACTGCCGATGAACAGCTGGCGCAGGTCGTAGCCGGCATTGTTCTTCTGCATCTTGTTGAGCGAACTGACCACGGTGCCGTCTGCCAGCACCGCTTCGAGCCCGAGCACCTGGTCGCGCATCATGCCGTAGCGGATCACCCGGTTGCCGCCCGCATTGGTGGCGATATTGCCGCCGATCTGGCAGCTGCCGCGCGCACCGAGATCCACCGGAAACAGCCAGTCCGCCGCGCGTGCGGCATCCTGCGCTGCCTGCAGCGTCGTGCCAGCCATCACGGTCATGGTGCCGGCCTGCGTATCGATTTCCTCCACGCCGCGCATGCGCTCCAGCGACAGTACCAGTTCGCCCCCCGCGGGCGTGGCCGCACCCGCCAGGCCGGTCAGGCCGCCTTGCGGAACGACGGCTTGCCTGTAGCGGTTGCAGATGGCCAGTACCGCCGATACTTCCGCCGTGCTGCGCGGCCGGGCCACGGCGATCGGCGGCAGCGGGTCCAGCGGCACATACCAGTCCTTGCGGAAGCGGGTCTCGATGGCATCGCCGGTCTGCAAGCCGGCGGGGTCGAGGACGGCGGCCAGTTCGGCCAGCAGGGCGGAGGTGTCGTGCGCGGGTGCCATGTGGGGTGTTTCCGTTTGCGTGTAGGGAGAGGTAGAAGGCGGGCAAGGGCAGCGGCACATGCTAGGCAAGCGGGCGCCCGATGGTAAGGGCCAATCGGTGCCGGCAAGGTGGCACCACCAGTGCCACCAGCGCAATCAGGCGCCGCTCCAGGCTTCGCTGTTGATTCGTGCGCGGAACTCGCGCGGCGGCTGGCGCGTGCGGGCCAGGTGTTCCATGGCGGGTTCGATGACTTCGGCCAGTTTGTGGAACGCCGGGCCGATTTCGTCTTCGGGCACGCAGGCGTAGCCCAGCAGCAGACCCTGGCGCGCATGCACTTCATCGGCGTAGTAGCGCGACAGCGGCCGTGCCGACAGGCCCTGCGTGCGTGCCGCCATGCTGATGCCGAGGTCATCCGCGCCCGGCGGCAGGTGCATCACCAGGTGCAGGCCGGCCTCGTGCGTGGAGGTCGGCCAGTCGCGGCCGAAGCGCGCGGCAATGGCTTCGCGCAGCAGGCCCTGGCGCTGCGCATAGCGCTGGCGCATGCGGCGCAGGTGGGTGGCGTAGTGCCCTTCCTCGATAAAGTCGGCCAGCACCGCCTGCTGCATCAGTTGGCCTTCCCGGAACAGCTCCGATAGCCCGGTGGCGAAATGCGGTGCCAGCGGCTTGGGCAGCACCATGAAACCCATGCGCAGGCCGGGGAAGAGCGTCTTGGAAAACGTGCCCATGTAGATCACGCGGTCATGCTGGTCCAGGCCCTGCAGCGACGCAAGCGGGCGGCCCTCGAAGCGGAACTCGCTGTCGTAGTCGTCTTCGACGATCCACGCACCGCGCTGGCGTGCGTACTCGAGCAGCATGCGCCGACGCGTCAGGCTCATGACCGTGCCAAGCGGATATTGATGGGACGGCGTGGCAAAGATGAAGCGCGGCGGATTCTGCAGCGTGGCGGCGTCGGGCGCGATGCCTTCGTCGTCCACGGGGATCGGGATCACGTCCACGCCGGCATTGGTCAGCAGGCTTCGCGTGCCCCAGTACCCCGGGTCTTCCATCCACGCCTTGTCGCCCGGATCGGCGAGCAGTCGCGCGATCAGGTCGATGGCCTGGTGGATGCCGGTGGTCAGGATGATCTGCTCCGGCTCGCAGCGCACCGCCCGCGCGAGCCGCAGATGCTCGGCGAGCACGCGACGCAGCGGCATATAGCCGCCATGGTGGGCGTAGGTCAGCAATTCCGGGCGCGGATTGCGCCAGTGCTTGTTCAGTAGCCTGGCCCAGACGGCATGGGGGAACAGCGAGACATCGGGTACACCCGCCATGAAGGCGCCCCACTGGCGGTCTGACGCACCAGCGTTGGCGACAAGGTGCATGCCACGTCGTGACAGATCAAAGCGGTTTGTGCTTTGCTGCACCGCAGGCACTGGCATGGTGCCATTCCGCGCGCCGCCCTTGTGCAATGCACTATGGTCGGGAAAAGTCTGCGACACAAAGGTGCCACTTCCTGTCGAGGCCGTGACGTATCCCTCCGCGAGCAATTGCTCGTATGCATAGAGAACGGTATTGCGGGAAACCCTTAGTTCCTTGGCAAGTAGTCGCGATGCCGGCAGCTTGCAACCTGCTGGCATAGAACCAGCAAGGATTTCCTGTCGGATGATTTCGTAGAGCTGGCGGTTCATATGCGCGCCGTTGCCCTCCGCCTTGGCGCCTGCCGTACGTTCCAGACGCTGCAGCAGCAGCTCGGACAGAATGACTTCTTTCAAAGTGGCTCCAGCAAGTGACCGGAATATGGATCTATGTATGGTACCAACGATCGTTTAATTTTCCATCTATGGGTTGCGCCGGTCGGCGCCCCACGTGTCCCCTCGCCAGCCCCCACACGCCAGGAGTATTCATGTCAGGTTCCGATTCCTTCGCGGCTCACGCGTACTCGCAGCAGGCAGCGGTGCCAACCACCGACGAACTCTCCGGCGCCGTGCGCGCGCTCTTGCCCTATATGGTCGAGACGCTGTCGGGCTTCGTGGCGGCCCGGAGCCCGTCGGGCGAAGAGCAGCCCGCCGCCGATTTCATCGAAGCGGCGCTGGCTGACCTGGGCCTGTCTTCCGAGCGCATCGCACTGCGTACCGAAGACATCCGGGACTTGCCAATGTACTCGCCGGCCTGCTGTCCCGACGGCGGCCGCTATAACCTGCTGGCCACGCACCGGCCCAGCCGCAAGGGCGGCCGGTCGGTGCTGTTCAACGGCCATCTCGACGTGGTGCCGACCGGGCCCGAATCGATGTGGAGCCAGTCGCCGTTCGAGCCGGTGGTCCGGGACGGATGGCTCTACGGGCGTGGTGCCGGCGACATGAAGGGCGGCATCGTCTGCGCGCTGGCCGCGTTCAAGGCGCTCGCCAGCCTGGGCCTGCGCCCGGCCGGTGCGGTAGGCTTCAATGCCGTGCTCGAAGAGGAGAACACCGGCAATGGCGCGCTGGCCACGGTCGCGGCGCTTCGCAGCGCAGTTGGCGCGGGCAAGCTGGCTTCGTTCGACACCGTGATCATTCCCGAGCCGCTCGGTGAAAGCCTGATGAGCGCACAGGTGGGCGTGTTCTGGATGTTCATCGAACTGACCGGCAAGCCCGCCCATGCCGCGTACATGACCACAGGTGTCAATCCTGTCGAGGCTGGCATCGCCGTGATGGAGAACCTGCGCCAGCTTGAGGCCGAATGGAACCGCCCGGAGCACCGTCCGGCGGTATACCGCGATCACGCCCATCCGATCAATTTCAACCTGGGCCAGATCCAGGGTGGCGAGTGGAACTCGTCGGTGCCGTGCACATGCACGCTGGGCGTGCGCATCGGCTTCTTCCCCAGCATGGATATCAACGAGGCCAAGGCCACGGTCGAAGCGCGCATCCGCGCGACCGTGGAACGCCTGGCCAGCAATCTCGAACTGCGCATCCGCTATGAGGGCTTTCACGCCCCGGGGTGCGAATTCGATCTCGATGTGCCCAGCATGCAGGCGCTGGGCGAAGCGCACCGCAAGGTCAACGGCGAGCCGATCCGCCGCGAGGCGACCACGGCGACCACCGATGCCCGGCATTTCCGCATCGGGCTGGAAACGCCCGTGACTTGCTATGGCCCGCAGGCTCGCAATATCCACGGCATCGACGAATCGGTGTCGCTGGAGAGCATGGTGCGCGTGACCACGACGCTGGCCCAGTTCCTGGTGGACTGGTGCGGCGTGGAACCGGCCGGCGACGCAGCCTGAAGAAGCCGCGCGCAAGCACAACCGGCATTGCCATCCCGATGTCCACACCAAACTGAGGAACTGCCCGATGAACCGATTCAAGATGCGCCTGACGAGGAGCGTATTTTCGATGGCGCTGGCCGCTGCCGGCCTTTCGCTGCTGCCGCTGGCGCTGCCTGCCGGCAACGCCATGGCCCAGACCAAAGGCGGCACGCTGTCGGGCATAGTCCAGCCCGAACCGCCCATCCTGGTGAGCGCGATGAATTCGCAGGCGCCGACCCAGTACGTGGCGGGCAAGATCTACCAGGGCCTGCTGACCTACGGCCCGGACCTCAAGCCCCGGCCGGAACTGGCCAAATCGTGGTCCATCTCGCCGGATGGCCTGACCTATACCTTCGAGCTGCAGAAGGGCGTCAAGTGGCATGACGGCAAGCCGTTCACGTCGGCCGACGTGGTGTTCTCGATCGACAAGATGCTGCGCGACGTTCATGTGCGCACGCGCGCGGTCATCAACAAGTACATGGCGTCGATCCGCGCCGTCAACGACAGCACGGTCGAGATCAAGCTGAAGGAGCCGTTCCCGCCGTTCATCTCGATGTTCGAGACCGGCACCATGCCGATGATGCCCAAGCACATCTACGACGGCACCGACTACCGCAACAACCCGGCCAACCAGAAGCCCATTGGCACCGGCCCCTTCATGTTCAAGGAGTGGAAGAAGGGCGCCTATATCAAGTTGGCCCGGTTCCCGGACTACTGGAAGAAAGGCAAGCCGTACCTGGACGAGGTGGTCTTCTACGTGATCCCGGATTCGGCTTCGCGCGCGGTGGCGTTCGAAAAGGGCGACGTGCAGGTGCTGCGCGGCGGCGATGTCGACAACGTCGACGTCAAACGCCTGCGGGCGCTGCCGAACGTGGAATACACCACTAAGGGCTGGGAGATGTTCTCGCCGATGGCCAGCATGCTGCTCAACGAGCGCAAGCCGCCGTTCGACAACGTGAAGGTCCGTCAGGCGGTCATGCACGCGCTCAACCGCAAGATGATCGTCAACAACATCTTCTTCGGCATGGGCAAGCCGGCGATCAGCCCGTTCTCGTCGACCACGCTGTTCTTCGACAAGAACATGCCCGAGTACGACTTCAACCTGAAGAAGGCGCGCGACCTGGTCAAGGAATCGGGTGTCGACGTGGGCAAGTACCCGATCAAGATCCTGTCGACTTCGTATGGCGCCAACTGGGATCGCCTGGACGAGTACGTCAAGCAGATGCTGGAGCAGCTCGGCTTCAAGGTCAGCATCGAATCGGCCGACGCGGGGACCTGGTCGGCCCGCGTCAGCAACTGGGACTTCGACCTCACCACCACCTACACCTACCAGTACGGCGATCCCGCGCTGGGCGTGGAGCGGCTCTATGTGACGCGCAATATCGTCAAGGGCACGCCGTTCGCCAACGTGCAGGGCTACAGCAACGCGAAGGCGGACGAGCTGTGGGCCAAGGCAGGTTCGACCATGGACCCTGCGGAGCGCCAGAAGATGTACAGCGAGCTGCAGAAAATCCTGGTGACCGAGGTGGCCAACGCCAACCTGTTCGAGGTGGAGTTCCCGACGCTGTATCGCAAGCACGTCAAGAACCTCGTCACCACCGCGATCGGCCTGAACGAGTCATTCGACAACGTCTCGATCGAGAAGAACTGAGCGAGACGCAAGTCGCCGCCCGCGCCTGAGCCGGGCGGGCGGTACGCCCCGATTTGCTGCCATCGTCGCACCCCATATGGGGCACGGCGAGGGCCAGCTGCATCCCGTTGTTGTGGTCGATTACCCCGGCCGCCAGCATGGAGCAACCCGTGAACTTTCTATCCTTCCTTGGCGCGCGTCTCGGCAAGGCCGTCGTGGTCGTCCTCGGCGTGGTCATCATCAACTTCTTCCTGATCCGCATGGCGCCGGGCGACCCTGCCACGGTCATGGCGGGCGAAGCCGGTGCCGGCGATGCCGCCTTCGTCAACCAGCTGCGCGAGCAGTTCGGCCTTGACCAGCCCGTGCTGACGCAGCTCGGCATCTACCTCAAGGGCGTGGCCCGGCTCGACCTAGGCTATTCCTACCGTAACCACCTGCCGGTGCTCGACCTGATCCTCGACCGACTGCCCGCCACGTTCCTGCTGATGAGCGGCGCCTTTCTCTTCTCCATCATCCTGGGCGTGCTGCTTGGCGTGATCGCGGCACGCACGCGCTACGAGAACCGTCGACGCTGGATCGACAGCGCGGTGATGTCGGGCGCGCTGCTGCTGTACGCCACGCCGCTGTTCTGGCTGTCGCTGATGGCCATCATCCTGTTCTCGGTGGTGCTGGGCTGGCTTCCCGCCTTTGGCATGGAAACCATCGGGGCGGGCTATACGGGCCTTGCACGCATCAAGGACGTGGCGTTGCACCTGATCCTGCCGACCGTGTCGCTCGGCTGCTTCTTCATGGCGGTGTATGTGCGGCTCACGCGCGCTTCCATGCTGGAGGTGATGGGCATGGATTACGTCAAGACCGCGCGGGCCAAGGGCGTGCCGGCCGGCCGCGTGATCCGCCTGCATGTGCTGCGCAACGCGCTGCTGCCCGTGATCACCTTCGCCGGCATCCAGCTGGGCCAGATGGCCGGCGGCGCGGTGCTGACCGAAACCGTGTTCTCGTGGCCGGGTATCGGCCGCCTGATGTTCGATGCGCTGCTGCAGCGGGACTACCAGTTGCTGCTCGGCGTCTTCTTCGTGACCTCGGCGCTGGTGGTGTTCTTCAACCTGGTCACCGACGTGATCTACCGCTTTATCGACCCGCGCATTGCGGCGGGTGCCACGGGAGCCGCAGCATGAAAGCCTTCCTGCAACGCTACTGCCGCAACTACGGCGCGGTGATCGGCTTGGTCGTGCTGCTGGCGGTGCTGGCACTGGCCATGCTGGCGCCGGTCTTCTACGAGGAATCTCCGTGGCTGATGGTGGCCGAGCCGCTGGTGAAGCCGTTCACCGACCCGGCATTGCCGTTCGGCACGGACATGCTGGGCCGCGATATCACCGCGGGCATGCTTTACGGCGCGCGCGTTTCGCTGCTGGTCGGCGTGATCTCCACCGCGGTGGCGCTGGTGGTGGGTGTCGCTGTGGGCGCGGTGGCCGGGTACTGCGGCGGGCGCATCGACGACGCGCTGATGCGCCTCACCGAGTTCTTCCAGACCATCCCGCAACTGGCGATGGCCGTGGTGATCGTGGCCATCTTCAACGCGTCGATCTATTCGATCGTCGCGGCCATCTCCGTGGTCTCGTGGCCGCCGGTGGCGCGCCTGGTGCGGGGGGAATTCCTTTCGCTCAAGCAGCGCGAGTTCGTGCAGGCCGCAGTCGTGATCGGGCAGAAGCCGGTGCGCATCATCGCCACGCAGATCCTGCCGAACGCCATGTCGCCAATCATCGTGTCAGCCTCGTTCATGGTCGCCACCGCGATCCTGACCGAATCCGCGCTGTCGTTCCTGGGCCTGGGCGACCGCAACATGATGAGCTGGGGCTTCATGATCGGCGCGGCGCGCTCCATGATCCGCGAAGCCTGGTGGATGAGCGTATGGCCGGGCGTGGCCATCCTGCTCACGGTGCTGTCGATCAACCTGATCGGCGAAGGCCTGAATGACGCCATGAACCCGCAGCTTCGCCGCCGAGGCGAGTGACCGCTCTCGGACTAGCCAAGGAAAACTGTGATGAAAGCCAGTGACCACGCGCCCCTGCTGTCGATCCGCGATCTTTCAATCGCGCTGCCCAAGGGCGGCGACCGGCCCTATGCGGTGCGCGAAATCTCCTATGACCTGCATGCCGGCGAAATCCTCTGCATCGTGGGCGAATCGGGCTCGGGCAAGTCGATGAGCGCCAACGCCATCATGGGCCTGCTGCCGTCCTACCTGAAGCCGGAAAGCGGCCAGATCCTGTTCAAGGGGCGCGACCTGCTCGTGCAGGACGAAACGACGCTGCTTGCCATGCGCGGCAAGGACATGGCGATGGTGTTCCAGGAGCCGCTGTCCGCGCTGAACCCGGTGATGACCGTTGGAGACCAGATTGCCGAGGTCATGCGCGTGCATCACGCCTATCCCGGCGAAGCGCGTGCGCGGCGCGTGCTCGAACTGCTCGAGTTCGTCGGCCTGCCGGACCCGGCCACGCTGATGCATGCCTACCCGTTCCGCCTGTCGGGCGGCCAGCGCCAGCGCGTGGTGATCGCGATGGCCCTCGCGCTCGAACCGGCGCTGCTCATCGCAGACGAGCCGACCACCGCGCTGGACGTGACCACGCAAGCGCAGATCCTGGACCTGATCCGCCGCATCCAGGCCGAGAAAGGCATGGGTGTCATGTTCGTGACCCACGACTTCGGCGTGGTGGCGGAGATCGCCGACCGCGTTGCGGTGATGGAGAAGGGCTTGCTCGTGGAAATGGGCAGCGCCGAGCAGGTGCTCAACCACCCGCAGCATCCGTACACGCGGCGCCTGATCGGCGCGGTGCCGCACGGCCGTGCCAGCGAGCGCGCGCGCAGCCAGGCCGAGACCGTGCTGGAGGTGCGCGAGCTGCGCAAGACCTATGTCACCGGGGGCGGCCTGTTCACAAAGAAGCGCGTGGTGAACGCGGTGGACGGCGTCAGCTTTACCGTGCGCCGCGGCGAAACGCTGGGCATTGTCGGGGAATCGGGCTCGGGCAAGTCGACCATCGGCAAGTGCCTGCTTCGGCTGACCGGCATCGAAAGCGGCGAGCTGCTGTTCGACGGACAGGACATCGCGAAACTGTCCGAGCGCCAGTTCCGCCCGCTGCGCCGCGACGTGCAGATGATCTTCCAGGACCCGTTCGCGTCGCTCAATCCGCGTCATACGGTCGGGCGCATCATCAGCGACGGTCCGGTCGCCAACGGCGTGCCTCCGGCCGCTGCGCAGGCGCGTGCGCGCGAACTGCTGCAGCTGGTTGGCCTGGAGGTGTCGGCATTCGACCGCTACCCGAACCAGTTCTCCGGCGGCCAGCGCCAGCGCATCGGCATTGCGCGCGCGCTGGCGCTGGAACCGAAGCTGCTGGTGGCCGACGAGTCGGTCTCCGCGCTGGACGTCTCGGTGCAGGCGCAGGTGCTGCAACTGCTGGGCGATCTGCAGAAGCGCCTGAACATCGGGCTGGTCTTCATTACCCACGATCTGCGCGTGGCCGCGCAGATCTGCCACCACGTGATCGTGATGCACAAGGGGCGCGTGGTGGAGTCAGGCCCGCCCGCGCAGATTTTCGACGCTCCGCAGCACGCCTATACCCAGCGCCTGATCGGCGCGATTCCCGGCAAGGAGTGGGATCCCACACTGATCCGTGCCGCTGCGTGAGCGGCGCGGATCCAACCCGTAGCCAAAGCAAAGATAACTGGAGAGAAGTGATGAAGAACGCCGATCTGGTCCGCCGCAAGGACGCCGCCACCCCGCGCGGCGTGGGTGTGATGTGCAATTTCTACGCCGAGCGCGCGCTGAACTCGGAGATCTGGGACGTCGAGGGAAAGCGCTATATCGACTTCGCCGCCGGCATCGCCGTGCTCAACACCGGCCACCGCCATCCGCGCCTGGTCGAGGCGGTGGAAAAGCAGCTGGGTCGCTTCACCCATACCGCCTACCAGATCGTTCCGTACGCCAGCTACATCGAGCTGGCCGAGAAGATCAACCAGCGTGCGCCGGGCCGCTCCGCCAAGAAGACCGCGTTCTTCACCACGGGCGCCGAGGCAGTCGAGAACGCCATCAAGATCGCCCGCGCCGCGACCGGCCGGCCCGGCGTAATTGCGTTCTCGGGCGGCTTCCACGGCCGCACCATGATGGGCATGGCGCTGACCGGCAAGGTCGCACCGTACAAGATCGGCTTCGGGCCTTTCCCGGGCGAGGTCTATCACGCGCCGTATCCGTGCGCACTGCATGGCGTAAGCACCGACGACTCGCTCAAGGCGCTGCAGCACTTGTTCAAAGCGGACATCGATCCCAAGCGCGTCGCCGCCATCATCTTCGAACCCGTGCAGGGCGAGGGGGGCTTCAACGTGGCGCCGTCGGACTTCGTTCGCGCGTTGCGTGCGGTGTGCGACGAACACGGCATCCTGCTGATTGCCGACGAGGTGCAGACCGGCTTTGGCCGCACCGGCAAGCTGTTTGCGATGGAACACTATGACGTGGCGCCGGACCTGACCACCATGGCCAAGAGCCTGGCGGGCGGCATGCCGCTGTCGGCCGTGTGCGGCCGTGCCGAGGTGATGGACGCTCCCGCCCCCGGTGGCCTGGGCGGCACGTATGCGGGCAACCCGCTGGCCGTGGCCTCGGCGCTGGCGGTGCTGGATGTGCTCGAAAGCGAAAACCTGATTCCTCGTGGCGCCGAACTGGGCCAGCGCCTGATGTCCCGCCTGGAGAGCCTGCGCCCGCGCGTGCCGCAGATTGCCGAGGTACGCGGTGTCGGTGGCATGGTCGCGGTCGAGTTCCGGCAGGCCGACGGCACGCCCGATGCCGACTTCACACGAACGGTGCAGAACCGCGCGCTGGAGAAAGGCCTGCTGCTGCTGTCGTGCGGCGTCTACGGCAACGTGATCCGCTTCCTGTTCCCGCTGACGATCCAGGACGCGGTGATGAATGAAGGCCTGGACATCCTGGCCGAGGCACTGACGCGCTGAAGCGCTGAAGCGCAGTTCCCGGCTACGCCCACACCACCGATATCGACGAGGCGATTTATGCAACTCAAGGACCCCGGCCTGCTGCGTGCGCAGGCCTATCTCGCCGGCAACTGGCAGGACGCCGACAGCGGCGCCACCTTTGCCGTGACCGATCCCGCCAGCCGTGCGCTGATCGGCACCGTGCCGGCCATGGGCGCTGCCGAGACGCGCCGCGCCATCGACGCCGCGCAGGCGGCCCAGGCCGGCTGGCGCCGCAAGACCGCGCGCGAGCGCGCCACGGTGCTGCGCGCCTGGTACGAGCTGATGCTCGCGCACGCCGACGATCTCGCGCTGCTGATGACCACCGAGCAGGGCAAGCCGCTGGCCGAGGCCAAAGGTGAAGTCGTGTACGCCGCGTCCTTCCTCGAATGGTTCGCGGAGGAAGCCAAGCGCGTGAGCGGCGACGTGCTGGCCACGCCAGCCAGCGACAAGCGGCTGGTGGTCGTGAAGGAGCCGGTAGGCGTGTGCGCTGCCATCACGCCATGGAATTTCCCGCTCGCGATGATCACGCGCAAGGCTGGCCCGGCGCTGGCAGCGGGCTGTGCGATGGTGCTCAAGCCCGCCGAAGACACGCCGCTGTCCGCGCTGGCACTGGCGGTGCTGGCCGAGCGCGCGGGCCTGCCTGCAGGCCTGTTCAGCGTGATTACCGGCGACGCGGTTGCCATCGGCGGCGAGCTGACCGCCGACCCGGTGGTGCGCAAGCTCAGCTTTACCGGCTCGACCGAGGTGGGCCGCATCCTGATGCGGCAATCCGCCGACACGATCAAGAAGCTCTCGCTGGAACTCGGCGGCAACGCACCGTTTATCGTGTTCGACGATGCCGACCTCGATGCGGCGGTGGAGGGCGCCATCGCGTCCAAGTACCGCAACGCCGGGCAAACGTGCGTCTGCGCAAACCGGCTCTACGTCCACGACAAGGTCTACGACGCGTTCGCCGAAAAGCTCGTCGCCGCGGTCGCCAGACTGAAGGTTGGCTATGGTGTCGAGCCCGGCGTGCTGCAGGGCCCGCTGATCAACGAGGACGCGGTGGCCAAGGTGGAGTCGCATATCGCCGACGCGCTCGGCAAGGGGGCGCGCGTCCTGTCCGGCGGCAAGCGCCATGCGCTCGGCGGCACCTTCTTCGAGCCGACCGTGCTGGCCGACGTCACGCCCGCCATGCGCGTGGCGAAGGAGGAAACCTTCGGTCCGCTAGCGCCGCTGTTCCGCTTTTCGACCGACGAGGAAGCGATCGCCATGGCCAACGACACCGAGTTC
This sequence comes from Cupriavidus sp. H39, assembly GCF_050271075.1. Lineage (NCBI taxonomy): Bacteria > Pseudomonadati > Pseudomonadota > Betaproteobacteria > Burkholderiales > Burkholderiaceae > Cupriavidus > Cupriavidus sp. H39. The sequence goes on from NZ_CP189848.1 coordinate 1,758,083, forward strand.
GGCCTGGCGTCGTACTTCTTCAGCCGCGATATCGGCCGCGTGTGGCGTGTGGCCGAGGCACTCGAATATGGCATGGTCGGCATCAACACCGGGTTGATCTCCAACGAGGTGGCGCCGTTCGGCGGCGTCAAGCAGTCGGGCCTGGGCCGTGAAGGCTCGAAGTACGGACTCGACGAGTACCTGGAGATCAAGTACCTGTGCATGGGGGGCGTGGACCGATGAGCGAAGCCCGGGACAGGCCCAAAGCTGTCGGCACGGTGCAGGTCGACAACGAGCGCGTGGTGGTCACCGAGTGGCGCTTCGCGCCCGGTGCCGAAACAGGACATCACCGCCATGGCTGCGACTACGTCGTCGTGCCGATGACCACGGGCGCGCTGCGGCTGCAGACGCCGGCGGGGGAGGTCGTCAGTCAGCTGGTCGCGGGCCAGGCGTACTACCGGTCAGCCGGTGTCGAGCACAACGTCATCAATGCGCACGAAGGCGAATGCGTGTTCGTGGAAATCGAGATCAAGCCGGCGGCGGGCGCCGCAGGTGGAGGAAGTTGCCAATGAGCCAGGCCAATTCCAATCTGCGCGAACGCAACGGGGGCCAGATCCTCGTTGAGCAATTGCGCATCCAGGGCGTGCGCCGCGTGTTCCTGGTGCCGGGCGAGAGCTACCTGCCATGCATCGACGCGCTGTATGACCACCAGGACGCGATCACGCCGATCGTCTGCCGCCAGGAGAGCGGCGCCGGCTACATGGCCGAGGCCCACGGCAAGCTGACCGGCGAACCGGGCGTGTGCTTCGTCACGCGCGGCCCGGGCGCCACCAACGCAAGCATCGCCGTGCATACCGCGTTCCAGGACTCGACGCCGATGATCCTGTTCGTGGGCCAGGTCGGCAACGATTTCTACGAGCGCGAAGCGTTCCAGGAGATCGACTACCGCCGCATGTTCGGGCAGATGGCCAAGTGGGTCGCGCAGATCGACCGCACCGACCGCATTCCCGAGTTCATCGCGCGCGCCTTCGCCGTGGCGACCAGCGGCCGGCCGGGCCCGGTCGTGCTGGCGCTGCCCGAGGACACGCTGTGGGGCAAGGCCACCGTGGCGGACATGCCGCGTTACGTGCGCAGCCATGCCGCGCCCACGCCACAGGCGCTGGCGTCGCTGGCCGGCCTGCTGGAACAGGCCAAGCGGCCGTTCCTGATGATCGGCGGCTCCGGCTGGACGCCGGAGGCGATGCGCCAGATGGAAGGTTTCGCCGAACGCTTCGGACTGCCGGTCGGGCTGGCGTGGCGTCGCCTGGAGTGCTTCGACAACCACCATCCCAATTATGCCGGCCACGTCGGCTGGGGCATGGGCGAGGCGCTGCGCGCGCGCATTCGCGAGTCCGACCTGCTGATCGCCGTGGGTACCCGCATGGGCGAGGCAACGACCGAGGGCTATACCGTGGTGGAAAGCCCGCTGCCGCGCCAGCGGCTGGTGCATGTGTATCCCGATCCCGAGGAACTGGGCCGCGTGTTCCGCGCGGAACTGCCCATCGTCGCGGATGTGGTCTCGTTCGCCGCCGCGGTCGACGGCCTGCGGCCGGCGCGCGGACACGACCGCGCGGCACGAGTGGAACGTGCGCGACGCGACTATCTCGACAGTCAAAAGGCGCTGCCCGCACCGGGGCCGCTGAACCTGAACCAGGCGGCCTGCCATGTGCGCGAACGACTGCCGCAGGAGGCCTGCATCACCGTCGGTGCCGGCAACTACGCGGTGTTCCCGCACACGTACTACCGCTACAAGGGCCCCGGCACCAGTCTCGCGCCCACGGTCGGATCGATGGGCTACGGCCTGCCGGCAGCCATTTCGGCCAAGCTCGAGCACCCGGAACGCACGGTGGTCTGCTATGCGGGCGACGGCTGCTTCCAGATGAATTTGCAGGAGCTGGGCGTGGCCATGCAGTACCGCCTCGGCATTGTAGTGCTGGTGTTCAACAATGGCATCTGGGGCACCATCCGCGCGCACCAGGAACGCGAGTTTCCTGGGCGCACGATTGCACTGGGCTTCGAGAACCCGGAGTTCGCCGAACTGGCGCGCGCCTACCGCGGCTATGGCGAGGTTGTCGCCAGCGATGCCGAGTTCGGCCCGGCGCTCGACCGCGCGCTGGACTTCGCCAGCACCCACAGCATGCCGGCGCTGCTGGAACTGCGCTACGACCCCGATGGCATCGCGCCCGGCGCGACGCTCTCGGGCATCCGCGCGGCGGCGCTCGCACGCCAGGCGGCAGGCTGAGGCTCAACCCGTTCACCAACATTCCAACACCATGCGTGCCTTCTTCTCGGATGAACAGTTGCTGCATGAGCCCCGCCAGTTTATGCGCGCGGGCCGGTTGTGCGAGCCGACTGACGTGCCGGCCAGGGCCGCGGCACTGCAACACGCGCTGGCCGCGCGCGGCATCGAACTGGCGGCGCCGCCCGACTGCGGGCGCGCACCGCTGGAGTCGGTGCACAGTGCGGCGTATCTCGATTTCCTGGCGAGCGCCTACGCACGCTGGCAGGAACTGGCACGCCCTGGCTTCGAGCCCGGCATCGAAGTGCTGCCGAATCTGTCGCCGTACCACAACGGCAAGGTGGGCGAGCCGCGCAGGTCCGTGTGTCCTACCGACTCGGTGATCGCGCAGGCCGGCTACTACCTTGGCGACTTGAGCTGCCCGCTCGGGCCGGACAGCTGGCGCGCGATCCTGCGCGGTGCGCACAGCGCTGTGGCGGCCGCGCGCCACGTGTGCGAGCGGCAGGATGGCGCCGGCATGGCTTATGCGTTGTGCCGCCCGTCCGGCCACCATGCCCACAGCGACCGCGCGGCGGGCTTCTGCTACGTCAACAACTCGGCCATTGCGGCGCAGACGCTGCTGAACCGCTTCGGCAAGGTGGCGGTGCTCGATGTCGACGCGCACCACGGCGACGGCACGCAGCAGATCTTCTATCACCGCTCCGACGTGATGACGCTCTCGCTGCATGCCGATCCGGTCGGCTACTACCCGTTCTATACCGGCTATGCCACCGAGCGTGGCTATGGTGCAGGCTACGGGTACAACCTCAACTTCCCGCTGGCACACGGCAGCGGCGACGCGGAGTTCCTGTCGGCACTGGACGGCGCGCTCGACGCGCTGCGCGACTACCGCCCGCAAGCGGTGGTACTGGCGCTGGGCTTCGATACCTACGAGAACGACCCCATCAGCGTGCTCAAGGTCAGCATGGACGGTTACCGCGGCATCGGCGAGCGCATCCACGCACTGGGCCTGCCTACGGTGGTGGTGCAGGAAGGCGGTTACGAGGTGGAGGCGATCGGGCGGGGGCTCGACGCATTCCTGGCCGGCTTCGCGCCGGCGATTGCCTGAGCGGGCCGGCGCACTTACGAATACAGGAGAACAGCAATGACTAGCAAGATCGCGATCAACGGCCAGCGCCTGTGGCAATCGCTGATGGACCTGGCGCGGATCGGCGCCACGCCGAAGGGTGGCAATGCACGGCTGGCGCTGACCGCGCTTGACGGGCAGGGGCGCGACCTGGTCAGCGGCTGGATGCGCGAAGCCGGCCTGAGCGTGACCGTGGACCGCTTGGGGAACATCTTCGGCCGCCGCGCGGGCCGCAATGATGCGCTGCCGCCGGTGATGACCGGCAGCCATATCGATACCCAGCCGACCGGCGGCAAGTTCGACGGCTGCTTCGGTGTGCTGGCCGGGCTGGAAGTCATGCGCACGCTTAACGACCATGGCGTGACCACCGAAGCGCCGCTGGAGCTGGCCATCTGGACCAACGAGGAAGGTACGCGCTTCGTGCCGGTGATGATGGGCTCGGGCGTGTTCGCGGGCATTTTTCCGCTGGAGACAGCGCTGTCCGCGACCGATGCCGACGGCAAACACGTGGCGGACGAGCTTCAGGCCATCGGCTACGCCGGCGCAGCGGAAGTGGGCGGGCGTCAGGTGGGCGCGTATTTCGAGGCGCATATCGAGCAAGGGCCGGTGCTGGAGGCTGCGGACAACGTGATTGGCGTGGTCACCGGTTCTCTCGGGCTGCGCTGGTACGACGTCACCGTGACCGGCATGGAGGCCCATGCCGGCCCCACGCCGATGCCGCTGCGCCGTGACGCGCTCTTTGGCGCCACGCACGTCATGCAGGAAGTCGTTCACATTGCCAACGACTTTGCCCCGCACGGACGTGGCACGGTGGGCGTAGTGAACATCCACCCGGGCTCGCGCAACGTCATTCCCGGCGCGGTGAAGTTTTCCGTCGACCTGCGCCACGAAGACGCGGGCAAGCTCGCCGAGATGGATGCCAGGTTCCGCGCAGCGTGCGAGGCGCTGGCCCAGGGCAAGACCACCGGCGCGCGGCTGGAGGTGAAGATCGACGATGTGCAGTATTTCTCGCCGACCCCGTTCGCACGGGAGCTTGTCGACCACGTGCGCGGCGAGGCCAGTGCGCGCGGCTACAGCCATCAGGACATCGTCACGGGCGCGGGTCACGACGCCGTCTACATGGCCAGCGTGACGCCGACCGCGATGATCTTCGTGCCCTGCAAGGACGGCATCAGCCACAACGAAGTGGAAGACGCGCGGCCCGAGCACCTGGAAGCCGGGGCCAATGTGCTGCTGGGCGCGATGGTGGCGCAGGCCGGCGCATGACCGCCGCGGCCCGGGGCGCGCCCGACTGGTGGCGCGGCGGCCTGCTGTTCCTGTGCGTGGTGATGCTGTTCGCTACGGTGGACGCTACCGCCAAGCACCTGGTCGGGCGCTATCCCGCGCCGTTTCTGAATGCGGTGCGCTACGCCGCAACGCTGGCGGTGGCCGTGGCCATGCTCGCCGGCTCTGGGTGTTTGCGCTTCTGGCATACCCCGCACCGCGGTCTGCTTGTGCTGCGCGGGCTGATGCTGGCCATCGTGGGCACCTGCTTCATGACCGCGCTGCTGTGGATGCCGCTGGCCGAAGCGACCGCCATCTACTTCATGGCGCCGCTGATGGTTGTAGGCCTGTCGCCGTGGATGCTCGGCGAGACAGTCGGGCCGCGCCAGTGGATGGCCGTAGGGGCGGGCTTCTGCGGCATGCTGCTGATCGTGCGTCCGGGCGGTGCGGTGTCGTGGCTCGGCACAGTGCTGATGCTGGCCGCCACGCTCGCTTATGCCATGCTGCAGCTACTCACGCGGCGCATGGCGGGGCAAGTGGACGCGCGCGTGCAGTATGGCTTTTCCGCACTGGTCTGCATGGTCGCCACCGGCTTGCCCGCGCCGTTTTTCCCGCCGCAGGTGTGGCCGGACCTGGCCGACTGGCTGGCGATAGCGGCCATGGGCCTGATGAGCGCGGCGGCCCAGGTGTTGCTGATCCTGGCCTTGCAACGCGCTCCTGCTTCGCGGCTGGCGCCGCTGAACTACTTTCACCTGCTGCTGGCGCTGGTCTACAGCGCGCTGTGGTTTGGCCGCTGGCCTGACGCACTGGCGCTTGCGGGCATTGCCCTGATCGTGGTGGCGGGTCTGACGCAGACCCTGCCGGTGCCCGTCACCGTCTCAACCAAACGAGGAACCCATTGAGTGAAATTCGCGATCTGGCCTACTGGCAGGCACGCGCGGCTACGCTGCGTCCGCAAGGCCGTGCCTGTATCGGCGGCGAATGGACAGACGCCACTGACGGCGCCACCTTCGACAGTATCAACCCGGCAAACGGCCACGTGCTGGCGCGGGTGGCGGCGTGCGGCGCGGCGGACGTGGATCGCGCCGTGGCAGCCGCGCGCCGGTCATTCGAGCAAGGCGTGTGGGCGGGCCTGGCACCGCGCGAACGCAAGGCCGTGCTGCTGCGCCTGGCCGCGCTGATCGAAACCCATGGCGAGGAATTGGCCCTGCTGGAAACGCTGGATATGGGCAAGCCCATTGGCGACACGCTGGCCTACGACATTCCGGAGGCCGCGCGCACGTTTGCCTGGTACGCCGAGGCCATCGACAAGGTCTACGACGAAATCGCGCCCACTGGCGGCAATGTGCTGGCCACCATCACGCGCGAGCCGCTGGGCGTGGTCGCGGCGGTGGTGCCGTGGAACTATCCGCTGCTGATGGCAAGCTGGAAGGTCGCGCCGGCATCTGGCGGCGGGCAACAGCGTCATCCTGAAGCCGGCCGAGCAGTCGCCGCTGACCACGCTGCGCCTGGCGGAGCTTGCCGCGGAAGCTGGCATTCCCGCGGGCGTGTTCAACGTGGTGCCGGGGTTGGGCGCACAGGCAGGGCAGGCGCTGGGCCTGCATCCGGACGTCGATTGCATTGCCTTCACCGGGTCCACGGCGACTGGCAAGCGCTTCATGGAATATTCGGGCCAGTCCAACCTCAAGCGGGTCTGGCTGGAGTGCGGCGGCAAGTCGCCGCATATCGTGTTCGACGACTGCCCCGATCTGGACCGGGCCGCACAGGCCGCTGCCATCGGCATCTTCAACAACCAGGGCGAGATCTGCATCGCGGGCTCGCGCCTGTATGTGCATCGGGCCATCTACGAGCCATTCATGGCGAAGCTTGAGACCTGTGCCAAAGCCATGCAGCCCGGCGACCCGCTCGATCCGGCCTCCGCGATGGGCGCCATCATCGACGCGCGGCAGCTCGATCGCGTGATGTCCTATGTCGATGGTGCGCAGCGCGAAGGCGCGCGACTGCGCCTGGGCGGCGAGCGCGTGCGCGCGGACACTGGCGGCTACTTTCTGCAGCCCACCATCTTCGAATGCCCGAGCCAGTCGCTCGCGATCGTGCGCGAAGAGATCTTCGGACCGGTGCTGGCGGTGACGGTATTCGACAGCGAAGACGAAGCCGTGCGAATGGCCAACGATTCACCGTATGGCCTGGGCTCGGGCCTGTGGACCGCCAGCCTGTCGCGGGCCCACCGGGTGTCGCGCCGGCTGCGCGCCGGCCTCGTGTGGGTCAACTGCTACATGGACGGCGACATCGCCGTACCGTTCGGCGGCGTCAAGCAGTCGGGCTCCGGGCGGGACAAGTCGCTGCACGCGCTGGACAAGTATACCGACCTGAAAGCCACCTGGATCAACTTGGGTTAAGGGATTGAAGGCGACGACCAGATCAAGGCAATCGCTCGCTGTGGAGGCGTCTTCGGCCTAACTGGTCTGAATATTTTCACCGGAGACGACGACGCGTCCGTGTAGGGGTTTGTGGGTCAAATTGATTACGTTGGCGAACTTGTGGGAGCCGATCAGCCACGAATCTGACGGCGTGGTGGCGTTTTTTACCTAACCCATGATGGCCTGCCCAGCCGCGAGAGAGTGCGGGCAAAGGCTCGCGCCGATCTGCCCGCAATGCGGTCATGAGTCGATGCGCCGGTCGCCGGACCAAAAAAAGCGACATGCTTGCGGAAAGTCCAGGCGGCTAACGAACTCGGCCTCCCCAACATTTGCACGTTCTCCTTCACGACAACCGGTCCTTCCGCCTCAACGACGAAGCCACGCTCAATCTCCGACTTGGCTGCCTAACAGGCCGATGCGCTCAAAGCCAAACGGTGGCCGGCTTGCCATCTAACCGTCCACTATGTGCGCTGCAGATCCCGTAGAAAGCATCCCATCGGACACATCCTGCCTTTTGCCTTGACGTGACCCAGCCCGCCACCTATAAATTGACCATCCAGATGGATGGTGCATGGATGGTGCATGGATGGCGCATGGATGGTGACTGATGTTTATGCGCCTGCTTGCGTCATTGAGCCCAACGGAACACATGACCCCTCAGAAAACCGAAGCCTCACCCCTGACGAAACCGAAGACTGGTGATACGGAAAAAATCACCATCAACCTCGGCCCGGTAGACCTCGGGCAGATCGACCTGCTGGTCGAAGAAGGCTTCTACTCGAACCGCTCTGATCTGATTCGGACAGCCATCCGGAACCAACTGGTCGCGCATGCCGTGGTTATCCACGAAACGGTGAGCCGTCGGGCCTTGGTCCTCGGACTGCAGCACTTCACGAAGAAGGACCTGGAAGCGGCGCGCGCGGCCAATGAAAGACTCGATATCCATGTCCTCGGCCTGGCGAGCATTGCCTCAGATGTCAGTCCGGAGCTTGCCCTGGCGACCATCAATTCCGTCGTGGTACTTGGCGCCTTTCACGCCCCGGCCGCAGTCAAGGCTGCGCTGGCCGGGCGAATACGGTAGTTCGCCGCAGTTTCGCTGCCCCTGGTTCGCCAGGTTACCTGGAAACAATGATGAAAATGAATGACGCGTTCCTCGCTTCGATGTACGAGGCCATGCAGTTGCTGCAGACGGCAGGCCCGATGGAGGCCACTGAGGTCATCCAGCGGGCACTGCGCCAGCACGCTTCCGCGGTTGTGCAACCCGGTCCGGCGGCGCCAATGGCGGCACAAGTGGTCGAACGCCTGTTGACCCATGACGGGGCTGCGGTTCGAACCCGCGGCACCGATGGCGTGGGCCCGGAGCCCGCGGCGGCCCGCGCGCCTGCTGTTGCGCCGGCTTCCCAGCCCGCACAAAGCGCTGCCCGCGCCGAACCCGGGCACTTCACGCAGCGCACCTACGCCAACCAGGCCGGCACCCGCGCGTACAAGCTCTACATTCCGGCGGGCCGGCATGCCGAGCCGATGCCGCTGGTCGTGATGCTGCACGGATGCACGCAGGACGCTGACGACTTCGCCGCCGGCACCCGCATGAATGAGCTTGCCGAGCGGCTCGGCTTCGCCGTGCTGTACCCGATCCAGCCCACCGACGCCAACCCATCGAAATGCTGGAACTGGTTCCGGCCCGGCGACCAGCAAGCCGACCGCGGCGAGCCCTCGTTGATTGCCGGCATGACCCGCGAGGTCATCGCCGCCTACGGCATCGACGCCAAGCGCGTCTATGTAGCCGGCCTCTCCGCCGGCGGCGCGATGGCGGCCGTTCTGATCCAGCGCTATCCCGGCCTGTTCGCGGCGGCTGGCATTCACTCGGGCTTGCCCGCGGGCAGCGCGCACGACCTGCCATCCGCGCTGGGCGCCATGCGGGGAGGCAAGGGCATCGGCGTGTCGAAGGGCAACAGCGCGCGACCGCTGCCGCCCATCAGGCCGATGATCGTGTTCCATGGCGATGCCGACAAGACCGTGCACCCGGCCAATGGCAGCCGGCTGGTGGCGCCATTCGAGCAAGGCGAGGCGCGCAAGGGCGAGCAACGCGAGACCGGTCGCGCAGGTCACGGCTACACGCTGCGCAAGATCACGACGCCCGCCGGCATCGACGCCGAGTACTGGATTATCCACGGCGCCGGACACGCGTGGTCGGGCGGGAGCGGTCGCGGCAGTTATACGGATCCGAAGGGGCCCGACGCCAGTGCGGAGATGATGCGGTTTTTCCTAGCGCATCCACGCGCGGACTGAGGCGTGAACGAGGCGGAGGAATTACCCTGAATTTCCGCCCCAACCGGTGCATTTCGCCTCACACAAGGGCAAGTGTATGGTTCATCGAGGAATTCCGGGGAAGGCTGCGCGGATTTTGAAATCTTCGCGTGGACGCGGGCCGTATTGCTTCATGGGGTGATCGCCTATGTTCGATATCGGAAAACCACGCCGGATCAGCTACTATCAAATGCTGCGGAGGTCCATTCAACGAACTCGCTTTCATTGCTCTCGACACCGTTGCCATGCAAGACAAGTCTGATGCGACAAACTTCGTGCCGTTCAGCATGCCCCTGTGCGAAGGACGGGAAGTGCTGGTGCGGGAAATTACCGAAGACGACAAGGTCGGCCTGTTGGCGGCATTCAACAGGCTTTCTGCCGATGCGCGCTACGCCAGATTCATGGCTGCCATGCAACAACTGCCGGAAGCGATGCTCGAACAAGCGACGCATCCGTCGATGGAGCGCGAGTTTGCGCTGGTAGCGCTTGCCACGGAAAACAAGGTGTCATCTATTGTGGGGGGAGCACGCTACGCCGCGGCGCCGGGCAGCGATACCTGCGAGTTTGCGGTGACTGTCGCCGATGACTGGCATCGGCTCGGCCTGGCCAGCCGACTGCTGGGTACACTGATCGACATCGCCCGGAGCCGCGGCTATCGATGCATGGAAGGGTATGTGTTGTCGTCGAATACCGCGATGCGGCGACTGGCTAAACGTTTTGGATTTGCCGATTTAGCGTGCCCAGACGATGCCACGCTGCGCGTGGTGAAGCTTGCGCTTTAAGGCACGAGAGCAGGTGCCAGGTGCATGCGTCTTCGCGCGCAGGGAGTCGAGCAGTTCGGGTGGCGCTCACGGTTTGAACATTCCATACTAGGGGTGTCGCCCTCCGTCGGAATGAGCATTCGTGGGTCGCATCGTCTTGCGATATAGGACGCCATCACCTTACATGGCCTCCTAAGACTACGAAAAGGTCAAGTCTGGCTTGCGCCAGGGCCGAGCAGCCTGCCAATCACCGAACGTAGAGGAGGAGGCGACGCTGGAGATGAAAGCGCCAGGCTTGCTCCTCGCCCTGTCAATCGCCGTGGGGACTGCGCCGCACGCCGGTGCAGTTGGATGCGAATATGACATGCAGTGCAAAGGCGAGCGCATTTGCCAGATGGGCCAATGCGTCTCTCCTGCGTCGACAGGCCCGAACGCAGACCGAGCTACCCAACCATCTTCCGCGACAAGAATCGTCCCGACACCCGAGCCACCTACAAGGGTTCGTCCGGCGATGGGGAATGTCCCAGCAACCGGACAGCCAGCCAAGACTGCTCCAGCGAGAAAGATTGGCCCGGCATCCGAACAACCCGAGCAGCCCTCGATGGCCAAAAGCGGCCCGACACTTCAGCAACCTGCCCTGGCTTCTCCCGCCATGACGAATACTCCAGCACTTTCGACTGAGTTTCGCTCTTGCTGCACGAAGATCGGCAAACTGCCCCTCGACCGAGAGCTGAACTCGGAGGGCGTTGCCGCTACCCCGAGTGATTTGTGTCATGGGAAAACCATTGATGGAACCTCTCTCCCAGGTACTCCGTGCAATTGAAGTGCTCACGTTGCGGTTCGAGTGAACTGCCTCAACCTCGCAGGGCCCGCATGCGACAGGCGGCAATTACGATAATGTCGTCAACGGAAAGCTCTTCGGCAAAATTCGGCGGCTGGCCACGGCTTCTCTAGCGCTTGGCATGAAATGCAAAGTCGATGGAATCTGTTGCAAAGCGCCGGCACGCGTCCGGTTCTACATTGGTCTCCATACGCGGCGTACTTCGCGCCGCCCTAGACCCAGGAGACCAAAGCTGTGGAAAAAATTGTCCGGATGTACGAGATCGGCGGGCCGGAAGTGCTGCGCTATGAAAGCACTGAAGTGGGCGACCCTGGCCCCGGCCAAGTGCGCATCCGCCACGTGGCGGTTGGCCTGAACTATGCCGATACATATTTCCGCAACGGGACCTACCGCGTGCCGCTGCCTTCGGGCATGGGCGTGGAAGCAGCTGGCGTGGTGCAGGCGATCGGCCCGGACGTCACCAATGTTGCCGTCGGCGATCGCGTGACCTATACCGGCTTCATCAATACCCTGGGCGCGTACAGCACTTCGCGCCTGGTGCCCGCCGCAGCGCTGATCCGCCTGCCTGAGACGATCAGCTTCGAGACCGCGGCGGCCATGACCATGCGTGGGCTGACCTCGGCTTACCTGATGCGCCGCATCCATGCCTTCAAGGCAGGCGACAGCATCCTGCTGCACGCCGCGGCCGGTGGCGTGGGTCTGATCGTTTCGCAGTGGGCCAAGCTGCTGGGCCTGACCGTGATCGGCACGGTTTCCTCCGAAGCCAAGGCGGAGGTGGCGCGGGCGCACGGCTGCGATCATGTCATCAACTACAGCCATGAAGACGTGGCGGAGCGGGTGCGCGCGCTGACCGATGGCGTCGGCGTGTCGGTGGTGTTCGACAGCGTGGGCAAGTCGACCTTCATGGCATCGCTGGATTCGCTCAAGCGGCGCGGCACCATGGTGTGCGTAGGCACCGCCTCGGGCCCGATTCCTCCGTTCGACCCGGTGCTCCTCGCCATGAAGGGCTCGTTGTTCCTGACTCGTCCTGCGCTGGCGGACTACATCGCCGACCCGGCCGAAAAGGCCGAACTGGCCGGCGAACTGTTCGATCACGTCGGCGCGGGCCGTATCCGCATCGAGATCAACCAGCGCTATGCCCTGGAAGATGCGGTGCAGGCACACCAGGACCTGGAGTCGCGCAAGACCACAGGCTCTTCGATCTTCGTCATCTGACACAACGCCATGCAAGTCCAACAAACTACCTGCGCGCTTGGCGCCGAACTGAGTGGTGTCGACCTGGCCGATGCGATTCGCGACGACGGCCTGTTTGCCGAGATCCGCGCCTTGCTGCTCGAGCACCGCGTTCTGTTCCTGCGCAACCAGCAGTTCAGCCGCGCCGAACATGTCGCCTTTGCCCGGCGCTTTGGCGAGCTGGAAGACCATCCCGTCGCCGGCAGCGATCCCGAGCACCCGGGCCTGGTCCGCATCTACAAGACCCCGGACCAGCCCAACGACCGCTACGAGAACGCCTGGCACTCCGATGCCACCTGGCGCGAAGCCCCGCAGTTCGGCGCCGTGCTGCGCTGCGTGGAATGCCCGCCAGTTGGCGGCGACACTATGTGGGCCAACATGGCACTTGCCTATGAGCGCCTGCCTGCGTACATCAAGGAGCAGATCGCCGACCTGCGCGCGCGCCACAGCATCGAGGCCTCTTTTGGCGCGGCGATGCCGATCGAGAAGCGCCTGGCGCTGAAGGCCCAGTATCCCGACGCGGAACACCCGGTGGTGCGCACGCACCCGGATACCGGCGAGAAGATCCTGTATGTGAACGCCTTCACCACGCATTTCACCAACTACCACACGCCTGGGCGGGTGCGCTCGGGCCAGGACGCCAATCCGGGCGCGGGCGACCTGCTGCGCTACCTGGTCAGCCAGGCGTATATCCCCGAATACCAGGTGCGCTGGCGCTGGGAACCCAACTCCGTGGCGATCTGGGACAACACCGCCACCCAGCACTACGCCGTGATGGACTATCCGCCTTGCCACCGCAAGATGGAGCGCGCGGGCATTATCGGCAGCAAGCCGTACTGACGGACAAGGCAGGACAAGCAATGCAAGACAACCTGATTACGGCCGCACAGTCGGCCTACGCTTACCCGCTGCTGGTCAAGCAGCTCCTGATCAACTCGGTCAGTCTCTACGGCGACCAGGAGATCAGCTACCGCGGCCAGATGCGCTACACCTTCCGCGATTTCCGCGGCCGCATCGGCCAGCTGGCCTCGGCGCTCACCGCGCTCGGTGCCGGCCACGGGACCACCGTGGCGGTGATGGACTGGGACAGCCATCGTTACCTGGAGTGCTACTTCGGCGTACCCATGATGGGCGCGACGCTGTTCACGGTGAACGTGCGGCTGTCGCCCCAGCAGATCCTGTACACGCTGAACGACGCCGGCGCGGACGTCGTGCTGTTCCATCCGGACTTCGCGCCGGTGCTCGAGCAGATCCGCGGCGAGCTGACCTGCAACCCGCGCTTCGTGCTGATGGCCGACGGCCAGGACGCACCGGCGCTAACCTTGCCGCTCGCGGGGGAGTATGAGGCGCTGCTCGACGACGCGTCGCCTGACTTCGAGTTCAGGGACTTCGACGAGAACACCAAGGCCGCGACCTTCTACACCACCGGCACCACCGGCGATCCCAAGGGCGTCTGCTACAGCCACCGCGAGATCGTGCTGCACACGCTGGCATCGGCAACCAGCCTGTGTTCGCCGCGCGAGGGCCAGCGCATGCATCGTGAAGACGTCTATATGCCGATCACGCCGATGTTCCACGTGCTGGCATGGGGCATCCCGTACATTGCCATGATGCTGGGCCTGCGTACCGTACTGCCGGGCCGCTACGCCCCCGATGCGCTGCTGAAGCTGCGCGAGACCGAAAAAGTCACCTTCTCGCACTGCGTGCCGACCATCCTGCAGATGCTGCTGCAGTCCGCGCAGGGCAGCGCGCAGGACCTGTCGGGCTGGAAGATCATCATCGGCGGCTCGGCGCTGCCGCCCGCGCTGTGCGAGGCGGCGCTGGCGCGGGGCATCGACATCTTTGCCGGCTACGGCATGTCCGAGACCGGCCCGATCGTGTCGCTGGCCCAGATTCCGCCGGGTTGTACGCCCAGGGACCGCGCCGAGGAAGTCCGCATGCGCTGCTCGACTGGTCGCCCGGTGACGCTGGTGGACTACCGCATTGTCAGCGAAGACATGCAGGACCTGCCGCGTGACGGCAAGAGCCGCGGCGAGATCGTGCTGCGCGCGCCGTTCCTGACCAAGGGATATTTCGGCAAGCCGCAAGCGTCGGAAGACCTGTGGTCGGGCGGCTTCCTGCATACCCAGGATGTCGCGGTGATGGGCGAGGACGGCTTCGTGCAGATCGTCGACCGTATCAAGGACGTCATCAAGACCGGCGGTGAATGGGTGTCTTCCATTGAAGTGGAGAACCTGATCACGGAGGTGCCGGGGGTGCAGGAATGCGCCGTGATCGGCGTGCCGGATGCGAAGTGGGGCGAGCGGCCAATGGCCTTCGTGGTGCGCAAGGCGGGCGCCGAAATCAAGGCCGAGCAGATCCGCGACCAGCTGATGGCGCACGCGGATTCGCGCCGGATCAGCAAGTATGCGGTGCCGGAGGCCGAGCGCATCATCTTCATTGAAGCAATCCCAAAGACCAGTGTCGGCAAGATCAATAAGAAGCAGCTGCGCGAAGACGCAGCCTGAAGGGTAATAAAGGGAATTCGCGGCAGTCCTCGGGCGGGGACTGCCGCTATTTTTTTTTGCTTTATCGTCGAGCAGTATTTGACATGAGGGGCTAGACCGCGGGTCGGTGGCAGGGCGATGGCTGGGACAGAATCCGCAACGGTGGGTTCTTTTGCCCGCGTCACGGGCAAAAGCAAAGCGCCTCCCGAAGGAGGCGCACAGGCTGCCGGCGCGTGGCCGGGGTCAGGGCTGGATACTGAAGGTCTTTACGATCGCCGCATTGCGCTCAAACTCGGCATTCAGGGACTGGCTCAATTCCGACAGCGGCTGCTCGCGCAGCGGCTCATAGCTCAATGCCTGCATCCGTTCCTGCACCTTGGGCGTTGCCGCCGCCTTGTAAGTGGCGGCCTGGATCTTCTGCGCCAGCTCTGCGGGCACGCGCGCCGAGGCAATCACGCCGACCCAGTTGCTGAACTCCACATCCGGATAACCCAGCTCCGCGAAGGTCGGCACCTGGGGCAGCAGCGGCGAACGGTTCTTTGAAGCCACCGCGTAGGCTTGCAGCTTGCCGGCCTTGATCATCGGCAGCGAGGTCACCATGCCGTCGTACATCAGCGCGATCTGGCCGCCCATCACCTGGGCCAGCGCCGGCGACGAGCCGGCAAAGGGAACGTGCGCAAGGTCGAGGCCGGCCTTCTGGTTCATGATCACGCCGGCATAGTGGGATGCGGTGCCGGCGCTGTAGGAGGCAAAGCTCAGCTTGCCAGGGTTGGCATGCACGTAGTTCACCAGGCTCTTGAAGTCCTTGGCGGGCAGGGACGGCGCGCCCACCAGCAGCAGGCGCGAGCGTGCCACCGCGGCCAAGGGCCGGATATCCTTCATCGTGTTGTACGGCGTCTTGAGCACGTGGGGGACTTCAGTCAGCACATTGGTGGCCGTCACCATGATGGTCTGGCCGTCAGGCGGTGCCTGCAGCATGGCGCTGATGGCGATGCCGCCGCCGGCGCCCGGCTTGTTGTCGACCACGACCGGCTGGCCGAGGTCCTGCGACAGCTGGTCGGCCAGAAGGCGGGCAATCACGTCCATGGTGCCGCCGGCAGGGGCCGGCACCAGCATGCGTACGGGCTTGTTGGTCCACGCCATGGCCGAGGGCATGGACAGGGCAATGACGGCGCTGACGGCGGCCAAGGCAGCGTGGCGCAGGTGAAAAAGGGCAGGGCGTTGAGGCATCTGTGTCTCCGTTGAACGTCTAGGTATGGATACGCCCATGCCAGCCTTCTTGTCGGGGGCAGTTGCACGGGATATTGCAGAAAAGTCGAGGCGAGGGCGCAATGCCGCCGTCACCAGGGTGTTCAGGCGGTGGCCCGGGTGGCGCGCTGCTTCGCGCGCGCCAGCGTGTGCAACATGGCTTCCAGCAGCGCGGCGGGAGGCCGCGCGCCAGACACGCTGCGGGTGCCGTCGAAGATAAAGTGCGGCACGCCTAGTCCGGCACGCAAGACCGGTTCATGCGGGTCGCCAAGTGACGGCAGCCAGTCCAGGTCACGGTGTGCCTCCGCATCGGGTTGACCCGGGACCTGATCCGGAATCGCGACGCCGCAGGTCGCGGCGGCCTGACGCAGCACGCGCGGATCACCGATGTTCTCGGCGCGCAGGAAGTAGCGCGTGAACAGCTCGTCGATCAGCGCAGCGGCCGCGTCTGCCCCTGCCTGTTGCCGGGCAAGGCGTACCAGGCGATGGGCCAGCAGGGTGTTGGGGAAGGTCTCAATGCGATCCAGTGCCAGGGTGAGGCCGGCATCTTGTGCCGCGGCACAGACCTGTGCCTGGCGTGCCGCCACTGCCTGAGGGCTGCCCAGGCGTGCCACATAGAAGTCGCGGTAGGGCAGGCCGGCCGGCGGCATGGCCGGAATCAGCGGATAAGAACGCCATTCCACCTGCACGGCGATGTCCGGACGCTCCCGCCCGAGCAAGGCGATGGCGCTTTCCAGGTGTTTCTTGCCGATCAGGCACCAGGGACAGATCAGGTCGAAATAGGCCTCGACCGAGAGCGTGGACGGATGGTTCATGGCAGCAGCTTCAAGACGCCAGCCGGCGAGCCCGGCGCAGGCCGCAGCAGGCTGTGAAATATCAGGGAGTGGGCGCCGGGGCGCGGCTGCGCCACGACTGGCGCGCCGGCAGCGAAGCCACGACCTCGGCGCGCTCTGCGTCGGTCATCTGCGCCCAGCGGCCGATTTCGACCGCAGTCCTGCCGCAGCCCTGGCAATACTTGCCAGCGAGGTCCATGCGGCAGATGTTCAGGCACGGATTGATGACGGAGAGGGGCGGGTTCATGGCTTGCAAGGTAGGTTGGACGACGGTGCGGCGGCAGGCACTTGCGCCCGCTGCCGCACCGGTGCGCGCGTCAGGCCGCGCGCAGGGGCAGGTTCTTCTGGCCGGCCTTGCGGTTCGGCGCCATGCCGTGCGCGGCCAGGGTTTCGTCGGCGCTGTCGTACCAGGTGCCGATGCGGTAGATCTCGCGGGCTTCCTTGCCCGAGGCGATCTCGCGGCCGAGTTCCCTGGCCACGCGCACGCACTGTTCGATCTGCTGGACCGAAGTCATGCGGTTGCCATGCTGGTCGATGATGGTGTCCTCGATGCCGCAGCGCGGATGCAGGCCCATCGACATCGCCATCATGTTGAACGGCAGCACGTTCTTCAGCAGCGATTCCGCGGTCAGGGTGCAACCGTCCGGCGCGCGGTGCACGAAGTTGAAGAAGTTGAACGGGTTGGGGCCGTCGAAGCCGCCGCCGATGCCGATCCAGGTCAGGTTCAGCGGGCCCTTGTAGTGGCCTGCGCGCACCATGCGCTCCAGCGTTTCCATGGCGTGGATGCCGGTGAGCTGGAAGTGCGGCTGGATGCCTGCGTTGCTCAGGCGGCGCAGGTGCTCTTCCACCCAGCCCGGGCCGGCCGGCACCGTCATTTCGCGGTAGGCAGCCAGGTAGGCGGGATGCTCCAGCGAGGTACCCTTCAGGTATTCGGGGTACAGCAGCTCCATGATGTTCATCTGCGTGGTGTTGATCGCCACGGTCACCTGGTCCGGCTTCGGGTCCAGTTCAGCCAGCATGTGGCGGGTATCGTCCGAGAGCCACTTGGCCGCCTGGCCGTCGTCTTCCGGCGCGAAGGAGATGGAGCCGCCCACCTGGATGATCATGTCCGGCACCGCGGCGCGCACGCCGGCGATCAGCTCGTTGAACTTGGACAGGCGCTTGGAACCCTTGCCATCCAGTTCGCGCACGTGCAGGTGCAGCACGGTGGCGCCGGCGTTGTAGCAATCCACGGCCTTCTGGATTTGATCTTCCATCGTCACCGGAATATCTTCCGGGAAATCCGCGGGCATCCACTCGGGGCCGTACGGCGCCACGGTGATGACCACCTTGTCCTGGTTTTCGGGGTGCAGGGAATCGTCGAGGAATTGCACAGTTGCTCCTGGTATGTTGTGGGCCGGACCGCCTGGATTTCCGCCTGGCTGGCGGCACCCGACGGTCGCGTTTGCGGTATCAAGTTCAGTGGCTGAAGTATCGTGTATCGACACGCGGCGATTTGATGATCCGGGACGAACGATTTACATTTCGGGACAGTCAGGGAAAACACGAGCGGAGCCGGCGCAAGGGCTGCTCTAGGCATCGATCCGCATTTCCATCGCGCACACGCTGTGACAGAATGCCCCGTCACCCTCTCTCCGGCATGCACTGCCTGCGCCCCGCGTGAACGGCCTGTCCGCTACCGTGCCAATCTCTGTCGTCAATGGCTTCCTGGCCGGCGCCGATCCCATGGCGATCGCGCGGCTGGCCGAGTGCTCAGGCATTGCCGGGGAGTTGCTGGCCGAGCCGGCCGCACGCGTCACGCAGGAACAGTTTTCCACGCTGTACCGCCTGCTCGCCAAGGAAGCCGACGATGAAATGCCCGGCATTTTCAGCCGGCCGCTGCGCAATGGCACGCTCAAGTACCTGTGCCTGAGCTTGCTGGATGCGCCAAGGCTGGAGGTGGCGCTGCATCGCTTCGGCCAGTTCTTCCACCTGATCCTAGATGACTTCCGCATCGAGTCGCGGCGCGATGGTGGGTCTGGCTATGTGGAGCTGGTAGACAACCCGGCCGGCCCCGCCGTCAGCGTGCTGGGGCGGGAACTAATGCTGAAGCTCGTGCATGGCGTGGCGTCGTGGCTGATCCGCCAAAAGATCCCGCTGCAGGCAGTGGAGTTCCAGGTTCATCACTCGCCGCTGGCCGGCGACCATCTATACCTGTTTCCCGGTCCGGTGCATTTCGGTTGCGACCAAAACCGCATCGGCTTCGATGCGGCTTACCTGGACATGCCGGTGCGCCAGCGCAAGCCGGATCTGGAGAAGTTCCTGTCGCGCGCGCCCGAGGACTGGATCTTCGTTTCCTTTGCCGAGCAGATGAGCTCCCACCGGGTCAGGCAATACGTTGCCGAGTGCCTGCCGGTGTCGCCCACCATCGAGGCGGTGGCCCATGCGTTGCACTGTTCGGTGCGCACCCTGTGCCGGCGCCTGTCGGCGGAAGGCACTTCCTTCCAGGCGATCAAGGACGACGTGCGGCGCGATATCGCCATCCAGCGCCTGACGCGCTCCGAGGATCCCATCGCGGCCATTGCCTTCGATGTGGGCTTCGACAATCCCACCGCATTCCATCGCGCCTTCCGCCACTGGACCGGCAGCACCCCCAACGCCTACCGCCGCGCGCTATAGACCCGCCTGCACGGCTGGCAAAGCTGGCCGGCGACTGACAAATCTGGCCACATTAGCCGGCTCTTGCGACGCATGTCGGCCGTTCAGGGCGGCTGCCGCGCAAAGCGGCAGGATTTGTCAGTGAATGGGCAGGTTTGGGTATCCGACTTCGTGCGTGCCGCCACTACGATCGGCACATAACGTTACAGCGCCACCGGTTAGTGAATCGGATGCCGGTGCTGTGGACATTGCACAGAGGCCGAGAATGAGCTACATCGCACCTACCAAGGACATCCTGTTTGTCATCCGCGAGCTGGCCGGACTGACAAAGATTGCCAGCCTGCCTGGCTATGAAGACGCTACCCCCGACACCGTCGAGGCCGTGATCGGCGAAGCCGCAAAGTTCCACGGCGAGGTGATCGCCCCCCTCAACGTTGCCGGCGACAAGCAACCCAGCAGCTGGCACGACGGCGAAGTCAGGACCACCCCCGGCTTCGCGGAAGCGTTCCGCCAGTTTGGCGAGGGCGGCTGGCAGGGCATCGTGCACCCGGTCGAGTTTGGTGGCCAGGGCCTGCCCAAGCTGGTCGGCACGCCGTGCATGGAAATGATGAACGCGGCCAACCTGTCGTTCGCGCTGTGCGCCATGCTGACCGACGGCGCGATCGAAGCGCTGCTCACCGCTGGCGCCGACGAGCTGAAGCAACGCTTCCTGCCGCGCCTGATCGCCGGCGAGTGGACCGGCACCATGAACCTGACCGAGCCCCAGGCCGGTTCCGACCTGGCGCTGGTGCGCACGCGCGCCGAGCCGCAGGCTGACGGCAACTACAAGATCTTTGGCACCAAGATCTTCATCACCTACGGCGAGCACGACATGGCGGACAACATCGTCCACCTGGTGCTGGCGCGCACGCCGGGAGCGCCCGAGGGCGTGAAGGGCATCTCGCTGTTCGTGGTGCCGAAGTTCCTGGTCAACGACGACGGCTCGCTGGGGGCGCGCAATGACGTGCAGTGCGTGTCGATCGAACACAAGCTCGGCATCAAGGCCAGCCCGACCGCGGTGCTGCAGTTTGGCGACCATGGCGGTGCCATCGGTTACCTGGTCGGCGAGGAGAACCGCGGCCTGGAGTACATGTTCGTGATGATGAACGCTGCGCGCTTCGGCGTGGGCGTGCAGGGCATTGCCATCTCCGACCGTGCCTACCAGCAGGCGGTGGCCTATGCGAAGGATCGCGTGCAAAGCCGCCCGGTCGATGGCTCGTCGCGCGAGGCGGTGGCCATCATTCATCACCCCGACGTGCGCCGCATGCTGACCGAGATGCGCGCGCTGACCGAAGGCGCGCGCGCACTGTCGCTGGTGGCGGCTGCGTACTCGGACCTTGCCCACCACGCACCGGATGCCTATACGCGGGCGCAGTTCAAGTCGGCCTACGAGTTCCTGGTGCCCGTCATCAAGGGCTGGAGCACGGAGATGTCGCTGGACGTGACCAGCCTGGGCGTGCAGGTGCACGGCGGCATGGGCTTTATCGAGGAAACCGGTGCCGCGCAGCACTTCCGCGACGCCCGCATCCTGCCGATCTACGAGGGCACTACCGCCATCCAGGCCAACGACTTGGTGGGCCGCAAGACCGTGCGCGATGGCGGCCTGGCCGCGCGCGCCATCCTGGCCGAAGTCGACCAGACCATCGATGCGCTCAGGGACTGCGCCGGTAGCGGCGCGGATGCGGCATGCAGCGCCATGTTCGTGCAGCTCGGCTACGCGCGCATGGCGCTGGGCCGGGCCGTCGACTTTGTGCTGGAGAACGCGGCCAAGGAGCCGAACGCGGTGTTTGGCGCAAGCGTGGCCTACCTCAAGCTGGCCGGCATCGTGCTGACGGGCTGGCAGATGGCGCGCGCGCTGGTCGTGGCGACGCACAAGCGCGGCGAGGACGAGGCGTTCTACGCCGCCAAGATCGCCACCGCTGAGTTCTTCGCCAAGCAGATCCTGCCGCGCGCCGCGGCGCTGGAAGCGGCCATCACCGGTGCGTCGGGCGAGGACGGTTTCCTGAACCTGGACGAATCCCGGTTTTGAAACCCAAACCGTGGCGCAGCGCGGCACGGGCAAAAAGATCAATCAATGCAGGAGGCAGTATGGCAATCGAAAACTACCGCATGGCGACGCTCAACGCGTTCGTCGGCAAGGAACTGGGCGTGTCCGACTGGGTGGAAGTGAACCAGGCGCGCATCGACGCATTCGCGCAATGCACCAACGATAAGCAGTGGATCCACGTGGACGTGGAGCGTGCCGGCAAGGAAAGTCCGTTCGGCGGCACCATCGCGCACGGCTACCTGACGCTGTCGTTGGTGGCAGGCCAAATGCAAGAGATGGGCGTGATCCCGGCCGATGCCAGCGCCGCAGTCAACTACGGACTGGAAAAGACGCGCTTCCTGGCGCCGGTGAAGGCGGGCTCGCGCGTGCGCAATCGCGTCAGCCTGCTGGCTGCAGACAACAAGGGCGGCGGCCGCGTGCTGCTGCGCACGGAAAACACGATCGAGATCGAAGGCGAGGTCAAGCCCGCGCTGGTGGCGGAAGCCCTGGCGCTGCTGGTCGCCTGAAGCAATGAGCAAGACAGTAGTAGCAAGGAATAAGGCGGGAGACGCATGATGACGAGGGTCAGCAGTACGAGAGAGCACGGCAGCAAGGGCGGCAGGGCCGGCAGGGCGAAGGTCGTTATGGCCAAGATCGATAGCGCCAAGGTCGATAGGGACGATAGTGCGGATCAGGCTGCAGCCGTGAGCGCGGCCACCGCGGTGGCGTCCATCGAACGCATGCCGGACATGATGGCCGGCCCCAACCCCTTCGTGGGCCTGCGCCTTGAAGACCTGGTCAGCACTGCGCAGCAGATCGGCGCGCAGTGCCTGCAGGAGCCGGTGCTGGTGCTGGAGCAGCAGGCGCAGCTGGCGCAGGACCTGGTCAGCGTGCTGGACGGCTCGGCCCCGATGCCGTCGGCGCGCGACCGGCGCTTTGGCGACCCGGCCTGGCGGGACAACCCGCTGTACCGCATGTCGCTGCAGGGCTACGAGACCTGGCGCAATTCCATCAGCGGCTTTGTCCGGCGCTCGGTCATGGACGAGCGCAGCAAGCACCGCGCGGAGTACTTCACCTCGCTGGTGGCCGATGCGCTGGCACCGACCAACACGCTGCTGGGCAACCCGGCGGCGCTCAGGAAAACTGTGGAGTCAGGCGGCATGAACCTGATCAGCGGGTTGACCAACCTGGTTACCGACACCCTGACCAACCGCGGCATGCCCGCCCAGGTGGACAAGGAGGCGTTCAGTGTTGGCAAGAACCTGGCCACCACGCCGGGCGTGGTGGTGTTCCGCAACGATGTGCTGGAACTGATCCAGTACACGCCGTCTACCGAGAAGGTCCACGCGCGGCCGCAGCTCATCGTGCCGCCGCAGGTCAACAAGTTCTACGTGTTCGACCTGGCGCAGGGCAAGAGCATGGTGGAGTACCTGCTGGCCCAGGAACTGCAGGTCTTCATCGTGAGCTGGCGCAACCCCACGGCAGCGCATCGCGACTGGGACATGGATACCTATGTCCGCGCGCTGATCGAAGCCATCCACGCCATCCGCGACATCACCGGCAGCCCTGACGTGAACCTGCACGGCGCCTGCTCGGGCGCGATGACGATGTCGGCGCTGATGGGCTACTGCGCCGCGAGCGGCGAGAAGCTTGTGCATGCGGCCACGCTGATGGTGTCGGTGTTCGGGCTGGATGCCCAGTCCCAGCTTGGCCTGTTCAGCACGCCCGAAGCCGTCACGGCCGCCCAGCAGGGCAGCCAGGCGCGCGGCGTGCTCGACGGCGAGGAGCTGGGTCGGGTCTTTGCCTGGCTGCGCCCCAATGACCTGGTGTGGAACTACTGGGTCAACAACTACCTGCTGGGCAATGCGCCGCCGGCCTTCGATGTCCTCTACTGGAACAATGACACCACGCGGCTGCCAGCCGGCCTGCATGGCCAGTTCCTCGACATGCTCACACTGAACCAGTTGGCCACGCCGCGCGCGCTGCGCGTGCTGGGCCACGCCATCGACCTGTCCGAAGTCCAGTGCGACAAATACGTGCTGGCCGGCATGACCGACCACATCACGCCGTGGAAGGCCGTGTACCGCTCGGTGCGCGCCTTTGGCGGACGCACGGAGTTCGTGCTCAGCTCCAGCGGGCATGTCCAGAGCCTGATCAACCCGCCCGGCAACCCCAAGGCGAAGTTCTTCCGCAACGACGCGACCGAGGCGGACCCGGAGACCTGGCTGGAAGGCGCCACGGCCACCCAGGACTCATGGTGGCAGCACTGGAGCCAATGGCTGAAGAAGCGCTCGGGGCCGAAGCGCAACGCACCGGCCAGCCCCGGTAGCCTGCAATACACGCCTTGCGGCGAGGCCCCTGGCCTTTACGTGTCTGAAGCGTAGT
Source organism: Cupriavidus sp. H39 (assembly GCF_050271075.1). NCBI lineage: Bacteria > Pseudomonadati > Pseudomonadota > Betaproteobacteria > Burkholderiales > Burkholderiaceae > Cupriavidus > Cupriavidus sp. H39. The sequence goes on from NZ_CP189848.1 coordinate 1,781,945, forward strand.
CCACCGGCCCCACAGGGCCATCGTTTTCTACAACCCAACCTGTCAGGAGAAATAAAGATGGAATCGACCAATACCGCGGGCACGTCGACCGCACACACCGCCCCGCACAAGAAGCTGTTTGACTTCGTCAAGCTGAACCGCCTGGACCCGGCGGCTATCCTCGAATCGCGCCGCAAGGACATCGAGGCCCTGGCCGGCGTGAATATCGCGCTGCTGGCCGGCCTGCAGTCGCTGGTGCGACAGCAGGGCGAATACCTCTGCGAGACCGCCGCCGACCTGCAGGCGCTGGCCCGTGGCGGCAAGGACGCCGACGGCCAGGCGGCCAAGGTCTCTGAAGTGCTGCCGCGCTCGCTGCAAAAGGCCGTGAACGGCCTGCGCGGCCTGACCGACACCGTGTACAAGACCCAGGCCGACAGCATTACCGCAGTAGGCCGGCGCATCGCCGAGAACGTCGAGGAAGTGAAGGGCATCCTGCGACCCAGGCAGTAAGCACCGGGGTGCACGGCCGCGATCGCAGCGATCGTGGCCGTGCCTTCGCGCCAACGACTCCAGGACAGCTTGATGACAATAAGCAATGCTGGCATCAGGGCCGGCCACATGCAGGTCCAGACTGTAGCTCTGGACGGGCAGCAACTCAGGGTCGGCATCCGGCCCGGCAGCGACGGGGGTCCGCCGCTGCTCATCTTCAACGGCATCGGCGCCAATCTCGAACTGATCGAGCCCTTCGTCGATGCGCTGGTGGGCGTGGAAGTCATCATCTTCGACGTTCCCGGCGCCGGCGGCTCCCCCGCGCCGCTGTTGCCTTACCGCTTCTCCAACCTTTGCGTGCTTGCCGACAGGCTGCTGTCGCACCTTGGCTATGCGGGCCAGGTCGATACGCTCGGCGTGTCGTGGGGTGGTGCGCTCGCGCAGGAATTCGCACGGCTCTATCCGCAGCGTTGCCGCCGCCTGGTGCTGGCGGCAACGTCGCCCGGCGTGCTCATGGTGCCGGGCAGGCTGTCGGTGCTGTCGAAGATGATCGGCGTGCGCCGCTACAGCGATCCGGAGTACCTGCGACGCGTTGGCGCCGACCTCTACGGCGGCGCCTTCCGCGACGATCCTGCACTGCTCGACGAACATGGACGGCACATGCAACCGCCACGGGGACGTGGCTACCTCTACCAACTGCTGGCGGCTTGGGGCTGGAGCAGCCTGCCGTGGCTGCGCGCGGTCAGGCAGCCCACGCTGGTGATGCACGGCGCCGACGATCCCATCGTGCCGCTGGTCAATGCCAGGATCCTCGCCGCCCGCATCCCCAATGCGGAACTGCACGTGCTCGACGACGGGCATCTCTTCCTCGTGACCGGCGCGGAGAACACCGCGCGCGTCATCGGCGCCTTCCTGCGCCGCTAGACCCTTGCTCAAGCCGCAACACGACCGCGGCTTTTTCTTGCTCCTCGAAACGAAAAAGAGCGGCCGCGCGGGGGAATCCCCGGGCGGCCGCAAACGAGCATATTGTCCAGTGTCGATCCGATGACCGGATCGCCTGGTCAGAACTTGTGGCGAATGCCGACGGCGGCTCCTAACATATTGCTCTGGCCATTGCCCAGCGCGTAGCTGTTGCCCAGCGACAGGCTGTTGGCGTAGATCGTTGCCAGCGATTCCATCATCAGGCCGGCGTTCTTGGCGTAGGCGGTCGTCAGGTAGACGTCGGTGCGCTTGGAGAACGCATAGTTCGCCACGAAGGCGATCTGCCAGGGGTTGGCGACGTTGGTATTGCCAAACAGGCTCTTGACGTTGTCGTAGTTGTATTCCAGCGTCAGGCCAATGGCTGACGTGACCTGGTAGTTGGCGCCGATCCAGTAGAAGTCATCACGCTGGATCACGACATCCGCCGCGTTTTTGTTCTGGCCCCAGCGGTAGCCGCCCATGATCTTGGCCGGCCCGATGCTGTAGCTGGCGCCCACCACGGCCTTTTTGGCGGTGCCAGTGCTGGTGCCGATGGTCGGGTTCCACTGATCGTAGCCAGCGGTCACGCCAAACGGGCCGCCCTGGTACGCAACCGCGGCGCCATAGGCGGTATCGCGCCGGAACTGGCCGGGGACCTCGCCGTTGCCACCGATCGGCGTGGCGATGCCCACGGTGGCCGGCAAGGCCAGGCCCGCGCCAAACGACCAGTGCGCCAGCGCCGTGACCGGGCCAAACTTGCCGGTGTACTTGACCGTGTTGTCCTCACGGAAGTTCGGGCCAGACTGCAGCACCACCGGTTCGTATTGCGTGGCATAGGCCGTGGGCGAGAAATTGGCCAGTGCCTCGAACATCGATGTGTACTGGCGGCCCAGGCTGACCATGCCGATGCCGGGCTTCTGCACGCCCACGTACGCCTGGCGCCCGAACAGCCTGCCGCTTTGCTGCGAGGTGCCGCTGTCGACGTTGAAGCCGCTTTCCAGCACGAACAGCGCCTGCAGGCCGCCACCGAGGTCCTCGCTGCCGCGAAGGCCCCAGCGCGAGCCGGAGACGCCGCCAGAGTTCATGCGGTAGACGTCGTTGGCCGGACCGCGGTTGAACTGGTTGGCGGCAGTCGGGACCGCGCCGAGGTGATTGGCATACTCCACGTTGATGTCCGCCACGCCGTACAGCGTAACGTTCGACTGGGCGAAGGCGCCCCCCGAACAGGCGAGCAGCGCGGCCGCGGCCATGCTCCTGAGCTTCATTGGTATTTCTCCTCTTTTCCTTTGGTTGCGATGCGGATGAATCCGTCTGTGTGAGTACTACAGGTACTGCAATCTCTGTGGCGGCTTTGCGCTACGCGAAGCCTATTGCGGCTCAACTGGCGCGCAGCAGCTTTTCCAGCAACTCGGTCGCGCGCGGCCACGGGCCATATCCGGCCGCCGGGTTCAGGTGGCCGACTTCGCCGAGGTCGACCAGGCGGCTGCCCCAGTCGCTGGCCATCTGCGCGGCGCGCTCATAGCTGGCCAGCGGATCGTTGCGGCTGGCGGCGAGGAGGCTGGGGAAGGGCAGTTGCGCCCGGGGCACGGGCAGCCAGCCGTTCCCGGCCAGCGCGGCGTGGTCCGGATAGCCGGCCGGCATCGGCGTTTCAAGATCAGCAGGCGTGGCCAGCAGCGCGCCACGGATCTTGCGGTGGTGCTGTGCGGCCCAATGCACGGTGATCATCACGCCGGCGCTATGCGCCACCAGCACCACCGGGCCGTCGATGTCGGCCAGGGCAGCGTCCAGCGCGCTCACGCGGGCATCACGGCTGAGCTTGTCGTGCTCCAGCGGCGCCACCGAACGGGCGTTCGGCAGCTCGGCCTGGAGCAGGGTCTGCCAGTGTTCCGCCACGTGATCGCGCAGGCCGGGAACCATCAGGAAGGTGATATCAGCGGGAAGGTTCATCAGTTGTCCAGGTAATCAATCAGAAGATCAAGCCTTGTTCGGGTCTGCCTCGCGCTGGCTTTCCAGGCGAAGCAGGTCGGCCATATAGGTGCGGCGCCCCACCAGGAAGCACAGCGCGGCAAGCACGCCTGCCAGCGGGATCAGTTGAAGGGCGCCGAGCAGGCCAATCCGGTCGGCGATCAGGCCAGTGACAAAGGGTCCGGGCGCCAGGCCCAACAGGTTGTTTGCCAGCGTAAGCGTGGCAAAGGCGGTGGCATGGATGGCTGGATGGGTCAGGTTTGCAACCGCGGCACTGGCCGGGCCTGCCGTGCCACCGACAAACAGCATGCCGGCACCGATCAGCACCAGTTGCGCGGTGCCGGCGGGCAGGTGGAACGCAGTGAGCAGCAGCGCGCAGCAGGTCACGCTGTAGGCCACGGCCATCAGCCACTTGCGCCCGGGGACGTGGCGAGCCACCCAGTCCGTCAGCGTGCCGCACAGGACCATCCCTGCGCCAGCCGCCAGCACGAATGCCGCGGCGGTCACGCCGGCACGGTCCGTCGCCATGCCGTAGTAGCGCGCCAGGAAGCTCGGCATCCAGGTGAGCAGGGCTCCCATGACCAGCAACTGCAGCGCACTGCCCACATACGCGCAGAGGATCGAACGCGCCGAAAAGAGAGCAGACAGCAGCGGGCGCAGTGAGACGCTCTCGCGCCGAGCGGCACTGTCCGGTTCCTCGCCCAGCGCACGGCGTTGCGCCTGCAGGCGCGGCTCGGTAATGAAGAGACGGTAGAACCCGACCAGCACAAGCCCGAAGATCGCCATGCCGGCAAAGGCCCAACGCCAGCCAAAGTGAGCGGACAGGGCACCCCCCGCCGCCATCCCCAGCACGGAGCCAAACGCCCCGCCAGCGATGAACGCCGAACTCAGGCTGGCACGCAGATGGCGCGGAAACACCGAAAGCACCACGGCAATGCCGACGCTGCCATAGGCCGCCTCACCAATCCCCACGCACAGCCGCGCCACGAACATCTGCCCGAAATTGCTGGCCAGCGCGCACCCCAGCGTGGCCAGGCTCCACAGCGCCGCCATCAGGATCAGGCTCCTGACCCGGCCCCAGCGGTCGGCCAGGATGGACAGCGGAAACGTCAGCAGGCCAACCATCAAGGCCACGATCCCGCCCAGCGCACCGAGCTCGGTGTCGCTCAGCGACCATTCCACCTTCAGCAGCGGAAAGACGGCGTTGAGCACCTGCCGGGACATGTAGTCAGACAGCAACAAGCCAAAGCTCAGCGCAAAGACGAGCCAGGCGTAAGAACGCGACGAACTCGCACCGGCCGCGCCGGCTGAGATGGGGGAATGCGTGATGGTTTGCCCGAGCATGAAAAGCCTTTTCCTGGATGCGCTTGACTGCGTCATGGCTACGCATGCAGGGAACAAAACCCTCCTTTCACACGCTGGCCACAGTCCTGTCGCGACCGGCGAAGTATCTAGGATTGGCTTTCAGCAGTTTGACTAGCGGGGACAACTTGTTTGCAATTTGGGACAGTCGGGGAAAACGAGGAGTGGGTTGGGGGCTCCGAAGATGTGGCGCATCAGGAGGCGCTCGGAACCGGAACGAGGTCGAAATGGGCCGCGGCATACATGGCGTTGCATGCCCATACCTCTTTTTCGTGCTTATAGAAAGTGACCCACTTGCCGTCGCTAACGCAGTGGGCGCCAGGGTGCACCTCATCATGGCCGTTCGGACTGTCGAGCGGGAAGGGTGCGTGTGGCGTGGCCCACTAATCGCCGCGCGGTAAGGGATCTATTGCCTTTGGCATGCCCCTCACATCCGATGTGGTGGCGCGGTCCTGGCGCCGCTATGGCGAAAACGGAAACAACCTTTGGGGTGAAGTGGGGAACTCCTGCTTGACTAATGCCCTTCGGCCGCCGCTTTTCGTGCGTAAAAACCCGCCACCTCTTCAATCTCCTTGTCCGTCATTGCCCTGGCCATGTTGCGCATCTGGCCTTCGGCGTCGTTGCGCCGCTGCCCGTTGCGAAAGGCGCGTAGTTCAGTGGTGAGGTAGTCATGCGGCATGCCTTCCAGCCAGGGTGCCCCGAACTTCTGGTCGACGCCGCCGTGGCACGAGATGCACGGGGCGATGTTGCGCAGCGGGTCGCCCACGCGGACGAGCGGGGGCAGGGATTCGTCATAGGTGGTCGGTGCGGTACGGGCCTTGGGGAGCGAGGCGTAGTAGGCGGCGAGGTCGGTGATGTCGCGTTCGGACAGGTTGCGGGCCAGCGATTCCATGATCGCGCTGCCGCGCTTGCCGGACCTGTAATCCTGCAACTGCTTGATGACGACTTCCGGGTACTGGCCGGCAAGGTTGGGCGCATTGGACGCGCTCATGCCGCGCGCGCCGTGGCACATCGTGCAATTGTTCAGGGCCAGCGTGGCGCCGCGGCCGACGACGTCGGCGGGCGCGGCGTGGGCCATGCTACGGTCGAGCACGACATTGGTGGCGATGTGGCCGTTGCGTGAGGTGCCCTGGCTATTCCAGCTGGCAGGGGCGCCGGCGGCGCGGCAGATAGCGTCCCACACGCCGCGTGCGGAGAAATCGCTTTGCACGGAGGGAAGCCAGATGAAGCCGACCAGCGCCAGCACCACCGTCAGCACGATCAGCGCCAATACGCTCTTGCTGCCGATGGGGTTGTGATGCGCGGACATTGACCGGGTCTCCTGTTTGGCCTGTGGGCAGCCGAGTCAGCGGCTACCAATCGGCACCACTGGCACCGACGCGTTGTCAAGCACTGCCAGCTGGACGATCGGATAACCGTAGTTGACCAGCGTGAGCGCGATCATCATCGCCACCCACAGCCCCAGGCCGTTCAGCGCTGCCGGAGGACGCGCCTCCGGGTGCAGCGTCTCGCTGAAGGTGTAGGGCGCGGGCGTGCCGGCCGGTCGGCGGTGGCCGGTGGCGAGGAGGATGACGAAGAGCAGCGCCGACAGCACCATCACCAGCCCGCCGAGCGTCGAGGCAATGACCGTCCATGCTTGCGGCTGCAGCGCGGGGTGGCTGTAGTCGTAGTACGCCATGCGGCGTGGCATGCCGAGCAGCCCCACCCAGTGCCACGGCAGCGACAGCACCAGCATGCCCAGGAACCAGAGCCACAATTGCAGGCGCATCAGCCCCGCCGGCAGCGGTCCGCGGCCGGTCAGCTGCGGCCAAAGATCGTAGGCCAGCGCCATGTACATGATGACGATGGCGCCGCCGAAGATCAGGTGAAAGTGGCCGGTGACCCATTGGGTGTTGTGGATCGTTTCGTTGAGTTGGTAGCTCATGTTGATGATGCCCCCCGCGCCACCGAGGCCCAGCATGATGAACGAGAACGTCACAGCCAGCATCATCGGGTTGTGCCACGGCAGCGCGGCCAGCCAGCCGAACGCGCCGCGGCCGCCGCGCAACCGGGCCGCGATCTCGACCGAGGCGACGATGGTGAAGACAGTGAGCAGCGTGGGGACCGACACCATTGCCGTCATCGCCGCATGGACGAACTTGAAGCCTGAGCCGACTTGCGGGTCGGCGAACAGGTGGTGGATGCCGATCGGCATCGAGAAGACCAGGAAGAGCGCGAACGCCACTCGGCCCATGGTGTCGCTGTAGAGTCGTCCGCCGATGGCGCGCGGCACGATGCTGTAGAAGGCGACATAGGCGGGAATCAGCCAGAAATAAACGATGGCATGGAGTGTCCAGGAGAAAAAGACCCGTGCCAGTCCGGCATTGATGGTGTCGGTGAGCCCCAGCGATGCCGGCAGGATCAGCACCAGCACTTCGATGGCCGCGCCCAGCGAGGTCCATGCCCAAAGGTAGGCGCCCGCCACGATGCCATACATGGCCAGCGGCACGGTCGCGCCCGGATTATCGCGCTTCCAGGCGGCCAGGTTGACCGACATCAGCGCCACCCATATCCACGAGCCGACCACCACCAGCACCACGCCCAGGTAGTAGAACGGGCTGCCGATCATCGGCGGGTAGAACGTATAGAGGACCGACGCCTTGCCAAGCCCCATGGTCGCCGCCGCGAGCACCGTGCCGGCGATGACCAGCCAGTAGCCGATCCACGCCCAGCGCAGGCCCAGCAGCGCCCGCTTCAGCGAGAGTTCACTGACCGCGTAGCCGAACCCCATCGCTACCAGCGTGGGCATCACGTACGCCATGACCGTGCCGTGCGCGGTGACGGAGCGGTAGTAATGCTCGGGATTGTTGACCCACTGCGCCAGCGGGCTGCGGATAAACATCTGCCATTCGCCGAGCAGAATGGCGCCCAGAAAGGCGACGAATGCCACCCAGAAATGGGCGAGAACGAGTTTTCTAGCGAGGAACACAGGTCATCCTTTCCGTGTTGCGCGCACGGGCCAAAAAGTCCTCGCGCGGGAGGACCTGCACCTTCGCCCACATGGCCTCGTGGCCAATGCCGCAGTACTCGTGACAGGGCATCAGGTGCTCGCCCGTCTGGTTGAAGGTGGTGGTGAACGTCGCCACGAAGCCGGGAATCAGCATGGTGTTGGCGTTGGTCGTGCCGACGATGAACCCGTGCACCGCGTCGGCGCTGGTGCCGCGGAACGTCACCGGCATGCCCTGCGGCACCACGATGCACTGCGGCTGGAATGAATACTGCTGGGCAACCAGCCGCACCGTGACCTTGCCGTCCCGGTCGACCGCGGTGCCGAGGTTGCCTTCGACGAATTCGCCTTCGAGATGCAGCGTCCTGACGTTGACCGTTTCCACGCGTGACGGCGGCATGGACGCCCAGTGGACGCTGGCGAAGATCATGAGCAGGACGATGACTGCGATGATCAGCCCGACCACCATGGCCCAGCGGCGCTCGGCCGCCACGGCGACCGACTCGGCGTGGTGGCCATCCGGCGCGGCGGTCATTGGACCAGCCCCCGCGGCACGTGCACGAAGAAAAAGAACAAGAGGTAGATGAGAACGACGATCGCCGTCGCCACACCGGCCACGGCGAAGGTGCCGGATGGGCCTGCGCTGACCACGCGATGCACCTCGGCATCGGTCGGGCGCGGCTCGTTGTGATCGGGAGGTTCTGGCATGTCAGGCCTCGTTGCAATCGGTTATTCCGGCAGCAGCTTGCGCAACTCGTTGACCTGCGGCGCTGCCACTGGGGTGCCGGTATTGCCCCAGGCTACGCGGATATAAGTCACCACGGCAGCAGCCTGGTCGTCATTGAGGATGTGAGAGAAGGGCGGCATGCCGTGCGGGCGTGGGTTCTTCTGCGTGCCGGGCGCATAGCCGCCATTCAGCACCATGCGGATGGCATTGACCGGAGACGACATCGTGATCGACTGGTTTGCAGCCAGCGGCGGATAGGATGGCGGATGACCCTTGCCGTCTTCGGCGTGGCACATCGCGCATTGCTGCTGGTAGATCTGGCGGCCTGCCTCCATCACAGCCGGCTGTACCAACCGCTCCTGGCTCGGGGGCGGCGCCTCGGTGTCGCGCTGCGGCAGGGCCTTCAGGTAGACGGCCATCGCCTGCGCATCCTCGTCGCTCATGTATTGCAGGCTGTTGTAGACGACCTCCGCCATCGGTCCGTACACCGTGGCACGGTGCGAGACGCCGACCTGCAGCAGGTCGACGATATCCTGGATCGGCCAGTTGCCAAGGCCGGCCTCGCGGTTCGAGGTCAGTGACGGCGCGTACCAGTTCTGGTTCGGAATCATGCCGCCTTCGAATTCCTTCGACTCGCTGGAGCCGCCCAGCGCATTGATGGCGGTATGGCACATGGCGCAGTGGCCGAGCCCCTGCACGAGATAGGCGCCGCGGTTCCATTGGACCGATTGGCTCGGGTCGGGCTTGAACTCGCCTTCCGTGAAGTAGAGTGTGCGCCACCCAATCAGCAGTTCGCGCTTGTTGAACGGGAAGCGCAGCTCGTGTGGATGGTTCTTGCGCTTTACCGGTGGCACCGACATCAGGTAAGCGTAGATCGCGTCCGAATCCTCGCGCGTGACCTTCGTGTACGACGCGAAAGGCATGGCCGGGTAGAGCAGGGAGCCGTCGCGCGAGACGCCGGTGTGCATCATCCGGTAGAAGTCGTCGGCGGTCCATTGGCCGATGCCGGTCTCGTCGTCGGGCGTAATGTTAGGGACATAGAGGTTGCCGAAGGGCGTCGGCATGGCGCGTCCGCCGGCGAAGGCGGGATTGTTCGGCTCGGTATGGCAGGCCACGCAATCGCCGGCGCGGGCAAGGTACTCGCCCTTGGCGATGATCTGGCTGGCGGGGTTCAGCGCGCCGGCCGCCTTCGCGCCGCTTGCCGCGGTGACGGGTGGGAGCGCGTTCGCCGGTTCGCGATGCATCAGCCGCACGGCCAGGGCGCCCAACGCCGCCACAACGACGATGCCGATGACGAGCGTGAGCAACCCGCGCGCTTTCATGGCGTCCTCATCGCTGGCTGCCGCATGCCAGTGGCATGCGCACCAGGTTGGACGATTCGGGCGAAGGGTCCTTGGGCGGCTGTTGCTGGGACAGCCAGGCGGCTACCGCCGAGATGTCGGCATCCGACAGCCGCGAGGCGACGCGCTTCATGCAGTCCGGTTCCATCGCGTGCCGTTCCCCCACTTTCCAGCGCGTAAGCTGGCCGACGATGTAGGTGTGCCGCAGGCCAACCAGGCCCGGAATGCCCGGCTCCATGCCGGTCAGCCCGGCGCCGTGGCATGCGGCGCATGCAGGAATCCCCTGCTTGGGATCGCCGCTCGCGACCAGTGCCTGCCCGCGCGCCATGGCGGCCTGCGGGACGTCGGTAGGGGCACTTGGCGCGAAAGCGGGGCGCAGCTTGGCGAAATACTCGGCGATTTCCTTCAGATAGGGGTCGGGCAGGTAGGCGACCAGGTAGTTCATCGGCGGATAGCGCCGGGTGCCATCTCGAAAAGCGATCAGCTGGTTATAGAGATAACCGGCTGGTTTGCCAGCAATGCGCGGGTAGTAGCCATTGCCAGTGCCCTGGCCGCTCTGGCCGTGGCAGGTAACGCAGCCCTGCACGCGGGCTTCCATCGAGTCGACCGTCTTGAAGGCGGGGATTGACTCCTGTGGTGGCGCCGGGACCGGCAGGGACTGCGCACGACCGTGGAGCGGCAAGCTGCTCAGCCAGACGAGAAGCGACGCCAACAGCCAATCACGCAGCAATGCCATCCGAGTGGGGCGCATGGTCCATCTGCTGTCCGGTGTGCAAACAGACTCATACTATGCGCTGTGCTGCATTTGTCAAAGTTGACTCCACCTCGACCGCGCGGCGCACTGTCTGAGGACGGCGGCCGGCTTGCCGGCATCAGGCACCTTCGCGCACGGCCGTTTGGGGAGTCCGGACTCATCAAGTTGGTTGCACGTCCATCGGCTGATCTGCAGAACCGCAGAACTGACTGGCAATGCAGTCCAGCGAGGTAGCGTTGTCGGCGTTTGCACCGATCTTGGGGCTGTGCAGTCGATGCCAGCGAGATGGCCCCGCAGATTTTCAGCGAAATGTGTATCGCAGCTTTCTTAGCGGAGCGTGCAAGTGAGATATATGCTGTGTGAACAGCGATGCCGGGCGCATCGTGCGATCAGCTGCTGGTCGGCACTGCCGCCGCCGGCAGTCCTGGCGCAAAAAGATGGCGGTATGGGCGGCGGCAATCAAGTCATTCGACCCCGGCTGGTTACCTACTGCAAGGCTAGCAAACGGAGGATGGCATGAAAGGCAAGACACTACTGGCCACGGCGGTGATGCTGGTGGCAATCACTGCTGCATGGGCGCAACCGAAAACCCGCATGGACGTCACGCAGTCGCCTGACGGGGCGACTGCGACTGGCACCGCGAAGCTCACCGCCACGATTGTAAAGATCGATGTGCCAAGGCGAACCGTCTCATTGAAATCCGGCGACGGCAAGATTACAGATCTCGTTGTGGGGCCGGAGGCCAGGAACTTCGAGCAGTTAAAGGTCGGCGACACTGTCACGGTCGAGTACAGGGAAGCGCTGACCATGAGCCTCAAGAAGGGCAGGGGAGCGCTTGCCATGCATGAGCGCGAGATCTCGGAGCGCGCCGCGCCGGGTGCAAAGCCGGGAGGTACGGTCGGCCGGGAAGTGACCGTCACGGCTGACGTCGTTGCCTTTGACACCGACGCCAGAACCGTCACCCTGAAGGGTCCAAACGGACGCATCGTGGTCCTGCTGGTAGGGGATCCCACACGCCTCAACGGCATCCAGAAGGGCGACCGGGTCGAAGCGGTCTATACCGAGGCCGTTGCCGTGTCCGTACAGCCGGTCGCAGGCAAGTAGGGGGAACAGCGGAGAATGCGTCCGTCGACGAGGAACTTTCAGGCTCCCGCGGCATGAGCAAAACGGCTACCTCTCCCCGGCTATCCCCGAGCCGTCCGGGTCGCCGTCAGGCCTTTCGCGTCCGAACCCCCGTGCCTGGGTGTCACCGCCACAGGCATGATTGGACAAGAAGCCCGAGCCCGGCGCTTCACTGGATGGGTGGCACGGTGCCGAGTTTCTCTGCCAGCATCCGCTCGTACACGCCAAAATGCGTATCCACCTCTGTTTGACCGACGATTACAACGTCAATCGTGACCTGCGCGGGCGCCAAGCCGAACATCGTAGCCAGAGCCATCTCCAGGTGTGGGGCCGCTACTCTGTCCTTCTCGAACGTCGTGCCTATGCTGAGCACATAAGCATCGCCTTGCGCCGTAACATCCACCAAGCGGGCCCGCGCGCTCAGGTTGTTATCGATCGCGAATGTTGCCAGCTCCGCCATGCGCCGCGTCCGTTCGGTAGGAAATCCACGCGTGCACTTAAGCCGCACCCGATGCCTGCCTAGCGTCACCCACTCAGAATCGAATTCCATCAAATTCTCCATCTTGGAAAGTGCTCGCCGCCAAAATAGAGGCCAGTCCGGCGATTTCAAGACCTTTGCATCGCCGCTCGATTTGCTGCGGAGCCGCAAGCGAGCACCGCGCGTGCCAAGCGCCGCCTGTGCCACGGACGGCATGGGCGGCGCGATGCACGGTCAGTAGGAATATGCCGGGCTGAGCGCGCAGGCTGACGCGAGCCTAAGCCCTTGTCGTAGCGCGCCAACTGTCGTCACTTCACCTCGATCGTCCTCACTGAAGATTGCGACGTACCAGTCTTTGGCAGACGCAGCGTCAATACTCCTCGGTCGAATTTCGCATCGATGTGATCGAGGTCGACGCCATCCGGCAGCGGGATACTGCGCATGAAGGCGCCGTATGCCCGCTCCAGGCGGTAGCAGCCGTTTTCCTCGCTTTGAATATCCTGTTTCTTCTCACCCCGTAACACCAGCGCACCGTCTTCGATGGTGGTTTGCAGGTCCTCGCGATCCATGCCGGGCAATTCCGCCGTGATCCTCAGCGCCAAGCCATCATCGACTACATCGATCCGCGGTTGGAAGCGCGACGAACTGAAGTCGCCAAACCATCGATCGAGCCCGCCGAAGCCCGCGAGAGGTTCATGCAGGAACTCGCCCATCGCCCGCCAGGGATCGCCTGAAAACAGCCGCGAAACGTCCGGCCAGTCCGGTGTCGAGCGCCTTGGCGCAGGGACATTCGACGACTCGCCCGTCGGTTGCCTGTCCTCGGTCGATTTGCGCAGGAACTTGAAGGGGTTCCATTTGCCCAGATCTGTTTTCATCTTGCCCTCACCCAATGTCCAACCAATTGGGCGCTGCCGGTAGCGTCCTTGCGGACGCCACCGGTAGCCGCCGACGGCATGTCAAGCCACGTTGACAGCAATGCGACGTGGACGCGCTTCGTCGCGACGCGGGATCGTCAGCTTGAGCACGCCGTCTTGCAGGTTTGCCTCGATCTTCGACGAGTCAAGGTCGGCGCTCAACGAGAAAGCACGTGCGAAGTGCGGTTGGCGAATTTCCGCGTGCTGCACCCGCAGTCCTTGGGGGGTGGGCACCACCGCTTCCGCCTCGATATGGAGATTGCCGTCGTGAACATTGACCTCGAGCTTGTCCTTGGTCACACCCGGAAGGTCGGCCCACAAGGTGACGCCGTTGCTGTCCTCGACGATGTCGACCGCGGGAAGCAGCGTCATCGTCGGCGTCGACCTGTCTTCCTGACCCTTTGTCACAGCGTTCTGGTTGCGTTCAACCACTTGAGTCGTATCGTTCATGGCATTCTCCCCGAGTTATTGGACCGTGATCGCTCGCGGTTTCGAGGCTTCCCGCTTGCCAACGCTGATTGACAAGCAGCCATTGGCGTAGCGCGCCTGGACCTTGTCCGGGTCCGCGCCCTGTGGCAACTCGACCACGCGCCGGAACGTGCCAGAGAACCGCTCTTGTGCGTACCGCCGGAGCTCCGGATCAGCCGCCGCTTGCGCTGCTTCGCGCTCGCCGCTGATGGTCAGCAGGCCCTTGTCGATCGACACCTCGAACTGGTCTGGCTTGAGCCCTGGGGCGAATGCGACGATCTCGATGGCATCGTCCGTGGCGCCGATATTGACGGGGGGAAATGCCCCGAAGCGGCCAGAGCGGAGGCTGGATGGGAACCCGCCAAACAAACTCGCCATCTGCCTTTGCATACGGTCGAGTTCGCTGAAGACATCGGTTCCAAGGAATAGATCACTCATGGTCGTATCCTCCTTCGATGCAGCAAGGAGGCGAAGGGGCATACGCGCTCCCATCCACCTGCCAAGCTGCTGGCAAACAAACAGAAACACGCAGCGCGCAACATCGCGACTGCCTGAGCGAAAATAAGATAGTAATCGGGCTGCCAAATTTCAAGAGCAATCGACCGCACCTATCCGGCCAAAAGACGTCGGTTCGCGACTGCCCTTGGCCGTGGGCTTACCTCCCATGCAGGGTATCTCCATCCGTTTGGCGGCACCCGTTTTGAGTGCCTAATAATGCTCATTTGGTATGCTTCCTACATTGGGAAACGTGGCAGAAGGCGGACGAAACCGGCGGCCCGTGCGCACACCTATGCCCTGAGGTTAGTCATGCTGAGATATCTGACGATTGCGATGTTTGCCTTGGCCACGAATGCCGCGGGCCAGACCATATATCAATGCAGAAGCGCCGCGGGACATGTCACGTTGCAGGACGCCCCTTGTCAGCACGACGCAAAGACTGAAGTGGTGAGGAAATCCATCGGCCAACGAAACGCGGAATACCGTGCTGAACCGTCTTCGTTCTTCGATCAGGAGGGGCAGAAGCGACTCGCATCGACCATCATGTGCCCGTCACTGCGCCAGTCCTACCGGGCAGCGGTTACCCATTCCGAGCGAGCCATGCTCACCCAAAATCCCGCGCAGATCCGGCAAGCATCCGAGGCTGTACAGCAAGCCGGTGCGCAGATATCCCGGTATCGATGCGAGTAAATATTCGCCCGAGAGACCATAGGAGGCCGTCGTGATACTCTCGAATAGCTAGCCTTTCAGTCCGTCACGCCAAGCAATCGCTTCGAGTTCAACTCTGACTGCGTCTTCGACGGAAACTACGGGGTGCGCTTGGAATTCAAGCGCGGGGAATGTTGAGCAAGCCTTGTGAACTGTCAACGGATCGTCGCAGTCCACCAGCATATGCCCACCCCACTCACCGACACGTACGACGAATAACTCGATATTGAGATTGTCCGGGGCCTTCCACTGACTAAACACCTCGAGGATTCGCTTTTGGGCATTCTCGTACTCCGTAGCCGAACCTTGTGGGCGTTCGAACCAACTGATCATGTACTTCATTGCTATCCTCCTTTGAAGCGCTGACGTCATCTAAGTGGTGGCGGTCGACCACCTCTTACAATTTTGCATATTGTCCAGAGCCCCAGTTGTGGCCCTCGGGACGTCGCTCGCCGTTTCCGAGTACGGCTCGCCGCAAGGATGGAAGTAGACGCTGCCGGGCGTTCCCTCGGATAAGAATAGGGTGGTCGGAAGGTCTTAGGGAACTGGCCAGTCGGGTCCAGAGTTGTCGCTCTGTGCGGAGCCGCACACACTTGCCGCCTGGCGTGGGCTCGGTGTGGTGGTGCTTGGGTGCCGGCGGCCTCTGGTACACATCGATTTCTGTGATGCAGGTGACGTTTTTTTTCTCGCGCGGGCACTAACCCCCGAGTGCCCGCCCCTTCAGTAGCGCAACCGCTTCGCGCGCCTGCGCGCCCAATTCGGCCAGGTCCACACTCGGCAGCGTATCGTCCTCGGTGATCATGCGACCGCCTACCAGTAGCGCTCGCAGCGTTGGCCGGCCACCGCTGGCCACCGGCGCAATGGCCGGATCGTGCAGCCCGAAGTAACGCGGATCATCGAGTCGGTAGACCGCGAGGTCCGCAGCCTGCCCCGGCGCAAGGGTGCCGACGCCTTCCAGCCCCAGTACTGCCGCACCGCCGGCGCTGCCCCAGCGCACCACGTCCTCCACGCGCGCGGCATCGGCGCCCCCTTCGCCCTGGCCGCCTTCGGCCAGCGAGCGCGCCAGTTCACCGCGCCTGGCACGCTGCATCAGCCATGCGGCATGGGTTTCGGAAATCATGTCCGCCGCCTCGTTGGAGGCTGCACCGTCAACACCGATGGACACTGGCACGCCGGCTGCCTCCAGCGCCGGAATGTCAGCGATGCCGCTGCCGAGCCGTCCATTGCTCTGCGGGCAGTGCGCAATGCCTGTCCCGGTTTCGCCCAGCATCCGGATTTCCTCCGGGGCGAGCTTGACGAGATGGGCAAACCAGACATCCGGCCCCAGCCACTCGTACTCGCCGCAGAACGCGACTGGCATGGTGTCGTGCAGCGCGCTGGCGGCGTTCTGGTATTCCACCGTTTCGGACAGGTGGCTGTGCAGCCGGATGCCAAGGCGACGTGCCGTGCGCGCGCAGGTACGCAGTTCCTCCGGTGACATCGAATACAGCGGCGTCGTGGGCGCCATGACCACACGGCGCATCGCCCCCGGCCCCGATTGGTGATAGCGGGCGGCCAGCCGTTCGCAGTCGGCCAGGTAGGCATCGAGCGTTTCCGGGCGCAACGCCTGCGGCAAGGCATTCTCCAGCCCGCGCGTGTGCGTCGCGCCGCCGCGGCAGAGCACGAAACGAAGCCCCAGTGCGTCGGCTTCCTCAAACAGGATCGCCGAGCCGTCGAACGGCATGCCGGGGTAATACAGATAGTTGTGGTCCGCCACCGTACCGCAGCCGCTGCGCACCAGTTCGACCAGGCCGATGCGGGCGGCGAGACGGAAGGTATGTTCGTCGAACGCCGCGCGGAATCGGTAGGGCGTGGCGCCGAGCCAAGGCGTCAGCGACAGGTTCAGCCCTTGCGGCTCGCCTTTGAGCAACGACTGGAACAGATGATGGTGCGTGTTGATCCAGGCGGGATAGACGACGCAATCCGTCGCATCGATGACGTGCTCACCGGGCCGTGGCCTCAGATGGCCGATCGCGTCTATCGTGCCATCCACGATGCGCAGATCGGGTCCGGGACTGCGCTCGGGCCGGCCCGGGCTGCCGTCCTGCCCGGTGAGTATCGCGGCCGCGTTGCGGATCAGCAGGGATGCACGTTGTTCGGAAAGAGTCGTCATGCCAGTTCACTTTCATGCCAGTGGGACAGAGCAAGCCGCGACAATGCAACCATGACCGCAAACAGGGTGATGCCCGTCACCGTGATCAGGAACAGCGCGGCAAACAGCCGCGGAATGTTGAGCGAGAAGCCCGCCTGCAGGATCTGGTACGCCAGCCCGGCACCGGTGCCGCCCGTGCCGGCCACGAACTCAGCCACCACCGCGCCGATCAGCGCCAGACCGCACGAGATACGCAGTCCGCCAAAGAAGTACGGCAGTGCGCTCGGAATCCGCAGGCGCAGCAGCGTGTCCCAACGGCTCGCGCGATTGATGCGGAACAGATTGGCGAGTCCGGGATTCACGCTGCGCAAGCCGAGCACCGTGTTCGAGATGATCGGAAACACCGCCACCAGCGTCGCGCAGATGACAAGCGCCAGCGTCGGCTCCTTGACCCAGATAATGATCAGCGGCGCGATCGCCACCACCGGGGTGACCTGCAGCAGGATTGCATAGGGAAACAGGCTGGCTTCGATCAGCCGGCTCTGCACGAACAGGAATGCCGCGACCGTGCCGCCTGCCACGGCCAGCGCAAACGCCAGCAACGTGATGCGCAGCGTCACCCACAGCGAGCCGAACAACAGGGACCAGTCTTCAGCCAGCGTCTTGCCGATGGCCACGGGCGACGGCACCAGGTAGGACGGCACGTCGAATGCCATGCAGACGGACTGCCAGGCGATCAACAGCACGATCCCCACGACCAGCGGCGCTGCCACGCGCTGTACGGCCGGACGGGACAACAACGGAGGGTTCATGATGGGTTCTCCAAAGGTCAGTCGGCTGCCGGCGCACCGGTATTGGCCTGTGTCAGCAGCGCCGACAGTTGCGCGCAGTACTGCATGAAGGCCGGCGACACGCGGAAGGCATCGTCGCGCACGGCCGGGCCTTCGATCGGCACGTCGGCAATGACCCGGCCGGGGCGAGCTGCCATGACGATCACACGGCTCGACAGATAGACCGCCTCGTAGATGCTGTGCGTGACAAACACCACCGTCAGCCCGCGCTCGGCCCACAGTGCGCGCAGGTCCGCATCGAGCTTGTTGCGCGTAAACTCGTCCAGCGCACCAAAGGGCTCGTCCATCAGCAGCAGGTCGGGATGCACGGCCAGGGCACGCGCGATCGACACGCGCATCTGCATGCCGCCGGACAACTCGCGCGGGTACGCTTTGCCGAAGTGACCAAGGCCGACGAGCGCGAGGGCGCGCCGGACGCGCTCGTCGGCCTCCGCGCGCGGCATGCGGGCCAGGTCGAGCGGCAGGCGCGCGTTGTCCGCCACGCTCGCCCATGGCATCAACGTTGCCTCCTGGAATACCATCGCGAGCGTTCGCCCTGGCGTGCCGATACCCGCGGCGAGCGCAGGACCGCCCCACCAGCGCACGTGGCCGGCCGACGGTTGTTCCAGTCCGGCAAACAGCTTGAGCAGCGTGCTCTTGCCACAGCCGGACGGCCCGAGCAGCGAGACGAACTCGCCCGGCTGGATGGCCAGCCTGACCCGCTCGAGGGCCACGGTGCCGTTCGGATACGTCTTCTCGACCTGGTTGGCGAACAACGCCTGGGCATCGGCGGCACGCGCGCCATCCAGCGGAAGCGGGCTGCCACCCGCTGGCGGGACGGCAGCAACGCGGCTGCTGCTACGAAAGACGAGCGACATGGCGGCCTCCCCAATAGAACACGGATTCGGCATGCGATGCGGTCTTCATGGCATCACCTTCAGGTCCTTGACGAACTGCGTGGTGTAGGCACGCTTCCAGTCCAGATCGGCCTTGAGCAGACCGACCTCGACCATGAAATCACGCGTCTTGCGCCAGCGCGCGTCGGTCATCACGCCAATGCCTTGCGTGGCGGCGTCCCCACCGGTGATCATGCGGAACTGCTTGAGCTTGTCCAGGCCATAGGCGAGCTGGTCGTCCTTCATGTTCGGGTTGTCACGCTTGATGAGCGCGTTGGCGGGCGCGGGGTCGGCCAGGTAGCTCTTCCAGCCCTCCATCGAGGCACGCACGAAACGGGCGATCAGATCCGGCTTTTCCCTGACGGTCTTGTCCATCGTCACGATGGTGGTGCCGTAGGGCGGGTAGCCATCATCGGCAAACAGGAAGAAGCGCGCCTTCACGCCTGCCTTGTCGGCGCTGAACAGCTCCGACGACGCGTAGGCCTGCTGCGCGGCATTGGGGTCGGCAAAGAACGGCTGCAGATTGAACGTGTAGACGCGCGACTGAGATTCATCGAGCTTGTATTTGCCCCGCAGCCACGGCCACCAGGTCGTGCGTCCAGAGGTGGAGACCAGGATGGTGCGCGTCTTCAGGTCCGCAAGGCTCTTCACGTCTTCATGCGTCATCATGCCTTGGGGATCGGTCTGCATTGAGGCGCCTACCGTGGTGACAGGCACACCCTGCTCGACGCTCTTGAGCACCTGCAGGTCATAGCCCATGAGAAAGTCTGCCTGGCCGCTGCTCAGGATCTGCATGCCGTTGACTTGTGGCCCGCCCATGCGGATCTGCACATCGAGGCCGTATTTCTTGTAGAGGCCGGTGGCAACGGCCTGGTAGAAGCCGCCATGTTCGGCCTGGGCGTACCAGGAGGTGAGGAAAACGACCTTGTCGAGTGCCAAGGCGCTGGCGGACCAGCAGGTGGCGGCAATGGCTGCCAACCCGAGCAGGCGGCGGAGCAAGAGGCGAGGTGTCATGGCGGGGCGCGGTTTGAGCTGTCGTTCAACACGCCTGCGTCCGAGCCGTCATGAGAGCCAAGCGGTTCAATGGATGCCGGGCATGCGTCATGAAGGCACGGCCTCGGTCCGAACTACCGGACACACAGGCGCGGCTTTCAAGAGCAATTTCCGGCTGTTCGCGCTGGTGATCCGGGAGCCGTTCGGCTCCTGGCGCGACAGTGAACGCTTCTACTCTTGCTCGTACTTCAGCAACTTCCATGCCATTCGCGGCGGCATATATGGGTGCCGTGCCCTTCGTGCCGACACGCCATCGGTGTGCATGTCCCGCCCGTTGCGGGTGCAGCGGGATTAAAGCTGGTGCGTCCACCGGGTAATTAGCCCTCACCTGAGGACCTCACTGCCTGGCGTGAACTTTGCACTGTTGCTGGCGAGAGTAGAAGCGTTCACCAGTCGCGGAGGTTGTGCCGGCTGGCCGGGAATTGCTCTTGAAGTCGGAACTGGTCGAGCCGCGACGGCTTGGCTTGCTTGCCGTTGGAGCTTCAAGACTGCTGCCCGGATCGCTTGCTCGAGCTTCCGCGCGTTGCCTGTTGCTCCCGGTCCGACACCCATCGACCTTCTTTCGCACGGAGCACATATGATTACGCTGACGGCCTCTCCTTACTCCCTGACCGAACTCGACAAGGAAGCCTGCATGGGCGGGCAGGGTTCGGAGACCCAGGCGCGTGAGGTCCGCCGTATCGACCTGTCCGACTTCGAGGCGCGCCGCACGCAGATCACTGAAGCGCTGTGGGCAGCCGCCACCGATGTCGGTTTCTTCCAGCTCGTCAACCACGGCATCGACCTGGCGCAGGTCCAGGGAGCGTTCGAGATGGCGCGGCGCTTCTTCGCCCTGCCGGAAGCCGTCAAAGCGCAGTACCCCTTGCAGCGGGCACTGAACAGCGGCTGGGAGAGCAAGGCACAGGTGCGCCCGTCCACGCGCACACACGACCAGAAGGAGTCGTACCAGATCACGCTGCCGCACATGGCGCCGCTGTGGCCGACCGAAAACGAGTTGCCGGCTTTTCGCGCCGTCATGCTGGCGTTCGAGGCGCAATGCTGGCAGGTCGGCATGCGCGTGCTGTCTTGCTTCGCCGAGAAGCTCGGCTTCGCTCGCGACTTCTTCACCCGCGCGCACGACCCGTCCCGATCCACCTACCAGAGCACGCTGCGCCTGCTGCACTACTTCCCAAGCGACCCCTCGGTGCCCTCCGGACTGTGGCGCGCTGGCGCACATACGGATTTCGACTGCCTGACGCTGCTATTCCAGCGCGCGGGCCAGGGCGGCCTGCAACTGTGTCCGGGCAAGGAGATGGAGGGCCAGGAATGGACCAGCATCGAGCCGGCGGATGACATCATCACCTGCAATATTGGGGACATGCTGATGCGCTGGAGCGATGACCGGTTGCCCTCCAATTTCCACCGCGTGCGCAACCCACAGCCGCACGAATACCAGGGCTCGCGCTACAGTCTGGCGTTCTTTTGCCAGGCCAACCGCGACGTGATGATCGAAAGCCCGTCCGGCAAGTACGCGCCGATCAGCGCGGAGGATTATCTGCGCCAGCGGGTATCCGCCAACTTCGAGCCGACGATGTAAGGATCCGGGCAGCCCCAATGCTTGGAGGCGGCGCCGGCCAGGGACATGCATTGGCAATGCGTCATTTCCCTGGGCACCGCCAAACGGCTGCACATCGAGCACTTGTCGTCGGCCATATCATTCTGGCCGACAAGCCGTGAGAAGCCTTGCCAATAGGGTGAGTCCTTCCGTCAGATCCTCGAAGGAAGGTCCACCAAGACAAAGACGGATTCCGCCCCTCTGATCATCGCCGTCGACCATCACGGCGTCTGGTGGCGTCACCCTGATGCCCAAGGAGGCAGCGGCTGTCGCGAAACGATTGGCGGCGTCGCGCGGCATCGGTAGCCACACGTGATAGGCATCGGGATGCGAGACAAGTGCGCTGGTGCCGAGTAGCGAGACGGCCAGGTCCGATCTGCGTCGCGCCTCATGAAGCAGATCCTGCTGGATCGGCTCAACCACGCCGCTGGATAACCATTCTTCCACTACGGCACAGGATAATGGCGAGGGGGCCATGGGTAAATCTTGCAGGACTTCTTCGGCAGCCGCGTTCATTCCAGCCGGTAGCGCGAGCATGCCGACTCTCAATCCGGGGCCGAGGGACTTCGACAGTCCATTGACGTGGAACACGATCTCGGGCGCCAAGGTCGCGAGTGCAGGGGCAGAGGAGGGGCTCAGCGCATAGACGCCGTCCTCGATGATCCAGGCACCCGCCTGCCGGCAGATATCGACGATTGCCTGCCTTCGCGCAGTTCCCATCGTGGCAGTCGTCGGGTTATGGAGCGTCGGTGTGAGATAGACGGCCCGGTTCCCGGGCGAAGCGATGCCATCGAGGGCGCTGGCAAGCGTTTCCGGCACCATCCCTTCCGCATCGATATCGATGCCCAGCATCCGATAACCTTTGCGCCGGGCCAGCGCGATGGCACCGGAATAGGTGATCCGTTCTGTCAGGATCACCCCTTGCGGGCCACAGGCAAGCTCGAAGGCCAGGGAAATGGCCTGGCGGGCATTACTCGTCAACACCAGATGCGACGGATCGACCGTCATGCCGAGGGTTTCGAGCCAGCTGGCCAGCAGGCGGCGGTGCTCCAGGTGGCCGGCGGGCGGGGCGTAGAGATTCAGGTGAGCCGCGTCGATCTTCCGTGCGATCGCGGTCAATGTCCGCGCCAGCAGACGGGCGCCAAGCATGGCCGGGGGCGCATTGGACGAGAGATCAATCTGTCGGTCCTCACCTGCCTGGCGGATCGCCACGAACGTCCCCCGACCCTTGACACTGCGTGCCAAGCCTCGCCGTTCGAGCGCGGCGTAGGCTTTCGTCACCGTACCAAGCCCAATACCCAGCTTCCAGGCAAGATCGCGATGGGCGGGCAGGCGGTCTCCGCCCCTGAGTCGGCCCTCGATGATGTCGCCGGCCAGAGCCAGCCCCAGCCTTTCAGCGAGACTCGCCTCGATGTCTGCCAGGCGGGGCACCCAGGGGGATTGAAGCCGCATTTTTACGATCCGAATGAATAGTGTCACGTGACACTATTTCAATAGCCAGCAAGTGTAATGCGAGTTATGGTACAGGCCGAACTCTGTACATGACAAATTCAGCCCGACCGTCATTGCGGGCCATCGGAGAGCCGGATGTTCAGCCATGTCACGGTGGGAACGCGAGATCTTGAGCGCGCTGGCAATTTCTATGATGCGGTCCTCGCTCCGCTCAGACTGAGGCGGCGCATGGTCACGCCCGATGGCGGGCCTCCGTCGCTGTGCTGGGTGACACAGGCAGCGCTGTTGCCGCGCTTCTATGTCTACAGCCCCCACAACGGCGAACCGGCGACGGCGGGCAACGGCAGCATGGTCGCCTTTCTGGCCCCGTCCGAAGCGGCCGTGAAAGCGGCGCATGCCGCGGGTCTTCTGCATGGCGGAACCGATGACGGCGCTCCCGGACCGCGTCTGCACTACGGCGACGGCTATTTCGGCGCGTATCTGCGCGATCCCGATGGCAACAAGGTCCACATCGTCCATCGTGGAGATCTCCCGCAATAGCGCGGAAGCCGACCCCGGACGTTTTAGCTTTAACGCAAAACTTTATCCAAAACCCGTTTGCCCTTTTCGGGATGCGTTCCAGGTGAATTTTCAATGAGTGGTAGTCAGATCGCGCTGGTCTATGGCACCTATCTCCTCGCCATCGCCAGTCCGGGGCCAAGCAACATGGCGATCATGGGAGCGGCGATGCGCGACGGCCGCATATCAGCCCTCGTCCTGGCGGCCGGCGTCATGACAGGCTCGCTGTTCTGGGCAACCCTGGCCGCGACCGGCATCTCCGCCGTGCTGGCCGCGTATGCCCAGGCGCTTTCCCTCATCAAGGTCATTGGCGGTGTCTATCTGCTCTACCTGGCGTTTCGCGCGGGCAGGTCCGCCCTGAAGCCGGTTTCGGACTTCGCGGGCACGGACGCAGGGCGGGCGATGCCACGCTATCGGTCTCTCTACCGGCAAGGCGTCCTTATGCACATCGGCAACCCCAAAGCCATCATGGCATGGACGGCGATCATGTCGCTCGGGCTCCGGCAAGACGCCCCGAGCGGCACCTTGCCGGCGATCATCGGCGGCTGCGCTCTTCTCGGCGTCATCGTGTTCGGCGGCTACGCGATCATCTTCTCGACCGCCCCGATGATTGCTTTCTACACCAGAGTCAGGCGTTGGATCGAGGGGGGATTGTCCGCGCTATTTGCGGTCGCGGGAGCGAAGCTCCTTGCATCGCAGAGCTGATGTCCCGGCGTGTAGACGTCGCTATTCGATGGATCAAAATTGACTGGCTACTCCGTCCGCGCCTGCCAGTGCCGCCATGAACCAGAGGAATGATTGATGAGCTTTGTCGTCCAGATGGTCGACGTCTTCGGCTCCGCGCCGGCTTCCGGCAACCCGCTGGCAGTGATCCTTGGCGCCGATGCGCTGGAGACGGACGAGATGCAGCGGTTGACGCGCTGGTTCAACCTGTCGGAGACGGCCTTTCTGCTATCGCCCACAAATCCGTGCGCGGACTACCGGGTCAGGATTTTCACGCTGGACAGGGAAATGCCTTTTGCCGGACACCCGACACTCGGGAGTTGCCGTGCCTGGCTTTCGACCGGCGGCGAGCCGAAGCAGCAGGCCGAAATCATCCAGGAATGCGGCGCAGGGCTGGTTACCGTTCGACGTGATCAGGGACGGCTTTCCTTTGGCGCTCCGCCGCTGATCCGATCCGGCACGCCCACCAACGATGAACTGACCGAGGCGCTGCAGTTTCTGGGGATCGAACCATGCGACGTCGTGGATGCCGCCTGGATCGACAACGGCCCCGGATGGCTGGGGATCAGGCTGGCCTCGGCGGAGAAGGTGCTTTCCCTCAACCCGGCACGAAGCTGGCCACGCAGGATTGATGTCGGCGTCGTCGGCCCCCATGCCGGCGGTGATGCAGCGTTCGAGGTTCGCGCTTTTTTTAGCGATCATCTGGGGACAATTGTCGAAGACCCTGTGACAGGAAGCCTTAATGCCTCGCTGGCGCAGTGGCTGTTTGCCGCAGGCGTGGTTAAGGAAGCCTATGTCGCCGCCCAGGGGACCCGCCTCGGTCGAAAGGGCCGCATTCATGTGAGCCGCGATGAAGCCGGCCGGATCTGGGTCGGCGGCGAAACCCGCACCCATGTCGAAGGCCGGCTGCGAGGCTTTTCAGCGCCGTAGGCAAGCTGCATAACGCATCGTGGCAAGCCAGCTTGCAGGCGCCACTTGCCTGTGCGCCAAGCCGTTCAGGCCACCACCAGGAACCACCCGAATTAAAACGGATATCGGCCTTCTCGACCCGGCCAACGTTTGAAACAAGGAGTTATCCGCATGCCCGCGGTCCCACAGATCCAGCCATCCCCCGCAGCCGCCGTTGACGCCGCGCCACCGGCTTCGGCCGCAGACACCTTGAAAATGCTAGTGCGTTACAAAGAATGGGCGAACGAACTGACCTTCAGGAGCGTGATGGAGCTGCCGGATGGCGAGGCTCTCCGCCCGCGGCCGACGCGGTTTGGGAACATGGTCCACACCTTGAACCATGTGTACGTCGTGGACGACATTTTCAGGCACCATCTGCAAGGCAGGAAACATGGCTACACCGCCCGCAACACCGAGCACACCCCACCGGTTGGTGACCTGTGGCAAGCGGTTCAGGAGATGGACCGCTGGTATATCGATCTTGTGTGCAAGTGGTCGAACGAGGATTTAACCAAGGCCGTTCATTTCGAGTTTGTCGGCGGGGGAGTGGGGGTCATGACACAAGAGGAGATCGTGCTGCATCTCGTCAACCATGCCACCTATCACCGCGGCTTCGTCGGCGACATGATGAATCAGGTTCCCTTTACGCCGCCGTCAAACGATCTGCCCGTCTTCGTCAGGGATCACTATCGCAAGGCTCGGTGAAGACTGTTCCCGGCACGGACGCCTTCCTGAAGGTCAAACAACAATCGCTGGCCGCTTGCAGCTACGGGGGCGCAGGCCACGATTACTCAAGCGCCTCTTCAGCGGCCCGGGCCGTCTTCGCGATCATCTCGCGCAGCCAGACATGACCCTCGTCGTGGTCGTCGCGGCGATGCCAAACCGCGCGCATGGTCTCGCTTCCCGCCTGGTACGGCGGGGGCCGGCGAATCAGGTCACCGCTTTTTGCCAGTGCCAGGGCCAGGGATGCGGGCACAATGGACAGCATGTCCGTATCGCGAAGCAGCGCCGGAATGGCGAGCGCGTGCGGGACGGTGACTCTTAGCCGCGGAACCTGCTTCGATTCAAGCAGTGCCATCTCCAGCGCGCGCCGGTCGAACATCTCCGACTGGCGCGCGAGTCCTCGCTCGATGATAAAGCCGCCTACCGCGCCTTCCTCTTCGCCGCCCACGGACAAGGTGACAAGCGAATACTTCGCCAAATCGCGCAGTGTGAGCTTCCGGCGGGAAGCAGGATGTCCCTTGCCCATCAAGATGGATTCCCCCTGGGACATCAGCGTTCGCGAGTTCAGACGCGCTGGCACCTGGGCAAAAATGCCGAGGGCAATATCGATGCGTCCCAGGTCGATCTGCTCGGCCAGATCCAGCCGCGTGGATGGCCGGATGACGAGGTCGACGCCCGGGGCCGCCTTTTGCAGCGCGCGGGACAACGGCGCAACGATCACCTCAGTGACATGATCGTTCGCTGCCAGGACGAAGCGCCGTCTCGATGCATCGGGGGAAAACGGCTTCACGCCCAAGGCGTCCTCGATGCGGCGCAGCGAGTCCAGCAGGATCGGCGCCATCGCCGTGGCGCGCCCGGTCGGCACCATGCCCTTTCCCATGCGCATGAACAGCTCGTCGCCAACCAGCTCGCGCAGCCGTCGTAGCGCGTGGCTGACGGCCGATTGCGTGAGATTGAGACGTTTGCCCGCCAGTATCAGATTGCGATCCTCGTAGACAGCCTCGAATACCTTCAACAGGTTCAGGTCCATGCGGCCGATGCTCATGATGTCGCTCCGACAGTTGAATGCCATTCATTATGAAAGTGTAAAGACATCAATTCCATTCAATTCTTGCTTGGCGCATGATGAGTTCAAACCTTGTGACAGGAAGCGAACCATGACCGAAGGCCTCATCAAAGATCGAGAAGCGCTGATCGAGCGCTGCATACCCTTCCTTGAGGAAGTGAAGGACCTGACCGCCGGCACCGCGGTCGAGCGCTGGCTGAACCACACCTACGGACCCGGCAGCGAACTCTATGAAACCCTGTCAGGCCTGGTCAGGAAGGGGGTGGAGGAGGGTTGGGCGGCGAACGTCCAGATCGATGGCCCGACTTACCGCCGCAGCCGCATCGCGGCGCCTTCGGAGCGCACGCTTCACTTCAGCATCACCGCTGTGTACATGGATAGCACCGGCAATCGGCAAGGGCACCCTGACCATCGATTCAGGGGGCAATACCACGGCCATCCTTATGGGGAGTTCAACATGGTTGTGCCGCTGGCTCCCGGCGCCGCCCTGAACGGGCCCAATGGCTGGTGCTCCGGAGGCTGGACCGCCCCGGCGCCAGGCAGCCATCACTATCCGGAAGCAAAAGGCGGCGCCGTTATCGCGCTGTTCTTCCTGCCGTCAGGCCGGATTTCCTACCACGATGTCCCGCAGGAGTAGTCCCTGGTGCAGGCAACAATGGAATGGTCCCAGCAGGCGGTGGCGAGATGCGTCGCCACCGTCATCCGCTCCCGGCGGTCGGTTCGTGCCTTCAAGCCTGAGCCGTTGCGCCGAGAACTCGTGGAAGAGATCCTGGGAGACGCAGCCACCGCCCCGAGTGGGGCCAATATCCAGCCCTGGCGAGTGTATGTCGTCAGCGGCGCGGTCAAGGATGAATTGGCCAACGCCCTGGTCGCTGCCTGCCGCGCCGGCACCGCATCACCACCCGCACACTTTCCTGAGCCGTTGCCGGACGTGTTTCGCGCGAGACTGACTGATTTCGGCGCGCGTTACTACGGCTCGCTCGGGATCGATCGCGACGACACCGCGGCGCGCATGCACCAGACCGAGCAGAACTTCTCGTTCTTCGGCGCGCCGGTGGGTCTCATCATCAGTATCGACCGCAGACTGAAGCCGCACAGCTGGGTCGACATCGGCCTTTTCGCGCAGAACCTGATGATCGCCGCGAAAGCGCGCGGCATCGACACCTGCCCGCAGGTTTCCTTCGCGCCGTTCCATGACCTGATCGCTGCGCACCTGCAAATGCCGTCGGAGGAAGTCACCGCCTTCGGTATATCGATGGGATATGGAGACCCGCAGGCCCGGGTCAATCAAACAAGGATGCCGCGGGAGCGTGTCCAGGACTTCGCGCGGCTCTTCGGTTTTCCGGCCTGAGACTTACGTGAGCGTCCATATCGGGTCTTGCGCGGATTCCGGCCAAAGAGCTTGGTCCGAGCACAGGTCTCGGCCGTGAGTCTAACGGGCATTGGTGCCAGCATTTAGTGCTGAAGCACGGAATTGTCCGATTTTGAATCGGCAGCACATTCTGCTGTGCAGCCGATAGAGTCATCCCTCATCAACGCGATCCAGCACCGGCTCTCCTTAATGTCCCGCACCGTCTGGATGATCCTGCGGCGCGGGCCCTTCATCGCCGCGGCTTGAAACGGCGGATGCACTGCGAGAGAAAAAAAGAGGTCCGGATACATCGCGCCAAAAAGCACCAGGCCGCCAGCGGGCCCGACCTGACACGCCGCTGGGGGCGGTGACCTCAAAACAGGCAACCCGGTGTCCATGCACCACCTGAAAAACCACGGAGACAACCAATGAAACTTCGACGACGCCTGCTTGTCATTGCGCCGGCAGTCCAGAAACCGTTCACCGATCCGGGCGTTCGAGTTTCCGATACTGATTGAAGTGCCGAATCGCCTTCTGTATGTGGCCGAGTTCCTGATGCAGGCGCGCGGCATTGTAGTGTGCGTCGGCGTCCCCCGGCGCCAGTTCGATACTGCGCTCGTAGGCACGCAGCGCGGCCTGGGTGGCACCGGTATCCTCGAGCGCGACGCCGAGATTGAAGTGCAGTTCGGGCTCGTCGGGCAGCGCGGTTAGCGCGGCTTCGTAGAGCAAGATCGCTTCGTCAAGCCGCTGCTGGTCGGCGAGCAAGCAGCCGAGATTCAGGTAGGCATCGAGCATCCCCGGACAAAGTGCCACGGCGCGCTGGTACGCTGCCTCCGCGCGCCGGACATCGACAGGCTCGATCGCTCGACCCTGCGCCAGGGCTGCATCCGCTGCGGCGTATGCCGGCTCCTGCCGTCTGAACTCGGTGACCCTGCGGTCCGCGTCCTCGCCGGCCTCAAAGTCAATGAGCCGCTGGCCCGATTCGACGATCCAGGCGCCATGGTGGTCCCGGGCGGATACCTTGCCGCCGCACGCTCCCACGCGGACTGCCGCCAGATGCCGGTTGGGCTTGAGCCGTTCGAGGTGACGCAACGCGCGCAGGATCTGCGCTGGTGTGATCCGAGCCCGATGCAGGGAAGCCGCCGTGCGTATCAGCACCGTGTCCTGGAAGGAAAAGACGTATTCACCGTGCCGGCCCCGTGTCGGGGTCACCAGGCCCGCGGCCACCAGGCCGGCGACCAGGCGCCGCGACACCCCCAGTCGGGCCTCCAGTTCCCGCATGCTCAGGCCTTCGCTGCGCTTCACGCTGATTTCTTCGTGGTGCGTCGGATCGGCGTAGGCTCGGCTGGCGCCGCGCCCCGCCTGGCGGATTTGCGCGCGGGCGGGTTCTGCGCGGACTTGCCCTTTGCCGCCGGTGTTCCCTTCTTCGACAGGCTGGCGCGCAAGGCATCCATCAGGTCGATGACCTGGCCGCCGGCATCGGCTTCCACCGGTTCTGGCGCGACGATATGCTTGCCGGCGATTTTCGCGTCGATGGCGGCGAGAATCCTGGCTTTTTCTTCATCCTGGTACTGGGTCGGATCGTATTCCTCTTCGGAGGCCTGCTCGATCAGCTGGATCGCAAGCTTCAGTTCGGCGTCGGAAACCGCCGCCTCTTCGATATGCAGTTCCGCGATGTTGCGCACTTCGTCGGCGAACAGGAGTTGCTGGAATACCAGCCCGCCCTCGATCGGGCGGATCTGCACGATATGCGATTTGCCTTTGGAAGCCCATTTGGCAATGGCGCAGCGTCCGGTCCTGGACATGGCCTCGCGCAGCAGGCTGTAGGGCTTGCCACCGCGCTTGTCGGGCGCGATGAAATAGGCCTTGTCGTAGTACAGCGGATCGACGCTGCGCTCGGGAATAAACGCGACGATATCGACCATGTGGCTGGCGCTTTCTTCCAGTGCCTTGAGTTCGTCCGGCGCGAACGTGACAAAGCGGCCCTTCTCGAATTCATAGCCCTTGATCATGTCGGCCCGCTCGACCACCTGCTGGGTCTGCTCGGAAATGTACTGCTGCTTCACGCGCGAGCCTTCCTTGCTCAACAGGTTGAAGCGGATCGCTGAACTGGCCTCGGTGGCGGTGTAGAGCTTGACGGGTATCGACACCAGGCCGAACGATAACGACAGGGAGGCGAGGGATCGGGCTGCCATTGGATGTCTCCCACAAGGCGATGCACGTCAGTTCAGCTTAACCGCTCGATGGCCTGCGTCAAAGTCTGGCATGTTTGCCAGTACGCCTGCCACGGATCCGCGAACTGGAAGCTCAGATACTAGCGCGCATTGCGGATAGTCCATTGCGCGCCACTTTTGAGCTTCGAAAGTTGCTTCCACGGCACCAGTAAGCTATATGCAGTCGTTCGGGCTCGGTTGCCTGCGGCATCGCCAACCATGAGATCAATCGCCAGCAAACTTCCTACAGCAGCAATGCCAGCTTCTAAGGGCGCCGTGACGTACGGCTCCCAGGGCGGGGGCTCGGCGGCGCATCGGATGGGCGCGTACGCCTCCGGCAGATTGCTCCGGTTTGATTACTCGGGCTGGATCGCCGCTTCCTTGACCACTTTGCCCCACTTGGCCAGGTCCGACTTGATCAGCGCCGCGTACTCCTGCGGCGTACCGCCTTGCACGTCGATGCCGGCCGTTTCCAGCTTGGCGCGCACTTCAGGCAGCTTCAGCACCGCGTTGATCTCGGTGTTGAGCTTCGCCACGACCTCCTTCGGCGTGTTCGCCGGTGCCAGGAAGCCGCCGTTGGTGTTGGCGTCGTAACCCTTGAGGCCTTGTTCTTCGGCGGTGGGTACATTGGGCAATGTCTTGGATCGCTTGCGCGTAGACACCGCCAGCGCACGCACATTGCCCGACTTCACCTGCTCCTGAATGGCGCTGATCGTGTCGATGTAGAGCACGGTACGTCCGGCGATCAGGTCGGGATGCGCTGCGGACGACCCCTTGTAGGGCACCAGCAATACCGGCGCGCCGCTGACCATGCGGAACATCTCGGCGGCCATTTCCTGCGCACTGCCGCGGCCTGACGTGGCCACCTTGGCCTCGGCGGGGTGGGCCTTCATCCAAGTCACCAGTTCGGGCACGGTCTTCACCGGCAGCTTGGGATAGACCGCGAACACCAACGGAATCTCGTGCGTATATACGATAGGCTCGAAGCTCTTTTCCGGATCCCAGCTCAGGTTCTTGAACAGGAACTTGTTGATGTTATGGCTGCCGCCGACGATGCCGATGGTATAGCCATCGGGCCTGGCGTTGGCCAGCACCGCCGTGCCCAGGTTGTTAGATGCGCCCGGGCGATTCTCGACGATAAACGGCTGGCCGAGCTTGACCGATAGTTTTTCGCCTACCACACGGGCGACGAGGTCGATGCCGCCGCCCGCCGGTGCTGGCACGATGATCGTGACGGGGCGGGTGGGGTAGTTGCCTTGGGCCGAGGCCATGGCGGGCACCCCCATCATGGCGGCGCAGGCAGTCATCGCCCCAATCAGGGTCGTGAGCGTTCGGGTGGGGATTTGCATGGTGTGTCTCCATCGGGATGCTGGTTAACTTGGGTCAACTCTGTGGGCGTCCCACGGATGCGAAGCCGTGGTGGCGCGGTAATTGGTCCGTTCTGTATCAGCCGCGGCCGACGAACGGCATGGCGCTGGCCATGACGGTCATGTTGAGCACGTTGGCGTCCAGCGGCAGCGACGCCATATGGCGCACGGCATTGGCCACGTGGCTGGCATCCATCATCGGCTCTGCCGCCATGGTGCCATTGGCCTGCAGCACGCCGCGCGTCATGCGTTCGGACAACTCGGTGAGCGCATTGCCGATATCCACCTGGCCGGCAGCGATATGGAAGGCGCGGCCATCAAGCGCCAGCGCCTTGGTCAGGCCCGTGACAGCGTGCTTGCTGGCTGTGTACGGCGCGGTGAACGGGCGCGGCGTGTGGGCCGAGACCGAGCCGTTGTTGATGATGCGTCCGCCTTGCGGCGACTGACGGCGCATCAGCGCGAACGCGGCGCGCGCACACAAAA
Source organism: Cupriavidus sp. H39 (assembly GCF_050271075.1). NCBI lineage: Bacteria > Pseudomonadati > Pseudomonadota > Betaproteobacteria > Burkholderiales > Burkholderiaceae > Cupriavidus > Cupriavidus sp. H39. The sequence goes on from NZ_CP189848.1 coordinate 1,814,083, forward strand.
ATACGCCGGTGACGTTGGTGTTAATGACGTTGAACCATTGGTCCAGCGGCAACTCATCCATCGGCACCGCTGGCGCGTTCACACCCGCGTTGTTGAATAGCAGGTCGAGCCGGCCGAATTCGCGCTCGATGCTGTCGAACAGCGCCTGCACGCTCGCGGGATCGGTCACGTCGGTCGGCACGGCCAGCGCCGTCCTGCCACGCGCGGCGGCGTCGGCCACCAGCGTCTGTAGCGGATCGGCACGCCGGCCGGCCAGCACCACCGTCCAACCATCTTCCAGCAGAGCCAAGGCGGTCAGACGGCCGACGCCACTGCCGGCGCCAGTCACCAGCGCGATTTTTCGGGAGGGGTTCAACATTGTCTCCATGTTGTGTCAGGTGCTATGCCTGGGTGACCGTCAGCATGATCTCGCCGATGCCGGCCACAGCTGCGTGAATCACGTCGCCCGGTTCCAATGGCGCGACGCCTGACCGGCGATCGTTGCGGCCGATGCAGACAACGCGACGGATCGGGAGATACGCAGTGCTGTGCGTCATGGGCAAAGTGCTTGGCGCTGGCGGTGGCATGACGAAATCCATCATGGCGAAGTCAGGTGGTCAGGCTCATTGTGGGGCGCTTGCCGGCCAGTGCTTCGGCCACGCTGTCCAGCACCATGCGCGCCATGGCACCGCGCGTTTCCCACGTGGCGCTCGCGCGGTGGGCTTGCAGCGTGGTGCGGTCCGACTGGCGCAGCGTCAGCGGCACGCGCGGTTCATCGACAAAGACGTCCAGGCCCGCCCCCGCAATGCTTCCGGCTTCAATGGCCGCAGCTAGGTCGGCCTCGTTGACCAGGCGGCCGCGTGCCACGTTGATCAGGAACCCGCGCGGGCCGAGCGCATCGAGCACGGCTGCATTGACGATGCCTTCGGCCTTGTCAGCGGCAGCGCAGAGCACCAGCGCATCGCTGTCGCGTGCCAGGTCGATCAAGTCGGCGACGAAGGTATGCGTCACGTCGTCCATCGCGCGCAGATCCGTATAGCGGATGGGGCAGCCAAACGCTGCAGCACGGGTGGCCACGGCACGGCCCACCCGGCCCATGCCCACGATGCCGACGCGCATGCCGCTGAAGCGGCGCGCGAGTGGAATAGCGGACGGCGATGGCTGCATTTCCCACTGGCCGTCACGGACAAAACGGTCACCCGCGCAGAGGTTTCGGCACGCCGCGATCAGCAGGCCGATGGCCAGATCGGCCACGTCTTCGGTCAGCGCACCCAATGTGGCGGTCACGGGCAGTTGACGCTCGCGGCAATACGCCAGGTCGACGGCATCGGTGCCCACGCCGTTGACCGCCACCACTTTCAGTGCCGGCAGCTGTTCCAGCATCTCTCGGGAGATCCCGGTGTGACCGCCAGTGATGACGGCTTCGATAGACGGGCCATGCTGTTGCAGAAAGGCGGCTGGATCCTCGATCTCGAAGTACTTGTGCACGCGGTAACGAGCGGCCAGTTCTTCGTTCGCGGCGGGAATCAGGATGGGGTTCAGTTGCAGGATCTGAGGCGTCATATGCGTGGATGTCGTGGCTGAGCAGGTGGATGCATCGTAGGCAATAGTTGATTAACCACGCAATCTTGATATATAAAATCAATATAAATTGACGGGGGCAAGCAACAAGTGGGAACGTGGATATCCATGGAAGAGGCGTGTTCGCAGCTCGGGGTGAGGCCGCAGACCGTTTATGCCTATGTGAGCCGGGGCAAGATCGAGGTCATGTCCGACCCGGCCGATACGCGCCGCAGTCTGTACCGCGCAGAGGACGTGGCAACGCTGGCCAGGCGCAAGCAGGCCGGCCGCAAGCACGAGACACTGGCCGCCAACACGCTGTTCGGCGCAGAGCCCAGCATCCCCACGGCCATCTCTACGTTCGTGCGCGAGCGGCTTTACTACCGGGGACACGATGCGGTGACGCTGGCCGGATCGGCCACGCTGGAAGAGGCCGCGAATCTGCTCTGGGAGGCCGCGCAGCCCGTGGATTTCTCGTCGCCGGCACGTGTCGGCCAGCCGGGCCGCGTAGCGGCGTTCAGGGCCCTGGCGGAGCTGGCGGCGACGGGACATTCCACGCATGGCCGCATGACGCGCGTGCTGCATGGCGAAGCGCAGGGGCTGGTGGGACTGCTGGCCAACGCATTTGGCGCGCGGCCTGGCACGCAACCCTTGCATATGCGGCTGGCACAGGGCTGGGGTCAGCCCGCGGTGGCGGAGTTGTTGCGCACTGCCATGGTCCTGTTGCTCGATCACGAGTTGACCAGTTCGGCGTTTGCGTCGCGCATCGCTGCGTCAACGGGTGCATCGCTGCCGGCGTGCTTGCTGTCCGGGCTGACCACGCTGTCCGGGCCTTTGCATGGCGATGCATCGGGCCGCGTGAAGGCGCTTTTCAGTGAATTGGACCGGCAGGGCGAAGACGAGGTGCTCGCCCATCATCTGTCCACCGGTCAGCCGCTGGCTGGGTTTGGTCATCACCTGTATCCGGATGGCGATCCGCGCGCGACGGCGCTGCTGAGCCTGTTCGATCCGCCGCCCGTGATTGCGCGCTTTGTGGAAAAGGCAACGCGACTGACCGGTTTGCAGCCCAATATCGACGTGGCATTGGCGGCGCTGGTCACGCACTATGATTTGCCTGATGACGCGGCTTTCGGCATGTTTGCCACGGCGCGCAGCGTGGGTTTGCTTGCCCACAGCCTGGAGCAGTTGAACGTCGGTCAGGTGATCCGGCCGCGGGGCCGCTACGTGGGCAAGGTGCCCGAGCGAACCTGATGCTTGCTGATCAGCAATGACCGCCGACACTTCATGCGACTCGCCCTGGCGGGCGGCGCAGCGACTACGCTGTCGTGCCTGTCCCCGGCATATCCTGGACGTGACCGCCTGCCCCGGCTGGGTTTCGCGGGAGCCCGCGAAGGCGTTGGCTCACCCCACCAGCCGTTTCGCAAAACTCAGCTCATGGCCGTCGGGATCGCTGATATGGAAATACCGCTCGCCCCACTCGGCATCGCGCGGGGCGGCCTCGGGACGCAGCCCGTGTTCGAGCGCCCGTTGGTGGATGGCGTCGACATCGTCGACATGGAAAATGACGCGTCCCCACCATGACCATTGCCGGCTGGACGGCTGCGCAATCAGGTTGAGATAACCCGTGCCGACGTGGAAGCTGGTGAATTCCGCGTCGGCGCCTCCATAGCGGATCTGGAATCCGAGCGCCTGGTAGAAGGCAACGGCTCGTGACATGTCGTGGGTGGCGAGTGTCACGGCATCGATCGAGGAAATCATAGGCATTGGCGTGTTTAACCGGACTAGATCAGACTAGATCCCGATTTGCACCGGAATCCGCCGCCGCCCGAACTGGCGCTCGAATTGTCCGAAGCGACCGGCAATCGGCGCAAAGCATTCAGGACAGGTTCCCGCAGCAGTCAACCGATAGCTTTCGATCGCATGCCAGTCGCGCACAATCAGCGGTGCGTGGCATGCGGGGCAAGAGGTCGTGTCACCGGCGGTGTCATGGACATTGCCGGTGTACACGTAGTGCAGCCCCTCTGCCAGTGCGAGCTTGCGGGCACGCGCAAGCGTCGTGCAAGGCGTGGGCGGCACGTCGCGCATCTTGTAGTCGGGGTGGAATCCCGTGAAGTGCAGCGGTACGTCGGTACCTAGTTCCCTGGCGATCCACCGGGCCTCGGCGCGAATCTCGTCATCGCTGTCGTTCTTGCCCGGAATGAGCAGTGTCGTGATCTCGAACCAGACCGCGGTTTCGTGCTTCAGGTATTGGAGCGTCTCCAGCACTGGCTCCAGGTGGGCCCCGGTGCACGCAAGATAGAACGCGTCGGTAAAGCCTTTCAGGTCGACGTTTGCCGCATCCATCTTGGCGTAGAAATCGCGCCGCGCCTGCGCGCCCATATAGCCGGCTGTCACCGCCACCGCCATGATGCCCAGTTCGTGGCAGGCATCGGCCACGTCCATCGCATATTCGGCAAAGATCACGGGGTCGTTATAGGTGAAGGCGACACTCTTGCACCGGTGGGACGCTGCGGCTTCGGCGATGGCTTCGGGCAGCGCTGCATCGGCCAGCGTGTCCATCTCGCGCGATTTGCTGATGTCCCAGTTCTGGCAGAACTTGCATGCCAGGTTGCACCCCGCCGTGCCGAACGACAGGACCGCGCTGCCCGGGTAGAAGTGATTGAGTGGCTTCTTTTCGATGGGATCGATGCAGAATCCCGAGGAGCGGCCATACGCGGTGAGCACCATTTGCTTGCCGGCCCGCTGGCGCACGAAGCAGGCACCGCGCTGCTCGTCATGCAGGCGGCAGTGGCGTGGGCAAAGGTCGCATTGCATGCGGCCGTCGTCCGCGAAATGCCAGTAGCGGCCCGGGTAAGGGCCGGAATGCCTGGGATTAGGGGTCTGCTTCATGGCTCTGTCCCGCACTGGAACTGACTGCACCGGGTGCCGCCCGCACGCTTGACGCTTAATCCTTATGTGCCTTGTGGACGGCCGTTACCGACAACACATCCAGGTCGAAGAAGGGACTGTCCGGTGGCGGCGGTGACACTCCCGCGCCCCAGTTGGCGATGGCGAGCTTGATGTACTCAGCCATCTGCTCGTCGGAAACATCCCTGGGTTGGTCGATCATGACGACATAGCGGCGATTGCTCATGGCAGGTCCTTGGTCTGGCCCGTGACGGCATTCATCCCCGGTACCGCGTGAGGATGCGCCAGTGACCTCCATGGTCGCTGCTGGGAGGGCGCATCGGCTGAGTTCAGTATAGGTCCCCTGCATGCGCCAATGGCGCGCCGGTCAGCGCTGCGCATCCTCGCCGCGCTGCGCCCGAAGCCCCGAAATGAACGTTCTGACTTTCATCATCCGTGGCGAATCGATTCATCGACAGCGACATGGCGGCGCATGTGCACCTCTGCGACAAGCTTGCCGAGACAGGGAACGAACGGGTGGAGGTGTTCCGGCTCTTGCTTGCTTCGGGCGCGCGGCTTGAGTCAGTCCAATCCGCCGAGGCGAACCAGATTCGATGCTGTCGGGGGCGGGCCCTCATACCAATGGTATGCGATGAAGCCGCCGTCGTTGATGGCGAAGGGGCCGTCGTCGCCGTCGCGCCAGGCCAGCGCGGTGTTGCCGATCAGTTCCGGGCCGATGCCGGGCACCTCGGACACGAGGCGCTCCGGCGTGATCTTCATTACCTCCTTGCGGTGCGTCGTGTAGTAGAGGTTGCCCCCGGGCGAGAATACGAAGTCATCGGCGCGCACGGGTTCGGCAAAAACCTCCACGCCGCCGCCGGGCTTCAAGTCGTCGCCGATGCGGATGCGCAGCATGGTGGCGCGAGCGGTGTTCGACACGTAAAGGTGGCCGCGATGGATCTTAAGGCCGTTGGCTGCCGGCGTGGGCAACTGAAACCCGGCCGGCGCATCGAGCGCGTCGTCCCGGATGAAGGGCGAAACCCGCCCGGTCTTCACATCCAGGTGCCAGATCACGCCGCCGCGACCGTCGGCGATGAGCACGCGTCCCGGCGCGAGCAGCGTCATCCCGTTCAGGGCCCTTGCCTGGTCGACCTTGAGCAGCGGGCGCGGCACATCACCGGGCGCCTGGCGGTAGACCCATTGCGTGGGCGGCGAGGTCTTGCCGGTAATGCCAGCCTCCGCAGCGCCAAAGTACAGGGTCCCGTCGGTGTCGAAAACCATGCCCCACGGATGCACGTCGAGTTGTGCGTGGACCGAAAAACCCTTGTCGTCGACGTACTTCAGGATCTGACGGGCCCGGAAGTCCGTGACATAGAGTGCCCGGTCAGGTCCGACGGCGATGCTCTCAAGGAAGGAGGGCGCCGATTGCTGGGCCACCACCATCGGTCGCACGGTGCGGTCGCTTGCCGCTGCGGACTGAGCGCGAAGCGGAAGGCTGTGGCCAAGGAGCGCAACCAGGCAGGCCGCGCAAATTGTGCGTCGGTTCATCGTCTGTCTCTCATGGTTCTGGCGGGAGGCACTCATCGCGCCGGCGGCGCGCCGTCAAACGCGTCCTGCAGCAGTTGCCGCAATGCCTTCGCTTCCAGCGGACGGGGGTTCGGGTAGTGGTTCTCCATCGCCAACGCGCAGGCGCGGTCGAGATCCTCCTCGCGCATGCCGATATCGCGCAGCGCCACGGCAGCATCCAACGAAGCAGCCAGGTCGAACACCGCCTGTGGGCCGCTGGCGTCTCGGCGACCCAACGCAGCGGCAATCGCCGCCATCGCCTGGGGTGCCGCGGGCGCGTTGTATGCCAGCGCGTGCGGCAGCACGATCGTGTGCGTCTCGGCATGGGGCAGGTTGTAGCTGCCGCCGAGCGTGTGGCACAGCTTGTGATGCAGGCCAACCGTGGCGCTGCCCAGCACGGCGCCGCAGAGCCAGGCGCCATACAGTGCGTCGCCCCTGGCCGCGCGCAGCTCGGCGCTGTCCCGCTCGCCACCGGCTGTCGCGATCACCGGAAGCGCACGTCCCAACGCCGCGATGCCTTCCCGGCACATCCAGTCGCTGACGGGTGTCCGATCGCCCGCGTACAGCCCTTCGGCGGCGTGGGCAATGGCATTGATGCCGCTGGTCACGCTCATCGCCACCGGCAGGCCGAGGGTCAGGTCCGGATCGTAGACCACCGTGCGCGGCAGCACGCGTGGATCGCGCCCGGTACGCTTCAGGCCGCCTTCGGTCAGGCCATAGATCGGTGTCATCTCCGAGCCGGCGTAGGTCGTCGGGACGGCAAGGATGGGCAAGTCCGATTCGAGGGCGATGGCCTTGCCAAGCCCGATGGTCGAGCCGCCACCAATCGCCACCACGGCATCGGCGCCGAGTTCCGCCGCGCGGGACCGCGCCAGCCGCGCCTGCTCCACCGGCACGTGCATGACCGCGCCGTCGAAGATGCCGGCGCAGCGCGCGCCCAGCACCGCGGCGGCGCGTTCGGCCAGGTCGCGTTGTTGAGGCGTGCAGAGCACCAGCAGCTTGCGGGCGCGCAAGTTGTCGGCCTCGTCGCCAAGCGTTGCGAGTGAGCCGGCCCGGAAAACGATGCGCTGCGGATGGGTCTGGTAGATAAAGGGTTGCATGATGCCGGGCACCTATTCAAGGACGATGTGGCGCGCCTTGATCAGCCGGCCCCAGCGCGCGGATTCTTCCTGGATCAGCTTGTTGGCCTGGGCACCGTCGCCGGCGATGACATCGAAGCCGCCGTCGCTCAGTACCTTGCCGATGGCCGGATCGCGCAGCGTGGCGTTGACCTCGGCGGTGAGCTTGCCAATCACGCTGGACGGCGTGCGCGCCGGCGCAATCATCGCCACCCACGAATAGGCCTCGAAGCCCTTGTAGGACTCGGCCACTGCCGGCACCCCCGGCAGGCGCGCATCGCGCTGGCCGGCCGTCACGGCCAGTGCGCGCAGCTTGCCGGCCTGCACGTAGGGCATCACCAGCGGCAGGCTGGCGATCATCGAATCGACATGGCCACCCAGCAGGTCGTTGATGGCCGGGCCGCCGCCCTTGTACGGGGTATGCGTGCCGCTGGTCCCGGCGGCTTCATGGAACAGTTCGGCCACCAGCTGGTTGGAACTGCCGGCGCCGACCGACGCGTACGACACGCCATCCTTCTTCTTCGCCGCGGCGACATAGTCCTGCAGCGTCTTGTACGGCGAGCTGGCGGGAACGACCAGCACCATCGGCGAGCGGACCATGTACGAGACGCCGGTCAGGTCCTTCTGCGAGACATACGGCAGTTTGGGATAGATATGCGACTCGGTGGCGAAACCATCGAACACCATGCCGATGGTGTAACCGTCCGGCGTGCTGCGCGCGATCTGTGCGGTGCCGATGGTGCCGCCCGCGCCGGCGCGGTTGTCGATCATCACCGGCTGCGCCAGGCGCTTGCGCAGACCCTCCTGGATCTGCCGCGCCACCTTGTCCACGGTGCCGCCGGCGGCATAAGGCACGATCAGCGTGACCGGCTTGGCCGGCCAGGTCTCGGCGCGGGCGCTGGCGGGGGACATCGACACGGCCGTTACCGTGACCAGCGCCGCTGCCGCCAGCCGTGGCAGCGCGAAGCGCCGGATCGTCTTTGCTGCGGTAGTCTCCATCGGGGTCTGCTCCTCTCTGTCATAGGGGATGCCCAGGCAAGCCGCACTTTTGCTTTGTTTGCTAAAAGCCGGCGCGCCGGGATCGGTCACTGGATGTTAGACTGGGCCGCATCGTGCGGGAAGCCGGTTCGCCTGCGCAATGCCTTTGCGGAGATTGCAAAAATGGAGTTCAGCCGATTCGCAGAAAACCTGTCCATCTTCGTCGAGGTCGCCCAGTCCGGCAGCTTCTCGGCGGTAGCCCGCCAGCGCGGCCTCGTGGCCTCCTCGGTGGCGCGGCAGATCGATACGCTTGAGCGCGAACTAGGGGTGCCGCTGTTCACGCGCTCGACCCGGGCGCTGGTCCGCACCGATGCCGGCGAACTGCTGTTCGCGCGCGCCACGCGCATCCTGCATGAGCTGAGCGATACGCGCGATGCCGTGACGGCGCTGGAGCAGGGCGTCAGCGGGCTGATCCGGGTCGCGTGCCTGCCCGCGTTCGGCCGGCGCCACGTGGTGCCGCACCTCGGCGCGCTGTACGCCCAGTACCCGCGGCTGACGGTGGAGCTGGCGCTGACCGAGCGCATCGTCGATCCCGTGGTCGAACGGTTCGATGTCGTGATCCGCGTCGGCCAGCAGGCCGACAGCTCGCTGGTTGCCCGCTGCATCGCCAGCCAGCGCTACATCATCTGCGCGACGCCTGGCTACCTGGCCCTGCATGGTCGTCCGACGCATGCCGACGAGCTCGGCAGACACCGCCTGATCGACCGTGGCCACAGCACCAGCATGCGTGGCTGGCGTGAGCTGCTGACGCCGGCGCACGCCGCCGAGGCGACGTTTGCGCTCGAGTGTGACGACTGCGATGCGCGCCGGCTGTCGGTGCTGCAGGGCCTGGGCATTGCGCTGATGCCCGACTGGTCAGTCGGACCTGATATCGGCGCGGGCAGGCTGTTGGAACTGACGCTTGACGGCCTGCTGCCGCAGGCGCCCGGCGGCATCTACCTGCTCCGCGCCACCCAGCATGCCAGCGCGAAAGTAAAGGCTTTCTGCACCCATCTGACAGCCAGCATGGGCAGTCCTCCGACCTGGCAACAGGCGATGGCTGGGGAAGTCGCGCTGGCGTAAACGGTCCCCGGGGGCCGGCTTTCGCAACCTCCGCAAAATACTGGGCGAGCAGGGACGCCCGTTGCCTTGGACGCTAGGCCTGTCCGCTCCTTGCGACTTCAGGCACCAGGGCATGGAGTCGGGAAAGAACGTGCCGTGCCGCACGGGACAGCGGATGATGCCGCGTGACGCCCATCGCAATGGTCCGTGGCAAGCGCGGCTCGACAATCTCGACTGCCGACAAGCGCCCGGCGGCCACCTCGTGATCCACCGCCAGGAACGGAAGTATGGTCAACGCGCCACCGGCAAGCGCGACCTCCTTCATCGTGTTCAGCGATTCCACTTCCAGTGCCACGTCCAGCGAGATGCCGAGCTGGCGCGCGTGCTGGTCGAGAATCGAGCGCAGCCCATTGGGCGCCGGCGGCAGCACCAGCGGGACGCCGTCGAGCTTGCAGAACGCCACCGTCGGCATCCCGGCGAGTGGATGCCCGGGCGTGCAGATCAGGTAGGTGGCAACCTGGGCGAGCACGTCTTCGCTCTGTCGGGGCCCGGGGCCATAACGGTTGATGACGGCAAGATCGAGATGGCCCGATTCCAGTTCCTCGTCGAGCTGTCCGCTGAAGCCTTCCGCCACGCGCAGCCGGACACTTGGCGCCGTGGTGCGCAGGTCCTCGAACAGCGCCGGAATCAGGCGTGGTGCCATTGACGGCAGCACGCCGATCCTTACCTGGCCAAACGGCACGCCCGCCGCGTCCTTGACTTCGTCGCGCAGCCGCGCCGACTGGGCCAGCAGCAGCTGGACCTGCGGAAAGATCCGCTGGCCAAACTCCGACAGCACCACGCCGCGGCCGGTCCGTTCGAACAGCCGGTCGCCCCATTCGGCTTCGATCTGGGCAATGACGCGGCTCACCAGCGACTGGGCGATGCCCAGCGAGCGCGCCGCGCGTGACAGCGATCCCAATTCGGCCACCAGCGCCACGGTTTCGAGTTGCTTCAGGTTCACGCTGTTCTCTATCCATAAAGTAGATATCAGGTATCGACGATTCTACTCTTTTGCATTGGTCCCGGACTCCATACACTGAGTCCATCCCTCCTGCACAGAGAGGGGCTTACGAAACCAATGGAGACAACATGCCGCGCTTTTCCGCTGCGCTTCGCGCATTCCGGCGGCCGTTATGCGCTGTGCTTGGGGTTGCCGCGGCTGCCGCCGCGACGGCAGCCTTCAGCGCCGCCGCTGCACCCACCAGCTATCCCGCCAAGCCGATCCGCCTGCTGGTGCCGTTCCCGGCCGGCGGCCCCACTGACGCGATGGCGCGGCTGATCGGCCAGCACCTGTCGCAGCAGCTCGGACAGCCCGTGCTGATCGACAACCGCGGCGGCGCCGGCGGCACCATCGCCACGGAGGCCGCGGCGCAGGCGGCTCCCGACGGCTATACGCTGTTCTTTGCCACCACCGGCACCATGGCGATCAACCCCTGGCTCTACCGCTCGCTGAAGGTCGACCCGGTCAAGTCGTTCGATGCCGTGGGCTCGGTGGCCTCCACGGTCAACGTGCTGGTGGTGCCGGACAGCCTGCCGGTCAGCAACGTCAGGGAGTTGCTGGCGCTGGCAAGGCAGAAGCCCGGCACGCTGACCTTCGGCTCGGCCGGCAACGGCAGCTCCAACCACCTTTCGGGCGAACTGTTCAAGTCGATGGCGGGTGTCGACATCGTCCATGTGCCGTACAAGGGGTCGGCGGCGGCCTTCACCGACCTGCTTGGCGGACGCATCTCGATGATGTTCGACACGGTATCGAGCCAGGTGCAATACATCAGCACAGGCAAGGTCAAGGCGCTCGGCGTGACCGGCGCGACGCGTTCGGAGGCGCTGCCCAGGGTGCCGACCATTGCCGAGGCTGGCCTGCCGGGCTTCGACGTAACGATCTGGTTTGGCCTGTCGGCGCCGAAAGGAACCGCGCCCGACGTGATCCGCCGCCTGAACAGCGAACTGCAGGCCGTGCTGGCGCAGGCAGACGTGCGCAAGCAGCTCGCCGCGCTGGGTGCCCGGCCGCTGCCAGGGACGCCGGCCGACTTTTCCAGGCTGATCCAGCATGACGCCGGCAAGTGGTCGCCGGTGGTCAAGGCATCGGGAGCGACCCTTGACTGAGATCTCCGCAACCTTTGGCGCGCTGTTCTCGCCGGCCTCGGTGGCCGTGATCGGCGCCTCGGACAACCCCAACAAGGTGGGCGGACGGCCGATCCACTACCTGCGCACCTTCGGCTACACGGGCGAGGTGTTTCCGGTCAACCCGGGGCGCGAGGTCATCCAGGGCTATCGCGCGTATCCCGATATCGGTGCGATCGGCAAGGCGCCGGATGCCGTGGTGATCGCCGTGTCCGGCGATGCCACGCTTGAGCAGGTGCGTCAGTGCGGCGCTGCTGGCGTGAAGGCGGCCGTCATCATGGCGTCGGGCTTCGCCGAGACCGGCGAGGCAGGACGCCTGCGGCAGCAGGAACTGGTGGCGCTGGCCAATGACAGCGGCATGCGCTTGGTGGGGCCGAACGCGCAAGGCACGGCCAACTTCGCCAGCGGCGCGGTGCTCAATTTCTCGACCATGTTCATGGAGGTGGCGCCTCGGGACGGCCCGATCGCGATCATCAGCCAGAGCGGCGCGGCGAGCGTCATGCCCTATGCCTTGCTGCGCGAGGCCGGCCATGGCGTGCGCTACCTGGTGGCGACCGGCAACGACGCCGATCTAGACGCCTGCGCGATGACCGCGGCGGTGGCTGCGGACCCCGAAGTGCGGCTGATCCTGGTCTACCTAGAATCGGTGTCCGACCCGGCGCAACTGGCCCGCGCGGCCGCGCTGGCCCGGGCGCGTGGCGCCAGCATCGTGCTGCTCAAGGCCGGCAGCAGCGAGCGCGGCGCGAGGGCGGCAGCCTCGCATACCGGTGCGCTGGTCGGCAACGACGCGGCGATCGATGCCTTCCTGGCGCGCCACGGCATCTGGCGTGCACGCGATATCGGCGAGCTGGTCCGCGCCGTGCCCCTCTATCTGCAGCCCTGCACGCCCGGGCAGGGCCGCACGGTCGTGATGAGCCACAGCGGCGCCGTGGGCGTCATGGCGGCCGACCTGGCCGAGCGGCACGACCTGCCGCTGACCGAACTGCAGCCGGCCACGCTGCGCGAACTGGGCGCGATCCTGCCCGAGTTCGGAACCGCCGGCAATCCGCTCGACATGACCGCGGCGCTGCTGGGCAAGGGCGACATGTTCCCGCGCGTGCTCCAGGCGCTGGGCGCCGAGCCGCAGGCCGACATGGTGATGGTCGGCATTCCGGTGGCCGGTCCCGGCTACGACGTCGAGGCGCTGGCGCGCGACGCCGCTGCCTTCAGTTTGCAACAGGGTAAGCCCCTGGTGGCGAGCGCGCCGCAACAGTCGGTGCGCGAGGCCTTCGTGCGACACGGCATGCCGGCCTTCGTCACCGAAGCGGACGCCATTGCAGCCCTGGCGCAGTTTGCCGCGCATCATCGGCTGGCCGACGCGGCAGCCACGCCGCCCTGGCCTGAAGCACGCCAGCTCGACGGCAGTGGCTTGCAGGATGAAGCCGATAGCCTGGCCCTGCTCGCCGAAGCAGGAGTTCCGACCGTGCCGCACCGGCTGTGCGACAGCGTGGATGCGGCGGTGGCGGCGTATGACGCGCTCGGCGGGGTGCCAGTGGTGGTCAAGGGCTGTGCGGCGGAGATCCCGCACAAGAGCGAGCATGGCCTCGTGCATCTCCGGCTCACCGACGCGGCGGGCGTGGCCCGCGCGACGCGGGACTGCATCGATACGCTGCAGCGGCTGGGCGTGGCATCGCCGCGGGTGGTGGTGGCAACGATGGTAAAGGGCCGCCATGAGTTTGCGCTGGGCGTCTCGGTCGATCCGTTGTTCGGGCCGCTGGTCATGATCGGGGAGGGCGGCACGCTGCTTGAACTCCGCAAGGACGTCGTGACCCTGCTGGCGCCATTCACCGCCGGTGACGTCAAGGCGGCCTGCGCGCGGCTGCGCCTGGCGCCGCTCTTTGATGGCTATCGCGACATTCCGGCGCTCGACCTGGAGGCGCTGGCGTCGTCGGCGGTCGCGCTCGGCGACTGGGCATTGCGTCACCGCACCGCGCTGGTTTCGGTCGACATCAACCCGCTGATGGTGCTGGCGGCCGGCGAGGGGGTGATGGCGGTCGATGCCGTGGTGGAACTCAAGGGCAACAGAAGCGCAACAGAGGCGCAACAGAAGCGCAACTGAAGGGGGTTTGAACATGGAATCCGTACGCGTCGAACAGGATCGCGACGTCGCCATCGTCACGCTGAACCGGCCGGCACGCATGAACGCGGTCAACGACGTCCTGCGCGGCGAGCTGATCGAAGCGCTGGGCAGGCTCAATGCCGAACCATCGGTACGCGCCGTGGTGCTGACCGGTGCCGGCGAGCGGGCGTTCTGCGCCGGGCAGGACCTCGATGAGGCGGCCGTGGTGACCTGGCAGCAGCTCGTGCCCTGGCTGAACCGGCAACGGGCGATGTACCAGGCCGTGCGCGACCTGGACAAGCCGTGCGTGGCCGCCGTGCGCGGCGTCGCGGCAGGCGCGGGCTTCCAGCTGGCGCTGTGCGCGGACTGGCGACTGACCACGGCCGACAGCCGTTGGGGACAGCCGGAGGTCAAGGCAGGCCTGGCGAGCATCGTCGGCTCCTATCTGATGACGCTGCACGTGGGGCACACCCATAACGTGCAGATGTCGCTGTCGGGGGAACTGGTCAGTGGCCAGCGCGCCTTCGAAATCGGCCTGGTGACAGCGTTGTGCGGCGGGGCCGAACTGATGACGCAGGCGCTGGCACAGGCCAGGTTGCTCGGGGCGCTGCCGCCGACCGCCGTGCGCCTGTCAAAGCAGCGCTTACGCGCCATGACGCAGCCGGGATTCGACGAGGCCTGTGTCGCCGGCATCCGGGCACAACTTGAATGCTATGCCGACGGCGAACCGCAGCGCGTGATGGCAGCGTTCCTCGATCAACGCAAGAAACGCGAGACAAGGGAGTCGCAGTGAAGCAGTTGACCCAACACTACATAGACGGCGTACGTCGCCCGATACGAAGCGGCGAATCGATCCGCGTCTACGATTCGGCAACCGAAGCCCCGTTGGCCGAGGTCAGCCTGGGCACCACGGACGATGTGGCCGAAGCCGTGGCGGCGGCAGGGCGGGCGCAGCCACACTGGCAGGCACTGAGCGCGGCCGGGCGTGCGCCATACCTGCATGCGCTGGCCGATGCGCTGGAAGGCTGCGCCGCGGAGCTGGCCCACGAGATCTCGCGCGAAGTCGGCATGCCGCTGAAGCTGTCGCGCCGCATCCAGGTCGATGCGCCGATCGCGGCCTGGCGCGCCACGGCCGCGCTGGCCGGCACCTTCGATTTCCTGCGCACCATCGGCAATTCCCGCGTAACGCTGGCCCCGGTCGGCGTGGTTGCCGCCATCACGCCGTGGAACTACCCATTGCACCAGATCACCGCCAAGCTGGCCCCCGCGCTGCTGGCCGGCTGCACGGTGGTGCTGAAGCCGTCCGAACTGGCTCCGGCCGTCACGGAACGGCTGATGGCCGCGTGCGCGCAGGCACAACTGCCGCCGGGCGTGCTCAATCTCGTGCTGGGCGGCGCCGCAGTCGGCGAGGCGTTGGTCTCGCATCCCGGCATCCAGATGGTGTCGTTCACCGGCTCCACCGCCGTGGGCCGCAAGGTCGCGGCGCAGGCGGCCGGCGACATGAAGCGCGTGTCGATGGAACTGGGCGGAAAGTCGGCGGCCGTCGTGCTGCCGGGTGCTGATCTCGCCAGGGCGGTCAGGGCGACGGTGAGTTCCTGTTTCCTCAATTCGGGACAGACCTGCAGCGCCACCACCCGGCTGATCATCGCACGCGAGGATTACCCGCGCTGCCGGCAACTGCTGGCGGAAGTCGCGGCCGCGATGACCCTCGGGGATCCCGCCGATGGCGCAACCCGCGTCGGCCCCTTGCTGTCGGCGCTGCAGCGCCAGCGCGTGCAGGCGCATATCGCCGCGGCGGAACAGGCCGGCTTCGACCGGATCGCCGGCGGGGCCGATGCGCCGGTGCCGGCTACCGGCTATTTCGTCGCTCCGACCATCTACGGCAACGTCGCACCGGACAGCCGGCTGGCGCAGGAGGAAGTCTTCGGGCCGGTGCTGGCGGTGCTGTGCTACGACAGCGTCGACGAAGCCATCGCCCTGGCCAATGGCACCCCCTACGGACTGGCCGCGACGGTGTGGGCGGCCGATGACAGCACCGGCGAAGCGATTGCCAACGCGCTGCGGGCGGGGCAGGTGGACGTCAATGGCGCCCGCTTCAACCCCGCGGCACCGTTTGGCGGCTTCGGCCTGTCCGGCATCGGGCGCGAAGGTGGCGTCCACGGGCTGGAAGAGTTCCTGGAGCCCAGATCCGTCCAGCTGCCTTAGGCAAGACCAGTCAAGACATCAAGATATCGAAAGGAATCGCACTATGGACAGTCAGGTTACCGTTACTCGCGCCGGAAAAAGCGAGCGCATCGCCGTGGTCACCATGAACCGGCCGGACAAGCTCAACGCGCTGACCAAGGTCATGGAGGCCCAGTTGCGCGATGCCATGGAAGCCGTCGATCGCGACGACAACGTGCGCGTGGTGGTGCTGACCGGCGCCGGCAAGGGTTTTTGCGCCGGCATGGACATCGATGAACTGGAAGTGCTGCCCCCGGGCGACATCCGCGCCGCCCAGTGGATGCGCTCGTTCGACATGAACCGGCGCGCCGACTACCAGACCCGCTATGGCTATTTCCCGGCCATGCGCAAGCCTGTGATCGCGGCGGTCAATGGCGCCGCGGCGGGCCTGGGCCTGGTGTTCGCGCTGTACAGCGACATGCGCTTCGCCAGCGCCCGGGCCGTGTTCAGCACGGCGTTCGCGCGCCGGGGGCTGATTGCCGAGCACGGCATCTCGTGGCTGCTGCCGCGCGTGGTCGGCCCCGGCCATGCGGCCGATCTGCTGTATTCGGCGCGCAAGGTGCAGGCCGACGAAGCCCTGCGGATGGGCCTGGTCGACCGCGTCGCCGATGCGGACACGCTCATGGCGACGACGCTCGAATATGCCGACGACCTCGCCGAGAACGTTTCCCCAAGATCCATCCGGGTGATCAAGCGGCAACTGTGGGAGCAACCGTTCCAGTCATTGGCCGAAGCCACGCGGGTTGCCAATGCCGAGATGTTCGACAGCATCCGGAGCGAGGATTTTATAGAAGGGGTTGCCCATTTCATCGAGCGCAGGCCGGCGAGATTCTCCGGCCGTGACTGATTAGTCTGTCCGGGATGTCGTGACCGAGAACTCTTCCATGGCATTGCGCGCACGCATGGCCATCACGGCGTTACGGCGGCGAAGGCTTCAGGCAATGCCGCCTTGTCATGAACGGTGCGGTCGGTCTGCGCGCCCGCAGACCGTCAAGCCTTATGCGGGTCCGGCGACGCCACCAGCGCCATCAGCGGCGCCATGCACGGGCTGGCCGCCGCCAGCGCGCGGTGCTCGTCCAGGATGGACTGGAGAATTGCGGGCGTCGTATCCGGGTTGGCCAGCACCACGCGGAAAACGGCGATCGCGCGGCCACCCCACTGAGCCGATGTCAACTGCGTGCGCGAGATGAACGAGCGGCCGGCATCGCGCTGCATTTCCTGGATGCTGATGGTCAGCGCATCGAGCGCTTCGAGGATTTTCTCGCGCCGGTCTGCCGCAGCCGTGGCCAGCGCGGCACGGACGGTCTGCGGCACATGGCGATAGGTCAGGATGCAAAGCTGCGGGGCGCTGTCGAGCTCGAAATCCGGCTGTTGCGCGATCAGCGAGGCAAAGTAGCGGGCATTGTCGATGCTGCGCTCGATCAACTGCGCCAGCCCTTTGCGACCTAGCAAGTGCAGGTTCGCATAGAGCATGACCGCCGCCGCGCCGCGCGATCCTTCGAGCGTATGGCGCCCCAGGTCGACCGAGCCCTTGCGCACGATATAGTTGGCATGCTGGATGATTTCCTGCGTCCACGCGGGGCTGCGGAACAGCACCATGCCCGCGCCCATCGGCACGTAGAACTGCTTGTGCGCGTCGATGACGACGGAATCGGCACGCTCGATGCCCGCGAAGCGCCAGCGCTCGCGCTCCGACAGCAGCGTTGCGCCGCCCCAGGCGGCATCCACGTGGAAATGGCAGCCGGCCTCTTGCGCAACATCCGCAATCCCATCGAGCGGATCGACCGCGCCGGTCTCGGTGGTCCCTGCAATGCCGACGATCGCCATCGGCCGGATGTTGCGCTGCTGCAGTTCACGCAGGGTGTCGCGCAGCAGGTCGATGCGCATGCGGCCGTCTGCATCGACCCCGACCGGCACCAGATTGTCGCGCCCGATGCCCAGGACATCGGCGGCCTTGCGCAGCGAGTAGTGTCCGCGCTCCGAGACCACGATCGCGAGACCGTCATGGCCGTAATGGCGCAGCGCCGCCGCCAGTCCGGCGCGATGGATGCCGGCGAAGCCGTCACGCGCGCCCAGCAGCTGGTTGCGGCTGGCCCAGAGCGCGGTGAGGTTGGCGACCGTGCCGCCCGAACAGAACGCGCCCAGCGCGTGGTCGGCATCGTGCAGCCATCTCGCATAGAACGCGCGGTCCCCGGCAAAGACCAGCTTGTGCAGCATGCCGATCACCTGGCGTTCCAGCCCCGTCAGCGCGCCCGACGTCTCCAGCTTGACGACGTTCTGGTTCAGCGCCGTGACCACCTTGGCCAGCGAAGGCATGAACGATGGCAGCGACGACGTCATGTGTCCGACGAACGTTGGCGAGGCCACCGGCATCACGTGCCGGAATACGTCGTTGAGCAGATGATCGGCATGCGCCTGCGGCGACGTCGGCGTCTCGGGCAGCTCGACCGACGCGAAGTGCTCTTCCCGCGTGGCGCAGGCGCCGGCCGGATCAAAATGCTCGCCCGCGAAGAAATCAGCCGGGTGCTCGGCGATCAATCGCTCGAGCGATTCGAATGCGCCGAGATCCGCGTCGAACCAGCGCAAGGGGCAGTCGTCGCCGCCGGTCGTGGTTGGTGAGGTCTCCTCGGGGGAGATGTCCGCCTTGATTTGCATCGCCAGATTCAATCCAGTACCGCCATGGTGGCTTCCGGGATTATGCCGGATCCGACGGATGCTAAGGGCGGATAGCCCGCACCTGGCGCGCCAGGCGCGGCGCCATGCAGATCCGGATTCACGCTTCCGGTCTTGCACCGGTGCGTGACTATGCGCTATAGTTCGGCCTCGCTGCAGCAACCGGCACAGCCCGTTTGCAGCAAGCACCGACACAGGAGTGGTAGTTCAGTCGGTTAGAATACCGGCCTGTCACGCCGGGGGTCGCGGGTTCGAGTCCCGTCCACTCCGCCAGTATCAAAAAATGCCCGCGCCAGCGGGCATTTTTCTTTTTCGGAGTGGGAGGAAGTCGCCTGCGCGGTTTGTGCGCCCCGAAGTTTCGCTCTCTGCACAAACGGTGCCTGCCCACCGGCTCCTGCTAGAATCGCGGAGTTTGTCTTTCGTGCCCATCCACTACCCGAATCCGCATGCTTGATTTCGTACGCAACAACCGGCGCCTGATGCTCTTGCTGCTGCTGGTGCTTGTTTTCCCGTCGTTCGTGTTCTTCGGCGTGGAAAGCTATTCGCGCTTCATGGACAGCTCGCACGATGCCGCCAAGGTCGACGGCCGGGCCATCAGCGTGCAGGAGGTCGACAACGTGGTGCGCGACCAGAGCGAGCGCGCGCGCCAGATCCTGGGCGCCAACTATGACCCGCGCCAGTTCGAGGGGCCGGAGGCGCGCAAGGCGGTGCTCGAGCAACTGGTCCAGCAGCGCGTGATGGCCAATGCGGTGGCCAATGAGCACCTGACGGTGTCGGACGCCAAGCTGCTCGAAGAGATCAGCAACCTGCCGGCGATTGCGCAACTGCCGCGCGGCAAGGATGGCAAGATCGACGACAAGGCTTACCTGCAGCTGCTGCAGTCACAGGGCATGACGCCCGAGCAGTTCGATGCGCGCATGCGCTTCGAACTGGCCACGCAGCAGCTGGGCGCGTCGATTGCTGCGACGGCGTTCGTGCCGAAATCGCTGATCGAGCGCCTGATGGCGGTGCGCGACCAGCAGCGCGAGGTGCAGGCGCTGCTGTTCAAGCCGGCTGGCTACACCGCCAAGGTCCAGCCCGACGCCGCCGCGCTGAAGGCCTACTATGACAGCCACCAGCAGGCCTTCTCGGTGCCGGAGCAGGCCCAGGTGGAATACCTGGTGCTGTCGGGCGAGGCCCTGGCCGCGTCGCAGGCGGTGACGCCGGAAGAGCTGAAGTCGTACTACGAAAGCAATCTCGCGCGCTTCCGCGTCGACGAGCAGCGCCGCGCCAGCCATATCCTCATCAGCGCGCCGAAGGATGCGCCGGCCGCCCAGCGCCAGGCCGCCAAGGACAAGGCCACCAAACTGCTGGAAGACCTGCGCAAGCATCCGGAAACCTTTGCCGACGTGGCGCGCAAGAACTCGCAGGACCCTGGCTCGGCCGAGAAGGGCGGCGACCTCGGCTTCATGGGCCGCGGCGCGCTGGTCAAGCCGTTCGAAGACGCCATGTACGCGCTCAAGGAAGGCCAGATCAGCGACGTGGTCGAGACCGACTTCGGCTATCACATCATCAAGCTGACCGGCACCAAGCCCGCGGAAACCAGGCCGCTGGACGCCGTGCGCACCGAGCTGGAAGCCGAGCTGCGCAAGCAGTTCGCCGACAAGAAGTTTGCCGAGCAGGCCGATGCGTTCGGCAACACCGTCTACGAGCAGGCCGACAGCCTCAAGCCTGCCGCCGACAAGTTCAAGCTGACCATCCAGACCGCCGACAATGTCACGCGCCAGCCGAATCCGGCGCTGGGCGCACAGAGCCCGCTGAACAACGAGAAGCTGCTCAAGGCGCTGTTCAGCGACGACGCCATCAAGAACAAGCGCAACACCGAAGCCGTGCAGGTCGCCCCGAACACGCTGGTGGCCGCGCGTATCGTCGCGTACCGCCCGGCGACCGTGCGCAAGTTCGAAGAGGTGGAAGCCAAGGTGCGCGAAGGCTATATCGCGCAGCAGGCGGCGGAACTGGCGCGCAAGGACGGCGAAGCGCGGCTGGCCAAGCTGAAGCAGGCCGACAGTGCTGAAGGCTTTGGCCCGGCGCAGACCGTATCGCGCACCAAGGCCGAGGGCATGGCGCCGCAGGCCGTGGAAGCGGTGATGCGCGCCGATGCCGCCAAGCTGCCGGCGGTGATGGGGGTCGACCTGGGCGCCCAGGGCTATGCGGTCTATCGCATCACCAAGGTCAGCCAGCCGGCGCAGGCCAATTCGGCGCAGCGCCAGGCCGAGGCGCAGCAGCTGGCCCAGCTGGCCGGCCAGACCGACCTGCAGGCCTTCTACGAAAGCCTGAAGGCCCGTTCCAAGGTCAAGATGCTGGCGCCGGCGGGCGCGACGCAGGGGCAAGGCGCCGAGTGATATCCGCCAGCGCGGCGCCGCCGGCGACGCTGGACAAAAACCCCCTGCCACGCGGCAGGGGTTTTTTATGATCCCTTCGCGGCGCCGCGCTTCAGCAATGGCTTGAGCTGCGGCCACACCGTATCGAGCAAGGCCGGCTGTGCCGCGGCGGTGGGATGAATGCGGTCGGGCTGGAACCAGTCCTGCCGCGCGATCACCTGGTCGAGGAAGAAGGGCACCAGCCGCACCTTGTATTCGCCCGCCAGCCTTGGGTACAGCGTGACGAACTTCTCGGTGTAGTCCTGCCCGTAGTTGGGCGGGATGCGCATGCCGATCAGCAAGACGCTTGCGCCGGCCTTCTGTGCCGTGGTGACCAGGTTGCGCAGGTTGGCTTCGGTGGTCTGCAGCGGCAAGCCGCGCAGCGCGTCGTTGGCACCCAGCTCGATCACCACGATGGCGGGCCGGTGGCGCGACAGCAGGTCGGGCAGGCGGGTCTTGCCGCCGATGGTGGTCTCGCCGCTGATGCTGGCATTGACAACGCTATAATCGAAGCGCTCCTGCCGCAGCCGGTCCTGCAGCAGCGTGACCCAGCCCGCGCCGCGCGCGATGCCGTATTCGGCCGACAGGCTGTCGCCCAGCACCAGCAGCGCGGGGGCGGCACTGGCTGGCGCGGTGGCACGGGTCGCACTTTTTGCCGGGGTCTGGGCTTGCCCCGCGGCCGAAATCGCCAGCGCCATGCCGGCTGCCAGCAGCAGCCTGCGCCTTTTCCCTCGGATCCCTATATCCATGTCTTCTTCCATTCTTGCAGTCGAATCCCTCGGAAAGACCGTGGCCGACACGACCGGTTCGCTGACGATTTTGCACGACGTGACCTTTTCCGTCACGCCGGGCGAAACGCTCGCCATCGTGGGGGCGTCCGGATCGGGCAAGTCGACGCTGCTGGGGCTGCTGGCCGGGCTGGATCTGCCCAGCACCGGCACGGTGCGGCTGCAGGGGCAGGACCTGTTCGCGCTGGACGAGGACCAGCGCGCCGCGGTGCGCGGCCGCCATGTCGGCTTCGTGTTCCAGTCGTTCCAGCTAGTGGGCCACCTGACCGCGCTGGAGAACGTGATGCTGCCGCTGGAGCTGCGCGGCGAAACCGCGCAGGTGCGCGAGCGCGCCTTCGACATGCTGCAGCGCGTGGGCCTGGGCGCGCGCCTGGGCCACTACCCGCGCACGCTGTCGGGCGGCGAGCAGCAGCGCGTGGCGCTGGCGCGGGCCTTCGTGGCGCGCCCGGACATCCTGTTTGCCGACGAACCGACCGGCAGCCTCGATACCGCCACCGGTGAAGCGGTGATCGCGCTGATGTTCGAGCTTAACCGCGACGCGGGCTCGACGCTGGTGCTGGTCACGCACGATCGCTCGGTGGCGTCGCGCTGCGGACGCGTGCTGACCATCGACGCCGGCCGCGTGGCCAGCGACGAATGGATTGGCGCCGAGGTCTAGCGGCTAGCTGGCCGCGTCCGCCTTCAGCACCGCGCGGGCGCGCGCAATCAGCGCGGCGGTGGAGGCATCGTGCTGGCCGGTGGCCGTGCCGGCCAGTTCGGCCTCGATCGGCCGGGCCAGGATCTTGCCCAGCTCCACGCCCCACTGGTCGAACGAGTTGATGCGCCACACCACGCCCTGCACGAAGGTGCGGTGCTCATACAGCGCAATCAGCGCGCCCAGCACCTGCGGCGTCAGATCCTCCATCAGCAGCGTATTGCTGGGACGGTTGCCGTCGAACACCATATGCGCGATGCGCACCTCATCCTTCATCCCGCCGGCACGCAGCTCGTCGGCGCTGCGCCCGCGCATCAGCGCCTCGGCCTGCGCGAAGCAATTGGCCAGCAGCTTGGCGTGATGGCCCGGCAGGCGGCGCGGCGGCACCAGCGGCGCGACGAAGTCCACCGGCACGACCTGTGAACCCTGGTGGATCTGCTGGAAATAGGCGTGCTGGCCGTTGGTGCCGGCCGTGCCCCACACCACCGGCGAGGTATGCGTGCGGACGCCTTGCCCGTCGAGCTGCACGGACTTGCCGTTGCTTTCCATCTCCAGTTGCTGCAGGAACGCGGGAAACAGCTCCAGCGAGGTGGAGTAGGGCGCCATGCAGCTGGTGGGCAGGTTCCAGAAGTTGCGGTACCAGATGCCCAGCATGCCGAGGATCACCGGCATGTTGCGCTCCAGCGGCGCGCTGCGGAAATGTTCGTCCATCGCGCGGCCGCCGGCCAGCAGGTCGGCAAAGGCGTCGAAGCCCACCGCCAGCGTGATCGACAGGCCGACCGCAGACCACAGCGAAAAACGTCCGCCGATCCAGTCCCAGAACTCGAACATATTGGCCGGGTCGATGCCGAACTCGCGCACCGCCTCGGTATTGGTCGAGACCGCGACGAAATGCTTGGCGAGGTCCTGCTCGGCCACGCCGCTGGCGACGAACCAGGCGCGCGCGCTGCGCGCGTTGGCCATGGTTTCCAGCGTGGTGAAGGTCTTGGAGCAGACGATCACCAGGGTCCGCTGCGGATCCAGGCGCACCAGGGTCTCGGCCAGGTCGGTGCCGTCGACGTTGGAGACGAAGTGCAGGCGCGGCGCGGCGTTGCCATCCCCGTCGGCCAGGTGCGACAGCGCCCGGCACACCATGCGCGGCCCCAGGTCGGAGCCGCCGATGCCGATGTTGATGACATCGGTGATGCGCTCGCCGGTCGCGCCTTTCCAGGCGCCGCTGCGCACGCGTGCGGAAAAGTCGCGCATGCGCGCCAGCACCTGCTGGATGGCCGGCACGACCGCTTCGCCGTCGACCTTGTAGCCGGCGCCGGCGTCGGCGCGCAAGGCCACGTGCAGGGCCGCGCGGTCTTCGGTGGTGTTGATATGCTCGCCCGCGAACATCGCGTCGCGGCGCCGGGTGACGCCGGCTTCGGCCGCCAGCTGCATCAGCAGGCGCATGGTCTGCGCCGTGATGCGGTTCTTCGAGTAATCCAGATAGAGGCCGGCGGCCTCCAGCGAGCATTGCGCGACGCGCTGCGCGCCTTCGCGATCGAACCACTCGCGCATGGTGGCGTCGCGAAGCGTGTCATGGTGCCGCAGCAGGGCGTTCCAGGCGTGAAGGTCAGTGGGCATGCGGGACTGGCGTGCAGACTAGCGAGGTTGCGGGGCGCGAGCCGCGTAGCGTTGCCGGCTTGCAAGACGGAGCGGTAAGTATATCCCCGGGGCCTGGCGGCACCGAGGCTCGCGGTGGCGTCATATCGTTACCACTTGCAACATAGCAGCCGCGGCGCCGCGCGAGTATCGGTCGTTGTCTGACGGCATGTGCGCCCAGCACGGCGGGCGCCGGCGCGTCACGGGCAGGCAGTGCTCAGCAACTGGTTGAATACGGCGCGTGCCGGCGCATACAGTTCGCTGGCGGTGACGCCGGCCGGGCCGGTGCCCTCGGCGACCAGCACATCGGCGGCACGGCCGTGGATCCACACGGCCGCCTGCGCCGCGGCCAGCGGCGCCATGCCTTGCGCCAGCAGCGCGCCCAGCATGCCGGCCAGCACGTCTCCGGTGCCGGCGCTGGCCAGGGCGGCGTTGCCGGTGGGGTTCAGCGTCCACGGGCTGCCATCGGGCGCGGCGATCACGCTGCCCGATCCCTTCAGCACCACCACGGCCTGCCATTGGGCCGCCAGCGCGGCGGCGGCGGCAAGCCGGTCGCGCTGGATCTCGGCCACCGGCACGCCCATCAGGCGCGCGGCTTCGAGCGGGTGCGGCGTCATCACGGTGGCCGCGCCGCGGGCGGCCAGCGCGCCCGCCAGCGCCGGCTCGGACGCCAGCAGGTTCAGGGCATCGGCGTCCAGCACCAGCGGCAGCGGCGCGGCCTGCAGCAGCCGCGCCAACTGCTGGCGCGCGCCGGCATCGGTGCCCATCCCCGGCCCGATCACCAGCGCCGACATCGACGCCAGCGCCAGCGCGTCGACCGCATGCAGCATCAGTTCCGGATGCAGCGGATCGAGCAGCGGCGCCGGCTGCGCCAGGAAGCCGATATGCACCTTGCCCGCGCCCAGCCATTGCGCGGCGCGGGCGCCGAGCAGCGGCGCGCCTGTCATGCCGAGGTTACCGCCGATGACGGCGAGCGCGCCATGCGTGCCCTTGTTGCTGGCGTGGTGGCGGCGCGGCAGCGCGGTACTGAACAATGCGGGGCCGTTCACCAGGCCTCGGGGCGTGTCGTGCGGGGGATAGTCGAGGCCGATCGGCGCGATGTCGATTTCGCCGGCGCAATCGCGCCCGTCCAGCGTGAGCAGGCCGGGTTTTCCGGCAATGAAGGTCAGCGTGCGGCGCGCGCGCACGGCCGGTGCGCCCGCGCCGGTATCGGCGGACAGGCCGCTGGGAATATCCAGCGCGTACACCGGCAGCGCGCCACGGTTGAGTTGCGCGATCCACCACGCCATGGTGCCGTCGGCGGGGCGGCTCAGCCCGATGCCCAGCAGGCCGTCGATGACCGCGGCGGTGCCGGCGGGCCAGGGCAGGTCATGCGAGGTATCCACCTGCGCCATCACGCTCGACGGCACGCCCGCGGCCTGCGCCTGCTGCCACGCGGTGGCAGCATCGACGGGCAGGCGCTGCGGATCCGCGGCCAGCCATACCTGCACCGCACGGCCGGCGCGGTGCAGATGCGTGGCGGCGACCAGCGCATCGCCGCCGTTATTGCCGGGCCCCGCCAGGAACAGCAGCGCGCCCTCGGGCGCGTGGCAGGCAAGCCAGCGCGCGGCCGTCGCGCCGGCGCGCGACATCAGCGCGAAGGCCGGCAGCTGTGCCAGCGCGGCGTGTTCGATGCGGCGGATCGCGGCCACGTCGTAGAGCGGCACCGGGTCCGGTGCGGCTGCGTCCAGGGCATGCCAGCCTTCCCCTTGGTCAGCGGGCGTGATGACTGCGGCGGCAGAGGAGGTCATGTCGGGTTTTCAGCTCGGGCTTTCAGGTCGGACTTATCTGGCCGGCCCCAGCCCATAGCGATCCGGCAGCAGGCCTTCCATGTCGATGCCGGGACCGCAGCGGCCGGCGCAAGCACCAGCGCTGGCGGCGATCTGGTCAGCCGCAATCTTGCCTGATCCGCAGCTCATCGCCCAGCCCGTCGAGCCATGGCCCAGGTTCAGGAACAGCCCGGGCACCGCGGTGGGGCCGATCAGCGGCGGGCCGTCGGGCAGCATCGGCCGCGCGCCGGCCCATTGCGTGGCCTCCTGGTAGTTGCCGGCCACCGGGAACCAGTCGCGCGCGACCTTGACCAGCGTGTGCAGCGCGGCGGGGCGCAGGTCGAGCCGGCGCGAGCCCAGTTCCGCCGTGCCGGCCACGCGCAGCCGGTTGCCCATGCGCGTCATCGCGACCTTGTACGACTCATCCATCAGCGCCCCCAGCGGTGCCTGCAGTTCGTCGCGGATCATCACCGTCACCGAATAGCCTTTGACCGGATACAGCGGCACGCGCAGGCCCAGCGGGCGCAACAGCGCGGCGCTGTCGGCGCCGGCGGCGACCAGCACGCGGTCGGCACGCAGCACCGGCGCGGCACCCTGGCCGCCGGCGCGTGACAGTTCGATCTCCAGCTTGCCGGCCTGGCCCGGGCGGATGCGCGTCACCGGGGTTTCGAAGCGGAACGACACGCCCGCGGCCTCGGCATGCCGGTGCAGCGCGCGCACGAACATCGGGCAGTTGCCGGATTCGTCTTCGGGCAGATGCAGCCCGCCGGCCAGCGGCGTGCCGGCGGCCAGGCCCGGTTCGATTTGGCGGCATTCCTGCGCGCTGACCAGCCGGTGCGGCACGTTGTTCTCGCGCAGCAGGGCGACGGCGGGCGCGGCCAGGTCCAGGTCGCGCGCGGTGCGGAACAGCTGCAGGTAGCCTTGCGACTGCTCGTAGTCGATCTCCAGTTCGCTGCGCAGCTGGTGCAGGCAAGCGCGGCTGTAGAACGCCAGCCGCTGCATGCGCAGCTTGTTGGCGCGGTAGCGCTCCAGCCGGCATTCGCGCAGCCAGCGCGCGATCCAGCGCCACATGGCCGGATCGGCGGCAGGGCGGAACAGCACCGGTGCTTCGCGCGCAAAGAGCGTGCGCAGGATCTTGCCGGGCATGCCCGGCGCGGCCCATGGCGTGACATAGCCAGGCGCGATCACGCCGGCATTGCCGAAGCTGGCTTCCTGCGCCGGCGCGCCGCGGCGCTCGAGCACGGTCACGTCGAAACCTGCCTGCCGCAGGTACCAGGCGGAACTGACGCCGATCGCGCCGGCGCCGATGACGATCACATGCATCGGTCTGGGAACCTCCGTGCGAGCCCGTTGCGGTGCCTGTCCATGCTATTTGACTTCCTGCTGCATGACCATGTCCGGCAGCCATGTCACCACCTCCGGCCAGATCGTCACGATGGCGATCGCCACCACCATCATCATGAAGAAGGGCAGCGAGACCCGCGCGATGTAATTGCTGTCCTTGCCGGTCATGCTCTGCAGCACGAACAGGTTGAAGCCCACGGGCGGCGTCACCTCGGCAATCTCCACCAGCAGTACGATGAAAATGCCGAACCAGACCAGGTCGAAGCCGGCCGCCTGCACCATCGGCAGCACCGTGGCGGTGGTTAGCGCAATCATCGAGATGCCGTCCAGCGCCGTGCCCAGCACGATGTAGATCACCGTCAGCACCGCGATCAGCGCCCACGGCGACAGCTGCAGCGCCGCCACCCATTCGGCCAGCGCGCGCGGGATGCCGGTAAAGCTCATGGTCACCGACAGGAACGAGGTGGCGCCCAGCACGAACATGATCATCGCGGTCAGACGCGTGGCCGACATCAGGCTGTCCCAGAACGCCGCGCGCGTGAGCGAGCCGCCGGCCCAAGCCAGCGCCAGCGAGGCCACCACGCCATAGGCGGCCGCCTCTGTCGCGGTGGAGTAGCCGGTCACCATGATCCAGGTAATGAAGGCGATCAGCACGATGCACGGCAAAAGCTGCCGGATCGACGCCAGCCGGGCGCGCCAGTTAAAGTGCTCCGAGGCCGGGGTCTTGTCCGGGTTGGCCAGCGCCCAGACCACGATGTAGCCGGAGAACAGCAGCATCAGCAGCAGCCCCGGGAGAAAGCCCGCCAGGAATACGCGGATGATCGACACGTCCGCCGAGACCGCGTACACCACCATCGTGATCGACGGCGGGATCAGGATGCCGAGCGTGCCGGCGCACGACAGCGAGCCCAGCGTGATGCGCTCGTCGTAGCCGCGCCGCGTCAGTTCGGGCAGGGCCGACTTGGCGATGGTGGCGCAGGTGGCCGCCGACGAGCCCGACACCGAGCCGAAGATGCCGCAGCCCAGGATATTGACGTGCATCAGCCGCCCGGGCAGCCAGCTCAGCCATGGCGAGAGCCCGTTGAACATCTGCTCCGACAGCTTGGTGCGGAACAGGATCTCGCCCATCCAGACGAACAGCGGCAGCGAGGCCAGCGTGTACGACGCGCTTGACGACCACCACGCATTGGCCAGGCTGACCAGGGCCTCGCGGTCGGAGAACACCACCAGCCCGACCCACGACGTGACCGCGATGGCCACCGGAATCCACGCGCCGAGCGCGAGGAAGACGATTAGCACCAGCAGCAGGATCAGTGCAACGACGACGGTGCTCATCAGACCGTCTCCCCGAAATCGCCGGCGGCCAGCTTGGCTTCCTGGGCCAGCTGGTAGCGCGGCTTCTGCCGCCGCACCACGCGCAGCCATTCGTCGGCCACCGCCAGCAGGAAGCCCACGCAGCCCAGCACGGCGAAGCTCTGCGGCATCCACAGCGGGATCACGAGCTGGCCCTGCGAGACATCGCCGATGTCCCAGCTCTGCCATGCAAAGGTGCCCAGCGCCCAGGCCGCGTACGCGGCGAACACCAGGCAGATGGTCAGCGAGACCAGCTCCAGCACCCAGCGCCGGCGCGGGCCGACAGCTTCCAGCAGCATCTCCACGCGCACGATGCCGCCGTGCTGGAAGGTCTGGCCGAGCACCAGGAACGCGGAGGCGGCGCACAGCCAGGCGACGATGTCGTCGCCGCCCTTGAAGATCACCGAGGTTTCACGCGACAGCGACATCAGGATCATGATCACGCAGACGGCAAGGATGCATAGCGCGCCGAGCGTGGCGAACAGGTCCAGCAGGCGGTCGAGCCAGCGCTTGGAGGAGGGGGCAGTGGGCATGATGGGCGGCAAGGGAAGGATGGCCTCCCCGCATGGCAGCCGGCGCGGCCGCGATGCAGGGCGCTCGAGATCGGTGGACGCGGGCCCGCGGGTTTACTTGCGGTACGCGTCGAGGATGGCCTTGCCGTCGGCGCCCGCGCTCTTGGCCCAGTCGTCCACCATGGTCTGGCCGACCTTCTGCATGTCGGCCTTGAGCTGCGGCGAGGGCGGCTGCACCGTCATGCCGTTCTTCGCCAGCGTGGCCAGGTATTCCCGGGTCTTCTGCTCAGACACCTGCCAGCCCCGCTTCTCGGCGTCGGCGACGGCCTTGAGCAGCGCGTCCTGGGTGGGCTTGTCGAGCGCCGCGAAGGCCTTCTTGCTGACCACCAGCATGTTCTTGGGCAGCCAGGCATCGACGGCATAGAAGTACTTCACGCTCTCCCACACCTTGGTGTCGACGCCGGTTGCGCCCGACGACATGAAGGAGTTGACGGTGCCGGTGGCCAGCGCCTGCGCCAGGTCGGCGGCCTGGATCGTGACCGGCTGCGCGCCGACCAGTTCGGCGATGCGCGAGGTGGCGGGATTGTAGGCGCGCCACTTCAGGCCCTTCATGTCCGCGGCCGAATTGATCGGCTTGTTGGCGTAGATGCCTTGCGGCGGCCACGCCACGGCGTACAGCAGCTTCAGGCCCTGCTTGTCGAGTATTTTCTCCGTGACCGGGCGCGATGCGTGCCACAGCTTGTAGGCATCGGCATAGCTGGTGGCCAGGAACGGCACCGCGTCGACGCCGAACACCGGGTTCTCGTTGGCCAGCAGCGACATCAGGATCTCGCCCATCTGCACCTGGCCGGTCTGCACGCCGCGCTTGATCTCGTTGGCCTTGAGCAGCGACCCGTTGGGGTGCAGCACGATCTTGAGCTTGCCGCCGGTGGCCTTGTCCACGTCGCTGGCGAACTGCTGCAGGTTCTCGGTGTGCAGGTTGGCTACGGGGTAGCCGGTGGGCAGGTCCCACTTGGTGTCCGCCTGTGCCGCCGCGGCGGCCAGCATCAGCGCGGCCGCGATCATTGCCTTGACTCGCATCTTTCGATCTCTCCTGGTGTGCGCGCAGGGGCGCGGTTGTACAGCGGGTTGCGTACTACCTGGTACCACGCGCATGCCCGGTGCCCCGGGCGCGCATGGTGCAAGATCAACGGCGCGGCGGCGGGCTCAGTCGTCGCGCGGTGACGGCTGCACGATGCGTTCCAAAGCAAGGGCCGTGCCGAGCAGGCCGGCGTCGCGCATCGGCCCGTGCGACAGCATCAGTCCCACCGGCAGCTCGTCCGGCGCGTGGCAGGGCATCGACACCGAGCAGCCGTCGAAGAAATTGAAGGCGGAGGTGTTGCGCAACAGCAGGGCATTGACGCGGAAGAACTCCGCGTCATCGGTGCGCAGCGGCGCGATCTCGGGCGCCACCATCGGCACGGTCGGGCAGACCACCGCGTCGAAGCCGGCCAGCCGCGCTTCCATGCGGGTAATCCAGTCCAGCCGCGCGCGGCCCAGGTCGATATAGTCGGCGGCGCTGATACCCGCGCCGCGGTCGATGCGCGATGCCACGCGCGCATCGTAGCGGTCGCGGCGGGCCGCCAGCACGTGGCGGTGGATGGCGTAGGCCTCGGCCGCGCTGAAGCCGCCGTGCGCGTTCAGTGCGGCCAGTTCGCCGAGTTCGGGCAGGTCGACATGCTCCAGCCGCACGCCGGCGGCCGACAGCCGGCCCAGGGCGCGGTCGAAGGCGCGCGCCACCACCGGATCGAGATCGTCCAGCAGCAGCTGGCGCGGTATCGCCAGCCGCGTGGCGGCGGGGTCGGTCACGCGCGGCAGCAGGGCGCTGTCGGCGATCACGCTGTCCACCGCGATGCAGTCGCTGACCGTGCGCGCCATGGCGCAGGCGGTGTCGAGCGTGTACGACAGCGGGAACGCCCCGGCCAGCGGCACGCGCCGCGCGGTGGGCTTGAAGCCGGTGATGCCGCACAGCGCGGCCGGGATGCGGATCGAGCCGCCGGTGTCGCTGCCCAGCGCGGCGACCGCCAGCCCCAGCGCCACCGATACCGCGGCGCCCGACGACGATCCGCCCGGGATGCGCGCGGCGCCATCGGCGCCGGCCGGATTGACGGGCGTGCCGTAATGGGGATTGATGCCCACGCCCGAGAACGCGAATTCCGTCATGTTGGTGCGCCCGACCAGGGCTGCGCCGGCCGCGCGCAGCCGCGCCACCACCGGCGCGTCGGCGGCGGCCGGCGCGGCATCGGCGCGCACCAGCGAGGCGGCACGCGTGACCTCGCCCGCCACGTCATACAGGTCCTTGACCGAGACCGGCAGCCCCGCCAGCGGATGCAGCGCCTTGCCGGCGCGGCTGGCGGCATCGGCCGCGCGCGCCACCTGCGCGGCTGCGTCAAAGGTGCTGTGCAGGAACACGGCCTCGGCGGCCGGCGTGGCCGCCCGGGCCGCGGCCTGCTCGATGATCTGCGTGCGGCTGGTGGCGCCGTCGCGCAGGCGGCGGTTCAAGGTATCGAGGTCGGGAAGCATCAATGGCATGGGGTCTGCAAACAGGTGCGGGTCAGCGCTCGGCGGGCGCGGGCGGGCCGGGCAACGCCACCGACCCGGCCTGCCGGGCCGCCGGGGCGGCGCGGGAACCTCAAGGGTAGCAAGAAGCCCCGCAAGGTGACAGATAGGGATGGCCTCTATGGGATGGCGCGCAGGCCGCTGGTATCTACGGCACCGCCGAGCGGGGAACGCCTAGGGCTGGCGCGGCAGGCGTACCTCGAACACCGTGCCGGCCGGATCGGAGCGAGCCTCGATCGATCCCTGGTGGGCCCTGGCGATTTCGCTCGCGATATACAGCCCGAGCCCCAGTCCGGGGGCGTTCTTGTGGTGCGGATCCGGG
Source organism: Cupriavidus sp. H39 (assembly GCF_050271075.1). NCBI lineage: Bacteria > Pseudomonadati > Pseudomonadota > Betaproteobacteria > Burkholderiales > Burkholderiaceae > Cupriavidus > Cupriavidus sp. H39. Next base: position 1,845,875 of record NZ_CP189848.1, read on the forward strand.
CCGCGCTTGAGCGGATCGAAAATCTGGGCCAATGTCTGTGGATCAATGGGCGGGCCGCTGTTCCAGACCGCGATACGCACTTCCGCATCCTGGCCCGTCAGGACCACGCGGACCGGCGCGTCCGCCGCGCCGTACGTGACCGCATTGGTCACCAGGTTGGAAAGCAGCTGCTGCAGGCGCAAGCCGTCCCAGACGCCGCGCAAGTCGCCGCTGACATTCAGCTCGATGCGGTGGGCCGGGTGGGCGGCGCGCAGTTGGTCGACGGCATCGCCAAACACCAGCGCCAGGTCGATGCCGGCTGGCGTGATGTTGATACCCAGGCCGAGCTTGGTCCGGTTGAAATCGCACAGGTCGTCGAGCAGCGCATTCATGCGGGCGCCGCTGCGGATGAGCCGGGTGGCGGCTTCCGAAACTTTCTCGCCGGCATTCAGCGCTGCCAGGAAGCGGGCGGTGGTCTGGATGGTCTGCAGCGGACTGCGCATGTCGTGCCCCAGCATGCCGAGCAGCAGGTTGCGCGCCTGCTCGGCCTGGGTATCGAAGAAGCCCACCGATTCCGCGACGGCCTGGTCGACAGCCTCGTTGAAACGGATCATGTCGTCGACATCCGGCGGGTCCGGCTGGCAGGCATCGATCCACAGGCGCAGCACGCTGGCGCGCAGGGCGCGGTACTCGGCGACCATCTGGTTGATGTTGAAGCCGTGGCGGGCGCGCAGCAGCGCGTGGGTCTGGGCCGCGGTTTCCGGTGCATCGGCCAGGCGCGGAGCCCGGCCAATCGACTTTTCCCGCTGGGCGTCGCGGGTTTGCGGGGTCGACAGGTCCTTGGCCACGGCCGACAGGATCTGCTGCGCATGATCGCGCAGGGCAAGGGCATCCAGGTGTCGTGCGGCAGGCATCAGGGTGGCGGCAAACGCCTCCCATTCCGTCACGATGCGCGCCATGTCGCGCAAGATGAAATCAGCAAGTCGCATGTCTGCTCCGGCGGGATGAGCGAACCATCGATGCAGGTTGGCCGCAGCCATCTTACGCTGTTTGCAGGCGCGCTCCCTGATCGATCAACATTGCGATATCAAGCCGGCGGTCCCTCGGGGCTGCCCGCGGCCGCACGCCACCAACATGGCGATGGCTGTGCAGTTCGCCGTTTTACGCGTTCGGCCTGCGCCGATCTCGGTGGAGATCGCCGCCTCGGGCGCCGCGAACCGTCGTGGCTGCATCGGGCTTCCGGACTCCAGTGCCCAGCCATAGTCAATCGGCGTAACGCGAATGATTCGCGCTTGCAGGCCATCCGGATGCGGTGCCGGCCTTGCTTCAGGCAGGCTCGGCGCGATAGGCCGACCAGTAGTAGTGGCTGTGCCGGTTATGGCGGGCGAGCTTCTTCACGATAAAGAGGCGGACCGTGCCGAGATGGCCGGCTTCTACCAGGACCTCATGATGATTGGGCGCGTCCGCCGTGGCGCGCGGCAGGGTCTGCAGCGCGGCGGCGACATGGTGCCCTTGCACTTGCGCCAGTATGCCGTTTGCCCCCGGCGCCGGGTACGTGGCTGGGACCGAAGCCGGCAGGTGACAGGCCGCGGCCCGTTTGCTGTTGCCCATGCTCAGCTCCGCCCCGGCACGACGCGCACGCCGTCCCGACAGGTCTCGATGCGGGGCTGGTGGCCATAGGCGCGCAAGAGCCGGACATCGTGCCTCGCTGACGCCGGAATGTCCTGTCGGCAAGCCAGGGCACTGCGGCTGATGTGGAAGGGGCCGCAACCGGGGCAAAGGTAGAGATAGCCGTGCGGTGCGGCGCGCGTGCGCTCGGCGGCAGCGCCGCAGAGGGGGCAGTTTGCAGGTTCGGGCGACATGGGGGGCTCGGATCGGTACTGTATGGATATACAGTATAGCGCTTCCCGCGATGCGCGAGGGCTGGTCACGCCGCGTGATTGAACCGACCGCCACGCCGGTGGGCCGGTGCGCGAAATGTCGTTTTATTCCTGGTAATTCGCCGATAAACTGTCAGCCCAAAGGCGGTGGCCGCGGGGACGGTCCCGCGAAATTTGCCCCCGTCAACGCGCCCCATCGAAAGGAATCTCCGCATGTCACGCAAGCCAGCCGAAAGCGCGCCCGCCATCGCGGCCGCCGATGCCCCAGCCGGCAGGCCCGCTCCGGCACTGTCGCGCGCCGCCGGCGCGAATATCGTGTCGTCGTCGCATCTGGTGTCGGTGCGCAGCCCCGAGTTGTCGGAATTCGAGTTCGGCCTGAATACCGCCTACAACGCCTACAGCCGCTGGGTGGTGCGTTGCATGGGCGCGGCCGGCGTGCGCGACCTGACCTTCCTGGATGTGCTGGTGCTGCACCATGTCAACCACCGTGGCCGCTCCAAGCGGCTGGCCGACATCTGCTTCGTGCTCAACGTGGAAGACACGCACCTGGTTACCTATGCGCTGAAGAAGCTGCAGGGGCTGGGGCTGGTGAGCGGCGAACGGGTGGGCAAGGAGGCTACCTATTCGACCACCGAGGCTGGCGCCGAGGCGTGTGCGCGTTATCGCGAGATCCGCGAGCAATGCCTGACCAGCAATTTCACCGCGGGCAGTGAAGAGAATGCCGAGATCGGCGAACTGGCCCGGCTGATGCGCGTGCTGACCGGGCTGTACGAGCAGGCCGCGCGCTCGGCGACGTCACTCTGATCCTGTAAGCGGGCCCAAGTGATGCATAAGCGTTATCACGATCTTGCCTGACACAGCGCGGCCGCAATGCCGCAGTGCAAAAAACGGGGGCCGGCAAGGTACAATAGCGGTTTCCCGCCAGCCGGCACCCCATGCAGCGGTGCCGAGCAAGCAGCAGCCCCCTACCTCACCGCCTCCCGACCGCTACGATCATGGCGCATTTCTCGTGCTTCCCCGGCGCTTTGGCGCTTTCCGCCTTCCGTCAGCAACGCCTGCTCACCGCTCTCCGGCAAATCGACGCCGATATCGAGTCGGTGCACGGCCAGTTCCTGCATTTCGTCGATGCGCAGACGCCGCTGTCGGCCGACGACCAGTCGCGCGTGGCGGCGCTGCTGACCTATGGCGCACCATTCGCCGAGCAGCCCGAGGGCGACCGCTTCGTGGTGATCCCGCGCTTCGGCACGATCTCGCCGTGGGCCAGCAAGGCCACCGACATCGCCCACAACTGCGGCCTGACCCATATCCACCGCATCGAGCGCGGCATCGAGATCACCGTGGTCTGCAAGAAGGGCCTGCTGCGCGGCCGCAAGTCGCTGGACGCGGACACCCGCGCCGCCGTCGCCGCGCACCTGTTCGACCGCATGACCGAGACCGTGGTCGCGTCGCGCGACGATGCCGCCGGCCTGTTCCAGGAACTGCCGGCCAAGCCGCTGCGCTTCATCGACATCGCCGCCGGCCGCAGCGCGCTGGCCGCCGCCAACGTCGAGATGGGGCTGGCGCTGTCCGAGGACGAGATCGACTACCTGGTCGACGCCTACCGCAAGCTGGAGCGCAACCCGACCGACGTCGAGCTGATGATGTTCGCACAGGCCAACAGCGAGCATTGCCGCCACAAGATCTTCAACGCCACCTGGACCATTGACGGCGTGCAGCAGGACAAGTCGCTGTTCGCGATGATCCGCAATACGCACCAGCTCAATCCGCAGGGCTCGATCGTGGCCTACTCGGACAACTCGGCGGTGATGGAAGGCGACGTCGCCGAGCGCTGGTTCCCGCGCGGCGACGACCACAAGTACGGCCGCCACGAAGCGCTGACGCACACGCTGATGAAGGTGGAGACGCACAACCACCCGACCGCGATCTCGCCGTTCCCGGGCGCTTCGACCGGCGCCGGCGGTGAAATCCGCGACGAAGGCGCGACCGGCCGCGGCGCCAAGCCCAAGGCCGGCCTGACCGGTTTCACGGTGTCAAACCTGATGCTGCCGGATGCCGTGGAGTCCTGGGAAAACGACCGCGACGCCGCCCAGCCGGTGGCGCACCGCAACCCCGACGACAAGCCCGGCGTGACCGGCAAGCCGGACCGCATCGCCTCGCCGCTGCAGATCATGATCGACGGCCCGCTCGGCGGCGCCGCGTTCAACAATGAATTCGGCCGCGCCAACCTGGGCGGCTACTTCCGCGTCTACGAGCAGAACGTCGGCGGCACCGTGCGCGGCTACCACAAGCCGATCATGATCGCCGGCGGCATCGGCAATATCGACGCCGCGCACACGCACAAGAACCCGCTGCCGGCCGGCACGCTGCTGATCCAGCTGGGCGGCCCGGGCATGCGCATCGGCATGGGCGGCGGCGCCGCCAGCTCGATGGCAACCGGCACCAATACCGCCGACCTGGACTTCGATTCGGTCCAGCGCGGCAACCCCGAAATGGAGCGCCGCGCGCAGGAAGTGATCAACGCCTGCTGGCAGCTCGGCGACGCCAACCCGATCCTGTCGATCCACGACGTCGGCGCGGGCGGCATCTCCAACGCGTTCCCGGAACTGGTGGACGGCGCCGACCGCGGCGCGCGCTTCGACCTGCGCCAGGTGCACCTGGAAGAGTCCGGCCTGTCGCCGGCGGAGATCTGGTGCAACGAGTCGCAGGAGCGCTATGTGCTGGCGATCGCGCCGGATAGCTTCCCGCAGTTCCAGGCCATGTGCGAGCGCGAGCGTTCGCCGTTCGCCGTGGTTGGCATCGCCACCGAGGAAAAGCAGCTGCAGCTGGTCGACGCCAGTGTCGACGCCGCGCTCAAGGAACACTACGCGGTCAACATGCCGATGGACGTGCTGCTCGGCAAGCCGCCGCGCATGCACCGCGACGTCAAGCGCGTCGAGCAGCCGCTGCCGGCCGTGGACGTGACCGGCATCAGCCTGGAGCAGGCGGTGCGCGACGTGCTGCGCCACCCGACCGTGGCCAGCAAGTCGTTCCTGATCAGCATCGGCGACCGGACCGTGGGCGGCATGAACGCGCGCGACCAGATGGTCGGCCCGTGGCAGGTGCCGGTGGCCGACGTGGCCGTGACCACGCTGGACTACCAGGGCAAGGCCGGCGAGGCCATGACCATGGGCGAGCGCACGCCGCTGGCCGTGATCGACGCACCGGCCTCGGGCCGCATGGCGATCGGCGAGGCGCTGACCAACCTGGCCGCCGCGCCGGTCAAGGACCTGGGCAAGGTCAAGCTGTCGGCCAACTGGATGGCGGCCTGCGGCGTCGAAGGCGAGGACGCGAAGCTGTATGACACCGTGCACGCGGTCGGCATGGAGCTGTGCCCGGCGCTGGGCATCAGCATCCCGGTCGGCAAGGATTCGCTGTCGATGCGCACCAAGTGGCAGGACGACGGCGTCGACAAGGAAGTGGTCGCGCCGGTGTCGCTGATCATCTCGGCCTTTGCCGCGGTGGACGACGTCAACCGCACGCTGACGCCGCAGCTGCGCACCGACGCCGGCGACACCGTGCTGATCGCCGTCGACCTGGGCCGCGGCAAGCACCGCATGGGCGGCAGCATCCTGGCGCAGGTGACGCAGCAGGTCGGCGACAGCGCGCCGGACGTCGACAACGCCGAGGACCTGAAGAACTTCTTCAACGTGATCCAGCGCCTGAACCGCGAGGGCAAGCTGCTGGCCTACCACGACCGCTCCGACGGCGGCTTCATGGCGGCGCTGGCGGAAATGGCCTTTGCCGGCCATTGCGGCATCTCGCTCAACGTCGACATGCTGGCGCTCGATCCGCAGCAGGAGCAGGACTACGGCGACGCCAAGAACTGGGCCCAGCAGATCGCCGAACGCCGCAACGACCAGACCCTGCGCGCGCTGTTCTCGGAAGAGCTGGGCGCGGTGGTGCAGGTGCGCATGGAAGACCGCGACGCCGTGTTCGCGGTGCTGCGCGAAGCCGGGCTGTCGGCGTGCAGCCATGTGGTCGGCAAGCCCAACACCACCGACCAGGTCGAGATCTACCGTGACGCCAAGAAGGTGTTCGGCGCGTCGCGTACGGACCTGCAGCGCAACTGGAGCGAAGTCAGCTGGCGCATCGCGCGCCTGCGCGACAACCCGGCCTGCGCCGACAGCGAATATGACCGCCTGTTGGACGCCGCCGACCCGGGCATCAGCACGGTGCTGACCTTCGATCCGGCCGAAGACATCGCCGCGCCGTTCATTGCCACCGGCGCCCGTCCGCGCGTGGCGATCCTGCGCGAGCAGGGCGTCAACTCGCAGATCGAGATGGCATACAGCATGGACCGCGCCGGCTTCGATACGCACGACGTGCACATGAGCGACCTGATCGCCGGCCGCGCCAGCCTGGCCGACTTCCAGGGCTTCGTGGCCTGCGGCGGCTTCAGCTACGGCGACGTGCTGGGCGCGGGCGAGGGCTGGGCCAAGACCATCCTGTTCAACGCGCAGATGGCCGAACAGTTCGCGGCGTTCTTCAACCGCCAGGACACCTTCGCGCTGGGCGTGTGCAACGGCTGCCAGATGATGAGCAACCTGGCCCCGATCATCCCGGGCGCAGGCGCCTGGCCGAAGTTCACGCGCAACCAGTCTGAGCAGTACGAGGCGCGCTATGTCACGGTCGAGGTGCAGTCGTCGCCGTCGATCTTCTTCGCCGGCATGGAAGGCAGCCGCATCCCCATCGTGGTCGCCCACGGCGAAGGGTTTGCCGACTTCTCGCAGCAGGGCAATATCGACCAGGCCCATGTGGCGCTGCGTTTTGTCGACAACTACGGCGCGGTCACGCAGACCTATCCGCTCAACCCGAACGGTTCGCCCGACGGCATCACCTCGGTGACCACCGTCGACGGCCGCTTCACCGTGCTGATGCCGCATCCGGAGCGCGTGTTCCGTGCCGCGACCATGAGCTGGGCGCCGGACGCGTGGAAGCAGGTTGCCGATGGTGGCAGCCCGTGGATGCGGATGTTCCGCAATGCGCGCAAGTGGGTGGGGTGAGATCCAGCGCCAAGGCCGCGAACTGCTGAGGGTTTGCCCCGCTGCTCGCGTATGGTGAGGGCAGACGGGGAGGGCGAGCCGGGGCCTGCAACGGCCGTGACTTCGTCGATACGCCCGCCCACACCCCCGCCCCTCTCCCGCAAGCGGGAGAGGGGAGCCAACCGGTGGCTGCGTCAGATTCCTCGGGCTTTGCAACAGGCCGCTTGCGTGCTCCCTCTCCCGCTTGCGGGAGAGGGCTGGGGTGAGGGCGGGAGCATCAACGAAGTCAGGCGGTCACACCCCCCGCCCGCGAACTCCACACCACACACGCATACGTCAGCATCCGCGCGCCCTCATAGCCGCGCGTAGCCACGAGCGCGCCGCTGGCCAATCGGTAGGCCACCACGGCATGCAAGGTCTTTTCAGGGGAATACCGGTCCCGCAAGGGGAGGTGGGGATGGAGCTGGCGCCAGCCGGGGGCGGCGCCGTCCAGGGTTGCCCAGGCCAGTGCGCAATAGCACATGCCCCGGGACGAGAGATGCCAGAGTTGCCAATAGCGGCCGGTCGTCTCCACGCGCTGCATCCTTGATGGCTGCAGGACCGGGGGGGCGGCCGGCCCGCGGCTTACTGGACCTTGGCCTTGTCCTTCAGCGACTTCATCATGGCCTGGAACTGCTCACGCTGCCAGTTCTGGTCGCCCATCAGCATCTGTGTCAGCTGCGGCTTGACCTCTTCGAACGACGGGATCTTGGCGTCGCGCACGTCGACCAGCTCGATGATGTGCCAGCCAAACTGGGTCTTGACCGGGGTGTCGGTCATCTGGCCCTTCTTCAGGCTGGTCATGGCGGCCGAGAACTCGGGCACGTAGCTGCTGCTGTTGGCCCAGTCCAGGTCGCCTCCGTTGGCGCCCGAGCCCGGGTCCTTGGACGCGGCCTTGGCCTGGTCCTCGAACTTGGCGCCGCCCTTGATCTTGGCGATGATGGCCTTGGCGTCGGCTTCCTTCTCCACCAGGATATGGCGGGCATGGTATTCCTTGCCGTTGCCGAACTGCGACTTGATCTTGTCGTATTGCTTGCGCAGCTCGGCGTCGCTGGCGCCGTGGGTCTTGACGTAGTCTTCGAACACCGCGCCGGCCAGCACGTTCAGGCGCGCCTGTTCCAGTTGCTCCTGCACGTCGTCGCGCTGGGTCAGGCCGCGCTTGTTGGCTTCCTGCACGAGCAGTTCGCGGTCGATCAGCATGTTGCGGGCGCGCGTGCGCAGCTCCGGGCTGTCCGGCTGGCCGGTGCCGGCGATCAACTTGTCCAGCTTTGCCGACGGAATGGCCTTGCCATTCACGACGGCGGCATTCTGGGCGATGGCCGGCAGGCTGCCGGCAGCAAGCACAGCCGCCAGGCTGAACGAGAGGACGGTGGTCTTCATGGAATCAGGTCTGAGAGTTGCTGGAAGAATCGCGTGCGCGGGACTGGTACTCCTGGTCGGTGAACGCAGTCACGGCGAGGGCGTGGATCTGCGTGGGGAACAGACCGCGCAGCGCATCATACACCATGCGGTGTCGGGCAACCCGGTTGTGACCCGCAAAGCGCTCGCTGACGATTGTCACGTCGTAATGTCCGCCGCCAGAGGCGGCGCCGGCATGTCCGGCGTGCAGCGCGCTGTCGTCGCGCACGGCCAGGTGGCTGGGGGCGAGCGCTGCGCGCAGCATCGCCTCGATCGTAGCGGGATCGGCTGCCATCGATGGTTTCCTTCGGTTCTGGAATACGGGAGGGAACGGCGGCGCCGTCAGTCCTGGCTGTTCTCAGGCATGTGGCGCGACAGCCAGACGCTCTGCGCGACGATAAAGACCAGCATCAGCCCCATGCTGCCGAACAGCTTGAAGTTGACCCAGGCCTCGGTCGAGAACTGGTAGGCCACGTACAGGTTAAGCACGCCCATGGCGGCGAAGAAGCCGGCCCAGGCAAGATTCAGCCGCGCCCACACCGGATCCGGCAGGGTGACCTGCTTTTCCATCATGGCGCGGATCAGGTTCTTGCGCCAGACCAGCACCGAGCCCAGCAGCGCAACCGCGAACAGCCAGTACAGCACGGTCGGCTTCCACTTGATGAAGGTCTCGTTGTGCAGCACCAGCGTGGCGCCGCCGAACACCGCGATGATCAGCAGGCTGACCCACTGCATCGGCTCCACCCTGCGGTGGCGGAACCAGACCCAGCCGATCTGCAGCACCGTGGCGCCGATGGCCACGGCGGTGGCGGTGTAGATGTCGGCCAGCTTGAATGCGGCAAAAAACAGGATGACCGGGAACAGGTCGAACAGGAATTTCATGCGGGTCCAGGTTGTGTCCGGCGTCGTGGCCGGACAATTTGGGCTTCAGGGCTGCGGTTCGCGCTTGGGCGCTTCGGCAGCGTGGGCATCATCCGCCGCACGCTGGTCCGGATCGCGATCGTCGAATTTTAGCGCAGCCGAGTTGATGCAATAGCGCAGGCCGGTCGGTGCCGGGCCATCCTCGAACACGTGGCCCAGGTGGCTGCCGCATTCCTTGCAGCGGACTTCCACCCGCGTCATGCCGTGGCTATGGTCGGCGTGCTCGGCAATCACCTCGCCGTTGATCGGGCGGAAATAGCTGGGCCAGCCGCAGCCGGCGTCGAACTTGGTGGCGGATTCGAACAGCGGCGTGCCGCAGCCCACGCAATGGTAGATGCCGTTGTTCCAATGGTCCCAGTAGCGCCCGGTGAAGGGGCGTTCGGTGGCGGCCTCGCGGGTCACGCGGTATTCGATCTCGGAGAGTTGGGCACGCCACTCGGCGTCGGTCTTGGTGGTGGTCATGGTTTTCCTCGCGGAGTTGCTTGGAGTCGATTGCCGGTCAGGCGTTCGTCCGCGTTGGTCGTCGGCAATGCGCGAACCTTACACCGGCCCGCGCCGGCTTGCAGGCGCGCATCACATCCCGTCACGACGAGCAGCTGACTTCCAGCCCCGAGGCCCAGTCCGGCGGCAGCGCCGCATAGTGCTCGGCCTCCGGCTGTTCGTCGAACGGACGCGACAACACCGCCAGCAACCGGTCCACTTCGCTGAAGTCCTTGTCGCGGGCATGGCGGATGGCGGTCTCGGCCAGGTGGTTGCGCAGCACGTACTTGGGGTTGACCGCCAGCATTTCCAGTTCGCGGGCGGCGTCGTGCGAGGACTCGGCACGCAGGCGTACGCGGTAATCGGCCACCCAGGCGTCGAAGGCCGCGCGATCGAGGAACAAGTCGCGCACCGGCCCGTCGCGCGAGGCGTCGGTCGACGCAATGCGGCACAGCCTGCGCCAGAACAGGGTGTAGTCGACGCGCTGGCTATGCAGCAGCTGGAACAGCCCGGTCAGCAGCGGCTCGTCGGCCTTGTCGTCGCCGCCGGCGGGCGGGCGCAGGCCCAGCTTGGCGCGGTAGTGGCGGAAGAAGGCGGCGGCGTAGCGCTCGCGGAACGGGTCCAGCGCGGCGCGCGCGGCTTCGACGGCGGCGTCGCGCGCGCCTTCGCGGTCGGCGTCCTCGGGCGCCAGCCACAGCGGCAGCAGCGCCTGCGCCAGGCAGTGCAGGTTCCAGAACGCCACCTGCGGCTGCTGGCTGTACGCATAGCGGCCCTGGGTGTCGGAGTGGTTGCAGATATGGTTGGCGTCGAACGCGTCGAGAAAGCCGAACGGGCCGTAATCGATGGTCAGGCCGAGGATCGACATATTGTCGGTGTTCATCACGCCGTGGCAGAAGCCCACCGCCTGCCAGTGCGCGATCAGGTCGGCGGTGCGCAGCGAGACCTCGCGCAGCAGCGCCTGGTAGGGCTGCGCGTCGTCGCGGCAGGCGGGCATGAAATTGTCGATGACGAAGTCCGCCAGCTTGCGCAGCGCGGCCACGTCGTCGTGCGCGGCGAAATGCTCGAAGTGCCCGAAGCGGATAAAGGTCGGCGACAGCCGGGTCACGACCGCGGCGGTCTCGATGGTTTCGCGCCGCACCGGCGCGTCCGAACCCATGATCGATAACGCGCGCGTGGTCGGCACGCCCAGCGCGGCCATGGCCTCGGAGCAAAGGTACTCACGGATCGACGAGCGCAGCACCGCGCGTCCGTCGGCCATGCGCGAATACGGTGTCAGGCCCGCGCCCTTGAGCTGGATTTCCCACGGGCCAGTGTCGGTCTCGGCCTGGGCCAGGCGGATGGCGCGGCCGTCGCCGAGCTGGCCAGCCCAGACCCCGAACTGGTGTCCGGAATAAACCGTCGCCAGCGGATCGGCCCAGGCCGGCACCTGGTTGCCAATGAAGGTCTCGATAAAGTCTTGTTGGCTGCCGACGCCGGCGTCCCAACCGAGCAGCGCTGCGGCTCCCGGCGCCACGCTCACCAGGTATGGCGACGGCAGCGGCGTGGGACGCAGGCGTGTGAAGAAATGCGGGCCCAGGTCGGCAAAGCCGGGCGCGGTAGGGAAAGGCAGGGGCAACGTCGCCGGCGCGGCGGCGGCGGATTGGGTAGCGTGCGGCTGGGGCGTATCTGGCATCGCGTAGGGGCGCTCGGGCGTCAGGTGGCAGTGCGCTTTCGGTGCGCTTGGCGGGGTGCCGCGGCACGCGTCCAAGGCGGTGCGGCGCGGGCTGCAGAAGGCACGAAAATGCGATGGTGGCTAGGGAAAACGACATGTTGAGGTGCAACATGCCACGCAGTATTGTACGTCCTCAACGGCACGTCACCGCGCCCGGCGGGACATGCCGCCATGCACCGCAAGGTTATTTCCTGCCTTCACTGCACCCATGAATCCGGTGCATGGACTTCCGCAGAATTGCGGCCCCGACGACAGCAAACGCGACGACAGTACGGCAGTGCACGATCGGATCGGATCGGCTCGGTGCCGGTTCCATGCATGCGAATGACCGTCCAAAAATAGTACGGTTGTTCGTTTTTCGGTGGCAAAGAACAGAATTCAGGAGGCAGGTTCATGGCATTGATGGGTCAAATGATGAGCGCACCGCTGCTCATTTCCTCCATCATCAAGCACGCCGCGCGTTATTACGGCAGCACCGAGATCGTCTCGCGGCGCACGGAGGGCGACCTGCATCGCTATACGTACCGCGATTGCGAACTGCGTGCCCGCAAGCTGGCGCAGGCGCTTGGGGCGCTCGGCGTGGAGCAGGGCGAGCGTGTCGGCACGCTGGCCTGGAACGGCTACCGCCACCTGGAGATCTACTACGGCGTGTCCGGCATGGGCGCCGTCTGCCATACCGTCAACCCGCGCCTGTTTCCCGAGCAAATCGCCTATATCGTCAACCACGCGGAAGACGGCTATATCTTCTTCGACCTGACCTTCCTGCCGCTGGTGGAGGGCGTCGCGCCGCATTGCCCGGGCGTCAAGGGCTGGGTGGCGATGACCGACCGCGCCCACATGCCCGCCGAATCCAAGGTGCCGCTGCTGTGCTACGAAGAACTGCTCGAGGCTCAGGACGGCGATTATGAATGGCCCCAGTTCGACGAGAACCTGGCGTCGAGCCTTTGCTACACCTCGGGCACCACCGGCAATCCGAAGGGCGCGCTGTATTCGCACCGCTCGACGGTGCTGCACTCCTATGCGTCGGCCATGCCCGATGCGCTGGGCTGCTCCGCCAGCGACGTGATCCTGCCCGTGGTGCCGATGTTCCACGTCAATGCCTGGGGCCTGCCGTATTCGGTGCCACTGGTCGGCGCCAAGCTGGTGCTGCCGGGGCCCAAGCTGGATGGTGCCTCGCTCTATGAGTTGTTCGAGCAGGAAAAGGTCACCTTCTCCGCCGGCGTGCCGACGGTGTGGCTGGGCCTGCTGCAGCATGTGCAAGCGAACCAGTTGAAGTTCTCCACTTTCCGCCGCACCGTGATTGGCGGCTCGGCCGCGCCGCCGGCGATGATCCGCGCGCTCGAGGCGCTGGACGTCGAGGTGATCCACGCCTGGGGCATGACCGAGATGTCGCCGCTGGGCACGTCGTGCAAGCTGCTGGCCAAGCACCAGGACCTGTCCGACGCCGAGCGCCACAAGATCCAGGAAAAGCAGGGCCGCGTGATCTACGGCGTCGACATGAAGATCGTCGACGGCGAGGGCAAGGAACTGCCGTGGGACGGCAAGGCCTTCGGCGACCTGCTGGTGCGCGGCCCGTGGATCATCGACCGCTATTTCCGCAATGACGCCAGCCCGCTGGTCGACGGCTGGTTCCCGACCGGCGACGTGGCCACCATCGATGCCGACGGCTTCATGCAGATCACCGACCGCAGCAAGGACGTGATCAAGTCCGGCGGCGAATGGATTTCATCGATCGATATCGAGAACGTTGCCGCGGCGCATCCCGCCGTGCATATGGCGGCCTGCATCTCCGCCTACCACCCCAAGTGGGACGAGCGCCCGCTGCTGGTGGTGGTGAAGAAGCCCGGCGCCGAGGTCACGCGCGAAGAACTGCTCCAGTTCTTCGAAGGCAAGGTCGCCAAGTGGTGGATTCCGGACGACGTGGCCTTTGTCACCGAGATCCCGCTGACCGCCACCGGCAAGATGCAGAAGCTGCGCCTGCGCGAGCAGTTCAAGGACTACAAGCTGCCGACTGCCTGAGGCCGGCAGGTCAGCACCGGTACGCCGTGCCAGCTTGCGGCACGGCGCTGCCGGGGCCGGCCGCGCGGCGCGAACAGGAGGGCGCCACGCGGCGGGCCGCATCGACGACATCGACAACTTCGACGACAAGCCAACGACAAGAGTGAAGGAGACAGGTATGACCAAAATGCGTCCGCTGGTGGCCGGTGTGGCCATGTTTGCCGCACTGGGTTCTGCGCTGGTTTCGGGGTCCGCACTCGCGGATACGGTGAAGATTGCCTTTATCGATCCGCTCTCGGGCCTGATGGCCCCGGTTGGCCAGAACCAGCTCAAGAGCTGGCAGTACGTGGCCGATGTCGCCAACCAGAAAGGCTGGGCCGGTTCGCACAAGTTCGAGGTGGTGGGCTTCGACAACAAGCTGTCGCCGCAGGAAAGCCTGACCATCCTCAAGCAGGTGGCGGACCAGGGCATCCGCTACATCGTGCAGGGCAACGGCTCTTCGGTCGGCCTGGCGCTGCAGGATGCGGTGGCCAAGCACAATGAGCGCAATCCGGGCAAGGAGATCGTCTACCTGAACTACGCCGCGGTGGATCCGGACATGACCAATGCCAAGTGCAACTTCTGGCATTTCCGCCTGGACGCCAACTCGGACATGAAGATGGAGGCGCTGACCACCTTCCTGGCCAAGGACCCGAACGTCAAGAAGGTCTACCTGATCAACCAGAACTATTCGTTCGGCCACCAGGTGGCGCGCGCCGCCAAGGACTACCTCAAGCGCAAGCGCCCGGACATCCAGATCGTCGGCGAAGACCTGCATCCGCTGGCGCAGGTCAAGGACTTTGCACCGTACGCGGCCAAGATCAAGGCCTCCGGCGCCGACACCGTGATCACCGGCAACTGGGGCAGCGACCTCGCGCTGCTGATCAAGGCGGGCAAGGACGCCGGGCTCACCACCAACTATTACACTTACTACGCCGGCACCACCGGCGTGCCGACCGCGATGGGCGCGGCGGGAGCGGAGCACGTCAAGTACGTGGGCTACTACAACCCCAATAACAAGGGCTTCCGCGGCGCCGACATCATCGAAGGCTACAAGAAAAAGTACAACGACGACTTCTACGTGATGGCCTCGTACACCGGCATTGCCATGCTCAGCAAGGCGATGAAGGACGCCAACTCGACCGATCCGGTCAAGGTGGCCAAGGCGCTGGAAGGCATCAAGGTCGACAGCATGAACGGCACGGTCGAGATGCGCAATACCGACCACCAGGCGCAGCAGCCACTGGTGGTCGCCACCTGGACCAAGGTCGACGGCAAGGAAATCAAGTACGACCAGGAAAACACCGGGTACGGCTGGAAGACCAATGCGCTGATGGACCAGTACGTGTCCGCCCAGCCCACCTCCTGCCAGATGAAGCGGCCGGGCTGATCTCGTCCACGGCGGGCCGGCCACGCCGACAAAGTGGCCGCCCGTTCCTGCATACTCTCGGTTTTTTTCGGGTCGATAGCGGGGGGCGTCCGGGCACCATGTGTGCCCGGCGCAAGGGCTGCGCTCACCCTCAATCCAACCGGACGTTGCCGGCCGACCCCGGCTGTGGCCGTTGCGGCGGCCACGGTGCCGGCACCAGCTTGAAGGACACGCTGTGGAATTCTTCGTCATCTCCCTGCTGAACGGCATCAGCTACGGGCTGCTGCTGTTCATGCTGTCATCCGGCCTTACGCTGATCTTCAGCATGATGGGCGTGCTCAACTTCGCCCATGCCAGCTTCTATATGCTGGGCGCCTACTTTGCCTACACCATCGCCAGCAAGATCGGCTTCTGGCCGGCGCTGATCTTCGCGCCGCTGCTGGTGGCGGGCGCGGGCGCGCTGGTCGAGCG
The DNA here is from genome assembly GCF_050271075.1 of Cupriavidus sp. H39. NCBI lineage: Bacteria > Pseudomonadati > Pseudomonadota > Betaproteobacteria > Burkholderiales > Burkholderiaceae > Cupriavidus > Cupriavidus sp. H39. Next base: position 1,861,181 of record NZ_CP189848.1, read on the forward strand.
CTTTGGCTTGCGCACGGTGCACAAGTACGGCCATGTGGCCGAGCTGCTGTTCACCTTCGGACTGGCCTACCTGATCGAGGAGGGCGTCAAGCTGGTGTGGGGCCTGGCGGCGGTGCCGTACCGGATTCCCGCGGAGCTGGACGGACCGCTGTTCACGGTGTTCACCTCGTCCTTCCCCAAGTACCGCGCCTTCATGATGCTGGTATCGCTGGGCATGCTGGTGGCGATCTACCTGGTGCTGACGCGCACCCGCATCGGCCTGGTGATCCAGGCCGCGCTGACCCATCCGGAAATGGTCGAGGCGCTCGGCCACAACGTGCCGCGCGTATTCATGATGGTGTTCGGCGGCGGCGCCGCGCTGGCCGGGCTGGCCGGCGTGATCGGCGGCAATGCCTTCGTCACCGAGCCATCGATGGCCGCGGCGGTGGGGTCGATCGTGTTCGTGGTGGCGGTGGTGGGCGGCATGGGGTCGCTGGTGGGCGCGTTCATTGCGTCGATCCTGATCGGCGTGCTGCAGACCTTCGCGGTCACCATCGACGCCTCGCTGGCGGGCCTGATGAACAGCCTCGGGCTGGCCGTCGGCGAGGCCACGCCGTTCTATTCGTTGTGGAAGCTGACGGTGGCCCAGGTGGCGCCGGTGCTGCCATACCTGCTGCTGGTGGTGATGCTGATCTTCCGCCCGCGTGGACTGATGGGAACCAGGGAGAGCTGACGCCATGGAGCAAGCGATGCAACCACCCCGCGAGCCGGTGGCGACCGGCCGCACCCTGCGCTACCGCCCGCTGAACCTGGCGCGCTGGATCATCTGGAGCCTGACGGTACTGGTGATGCTGGTGCTGCCGCTGATCTTCACCGGGGGCTTCGCCATTACGCTGCTGTCGCAGATGGGCATCATGATCATCTTCGCGCTGTCGTACAACATGCTGCTGGGGCAGACCGGCATGCTGTCGTTCGGCCATGCGGTGTATTCCGGGCTGGGCGCCTTTATCGCCGTGCATGCGCTGAACCTGGCCGGTGCCGGCAAGGTGTGGCTGCCGGTGTCGATGCTGCCGCTGGTGGGCGGACTGGCCGGCGCCTTCTTCGGCGTCATCTTCGGCTACGTCACCACCAAGAAGGCCGGCACCACCTTCGCCATGATCACCATGGGCATCGGCGAGATGGTCTTTGCCAGCTCGCTGATGTTCCCGGAGTTCTTCGGCGGCGAGGGCGGCATCTCCACCAACCGCGTGGTCGGCGACCCGTTCCTGGGCCTCACCTTCGGGCCCGGGCGCCAGGTCTACTACCTGATCGCGGCGTGGTGCCTGGTGTCGATGGTGGCGATGTACGCCTGGACCCAGACGCCGCTGGGCCGCATTGCCAACGCCGTGCGCGACAACCCCGAGCGGGTCGAGTTCATCGGCTACAACACCCAGCGCGTGCGCTACCTGGTGCTGATCCTGTCGGCGTTCTTCGCCGGCATCTCGGGCGCGCTGGCGGCGATCAACTTCGAGATCGTCTCGGCCGAAAACGTCAGCGCGGTGCGTTCGGGCGGCGTGCTGCTGGCAGTGTTCATCGGTGGCGCGGGCGTGTTCTTCGGCCCGGTCATCGGCGCGGTGGTGTTCGTGCTGTTCGCGGTGGCGCTCTCGGACCTGACCAAGGCCTGGCTGCTCTACCTGGGCCTGTTCTTCGTGCTGATGGTGATGTTCGTGCCGGGCGGCCTGGCCAGCCTGCTGCTGATGCAGTTGCCGCTGCTGGGCAAGGGCAAGCTGGGCCGCATGCTGCCGTACTACGCGCGTGCCGGCGGCGCCGGCGTGGTGCTGTTGCTGGCCATGATCGTCACGGTCGAACTGGTCTACAAGATCCAGGTCGACAGCGCCAACGGCACCGCGATGAAGCTGTTCGGCATCGGCCTCGATGCCGGCACCTGGACGCCATGGCTGGCGGCGGCGGCGCTGTGGGCGGTCGGGCTGGCCGCGTGGCGGCTTGCGGTGCGCGCGTCGCGCGCGCAATGGGACAAGGTGCAGGCAGAAATCGCAGGAGGCAGGGCATGAGCGCGGCGGCACTGGAACTGACCGATGTACGCAAGAAGTTCGGCCAGACGGAAATCATCCGCGGCGTGAACCTCAGTATTCCGAAGGGCGAGCGCCACGCGCTGATCGGCCCCAACGGGGCCGGCAAGTCGACCACCTTCAACCTGATCTCGGGCCGCTTTGCGCCGAGCAGCGGCACGGTGCGCCTGAACGGCGCAGAAATCGGCGGGCTGCAGCCCTTCGTCATCAACCGCATGGGGTTGTCGCGCAGCTTCCAGATCACCAACATCTTTCACCGGCTGTCGGTGTTCGAGAACCTGCGCTGCGCGGTGCTGTGGTCGCTCGGCTACAAGTATTCGTTCTGGCACCGGTTGACCGGCCTGCGCGACGCGCGCGAGCGCGCCGACGAAGTGCTGGAGCTGATCGGCATGCAGCACCGCCGCGATACCCAGGCCGGACTGCTGACTTATGCGGAGCAGCGCGCGCTGGAGATCGGCATCACCATCGCCGGCGGCGCCGAGGTGATCCTGCTGGACGAACCCACCGCCGGCATGAGCCGCTCCGAATCGGACCACGCGGTCGAACTGATCCGCAAGGTCACCGTCGGCAAGACGCTGGTGATGGTCGAGCACGACATGAGCGTGGTGTTCGGGCTGGCCGACCGCATCTCCGTGCTGGTCTACGGCGAGGTCATCGCCACCGATACCCCGCAGGCGATCCGCAACAACCGCAAGGTCAAGGAAGCCTACCTCGGCACCACGCTCGACGAAGCTACCACCGAAGGAGCGCATTGATGGGCAAGCGGATGCTGGAAGTCAAGGGCCTGCACGCCTATTACGGCAAGAGCCATATCCTGCACGGCGTCGACGCGCATATCGACGAAGGCGAGATCGTGGCGCTGCTGGGGCGCAACGGGGTGGGGCGCTCGACCATGGCCAAGGCCATCCTGGGCATGGTCAAGGCCGAAGGGTCGGTCAAGTTCCGGGGCGAAGAGATCCTCGGCCGGCGCACCTTCGAGATCGCGCATCTCGGCATCGGCTACGTGCCGGAGAACCGCGACATCTTCCCCACGCTGACGGTGCGGCAGAACCTGCTGCTGGGCGAGAAGCGCAACCCGCGCCAGCCGAAGCCGCGCTGGTCGGTGGAAGATATGTTCACCATGTTCCCGCGGCTGAAAGAGCGCGAAAACACCTCAGCCGGCGTGCTCTCCGGCGGCGAGCAGCAGATGCTGACGCTGTGCCGCACGCTGATGGGAGATCCCGACCTCATCCTGATCGATGAGCCGACCGAAGGGCTGGCGCCGATGATCGTGGCGCTGGTGGGCGATTACCTGAAGACGCTGAAGGAGCGCGGCGTGTCCGTGCTGCTGATCGAGCAGAAACTGGCGATTGCGCTGGATATCTCGCAGCGCGTTTACGTCATGGGCCACGGGCATATCGTGTTCGAAGGGACGCCGGGCGAACTGAAGGCTAATGGGCAGGTCAGGAAGGAGTGGCTGGAGGTTTAGGTCTGGTCAGGCCGGTGCCTCCGATTCCCCACTATTGAACAATCCCAATGAGGCTGTAGGCAGCCTGCTGCCGGCCGTATCGAGGGGACGCCAGCGGCTGCTGCGCAGGTTCAACAGGCGCATGCGGGCATTGGGCGTTTGCGCGCAGCGCAGCCGAAGGCGTTCCTACGACAAGGCCAGCAGCAGGGACCACCCACCGCTCTGGGCTCGTTCAACCACCACTTCAACGCCCCTGCCACCGACGCGCACCCCTGCGGCAGGCAGCCCAGCTATGTGAGGAAGCGCAGCCCCGTACGAAAACCGCCAGGCACACTACGATAAGACATGCCGCCCGCAGGGCAGTAAACGCGCTTTTTGGTTACTTTTTGTCGCTCGGACAAAAAGTGACCCGCCCAGCAGGGCGGAACCAGGCGGTTCAACGGCCGACAGCATGTCACCAAAACCGACCAACCCCGCCGTTCCAACTCATCCCTTACTCCCCCGGCGTGGCGGAACACCAGCGCGAACGGGCTCACGCCCACGTCGGTCACGTCATTGCGCAGCAGGTTGGGATCGGTATAGGGAATCAGCACGCCGATGACCAGGATGGCCAGCACATAGAACAGCAGGATGCGCCAGAAGGTCTGCCGGATCGCGCGCGGAATCGTGATGGCGGGCCGTTCGGCTTCGCCGGCGGCGACGCCGATCAGGGTCGCTGGACCTTCCGCCGCCGGCATCTCGTGAAGGCCGGGGGCAAAAAACGAAAAGCCGCGAGTCTACCGTGTCCGCCGCGGCTATTTTGCCGTGCAGGTCAAATAAAGTCCGATACTGGTCTGGAAACCGTGCGTCGTGGTGCAGGCAAGTGTCTTACGCGGCATCGCGGGCGCCTGCCTTGCCATCGTTAAGCGCCGGCTCCATGCAGCGCGATCAGGGCCGGCATTCGCAGTGCGCATGGCTCGCGAAATGTTCCGAAATTAAAATTGAACGACCGTGCTATTTTGTGTATGCTTGTTTCGCCCAAGCGCCGGAAGCCGTTGCTGGGCGCGGAAAAGCGGCAGATCGGGGCAAGGGTTAACCCGCCCGTGACGACCGCCACCAGGGGCTTCGGCGGCAGCCGGCACGCCCCGCGCTGTAGAAAATATTCATTCGAGAATTCGAATCCCGAGACAAAACTTTCGTAAAGGAACCAGCATGACAGCGCAGTATCAGGTTCAGGACGGTGTAGCCGTCATCACGCTCGACAATCCCCCTGTCAATGGCCTGGGTCACAGCACCCGGCTTGGCATCGTCGAAGGCATGACCCGTGCGCTGGACGATGCCGCCGTCAAGGCGATCGTCATCACCGGCGCTGGCAAGGCTTTCTCGGGCGGCGCCGACATCCGTGAATTCAATACGCCCAAGGCCATGCAGGAGCCAACGCTGCATTCGGTGATCCGCGTGCTGGAGGCTTCGTCCAAGCCGGTGGTGGCCGCCGTGCACTCGGTCGCCATGGGTGGCGGCCTGGAACTGGCGCTGGGCTGCAATTACCGCGTGGCGTCCAAGGGCGCGCAGATCGCGCTGCCGGAAGTCAAGCTGGGCCTGCTGCCCGGCGCCGGCGGCACGCAGCGCCTGCCGCGCGTGATCGGCCTGGAGGCCGCCGCCAACATGATCGTGTCGGGCACCGCGGTGCCGTCCGAAAAGTTCGCCGGCACCAAGCTGTTCGATGAAATCGTCGAAGGCGACGTGCTGCCCGCGGCGGTCAAGTTCGCGCAGAACGTCGGCGCCGCCAGCGGCCCGCATCCCAAGGTGCGCGACCTGAAGGTGCGCCACGAGAACGCCGAAGGCTACCTCGGCTTCGCGCGCAACACCGTGGCGGCGATGGCCAAGAACTTCCCCGCGCCGCTGAAGTGCCTGGAAGCGGTGGCCGGCTCGCTCAAGCCGTTCGAGCAGGGCCTGAAGGAAGAGCGCGAAGGCTTCCTGTTCCTGGTGACCACGCCGGAATCGCGTGCGCTGCGCCACGCCTTCTTTGGCGAGCGTGCCGCCAGCAAGATCCCGGACGTACCCGAAGGCACCCCGACCCGCAAGATCGAGAAGGTTGCCGTGATCGGCGCCGGCACCATGGGCGGCGGCATCAGCATGAATTTCCTCAACGCGGGCATCCCGGTCACCATCCTGGAAACCAAGCAGGAAGCGCTCGACCGCGGCGTCGGCATCATCCGCAAGAACTACGAGAACAGCGCCAAGAAGGGCAAGCTCACGCAAGAGAAGGTCGAGCAGCGCATGGGCCTGCTGAGCACCACGCTGTCCTATGACGACATCAAGGACGCCGACATGGTGATCGAGGCCGTGTTCGAGGAAATGGGCGTCAAGGAGATCGTGTTCAAGAAGCTGGACGAAGTGATGAAGCCCGGCGCGATCCTGGCTTCGAACACCTCGACGCTGGACGTGAACAAGATCGCCTCGTTCACCAAGCGTCCGCAGGACGTGGTCGGCATGCACTTCTTCAGCCCGGCCAACGTGATGAAGCTGCTGGAGGTGGTGCGCGGCGACAAGACCGGCAAGGACGTGCTGGCCACGGTGATGCAGGTCGCCAAGAAGATCAAGAAGACCGCGGTGGTGTCGGGCGTGTGCGACGGCTTTATCGGCAACCGCATGATCGAGCAGTACAGCCGCCAGGCCGGCTACCTGCTGGACGAAGGCGCGCTGCCGGAACAGGTCGACAAGGCCATCGAGAAGTTCGGCTTTGCCATGGGCCCGTTCCGCATGGGCGACCTGGCCGGCAACGACATCGGCTGGGCCATCCGCAAGCGCCGCGCGGTGGACAAGCCGGACATCCAGTACTCCAAGACCGCCGACCTGCTGTGCGAGATGGGCCGTTACGGCCAGAAGACCGGCGCGGGCTGGTACGACTACAAGGCGGGCGACCGCAAGCCGTACCCGAACCAGCAGGTCAACGACATGATCGTGCAGCATTCGAAGGACCTGGGTATCACGCGCCGCAAGATCTCGGACGAAGAGATTGTCGAGCGCCTGGTGTTCGCGCTGGTCAATGAAGGCGCCAAGATCCTGGAAGAGGGCATTGCTTCCAAGGCCTCGGATATCGACATGGTGTACCTGACCGGCTACGGCTTCCCGCTGTTCCGCGGCGGCCCGATGCTGTATGCGGACCAGGTCGGCCTGTACAACGTGGCGCTGGCCATGAAGCGCTACGCCAAGGGCTACCACGGCGAAGCCTGGCAGGTCGCGCCGCTGCTGCAGAAGCTGGCGGACGAAGGCAAGGGCTTTAACGGCTAAATACCGACGGGTTCAGCCAGGAGCGGCCATGAGCACCACCATCGGACCGGACGATTGCCTGCTGGTGATCGACGTGCAGAACGACTTCATGCCGGGCGGCGCGCTTGCCGTGCCCAACGGCGATGAGGTCGTGCCCGTCATCAACCGGCTGGCGCGCGCGTTCGGCCATGTGGTAGTGACGCAGGACTGGCATCCGGCCGCGCATGTTTCCTTCGCGGCCAGCCATGCCGGCATGCAGCCGTTCCAGGTGCTCGCGCTGCCCTATGGCGAGCAGGTGCTGTGGCCGGTGCACTGCGTACAGGACACGCCCGGCGCCGCGCTGCATGCGGGCCTGCACGTGCCGCACGCGCGGCTGGTGATCCGCAAGGGCCACCATGCCGACGTGGACAGCTACTCCGCCTTCCTGGAAGCGGACCGCACCACGCGCACCGGGCTGGCGGGCTATCTGCGCGAGCAGGGCGTGAAGCGCGTGTTCTGCGCCGGGCTGGCGACAGACTACTGCGTGGCCTGGAGCGCGCTCGACGCGCGCGGTGCCGGCTTCGAGGCCGTGGTGATCGAGGATGCGTGCCGCGCCATCGACCTGCAAGGGTCGCTGGCCAGGGCATGGCAGGACCTCGGCGCCGCCGGCGTCGCGCGCGTGCAGTCCGCCGATGTGCGCAAGGATTGAAGGGCCAGGGCTGAACCGAACCACCGAACTGAACGACACAAGATTCCGAGGAGCAACACATGAACGAAGCAGTCATCGTATCCACCGCACGGACCGGCCTGGCCAAGAGCTGGAAGGGCGCCTTCAACATGACCCACGGCGCCACGCTGGGTGGCCACGCAGTGCAGCACGCCATCGCCCGCGCCAGGATCGACGCCGCCGAAGTGGAAGACGTGCTGATGGGCTGCGCCAACCCGGAAGGCGCCACCGGCGCCAATATCGCGCGCCAGATCGCACTGCGCGCCGGCTGCCCGGTCACGGTGCCCGGCGCCACCGTCAACCGCTTCTGCTCGTCGGGCCTGCAGACCATCGCCATGGCCGCGCAGCGCGTGATTGCCGACGAGGGCGACATCTTCGTTGCCGGCGGCGTGGAAAGCATCTCCTGCGTGCAGCAGGAAATGAACCGCCACATGGTCCAGGAAAGCTGGCTGACCAAGAACAAGCCGGAAATCTACTGGAACATGCTGCAGACCGCCGAGAACGTGGCCAAGCGCTACAACATCTCGAAGGAGCGCCAGGACGAGTACGGCGTGCGCAGCCAGCAACGCGCCGCCGCAGCGCAGGAAGCCGGCAAGTTCAAGGACGAGATCGTGCCGATGACCGTGCTTGCCGGCGTTGCCGACAAGTCCACCGGCCAGCTGGTGACGAAGGAAGTCACCATCGACCGCGACGAAGGCATCCGCGCCGACACCACGCTCGAAGGCGTGGCCAAGATCCGCAGCGCGGTGCCGGGCGGCGTGATTACCGCCGGCAATGCCTCGCAGTTCTCGGACGGCGCCTCGGCGGCGGTGGTGATGAACGCGCGCGTGGCCGAGGCCAAGGGCCTGCAGCCGCTGGGCGTGTTCCGCGGCTTTGCCGTGGCCGGTTGCGAGCCGGACGAGATGGGCATCGGCCCGGTCTTTGCGGTGCCCAAGCTGCTGAAGAAGGCTGGCCTGAAGGTCGACGACATCGGCCTGTGGGAGCTGAACGAAGCCTTCGCCGTGCAGGTGCTGTACTGCGCCGACACGCTCGGCATCCCGATGGACCGCCTCAACGTCAACGGCGGCGCCATCGCGGTGGGCCATCCGTACGGCGTGTCGGGCGCGCGCCTGGTCGGCCATGCGCTGATCGAGGGCAAGCGCCGTGGCGTGAAGTACGTGGTGGTGACCATGTGCATCGGCGGTGGCCAGGGCGCTGCCGGCCTGTTCGAGGTCCTTTGATGTCCGGAGCGGGCACAACGCGGCCTGCGACGGCCGCCGACCTGCTCGCCTGGGGCCGGGAAGTGCTGGCAAGCCAGCCCTTTTCGGTCCTGGTCGGAACCGAACTGGCGACGCTGTCGCCAGGCAAGGCCGAGCTGCGACTGCCGATGCGGCAGGAACTGCGCCAGCAGCATGGCTTCCTGCACGGTGGTGTGGTCAGCTACCTGGCGGACAACGCGCTGACCTATGCGGGCGGTGCGGCCATGCAGGTGCCCGTGGTGACTTCCGAGTACAAGATCAACTATGTGCGCCCGGCGGTCGGCGAGCTACTGATCGCCCGCGCAGAATGCGTCAGCGTGGGCCGCCAGCAGGCGGTGGTGCGCTGCGATGTGTTTGCCGTCAGGGATGGCGAGGAGAAGCTCTGCGCGGTGGCGCAGGGAACCATCGCGCGCCTTGGCGAAGGCGGTTGATAGCGGGCAAGAGCAGGGCGCGGCAGCGCCTTTTTTTGACCGCGCCATCCTGACCTGACAAGAATTCGCGGCGCGCCACGCAGTGCGCCGCATGGAGACACCATGTCGATGATCCTTTCCCGCCGCGACCTGAACTTCATCCTGTACGAATGGCTCAAGGTCGACGAACTCACGCGCATCCCGCGCTACGCCGACCATTCGCGCGAAACCTTCGACGCCGCGCTGGACACCTGCGAGAAGATCGCCACCGACCTGTTCGCGCCGCACAACAAGAAGAACGACCAGCACGAACCCGAATTCGACGGCGAGACCGTCACCATCATCCCCGAGGTCAGCACCGCGCTGAAGGCCTTCTGCGAGGCCGGCCTGATGGCCGCGGGCCAGGATTACGAACTGGGCGGCATGCAGCTGCCGGTGGTGGTCGAGAAAGCCGGTTTCGCCTACTTCAAGGGTGCCAACGTCGGCACCAGTTCCTACCCGTTCCTGACCATCGGCAATGCCAACCTGCTGCTGACGCACGGCACACCGGCGCAGGTCGAGACCTTCGTCAAGCCCGAGATGGCGGGGCGCTTCTTCGGCACCATGTGCCTGTCGGAGCCGCAGGCCGGCTCGTCGCTGTCGGATATCACGACGCGCGCCGAGTATGAAGGCGAATCGCCGCTGGGCGCGCAATACCGGCTGCGCGGCAACAAGATGTGGATTTCCGCCGGCGAGCACGAGCTGTCGGACAACATCGTCCACCTGGTGCTGGCCAAGATCCCCGGCCCGGACGGCAAGCTGATCCCGGGCGTGAAGGGCATCTCGCTGTTTATCGTGCCCAAGTACCTGGTCAACGAGGACGGCTCGCTGGGCGAGCACAACGATGTGGTGCTGGCCGGCCTGAACCACAAGATGGGCTACCGCGGCACCACCAACTGCCTGCTGAATTTCGGCGAAGGCATGAAGTACCAGCCAGGCGGCAAGGCGGGTGCGATCGGCTACCTGGTGGGCGAGCCGCACAAGGGCCTGGCCTGCATGTTCCACATGATGAATGAGGCGCGCATCGGCGTGGGCCTGGGCGCGGTGATGCTCGGCTACACCGGCTACCTGCATGCGCTGGACTATGCGCGCAACCGCCCGCAAGGCCGCCCGGTCGGCCCTGGCGGCAAGGACGCCGCCAGCCCGCAGGTCAAGCTGGTCGAGCATGCCGATATCCGCCGCATGCTGCTGGCGCAGAAGAGCTATGTCGAGGGCGGGCTGGCGCTGAACCTGTACTGCGCCCGGCTGGTGGACGAGGAGGAAGCCGCTGCCGCCGCCGGTGACCAGGAGGCGCATGCGCGCCTGGCGCTGCTGCTCGACATCCTGACGCCGATCGCCAAGAGCTGGCCGTCGCAATGGTGCCTGGAAGCCAACAACCTGGCGATCCAGGTGCACGGCGGCTACGGCTATACGCGCGAGTACAACGTCGAGCAGTTCTACCGCGACAACCGCCTGAACCCGATCCACGAAGGCACGCACGGCATCCAGGGACTTGACCTGCTGGGCCGCAAGGTGGTGATGAAGGATGGCGCAGCGTTCAGGCTGCTGGGCGAGCGCGTGCAGGACACCATTGGCCGCGCGCTGGGCGCGGACGATGCCGAACTGGCCGGGCAGGCGCGCGCGCTCGGCGCCGCGACCCGGCGCCTGGCCGAAGTGACCCAGGCGCTGTGGAGTGCCGGCGATGCCAACGTGACGCTGGCCAACGCGTCGATCTACCTGGAGGCCTTCGGGCACGTGGTGGTGGCGTGGATCTGGCTGGAGCAGGCACTGCTGGCGCAAGCCGCGCTGGCGCAGGCCAGCGGCCAGGAAGACCAGGACTTCTATCGCGGCAAGCTGGCCGCGGCGGCGTACTTCTTCCGCTTCGAGCTGCCCAGGGTCGGTCCTCAGCTTGACCTGCTGGCATCGCTCGACCGCACCACGCTGGACATGCAGGACGCCTGGTTCTGACCGCTTGCGACATCATCAAAGACAACCCAAGGAAGAGACAACATGCGCACCATCCAGCAACTGTTTGACCTGAAGGGCAAGACCGCGCTGATCACCGGCGGCTCGCGCGGGCTGGGCCTGCAGATTGCCGAGGCACTGGGCGAGCAGGGCGCGCGCCTGGTACTGTCGGCACGCAAGGCCGATGAGCTGCAGGCGGCGCAGGCGCACCTGAAGGCGCTCGGCATCGAGGCCGACTGGATCGCCGCCGACGGCTCGCAGGAATCCGAGATCGCCCGGCTGGCCGACGAGGCCATCGCCAAACTGGGTCACGTCGACATCCTGGTCAACAACGCCGGCGCCACCTGGGGCGCGCCGGCCGAGGACCATCCGGTGGAAGCATGGGACAAGGTGATGAACCTGAACATCCGCGGCGTGTTCCTGCTGAGCCAGCGCATCGGCAAGCTGTCGATGATCCCGCGCCGCCAGGGCCGCATCATCAACGTGGCGTCGATCGCGGGCCTGGCCGGCAATCCGCCGGGCAGCATGGAGACCATCGCCTACAACACCTCGAAGGGCGCGGTGGTCAACTTCACGCGCACGCTGGCGGCGGAATGGGGCGAGCACAACATCACTGTCAACGCGCTGGCGCCGGGCTTCTTCCCGTCGAAGATGACCAAGGGCTCGCTCGAGCGCATGGGCGTCGAGGCCATGTGCGCCGGCGTGCCGCTGCACCGCCTGGGCGACGACGAAGACCTGAAGGGCGCCGCGCTGCTGTTCGCCAGCGATGCCGGCAAGCACATCACCGGGCAGATCCTGGCCGTGGACGGCGGCGTCAGCGCGGTCTGAGTCAGCAAGGGCAATCCGGCGCCCGCTTGGCGGAACGGCGGATTGCCCTCAAACTTGGGGCCGGCGCGAGGCCGGAGCCTCGCGGGCATCCACTCTCCAGACTTGCATCGCACATGAACCAGTTCAAAGGCCCCCTGACTCACATCCCCTTCCTTGCCGATCTTGGCGTGACCTGCAACTTCGCCGAGGGGGGGCGCAGCGAGATCGCGTTGCCGATCGAGAAGCGCCACCAGAACAGCTGGGACATGGCCCACGGCGGCGTGATCATGACGCTGCTCGACGTGGCCATGGCGGTGGCCGGCCGCAGCAGCGATGCCGATGGCCGCGGCGTGGTCACCATCGAGATGAAGACCAGCTTCATGGCGCCGGGCCGCGGCGCGCTGACCGCGCGCGGTACCACCGTGCACCGCACCACCACCATGGTGTTCTGCGAAGGCGAGATCGTCGACGCGGACGGCAAGACCGTGGCACGCGGCTCGGGCACCTTCAAGTACATCCGGCGCATGCCGCCGCAGCGCCCGGGTGAAGCCGATACCGGTGCCGACGGCTGAGCGCCGGCACCGACGCAGCAAGCGGGCAGCGCGCCAGGGTATGCGCCGCTGCCGGTTCCGATGCAGTATTCAAGCTGTTCCCATTCCTACTGAAAGGAATCGACCATGTCCAAAACGTTCAAGCGCATCGTCCTGGCCTCGCGTCCCGAAGGCGCGGTGACGCCGGCCAATTTCCGCCTGGAAGAGGTGCCCGTACCGCAACTGGCCGACGGCCAGGTGCTGGTGCGCAACCACTACCTGTCGCTGGACCCGTACATGCGCGGCCGCATGAACGACAGCAAGTCGTATGCCGCGCCGCAGCCGCTCAATGAAGTGATGATCGGCGGCACCGTCGGCGAAGTGGTGGAAAGCAAGAACAGCAAGTTCAAGCCGGGCGACAAGGTGATCGGCATGTTTGGCTGGCAGGAAATGGGCGTCAGCGACGGCACCGGCCTGCAGCCGGTCGATACCACGCATATCCCGCTGTCGGCCTACCTCGGCGCGGTCGGCATGCCGGGCGTGACCGCATGGTATGGCCTGAACAAGATCATCCAGCCCAAGGCGGGCAAGACCATCGCGGTCAGTGCCGCGTCGGGCGCGGTTGGCAGCGTGGTGGGCCAGCTGGCCAAGCTGGCGGGCTGCCGCGCGGTGGGCTTTGCCGGCGGCAAGGACAAGTGCGACTACGTGGTCAATGAGCTGGGCTTCGATGCCTGCATCGACTACAAGGCGGCGCAGGATCCGAAGGACCTCTACCGCATGCTCAAGGAAGCCACGCCGGATGGCATCGACGGCTATTTCGAGAACGTTGGCGGCGATATCCTGGATGCCGTGCTGACGCGCATGAACGCCTTCGGCCGCATCGCCATGTGCGGCATGATCGCGGGCTATGACGGCCAGCCGCTGCCGCTGAAGAACCCGCAGCTGATCCTGGTGTCGCGCCTGACCATCGAAGGCTTTATCGTCTCCGAGCATATGGAGGTATGGCCGCAGGCGCTGAAGGAACTGGGCACCGCGGTCGCGCAGGGCAAGCTCAAGTTCCGCGAGAGCATCGCCGAAGGCCTGGCCAGCGCGCCGGAAGCCTTTATCGGCCTGCTCAAGGGCAAGAACTTCGGCAAGCAACTGGTCAAGCTGGTCTGACCCGCGCAGGCAGGGCCGCGGCGCGCCAGCCAGCGCGCCGCGGGCAAACGGATATCGCTGGACCCAACACAGGAACACAGGAGACACCGATGAATGCCCCGCAAGCCCCGCAAATCCAGAGTGCCGACGAGATCGGCGCCGGCCTGCCCGAAGCGGTCAAGGCGCGCTACCGCAACCTGCCGCAGCCGCCGCAGTTCGCCACCGCCGCCGAAGAGCGCCTGCACCGCAAGCAGCGCCTGGCGGCGGCCTTCCGGCTATTTTCGAAGTTTGGTTTCGATGAAGGCGTGGCCGGCCATATCACCGCGCGCGACCCCGAGTTTACCGATACCTTCTGGGTCAATCCCTTCGGCGTGCATTTCAGCCAGGTCAAGGTCTCGAACCTGATCCGTTGCGATCACCACGGCGACGTGGTCGAGGGCGACTACCCGGTCAATGCCGCGGCCTTCGCCATCCATTCGCGCGTGCACCAGACCCGCCCCGACGCGGTCGCGGCCGCGCATTTGCACAGCACCTATGGCCGCGCCTGGTCGACGCTCGGCCGCCCGCTCGATGCGCTGACGCAGGACGTGTGCGCCTTCTACAACGACCACGCGGTCTATGACGACTTTGGCGGCGTGGTGGTGGAGCTGGACGAGGGCCAGCGCATCGCCAACGCGCTCGGGCAGAACAAGGCCGCGATCCTGCAGAACCACGGCCTGCTGACGGTCGGCAAGACCGTCGACGAAGCGGCGTGGTGGTTCATCACCATGGAACGCTCGTGCCAGGTGCAGCTGCTGGCCGAAGCCGCCGCGGCGCGCACGCAGGCGCCGCTGAAGGTGATTGCCGACGCCGCCGCGCGCCAGGCCTATTCGATCGTCGGCACGGCGCAGGCGGGCTGGTTCCAGTTCCAGCCACTCTATGCCCGCATCGTCAAGGAACAGCCGGACCTGCTGGACTGAACCGCATGGCCGCCATGCGGCCCTGCCATTCCCATTCGACTCAAGCGACAGGACAGACCCCATGAAGGATTTCTCCAACAAGGTGGCCGTCATCACCGGCGGCGCCTCGGGCTTCGGCAAGGAATTTGCCCGTATCGCCGCGGACCTCGGCATGAAGCTGGTGCTGGCCGATGTGCAGGAAGACGCGCTGGACGCGACCGTCGCCGAATTCCAGGCCCGCAACGTGCCCGTGATCGGCTTGCGCACCGACGTCTCGCGCGCCGAGCAGGTGCAGGCGCTGGCTGACGCCGCCATCGAGGCCTTCGGCCAGGTCAACCTGCTGTTCAACAATGCCGGCGTCGGCGCGGGCGGCCTGCTCTGGGAGAACTCGGAGAAGGACTGGGAATGGGTGCTGGGCGTCAACCTGTACGGCGTAGTGCACGGGGTGCGCATCTTCACGCCGCTGATGCTGGCCGCCGCGGACAAGGACCCGGCGTTCCAGGGGCATATCGTCAACACCGCGTCGATGGCGGGCTTGCTGAATCCGCCAGCGATGGGCGTGTACAACGTGTCCAAGCATGCCGTGGTGGCGCTGACCGAAACGCTGTACCAGGACCTGGGCCTGGTGACGCAGCAGGTGCGCTGCTCGGTGCTGTGCCCGTATTTCGTGCCGACCGGCATCAGCCAGTCGCAGCGCAACCGGCCCGCGGACCTCGCCAACCAGGCCCCGCCGACGCGCTCGCAACTGGTATCGCAGGCCTTGTCCGACAAGGCGGTCGGCTCGGGCAAGGTGACCGCGGCCGAGGTGGCGCAGCTGACCTTCGATGCCATCCGCGACGAAAGCTTCTATATTTATTCCCACCCCCAGGCGCTCGCCCCCGTGCGCCAGCGCTTCGAGGATATCGTCGGGCAGCGCAATCCCGGCGATCCGTTTGCCGACAAGCCCGAGGTCCGCGCGGGCCTCGTTGCCGCGTTGCGCGGCTGACCGGCGTTCGCCAACCCCGGCCAGCACCACGCCACAACGAGGAGGACCGCATATGGAGAACAACATGGCAGCCCCCGCCGCCGTGATCCGCCACCTGCAGTACGCCACGCTGCCCAACGGCACCCGGCTGCACTACGCCAGCGCCGGCGAGCGCGGCAAGCCGCTGATGCTGTTCGTGCACGGCTTTCCGGAATTCTGGTTCGAATGGGAGGCGCAGCTGGCCGAGTTCGGGCGCACGCATTTTGCCGTGGCGCCCGACCTGCGCGGCTTCAACCTGTCCAGCAAGCCCGCCGACGTGAACGCCTACCGGCCGCGCCATATCGTCGAAGACCTGGTGCAGCTGGTCAGCGCGCTCGGCTATGACCAGGCCGTGGTAGTGGCGCACGACTGGGGCGGGGCAATCTGCTGGAACCTGGCGATCCAGTTCCCGCAGCTGGTGCGCCAGCTCATCATCGTCAACTCGCCGCACCCGTACCTGTTCGCGCGCGCGCTCGCCACCGACCCGGCGCAGCAGGCCGCTTCGGCCTACATGAACTGGCTGCGCAAGCCGGGCTCGGAACAGGCGCTGGCGGCCAACGACTTCGCGCTGCTGGACCGGATGCTGTCCGGCGACGACGGCAAGCCGGCGCCCTGGTACACCGCGCAGACGCGCGCCAGGTACCACGCCGCGTGGTCGCAGCCTGGCGAAGGCGACGATGCCGGCGTGCATCCGCTGACCGGCGGCGTCAACTTCTACCGCGCCTCGCCGATGCATCCGCCGGGCGAGGGCGAGCCGCCGCCCGATATTTCGCGGCTGGACCCGGCCGCCTTTGTGGTCAGGGTGCCGACGCTCGTGATCTGGGGCGAGCGCGACCGCGCGCTGCCGAAGTCGCTGGTGGACGGGCTGGCCGATTTCGTGCCCGACCTGCGGCTGGAGCGCATCCCCGAGGGCACCCACTGGGTGATCCACGAGCAGCCGGAACGGATCAACCAGCTGATCCGCAGCGCCCTGCCGGCCTGACCGAAGCGTGCGGCGGAAATGGCCGCCGCACGCGCTTTACTTTCAGGTCAGGCGCTCGCGGTAAAGCCGGTAGTTCTCGTCGTCGAAGCAGACGAAGGTGACCTGCTCGATCTCCGGGGCGCCGGCCAGTGCCTCGCGCACCGCAGCGATGGCGATATCCGCCGCGCGTTCGCGCGGGAAGGCATAGATGCCGGTGCTGATGTTGGGGAAGGCCAGCCTGCGCAGGTGGTGCTGCGCCGCCAGCCGGATGCTGTTGCGGTAGGCATTAGCGAGTTGCTCGTCCTCGCCCTGGCCGCCGCCGTGCCACACCGGTCCGACCGCGTGGATCACGTAAGGCGCCGGCAGGCGGCCGCCGGTGGTGATCACCGCCTCGCCGGTGGGGCAGCCGCCCTGCGCGTCGCGGATCGCGCGGCAGGCCTCCATGATGGCGGGGCCGCCGGCCCCGTGGATGGCCCCGTCGACGCCGCCGCCGCCCAGCAGGCCGCTGTTGGCCGCATTGACGATGGCATCGACTTCCATCCGGGTGATATCGCCATGGACTACCTGCAAGTGCTCGCCGCTCATGTTGTCTCCTGCGCTGTGGAGGGAGGGCCGCCGGACAGCCGCTTGGTCGGGTCCGACCGGCGGAAAGCCGCTGGGTGCTACGCGGTGTGCTACATGGACTGCTCAAGCATACGCCGATAATCCGCGGCGCTGGCTTCTTTCGGGTTGGTCTTGTGGCAGTGGTCGAGCAGCGCGCCGGCAATCACCT
This sequence comes from Cupriavidus sp. H39, assembly GCF_050271075.1. Taxonomy (NCBI): domain Bacteria; kingdom Pseudomonadati; phylum Pseudomonadota; class Betaproteobacteria; order Burkholderiales; family Burkholderiaceae; genus Cupriavidus; species Cupriavidus sp. H39. The sequence continues at coordinate 1,878,413 of NZ_CP189848.1, forward strand.
TGTCGAACATGTCTTCCGTGACGCCCATCTGGCGCAGGCCGGTGGGCAGGCCCAGGCGCGCGGTCATGTCGTGCACCGCCTGCGCGAGATCGGCGCCGTCGGGCAGGTGCATGGCCCGGCGCAAGCGCGCATAGCGGTCGTCGCGCACCACCGTCGGCGCATCGGCATTGAAGCGCAGCACCGCGGGCATCACCACCGCGTTGAGGGTGCCATGGTGCAGGCCGGTGCGGCCATCGATCTTGAGCCCGCCGAGCGGGTGCGACAGCGAATGCACGCAGCCCAGCCCCTTCTGGAACGCCATCGCGCCCTGCATCGACGCGCTCATCATGTTCAGGCGCGCATCGCGATCACTGCCATCGCGGGTGGCGCGCTCGATATGGCCCCAGCCGCGCTCCAGGCCGTCGAGCGCGATGCCGTCCGCGGGCGGGTTGAAGGCGGGGGCGAGGAAGGTCTCGATGCAATGCGCGATCGCGTCCATGCCGGTGGCGGCGGTCAGGCCCGCGGGCAGCCCAAGCGTCAGTTCCGGGTCGCACACGGCCGACTTGGGCAGCAGGTGCCAGGAGTGGAAGCCCAGCTTGCGGCCGTCGTCGAGGATGATGATGGCGCCGCGCGCCACTTCGCTGCCGGTGCCCGAGGTGGTGGGCACCGCGATCAGCGGCGCCGCCTTGTCTGTGATCTTGCCGCTGCCACCCTCGATGGTGGCATAGGTGGTCAGCTCGCCCTCGTGCGTGGCCAGGATGGCGATGCCCTTGGCCAGGTCGATCGACGATCCGCCGCCCACTGCCACCAGCCCGTCGCAGCCTTGCTCGCGGTACTGCGCGGCGGCCTTGCGCACCATGGCCTCGGTCGGGTTCGACGGGGTCTCGTCGAAGACCGCCACCGGCAGGCCCTGCATCGCATCGACGGCGCGCTGCGCCACGCCGGCGGCGACCACGCCCTGGTCGGTCACCAGCAGCGGGCGGCGGATGCCGATGCGCTCGCATTCCGACTTGAGCACGCTTACCGCGCCGAAATCCAGGTGGATATGGGTCAGATAGTAGATGAACGCCATGTTTGCTTGTCTCCTGCGGGGATCCGCCGCGAAATCGTTTGAATTCAGGCTTGGCACCGGGCCTGGGATAGGGGCTCGCCACGTGCGCCGTCTTGGGGTTCAATGGGACTGGTGCACGGTTTCCGCCGGCCCCTCGCATCGCGCCAGCCGATCATCGCGCAAAAACTTGCCGCGTGGCAGGCCGGGCAGGACTTTTCGGGGTTATCTCGGACTGCCGGGGCACGGAAACATCTGGCATCATACTAAAATCGAACGATCGTTCACTATTCGAACTTCTCCCGATGCGGGCATCGCGCCAGGGCTTGTGCGCGGTGCCCGCGCCGGGTCTGGAACCGCTTCACGCCCCATGTCAGCCGTACCGTCTTCCCACCCCGCCACACCAGGCCTGCCGGACAGTCCGCTGGATCCGCAGATGGCAGCGCTGCTGGCCTTGATCGCGCGCGCCAAGCGCCCGCCGATCCACGCCATGGATCCCGAAGACGCCAAGATTGCCTACGAGAAAAGCGCGCCCATCCTGGACATCAACCCGCCGCCGGTGCATACCGCGGAAGACCTGCTGGTGCCGGCGCGCGACGGGCACGCCATCCCGGTCAGGCTGTACACCCCGCGCGAGGCCAGCTGGACCGAGCCGCTGCCGCTGCTGGTGTACTTCCACGGAGGCGGCTTCACGGTCGGCAGCGTCGATTCGCATGATCCGCTGTGCCGCCTGCTGTGCGGGCAGGCCGACTGCATGGTGCTGTCGGTGGATTACCGGCTGGGGCCCCAGTGGCGCTTCCCGACGGCGGTCAACGACGCCTTCGACGTGCTGCACTGGGTCTTCGCCGAGGCCGACAGGCTGGGCGCCGACCCGGCGCGCATCGGCCTGGGCGGCGACAGCGCCGGCGGCACGCTGGCCGCCGCGTGCGCGGTCGAGGCCCGCGATGCCGGCCTGGCCCCGGTGCTGCAGCTGCTGATCTATCCCGGCACCTGCGCGCGCCAGGATACGCCGTCGCACCGAGCGCTGGCCGACGGCTACCTGCTGACGGCGGACATGATCCGCTGGTTCTTTGCCCAGTACCTGGACCAGGACGCCAGCCGCGACGACTGGCGCTTTGCCCCGCTCGACGGCGGCGGCACCGGCGCCGACGTGCGTGGCACCTGCCCGGCCTGGATCGCCGTGGCCGGCTACGACCCGTTGCATGACGAGGGCGTGGCCTACGCCGCGAAGCTGCGCGCCGCCGGTGTCGCGGCGACGCTGGCGGACTACCCCGGCATGATCCATGATTTCTTCAAGTTGGGCCGGTTCGTGCCGGCGGTGGCGCAGGCGCACGCCGACGCCGTTGCCGCGCTGCGCGCCGCGTTCGGCGCATCGCCGGACTAGACCGACTCGCGGTCGAGCCATCCCGGCCTCGACCTGCATTTTTTCAGCAGTGACTTGCAGCACAAGGAGACAGAGTCAAATGCAACGCCGCCACTTCCTCGCCCGCGCGGGCATCGCCGCCGCCACCGCGGCACTGGGTCTTGCCGCCGTGCCCGCCCAGGCACAGGCCGACAAGTTCCCGCAGCGCCCGATCCGCCTGGTGATCGGCTACACCGCCGGCGGCTCCACGGATATACCGTTCCGCGTGCTCGCGGACAATGCCTCGAAGATCCTGGGCCAGCCCGTGATCGTCGAGAACAAGCCGGGTGCCGGCGGTGTGCTGCCGGCGCAGATGATGCAGAGCACCGCGCCGGACGGCTATACGCTGGCGCAGGTCGCCATGCCGGTCTACCGCCTGCCGTACACCACCAAGATCAACTGGGATCCGGTCAAGGACCTCAGCTACATCATCAACCTGGCCGGCTATTCGTTCGGCCTGGTGGTGCCGGCCGATTCGCCGATCAAGACCATGCAGGACTACATTGCCTACGCCAAGGCCAACCCGGGCAAGCTGACCTACGGCTCGCCGGGCTCCATGACCACGCTGCACCTGACCATGGAAGAACTGGCGATGAAGCAGGGCGTGCAGTTCTCGCACATCCCCTACAAGGGCAATTCGGAATCGATGCAGGCCCTGCTGGGTGGCCACGTGATGTCGGTGGCCGACACGCCCGCATGGGCGCCGTACGTGGAGCAGGGCAAGCTGCGGCTGCTGTCGACCTGGGGCGAGAAGCGCTCGGCGCGCTTCCCCAACGTACCGACGCTGAAGGAACTGGGCATGGGCATCGTACAGACCTCGCCGTTCGGCCTGGTGGCGCCCAAGGGCACCGACCCGAAGATCGTGCAGAAGCTGCATGACGCCTTCAAGAAGGCCATGGAAATGCCCAACTACCGCGAGTCGCTGGCCAAGTTCGACATGGAGCCGTACTACATGAACCCCCAGCAATACGCGCAGTTTGCCGCCGACACCGTCAAGAAGGAAAAGGCGATCATCGAAAAGCTGGGACTGGCCAAGCCGCAGTAATCCCCCGATCATCCGCCAAATTGCGTGCATCCAGGCCGCCGCGCCTGCCGGCCTTGCCCCGGCGGGCGCGGCGGCCTGATGCCTTGCACGGTCCGGGACCATCAACAAGGAGAGCAGGCCAATGGCCAAAGAAGAGTTCCGCCACAGCATCCCGCTGCGCGTGCGCTGGTCCGAAGTCGATCCGCAATCGATCGTGTTCAATGCGCACTACCTGACGTATTGCGATATCTGCGTGACCGAATACTGGCGCGCGCTGGGCATCCGCTATCCGGAAGACGTGCTGCACGCGCACGGCGTCGACATCTTCGTGGTGAAGTCCATGCTGGAATACCACGCCTCGGCACGCTTCGACGATGCGCTCGATATCCGCGGCCGCATGGCGCGGCTGGGGCGGTCCAGCATGTTGTTCCGGGTGGAGATGTATCGTGGCGACGAGCACCTGATTACCGGTGAAATCGTCTATGTGTGCGCGGATCCGGCGACGCAGAAGTCGGCGCCGATCCCGGGGGTGGTGCGCGAGGTGATCGAGGGGTATGAGGTGGTGAAGCCGGCTGCGTAAGGATTCGCAAGACACCTTCAAATCCCGCTTGTTTGCTCCCCTCTCCCGCTTGCGGGAGAGGGGACCGGCCCTCAGCCATTGACAGGCTGTAGCAGTAGCTGAGCGAGATAAGCTTACTTCCCCACCCCCACATCCTCCATATAAGCCCGAATCACGTCATCGAAACTCGCGTCGCTCTCGAACCCCAGCGCCAGCGCCCGCTCCGCATTCCACGCCGCCGGCCACGTGCCGACGATGTTCTCGACGCGCTCCTCGCGTTGCCACGTCACCAGATCCGCCACCGCATCGCCTGCCACGCGGCGCAGCGCGTCGACCATGCCCGCGGCGGTGACCGACAGGCCGGGCAGGTTCACCACGCGGCGGTTGCCCAGCCGCTCGCCCGCCAGTTCGATGCCATTCACCAAGGCCGCCACCGCGGCGCGCGGCGACAGCAGCCACAGCCTGGTGTCGGGTGCTACCGGGCAGTTGGCCGCCACGCCCGACAGCGGCTCGCGGATGATGCCGCTGGCAAACGACGAGGCCGCCGCATTGGGCTTGCCGGGGCGCACGCTGATGGTGGGCAGGCGCAGCACGCGGCCGTCGACAAAGCCGCGGCGGCTGTAGTCCGACAGCAGCAGTTCGCCGATGGCCTTCTGCACGCCGTACGACGATTGCGGGTTCAGCGCGGTGTCGTCCTGCACCACCGGCGGCAGCTGGCCGCCGTAGACCGCGACCGAGCTGGTGAACAGCACGCGTGGCTGGTGGCCCAGCGCGCGGCAGGTTTCCAGCAGCGCGCGCGACGCGTCCAGGTTGACGCGCATGCCGAGCTCGAAATCGGCCTCGGCCTGGCCGCTGACCACCGCGGCGAGGTGGAACACGGCGCCGGTATCGGTGTCGAGCGCCTGGCGCAGTACCGCCGGGTCGGACAGGTCGCCGGTGACCACGCGCACGCGCGCATCGTCCAGGCCTTGTGGCGCCACCACGTCCAGCAGCGTCAGGCGCTGGATCGCCACGGGCTGGCCGTCGAGGTTCAGGGTGCCGCGTTGCAGCAGCAGGCGGGCCAGTTGCAGGCCGAGGAAGCCGGCGCCGCCGGTAATCAGTACGTTCATGGCAAGAGAGCTTTGATGGTTTGGGATCAGCGGCCCAGATAGGGTTTGAGCCAGCCCAGGCCGGCCGACGTGCCGGCGCGCGGGCGGTACTCGCAGCCGATCCAGCCGGCATAGCCGAGTGCGTCGATGACGTCGAACAGGTACGGGTAGTGCAGCTCGCCCAGGTCCGGCTCATGGCGCTCGGGCACACCGGCAATCTGGATGTGGCCGATGCCCGCGAAGTCGCGCCTGAGCTTCATCGCGACATCGCCCTCGACGATCTGGCAGTGGTAGCAGTCGAACTGGACCTTCAGGTTGGCCGCGCCGACTTCCTGGCAGATTGCCTGTGCATCGTCCTGGCGGTTGAGGAAGTAGCCAGGCATGTCGCGCGTGTTGATCGGCTCGATCAGCACCGTCACGCCTTGCCTGGCCGCTGCCGTGGCCGCGAAGCCAAGGTTTTCCAGATAGGCGGCGCGGCAGCGGGCGGGGTCGGCATCGGCGGGGACCAGGCCGGCCATCACATGGATGCGGTCGTTGCCGATCACGCCGGCGTATTCCAGCGCGCGCCCGATGGTGCCGCGGAATTCCGCCTCGCGTCCCGGCAGGGCGGCCAGGCCGCGCTCGCCCGCGGCCCAGTCGCCCGGCGGGGCATTGAACAGCGCCTGCGCCAGGCCGTTCGCGTCGAGGCGCGCGCGCAGCTCGGCGGCGGGATGCTCGTACGGGAACAGGTACTCCACGGCCTGGAAGCCGTCCGCCGCGGCGGCGGCAAAGCGGTCCAGGAAGGCGTGCTCTTGGTACATCATCGACAGGTTGGCGGCAAAGCGCGGCATGGGAACTCCAGAAGCAAGAAGCGGGTTCAACGATTGACCAGTTTAGCGGGCGTCAGCCACACCAGCACGGCGCCGACCAACAGGATCGCCGACAGCACGTACATCGGCAGCTGGGTGCTCTGGGTCAGGTCCTTCAGCGCGCCCACCATGTAGGGCGACACGAAGCCCGCCAGGTTGCCCACCGAATTGACCACCGCAATGCCGGACGCCGCGGCGATGCCCGACAGGAACGACGTGGGCAGCGACCAGAACAGCGGCGCGCAGGTCAGCACGCCCGCGGCGGCCAGCGACAGCGCGGCGATGGCCACGGTCGTGTTGTCGGTGAACGACGCGGCGATGGCAAAGCCCGCAGCGCCCATCAGCGCGGGCACGATCAGGTGCCAGCGGCGCTCGCGGCGCGCATCGGCGCTGTGGCCGAGGATGTTCATGACCACCACCGCGCACAGGAACGGAATTGCCGACAGCAGGCCGATGTTGAGGTTGCCGGTCACGCCGCTGGACTTCACCAGCGTCGGCATCCAGAAGGTCAGCGCGTACTGGCCGGTGACGAAGCAGAAGTAGATCAGGCACATCCACCACACGCGGCGATCGGCGAACACCGCGCCCAGCGAGTGGCCATGTCCGGTGCCGGCGGCGGCGCCGGCATTGCGCTGGTCTTCCTCGATATTGCGCTTGAGCACGCGCTTTTCGTCGGCGTCCAGCCACGGGGCCTTGTCGATGCCGTCGCGCAGCACGAAGATCGTGACGATGCCGACCACGAAGGCGGGCAGCGCCTCGAGCAGGAACATCCACTGCCAGCCGCGCATGCCGTGGGTGCCGTTGAACGCGTCCATGATCCAGCCCGACAGCGGGTTGCCGAACATGCCGGCGATGGGAATCCCCGACATGAACAGCGCGATCATTTTCGCGCGGCGGTTGGCCGGGAACCAGTAGGTCAGGTACAGGATCACGCCGGGATAGAAGCCGGCTTCGGCCAGGCCCAGCAGGAAGCGCATCACGTAGAACTGCGTCGGCGTCTTCACGAACAGGAACAGCGCCGAGATGATGCCCCACGTGATCATGATGCGCGCGATCCAGATGCGCGCGCCGATCTTGTGCATCAGCAGGTTGCTGGGCAGCTCGAACAGGAAGTAGCCGATGAAAAACAGGCCGGCGCCGAGGCCGAACACGGTTTCGGAGAAGGCCAGGTCCTGGCCCATCTGCAGCTTGGCAAAGCCGACGTTGACGCGGTCGAGGTAGGCGACCACGTAGCACAGCATCAGGAACGGCATGATGCGCCAGAACACCTTGTGGTAGGCGCGTTTCTCGATCGCGGCGTCGCTGTCCAGCCGGGCGTTGCCGCCCAGGCTGTCGAAGGCGGGCACGCCGGCCGCCGGTTGGTTGGATGGCATCGGTGGTCTCCGGGTATGGTGGTGGGTCTTGTCATGGCGGCCACGCGCAAAGTGCAGGCGTGCGCGTCCCCCGCGCGGTGGCCGGGGCCGCCGCGCCAGGATCAGGCCGTGGGTTGTCAGGGAAACAGCGGGGCTGGTGCTACCAGCGCGCCTGGAAGGCGTCGCGCAGTTCAGCCAGGGCGCTGTCGGGCAGCGCCGCGCGGGCGGCAAAGCCCGGCACGTCTTTCATCGTCATCCATAGCTTGGCGGTCTCCTCCAGTTCTTCCAGCGCGAACGCGGCGCGCGAAACGCTGGATTCCCACACCACCGGACCCAGGCGCTCGAGCAGCACGCCGCGCACCTGCGCGGCCAGCGTGGCCACGCGCGCGGCCACCGCCGGATCGCCGGGGCGATGGTAGGGAATCAGCGGGATATGGCCGACCTTCATCACGTAGTAGGGCGTGAGCGGCGGCAGTACGTCGTCCGGTTGCCAGACACCGGCCAGCGTCAGGGCCACGAGGTGCGTCGAGTGCGTATGCACCACGGCGTGCGCCCCGGGGTTGTTGTCGTAGATGGCGCGATGCAGCGTCAGCGTCTTCGACGGCTTGTCGCCCGAGACCCAGCTGCCGTCGGTGGCCACCTTGGCCACCGCGGCCGGATCCAGCATGCCCAGGCAGGCATCGGTCGGCGTGATCAGCCAGCCGTCGTCGAGCCGCGCGCTGATATTGCCGGCCGAACCCACGGTATAGCCGCGCTGGTACAGGCTGGCGCCGATGCGGCAGATCTCTTCGCGCAGCTTGTTTTCCGTATGCATCAGCGGCCCCCCAGTTGGCGCAGGGCTTCGTCGAAGAAGTCCGGGCCGCCGAAGTTGCCCGACTTGAGCGCCAGCGCCAGCGGCGCGGCGTCCAGCGTGACAGTCGCCGGCACGCCCGGCGCGATCTGCGCGCCGATGCGCAGGGCGCGCACCCCCAGCGCCTGCACCACCGCGCCCGAGGTCTCGCCGCCCGCCACCACGAAGCGCCGCGTGCCGCGTGCCTTCAGCCCGGCGGCGACCGCGGCCAGGCATTGCTCGACCAGGTGGCCGGCGCGCGCCACGCCCAGCTCGGCCTGCACGGCCTTGACTTCGTCGGGGCTCGAGGTGGCATAGACCAGCACGGTGGCGTCATGCGCGGCGGCAAAGGCGAGGGCAGCGTCCGCCACCGCCTCGCCGCGAGCCAGCGCGAGCGGATCGATGCGCAGTGCCGGCCGGCCTTGCTCCAGCCAGCGTGCCACCTGGCTGTTGGTCGCGCGCGACGCGCTGCCCGCCAGCACCACGCCGTGGCCGTCGATGGCCGGCACCGCGTCGGCGTCGGTGCGCTGCGGCAGCAGGCCGGCGCGGCGGAAGTTCTCGGGCAGGCCCAGCGCGATGCCGGAGCCGCCGGTGACTAGCGGCAGGCCGGCGCAAGCCTCGCCCAGCGTCAGCAGGTCCGCGTCGGAGACTGCATCGGCAATCGCCATGCGCACGCCGTCGCGGCGCAGTGCGGCGATGCGCTCGGCGGTGGCCTGCGCGCCGCGCGCCACCGCGTCGTAGCGCAGCAGCCCGACCTGGTTCTTGCTCTGGCGCTGCAGCACGCGCACCAGGTTGGCATCGGTCATCGGCGTCAGCGGGTGGTGCTCCATGCCCGATTCATTCAGCAGCGCATCGCCGACGAACAGATGCCCGCGGAAAATGGTGCGGCCGTTTTCGGGGAAGGCCGGGCAGGCGATGGTGAAGTCGCTGTCCAGCGCCGCCAGCAAGGCCTCGGCCACCGGGCCGATATTGCCGGCATCGGTCGAATCGAAGGTGGAGCAGTACTTGAAGACGAACTGGCGGCAGCCCTGCGCCCGCAGCCACTGCAGCGCGGCCAGCGACTCGGCCACGGCCTGGGCCGCGGGGACGGTGCGCGACTTCAGCGCGACCACCAGTGCGTCGGCTGCGCCGATATCGGCGGCCGATGCGGGCACGCCGATGGTCTGCACGGTGCGCATGCCGTTGCGCACCAGCGTGTTGGCCAGATCGGTGGCGCCGGTAAAGTCGTCGGCGATACAGCCAAGGAGGGCGGTCATGGTCGTGGCTCCTTATTCGGCCTGGCCCGGCAGCGCGATGCCCGGGAAGATCTTGATCACCGCCGAATCGTCCTCGCCGCCGTGGCCGGCGGTCGAGGCCATCATGAACATCTGGTGCGCGGCCGCCGACAGCGGCAGCGGGAATTTGCTGGTGCGCGCGGTGTCGAGCACCATGCCCAGGTCCTTGACGAAGATGTCGACCGCCGACAGCGGCGTGTAGTCGCCCTTCAGGATATGCGGCACGCGGTTCTCGAACATCCACGAGTTGCCCGCGCTGTGGGTGATCACGTCATAGAGCGCGTCCGGGTCAACGCCTTCGCGCAGGCCCAGCGCCATCGCTTCGGCGGCCGCGGCGATATGCACGCCGGCCAGCAGCTGGTTGATGATCTTGACCTTGGAGCCGGCGCCATGCGCGGCACCGAGGCGATACACCTTGCCGGCGATGGCGGCCAGCACGTCCTCGGCCAGCGCATAGGCTTCGGCGGGGCCGGAGGTCATCATCGTCATCTCGCCACTGGCAGCGCGCGCGGCCCCGCCCGAGACCGGCGCGTCCAGCATCAGCAGGCCCTGCGCGGCCAGCCGGCGGCTGAGCGCCTGGGCGAACTCCGGCGGCACCGTGGCGCTGGCGATCACCAGCTTGCCCGGCTGCATCGCGGCCGCGGCACCGTCGGCGCCGAACAGCACCGCCTCGGTCTGCTGCGCGTTGACCACCAGCGTCAGCACCACTTCGCAGCGGCTGCCTAGTTCGGCGGGCGAGGCGCAGGGCACGCCGCCGGCATCGGCAAAGCGCTGCAGCACTTCGGCACGCAGGTCGCAGGCGTGCACGTTGAAACCGGCCCGCAGCAGCGACTGCGCGACACCAAAGCCCATGGCACCAAGGCCGATGACGCCGATATTCCTGGACATAAGGACTCCCTGAAACAGATACGGATGATTCGATGCGGGCGTGGCGCGTCAGTTGGTCGCGCCGTGCGCGGTGCCGCTTTCGTCGGCGCCCAGCTGGGCCAGCCGGCGCGCGGCGTTGTACATGTGGTTCTGCGCGGCATTGCGCGCGGCCAGCGGATCGCCGGCGCGGATGGCGGCGACGATGGCCTGGTGTTCCTCGCGCACCTGGCGCGAAAAGTCGGCGCGCCGCGCTTCGTTGGTGCGGGTCACGCGCGTGGCGGCTTCCAGGTACTGGCTCAGGAACGCCAGCGTCTTGAGGAAATACGGGTTGCCGGTGGCCTCGGCGATGGCGCGGTGGAAGGCCACATCCTCGGCCACGCCGTCGCCGCCGTGCGCCACCTCGTCTTCCAGGCGCGCCAGCGCGGCGTCGATCGCCGCCATCGACGCGTCGGTGCGGCGCCGGGCGGCCTGCGCAGCCACTTCGGCCTCGATCGCGCGGCGCAGCTCGACGATCTGCAGCACCGACTCGAGCGTGCCGGTGTCGGTGTAATCGATCCGCAGTGGCCGGATGCCGGCCTGCAGCGTCACGAACACGCCGCTGCCCTGGCGCGACTCGACCACGCCTTCGTATTTCAGCCGGGAGATGGCCTCGCGGACCACGGTGCGGCTGACGCCGAACTCTTCGGACAGCACCGCCTCGGTGGGCAGCTTGTCGCCGCGGGCGAAGGCGCCGTTCTGGATCTTGTCCAGCAACTGTTCGGCAACGTTGTCGGTGAGGGCGCGGGCTGGGACTTTCTGGAACATGGCAGCTTCCCGGGTCATTCGGTAATCAGGTCATCATACAAATTTGCTATACGGCTGCCGACCCCAGGTAAACCCTGGGATGGTGCAAGTGCCCTGCAACGTGCGGACGGTGCTCCACATCGGTGCGTCTGCGGTGCGCCATCCGCTGGCGTATCATTGGCGCCCGTCCGTGCACGTGGCGCGGACGCGCTTCCTCTACAGCTGCCTGCTTTCACCGCCATGCCCACCGTCCTGATCTGCCCCTGGTCCGAAGCCCGCGATCGCGCGCGCGCCATCCGCTACACCGTCTTTGTCGAAGAGCAGGGCGTGCCGGTGGAACTGGAATGGGACGAATGGGACGAACCCAGCTGGCACGCGCTGGCGCTGGCCGAGGACGGCACGCCGGTGGCTACCGGCCGGCTGTTGCCCGACGGCCATATCGGGCGCATGGCGGTGCTCAAACCGGCGCGAGGCACCGGCGTCGGTGCGCTGGTGCTGGACGCGCTGATGCGCAAGGCGGAACAGCTGGGTTACCCGGAGCTGGTGCTCAACGCGCAAACGCACGCGGCGCCGTTCTATGCGCGCGTGGGCTTTGCGCAGGTGGGGCCGGAATTCGAAGAGGCGGGCATCCCGCACGTGGAGATGCGCAAGCGCCTGGCGGGATAAGGCGCGGCCGTCAGCGCGGGGCCGGCACGATACCGGTGTCGCGCGACAGGTTCAGCGTGCCGTGGTAGGCCACCTCGCCGATGCGGCCGTCGGCGTCGAAGCTGCGCTCGCTCAGGTCGAAACGGCCATCGTGGCGCACCCGCAGTACCGTGCTGGCGCGCGTGCCGTACATCGGCGAGCGGATAAAGGCGGACGACAGCAGCTTTTCCCAATCCGGCGCCACGCCGGTGGACGGCAGTTCGAAATCCGCGGCCTGGCGTTCGTCGGCCAGCATCTGCAGGTACGGCTCGGCGCTGGCATTGGGCTGGCCGCTGTCGGCGGCCAGTACTTCGGCCAGCGCGCCGACGCGGCTGCGCACCTTGGGCCAGGGCGTATCGAGCAGCGCGTTGGACAGGCCGTACAGCCCCGGACGCAGCCGTTGCGGCTGGCGCGACGCCGAGCGGTTGCTGTACCACCACAATTCGCGCAGGTCGCTCGCCAGCAGGTTGAAGCCGTTGTAGGCGCCGTCTTCGCCGGCGAGGCCGTCCAGGTAGTCGAAAGGCGCCGCGTGGCCGCGCAGGAAGCCTGCCACCAGCTCACCGCGCGAACGCGCATCGGTGCGTTTTTCAGACGGGGCGCGGTAGTTGGTCAGCGCGGCAAAACGGCCGTCGGCGTTGACGCCCATCCAGGTGCCGGGCTCGCCGATGACCTCGGCGAGGTCGCGGCCGGCCAGCACCTGTGGCGCATCCTGCCACCAGTGCGCGGCCGCCGCGGGGCGGGCATAGAATTCATCGCGGTTGCCGGCCACGACCAGGGCATAGTCCGGGTGGGATTGCCAGGCAACCAGGATCAGACACATCGCTTTGCTTCCTTTGCCGCGGGGCTTGCCGCGCCAGCGGCCCCCGCGTACTTCAGTCCGACGGCGCCCACAACCGCAATAGCGCCTACAGCACGTCCAGGTCGATAAAGTGTTCGGCCCGCCGCTCGCCTTCGACCCACTGGTCCAGCCCGCTCTGGCGCCACAGCCCTTCGAGCGTGGCATCGAACGCAGGCGGCACGTCGGCGTAGCACTCCATCCAGGTCTGCACGCCGGCGCGGGTTTCCGGCCTGCGCATCAGCGTACCACCAATTCCGGTGGCTTCGGCGACCGTCTCCATCCAGCGGTGCCAGTGCGGCAGCGCCTCGGCGGCGACGGCTTCCGGGACACGGAAATAGACGTACAGGTGATCGCTCATGGCGCGTCCTGTGAAAATCAGCTGGCGGCCTGCGCGGCTTCGCCGATCGGCACCGCGTAGGGCAGGCTGGCAGTGGTTACCGCCATGCCTTCGGCGCTGCCCAGCCGCAGCGCGCTGCCGGCGGCATCGATCTTCAGCTCGGCCAGCCCGGCCCAGCCGCCGTGCGGAGCGGGCGCGGCGTTGACGATCATGCCGCACGGCTGGCCCGGATCTTCCGGCCGATAAATCTCGGCCGCGGGCGCCGGCACTTCGCCTTCGCCCTGCACCAGCCACATGCGGCGCTTGAGCGTGCCGCGGTACTGGCTGCGCGCCACCACTTCCTGGCCCGGATAGCAGCCCTTGCGGAAGTTGACGCCGCCGACCAGTTCGAAATTGATCATCTGCGGCACGAACTGCTCTTGCGTGGCCGCGACGATGCGGGGCAGTCCCGCTTGCACGTCGAGCCAGTCCCACAGCGCTGGCGGGGCGTCCTGCAGCGTGGCGCCAAGCGCCGAACGTACCGCATCGACGCGCTCGGCCGGCAGCACCACCTGCCAGCGCGGGTGGCCCGCGCCGTCGGCCAGGCGGATTACGGTGGCGCCGTCGGCCTCGGCCACGGCAAAGGCCGTCTGCGGCGCGGGCAGGCCGGCGGCGGCAAGCGCCTGCGCGGCACCCGCCCCGGCGAGACCGAGGATGGCATGGGTGGGAGTGATATCGGACAGCTTGGCCTTGGCGCGCAGCACGAACATCGACAGCCGCTTCTGCACCGCGGCCTGGATTTCGGCCGACAGTTGCAGCAGGATGCCGTCGGCGTCGCGCCACATCAGGAAGGTGGCCAGCAGCCGGCCCTTGGGCGAGCAGTAGCCGGCCAGGCGCGCCACGCCCGGCTCCAGGTCATCGACCGCATTGGTCAGCTGGGTGTGCAGGAAGCTGGCGGCATCGTCGCCGGCCACGCGAACCAGGCCGAGCCCGGCGGGGTGGCAAACGACACCGCTGGCGTTCAGCGCGTCAAGGCTTGCGGCGAGTTGCTGGGCTTGGGGATTCAATTCTGGCATTGCGTGGCAATCGTCGAGGCAAATCGGAGAGGGAAAAACCCTGGCGGCACCGTTGGGCGAGGCGCCGGGCAGCGGCCCGCGGGCGGCGCCGGCGCCACGGCTCACGGTCGGTGCCGGGCTGCCGGTTATTATATGGGGCTATGAGATTTTCGGCGGCGCCGGCGGTCCGTGGCGGTGCGCGAGCCCGCCGACGGTGCCGGCAACCGGTCCCTATACCTGATACATGAAACGTTTATTCCTTAGCTTTGCGCTCGCCGTACTGGTGTTCGCGCTGGCAGCCGCAGGCGCGTTCGCGTGGTGGGCCAATCACCCGCTGCCCCTGGGCAAGTCGCCGGTCGAAGTGGTGATCAAGCCCAATTCCGGCGTGGCCAGCGTCGGCCGCCAGATCCAGCGCGGCGGCGTGGGCATGGATCCGCGGCTGTTCCTGCTGCTGGCGCGGCTGACTGGGCACGGCGCCGACCTGAAGGCCGGCGGCTATGAATTCGAAACCGGTGCCACGCCGCTGTCGATCATCGGCAAGCTGGCCCGCGGCGAGGTCACGCACTACGTGGTCACGGTGATCGAGGGCTGGGAATTCCGCAAAATGCGCGCCGCGGTCGATGCCAGCCCGGCGCTGCGCCACGATACCAGCGGCATGTCCGACGCGGAGCTGATGCAGGCCATCGGCGCGGCCGAGACCTCGCCAGAAGGCCTGTTTTTCCCGGATACCTACCTGTTTGCGCGCGGCAGCAGCGATATCGAGCTGTACAAGCACGCCTACCGCGCCATGCAGCGCCGCCTGAACGAGGCATGGAACGCGCGCGCGCCCGGTCTGCCATACCAGACTCCGTATGAGGCACTGGTGATGGCGTCGATCGTCGAGAAGGAAACCGGCCAGGCCGCCGAGCGCCCGATGATTGCCGCGGTGTTTATCAACCGGCTCAGGAAGAACATGCTGCTGCAGACCGACCCCACCGTGATCTACGGCCTGGGCGAGGCCTTCGACGGCGACCTGCGCAAGCGCGACCTGCAGGCCGACACCCCGTACAATACCTACACCCGCACCGGCCTGCCGCCCACGCCGATCGCGCTGCCGGGGCTGGCCTCGCTGGCCGCGGCGACCACGCCGGCGCCGTCCGACGCGCTGTATTTCGTCGCCCGTGGCGACGGCAGCAGCCATTTCTCCAACTCGCTACCTGAACACAACCGCGCGGTCGACAAGTACCAGCGCGGCAAATAGGCATTCCATGCGCGGAAAATTCATTACCTTCGAGGGCATCGACGGCGCCGGCAAGAGCACCCATATCGACTGGGTCGCCGACCGCCTGCGCGCCCGCAGCGACATCGCCGGCGTCGTCACCACGCGCGAGCCCGGCGGCACGTCGCTGGGCGAAGACCTGCGCCAGATCCTGCTGCATCGCAAGATGCACCTGGAAACCGAGGCGCTGCTGATGTTCGCGGCCCGGCGCGAGCATATCGCCGAAGTCATCGCCCCGACGCTGGAGCGTGGCAAGTGGGTCGTTTCCGACCGCTTCACCGATGCCACCTTTGCCTACCAGGGCGGCGGCAGGGGCCTGGACACCGGCCGGCTGGAAGTGCTGGAGAGCTGGGTCCAGGGCGGCCTGCAGCCAGATCTGACGCTGTTGTTCGACGTGCCGCTGGAAACCGCCAGTGCCCGCCTGGCGGGCGCGCGGGCGCCGGACCGATTCGAGGCCGAATCACGCGCGTTCTTCCAGCGCACCCGCGACGAATACCTGCGCCGCGCGGCGCAGTCGCCGCAGCGCTTCCGCGTCATCGACGCCACCCGCAGCATTGCCGATATTCGCGACGAACTTGAGAAAATCCTCGCAACCATCTGATTTGCCTGTCTTTTCTTCCGGGCGCGGCGTCAATGTTCAGCCATTACACGAAGTCAGATCGCTAACCTACTGATTTACATGCTTTATCCCTGGCAGAAAGAAGACTGGCAGCGGCTCGGCGCGCTGCGCGAGCGGCTGCCGCATGCCTTGCTGATCCACGGCCAGCAAGGCATCGGCAAGCGCGACCTGGGGCTGCATTTCGCCCAGGGGCTGCTGTGCGAGGCGCCGCTGGCGGACGGGCAACCTTGCGGCCAGTGCGCCGCCTGCCACTGGTTCAGCCAGGGCAACCACCCGGACTTCACCGTGGTGCGGCCCGAGGCGCTGGACGCCTCGGCCGAGGCTGAAACCGACGACGGCGGCAAGAAGAAGGCGCCTAGCAAGATCATCCGCATGGAGCAGGTGCGCGCGCTGATCGAGGCGGTGGGCGTGGGTACGCACCGCGCCGGCCTGCGCGTGGTGGTGGTCTATCCGCTCGACGCGCTGCAGACCGAGGGCGCCAACGCCTTGCTGAAGACGCTGGAAGAACCGCCGCCGTCTACCGTGTTCCTGCTGGTGACCGACCGCCTGGACCGCATCCTGCCCACCATCCTGTCGCGTTGCCGCCAGTTTTCGGCCCAGCGGCCGACGCCGGAGGCCGCGCTGGCATGGCTGCGCTGGCAGGGCGTGGCGGATGCCGAGGCCCAGCTGGCGCTGGCCGGCGGCTCGCCGCTGACCGCGCTGCATGCCGCCGAGGCCGAGGAGCAGCCGCTGCAGCGCTGGCTGGTCGGCCAGCTCGGCGCGGCGGCCGCCTTCGATGCCGGCGCGGCGGCCGAGCAACTGCAGAAGCTGCCGGTGCCCGCCGTGCTTGGCATCCTGCAGCGCTGGACGTACGATCTGCTGACACTGTGCCTGGATGGCGGCGCGACGCCGCGGTACTTCCCCAAGGAGCGTGCCGCGTTGGCGCGCTGCGCCGGGGCCACCGAGGCGCACGGCCTGCAGGCGTTTGCCGCGCGCCTGAACGCGCACCGCCGCAGCGAGAACCATCCGCTGGCGGCCCGGCTGGTGATGGAAGCGGTGTTCCTGGAATACCGGCAGCTGTTCCGGTAACGCGGCAGGCCGCCAGCAACCAGGTTCATAACAACAAGCAGCATCGTCGTCATTCAGGGGGTCAACCATGAACACAGCAGTCGCCGGCGTTCCGCCGGCTGCGCCGGGCTTTGGCGGCGGATCGGGCAGCGGGGCCGCGTCGCGCCCCAATGTGCTGTCGTTGTCGATCAAGGACCAGGCCGGGCTGTACGCGGCCTATATGCCGTTCCTGGCGCGCGGCGGCATCTTCGTGCCGTCGAACCGGCCGTTCCGGCTGGGCGAGCAGGTGTTCCTGGTATTGTCGCTGCTGGACCGGCCGCAGAAGTACCAGATCGCCGGCCATGTCGCCTGGATCACCCCCGCCGGCACGCCCATGAAAACGCCGGGTGTCGGCGTGCACCTGCCCGATGACGACAACGGCCGCAACCTGCGCCGCGCGGTGGAGGAAATCCTGGGCAAGATGCTGGAATCCGGGCGCCCCACACAAACCTTATAACGTTGTGAGATATCCCTCACAATTTGTTGATTTTCAATGAATTTCTCGCTTCGTATTGCTGAGCCGCGCGACCTCCCGGGCATCGTCGCCATCTATAACAGCACGGTGCCTTCGCGCATGGTCACCGCCGACACCGAGCCGGTTACCGTGGCCTCGCGCCAGGCCTGGTTCGACGCCCACCAGCCCGGGCGTCGCCCGCTGTGGGTGTGCGAGGATGCCGACGGCAGCATGGCCGGCTGGATGAGCTTTTCAGACTTCTACGGGCGCCCGGCCTATGGCGCCACCGCCGAGGTGTCGATCTACCTTGACGCGCAGCGCCGTGGCCAGGGGCTGGGGCGCTACCTGCTGCAGCAGGCCATCGACCATGCGCCCCGCGTCGGCGTGAACACGCTGCTCGGCTTTATCTTCGGCCACAACGCGCCCAGCCTGGCCCTGTTCGCGTCGCTGGGCTTCACGCGCTGGGGCGACCTGCCGCGCGTGGCCGTGCTCGACGGCGTCGAGCGCGACCTGATCATCGTCGGCCGCCGCGTGGACGCCGCCTGAGCCCGTATCCGAGATTGCCTATGTTTGTCGATTCCCACTGCCATATCGATTTCCCCGAACTGGCCGCGCGCCTGCCGGAACTGCTGGAGAACATGCGCGCCAACCAGGTCACGCATGCGCTGTGCATCTCGGTCACGCTGGAAGACTTTCCGCGCGTGCTCGCGCTGGCCGAGCAGCATCCCAACCTGTACGCGTCGGTCGGCGTGCATCCGGACTATGAAGAGGGCGAAGACCCGACGCTGGAGCGATTGGTGGCGCTGTCGGCCCACCCGCGCGTGGTCGGCACCGGCGAGACCGGGCTGGATTACTACCGGCTCAACGGCCGCAGCATCGCCGACATGGCATGGCAGCGCGAGCGCTTCCGCACCCATATCCGCGCCGCGCGCCAGACCGGCAAGCCGCTGATCATCCATACCCGCTCCTCCGCCGACGACACGCTGCGCCTGATGCGCGAAGAGAACGCGGGCGAAGCCGGCGGCGTGATGCACTGCTTCACTGAAACCTGGGACGTGGCCCGCCAGGCGCTGGACCAGGGCTTCCATATCTCGTTCTCAGGCATCGTCACCTTCAAGAGCGCGGCGGACTTGCAGGAAACGGCGCGCAAGGTGCCGCTGGAGCGCATGCTGATCGAGACCGATTCCCCCTACCTGGCGCCGGTGCCGTACCGCGGCAAGATCAACGAGCCGGCCTGGGTGCGCCATGTGGGCGAGTTCATCGCGCAGTTGCGCGGGGTGCCGGTGGAACAGGTCGCGGAACAGACCACGGAAAATTTCTTCAATCTCTTCAAGCACATTGACAGGAAATCTCATGTTTGACATGAAGTATGTCCGGCGTGCCGCCGGCGCCCTGGCGCTGGCCGCCGCCGCGCTTGCGCAGGCCGCGCCGGCCGACGACATGCGCAAGGCGGTGGAATTCGACGACGCCAACACCGTCAAGAAGCTGCTGGCCAAGGGCGTCGATCCCAACATGGTCGACAGCCGCGGCAACCCGGCCCTGGTGCTGGCGCTGCGCGAGAAGTCGCTGAAGGCCGCCACGGTGCTGATCCGCGCCAAGGATATCGATTTCGACAAGGCCAACCCGGCCGGCGAAACCCCGCTGATGATGGCGGCGCTGCAGGGCCAGCTCGACATGGTCAAGCTGATGGTCGACGACATGGAGGCCGAGATCAACAAGACCGGCTGGACCCCGCTGCACTACGCCGCCACCAACGGCCACAACAATGTGGTCAAGTACCTGGTCGACCATGCCGCGTATATCGATGCCGAAAGCCCCAATGGCACCACGCCGCTGATGATGGCCGCGCGCGGCGGCCATATCGAAACGGTCAGGCTGCTGCTGGACGAAGGCGCCGACATGCGCCTGAAGAACCAGCAGGGCATGACCGTGATCGACTTTGCCGAGCGCTACAACCAGGCCGAGATCGCCAGCGGGCTGAAATCGCGCTGGCAGAAGCTGTACCCGCAGACCCCGATCGTGCCGGCGCCGCCGCTGAAGGCGCCCACCGGCGAGCCCGGCGGCCAGCGCCCCGCGGCGCCGCAGGGCAAGGGCTGGTAAGCCGGCCAGGCGGCGATGGCCAACGGCTCGCGCCTGCGCCAGTGGGCGCGCGGGCTGAAAAGCAGCCTGCTGATGCTGTGGTTCTGCAGCCGCCATCCCGCCACGCCGTGGGCGGCGCGGCTGCTGGGCGCGCTGGTGGTGGCCTATGCCTTCAGCCCGATCGACCTGATCCCGGATTTCATCCCGGTGCTGGGCTATGTCGATGACGTGCTGCTGGTGCCGCTGGGCATCTGGCTCACACTGCGGATGATTCCCGCCACCGTGAAGGACGAATGCCGGGGCCGGGCCGAGGCTTGGCAGGCCAGCCATGCGCAGCGGCCGCGCAATCGCGCGGCCGCCGTGGTCATTGTGCTGGTGTGGGTGTTGCTGGCGTGGCTGGCGTGGCGCTGGCTGGCGCCGTACGCCATTTAGCCTCAGGCGTCATCGGCGAGCCGCACGCCGGTGAACTGCCAGCGCTGGTGCGGGTAGAAGAAATTGCGGTAGCTCGCCCGGATATGCGATTCAGGCGTGACGCACGACCCGCCGCGCAGCACCATCTGGCCGCTCATGAACTTGCCGTTGTACTCGCCCACCGCGCCCGCGTTGGGCCGGAAGCCCGGATAAGGCAGGAAGGCGCTCCCGGTCCATTCCCACACATCGCCGAACATCTGGCGCAGCACGCCTGAAGTGTTCTGCCGGTCCGGCAGCGGCCGCAACGCGCGCCCTTCGACGAAGTTCCCGGTGGCCGGCAGGCGGCTGGCCGCGTGCTCCCATTCCGCCTCGGTCGGCAGGCGGCGCTCGGCCCAGCGCGCGAACGCGTCGGCCTCATAGAAGCTGACGTGGGTCACCGGGCTGTCGGGGTCGACCGGGTGCATGCCGCGCAGCGACATCTGCCACCAGGTGCCGTCGCGCTCTTCCCAGTAAAGCGGGGCCTGGATGCCTTGTTCCGCCACCCAGCGCCAGCCGTCCGACAGCCACAGTCCGGCGCTCTGGTAGCCGCCATCCTCGATGAACTCGAACCATTGCCGGTTGCTGACCGGGTGCGAACACAGCGTGAACGGCGCCAGGTAGGCCTTGTGGCGCGGCCCTTCGCAGTCAAAGGCAAAGGCTTCGCCATGGTGGCCGATCTCGACCAGGCCGCCATCGAAGCCGATCCAGTCCGGCGCCGGGCGCGGGTCGGCAATCACGGGGGCGGGCAGTTCCGGGGCAAACGCGGGGCGCAGCGGGTTCTGCGCGAACAGGTGCAGCACGTCCGTCAGCAGCAATTCCTGGTGCTGCTGTTCATGCTGCAGGCCGAGCGTGATCAGCGCGGCCTCGTCGTCGGTCTGGGCGCTGCCCAGCAGCGTCAGCATCGATTCGTCGACGGCCTCCCGGTAGGCCAGCACCTCGTCCAGCGACGGGCGCGACAGCAGCCCGCGCTGCGGGCGCGGGTGGCGCGCGCCGACCGCTTCGTAGTACGAGTTGAAGAGATAGCGGTAGGCCGGGTCCACCGGCTCGTAGTCCGGCAGGCGCGCGGCCAGCACGAATTCCTCGAAGAACCAGGTGGTGTGCGCCAGGTGCCATTTTGCCGGGCTGGCGTCGTCCATGGACTGCACGGTGGCATCGGCATCGGACAGGTCGGCCACCAGGGTTTCGGTGGCGGCGCGTACATGCCGGTACTGCGAAAGCAGGGCGGGTTCGTGCGGGGGATGGAGGGCGGCGGCTGGCAACAGGGCTGAAGTCATGCGGGCTCCCGGGTTGGATCGGTCGATGACTGCAGGCGGTGCGCCACCGCGGCCAGGCGGCCGCGGCCGGCGCGCCGCCCATGGCACGCGGGGCGCCGTAGCGCCCCGAACCATCATAGACCTGATCCGCTCCCGGGGCGAGCCGGCGCCGTCCTACAGCGCCGGCCGGGCCCCCGGCCTCAGGCCGCCAGGCGGCTGGCGTCGTTCAGCGCCGCGATCTCGGTGCGGGCGCTGGCCAGGCCGGCTTCGCGGAACTGCGGGCCCATGGCCAGGCCGTGGGCGCGCACGTAGGTGATGTCGGTAATGCCCAGGAAGCGGAACACCACGTCTACCGTCTTTTCGTGCAGGTCCAGTTCATTGGCATCCTGGCGCACGCCGCCGCGCGACGACACCACGATCACGCGCTTGCCGCCGGCCAGGCCCACGGGACCGTTCTCGGTGTACTTGAAGGTGCGGCCGGCCTGCGCGATGCGGTCGATCCAGGCCTTGAGCTGGCTGGGAATGCTGAAGTTGTATTGCGGCACGCCAACCACCAGCACGTCGGCGGCCAGGAATTCGGCCAGCCACTGCTCGGTGCGCTGCAGTTCGGCTTCCTGCACGGCGTTCAGGCCGTCCTTGGGGCCGCCCAGCACGGGCAGCAGGTTGCCGGACAGGTGTGCCGGGGCGTCCTGGTCCAGGTCGCGCACGGTCACGGTGGCGGCGGGGTTGGCGGCGACCAGGTCGGCCACCACGCTGGCGGTCAGGCTGCGCGAAACGGAGTTGTCGCCGAGGACGCTGGAATCGATCTGCAGGATGTTCATGTCTTTCTCCACAAGGGTGCGGTTGCGATGGAAGAAAGATAGCGGCTGGCCATTGGTATCGGTAGTGAGGCAAAATGCAAAGGATTGTTCTACCGATGCAACGCCACGCCGGGCGGCATTCCTGCTGGAATGTGGGCCGTCCGGGTGGCTCCGGAGCCATCCATGCAAGACCTCAATGATCTGTCTCTGTTCGCCCAGGTGGTCGAGCACGGCAGTTTTTCCGCCGCCAGCCGCGCCACCGGCGTGCCCAAGTCGCGCCTTAGCCGGCGCATCGCCCAGCTCGAGCGCGACATCGGGGTGCAGCTGCTGCGCCGGACCACGCGCCAGGTGCGTGTCACGCCGCTGGGGGAATCCTTCTACGAACGTTGCCGCGCCATGCTCAACGAGGCCCAGGCGGCGCGCGAGGTCATCGAGCAGGCTCGCGAGCAGCCCGGCGGCACGCTGCGGGTCAGCTGCCCGATCGCCATCGCGCAGATCCTGCTGGCGCCGGCCATCGGCCATTTCATGCGTGCCAACCCGGCGGTGCGCATCGAACTGGAAACCACCAACCGGCGCGTCGACGTGATCGGCGAGGGCTTTGACCTGGCGCTGCGTGTGCGCGAGGTGATGGAAGACTCCAGCCTGGCGGTGCGCACCTTCGGCGCCAGCGAACTGATGCTGGTGGCCAGCCCGTCGCTGCTGGACAGCATCGGCCGTCCGCGCACGCCGCAGGCGCTGGACGGCATGCCGGGCATGGGCCAGCAGCCGCACGACGGCAAGCATGTATGGACCTTGCGCTGCAAGACCGGAGATTCGATCCAGATCGCCTACGACCCGCGCCTGGTCACCGATGAATTCGCCGTGCTGCGCGAGGCGGCCATCGCCGGGGTCGGCGTGGCGATGCTGCCGCGCATGTTCTGCCGCGAGGCGCTGGAAAGAGGCGAGCTGGAACTGGTGCTGCCGCAGTACGACATGCCGGTCGGC
Organism: Cupriavidus sp. H39; assembly: GCF_050271075.1. Classification (NCBI taxonomy): domain Bacteria; kingdom Pseudomonadati; phylum Pseudomonadota; class Betaproteobacteria; order Burkholderiales; family Burkholderiaceae; genus Cupriavidus; species Cupriavidus sp. H39. The sequence continues at coordinate 1,901,342 of NZ_CP189848.1, forward strand.
ACGTTGCACGCGGTGTTCCCGTCGCGCAAGGGCGTGACGCCGGCCACCCGGCGCTTCCTGGATTTCCTGGGCGAGGTGTTGCCCGAGTGTGCGCACAAGGTCGGCATGCAGCAGCCGCGGCCGCCGTCGATGCACCGGGTGGTGTAGCGCAAGGTGCGGCACCGCGAGGCGCGGTGGCGGCCGCATCGGCGCCGCCCGCCATCGCGCATTTGCGGCTTTACGTTCACGCCACCTCGAACTAAGGTACAGGGGCGAACCTTGCGGCGTGAGGGCAAAGGCGCATGGATCGACAAACAATACGGTAGACAACGGCAAGGAGAATGGCCATGGGTGGCTCTCAGGGTTCCCAGGACTTGGGCAAGGCGCTGCTGCGCATCGTGCTTGGCGTGCTCATCCTGATGCACGGCATCGCCAAGCTGACCGGCGCGTCCGGCATCGGTTTCGTGTCGAAGGTAGTTGCCGACGCCGGCTTGCCGGCCTGGGTGTCCTACGGCGTCTACATCGGCGAAGTCGTCGCGCCGATCCTGCTGATCATCGGGCTGTGGAGCCGGCTGGCGGCGCTGGTCGTGGCCCTCAATATGCTGTTTGCGCTGGGCCTGGTGCACAGCAAGCAGTTCGGCATGCTGTCCGAGACTGGCGGCTGGGCCCTGGAGCTGCAAGGCATGTACCTTGGGGCGGCGCTGGCGGTGATCCTGCTCGGGGCGGGCAGGCTCAGCGTGGGCGGTATCAACGGCAAGCTCAACTAGCGCTCCACGGCGGCGCGGTACGGCGCGCCGCCGTCAATTCGTGGAGAGGTATCGTGAATGCGTTCCGGCAACTCTTCCCGGTCACGGTAGCGGCGCTGCTGCTGTCGGGCTGCGCCAGCGTCCCCGACATCAAGACCGACTACAACCGCGCCACCGACTTCAGTGCCTACCGCACCTTCGGCTTTGTCGAGCATCCCGGCACCGACCGCGCGGGCTATGAAAGCCTGACCACCCAGTACTTCAAGACCGCGGTCCAGCGCGAGCTGGGCGCGCGCGGCTACCGCTACGCGGCCCAGTCGCCGGACCTGCTGGTCAACTTTAACGCCAGGCTGCAGGAAAAGATCGACGTCAGCCCGGCGCCCGCGCCGATGATGGGCTACTACGGCTATCGTGGCGGACTGTATGCGCCGTGGCCGGGCTACGGCTTCTATCAAGACGTCTATCGCTACACCGAGGGCACCGTGAATATCGACCTGGTCGACCGGCGCCAGATGAAGCTGGTGTGGGAAGGCGTGGCGGTCGGCAGTGTCGACACCAGCGACAAGGCCAGCGCCCAGCAGCGCATCGACAAGACCGTGGCGCAGATCTTCGCCAAGTATCCGTTTCGGGTCGGGCAGTAGCGCCGGCGGCGCTCAGCCCGGCGGCATTGCCGCCGCGCGCTCGATCGCATCTGCGACAAAGGCCTCGGCCGGCCTGGGGGCGGACCACAGGTAGCCTTGGCCCAGCGGACAGCGCAGGGCCTTCAGCGCGGCCCGCTGGGCGTCGGTCTCGACGCCTTCGGCGACGCACTCCAGGCCCAGCTCGCGGGCCAGGCCGATCATGTTGCGGCAGATGGTGGCGCGCTGACCGTGCCCGTCGACTTCGGCGACGAAAGAGCGGTCAACTTTCAGCTGCGTGAACGGCAGGTCGGCCAGCAGCTTGAGCGTGGCGATGCCTACGCCGAAATCGTCGATCGCCACCCCATAGCCGAGCAGCCGCAGGCGATTCATCGCGACCGACAGGGCCAGCGTGTCGGGCACCGGGTAGCCCTCGGTCAGCTCCACCGTGAAGGCGTGTCGCGGCACGCCGCTGGCGGTCACCAGCGCATCGAACGATTCCAGCACGCCGGGCCGGCACAGCGTTTGCGCCGACGCGTTCAGGCCCATCGCAATCTCTACCCCGGCAGCGCGCAGGCGCTGCAGCGCCTGCGCGCACTGGCGCGCGACCAGGAAGAACACGGGGTCGGCCGCGTCCATGGCCTCGAGCTGCGGGATGAAATGGTCGGGCGGTACCAGGCCATGCTCAGGATGGCGCCAGCGCACCAGCGCTTCGGCCCCGGCCAGGCGGCCGCTGGCAATGTCGTGCTGTGGCTGCAGCATGACCAGCAGGTCCGTGCCGGCCCGGCTCGCGGCGAGCAGTTCCTCGGCATCGGGCGACCAGGCGGGCACGCCGGCCTCGGCATCCTGTCGCACCAGGGCATCGGCCAGGATCACTTCGAGCGCATCGCGCGACAGTGGCTTGCGCAGTGCGTGCACGCGGGGGATGCCGGCGGCATGCGCCAGGCCGCGATTGGAATCGAGGATGTCTTCGGCCAGCGCCGTGACCCAGACCCACACCGGCGGCGTGGCGGCAAAGGCGCGCTGGCCGCGCCGGTGCAGCTCGGCGATCAGCTCGGGGCCATTGCCGCCCGGCATTTCGATGTCGCACAGCACCACGTCGAACGGCTCGCGCGCCAGCAGCTCGGCGGCCAGCGCGCCGTTTTGCGCGCTGGTGACGCTCTGCACGCCGACATGTTGCAGCAGGCCCTCGGCGGCGGCGCGCTGGAACGGGTGGTCTTCAACGACGAGGATGCGCAGCCTGGCGTAGCGGATTGGCATGGGGAGGGAAGGGCGGTGGGCCGCCCGTATGCGATCGGGTTGGCCGAATGGTAGCGCGGCGCGGTTGCGCCAAGCGCGGGGAGGCGCAAGGCGTGGTCGCGCCTGCGCCCCGGAACGTCCCGACATCGTTGCGGCATGGCGCCTGGCACGCGCCGCGTTACGAATATTTGCGCTTTCCGATTCAATCGCTGACTGCCATAACCGCTACAATCGCTGCCCGGTGTTTTGAACATGGCATGTCGATAATGGGTTTGGGCTGGTTCGGTTTTTCGACTTTCTGGATAGTACCGCTGCTGTGGCGGCTGGTGACGCGCTGGCTGGCTGGCGAGCGGCGCCTGGCCGGTCCCGGCTCGCTGCGCGTGTGGCTGGGCACGCTGGCGGTGCTGTGCGCAAGCGCCTGCCTGGAAGCGCTGACCAGCGGCGGGGATCCGGAATCGAGCGCCGGCGGCAGCGCCGGCCGCGCGCTGGCCGGCACCCTCGGCAACCTGTTCGGCTGGACCGGCGCCTTGCTGCTGATGCTGGGCGTGCTGGGCCTGGCCGCGCCGATGGTGTTCGGCGAAACCTGGCGCAGCCTGTTCGCCCGCAAGCCGCGCCGCGCTGCAGCGCCCGCCGCCGCACCGGAAGAGCCGGCGGTGTCCTTTGCGCCCACCCAGCCGCTGCGCGAGGCCGAGCGCCGTGACACGCCGGCCCCGGGCAACGCCGGCTGGACCGCGCCCGCGCCGCGCCATCGCAGTTTTGAAGCCGTCTCCGCGCGCCGCCAGCCCGCCTGGCAGCCGCCGCGCCGCACCCGTGAATCGCCGCCGCAGCCTGGCGAGATCTGGCTGCATCATGCCGATGCGCCGGGCGCGGCCAGACCGGTTCGCGCCCCGCAGCCCGCACCGGCGGCCGTTGCGCCAGCCGCGCCGACCGTGCGTCCGGTCCCGCCGGCGGCGCGCAAACCGGCTACGGCCGCCACGGCTGCACCGGCCGCCGCCCCGCGGCCGGCACAGCCTTTGCGCGGTACCGTAGTCAGCAGCCCGTTCCGCCAGCCGCAGCCGCTGGTCCGTTCGGCGATCACGACCTTGCCGGAGGCCTCTGCCAGGGTCGCCACCGTGGCCGCAGCGCCGCCCGCCACCGCCCCGGCCGAGGTTGCCGCCGCCACGCCGGCGCCGGCGCCGACCAGTGCCGCGCAGGACGCCGTCGTAGCGGTCCAGTCACTTGCCGTGCCCGCGACAGAGCCTGCGCCCGCGATTGCCGAGACTGCCGAGAGCGCCGAGAGCGCCGAGAGCGCCGAGAGCGCCGAGAGCGCCGAGAGCACCGAGGGCACCGAGAGCACCGAGGGCAGCATGGCCGCACCGGCCAGCCCGTCCGCACCTCTGCAAGCCGCTGGCACCATCGCCCCGGCCGAACTCCCTGTGCTGGACGGCGAGGCCACGTCGCTGGCGGCGATTCGGCAGGAAGCGCTGGACCTGCTGGCGGAATTGCAGGCGCTGGCGGGCAAGTCCGCGCCAGCGCCGGCAGCCAGCCTGACAGCGAGCCCGGCGGCCATGGCGGAAGCGTCCGCGGACCTTGCCATGGACGCGCAAGCTTCAGCGCCAGCTGCGCTTGCGCCCCAGCCGCAAGCTGAGATGGCGGCCGTATATGGCGTCGAAGGCGAACCCGAAGCGCTGTCGGCTATCGAGGCGGAGTGCACGCCGGACCCGGAGCTGGCGCGCCAAGTCAGCGAGTCGGAGGCTGACGCAAAGGCCAACACAGACGCCGACGCCAACGCAGACGCCGACGCTGACGCCGTGGCTCAGGCCGTAGCCAGCTCCGCGATGGCGGAAGTTGCCGAGGCCGATGCCGAGGCGCTGCCCCCGGCAGCAGACACCGGCACGGAAAGCGCGCTGGTGGATGGCAACGGCCTGGTCGGCGAAGTGGTCGAGCCGGACGATTTGCAGGCCATCGACGCCATCGACGCCGCCGATGCCGTGGCAGGCGCCGAGGCCGTCGAACCTGCGCCATGGTCTGAAACCCAACATCCGGTGGAGTCCGCGCAAGCCAGCCTGCCGCCGGCGCCGCCCGCCAAGCCCCGCATCGTGCTGCCCGCCGTGGTCGGCCGCACCGTGCCGCTGGCGGCTGTCACGCCGGCCGCGCCTGTCCCCGCACCGGCGGCCCCGCCGGCGCCGCGCCCGGTGGTCGACTACCGCCTGCCGCCGGCGGAATTGCTGGAGAGCGAAGTCGACAGCGCCGAGCAGGTTTCGGAAGAACGCTTGCGTGAAACCGGCGAACTGATCGCGCAGCGGCTGGCCGAATTCAAGGTTCCGGTCGCCGTGGTCGGCGCCGGCGCGGGCCCGGTGATCACCCGCTTCGAGGTCGAGCCCGCCATGGGCGTGCGCGGCGCGCAGGTGGTCGGGCTGATGAAGGACCTGGCGCGCGCGCTGGGCGTGACCTCGATCCGCGTGGTCGAGACTATTCCCGGCAAGACCTGCATGGGGCTGGAGCTGCCCAATGCCCGCCGGCAGATGATCCGGCTGTCGGAGATCGTCAACGCGGCCTCGTTCCAGGCGCACCATTCGCGGCTGGTGCTGGCGATGGGCAAGGACATCACCGGCAATCCGGTGGTGACCGACCTGGCCCGCGCGCCGCACCTGCTGGTGGCCGGCACCACTGGCTCCGGCAAGTCGGTGGCGGTCAACGCCATGATCCTGTCGATGCTGTACAAGGCCACGCCGGAAGACGTGCGCATGATCATGATCGACCCCAAGATGCTGGAGCTGTCGGTCTATGAGGGCATTCCGCACCTACTGGCGCCGGTGGTCACCGACATGAAGCAGGCCGCGCACGCGCTCAACTGGTGCGTCGGCGAGATGGAAAAGCGCTACAAGCTGATGTCGGCGCTGGGCGTGCGCAACCTGGCAGGCTACAACCAGAAGATTCGCGCCGCGGAGGCCGCCGAGCAGAAGGTGCCGAACCCGTTCTCGCTGACGCCGGACGCGCCCGAGCCGCTGTCGCGCCTGCCGATGATCGTGGTGGTGATCGACGAACTGGCCGACCTGATGATGGTCGCCGGCAAGAAGATCGAAGAACTGATCGCGCGCCTGGCACAGAAGGCGCGCGCCGCCGGCATCCACCTGATCCTGGCCACGCAGCGCCCCTCGGTGGATGTGATCACCGGCCTGATCAAGGCCAATATCCCCACACGGGTGGCGTTCCAGGTGTCATCCAAGATCGACTCGCGCACCATCCTCGACCAGATGGGCGCAGAAAGCCTGCTCGGCCAGGGCGACATGCTGTTCCTGCCGCCTGGCACCGGCTATCCGCAACGGGTGCACGGGGCTTTTGTCGATGACGACGAAGTGCACCGCGTGGTGGAACACTGGAAGCAGTTCGGCGAGCCGGACTACGATGAAGCCATCCTCGCCGGCGACCCGGCCGAGGCCGGCAGCGCCGACCTGTTGGGCGACAGCAGCGGCGACGGCGAAGCCGACCCGCTCTACGACGAAGCCGCCAGCTTCGTGCTGACCAGCCGCCGCGCCTCGATCTCCGCCGTGCAGCGCCAGCTGCGCATCGGCTACAACCGCGCGGCGCGCCTGATCGAGCAGATGGAGGTTGCCGGACTGGTGTCGCCAATGGGCCGCAACGGCGCGCGCGACGTGCTGGCGCCGGGGGCGGGCGACTGACGGCTTTCACGACCAAGATCCAGGGAGGCAGCATGCAGCCTGAACACGGAAACCTGCTGGCCGAGGTGCCGGCCGGCGCGGCGCAGGAAATCTTCCAGCCGCTGCTGGAACGGCCCGGGCTGCGGATCGAACGCATCGTCTCCAATGGCCAGGCCAGCCCCGAAGGCTTCTGGTACGACAGTGCCGAGGCGGAGTGGGTGCTGTTGCTCAGCGGCAGCGCCGCCATCGAGATCGAAGGGCAGCCCGGGGAGCATCGCATGAAGCCGGGTGACTGGCTGCACCTGCCGGCCCACTGCCGGCACCGCGTGGCCTGGGCCGATGCCACGCAGCCCAGCGTCTGGCTAGCGGTGCATCACGCTGCCGGCTGAGCGGCTGGATCCCGGGCACGGTCAGCCTTCAGCAGCTTGAGCCGGGGCCGCCCGTCTTTTTTGGCCTGTGCGTGGCCGTAGTGCCACTCAATACTGGTACGTCAGCTGGACACCGCCCGTGAAACCGGCGGTATGGAAGGCAGTCGGCTTGTAGACGGGCATGCCGATGAACAGGTCGTAGCTCACACCGCCGAACTTTGTACGGCCGATCCCGCCACGCAAGCCGATGACTGCACCGGCCAGCTGTGTGCCGACCAGCGCCGCAGTGGAGGGCCCGAAGACACGGCCGTAGTCGAGGCCGGCGTACAAAGACTGCCCCGTCGTCGCGATCGGCACCTGCAGCTCGTTGCGCCAGTAGAAGCCGCTGTCGCCGGCGAGTAGATTCTCGCCATCGAAGCCGCGCACCGTATAGCGGCTCCCGATCGTCATGGCATCGAGGAAGTACAGCCGGTCGTTGGAGTACTGGCCGCGGAACGTCGTCACATACCGCAATGGCTGCCCGCCTAGCTTGAGCGGCACTGACAGGTTGGCGTCGGCCACCACCATGCGGTAGCGCCAGGTCGGCCCGCCGTCGGTGGCGAGGGTGTCAGACTGGGCGCCGAACCAGCCGACGCCCTGGCGGTACGCAACGCTCGCATCAAGCTGCGCGGCGCCGAAGTAGTGGCGGTCGGTGAAGCCCACCTCGGCAACGGTGTTGTTGCGCCGCTGCTGCGGGATCTCCGTGTCCTCAATAAAGTTCCGGCCGAAGCGCCGCGAAAGGCGGAACTGCAGGCCGAGTACGTCGTCCTGGCTGCGGTGGACGACGCGATGCAGCTTCAGGTCCGCTGTCTGCGATTCGCCACTGGACACAAAGGTCTGATTGACCCCGGCGATCTGCTGGAAGTAGTTGCTGGAGTACGCGGAGAGCGTCGCGGTCCAGTAACCCCATGGCACCGAATAGAAGCCGTTCCAGCCGTGCGTGCCCCGGGCCTTGTCGCTGCACGCCAGGTCCTGGCTGTAGCCGACATTGAAGAGGTCGTTCAGGCCCAGCGGGTTGTCGATGCCGAGGCCCAGGTTGCTCACCCACTTGCCGGTGGAGCGCGTGCCCGAGTTGTCGACAGAGGTGATGAGGGTCCACGGCTTGCCGCGCTTGACGGCAATGACCACGTCGCTCACGCCCGGCACGGTGGTCGGCACGACCTGCATGTCGACGTCCTGGCTGGCCACGCGCTTCATCTGCTCCAGGCCTTGCTCAAGGTCGCGCAGGTTCAGCAGATTGCCGCCGCGGGCCGGGAAGGCTGTCTTCCAGGTGCCCCAGAGGTTGGGGTCGGTGAAGCGCAACTCGCCAATGACGCCGGGGATCAGGGAGAGCCGCAGGGTGCCGGTGCTCAGGTCCTGCTGCGGCACCAACACGCGCGTGGTCACGTATCCCTTGCTCAGGATCGCCTGGGACACACCCTTGACCAACTGCTCGATGCCCTGCTTGCCAACACAGGCGCCCTCATAGCGCTCCAACCAGGCGTGGGCGAAGGCGAAGGGGTCTTGCGGCAAGGCGGAGGCGCCTTGCGCTTGCGCGGCGGCGGGCAGGTCGGGGGGCACTTCCAGGACGAAGCGGTCGATGCGAAAGCACGGTGTTTCGATGGGCAAGTCCGGATACTCGATTGGCACTGCCGCCGGTGCGCGCACGCGGGGAGCCTCAACGGCCTGGGCCCGTTCACGGGCTTCCTGCTGCTGGCGGGCACGCTGCTCCTGCTCGATGGCGGTTTGGGCCGCGGACTGCGCTGGAGTGGTAGGTGGAGTCTGCGCGAAAGCCGTTGGGCTTAACAACAGAATGCAGCCAGCCGACGGCCAAAGCTTGGTGACCGGGATTTTCTTCTCTTTCATTGTTGGGAAAGCAGGGATGCTACAGACGCTAGGGTATTGCCATCTGCCAAGACAACCCATTAGCTAGAACTCAATGTGAGGCGCACGACCAGATCGTCGAAAGCAACGTCGGATGTCCCATCGAGCCTCCGATCAGAAACCACGGGATAAATGTCAGGAGATAGATTTTGATGTCAACCTTGCTTGCCAGCATTAAAAAGAGGACAACGAAACCTGGGAAAAGTACGATCAGCAATCGCGAGCGACGCTTTTTGAATTTAAAAACGATTTCCGCATCCGGCAACGTTTTTTTGGTGGTATTCATTTTATTGGGCCCGTCAGATGCCGCTCAATTTTTTCAACTACCCTGCAAAGAACCTATTCCTTCGGTTTTTCGTCTTCCGAATAGGTACGCTTCGCCTTGCGCCAAGGCGATTCACCAAGAGGACGTAGGCCAAGTGCCTTTGATCGGCCTGCAAAGCCAGCAGCTGCGACCGCCATCAGTCCGATTGAAAAGCTCGCCAGCCTTCCGGGATAACTCTCAAGCCAATTTACACTCGCATACAAAAAAAACAAGCCAAAGCCAAGAAGCAGAATAATTGATAACCCAGTGAGATTTCCGTTATTAAAAAACATAATCATTTCCTCAACCTTTCATTGATCTTCTTTTGGGCATCGCTGGACCAGTCTGACGCCTTCCCAGCTTCTAACGCTTCATTTACTACCGGTGCAAGTAGCTTCCCATAGCCAGGAATTGCATTTGTGGCTTCACCTACACCAGCTGTCACCGTGTCGGCGGCGAGAGATCCCGCGTTCGGGCGCACAGTTTGTTGCAGCACCGTCAAGGCGAAATTCGCGCCTGTCGCTATCACAGACACGGCCTCTGACAGGGGCACATGAGCACCAGGTACTGCTGACGCCGCAGTTGCAGTGGAAGCGATCCGGCCTGCTTGCTGGCTAGCCCAGCCCGACCCGTCGGCAAAATTCTCCCGCTTCTCATTGAGTTCCTTATCACCCATGGGCTTCGGAAGGCCCGCTGCACAATCCCCTTGCCCGGCACCGCACTTAGCGGTAGGTAACGTGCCCGGTGAGTATCCAATTTTTGGTACATTACTGTAATCTTGGCGGCTTGGGTATGGCACATCGCCCTGCAATGCCTTCTGTTGCGATTGGATATAGGTAATGATTTCAGAATTCGGCTGAGCTTGAACTTCCTGAATACGGGTGGTTCCAGCAACAGATTGCCATTGCACGCCCGAGTCGATCGGCTTGGTGTTAGCCGCATCGATTACGTCCGGCCGACCCGACTCGATCACGTTGCCGTTCATATCGACCAGACTCGATAGCCGCATCTGGGCTTCGATCTGCTCGGCGGTGTATTTGCCGTTGCTGTTGGCAGCCATTTTCTTGGCCAACTGTTTTTCATCCGGATGCAGTTGCCGGTTGAAGCGATCCACATTCGCTGCCGTTGCTGCACCAGAGCCTCCGCCCACAACTGCACCAATACCGCCCGCAGCAATATTGGCCGCCAAGTTGCCAAGTGTTTCATTGAGGTCGGCGTTCCCGGTGTTTGCTCCCTTGGTCACCGCGCTGCTCAGCTCGTTCAGCTTGCCGCCGGCAAGCGATGCAAGCCCGGCTCCCGCAGCACCGGCCAAGGCGTTACCGCCACCAAGTCCGGCGATGAGCGCGCCGCCAGCGGAATGCAGCGCAGCCCGGTAGCTGCCACCTTCGCCCCAGCTCTTGGCCTCGGCCAGGTATTGCTCTTGCAGCCTGGTGTCGCCTGCCTCGCCGGCGGCCTTGGCGTTTCTCATGGCCTCATCGTACTTGGCCGTGGCGACATCGCCCACGGTCTTCGCCACTGCCTCGCCTGCCGCCTGCGCTGCCGCCATCATGTCGGCCTGCTTGCTCAGCAGGTTGTCCAGACCCGGATTGCTGCCGACCTGCGTATTGGTCTTTGACGTGTCGCGCTGCAGCGTCGCCAGATCCTGCTTCTGGTTGGCGCTGTCGGTGATGTTCAGCGTGCCTTCGGCCACCGCCGCCTGGGCGATACCACTTTCGCTACCGCTCTTGTGCTGCGGGACCATCGGGCTGATGCCGCCGGTGTTCTTGCCGGAGGTTGGACCGCTATTGCTTTGTCCGGATGGAGTGCCCATTGCGCCGCCCGCGGAGACACCCATCGATGTGGCGCTGTAGTCCGAGTGGTTCCGGACATCGCTCCAGGTCAGGGTGCCAGTGGTCAGGCTGTTCTTGTCCTTGCTGGCTTCGCTGGCGATCACCGCGCCCTTCAGGTCGGTGTTGCCCTTCACATCGATGTCGAAGCCACCTTGTCCGGCGTAGATGCCGGACTGCTCGGAGACGTTCGCGTAGCTGCTGTCCGCTTTGCCCTTTGAGGCAGACAAACTGGCCGAGCCACCGCCCTGGCTGATGCTGAAACCGCCGCCCATGCTTTGCTGGCGCGCATGGGATTCCTCGGTGTCCTGCCGGCTGGCGAGGTTCAGGTCGCCGCCTACGTTCGCGATCACCTTGCCGCCGCTGACCGTGCCACCGAGGATGTTGGTGTCGTTGCCCGAGACGATGGTCACCGACTCCTTGCCATTGACATGACTGTTGGCCTGGCTCGCTCCAACCGTATCCGCGTTGCCCTTGGATTTCGAAGCCGAGGCCGAAACGCCAAAGCCCTGCGCACCGTATGACACGCCCACACTCGCGCTGCTGGACTTGTTGGTGCTGTGGCTCTCGTCGGTATCGGTCGCCGACACGATGTTCACATCGTTCCTGGCCCCCAGCGCTACCTTGTTAGCATTGATGTCGGAGCCAACGACGTTCAGGGTGCCCGCCGTCTTGTTGCCGTCGGCATCCATGCCTGTGGCGACGAAGGCTGCGGTACCGCCTGCCTTCACCCGCGAGCCGTCGTGGCTGGTGCTGTCCTGTGTCAGCGTCTGCTTGCTCTGGCTGGTGCCCCAGGACAGGGTCACGGCTGCCCCGGCCAGCGGATTGCCCATGGCTTGGGCAGTATCGGCCACGTCCCGTGCGGCGGCGATGCCCCACAGCGCGGAGGCCCGGCCGTCCTGGCTCTTGCCGGCGGAATTGATCTTGTTGCCGGCATTGATCGCCGCGCCGATGGCGCCGCCTGATACGCCCAGCGTAAAGCCGCTTTGCTTCACTTCGTGCGTCTCGTCGTGGTGGCGCGTGCCTTGCGCCGCCTCGATGGTGACGTCTGCCGCCACGCCCGTCACGTCCTTCGCCGCGATCAGGTCACTGCCGCTCACCTTGATCGTGCTGCCGGCTTTTAGATGCACACTGCCATCAGTGGCGCCGACGAGGCTGCCGGTCTGGGTCACCGCGCTGTCGTTGGTGGTGTCCTTCTGATCCCGCTTGCCGTAGGAAATGCCAGAGCCGGTCGCTCCGAATCCCGACTTGGTCGTGTGCTCATAGCTATGCGCGGAACTGGTGTTCTGCGCGCTGCCGATGGTCAGGTTGCGGCCCGCGTCCAGGTTCACGTCATGCGTGGCCGCAAGCGTCGAACCGGAGACCGTCAGGTCTCGCCCGGCGTTGGCCGAGACGCTGTCGCCTGATACCAGCGAACCCACCGCGACGGTCTGTTGCTGGCTGCTCTCCTTGGTCGTCTGCTCCTTCGACATGAAGCCCGAACGCTTGGTCTCCGACCAGCTTTGCGACTGGTGGGTCTCCGTGATGGTGCCCAACGTCACGTCGCCCGTGGCAACCAGGTTGGCAGCGCCCTTGTCGGTGGTCACCGCCGAACCCAGCACCGCCAGGTTGCCGGTGCCATTACTGTCGGGCGAGGCAGGTGCGATGCCGTTGGCCTGCAGCACAGAATTCACACTGGCCGATTGCCCGGCTCCCAGGTTAGCGTTGTTGCCCGCGCGCACTGAACTGCCGCTCGCGCTCTCGTCAACCGACGATGTCGTGTACTGCGCGCCCTTGCCGCCGAGCGAGCCTTCGCTGTGTGTGCGCGTATCCATCAAGGCGGTGACGGTAGTGTCGCGCCCGGCGACCAGCGAAGCGTTGCCGCCTGCCTGGATGGCGGAGCCAGTCAGCGTCGCGTCGCGCCCGGCAACGACCACCGCATTCTGCCCCGCCTGCACCGCGCTGCCCGCGCCGGCGGTAGTCTGGTCATGGTAGTAGCTCTGGCCACCGCGTGAGCTGGAATCCTGGGTGGTGCCCAGCGCCACCGTGCCCAGGTTCAGGTCGCGGCCGGCCGCCAGCAGGGCGTTCTTGCCAGCATCGACGGTGCCACCGGCCATGTCGATGTCGCGTCCGGCGAGCACGGCCGCCGTACCGGTTGCCATAATGCTGGCTACGGCCCCGATCCCGGTCGCCCCGACGCTGTGGGTGCCCATGGCGACCTGGTTGGTGACGGTCTGCGTCTCGTTGACGACGTCACGTCCGGCGGACACCAGGGTGTCGGTACCGGTGATGCGTCCGCCCAGGTTGCGTACGTCCTGCCTGGCCTGGACCACGGTGGTGCCGGTGCTGCCAAGCTGGCCCCGGTTGACGATGTTGTTGCCAAGTACCTGCGTGGCGACGTCGCCAACGATACGGCCGCTGTTGTCGACGTCACCGCTTGCGCCGATCGCCACGGTCTTGCCAGCCACCAGCGAGCCGGAATCGGACAGGTTCACCGTGCTGGCCTGTGCCAGGTAGAGCTTGGGCACCAGTACGGACTGGCGGCTGCCGTCGGGCAATGTCACCTCTTGCGACACCAGCCACACCATGTCCGTGGTGAGCTGGCGCATCTGCGCGTCGGTCAGGCCCACACCCGGCGTCAGGCCGAAGGCATTGGCGTACGTCACGCCGTTCGTCATGAGGGCCTTGTACTCCTCGATGTGGTCAGAGTGCCCGGCAAGGAACGTGCGGCCGGTCAGCTGGGTCACCTGGTCACGCACCAGCTTTTCTTCGTAGAAGCCATCGCCCAGGCGCTTCTGGATCTTCTGCGGATCCAGCCCAAGTTGCCCCAGCAGGTAGTCGCTGGAGATGAACGACTTGTACTGCGTGAAGCGCGGGTCCGTCGCCACCAGGTAGGTCGCGCCCGGTGCAGGCTGGAAACGGAACAGGCCATTGGTCGGCAGCGTCAGGTTCGGTACGCCACCCTGCGCGGTGCCCACGGTTTGCGGACGGCTACTCTGGCCGGAGACACTGCCCACCTGCGCTCCGACGGTACCGCCACCGGTCACGCCATTGGTAGTCACGTTCTGGCCCACCGTGCTCACGGTCGCGACGGTCACATCCTTTGCCGCGATCTGCACTGCCTGGTTGGATGTGACCACGGCCGGCAGCGCCATCACCGTAGTAGGTGCTTGCGGCGTGGTCGGGTAGGGCACAACCTGCGTGTCGTTGTTGCCACCGGTCTTCTGGTGCCAGTAGAAGGTTGAGGTCTCGGTTGTGCTGACGCTGTGCTGCAGCGCTGTGCCGGTGCTGGTGATGCCGCCACCGGGAGCCCGTGCGGCCAGGTCGCCGCCGGCGGCAATGAGGGAAGACTGGTTCAGGATCGACCCGCCCGCGCTGTTGATGCGGATCGCCCCGTTTGCCTGGATCTTGCCCGGGTCGGTGGCGCTCACCAGCCGGTCAGTCGCGGTGGTGGTGGCTGTCGTGCGGGAGATTTCGCTGTAGTCGTGGCTGTCCACGCCCAGGTCAAAGCGCATCCGCACCTCGTCCGGGCGGATCTGCCTGGACGGATCCCAGTCGGGCCAGAAGGTGATGCTGTACGTGCTGCCGTTGTCCGTGATGGACTGGTAGTGCTGCGTCGGCTTGCTGGTCAGATTGCGCGTGAGCGGCTGCGGCGGCGGGCAATCCGAGCAGATGATCCGCGAAGTCACATCGTAGTATTGCTCAACCGGTGGCTGCGTAAAGGAGAACGTCCGTGCCGAGGCATCGAGATGATTGACTGTGGCTTTGTCCACCGTCAGCGTGACGGGCTGCATCAGGGCATAGGTGCGGCTGGCGCTGACCGAGGCATTTTCGCCGTTCCACCTCCAGCCCGGGAATGTCACGCTCTCATGAAAACTCAGGTCCGCACCGGTCATGCCGGCATTCCACATGGTCAGCGTCTTACTTTCCGTCTGCGCCGTGCCCGGCGCCGTGACGATGCTGGTGCGGGTGTTGCTGACCGTGCGCGCGGCAATGTCGATGTCGCCGTCCGCCTCGATCGTTGCGGATCGGTTGGTCAGGGTATTGACCTGGTTGGCGAGCATGCCGCCGGCGTCACGCATGCCATCGCGGGCAATCTGCAGGTTGCCCGCGCTGTAGAGCGTCGCGCCATCGAGGTTTGACACCGAGTTGGTCGCGTAGACCTTGAGATCCTGCGCGGCGGCGATGATCGCCGACGCGCCAGTGTTGGTCAGATCCGCGGCCTGCACCTGCACGGTATTGCCGATCACTGTGCCGGTGTTGTCCAGCGTCGTGCTGGTGGTCTGCACCGTATCGCCCTCGATGCGGCCCGCGTTTGTGATGGCATTGGCGGCCTGCACGCTGGTCATGGTGCCGTTCATGCCGCCGCCGGTGGCATTGATGACATTGGTGCCGGCCACAGTCAGGTTGCCGGCGGCTGCCAGCGCACCCGTGTTGGTCAGCGTGCCGCGGGCGGCCACGCGCAGATTGCCGTCGGCCTTGAGGTGGTTGGCCGCGTCGTTGAGGTAGTCGCCCGCCACGTCGAGCGACAGGTCGCGCCCGGCCGTCATCTCGCCACTGCCGGCAATGGCGCCTTTGGCACTGACGTCCCGGTTGGCACGCACGGCGCCGCCTGCGTTGCTCATCGACGCGACGTTGACCGTCACGTCCTGCCCGCCCAGCATGGTGCCGCCATCGTCGGCAAGCGTCGCGCCCGCCTGGTCCAGCGTCAGGCCGGTGCCGCCATACAGCGTGCCGCCGCGGTTGTCGACGCGGTGGCTGGTGTTCAAGGTCAGTGCCCCGGCGGCGACCAGCGTCGCGCGGCCGGTATTGGCGAGATCCTGGGCGTTGACCGTCACGTCGCCGTTGCCACCGAGCGCGCCGCCCGTGTTATTGAGCGCCGAGGCCGAGCTGACCGTGGTCGAGCCCGTGCCGGCGTTAACGAGCCGCCCGCCGGCGTTGTCGAGGCTGGCCGTCGAGACGACAGCCTGGCTGCCGGCGCCATTGGCGGCGAGGGTACCCCCGGTGTTGCCGAGCGCGCCGGCCGCGCTGACCGCGAGGTCGCCGCCGGTCTGTGTGGTGCCGCCCGTGTTGTCGAAGGCGTCGCCGCTGGTGAGCGACAGGCCGGTTT
The DNA here is from genome assembly GCF_050271075.1 of Cupriavidus sp. H39. NCBI lineage: Bacteria > Pseudomonadati > Pseudomonadota > Betaproteobacteria > Burkholderiales > Burkholderiaceae > Cupriavidus > Cupriavidus sp. H39. The sequence continues at coordinate 1,917,053 of NZ_CP189848.1, forward strand.
GTCCGTAGAGCGTGCCCTGGGCATTGTTGACGGTGCCGGCCTGGGTAACGAGCGCCCCATTAGTCTCGATGCGGCCTGCGGTATTGGCAAGCGCGCCCTGGCTGGTGAGCGTGAGCGAGCCGGTACCGGCGTGGTCGATCTGGCCACCGTCGTTGATGAGCGCACCCGCGCCAAGGGTCAAGTTCTGGCCATTGGCGGCGAGCTTGCCGCCAGTGTTGTCCAGCGATCCACCGACGCTAACGGCGGCATCGGTCTGCCCATACTGGCTGATGGTGCCGCTACGGTTGACCAGGTTGTCCGTCGTGCGCAGGCTGAGCTGGTCACTCTCGAGGCGGCCCGCGGTGTTGTCGAGCGAGGCGGCCGACGCGTTCAGCGTGGCGCCGGAGATCGTGCCCTGGCGGTTGCTCAGGGCGCCCGCCACGGTGGCGGTCAGGGTGCCGCCTGCGGTCAGGCTGCCGGCATCGTTGTTTAGCGTGGTTGCACTGACACTGGCATCGCCCGCGCCACTGATCTGGCCATGATTGGCGATGGTGTCGGCAGTCAGTTGCGCACTGCCGTTGCCCCCGATCACGCCGCCCTGGGCACCGGTCGCGGTGGTACCAGCGGCGTTGGTCAAGGCGCCGGCGGCGCGGATTGCCAGGCTGTCGCCGCCCAGTGACACCAGGCGCCCGGCGGTGTTGTCCACGGCGCCCGCGTCAACACCGAGCGCACCTTCGGCCTGGACGGTGCCTTGCGTGTTGTTCAGTGCGCCGGCCGCCTGGATGGTCGTCGCGCCCCGCGAGACGATCTGCCCGGCCTGGTTCGACACGCTGGCGGCCGTCAGGGAAAGATTGCCCTGGCTTGACAGTTGCCCCCGATCGTTGAGGAGGGCGCCCTGAGCGCTGGCAACGAGCGCGCCACCGGCGCTGGCCGCCGCCCCGGTCAGGTCGAGGTTGCCCCCCGTGGCCGTCAGGTTCAGGTTGCCGTTGACGCCGGTCTGGCCGCCCGCGAGCGTGACGCTCGCGCCCTGCAGGGTGGCGCTGCCGCCGGCGACGTTCCTGCCCGTGGCCGCCAGCGCGCCGCTTGCCGTCACGTTCAGATCCCCGCCTTGGACCACTGTGCCGTCGGCGTTGACGCCCGCGCCAAGCGTGCCGCTAGACGCCACGCGGTCGGCATTGACCGTGAGCGCTTGTTGCGCCGCCAGCGTCCCGCTGTTTGTCAGGGCGCCGCCGGTGCTGACCGATGCCGCTCCAGCGCCGTAGGTGATGCCGCTGTTTTCGATACCATCGCGCGCGCTGACGGCCAGGTTGCCGCCGGCGTTGGTTTGCCCCGCAAGGACCAGCTTGCCTTGCGCAGTGAGCATCAGGTCGCCAGCCTGCGCGGCCAGCACGCCCCGGTTTGAAACCCCGACACCCAGCTCGGTCGATGCCAGCAGGATCTTGTTGGCATACATGCCGCCCAACTGGCTCACGTCGATGCCAAGCCCCGGGGCGCCGCCGATGCCAGCCACCGGCGTAGCCGCCAGCGTGGCACGGTCCACCTGGTTCGCGCCGGCCACGACATTGAGCTGGTTGGCATAGAGCGCCGCATTGGCCGACACCGCGCGCGCGATCAGGTCGACCTGATCGACGTTGGCCGCGTTCAGGCCCGCGCCGTCGATACTGATCTGGCCACCGGTCACGCGAAACGCATCCAGGCTGCCACTGCCCCCGAATACCGGCACACCGGTCGTGAGCGTCGCGCGGCTGGTATTGATAAAGCCCGCGCCATTCACGAGGATGCCGTTGGGATTGGCTACGATTACCTCGCTTTTGGGGCCCGCCACCTCAAGATACCCGCGCAACTGGCTCGGCAGCGTACTGGTGACCTGGTTGACGATGAGCCGGGCCGAGCCGCCCGGCAACAGGTTTGGATTGCCGTTGATATAGCCTGCCTGCTGGGTCGAGGCCACCGTCGGCGAGTTGTTCAGGATCACGCCGGTTCTTGGTACATCGAACTGCGTGTAGGCATTGGCGGACACGCCCGCGGCCGAGGGGCGGGTGATGTTGACCTGCGGCAAGGCGTTGGCCGTTTGCCCAACCGTCGGACGATTCGCGCCGGCATTCGGGTCCGCCACCACCTGCGCGACAACCTGCACGGGTAGCCCTGCGGCCAGCCACGCCGCGAGTGTCAGCGCTGGCAGTGCAAAACGTGCAAGAGGCAGCGCGCCTCCAGCTTCCTCTTCTCCCGCCGCACGCGTGCCGGCCTGCTTGCCCTTGCCGGTGCTGGTGGCCGACTCTTCAACGGCAATCAGCATGCCGCGATGCTTGTTGAAAACGAGACGGTAGCGGCGGTGGTTCATAAGGTCGGGAATCCGCGAGGCATTTTTACGCCTCGCAATATAGCCAAGCCCTGTACCGCTCAATCATCAAAGATTCAAAGAATTGCGAGAACTCAAGGAAGTCGGGAAATCGGAATTTTCCGATATACGGCAGTAGAAGAGAATGCTAGCCGTATAATCGCCGGCATTGACGTTGAAGGGCAACGGCCAAGGTCAATTCCGCACGCACCACATTGAGGCTCATGTCGATATCCCAGATCACGAGGTGCGCGCCTTCCATGGCGAGGTCGATTGCAATAGCGCCGCCCATTCCCCGACCAGCGCCGGTGACCAGGGCCACACGACCCGATAGGGGTTGCCTCTGGTGTTGCATGATGATTCTTTATTTCGTCGTTTGCAGTGAGGGCATATCGATGGCCGGCTGTTTGCACGACACACGCGTAGCCAGTGCGAAGAACAGCGCCGAAGAGAGGGTCAGGGCGTCGGTGGTCAGCAATATCCTTGTCAGCGGCACGGTCACCCCATTTGCGATGAGATAGTCCGTCGCGGCACCAACGACCACGGTGCCAATCGCAAGTGCAAAGACGTTGATGCAGAGCATCGTAAAGCCGGAAATCGTCGAGCGCATGTTCTGGGGCGTCATGCTCGCGATTGCCGCATTGGCTGGCCCATAAATCGCCAGCGGCAGAAAGAACGCAACGCACATGCCGACATAGAACAGGGCGGACCCGGCCGGGGCGAGACGAAAGGCGATAACGAGCGGCGCGCAGACGATGACGAGCAGCGCGATGAAGCTTGCACGGCCACCACGGAACCGATGCCCCACGCGATCACTGAGCACGCCACCCGCCACTGCGCCTAGAGTGCCGAACAACAGCTGCAGCGCGCCAATGCGCGTGGCGATGTCGTTGGCTTCCATGCCGCGCTCATTCACTAGCCACAGTTGCATGAAGGACAGGCTGGCGAACGCGACGTGAATCAGCACGAAGCCAACAATGGTGAAACGCAGTGCACGGTGGCCCTTGATCAACTGCAGGACGGCCCGGATCTGTTGCATGGCGGGTGCGCCACGTTCCTGCGATGTCACCTGTCGCCGATCTTCCTTGAGCCATGCCAGCGGCACGGCAATGGCAACGCCGACTGCGCCCAGAATGTAGAAGGTGTCGCGCCAGCCGTGGGAGGCACCGAGTGTGCCCGCCAGCAGAAAGCTGCAACCGATGCCGAGGGGAATGCCCATGAAGAACAGCCCCATCGCCGTACCACGGCGTTTCTCGGAGAACAGTTCAGCAAGCAGACTCACTGCGGCAGGCACCAGTGCCGCCTCGCCGCTGGCGACAAAGAAGCGTGCAACGGCCATCTGCTCGAAGCTCTGTGCATGGCCAGAAGCCCAGGTGCAGACACTCCAGATCAGAATGCCGGCTGCGATAATCCGCGTCCGGCTGAAGCGGTCGGCAAGCGTTCCCATGACCATCGCCATGACCCCGAAGCTAAGCACCCACACCGCGCCAACCAGGAAGCCATATTGCGCATTGTTGAGCGCCAGATCCTTGATGATCTGGGGCGAGAATCCCAGCAACATGTTGCGATCAATGTGCGCAAGCAGATGGAGGGTCAACAGGGTCGCCAGAACGGCTGAAGGGCTTTTTTTCCAAAGCATTGGAGATCTCCACTTCTCGGAGCGCTGGTCATAGGCGGACGGCATGCGGGTACGCTGCCGCGCGCTGTCCGAGACAAGCTTGTGTCAGGCCGCCTTGCGCAACGGAACTCCGCGCTGCGCTGGCGCACGGTTGGGTACCATGCCCAGGGCGTTCAGCGTCTCTTCCGCGGAATTCCACTGGGTACCGATTTGGTAGATGCGGCGCGCATCCACTCCAGTGGCAATCTCGCGGTTCAGTTCGCGCGCAATGCGTACCATTTGATCGATCTGCTGGACAGACGTCGCGCGCTTGCCGTCCGGGCCGAACAGCGTGTCTTCGATACCGACGCGCACATGCAGACCAAGCGCGATTGCCATCGTGTTCATCGGCACGACATTGCGGTTCAGGGTTTCGATCGTGAGGACGGCGCCATCCGGGGTACGACGCGCGAATTCGAGCAGGTCAGCCGGATGCAGCGCTGAGGCGCCGCCGCCAATCGCGACATAGTTCAGGTTCAGTGGCCCGGCATAGACACCCCTGCGAATCAAACGCTCGAGGGTTTCCAGTTGCGTCAGGTTGCCAAGCATGAACTGCGGTTGAATGCCGCTGGCCACCAGGCGCTTGATGTGCTCGACATGCCACGACGGGTTGGACGGCGAGATCATGTCGCGATAGGCTGCCTGCAGCGCGGGATTCATGAACGAGGTGCCGGCGATGTCGGCTTCGGTCATCAACTCCATGATGTTCATCTGGCCGGTGTTGATCGCGACGGTGACTTGATCGGGACGTGGGTTCAAGTCGGCGAGCATATGTCGGGTGTCGTCGTCGGCCCACTTGGCGGCTTCGCCATCGCTCTCGGGCGCAAACGAGATTGAACCACCGACCTGCAACACCATCTCGGGCACGGCGTCGCGCAGGCGAGCGAGCATCTCATTGAATTTCGACAGCCGCTTGCTGCCTTTGCCGTCCGCCTCGCGCACATGGACGTGCAGCACGGTAGCACCGGCGTTATAGCAATCGACCGCCTTCTGGATCTGCTCTTCCATGGTGAGCGGGATATCGTCCGAGTCGCCAGGAATCCATTGCGGACCGTACGGCGCCACCTGGATCACGAGTTTTTCCTGGTTTTCCGGCAGCAGGGAGTCATCTAGGAATTGCATGGGTTAAGTCCTTGGATCGAGTGATTGTGTGACGGTAGGAAAATCGATCAGGCAGCGGTGCGCTCGGCTACACGCTTTTCCTGTTCCATGGCCGCCAGTTCTTCCAGGAGAATCGGGGCGCCCAGACTGGTGGAATGAATCCCCAGCACGCTGACTGCTTGCAAGACCGCGGCGATCTCTGCCCGGGTGGCCCCGAGTTCAAGCGCCTTGCGAATGTGACGGCGTGTGCCAGGTGCGTACATGTGAGTGCATGACGCATCCACTGCGATGGCGAGGAACTCGAGCACCTTCGGCTCGAGTACGCCCGACGTCATCGTGTGCGCGCCCATTGCCATGAATTTCTCGGTCCAGACGGGATCCAGTTCCGCAATCGGGTCCCACGCCGCATTCCAGTTACCAGTCTTGCGCAGTTGGTCGCAGACGGGGGTAGCCCCGGCCATATCGCTCATCGTTTGCCTCCTGAGTTTCGAAGCGGCGCGCATGTCAGCGCCTTGGATGCAAGTATCGGAGACAAGCCATCCGCCGATTTGACATTCCGGGCGTTTTTATTTACATATTCGGCAACACCCAGGGGACGCGCAACATGGCTTACCTCGTTCGAAGCTCCGCCCTCACGGATTACCTCAAGGTGGCGAGGTCCGTTGGCATCGATCCGTACCGCTTCCTCAGGGCAAACAGGATCGATCCCTCGGCACTGGCCTCGGATGTCATGATTCCGGCCGAGGCGGTGGCGCGCCTGCTGGAGGCATCCGCCGAGGCTGCAGGCATCGCGGATTTTGGGTTGCGCATGGCGCGAAGCCGTGAGCTTTCGAACCTCGGAGCCCTTGCTTTCGTGATGCAGGAGCAGCCGACCCTGCGCAAGGCACTTGACTCCGTTGGCCGCTATCTGCGTTTGCAAAACGAGGCACTTCACATGCGGATCGAGGAGGCCGAGGGCATCGTTGTTATCCGGGAAGATGTGCTGGATGGTTTTGCTGGAACCATGCGGCAGGCGATGCAGTTGGTGCTCGGTGTGCTGCATCGAACTCTGACCACGATTCTGGGTAGCTCGTGGAAACCCAGGGCCGTCTGTTTTACGCATGCGGCCCCTTCCAGCGTTGCCATGTACGAGCGGGTGTTCAATGCTCCTGTTTTATTCAAGCAGGACTTTGATGGCCTTATTTGCCGCGCATCCGATCTGGAAGTTGGGATCCCTGCCTATGATCCGGTAATGGCGCAGCAGGTTCGCCGGCACCTTGACATGCTGTTGGCGCAGTCCAATGCGACGATGCCCGAGCAGGTTCGAAAGCTCGTCGTCACGCTGCTGCCGTCGGGAATGTGCTCAATGGATCGGGTGGCGCGGCATTTGGGTGGTTGTCGCAGGACCGTCTCGACCCATCTTGCCCAACATGGCCAAAGCTATCTGTCGATAGTCGACGACGTACGGGAAGATATGGTTATGGGATACCTGGCTAATACCACCCGTCCAGTGTCAGAAGTCGCGACGCTGGTCGGCTTCTCATCTCTGAGTGCATTTTCACGCTGGTTTGGAAACCGATTCGGATCCAGTGTTTCCGAGTGGCGTCGCAAGAATGCTCGCAATGCGGTTTTGGGTAATGGGGACGGACAAGGAGCCGAGCCGTACAGTTCTATGTCGGGCGTGAACGCTGCTGAGACCCCCGCCGTCTTGCAGGGCGAAGATCTTCCGGATGATCTCGACAGCTTGCGTGCTGTTGCATTGCACCAAAACCGCCTTGCGCGTGCCTTGTGGAAGGAACTGGAAAGTCTGAGAAGACAGGTCGGACGGTAGTCGTTTGTGTGGAGTGGCCTATCGAAGGCTTGCTATGTCGGTTAAAGCCGTAAAGGCGGGCAGCAGGAGATTTCCCTAGGCGTGTCGTCGGAGTCCTCTTAAATTGAAGGATCTCTTCGCTCCATGTTGCATCAGTGGACGCTTGTCACCCGCAAGGAGGATGACTGCCATGTCTAGGAAACCAATTCCCGTTCTGATGGCACTTGCTCTCTGCGCGGCTTTGGGCGGTCGCGTTACCTCCGTGGAGGCGTACTTCGAACATCCACTGAGCGGAACCGTTATTGGGAGCATGAACAAAGCCGAAAAAGACGAACTGCTGCGAGCTATCAACACGTTGCTGGACAACGGGAAGGACCGCACGGCGGCTCCATGGCACTACCCTGCCAAGGGTTCACGCAAGGAAATTAAGGGCACGCTAACGCCCCTTAAGACAAAGACGGATCAGGGGCAGTCTTGTCGGCAATTGAATGTCCGCCTGCAGCGTGCCCACCAGAGCGGGAACTGGACGGGATGGTTCTGCAAACAAAGCGACGGTCGTTGGCTTTCACGCAGCGTTTCCCGGGACTAGCCGCGTGCAGAGTACAACTCGTCAACGCCAAGTTATGCCTCAGGGGCGCAAAGGACAAGAATAGGTAGGCTGCCAATACAGCCAGGTGCACGATACCCTGCAGGACATTGGGGCGACCCATGCCCGCGGTGCGGGGCAGCACGCTGCAACTGGCGAGGGCTGCAGCCTACCATCCGGCCGCAGCCACCTGACGGTTTATTCCCCGGTCTGCTCCGGGAACACCGGCTCACCCAGGTTCAGCATCAACCGGTTCGCCCACGCGAAGATTGCGACAGAGTGGATCAGGTCCAGGATCTCCGCATCCGTGAGGCCCGCGTCGCGCAGCGGCTCGATCTGCCCGGCAGTGACTTGCGCCGGTTGCTCGGTTAGTTCGATCGAGAACTTCGCGATCGCCCGTTCGCGCGCGGTGGTGCCGGCGGTGCGGGGATCGTCGAACACCTGGCGGATCACGTCGTTGCGCTTGGCGAGTTGCTCGAAGCGCTGCGCGTGGACCGATGCGCAGTAGACGCAGCCGTTGATGCGGGACACCACCGTGCTGGCCAGTTCGCGTTCGGCGCGCGGCATGCCGCCGGGCGCGTACATGATGGCGTTGAAGGCGGTGGAGCGCTGGCGCAGGATCTCGGGCTGGTGCACCAGGAACAGGTAGTAGTCTGACACCTTGGCCTTGGGATGGCTTTCCTCCAGCACCGCGATCTGCCCGGGCGTGGCGCTGTCGATCCGGACCACATCCAGCCAGGCCTTCCAGTCCAGCACTTCATTGGTGAAGCCATGCGCGCGGATCGGGTTCGGCAGCGTGGTGCCGGCCGGGGCGGCGACGGCCTTGGTGGCCGGTTCGCCGGCCCCCAGCGCCTGCATTGCCTTGAGTCCGGCGACCAGGCGTACCTGGTAGGACAGGAAGGCGACCAGTTGCGCCAGCGTTACCACGTCGGGTGTGGCCAGGCCGGCCGCGGGCAGGGTCTGCAGGGCGGCCTGGTCGCCTTCCACCGGGCGCTCGCTCAGCGTGCGGGTGAACACCAGGATGGCGCGCAGGCGTGCGTCGGCCAGCGTGTCGGGGTTGCCTTGCCCGGCCACGGTGACCAGCGCCGCGTTGGCCTCGATGGCCTGCAGGCGCGCGCGGTAGTGGGCCACCAGGTCGGCGGCGCCCGCCAGGCGGGCGGCGTAGAGCGCGACCAGCAGGCGTTCGGTGAGCGTCAGGCCAGGCAGGGCGGGATCGAACAGCCCGTCGTAGCTGCCCTGGGTGGACGCCACCACCTTGTCGCGCGCGTGGCGCAGCGCATGGATGGCGGAGCCGGCGGCTAGGCCGGCGACTTGATCCACCACGTCGGTGGCGGCAGCGTTGGCTTGGGTCATGCGAAGACTCCCTGAGTGTCGAAGGATGTGTTGTCGTGCGGGCTCGGCCGTGAGCGTCAGCCTGCGGCGGCCTGCTGGCGCGCGGCCACGGCCCGCGCCAGGAATGCGCGTACCCCGCGCCAGGACGCCTCGTCGGCGCCGGCATTGGCCGCGGGCGTGCCACCCGTGGTGCTGATACGGCGGGACACCGGATGCGCGTAGACCGCCTGCGTGGTAGGCACGTAGGGGAACAGGATGGCATGGCCGGCGTCCTCGAAGTCGAGGTGCTCGACCGGATACGGATGGCCGACCTCGGCCAGCTTGTCGGCGACCATGCGTGAATACAGGCTGGATGGCCATGAGCCGTCGTCGGTGCCGGACAGCAGCATCACCGGCCCGCGGATGTGCTCGACCCGGATGCGGGCGCGCGCCACGGCGTCGGCATTCTTCAGCGCGGTCAGGATGGCACGCTCGTGCCGGTGTGGCGCCGGGCCTTCATCGAATGGCGCCCAGCTGGCGTCGGGGTTGTTCTCCCACACATGCGGCAGCGGCTTGCCATGGTGCAGCCAGGCCGCGCCCTCGCGGCCGATGGCCGGGTCCGCGGCATTCTGCGCGCTGTGCACCACCGCGCCCGGCACGTAGCCGACCACCGCCGATACCAGGTTGGGGAAGGTCGCGCCCAGCAGCAGCACCAGTTCGCCGCCGCGCGACTGTCCGGACAGCGCGATGAAGCCGTGCGCGGGTTGCAGTTCGCGATGCATCCATTGCAGGCCGCGCTCGAAGTATTCCAGCGGCGTGTTGGAAATGTAGTCCGACAGGCCCGGCGCCTTGAAATAGCCCAGCGCCAGCGCGGCATAGCCATGCGAGGCATAAAGCGCGGCGCGCGGTTCGTTGATGCCGCCGCCGGAGCCGTTGAGCACCATCACCGCCGGATGCGGGCCGGGGCCTGGCGGGCGGTAGAGCGTGCCGACCAGCCCGTCCGCGCGGATGTCCTCGCGCACCACGCCTGGCGTGGCCAGCCGCTGCACCAGCTCGCCGTGCGCTTCGCCGCCGGCGACGCTGACGGTGATCTCGGTCACCAGGGGCCGGATGGCGTCGGCATGGAACAGTTCGCGGCTGTCCGATGCCACCGGGCGCTGCGCCCACAGCAGGCCCATCGGCGCCACGCCGCTGTAGCTGCCACGCACCGGCGCGTCGCGCTCCAGGTCCACGCTGCCGTCGCTGGCGGCAATGAACTCGGCCTGGCTGGCCCAGGCGACGTCGTGGCCGCGCACGGTGCGCGTGCTGACGGCCACGGTCTCGCCGGGTTGCAGCCCGGTGATGGCGATGCGGCGCGGCACGTCGATGAGCGCATCCGCAGGCGTGACGACAAGGGTGGGGGCGGTCATCGTGGCCATGCTCACTTGCCCGTGCGCGTCACCATCATGGCGGCGGTGCGGTCGCTGGTCATCGGCGCTACCTTCAGGCCCTTTTTCGCCGCCCAGATGTTCTGGTAGTGGTACAGCGGCAGCACGCCCACGTCGTCGGACACCAGCTTGACCGAGCGGCGCAGGATGGCTTCGCGCTTGCCTATGTCGAACTCGGCGGTGGATTCCTCTAGCGCACGGTCCACGGCGGGGTTGCTGTAATGGCCCCAGTTGGAGGCGCCCAGGCCTTTCTTCGCGTCCACGGTGGCCAGCACGTTGACTAGCGCATAGCTGGCCTCGCCGGTGCCGTTGCCCCAGGCCAGCATGCTGACCGCGTACTCGTTCTTGTTGGCGCGGCCGGAGTAGACCGACCAGGGCACCACCTCCACCTGGGTCTTCACGCCCACGCGGGTCCAGAACTGCGCCACCGCCTGCGCCGTTTCCGGGCCCTGAGGGTAGCGGTCGTTTGGGGCATGGATGGTCAGCTTGAAGCCGTCGGGAAAACCGGCCTCGGCCAGCAGCTTCTTCGCCTGGGCGGGGTCATAGGCAATGTCCTTGACCTCGGGGTTGTAGCCAAAGGTCCCCTTGGGCATCCACTGATTGGCTACGGTGGCGGTGTTCTGCAGGATGCGGCCCACCACGGCCTCGCGGTTGATAGCCAGCGACAGCGCGCGGCGCACGCGCACGTCAAGCAGCGGGTTCTTGTCCAGCGGCTTGCCGGCGTTGTCGGTAATGTTGGGGTTGGGGCCCGGCTTGAAGCTCGGCTGCAGCAGCATCACGCGCAGGCCGTTGTAGGGGAACACGCTGACGCCGGGCGATTGCTTGAGCTTGGCAAGGTCAGACACCGAGACCTTGTCGATCACGTCCACGTCACCGGACAGCAGCGCCGCGGTGCGCGCCGGGCCGTTGTTGATATAGCGGTAATTGACCTGTTGCCAGGTCGGCTTGCCGCCCCAGTAGCCGTCATTGCGCGCCATGATCACACGGTCGCCCGGGGTGTAGGAGACGAACTTGTAGGGGCCGGTGCCCACCACCGCACGGCCCGCGTTGTAGTCGTCGGTGCTGGCCTTGTCGCCTACATGCTTGCTGACGATGTGCACGGAGGCCAGGTTCAGCGGCAGGTCGGGGTTGGCGATATGGGTCTTGACCAGCAGCGTGTACGGGTCCTTGGCGGTAGCGGATTCGATGGTGCGCAGGTAGCCCGAGAATGAGGCCACGCTGCCCGGCACGTTGCGCGCGCGCTGGTAGGAGAAGACCACGTCCTCGGCGGTGAAGGGCTTGCCGTCCTGCCACTTGACGTCGCGGCGCAGCTTGAACTCCCAGGTCTTGTCGTCCAGGGCCTTCCACGACAGCGCCAGCCCAGGCTGCAGCTTGTTGTCCTTGTTTTCGACCAGCAGGTCCCAGAAGTGCAGGTCCACCGAGCGGTCACCGGCGTGGTTGTTCAGCTGGGGGTCCAGCGACGACAGCGGGTCGGCAAAGCCGATCGTCAGCGACTGCGCGGATGCCACTGCCGCGCCGGCGCAAAGCACGGCGGCCACGGTGGCGCGCAAGGAGAAGGACAGCGAGCGTTTCATGGGGCGATTCCTCGGGGCGGTTGCTGGAATGGGCGGGCAATAAGAGGGCATGCGGCGTCAGCCATCGTTGAGATGGCAGGCGCTCAAATGGGTGACGGCGATGCCGCGCAGCCTGGGCACCTCTACCGCGCAGCGCGGCATCGCGTGCGGGCAGCGCGGGTGGAAATGGCAGCCGGCCGGCGGCGCCAGCGGGCTGGGGATCTCGCCGCGGATTGCGGTGAAGGTCTTGTGGCGCGCGTCCAGGCGCGGGATTTCAGCGAGCAGCGCCTGCGTGTACGGGTGGTTGGGGCGGCGGAAGATCTCGGTGGTCGGCGCGCTCTCCACCACGCGGCCCAGGTACATGATCATCACGCGGTCGGAGATATGTTCGACCACGCCAAGGTCGTGGCTGATGAACAGGTAGCTCAGGCCCAGCTGCTCGCGCAGGTCCATGAACAGGTTCAGCACCTGCGCCTGGATCGACACGTCCAGCGCGGCCACCGCCTCGTCGCATACCAGCAGTTCCGGCTGCACCGCCAGCGCGCGGGCGATGCCGATGCGCTGGCGCTGGCCGCCGCTGAACTGGTGGGGGTAGCGCTGGCGCAGCCTCGGATCCAGCCCGGCACGCTGCAGCTGCGCGCTGACGTAGTCGTCGAAGCCGGCCGCATCCACCAGCCCTTGCAGGCGCGCGCCCTCGCCGACGATGCGGTCCACGCGCAGGCGCGGGTTCAGGCTGGCGTAGGGATCCTGGAACACCATCTGGATCTTCAGCCGCAGCGCCTGCCGCGCGGCGCGGTCCAGGCTGGCGGGACAGCGGCCGTCGATGCGGATCTCGCCGGCGGACGGGTCGAGCAGGCCTGCGATCATGCGCCCCAGGGTGGACTTGCCACAGCCGGATTCGCCCACCAGCCCGAGCACTTCGCCGTGCTTCAGTTCCAGGTCCACGCCATCCACGGCGTGGGTGATGCGCGCGGGTTCGGACCAGCCCAGGCGTTCCAGCGCCTGGCCGATGCGCCCCGGCTTGAGCTCGCCGAAGCGCTTGGCCAGCGCGCGCGCTGACACCAGCGGCAGCCTGCCGCTTGCCGCCGCCGGCACGGCTTGCGCGTGGCCCGCCTGGGCGGGATGCAGTTCGGGTTCGCTGACGGTCATGCCGGCTCCATGCTGGCGGCCAGCTGGCCGGGGTGGAAGCAGCGCACCTGGCGCAGCGGCGCGGGGGTGCTGATGGCGGGCGCTTCGGCACACGCGGCGCTGGCGCGCGGGCAGCGCGCGGCAAACGCGCATCCGGGCGGCAGCGCGGCCAGGTCGGGCGTCATCCCGGGAATCTGCCGCAGCCGCTGGCCGCGCTGGTTCAGGCTCGGCAGGCTGGCGATCAGGCCGGCGGTGTAAGGGTGGAGCGGGTGGTCCAGCACGTCGTCCACGGGGCCTTGCTCGACGATGCGGCCGGCGTACATGACCGCCACGTCATCGGCGAGGCCCGCCACCACGGACAGGTCGTGCGTGATCCAGATCAGCGCAGTGCCGTGCTGGCGCGCCAGCGCCTGCACTTCCGCGAGGATCTGCGCCTGGATGGTGACATCCAGCGCCGTGGTGGGCTCGTCGGCAATGATCAGGTCGGGCCGGTGCAGCATGGCGATGGCGATGGCCACGCGCTGGCGCATGCCGCCGGAGAGCTGGTGCGGGTAGGCCAGCAGCCGCTCGTCCGGGCTCGGGATGCCCATCATGCCCAGCGTGTCGCGGGCCAGCTCGCGCGCCTGCCGGTGGCTGGCCTTGCCGTGCGCGCGCACCGCCTCGATCATCTGCGCGTCGATCCGCATCACCGGGTTCAGCGTCATCATCGGATCCTGGAAGATCATGGCGATGCGGTTGCCCTGCAGCTGGCGCAACTCGGCCGGGCGCATGCGGGTCAGCTCACGGCCCTGGAACAGGATCTCGCCGCCGGCGATGCGCCCCGGCGCATCCACCAGCCCCATGATCGAGAAGCCGGTGACCGACTTGCCCGAACCGGACTCGCCCACCAGCCCCAGGATGCGGCCGCGGGCCACGGTGAACGAGACATCGTCCACCGCCCGCAGCGCGCCGTTGCGCGCGTCAAAGTGGGTGCGCAGGTGGCGCACTTCCAGCGTGGGGATAGCCGATGGCGTGGCGGGCGCGCTCATTTCTGCAGCCTCGGGTTGAGGACGTCGCGCAGGCGGTCGCCCACCAGGTTGATGGCCACCACGGTCAGCAGCAGCGCGATGCCCGGGAAGAAGCTGATCCAGTACTCGTCGGACAGCATGAACTGATAGCCATTGGCGATCAGCAGGCCGAGCGAGGGCTCGGTCACCGGCACGCCCAGGCCGAGAAAGGACAGCGTGGCCTCCAGCGTGATCGCGCGCGCCACCTGCAGCGAGCCGATCACGATCAGCGGCGGCATGCAGTTGGGTAGGATGTGCCCGACCACGATGCGCCAGTGCGCGATACCCTGGCCGCGCGCGGCTTCCACGTATTCGCGGCGGCTTTCCACCAGCGCCTGGGCGCGCGCCGTGCGGGCGTAGTAGGCCCACTCCAGGATCACCAGCGTCAGCACCACGTTGCCCACGCCCTTGCCCAGGAAGGCCAGGATCATCATCGCCACCAGGATGGACGGGAACGAGAGGAGCAGGTCCACGGTGCGCATGATCAGGCTGTCCACGCGCCCGCCGGCATAGGCCGCGAGCAGCCCCAGCAGGGTGCCGAGCACGCCGGCCAGCGCTGCCGAGCCCACCCCCACCACCAGGCTGATGCGCAGGCCGTAGAGGATGCCTGACAGGATGTCGCGGCCTTGCCCGTCGGTGCCGAGCCAGTAGCTGTAGGTACCGGCACCGGTGGCGGTGCCGGGCGCCAGGCGCGCGTCCATCACGTCCAGTTGCAGCAGATCGTAGGGGTTCTGCGGCGTGATCCACGGCGCCAGCAGCGCGGCGAGCACCAGCAGCACGAGCACCGCCAGCCCGAACACGGCGGTGCGCGAGGCGAGGAAATTGGCCGCCACGCGGCGCCATGGCGATTCGCGCCGCAACGCTGGCGCCGCGGACGGGACAAACTCCGCGGCCGGGATGGCAGTTGGCTTGTCGCTGGCGTTCATGCCGCGCCCTCCAGCCGCACGCGCGGATCGAGCAGTTTGTAGAGCACGTCGACGATCAGGTTAAGCGTGACGAACAGGCACACCACGACCACCAGGTAGGAGACGATCACCGGCCGGTCCAGCGCGTTGATGCTGTCCAGGATCAGCTTGCCCGCGCCGGGCCAGGCGAAGATGTTCTCGGTCACCACCGCGAAGGCGATGGTGGAGCCGAACTCCAGGCCCAGCACCGTCACCAGCGGGATCATGGTGTTGCGCAGCACGTGGCCAAGCACCACGCGCAGCGGCGACAGGCCCTTGGCGCGCGCGAACCTGACCCAGTCCTGCGGCAGCACCTCGCGCACGCCGGCACGCGTCAGGCGCAGCACCAGCGAGACCTTGAATAAGGACAGGTTGATGGCTGGCAGGATCATGTGGCGCAGTCCGTCGGCGGTCAGCCAGGACCAGGGCACGCCCAGCCATTCCGCGGTGGCGCCGCGCCCGCCCGAGGGCAGCCAGCCCAGCCGCACGCTGAAGGCCATGATCAGCATCAGGCCGACCCAGAACGTAGGCAGCGAGAAACCCACAATGCTGCCGGTCATCAGCACGCGCGACAGCGGATGCTCGGGATACAGCCCCGCGAACAGCCCGAGCGGCACGCCCACCAGCACGGCCAGCAGCAGTGCCGCCACCGCCAGCTCCAGCGTGGCCGGCAGCCGCTGCAGGATTAGCTGGATCGCCGGCACGTTGTAGACGAAGCTGTTGCCCAGGTTGCCGTGCAGCGCGCCGTTGAGAAAGCCCAGGTACTGGCGCCACAACGGCTGGTCCAGCCCCAGCGCGGCGATGATGCGGGCGCGGTCGACCTGGTCAACGTCCTGGCCGATCAGGATGTCGACCGGATTGCCGATGGCGTGCAGCCCGGCGAAGACGATGATCGTCATCACCAGCACCACAACCGCCGCCTGCAGCAGGCGGCGCAGCAGCCAGCGCCAGGGCCAGCGGGTGAGGGCGCCCCGCAGGGTTCTCATGGCGCCGGCGTCCATTCGTCGCCGAACACTTCGGGCTCGGCATAGGCTTCCAGGTTGGCGAAGTGAATTTCCACGTCTTCCTGGTACAGCAGGCCGGCAATGCCCTGGCCCAGCCGGCGCGCGCCGTCGCTGATGGCCGGGATGTCGCCCGACACCGTGCCGTGCGACAGCGCGGCCGGATAGCAGAAGCAGTGGATGCGCGACAGCCCGGGGCAGGCGCCGGGCGTCTTCTCGATGAATTCGAACGCGGGGCCCAGGTCCGGCGAGTCGGCCAGCTCCTGGTCTTCCTGGCCGGGGCGGGGCGTGTAGCGGTCGCGCCAGTAGCGGACCTGCGCGGCGAAGGCGGCGAACTCGGGCCTGGTTTCCAGTGCGATGCGGAAACCGGTGGAGAACACCAGGAAGTCCAGCTCGAACACGCCTTTGGGCGTCAGCACGCGCAGGCCGTCGCCATGCGGCTCGATCGCTTCGATCGGACAGCCCAGGTGGAAGCGCGCATTGGCATGGCGCGAGACCCGTAGGGTGCTGCCGCGCGGGGGCGGCACCTGCTCCGCGTTGATGTAATGGCGGATGCGCCATTTCCATTCATCGGACAGCATGGGATGGCCGTGGACCAGACCGGGACTGCCCGCGCCCTTGCCCTTGTTGACGCGCGGGATGTCGGCGCGGCGGATCAGCATTTCCACGCTGGCGGCGCCGGCTTCCAGCGCGGTTGCCGCGCTGTCCATGGCCGACGCGCCCGCACCGACCACGCCCACGCGCTTGCCGCGCAGCGCGGCGTAATCCATCTCGTCGGACGAATGCGCCCACAGGTGGCGCGGCAAGTGGTCCACGATTGGCGGCACGTAGGCACCGCCCAGGCCATCGCGGCCGGTGGCCAGCACCACGCGGCGGGCCAGCACCGTCCGCGGGCCGTCCGGAGTCTGCATTGAAAGCGCTACCAGCCCGTCCGGGCGCGGCACGATGGCATCGACCTGGTGGTTGTTGCGGATATCCAGCGCCAGCACCTGGCGGTACCAGCGCAGGTAGTCCATCCATTGCAGCCGGGGGATCTTGTCCAGCGCCTCCCAGGCGGCTTCGCCGAATTGCGCTTCGAACCAGGCGCGGAAGGTCAGCGCCGGCAGGCCCAGCGCGGGGCCGGTCAGTTGCTTGGGCGAACGCAGGGTTTCCATGCGCGCGGTGGTGGCCCAGGGCCCTTCAAGGCCCGCCGGTGCACGGTCGAAGGCCCGCACGCGGATGCCGAGATGCGTCAGCGTGGCGCAAGCAGCCAGTCCGGCCATGCCGCCGCCGATGACGGCCACGTCGAGGACTTCCTGGCCGTCCTGGATGCGCGGCACGGTCCAGGCCCTGGCGGGCAGTTCCAGCCAGGACAGGTCCTGGCGCAAACGCGCTTCGAGCGCGGCCAGGCCCGCGGGGGTGGGAGAGAAGAGGTCAGTCATGGCTTGGGAGTCCGGCGTCTTGTGTGAGCTTGTCAGTGTCGTCGCCGGCATCGCCGGCATCCCCATAGAGCGATTGCAGCAGCGCGCCATGTTCGGCGGGCTCGCGCCGGACCAGGTCGGGCAGCAGCGCCGCGGCGGCATCGGCCACGGCCTGCACCAGCCCCAGCACCGCTGTGCTGGCCGGCCGCGCCTGCGGCGTGATCACGCCGAAGTAGAAGGGAATATCGGCATCGATGGGCCGCACGGCGATATCGGTCAGCGGCAGCCCGCGTGCGGTCACGGGTTCCAGCACGGCGATGCCCAGCCCGGCGCGCACCAGGGTGAGCGCGCTGATCGAGGTGTTGGTGTCGATCACGCCCGCCTCCGGCACGCCGGCGCTGGCGAGTGCCCGATCGACACGGCGCCGCAGCCGATACGGGTTCTGCATGGTGACGATGCGGCGCCCGCGGCAGTCCTGCAGCGCGATGGCCGGCCGTGCCGCCAGCGGATCGTCCGCACGCAGCGCCGCCACGCAGGCGGACTGGCCGATCCAGTGCACGGTCACGCCGCGGTGTTCCAGCGGCAGGCTGTTCAGGCCGATATCGGCAGCGCCGGTCAGCACCGCGTGCACCACCTGTTCCGGGGAGACGCTTTGCACGGCTACGCGCTCGGGCGCACACAGCCCGCGCTCGAAGGCCAGTGCCAGTGCCGGCGGCAGCAGGCCGGCCGCCAGCGCCGGGGTTGCCGCAATGCGCAAGGGGCGGCCATCGCCGCGTGCCAGCGCCGCGGCGCGTGTGCGGATCTGCTGCATCCCGGCCAGGGTCTGCTCCACTTCGTCGTAGAGCAGGAAGCCTTGCTCGGTCGGGCTGACGCGCGGGCCGCTGCGGGTAAAGAGGGCAAAGCCCAGCTCGGCCTCCAGTTCCTGGATCAGCCGCGTAATGGCCGGCTGCGAGCGGCCGAGCAGCCGCCCCGCAGCGGTGACGCTGCCGGTGGTGACCACCGCGGCGAAGGCTTCCAGTTGCCGGATTTCCATGGGGGCGGGCGCTGGGGGGCGTTGTATGTGTAATCTGGATTCTGAGGCTTCAAGCATGCAGATAGCAAATACTATTTCTGGATAAGGACATGCGACAGCTATGATGTAGCGATGCCGGGCGCACACCGGCCCATCCATCGGGACAGACGCTTTGGCTTGGATCCGTGGCAGTCGTCTGAAAGGAAGTGCAGGGCGCGCGCTATGGCACGCATGGGCCTGGGTGCTGGCCGCGGCACTCGCGGGCGTCATGCCGGCGCGCGCGGCCGACCCGCTGCGCGTCGGCTCCAAGCGCTTCACCGAGTCATACATCCTTGGCGAACTGCTGACCCAGGCCGCGGGACCGCCCGGCACGGCGCAGCACCAGCCAGGCCTGGGCAATACCGCCATCGTTTTCGAGGCGCTGAAGGCCGGCAGCATCGACCTCTATCCGGACTACACCGGCACGCTGGCCGCGGAGATCCTGAAGCTGCCGCCCGGCGCCGGGCTCGATGCCATCCGGCGCGCGCTGGCGCCGCTGGGCCTGGGCGCCGCGATTCCGCTTGGTTTCGAGAACACCTATGCGCTGGCCGTCTCCGATGCCCGCGCCGGCAACCTGCGCCGGCTGGGCGACCTGGCGGCACAGCCGCAATTCAGGCTTGGCCTGTCCCATGAGTTCCTCGGGCGCGCCGACGGCTGGCCGGGGCTGGCCAGCCGCTACGGGCTGCCGCAACGCCCGGTCGGCCTGGACCACGGCGTCGCCTATGAGGCCTTGGCCGCAGGGCAGGTCGATGCCATCGATATCTATTCGACCGACGCCAAGATCCGCAAGTACAAGCTGCGCGTGCTGGAGGACGACCGGCACTACTTCCCGCGCTACGACGCGGTAGTGGTCTACCGCCTCGACGTACCCCAGCGCTTCCCGCAGGCCTGGCAGGCATTGGAGCGGCTGGCCGGCCGCGTCCATGCCGACGACATGATTGCCATGAATGCTGCGGCGGAGATCGATGGCCAGGCATTCGACGCGATCGCGCGCGCGTTCCTGGCCGGCACTGCAGGGCAATCGGCAACGCATGACGGTGCCGAACCGCGCGGCCGGCTGTTGGCCGCGCTGTTCGGGCCCGACACCGCGCGCCTGGCGCGGCGCCATGTCGCGCTGGTCGCGGGCGCGGTGGGTGCCGCGACGCTGGTGGGCGTGCCGCTGGGGATGCTGGCGGCGCGGCGGCGCCGCACCGGCCACGCTGTGCTAGGTGTGGTCAGCGTGCTGCAGACGGTGCCGTCGCTGGCCTTGCTGGCGATGCTGATCCCGCTGCTGGGCCGCATCGGCGTCTGGCCGGCGATGGTGGCGCTGTTTCTGTATGCGCTGCTGCCAATCGTGCGCAATACCGCCGCCGGCCTGGAGCAGGTGCCGCAGGGCATGCGCGATGCGGCGCGGGCGCTCGGGCTGCGGAGCGGCCAGGTATTGCGCTATGTGGAGCTGCCGCTGGCCTTGCCGGTGCTGCTGGCCGGCGTCAAGACCGCGGCCATCATCAGCGTGGGCACGGCAACCATCGCCGCGTTCGTCGGCGCGGGCGGCTTTGGCGAGCGCATTGCCACCGGGCTGGCGCTGAACGACACCGCGCTGCTGCTTGCCGGCGCGATTCCGGCAGCGGTGCTGGCCCTGGCGGTGCAGGGCGGGTTCGAGGCGCTGGAGTGGGCGCTGCGCCGCCATCGCGGCGCGCGCTAGCCGGCGTGCTGCTGCGCGATGAGCCGCCCGAGGGTGGCCACGGCGGCCTCGGCCTCGTCGTTCCACAGGTGGCCGTAGTTGAGCCGGATGCAGTTGCGGTAGCCTTGCCGCGCCGAGAAGATCGGTCCCGGCGCGATGCCGATGCCGGCTTCCAGCGCGGCATGGTGCAGCGCCAGCGCGTCGAAGCCGGCCGCAAACTCCACCCACAGGAAATACCCGCCCTCCGGCCGCGACACGCGCACCTCTTCGGGAAAGTGCTGGCCGATCGCGTCGATCATGCGGCCCTGCTGCATCTCCAGCACGTGGCGCAGCTTGCGCAAGTGCTTGTCGTAGCCGCCATGCTGCAGGTACTCGGCCAGCGCCACCTGCGTCGGCACGCCGGCCGACAGCGTGGTCATCAGCTTGAGCCGCTGGATGGCCTCGCCAAAGCGGCCCGGCGCCACCCAGCCGATGCGGAAGCCCGGCGCCAGGGTCTTGGAGAACGAGCTGCAATGCATCACCAGCCCCTGCGTATCGAAGGCCTTGGCCGGCAGCGGGCAGCGGTTGCCGAAGTAGAGCTCGCCGTAGACGTCGTCCTCGATCAGCGGTACCTGGTGGCGCGCGAGCAGGGCCACCAGCGCCTTCTTCTTGTCTTCCGACATGCTGGCGCCGAGCGGATTCTGGAACTGCGTCATGAACCAGCACGCCTTGACCGGATGGCGCGACAGCGCCGTGTCGAGCGCGCCCAGGTCGATGCCTTCGGCGGGGTCGACCGGGATTTCCACGGCCTTGAGCCGCAGCCGCTCCAGCGCCTGCAGCGAGGCATAGAAACCGGGCGATTCGATCGCGACTACGTCGCCCGGCTGCGTTACTGCCATCAGGCACAGGTTCAGCGCCTCGAGCGCGCCGTTGGTGACGACCAGGTCTTCCGCCGGCTGCGGCGCGCCCGCGCCCAGGTAGCGCAGCGCGATCTGGCGGCGCAGCGCGGCATTGCCGGGCGGCAGGTCGTTGACCGAGTACCAGGGGTCGAGCGCGCGGCCGGCACGCGCCAGCGACTTGCCCAGCCGCTCCCACGGGAACAGCTCCGGCGACGGGAAGGCCGAGCCGAACTGCACCAGCTCGCGGTCGCGCGCGCCTTCCAGCACGGCGAACACCAGCTTGGAGATGTCGACCTGCGTCGACACCTGCCGCGACGGGCGCGCCTGCGGCTGCGGCAGCTCGCGCCGCGCCGGCCCCGCCACATAGTAGCCGGAGCGCTCGCGCGCCCGCACCAGCCCGCGTTCTTCCAGCCGGTAATAGGCCTGGAACGCGGTCGACGGGCTCACCCCGTACTGCGCCACGGTCTTGCGGATCGAGGGCAGGCGCGTGCCCGGGGGCAGGCTGCCGTTGCGGATATCGGCGGCCAGGGTTTCGGCGAGGGCTTCGTACCGTTTCATGGTTGGGGCCGTGGGATGGTCGGGCAGCGGGGGTGCAAGGATTATCGCCCGGCCCGTCCAACTGATACGTAATTTTTCCAGTTATCTGATGCTGGTATGGCCGGCAAGGACGGCCCATAATCGGCATTTCGTCCACGCAGGCGTTGTGCAAGGAGATGCCATGAACCCGTTGAGGCTGTTGCGGACCGTGCTGTGGGGCTTCTTTGGCCTGCGCCAGGGCCGGGAGCACCAGCGCGACCTGGACAACCTGCGCCCGGTGCCGCTGATTCTCACCGGCGTGGCCGTCGCCGCCGGGCTGGTGGTGTGCCTGGTGCTGGCGGCCAACTGGGCCGTATCGGCGGCCCAGGCGGCCTGACCAGACTGCCTCCATGCGCTGCGATTCCAACCGGCCGGGCAAGGCTGTTTCCCGCGCCTTGCGCAAGCTGGCCGGGCTGGCGCTGGCCATGCTGCTGCCAGCGGGCCTGGCGCTGGCCGCCAGCGACACCCAGCAGGTCGAGCGCGGCCGCTACCTGGCGCGCATCGCCAACTGCGCCGCCTGCCATACCAGCGCAGGCGGCAAGCCGTTTGCCGGCGGGCTGCCGATCCGCACCGCGGTCGGCACGCTGTATTCGACCAATATCACGCCCGATGCCGGCAGCGGCATCGGCGCCTACACCCTGGCCGAGTTCGACCGCGCCGTGCGCCACGGCGTGGCGCGCGACGGCAAGCGGCTGTATCCGGCGATGCCATACCCGTCGTATGCGCGCCTGCGCAGCGACGACGTGGCGGCCCTCTATGCCTACCTGCGCGCCGAGGTGGCGCCGGTCGCGCAGCGCAATCCCGCGCCGCAGATGCGCTGGCCGTTCGGCATGCGCGGCCTGCTGGCGGTGTGGAATGTGCTGTTTCTCGATGACGACCCGGTTCGTACCGACCCGGCGCGCGACGCCGCCTGGCATCGCGGCGCGTACCTGGTGCAGGCGGTGGCGCATTGCGGTGCCTGCCATACGCCGCGCGGCACGCTGTTCGCCGAGAAGGGGCTGGACGAGCGCAGCCGGCACTTCCTGTCCGGCGCCAGCGTGGAAGGCTGGTCCGCCACCAACCTGACCGGCGACCAGCTCACGGGCCTGGGCGCCTGGTCGCGCGCGGAGATCGCCGAGTTCCTGCGCACCGGGCGCAATGCCCACGCGACCTCGTTCGGCCCGATGTCCACGGTGGTCTCCACCAGCACCCAGTTCATGAGCCCGGCCGACCTCGACGCGGTGGCCGCCTACCTCAAGTCCCTGCCAGGCGCGCGCGGCGAAAACCAGCCGTTCCGGCACGATCCCGCCACCGCGCAGCAGCTTCGGCAGGGCCGCTTCGACCTGCCCGGAGCGCGCCAGTACGCGGTGTTCTGCATGCCGTGCCATGGGGCCGATGGCAAGGGCTTCGCCCGGGTATTTCCGCCGCTGGCCGGCAACCCGACCGTGGCCGATCCGGATCCGGCCTCGCTGGTCAACCTGCTGCTCGACGGCGCCGTGACCGCGCGGGTGGGCACCGCGCCGTCGGACTACCACATGCCCGGCTATGGCTGGACGCTGGACGACCAGGAGCTGGCCAACGTGCTCAGCTTCATCCGCCGCAGCTGGGGCAATCGCGCCGCGCCGGTGCCGGAGTCCGAGGTCGCCGCGCGGCGCAAGGCCCTTGCCGCGCAGCGCCAGGCCGACGCCGAAACCATGAGCCGCCGATGACGATCACCCGCAGAGACTTCCTCAATGGCACCGCGCTGACCATTGCCGCGGGACTGGCGCCGGCGCAGCTGCTGCACGCGCAGACCCGCTCCGGCGCACCGTCTCCCGCGTATCCGCCCGCGCTGACCGGCCTGCGCGGCAACCATCCGGGCACCTACACGCTGGCCCACAGCCTGGCGCGCGAGGGCGCGAAGTATCCCGCGGTGCTGGCGCGCGAAGCCTATGACCTGGTGGTGGTCGGCGGCGGCCTCAGCGGCCTGGCGGCGGCGTGGTTCTACCGCCGCCGCTTCGGTGCCAACCGCCGCATCCTGATCCTGGACAACCACGACGATTTCGGCGGGCACGCCAAGCGCAACGAGTTCACGGTGCGCGGCAAGCGGCTGGTGACCTATGGCGGCAGCGCCGAGATGCCGGCAGGCGCCGCCAGCGACGCCGCGGTGCGCGAACTGCTGGCCGGGCTCGGGCTCGATCCCGCGCAGCCGCCCGCCGCCGCGGCCGCCGACCCCTATGCCGCGCTCGGCATGGGCCGGGCCGTGTTCTTCGATGCCGAGCACTTCGGGCGCGACCAATGGGTCGCGGGCGACCCGTTTGGCGAAGGGATCGACGCGCGCAGCGGCGCGCGCGCGGGCGCTCCGGATGCGGCGGCCTTGTCGCGCTTTCTGGACAGCGCGCCGTTGCCCGAGGCGGACCGCGCCGCGCTGGCGCGGCTGGCTGCCGGTACCACGGATTACCTGCCGGCGCTGTCCGGCGCGGCGCGCACGGCAGCGCTGCGCGCGATGCGCTACGCCACCTTCCTGCGCGACCGGGCCGGCATCGGCCTGGCCGGGCAACGCTTCCTGCGCAGCCGCAGCCATGACGCCTATGCGCTGGATGCCGACGGCATCTCGGTGGCCGACGCCATCGCCATCGGCCTGCCTGCCGGCGCCAACATGCCGGCGCCGGCAGGCAATGCGCGGCTGGGCAAGTCGCCGGCTTCACGGCTGTGGTTTGCCGATGGCAATGCCTCGCTGGCGCGGCTGCTGGTGCAGAGCCTGATCCCGGGCGTGGCGCCGGTCACCCGCGCGGCGGACGTCGTGTCGGCCGCGTTCGACTACAGCCGCCTGGACCGCGACGGGCAGCCGGTGCGGCTGCGGCTGAACAGCACCGCCATCGCGGTCGAGCCCGACGGCCCGATCACGCGCGTGACCTATGGGTTCAGCGGCGACCTGCATCGGGTCGAGGCGCACCACGTGGTGCTGGCCGGCTACAACATGATGATCCCTTACCTGTTGCCGTCGCTGCCGGCGCAACAGAAAGCGATCCTGCACAACGGGGCCAAGGCGCCGCTGGTCTACACCAAGGTGGCGCTGGACCACTGGCAGGCGTTTGCGGCGCTGCGCACGCGCCGCATCCATGCGCCGGCCATGGCCTACACCGATCTGTGGCTGGAGCCGCCCGCCGGCAGGGAGCCCTCCGACCCCGCCGTGCTGCACATGCTCTATGTGCCGACGGTGCCCGACAGCGGCATGCCCGCGCGCGACCGCTTCCGCGCCGGCCGTGCCTTGCTGCTGGGCACGCCGTTCGACGCGATGGAGCGCGACATCCGCACGCAGCTCGACCGCATGCTGGGGCACCAGGGCTTTGCCGCGAAGGACGTGATCCGCGGCATCACCGTCAACCGCTGGGCCCACGGCTACAGCTACATGCCGGACAGCCTGGCCGGCGAAAACGTGGCGCCCGACGCGGCGTGGCCGGGGCTGGCCGGTGCCGGCAACATCAGCATCGCCAACAGTGACAATGCCGGCAGCCCTTCGCTGACGGCGGCGGTGGGGCAGGGCAAGCGCGCCATCGAGCGGCTCCCCGGCTAGCGGTGGCTCAGCCCTGGCGCGGCGGCATCAGCGCATCGATCTCCGCGTCCTTGGCCTCCCACTGGCGTGCCAGCCAGTGGTGGAATTCGGTGCGGAAGGCCTTGTCGCTGCCGTAGTCGGCCTGGCAGAAAGAAGGTGGCACCGGCAGCTGGCGCATGCGCACCAGCACCGGGCCCGCGCGCCCGCAGGCCAGGTCCCAGAAGCCCGGTGCACCGTCCGGGTAGGCGATGGTGACATCGATCAGCGAGCGGAACTTGTCGCCCATCGCGTTCAGCGCCACCGCCAGCCCGCCGGCCTTGGGCTTGAGCAGGTGGCGGTACGGCGAAGCCTGCGCGGCGCGCTTGGCCTCGGTGAAGCGCGTGCCTTCGGCAAATACCATCACGCTGGTTGGCACCAGCGAGAACTTCGCGCAGGCGCGCCGGGCGGTTTCCTGGTCCTGGCGCCGCGCCGCCGGATTGCGTCGCAGCTCGGCCTTGCCATGGCGCTTCATGAACGGGAAGTCCAGTGCCCACCAGGCCAGGCCGATC
Source organism: Cupriavidus sp. H39 (assembly GCF_050271075.1). Taxonomy (NCBI): domain Bacteria; kingdom Pseudomonadati; phylum Pseudomonadota; class Betaproteobacteria; order Burkholderiales; family Burkholderiaceae; genus Cupriavidus; species Cupriavidus sp. H39. The sequence goes on from NZ_CP189848.1 coordinate 1,942,543, forward strand.
ACCGGCACATAGATCAGCTGTTGCTTGAGGAAAAACTTCAGCAGCGGGATGCGCCGGTTCAACGCATGCTGCAGTACGAAGATGTCGGCCCACGACTGGTGGTTGCAGTTGACCAGGTACCAATCCGCATAGCGCAGCCCGTCGTTGCCGCGGATGTCCCACGGTTCGCGCTGGATCCACGAGAACCAGCCGGTGTTGCAGGAAATCCAGGCGGTGGCGATGCCGTTGAGCAGTGGGTCGATACGCCGCCTGGCCGCGGCAAATGGCAGCGCCAGTTTCAGCAGCGCCAGCGGAAACAGCAGCGCGCACCAGAACAGCGTGCTGGCGATCAGCAGGGTCCAGCTGAGGATGCCGGTGACAAAGGCGAAGCGGCCGCGCGGCACCAGCGCCCGGCGGCGCGGCGGCACGGAGGGCTCGGCGGGCGCAGGCGGGCGGGTGTCGCCGGTAACGGGGGAAGAGGAAGGCAAAATCGTCATGGTGGCCAGTGTGCAGGCAGGAAATGGATTTGGGCTTGCGCTTGATCAACGCGGACGCAGCGGCTTGATCGCTCGGCCAGCGGCAGTCCTTTGGCGGACTCCGGCATGCGTTCAGAAGACCAGCGTCGCCGTGCCCATGAATGTGTTGGTGCTCTTCAGCCGGTTCTTGCTCGCCACCGATGGCACCCAGCGCAGGCCCAGCGACAGCAGGCTCTTGGCGCCCACCTTGGTGTCGTAGGTGACGATCGGGCCCACGGCCCAGTCGTGCCCGCGGAAGCCGTTCAGGCGGTCCGCCAACGGGCCGCTGTCGTCGCCCAGCTGCTGCGTCGTGCCGGCGATCAGGCCCAGGCCGGCCCCGTTCGAAAAGCGCTTCAGCAGCATGGTGTCGAGCGTGAACAGCGGCGCGTTCTGGTAATCGGTGGCGTGGTTGCGGGTGTAGAACTGGATGCCCGCCACCGCGTCGAACTCGAGCCCGTGCTCCGGGAATAACTTGGTGTAGGCCACCTGCGGGATGAAGGTCCAGTTGTTCAGGCTGGGGTTGGCCAGGGCGTTGGGGTCGTACTTGCCGGTCGGCGCCCACACGTTCAGGCTCAGTGCCACGTGTTCGGTCTTGGAAAAATGGTAGCCGGCGATGATGGGCGCAAAGGTGATGTCGAACAGGTTGGACGCGGTGTCCTGCGTGCTGCTGCCGCGGCCGCCAAGCGCAAGGTTGGCCGTGACCTTGGTCCACACATAGGGCAGCGTAAAGCTGGAGGCAAAGTTCCAGGCGCCGGTATCGGTGTCCCACACTTTCATCACGGTCGCCAGCGTGAAGGCGACCTTGCCGTCCACCCCGGCGGAGGCCTTGCCCGCGATCGGCACGGTGCGGCTGCCGCCGATCGAGCCGTCAAGGTAGATCTCGCCGACATTGACGATCAGCGCCGGCTCCGGCGACACGATCCCCGCATTGGGAACCACGCTGGTGCCGGTCACGGGGCGTCCGAGCGCGCCTTCGGTCGCGTGGGCGCCGGCGCAGGCAAGGATCAGGTTTGCGGACATGGCAAGCCGGAGGGCGAAGGTTTTTGGCATAGGCATGAACACGGAATGCAGCCCGGGCCGGGTACGGTGCCCGCGGCTGCCGCAATGAGATGTCGCGGTAAAGGAGCGCCCCGACCGCCTGGTTTCCCGACATTGCATACTAGCAGCAAACCCCCTCGTTCCTGGAGCACGCGAACTCTCGAAAATTTTTCATTACGGCATCGCAAACATTTACTTCACAAGGGAAACGCCGCTCTGCCATGATGCAAACGCCATATTCGAATGGCGATGATAATGAATTTATCCGGGGCGCATCAGGCAATGATTTTGTTCATGCGGATATCGGGGCTTGCGGCGGGCTGTGCGGCGGCGATGTTGCCGGTCCTGGCACTGGCGGCGGGTCCGTCGACCGACGACATGAATGCCTCGAACAATCCGCTGACCCCGACCATTACCCTTAATTTGCAGGACCAGTACGTGGGGCGCTATGACGGGCTCGGCGACGAGGACGGCAACAGCGTGCTGCTGCGCGGCACCGTGCCGCACAAGCTGTTCGGGCTGCCGCAGATCCTGCGCTTCACGCTGCCCGTCGTCACCACGCCCAATGTCGCGCCCGATGGCAGCAAGACCGGGCTGGGCGACCTCAACCTGTTCAACCTTGTCCTGGTGAAGGGCCTGGGCATGGAATGGGGCATCGGACCGCAACTGACCATTCCTACCGCGTCGCGCGACCAGACCGGTACCGGCAAGTGGCAGGCCGGCCTGGCGGGCGTGGCCATCGCACCGCAGAAGTGGGGGCTGCTCGGCGGGCTGGTGACCTGGCAGCACTCCTTTGCCGGCGAGGGTGACCGGCCCACGCAGGATAACCTGAGCGCCCAGCCTTTTGTCATCTATAACCTGCCGCAAGGCTGGTACCTGCGCAGCAGCGCGACCTGGAACTTCGACCTCAAGCGCGGCAACTATTACATCCCGATCGGAATTGGCGCGGGCAAGATCTGGAAAGTCGGCAAGGAAACCTACAACCTGTTTGCAGAACCGCAATGGACGGTCAGCCATGACGGCAATGGTGTGCCGAAATTCCAGGTGTTCATGGGCTTGAATATCCAGTTCCCGTTGTGATCGTCGCCGCGGTCTGCGCGCTTGCCGATCCCCGATCCACTGCCGGCTGACGGCACCGCATGAAGAGACCAGGAATCGAACTGAAGCCCTGAGCCTGCGCCGATGATTCGTCCCGACACCACCAGGCGCCTTGCCGCGCTGATTGGCACACTGGCTGCCTTCTGGTGCAGCGCCGCATGCGGCCAGGCCGAGGCAACTGCCGGCAAGCAGCCGCTGTCGTTCTTCGACCCGGAAGACGGCGCGCTGGACATGAGCGACTTCCTGCTTAACCACAAGGGCGCGCTGCCGGTGCCCACCATCATCACCGAACCGGCGGTCGGCTACGGCGCGGGGCTAGGGCTGATGTTCGTCTCGCAATCGATGGCCGATGCCGCCGCCAGTGCCAAGGCCAGCGGCAAGGGGCCGGCGCCGCCCAACATCACCGGCGTCGGCGGCGCCTATACCGAGAACGGCACCTGGGGCGCCGGCGTCGCGCATTTCCACACCTGGGACGGCGACCGCTACCGGTATCTCGGCGCCCTGGCCAAGGTCGATGCCAACCTCGACTATTACGGCTTGCGCAACCAGGCGCGTGCCTATGCGCTGCGCGGGGTGTTCCTGGTGCAGCAACTGCTGGTGCGCATCGCCGATAGCCGCTGGTACGTGGGGCCGCGCTATGTGTACTTCGATTCGACCGCGACCTTCAAGTTTGGCGATGCCGGCGAGCTCGGCAGCTTCGACCGGACCCAGCGCATCGGCAAGGCCGGACTGGTGATCGACTACGACTCGCGCGACAACATTTTCTATCCCAGCCGCGGCAGCTATGCCGAACTGGAGGCGCAGTTCGCGCGCGGCGGATTTGGCAGTACCCAGTCGTTCAACATGTACAACGCGCGCGGCTTTACCTGGCTGCCGCTGGCGCGCACCGTCATCCTGGGCCTGCGCGCCGATACGCGCTTTTCCAGCGGCGACGTGCCGTTCTATGCGCAGCCGTACGTCGACCTGCGCGGCGTGCAGAAAGGGCGCTACCAGGACCGCAATGCGCTCGCGGCGGAAATGGAATGGCGCTGGGACGTGACCCCGCGCTGGTCGCTGCTCGGCTTCACCGGCGTCGGCAAGGCCTATGGGCGCTGGCATGATTTTGCCGACGCCGCCACGATCTACAGCGTCGGCGCGGGCTTTCGCTACATGATCGCGCGCAAGCTGGGGCTGTCGATCGGGCTGGATGTGGCCCACAGCAAGGGCCAGAACGCGTTCTATATCCAGGTAGGGAGCGCCTGGCACTGAAGCCGCAGCCTGCGAAAAAAACTTAATTCACTGCGCGCTGAAATCATAAAAAGCTGACTTCTGATTACTGTAGCCATCTGAGATCATTGTTTGCGCTGAATCAGCGCGGCTTTTGCATACAGAGACAATGGAATGAGCGGACAACGTGAAAGCGGCAATCCCGGCCCAGCGGCGGGGCGTTCCGGCTCAGCGGCACGGAAGCCCGGATGGCGCAGCGGCAAACGGGCGTGGCTGCTGGCCTTGCTCGGCCTCGGGATGGCCGCCGGCCTGGGCGGCAGCTACTGGTATCTGAAGGGTGGTACCCCGGCGGTGCCGGCCATTGTCGTCGGCGATGGCAAGAGCGGTCCGGCCGGCATGGTGCGCGTGCCCGGCGGCGAGTTCCTGATGGGCAGCGACAGCAAAATGGCGCAGCTCAATGAAAAGCCGGCGCACAAGGTGCGCGTGCATGCGTTCTGGATGGACCAGCACCATGTCACCAACGCGGAATTCCGCAAGTTCGTCGAAGCCACCGGCTATGTGACGACCGCCGAGCGCGCGCCCGACTGGGAAACCCTGCGCGTGCAGCTGCCGCCGGGCACGCCGCGCCCGCCCGACAGCGCGATGGTGGCAGGCGGCATGGTCTTCGTCGGCACGCCGCGGCCGGTGCCGCTGCAGGACTACTCGCGCTGGTGGCGCTATGTCCCCGGCGCGGACTGGCGCCATCCGACCGGCCCCGGAAGCTCGATCGAGGGCAAGGACAATCACCCGGTGGTGCAGGTCTCGTACGAAGACGCACAGGCCTACGCCAAGTGGGCCGGCAAGCGGCTGCCCACCGAGGCGGAATGGGAGTTCGCCGCGCGCGGCGGGCTGGAGCAGGCCACCTATGCCTGGGGCGAGCAGTTCGCCCCGGACGGCAAGCAGATGGCCAATGTCTGGCAGGGCCAGCAGAACCAGCCGTTTCCGGTGGTCAGTCCCAAGGCCGGCGGGGCGCTGGGCACCAGCCCGGTCGGCACGTTCCCCCCCAACGGCTATGGCCTTGCCGACATGACCGGCAACGCCTGGCAGTGGGTGGCGGACTGGTACCGGGCCGACCAGTTCCGGCGCGAAGCCGGCAAGGCCCAGCCGATTGAAAATCCGATGGGCCCGCTGGCGTCATGGGATCCGTCCGAACCGGGCGTGCCAGTCAACGCGCCCAAGCGCGTCACGCGCGGCGGCTCGTTCCTGTGCAACGAGGACTTCTGCCTGAGCTACCGCCCCAGCGCGCGGCGCGGCACCGATCCCTTTAACAGCATGTCGCATCTCGGCTTCCGCCTGGTGATGGACGAGGGCCGCTGGGCGGAGCTGCAGCGGCGGCCACCGGTGGCCATGGCCGGCACGGCCGCGCCGGCGGCGCGCTAGCCCCGCTCGCGCCACCTTGCCTTCGACACGGCAGCACGCGACAGGAGCGATCAACATGAACCGGGCAGCGCCCCTCGCAACCTTTACCAGCCACGCGCGCACGGCCATCGCCGCACTGGCGCTGGCCGGCCTGGCGCTGGCCGGCTGCTCGACCCCAGCCAGCGCGCCCGTCGCGCAGGATGGCGCCGCGCAGGCGGTGCAGCCGGCGGGGCCGGCGCTGGCATCGTGGCGCGACGGCGCGGCCCGGCAAGCCTTGCTGAAGTTTGTCGCCGACGTGACGCAGCCGGGCTCGCCCGGCTTCGTTCCGCCCGAGGCGCGCGTGGCCGTGTTCGACAACGACGGCACGCTGTGGAGCGAGCAGCCGCTGTACTTCCAGTTCTTCTTCCTGCTCGACCAGGTCCGCGCCGCCGCGCCGCAGCACCCAGAATGGCGCGGCAACCCGGCGTTCAAGGCGCTGATGGCCAACGACATGGAGGGCCTGATGCGCAACGAAAAGCAGCTGGCCGGGCTGATCGCCAACGCCAACAGCGGCATGACCGTGGACGACTACGACCGCACCATCCGCGACTGGCTGGCCAAGGCCCGGCATCCCAAATTCAACCGGCCGTACACCGAACTGGTGTACCAGCCGCAGCTGGAGCTGCTGTCCTACCTGCGCGCCAACGGCTTCAAGACCTACATCGTCTCGGGCGGCACCATCGATTTCATGCGGCCGTGGAGCCAGGCCATCTACGGCATCCCGCCCGAACAGGTGATCGGTTCCTCGCAGGCGGTGCGCTACCAGCTGCGGGACGGCAAGCCGGTGCTGGTGCGCGATCCCAAGCTGGAGTTTGTCGATGACGGGCCGGGCAAGCCGGTCGGCATCTACCGGCATATCGGCCGCCGCCCGATCCTCGCCGTCGGCAATTCCGACGGCGACCTGCAGATGCTCGAGTACACCACGGGGGGCGAGGGCCCGCGCATGGGCGTGCTGGTGCATCACGACGATGCCGAGCGCGAGTTCGCCTATGACCGCCAGTCCAAGGTCGGCAAGCTCGACAAGGCCCTGGACGCGGCCCGCGCCAGGGGCTGGACGGTGGTCAGCATGAAGCGGGACTGGCAGCAGGTCTATCCGGCCGGCAAGCCATGACCATCACGGGATCAGCAGTAAACCGACCGTAACGGGTCAACCAACGGAGGCTGGATATGCACCGAGTTGAAGAACGCATAGTCAGGCGGCGGAGTTCCAGGCTGGTGATGCTGGCCATGGCGGCCGTTGTGGTCGCGGTGACGGGCTGCGACAAGAAGGAAACGCCGCCCAAGGCGCAGCAGCCGGCGGCACAGGCACCCGCCGCGGCGCCTGGACCGACCGCGGCCGCACCGGTACCGGGCAAGGAGAATCCGCCGGTGGCGACCAGCGCACCGGTTCCGGCGGCGTCCGCGCCGGCGCTGGCAGCGCCAGCCGCGTCCGGCAAGAAGCCGAACATCCTGGTGATTTTTGGCGATGACATCGGGCAGACCAACATCAGCGCCTATAGCCATGGGGTGGTCGGCTACCGGACCCCGAATATCGACCGCATCGCCCAGGAAGGGATGCTCTTCACGGACTACTACGGCGAGAACAGCTGCACGGCGGGGCGTTCCACCTTCATCACCGGTGAAGTCGGGTTGCGTACGGGCCTGCTGAAAGTCGGCATCCCGGGTGCACCGGTCGGCCTGCAGGCGCAAAACGTGACCATTGCCCAGGCGCTGAAGCCGCTCGGCTATGCGACCGGCCAGTTCGGCAAGAACCATCTGGGCGACCGCAACGAGTACCTGCCTACCGCGCACGGCTTCGATGAGTTCTTTGGCAACCTGTACCACCTGAATGCGGAAGAGGAACCGGAGCGGCCGTACTACCCGAAGAACGACGAGGCCTGGGTCAAGGCCAACGCACCGCGCGGTGTGATCCATTCCTTTGCGGACGGCAAGGTCGAAGACACCGGGCCGCTGAACCGCAAGCGCATGGAAACCATTGACGATGAGACCACGACGGCGGCGATCGGATTCATGGACAAGCAGGTGAAGGCCGACAAGCCTTTCTTCGTGTGGATGAATACCACGCGCATGCACGTGTTCACCCATGTACGCGAATCGATGCGGGGGCAGAGCGGCATGCCCGGCAACGAGTATGCCGACGGCATGATCGAACACGATGGCCACGTCGGCAAGCTGCTCAAGGCGCTGGATGACCTGAAGGTGGCCGACAACACGATCGTGATCTACAGCACGGACAACGGCCCGAACCAGTTCAGCTGGCCGGATGCCGCGACCACGCCGTTCCGCAGCGAGAAGGACACCAACTGGGAAGGGGCATTCCGTGTGCCGGCGATCATCCGGTGGCCCGGCCGCATCAAGCCCAACACGGTGTCCACGACCATGATCTCCGGGCTCGACTGGTTCCCCACGCTGCTGGCCGCGGCCGGCGATGCCGATGTCAAGGACCGGCTGCTGAAGGGCACCAGCTTTGGCGGAAAATCATTCAAGGTGCACCTGGATGGCTACAATTTCCTGCCATACCTGACCGGGCAGACCAATACCGGGCCGCGCCAGGATTTCTTCTACTTCAATGATGACGGCGTACTGGTGGCGATGCGCCACAACGACTGGAAGTTTGTCTTCTGCGAACAGCGCCAGCCCGGCGGCTTCCAGGTGTGGGCCAACCCGTTCACCTGCCTGCGCGTGCCCAAGGCGTTCAATCTGCGCATGGATCCGTATGAGCGCGCGGATGTCGTTTCCGACCAGTACTATGACTGGACCGCGAAGAACGCCTACATGATCAGTTATGCGTCCTCCCGCGTGGCTCCATTCCTCCAGTCGTTCAAGGACTACCCGCCCAGCCAGCGGCCGGCGAGTTTCACCATCGACCAGATGACCGAGGCGGTGATGAAATCTCTCGACAAGGGAGCCGCCGGGGGCAAGTAGCAGCCGGCGTTACCGGCCAGTCAGCTTCCGCCTGGCGGGCTGGCTGGTCCATACCATAGGGATCGCACCATGGCAGAAGCGCGCGCCGGCGCAAGCTCCGGCAAGGAAACGGTGCGGTATGCGACGGCCAGGCGCGGGCAAGCAGCCCGTGCCGCCGTGCAGGCAGGGCAGGATCCGCTGGTTTTGCATGAAGCCGCGCGGGGGCCTGCCCTGCTGCTTTTTGCCTCGGGCACTGCGGGGCTGGTCTACCAGGTGCTATGGATCAGGCAGCTTGCCCTGGTGGTGGGCATCGAGGTCCATGCCGTCACCGCCGCCGTGAGCGCATTCTTCGGCGGGCTGGCGCTGGGCGGCTGGATCTTCGGGCGCATCGCTGACCGCGGTGGCCGTCTTCTCAGGCTGTATGCCGCGCTGGAAATCGCGGTGCTGGTGCTGGGTGTGGCTGCCACGCTGGCACTGGCCCAGGCCGCCGCACCGTTTGCCTGGCTGGAAAGCCGGGTGGGCATGCTGGCGTGGGCGTTGCCGTTGGTCCTGGTGATCCTGCCAGCGGCCGTCATGGGCGGAACGCTGCCGGTGCTGGTGCGCGTGCTGGCCTCGCGCCCCGGCTGCGTTGGCACGCACGGCGGGCGGCTCTACGCCGCCAACACCGCGGGCGCGATTGCCGGCACGCTGCTGGCGGGCTTTGTATTGCTGCCCGCGCTCGGCATCCTCGGCAGCGCCATCGCGGCGGGCGCACTCAATGGCGCGGCTGCGCTGGGGGCCTGGCTGCTCGATCGTCGCGGGCCCGCCGCCGCCGCGGCAGGCGGCGCCAGTGCAGCGCGCGGCGCCGCTGCTGCGCGCGATGCCGCTAATGGCAGGCTCGCGTTGCTGCTGTACGCCGCCGCCGGGGGCATCGCGCTGGGTTACGAGGTGGTCTGGTCGCAGGCCATCGTGCAATTTCTCAGCACCCGCACTTTCGCTTTCACCGTGGTGCTCGCCACCTATCTGTCCGGCCTGGCGCTCGGCAGCGTTCTGGCCGCGCGCCACGCCGATCGCGTGCGCGACCCCTGGGGCGCCTTCGGCCTGCTGGTGGCGGCCGCCGGGCTGGTGGCCTTGCTCGAATTCGTGCTGCTGGGCGAATGGCTGCTGCGTGCCCAGGGCAGCCTGTCGGCGTGGGTGCAGGGCGTCAGCGCCAGCCCGCTGCTGGCGGCTTGCGCGAGGTTCGCACTGGCGGCGCTGACGGTGGTGTTCGTGCCGACGCTGCTGCTGGGCGCGGCGTTCCCGTTCGTGCTGCGCGTCAGTGTGGACAGCCGGCGCATTGGCGCGGGCGTCGGCAGCGTGGTGGCGCTCAATACGCTGGGCGGCATCGCGGGTACGGCGCTGGCCGGTTTCGTGCTGGTGCCGTACCTGGGCCTGGTGCGTACCCTGTCGCTGCTGGCGATTGCGGCGGCGGTGGTCGGCGTGGTGGCGGTGGCGCTGGGCAGCGGCGTGCGGCCCCTGGCGCGCTGGACCGTGCCGATGGTGGGCGTGCTGGCCGTGATCGCCGCCGCGCTGGCGCCGCCGGACCGCTTCGCCACCCTGCTGGCGCAGGCGCGCGGCGGCGAACTGGTGTTCTACGAGGAAGGGCGCGGCGCCACCGTGGCGGTGCTGGAGCAGGCCTCCGCCAGCAACCGTTTCCGCCGCCTCTATATCCAGGGCGTGTCCAATTCCGGCGACGCCATGACCTCGCAGCGCTATATGCGCCTGCAGGCGCTGCTGCCGTTGATCGTGCATAACGGCGCGCCGAAGTCGGCGCTGGTGATCGGGCTGGGCACCGGCATCACGGCGGGCGCCACGCTGGCATGGCCGGGGCTGGAGCGGCGCGTGGTGGCGGAACTGCTGCCGCCGGTGGCGCGCGCGGTGCCCCGCTTTGAGGGGAATTTCGGCGTCGCCTCCGATCCGCGCGTGGAGATCCGCCTGCGCGACGGCCGGCGCGAGTTGCTGCAGAGCCCGCAGCAGTATGACCTGGTCACGCTGGAGCCGCCGCCGCCGTCGGCCGCCGGCGTGGCCAACCTGTATTCGACCGATTTCTACCGCCTGGCGGCGGCGCGGCTGCAACCCGGCGGGCTGGTGGCGCAGTGGCTGCCGCTGCCGACGCAGAACGACGAGGACACGCGCATGCTGGTGCGCAGCTTCCTGGACGTGTTCCCGCACGCCACGCTGTGGACCACCGAGCTGCACGAAATGATGCTGGTAGGCTCGATGGCGCCGCTGGCGCTGGATGCCGCGCAGATCCGCGCGCGCTTTGCGCAGCCCGGGGTCGCCGCGGCGCTGCAGGCCGTCGGCGTGCGCTCGGCGGCGGCGCTGATGGCCACCTGGGTCACCGACCGGGCCGGGCTGGACTGGTATGCCGCCGATGCGCCGCCCGTGACCGACGACCGGCCGCGCATCGAGTATGCCGGCTGGGTCCGCCCCGACGCCTTCCCGGAGTCCCTGTCCAGGCTGCTGGCGCTGCAAAGCGAGCCGCCGCTGGCCGGCGCCGACGACGCCTTCTGGCGCGAGCTGCGCCACCAGCGCCAGGTCCTGCACACGTTCTACCGCGCCGGCCTCGACGCCTACCGCGGCGATCGCGAGGCCTGGGCCAGCCATATCACGCAGGCCATGCGCGCCGATCCCGACAATCCCTACTATGCATGGTTCGTCGGCGGCCAGGCCCGCCGCGCCCCGGCCGCAACAAGGAATACCCCATGAGCACGCGCGACGACGTCCTGGCCCTGCAGCAGCGCATGGGCGAGTCGATCGTGGGCCAGCAGCGCATGATCGAACGCCTGCTGCTGGGCCTGCTGGCCGACGGCCACCTGCTGGTGGAGGGCCTGCCGGGGCTGGCCAAGACCCGCGCCATCAAGATGCTGGCGCGCAACCTGGATGCGCGGCTGTCGCGGATCCAGTTCACCCCGGACCTGCTGCCGGCGGATATCACCGGGTCGGAGATCTACTTCACCGAAGGCGGCAAGGGCGAATTCCGCTTCCAGGCCGGCCCGGTGTTCGCCAACCTGGTGCTGGCGGACGAGGTCAACCGCTCGCCGGCCAAGGTCCAGGCGGCGCTGCTGGAAGCGATGGAAGAGCGCCAGGTCACCGTGGGCGGCACCACGCACCAGCTCGAGCCGCTGTTCCTGGTGATGGCCACGCAGAACCCCATCGAACAGGAGGGCACGTACCCGCTGCCAGAGGCGCAGATGGACCGGTTCCTGATGCATATCAGCGTGAGCTACCCGGAAGCGGATGCCGAGGCCGATATCGTCAGGCTGGCGCGCGCGGAAGAGGCCGGCGGCGCGGCCGGCGGTGGCGCGGCGCCGGTGCGGCTGGCGCCCGAGGCCATCTTCACCGCGCGCGCGGAGATCCATGGCATCTACGTCAGCGAGGCGGTGGAGCGCTACATCGTCACGCTGGTGCAGGCCACGCGCGACCCCAAGCCGGTCGACGACGACCTTGACCAATGGATCCAGGTGGGCGTGAGCCCGCGCGGCTCGATCGGGCTGGACAAGGTGGCGCGCGCGCATGCGTGGCTGCGCGGGCGCGACTTCGTCACGCCCGAGGACGTGCAGGCCGTGGTCGGCGACGTGTTCCGGCACCGGCTGATCCTGTCGTACGAGGCGCATGCGGCCGGCGTCGGCGCCAATGCCGTGATCGAGCGCCTGGTGCAGCAGGTGGCGGTGGCCTGAGCGCCAGCGAGGCCACTACCATGCGCCTGCCATTCCAACGCGCCATCGCCCGCGCCGCGCCGGCGGCGCACGCGCCATCGTCGCAGGCGGTGCCTGGTGTCAGTGTCGATGCCGCGGCGCTGGCCAGGCTGGAGGTGGCCGCGCGCGACTTCCACTTCCTGCCGCGCCAGCCGGTGCACAGCGTGCTGGCCGGGCGCCATGCCTCCAGGGTGCGAGGGCGCGGCCTGGCCTTCGAGGAACTGCGCCTGTACTTGCCCGGCGACGATCTCCGCAGCATGGACTGGCGCGTGACCGCGCGTACCGGCCAGCCCCATGTGCGCGTCTATACCGAGGAAAAGGACCGTCCGGTGCTGCTGGTGGTGGACCAGCGCATCAACATGTTCTTCGGCAGCCGGCGCGCGATGAAATCGGTCAGCGCGGCCGAGGCCGCGGCGCTGGCCGCGTGGCGCGTGCTGGCTCAAGGCGACCGGGTCGGCGGCGTGGTGCTGGGCGATGCCCGCATCGAGGCGTTTGCGCCGCGCCGCAACCGCGACGCCGTGCAGCAGCTGCTGGGCGGGATCGCGCGCTTCAACCAGGCGCTGCGCGCCGATGCGCCGGCGCGCCGTGCCGCGGGACAGCTGAACGCGGCGCTGGAGCGCACCACGCGCATGGCGCGCCACGATTGCCTGGTCATTGTGATCAGCGATTTCGACGGCCATGACGCCCGCACCCGCGACCTGATGCTGGCGCTGGCCACGCACAACGATGTGCTGACCATCCTGGTCCACGATCCGTTCCTCGGCGAGCTGCCGGGTTCGGGGCAGCTGGTGGTCAGCGACGGCGAACTGCAGGTCGAGCTGGGCTTTGGCCACGCCGCCACGCGGCGCGGCATCGCCGAGTTTGCCGATGCCCGCGCCAGGTCGCTGCTGGACTGGCACCATGCCATGGGCGTGCCGCTGCTGCCGTTGTCGACGGCCGAGGAGACCGCGCCGCAAATGCGCCGGCTGCTGGGCCGGCCGCTGCAGCAAGCGCCGCTGCGGCAACGCACGGGAGCGGCGCGATGAGCCTGACCCACAGTGCTGGCCCGGCCACCCTGGCGACGCTGGCCGACCTGTCCGTGCCGCCGCCGCCATCGTGGCTGCCGCAGACCATTGGCTGGCCGATCGCCGCTGGCATGCTGCTGCTGGCGCTGGCCTGGGCGGCCTGGCGCGCGTGGCGGCGCTACCGTGCCAACCGCTACCGGCGCGAGGCGCTGGCCGAGCTGGCGGCGCTGCCGCTGGAAACTGACCCGATGCGCCGCGCCACGGCGCTGCGCGCGATGGCGGCGCTGCTCAAGCGCACCGCGCTGGCGGCATGGCCGCGCGCACAGGTGGCCAGCCTGACCGGCGGCGGCTGGGCCGAATTCCTGCAGGCGCATGCGGGGCGCGCCCGGGACGTCGCGCCGCAACTGGCCGCGCTGGTGCACGACGCCGAGTACCGCGGCGACGCGGCCCTGGCGCAATGGCCGGACCCCCAGGTGCGGGCCGTCGCCGCGGCATGCCGGCGCTGGATCGCTGAGCACCATGTACCAGTTTGAATACCCCTGGCTGTTCGTGCTGCTGCCGCTGCCGTTGTTGCTGTGGTGGTGGCTGCCGCCGTACCGCGAGGAAAGCCCGTCGGTGCGGCTGCCGTTTTTTGGCGAGGTGGCGAGTGCCGCCGGGCTGACGCCCGCGGCCGGTGCCGTGGTGCCGCGCCGCAACCGGCTGCAATGGGTGCTGGCGCCGCTGGCATGGGCCCTGGTGGTGACGGCGCTGGCGCGGCCGCAGTTTCTCGAAGCGCCGGTGCAGAAGGTGCAGCCCGCGCGCGACCTGCTGCTGGCGCTGGACCTGTCGCAGTCGATGGACACGCGCGACTTCCGCGATCCGTCGGGCGCACTGATCCCGCGTGTGCAGGCGGTGCGGCAGGTGGTCAGCAATTTCGTGGCAAGACGCCCGGGCGACCGCATCGGCCTGGTCGTGTTCGGCGACGCGCCATACCCGCTGGCGCCGTTTACGCTGGATCATCAGCTGGTGCAGACGCTGCTTGCCGGCCTGCTGCCCGGCATGGCGGGGCCGAGCACGGCGCTGGGCGATGCAATCGGGCTTGGCATCAAGATGTTCGAGCACAGCGAAGCGCCGCAGCGGGTAATGATCGTGCTGACCGACGGCAACGACACCGCCAGCCGGATGCCGCCCGAGCGCGCCGGCGGCATCGCCCGCGAGCGCAAGGTGGTGGTGCATACCGTCGGCATCGGCGACCCCAACGCCGCGGGCGAAGATAAGGTCGACCTGGAGGTGCTGCAGCGCCTGGCGGCGCAGACCGGCGGGCGCTATTTCTTCGGCGCCGACCAGGCCGGCCTGGAAACCATCTACGCCACGCTCGACCAGATCACGCCGCATGACCAGAAGACGCTGTCGTGGCGGCCGCGGCGCGAGTTGTTCATGTGGCCGCTGGGCGCCGCGCTGGCGCTGGTGCTGGCGTACCAGGTGCTGATGTTCGGGTATTCGGCATGGCGGTCGCGGCCGCGTCTGCGCCAGGCGGCTGAAGCGGCCGGAGTGGCCGGGGACGCTGACACCGCGGACCCGCCAGTCGCCATGGCGGATGCCGCCGGAGGCGGGCGCTGATGCTGGCCTGGCTGGACTCGCTCTCGCATTTCCATTTCCTGCGCCCGTGGTGGCTGCTGGGGCTGCTGCCGGCCGCGCTGCTGGTGTGGGCGGTGGGGCGCCGCGGCGACGTGCGGCGGCGCTGGCGCGAGGCCATCGCGCCGCACCTGCTCGACGCCCTGATGCTGGGCGAACGCCGCCGCCTGGCGCTGCGTCCGGTGCACCTGACCGCGTTGCTGCTGGCGCTGGGCGCCGTGGCGCTGGCGGGGCCGAGCTGGCGCCAGGAGCGCCCGCCGTTCCTCGATGACAAGGCGCCGCTGGCGATCGCCGTGGACCTGTCGCCCAGCATGGACGCGGTCGACGTCACGCCGACGCGGCTGGAGCGCGCCAAGCTCAAGATCAAGGCGCTGCTGGCACGCCGCGACGGCGGCCGCACGGCGATCTACGCCTATGCCGGCTCGACCCACCTGGTGCTGCCGCTGACCGACGACGCCAGCCTGCTGCAGACCTTCGCCGATGCGCTGCAGACCCGCATCATGCCGGTGCCGGGGCGCGACATGGCGCAGGCGCTGCGCGTGATCGACGCCGACCTGAAGCACGAGCCGGTGCCCGGCACCATCCTGTTCCTGACCGACGCCGTCGACCCAGCCGCCGCCGCGGCCTTCCGCGCCCAGGCAGACAGCGGCCGCAGCCAGCCGGTGGTGCTGGCGCTGGGCACCGCGCAGGGCGGCCCGCTGCGCAATGCCGCGGGCGGCTTGGTCGAGCGGGATGGCGCGCGCGTGTTTGCGCGCCTGGATGAGGCGGCGCTCAAGCGCTTCGGTGATGACAGCGGCGTGCCGCTGGCGACCTTTACACCCGGCAGCGACGACGACGTGGCCTGGGTGCAGCGCCACGTGCAGTCGCATCTCGAACGGATCCAGGCCGGCGACCGCGCGCGCTGGAAGGATGAAGGCTGGTGGCTGGTGCCGCCGATCGCGCTGCTGGCGATGCTGTGGTTCCGCAAGGGCTGGACCGTGCGCTGGAGCGCCGGCCTGCTGCTGGCGCTGGCATTTGCCGCGCCGCCCGAGGCCCGCGCGCAGTCATCCACGCAAGCCGCTGCACCAGCATCCACGCCGGCCGATGCCGTACGCCCATGGCGCTTTGCCGACCTCTGGCTGACACACGACCAGCAAGGCCGGCGCGCCTTCGAGCAGGGCGACTTTGCCCGCGCCGCCACGCTGTTCGACGATCCGATGTGGCGCGGCGTCGCGCAGTATCGCGCGGGCCAGTATGCGCAGGCGGTGCAGAGCTTCGCACTGGTCGATTCCGCGCAGGCAGACTACAACCAGGGCAATGCACTGGCGCGGCAGGGCCAGTACCAGCAGGCCGCCGCGCGCTATCGCCAGGCGCTCAGGCGCCAGCCACAATGGCCCGCGGCAACCGCCAACCTGGCGCTGATGGAAAAGCTGCTGGCGCAGCAGACACCCAGACAGAAGCCAGACCCCGACGACGAGGAAGAGCCCCCGGACCTGCCTCCGGACGAGATCAAGTACGACGCCGCGAAGCCGCCAGAGTCGGGCGGCAAGTCGCTGCAGGTCGGCCTGACGCAGGACGCGGCGATGTGGATGCGCGCGATCCAGACCACGCCGACTGACTTGCTGCAGCGCAAGTTCGCGCTGCAGCAAGGGCAGGGCGCGCCCGCGCAGGCGCCGCGATGAGGGCCGGCGCGGTGCTCCGCCGGGTTGCACCTCTGCTCCTGCTGATGACGGCGTGGCTGTGGCCGTGGCTGGCGCGGGCGGCGGCGGAGCCCATCGTGCGCGTCGAAGTGGGTGCGCGGCAGCCGGTGCTGGTGGGGCAGCAAGTCGGCATCGACATCACCATCCTGGCGCCCAACTACTTCCTGTCGGCGCCGGCGTTCCCGGCGCTGCAGGTGCCGGGCGCCGTCGTCACCCTGCCTGATGCGCGCGCACTGAATTCCACGGAGACCATCGACGGCGTGGTCTATGCGGGCATCCGCAAGACCTATGCGTTCACCGCCGAGCAGGATGGCGAGTTCCGGCTGCCGGCGGTGGTCATCCGATTTACCTACGCCGGCGACGACGGCGCACCGCGCCAAGGCAGTGTCACCTTGCCCGTCACCACGATCCGGGCTGGCGCCGGGGGCACCGGCACCGCCGCCGCGGGCGGCAGCGCGGGCCGGCGGTTGCTGCCGGTGGCGCGGCTCACCGTGACGCAAACGCTGGACCATGATCCCGACCACGGCGTGGTGCGGCTGCACGCGGGCGATGCGCTGGTGCGCACCGTCACCACCTTTGCGCCGCAGACCCAGGCGATGAGGATCGTTCCGCCGCAGGCCGCGGCGCCGCGCGGCGTGCGCATGTTCCGCGCGGATCCGCGCTTGTCCGATCATGCGGATGCCGCGCCGGGGCCGGGCGGCACGCGCATCGATACGCTGACCTATGTCTTCGAGCGGCCCGGCAGCTATACGCTGCCCGCGGTCACGATGGACTGGGTCGATCCCGCGACGCGGCAGCCTGCCACGTCGGAGGCGCCGATGGTGAAGATCGAGGTGGCCGCCGCGCGCAACGCCGGGGCGCTGGCGCCAGGCGGACCCTCGGCCGGCGCGCTGCCCGGCGAGGGCGGCTGGCCGTGGCGGACGCTGCTGTGGGCCGCGGGCGCGCTGCTCGCCGCCGCGGCGCTGGCTGCGCTGTGGCGTCGGCTAGGACCGCGACTGGCCCGCCTGCAACAACGGCGCGCCGCGCGTCGGCACACCCGCGCCGAGCGCCCCGACGCGCGCCTGGCGGCGACGCTGCAGGCCTGCCGGTCGGGCGATGCCGCCGCCGCCAGCCAGGCGCTCGACGGCTGGACCCGTGCCGTCCACGGCACCACGCCCGCGGCCTGGGCCGAGGCGGTCGGCGATGCCGGCCTGGCCGCAGCCGTGACCGGGCTGCAACGCCACCTTTACGGGCCGGCCCGGGCCCTGGCCGCCTGGGACGGCGGCCCGCTCCTCCAGGCGCTGGGGCGGCACGCCATCGCGGCCACGCCGCGCCGCCGGCACGCCAGGCCGGCGCTGCCACCGCTCAATCCCTGACCTCCTGCTCCCCCTCCACTCAACCCGCGCCCCCGATGACCTGTACCGTTGATTTCTTTGCTGCCAACCCGCTGCTGGTGCTGTTCCTCACCGTCGGACTCGGTTACTTCGTCGGCAAGGCGCGGGTCGGGCCGATCCAGCTGGGGGGCGTGTGCGGCACGCTGATCGTCGCGCTGCTCATGGGCCAGACCGGCTGCCAGATGCATGGCGAACTGAAGGACATGGCCTTTGCCTTGTTCATCTTCGCCATGGGCTATTCCGGCGGGCCGCAGTTCTTTGCCAACCTGAATCGCTCGAGCCTGCGCTATATGGTGTTGCCGCTGGTGGAGGCCGTCGTGGTGCTGGCGATCGCGCTGGGCGCGGCGGCGTACCTGGGCTTTGATCCGGGCACCGCCGCCGGGCTTGCCGCAGGCGCCGCGACCGAATCGGCGGTGGTGGGCACCGCCGCCGAAGCGCTGAAGCACCTGGGCCTGGACGCCGCCACCGTGGGCCGCTACGAGGCCAATATCGCCACCGCGTATACGCTGACCTACCTGGTCGGGCTGATCAGCATCGTGTTCTTTACCAGCCAGATCGCGCCGGCGCTGCTGGGCATCGACCTGCGCAAGGCCGCGCGCGAGGTCGCGGCCCGCATGGAGGCCGCGTCCGACGACGACGTGGCCACCCAGCCGGCGCTGCCGCGCCTGACCGGGCGCGCCTTTTCGGTCCACCAGGCGGCTGGCATGACGGTCAGCCAGTTGCAGCAACAGGTGGGCGGCCGGGCGTCGGTGGTCATCGTATTGCGGGATGGCGCCCGCATCGAGCTGGGCGACGACGATACCGTGCAGGCTGGCGATATCCTGGCCATGGTCGGCATCCGCAGCAACCTGCTGAAGGCCGCCACGCTGATCGGGCCCGAAGTGCTGCTGCCTGAAGCGCATACGGACGCCATCCAGCTGGTGGAAAAGCACGTGGTGGTGAACCGGCGCCGGGTCAACGGCAAGACCCTCGGCGAACTGGCGCGCCTGGCCGGCGCGCGGCGCCTGCGCGAGGTCTGGGTGCTGCAGGTGCGGCGCTCGGGCCTGTCGCTGCCGATCACGCGCTCGACGCCGCTGCAGCTGGGCGACGTGATCACCGTCGTCGGCCTGGAGCCGTCGCTGTCCGAGGCCATCGGCGGCATCGGCGTGGAGGTCAAGGCCACCGAGGTGACCGACCTGGTGTTCCTGTGCGCGGGCATCCTGGCCGGCCTGCTGGTGGGCACGCTGAGCCTGCACGCGGGCGGCATGAACCTCACGCTGGGCAGCGGCGGCGGGGCGCTGCTGAGCGGGCTGGTGTTCGGCTGGATCCATTCGCGGAAACCGTCGCTCGGCACCTTTCCCGCGTCCGCGGTGCAGATCCTGAAGGACCTTGGCCTGGCGGTGTTCGTCGCCTGCGTCGGGCTGTCCGCCGGGCCGGATGCGATCGCGCTGATCCGCGAGCACGGCGCGGTGCTGCCGCTGATCGGGCTGGCGGTGTCCCTCGGACCGGCGTGCCTGTCCTTGTGGATCGGGCACAAGCTGCTCAGGATCGAAGGCCCGCTGCTGCTCGGCGCGATTGCCGGGCAGCATGTCAGCACCCCGGCTATCAGCGCCATCCTGGCCGCCAGCCAGAGCTCGGTGCCGCTGCTGGGCTACACCATCACCTATGCCATCGCCAATGTGCTGCTGCCGGTGCTGGGGCCGATCATCGTTTCGCTGGCCTACCGCTTCACCTGAGCAGCAGATGGCCGAGGTCACCGGCAGGTGCCTGACGGACCATTTCTTTGCCGTTCGCGCCGCGCCGTCCTACAACTGGAGTGGGGGCGTAGTGCACCGCGCCGCACCCGCAAAGGACAAGGAGGAGCAATATGTGCCGCTGGCTGGCTTACTCGGGCAGATCCGTTGCGTTGGAAACGGTGCTGTTCCAGCCGGAACACTCGTTGATCGACCAGAGCCTGAATTCCCGGCTCGGCCACACCACCACCAACGGCGATGGCTTTGGCGTCGGCTGGTACGGGCGCCATGCCGAGGTGCCGTTCCGCTACCGCTGCCTGCACCCGGCGTGGAGCGACACCAACCTGCGCGAGACCGCCCGCGCCGTGCGCGCGCCGATGTTCGTCGCGCACGTGCGCGCGGCCACGGGCACGCCGACGCAGGAAACCAACTGCCATCCGTTCCGCTTCGGCCGCTGGCTGTTCGTCCACAATGGCCTGATCCGCGACTATCCGCTGGTGCGGCGCGACCTGATGATGGCGGTGGCGCCGCACCTGTTTCGCTGGATCGAGGGCTCAACTGATTCCGAGGTGATGTTCTTCCTGGCGCTGAGCTTTGGCCTGGAGCGCGATCCGGTCGGCGCGCTGGAACAGATGGCCGGGCTGATCGAGGAAGTCGGGCAGCGCCACGACGTGCAGTTTCCGCTCAACATGACGGTCTGCGTGACCGATGGCCAGCAGATCGTCGCGGTGCGCTATTCGAGCGAGACCAACTCGCGTTCGCTGTTCCACAGCACGTCGTTCCGGCAGCTGCGCGAACTCTATCCGGACGACCCGCGCATCGCCGCGGCGGGCGACGACGCCTTCCTGGTCCTGTCGGAGCCGCTGATCGACGTGCAGGGGGTCTGGGAGGAGATTCCCGAGGGCACCATCCTGGTGGCGCGCGGCGGCGAGATCGACCGCCACCGCTTCGTGCCGCGCCGGCCGAACCCGCCGCCCTTGCACGCGCCCCAGGGCAATGCGGCCGGGGGCTGATGCCACGGGCGCATCGGCAGCGCACCCGTCGCTCAGGGGCACGCCAGCGCGGCGGCGACATACAGCAGCAACGCCACCAGCACCACCACGGTAAAGCCGGCGTGGATCGCCAGCAGCGTGGCCAGCACCGCGGCCACCACCGAGGCGCAGGCGTTGATGCCCCAGGCCCACGGCACCAGCGTGCCGTCGCGTGCCGCGACCCTGGACAGGCCTAGCGGGAACGGCATGCCCATCAGGAAGGCCAGCGGCGCGATCAGCGCCACCGCGATGCCGACCCTGGCGGGATCCGGCAATGCGATCAGCAGCCTGAACACCAGTGGCAGCGCCGCAAGATAGACCAGCGACGCGGCACAGATGCCGCCGATCGCCAGCGCCGCCTGGCGCCGGCCGCGCCCGGGCAGGCGCGGGGCATAGCGGCTGCCCAGCCCGGCAAAGCACAGGAACGCGCATAGCACCACCGCGACGGCATAGAGCGGGTGGCTCAGGAACAGGATGAATTTCTGGATAAAGGCGATCTCGACGAACATGAAGCCGAGCCCGACCGCGCCGAAGTAGCAGCCGGTGCGCCATGCCGGCACGGGCAGTTGCGCTGCACCCTGGCCGCCGGACGCCAGGCGCCGGCGCAGCACCCGCAGCGGCACGCCGATCAGCAGCATGGCCGCGGCCGTGGCCTGCAGCAGCGTGGCCACCAGCACCGGATAGCCCCAGTCCAGCAGTGGCAGCCCGCCCTGCGCCTTCAGCGCGAGCAGTTCCGGCAGCGTGCGCCACTTGAAGAAATGAAAGAAGTACGGCCGGTCGTCGGTGGCGGGCCGCACGTCGAACTTGTAGCGCGACAGGAAGCGTTCGTGCTCAGGGCCAAGCAGGGCCTGCGCGGCCGCGTAGAAGTCGGGCTGGTCGAGCACGTTGTAGCGATTGGCCTCGCCCGGCCGGATGCCGGGATAGTATTCCACGTCGAATGAGCGGGCCCGGCTGAAATCGCGCAGCGCGTCGATTTCCGCGGGAAGGAAGTCGCCGTGCTTCACCAGCAGCGTAGCCGTCTTCCAGCCGCGCACCAGCACCAGCCGGCGCGACGGCTCGGGTACGCCCGCGCGCGCCATCGCCGCCACGGCCGTGGCAAACAGTTTCGGGATGTCGCGCGGCGGCAGCGACACCCAGCGCGTGATCGCCAGCAGGCCGCCGGGCCGCAGGTGGCGCAGGTATTCCGCGAACGCTTCCACGGTATAGAGGTAGCTTTCGGAGAGCGCATACAGGCCCGCCGACGAGGTGCTGAAGGAGTCCAGCAGCGCCACCTGGATCAGGTCGTAGCGGCGGTCGCTGGCGGCCAGGAAGCCCCGCGCCTCGCCGACATGCACCTGCACGCCTGGCGCGCTGTACGGCTTGCCGGAGAACGCACCGAAGCGGTCCTGCACCAGTCCGATCACCTGGGCGTTCAACTCCACGGCATCGACCGTGCTGGCGCCGTGGTAAAGCGCCTGCAACACGTCGGCGCCGGCACCGCTGCCCAGCACCAGCACGCGCGGCGCCTGCAGCAGGTGATACGGCAGGGCAGAGGTCAGGTCGCCGAGGTAGGCGAGCGGTTCGCGCCGGCCGTCGTAGTGGTTGAGCGCGCTCAGGCCATCGCCGTCGGTCAGCACGGCGAGTTGCGGCGGCGGCTCCGCCGTGGCATTGAGGCTGAGCCCGGGCGCATGCCGCAACGGGATCGACGGACTCTCGACCACCGTGACCAGGCCGAGCGGACTCGAGCGCTGCGCCACCACGCGCGCGTCGCCGATGCGCAGCACCTGGCTCAGTTCCTTGTACTCCGACGGTCGCAACGCCATCCAGCCGCCGGGGATGGCCGCCGGCACGATGGCCGCCGCCAGCAGCAGTGCCGGCAGCCAGGGGCGATGCGCGCGGCATTCCATGCAGGCCAGCGCCGCGGCTGTCATGCCTGCCATGCTGACCAGGCGCAGGGCATCGATCGGATCGAGCACGAACAGCGCGGCGATGATGCCCAGCGCACCCAGCCCGGCGCCGAGGATATCGAAGCTGTAGAGGCGGGGCACCTGCAGGGGAAAGCGGGCAAAACTCAGGCAGACGCTGGTGGCCGCGCACAGGAACGGCACGAACAGCAGCAGGTAGATCGCCACCAGGCGCAGCGGCTGCGATGGCTCCCACAGGATTTCCAGCGGGTTGAACCCAACCCGCTGTGCAAGCTCGAAGCAGGCCATGGCGCTGATGCCGAACAGCAGCGCGCCGCCGGCAAACACCGGCATGAAATGCCGGACCAGCGTGGGCTGCGCCAGTGCCACCAGCGCCCCCGCGGCGCCGTAGCCGAGCAGCGCCACGCTGATCATCATGTAGGCGAAGTGATGCCACAGGATGATGGAAAGCAGCCGCATCAGCAGGATTTCATAGCCCAGCGCGGCGGCGGAGAGCAAGGCCAGGGCAAACAGCGGCGGGCGTGGCATCGGGTAAGCCGGCCGGCGGCGGGCCGCGCCTCAGTGCTTGCCGACCAGCGGCACGAAGCGGACCGGCAGGATCTGCCGGGTGCTGACGGTGCCGTCCGCGGATTTTTCGACCAGCAGCAGATACTGCGTCAGGAACTGCGCGCCCACCGGGATCACCATGCGGCCGCCCGGCTTCAACTGGCGGATCAGCGGCGGCGGCACGTGGCTGGCCGCGGCGGTGACGACGATCGCGTCATAGGGTGCATGCTCGTCCCAGCCGTAGTAGCCGTCGCCCACCTTGCACGCCACCTGCCGGTAGGCCAGCCGGGTCAGGCGCTCGCACGCCTGGCGCCCGAGCGGCTCGATGATCTCGATGGTGTAGACCGCGCGCGCCAGCCCGCCCAGCACCGCGGCCTGGTAGCCGGAGCCGGTGCCGATCTCGAGCACGGTGTCGCCGGGCCGGAGCTGCAGCAGGTCCGTCATCAGCGCAACGATATACGGTTGCGAAATGGTCTGGCCATGGCCGATCGGCAGCGGCCGGTTTTCATAGGCGTGCGGCTTCTGCGGGTCGGGCACGAATTCATGGCGTGGCACCTGGCCCATGACGGCCATCACGCGCGGGTCGAGCGCATGCCGGCCGCTCTGGGCGCCGGCGGCCGCCGCGACTGCGGCAATCTCGGTGACCATATCGGCGCGCTGCGGCGAGCGGGCGTCGTCGCCGGCCGCGGCGGCATGGCCGAGCCAGGCCAGGGCGAGGGCGGCAAGGCAACGGAAGGGAGGCGGCGCGGACGGCTTCACGACGGGACAGGCAGGGAACCTACCGTCATCGTAGGCCATCGGCCCCGGTCGCGCCCGCAAGTGGCAAATGCGTGGCTTGCCGGCCTATCCCGCGATCAGCTTGAGGCCGGCAGGCAGCGCCTCGCCGAATACCCGTCCTTCGTCGGCGGCATCGAGTTCCACCACTTCGCGCACCATTGCAATCCATGCTGGCGGCGCATTGGCAGCCTCCAGCCGGCGCACCACGTTCGCGCGAATCTCGTCCGGCAGGTCGCGGGTGCGGTCGCCGGTCATGCGCGCGATCTGCACGGCGGCGAACGCGGCCGGCTCGACCTTTTTCCAGTCGAGCGCAAGGATGGCGTCCAGCCATGGGCCGGCGGTCTCGGCCGGCACCACGCTGTGCGCGCTGCCGTAGAACGGCATGCGCGCGCCGATGCGGCCCACCGCCCACCAGCCCTGGTTGTTCTCGGAGGGCTTGCGCAGCCGGGCCAGCAGCCATCCGGCCAGCTCGATCTTGGCGTCGGCGGGCAGGCGCTCGAGCGAGCCGGCGAGGCGCACCATGTCGGCATAGCCGCCGCGGGTCGGTCCGGCCGGCTTCTTGTAGCGGCCGCTGCCCGGCGGCTGCAAATAGAAGGCCATGTCTTCCAGCAGGCGCAGCTGCGCGCTCTCGTCCAGCCCGCCGGCGGCGCGCCGCCACAGCGTCCACCATTCCGACCAGTTCTGGCTTTCGTTCACGTACTGGATGCCCTGGTCGTACTGCGACCAGAGTTGCCCGACGCGCCATTCGTCAAGCGGGTAGCCGAAGCCCGGGCGCACGCAATAGCCGGCCAGGTTCAGCCAGACGCGCTCATGGTCGGCCGTGCGCCGCCGCCGTTTGGCACGTTCCCACAAGGCGCCGAACAGCTCGCGCAGCAGCGCGCTGTCCCACTGCTCGCGCGCGCCCAGCAGCTGCTCGAGCTGCGCGCGCAGGCGCTTGACCTCCTTGGGACCGACGTCCTGCGAGCGTGCGCCAAAGGTTCGGTCTATCACCTCCAGCGCTTGCGGCAGCGATGGGTGTGCCGCCTCGGCGGTGAGGGCGGCGGCTGCCGCCGGGGCATCGTGGCCGCGCAGCTGGAACTCCAGGCGCCATCGCCGCGCGGTGTCTTCGATGTCGATGCAGTGGACCTCGAGCGTACCGACCTCGGTCAGCGCGGTGGTGATCTGCACCGGCGTTTCGCGCGGGCCACCGGCGCCGCGCGTCGGCACCACGGTGGCGATCGGCGGCAGGCGCACGAAGTCGCCGCCAGCCAGGTCGGTCAGCGCGCCAGGCTGGTAGGGCGTCTCGGCCACCGACGAAACCAGGTGGAACTGCACCGGGTGGCCGAGCCGCAAGGCGAAGGTGCGGTCGTTGAGAGCGATCTCATGGCCTTCTTCGGTGCCGCGCGGCAGCAGGCAGATCCCTTGCTGGCCCGCGGCGCCGTCGTCGAGCACCAGGAAATAACTGCGCGCCGAGCCGCCGCCGATACGCGGCGCCTGGCCGGCGCGTGCGCGCGCATACGCGACCGCGCCACGGGCCACGGCAATGTCGGGATCGGCGTTGTGCAGCACCTGCAGCGGCGTGCCGCGCCAGCCCCCCAGCGTCTCGGCGAGGCGGTCGGCCAGTGCCTGCGCGCGGAACACGCCGCCGTTGAGCAGCAGGGTATCGGGCACCGGCAGCGCGTGCTCTGGCGTATCCGCGATGTCAAGTGCGGCGCGCGATTGCGCCGCGTGCTGGCTCAGGAAGGCGGCCACGTGCCGGGTCACGGCAGGGTCGGACGCATACGGCAGGCCGAACTCGACAATCGCGCCGCGCGCGCGCCCGGGCCGTTCGCCGGCGGGCACGCTGGGGAAGAAGCCGTCGACGACCAGCTGTTCGACGTCCTGCCGCGTCACGTCCACCGAACGTGCGCCGCCGATCAGCCGGGCGCCCGCGCCGAGCAGCGTCACCGTGACCGAATCGGGCGCATCCGCGCCCAGCAGCTGTTCCTTGGCGGCGCGGCAGCGCGCGACCAGCTGCGACAGGCTGGCCGCCGACAGCCGTGGCTGCGCCGGTCCGGCCGACGCGAGCCGCGCTTCAACCAGGTGCGCCAGCCCCAGGTCCATGTTGTCGCCGCCCAGCATCAGGTGGTTGCCCACGCCGATGCGGGTCAGTTGCGGCTGCCCGTCCTGCATCGCCACGCAGATCAGCGTGAGGTCGGTGGTGCCGCCGCCGACGTCGCAGATCAGCACCAGGCGGGTTTGCGCCAGGTCCTGGTCCAGGGTCCGCCGATGGTGGAACAGCCAGTCGTAGAGCGCGGCCTGCGGCTCCTCGAGCAGGCGCAGCGCGGGCAGCCCGGCCAGGCGCGCGGCTTCCAGTGTCAGCGCGCGCGCGCCCTCGTCGAACGAGGCCGGCACGGTGAGCACCACGTCCTGGTGTTCGAGCGGCGCGTCGGGGAAGCGGTGGTTCCAGGCGGCGCAAACATAGCCGAGGTAGCTGGCGCTGGCGACCACCGGCGAGATCTTGTCGAGATCCTCCTCGCCGCCCCATGGCAGGATCGGCGCGGTGCGGTCGACCGCGGCATGCGACAGCCAGCTCTTGGCGCTGGCCACCAGCCGGCCCGGCACCTGCGCGCCCAGCGTCGCCGCCAACCGGCCGAACACGGTCCGGCGCGCGGCGGCACTTGCCGCCGATTGCCAGGGCAACTGCAGGTCATCGCCGTTGAGCTCGCCCGGCGCCGCGTGGTAGCGCACCGACGGCAACAGCGGGCGCGCCGCGACCTCGCCGGGTGCGACCAGCTGGTCGATGTCGAACACGCGGATATCGTCCGACCCGGCCCTGGCATAGGCCACTACGGTGTTGCTGGTGCCAAGGTCGATGCCGACGACGTATTGCTGCATCGCCGGTGCCGCGGCTTCAGGCATCGGCAGTGCCGCGTACGTCGAATTGGACCTTCCAGCGTTCGCCGCTGCCGCGCGGCACGGCCTCGAGCTCGAGCGTGCCGGCCTCGGTCACGCGCGCATGCAGCCTGACCGGCACCACGTCGCCCGCGGTACGGCCCTCGGCGGGCAGGGTCGCCTGGATTTCTTCCAGTTCCTGCAGCTCTTCCGGCCCCCAGTAGTCCAGCAGGGTGCCGACCTGGTCCTGGCGGCGCACCGACGAGCCAAAGAAGCGGAAGTGCACCGGCTCGCCGACCACCAGGCCGAATTCCTGCGGCGGCAGCTCGGCCTCGGTGCCTTCCTCCATGCCGAACGGCGCCAGGCACAGCGCCTGGATCGGCGGCTCGAAGCCCGGCACGGCCGGCATCGACGATTCCACCGCCACGTAGTAGGCGCGCGCGGTGCCGCCGCGGATGCGCACGCCCTTGCCGCGCCGCACATAGCCGTAATAGGCGGCGCCGCGTGCCACCGCCAGGTCCAGCTCGGCGCCGTCGAGCAGGCGCGCCGGCGCCGCGCCTTCGGCGCCGAGCCAGCCGTTGAGGGTCTGCAGGATGCGGTCGACCAGCAGGCCCGACTTGAACACGCCGCCATTGAACAGCACGGCGGTGGGGTGCAGCAACGTGGCGCCTTCCGGCTGCGCGGACTGCAGGCCTTCGATGTCGGCCAGCGCCGCCACCTGCCGGCCCAGGAACGCCGCCAGGTGCCGCGTGATGGCCGCATCCTGCGCATAGGGCAGGCCCAGCTGCGTCAGGCCGGCGCGGGCCCGGCTGACCGGGCGCGCCGACGCGTCGACTTGTGGGAAGAATCCTTCCAGGATGGTCTGGGTCAGTTCGGCGCGGGTCAGGTCGGTGCGGATCGAGCCGCCGATCAGCTTCGCGCCGCGGCTGGGCACGACCAGCGGCACGCTCTCGGTGGCCGGGTCGGTCAGCAGCGTTTCCTTGGCGGCGCGGCAGGCATAGGTCAGCGCGCGCAGCTGCCACGGATCGGCCTGCGTGCCTTGCGCGGCGAGCTTGCGCGCGACCACGTGCGCCAGCGCCAGGTCCATGTTGTCGCCGCCCAGCAGGATATGGTCGCCGACCGCGATGCGATGCAGTTCCAGGTTGCCTTCGCGCTCGATCACGGCGATCAGCGACAAGTCGGTGGTGCCGCCGCCGACATCGACCACCAGGATGATGTCGCCCACCTTGACCTGCTTGCGCCATTGGCCGCCGCTCTTCTGGATCCAGCTGTAGAGCGCGGCCTGCGGTTCCTCGAGCAGCGTCATGCGGGCATAGCCGGCCGCCGCGGCGGCTTCGGCGGTCAGCTCGCGCGCGGCGGGATCGAACGATGCGGGGATCGTCACGGTGATGTCCTGCGCGCTGAACGGCGCCTCGGGGTGGGCCTGGTCCCAGGCCTCGCGCAGGTGCGTCAGGTAGCGTACCGAAGCCTCCAGCGGCGACACGCGCAGCACCTCGGGCGGCGCGTCGGCAGGCAGGATCGCCGCGCGGCGGTCGACGCCGGGATGGCACAGCCAGCTCTTGGCGCTGGACACCAGCCGGATCGGCGTGCCCGCGCCGCGGCTGCGCGCCATCTCGCCGACGGCGAAGTCGCGCGCGGCGCTCCACGGCAGGCTCAGGTCGCCAGGCGCGAGTTCGCTGGCGTGCGGCAGGTACAGGAACGAGGGCAGCAGGTCGAGGTCCTCGACCGCGCCGGGCGCAGTCAGCTGCGTGATCGGCAGCACGTGCAGGCTGGTCTTCTCGCCATCGCTGGCGGCCAGGTCGACATAGGAGACCGCGCTATGGGTCGTGCCCAGGTCGATGCCGATGGCATAGCGCGCCTCGCTCATAGCTCCACCTCGGCGGGGGCGATCACGCTGGCGTCATGGCGTTCGGCCAGGCGCGGCAGGCGCACTTCCTCGACCTTCCAGCCGCGATGGCTGATGGCGCCATGGAACGGCGCGCTGCCCACCACGTTGCCGGTCAGGCGGATCGCGCTGGCGTCGAAGCCGTCGGCCAGCGTCACGCGGCTGCCTTCCGCTTCTTCGCGCACCGGGCGGATGGTGAAATGCTCGCGCAGCACCGCGCGGCAGCCGTCGTGCACCAGGCGCGCGGCGGCGCCGATCTCGGCGTCGGCATAGCGCGCGATGTCTTCCTCGACGAAGTCGACAAAGCGCGCGTCGCGCTGGAGCAATCCGAGCAGCTGGAGCGCGGCGACGGGACTGGCTTCCTTCAATGCGGGCGCGCTTTCCGAAACCGGCGCGGCAACCGGCGCGGGGGCAGGTGCCGGGGCCGCGCCCGCCTGCGCAGCTGGCCCGCCTTCGCGCAGTCGCTTGACGCGGCCCGCCAGGTCCGGGTTGCCAAGGATGGCGAAGAACGTGCCCAGGGCAAGCGAGAGCCTGCCAAAGAAAGAGAGGTTCGAGTCAGGCATGAATAACACTCCTCTGTGCGCGGCGGCGGGGGGCCGCTCAGGCGTCGCGCAGATAGGTGATCAACTGGTCCGCGCGGCTGGGGTGCCGCAGCTTCTTCATCGCCTTGCTTTCGATCTGGCGGATCCGCTCGCGCGTGACATCGAACTGCTTGCCGACTTCTTCCAGCGTGTAGTCGGTCGACATGTCGATGCCAAAGCGCATGCGCAGCACCTTGGCTTCGCGCGGCGAGAGCTCGTCCAGCATCTCGCGCACCACCGCGCGCAGGCCGGCCTGCAGCGCGGCGTCGGCGGGCGTGGCGGTGTCCGAGTCGGCGATCATGTCGCCCAGGCTGGTGTCGCCATCCTCGCCCACCGGGGTCTCCATCGACACCGGTTCTTTCGCGATCTTCATGATCGAGCGGACCTTGTCCTCGGTCATGTCCAGGCGCTCGGCCAGCACCGCCGGATCGGGCTCCTTGCCGGTCTGCTGCATGATCTCGCGCGACAGGCGGTTGAGCTTGTTGATCTGCTCGATCATGTGCACCGGCACGCGGATGGTGCGAGCCTGGTCGGCGATCGCGCGCGTGACGGCCTGGCGCACCCACCAGGTGGCGTAGGTGGAGAATTTCCAGCCGCGGCGGTATTCGAACTTGTCGACCGCCTTCATCAGGCCGATGTTGCCTTCCTGGATCAGGTCCAGGAACTGCATGCCGCGGTTGGTGTACTTCTTGGCGATCGAGATCACCAGGCGCAGGTTGGCCTGCGTCATCTCGTGCTTGGCCTGGCGCATCTGGCGCTCGGCGGCCAGCATCTTGCGGTTGACGGCCTTCAGTTCGGGCAGCGACAGCGCCGCGCGGGCCTGGATGTCGATCAGCTTCTGCTGGTGGGCTTCCAGGTCCGGCAGCGCGCGCGCCACCGCCGCGCTGTAGGGGCGCGCTTCGGCGGCCAGGCCCTGGCCCCAGGCGAGGTTGGTCTCGTTGCCGGGGAAGCGGGCGATGACGTCCTCGCGCTCCATGCCGCAGCGCTCGACCAGCAGCTGGACCACCTGGCGCTCGATCACGCGCACTTCGTCGACCATGCCCTGGACGTTGGCGCACAGGCGCTCGATGGTGCGGGCGGTAAAGCGGATCGTGCGCAGCTCCTCGCGCACCGCATCGCGCGCGGACGCGAACGCCGCCGATGCCGGACCGCCGGCCTCGCTTTCGGCGCGCATGCGCTCGAACTGCTCGGCGACGCGCGCGAAGCGCTTCATGCATTCGTCGCGCAGCCTGGCCAGGTCGGCTTCGGCGCTTTGCTGGCCGCTGCCTTCATCGGCGGTGTCGTCGGCCTCTTCGTCGGCCTCGTCGGTGCTGTCGATGGGGCTGTCGTCGGCGTCGTCCGCGCCGGCCGCCGCCGGCTCGGGGATGCTCTCGTCGCTCAGGCCGTCGACCACGTCGTCGATGCCGATTTCATTGCTGGCGACCTTCTCCGACAGCTCGAGAATCGCGGCGACGGTAAACGGGCACGCCGAGATCGCGTGGACCATGTTGTTCAGGCCGTCCTCGATCCGCTTGGCGATCTCGACTTCCTGCTTGCGCGTCAGCAGCGTGGCCGAGCTCATTTCGCGCATGTACATGCGCACCGGGTCGGTGGTGCGGCCGAACTCGGAATCGACCGTCGCCAGCGCGACCTCGGCTTCCTCTTCGGCCTGCTCGTCGGAGGCCACCGCCGGGCCGTCGCTCAGCAGCAGGGTCTCGGCATCCGGGGTCTGCTCATAGATCTTCACGCCCATCTCGGCGAAGGTGCCGACGATGCTTTCCATCGCGGCCGTGTCCGTGAAGTTCTCGGGCAGGTGGTCGCTGATATCCGCGTGGGTCAGGTAGCCGCGCTGCCTGCCCAGCTGGATCAGCGCGCGCAGCTGCTGGCTGCGTGCGGCGGCTTCGGCCGACGGATCCGAGTGTGCCGCGGCCGCGCTGGCCTGGCCGGTGTCCTTGACTGCTGCTGCTCGTGTTTTGGCTGCCGTTCGTTGTGCGCCACTTGTCATTGACTGCTGTTTCCTTCGTGCATCGCGTTTCGACGGCAGTGCGCACGAGGCGCGCGTGATTCCAACCTGCTGTCAAGGCTCGCGGGGGTTCGGCGGGGGGCGAGGGTAAAAACCGTACGCCGCGGCCGTTTGAATAGGGGCCGCATATTCTACAGCCATTGCTGCGTCGCAGCAGGTTCCTGGCAGGGAAAGCGTGCCGGCAAGTCTGCCGGAACGCGGGGTATTTGCAACAGGATGCGCAAAAAAGCGCGGGGAAAGGCGCTGAAATGGCGGAAATTGCCAGCCGCGACGGGGTCAGGGGCCGTGTCTGGGCCGTATAAGTGAAGCCTCAGGCATAGTCCAGCGGCAAGGCGGTGGTGTACTTGATCTGTTCCATCGCGAAGCTGGAGCTGACATCGGCGAGTTCCGCGCCCTGGATCAGCTTCTTGTAGACCCGGTCATAGGCGGCGATATCGGGCACCACCACGCGCAGCAGGTAGTCCGTGTCGCCCGCCATGCGATAGAACTCGGTCACTTCCGGGATCGACGACACCAGTCCGTGGAACTGCTTGAGCCATTTCACGTTGTGCTGGCTGGTGCGGACGGAGACGAACACCGTGACGCCGGCATTGAGCTTGCCGGCGTCGAGCAGTGCCACGCGCTTGCGGATCAGGCCGGCTTCTTCCAGCTTCTGGATACGGCGCCAGCATGGCGTCGAGCTCAGGCCGACCCGCTCGCCGATTTCCGCCACCGGCAAGGTGGCGTCTTCCTGCAGGATGGCGAGGATCTGTTTGTCGTAGCGGTCCATGGCGCGGGGCGGTCAGTTGAGGGCGCGCCCGCACCAGGTGCGGAGCGGGGCGGCTAGGCGTAGGCGGGCACCAGCAGGTTCACGCCGGTCGCAATATGGTCGCGGCTGACACCGTAGAGATGCAGGGAAACCGCGATTTCGTCGCTGGTATTGCCGAGCGCATGGATGTGCTGCAGGCCGCCCGGCACGCTGAAGGTATCGCCGGCGGTGCGCGTGACGGTGTTGGCATGGCGCGCGTGCCGGCCGGCGGCATCCCACCAGTAGTGCTGCTCGGTCAGCGTGCCGCGCAGCACGCGGTAGGCGCACCAGGTGCGATGGCCATGCACCGGGCTGGCCTGCCCGGGGCGCCATACCAGCACCATGGCGGAGAAGCGTTCCAGCGGATCGCCATAGACCAGGTGCCGGGTATAGGTCTCGGCCGAGCCCAGCAACGCGCCCGGCGGCAACGCGGCCAGCAGCGTGTCGGTGTCGGGCAGGTGCTGCGCGAGGTGGCTGGCGACCATGCGGGCGCTGTGGGTGAAAACGTCGGCCAGGTCGAGCGCCAGCTGGTCGAGCGGGGCGCCAACCGGTCGGGCGGCAGTGAGAGGAGAGGCGGTCGTCATGGCGGGCTCCGTCGGCTTGTTCTTGTCTATTCATGATAGGGACGGGCGGGAGCACAGGCATGCGATTTGTCCTTCCAGGCAAGCTGGAATTGTAATGCCATTCCATCAATATGTGGATTCTTGGAATAATGTTCTATTCAGCCGCAGTTGGTGCGACAACGCACACTACCGGAACCGGCCGCGGCCAGGCGCCGAGGGGCTAGCCGCCCTCGTCCTTGGGCCAGAAGGTGATGAGGATATCGGACGGCGCCACGCCGTTGCTGTCGCGCGGCAGCGGGTCGGACCGCTGTACCGCGCGCAGCACGGCGTTGTCCCAGCCGGCATTGCCACTGGACCTGGCCAGGCGCGCCGACAGCAGTGAGCCGTCGGGCGCCATGTGCACGGCGACCACCGCGGCCGGATTGCCGGCGACGTCCTCGTTGAAGATGATGTTCGGCTTGACCCGCTGGCGCACGCGCTCGGCATAGCCCGAAGACGGCTTCGCCGAGGATCCGGAACCAGCCCCGGCCCGGGCGCTGGCCGCGGCGCCGGGACCCCCCGCCTGCGCGCGCAAGCGGGCCAGTTCGGCCTGGCGCTCGGCATTGCTGGCCTGGCGTTGCGCTTCCATGGCCCGGCGCTGGGCATCCTTGCGGGCCGCTTCGGCGCGGGCCTGGCTGTCGCGCTGCCGCGCCTGCTCGGCCTCGCGCTCGGCCAGCCTGGCCTTGCGCTGCTTTTCCTGCAGCGAGATATCGGCGTCTTCTTGCTCGACCGGCGGTGGCGTCGGCGCCGGCTTGATGGCGGGCTCGGGGAAGGTGGCTTCGGGGACGGGCTCCCACAGTTCTGCCGCAACACCGGTGGGCACGGCGTTGCGCCAGCGCACGCCGTAGTACAGCAGGGCCCCCAGCAGCAGGTGCATGAGCAGGGCCAGCAGGAAGCAGGTCAGCGTGCGCCGCTCGCGCACGGGCTGGTAGGGATAGGCGGCGGTCTGCATGGTCCTTCGATGCGCGGAAACCAGGCCATTTCATTCTATGAGGCGCAACCGCATCAACCAAGCGCAGGACGGGTACAGGCGGCGGGGCGTGGCGGTTGCCGGTGTCTCGCCAAAGACACTGCTAAGCCGGTTCGGCTTCAGCCCCTGGTGAAAATCTCGAGGAAGTGCTTGCTCGGATCCTCGAAGTAGATGCGCCGGCCGCCGTCGTCCGTATTGACCTCGCCGGGCCGGCGACGGTAGGGGTCGGCCCAGTACGCCAGGTTGCGCGCGCGGATGCGGGCAAAACCGTGGTCGAACTCGGCGTCGCTGACCAGGAATGCATAGTGCTGCATGGCAACCTCGCCCTGCGCGTCCATGAAATCGAGGGTGACGCCGTTGTCCAGCGCGACGCCAAGGAAGGGCCCGAACGGCTCGGCCGGCGGGCGGCCCAGGACCTCGCACAGGAAATCCGCGGAGGCCTGCTTGTCCTGAGAGAAGACGATGGTGTGGTTGAGCTGGACGGCCATGTCGCAATCTCCGTGGGGGAACGCCTCCTCCAGCGTACAAGGAATTTGCCGATTTGGCCGAGCGATCCGGTCAGGCGCCGTCCAGCTTGCGCAGCGCCGCGCCGACTTCGCCATGGAAGGCCCGCAGGGCCTCCAGCTCGATATTTGCGGGCTGCAGCGCGGGCCACAGCAAGGCCACCATGCCCGCGGCGGTGGTATCGATATCCACCTCGCGCTCGCGCGCGATGGCATCCCACAGGATATGCTCCATCGGCCCCAGGATCGCGGAGCGCATCAGGCTCAGCGGCAGGTCGGCGCGAATCTCGCCATGTTCGCGGCCGCGCGCGAGCAGGTCCATCAGCGGCGCCGTATAGCGGCGTTGCAGCGGCACGAACTCCTGCCCCAGGTCCGGCCCCTTGGCCCGGCCTTCCGACAGCACCAGCGCGCACAGCCCGGTGCCCTGGATCAGGAACAGGCGCAGGTGCGTCTTCACGTAGAACGCCAGCTGCGCCTTGATGCTCTGGTCGCGCGGCATGCCTTGCTCGATCGTGCCGATGATTTCGTCGTACCAGTCCTCGATCACCCGCACGCACAGCTTGCGCTTGCTCTGGAAGTACGTGAACACCGTGGCCTCGGACACGCCCAGGCGCTGGGCGATCTCGGTCGTGGTGGTTTTTTCGTAGCCCAGTTCGGCAAACACCTCGCGGCTGACACGCAGGATGTCGCGGATGCGTTGTTCCGCCCTGGCGCCGGACGGGGTCCGGCGGGTGGTGGCGATGTCTTCCATGATGTCGGATCCCTGCAAGCGAAGCGCGAAATGTCAGGCCGTGCCCCGGGCGGAGCCCGAACCTGCGGTAGCGCCGGCCCTGGCGGTTGCTGCGCGACGCCGTCACATCGTACTCCATTTTGTCTCGAAGTTGAGTGAGCCTCAAATTAAGGTTGAATTTTCGCCTGAGCCCGTATACCTTTTCGTCATTCCGATGTGACGAGACTGGAAATCGCCTAGCCATCCGGCAGCACTCAATAGCAGCTTATCGGGGTTAACCCCCAATTCTGGGCAGGATCACCCCGACGATATTCGTGTTCTTGAGTTACGCTCAACTCAAGTCGAAACCGAAGCGCTTTGGAGACAACGATGAAGATGCAGGGAGATCCGCTTCCCACCATTCTGCCGATCGGCGGGCTGTCGCATGTCCGTGGCGACACCAGCATTGCGCTGTCCGAGCAGACCGTGTCGGCGCTGCTGGCGCAGACCGTGGCAGCGTTCCCCGAACGCGAGGCCGTGGTATTTCGCGAACAGGGCGTGCGCTGGAACTGGCGCGAGTTCGCCGAAGCCATCGATGCGCTGGCCGCCGGGCTGCATGCGCTGGGCCTGGCCAGGGGCGATCGCGTCGGCATCTGGGCGCCCAACCGTGTGGAATGGCTGGTGACGCAGTTTGCCACCGCCCGGCTGGGCCTGGTGCTGGTCAACATCAATCCGGCCTACCGGCTGGCGGAGCTGGAGTACGCGCTGAACAAGGTCGGCGTCAAGGCCATCGTCGCCGCCGAGGTCTTCAAGACCTCGCGCTACCTCGAGATGCTGCAGGCGCTGGCGCCGGAGCTGGCCACCAGCGCAGCGGGCACGCTGCAGGCCGCGCGGCTGCCGTCGCTGCGATGGGTGATCCGCATGGGCGAGGGCGAGACCCCGGGCATGATCCGCTATGCGGACGTGCTGGCCCGTGGCGCCGGCGTGGCGCGCGCGGAGCTCGATGGCATCACGGCGCAGCTGGACCGCTATGACCCGATCAATGTGCAGTTCACCAGTGGCACCACCGGCGCACCCAAGGGCGCCACGCTGACACATCGCAATATCGTCAACAACGCGCGCTTCATCGCCATGGCGATGCGCTTCTCGGAGCAGGACAAGCTTTGCATCCCGGTGCCGTTCTACCACTGCTTCGGCATGGTGCTGTCGGTGCTGGCCTGCGTCTCGACCGGCGCGGCAATGGTGTTCCCCGGCGAGGCCTTTGACCCCGAGGCCACCATGCAGGCGGTCAGCGAGGAGCGCTGCACCGCGCTGCACGGCGTGCCGACCATGTTTATCGCGCAGCTGGACCACCCGCGCTTTGCCGACTACGACTTCTCGTCGCTGCGCACCGGCATCATGGCCGGGTCGCCGTGCCCGATCGAGACCATGAAGCGCGTGGTGGCACAGATGCATATGTCCGAGGTGACGATCGCCTACGGCATGACCGAGACCAGTCCGGTGTCGTTCCAGAGCAGCACCACTGATCCGCTCGACAAGCGCACTACCACCGTGGGCCGCATCCAGCCGCACCTGGAAGTGAAGATCGTCGACGCCACCGGCGCGACCGTGCCGGTCGGCGAGAAGGGCGAGCTGTGCACGCGCGGCTATTCCGTGATGCTCGGCTACTGGGATGACGAGGCCCGCACCGCCGAAGCCATCCGCGACGGCTGGATGCACACCGGCGACCTGGCCACCCTCGACGAAGAGGGCTACTGCAATATCGTCGGCCGGGTGAAGGACATGCTGATCCGCGGCGGCGAAAACATCTACCCGCGCGAGATCGAGGAATTCCTGTTCCGCCATCCGAAGGTCCAGGCGGTGCAGGTGTTCGGCGTGCCCGACGCCAAGTACGGCGAGGAGGTCTGCGCGTGGATTGTGCTCAAGCCCGGCGAGAGCGCCACCGAAGACGAGATCCGCGCCTTCTGCCGCGACCAGATCGCGCATTACAAGATCCCGCGCTACATCCGTTTTGTCGAAGAGATGCCCCTGACCGTGACCGGCAAGGTGCAGAAGTTCGTGATGCGCGACCAGATGGTGCGTGAACTGAACCTCGATGAATCCAGGACCGCCTGAGCGCGCCTGAGAAACAACGCAAACACCAATAACCGACTGCCCGAGGCCCATATGGCGGCAATTGAAACCAAGCTGAACGCCCGCTCCGAGTCGTTCAGGACCAACGCGCAGGCCATGCAGGCACTGGTTGCCGACCTGCAGGCAAAGATCGCGAAGCTGGCCGAAGGCGGCGGCGCCGACGCGCGCGCCAAGCACCTGTCGCGCGGCAAGCTGCTGCCGCGCGAGCGCGTGCAGCAGCTGCTCGACCCGGGCACGCCGTTCCTCGAGTTGTCGCAGCTGGCCGCGTACGACATGTATGACGACGCCGCGCCCGGCGCCGGCATCATCACCGGCATCGGTCGCGTGGCCGGGCAGGAATGCGTGATCGTCTGCAACGACGCCACCGTCAAGGGCGGCACGTATTACCCGATGACGGTGAAGAAGCATGTGCGCGCGCAGGAGATCGCCGAGGAGAACCACCTGCCGTGCATCTACCTGGTCGATTCCGGCGGCGCCAACCTGCCCAACCAGGACGAGGTGTTTCCTGACCGCGACCACTTCGGCCGCATCTTCTACAACCAGGCCAACCTGTCCAAGCGCGGCATCCCGCAGATCGCGGTGGTAATGGGCTCGTGCACCGCGGGCGGCGCCTACGTGCCGGCGATGAGCGACGAATCGATCATCGTCAAGAACCAGGGCACCATCTTCCTGGGCGGCCCGCCGCTGGTGAAGGCGGCCACCGGCGAGGAGGTCAGCGCCGAAGACCTCGGCGGCGCCGACGTGCATACGCGCCTGTCGGGCGTGGCCGACTACTTCGCGCAGAATGACCACCACGCGCTGAGCCTGGCGCGCAATATCGTGCAGCACCTGAACCGCCGCAAGCCGGACCAGATCCGCCTGCACGAGCCAGTCGAGCCGCTGTATCCGGTGGAAGAGCTGTACGGCGTGATCCCGACCGACACGCGCAAGCCGTACGACGTGCGCGAGGTAATTGCACGCCTGGTCGACGGCTCCGAGTTCGACGAGTTCAAGGCGCGCTACGGCACCACGCTGGTATGCGGCTTCGCGCGCATCTGGGGTTATCCGGTGGGGATCGTCGCCAACAACGGCATCCTGTTCTCGGAGTCGGCGCTCAAGGGCGCGCACTTTATCGAGCTGTGCTGCCAGCGCAAGATCCCGCTGGTGTTCCTGCAGAACATCACCGGCTTCATGGTGGGGCGCAAGTATGAGAACGAAGGCATCGCGCGCAACGGCGCCAAGATGGTGACCGCGGTGGCGACTGCGCAGGTGCCCAAGTTCACGGTGATCATCGGCGGCTCGTTCGGCGCGGGCAACTACGGCATGTGCGGGCGCGCGTATTCGCCGCGCTTCTTGTGGATGTGGCCGAACGCGCGCATCTCGGTAATGGGCGGCGAGCAGGCCGCGAGCGTGCTGGCGACGGTGCGCCGTGACGGCATCGAAGCCAAGGGCGGCCAGTGGAGCGCGCAGGAAGAAGACGCCTTCAAGCAACCGATCCGCGACCAGTACGAACACCAGGGCCACCCGTACTACGCCAGCGCGCGGCTGTGGGACGACGGCGTGATCGACCCCGCGCAGACGCGCACGGTGCTGGGGCTGGGGCTGTCGGCCAGCCTCAATGCGCCGATCGACGAGATGAAGTTCGGCGTGTTCCGCATGTAATCGTGGCATGTCACAACGACTAGGAAGCTCAATGTTCAACAAGATCCTGATCGCCAACCGCGGTGAAATCGCCTGCCGCGTGGCCGCCACCTGCCGCCGGCTGGGCATCCGCACCGTCGCGGTGTATTCCGATGCGGACGCCGAGGCGCGCCATGTCGCCTTCTGCGACGAGGCCGTGCATATCGGCGGCGCCGCCGCGCGCGACAGCTACCTGCGCGCCGACCATATCATCGAGATGGCGAAGGAGGCCGGTGCCCAGGCGATCCACCCGGGCTACGGCTTCCTGTCCGAGAACGAAGCCTTCGCCGAGGCCT
Source organism: Cupriavidus sp. H39 (assembly GCF_050271075.1). Classification (NCBI taxonomy): domain Bacteria; kingdom Pseudomonadati; phylum Pseudomonadota; class Betaproteobacteria; order Burkholderiales; family Burkholderiaceae; genus Cupriavidus; species Cupriavidus sp. H39. The sequence continues at coordinate 1,981,056 of NZ_CP189848.1, forward strand.
GCGCTGCCGCCGGGCTGGTCTTCATCGGCCCGCCGGCGTCGGCGATCCACGCGATGGGCAGCAAGAGCGCGGCCAAGCAGTTGATGGAAAAAGCCGCGGTGCCGCTGGTGCCGGGCTACCACGGCGAAGACCAGGATCCGGCGCTGCTGCGCCGCGAGGCCGACCGCATCGGCTACCCGGTGCTGCTCAAGGCCAGCGCGGGCGGCGGCGGCAAGGGCATGCGCGTGGTCGAGTCGGGCGACGGCTTCGAGGCCGCGCTGGCGTCGGTCAAGCGCGAGGCGTCGGCCAGCTTTGGCGACGACAAGGTGCTGGTCGAGAAATACCTGACGCGCCCGCGCCATATCGAGATCCAGGTGTTCGCCGATACCCACGGCAACTGCGTCTACCTGTTCGAGCGCGATTGTTCGGTGCAACGCCGGCACCAGAAGGTGCTGGAGGAAGCCCCCGCGCCGGGCATGACCGAGGAGCGCCGCCGCGCCATGGGGGAGGCGGCCGTGGCCGCAGCCAAAGCCGTGGGCTATGTCGGCGCCGGCACGGTCGAGTTCATCGCCAACCAGGATGGCTCGTTCTACTTCATGGAGATGAACACGCGCCTGCAGGTGGAGCATCCGGTCACCGAGATGATCACCGGCCAGGACCTGGTCGAATGGCAACTGCGCGTCGCCGCCGGCGAGCCGCTGCCGCTCACGCAGGAGCAGCTGCGCATCGATGGCCATGCGCTGGAGGCGCGCATCTACGCCGAGAACCCCGACAAGCAGTTCCTGCCATCCACCGGCACGCTGCGCTTCCTGCGCACGCCGCCGGCGGTGCAGTTCATGCGCGGCGACGATGCGCACGGCCCGGCCGGGGTGCGCATCGACGCCGGCGTGCGCGAGGGCGACACCATCAGCCCGTTCTACGACCCGATGATCGCCAAGCTGATCGTCTGGGGCAAGGACCGCGACGAGGCGCTGGCGCGCATGCGCCAGGCGCTGGCGGCCTACCACGTGGTGGGCCTGTCGACCAACGTGGCGTTCCTGCAGCGGCTGGTGAAGTCGGAAGCGTTCCGCACCGCCGATCTCGACACCGGCCTGATCGCGCGCAACGAACAGGTCCTGTTTCCGCCGCCGGCGCCGGTCGGCATGGAGCTGATCGCGCTGGCGACCGCCGCGCTGCTGGCGCGTGAAAACAACGAGCGCCGCATCGATGCCGCCGACCCGCATTCGCCGTGGACCCACGCCGGCGCGTGGCGGCTGAACGGCGCCGTGTCGCGCATGCTGCGCTTCGGCTATGGCGAACAGGTGCTCGAGGTGACGCTGAACAGCAACGAGCGCGGCAGCACGCTGATCTACGCCGACCAGGCCGCGCCCTTCGCCTTTACCTGCCACGCGGACGATATCCGCATCAACCTCGGCACCCGGCGCACGCACGGGCAGGTCCATCTGGATGGCGACGAATTCCATGTCTTCCATGGCGGCCGCCACGCCACGCTGGCGTGGGTCGACCCGCTCGCGCACGCCGGCGAGGCCGAAGGCGAGGGCGGCAAGCTGACCGCGCCGATGCCGGGCAAGGTCATCGCCGTGATGGTCGAGGCCGGCAGCACGGTCGCGCGCGGGGCGCCGCTGCTGGTGATGGAGGCGATGAAGATGGAGCACACCATCTGCGCCCCGGCCGACGGGGTGGTCAGCGAGGTGCTCTACGGGATCGGCGAGCAGGTTTCCGAGGGGGCGCAGTTGCTCGCGTTCAGCGCCTGACGGCGCCGAGTCAGTGCTATCCTGCTGCCTCCCATCCATAGGGCCAAGGTGCCAGGAGGACGGTATGACCATGACGCTTTACTACAACCCCCAGAGCCGCGCGTCCGTGGCGCGCTGGATGCTGGAGGAGGTTGGCGCGGACTACGCGTTGCAGCATATCGATATCGCCAAGGGGGAAAGCCGTTCGCCGGCTTTCCTGGCGATCAATCCGATGGGGAAGATTCCCACGCTGGTACTGGATGACGGCACCGTGCTGACCGAGAACGGCGCGATCATTGCCTGGCTCGCCGACGCCTATCCGAAAGCAGGACTGATGCCGCCGCCGGGCTCGTCGGCCCGCGGCACGGTGCTGCGATGGCTGTTTTTCTGCGGCAGCTGTTTCGAACCCGCACTGACCGACCGCATGATGCGCGCGCAGGCGCCGCTGCCCAAGCAGACCGTCGGCTGGGGCGATTACGACGAAGTCATCGGCGCCATCGAAAAGGCCCTGTCTCCAGGCCCCTTCGTGCTCGGCGACACCTTCAGCGCCGCCGACGTCTATCTCGGCGCGTCGCTGGCGTGGGCGGGGCAATTCGGCGCGCCGCGCGTTGGCGACAGCCGCTGCATCCAGGACTACGTCAAGCGCATCACGGCCCGCGACGCGTTCGTGCGCGCAGCACAGGGCTAAGAACGCCGGCCGGCGCGGCTGCGGCACTCATGCCGGCGCGATCCTGCCCCCGCTGAATGGGGACAGTGTGCTCCGGTACTTTTCCCAGAGTTCGAGCAGCATGGGCTCCGACGGGGGCGTGAACTCGAAGCCGGCGACGTTGCCGAAGACCTCGACGACGCGCGCCCTGAACGAAGCCGGGTCGGGCGCCGGCTTCGGTGACTGGCGCGCGGGATCGATGATCGTATGCAGCTGCTCGCCCGAGAGCGCGGCGACGGCGGACCACAGGTCTTCAGGGCCGGCGTTGCACGGGTCCGGCGCGGCGGAAGGGGCATGGTCAGGCATTCGCGGTCTCCTGGCGAGCTCGACGCGCACCGGTGGCCGGATCCGGGTAGACCGCGCGCTGGAATGGTTCGATGCCGATCCGGCCGACCACGTCGACAAAGCGCTCGGCTTCGCTGTCCCGGTGCAGCAGATAGGTCTCGATCAGCCGTTCGACCACATCCGGCACCTGTTCCTGGGCAACCGACGGCCCGATGATGCGGCCGATGGCCGCGCCGCCGGCGGCCACGCCGTCCGCGCGGCCCTGGCCGTCGCCGCCGTTCTGCCGGCCCCCGATGGTGATCTGGTACCAGGCTTCGCCGGCCTTGTCGACGCCGAGGATGCCGATGTGGCCGATGTGGTGGTGGCCGCAGGAGTTGATGCAGCCGGAGATGTTCAGGTCCAGTTCGCCGATGTCGTGCACGTGGTCGAGGTCGTCGAAGCGGTCCTGGATGGCCTGCGCCAGAGGGATCGAGACGGCATTGGCCAGCGAGCAGAAGTCGCCGCCGGGGCAGGCGATGATGTTGGTGATCAGGCCCACGTTGGGCGTGGCCAGCCCGGCGGCGTCCAGCTCGCGCCACAAGGCGTGCAGGCCGCTGCGGCGGACATCGGCCAGGACCAGGTTCTGCTCGTGCGACACGCGCAGTTCGCCGAAGCCGTGGCGCTCGGCCAGGCCGGCCATGATTTCCATCTGGTCGGCGGTGATGTCGCCGGGCGCCTGGCCCGACGCCTTCAGCGATGCCGTGACGGCGGCGTAGCCGGGCACCCGGTGCGGATGGACATTGCTTCTCAGCCAGAGGCGGAAGGCGCGGTCGGTCTTCGCGAGTTCGGCTGACACGTCCGGCTCATCGGCGGCAGCGGGATCATACGGCGGCGTCGTGAAGCGCCCGGCGATGGACGCGACAAAGTCCTCGGATACCGTGTCCGCGCCGCCGCGGATTCGTTGCCATTGCTCCGCCACCTGCGCCCGGAACACTTCCGGGGTGAGGTCCTTCACCAGGATCTTGATGCGCGCCTTGTACTTGTTGTCGCGCCGGCCGTGCAGGTTGTAGACGCGCAGCGTGGCCTGCAGGTAGGTCAGCAGGTCCTGCCAGGGCACGAAGGGATGGATCAGCTTGCCCACCATCGGCGTGCGGCCCATGCCGCCACCGACCCAGACCTTGAAGCCGGTCTGGCCGTCCTGTTCAACGGCCTGCAGCCCGATGTCATGGACGCCGACCGCCGCCCGGTCCGTGCGCGCGCCACTGATGGCAATCTTGAACTTGCGCGGCAGGAAGGCGAACTCGGGATGCAGCATCGACCACTGCCTGACGATCTCGCACCACACCAGCGGATTCACCAGCTCGTCGGGCGCAATGCCGGCAAAGTGGTCAGTGGTGGTATTGCGGATGCAGTTGCCGCTGGTCTGGATCGCGTGCATCTGCACCGTGGCCAGTTCGGCGAGAATGGCGGGCGCATCCTCCAGCCGCGGCCAGTTGAACTGCAGGTTCTGGCGCGTGCTGAAGTGCCCGTAGCCGCGATCCCAGCGGCGCGCGATTTCCGCCAGCTTGCGCAACTGCCGCGAGGCCAGCATGCCGTAGGGAATCGCCACGCGCAGCATGGGTGCATGGCGCTGGATATAGAGGCCGTTCTGCAGCCGCAGCACGCGGAATTCATCTTCGCTCAGCTGGCCGTCCAGGAAGCGGCGGGTCTGGTCGGCGAACTGCACGACACGTTCGTCGACCAGCTTCTGGTCAATGGCGTCATAGACATACATGGTGGAAAGCCTCCTTGCGCGCAAGCGCTAGTCTTTTGCCCGTGCCCGTTCGACGGACATGTCGGTCGGCATCATGTTGATGTCGGCGTTGTGCATCACCCATAACGAACCGGCCACGACGATGACGATCAGGAAGCCGGTACAGGCAAAGATGGCGGTGTTGCCGCGCTGGCCGGGACCGGTGCCCAGGTGCAGGAAGTACACCAGCTGCACCAGCAGTTGCGCGACACAAAGGCCGACCACCAGCGCAATCGCGGCCGGCGTTGGCAGGGATCCGGTCATCACGGCCGCAAACGACGCCATCGTCAGCGCGACCGACAGCAGCAGTCCGATGGTGTAGCCGCGCGCGCTGCCATGCACCGCGGGCTGGTCCGCGTGCACGGCATGCAGATGGGACGGTTTCATGCGAACTCCCGCAAGTAGACAAAGGTAAAGACGCAGATCCAGACCAGGTCCAGGAAGTGCCAGAACAGGCTCAGGCAGGCTAGGCGGCGGCGCACGATATCGTCCAGCCCGAAATGCCTGATCTGGTGGATCATCACCGCAAGCCACAGCAGGCCTGACGTGACATGTAGCCCGTGCGTGCCGACCAGCGTGAAGAAGGCCGACAGGTAGGCGCTGACACCGGGACCCGCGCCCTGGTGCAGCAGGTGCGCGAACTCGTAGACCTCCATGACGATGAACAGGGCGCCGAGCGCGAAGGTCAGCGCCAGCCAGCGGATCATCCGCGGCGCGTCGTCGGCGCCCTGCCTGAGCATGGCCAGGCCGAAGGTATAGCTGCTCAGCAGCAGCACCATGGTTTCGGCGAACACGAACGGCAGCTCGAACAGTTGCCGCCCGCCGGGGCCGCCGGCCGTGTTTCCGGACAGCACGCCGAAGGTGGCGAACAACACCGCGAAGATCAGGCAGTCGCTCATCAGGTAAAGCCAGAACCCCAGCGGGGTGTGCGCGCCGGCTTCGTGATGGTGGTGCGCGGCGTCATGGGCCGCCTCATGCCCGGGATGGTGCAGGGTAGGGGAGAGAGTCGGAGTCATGGTCAGGCAGCTTCCTGCAGTTGTGCAAAGCGCGCGCGTTCGATCCGCTCGACTTCGGCGGCTGGCACGTAATAGTCCACGTCGCGGTCATAGCTGCGCAGGACGAAGGTCGCGATGGCGCCGACCAAGCCGGCGACGGCAACCAGCCACATATGCCAGACCAGCGCGAAGCAGCACAGCAGCCCGAACGCCGACACGATGAAGCCAGCCGAGGTGTTGCGGGGCATGTGGATGTCCTCGTAGCGCGCGGGCTGGCGCCATGCGCGGCCGGCTTCCTTGTCGTCCCAGTGCTGTTCCAGCGAGGTGATATGCGGCACGTGGGCGAAGTTGTAGAACGGTGCGGGCGAGGCGGTCGACCATTCCAGGCTGCGGCCATCCCACGGGTCGCCGGTCAGGTCCTGGTTCTGCTTGCGGTCGCGGACGCTGACCGCGAACTGCACCATCATCGCCAGGATGCCGGCGCCGATGACGAAGGCGCCCACCAGCGCCACCACCAGGTAGGGATGCCAGTCGACGTTGGCATAGTGGTTCATCCGGCGCGTCATGCCCTTGAAGCCGAGCACGTAGAGCGGCATGAAGGCCAGGAAGAAGCCGGTCAGCCAGCACCAGAACGACACCTTGCCCCAGAACTCGTTCAGCTTGAAGCCGAACACCTTCGGGAACCAGAAGCTGATCGCAGCCAGGCAGCCGAACAACACGCCGCCGATGATCACGTTATGGAAATGCGCCACCAGGAACAGGCTGTTGTGCAGGACGAAGTCGGCGCCGGGGACGGCAAGCAGCACGCCGGTCATGCCGCCGACCGCGAACGTCACCATGAAGCCGATGGTCCACATGGTCGAGGTATGGAAGCGGATCCTGCCGCGGTACATGGTGAACAGCCAGTTGAACAGCTTCACGCCGGTGGGGATCGAGATGATCGAGGTCATGATGCCGAAGAAGGCATTGACGTTCGCGCCGGAGCCCATGGTGAAGAAGTGGTGCAGCCAGACGAAGAACGACAGCACCCCGATCGACGAGGTGGCGTACACCATTGACTTGTAGCCGAACAGGGGCTTGCGCGAGAACGTGGCAATGATCTCGGAGAAAGCGCCGAACGCCGGCAGGATCAGCACGTAGACCTCCGGGTGGCCCCAGATCCAGATCAGGTTCACGTACATCATGGCGTTGCCGCCCAGCTCGTTGGTGAAGAAATGCATGCCGAGGTAGCGGTCGGCGGTGAGCAGCGCGAGCGTGGCGGTCAGTACCGGGAAGATCGCCACGATCAGGATGTTGGTGATCAGCGCGGTCCAGGTGAAGACCGGCATCTTCATCAGGGTCAGGCCCGGCGCGCGCATGCGCAGGATCGTGACGATGAAGTTGATGCCGGTCAGCGTGGTGCCCAGCCCCGATATCTGCAGGGACCAGATGTAGTAGTCAACGCCTGGCGTGGGGCTATAGCCCAGCTCGGACAGGGGCGGGTAGGCAACCCAGCCGGTGGCGGCGAAATCGCCGACGAACATCGACAGCATCACCAGCACCGCGCCCATCGCCGACATCCAGAAGCTCAGCGAATTGACGAACGGGAAGGCGACGTCGCGCGCACCGATCTGCAGCGGCACGATCACGTTCATCAGGCCGAGCACCAGCGGCGTGGCCACGAAGAAGATCATGATCACGCCGTGGGCGGTGAAGATCTGGTCGTAGTGATGCGGCGGCAGGTAGCCCGCGGCATCGCCATACGCGAGCGCCTGCTGCACGCGCATCATGATGGCGTCGGCGAAGCCGCGCAGCAGCATCACCAGCGCCAGGATGATGTACATCACGCCGACCTTCTTGTGGTCGACGGAGCAGATCCAGTCGTTCCACAGCGTCTTCCATTTGCCGTAGTAGGTGATGGCGCCCATCAGCGCCAGACCCAGCACGGCGACGACGGCCAGCGTCCCCATGATGATCGGCTCATGGAGGGGGATGGCGTCCAGGTTGAGTTTTCCAAGCATTCTTATTGCTCCATGCGGCCAGCGGGCGCCGGCGGGACGCTCTGGAAGGCCTGCAGAGACTCCGCGGTGTCCGCGCGGCAGACCTGGCCGTTTGCCAGCATGTATTTGTCGACGACCTGGTCGAACAGCTTCGGCGCGACGGCGGCGTACAGCGTCACGGGATCCTTGCTGCTGGGCCGTTCAAGCGCGCGATAGGTGTTCAGGTCCAGCGCCTGGGACGAAGCGCGGGCGGCCTGAATCCAGGCATCGAATGCCTCGCGCGAGGTCGCCACGGTCTTGAAGTGCATGTCCGAGAAGCCGGCGCCGCTGTAGGCAGCAGACTGGCCGAGATAGGTGCCCGGCGTGTCGGCGATCAGATGCAGGCGGGTCTGCATGCCCGCCATGGCGTAGACCATGCTGCCGAGCTGCGGGATGAAGAACGAATTCATCATCGATTCCGCGGTCAGGCGGAAATTGATCGGCGTGCCGACCGGGATCGCCAGTTGGTTCAGCGACGCGACGCCGTACTCGGGATAAATGAACAGCCATTTCCAGTTCAGGGCGATCACGTCGACCTGGACCGGCTTGACCTGCGATTCCAGGGGCCGATAGGGATCGAGCTTGTGCGTCGAGTCCCAGATCAGTACGGCCAGGCAGGCCACGATCACGCAGGGGATGCCCCAGACCACGACCTCGATCCTGGTGGAGTGCGCCCATTTGGGGGCATAGGCGGCGCTCGTATTGGTTTCACGGTAGCGCCATGCAAACCATAGCGTCAGCACGATCACCGGTATGACGACCATCAGCATGACGAACAGGGAGACCAGGATCAGCGACTTTTCCTGTTCGCCGATGCTGCCCTTGGGGTTGAGCAGTTCGAGGTTGCAGCCACTCAGCAGCGCGGCCAGGCAGGCGCTCAGCAGCAGGGCGGGGATGCGGCGCTGCGGGCCGGGGAGTGAGGGCGAGGGCGGGCCTTGTCGATGCTTGTCTGCCGGCCCGGCAATAGGATTGTTCATTTCGGACACCTTGGTTACGGATCACCGAAGGCACCCAACCCCGCTCCGATTCAAGCGCTGTCTCAGCCCCGCGCGAGCCTGGTTTGTATGGCTTCCCTCGGTGATGTCTGGCATGCTAATGCAAGACAAAACCCATACATCGAACAAATCGTCAGGGGAAAATCCATGCAAGAAGCCGTCAGCCGGGACGATCCAAGCGGCAAATGGGATTTGCAGATCACCCAAGGTGGCGGTGCGCGCTACCTGCAGATCGTGGACTTCATCGAGCGGGCCATCGGCGCCGGCCGCCTCGTCGCCGGCGACCGCGTGCCGCCGCAGCGCAGCCTGGCCAGATCCCTCCGCGTCGACCTGACCACCGTGACGCGCGCCTACAACGAGGCCAAGCGGCGGCATCTGATCGATGCCCGGGGGGCACTTGGCACCTTCATTGCCGCGCCGCGGGCGGAGTTGGCGCGGGTGGTCGACATGAGCATGAACGTGCCGCCGCCCCCGGCCGGCCTGGATTTCCAGGACCTGTTGCGGCGCGGCCTGGCGCAGGTGCTGCTGCGTAGCGACCCGCATCTGCTGATGACCTACCAGCTCGGCGGCGGCAGTGCTGCCGACCGGGCAGCCGGCGCCCGCTGGTTGGCGCAGGCGTTCGGCCCCGTGGCGACTGCGCGGCTGGTGGTATGTCCCGGCGCGCAGGCCGCCCTGGCCGCCGTGATCCTGGCCAGGACCCGGCCCGGCGATGCGATCGTGACTGAGCCGCTGGCCTATCCCGGTATCCGCGCGGCCGCGGCACAACTCGGGCGGCGTGTGGTCATCGCGCAGGTCGATGCCGACGGGATGCGCCCCGACGCGCTCGAGGCGGCCCGTGCCGACGGGGCGACACTGGCCTACCTGAATCCGACCGCCCAGAATCCCACCACGCACACCATGCCGGCCGCGCGCCGGGAGGCGATAGCCCGGGCCGCAGCGCACTGCGATCTGACGCTGCTGGAGGACGATCCCTACTGGCTGCTGACGCCGTCGGCGCCGCCGCCGCTGGCCAGCTTCGCCCCGGACCGCACGTACTATGTCTCGACCCTGTCCAAGACGCTCAGTCCCGGGCTGCGTACCGCCTATGTCTTGCTGCCCGAGGGCCGGCGCGGCGACGATCTGCTGGCATCGCTGCGCGCCTTCGCGCTGATGGCGGCACCGATGACCGCGGCGCTGGCGACGCAATGGATCCACGATGGCTCCGCCATGCAGCTGCTCGACGGTATCCGCACCGAAGCGGTGGCCCGCTGCGCGCTGGCAAGCCGATGGCTGAGCGGCATCGGCCAGCTTCTACCCAGCGGCATCCACGCCTGGCATCGCTTGCCGGAGCACTGGACGGCGCAGCAGCTGACCCGAGCGGCGCTGGCGGAGGACCTGCGCGTCACGCCGTCTGACGCATTCTGGGAAGGGCTCGGCGCGCCGAATGCCATCCGTATCTCGCTTGGTGGCGTAGAAGACCGCGCGCAGTTATCGGCTGCGCTGCGCAGGCTGGCCGCCTTGCTCGAGCGCCGCCCCACGCCGGGGCTGGACATGGTGGTGTGAGTGCCGTTCGCCCGGAGCCACGAACTGCCTTGTGGCAGATTCGCCCGCGGCGAAGCGCGGCACGAGACCCACGCCCCGGCCGGTGCGGCGGCGGAATTGACCATGGAATAGTGGGCGACAGGGCGTTGTCAGGACAAGCGGGGTAGCCACGGGCGGCAGGATGCCGGATTCCGGGGCGCCAAGCCATCTGCACGGATTATTTTGGGAAAGGGTATCCAGATGCTGCCGACCAGCGTATATTTCGCCCCGCGGGGTGGAGCAGTTGGCAGCTCGTCGGGCTCATAACCCGAAGGTCGCAGGTTCAAGTCCTGCCCCCGCAACCATATTCGTCGAAGCCCCGCCGGAGCAATCCGTGCGGGGCTTCTGCCTTGGCTCGGGCCGCGGCGGAGGCCAAGCGGGTCCCGGCATCGATGTGCAAATTCCGGCCAAGGATCCGCGACCTGCCAGGCATTCAATCCGCCGTGGCTCCCGACCGCTTTACCACGGTCGCCCATTTCCGAATCTCGCTATCGACGAACTTGCCCGTCTCGGCTGGTGTCATCGGCATCGGCTCAGACCCGCGTTCGGTGATGAACTTGTGCAGCTCAGGCGCTTGCAGTGCCTTCACCGTCTCGGCATTGAGCTGCTTGATGATCGCCGGCGGCGTGACCGCGGGCGCCATCAGCACCGCCCATCCGAGCGCTTCGAATCCCGGCACGCCTTCTTCGCGCACAGTCGGCACCGACTGCAATTGCGGCACGCGCCTTGAGGTGGTGACGGCCAGTGGCACGGCCTTGCTGGTCTGGATCAGAGGCATGGCCGCGGTGACGGAATCGACCATCAGCGGAATCTGGTTGCCGAGGAAGTCGGCCTGCGCGGGGCCGCTGCCCTTGTACGGAATATGCAGGATAAACACGCCGGTCTGGGCCTTGAGCATTTCCGCCGACAGGTGCTGCGTGCCGCCGATGCCGGCGCTGGCATAACTGTACTTGCCCGGCGCGGCCTTGGCTTTGGCGATCAGGTCGCGCAATGAGGTGAAGCCCGACTGCGGCGTGGCCAGAAAAACCAGCGGCACCGAGAACACACCGGAGACCGGCGCGAAGTCCTGGCGCGGATCGTAGTTGATTTTCTTGTAAAGGGTCTGGTTGATGGCCATCGCGCTGCCGGCCATGACCAGCGTGTAGCCATCGGCGGGGGCTTTCGCGGCGGCTTCCATGCCGATGTTGCCGCCAGCGCCGGCGCGGTTTTCCACTACGATGGACTGGCCGAGTTGCTTGCCGAGCTTCTCGGCCAGGGCGCGCGCGAAGATGTCGGTGGCTTGTCCGGGCGGAAACGGCACGATCAGCTTGATGGGGCGCTCCGGGTAGGCGGCGTGGGCGGTGCCGGCGCTGGCCAGCAGCAATGCGGCAAAGAGGTTGCTCGACAGCTTCAACGGGATCTCCTCATAGAATTGTCGACGCCGGGGCGTCTCTCATGGTGTCAGCCGGTGGGATTCTACGCCCGCGCATAGGGGTTGCCGGCCACGGGCAACGTGCAAGACCATGTGACGCCTGCCCGCCTGCACTGGCCACCGGAGTGTGAGACATTGGAGTTCGCGGCCAACGGCGTCGGCAACATCCGGCACGCGGGGCCGTACGATGTGGATGATTGGAGCGATTTCAACGGCACCGGATCGCCGGTGCCAGGTTTTCCAGGAGACGCAACATGCCTAGCAAGAACACGATCTGCCTGTGGTACGAACGCGATGCGCTGGATGCGGCAAACTTCTATGCCAAGACGTTTCCCGACAGCGCGGTCGGCGCCGTGATGCGCGCCCCCGGCGACTATCCGGACGGAAAGGAGGGGGATGTGCTGACGGTGGAGTTCACCGTTGCCGGCATTCCCTGTGTGGGCCTGAACGGCGGCCCGCACTTCAAGCACAGCGAGGCCTTCTCGTTCCAGATCGCGACGGATGACCAGGCCGAGACCGACCGGCTGTGGGACGCCATCGTCAGCAACGGCGGCCAGGAAAGCGAATGCGGCTGGTGCAAGGACCGCTGGGGCCTGTCATGGCAGATCACGCCACGCGCGCTTATTGCGGCGATCACCGACCCGGACCGCGCCGCGGCCAAGCGGGCGTTCGACGCGATGATGACGATGCGCAAGATCGACATCGCGACGATCGAAGCGGCGCGGCGGGGCGACGCTACGCCGGGTTGAGGCAGGGCTGCGGGCGGCAGCAGCCGGCCCGCATCCGCCAGCATCGAAAAAACTCCATTCCTTTTCTTGTAGCGTGGCACTCCAGCAAGGCTTCATCCTGACCCGGCACTGGCGCGATACGCCTAGAGGAACCGAGGTCGAATTCTGGCTGGCGACCGATGACGGGCCACGCCGGCTGCGTCTGGCGCCGCAGCCATCCGTCGCCTTTGTACCGCAGGCACAGCAGGCACGTGCCGAGGCGCTGCTGTGCCGGGAACGCGAGGTCGAACTGCGGCCACTGGGGCTGCGCGATTTCCAGCACAGGCCGGTGCTGGGGCTGTACTGCGCCCAGCATCGGCAGCTGATCCAGCTGGCCAGGTCGCTGCGCGATGCCGGCGTGGACGTGTATGAAGCCGATATCCGCCCGCCAGAGCGCTACCTGATGGAGCGCTTCATCACCGCCCCGGTGTGGTTCGATGGCGAGCCGGATGCCGGCGGCTTGCTGCGCAACGCGCAGATGAAGCCGTCGGCCGACTACCGGCCCGCGCTGCGGCTGGTATCGCTCGATATCGAAACCAGCGCGGCCGGCGAGCTCTATTCGATCGCGCTCGAAGGCTGCGGGCAGCGCCAGGTCTTCATGCTGGGGACGGCGCCGCCAACGCCCGCCGACGTCGATTTCTCGCTCGCCTATTGCACGACACGGCCGGAAATGCTGCAGCGCCTTAACGAGTGGCTGGCCGACCACGACCCCGATGCCATCATTGGCTGGAACCTGGTGCAGTTCGACCTGCGCGTGCTGCAGGAGCAGGCGCGCCAGTTTCAGGTACCGCTGCAGCTGGGGCGGGGCGGCGCCGAGCTGGAATGGCGCGAGCACAATGCGCAGCAGCACTTTTTCGCCAGCGCGCCCGGGCGGCTGATCATCGACGGCATCGAGGCGCTGCGGTCCGCCACCTGGAGTTTTCCGTCGTTCAGCCTCGAAGCGGTGGCGCAGGCGCTGCTGGGCGAGGGCAAGGCAATCGACAATCCGTACGACCGGATGGATGCCATCGACCGCATGTTTGCCCACGACAAGCCGGCGCTGGCGCGCTACAACCTGCGGGATTGCGAACTGGTGACGCGGATTTTCGACAAGACCGAGCTGTTGCCGTTCCTGCTGGAGCGCGCCACGGTAACGGGACTGCCGGCCGACCGCAGCGGCGGCTCGGTGGCGGCCTTCACGCATCTCTACATGCCGCTGATGCACCGCCAGGGCCTGGTCGCGCCCAACCTGGGCGATAAGGCGCCCGAGGCCAGCCCGGGCGGCTTCGTCATGGATTCGCGGCCGGGGCTGTACGAGTCCGTGCTGGTGCTCGACTACAAAAGCCTCTACCCGTCGATTATCCGGACCTTCCTGATCGACCCGGTCGGGCTGGTCGAAGGCCTGGCGCATCCGGACGATGCCGATTCGGTGCCGGGCTTCCGCGGGGCGCGCTTTTCGCGCACCAGGCACTGCCTGCCGGCCATCGTGGCGCGGGTGTGGCAGGGCCGCGAGGCCGCCAAGCGCGATGGCAACAAGCCGCTGGCGCAGGCGCTCAAGATCATCATGAACGCGTTCTACGGGGTGCTCGGGTCCAGCGGCTGCCGGTTCTTCGACGCGCGGCTGGCGTCGTCGATCACCATGCGCGGGCACGAGATCATGCGGCAGACCCGCGCGCTGATCGAGGCCCGCGGCTACGAGGTGATCTACGGCGACACCGATTCGACCTTCGTCTGGCTGCGCCGCGCCCGCGCCGAAGCCGATGCCGCGCAGATCGGGCGCAGCATCGTCGCCTACGTCAACGACTGGTGGCGCGACCACCTGTGGCAGGCCTACGGGCTGGAGAGCGCGCTGGAGCTGCAGTTCGAGACCCACTTCCGGCGCTTCCTGATGCCGACGATCCGCGGCGCGGACCTGGGCAGCAAAAAGCGCTACGCCGGCCAGGTGGAGCGGCCCGACGGAAGGCGCGAAATGGTATTCAAGGGGCTGGAGACTGTACGCACCGACTGGTCGCCGCTGGCGCAGCGCTTCCAGAAGGCCCTCTACGAAAAGGTCTTCAACCGCGAGCCGTATGCCGACTATGTACGCGACGTCGTGCGCCGCACGCTGGCGGGGGAACTCGACGCCGAACTGGTCTATCGCAAGCGGCTGCGGCGCAAGCTCGACGATTACCAGCGCAACGTACCGCCGCATGTTCGGGCCGCGCGCATTGCCGACGCGTATAACGCGCGCCAGGGCAGGCCGCGCCAGTACCAGCACGGCGGCTGGATCAGCTACGTGATGACCGTGGCCGGTCCGGAACCGCTCGAGGCGCGGTCAGCGCCGATCGACTATTCCCACTATGTGACCCGGCAGCTCCAGCCGATTGCAGACGCGATCCTGCCGTTCCTCGACGATGGCTTCGAGGCTCTGTTATCGGGCCAGATGGACCTGTTTCCGCAATAACCGCGCCGCAAAACCGCTCACGGTATCGAACGCTTCCTGCTGGAAATCCGGCACCGACCACCAAGTGCCGCAACCGGCTCTTTCACGATACTCAAGAAAATGCTTGTCAGGCCGGCGCCGGAGGCATTAAGATTCGCCCCCCGTTCGCAAGGCAGCGCGTAACGGGGCCGGGAACGGCGCGCAAGAATTGACTCGAAAGAGGGCGTCCAGCGCAATAAAGAATTTTTCGAAATCAGTTGCTTAATCGAAAAAATTTCTTTAAAGTCTCGTTCCTCGCTGCAGACAACGCAGCACGCTGAACGGCAAAGCCGGGAAGCGAAGTTCTTTAACAAACAAACAACCGATAAGTGTGGGCGCTTGATAGCGGATGCGAAAGACTTCGGTCTTTTAGCTTAAAAGTTATACAGTGCTCGCACAGCAAAACGTGACTGGGTCTTCGGATCTGGTCAGTCAGTTTTCTGAGAGTGAGCGACCGCTCGAAAGAGCGAGGGAGCCGCGAGGCTTCCACACAGAGATTGAACTGAAGAGTTTGATCCTGGCTCAGATTGAACGCTGGCGGCATGCCTTACACATGCAAGTCGAACGGCAGCACGGGGGCAACCCTGGTGGCGAGTGGCGAACGGGTGAGTAATACATCGGAACGTGCCCTGTCGTGGGGGATAACTAGTCGAAAGATTAGCTAATACCGCATACGACCTGAGGGTGAAAGCGGGGGACCGTAAGGCCTCGCGCGACAGGAGCGGCCGATGTCTGATTAGCTAGTTGGTGGGGTAAAAGCCTACCAAGGCGACGATCAGTAGCTGGTCTGAGAGGACGATCAGCCACACTGGGACTGAGACACGGCCCAGACTCCTACGGGAGGCAGCAGTGGGGAATTTTGGACAATGGGGGCAACCCTGATCCAGCAATGCCGCGTGTGTGAAGAAGGCCTTCGGGTTGTAAAGCACTTTTGTCCGGAAAGAAATGGCCCTGGCCAATACCCGGGGTCGATGACGGTACCGGAAGAATAAGCACCGGCTAACTACGTGCCAGCAGCCGCGGTAATACGTAGGGTGCGAGCGTTAATCGGAATTACTGGGCGTAAAGCGTGCGCAGGCGGTTTGATAAGACAGGCGTGAAATCCCCGAGCTCAACTTGGGAATGGCGCTTGTGACTGTCAGGCTAGAGTATGTCAGAGGGGGGTAGAATTCCACGTGTAGCAGTGAAATGCGTAGAGATGTGGAGGAATACCGATGGCGAAGGCAGCCCCCTGGGACGTCACTGACGCTCATGCACGAAAGCGTGGGGAGCAAACAGGATTAGATACCCTGGTAGTCCACGCCCTAAACGATGTCAACTAGTTGTTGGGGATTCATTTCTTCAGTAACGTAGCTAACGCGTGAAGTTGACCGCCTGGGGAGTACGGTCGCAAGATTAAAACTCAAAGGAATTGACGGGGACCCGCACAAGCGGTGGATGATGTGGATTAATTCGATGCAACGCGAAAAACCTTACCTACCCTTGACATGCCACTAACGAAGCAGAGATGCATTAGGTGCCCGAAAGGGAAAGTGGACACAGGTGCTGCATGGCTGTCGTCAGCTCGTGTCGTGAGATGTTGGGTTAAGTCCCGCAACGAGCGCAACCCTTGTCTCTAGTTGCTACGAAAGGGCACTCTAGAGAGACTGCCGGTGACAAACCGGAGGAAGGTGGGGATGACGTCAAGTCCTCATGGCCCTTATGGGTAGGGCTTCACACGTCATACAATGGTGCGTACAGAGGGTTGCCAACCCGCGAGGGGGAGCTAATCCCAGAAAACGCATCGTAGTCCGGATCGCAGTCTGCAACTCGACTGCGTGAAGCTGGAATCGCTAGTAATCGCGGATCAGCATGCCGCGGTGAATACGTTCCCGGGTCTTGTACACACCGCCCGTCACACCATGGGAGTGGGTTTTGCCAGAAGTAGTTAGCCTAACCGCAAGGAGGGCGATTACCACGGCAGGGTTCATGACTGGGGTGAAGTCGTAACAAGGTAGCCGTATCGGAAGGTGCGGCTGGATCACCTCCTTTCAGAGCGTGCAGCCAACGTTGAGCGTCCACACTTATCGGTAGTTTGTTGGTTAAGGCCAGGTGGCCAAATGCAAGCGCTTAGCATTGAGCGTTTGCATTTGGCATTGCCAAGCGATCTAATGATCGGCTGTTCTTTAACAATATGGGATGTAGTAAAGGTGTCGCGGTGCGTTGATGAGACGCACAGTTGTATAACGCGATACCGGGTTGTGATTGTATCAACCAAAATGTATTTAAGTGATCGAAAGATGACTTGGAATACGGCACAAGTGCGAGAACTCATCCTGTAGCGACGTTTCGAGTCATCGAGACACACTCGTTATAGGGTCAAGCGAACAAGTGCATGTGGTGCATGCCTTGGCGATCACAGGCGATGAAGGACGCGGTAGCCTGCGAAAAGCTTCGGGGAGCTGGCAAACAAGCTTTGATCCGGAGATGTCCGAATGGGGAAACCCGGCCCGTATGGGTCATCCCTGACTGAATTCATAGGTCAGGGAAGCGAACGCGGCGAACTGAAACATCTAAGTAGCTGCAGGAACAGAAATCAACCGAGATTCCCAAAGTAGTGGCGAACGAAATGGGAAGAGCCTTGTACTCTTTAGCAGTGGTGTTAGCAGAACGGGATGGAAAGCCCGGCCCTAGCAGGTGATAGCCCTGTATGCGAAAACACGATTGTGGAACTAGGTGTACGACAAGTAGGGCGGGACACGTGAAATCCTGTCTGAAGATGGGGGGACCATCCTCCAAGGCTAAATACTCGTGATCGACCGATAGTGAACCAGTACCGTGAGGGAAAGGCGAAAAGAACCCCGGGAGGGGAGTGAAATAGATCCTGAAACCGCATGCATACAAACAGTCGGAGCCTGGAAACGGGTGACGGCGTACCTTTTGTATAATGGGTCAGCGACTTACATTCAGTGGCAAGCTTAACCGATTAGGGAAGGCGTAGCGAAAGCGAGTCCGAACAGGGCGTTGAGTCGCTGGGTGTAGACCCGAAACCAGATGATCTATCCATGGCCAGGTTGAAGGTGCGGTAACACGTACTGGAGGACCGAACCCACTAACGTTGAAAAGTTAGGGGATGAGCTGTGGATAGGGGTGAAAGGCTAAACAAATCTGGAAATAGCTGGTTCTCTCCGAAAACTATTTAGGTAGTGCCTCGTGTCTCACCTTCGGGGGTAGAGCACTGTCATGGTTGGGGGGTCTATTGCTGATTACCCCGCCATAGCAAACTCCGAATACCGAAGAGTGCAATCACGGGAGACAGACATCGGGTGCTAACGTCCGGTGTCAAGAGGGAAACAACCCAGACCGCCAGCTAAGGTCCCCAAATATGGCTAAGTGGGAAACGAAGTGGGAAGGCTAAAACAGTCAGGAGGTTGGCTTAGAAGCAGCCACCCTTTAAAGAAAGCGTAATAGCTCACTGATCGAGTCGTCCTGCGCGGAAGATGTAACGGGGCTAAGCCATATACCGAAGCTGCGGACGCACAGTAATGTGCGTGGTAGGAGAGCGTTCTGTAAGCCTGTGAAGGTGTCTTGTAAAGGATGCTGGAGGTATCAGAAGTGCGAATGCTGACATGAGTAGCGATAAAGGGGGTGAAAGGCCCCCTCGCCGTAAGCCCAAGGTTTCCTACGCAACGTTCATCGGCGTAGGGTGAGTCGGCCCCTAAGGCGAGGCAGAGATGCGTAGCTGATGGGAAGCAGGTTAATATTCCTGCACCGTCGTATGATGCGATGGGGGGACGGATCGCGGAAGGTTGTCCGGGTGTTGGAAGTCCCGGTCCCTGCATTGGAGAAGGCGCTTAGGCAAATCCGGGCGCGGAATTCAAGAGTGTGGGGCGAGCGGCCTAGTGCTGCGAAGCAATTGGAAGTGGTTCCAAGAAAAGCCTCTAAGCTTCAGTCATACGAGACCGTACCGCAAACCGACACAGGTGGGCGAGATGAGTATTCTAAGGCGCTTGAGAGAACTCGGGAGAAGGAACTCGGCAAATTGGTACCGTAACTTCGGGATAAGGTACGCCCTGGTAGCTTGACTGGCCTGCGCCAGAAGGGTGAAGGGGTTGCAATAAAATGGTGGCTGCGACTGTTTAATAAAAACACAGCACTCTGCAAACACGAAAGTGGACGTATAGGGTGTGACGCCTGCCCGGTGCCGGAAGATTAAATGATGGGGTGCAAGCTCTTGATTGAAGTCCCGGTAAACGGCGGCCGTAACTATAACGGTCCTAAGGTAGCGAAATTCCTTGTCGGGTAAGTTCCGACCTGCACGAATGGCGTAACGATGGCCACACTGTCTCCTCCCGAGACTCAGCGAAGTTGAAGTGTTTGTGATGATGCAATCTCCCCGCGGCTAGACGGAAAGACCCCATGAACCTTTACTGTAGCTTTGCATTGGACTTTGAACCGATCTGTGTAGGATAGGTGGGAGGCTTTGAAGCGTGGACGCCAGTTCACGTGGAGCCGTCCTTGAAATACCACCCTGGTTTGTTTGAGGTTCTAACCTTGGCCCGTGAATCCGGGTCGGGGACAGTGCATGGTAGGCAGTTTGACTGGGGCGGTCTCCTCCCAAAGTGTAACGGAGGAGTTCGAAGGTACGCTTGGTACGG
Source organism: Cupriavidus sp. H39 (assembly GCF_050271075.1). Classification (NCBI taxonomy): domain Bacteria; kingdom Pseudomonadati; phylum Pseudomonadota; class Betaproteobacteria; order Burkholderiales; family Burkholderiaceae; genus Cupriavidus; species Cupriavidus sp. H39. The sequence continues at coordinate 2,000,353 of NZ_CP189848.1, forward strand.
TCGGACATCGTACCTAAAGTGCAATGGCAAAAGCGTGCTTAACTGCGAGACCGACAAGTCGAGCAGGTGCGAAAGCAGGACATAGTGATCCGGTGGTTCTGAATGGAAGGGCCATCGCTCAACGGATAAAAGGTACTCTGGGGATAACAGGCTGATACCGCCCAAGAGTTCATATCGACGGCGGTGTTTGGCACCTCGATGTCGGCTCATCTCATCCTGGGGCTGTAGCCGGTCCCAAGGGTATGGCTGTTCGCCATTTAAAGAGGTACGTGAGCTGGGTTTAAAACGTCGTGAGACAGTTTGGTCCCTATCTGCCGTGGGCGTTGGAATCTTGACGGGGGCTGCTCCTAGTACGAGAGGACCGGAGTGGACGTACCGCTGGTGTACCTGTTGTCTCGCCAGAGGCATCGCAGGGTAGCTATGTACGGAAGAGATAACCGCTGAAAGCATCTAAGCGGGAAACTCGCCTGAAGATGAGGATTCCCTGGAGGCTTGACCTCCTTGAAGGGTCGTTCGAGACCAGGACGTTGATAGGCTGGGTGTGGAAGCGCAGTAATGCGTTAAGCTAACCAGTACTAATTGCCCGTAAGGCTTGATCCTATAACCAGTGTGTTTTGCCTGGTGAGTGATTCGCCTTGTGCCAGTTGACACAGTCCATACACAACCAAGACTACATCCCGATTCGTGACGCTGGCTTCAACCCCAGCGCCACAACCCCTCATGCCTGGTGACCATAGCGAGCTGGAACCACCCCTTCCCATCCCGAACAGGTCCGTGAAACAGCTCCGCGCCGATGATAGTGCGGATACCCGTGTGAAAGTAGGTCATCGCCAGGCTCTTATTGTGCAAAACCCCTCGACAGCATTCGCTGCGAGGGGTTTTTGCTTTGGCGCGGCCAATAAGCGCGCCGCCGTCAACGGCTGTACACGATGATGGCATCCGTCGAAGAGCGCGACGGCAACGACGACTTCCGCGTGGCCGCGTCCAATGCGATCCGGGCTGGCTTCGACGGCGTCGAAGTCCATGGCGCGCACGGCTACCTGCTTGACGCCTTCCTGCGCGACGGCACCAGATTGGCAGGGATTATTTGCAAAGCCGGCCGCTGTTGGCACGGGAATTCATTCAATCGTTGCCCGGGCAATGTGCCTGGACGGAGGCGGCTGGCCGCAAGGGCATGAGGGCGGTACTGCAGGGATGGTGCCGAGGTGCTAACCTCGAAAAAGGCGCCCGCAGCCCGGGCCGCCGTCACCCTTGCAAGATTGGGAGAGAAAATGAGCCGCCTGCTGCTCAGCAATATCGATCCCGGCACCTCGGACGAAGAGATCCAGGCCTTCCTGGAAAAGTATGGGTTCCCGCCCTTCGACAATCTGGAGCACGAGGACGGCGACGGCTCGCACCCGGCCGTGTTGCTCACCTATGGCAACCTGGACCCCGCGGTGCTGGGCAAGCTCCAGCAGCGCATCGATCATATGTACTGGAAGAAGCGCCAGCTGAGCGCTTCCATCCTGCATGACCGTTTTGCGTAAATGGCCTACCGAGATGGCACGGCCAGGCCAGCGGTACCGGGTTCCTCGGCGGTTTCGGGTGTCAGCGGGGCAGGAGCAGCGAGCATCTTCTCGGCCGGGTAGAGCGCCATGAAGCTTCGCGCCAGTTCGGGATCCCGGCACGCCAGCCACGCGCCCCACTGCCGGTGCGGAATCATGACGACCGCCCGCTTTTCCTTGCCGGGGGCGTGCATCAGCTTCATCACCGCATGGCCGGGCGCGCTCACCGTGAACATGGCAAAGGAATAGGAGCCATCCGGCCATTGCTTCCACAGTCCGGCGATGCCCATCGCCGGCTCGTCCGGTAGCCAGATCCGGTACCGAACCCAGCCCTGGCCGGCGACGTAGCATGGTTCGTAGATGGCCATCGCAGGCACCAGGCACAATTGAGTGCGGTGCCACGCGCTGCACGAAGCTCGCTTGTCGCCGACGCACTCGGCGCGAACGTTCATGGTTTCAAAATGCCGGGCGCCGTGGACGTTGCGCGAGCGCGGCACGAGCCCGAAGGTTGCCAGCAGGCACTCGCGTCGTCCGGTGGCATCCGCACGGACGATGGGCGCGGGATCGCACGGCCATACTTCAGGCTTCCATGCGCCAGGCGGTGGCTCGACACCGAAGACATCGCGCAGCACCGGGCCGGTCGCTGGGGCGAAATTGTTACACACGATCATGCCTCCCCTGACATCAGCTGCATTGCCGCAGGCCCGGTCAGCTGCGATTCGCTACGCCTGTCCAAGCGGGTGCGAAGGGAAGGGTGGGGGTTTCTCCAGCTGACCGGAATTCCGACCGCTATCGCGATACCTCCGACGCCATTTTCTTTGCCGATTCCAGATGATGCTCGAGTGTCGGCAAGGTCTTCTTTGCGAAATCCCGTACATCGCTGTCGCGCGCCTCGCTGGCGGCCTTGCGGAACAGCGTCACCGCTTCGTTGTGCGCCTTGACGCCGACTTCGCTGGCGTACTGCTTGTCAAAGGTGGCGCCTTGCAGTGCCCCCATGGCTTCCAGCTTCTTCTGATCATCGGGACTGGGAGTGGTCGGCAATTGCACGCCCTTGGCGGTGGCCAGGCGCTTGAGGTCTTCCGCCGCGGCGCGGTGGTCTTGCAGCATCTCCCCGGCAAAACGCTTGACCGTGCCGCTGGCGGCCTTGGTCTCGGCCAGCTTGCTGGCATCGATCTCCAACTGGCCTGCCTGTGCGGCCTTGTTCATGAAGTCCACGTCGCCGGCGGGCGGTGCGGCGTACAGACCTGTTGTCAGGCCAAGCAGCATCGCCGCAAGCGCGGTTTTAACGTGGAACCCGGGGCGGCGGGGCTGGCGTGCATCGCATGGCATGACTGTCTCCTGAACGGGCAACCATACCCGTCCATGCAACAATCATGCCGCCTGCAGTGCAGTCCCTCGTCTCAAGAGACACGAACGAATTTGGCGACGGACGGCACCCCCTGGGAGTCGATGATGAACAGCATGTAGTAACCCGGCGGCACCTCGGCGCTGGACCCGGGCAGGGTGACCCTCAGGTTCTTGGCACCCTGTTTGGTATACCGCAACTTGATATAGCGCTGGTGCATGTCGTTGCCGTGGGTCACAGCCCCCGGTGCCACCAAGGCAACGCTGGAAACATTGGGAGTGCTTGAACCAACGTTAAAGGTTTGCCCCAGGCCCAATGTGCCGGGTGCACTGGTGATGCTGGGGCGCGCGCCCTTGAACAGATAGGGTGGCGAATACACCTGTGCCTGGTGCGTGCTGGCTGCCTGGGGGTTCATGTCGTCCTGGGACAGCAAGACGGTGGCGTCAGGCAAAAGAATGGCACTCGAGTGATACCCCGCCTGTATGGTGTTCGGACTCATCGGAATCCAGCTGCCGGTCAGATCGCCGGCCGGCTTGTTGTAAAGCTCGCTGTTGAAATGCGGGTTGTCGTAGCCGGTGCTTGCCGCATTTCCGGCTACCGTAAACAGCGTGCCATCCGGCAGGATCACGGTATTGGCGTTATGCCGGGGCTGCAGCCATTGCGGATACTGCCTCCACCCGGCGCCGGGGTTGCCGACCTCAAACCATTCATTGTTGCGGAAAGCGCTGTCGCCTTCGGCACCGCCCGCAATCATGACAACCTGCTTGAGGGGCGTGACCGAGGCATCGGTATAGATAACCCCGTTGGCATACTCATAGTGCGAGCTCGTCATGTTCGGGATGGAGCTCCATGACCAGGTGCCAGGAGCCAGCAGCACGGTATTGTAGAAAGCAGGCCCGGCCTGCATCATTTGCCCCGACGAAACCAGGTACTGGAACGGGTACATGCCGGACGGGTCGTGGAAAGAGATCGTGCTCATCGTGCCAACGCCGTCCATGCTTGCGGCGGGGGTAAACAGTTCAACCACCGATGTGGTGTTCCCGGACCCCGTTTCATCGAGGCCGCTGGTAATCACCGCCCGGTTATCGGCCAGCTTGGTCACCGTTGGATACCAACGTCCGACTGACATATTCGGCTGCGCGGTCCAGGTCTCGGTGAGGGGATTAAAGGTATAGCTGCTCATCGACCCCTCGAAGTTGGTCTGTCCTGCCGGCGCGTTGGGGTCGGGGTAGCGCAGATTGCCGCCCGCAATGAAAACACGGCCATCGCTCAATATGGTCTGGCCGGCACACCAGATGTTTTCCGGCGGCGTAATAGCGTGGCCGGTGCGGGTCACGGGATCCCAGACATAGGCAACGCCTGTGTTGGACGCATCCGGATTATGGTATTGGCTCGGCTCGTACGACCAGAACAGCACCTTGCCGGTGTGCAGCAATACCGCTGTGATGCCGACCACGGGGATAACAAAGGGCGCGCTCCATTGGCCGGCCGTATTGGTCGCCTGGGCTTGCGCGGCTGCGAGGACCTGACTATCCGGCGTGGCAACTTTTTCCAGGCCCATCGCCACGCGACATTGCGTGGCACGCGCTCTGGCATGCGTCTCGGCATGGGCGGGACCCAGCACCGAGTTCTCCCGTTGCCGCAGCCGGGCTTCTGCAGAGGGGTTGGAGCAAGCATCACTATCGAAGCTGACGGGTGTGGCCGCGTAAAGCGGCGGCGCCACCAGGGACAAGCCCACCACTGATGCCAACACGGTTTTACGGAAGATCGTGAGTTGACGCATTTGCATCACCTCCTGTGGTGACAGCGTTGCCATGGCATCGACGTGAAAGCCAATCCCGGCAATCTCGGAGAGCCTGCGAGCCAGCATCGATGCACGAATCATCCTTGCCGACCGGACAGGCAAACGCCTCGCTGCGGGAGGGTCCGCGCGGGGGAGCTCACGGTGGAAAATTGCGAGGCCATTTTTTCCCACCGAGCTTTTGTAGCTTAGAGGGGCAAACAGAGAGCCAATGTGGGCTGGCGCACGGAACCAATGCGATTGGGAACTTGCGTTTTGCTTAAGCAGCGTGGGGGCGCACTGGGCCGGCCGGGAGGTGCTCTCTGTACATCATTTAACATAATATACATTATGCGAAACGAATGTGTTAGACCCAAATAGTAATGTCGTACTTGAGCCAAATAGAAATGTCGTACCCCCTTGCCAAGGCTGGCATGCTGGCGGCTTTCCGTCTGTCCGAGACCGGAGGCAGCCATGCCCAAGCCCGAGACCATCACGATGGCGATGCGCGAATTGGATCGGCTCAAGGTGATTCAGGCCGTGGTCGACCATGGCCTGGCAGTCTGGCGCGCGGCCGAGAAGCTCGGCTTGTCGCGGCGCCAGGTGGAACGGCTGGTGTTGCGCTACCGTGAAGACGGTCCCGGCGGCCTGGGCTCGCGCAAGCGTGGTCGTGACAGCAACCGCCAGTTGCCGCCCGGGCTGGAATCCCGCGTGCGCGGCCTGATCCGCGACAGTTACGCCGACTTCGGCCCGACCCTGGCCGCCGAGAAGCTGCGTGAGCGCCATGGCATCGACCTAGCCACGGAGACCGTTCGCCGCATCATGATCGACGCCGGCTTTTGGGTGCCGCGCAGGCTGCGCCCGCCCAAGGTCCACCAGCCAAGGAACCGCCGCGCCTGCCTGGGCGAGCTGGTGCAGATCGATGGCTCCGACCACGCCTGGTTCGAGGACCGGGCGCCGGCGTGCACGCTGCTGGTCTATGTCGATGACGCGACCGGGCGGCTGATGCAGTTGTTGTTCGTGCCGACCGAGTCGACGCCGGCGTATTTCAGCGCCACGCGCGCCTATGTCGAGCGCCATGGCAAGCCGATGGCGTTCTACAGCGACAAGGCCGGCATCTTCCGCGTCAACGCCAGGGACGGCGCCGAAGGCCGCGGCTACACCCAGTTCGGGCGCGCGCTGTTCGAGCTCAACATCGACATCCTGTGCGCCAATTCGAGCCCGGCCAAGGGCCGGGTCGAGCGGATGAACGGCACCTTGCAGGACCGGCTGGTCAAGGAACTGCGGCTGCGCGGGATCAGCACCATGGCCGCCGCCAACGCTTTTGCGCCGCATTTCATCGCCGACTTCAATGCGCGCTTCGCCAAGGTGCCCAGGCGCGACTTCGATGCGCACCGGCCGCTGCGCGGCGACGAGGACCTGGAACGGATCTTCAGTTGGCGTGAATGGCGCAAGGTGTCGGCCAGCCTCACGTTGCAGTACGACAAGGTGCTGTACCTGCTCGAGGACCGCCCCGAGCACCGGCGCTTGATGCACCGCTATCTCGAGGTCGCCGAGTACCCGGACGGCAGGATCGAGTTGTGGGCCGATGGCGCTGCCCTGCCCTACACCACCTATGACCGGCTTGGCGCGATCGACCAGGGTGCGATCGTTGAGCACAAGCGGCTGGGGCACGTGCTGGCCATCACGGCGCAGGTGCAGGCGCAGCGCGACAGTCGCCAGCAGGCGGGGCCGTCGCGCACGCTGCAAGGCGAACCTGCCCGGCCCCATCGCGCGCCGCTGAACGTCAAGCGGCAGCGGCTGATCAACCGGCTCGATCTGGAGCGCGCAATCGCTGCGGCCCCGCTCCAGCGGAATGCGGACATTTCAACTTGGCCCACCGCGCAGCCACCGCCCCACCCTGGGCCAGACTCAGTCACGTCAGGCCAGCCCCACCGCGCTACGGCCGACCCCCAAAAGCATCAAAACCCGCACAAAAAGCACGCTCGGACTGACATTTGAATTTAGCAGGCGCCCCGACCTTTCAAAACCGCCTAGACAGCAGGTGTTAGCCGTTTTTTCTAATGTCGTAGTTGGGATGAATTCAAATGTCGTACCTCATTCCCGGATCATGCCAAGCTGGCGGCCTTGCCGCCAAGCCAGGAGCACGATCATGGGCCGCCCCGACACGATCACCATGAGCATGCGGGAACTGGATCGCTCCAAGGTCATCCAGGCTGTTGTCGAAGACAGTCTGATGGTCTGGCGCGCCGCTGAGAAGCTCGGCATCTCTAAGCGCCAGGTCGAGCGCCTGGCGCAGCGGTACCGGCAAGACGGCCCCCGGGGTCTCGTTTCGCGTAAATGGGGCCAGCCGGGTCACCACCAATTGCCGCCGGGGCTGGAATCCCGCGTGCGCGGCCTGATCCGCGACAGTTACGCGGACTTCGGCCCGGCCCTCGCGGCCGAGAAGCTGCGCGAGCGCCATGGTATCGAGATCTCGCCGGCATGCGCGCCTATCTGGAGCGTCATGGCAAGCCCGTGGCGTTCTACAGCGACAAGGCCAGCGTCTTCCGCGTCAACAAGCCGAGTGCGACCGGCGGCGATGGCCATACCCAGTTTGCCCGGGTCCTGTTCGAACTGAGCATAGAGGGCATTTGCGCCAACAGCTGCCAGGCAAAGGGCCGCGTAGAACGAACCCACCTGACCTTGCAGGACCGCCTCGTCAAGGAACTGCGCCTGCGCAATATCAACTCAATGGAGGCCGCCAACGCGTTCATGCCCGAATTCATCGCGGACTACAACACGCGGTTTGCCAAGGTGCCGCGCAACAGCCATAACGCCCATCGTCCGCTGCGCTCCGATGAGAGCCTGGACCTGATCTTCACCGTGCGTGAGCCACCTTGCGTGTCCAAGAGCCTGACGATCCAGTACGACAAGACACTCTACCTGCTGGCCGATACCCCGGAACATCGCAAGCTGGCTGGGCGCTACATCGATGTCTACCACTACCCGGAGGGCACGATTGAGCCGCGGGCGAATGGCGCTGCCCTGCCCTACACGACCTATGATCGCCTCTCGGAAGTGGACCAGGGCGCGATCGTCGACAACAAGCGCCTTGGACACGTGCTGCAGTTGGCGCAATACGTGCAGGAGAAGCGCGACAATCGCCGGTCACAGGCCGGGCCGCGTACGGACGGTACTCCACGCAAGCGTGGGCGACCGCCAGGCACCAAATCCCAGCGTTCGCTGAATGGTGACGATATGCTTGAGGCGCTGCAGCGCTTGCAGCAACAGTCGTGCCTCTTACCGGAACGCAGAGTTGAAAGCCGCCGGGGGCCGACATGGCATTGGGTCTGTATCGCTGCCAGAGTCGGCTCGAACCTCGTGTTGCAACGTTACTTCGGCGTGTTCTCGCATGCGGTAGCGGCTATATCGATGGTGAGCGCCTTTGACCTCACCGCGCATCTCCGCCTTGGTTTAGCGCGCATCGAACGCCGCTTGTACTTCTGAAATCGTCGCAGCCTTGTCCTGCAGGTGCGGATAATGGCCGAGGCCGGGCAAGACCTTTATGTCAAGGCCGGCGCGGCCAGCCAGCTCCTCGCCCATTTCCTTGCGAATATAGATATCCTTCTCGCCCCAGATCACGCTGACAGGCGTCCTCAGTTTTCCCAGGTTCGCCTCGAAATAGTCCTGGTCACGCGTGAAATGAGAGTAATAGTGGTAGAACGCATCGGCAGACGTCAGGACACCGTTTTGCCATCCATGAGCGATATCGGCCTTGAATTCCGGTGTCAGTTCATAGCGCGAGGACTCGGGAAGTCCGCGGGTAAATGCGTTCTGCAGAATTTCGTTGCGTGTGCGGTTAAAGGCTGCATGAACCGCGTCGGCAGTGGCAGGTTCCTTGAGCCCTTGCAGGCGCTCCTGCATGAACTGCGGACGGTTGAATGGCGCAAAGTCGCCAACAACAATGCGCTTGGCGATGGCCGGGTCGTCGATGGCTGCCAGCAGGGCTGGCAGGGCGCCAATGTCCGTCGCGTAGATCACCAGGTTGTTCTTGTCGATGTCCGCCATGGCGATGTAGTCCCTCAGCACCTTTGCATAGTCCTGGGGTGCGTAGGCAAACCTGTCGGCCGCGGGACGGGACGATTCGCCATAGCCCGGCCAGTCGAAAGCGTGGACCTCATAGTCCTGGCTCAGCTGCATGGCAATGTCCTTCCACGCATACAGTGTCTCCGGGAATCCATGCAGGAACAGCACCGTGCCCTTTGCCTTGGCATTGCGTACGATCAGGCGCCTCAAACTGATATCCGGGTTGACCTGGACGACGCTGATTTCCTGTACTGCGGCTTGCGGAGCCGCCGCCGTGGCGCTCCCAATGAATAGCGTGGCGGCCAGCGCCACCGCGCCGGCGGCGGCCGAGAGGCGTAGTGCATTGCGAACTGTGGATTTCGTGGTCATGTCGTCTACCTTTTGCTTGATGGTCTGCAAGCCATCCAGCCAACGCGGCGGATATATGTTGCTAAGCAGCATTGAACGATAAAGATGTATCCCGGCTGTAGCGAAGGGAACCCCTTAATGTATTAGTTCGTATCTGTGGGTTGCGCCGCTACGTTGTCATACAAAGATCTCGACAGCCCGCCGCGGAGGTGTGCTCAGATGCGACGCCTGTCCAGAACTTCCGCGTCGCATTCGACCCTGGATGTGAGTGTGGATGCCACCCATCTGCATGAAAAGGAAAACGCCATGCCTTCTGTCCTCAAGTACCTTTCAGCCGCTGGCATCGCTGCGGCCTTCTGTGCGAGCGCGTCAGCGCAAGTTGCTCAGGATGCCATCCGTCCGCCTGCCATTCTTCCCCTCAGCAGCGAGCCTGCACCAAAGCTGATTCCCTACGCTGCGCTGCCGGAGCCGCTCGCGCGCGGCGTCGTCATCGTCCAGTTTCGAACCGAGAATTTCCGCGTTATGCCGGTATTCGGGAGGCCCGCCGTGGACATCTCGCCTCGTATCGGGCATCTGCACGTGACAGTTGACAATGCCCATGGCACCTGGGCCCATACGAGCGAGGATCCGATTATCGTGGTCGGGCTCACGCCGGGGCCACACAATATCCGCCTGGAACTGGCCGATCCTAGTCACAAGATCCTTGCCACTGAGGTGGTCGCCGTCACGGTCCCTGACCTGAAGGCTTCGGGATCGTCGCCGACATCGCCGCCCGTATCCCACCAGCATTGATCAGATTTTTACCCTTCTGTATCGCGCGCCGCCATTGCTGCCGGCCGCGATTGCCCAGGGCATCGAGCGCTGTACGCGTTCTATGGCTCTTAACGCTGTTCGCGCGGCCTGTCGTACGGCGCCTGACCGCTGTTGTTGTACATTGTCGCTAAATTATTCGGTGAGGATTCAGAACCTGCACGCGAGCATTTGCACCCGCTGTATGCCCGGAAAATGGAAAGTTCACCACGAACCGTTCATGGTGGCCAAGATGATGCGCGTCTGCAAGAGCGCCTTGCTTTGTCTCAAGTTCAGAAAGCGCACTCTCTAGATACGCATCAAAGTCGTCGTCTGTCATCAGGAGGAGGATGAGTTTCGTGTGCGGTTCTACGCTGAATCGTTGGCAAAACCGCCGCCTGCGTGGCGAAGAAGCAAGGTAGCCCCGTAGCTTTCGATGACCGCTCTCGCTTGCGCAAGAAATCGCTCTGCCTCTTGGCTTGGGCGAAATCGCAAGACGACGTCGATAACCACTTGTCGCCCTTGGCTTCGGGATAGCAGCTATAAACCTCCCCAGATTCAATGAAGCCGAGGTATGTATTGATTTTGGCCTGAAGCAACTGGAGGTGCGCCGTATCCCAAGGCAGGGAGTCGACGATATTGAGATGAACAGCCCCAGTTTGTCGGTCAACGCCGATCGCATCAATTGTCGAACCGCTCTGCACAGTGATTGGCACATTCATCGAGCTCTGTGGCGGACGTTTTAACTTAGCTGCCCGCCGGACATTTGAACTTTGCCTTGACAGCAGGTGTTAGACCCAAATAGAAATGTCGTACCCCCTTGCCAAGGCTGGCATGCTGGCGGCTTTCCGTCTGTCCGAGACCGGAGGCCGCGATGCCCAAGCCCGAGACCATCACGATGGCGATGCGCGAATTCGATCGGCTCAAGGTGATTCAGGCCGTGGTCGACCATGGCCTGGCGGTTTGGCGCGCGGCCGAGAAGCTCGGCTTGTCGCGGCGCCAGGTGGAACGGCTGGTGTTGCGCTACCGTGAAGACGGTCCCGGCGGCCTGGGCTCGCGCAAGCGTGGTCGTGACAGCACCGGCCAGTTGCCGCCCGGGCTGGAATCCCGCGTGCGCGGCCTGATACCGGGCGCCGGCGTGCACGCTGCTGGTCTATGTCGATGACGCGACCGGGCGGCTGCTGCAGTTGTTGTTTGTGCCGACCAAGTCGACGCCGGCGTATTTCAGCGCCACGCGCGCCTATGTCGAGCGAGCGGATGAACGGCACCTTGCAGGACCGGCTAGTCAAGGAGCTGCGGCTGCGCGGGATCAGCACCATGGACGCCGCCAACGCTTTGCGCCGCATTTGATCGCCGACTTCAATGCGCGCTTCGCCAAGGTGCCCAGGCGGGACTTCGATGCGCACCGGCCGCTGCGCGGCGACGAGGACCTGGAACGGATCTTCAGTTAGCGCAAGGTCTCGCAGAGCCTCACGCTGCAGTACGACAAAGTGCTGTACCTGCTCGAGGACCGGCCTGAGCACCGGCGCCTGATCCACCGGTATATCGAAGTGACCGAGTACCCGGACGGGCGCATCGAGCTGTGCGCCGACGGCGCGTCCCTGCCCTACACCACCTTTGACCGGCTCGACGCCCCCAGGAAAGCATTCAACCCCGCACAAAAAGCACGTTCGGACTGACATTTGAATTTAGCTTTGACAGCGAATGTGGGCCGTTTTTAGTAATGTCACCTTTGCGAAGTCGTCTAATCTAAAACTGTCCGGTAACATTACTCAGTCGGCCTACCCTGCAAATAAAGACGGTATGACTCCACGACGCCGGCTCCCCGACCCTCATCCGCTCCGCACAAAGCGGCTTACCAAGTTGCAATACCTGCGCGAAGCGCGTGAGGCATGCCTAAGTTACAGTGTGCCGCTTGGGATCATAGGGCCATACAAGGCTCGGTCACTGACCTGGAACTCGAGCACTTACTACTACGTCTTTGGCCAAGGGCTCGCCGGCAACGCCCGGCTCGTCGAGGCTTTCCGGGTAAACAGACACGGCGAATTGGTCCCCGTCCCCGCCTTCCAATACCCAGAACCATTCAAGGAATTGTTCCCGACCGATTACTCCATCTTGTATAGCGCCGACCCGTGGAACGGAGCCTTTCCTCCAGCCAAGCGAAGCGAAGTATTCGAGGGAGACTGAGCACATAGCCGCTGGTCGCGACCATGAAGCAGCATGACAGTCGCCCGGCGTCGGGCGGCCGTTTGCTCAAACGCCCGGCGCCGCCGCTGAACCCGTCACCCTGTCTCACCCTCGCGCTTCCGCGCGCCCCAAGAGTCTACTTCTTTTTTTCCTCGTCAATCTTTCCTCCTGATTTCTGGTAGCGATCGAGATACTCGTCGCGCAGCTTGCGGACGCTGCGACCGATCTTCACGTAGTCTTCTTGGTTGAGGTTGGCCAGAGAAACCCGTCCCGACGGATGTCGCGTACCAAATCCCTTGCCAGGCAGCAGCACCACGCCAGCTTCTTCGGCCAAGCGGAACAACAACTCGTGGGGCCCTACGGATTCAAGCAGCCACTTGACAAAATCCTCGCCAACGTCCCGGCTCTGCTGCTCCACATCGAGCAGCGTGTAATAGTCGACGACGTTCGAATCCACCGGCTCAGCCGCAACGCCCATGCCGCGATACAAGGCGGCCTTGCGGGTCCGGATCAACCCCTTCATCGCGTTCTTGTAGCTTTCCGTCGAATCCATCAGGGCGAACAGCGAGAACAGCACCATCTGCACTTGCTGGGGTGTGGAAAGGCCCGCCGTGTGATTGAGTGCCACCGTGCGGCTGTCCGCAACAATACGGTCAATAAACAGCAACTTCTCGGGTTCGGTAGTTATGGATTCGTAGCGATGGTTCAGCTCCTGGCGATCAGCTTGTGGCAGCTTAGCCAGCATGTCATCGAACAGGTTCGACTTGTGGGTGGCGATTACGCCCAGTCGCCAGCCGGTCGCACCAAAGTACTTTGAGAACGAGTACACCAAGATGGTGTTCCTCGGGCACATGGCAAACAACGACACGAAGTTGTCGGCAAAGGTGCCATAGACGTCGTCGGTCAGGATAATAAGATCCGGACGGTCTTTGACGATGGAAGCGAGATAGTTGAGGCTCTCATCGCTCATTCGCACCGAGGGTGGATTGCTCGGGTTCACCACGAAAAATGCTTTTACCTTCGGATCGCGCAGCTTGTCCAGTTCCTCGTTGGAGTATTGCCAGCCAGCAGCCGGATCTGCATTAATCATTACTTCGGTGAGCTCGTACTCCTTCAGTTCCGGAATCTCGATATACGGCGTAAAGATTGGCATGCCCAAGGCGATCTGGTCGCCCGCCTTGAGAAGGCGGTTGACACGCATCGAATTAAACAGATACGTCATTGCGGCCGTACCGCCTTCGACCGCGTACAAGTCGAAATCGCCCAGGAACGGATGGGAGCCGATCATTTCCTTCCGGATATATTGCTTGACGATCTTTTCACTTAGCCTGAGCATGCGATCCGGCACGGGATAGTTGCAAGCCAGAATGCCTTCGCACATTTCATAGAGGAAATCGCCTCCATCCAGGCCTAGCTCGTCGCGTACGAAAGAAACGGCGCCGGCCAGGAACTTGACTCCCGGAGTGTCGCGGTGATATCGCGTGAAGATATCGAAGCGCTCCTCGATACCCGCTCTGCGGGGAAAACCGCCGACCCCTTCCGTCAGGTATGCAAAGGACCGTTCGGATTCGGTCATCGCAAACAGGCCAAGCTGCCAGAAGCCATGGCGTGGAACCGTTGCAAGAAAGTTCGGGTTACCACGTCCGGCATTCAGCATCAGCCGGTTTGAAACGCTTCCCGCCAGCTTGATCAACTCATCCTTTAGTTCAAACGGTGAGAGACTTCCTAACTTCGATATATCTGGCTTGCTCATGACGCATTCCCCAAGAATTATTGCATGGCGGAAAACTGCGATTTTGATCCAGCAACGGGATCATTCTAGTCAACGATTGGCAACCCACCGCAAGCCTTTTGGATGCGAACTACTAAGGGCATCTGCTGTCGGCCACGCGCCAGCAGAACGCGTTCGCCCTTTCGCAATCAGCGTCCCATCCGACGGTCATAGCTGCGCGAAATACGATCGAGCAATCCGGGATCGCGCGAGTCACTGGCGCTGAACTGCACCCGCACGCTGCCGTCAGGCTGCTGTCGTACGGTGGCGGTCACCCCGGTGCCCTCGCGCTGCCCCGCGACCGTCCCGCTCGCCTGGTCCTGAGTGCTGACCACCACCTCCTGATCGCGCATGGCATCCGCCGCTGCGAAGAACGAGCGATCGTAGCTTGCGGGTACGGCGGTGCCGGGCGGATAGCCATAGTAGGTACAACCCGAGACGGCCAGAGTCGCGCCGAGTATCAGCGTAGCAAGCAAGTTCATCATGTGAGACCTGTATCCAATAGGGAAATCAGACCAGTCATGGCTCAGTCACGAGAGAATCATGATTACCACCATGCCCCAGATCGTCAGAAGCGTATTGCCGACCGCATAGGTGACGGTGTAGCCGAGACCCGGGACCTGACTCTTTGCCGCTTCGCAGATCATTCCCAATGCAGCCGTAGTGGTCCTCGAGCCGGCGCATACGCCGAGCAGAATGGCGGGGTCAAAACGGAACACGTACTTGGCCAGGTACATACCGATAAAAAGCGGCACCGACGTAGCAAAGATGCCCCAGAGGAACAGACTGATGCCGAGCTTCTGCAGGCCGGCGACAAAGCCCGGGCCCGCAGAGATGCCCACAACGGCGATGAAGACATTGAGGCCAACCGAGTTCATGAACCAGACAGTCGGCTCCGGAATGCGGCCAAAGGTCGGATGTATGGCTCGGTACCATCCGAAGACAATGCCGGCAATCAGCGCACCACCTGCTGTGGAAAGGGTTAAGGGAACCCCCCCTGCCTTCAGAACGACTGCGCCAATGAGCGCGCCAACGGTGATCGCAAGTGACATGAACGCTACGTCCGTCACCGTCGTAGGCCGGTCGATGTAGCCTAGTTCCTTAGCGGTCGCGTTGATATCCTGTGTGCGACCGACCAATGTCACCACGTCGCCGCGATAGAGTTTCGTCTTGGGCAGCACCGGGATCACGGTTTCGGTGGGCCCGCGCTTGATTTTCTTGACGAACACGCCACGCGCGCCTGGCCAGCGGGCGAGTTCCTGCAAAGTATGACCATCAACGGCCTTGTTCGTGACGTAGATATCAACGCCCTCCGTCTTCACGTCGAGCAGTTCAACATCCTCAACTTCGCGACCGCTTGGCCCGAGGCGTGCAATCAGCTGATCGCGCTTGCCGCCGATCGCGACAACGTCACCAGGCTCGAGCCTGGTGGCAAGGTCCGCCTCAATGATTTTGCCGCCGCGACGAATGCGTTCAACGAATGCCCGGACGCCCTCCTGTGTGCTTGCCTCCAGATCCCCTACTGCCCTGCCGATAAATGGGCTATTGGGCGCGATTGAATAGGCGCGCAATTGGAAATCATGCCACTTGGTGCCGCCTTCCCCCTCCTCTCCGGCGCCTAACTTCATTTCGTAATCCTTGCAAGCGGCGACCAGGTCAATGCCCAGAAGCTTCGGGCCGAGTTGCGCGAGGATGATTGCCGAACCGACCGTACCGAAGATATAGGTAACGGCATAGGCGATCGGCATGGCATCCAGAAGCTGTTTTGCCTCATCGGGTGGCATGCCGAGGCGATTGATGGCATCGGTGGCGAGCCCCATCGACGCGGAAATTGTCTGCGATCCCGCGAAGAGCCCAGCGGCGGAACCCAGGTCATATCCGGCCAACATTGCCGCCGCGACTGAGGCGGCCAGGCACAACACACACATGACCAAGGCGAAGATGGCTTGTGGCAAGCCGTCCTTGGCGATGCCGCGTACGAACTGCGGACCGACGCCATAGCCCACGGCAAACAAGAACATCAGGAAGAAGACGGACTTCACATTGGGCGATATTTTCACGCCGAGGATGCCAATGACAATCGACACCAGCAGCGTCGACGTGACCGCCCCAAGGCTGAAGCCTTTGTAGCTTTTCCCGCCAACCCAGTAGCCAATCCCCAGCGCGAGGAAGATTGCAATCTCAGGATACGATTTGAGTGTTTCCACGAACCAGGACATAGCGCTCCTCCGGTTAGCGATGGACAGGTGAAGTCGGGTGCTCTCCCTGCATCAGTCCATCCGGTGATTCCTGCGGAATACAGATGACTACGTGCGCGACACAGATCAGCCCGATTTTCGTTTCATGGCGTCCAGCGCTTCAGGCTTGAGCAGCTCAAGGCCGCGCGTTGCGTTGAATCCGTGGATCTCTTTCACATCAAGCTTGCGCATGAAGGCAATGGTTTCTGGCGTGATCACCTGGCCCGGAACCATGATTGGAAAGCCTGGTGGATAGGGAATAACGAACTTGGCGGAAACTAGTTCCGGGCCATTCGTCAGCCGCTCGTCGATACGGGGATCATTCAGGCGGATGCACTCGCAAGCCTGCGGGTCATAGGCCAGGTAGTAGGCGGCACGCATGTCGCCTTCCGACGTTGCGCTCTCGCTGTTCTTGCGCAGGGCGTTATGGAAGCGGCTGAAGTCCGGCAGACGGGGCACATCCTCAACCAGTCCCTTCACGCGAGCCTGGAAACTGGCTCGCGCCTCGTCGCTGCCCTCTTCCCATTCACGCTCCAGCCCGCGGGAGATATCTGCCAGCGCCTTGATCAGGTGCGCCAAGTCACTGCGGGTGTTGTTAATATTGATCTGTACCAGGACGCTGTTACGTGATGTCTTGTTGACCTGGATATCGTAGGATTCGGCGAGCAGTCCCTTGAAGCGGGTGCCGTCGTAGCCCGCGTTGCCGCAAAGCAATGTGATGCGTGTCGGATCGAGAAAGAATTCGTCGGCGCGCAGGGCCTGGGTAGCATCCGCGACGGTGCTGCCCGGCATGCCGTAATCGGCAAATCCGGAGACGCGATACTCCGCCGGAATCATGTCCGCCGGGGTTGCGGCATGGAAGTACTTTGAGATCAGCGGATGATTGTTGATCTCCTTGCGGATCTCGATGGCCAGTTGCAGCGCGCGCTGCACCAGCTCATAGCCTTCGAGTTCCATTTGCCGCCGGGCCACATCGATGGAGGCAATGATCTGCAGGTTCGGCGATGTCGAGGTATGCGTGAAGAAGGCTTCCTTGAACTGCGCCTCGACGGTGTGGAACTGCTGGTCGGCCACGACAATGATCGAACCCTGGCGCAAGGACGACATTGACTTGTGGATTGACTCTGTCTCATAGACGCGTACCTTCACCTGGTCCGGGTCAGGCAGCAATGGCATGTCGAGCCGTCGTGCATCGGTGTCGCCGATGCCATCGAGCGATGCCTTAAAGGCTTCGTACTTTTCCCGATAGGCCGCATCATGCATCAGCTCGCGCAACTTGGCCGCTCCCCCCATCGCGGTGCGCATGCGAAGCAGCGGCGAGAATCGGGCAAAGCCGAACCACGCCTCGTCCCACAGGAAGATGAGATCCGGCTTGATGGCCAGGCACTCCAGCATGGTCTGTTCCACGTTGGCGATGTGGCCGTCAAAGGTGCAATTGGTCAGCACCAGCATCTTCGCCCGGTCGAGCTTGCCTTCGGCCTTGAGCGCCAGCAGCGCCTGCTTGATGGGGCGGATGGCCAGGCTGCCGTACATCGAATATTGAGTGAGCGGGTAGGCATCGATGTAGAGCGGCTGCGCACCGGCCAGGACAATGCCGTAGTGGTGCGATTTGTGGCAGTCGCGGTCGATCAGGACGATGTCGCCCGGCGTGAGCAGCGCCTGGTGGACGATCTTGTTGGCGGTCGAGGTACCATTCGTGACGAAGAAGGACCGGTCGCCGCCGAATGCTCGCGCAGCTTTGTCCTGAGCCACCTTGATATTGCCGGCTGGCTCCAGCAGGCTGTCCAGCCCGCCGGTGGTGGCGCATGACTCCGCGAGAAACAGATTGGCGCCATAGAACTCACCCATGTCGCGAATCCAGTTCGACTTGAAGATGGACTTGCCTCGGGCGATTGGCAGCGCGTGAAAGGTACCCATCGGCCGTGCCGCGTAGTGCTTCAGATTGTCGAAATACGGCGTGTCGTAGCGGTCCTTGATGCCGTCCAGAATGGCAAGATGGACTTCCATGGGTTCCTCCGCGCCATAGAATATCCGGCGCAGCGGCGCGGCCTCCTCGGAGCCGGCGAGATGACCGACGTCGCGGTCTGTGGACAGGAACACATCGAGCTCAGGGCGCAGGCCCCGCAGCAGGTTGGCCAGCGCAGTACCCATATCCTGCATGGCCGCTCCGGTCCCTGTCGGGGTATTACGCACAATGATGTCGCGCAATGCCGGTGAGGTGTATTGCGACGCGAAGCCGAAGCCATCGACAATCACGACCGACTGAAGATTGCAGTTGAATATGGCTGCCAGCAGCGCGTCTTCAAAATTGCCGACCACGACCGTTTCATAGATGAATTGATCGTCATCGCGCCGCAGCCGGCGGAAGGTGTCACGCAAATCAGGCCAGGTCGAGCGCTCGCCGGCCGCCACCAGCAGCACCTCGAAATACGGTTTGCGGCTCTGTCCACGGCCGATCGATGGTGGCAGGAGATCCGGAAGGCGCGACTCACCGTCGTCGTCGGCAACCCAGGCCTCTCTGTCGTCCCGATAGCTATTGGAAAGTAACGCGCCACTGATGCGCTGCACGATGCGTTCCAGGCCAACCCAATCCCCTTCCGACAGGCGCTCCTGCACTTGCGCAAACAAGTGCAGTCCGGGGTAGGCGTTCAGCTCTTCGATCGGATGGACTTCGTCCAACACAGCTCTGGCTTGCCGGCGCATATCATCAGCATTGCTCGCTCCTTCAGCCGCCAGGTTGCGCGCGATACGGTTGAGGACGCGCCAGCGGTCGACCCGTGCGTCCCAGGCCGAGAAGAACTGATTGAGTTCGAACTTTGGTGTCGTTGCTTCAGTTACAACCATGTCGTTTCTCCGCTTACGGGTGGATGTCCACAAAGCGGGTGGCGATGGCATCGCACAGCGCTTCAACGATGACTCCGCCCGTTTCCGTCTTTACCAGCGGAATCGGCAACGTCCGGTCGTCTTTGCCGGTCAGTTCGTGCGCCACACGGCTGTTGCGTCCTCTCAAGAGGGAAGCCGGACAACAACTTGGTGCTCTCTATCGTCCGCCAACTCTAGTCGTACGCCCCGCTGACACCTATGAAATCTTTTCGAAGGCGAATTAAGAATTCCTTTAAACGTCAGAAGTGCACGTCCACGTGCACGTAGCTTCGTTGTCGCCGCGCGGTGTCACCAACACGACGCGCGGCCCTGGCGGGGGCTTGCCTATCGCGACAATGCAAAGGCGCAAGGAGTTTGGCCGAAGCACCGCCGGCGCATCGTGCCGCAACGCCTTTCGCGTGATGCGACTGAAGGCCGGGACAACGCTTTCCGGGGTGTAGGCGATGACGGCAATACCTTGCATGCGACGTCGGTCGGGGAACTCGAGCCAACGACTTCACACGCTGCGCAGCCTCTTACTCGAAGTGACCGATCGGCCACGTGTGCCGAGGTTTAACTACTCTCTTATCTCGGCGCAGAAAAATTTCATGTTGGAACAGCCGATGGTTACACATAGAGTATTCACTCCAACCTTAACCACAGCGTGTTCATCGGCCTGGTTGAAATTGAGGTCTCGCATTTTCGGCCAATTAGAACGCAGTGGCCCATAGGTTTCATTCTTTCCATGATGTATGTACGCTTAGGGAGGCAACATGTCTGTCTTGTTGCTTGCAAACGTGGATCCGGATACGACTGAGGAGGAAATCCGTGCGTTCCTGGTCAAGTATGGATTGCCGGAGTTCAACGACATCGAGTATCTCGACGGGGACGGCAGTAGGCCTGCTGCCAGGTTGACCTTTGACTCGCTGGACAGTGACGCCTTGGACAAGCTGAAAGGCCGTATTCACGGTATGTACTGGAAAGGGAAACAGCTTAGCGCACAGGTACTCAGAGAGCGCTTCAGCTGAACCACGGGCAGTCCGTTTTCATTCGCGCCTGTCATGCTGGCGACAACGACGGCTACAGGGGCACCACCCGATACTCGCGTGGACGATACGCATGCACCCGGCCTGCGATCGGTACGGAAAGCTTACGGCGGAAATCGTCGAGATCGACACCTCGATACGTAAGGTTTCCCGTGAGGGCGGAGACGGAAGGTGGTCGAGTTTGTCGTGAATCGGAGGCCAGGCCCCAAATTTTCGACGATGCCTTTAGCGGAGGGCAGCATGGACACAGGACAGAAACTGGCTCATGCCCGCGACGTGGGCGTGAAGACAGGCGTGGTGCTGCAAAAGCGCCTCAGGAACGCGCAAGAGGCCTTCAACAAACGGGCGCAGCAAGCCATGAACGGAGACCCGGCTACGGCGGCTGGCTGGATGGCCGCGGCGGATCCGATAAGCGCCTATGCCTACGCGGTTGACAGCATGCAGCGTGCCACCCTGTTCTGGGACACGATACGGCAGCGCGGCAACAACTTTGTCGAGAATGCGGTGCAGGGCCTCAAGCCGGTTCTGCATTTTGAGTACGAGACCGTGCTGGATGGCCGCAGCTTCGCGCGGCCCGTCAACTATGCGCTCCTAAAGATCAAACCGCCGAAGGGCGTCTCGATCGACAATCGCCGTCGCCCTTACGTCATCATCGATCCGCGTGCAGGGCACGGACCTGGCATTGGCGGCTTCAAGGACGACTCCCAAGTCGGCGTGGCACTGCGCGCGGGCCACCCCGTCTATTTCGTCATCTTCTTCCGCGACCCGGAGCCCGGGCAAACGCTTGTGGACGTATGTGAAGCGGAACAGCAGTTCATCAAGAAAGTGCGTGCGTTGCATCCTGACAGCCAGAAGCCGGCAATTGTCGGCAACTGTCAGGGAGGCTGGGCCGCCATGATGCTCGCGGCGTCGGATCCTGACGACACTGGTCCCATTGTCATCAACGGCGCGCCGATGTCTTACTGGGGCGGTGCCTGGAGCGCGGGCGAAGGCGACAACCCGATGCGCTACTCGGGCGGCCTGCTAGGCGGGACTTGGCTGGCGTCCCTGATGGCTGATCTCGGCGACGGCAAGTTCGATGGTGCCTGGCTGGTCCAGAATTTCGAGAACCTGAATCCGGCCAACAGCTTGTGGGACAAGTACTACAACCTGTACCGCAAGGCCGATACCGAGCCGCCGCGCTTCTTAGAGTTCGAGCACTGGTGGGGCGGCTATTATCTGATGAACCGCGAAGAAATCGAATGGATCACGCGTAACCTCTTCGTGGGCAACAAGCTCTGGAGCGGCGATGTCAAGGATGCCGGCGGAAAGGGCTTCGATCTGCGCGACATCAAGGCTCCCATCGTGTTGTTTGCCTCAATGGGTGACAACATCACCCCGCCGCAACAGGCATTCAACTGGGTGGTGGACGTCTATGGAAGCACCGAGGAAATCAAGGCCCGGGGGCAGGTCATCGTCGGGATGATGCACCAGGACGTCGGCCACCTCGGCATCTTCGTTTCCGGTAAGGTCGCACAGAAGGAGCACGCGCAGATTGTTTCCGTGCTGCAGAGCATCGAGTTGTTGCCGCCGGGTCTATACGGCATGGTGATCCATGAGCGGAAGTCCGGCGATGGCGTCGAGTACGAGGTCAAATTCCGCGAGCATTCCCTCGAAGAGATCGCGCAAAGGCTCAACCGCTTCGAGCGCGCCGACGAGAGGCCGTTCGAGGCCGTTGCTGCTGTCTCCGAATTCAACCAGCGCGCCTATGAACTGTTCGCCCAGCCGTACGTGCAAGCCATGTCGAACGAAACGACGGCACGCATGCTGCGAGAGTTCCATCCGCTAAGGATGCAGAACTGGGCGTTTTCCGATCTGAATCCCTGGATGGCCTGGCTAGGTGCGGCTGCCAATGCGATCAAGTCTAACCGGCAGGCGCTGGACGATGACCATCCGCTGCGCCAGCGAGAGCAGGCCGGCGCGGAAATGCTCAGCGCCGGCCTCGACGCCTATCGTGCAGTCCGCGATGCGATGACGGAAGCCGCCTTCTTCAACGTGTACGCGAACATGTTGTCAGTCCTGCCGCAGGACAAGACATCGCATGCCGGCCGGCCGGCGGTTACTGAGCCGCGCGAGCTGCCGGAGGTCAAGGCGGCGCTAGCTTCGATCCGGGAGGGCGGCTACGCGGAAGCCATCGCCCGGGTGGCCTGCCTGCTCAAGCGTCAGGGCGAGCCATTGCCGCTCTCCAGGCTCGAGCTACGCAAAGAGCTGATGACGGACTACGCAGAACTGCTGCCGGAACTGCTCCCGGAGGCATGGCGCCGGGTTCGTGGCCAGCAGGAACTCATCACACTGTATGCGCCGGAACAGGCGCTCGAGACGCTGCCGGTCCTGCTGCATGACCAGAACGATCGCGAGCGCCTTCAGGCACTGGCCGAGAAGCTCAGGGACGACGAGCGGCTGCTTGGCAGCGCGCCGACGGCCGAGCAAGCCGCGATGCTGCGGCGTATCCGTGCAGCCCTGTCGGGAGAAAGTCCGTGAATGCCATGCATGAGAAGTATGAGCGCCTGATCGGCTACTGCAAGTCCCTTCCCCCCACGCCCACGGCAGTGGTCCATCCGTGCGACCAGAGTTCGCTGGAGGGCGCGGTAGAGGCCGCGCGGCTGGGCCTGATTGCGCCGATCCTGGTGGGGCCGCACGGTCGTATCCAAGAGATCGCTCAGGCCAATGGTATTGATATCAGCCAATATCCCATAATTGATACCGAGCACAGCCATGCCGCTTCCGCCGCCGCCGTGCAGCTGGTTCGCGAAGGCAAGGCTGAGGCCTTGATGAAGGGAAGCCTGCACACCGATGAACTGATGGGGGCGGTGGTCAGGGGGGAAAGCGGCTTGCGCACGGCGCGGCGGATCAGCCATTGCTTCGTCATGGATGTTCCAGGCCATGAGGACGCGCTCATCATTACCGACGCCGCGGTCAACATCGCGCCGACGCTGGAAGAAAAGGCGGATATCCTCCAGAACGCCATTGACCTGGCGCACGCACTCCAGGTTAAGGAGGTGCGCGTCGCCATCCTCTCGGCCATGGAAACGGTCAATCCGAAGGTACCGTCCACCGTGGAGGCTGCGGCGCTGTGCAAGATGGTTGACCGGCACCAGATTACTGGCGCGGTGGTCGATGGCCCGCTTGCGCTGGACAACGCTATCAACCTCGATGCCGCACGCATCAAGAAGATCGACTCACCCGTCGCCGGGCGCGCGAACGTGCTGCTGGTACCAGACCTTGATGCCGGCAATATGCTGGCCAAGAGCCTGACGTTCCTGGCCGGTGCCGACGCTGCGGGCATCGTGCTGGGGGCACGGGTGCCCATTATCCTGACCAGTCGCGCGGATGCTGTCATGACGCGCCTGGCGTCATGTGCGGTGGCGGTGCTGGTGGCCAAGGCGCGCCGGGAATCCAGGCAGATACAGGGGTGACGACATGGCAGACGTAATCCTTGTCCTGAACGCCGGTTCTTCGAGCCTGAAGTACTGCGCCTACGATGCCAAGGGCGACGCACTCGAACTGATCCTGCGCGGGAGTATCGATGGGCTCTATACGTCGCCGAGCTTTCGCGCGGCGGATGCCTCGGGCACCAGCGTGGAAACCCGGCAGTGGGGCGATGGGACCAACCTTGGGCACGGCGGTGCCGTTGCCTTTCTGGCGGACTTTTTGAGGAGCCATGGAGAAGGCCATACGCTGGTGGGCGTTGGACATCGCGTGGTGCATGGCGGCCTACGCTTTTCCCGGCCGGAAAGGGTAAGCGAACCACTCCTGGCGGAGCTGGATGCGCTTTGCCCCCTGGCCCCACTGCATCAGCCGCACAACCTCAAGCCAATCCGGATTCTCGCCGAACAGCGGCCGGAGCTGCCGCAAGTGGCCTGCTTCGACACCGCCTTCCACCGGGCGCAGCCTGAAATCGCCCAAGCCTTTGCGCTACCGGCGTCGATGACGGAACGCGGCATCCGCCGCTATGGCTTCCACGGGCTTTCCTACGAGTACATTGCCAGCGTCATGCCTGGGACCGACGCAAGGGCAGCGGCCGGCCGCACCGTGGTGGCCCACCTTGGCAATGGCAGCAGCATGTGCGCACTGGTGGCCGGCCGCAGCGTGGCCAGCACCATGGGGTTCACCGCGGTCGACGGATTGCCGATGGGCACGCGCTGCGGCAGCCTCGACCCGGGAGTGATCCTGTACCTGATCAGCCAGCTTGGCATGAGCGCGGACGACATCGAGGACTTGATCTATCGGCAATCCGGCCTGCTCGGCGTCTCCGGCGTCTCGAGTGATATGCGGGTGCTGCTGGCCAGCGACGATCCGCGCGCGCGCCTTGCCGTTGAACTTTTCATCTATCGCATCGGGCGCGAGCTTGGCTCGCTAGCCGCAGCAGCGCAGGGTCTCGACGCGCTTGTCTTCACCGCGGGGATTGGCGAGCACGCTGCCTTGATCCGCGAACGCGTGTGCCGCCAGGCAGCGTGGCTCGGGATCGATGTCGATGCGGAGGCCAATGGCAGCGGTGCGAGGCGCATCAGCGCAGAATCGAGCCGGGTGGCGGTGTGGGTGATCCCGACGGATGAGGAACTGATGATTGCGCGGCACACCAAGGCATTCATCGGCACGGCGGCTGAATGAGCGCCGATGGGCCGCGCCTAAATTCAATTTCTGGGGAGAAGTCGGATGACCGTCCAGACCATGCAACCGATCCTGGCCAACGTCAAGGCGCTGGTATGCGGGATCGCGAATGAGCATTCCATCGCCTATGGTTGTGCCAAGGCGTTTCATGAGCTGGGCGCCGAGGTTGCGATCACCTATGCCAACGAAAAGACCCGGCAGTATGTGGAGCCGGTGGCGCAGGAACTTCAGGCACCCATCTTCCTGCCGCTCGATGTTTCCAACGAGGCCGAGATGGCGGCGCTGTTCAAGCAGATCGAGGTCAAGTGGGGAAAGCTCGATATCCTGCTGCACTCGGTGGCCTGGGCGCCGAAGGACGACCTGCAGGGAGGGCTGCTGAACTGCTCCGCGGAAGGGTTTGCCAAGGCCATGGACGTCTCCTGCCATTCCTTCGTCCGGATGGCCCGCCTGGCTGCGCCGCTGATGCGGGACGGTGGAACCATGTTCACGATGAGTTATTACGGTGCCAACAAGGTCGTGCCTAACTATAACGTCATGGGACCGGTGAAAGCGGCACTGGAAGCGGTTTCGCGCTACCTGGCTTACGAACTGGGGTCTCAAGGAATTCGCGTTCATGCGATATCGCCGGGTCCGCTCAAGACGCGGGCTGCATCCGGCCTGAAGGACTTCGACCTGATGCTTGCCGACGCGGCGCAGCGCGCACCGCTCGGCGAGTTGGTCGACATCATGGATGTCGGATATACCTGCGCCTTCCTTGCCACCCCCTATGCCCGCCGATTGTCGGGCGAGACGCTTTACGTCGATGGTGGCGTGAACATCATGGGGTAGGCGCCGCGGCGGACATCGCAGCACGAAACCTGGTCCTCGCTCGCGCCACACAGTGTGCGCCGCGGTTAGTCAGGATAGCGCGATTGCTACGCTGCCTGCTCCTGTGTCCAGCGAGCGACGGCAGCCATAGGCATCACTGTAGAAGCCAAGACTCCGGGAGCCATCATGATCAACATTCGGACAATTGTGTCGGTAATAGGTGTATGCGGTTCGCTGGGCCTGAATTGCATTGCATACGCGCAGCGCCAGGACGGTGCGGCTGCGGCAGCCGATGCTGTCAGCGAGGCTGTGCAGGAAGGACATAGTCCTTATCATCCCTCACGCGTGCCGGTAGCCTCCGGCAATATCAATTCGGCGGAGTGCCAGGAGTTATTGGAGCAATTCAACGCGAGATCCAGCCGAGCGTACCAGCCCGCCTCCGGACGACCGATTACAACGAGCCAGGGGCGAGTCGTACCTGGTCTGGAAAGAAACCGTGCGCGCGACGATCTTATCGATACGTTCAGGGCAAAGTGCACACATTAGAGTACTGTGTGGCATAGACGGGTGCCCGATCGGTGTCAAAGGCCACGACGTCAGCCGTGACGGTCACTTCCCGGCCGACCGTACCTCCCGGCTTTACACCCGGCGCAGCGCGCTCCGAGATCTCGCGCTCATGCATGGCAAGCGCTCCCCTGCCCTTCTTGAGGCTCATGGTCAGCGCTTCCCTGTACTCGATCGTGACAGTGTCGCCGACCTTTAATTGCTCAAAGTTCCTGGCTCCGGCCCCACAACGAGATCTGTAATCTTGCCGTCGCCGGATTTCAATGAGACGGTTCGCCTTGGCACATTGACTTGATTGCCGCCCATACCGCCATCTTTTTGCGCCAGGGCTGCCGGCGGCCCGATGTCCGAACTGCCGGAGTTGGCGGAAAAGGAAGGTGCGATCCCGCTGATCGAGACCGGTGGGAAAGCCGGGGCAGCCCTACAGAGTGCGGATAAGGACATACTGATCCGATTATCCGAGGGATGCCAAGGAGGTCTGGCTTCCGCCCATTCCGAATCGCATCGAATTCTCCATGGCTGCGCCGCCATTTGGCGTATGCCATGGCAGTCATACCGGCTTTCCGACTATTCTAATTAGCGGTAGAAGCCGATTTCCAGACAGCCAGGTTTTGCAACTCGCTCGTGACAGCGAGGCATGCATGGGCGGATCCGGAGGATCCATGACACGATTGCCGACGCCTGCATTGCTTATATTTGCGTTGTTGCTCCTGCTGGGCGGCTGCGCCAGCCGGCCGGTAAACCCGCCGATCGTCCACGCGGACCCCAATGCCGGCTATCGTTTTGTTACGCGCCCGCAGTACTCGACGGACAACGAGAACCTGGTGATCCTGGCTTTCTCGGGCGGTGGGACACGCGCTGCCGCATTCTCGTACGGCGTCCTTGAATTCCTGCGCAATACCGAAGTCATCGGACCGACGGGCAAGAAATCTCGCTTGCTGGACCATGTCGGGGTCATCACCGGCGTGTCGGGCGGAAGCTTTACGGCGCTCGCCTATGGCCTATACGGCGAAAAGCTGTTCGATGATTACGAACAACGCTTCCTCAAGCGCGACGTGCAGGGCACGATTACATGGCGCACGCTCAATCCGACCTACTGGCCTGCCCTTTGGTCGAGCGGCTGGGGCCGCTCGGAGCTGGCTGCAGACCTGTACGACGAGATCTTGTTCGATGGCGCGACGTTCGGCGACCTCCATCGTGGAAATGGTCCATTGATCATCGCATCGGCCACGGACATCTCCACTGGGGCCCGCCTGCCCTTTACGCAGGCCACCTTCGACGTGCTCTGCTCGGATCTGAATGCGATTCGGCTTTCCCGTGCCGCTGCCGCATCTTCGGCAGTACCGGTGGTGCTTACGCCCATTACCCTCAACAACTACGGTGGCACCTGCGGCTATGAACCACCCGCCTGGATCAAGCCATTTGTCGATGCCAGGGACCCGCCCCGGCCGGCTGCACGTGCAACCCGCCATTTGCGAGAAGAGGCTGAGTTCGGAGACAGCATCAATCGGCCCTACCTCCATTTCGTGGATGGCGGTGTTTCAGACAACCTGGGCATGCGCAGCGTGCTGGATTCCTTGGAACTCATGGAAGCTCTGCATTTGGTCGGCCAGCCATCGCCGCTCGACCATATCCGTAGGATCGTGGTCTTTGTCGTCAATTCACTGTCAACACCCAAGACGGCATGGGACAAATCGGAATCCCCACCGGGCACGCTGAGTATCCTGGTGAAAGCCTCTGGCGTTCCGATCGACCATTATTCCTACGAGGCGACCGAGCTGTTGAAGGACAGCCAGTCGCGGTGGCAAGCCATGCGCGAGGTCCGGAATTCCTCCGCGTTTGCCAAAAACAAGGATGCTGCGATAGCCACCGCGTTACGCACGCCAGACGCGACAATCTATGCCATCGATGTGTCGTTCGCCCAGTTGACGGACAAGGCGGAACTGGCCTACCTGAACGAACTGCCCACGTCGTTTTCCATCACGGCCGACGCTGTCGATCGGCTGCGCGCCGCCGCTGGGAAGATCATCCTCTCGTCGCCCGATTTCCAACGGCTGCTGCAGGACGTCGGCGCCAGAATCGTAGCTGACCCGACGCCGGCGCAGAAGACGCCGGCAATTCCGGGAGGGAGGTAGCGCACGGGAAATATGCCCTCATTTGCTGATTCGGCCGTGGGTCACGTTGCTGCCTCGATTGGCCAAATCGCGGGTGGAGGCACATCGCTTTATTCAAGCATTAAAGGAGGGCATGAGAATGACGCGTCAATCGTTGTACATACTTGCGTTGACTATTGGGCTACTTGCCGATGTAAACGCACAGCAAGCTGTGTACCCCGCAAAGGGGCAGTCACCGCAAAAGCAAACGAGCGACGAGGCCGCCTGCTATTCGTGGGCGGTCCAGCAAAGCGGATTCGATCCGGCCAAGGCGCCGCCGGCGGCCCAGCCACCGACTACGGCAACCGGAACGACCCCAGGCGCGGGGGCGCGCGGCGCGGCGCGAGGGGCAGTCGTGGGCGGAATCATGGGGGATGCTGGGGCCGGCGCAGCCGCCGGTGCGGTTGCCGGACGTGGGCAAAGCCGGAGGCAAAATGCCGCTACTGCGCAGCAAGGTCAGGCCGCGTCGCAGCAACAGCAACAGGCCTTCGCCAATGCTCGCGCCGCCTGCCTTGAGGGACGCGGGTACACCGTCAAATGAAGTCGGAGGTGCAGGCACGCCAATCCCCTGCAGGCACTGTGATGCCCCGGAGCTCATCATTGAGGTCATCCAGCGCAGTGCCTGCATCCGCGGACCGCCACGGCAGCGAGCCCCCGCGCATTACTCGCATCCTTCTTGGCGTCGTGCGCCCCGTGCCTATACTGACATCGTCCTCGACCGTTCGCTGCATCGCCAAACATGATGGCGGTGGCGAAGGTTAATGCCAACGCGCCGCCCGCTCAGGCATGCGCACTCGATTGGCCCGTCTGGGCATACGATGCCAACAGGGAAACCTGCAATGGAGACGATGATGGATAAAGACGATCACCCGAAGCCGTTCTACAGATCCCTCTACTTCCAGGTCATCACCGCCATAGTCATCGGCGTCATTCTCGGCCATTTCTGGCCGCAGACCGGCGAGGCGATGAAGCCGTTGGGGGATGGCTTCATCAAGCTGATCAAGATGATCATCGCGCCGATCATCTTCTGCACGGTCGTGGTTGGCATTGCCGGCATGGAGGACATGAAAAAGGTCGGCAAGACCGGCGGGCTGGCGCTGCTGTACTTTGAGGTCGTGAGCAGCATTGCACTGTTGGTCGGCCTGTTGATCATCAACATCGTCAAGCCCGGCGCCGGCATGAACGTCGACGTATCCACCCTTGACACGAAGGGCATCGCTGCCTACACCGAGCCCGGCAAGATGCAAGGCACGGTCGATTTCCTGCTGCACGTGATCCCGAACACGGTGGTGGATGCCTTTGCCAAGGGCGAGATCCTCCAGGTGCTGCTGTTCGCGGTGATGTTCGGTTTCGCGCTGCACAGGTTCGGCGGTCGCGGCACGCTGGTGTTCGACTTTATCGAGAAGTTCTCGCATGTGCTGTTCACCATCGTCGGCTACATAATGAAAGTCGCGCCGATTGGCGCCTTCGGCGCCATGGCTTTCACCATCGGCAAGTACGGCGTGGCCTCGCTGCTGCAGCTTGGGCAGCTGATGGCGACCTTCTACGCCACCTGCCTGCTCTTCATCTTCGTCGTACTGGGCACCATCGCGCGGCTGCATGGCTTCTCGATCTGGAAGTTCATCAAGTACATCAAGGAGGAACTGCTGATCGTGCTGGGCACGTCGTCGTCGGAATCCGTGTTGCCACGGATGATGGCCAAGCTGGAGAACCTGGGCGCGCGCAAGTCCGTCGTCGGACTGGTGATCCCGACGGGCTACTCCTTCAACCTGGATGGCACCTCCATCTACC
Organism: Cupriavidus sp. H39; assembly: GCF_050271075.1. NCBI lineage: Bacteria > Pseudomonadati > Pseudomonadota > Betaproteobacteria > Burkholderiales > Burkholderiaceae > Cupriavidus > Cupriavidus sp. H39. The sequence goes on from NZ_CP189848.1 coordinate 2,030,295, forward strand.
TGACCATGGCGGCGGTGTTCATCGCCCAGGCCACCAACACCGACATGAGCCTGATGCAGCAACTCACTTTGCTCGCCGTGCTGCTGCTGACCTCCAAGGGCGCCGCCGGCGTCACGGGGAGTGGCTTCATCGTGCTGGCGGCCACGCTTTCGGCAGTGGGGCATGTTCCGGTGGCGGGGTTGGCCCTGATCCTCGGCATTGACCGCTTCATGTCAGAGGCGCGCGCGCTGACCAACCTGATCGGCAACGGCGTGGCCACGGTGGTGGTGGCGAAATGGACAGGCGACCTCGATATGGAGCGGATGCGCCGCAGGCTTGATGACGAGTCGGACATTGAGGCCGACGAGCCGGAAGTGGTGCTCGATCAGGCCGCGACCCATATGCCCGACACTGCGACAAGCCGGTGAGCGGCAGCGCAAAAGCGCATCACCACCCCGGGGCTGTGGCCACTTTGGCATCTCTTCGGGATGACGCTGGGGCAATGAAATCTCGCGACACGGCGATTCGCCAACGACTACGCCCATTCTTTGCATGGAAAAGTACGATGACCCCAAAAAGAATGACTACCCCGTCTAGAACGCGATGGCAAGCGAAGCAATGACCACCTGCTCTGGCGACGTCGGATTGAACCAGTACACGCTACCGGTGTACTTCTTGTATGTCAGTTGCACGAAGCCGCCACGCTGGAACTCGCGGTCGCCGCCATAAATGCGCGTGTGCTGCGCGACAACACCCAGTCGCAACCATTCGACGGGGCGAAAACCCAGTTCGCTCCAGGTGTAGGTATAGGCCGATGTGTCCCCCGTCCCGCCCAGGTACTCCGCTTCGATGTAATAGTCCAACTTACCAATGGCGACGCTCGCCTCTACGCCGGGAATGGGCCCGTGGGCGCCGCCGGTGACAAAGCCGATGATCGGCGTGGCCTTGACCTTGATCGTCTCGCCGCCGGAGAACGACCACCCCACGAAGGCGGACTGCGAGTGGCGTGCTTCGTAGTTGATTCTCGCTTCAAGATGGAGCTTGCCATTGTGGTCGGCCGTGACGATGCCGGAGCCATAGTCCGAGTCCGAACGCGGCATGTTCCAGTATCCCGACAACAGGAAACTCCAGGCGGGAGCCTCCTCGGCCGGCGGGGTGTGGGGCGCGGTGCCCGCAGTCACCTGCGCGTGGGCGCAGGTAACTGCGCAGCAGAGCCCGGCGGCGGCAAGATGGGCGCGCATGTCAGCCACCCAGCGCGATCACGGCCATGGTCACGGCAACGCCGAGCGCCGTCATGCCGAGGCCGGCCAGCAAGGGGCTGAAGCCCGCGTAGTGCCCCAGTGCCATGCCACCGCCGAACAGCATGATCAGCGTCAGCACGCGGGAGACCACCAGCGCCAGGTGGAGATCGTCTAAGACGACGAAGGGCAGCGCGACGGGAAAGGTCGACAGGACAACGATGAAAAAGATGCGCACGGCGCCAAGGTAGTCCGCGAGATTGAGGCCCACGCGGTCGGACAGGCATGCCCCCGACGCCAGCCGGGTGCGGATCGGGTCCAGGTCGGCATCCGTTGCGATGGCATTCATGGTGGGTGGCAGTGCGTCGCGGATGGCGGCAATACCGGCGGCCCCGTCCGGGGCCTGCCGCACGGTCTGGGCGAGCTTGGCGCGCATGCCGCGGCCCGCGATCGTCCGCACCAGGAACATGATCGCGTCGACCAGCCCCCACGCGAGATTGCAGCCGAGCGCCGTGCGCAGCATGGTTTGGCCGGCATCCGGGCCTGCGGTGGCGGAGTGCACGGCGCCGACGAACGTCAGCGCCATGAACAAGCCGAACAGCATTTCGGAAACGCGGTCGATGACATCCAAAACCGAGCTTTGCCTGTCAGCGCTGTTGGCGTCCACCGGAGCCGCAATTGGCATGGTTGGTGCTCCCTCTTTCCAAGGCTAACGAGATCTGCAAATTCGTTGCGGCCCGGCCGGGAAATATCGGAAGGCCCCCTTCTACTTATCCTTAAACACCTGCTTTTGCTTGTCGATAAACGCTCGCATTCCCTCGTCAGCGTCGCTGCTCTGAAAAGCCAGCGTGATGAGATCCGCTTCGATTGACAAAGCGATCCGTGCTTCAGACATGCCCCAATAACTGCCACCAGAGCGGTCCGACCACGAGCCAGACGACCATGTAAATGAGGCTCATCAGGAAGCCCGCTTTCCACCACTCTCCCTGCGTGACATATCCGGCGCCAAACATGACCGGGCCGGAGCCGATGCCATACTGGGTCAGACAACCGTTGATATTGCTCAGGATGCCAAGCGCCACCGCGGCGGTGAACGGCGGAATGCCGGCGGCGACCATCAGCGCCATGGACAACGGGAACAGCGCGCTGATGTGGGCCGTGGCGCTTGCGAAGAAATAATGGATGTAGCAGTAGATCGCCGCCACCAACATGTACACGGCCAAGCGGTGATAGCCCTCGAGATGGGCGCCGAATTCCTTGCCGAACCAGGAAACCATGCCGTATTCATTGAGCTTGGACGCCAGCATGATCAGCAGGCCGATCCAGATCATGGTGTCCCAGGCCGACTTCTCGTTGAGCGCGTCCTGCCAGGTCAGCACGCCGGTAATGAACAGCACCGACACGCCGAGCGCGGCCGCGAGGGTGGCACTGATCTTCAGGTCCTCACCGAACACCCAGAGCACCAGCAAGCCGACGAAGATGACCGCCATGATGATTTCCTTGGCGGAGATCGGGCCCAACGCCGTGAGTTCGCGCTGCGCCAGGGCCGTCGCATCGGGTGTCTGGCGAACTTCCGGCGGGACGATCCAGAGCATGGCTAGCGGAATGATGGCCAGGCAGAGCAAGCCGGGCACCGACGCTGCCACCGCCCATTCGAGCCAGCTGATCGAGACGCCCTGGTCCGCCGCGAGTTTCACCGCAAGGGGGTTGCCCGCCATCGCCGTGATGAACATGCCGGCGGTAATGATGTTCGCATGGAAGGCGCACAAGATCAGGTAGCGCCCCACCTTGCCGCGGGTTTCCGGGTTATCGGCATGACTGCCCAGGACTTCCGATATGGCCTTTGTGATCGGCAGCATCACGCCGCCCGCGCGCGCCGTGATGCTGGGCATGGCGGGCGAGATAATGAGTTCAGTGAGCGCCAATCCATAGCCAAGGCCAACCGTGCGCTTGCCTAACAGTCGCATGAACAGCAGCGCGATGCGACGCCCCAGTCCCGTCTTGATCACGCCGCGCGAGATGAAGAAGGCGAGCATGACCAGCCAGACGAGGTCCGTGCCCGTGGACTTGGTCACGTCCGCAAACGACACGACACCCACCAGCACACCCACGGTGGACCCGATGATTGCCACCGCCGACATCGGCAGCGGAGCCGTCATGATGCCAGCAATGGTGGCGACAAATACGGCGAACATGTGCCATGCCTTCACCTCCAGGCCTGCCGGCGGCGGCAGGAACCACAGGACGATGCCGAGGCCCACGGGGACGAGATACTTCCAGAGGTTGCCGAGATGCCCGATCGGTGGCGTCGACGTGGATGTGCCTGCAGACGCTGAAGTCTTGGCGTGCAATCCAGCCATGATGAACCTCCTGCCGCTTTTGCGGCGGTTCTACCTGGTCCGAAAAGCGTGGACTCCGCCTACTAGCCGCGAAGTACGCTGTCGGTTGCTTCCTTGACGATGCACGCGCTGCGCTGCAGGGCCTCGCGTTCACCGTTATCTAGTTCCGGGTAAGCAAGTAGCCTGGCACCGGCACCGTTGACAACCATCGGCAGCGACAGACACACGTCGGGCACGCCTTCGACTTCGGCATGCACGGTGGCGACTGTCAGAATGAGATCGGTGTTATGCACGAGGGCCTGGGAAATCCGCCCGATGGCACTCGCAATACCGTAGTGGGTGGCGCCCTTTCCTTCCTTGATCAGCTTGGCAGCCTCATGGACGGAGCGCAGGATCAGGTCGCGGCTTGCGGGCCCCAACTCCTTGCCGCTTCTCTCCAGGAAGGTTTCGAGCGGCATGCCGGAAACCGTCGCACTGGACCACGCGATCACGGCGGATTCACCGTGTTCCCCAAGAACGTGGGCGTGAATAGCGGGCGCCACGACGCCGAGCCGCTCGGATAGCAGCGAGCGCAGGCGCCCTGTATCGAGGGAGGTGCCGGTGCTGATTACCCGTTCCCGCCCGCAGCGCAAACGGTCATGCACGACGCCGGCCAGCACGTCACACGGATTGGTGGCGATCACGTAAATCGCATCGGGCGCCAGAGGTGCTATCTGCTCGACAATCTCGAGCGCGATCTCGGCATTGGTGCGGGCTAGGTCCAGTCGTGTCTGCCCCGGCTTCACGCCTGCGCCGGCGGTAATCACGACAATGTCCGCGTCGCGGGCGTCTTCATAGTCGCCTGGACGGAAACGGTTATGCCCCCAGAATGCCGCGGCGTGAGCGAGGTCGAGCACCTGCCCTTCTGCCCGGACTCGGGCAACATCAATGATGATGATTTCAGCGCTCGGAACGGCCAGAGCGGTAAATAGCGCAGCTGAACCGCCGACGAGTCCGGCGCCCACCAGGACAATCTTAGGTTGCCGCATAGCTTGCCTCTGACCTGTACTCTCATAGAGGATAGTGATCCGCAGTCAATTCCCCAAGCTGTCGAGAAGCTAATGTCTCATGTGGTAGAGGCTGCCATGGTCAAGGAATCCCGCAATTGCCACATCCGACCCGGCTTGCGTGTCCAGCCACACCTTCGCGGTCCATAACGCCTCGTATTGTTCACGGAACTGATGTATCGAACTGTCCACCACCGTCACGGCGCCGTCGCCGGCCGGCCCTGCGTCATACCGCTCAGTTTTCAGGGGTGATTTTTGCGTCCTCGACGATCTTCGCGAACCGGGCAGCGTCCTGTTTGATAAAGGCCGCGAACTGGTCGGGCGACATTGGCGTCGGATTGCCGCCCAGTTCCCTGAGCCGTGTGGACAGGCCGGGATCCTTGAGCGCATCCACGACAGCCCCGTTCAGGCGGGCGATGACCGGCGCGGGCGTGCCCTTGGGCGCAAACAGGCCGAACCAGTTTTCGAGCGAGTAGCCCTTGAGGGTGGCTGAATCGGAGATTGCCGGGATGTCGGGCGCCAGTACGCTCTTGCCTTGCGATGTGATGCCGATGGCGCGGACCTTGCCGTCCCGGATGAACTGCCGGGCGCCCGCGAGGCTGACGAAGGTCATCTCGATGTTGCCGCCGATCACATCGAGCAACTGGTTGGACGCACCGCGATACGGCACATGGGTGAGCTGGATGCCGGCCTGGTGCGCCATCAGTTCGCCGGACAGATGCTGGGGATTGCCGACACCACTCGTGCCATAGCGCACCTTGCCGGGATTCGCCTTCGCGTAGGCCACCAGTTGGTCGACCGTCTTGTAGGGCAGCGCGGGATTGACCACGACTACGTTGGGCACCTTGACCACCAGGCTGATCGGCACCAGATCGGTCTGCGGGGCATATTGCATGCGGTTCTTGAACACGTAAGGGTTGATCGCCGTTTCGCCGGCGGATCCCATGAGCAGCGTGTAGCCATCCGCCGGCGCCTTGACCACGGCCTGGGCGCCGATCATCCCGCTGCCCCCGCCCTTGTTCTCAATGACCACGGACTGGCCCAGGGTCGTGCGCAGCTTTTCTGCAAGCACGCGCGCCATCGCGTCGACGCCCCCGCCAGCCGAGAATGGCACCACGATCGTGATCGGTCGGGATGGATAGCTGCCTGCCTGTGCCACAGCGGCCCCGGAAGCAATCGTGATGCATGCCATGGCGATGCAGCGGAACATCGGGACGTATCGGTTTCGGTTCATGGGTGTTCTCCCAGTCGATTTCAGAATGTGTATGGCATGCCGAGCACGTGCCGCTCAGGCGGAGAAGACCATGCAGACCGGGCTGCCGGATTGCACGCTGAAACCGGTCGGCTTGAGCCGGCCGCTGGCCGGATCGATTTGCATCGCGACGATCGAGTCGCTGTCCTCGTTCAGCACGTACATATGGCGGCCGCCTGGCGCAGTTGCGAAAAAACGTGGGGTCTTGCCTTGCGACGGGACCGCTTCAACAAAGCGCAGATGGCCGCTGGCCGGATCGATCCGGAACACCGCGATGCTGTCGTGGCCACGGTTGGAGGCATACACGAAGCGACCCGCGGGATCGACCTCGATTTCCGATGCGCGGCTGTTGCCCGTGTACGTCTCGGGCAGGCTCGACACGATCTGCAGCGGCTTCAATGCGCCGGACCCGCTTTCGTAGGCATAGGCGGTGACCGTCGAATCAAGTTCGTTGATGACGTAGCCGAACTTGCCGTTCGGGTGGAAGGCCAGATGGCGCGGCCCCGAGGCTTCGCGCGCTGCCACGAAGCCTGGCGTTGCGGGGGTGAGCTTGCCGTCGGCGAAACGGAACGAGAACGTGCGGTCCAGCCCCTTGTCTGGCACCACCACGAACTGGCCGCTCGGGTCGAACGGGTTGAAGTGGGGCTTGGCCTGCTTCTGCTCCACGCGATGCGGGCCGATCGGGCCTTCCAGCTGCACGAGTTGGGTTAACTCGCCCAGCGAACCATCGCCCTGCAGCGGCAGCACGGCCAGGCTTGCGCCGATATGGTTCGAGACCACGATGTACTTGCCACTGGGATCGATCGCCAGGTGCACGGGATTCTTGCCCTGCGTGCTCTGGCGGTTGATGAATTCCAGCTTGCCCGTGCCCTTGTCGACGGCCAAGGCGCTGATCTCGCTGAGGTCGCCGTGCACCGTGTACAGGCGCTCGCCATTGGCACTCAGCGCCAGGAACGACGGGTTCACCAGTTCCTTGACGAGCTGGGTCAGTTGCAGCGCGCCCGATTCCGCGTCGATCCGGAACACGCTGATGCCCTCGCCACGTGCGTTGCGCTCCCGGGTGGTTCTTGATCCTACATAGGCGTACCTGGCGGTCATGCTGGTTCCTTTCGATTTGACCTTGTGTCCCGGCGCTGCCGTGGATGCAGCCGCCCCCTGCGCGGGGGTGGGAAGCCCGAGCCCGAAGACGGCGGTGGCGGCGGTGGCCGCGACCGCACCGCCTAGCAAGCGGCGTCGGCCCGGATCGGGCGTTGGTTCGGGACACAAAATGGGCGAGTTCACGGGTTGTCTCCTTGTTTCCATGGGCGATGCGGGTTTCCACTTGATTGCATTTTTGCGTAAACCAATGCAAAGTACAGTCATGGAAAACACCTACCGCCGCCCCATGACTCCGCTGGCAGGCCAGTTTCACGCTGGCGACATCACCTACCGCTTCGTCGACCTGCCTGGCATGTTCGGTGCGTCTCTGGCGCGGTTGCCGGTGGTGCTGCGCCTGCTGCTGGAGAACGTGGCGCGCAACATGGAGGACGCGGAACGGACCGAGGCGATGTCGGCCATCGAGGCGTGGCTCGAGACCGGCACGAGCGAAGCGGAAATCGCATTCCAGCCCGGCCGCGTCCTGATGCACGACACCACGAGCACACCCGCGCTGGTCGATATCGCCGCCATGCGCGACGCGCTGGCCGAGGCCGGCGCCGACCCTAACGCGCTTAACCCGGTGTTGCCCGTCGATTCGTCGGTCGATCATTCGCTGGCGGTCGATGCGTTCGCGCGGCCTGGCGCGGCGGAACACAACCTCAAGCTCGAGGCACAGCGCAACGCCGAGCGCTACAGCTTCCTGCGCTGGGCATCGAAGGCGCTCAAGGGCGTGCGCATCCATCCGCCGGGCACGGGCATCATGCATACGATCAACCTGGAGCAACTCGCCACGGTGGTGACCACGCAGCAGCGTGATGGCGCGGTGTGGGCCGTGCCCGATACCCTGATCGGAACGGACAGCCACACGCCGATGATCAACGGCATCGGCGTGCTGGGCTGGGGTGTCGGCGGGCTGGAGGCGCAGACCGTGATGTTCGGCATGCCGGTCATGCAGCGGATCCCCGATGTCATCGGGGTACACCTGACCAACGCCCTGCAGCCCGGCGTGCTGGCCACCGACCTGGCGCTGACCGTGACGCAGCGGCTGCGCGCCATCGGCGTCTCGGGGGAATTCGTCGAGTATTGCGGGCGCGGCGTCGCCACGCTGACGGCGGGCGAGCGTTCCGTCGTGGCCAACATGGCGCCCGAGTACGGCGCCACCACCGGCTTCTTCCCGATCGACGGACAGACGCTCGACTACCTGCGCGCCACCGGCCGTAGCCCGGCCCAGGTTGCGCTGGTCGGCGACTATGCAAAACACGCCGGCTTGTGGCTCGACCCCGACAACGTCCCCCGCTACACGCGCACCATCGAGATTGACCTGGCCACTATCGGCATGCACGTGGCCGGCCCGCGCCGCCCCCAGGATCTGCTGTCCTACGCCGACACTGCCGCAGCCCTGGCGCGGTTCCCCTTCGAGCCGCAGCGTCGGATCAAAGGCATGCCGCGCTATCCCGTCGCGATTGCCGCGATCACCAGCTGCACCAACACGTCGGATCCAGCGCTGCTGATGGCTGCCGGCATCGTCGCCCGCAAGGCGCGCGCCCGCGGCCTGACCGTGGCGCCGTGGATCAAGACCTCGCTCGCCCCCGGGTCGCCGGCGGCCGCCGACTACCTGGCGCGCAGCGGGCTGACGCGCGACCTGTCGGCCGTCGGCTTCGATATCGTCGGCTTTGGCTGCACGACCTGCATCGGCAATTCCGGGCCGCTGACGCCCGCCATCCGCGATGCCGCCGAGGCCGGTGCGGCGCGGCCGGTGGCCATGCTGTCCGGCAACCGCAACTTTCCGGGCCGCATCCATCCGGACCTGAATCTTGGGTTCATCATGTCGCCACCGCTAGTGGTGGCATTTGCGCTGGCCGGCGATGCCGAGCGCGACCTGAGCCGAGAGCCGGTGCAAATCGCGCCAGACGGGACCCCGGTCTTCCTGAAGGAGCTCTGGCCCACGCGCGATGAGGTGGCTGCGGCCCTGGCCGCCGGCGCGGACCCAGCCGACTACCCGCGCGCCTTTGCCGTGGCGTCGCGGAACCCGGTCTGGGCTGCCCTGCCCTCGGCCGATGCAGCGCGCTACCCATGGAATCCTCGTTCAACCGCGCTGCGGCGCCCGCCGTTCGCCGCGCTGGACCAGGGTTCGCAGCTGGGCGAGTACGACGCCTGGCCGCTGCTGGTCCTCGGCGACGACATCACGACGGACCATATCTCTCCGGCCAGCGCCATTCCGAAAGACAGTTTCGTGGCCGACTTCCTTGTCAGCCGGGGCGACGACCGGAACGACCTCAACGTCTTTGCCTCGCGGCGCGGCAACTGGGAAGTGATGATGCGCGCGGCGTTCTACAACAAGACGCTGGTGAACCTGCTGCATCCCGATGCGCCCACGGCACATACCGTGCACGTACCGAGCGGCGACATCGCGCCCATCCACGAGGTGGCGCAGCGGTATCGCGACGAAGGGCAGTCCGTGGTGCTGCTTGCCGGCGAGCGATACGGCACCGGCTCTTCGCGCGACTGGGCGGCCAAGGGGCAGCGGCTGCTGGGGATCCGCGCCGTGATTGCGGTAAGCTTCGAGCGAATCCACCGTTCCAACCTGATCGGCATGGGTATCCTGCCGCTGCGCATGCCGGCTGGGGTGAACCCGCAGACGCTGGCGCTCCGGCCCGGCGACGTGGTCCACGTCGAGGCCGACGCGGCAGCACTGGCGCCGCGCTGCAGGATACCGGTGCGGATCGTGCGCAAAGACCGGACGGTGGAAGCATTCGATGCCACCGCCGCCGTCGAGACCCGGCTTGAAGTCGACCTGTTGCGGCGCGGCGGCGTGATTCCTTCGATTCTGCACAAGGCGCTGGCGCGGCATGGGGAAGACTTGGCGGCCCCCTGACCATCCCGGCGCAGCATCCGCTTGACACCATGGCCCAGGACAGATCCATCGCTACCCAGATCGTCGAGTTCATCCAGAACGAGCAGTTGCCCGTCGGCGCGCACCTGCGCGCGCAGATGCTTGCCGACAAGCTGCGCGTCTCGCGCACCCCGGTCAACGAGGCGCTCGCCATCCTGCATGACAAGGGCCTGGTCAGGCGCGAGAAGAATCGGGGATTCTTCCTGGCCCAGCCAGTCATGAAACCCGCCGCCGAAGTTGCCGAGGAACTCGGCCTTGCCGAGCCGGACGTCGTCGGCGACGCGTATTTCCAGATCGCCGAAGACCTGCTCAACGGCTCGCTCGCCACGGAAGTCCCGGAGCAGACTATCCGGCTGCGATACGGGCTCACCGCCACACAGCTCAACACGGTGCTGACGCGCATCACGCAGGAGGGCTGGGGCGAACGCAAGCCGGGCTACGGCTGGGCCTTCTCGGCCATGCTCACGACGCCCGACTCGCTACTGCAGTCCTACCGCATGCGCCTGGCGCTGGAGCCGGCTGCGCTGCTGGAGCCTGGCTATCGCCTTGACGCGCAGACCATCGCGCGGCTGCGTGCTGCCGAACATCATCTTCTGGACGGTGGCATCAAGACCGACAGCGCGGACCAACTGCACGACCGCGGGGTCCGCTTCCACGAGTCACTGGTCGAAGGTTCCGGCAACCCCTTCTTCATCGACACGATACGTCGCGTCAACCGTGTACGCCGGCTCTTGTCCTACCGCTCCATGCGGGAACGCACGCGGTACGAAGAACACGCGCGGCAACACCTGCACTTGCTGGACCTGCTCGAACAGGGCCGCAACGCGGACGCGTCCGCCGCGATGCACGATCACCTCGAGCATACGCTCACGGCTCTGGCCAATATCCGCGGCATTCTTAAATCCGAGTGATCCGTCACTGACAATGACCACAGACCCAGACCTCGTCCAGGCTTTCGCCCCCGCCGGCGCGCTACGCGCCTCCATCAACCTGGGCAATCCGATCCTCGCCCATCGGTTGGCAAACGGCAGCGCCGGCGGCGTCTCCGTCGACCTGGCCACGGCGCTCGCGGCGCGCCTGGGCGTCCCCCTCGAGCTCGTTGTCGTGGACACGGCCGGCCGTTCCGTCGATATTGTGGCGGCCGAGGCAGCCGATGTCGGCTTCTTTGCGATCGATCCCAAGCGCGGCGCGCGCATCGCGTTCACCGCACCGTACGTCCTGATCGAAGGCTGTTACCTCGTCCGCGAGGATTCGCCGGTAACGGACAACACCGATGTGGACCGCGCCGGTACCCGCGTCGTAGTCGGCAAGGGCAGCGCCTACGATCTCTACCTGACCCGCGAACTGCAGCAGGCCGAGATCGTTCGCGCACCTACCTCACCGACCGTTGTAAAGACCTTCCTGAAGGGCCAGTACGACGTGGCCGCGGGCGTCAGGCAGCAGCTCGAGTCCGACATCCACGGTGTGCCGGGCCTGCGCCTGCTGGGCCAGCGCTTCATGGTCATTCGTCAGGCCATGGGAATACCCACATCGCGCGGGGAGAAGGCAGCATCCTTCCTGGCACGCTTCGTCGAGGATATGAAGAAATCCGGTGCCGTGGCGCACGCCCTGCAAACGCACGGCGTCCAGGGGGCTACGGTGGCTCCGCTCGCGTAACCCATCCCGACCGCGCGCCGGCATAACCTTCCCCGGGCTGCGTCAAGCAGACGCCATGGCGCCTGCTGCCAGGGTTTCATACAACGCCGTCGCGGCAGGCTGCAATGGCTTGTCGCGGCGCCGTATCAGCGCCAGGACCCGATCCACGGAAGGTTCGACCAGCGGGATGCTGCAAAGCCGGGGATGATCGCGCGGCAGGGCCATGCCAGGCAGTACGGCGATCCCCACCCCGGCCTCGACCAGCGCCAGCACGCCGACCACGTGGTTGGCTTCGTAGTGAATGGTGGGGCGCTGCCTGAGGTGGGCGATGGCGTTTTCGATCAAGGCGCGATTGCCGCTTTGCTTGGACACGCTCACCATCCTTTGGCCCGCCAGTTCCTCCCAGGCAATGCAATCCCGCCCGGCCCACGGGTGGTCCCGTCGCAATGCCAGCCGGTAAGGCTCGGCGCGGATGGCGCGGAATTCAATGTTGGGCTCCTGGGCGCCGATGAAATTCAGCCCGAAATCGGACTCTCCCGACATCACGCTGGCCAGTACGGCATTCGCGTTCTCGTCGATCACGCGCACGCGCACGCCCGGATGCTGGCCGGCAAAGCGGTGGATGGCGTCGGGAAGGAAATGCAGCGCCGCCGACGGTATCGCGGCAACGGTGACCAGTCCGCGCTGCAGCGCAACCTCGTCGCCAAACCGCAGTACCGCGCTGTCCAGGATATCCAGGGCGGCGCGGGCCTCCTGTAGAAACTGCCGTCCGGGCTGGGTGATCTCCACGCGGCGCGTGGTCCGCTCCAGCAGGCGAGAACCGAGCGTCGTTTCCAGCTTCTCGATGCGCCGGCTGAGCGCTGGCTGCGAGATGTGCAGCGCTTCCGCGGCCATGCGGAAGCTGCCTTTTTCCGCCGTCGCGACGAAGGCCTGCAGGTCTTCAAGGCCAAAATTGATGCGTGCCATGCATGGAATCTTTCGAAAGTTGCAATTCACAGAATAGTCCGCCCGCAATACCCTTGCAATGCCTGACCGGGACGCCTGCCGTGCCGCCAAGCGCACGCCAAATTTAGATCCTGGAGACCTACCTTGAAGACTGCAGTTCGCTACCTCGCGACCGCCCTGACGCTGGCCGCCTGCACCCTGAGCGCCTTCGCCGAAACCTGGCCGGCAAAGCCGGTGAAATTCGTCGTACCGTTTGGTCCCGGCGGTGCCAACGACCTGGTCGCGCGCGCCGTGGCGGACGTGGCATCCAGACAACTGGGCCAGCCCATCATCGTGGAAAACAAGCCCGGCGCCGGTTCGGTCCTCGGTGCCGACTATGTCGCCAAGTCTGCTCCGGACGGCTATACCTTCCTGGCGCCGGCAGCCGGCGTGATCACCAATGCCATGATCAAGGCTCGCTTGCCGTACAAGGAGCAGGACCTGGTGCCAGTTGCCATGCTGGCGGTCAGTCCCTCCGTCATCGTGGTGCCGGCCGACTCGCCAATAAAGGACCTCAAGGGCCTGGTCGCGCTTGGAAAGACCGGCAAGAGCCTGAACTTTGCTACGGCCGGCACTGGCAGCACGCCGCACTTCGTCGCCGAGATGCTGAAGCTGGCGACCGGGGCCCGGCTCGAGATCATCCCCTACAAGAGCGGATCGGAAGGCATGGTCGCCGTCGTCGGCAAGCAGGTAGACGCGACGTCGGAGGCCAGCGTCGTGGTGCTGCCGCAGGTGAAGGGCGGAAAACTGCGCGCCATCGCCTCGACATGGAATACGCGCATAGCCGCGATGCCGGACGTGCCGACCACCACGGAACTTGGCTATCCCGGCGTCTTCATCGGCCACTGGTCCGGAGTCTTCGCACCGCGCGGTACGCCCGACGCAATTCTCGACAAGATGAACAAGGCAATCGACGTCGCCCTCAAGTCGGCTGAACTTCGCGCCAGGCTGATCCCGCAAGGGATCCAGCCCATGGGCGGAACGCGGGCCGACTTCGCCAAGTTCCTGGCAGGCGAAAAAGCCCGCCTGGGCCCGATCGCGCGTGCCGCCAACATGAAAGAAGACTGATCGGCGCGATCCGCAGCCGTCCATCAAGGAGACAACATGAAGTCCACCACCACCGCGGCCAGGCACTGCGTGCTGGTCCTGCTCGTCTGGCTGTCCGGGCCGGCCTTTGCTGACGAGATCCGTGTCATCACTTCGGGCGGCTTTACCGCTGCCTACCAGAAGCTCGTGCCGCTATACGAGGCCGCCACGCAGGACCATGTCATCACCGCGTACGGGGCCTCGATGGGCAATGCGCCCGATTCGATTCCGAGCCGGCTGGCGCGCGGCGAGACCTTCGATGTGGTGATCCTGGCGGACTCGGGGCTCGACAAGCTGGTAGCCGAAGGCAAGGTGGCGGCGGGCAGCCGGGTCGACCTGGCGCGCTCGCTGATCGGCATGTCGGTGCGCAAGGGCACGCCCAAGCCGGATATCAGCACCACCGAAGCGGTAAGGCAGACCCTGCTCAACGCCAGGTCGATCGCCTATTCCGCCAGCGCCAGCGGCACCTACCTGGCCAACGAGCTGTTTCCCCGGCTGGGCGTCGCGGACGAGATCAAGGACAAGGCCCGCAAGATCTACAGTGAGCGGGTCGGCACGGTCGTGGCGCGCGGCGATGCGGAAATCGGCTTCCAGCAGGTCAGCGAACTGCTGCCCTTCAAGGAGCTGGATTATGTCGGGCCGCTGCCGGACGAACTGCAGCAGCGAGTCTTCTTTTCGGCCGGAACGGTTGCAGGCCGGCAAACCACCGCAACCTCGCGCTTCGTGAGCTTCCTGGCGTCTCCGGCAGCGGCTGAGATCGTAAGCAGCACCGGACTGGAACCGGTGGCAACGCCGCTGCCACCACCGGCGCCACCGGTGCTTGGGAACCCGGCGAAGCCCTGATGCCCGGAGGTGATGTCGGGCGGCTCTAGCGAGCCCACGGCCGAGAATCTGGTGACGTCGTCGCACAGCGATGCAAAGGTCGGCATCATGCCGCCGATGGCAAAGCCGATATTCCACGACAGGCCAGTCCCCCGTTGCGCGAATGCTGGTGGGGAACCGTTCATTCAGAACATGCAGCGCCAGCCCCATGTGTCAAAGGCAAGATCTAGATCTGGATCTGTGTTCCGATTTCAATGACGCGATTTGGCGGTATGTTGAAGTACTCGCCCGCGTTGCCGGCATTCCTGCTCATTGTGGCAAAGAGGCGCTCTTGCCAAAATGCCATCCCGCTGGCGATCCCCGCCACCGGAATGACTGTCTCGCGGCTCAGGAAGAACGAAGTCTCCATCATGTTGAATCCCAGGTTTGATACTCGGGGCAGCATGTTCAACGCTTGCGAGACGTCCGGCCGGTTCATGAAGCCGAAGCTCAATGTGATCCGATAACAATCGTGCCCGAGCGGTTCGATGGCCAGACTCTCGCCCGATGGTACCCACGGCACATCCTTCATCTTCGCGGTAAGAAACAGGATGCGCTCGTGCAGCACCTTGTTGTGGTTAAGATTATGCATCAGTGCGTGGGGCACGACATCCGATGTCGCTGCGAGGAATACCGCTGTCCCGGATACGCGCGATGGAGGTGCACGGAACAGCGAGTCCAGGAATGATTTGAGCGGCATGTCGTTACTTTGAAGGCGTCCGAGCAAAACCTGCCGGCCGCGTAGCCATGTCAGCATCACGACGAACATCCCGGTGCCGACAAGCAGCGGGAACCAGCCGCCCTCAGCCACTTTCAATAGGCTCGAGGAGAGGAACGCTACGTCTACGGCCGCGAAGAAGCTAGTGGCGACGAGGCTTAGCGACAGGGTGTAGCCCCAGCCGTAGTGGACCACAAAGAAGGTGAGGAGGGTCGTTGCCAACATGGTCCCAGTCACCGCCACGCCATACGCCGAGGCCAGTTTCGAAGACGAGCCGAAGCCGACCACGGCAGCCAAGACCGCCACCAGCAGTATGGCGTTGAGGCCCGGGACGTAAATCTGCCCCATGGCTTTTTCCGATGTTTGCACGACCTGCATGCGCGGCAGGTAGCCCAGCTGGATTGCCTGCTTAGTCAGCGAATAGGCCCCCGATATCGTCGCCTGCGAAGCGATCACGGTTGCCGCGGTGGCGAGTGCCACCATTGAATACAGTGCCCAGGAGGGATAAAGGAGATAGAAGGGATTTTCGACCGCTTTCGTATTGACGGCGAGCAGCGCGCCCTGCCCCAGGTAATTGAGCGCAAGCGCTGGAAACACCAATCCGAACCACGCCAGCCGTATCGGGCCACTGCCAAAATGCCCCATGTCGGCATAGAGTGCTTCGGCACCCGTGAACGCAAGCAGCACCGCTCCCAGTACCGCGAACGAGGCGAAGCCGTGCTGCGTGACGAAGCCGAATGCATGCAGTGGATTGAGTGCGCCGAGGATGGCAGGATGCTGGACGATGCCGTGGATGCCGGCGGCGGCCAGGGCGAGGAACCACAAGACCGTAACAGGCCCGAACAGCGCACCGATCTTGGCGGTACCATGCCGCTGGCCCAGGAATAGCACGATCAATACGCCCATGGATACCGGCAGGACGTAAGGCTTCAGCGCCGTTGTGCCCACCTCGAGTCCTTCGACCGCGGAGAGGACCGAGATGGCTGGCGTCAGCACGGCATCCCCGTAGAACAGCGCGGCGCCGAACAGGCCAATGAGCACGACTGGCGCGGGGGAGCGCCCCACCTTTTTCACCGATGACAAGGCAAGCGCAAGCAATGCCATGATGCCACCCTCCCCCCGATTGTTGGCCCGCATAATCAGTATTACGTACTTGAGCGAAACGACAATCATCAGCGCCCAGAGGATGGCGGAAATGCCGCCGAGTACGTTTTCGGGGGACAGTGGGATGCCGTGCGCAGGATTAAACGTTTCCTTGACCGCATACAGCGGGCTGGTACCGATGTCACCATAGACGACCCCCAGCGCAGCAAGGGTGAGCGCTGCCCGGGAATGCTCCAGGTGCGCGCCGGTTGGCGATTCGCGGCTATTTGCAAGAGAATCCACGATTACTCCTCCTCCTGACCGTTGATATTTTCCCGAAACTGGAGAGCCCGTTCGAACTCGAAGACGAACCGCAGGGACCCATCCCTGAGCCCTGTCACCGATGTCCTATTGGCTTGGGGCCATGACTTCAGTCCAGGCCATCTAGTCTGTAGCCCACCCCCAGTTCTGTGATGAAGTGGCGTGGCGCGGTCAGCTTCTAGCTTATGCCGCAAAGTTGCCCATGTAGATCCGCAGATAGTGGGCACGCTCCGGGACGTTCGGCACCTCCCACCATGGCGATCATGCGGTCAAGGAAGGCCCCGCCGGGGTTGACGCTGACGCGAGCGATCAGCAATCGCTCAATACGCGGGTGCGGCCGGTGATCGCCGAGAGGTCTCCGCCGGATTCGCGGATCACCCGGCATGGGGGCGGATAAATGGACGGTAGAAAAATTCGTGTAAAGAACGTATCAAGACCACGGGCGGTGGCGTAAAAATTGTGTAAACGACAGGCGTCTCTCACCGGAGTCTGATCGCCTTGCAGGGATTTGACGCAGCCGTACCTGCCGAAGAAAAGTGCGCCAGGCTCATCTCCTGGGCAGCCCCAGAACGGGAAGGGAGTCGGGCCTAAGTATTCGCTAAAGGCGTCGTTCAGTTTTGTTAGCATTGACAGCCGTGCGGCAACGGTAGTCAGCCATAGCAATTGCCATGCGGATCGCGATCCGTATTAATTTCAGACGGAGGAAAGCAAAGTGAAATCGAGCAAGCTTTTTCCAGCAGACGGTGGTTGTGCCTGCCAATCCGTCCGATATCGCATTGAAACACCACCTCTGTTTGTACACTGCTGCCACTGCCGCTGGTGCCAGAGAGAGACCGGAGCTTCATTTGCCCTCAATGCAATGATTGAAGCAGACCGGGTCTCGCTCTTGTCTGGAGAGCCGGAGATTGTCGATACGCCGTCGGCAAGTGGACAGGGGCAAATGATTGCTAGATGCCCAAAGTGCCATGTCGCTGTGTGGAGCAGCTATGCGGGGTCCGGGCCGATACTACGCTTTGTGCGTGTTGGCACACTGGACAATCCAGATTTGCTCCCCCCGGATATTCACATCTACACATCTTCAAAGCAACCCTGGGTCATTATCCCGGAGACCGTGCCTTCCGTTATGGAGTACTACGATCGCGAGCAGTACTGGACAGCGGAGAGTCTGGAGCGGCGCCTGGCGATACTCCCAAAGATCAAGGCTTATCAAGCCGAGCGTCAGCGGGCGGGAAGCTAACGATTCGCTCAAAGCCGAAGCGCGCTTCGCGCTCGGACTGACTGTGGCGTTCCAACGGCAGGCTCATCTCGGCCAAGCGGTTGGTAACGAAGCCGACCGGTCTCCATGCGGAGACCGGTGCGTCGGAGATGCTATAGCGGTTCTGTGTCCGGGCATGCCGCGAGCGCGGCGATCACTCAGTTCCAGACAGGATTTTCATTCTGCATCTGTGCCTTGGTCTTCGACTGCCAGTACGCGCCGATCTGACGTTGTGTTACGTAGCCCCGCTTCCTGGCGTCGATCTTGTCAAAGCGCTTGTAGACCTCCGGCATGCCTGCCTGGGCTTCGTCGCGGCTGAGTTTCCCGTCATGGTTGGCGTCGGCCGCCTTGAACTTTTCGTCGATCAGGGCCTTTGCCTGGGCGGTGGTCGGCGGCGCAGCCGGCACCTGGGCTGCATCTGTTTCCTTGGCGGGTTGCGGCTGCTGCGCGCTCGCTGCGCCAAAAACGAGCGCCATCGAAACGAAGCCCGCCGCAGACAATTTACGAACGATCATGTTTTATCTCCTCAAGTATTT
Source organism: Cupriavidus sp. H39 (assembly GCF_050271075.1). Classification (NCBI taxonomy): domain Bacteria; kingdom Pseudomonadati; phylum Pseudomonadota; class Betaproteobacteria; order Burkholderiales; family Burkholderiaceae; genus Cupriavidus; species Cupriavidus sp. H39. The sequence continues at coordinate 2,048,658 of NZ_CP189848.1, forward strand.
ATGGTTCTACCTTGCCGTCCCGCGAAAATTGCGTAGCCGTTACTGACCACAGATCGCCGGGCTTGCGCCAACCACACTGCCGCCCGTCTTCCGTCATGCTATTTACCGGCGGCCGGCTGCACCGACACCGCCAGGGCTTCCGTATAAACCGCCTGGACCCGATCGCCCTTCTTGATGTTCTTGAGTCGCTCCGGATCGTCAACCATCAGGTCGACCGTACGTCCTTTTGGGCCCTTCAGGGTAACGGTCCTGGCAGTGGCGTTCACCGCGACAACGTCAGCTGTGGCCGTCACTTCCCGACCCACCGTGCCACCAGGCTTGGCGCCGGGTGCCGAGCGGTCGGACATCTCGCGCTCTTGCATGGAAAGCGGCCCGCTGCCCTTTTGCAAGCTCAGGCTCAGGGCTTCCTGGTACTCGACAGTAACGGTGTCGCCGACCTTTAACTGGTCAAAGTTCCGGGCTTCCTCGCCGACCACCAGGTCCACCACCTTGCCGTCTTTCTTCTTCAGTGAAACCGTTCGTGTCGATGCATCGATCTTGGCGATCTTGGCGGTCACCTTGGATGTGCTCGTCGCCTTCATCTGCCCGGGGGCCTGCGAGACGTCCATCTTCGTTTCAGGCTGCGCCCAAGCCGACGCCGTAGCCGCCATCATCACGGCCACGGCCAGCAGTGTCTTACTTTTCATGCCGCTCTCCCTTTCATCTGTGTTGCGTCGATCCAAGGCCGGGCGTGCGTGCGCCGCGATGGTCTCACCATGCTGTTTCGGAAATCATGGTCAATCTTCCGCGGACCTGGCACCTGCCGCGACCGGCTGCGGCGCCGCGCATAAGGACTGCGTGACCGTGTGCATCATGGCGTCACCTCGGTCCAGCCGGGGCCCGGGTCAAAGGCCCGGATCGCCAGCGCCCTGCCCCGGCTGTCCGGGCCAAGGTCGCGCTCGAAGATCCGTCCGTCATGACTGACCATGAAGCTCTTGATCCCGGTATCGCCATAGCGAACCGGCCACGCAATCACCGCAAAGCCACCGAATAGCTTGCCATTCACGAGATAGTCGTACTGGCCACCCGGTGCGTGGCTTCCCTGCGAAGTCAGTAGCTTGAAGTGATAACCGTAATAACCGCCCTGCCCCGCGTTGCGCATGGTTGCCTCAAGAAAGGCGGGCCCGAGCGGGCTTTGCGGTTCGCCGGGCTTTGTCGGCCAGTACAGGCCATCGCGCTTGCCAGGCGAACTGGTGAGCTTGGCTGCGTACAGCGACACACCGCTGGTCTGCCGGCTCATCTGCGCATAGTCGTTCTGCGCATCGCAAAGCGCCAGCAAGGTCTGCATCACCGCCAGTTCGTTGCGGCCGATGCGGCGCACACGCATTTCCTCAACCCCAGCGCGCGTATCGAAATGCCAACCTTTGGCAGTCTTTACCAGGGGAATCGGCAACGTCCAGTCGTCTTTGCCGGTCACAATGCGAGCGCGGTTGTCCCCTTCACGCCGAATGGCGTGTGCCTGGCTCCATGACTCAAGGAACCGGTAGCGAATCTCCGCGCCCACCGGTGGGATCAGGTTGTGATAGCTGGCGCCAAGCAGCGATTTCACCGCCTCATCATCACTGGTGGCCACCGCTTCGCCAAAGGCGTTCATCGCCGCTTCGGGTGAGCTGAAATTCTTCTGCGCAGCGGCCGGCGCCATGCCCCAAATGAGCAACGCAAGCACCTGGGCGATGGCACTGCCCCAGGCACAAGGCCGGCACGCAGAAGATCGTGGTGTCAAATGCATGATCGTGTTTCCCCGGATTAGCGCCTGCCGCCACGACCGCCGCCACCGCCACCACGGCCGCCACCACGGCCGCCGCCACCGCTGAATCCACCGCCGTGGCCACCGGCGCCACTGAATCCACTGCTGCTTCTGCCCGCGCCGCTCGGGCGTTGCGCAACCGATTGCGCGCTGGACCTGCCTCGGTCAAGATCCCGCTGCGCCGCCGCGCCGCCTCCGCCTACGCCCTGGAACGCGTTATCGCGTCCACCGCCTGCACCGCCTTCGCGTCCGCCTGCAACTCCGGCACGATCCGACACGCCTCCGCGGTCGCCCACACCGCCGCGATCGCCCACACCGCCACGATCGCCCACACCGCCACGATCGCCCACACCGCCACGATCGCCCACACCGCCGCGATCGCCCACACCGCCGCGATCGCCCACACCCCCACGATCGCCCACACCGCCCCCATCGCGACCACGGAACTCGTTGCGCCTGTCGGCACCGGCCCCACTCCTGCCGCCAAACTTCTCACGCGAGGCGTTATCGCGGTACGACACGCCTTTCCGATGCGAGGCGTCGTGCTGCCATTTTCCACCGGCCTGCACCTTGGTGCGGTCGAAGTTGCGATCGATGTTGGTAGCTCTGTTAACGTTGACGTTCACGTCGCCGCCGCCCCAGTTGCAGTTGCCGAAGATGGCTCCGGCCGCTGCCAGGCCAACGCCCCATGCCAACCCGGTGGCCAGGGCTGCGCCGGGATAGTAGGCCGGATATGGCGGCCAGTAATAAGGCGGATAAGCGGGATAGCTCCAGGCGCCGTAAACAACGCTCGGATTGTAGGCAGGCACATAAATGACCTCCGGGTTCGCCGGCTCGATCCGTACGATGCTCTGAGGGGGCGGCGCCGCCGTCGGCACCTGGCCCTGGGCCGGGGCGGGAGGCGGCGCGGATTCCACAATCACCTTCTGCTGTTGGTTCGACTGGAGGTTGCCCGATTGCTGGGCGCGCGCCCGCAGCCGCTGTACCGCTGCCAGCACGTCCTTCTCCTGGCCCAGGAAGGCGTCGCCAAGCTTCTGCGTCCAGTCGAGCTTGTCGCTCATCGGCTCAAGCGCCTGTGGAAAGGCAACCAGCGACTTTACGCTGACATCCCATGGCTGGCTCTCGACCGCCTTGACGGCGGCATCGCCTTTCACCTTCGGGTTAGCCTTGACCCAGCGCGCAGCCTGCACGATCTCCAGCGGATAGGTGGAAGCCATCAGGACCTGGGACAACACCGAATCGGGGTAGAGCGCAATCGGCGCGACCAGCGCCTCGAGCTCCTCGGGCTTGAACGGGGGCGCTTGCTCCGACCCAGCTTGCGCACTTGCACCGAACGAGACCAGCGTCAGGCTGGCGAAAAGCCAGGGTCGGACGTAACGAAACAAACGCATCAGCCAACGGTTCATCCCCAGGCCTCCACCATTTGCCGTTCACCATATCGGGCTTCTTCATGCCCTGGGGCCGCGCAGGCCAGGAAGGGCGGCGGCGCCGACAAAGGCCCTGGCCGCCCGGATCTGGTCAGATAACTTGCCGCGCCCGGCGGGAAAGATCACCCGGGCCAGTCCCGTGGACAGGAGCGCATCGGTTCTTGCGCGCTACGGATGTTGCGCCCTCCCGGGACGGAAGCCGGACAACAGGTGTTCTCTATCGTCCTCATGCCAACTCTAGCCGTATGCTTCGCTGACACCTATGAAATCTTTTCGAAGCCGAAATAAGAAATTTCCATTAAACGCCAGCCGTCCACCTGCGGGCGCGCGGTGCCGGCTGTCCGGACCTGGACTGGCTGCCGCCATGACAAAGAGGCGATGCGGTGCTATATTGGGAGCAATCATTTCCTAATTAACAGGTCCACCGGCATGACCGCAACCCAGCCCCCAGTATCCACACGCTCACGCGGCCGGGGCCGCCCGCGCGAGTTCAATGTCGATCAGGCGCTCGATCGGGCAGTGCGCGTGTTCAGCGAACGCGGTTACCACGGCACTTCGATCACCGACCTCACCGACGCCATGGGCCTCGCGCAAGGCAGTCTCTACAAGGCGTTCAAGGACAAACAATCGCTGTTCCTGGCGGCGTTCGATCGCTACCGGGCCCAGCGGGCGGAGAAGCTGCACCGGATCAGCGATAACGCCGGCACCGGCCTGGATCGCCTTCGCGCCACCCTGGACTTCTATGCCGACTCCGCCCAGGGCGCGGCCGGTCGGCAAGGGTGCCTGGTTGTCGGCAGCACGGTGGAACTGTGTGCATTTGACAAACCAGTGGCCGACCACATCGCCGCCGCGCTGTCGCGCAACGAGGCGTTACTGGCTGAACTGATCCGCCAGGGCCAGGAAGACGGCTCGATCTCGGCCCATGTGAATGTCGAAGCGACTGCGCAGATGCTGCTGTGCCTGACGCAAGGCATGCGCGTCGTCGGCAAGACCGGTCGCAGCCGCGAACAGATGCAAGCCGTGGCGGCCGTTGCACTCAAGGCATTAGCCTGAAAATTTTTTGCCTATTTAGGAAGCAATCGATTCCCTTTTGGCCAAGGAGAACTCTCCATGAAGATCGCTTTTTTGGGCCTCGGCACGATGGGTCTGCCAATGGCCACCAATTTGCTCAAGGCCGGCCATGCGATGCGTGGCTGGAATCGCTCGCCCATGCCGGTGGCGAAATTCACCGCGCTCGGCGCGCAAAGCGCGGCCACACCCGTCGAGGCCGTGGCCGATGCGGACGTGCTGGTCTCGATGCTGGCCGATGATGCAGCCACCCGTGCCACGATACTGGATGCACAGACACTGCCCGCGCTAAAGCGGGGAGCGATCCATGTCAACATGGCCACGATATCGGTGGCCCTGGCAGCAGAACTGGCTGCGTTACACCAGGCGCAAGGCGTGGGCTACGTTGCCGCCCCGGTGCTGGGACGGGTAAACGTGGCAGAAGCGGGCCAGCTCAACATCCTGGCTGCCGGCAATTCCGAGGCCATTGCAACCGTGCAGCCGCTGCTGGATGTACTCGGTCAAAAGACCTGGCATCTGGGCGAACGGCCAGAACAGGCCAATGCTGCCAAGCTTGCCGTGAACTTCATGATCGCCAGCGCCATCGGTACGATGGGCGAAGCGGTGGCACTGGCGCACGGCCACGGGGTAGACAAGGTCGGCTTTCTGGAAATGGTCATGTCTACGGCCTTCGCGGCTCCAGTCTACAAGGGCTATGGGCAGGCCATCGCCGAAGAGCGCTTCGAGCCAGCAGGTTTCAAGCTGGCGCTGGGCTTCAAAGACGTGCGCCTGGCGCTGGAAGCTGCGGAACAGGCTAACGTTCCCCTTCCTCTGGCGAGTACGCTGCGCGATACGCATATCGAAAGCCTTGCGCATGGCGAAGGCCACCTGGATTGGGCTGCACTGTCGCGCACGTCCGCGCGCCGTGCCGGGCAGGCCTGAACCGCCACCGCACCTGCGGCCGCAGCACAGGACCGGGTTGCCGCGTATTCCAAGGACAGGCCGCTACTGCAGCGGCCAAGCCAAATCCGGACCGAGCACTTTACGCTGGAGGACTGTTCTGGCTCAGTTGAAATGTCAGGGCTGGTCCGGACAACCTGTGCGGCCCCCGCCAAGAAGCTTCCATGCCACCGATACCATCGGCAGAAGCGACGACTCGAACTGCGTCCCTTGGACAACCCGGTTTCCGCGCTGCTATATTCCCGGATACTTCAAGTGTGCCTCACTGACCACCCCCACCCATGGCTCGCTGGCTTCCGCTCGCAGCATTGGCTGTTCTCCTGCATGGCTGTGCCGGTGCACCTTCCTTTGCCTTGTTCGGCGCCTATTTTCCGCTGTGGCTGTTGAGCGCGCTGATCGGCATCCTGGGCGCCGTGCTCGCCTGGCGTGTCTTCATTGCAACCGGCTGGGCGGAGACGGTCCGCTTCCAGCTGCTCGTCAATACGGCGATCGGCCTTATCGTCGCCGAAATCGTCTGGCTGATCGGTACGGGGCATCTATGAAAATGGCTGGCATGCGCCGCGGCCCGTGGCGCGGGAAAGGGATTGCGCTGGGGATCGTGGCGCTGGCCGTGGCGCTTTCTCTCTATGCCTACGAGCGGACCGTGCGGTTTCCCTCGACCGACGATGCCGCGCTGGACGCGGACCTGATCCACGTCGCGTCGCCGGTGGGCGGCCGCATTGCCCGGATCCTGGTGACGGAAAACCAGCGCGTTGCCAAGGGCGATGTCCTGTTCGAAATCGACCCGGTGCCGTACCGGCTGACCCTGGCCCAGGCACAGGCCGATCTGGAACTGGCCAGGGCAATGCTCGGCACGCGGCGCCGCAGCATCGGCACCGAGCGCGGCACCGCCTCCGTCGCTGCCGAGCAGATTGCCCGTGCCGAGCAGAACTACGCGCTGACGCAGCGTACCGTAGAGCGTTTGCGGCCACTGGCTGCCGATGGCTATGTGCCGAAGCAGCAGTTGGACCAGGCCGAAGTTGCCAGGCGCGACGCCGCAGTGACGCTGAAGCAGGCGCAGCTGCAGCAAGCCACCACGGCACAGGCGGTGGGCAATGCGGACGATGCCATGGCCACGGTGCGCGCACGCGAGGCGGCCCTGGCCCTCGCCCAGCGTGCGCTCGACGATACCGTGGTGCGCGCCGCGTTCGATGGCCGTGTCAGCGGCCTGCGGGTGCTGGCCGGCGAAGTCGTGCTGCCCAACCAGTCGCTGTTCCTGCTCGTGCATACCGGCGAGTGGTTTGCCATGGCCAATTTCCGCGAGACCCAGCTGGCGGATATCCATATCGGCGACTGCGCCACCGTCTACTCGATGATCGACCGGCGCACGGCCCTGCGTGGCACCGTGGAAGGTATCGGCGTCGGCATCGGCGACACCGATCGCGTGAATCTTCCGCGCTCCCTGCCCTATGTGCAGCCGTCGGTGAACTGGGTGCGCGTGGCCCGCCGGTTCCCGGTGCGCATCAAGCTGGCGGAGCCGCCGGAAGCCCTGGCCCGGGTCGGAGCGAGCGCCATCGTCGAGGTGCGGCATGGCGCAGCCTGCCGCTGACCAGCCGCGCCGTGCCGTTGCCGAGTTCGGCGCCCTGCTGGCACCGTTTCCGGGTCGCGCGGCGCTCACCACCCGCATTGCGGTGGCCAGCACGCTGACCGTACTGATCGCCGCGATGTATGGCACGCCGGAGGCCGCGATCTCCGCATACGTCATCTTTTTCATCAACCGCGCAGACCGCACCAGCAGCATCGTGCTCAGCCTCGCCATGCTGGTCCTGGTCAGCCTGATCGTCGGGCTGGTGATCGTGCTGGCTGATTTCACGCTCGACAACCCCGTGCTGCGCGTGGCATGCATGGCGGCGTTGTCGGCCGGGCTGCTGTTCCTGACCTCCGCCAGCAAGTTGCGCCCGGTGGGCGCAATCGTGGCGATGATCGTCGGTTTCGGACTGGATGAACTGGGACTGGTGCCAGCCGGCGAGTTGGCCACGCGCGGCCTGCTGTATGCCTGGCTGATGGTGGCCATCCCGATTGGCGCCAACGTGGTGGTCAACCTGCTGCTGGGGCCATCGCCACGCCGGCTGGCAGGCGAGCGGCTGGCGCATTGCCTGCGCGTGGCGGCGCGCAGCCTGCGCGATCCGGCAGCGCAAGGCACCGCGCTGGCGATGGCGTTACGCGATGGCGTGCAGCCCCTGCCCGGCTGGCTCAGGCTGGCCAGGCTCGAAGGCAGCGTGAATGCGGCTGACGTGCTCGCGCTACGGCAAGCGATGACGTCGACCATGGCCATCCTGATGGCCGTCGATGTCGCCTGGCGGCAACCCGAGGCGCGTTTGCCCGCCGCCTGCGCGGCGATCCTCGCCGATACGCTCGACGCCATGGCACGCATGCTCGCCGCAGGCGGCTATCCGGTCGACATCGCCCTGGCGCTGCCCGAGGCCGCGGCCCTGCCGCCGCTGCAGCAAGCGGTGGCAAAGGCGCTGCGCGAGGCCATCGAACACTATGCCGAACCCGAAGCACCGGCGGCACCGGGCGCGGCGCACAGTGCTCCGGCCAGCAAGCCCGGCGGCTTCATGGACCGCGACGCCTTCACTAACCGTTCCCATGTTCACTACGCGCTGAAGACCACCGGCGCTGCGATGTTCTGCTACCTGCTCTACCAGCAGTTGAACTGGCCCGGCATCCATACCTGCTTTATTACCTGCTACCTGGTTGCGCTCGGTACGGTGGCGGAGTCCGTGGAAAAACTCGCGCTGCGGCTGGCGGGATGCCTGGTCGGCGCGGCGGCGGGGACCGCGGCCATCGTCTATGTCGTGCCGGCACTGGATTCCGTGACCGGTTTGCTGGCGCTGGTGCTGGTCGGTACGTGGCTGTCGGCGTGGGTGGCGTCAGGCTCGCCGCGCATCGCGTACGCGGGATTTCAGGTCGCGTTTGCGTTCTATCTCTGCGTGATCCAGGGTCCGGGCCCGGGATTCGACCTGACCATCGCCCGGGATCGGGTGATCGGCATCATCATCGGCAACCTGGTGGTGTACCTGGTGTTCACCAGGATCTGGCCAGTCAGCATCGCCGGCCGCATCGACGCGGCGCTGGCGGCATTGGCAAGCCAGTGGCAGCAGCTGATCGATGCGCACCAGCCCGCCGCGCGCCGCCAGCATGCCGCCAGCGCCATGGCACTGCAGCGAGATATTGCGCAGGACCTGTCGCTGGCTCGTTACGAGCCGGCGTCGGTCGGCCCTGCGCCGGCGTGGCTGGCGCGTCAATGGCAGCGCCTGAGGCTGCTCGACGCGGTGGCGGGCCCCCTGTTCCTGCTGGCGGAACGGTTCCCCGGCGATCCTGCGATCGCCGCGCGGCTTCGCGCAGTGCGAACCGGCGAGGCACCGTCTGCCGGCGCGGAGCGTGATGCAGCGGCCGGCCCGGGCGACGCCACACGCGCCACCCTGCTGGCGCTGGTCGATCAACATTTGTCTGAAACGCGCCCGGCCGCGGCGCATGCACCCTCTTCCCATGCGCAAACCTGATCCGCTCGCGCTGCTGCCGCTGGTGGTGGTGCTGGCCCTGGCCGGCTGTGCCACCGCGTCGCTCGACCTTGCGCCACCGCGGCCCGACCGGCCATGGCAGGCGCCCACCGGCGCGACGGGCGAAATCGTCGCCGGTGCGCCGGCCGGATCCGCCCCGACGGACTCGCCATCGGACTACGTGCTGCCTGCGAACACGACGCTGGCGACCATCGCCCCGCCCGTGCCGCTCGATGCCGCGCACGCCTATACGCTGCCCGAACTGATCGACCTGGCGCAATCGCACAACCCGCTGACCCGGGTGGCCTGGAACGACGCCCGCAATGCCGCGCTGGCCACCGGCATCGCGCGCAGCAGTTATCTGCCGCAGCTTTCGGTGGCGGCCATGGGCGGCTGGCAGAACGCCCGCCTGTCCGGTTCCACCGTGCTGGGCCAGGCAGGCACCGACACATCGCGCCACGGTGCGATCTCCGCGGTATCGCTGCAGTGGCTGCTGTTCGATTTCGGCGAGCGCGCGGGCGTGGTCGAAGCCGCCGAGCAGGCCACGGTGGCGGCGAACATCGCCTTCACCGCCCTGCACCAGCGCATCATCCACGAGGTCAGCGTCGCGTTCTACCGCTACCAGGCAGCGCGCGCGCGGCTGGCCACGGTCGACCAGGCCACGGCCAATGCCGATGCGGTGCTGACGGCCGCCCGGTCACGCTACCAGCGCGGCATCGGCACGGTGGTGGAAGTGGCGCAGGCCACCCAGAACCAGGCCCAGACCAGGCTGGCGAAGGTGCAGGCGCAAGGCGCGGAGACCGATGCCTACCTGGGGCTGATCAACGCCATCGGCATTTCCCCGCTGTCGAAGCCGCGCATCGCCGGGATGCCGGTGCGGCCGCTGTCGCCGGCGCTGCGCAGTTCGATCGAGCAGATCGTGGCGCGGGCCATCGCGCAACGGCCCGATGTGCTGGGGGCCTACGCGGTGGAGCGCGCCAGCCAGGCCCGCGTGAAGGCGGCCGAAGCGGCATTCCTGCCGAAGGTGTTCATGTCGGGGGTGGCCTCGTATGCGTCGGGCGGATCCGCCATCACGGCGATTCCTCCCGTGGGACAGCAGCCGCCGACGGTCAATCTCAACGGTTATCGCTACGGCAGCAGCGTATTCCTGGGCGTGACGCTGCCGCTCTATGACGGCGGCATGCGCTCGGCCGTGCTGGCGCAGGCGCGCAACGATGCGGACAGCGCATCGGCGAAGCTGACGCGCGCCAAGGAGGAATCGGTGCGCCAGGTGGTGGTCAGCCAGAGCGCGCTGGAATCGAGCTTGGCCGCCTATGACGCCGCCAGGGCGCTGGCCGACGCTGCGCAGATCACCTATGACGCGGCGTACAACGCCTATCGCCGGGGCGTGGGCACGGTCACCGAGGCCAACCTCGCGCAAAACCAGTTGCTGCTGGCGCGCAACGCATCGGCCGATGCCTACAGCGCGGCCTTGACCGCGGCGGCAATGCTGGCGCTGGCCACCGGCGAAATCGGCAGGGGTGCCAACTAGCGGGCAACGCTCGGCCCCAGAACGGCGGTTGTGCCCGGCCTCCCACCCCTGACCAAAGCATCCGTGCGCCGGCGCACAGATGGGTGCGCCGGCTGACGGCATGCTGGGACGTCACTTTCCCGTTAGCGGGGGCCCTGTGCTGTGCATGCCATGGAGCGCAAAGAGGATGAGCCAGCCTGAGCCACCGGAGGTCGCCCCGCCGCCGCTGCCCGACCTCTTGATCTTCAGCGCCCCGTTCCACCCCTCCGTTGGCGGCATGGAGCGCTTTGCCGAGGACCTGGCGGCGGGACTGACCGAGCTCGGCTATCAGGTCGAGCTGGCAACGCGCACGCCGGCCGCCGCGAATGACGTGCCGGCGTACCCCTATCCGGTGACGCGCGTGTCGAGCATGGTCGAGCTGGCGCGCGTCATGCTGCGGCATCCGCTGATCGTGTTCGTCGGCCTGACGTTCTACGACGTGTTGCTGGCTACCGCGCTAGGGCGCCGTATCGTGCTGACGCATCATGGCCCGTACGACCACTATGGCGAGAAGCGCCGTTTCACCCCAGGCAACGTCAAGCGCTGGATGTCGCGCTTCTACCACAACATCTGCGTCAGCCGGTACCTGGCCGGATGGCTGCCGGGACAGCCCCTGGTGATTCACAACGGCTATCGCGACGACCTGTTCGCGCCGTCATCCGTGGCGCGCCGGCCGGGCAGCTTCGCTTTTGTCGGGCGGCTGGTGACCGAGAAAGGCGCTGACCTGCTGCTGCGCAGCTTCGCCAGGCTGCGCGCGCTGCACGCTGACGCGCACCTGACGATGATCGGCGACGGGCCGCAGTACGCGATGCTGGTCGCGCTGGCCGCCACCCTGGAGTGCGCCGAGGCTGTGACGTTTGCCGGCGCGCAGCCGGCCGCGGCGGTGGCGACGATGCTGGCGCAGCATGCCTGCCTGGTGGTGCCGTCGATCGGTTACGAGCCCTTCGGCATCGTCGCGCTGGAAGGCCTCGCGGCAGGCTGCGAAGTCATCGTCACGCGCCGCGGCGGCCTGCCCGAGGCCGTCGGCGGGTTCGGCTGGGTGGTGGATCCTGCGGTCGACCCGTTGTGCGAAACGATGCTGGCGGTGCAGGCCGGCGCAACCCGTCGCAGCGAACCGGGCTTGCGCCTGTTCCTGGCCGACCACCAGCGCAAGACCGTTGCGCGCCGGTACGCCGAAGCGATCGCGGGCTTCACGCAGCGACGCCGCAAACGCTGAGGTGGCGGCTGTCCGGCGCGCTGCCGCGCGCCGGTCCTCACGCGCCCAAGCCTGTCGAAACCCCCGTCAGCCGCGTCTAGCGCGCCGGCTTGTTCGGCTTCCGGGTTTCACCCTGATGCTGTCTCTGCGGATCTTCGTTCTTGAAGCCGCCATAGCTGCTCTGCCCGGGATCGGCGCTGCGGCTCTTGATCTGGCTGGCATCCCGGTCCATCCGCGCGCCCGGGTTCTTTTTGTCCGCGCCGGTCTTGCCGGTCTTGCCTGCCGTCTTTCCACTTGAACCTGGTTTCATTTCCAACTCCTTGTCGTTACACAGTGTCGGTCTGAGGACTTGCCCCGGGGCCGGCTGACTCCGCCTTTCAGGAGTCCGCTGCTGGCGCCCGGAAGCGAAAACCACGCAACTTTTATTCCACGATCGATAGCGGCGCGCGGTCAACCGTGGCGGCCGCCGCGGGGGGCGCCTGCGGTATCGCGTGCAACAGCATTGCAGAATTTGCCGGCCTCCCAGGCCCTCAGGCCAGCTGCAGCAGCCACGCGACCGCCCAGGCCGCGCCGGTCGACAGCACCAGCCCGAGCGCCACCGGCACCGCAAAGTGCGCGCCGCCCGCCGTCGACGCGACGATCTTGCTGACGGTATTGGCGGTCAACGCCCCCAGCACCGGCCATACCGCGGCCGGCGGCTCGACCTTGCCGGCGCCGACCATGGCGCCGATCGAAGTGGCCGCGGCATGCGCGTCGGCAAAGCCGGCGCCCACCGACAGGGCCAGCAGCCCCTCGTTGCCGGCCCATGCCTGCGTGGCCGCGCCCACCAGTTGCAGCACGGCAAACAGCAGCGCAAACACCGCCGCCCCGCGCCAGTCGAAGATCCCGCCGCCGGGCACGCCCTCGGTGCCGCCGCGGGCCTCGTGCCAGGAGCGCCAGAGCCAGATCCCGCCAAAGGCCGCGATCACCGCCAGCCCAGCCGCCAGCGGCAGCGCCAGCGCCCCCAGCGCGGACAAGCTGGTGGCGCCCAGCAACAGCAGCATCTGCACGTAGGTGGCGACACTCGACAGCAAGGCCGCCGCCACCGGACCGTGGATGCGCGCCTCGCTCTGGCGCGACAGCACCGCCATCGCGGCAATGGTGGCGGTGCTGGAGACGAAGCCGCCGAACAGGCCCGAGATCGGCAGCCCCAGGCGGTCGCCGAACAGGCGCGCGCAGACGTGCCCGACCGCGCCGGCCAGCAGCACCAGCAGCACCACCAGCCAGATCGCATGCGGGTTCCAGGCCTGCAGCGGGCCCAGGTAGCGGTCCGGCAGCAGCGGCCAGACGATCAGCGCGGCAGTGGCAAGGATTAGCGCCTCGCTCATTTCCTCGCGCGTGACCACGCGGCGGGCCAGATGGTGCAGGAAGGACTTGCCATGCAGCAACAGCACCACCACCGTGGCCAGCGCTGCCGCCAGCGCCGGATGGCTCGCCGCCAGCGCGCCCAGCAGCAGGGTCAGCAGCAGCGCGAATTCGGTGGTCAGGCCGCTGTCGCGGCTGGCCGAGCGATGGTAGCTCAGCGCCGTCAGCATGGCCGCGCCCAGCAGCATGACCGGCAGCACCAGCGCCGACGGCAGTATCGCGCTGGCCACGCCCGCCAGGCTGGCCAGCGCGAAGGTGCGCAGCCCGGCCGGGGCTTCGCTGCTGCCGTCGGCCGCCTGGCTGCGCTCGCGCTCCAGCCCGATGGCCAGTCCGATGCCCAACGCCACCGATGCGGAAATGATCAAGGGGTCCATGCCATATGCCCGAGGTTGCAGTCGTCGTGAAGCCTGGCAGATGCCGGTGACGACAGTATCGGTGCAGGCGACGATTTGCGCACCCCTTGAGCGAGCCTGGTGGACCGGTGCGCGTTGCTCAGCCCGCGGGCGCCGCCACCATGACCACATGCGCCTGCATGGGGCCGGCCAGCGGCCCGGCGCCATAGGCCTGGATCAGCGCCTGCTCGCAGTGGTCGGTTGCGCGCGCGAGGGCGTCGGGCCCGCGCGCTTCCAGGTCGGTGCGCAGCGGCGTGCCCTGGCAGAATGCCACGGCGGGGATGCGCGCGGCGGCTGCGTGGCTGGTTTCGGTGACGGTCTCGAACACCGCGCCCGCCGTGAATCCGCCCGCGCGCAGGTCTTGCTCGATGGCGGCCTGGCTGTGATAACCGTGCGGGATGCGGACCATGAAATCGGGCGGCGCGTCGGGAAACAGCGCGGCGAGCGCCGCGGTGATGTCGCGCGCAAACGCGTTGAACGCGATCCGGTCCCACACGTTGAACACCAGCGTGCCGCCTGGCACCAGCACGCGGCGGGCCTCGGCGAACGCCCTGCCCTTGTCGGGGAAGAACATCGCGCCGAACTGGCATGCCACCAGGTCGAAGCTGGCGTCGCCGAACGGCAGCTGCATGGCGTCGGCCTCGCGCCATTGCACCGGCCGCGTGGTGCCCGCGGCTTGCGCGTACGCCAGCATCGGTGCATTGAGGTCGGTGGCGACGACCAGGGTATCCGCCGCCAGGCGCAGCGCGAGTTCCCGGGTCAGCACGCCGGTGCCGGCGGCCAGCTCCAGCACCCGCCGCGGCCGCAGCGCGGCGATGCGCCGCCCCAGGTCGGCGGCATAGGGCGCAAAGATCATCGGCACCATCAGGGTCTCATAAACCTCGGGAATCGCCCCCGCAAAGACTTTGTCCTGGTGTTGCATGCCCATGGCCCGGCCCTCCCCTGTGCGGCCCGGCGGTAAAGTCGCCGGGGTTGCCTGACTGGGTGTAGGACACATCGCGGGCAATGTAAACCGCGCCGCTAGAACGTCTTGCTCAGCGATCCCCAGACCGTGGCGCGGCCAAGGTAGCGCCCTTGGGCGCTGGTGTACACCGCCCGGTCGGCATTGGTATCGATATACGCCAGCGCCAGTGCGAAGCCCTGGCCCAGGTCTTTGGTCAGGCCAAGTTTCCAGTCAGCGTACGAGGCATCGGCCACCTGCACTTTCTGGTAGCCCGCGTGGGCGTTGAGGGTCAGGCCCCAGAACCCGAGCGGCACGTTGGCCGACAGATCCGCATACCAGCTGTGGCGGCTCTCGGCCAACCCGAACAGGTTGGTCGGCGCATAGGAATACTTTAGCGTCACCGGGCCGTAGCCGACGCCGACGTAGAGCTCGGTGGTGTCAGGGCTGGTGTAGCGGTCGGGATAGCTGCCCGGATAGTAGTACTGCAGCACGCCCAGGTCGGTGCTCCAGCCGCTGTCGCCAAATGCATGCCGGTAGCCGCCGTAGAAGTCCATCTCGACCGGCGCTGACACGTCCGCATGGCTGTCGCCCAGCCAGCTGATGCTGGCGTTCCAGTTGCCGAGGTAGAAGCCGCTGGCATGGCTGTAGTCGAAGCCGCCCTGGATCGCGGGGCGGCCGCTGCTTTGCGTCAGGCCGCGGTAGCGGTAGTCGCTGGCCAGCGCAAGGTTGGCGCTGAACGTGTGGACAGCGGCGGCGTCCGCCGTATCGGAGCTGGCTTGCGCCAGGACGGGCGTGGCGTTGGCGAGCCACAGGGCCGCGGCCAGCGCGGCTGGCGCGGCGTGGCGGCCGGTGGAGTTGCGAAGCAAGGTCATGGTCGAAGGTGGCGGATTGAGGACGCGTCCGCATCAGGACGCCCCGCCACGATAGGGACTTCGACATAAAAACGGCGTCAAGAGACGCCGTGACCGTATTGAAATGCGGTAAACGCCTTATGCCGGCGCAGCCGCCCGCTGCAGTGGGTGCTGGCCACGGACAGCATTTCGCCAAGGCGCGGATCTTGCGGGGCTGGCCTGGATGCTCTCCCATGAGGGGCGCCCGGGATGGCGCGCAGGCAGTATGGCGCCGTCGATTGCAAAAAGTACAGACCAGGGCATGGCGATGATCCGCATCGGCATTTCAGGCTGGCGCTATGCCGGCTGGCGCGGCGTGTTCTATCCCGACGGGCTGGCGCAGCGGCGCGAGCTGGAATTCGCGTCGCGCGCGGTCGAGACCATCGAGATCAACGGCTCGCACTACGCGCTGCAGACGCCGAAGAGCTATCGCGCCTGGCATCAGGCCACGCCGCCGGGCTTTGTGTTCAGCGTCAAGGGCCCCCGCTACCTGACCCACATGCTGCGTTTTCGCGACGACTCGGCACGGCCGGCGATGGCCAACTTCTTTGCATCCGGCGTGCTGGCGCTGGAAGAAAAACTAGGCCCGGTGCTGTGGCAGTTTCCGCCCAACTTTGGCTTCGATCCCGAGCGCATGGACCGCTTCCTGTCGCTCATTCCCCACGACACGCACAGTGCCCGCGAACTGGCGCGGCACCACAATCGCAACGTCAGAGACCCGTGGTACGAGACGAGTCGCCGGCGCCCGATCCGGCATGCGGTGGAAATCCGCCACGCCAGCTTCTGCACGCCGGAATTCCCGGCCCTGCTGCGCCGCCACCGGGTTGCGCTGGTGATCTCCGACGCCGTTGCCGACTGGCCCTATGCCGAGGACGTGACCAGCAATTTCCTGTACCTGCGCCTGCATGGCACCGAGACCCTGTATGGCGGCGCCTATTCCGATGCGGCGCTGGATCGCTGGGCCGCGCGGCTGGTCAAGTGGGCCAACGGCCAGGAGCCGGCGGATGCGCAGCGGATCTCGCCGAAACGACCCCGCGCTGCCGCGCATCGCGACATCTACTGCTATTTCGACAACGACAAGAAGGTCAAGGCTCCGTTCGATGCGCAACGGCTGCGCGCGCGGATCGAGGAAAAGTAGGCGACAAGACCACGCTGGCGCCGGTTCTGGTCAATCGCGGATGCGCGGCATCCAGCCGCTGCCGCGCGTGCGCGGGTCCACCGGCAGCTGCCGCTGCAGCGCGGCCTTGGCCAGCATGTGGGCGCTGATCGGTGCGGTCAGGAACAGGAACGCGGTCACCAGCAGCTCATGCAGGCTGGCTTCCCCGCGGAAGCTGAAATACGCCACCGAAGCCAGCACCACGCCGCCCACGCCGAGCGTGGTCGACTTGGTCGGCCCATGCAGGCGCATGAAGAAATCCGGCAGCCGGAACAGCCCGATGGCCCCGACCAGCATGAACACGCTGCCCACCAGCAGCAGCGCGCAGACGATGAATTCGGCAACAGGATGCAGCATGGCCCGGGCTCCTAGTATTCGATGATGTCGCCGCGCTGCAGGTACTTCGACAGCGCCACGGTGGCCACGAAGCCCATTACCGCGAGCAGCAGCGCGGCCTCGAAGAACAGCTCCGAATCCAGGCTGATGCCAAGCACCACGATCAGCGCGATGGCGTTGATGTTGAGCGTATCGAGCGCCACGATGCGATCGGGCAGGCTGGGCCCGCGCAGCAGCCGCGCAAGCGTCAGCAGGAAGGCCAGGCCAAGGATCGCCAGGCAGACCGGAATCACGATGGCAAGCATTGGAAGATCTCCTTGAGCGGGGTTTCATAGCGCGACTTGATCAGCGCGACCAGCGCGGCCTCTTCTTCCAGGTCCAGGACATGGACCAGCAAGGCGCGGCGGTCGTCGCTCAGTTCGGCGCACAGCGTGCCGGGGCTGAGCGAGACGATGCTGATCAGCGCGGTGGTGGCAAGTTCATGCTCGACGTCGAGCGGGACCACGATAAACGCCGGGCGCAGCCGCGCGGTGCGCCCCAGCACCATCATGGCCACTTCCAGGTTGGCCTTCACGATATCGATCAGCACATGGCAGCTCAGGCGCAGGATCAGGTCCGGGCGCGACAGGCGGAAGGCGCCCAGCACCAGCCAGCGGTCGGCCAGCCGGCCGATGGCCCAGCCGAGGGCAGCGCCCAGCAGCCAGTGTCCCGGCGCGACGCTCTGGACTAGCATCAGCCACATGAGCATCAGGATCAGGCTGAGCCAGGGATGGGGCAGCAGACGACGCCACATGCTCTACCCCCGCTCGCCGGGCAGCACCGCCCGCAGGTAGGCGGCGCGGTCCAGCAGTTGCGCGGCGGCATCCGCCACATAGTCGCTGACCGGACGCGCGGCCACGGTCAGCGCCAGGTTGCCCGCCAGCAGCAGCATGCAGCAGGCCAGCTTGCGCGCGTCGGGCCGCACCCGCAGGCGCGCCGCGCCGGGATGGTCTTCATCCAGATATTCCGCGCCTTCGGCCACGCGCTGCGCTTCATGCGGCAGGCGCCACAGCAGCCGCGTGCCGGTGCGGGAGACGGCAATCAGCAGCAGCAGGCTGGATCCCAGCACCGCGGGCCATAGCACCGGCATCCACGGCGCCGGCGTGGCACGCAGGATCATGAGCTTGCCCAGGAAGCCCGACAGCGGCGGCAAGCCCACCGCCGCGACCACGCCCACCAGGTACAGCAGCCCCGCCAGCCGCGAGGCGCTGACCGGGGCACCGTCGGTGCGCGCGGCTTCCGGCTCGAGCGCATCGGCCAGCAGGAACAGCGCCGCGGTGCACAGCGTGGTGCTGAGCAGGTAGTACAGCGCCGCGGCCCAGCCGGCCTGGGTTTGCATCGACACGCACGCCGCCAGCAGGCCAACCGACGCCACCACCAGGTAGCTGGTCATGGTGCGCAGCGCCGTGGCCGCCAGCGCGCCCAGCGCACCGACCGCCAGCGTGGCCAGCGCCAGCACGAACACCCAGTCATGCAGGAACGGCGCCAGCAGTCCTTGCGCGCCGCCGAAGATCAGCGCATCGCAACGCAGCATCGCGTAGATGCCGACCTTGGTCATGATGGCGAACAGCGCCGCCACCGGCCCGGCCGCGCTGCCATAGGCCCGCGGCAGCCAGAAGTACAGCGGGAACAGCGCCGCCTTGAGCGCGAACACCAGCATCAGCATCGCGCCGGCGGCCACCGCCAGCGGCAGGTCCTGGGCCGGCAGCCCGGCCAGCCGCAGGCCCAGGTGCGCCATGTTGAGCGTGCCCGAGAGGCCGTACAGCACGCCGATCGCCACCAGGAAGAACGACGACGCCACCAGGTTCAGGATCACGTAGTGCAGCCCGGCGCCGATGCGCGCGCGGCCCGCCCCATGCACCAGCAGCGCGTACGAAGCGATCAGCAGGATCTCGAAAAAGACGAAGAGGTTGAACAGGTCGCCCGCCAGGAACGCGCCGTTCAGGCCCATCAGCTGGAACTGGAACAACGCGTGGAAGTGCCGCCCCTGCCGGGCCGTGCCGTCCCCCGCCGCGGCCAGCGCGGCGACGGCAAGGACCGCGGTCAGCGCCAGCATCATCGCACCGGTGCGGTCCAACTGCAGCACGATGCCGAACGGCGCGCTCCAGTTGCCCATGGCGTAGACCGCGATGTCGCCGCCGGCCGCATGGCGCAGCAGCAGCACGGCCACAGGCACCAGCAGCAGCGTCGCCACCGCGCTGGCCAGGCGCTGCGCCTGCAGCCGCTGCGCCGGCATCGCCGTCAGCAGCGCGCCGGCAAACATGGGAACCAGGATGGGCAGCAGCACCGCATGGTTCATGGCCGCGGCTCCGTGCCGCTGCCGTCGGCAGCGGGATCCTCGCCCGCCTGCGGCTGGCCGGCGGCGTCGACATGGTCGCTGCCGGTGAGGCCCAGCGAGCGCAGCGCCAGCACCACCGCGAACGCGGTCATGCCGAAGGCGATGACGATGGCGGTCAGCACCAGCGCCTGCGGCAGCGGGTCGGCATAGCTGGCCCCCGGCGCGATCACCGGCGGGCGGCCGATCGACAAGCGCCCCATGCCCAGCAGGAACAGGCTGACCGCATACGACAGCAGGGTCAGCCCCAGCACCACCGTGAACACGCGCTCGCGCAGCAGCAGGTAGATGCCGGCGGCAGTCAGGATGCCGATGGTAATGGCGTAGAGCGCGGCCATCAGTCCTCCTCGGCGGCTTGCGCCGGCGGCAGGTTGCGCACGCCCAGGTGAGACACGATTACCAGCGTGGTTCCGGTCACGGTGCAGAACACTCCCAGGTCAAAGATCATGGCCGTGGCCAGTTCCACCTCGCCGATGCCAGGCAGGTGGAAGTGCCCGAAGGCAGTGGTCAGGAACGGATAGCCGAAGGCCAGGCTGCCCAGTCCGGTCAGCCCCGCGACCAGGATGCCGGCGCCGGCGATGGCGCGGTAATCCGGTGCGATGCGCGCCTCGGTCCAGCGCACGCCGTTGGCAACGTACTGCAGCAGCAGCGCCACCGAGGTGATCAGCGCCGCGATAAAGCCCCCGCCGGGCTGGTTGTGCCCGCGCAGCAGGATGAAGGTCGCCACCAGCAGCGTCAGCGGCAGCATCAGCCGCGCCAGCATGGCCAGCAGCAGCGGGTGCGCCTGGCTGGTCCACGGCAGCCCGTCCGGCGCCGCCGACGGGGTCGGCAGGCGCATGCCCTTGAGCAGGGCCTGCACCGCCAGGCCGGCGACCAGCAGCACGCAGATCTCGCCCAGGGTATCGAAGCCACGGAAGTCCACCAGCAGGACATTGACCACGTTGTGCCCGCCGCCGCCCGGGACCGATTGTTCGACGTAGAACGCGGACACCGGGTCGTATGGCCGCGTCATCACCGCGTAGGCCGCCACCGCCAGCAGCGTGCCGCCGCCCAGCGCCAGCACGGCATCGCGCACGCGCCGGCCGGCGCCGGGGCGGTCATGCGCTGCGCGCGGCAGGTAGAACAGCGCCAGCACCAGCAGCAGGATGGTCACCACCTCGACCGAGATCTGGGTCAGCGCCAGGTCCGGCGCCGAAAAGCGCAGGAACGCCAGCGACACCATCAGCCCGCAGCCGCTCAGCAGCACCAGCGCCAGCAGCCGCTGCCGGTGCGCCGCCACCACGGCGATGGCGCACAGCGCCAGCAGCGCCAGCGTGGCGGCGCCGACCGGATCGATGGCGCCGGCGGGCACGCTGCCGGCCAGCGTGCCCAGGTCAGCCAGGAACCAGGCCGGCACGGCCAGCATCGCCAGCAGCATCCAGGCGATATAGGTCGGCAGCGAACCGTCTTCCAGCCAGCGCGTGACCGCGCCGGCAAAGCGTTCCAGCGCGCTCATGCCATGCTCGAACGAGCGCCGCGCGCTCAGGTGCTCGATCGCCTGCTGCCAGCGCCGCAGCGCGTCGCGGCGCAGGAAGAACAGGGTCGCGCCGCCCGCCATCGAAACCAGGCTCATCACCAGCGGCAGGTTGACCCCGTGCCACAAGTGCAGGCTGTATTCCGGCAGCGGCGCGCGCAGCGTCGCCAGCGACGCGGCCGCGAGCAGGTCACCAACGGTGTAGGCCGGCACCAGCCCGACCACCAGGCAGATCACCACCAGGAACTCGACCGGCACCTTCATGAAGCGCGGTGGCTCGTGCGGCGGGTAGTTGGGCAAGTCGGGCTGGCCCGTGCCGAAGAACACGCCGTAGATGAAGCGCAGCGAATAGGCCATGGTCAGCGCGCCGGCCATGGTCGCTGCGGCGGGGATGACCCAGTTGAATTCGCCCAGCAGACCCTGCGCCAGGGTCTCGCCGAAAAACATTTCCTTGCTGAGGAAGCCGTTGAACAGCGGCACGCCCGCCATCGACAGCGACGCCACGATGGCCAGCACCGCGGTGTGCGGCATATAGCGGGCGAGCCCGCGCAGGCGGTAAAGGTCGCGCGTGCCGGTTTCGTGGTCGATGATGCCGGCGGCCATGAACAGCGACGCCTTGAACACCGCGTGGTTGATGATGTGGAAGATCGCGGCCACCGTGCTGAGCTGGGTGTCGAGCCCGAACAGCAGCGTGATCAGGCCCAGGTGGCTGATGGTGGAATAGGCCAGCAGGCCTTTCAGGTCGCGCTGCAGCAGCGCCATGCCGGCGCCGACGATCAGCGTGGCCAGCCCGGTCATGCTGACCAGGTAGAACCAGCTGTTGGTGCCGTCCAGCACCGGGTAGAGCCGCGCCAGCAGGAACACGCCGGCCTTGACCATGGTGGCCGAGTGCAGGTAGGCCGAGACCGGCGTGGGCGCGGCCATGGCGTGCGGCAGCCAGAAGCTGAACGGGAACTGCGCCGACTTGGTGAACACCGCCAGCAGCACCAGCACCAGCATCGGCAGGTACAGCGGGTGGTGCTGGACCTTGCCGGCCTGCGCCAGCACCACGGACAGCTCGAAGCTGCCGCAGATATGGCCCAGCAGCAGCACCCCCGCCAGCAGTGCCAGCCCGCCGCCGCCGGTCACCGTCAGGGCCATGCGCGCGCCCTGGCGCGCATCGGTGCGCCAGGACCAGAAGCCGATCAGCAGGAACGACAGGATGCTGGTCAGCTCCCAGAACACCACCAGCAACAGCAGGTTGCCGGCGAGCACCACGCCGAGCATGGCTGCCATGAACAGCAGCAGCAGGCAGAAGAAGCGCACCGCCGATTCATTGCGCGCCAGGTAATAGCGCGCATACAGGATCACCAGCAGCCCGACGCCCAGCACCAGCAGCGCGAACAGAAAGGCCAGGCCGTCAAGGCGCAGCGACAGGTCCAGCCCGAGCGCGGGCAGCCACGCCACGCGCCAGCCCTGCGCGTGCCCCGGCTGCGCGAAGACCTCGCCGCGCAGGTTCAGCAGCAGCAGCAGCGCGGCCAGCGGCGGGCCCATGGTGACCGGTGCCACCAGCCGCGGGGCACGCATGCCGATCAACCACGTCAGCGCCGCGGCCAGCAGGGGCAGCGCAATCAGCAGCGGCAGCGCCATGCGCGCGGCCTCAGCCATTGCCCGGGGTCGCGGCCGGCGTGCGCGCGCCGGGGACGTGCCGGGCGGCAGGTCGGGCAATGGACTGGCATCGGATAGTCGGGGCGGTGGTCATGGTCTGGATTCTCTCGGCAGGCGATCCCGGCCGCTACTGTCCGGATTCTGCCGTCATTGCGCAGGCCGTGCCAGCCAATTGCCGCGATTTCCAAAAAAATCATCGACTCGCGCAAGAAACTGAAAGGCGCATCGTCGGCCGTGCCGTGAGGCAGTGGCAACGCCCCCTGTCGTCCCGGCTTGCCGTGCGCAGGCCGGAGGCATAGCGAACCGTGGTACCCCGCAGACCGGGGACCGAGCCGCGCCAGCGATATCCGGCAAATATCGCTGATGAATAAATGAATATTAGACGCCGGGCCGCCCCTGGCTTAGCCTTGGGCCCAAGACAGGCTATCCCACCCCCGCATCCGGAGCCCTCACCATGACCCAGTTCCTTCTCTACCAACAGCAGGACCACATCGTCACGCTGACGATGAACGAGCCCGAGCGGCGCAATCCGCTGACCGGCAACACCGCGGTGGCGGAATTCCTGGCCGCGATCGAGCGCATCCATGGCGACCGCAGCGTGCGCGCGGTGGTCATTACCGGCGCCGGCACGGCGTTCTCGTCGGGGGGCAATATCAAGGACATGGAGCGCCAGGCTTCCGGCACGGTGCCGGGCATGGAGATCCGCCAGGACTACCGCTGCGGCATCCAGCGGCTGCCGCTGGCCCTGTTCAATCTGGAAGTGCCGGTGATCGCGGCGGTCAATGGCGCGGCCATGGGCGCGGGACTGGACCTGGCCTGCATGTGCGACATCCGCATTGCCTCGGAACGCGCGCAGTTCGCCGAGTCCTTCGTCAAGCTGGGCATTATTCCGGGCGACGGCGGCGCGTGGCTGCTGCCGCGCGTGATCGGCCTGTCGCGGGCGGCCGAAATGACTTTTACCGGCCAGCCGATCGACGCGAAGCTGGCGCTGGAATGGAACCTGGTGTCGCGCGTGGTCGCACCGGACGCGCTGCTGCCCACGGCTTATGAACTGGCTGGCCGCATTGCCGCCAACCCGCCGCACGCGGTGCGGCTGGCCAAGCGCCTGATGCGCGAGGCGATGCATACCCGGCTCGATACGCTGCTGGAACTGTCGGCTGGCTTCCAGGCGCTGTCGCACCAGACCGCCGACCACCGCGAAGCGGTGCAGGCCTTCCTGGACAAGCGCACGCCGGTGTTTACCGGAAACTGAAGCGGCAGCTGAAACCTCGCAAGCGCCCTAACCTGCGACGCCGAGCGCCCCTTCGACATTGCGCACCAGGCTGACCAGGCGCGGACCGATATCTTGCTCCAGCTGCTTGCTCTGCTGGCTGAACACCGGCACCGACGCGGCGAAGATCCAGGCTTCGCCGTCGCGGCGCGCGCGCATCGGCACGGCCACCGATTCCACCTCGCGGTGCAGGTCGCGATGGCCGCGGCAGAAGCCGTGCTCCTGCAGGTCGCGAGCGGCATCGGCCAGGCGCGCCTGCAGCCACTCGGCGCGCTGCGGATCGGTGGCGCGCAGCTGGGCGAGATACGCCTCGCGCTCGACCTGGTCCAGCCGCAGCAGATACGCGCGGCCCGAGCCGGTGCGCGAGGCCGACACGCGCGTGCCGACCTCCGGCCGGAACACAGGGCTGCCCACGCCCTGCGCGACCTCGACATAAGTCAGCGCATGGCCACTGCCGACGATCAGCTCGACCTGCCCGGCGATATGGTCGGCCAGTTCCTGCATGGCCGGCCGCGCCAGCTGGCGGATCGTCATGCGGGCCAGCGCCGGCGCGGCGAGGTTGATCAGCCCCACGCCTGGCACATAGCGCGACAGCCGCTCCGAGTAATGCAGCAGCCCCAGCCCGCACAGCGTATCGAGCAGCCGGAACAGGGTGGGCTTGGCCAGGCCGGTGCGCTCCATCAGTTCCCGGCTGCTGAGTTCCTGCACCGTCGGCGAGAAGCAGTTGAGGATCGAAACGCCCCGCGCCAGCGCGCTGACAAGGCGCGCTTCGCCGTCGGCAGCGGCGGATGGCGGGGCCACTGAGGCATGTGGAGCATTAGTCATCGCTGGGCCTGAATCTGAAGTTTTTTGATACACGCGTCTCAAAACCCGGATGTTGCCCTTCGCCTTTTCCAAAGTCAAATCTGGTTTTTTGAATTTACAGAAGGATTTTCCGACGCCAGAATCCCAATTCATCGTATCGGACGAGAACTTTTCGGTACGGGCGTCTCAATATAGCCACCACGACTCGCAACGCTCAGCTTTCTCAGGAGACTCCCCCATGCAACAAGCCGTCATCGTCGACGCCATCCGCAGCCCGATGGGCCGCTCCAAGCCGGGCTCGGCCTTCACCGAACTCCATGCCACCGAACTGCTGGCCCAGGTGCTCAAGGGCCTGGTCGAACGCAACCGGCTGGACCCGGGCCTGGTCGACGACGTCATCACCGGCTGCGTGACCCAGGCGGGCGAACAATCCGCCGGTCCCGGCCGGGTCGCGTGGCTGGCGGCAGGGTTGCCGGAGCACGTGCCGGCCACCACCATCGACCGCAAGTGCGGCTCCAGCCAGCAGGCGGTGCATTTTGCCGCGCAGGGCATCATGGCCGGGGCCTATGACATCGTCATCGCCTGCGGCATCGAGTCGATGAGCCGGGTGCCGATGGGCTCGGCGCGCATCGGCCAGAATCCGTATGGCCCGTCGATGGAAGCGCGCTACGCGCCCGGGCTCGTGTCGCAAGGCGTGGCGGCCGAGCTGGTGGCGGCGAAGTACGAGCTGTCGCGCGAGCAGATGGACACCTATTCGGCCCGCTCGCACGCGTTGGCCGCGGCCGCGCGCGAAAGCGGCGCGTTCCGCCGCGAGATCCTGGGCATCAGCACGCCCAACGGCGTGGTCGAGCACGACGAGACCATCCGCGCGGGCACCTCGGTGGAAAAGC
The DNA here is from genome assembly GCF_050271075.1 of Cupriavidus sp. H39. Lineage (NCBI taxonomy): Bacteria > Pseudomonadati > Pseudomonadota > Betaproteobacteria > Burkholderiales > Burkholderiaceae > Cupriavidus > Cupriavidus sp. H39. The sequence continues at coordinate 2,073,783 of NZ_CP189848.1, forward strand.
TGGGCACGCTGCAGGCGTCGTTCCGCAACGACGAACTCAGCGCGCGCTTCCCGCAGATCGGCTGGAACGTGACCGCGGGCAATGCCTCGCAAATCAGCGACGGCGCCGCCGCGATGCTGCTGATGAGCGAAACGATGGCGCAACGCCTGGGTTTGCAGCCGCGCGCGCGCTTTGTCGCGTTCGACGTCTGCGGCGACGATCCGATCGCGATGCTGACCGCCCCGATCCCTGCCAGCCAGCGCGCGCTCAAGAAGAGCGGCCTGACGCTGGACCAGATCGACCATTACGAAATCAACGAAGCCTTTGCCTGCGTGCCGCTGGCCTGGCAGCGCGCGCTCGGCGCCGACCCGGCGCGGCTGAACCCGCGCGGCGGCGCGATTGCGCTGGGCCATCCGCTGGGCGCCTCGGGCGTGCGGCTGATGACCACCATGCTGCATGCGCTGGAAGACAGCGGCCAGCGCTATGGCCTGCAATCGATGTGCGAAGCCGGCGGCATGGCCAACGCCACCATCATCGAGCGCCTGTAAGCGGCGCGCGGCCCCATCCCGATCCCAATCAAGGAGACACACCATGAAACTGATCAATATGTCCGCCGTCGTGACCGGCGGCGCTTCCGGCCTGGGCCTGGCCTGCGTGCGGCGCCTGGTGGAACGCGGCGTCGACGTGGTCATCGCCGACCTGTCGGAAGAGCGCGGCAACGCGGTGGTCGACGAATTCGGCGGCAAGGTCCGCTTCGTCAAGGCCGACGTGACCGACACCGATCAGATGAACGCGGTCTACGACGCCGCCGAGGCCGTGGCCCCGCTGCGCGCGCTGATCCATTGCGCCGGCCTGGGCGGTCCGGTGCGCGTGGTCGAGAAGGACGGCTCGCCGGGCTCGCTGGAGAAGTACGAATCGATCGTGCGCATCAACCTGATCGGCACCTTCAACGCGCTGCGCCTGGGCGCCGCGCGCATGGCGAAGAACGAACTGGTCGACGGCGAACGCGGCGCCTGCGTGCTGACCGCCTCGGTGGCTGCCTACGAAGGCCAGATCGGCCAGATTCCCTATGCCTCGGCCAAGGCCGGCATCGTCGGCATGACGCTGGTGGCTGCGCGCGACCTGGCGCAGCGCGCGATCCGCGTGTGCACCATCGCCCCCGGGCTGTTCGACACCCCGCTGCTGGCCAAGCTGCCCGAGAACGTGCGGGCCTCCCTGGGCGCGATGGTGCCACACCCGGCACGCCTGGGTGCGCCGGACGAATACGCCTCGACCGCGCTGCACATCCTCGAGAACCCCATGCTCAACGGCGAAACCATCCGCCTGGATGGCGCCATCCGCATGGCGCCACGCTGAACCGGCCGACAACTGGAGACACCCATGAGCGATACGCTGCTGAAGGAAATCCGCGGCAACGTGATGGTGCTGACCATCAACCGTCCCGAGGCCCGCAATGCGATGGATTTCGAGACCGCCACGGCGATTGCCGCGGCGCTGGATGAACTCGATGCGCGCGATGACCTTAGCCTGGCGGTGCTGACCGGCGCCGGCGGCACCTTCTGCTCCGGCATGGATTTGAAGGGCTTTCTTGCCGGCAAGCGCCCGAGCATTCCCGGCCGCGGCTTCGGCGGCGTGACCGAACGCCCGCCGCGCAAGGTGCTGATTGCCGCAGTCGAAGGCTATGCGCTGGCCGGCGGCTTCGAGCTGGTGCTGGCGTGCGACCTGGTGGTGGCCTCGCGCGCGGCCAAGTTCGGCCTGCCTGAAGTCAAGCGCGGCCTCGCGGCCGCCGCCGGCGGCCTGATCCGCCTGCCGCGCCGCGTGCCATACCACGTGGCGATGGAATACGCGCTGACCGGCGACATGCTGCCGGCGGAGCGTGCCTACGACCTCGGCCTGGTCAACCGCCTGACCGATGCCGGCGGCGCGCTCGACGCGGCGCTGCAACTGGCCGCTGCGGTCGGCGCCAACGGGCCGCTGGCGATTGCCGCCAGCAAGCAGGTGGTGGCGCAGTCCGGCGACTGGACCCGCGAGGAAATGTTCGTGCGGCAGAAGCCGCTGATCGACCCCGTCTTTACTTCCGCCGACGCGCGCGAAGGCGCGGCCGCCTTCGCCGAGAAGCGCAAGCCGGTCTGGACGGGCAAGTGAACGCTCCCGCCCTGAGCTGAGAACGGCCGGCCGCAAGCCGGCCGTTGTTGCATTGCCAAGCAGCACACACACTACAACATGGAGGAGACCCATGACACCCAAGCTGCCCGCACCGCTGTCCCTCGCCAGCGCAGCCCTGCTGCTGGCCACTGCCCCGGCGCTGTCCTGCGCCGCCCCTGCGGCAGCTCATGCCGCGGCCTGGCCCGAGCGGCCCATCACCATCATCGTGCCCGGCGCGCCGGGCGGCACCACCGATATCCCGACGCGCCTGGTGGCGCAGAAGCTGTCGGCCATGCTGGGCCAGCCGGTGGTGGTCGACAACAAGCCCGGCAGCGGCGGCATCATCGGCACGCAGGCCTTCATGCGCGCGGCGCCGGACGGCTATACGCTGCTGGTCGGCAATACCGGCTCGCATGCGATCAACTACAGCGCCTACAAGCAGCTGTCCTACCAGCCGCAGGATTTCCTGCCGCTGACCGACCTGATCTCGTTCGCCAATGTGCTGGTGGTCGGCACGCAAACGCCGGTGCGCAGCGTGGCCGACCTCGTGGCGCAGCTTGAGCAGTCACCAGGCAAGTATTCCTATGCCTCGGCCGGCATCGGCCAGACCACGCACCTGACCGCGGAACTGTTCCGGCTGCGCACCGGCACCGAGGTGATTCACGTGCCGTACAAGGGCTCGACACCGGCCACCACTTCCGTGCTGGCGGGCGAGACAACCTTCATGTTCGACAACCTGACCCAGGCGCTGCCGCAGATCCGCGCCGGCAAGCTGCGCGCGCTGGCCGTGACCAGCGCCGAGCGCCTGCCCGCGCTGCCCGACGTGCCCACCATGGCGCAGGCCGGCGTGAAGGATTTCGTGGTGATGGGATGGCTGGGCTTCTTCGCACCGGCCAGGACACCGCCCGCCGTGGCCGCGGCACTGCAAGAGGCGCTGGGCAAGGCAATGCGCGACCCCGAGGTGGTGGCCCGCTTCCGCGACATGGGCGGCGCCCCCGGCGGCGAGCCGCAGCCGAAGTTCGCCGCGCTGGTCCGCGGCGAGATCCAGCGCTGGGGCGAGACCATCCGCGCGTCAAAGGTCAGCCTGGACTGACCGGCGCCGCTGGCCGGGCCGCCTTTGCCAAAACGGAAGGCGGCCCGGCCCAAAGCCAAATTGACAGGGCCCGGCGCCGCGGCATACCCTCGCCTTACCCTGCGGTATATTCAGTGCCCGCTTACATTCCAGTACATTGCAGACATGGAAGGCGCCCGGGGTTGACAACGATAACGATAATCCCAGCGACCGAGACCCAGCGTGCCCCTCTCCCCCGCTCCTTCCCGCTACGCCGGCCTGCGCCCGGCCTTGCCGATCCTGCTTGGCGCGTCCGTGATGCTCAGCCTGGCCATGGGCCTGCGCCAGAGCCTCGGCATCTTCATGCCGCCGCTGACGCGCGACCTCGGCATCTCGGTGTCGGATTTCACCGTTGCCATTGCCGTGCAGAACCTGGCGTGGGGCCTGCTACAGCCGCTGGCCGGCGCCTGGGCCACGCGCATCGGCTTCCGCCCGCTGATGATGGCGGGCTCGCTGCTGTATGTCATCGGGCTGGTGCTGCTGGCCACCGCGCACAGCCTGGTCGGCGTCACGCTGGGCGCGGGCGTGGCCATCGGCGCGTCGATGGCCTGCACCGGCAGCGCGCTGGCGATGGCGGTGGCGGCGCGGCCGGTGCCGGCGGCGCTGCGCAGCACGGTGCTGGGGCTGGTGTCCGGCGCGGGCTCGCTGGGCGCGCTGCTGGCGGCGCCGATCGGGCAGATGGTGACGCAGGCCTATGGCTGGCGCATCGGCCTGGCGGCCTTCGTGCTGCTGGCGCTGGTGATGCTGCCCGCGGCGTGGTCGGCCGGGCGCGTCGACCAGCTGCCGCTGGCCACGCCGGCGGGCATCGGCCAGGACAACGCGCGCCAGGCGCTGGCCACCGCGCTGCGCCACGCGCCCTTTGTGGTGATGGCGCTGGCCTATTTTGTCTGCGGCATGCAGTTGGTCTTCCTGACCACGCACCTGCCGTCGTATCTGGACGTCTGCGGCATGGACCCGATGCTCAGCGCCGAGGCCCTGGGCGTGATCGGCGGCTTCAACGTGCTGGGCAGCATCTTCTTCGGCTGGGCCGGCGGCCGCTTCAACAAGCTGATGCTGCTGGGCGGCATCTATACATTGCGCTCGCTGGCGCTGACCTGGTATTTCTCGTCGGCCCCGACGCCGCAGAGCACGCTGGTGTTCGCCGCCGTGATGGGCTTCCTGTGGCTGGGCGTGGCGCCGCTGGTGTCGGGCTGGATCGCCGAAACCTTCGGCCTGCGCTGGCAGGCGATGCTGGGCGGCGTGGCCTTCTTCAGCCACCAGATCGGCAGCTTTGTCGGCGCCTTCGGCGGTGGGCTGGTCTATGACGCGCTGGGGTCCTATACCGTGGCCTGGCAGGTCGGCGTGGCGCTGGGGCTGGCGGCGGGCCTGGCGCAGATCGCTTTCGCGGTGGCCACCCGTCCGCGACCGCCGCTGATGGCGACATCCTGAACACGCACCCGGTCTTGCTGCGGCGCCTGGCCGCCACCCGGCGGCGGTAAGAATCGACGCGCATTGTAAATCTGGCGTCACGCGGCGGTCGCGTGGCGCGCGCCCGGCCCGCGTGCTCGGGGCAGGCACGGCTGGAACAGTTCGTGCCTGTGTCCGCAGTGACGCAATGCTCTGACCCAAGGAGGCCCCATGACCTCGACCGAACAGGAGATCCTGGTGTGCGGCCCGGAAGACGGCCGCTGGCATCTGGAGATGCGCACCGGCAACGGCGCCCCGGAGCGGCTCGACGGCGAGTTCGACTCGCCCGACATGGCGATCGCCGGCGCCCAGCAGGTGTACCCATCGATTCCGGTACGCGTGACCGATATCTCCGGCGCGCCGGCACCGTCGGCCCCCGCGCATGAAGGATCACTGACCGACTACCACTACGGCGGGCACAGCGTAACCCGGGATGAGAAGCTGACCGGCCGGGCGCATCCTTCCAGCGACACCTCGCAGCCTCCGCCCGGCCCGCATCCCTATCAGCCCACCGGCCTTGGCAAGCTGCCGGAAGGCACGCCGCGTCACGGCATGTACGGCGTCGCCTCCAGCCCGGCCGAGGCCGAGGCGGCCGACCGCAAGGACGAGGCGGCGCGGCGCCACACCGGCTCGCGCGACGCCGAAGACTAGGCTACGCGGCACCGTGGCGGGCGCCAGCACGTACAATTCCGGTTTTCCTTTCGCCTCGCTGCGCCGCCGCCATGACCACCCTCGGAACGCCCCTCTCCCCCTCCGCCACCAAAGTGATGCTGCTCGGCTCCGGCGAGCTCGGCAAGGAGGTGCTGATCGCGTTGCAGCGCCTGGGCGTGGAGACCATCGCGGTGGACCGCTATGACAACGCGCCCGGCCAGCAGGTTGCGCATCACGCGCGCACCATTGCGATGAGCGACCCCGACCAGCTCAAGGCCCTGATCGAAGCCGAGAAGCCGCACCTGGTGGTGCCCGAGATCGAGGCCATCGCCACGCCGATGCTGGAAACGCTGGAAGCCGCCGGCACCGTGCGCGTGATTCCGACCGCCCGCGCCGCGCGCCTGACCATGGACCGCGAAGGCATCCGCCGGCTCGCCGCCGAATCGCTCGGCCTGCCGACCAGCCCCTACAAGTTCTGCGACTCGCTCGAAGAATTGCAGGCCGCCATCGACGGCGGCATCGGCTACCCGTGCGTGGTCAAGCCGGTGATGAGCAGCTCCGGCAAGGGCCAGAGCAAGATCGACGGTCCCGAAGGCGTCAAGGCGGCGTGGGACTACGCCATGGCCGGCGGCCGCGTCAGCCACGGCCGTGTGATCGTCGAAGGCTTTATCGATTTCGACTACGAGATCACGCTGCTGACCGTGCGCGCGGTGGGCGCCAGCGGCCAGGTGGAAACGCAGTTCTGCGCGCCGATCGGCCACGTGCAGGTCAGCGGCGACTATGTCGAGAGCTGGCAGCCGCAGCCGATGCACCCGGCCGCGCTGGCAAGCGCCCAGCGCATCGCGCAGGCGGTTACGGCCGACCTCGGCGGCATGGGCCTGTTCGGTGTTGAGCTGTTCGTCAAGGGCGAGCAGGTCTGGTTCAGCGAGGTCAGCCCGCGCCCGCACGACACCGGCATGGTCACCATGGCCACGCAATGGCAGAACGAGTTCGAGCTGCATGCCCGCGCCATCCTCGGCCTGCCGGTCGACACCAGCCTGCGCAGCCCCGGCGCCAGCGCCGTGATCTACGGCGGCGTGGAGGCGCGCGGCGTGGTCTTCGATGGCATTGAGCAGGCCTTGCGCGTGCCGCAGACCGAAGTGCGGCTGTTCGGCAAGCCGGAGAGCTTCGCCAGGCGGCGCATGGGCGTGGCACTGGCCTATGCCGACGACGTCGACACCGCCCGCACGCGTGCCAAGGAAGCCGCTAGCCGTGTGCGCCCGCGCGCGGTGGGCTGAGCGCCCCGCTACATCGGATGGCTGCCCGCGGCGGCGCCGTTGGCCGGGGCATGCTGCACCGCCTGGGCAGCCGCCACCTGCGCTGCCGCCAGCACCGGCGAAATGCGCACGCCGGTCAGGTCGGCGCCTGACGGCGCCTGGTACAGCCGCAAGCCCAGTTCCGGCAGGATCGCCAGCAAGTGGTCGAACACATCGCCCTGGATGCGCTCGTAGTCCATCCACGCGGTCAGCGCGGTGAAGCAGTAGATCTCGACCGGGATGCCCTGCGAATCGGGCTCCATCATGCGCACGTTCAGCAGCAGGTCGTGGTGGATCTCGGGGTGCGCCTTCAGGTAGGCAATGCCATAGGCGCGGAAGGTGCCGATATTGGTCAGCCGGCGCCGGTTGACGGGGTCGTTGCCCGCGGCGATCAGCAGCCGGTTTGCCTCGTCGACCTCGGCCTGCTTTTCTTCCAGGTAGTCGTGCAGCAGGCGGAAGCGCATCAGCGCCTGGACCTCGCGGTCTTCCAGGAAGCGCACGCTGCCCGCATCCAGCCGCAAGGTGCGCTTGATCCGGCGCGCGCCGGACTCGAACATCTGGCGGTAGTTGCGATAGCTCTCCGAGAACAGCTTGTAGGTCGGCACCGTGGTCACGGTGTTGTCCCAGTTCTGCACCTTGACCGTATGCAGGGCGATGTCCTTGACGTAGCCGTCGGCGTTGCACTGGGGCATCTCGATCCAGTCGCCGATGCGCAGCATGTCGTTGGAAGTCAGCTGCGTGCTGGCCACCAGCGACAACAGCGTGTCCTTGAACACCAGCAGCAACACCGCCGACAGCGCCCCCAGGCCGGACAGCATCCACAGCGGCGAGCGGTTGATCAAAATCGACAGCACCAGCACCGCGCACACCAGCCCCAGGCCCAGCCGCCCTACCTGGATATAGCCCTTGATCGAGCGCGTCTGCGCCTGGCGGCTGCTGGCGTAGACGTCCTGCCACGCGCTCAGCACGCCGCCCAGCATCAGGAAGAAGCAGATCCAAAGGCTGGCATGGGCCAGGCGCTCGATCGCCAGCGCATAGCGGCCCATGCGCGGCACTTCGCCGACGCCGATGGTAATCACCGCGAAGCCCACGGCATAGCCAAAGCGCCGGTAGGCGCGATGGCGCGTCAGCGCCTTGCTCCACTGCCCCTTGCCCCATACCGTCAGCAGGCGATGGGCCAGGCGCGAGGTCACATGGCCGCACAGCCATTGCGCCAGCACCGCGATCAGCACCAGCGCCAGCAGGTACAAGGCAATCTGGGCGGACGGATGGGCCGGAACACGTTGCTCGAACAGGTCCAGCAGGGCATCGAAACTCATAAGGGGCCAATTTGCGCCAGTCACGTGGCCAGACAGTGTACCCAACCGCCGCGGCATCCGCGTCGGCTAAGCCGGGCGCACGCCCGGGCTCGCGTTATTTCAACTTTTTGATTTACGTATTAAGTACTTGCGTAGCTGCCGGCGCCAAAAAGAAAAGTCACCCATTGGGGTGACCAGCGCCATTGCAGAAACCAGCGCCCCTCTCAGGCTGGTAGCAGTTTCAGCCCGCCAATCCCGACGAAAATCAGCCCGATCAGCACCAGCCGCAGCGGCGACGCGCTCTCGCCCAGGAACAGGATGCCAATCAAGGTCACGCCGATCGCGCCGATCCCGGTCCAGATCGCATAGGCCGTTCCCACCGGCAAGTGCCGCAACGCCGCGCTGAGCAGGTAGATGCTGGCCAGCGCGGCGCCGATGCCCAGCGCCGTCGGGCCGACGCGGGTCCAGCCATCGGTATGTTTAAGCGCCAGCGCCATCACGATCTCGATCAGTCCCGCCAGCACCAGCAGCGTCCACGCCATTGCCATGTTGTTCTCCTCGTCCGCCGCCGGGGCACCCGTTGCCGGCCAGCCTCCGCCACTGTAGGCTGTGCGGATTGGCACGAAAACTGGCGAATTTTGCAAAGGGGCTATGCAAACATGCAGGAAGCAGACTGGGACGACCTGAAATACTTCCTTGCCGTGGGCCAGTCCGGCTCGCTGGCTGGCGCCGCGCGTGCCCTGCACGTCAATCACTCCACGGTGCTGCGCCGGCTGGCGCGGCTGGAAGACACCCTGGGCACCCTGCTGTTCGAGCGCCACGCCACCGGCTACGCCATGACCCCGGCCGGCGAAGCGCTGGCGCAACGGCTGGCCGGGGTTGGCGAACAGATCGATGCGGCGCAGCGGCAGCTGTCCGGCCTCGACAGCCAGCTGAGCGGCCCGTTGCGCGTGACCACCACCGACACGCTGCTGGGCGGGCTGCTGATGCCGCTGTTCGCCGAGTTCCGCGCGCTGCATCCGCGCATCCAGCTGCAGCTTGTCGTCAACAACAGCTTCCTCAGCCTGAGCCGGCGCGAGGCCGACGTGGCGATCCGGCCGGCGAACGCGCCGCCGGAGTACCTGGTGGGCCGCCGTATCGGCCGGCTGCAAACGGCGCCGTACGCGGCGCGAAGCTACCTGCGGCAACTCGGCCTGCCGACCGACGCGGACCACCCCACGCTGGCCGACTGGCCGGCCTATGACTGGGTCGTGCCCGACGAAGCCCTGTCGCACCTGGCCCAGTCGCGCTGGATCCACGAGCACGTGCCGGAGCCGCGCCGCGTGGTCAGCGCCGACAGCCTGGTGGCGATGGCGGATGCGGTCCGGCATGGCATGGGCGCCGGCATGCTGTTGTGCCTGCTGGCCGGGGACGATCCGGCGCTGGTGCGGCTGGCGCCGGCGGATACGGCCATGGATACCGACCTGTGGGTGCTGACCCACCCGGACCTGCGCCACAGCGCGCGCGTGCGGGTGCTGGCGGATTTCCTGCACGGCCGGCTGAGGCAAGGGCAATGGCTGGCGGGATGACACTACACCCGCGCCGGGCCCGGTGCGGGCTCAGGCAGCCGGCGCATACAGCTCCAGCAACTGCTCCTCCGTGTAGCCCCACTCCGCCGCGTTCTCGAACGCGACCACCGTTTCATCGCTATGGCGCAGGTCGATCAGTGCGTTCGGCACCGGCCTGGACTGCGCCACGGAGTAGAACGCCATCACCCGCGGCCGCAGCGGGTCGGCATCGTTCTGCGCGCACACCACCGCGAGCCGGTTGGAGCGCAGGCGCAGCACGGTGCCGAGCGGATAGATGCCGACGGTGCGCGAGAAAGCCTTGAACACGCGCCGGTCGAACAGCGTGTCGACGCGCACGGCCATGTATTCCATGGCACGGGCCGGCGACCAGGGCTGGTGTCCGGGATGGCCGCCGGTCAGCGCGTCATAGGTATCGCAGATCGCGCCGATCTTGGCGTGCACGCTCAGTTCCCGCCCGATCAGGCCGAACGGAAAGCCGCGCCCGTCGACGCGCTCATGGTGGTGGACGCAGACATCGAGCGGGATATTGGAATAGAGCCGCGCTTCGTTGAGGAGGCGGTAGCCCGCGGAGGGATGGCGGCGGTAGGCCTCGTCCTGCTCGGGGGTGCGCTCGCTGGACCGGTATGCGGCGTCAGGGACGGTCAGCTTGCCGATGTCATGCACCAGGCCGGCCAGGCCCAGCTCGCGCACCTCGTCGTCGGGCAGGCCCAGCGTGCGGCCGACCGCGATCATCAGCGCGCAGACCGCGAAGGCATGCAGGTAGTTGTCGTCGCCACGCGCCTTGAGCCGCGCCAGCGCCAGCAGCGCCTGCCCGTGGCGCGACAGCGAGCGCGAAGCCGAGTCGACCAGCAGCAGCGCGCCGCTGAGCTCCAGCGCCCGCCCCATGCGCACGTCGGCAAACATCGAGCCGATCACGGCCTTGCCGGACTTGAGCAGTTCGCGCGCATGCACGATCTCGGCTTCGAGCGTAACGGGTGACGGCGCATCAGCCGACCCGTCGGCTCCGGGCGCAGGTGGGGATGGGAGGAGGGCCGAAGCTGCGGCGTCTCCCCCTTCCGGCGCCGGCACATTGCGGCCCTTCAGGAGATCGATCCAGACTTCGCGCACGCCCGCTGACTGGATCTGCCGTATCTGCTCCGCGCTGGCGACCAGGAACCGCGCGCGCCAGAAGGGATGGCTGATCCAGGGCCCGCCCAGCCTGGCCACGAACATCCCGACCTGCAATTGCTCCGACCCGATGCGTCTCAGCATGCGCCACCCTCCCGGATGATGGTTTTCTTGTTTTCGTTCCGGATATCGGTACTGACGGGCATAACTTTAGCCCCGCCCCCCGCAGCAGGAACCGTGCCGCGCACCCTTGTCAAGCGCCGCCCGAATGCCCGGACGGCGCCGTCGGGCATTGCCGGCGCCGCCATGGCCACCGCTACAATGGCTGGCCCAGTGCTCACAGACGCCAGCCAGTCGCCCCCGTTCACCCATGTCCGGAACGTACACGCTAGTCGGCATCGCCCGTGCCAAGACCCACCGCCGCGACGCGCTGGTCTCCCAGCTCACTGCGCTGCGCTCGCGCGGGCTGACCGAGCCCGGCTGCCTGGACTACCACGTCGGCCAGGACGCCGAGGACGCGCGGGTGTTCGTGATCTACATGGTGTGGGACTCCAAGCGCGCGCTCGAATCGCACCTGAACCGGCCTTATATGCGCGATTTCCACGCTGCGCGGGCGGACTTCGTCGAAGGCGATTTCAGCTTCCGCTGGCTCAACGCCGCCTGAGCGCAAGGCGCCATCCCGGTCACTTCCCGCTTTCCCGGCTTCCTCGGGCTTCCCCCGCGCCGTTCCCGCGCGCCTGCCGCCGCCCCGCCCCCGCTTGTCATTCCCGCCGCACCGATCTATCACTCAAGGTGACGCCCGCCACGGGCGCGGCAGGAGTGCACCATGGAGATCAGGGATGGATTTGCCGGCACCATCGGCCACACGCCGCTGATCCGGCTGGCCGGCCTGAGCGCCGAAACCGGTTGCGACATCTACGGCAAGGCGGAATTCCTCAATCCCGGCGGCTCGGTCAAGGACCGCGCGGCGCTCTACATCATCCGCGACGCCGAGCGGCGCGGGCTGCTGAAGCCGGGCGGGACAGTCATCGAAGGCACCGCGGGCAATACCGGCATCGGCCTGGCGCACCTGTGCGCGGCGCGCGGCTACCGCTGCATCGTGGTGATTCCCGACACGCAATCGCCGGAAAAGATGGAACGGCTGCGCATGCTAGGCGCCGAGGTGCGCGCGGTACCCGCCAAGCCCTACGCCGATCCCGACAACTACCAGAAGATTGCCGGCCGGCTGGCCGACGAAACCGATAACGCGATCTGGGCCAACCAGTTCGACAACCTCGCCAACCGCCAGGCCCACTACGAGACCACCGGCCCCGAGATCTGGCACGCCACCGGCGGACATATCGACGCCTTCACCTGCGCCACCGGCACCGGCGGCTCGCTGGCGGGCATCGCGCGCTGCCTGAAGGAACACAAGCCGGGCGTGCGCATCGTGCTGGCCGACCCGCACGGCAGCGGCCTGTACCACTTCGTCAAGCATCGCGAGATCAAGTCCGAAGGCAGCTCGATCACCGAAGGCATCGGCTCCAGCCGCGTCACCGCCAACCTGCAGGACACGCCCATCGACGACGCCGTGCGCATCGACGACCAGACCTGCGTCGACATGGTCTACCGGCTGCTGCGCGAGGAAGGATTGTTCGTGGGCGGGTCATCCGGCATCAACGTCGGCGCCGCGGTGGCGCTGGCGCGCGAGATGGGTCCCGGCCACACCATCGTCACGCTGCTGTGCGACCGCGGCGACCTGTATCTGGCGCGGCTGTTCAATGCCGCGTGGCTGCAGGGCAAGGGACTGGAGCCGATCCCGTTCCGCCGGGCCGGCCCGGCCGGGTAACCGACGCGCAACTGCCGGCGCCGCGACCGAATTGGCTAGGCCGCCTTCAGCCGCCGCCACAGCGTGGTCGGGCTGATGCCCAGGACATGGCAGGCGGCGGTCCGGTCGCCGCCGCACTCCTCCAGCACGCGCCGGATATGGTCGACTTCGCTGGATTGCTTGACGCGCGCCAGCGAGCGGCGGGCCCGCGCGGCCGGCGCCGCGGGCGCGGCTTCGGGCCCGGGGGCTGGCGCCGCATCGCCGAACAGCTCCGGCGCCGCGGCCTGCAGTTCGCGCTGCAAGGCCTCGCCATCCAGCCGGCGTCCGGCCACCAGCACCGCGATGCGCTCGGTCACGTTTTCCAGTTCACGGATATTGCCAGGCCAGCGGTAGCGCGCCAGCCGCGCGCGCGCCGCCGCCGGCAGGCGCTGCGGGCGCTCCAGGCCCAGCCGCTCCTGCGCGCGGCGGTACAGCAGCTCGGCCAGCTCGGGCAGGTCTTCGGCGCGTTCGCGCAGCGGCGGCATCGCGATGCGCAGGATGTTGAGGCGGTAGTACAGATCCTGCCGGAAGGTGCCGTCGCTCACCAATGCCGGCAGGTCGCGATGGGTGGCGGCGATCACGCGCACGTTCACCGGCACCGCGTCGAGCCCGCCGATCGGCAGCACCTGCTTTTCCTGCAGCACGCGCAGCAGGCGCGTCTGCAGCGCTGGAGGCATGTCGCCGACCTCGTCGAGAAACAGCGTGCCGTTGTGGGCCGATTCGAACAGGCCGGCCTTGCCGCCGCGGCGCGCGCCGGTGAAGGCGCCCTCTTCATAGCCGAACAGCTCGCTTTCGAGCAGCGCCTCGGGGAATGCGGCGCAGTTGACCGCCACGAACGGGAACGCGCGGCGCGGGCTGGCATCGTGCATGCCTTGCGCCAGCACCTCCTTGCCGGTGCCGCTCTCGCCGCCGATCAGCACGGTGGAATCGACCGCGGCGTAGCGCCGCGCCAGCTCGCGCAAGGCGGTCATGACCGCCGAGGTGCCGGCCAGGTCGTCAAGGCTGTAGCGCACCCCCGCCGGGCGCGCGCGGCTGCGCGAGCGCAGGTTGCGGTCCACGCGCTGGATCGCGCTGGCGTCCTGGATGGTCAGCACCGCGCCGGTGGTGCCGGCCTCGCCGAGGATGGGGATGCGGTTGACCACCACCATCTTGTCGCCCAGCTTGTGGATCGCCTCGAGTTCCTTGTCGCCGCTCTGCATCACCCCTTCCAGCGCCAGGTTGGGCGCGAGCGTCTGCAGCTTGCGCCCCACCGCGGCCGCGGCAGAGGTGCCGAGGAAGCGCTCCATCGCCGGATTGAACGACTGGATGCGCCCCTGCGCGTCAACCGCCGCCACGCCCTCGTTCAGGTGCGCCAGGATGGTGTTGACATAGTCGCGCCGGGTGGCCTCGATGCGGCGCAGGCGCGCGGCCTCGATCGCGTCTTCCAGCGCCATGCGCACCGAGTTGCCGGAATACAGGAACACGCCGGTCAGCCCATAGCGGTCGGCCAGGTCGGTCACCAGGCCAGGCCCCACCACCACCTGGATGCCCTCCTGCTTCAGCGCCTTGACGCGCGCCACGGCATCATCCTCGGTCAGGTAGGTGTAGGCCGGCACCGACAGCGAAAACGCGCGCACGAACTCATCCACCTCGGCGTAGGTGGCGGCATGCGTGACCAGCGCCACCCGCGGCGAAATGCGCCGCGCCGTGGCCAGTGCGCTCATCACGTCGAAGCCGGTGACCTTGACCAGCACCACCGGCACATCGACGTGCTGGCGCAGGTAGGCGCCATTGGACCCGCCCGCGACCACCACATCGAGCCGGCCCTCGCGCACCTCGCGCGCCACCGCGCTGGCGGCCGCTTCGAAACCCTTGCCGACGATGCGGAATTCGGCGCGGTCGGCATACGCCGGGATCAGGTCGGCAAAGGCGCGTGCGAGGCGGCTGATGCCGATCGCCCAGATGCGCGGGCGGCTTTGCGGGGAAACGGGAGGAGCCATGATGCAATGCAGAAGGAAAGCGTGATGAAACGCGCGATGAACAGGCGTACAGTGCTGGCACATTGTCCGCCACCGCGCACCGGATTTCAACTTTGAATTCCAAATGAAGACTTTTGGAATTCAATTGTGCTGAAAACTTGGCATGAAATACCCAGCGGTCCTCGCCGCCTTCCCGCCAGGCCAGTCCCGGCAAGGGATAGCAGGATTTTCGGGCGCGCCCGCGATGCCTGGCACATCCCTTGCAGTATCTGGCTTGTCCTGTTCACCCAAACGCAAACGCCATGACCTACTCCGCTTCCGACCTCGCGCGCTCCGCTGGCGCCCGTTTCCGCCAGGCGCTTGCCGACGAGCATCCGCTGCAGGTGGTCGGCACCATCAACGCCAATCACGCCCTGCTGGCCAAGCGCGCCGGCTACCGGGCCATCTACCTGTCCGGTGGCGGTGTCGCGGCCGGTTCGCTGGGCCTGCCCGACCTGGGCATCTCCAACCTGGACGACGTGCTGACCGATATCCGCCGCATTACCGACGTGTGCGACACGCCGCTGCTGGTCGACGTCGACACCGGTTTTGGCGCCTCGGCCTTCAACGTGGCCCGCACCACCAAGTCGCTGATCAAGTTCGGCGCGGCGGCCATGCATATCGAAGACCAGGTCGGCGCCAAGCGCTGCGGCCATCGTCCCAACAAGGAAATCGTCACCCAGGGTGAAATGGTCGACCGTATCAAGGCCGCCGTCGATGCCCGCACCGATGAGAACTTTGTCATCATGGCCCGCACCGACGCGCTGGCCGTGGAAGGCCTGGACAAGGCCATCGAGCGCGCGGTGGCGTGCGTGGAAGCCGGCGCCGACGCCATCTTCCCGGAAGCCATGACCGACCTGGCCATGTACCGCAAGTTTGTCGATGCGGTGAAGGTGCCGGTGCTGGCCAACATCACCGAGTTCGGCGCCACGCCGCTGTTCACCACCGAAGAACTGGGCAGCGCCGGCGTGTCGATGGTGCTGTACCCGCTGTCGGCCTTCCGCGCCATGAACAAGGCTGCGGAAAACGTCTACGCGGCGATCCGCCGCGACGGCACGCAGAAGAACGTGGTCGATACCATGCAGACCCGTGCGGAGCTCTACGAGAGCATCGGCTACCATGACTTCGAGCAGAAGCTCGACGCGCTCTTCGCACAAGGCAAGGGCAAGTAAGCAAGACTCAGGCGCGGCCGGGCTATGTCCCGGCCGCTTGCACGATCTCGTGCACGATACAGACAGGCAATACCAGGCATCACACAAAGGAGACCCAGATGTCCGAAGCGCAACCGCTCGTCACTCCCAAGCCCAAGAAATCCGTCGCCTTGTCGGGCGTGACCGCCGGCAATACCGCGCTGTGCACCGTCGGCCGCACCGGCAATGACCTGCACTACCGCGGCTACGACATCCTCGATATCGCCGAGACCTGCGAGTTCGAGGAAATCGCCCACCTGCTGGTGCACGGCAAGCTGCCGACCAAATCCGAACTGGCCGCCTACAAGGCCAAGCTGAAGAGCCTGCGCGGCCTGCCCGCCAACGTCAAGGCCGCGCTCGAATGGGTGCCCGCCAGCGCCCACCCGATGGACGTGATGCGCACCGGCGTGTCGGTGCTGGGCACCGTGCTGCCGGAGAAGGAAGATCACAACACCCCGGGGGCGCGCGATATCGCCGACCGCCTGATGGCCAGCCTCGGCTCGATGCTGCTGTACTGGTACCACTACAGCCACAATGGCAAGCGCATCGAAGTCGAGACCGACGATGAATCGATCGGCGGCCACTTCCTGCACCTGCTGCACGGCGAGAAGCCGTCCGCGCTGTGGGAGCGCGCCATGAACACCTCGCTCAACCTGTACGCCGAGCACGAGTTCAACGCCAGCACCTTCACCGCGCGCGTGATCGCCGGCACGGGCTCGGACATGTACTCGTCGATCGCCGGCGCGATCGGCGCGCTGCGTGGCCCCAAGCACGGCGGCGCCAACGAAGTCGCGTTCGAGATCCAGAAGCGCTACGACACCCCCGATGAGGCCCAGGCCGACATCACCCGCCGCGTCGAGAACAAGGAAGTCGTGATCGGCTTCGGCCACCCGGTGTACACCACCGGCGATCCGCGCAACCAGGTGATCAAGGAAGTGGCGAAGAAGCTGTCGAAGGACGCCGGCTCGATGAAGATGTTCGACATCGCCGAGCGGCTGGAAACGGTGATGTGGGACATCAAGAAGATGTTCCCCAACCTGGACTGGTTCAGCGCGGTCAGCTACCACATGATGGGCGTGCCCACCGCGATGTTCACGCCGCTGTTCGTGATCGCGCGCACCTCGGGCTGGGCCGCGCACATCATCGAGCAGCGCATCGACAACAAGATCATCCGCCCGAGCGCCAACTACACCGGGCCGGAGAACCTGAAGTTCGTGCCGATCAAGGATCGCAAGTAAGACCGGCTGCCGGTTTGCCCCGGGTCGGGATGGAAGATCCGGGCCGGGGGCAAAGGGGTAGCGGGTCGCTGATACGGGGCCGCTACCCCTTTTTCATACCTATATCGATTTCCCTACACCATGAATTCTGCAAACCGCAAACCGCTACCGGGCACCAAGCTGGATTACTTCGACGCGCGCGGCGCGGTCGAGGCGATCCAGCCGGGTGCCTACGACAAGCTGCCGTACACGTCGCGCGTGCTGGCAGAAAACCTGGTGCGCCGCTGCGACCCCGCCACGCTGACGGCTTCGCTGAAGCAGCTGATCGAGCGCAAGCGCGACCTCGATTTCCCGTGGTTCCCCGCGCGCGTGGTGTGCCACGACATCCTGGGCCAGACCGCGCTGGTGGACCTGGCCGGCCTGCGCGACGCCATTGCCGACCAGGGCGGCGATCCCGCCAAGGTCAACCCGGTGGTGCCGGTGCAGCTGATCGTCGACCACTCGCTGGCGGTGGAATGCGGCGGCTTCGACCCGCAGGCGTTCGAGAAGAACCGCGCCATCGAGGACCGCCGCAACGAAGACCGTTTCCATTTCATCGACTGGACCAAGAAGGCGTTCAAGAACGTCGACGTGATCCCGCCGGGCAACGGCATCATGCACCAGATCAACCTGGAGAAGATGTCGCCGGTGATCCACGCTGACCATGGCGTGGCCTACCCCGATACCTGCGTCGGCACCGACAGCCACACCCCGCACGTCGATGCGCTGGGCGTGATCGCCATCGGCGTGGGCGGCCTGGAAGCCGAGAACGTGATGCTCGGCCGCGCCTCGTGGATGCGCCTGCCGGATATCGTCGGCGTCGAGCTGACCGGTAAGCGCCAGCCCGGCATCACCGCCACCGACATCGTGCTGGCCCTGACCGAGTTCCTGCGCAAGGAGAAGGTCGTTGGCGCCTACCTGGAGTTCCGCGGCGAAGGCGCCTCGAGCCTGACGCTGGGCGACCGCGCCACCATCTCCAACATGGCGCCGGAATACGGCGCCACCGCGGCGATGTTCTTCATCGACGAGCAGACCATCGAATACCTGCGCCTGACCGGCCGCACCGAGGAACAACTCAAGCTGGTCGAGACCTACGCCAAGACCGCCGGCCTGTGGGCAGATGCGCTGCACAACGCCGAATACGAACGCGTGCTGCACTTCGACCTGTCGACCGTGGTGCGCAACATGGCCGGCCCGTCCAACCCGCACAAGCGCCTGCCGACCTCCGCGCTGGCCGAGCGCGGCATCGCCGTCGACCTCGACAAGGCCCGCGCGCAGGAGGCCGAGGGCCTGATGCCCGATGGCGCCGTGATCATCGCCGCCATCACCAGCTGCACCAATACCAGCAACCCGCGCAACGTGATCGCCGCCGCGCTGCTGGCGCGCAACGCCAACGCGCGTGGGCTGGCGCGCAAGCCGTGGGTCAAGTCATCGCTGGCGCCTGGTTCCAAGGCGGTCGAGCTGTACCTGGAAGAAGCCAACCTGCTGCCTGACCTGGAAAAGCTCGGCTTCGGCATCGTCGCATTCGCCTGCACCACCTGCAACGGCATGTCCGGCGCCCTCGACCCGAAGATCCAGCAGGAAATCATCGACCGCGACCTGTACGCCACCGCGGTCCTGTCCGGCAACCGCAATTTCGACGGCCGCATCCACCCGTACGCCAAGCAGGCCTTCCTGGCCTCGCCGCCGCTGGTGGTTGCCTACGCCATTGCCGGCACCATCCGCTTCGATATCGAAAAGGATGTGCTGGGCACCGACCAGGACGGCAAGCCGGTCTACCTGAAGGACATCTGGCCGAGCGACGAAGAGATCGACGCCATCGTCAGGCAGAGCGTCAAGCCCGAGCAGTTCCGCAAGGTCTACGAGCCGATGTTCGCGCTGACCGCGGACACCGGCGAGAGCGCCGCGCCGCTGTACGACTGGCGCCCGCAGAGCACCTATATCCGCCGTCCGCCCTACTGGGAAGGCGCGCTGGCCGGCGAGCGCACGCTGCAGGGCCTGCGTCCGCTGGCGGTGCTGGGCGACAACATCACCACCGACCACCTGTCGCCGTCCAACGCGATCATGCTCAACAGCGCCGCCGGGGAATACCTGGCCAGGATGGGCCTGCCGGAAGAGGACTTCAACTCGTACGCCACCCACCGCGGCGACCACCTGACCGCGCAGCGCGCCACCTTTGCCAACCCGACGCTGATCAATGAAATGGCAGTGGTCGACGGCCAGGTCAAGAAGGGATCGCTGGCGCGCATCGAGCCCGAAGGCAAGGTCGTGCGCATGTGGGAAGCGATCGAGACCTATATGGACCGCAAGCAGCCGCTGATCATCATCGCCGGCGCGGACTACGGCCAGGGCTCGTCGCGCGACTGGGCCGCCAAGGGCGTGCGCCTGGCTGGCGTGGAAGCCATCGTCGCCGAAGGCTTCGAGCGCATCCACCGCACCAACCTGATCGGCATGGGTGTGCTGCCGCTGGAGTTCAAGCCGGGCGTGAACCGCCTGACGCTGGGGCTGGATGGCACCGAGACCTATGACGTGATCGGCGAACGCCAGCCGCGCGCGACGCTGACGCTGGTGGTGCATCGCAAGAACGGCGAGCGCGTGGAAGTGCCGGTGACGTGCCGTCTCGACAGCGATGAAGAGGTTTCGATCTACGAGGCTGGCGGCGTGCTGCAGCGGTTTGCACAGGACTTCCTGGAGTCGAGCAAGGCGGCGGCATAAGCAGAGGCCGCCGGTTTGTTCCCCTCTCCCAGAGGGAGAGGGGAGCAACCAAGCGCCGTGCTTTGCTTCCCTGCGATTGATTCCTAAGCTGTGACAAGGCTCCCAGCCTAACCAGGACTAAAGATTCCCATGGCCCACGTACCCCAGATCAAGATCCCCGCCACCTACATCCGTGGCGGCACCAGCAAGGGCGTGTTCTTCCGCCTGCAAGACCTGCCGGAAACCGCGCAGGTCCCCGGCCCCGCGCGCGATGCGCTGCTGCTGCGCGTGATCGGCAGCCCCGATCCGTACGGCAAGCAGATCGACGGCATGGGTGCGGCCACGTCCAGCACCAGCAAGACCGTGATCCTGTCGAAGAGCACGCGCCCGGACCACGATGTCGACTACCTGTTCGGCCAGGTCTCGATCGACCAGCCGTTCGTCGACTGGAGCGGCAACTGCGGCAACCTGTCGGCCGCGGTGGGCCCGTTCGCCATCAGCGCCGGTCTGGTCGACCCGAGCCGCATCCCGCAGAACGGGGTGGCCGTAGTCCGCATCTGGCAGGCCAATATCGGCAAGACCATCATCGGCCATGTGCCCATCACCAACGGCGAAGTGCAGGAAACCGGCGACTTCGAGCTGGACGGCGTGACCTTCCCGGCCGCCGAAGTGCAGCTGGAATTCATGGACCCGGCCGCCGAGGAAGAAGGCGCCGGCGGCGCGATGTTCCCGACCGGCAATGTCGTCGACGACCTCGAAGTGCCGGGCGTCGGCACGCTCAAGGCCACCATGATCAACGCCGGCATCCCGACCATCTTCGTCAATGCCGAGAGCATCGGCTACACCGGCACCGAGCTGCAGGACGCCATCAACAGCGACACCAAGGCGCTGGCGATGTTCGAGACCATCCGCGCCTACGGCGCGCTGCGCATGGGCCTGATCAAGAATGTCGATGAGGCCGCCAAGCGCCAGCACACACCCAAGGTCGCCTTTGTCGCCAAGCCAGTCGACTACGTCGCTTCGAGCGGCAAGAAGGTTTCGGCCGCCGACGTCGACCTGCTGGTGCGCGCATTGTCCATGGGCAAGCTGCACCACGCCATGATGGGCACGGCGGCGGTGGCGATCGGCACGGCAGCCGCCATCCCCGGCACGCTGGTCAACCTGGCGGCTGGCGGCGGCGCGCGCAATGCGGTCCGTTTCGGGCATCCGTCCGGCACGCTGCGCGTCGGCGCCGAAGCACAGCAGGTCGACGGCGAATGGGTGGTCAAAAAGGCCATCATGAGCCGCAGCGCGCGCGTGCTGATGGAAGGCTGGGTGCGCGTGCCCGGCGACGCGTTCTGACCTGAGCCGCATCCGCGAGGCCGATCATGTCCACCGGCACGCCGTCCGCGCAACGCCCCGCTCCGGACCAGGTGCTGGTCGACATCGTCGACTACGTCACCGGCTACGAGACCGAGGGCGGCCTCGCCTATGACACCGCCCGCAACTGCCTGATCGACACGCTCGGTTGCGGGCTCGAAGCCCTGTCCTACCCGGCCTGCACCAAGCTGCTGGGTCCCATCGTCCCGGGCACGGTCGTGCCCAACGGCGCGCGCGTGCCGGGCACCCAGTTCCAGCTCGACCCGGTCCAGGCCGCGTTCAATATCGGCGCGATGATCCGCTGGCTGGACTTCAACGACACCTGGCTCGCGGCCGAATGGGGCCATCCGTCGGACAATCTGGGCGGCATCCTGGCCACCGCCGACTGGATCTCGCGCAACCATGTCGCCGCCGGGCGCAAGCCGCTGACGATGAAAACAGTGCTGGCGGCGATGATCAAGGCGCACGAGATCCAGGGCTGCATCGCGCTGGAGAATTCGTTCAACCAGGTCGGCCTGGACCACGTAGTGCTGGTCAAGGTGGCCTCCACTGCCGTGGTTGCGCAGATGCTGGGCCTGACGCGCGACGAGATCCTCAATGCCGTGTCGCTGGCCTGGGTCGACGGCCAGAGCCTGCGCACCTACCGCCACGCCCCCAACACCGGCAGCCGCAAGAGCTGGGCCGCCGGCGACGCCACCAGCCGCGCGGTGCGGCTGGCGCTGATGGCCCGCACCGGCGAGATGGGCTATCCGTCGGTGCTGACGGCAAGAACCTGGGGTTTCTACGACGTGCTGTTCAAGGGGCAGCCGTTCCGCTTCCAGCGGCCGTACGGGTCGTACGTGATGGAGAACATCCTGTTCAAGATCTCGTTTCCGGCTGAATTCCATGCACAGACCGCGGTGGAGGCTGCCTTGCAGCTGCACGGCGCGCTGGCGCTCGCGGGGCGCAGCGCCGCGGATATCGCCGCCATCACCATCCGCACACACGCAGCATGCCTGCGCATCATCGACAAGCAGGGACCGCTGAACAATCCCGCCGACCGCGATCACTGCATCCAGTACATGGTGGCCGTGCCGCTGCTGTTCGGCCGCCTGACCGCCGCCGATTACGAAGACAATGTTGCCGCCGACCCGCGTATCGACGCGCTGCGCAACAAGATCACCTGCGTCGAAGATCCCGCGCTGACGCGCGACTACCACGACCCCGGCAAGCGCTCGATCGCCAATGCACTGACCGTGACACTGGCCGACGGCACCGTGCTGGACGAGGTGCTGGTCGAATACCCGCTCGGCCACCAGCGCCGCCGTGCCGAGGGCATCCCGCGGCTGGTGGAGAAATTCCGCACCAACCTCGCCCGCCGCTTTCCGCCGAAACAGCAGCAGGCCATCCTGGCCGCGTCGCTGGACCAGGCGCGGCTGGAGGCCATCCCGGTCAATGAGTACCTCGATATGTATGCGATCTGAGTTATCGCCCCGGCACTTTTATGCCGAATCGGCATAACCTTGCGCGCATCTCCCGGACAAATTCCTCCTGACGTATAGTCTCTGCCGCTGCCTGAACCGGGCCCTGCAACACAGGCCCCGTTGCCGCAGCCACTGACTGAACACGGACGGCACCATTCCACCCATAAGGTATGTCGGGCCGAATCCAGTACGGGCCACACGTTCGTATAAATACCGAGGAGAACCATGAAGCAAATCACGCGCATCACCACGCTGGCCGCCGCCCTGCTGTCGGCCAGCCTGATCACCGGCGCTGCCCACGCGCAACTCGCCCCCTCCGCACAACCTGCCTCCGCCCCCGCCACGGCCCCGGCCGAAGCCCGCAAGGCCAATATCGTCATCATTGGCACCGGCGGTACCATCGCCGGCGCGGGCGCATCGGCGACCAACACCGCGGCCTACCAGTCCGCCGTGGTGCCGGTCGACAAGATCATCGCCTCGGTGCCGGAGATCTCGAAGGTCGCCAACGTCAAGGGCGAGCAGATCTTCCAGATCGGTTCGGAGAGCTTCAACAACGAGCGCCTGCTCAAGCTGGCCAAGCGCGTGTCGGAACTGCTCAAGCAGCCTGACGTCGACGGCATCGTGATCACGCACGGCACCGATACCATCGAGGAAACCGCTTACTTCCTCAACCTGACGCTGAAGAGCGACAAGCCGGTGGTGGTGGTCGGCTCGATGCGCCCGGGCACCGCGCTGGGTGCCGACGGCGCGCTGAACCTCTACGACGCCGTGCTGGTTGCCTCCAACCCGGCCTCGAAGGGCAAGGGCACGCTGGCGGTGCTGAACGACGAGATCCACACCGGCCGCGACGTCACCAAGAGCAACACCTTCAAGACCGAGACCTTCCGCTCGCCGTTCGGCCCGCTGGGCTACGTGGTCGAAGGCCGCACGCTGTTCTACCGCCTGCCGGCGCGTCCGCATACACTGCAGACGCAGTGGGACATCGACAAGATCGACAAGCTGCCTGAAGTGGCCGTGGTCTATGCCTACGGCAACGCCAACCCGGCCGCGGTCGAGGCGGCGGTGAAGAGCGGCGCCAAGGCCATCATCTACGCCGCCACCGGCAACGGCAGCGTCGGTGACTACATGGTCGAACCGCTCAAGGCCGCGCGCGCCAAGGGCGTGCACATCGTGCGCGCGTCGCGCACCGGCAGCGGCGTGGTGGTCCGCAACGCCGAGCAGCCCGACGACAAGTACGACTGGATCGTCACCGACGACCAGCTGCCGCAGAAGGCGCGCATCCTGATGGCGCTGGCGCTGACGCAGACCAACGACACCAAGGCGCTGCAGCAGGTCTTCTGGAAGTACTGATCCCGGCCGCGCCCTGCCTAGCGGGGCGCGGCACAGCGATCAACCCGCGGCGCGCACGCCCGCGGTCATCAGGCGGGCCTCGATGAAGATCCGGCTGACTTGCGGAAACTGCGCGCGGATGCGACGCTCGATCCGGTCGATGGCACCCGCGGCGCCATTGGCCACCGTTTCCGGATGGAATTGCACGTCGAGCGTCACCAGCACCTCGGCGGGCCCGAGGTGCATGGTCAGCGGCATGCCCGCCGACAGCACCGCGGGGTCGTCCAGCACGATCCGGCGCATCGCCAGCGCCATGGCCTTGTCGATCCCCTCGCCCACCAGCAGGCTGCGGCTCTGCACGATCAGCAGCGTGGCCACGCCCGCTAGCAACAAACCGATCAGCAGCGACGCCGCGCCATCGAGTATCGGCATGTCGAGCCGGTGGCTGGCATAAACGCCAAGCGCGGCGATCACCAGGCCGGCGAGCGCGGTGGCGTCTTCAGCCAGCACCGTCACGGTGGTCGGATCCTTGCTGTTTCGCAGCGCCTGCCAGAATGACTGCACCCTCTTCTCCCGCGCGAACGCCCGCAGCGCAATGCCCAAGCTGATGCTCTCGAACACCATCGCGAAGCCCAGCACGATGTAGTTCCAGTGCGGATCGGTCAGCGGCGCCGGCTCCAGCATATGCAGCACGCCCTCATAGGCCGAGATGCCGCCACCAACGCTGAACAGCAGCACCGCCACCATCAGGCTCCAGAAGTACAGTTCCTTGCCGTAGCCGAACGGATGCAGGGCGTCGGCCGGCCGGCGGCTGCGCGCCATGCCGACCAGCAGCAGCAGTTCATTGCCGGTGTCCACCGTCGAATGGATGGCCTCGGACAGCATCGCCGAGCTGCCGGTCACGCCGGCGACCACGAACTTGGTGATGGCGATCGCCACGTTGGCGGCAATCGCACCGTAGACCGCGATGCGCGACCCGGACGGCGCCGGGCTTGCAGGCAGCGTCTGGGGCGCGGCAGGCGTTGCCGGGCCGCCCCGCCGCGCCGTTTCAGGCCGATGCTCCATCGCATTTCTCCCCGGTCGTGCCCCGCTTGTTGCAGGCAGATCGCGCCAGTGTACTGGCGCGCAGGGGTGTGGCAGGACTTGGCTGGCGGTTAATTGCTTAATTAGGGAAGAAGCCAGCGGCACACGAGGTGCCGCACGCCCTCAGAACATGGCGCTGCTCATCAAGGCCTTGGCGACCAGTACGCCTCCATCGGGCGCTTCGGCGTACACCGAGACATCCATGACCACCTGCTTGCGGCCACGCCGGACCACCACCGCCACCGCCCTGAGCGCGGCGCCGCGTGCCGGTGCCAGGTACTGGATCGACAGGGAGCTGGTCGCCCCGCCCTTCACCTCATCGGCGCTGGCGCCCGACGCCGCCGCGGCCGCGCCGGCGATATCAATCAGGGTTGCAATCACGCCGCCATGCACGACGCTGCCGTGGGTCACGTTGGTTGGCAGGAACGGCATTTCCAGTTCGACATGATCGGGAGCCAGGCTCTCCAGGCGCACACCGAGCGCGCGCGCCACGGGAGAGCCGAGCAGGACGTTGTCAACCATGGCGCGCATGCGCGGGTCGACGCAGGCGTGGCGGTCGTGGTGCAGAGGGACGGCGGAGATGGGCTGGGACATTTTGCAACTCGGCTCGGCAGGGTTCGGAGTCAAGCGTATTGGGATGCCGCAGCATGTTCAATTACCTCTCGCATAGTTGTGAGCGCCCCATTAAGAGAACTGCTATTCACACGGAAGGGGACTGCCGCACCGATATCTACGTCGAAAGGCGCCATGAGACGCGGAGCGGCTTCCTGGCGCGCGCGGCACTGGCAGCACTGGCCCAGGAACGTTAGGCACGCGTGCGGACTTGTCGGCGGCAGGCCCGGGCCGGGTACCCCTCGCTGCCACCCGTATAATGTCCCCCCGTTTCACCCTCCGCCTTCCCGCCACCATGCCGTCACCTTTCGAATCCGCCCCGCTGCGCCCCCAACCGGACCACGGCGCCACGGATTCCACGCTGTCCGAGCGCCCCGATAGCCCCTGCATCGGCATCTGCTCGACCTTGTTCGACGAGGTGTGCCAGGGCTGCGGCCGCACCGCGGCCGAGGTCAGCAACTGGGTGTTCTTCAGCGACGAGGAAAAGCAGCGGATCTGGGAGCGCATCACGCGCGAAGGCACCGGCAAGCGTTTCCGCCAGGGCTGACACACCCGCCCCCGCCTTTACTCGCCCGACAGGCGCCGCTCCATCGCTTCGACTTCGCGCCGGTCCAGGCGCTGCCGTGCCAGCTTGCGCCAGCTCTCGGCCAGCGGTGCCAGCGCGGCCATGTCCTCCAGCGCGGCATAGTCCAGCCGGTCGACATACAACACCTTCAACAGACGGTGCAGCGACCATCCGGGACAGGGCCGCGCCACCAGTTGCAGCACATCGCCCGCCGCCACCTCGCCGGTTTCCAGCACGCGGTAATACCAGCCCGTGCGCAGGCTCTGCTGCACGGCGCGCGACATGCCCGCATAGCCGAAGCGGTGATTGAGCTTCCAGCATGGCTGGCGCGCCTGCGACACCTCGACCAGCGCCGTGCCCAGCCGGAAGCGGTCGCCGATGCAGACGTCGGCTTCGGTCAGGCCCGTGGTGCTCAGGTTCTCGCCGAAGGCACCGGGCGTGTCGAGCACGCCGTCAGCGGTCGCGCCCTGCGCTGCCAGCGCCAGGCGCCACGCCGGGTAGTGGTCGAACGCATAGTGGTGCAACGCCTTTTCCGGACCGCCATGATGCCGCGGATCGCCCTGCCCGTCGCCCTCTAGCCCGGTCGCGCTGACGCGGATCCGCGCACGCGTTGCGGTCTTGGCAATGCCGCTGGGTACGCCCTGCGGTCCGAACGGACGCACGGCGCCGGTCAGAACCGCGCCGATCGACACGCGCACGGCGGATGCCGGCTGGCTCATAGCCCGGCCTCGTCCAGCCAGCGCGCGAACATGCGTTCCCCCGCCGCCGCCACGCTGGCGCCGACTTGCGCGGTCCGCGCACGGATGGTGCGCGGATCGATGCCGGCCTTGCCCAGTTCGACGGTATGGCCGATCAGCCAGGCCTCGATGTCGCGCGGCATGACTTCGGGGTGGAACTGCAGCGCCAGCACCTGGTTGCCGATGGCATAGGCCTGGTTCTGAACCGCCGCGGTCGAGGCCAGCAATTGCGCGCCGGCGGGCAGGTCGAAGGTGTCGCCGTGCCAGTGCAGGACTTCCCAGCCGGCCGCTGCCAATTCGGCAAGCGCGGAATCCTGCCCGGCCGGCGTCGGCGTGACCGGCGCCCAGCCGATCTCGCGCGTGCCGGGGTAGACCCTGGCGCCGGCGGCGCGCGCAATCAGCTGCGCGCCCAGGCACACACCGATGATCTTGCCGCCAGCCGCCAGGCGCTGGCGGATCAGCGCGATTTCAGCTTCGAGCCATGGATAGGCCTCGGTTTCGTAGACCCCGATGGGACCGCCGAGCACCAGCAGCAGGTCAGCCGGCTCGCTGGCAATCGGCGCGAGGTCATCGACGCCAGCCTGGAATACCCGCAGCGTATGCCCGCGCGCGCGCAAGGCGTTGCCGATCACGCCCGCATGCTCGAAGGCGACGTGCTGGATCACATGGGTGGTACGCGTTGTCATCAAGGGCTCCTGCCGGGAGAAGGGAGAAAGGCCCTCATGTTAGCGTCTATGGCCACCTCCCCGCGCAGACCCCGGCACGATCTCCCCAATTTGCGAGCCTTGTCAGCCAGGCAGGGCACGCGCCGCGCTATTTTGCCGCAGGCACCAGCACCAGGGTGTCCGCCGTGCCATGCAAACCCGAGGCCGCGGCCGGCGGCATGGTGATGTATTCCACCGCGGCCCATTTGCCGGTCCAGTCGCGGTAGCGCGGCAGCAGCGCATTGCCGGACTGCCCGGTGGAGTCCATGAAGCGCGACGCCGCCAGGTCGGACAGGTCATAGAGCGCGCGCACGCTGGCGGCATGGGTATTTTCGAAGGGTGCCTTGTGGTCGCGCAGGTTATGCCGGCCGACGTTGACCGTGTAGGTGTCGCCACCGGTCGGCACGCGCAGGTTGAACAGCGGCGCCAGGTACGCGACCTTGCCGAACGGCTTGTGCTCGGAGCGCGCCGCGTGCGCCTCGCCCCAGCGCCAGCGCGCGGGATCGTCGCCATAGCGGCGCGAGAGGTCGGCCATGGCCTGCGTCCAGGCGTCGGCGATGGCGTCGTCGCAGGTCTCGGCCGGGCCCGTATCGGGACGGTCGCACCAGAACGCGCCCAGCTGGCGCGGATCGCGCAGGATGTTGAGCATGGGCTGCTGCACGTTGCGCTGCTCCCACATGCGGGCAAAGATTGCCTCCCCCGTTTTCTCCTCGAACAGCCGGCGCGACAGCTCGCGCAGCCAGGCGGTGACCACCAGCGGCTCGGCGCGGCCGGCGTCCATGGTCCCGTCCCACTGCCGCAACGCATCCAGCAATGCGCGTTCGCGCGCCGGGCGCGCTGCATCGCGGCTGACCGGCGCGGCCAGCAGCAGCGGCAAGGCATCGCGCACCGCCAGTGAGACCACGTCCTTCTGGATCGCGGCGAAGCTGTCGAAGCTATGCTTCGGCGTGGCCGCCAGCAGCGCGCGGATGCGGTCGTAGCGATAGGGCACGGTCCACTCGCTGGTGATGAAGTACGGATAGTCCGGCGCGACGATGCGCTGGTTTGCCGTGACGATCACACCCCCGGCGGGGTTGTACTGGTGCGGCAGCGCCTCGAAGGGGATAAAGCCGGTCCAGTCATAGCGCGCGTCCCAGCCGGGCGCCGGCGCCAGCCCCTTGAGGTCATTGTCGGCCCGGCGCAGCGGCACGCGGCCCGGCGCGTAGAAGCCGATATTGCCGTCGACGTCGGCATAGACGATGTTCTGCTGCGGCGCATGGAAGTCGCGCAGTGCGGCGGTGAAGCCGGCCCAGTCGCGCGCCTGGTTCATGCTCAGCCCGGCCTGGAAGGTGCGGTCGTCCGCGCGCAGCGCGGTCCACTGGAACGCCACCACGTATTGCGCGCCCAGCGGTGCCGCGGCGCTGGCGAGCGGCTCGGCGAAATCGGAAATCACCGGCCCGTGGCGCGTCGTGCGGACCTTCAGCGTCACGTCGGCGGCGCCCTTGACGCGGATGGTCTCGGTGCGGGTTTCGAACGCGGCCCACCCCTGCGGCGTCTGGTACTGGGTGTCGTTGCCCGGGCGCACCCGCTCCAGGTACAGGTCCTGCACATCCGGCGCGGTATTGGTCAGTCCCCACGCGATCCGGTCGTTGTGGCCCAGCACCACCAGCGGCATGCCGGGCAGCGTCGCGCCGGCCACCTCGAGCCCGGGCGCGCTCAGGCGCGCGAAGTACCACAGCGCCGGCGCCTGCAGGCCCAGGTGCGGATCGTTGGCCAGCATCGGCTTGCCCGATTGCGTGTGCGCCCCCGACACCACCCAGTTGTTCGAGCCCACGCCCTCGACATAGCCCGGCGGCGCCTTGTCGCCGACGCTGGCCATCGCGCTCGCCAGCGGCGCCAGCTGCCGGTACAGATGGCCGTAATCCATGGTGCGTACCGGCTGCTCGCCCGGATACGGCGCCAGCAGTTCGCTGATGCGGGTCACCGGCAGCACCTGCGCCAGCCGCATGCGCAGCGTCTCCTGGGTCCAGTTGCCGCCCAGGTCCCATGCCATCATGGTCTGCCAGCCCAGCGTGTCGGCCGGTTCCCAGCGCTCGGGCTGCGTGCGCAGCAGCAGGAACTCCGGCGGCAGCGGGCCCTTGCGCTGGTCGATCCAGGCATTGACGCCGTCGGCATAGGCCTGCAGCGCCGCACGCGCTTCGGGCGAGGCCTGCGCGAGGATGGCCTCGGCGTTGCGCCGCACGCCCAGCGTACGCAGGAACTTGTCGTTATCGACGGCTGACGGCCCCAGGATCTCCGCGAGCCGCCCTGCAACGATGCGCTTGTTCATCTGCATCTGCCACAGCCGGTCCTGGGCGTGGACGTAGCCGAGCGCAAACCAGGCATCGGCCTTGCTGGCGGCGCGGATCTGCGGCACACCGTTGCCATCGCGCACGATCGTGACCTGATTGCGCAAGCCCGCCAGCACCGCCTTGCCCGAGGCCGGCGGTTGTGCCGCATGCCGATACCAGACCAACCCGGCCGCGGCGCCGGCCACCGCCAGCCCCAGCAGCACTGCCAGCCACCTGGTCAGCCGCCCTAACCCGCGCATCGTTGCTCCCCCTCTGTCCTTGTCATGTTGTACGTGTTTCCCGCGCATTATCCCCGCATTGTCCGCACGAAAAAATGCCCGGACCAGCCGGGCATTTCCGCGTTGCGTGCCAGCGCGTCAGGCAGCCGGCTTCTTCAGCTGCAGCGACTTGTACTCCAGGAACTCCTCCAGGCCGTACTTGCCGGCTTCGCGCCCGTTGCCAGACTGCTTATAGCCGCCGAACGGCGCCTGCATGTTGAACGGTCCGCCGTTGATATCGACCTGCCCGGTGCGGATGCGGCGCGCCACGCGGATCGCGCGCGCCTCGTCGCCTGACCACACGCCGCCGCCCAGGCCGTAGATGCTGTCGTTGGCAATGCGCACCGCGTCTTCCTCGGTGTCATAGCAGATGATCGACAGCACCGGACCGAAGATCTCTTCCTGGGCCACGGTCGCGCGCGGCTCGACGTTGCCCAGCACGGTCGGCTTGACGAAGAAGCCCCGGTCCAGCCCCTCCGGCGCCTCGGGGCCACCGGCCACCAGTTCGGCGCCCTCTTCCAGGCCGCGGCGGATATAGCCGGTCACGCGGTCCTTCTGCACGGCGGAGATCAGCGGGCCCAGCTTGCTGGTTTCCTGCAGCGGATCGCCCACGGTAAAGCCGGCCACCACCTTCTGCGCAATCGCCTTGACTTCGTCATAGCGGGCGCGCGGCACCAGCATGCGGGTGTGCGCCGAGCAGGTCTGGCCGGAGTTCAGGAAACAGGCATTGAGGGTGCCCTTCACGGCCGCCGGCAGGTCGGCATCGTCCAGGATCACCGAGGCCGACTTGCCGCCCAGTTCCAGCGCCACCCGCTTGACGGTCTGCGCGGCCAGCTCTGACACGCGCTTGCCGGCGCGGGTCGAGCCGGTGAACGACACCATGTCGACTTCCGGATGGCTGGCCAGCACCTCGCCCACCACCGGGCCATAGCCGGTCACCAGGTTGAACACGCCCGGCGGCAGGCCCGCGGCCTCGATCACCTCGGCCAGCACGAAGGCGTTGAGCGGCGCCACCTCGGACGGCTTGAGCACCACCGTGCACCCCGCCGCTAGCGCCGGCGCCACCTTCAGCGTGATCTGGTTGAGCGGGTAGTTCCACGGCGTGATGGCGCCGACCACGCCCACCGGCTCGCGCACCACCAGCGAATTGCCGACTTCTTCCTCGAAGCTGAACCCTTCCACCAGCCTGGCGGCCTGGCCCCAGTTGTAGACCGGGCCGCCCACCTGGATCGCGCGCGCCAGCTTGATCGGCATGCCGACCTCACCGGCGATCAGCTGGGCCAGTTCTTCGCTGCGTGCCTTCAGCCCTTCGGCGATCTTAGCGATATAACCGGCGCGCACGGCCGGCGGCGTTGCCGACCAGCCATCGAAGGCCGCGCGCGCCGCCTGGATGGCGTCTTCCGCGTCGCGGGCCAAGCCTTCCGGGATCGTTCCCATCACCGCTTCGGTGGCGGAATGGATCACATCGATCTTGCCGTTGCCGTGGGGTGCGACCCACTTGCCGTTAATGAAGAGTTTGTCTCGTTGTTGCATGGCCACAGTTCTCGGTTTGGTGAATTGGCGATTGCAATTTTTTGTTACTTTTATGGTGCAGGCACATTGTAGAGCGGTTTCGGGCCCATGTTCTGGCGCCGCAGGAAATGGCGCCGGCTGCCCGCCGCTGCTCGCAAGGAAGATGGCGATAATCGGCCGCACGGCACGGGCGGGATACTCGCCAGGGGCCGCACATAACAAGATACGAAGGACTAAGGGGGCGAGACATGGTCGATCCGATCTACCGCAAGACGGATGCGGGGCAGGACGAGATCCGCAGCCGCGCGCGCAAGCTGGACCACAAGCTGCGCGCGCTGTTGCTGATGGTCAACGGCGAGCGCCGCGAGCAGGCCTTGCTGGCGCAGGCGGCCGGCATGGGGCTCGGCGCCGAAGCCATGGCGGCGCTGCTGGCGCAGGGGCTGGTCGAAGCCGTCGCCGAGCCGGCACAGGCGCCCGTCGCCGCGCCTCAGGAACCGCCGCGCGTCGCACAGCCCGCCGCCGACACCAACCTGTTCTCGGTGTATGCAATGCGCCATGCGCCCGTCGCCGCGGCACCGGCGCCGCCACACACCAATGCGGCCGACCCCCATTCCCCCGCCGACATCCAGGCGTACCAGCGCCTTTACCACTTCTATACCGACGTGATCGGGCAGCACCTGGGCCTGCGCGGCTACCTGCTGCAGGTGAAGGTGGAGAAGGCCGCTGACCTGCCCGCGCTGATGGCGCTGCGCGAACCGCTGCACGCGGCGCTGCTCAAGGCCCGGGGCGAGATCACGGCGCACGCCATCGTCGCGCAGCTGGACCAGCTCCGCGCCGGCAGCGCGGGCGCCGCCTGAGGCACCGGGCCCGACAGCAAAAAGGCCGCCCGGAGGCGGCCTTCAGCATGCAGCGGGCGCGGCGTTCAGCCGTCGATACCCTGCGACTGCAGGTACTCGTCATACGTACCCAGGTAATCGGTCAGCGTACCGTCGGTGCGGATTTCGATCACGCGCGTGGCCAGGCCGCTGACGAACTCGCGGTCGTGCGAGACGAAGATCAGCGTGCCCTGGAACTTGTCCAGCGCGATCTGCATCGACTCGATCGATTCCATGTCCATGTGGTTGGTCGGCTCGTCCAGCGCCAGCACGTTGTGGCGGCCCAGCATCAGCTTGCCCCAGATCATGCGGCCCTTCTCGCCGCCGGACAGCACCTTGACGTTCTTTCTGATGTCGTCGGCGGAGAACAGCAGGCGGCCCAGCGTGCCGCGCAGCGAGGTTTCGTCGTCGCCGGCCTGCGTCCACTGGCTCATCCAGTCCATCACGTCGCGGTCCGTGGGGAATTCCTCGTAGGTGTCCTGCGGCATGTAGCCGACGTTGGCGTTCTCGGCCCACTTGACCGTGCCGCGGTCCACCTCGACGCCGCGCTGCACGCCGGTCTGCACCGCGCCGTTGAGCAGGCTGCGCAGCAGCGTGGTCTTGCCCGCGCCGTTCTCGCCGATGATCGCCACGCGCTCGCCGGCCTGGATCGCCAGCGACAGGTTGTCGATGATCTTGCGGTCGTAGGTCTTGGTGATGCCTTCCACCTCGACCGCGAGGTTATGCAGCTTCTTCTCGAACTCGAAGCGGATGAACGGGTTCTGGCGCGACGATGGCTTGATGTCCTCGACCTTGATCTTCTCGATCTGCTTGGCGCGCGAGGTCGCCTGGCGCGCCTTGGACTTGTTGGCCGAGAAGCGGCGCACGAAGTCCTGCAGTTCGCTGATGCGCTCCTTGGCGCGCGCGTTGGCGGCCATCTGGCGTTCGCGGGCCTGCATCGACGCTTCCATGTAGTCGTCGTAGTTGCCCGGGTAGACCTTGAGCGTGCCGTAGTCCATGTCGGCCATGTGGGTGCAGACCGAGTTCAGGAAGTGGCGATCGTGGGAGATGATGATCATGGTGGAGTTGCGCTCGTTGAGCACGGTCTCCAGCCAGCGGATCGTGTTGATGTCCAGGTTGTTGGTCGGCTCGTCCAGCAGCAGCACGTCCGGATTCGAGAACAGTGCCTGCGCCAGCAGCACGCGCAGCTTCCAGCCCGGCGCCACGTCGCTCATCGGGCCTTGGTGCTGCGCGGTGGGAATGCCCACGCCCAGCAGCAGTTCGCCGGCGCGGGACTCGGCGGTGTAGCCGTCGTATTCGGCGTACTTGGCCTCGAGCTCGGCGGCCTTCATGTAGTCTTCGTCGGTCGCTTCCGGGTTGGCGTAGATGGCGTCGCGCTCCTGCGCGGCGCCCCACATCTCGGTGTGGCCCATCATCACCACGTCGAGCACGCGCATGTCTTCATAGGCGAACTGATCCTGGCGCAGCTTGCCCAGGCGAATGCCCGGCTCCAGCATGACGTTGCCCGACGACGGCTCGAGGTCGCCGCCGAGAATCTTCATGAAGGTGGACTTGCCGCAGCCGTTCGCGCCGATCAGGCCGTAGCGGTTGCCCTCGCCGAACTTGACCGAGATATTCTCGAACAACGGCTTGGGGCCGAACTGCATGGTGATGTTTGCGGTAGAAAGCACGTCTGGAACCTTGTCTGGAGAGTGTGGCGCCGCGGCGCGGGCCGGAAGGATTCCGGCGGCCATGGCTGGCGCTGCGGCACGGGCCACGCCCGGTTCATGCGAGAACCCGGCAGGAAATCAGGAAATAACCGCGTATTCTATCATCCGGCCGCATTCCTTGCGACCGGCGCGCGCGGTGGCGACGTGACGGCGCTCAGGCCAGCGGCGGCAGCACCGGGTAGCCCGAGAACGCCATGCCGAAGCCATCGGCGCGTGCCGACAGCCGCACCTGTGCACCGACCGGCAGTGTCAGCTTGCGGGCGCAATGCCCGAACGGCAGCCCGGTCAGCACCGGCACCGGCAGCTGCTCGCGCAGGTAGGCCACCACGGCGTCCATGTCGTAGCCGTTGTCGTAGTCGGTGACGCGGTAATTGGAAAAATCGCCCAGCACGATGGCGCGCTGCGCGCCCAGCACGCCGGCCTGCTGCAGCTGGATAAGCATGCGCTCGACGCGGTACGGCGGCTCGTTGATATCTTCCAGGAACAGCACCCCGCCCTGCACTCGCGGCATGAATGGCGTGCCCAGCAGGCTGCACAGCATCGCCAGGTTACCGCCCCACAGCGTGCCTTCGACAGTGCCGGAGAATGGCTGTCCGCCGGACTGCGGCGCGGCGATGTCGACGCGGTAGGCGGGGTTGCGCAGGATGCCCTCGAAATGCTGCCACATGTACGCGTCGACGCCTTCCGCACCAAAGTCGGCCAGCAGCATCGGCCCGGCAAAGGTGACGCCACCGGTGGCCGCCAGGTACGCCAGCTGGAAGGCGGTGAAGTCGCTGTGCCCGA
Source organism: Cupriavidus sp. H39 (assembly GCF_050271075.1). Lineage (NCBI taxonomy): Bacteria > Pseudomonadati > Pseudomonadota > Betaproteobacteria > Burkholderiales > Burkholderiaceae > Cupriavidus > Cupriavidus sp. H39. The sequence continues at coordinate 2,108,684 of NZ_CP189848.1, forward strand.
CGATGGGCGTGCCGCTGGCACGCGCCTGTTCGGCAATGCGGGCAAAGTCGACCTGCGCCAGCAGGCGCGCGATGCCATAGCCGCCGCGCACCGCAAGCGTCAGTTCATGCGGCACGCCGGTGCCGATCGCGTGCAGGTCGGCCAGCCGCTCCGCGTCGGTGCCGCCGAAGCGCAGGTAGCGCCGCGCCAGCACGTCCGGGTTGGCCATGTGGTAGCCATGGTGCTTGAGCCAGGCACAGCCGCGCGCGGCGACGGCGACATCGTGCGGATACCCGGACGAGGCGATCAGTCGGACTTCGGTATGCGGCCTGTTGTTCGGCGTGCTCATGCTTCAGTGTCGTGATTCTGGTCGGGATTGGCGGCGGGCTGGCGTGCCGCCTTCTGCGCCCGGCGCCGGGCGCCGAAGAATTCCTTCAGCATCTGGCCGCAGGGGTCGGCCAGCACGCCGCCGGTGATGGTGGTCTGGTGGTTGAGCTGCGCCTGTTCGAACAGGTTGACCACGCTGCCGGCCGCGCCGGTCTTGGGATCGCTTGCGCCGAACACCACGTGGCGCAGCCGCGCGTGCAGGATCGCGCCGCTGCACATGGCGCACGGCTCCAGCGTCACGTACAGCTCGCACTCGGGCATGCGGTAATTGCCGATGACCTGGGCGGCGGCGCGCAGGGCCTGCATTTCGGCGTGCGCGGACGGATCGACCGAGCGGATCGGTAGGTTGTGGCCGCGGGCGATGATGGTGTCGTTCCAGACCACCACGGCGCCCACCGGCACTTCACCCGCGGCTTCGGCCAGGCGGGCTTCCTCGAGCGCGGCGCGCATATAGCGCGCGTCGCGCTCGGCGGCTTGCGCCGGATCGTCCGGCAAGGCGCGCGGCAGCGGCGGCTGGGTCATCGCGGCCCGCTCAGTCCTGCGCGGGCAGCACCGCCGGTGCGCTGACCTCGGCCCAGCAGTTGGGGGTTTCGAACAGCACCAGCCGGGTCAGTTGCAGGTGGTGGCCGAAACAGTCCTTGAACACCGGCGCCAGGATGTCGAAGGCCACCTGCGCCAGGTTCTCCACGGTCGGGATCGCGTCCAGCACCACGGTCTTGTGCCCTTCCATCGATTGCAGGAAGTTCAGCAGCGCGGTGTCGCCGCGGTAGATCAGGAAGGCGTGGTCCCACTTGCTGACCAGGTGCTCGTTGGCCAGCGCCTTGATGTCGCCGAAATCCAGGATCATGCCGTCATCGGAGGCGCCCTCGCGGTGCAGCACCTCGCCCGACAGCGTCAGGTCGAGCCGGTAGCGGTGGCCGTGGATATTGCGGCACTGCCCGCAGTGGTTGGGGATGCGGTGGCCGGAGTCGAACTCCAGCCGGCGGGTGATGGAAACTTGTTTGCTCATGTGGTCCGGCGCCGCTGCCGGCCGCCTGCGTTGAAGCGGACGCCGCGCGTGCGTCCGAAGCCTGTATTGTGGACTGAATTGCGTCCCTTATGCGACCCGCGTGCCGCCCCGCGGCGCGGCACCGGCACCGCCGCTCAGCGGATGCCCAGCAGCTTGTGCGTCTGCAGCGACAGCCGCCAGCGCGGGTGGCGCTGGCAGAAGGCCACCGCCGCGGCGGTATTTTCCCTTGCCAGCGGACCATCCATGGCCTGCACCAGGAAATGGCGGAAATCAAGCTTCTCGTATGCGGCAAAGTCCTGCCCGTCTTGCGGGATTACCACCTTCAGCTCATCACCGCGCGTGACCACCAGCTCCGAGCCCATCTTGGGGCTGACGCAGACCCAGTCGATGCCCGGCGGCACGGCGATGGTGCCGTTGGTCTCGATCGCGATCTCGAAGCCCTGCGCATGCAGCGCATCGATCAGCGGCGCGTCGAGCTGCAGCAGCGGCTCACCGCCGGTGCAGACCACCAGCGGCTTGCCGCCGGCGCCCTGCGGCCACTCCGACGCGACCACCGCGGCCAGTTCCTCGGCAGAGCGGTACTTGCCGCCGCGCGTGCCATCGGTGCCGACGAAATCCGTATCGCAGAACTGGCACACCGCGCTGGCGCGGTCTTCCTCGCGGCCGCTCCACAGGTTGCAGCCGGCAAAGCGGCAGAACACCGCGGCGCGGCCGGCGTTGGCGCCTTCGCCTTGCAGCGTATAGAAGATTTCCTTGACGGCGTAAGTCATGCGTGAGGTCTCTCTCGGACCGTAAATAGCGTATGGGCAGCGCTGGGCTGGCCGGGGTTCAGTAAAGGATGGGCAGGGCCGGTGCCGGACCTCGCGCGTTGCCGCGTGGTCGCGCCCTCGATGTGGAGTGGAACATATCGATCGGGGCGGCAGTGCTGGCAGCGTGGGGGCTGCCGGGAGGGGCTGTCCTGGCCTGTCGCAGGCTGCGTCCGGCACAGGCCGGACGTGCCGCAAGTATACCAGAGGGCTCAGGGTTTTCGCTTAGCCGGCGCTGGTGGCGCTGCCACGATGCGGCGGCCGGAAAGCCGGCACCGGACCGGCATCACGCTCCGTAGCCGTGCGCGAGGAAGTGCGGTGCCGTGCCCGCCACCCCCTTCCCTGGCCCGCACCGGCTACTTCAGCCCAAGATAGTCGCGCTTGCCGATCTGCACCCCCTTGTGGCGCAGGACGTCGTAGGCAGTGGTCACGTGGAAATAGAAATTGGGCAGGGCAAAGCCCAGCAGGTAAGACTTGCCGTCGAAGCGCAGGGGGCCCTGGCGCAGCTTCAGTTCGATCACGCGCTGTTCGCTGCCTTCCAGCTGCGCCGGCGTGATCTGCTCCAGGAATACGATGGTGCGGCCGACCCGGTCCTGCAGCTCCGCGAAGGTCGCTTCGGTGTCGGCAAAGGACGGCACCTCGATCCCGGCCAGCCGCGCGGCGCAGCCCTTGGCGGCATCGCTGGCGCGCTGCACCTGCGCCGGCAGGGGGTCCATATCGGCAATCAGGCGGGTTTGGATCAGGTCGGCCGGGTCCATCCCCTGCGCCTGCGCGTGCGCCGCGCCCTTGGCGAAGATCGCGTCGAGGTTGCCCAGCGCGCGGATAAACGGAGGGATCGAAACGTCGTACATCGAGAGGGCCATGGGGGCGTCTCCTGTGCAGGGGGTTGGTGTTGTCGTCTTGGCGGCCGCGCCATGCGGGCCCGGCCGCAGCCGCGAGCATAGACCGGATTGGCCTTCGCTGCCCGGCGATGCCCAGGCGACCGGCAACCTGATTTACCATATCCGGCCATCGTCCCCGCAATCCGGCGGCCCAGCGGCCGCGCCCTACATGAACGCGCCGTTCCCCCTTCGCACGGAATGTCCGCCCGGCGCCTGCATCTGCGGGCGCGAGGCGCTGCTGAGCGACCCGGATGCCGACCTGCGGGTGCTGCGCCTGACGCGCGCCGAGGAAAAACGGCTGGTGGAACGCCTCGAAAGCCTGACCAGCCTGCCAGAGCTGCAACGGATGGAGGCCCTGATGCAAGCCCAGCTCGGCATCGTGCTGAGCATCACGCCCAGCGCGCGCGGCGTGCGCACCGTGCGCGGCATCAGCATCCAGGTGCTGGAGCAGCCCGGCCTGTGCCGCAAGATCCGCCAATCGATCCCGGCCGCGATCCGGCGCAGCATGGAGGCGCATCCCGAGATCGCCTACGCGATCGTCGATGCGAACGACCTGCTGGGCGGGACCTGACGTCACCGCTCAGGCGTCGCTGTGCGCCAGCCGCAGCGCGTGTTCGCGCACATCCGCCGGCCATGTCGAGATCTGCCTTGCAAAGCCCTCCAGATCGTTGGCGAACAGGGCCCGGCTGGCTTCCTCGAAGCCGGCAAGATCACCGGCAATGGCGACCATGAAGTGATAGGCGCGCTCGCTCGCCGCACGGCTGCGGTCCTTGCCGGCGTGATCGCGGCGCGCCTGCTCGACCAGCTTGCGCAGCGCCACCGACGCGCCGCCCGGCTGCGCAGCCAGCCATTCCCAATGGCGCGGCAGCAGCGTGACCTCGCGCGACACCACACCCAGCCTGGGCCGGCCGCGGCCGCGCGGTTCCGCAGCGTCGGGAGCGGCATCGCCCTCGCCAGCCGCCGGCTGCGGCGAGGCCAGCTGCGCCGCGCGCACTGCCGCCCGTGCGCGGACCTCGGCTTCGGTGCCGCTGGTATCGAGGTCGATCGAGCGGCCGGTGCTGTCGTCGAACACCAGGACCGGCCCGGCCGCGCCCGCCTCCAGCGCCCGCCTGAGCGCGAGGGCATTGTCCGGCAGCGGGCCGCTGGCAATGCGGCGGTGGCCGTCGAAGGAGGTGAAGTGGTGAGGCGCTGGCTGGGTCATGGCGAATCGGCGAAAGATAAAGAGGAACATCGCCAAATATTACCCGGATAAAATAGGAAGTCAATATCATCCGGGTAAATATTGGAGCACAGCCGGCCTGCTGTAGGACCGCGCCCGATACCTGCGCCGGCACCCCTGACCTATCACTGAGACATAGGCAGAACAAGCGGAGGTCGGGCGGCATGACGATTTCATACTGGGCAGCCGGAACCACACTGACCAGCCCGCCCCTGGAGGGCGACGCGGTGTGCGACGCGTGCGTGATCGGCGCGGGCATCGCCGGCCTGTCGGTCGCCTATGAATTGGCCGCGGCCGGACTGGCCGTGATCGTGATCGATGCGGACGGCCCTGGCGCCGGCGAGACCGGCAGGACCACCGCGCACCTGATGACGGCTTTCGACGATTATTTTTTCTACATCGAACGCCACCTGGGGCCTCAGGCCGCGCGCCAGGTAGCCCGCAGCCACGCGGCAGCGGTGTCAAGGATGGAGTCGATCTGCGCCGCCGAGTCTATCGATTGCGACTTTCGGCGTGTGGACGGCTACCTCTTCGCCGAATCGTCCGAGGGGGACGAACTGCTTTCCAGGGAACTGGACGCCGCGCACCGCGCCGGCCTCGAGGAGGTCGAGCGGGCCAGCGACGTGCCGACCGGCAAGGTGGCGCTGCGCTCGGCGCTGCGGTTTCCGCGGCAAGGGCAACTTCATCCGCTGAAGTACCTGGGCGGCCTGGTTGACGCGATCCAGCGCAGGGGCGGCAAGGTGTACGGCAAGACCCGTGCAATCGAAGTCAGCGACGGCCACCCCGCTACCGTGCGCACGGCCAGCGGCGCGCGCATCGAGGCCGGCCACGTCGTCGTCGCCACCAATACCCCGTTTATCGACCGCTTTGCCATTCATACCAAGCAGGCCGCGTACCGGACCTTTGTGGTGGGCCTGAAAGTGCCGCGCGACAGCATGCCGATGTGCCAGTTCTGGGACACGCTCGATCCCTACCACTACGTGCGCATTGCCGGCGATCTCGATGCCGGATACCAGTTGCTGATCAGCGGCGGCGAAGACCACAAGGTGGGCCAGGCGGACGATGGGCAACAGCGCTTCGCCAGGCTGGTCGACTGGACCCGCCAGCGCTTCCCGGTGGTCGACGAACCCGTGTTCGCATGGTCGGGCCAGGTGATGGAGCCAGTCGATGGCGTCGCCTTTATCGGCCGCAACCCGGGCGACACCTATGTCTATGTGGTGACCGGCGATTCCGGCAATGGCATAACCCACGGTGCGATCGCCGGCATGCTGATCCGCGACCAGATCACGGACCGCACCAATGACTGGGCCGAGCTTTACGATCCGTCGCGCAAGTCGGTGACGGCCGTGGTCGAGTACGCGCGCGAGAACGCCAATGTGGTGGCCCAGTATGCCGACTGGCTCGGCAAGGACGACGGCATGGCGCTCGACGCCATCCCCGCCGGCGCGGGGCATGTGGTCAAGGCCGGCGGCCGTCACGTGGCCGCGTTTCGCGATGTTGATGGCGTCTTGCACACCTTCGACGCCACCTGCCCGCACCTGAAGTGCCTGGTGCAGTGGAACAGCCTGGAGGCATCCTTCGATTGCCCATGCCATGGCTCGCGCTTCGGCGTCGACGGCTCGGTGCTGCATGGTCCGGCGAAAAGTGGACTGGAACCGGTCGTCCTGACACGGGATGAGCAGCGCCGTCATTGAACGGGGAAGCACGCCGTGCCGGTCTTGCGGTGGCATTGCCATGGCATAGCGATAGCGCGGCGCACGCAAGCGCCCTTGTGCGCCCGGAACGTAAAGGAGTCCGCCATGCTCACTCCGGCCAGCATTGCCAAGCATCCGATCCACCCGATGCTGATCACCATCCCCATCGGCTTGTGGATCTTTTCCTTCGCCTGCGACCTGATCCGCTATTTCGGCGGCACCAGTCCCAACTGGCCGGTAGTGGCCCTGTATGCCATGGTCGGCGGCATCATTGGCGCATTGGTCGCGGCCCTGCCCGGGTTGATCGACCTGCTTTCGCTGCCCAGCGGCATCCGCCGCATTGCGCTGCTGCACATGGGCATCAACCTGACCGTGGTCGCGCTCTATGTCGTCAATGCCTGGTGGCGCATGCGCGGGGCCGGTGCCGGCGCCATCGTGCTGTCGGCGCTCGCCATCGGCCTGCTGGTGGTGTCCGGTTGGCTGGGCGGGAAGATGGTGCACGTCCATGGCGTGGGCGTGCAGACGCCGCCGGCACCTTCGCGGTAACTAGCCGGGCGCTTACAGCAGGTCGCGCAGCTTGTAGTACCACATCCCCAGCACCAGCGCTGGGGTCCGGAACAGCGCGCCGCCCGGAAAGCGGTGATGCCGGATGCGGGTAAAGACGTCGAATCTCGAGGCGTCGCCGCTCATCGCCTCGGCAATCAGTTTGCCGGCCATGCCGGCAAACGACAGCCCGTGACCGGAGAACCCCTGCGCATAGTAGAGGTTGGTGCCGATGCGGCCCAGGTCGGGCGCGCGGTTCATGGTGATATCGACGAAGCCGCCCCAGGAATAATCGATATTCAGGTCCGCCGTCTGCGGAAAGACCTGCAGCATGCGCGCGCGGATCCGCTGCACCAGATTCCCCGGCGGGCGGGCGCTGAAGGTCTCGCCGGCCCCGAACAGCAAGCGGTTGTCGGCACTGAGGCGGAAATAGTCGACGATCAGGTTGTTGTCGGAGACCGCGACCCGGCTTGGCATCAGCGCGCGGGCCCGCTGCGCGTCCATCGGCTCGGTGGCGATCATGTACGTCCCCACCGGCATGATGCGCGCCGCGATCTCCGGCGCGAGATGGTCGCCGAACTCGCCCAGGTAGACGTTGCCCGCCAGCACGACCTGCCGGCACCGCACTTCGCCCTCGGCCGTCCTCACCACCGGCACGTGGTCGCGCTCGACGCGATAGGCGGCCGAATTCTCGAAGACCTGGACACCCTGCCGGCGCGCCGCAGCGCCCAGCCCCAGGCAGTACTTCAGCGGATGCAGGTGGCCCGAGTGCGGGTCATACGCCCCGGCGACAAAGCGGTCGCTGGCGACATGCCGGCCAAGCTGCGAGCGCTCGACCCATTCGAGCGGATAGTCATAGCGCTCGTGCATATGGTCCACCCATCGGCGCAAACCCTCCACCTTGTGCGGCTTTGGCGCCAGCGTCATGTAGCCGCGCACGTGGTCGCAGGCGATGCCGTAGGTGGCGATGCGGTGCTCCAGCAGCCGCATGCCCTCGACCGAGGCCTTCCAGGCCGCGTGTGCCACCGCGGCCGGGCACTGGCGCTCGATCGCGCCCTCCCCCTCCGCGCCGAAGCCGACGATGGCCTGGCCGCCATTGCGCCCGGAAGCGCCCCAGCCGATCCGCTGCGCCTCGAGCAGCGCGACGTGAAAACCGCGCGCGGCCAGTTCCAGCGCACACGACAGTCCGGCATAGCCGCCGCCCACCACGCACACCTCAGCATCCGTGCGCCCCAGCAGTGGCTGGCTTGGGGCTGGCCGGTCGACGCTCGCCTCGTAATACGAGTTCTCGATGACGCCCAGTTCCTTTTGCAGCAGCCCCGACATCGTCTTCGGCTCCGATTGCGCCAGGCCGGCGCCTACGGCACGCGCACGTTGACGAACTGCCAGGGATCTTCATCGCCCGCTTCCGGATACAGCGGCGAGTGTTGCGCCAGCGGCGTCCAGTCGCCATAGACACCGACCAGTTCGCCGAGGTAGGGCCGAGCGATGCGCAGCACGGCTTCGTAATCCAGGTCATCGGGCTCGACCACACCCGCGCGCGGATGCTCCAGCGCCCAGACCACGCCGCCCAGGATGCCGGCGGCCACCTGCAGGCTGGTGGCGGTGTTGTGTTCCACGAGTTGCCTGGCCTGTTCCGTCCTCAGCCGGGATCCGTACCAGTAAACGCCGCGCGCATTGCCCATCAGCAACACCCCGAGCTCATCCATGCCGCCGACGATGTCGTCGCGCAGGATGCGCTGGTTGTCCTGCTTGCGGCCGCCGTTCCCCATCAGTTCGTCGATCGACAACAGCGCGTCGTCGCACGGGCGGTAGGCATAGTGCACCGTCGGCCGGTAAACGACTTCGCCGTTGTCGCGCAGGGTGAGGTGATCGGCGATCGAAATCGACTCGCCGTGCGTGATCAGGAAGCCGTGGTAAGGGCCGCCCAGCGGCGTCCAGCTGCGCACGCGCGTGCCGAATCCCGGACGCGTCAGGTACACCGCCGCATCCGAGCCGAATCCGTGCCGCCGCGCATCCGCCGGCCAGTGCCGCTCGTGCGTGCCCCAGCCGAGCTCCGCCGGTTGCATCCCTTCCTCGATAAAGGCGTCGACCGACCACGTGTTGATGAACTCGTTGGCGAGCTTGCGCCTGGCGCCGACCTGCGTGTCTTGCTCGGCCACGTGGATGGCGCGGATATCGAGCTGCCGCGCCAGTGCCGCCCAGTCCTCGAAGCTTGCCGGCGGTTCATGGTCGAGGTCGTTGTCCGCCGCGATATTGACCAGCGCCTGCTTGACCAGCGCCGACACCAGGCCCGGGTTGGCGCCTTGCGTCAGGATCGCGGTGGGCCCGTCGCGCTTGTCGAGGCGGAACGCCAGCACGCCTTCGCGCAAGGCATAGTTGCTGCGGCGTGACAGCGGCGCGGCCGGATCCGTGGCCGCGCCCGCCCACGGCTCGATCGAGGTATCCAGGTACAGCACGCCGTGCTCCCAGCAATAGCGCACCAGCGCCTCGCTGGAGACGTTGACCGACAGGTTCAGCAGGAAGTCTCCTTCGCCGACGAGGTCTTGCAGGACCTGCTTGTGGTTCTCCTCGGTCAGCGCCTTGGGCACGACGCGGATCCCATACGCCTGCGCGATGGAAGTATCGTTGGCGGCCGGACAGACCACGGTGATCTGCGCGGGAGTGATGTCGAGATGGCGCAGCAGGACCGGCAACACGGAGCGCGCGATGCTGCCGAAACCGACGATGAGCATGCGGCCGCGCAGTCCGCCGAATTTCTTGTAAGTGGTTGCCGGGGCGTCCATCGCTGGCTCCATAGATACCGCCGACGCGGAGATGACTTCTATCGCTCTTAAGCAATCCGTATGCCTGTTGCCGGGGCTCGCGCGATGCACAGCGATATACCGCGGGCCGCAGCCGCCAACTTTGGCCGATGTGGCCTCCGGTAACTATTGCCCGCCGGCACCGGCAAACCTTGCAACGGTGTGCGCGGCAGCACGCGCGTGGGGTGGAACGCCCCTTGCGGCTACGGTGCTTCCAACGCAAGGAGACGATGATGAAAGCACGGACATGGATGATGGCCTGGCTTGCCTGCACGGCGCTGGCCAGCGGTGCGGTACTGGCACAGGGCGCCGGGGGCGGCGGTGGCGCGGGTGGCGGTGCCGGCGGCAGTTCGGGCGGCGGCAGCGCCGGCACGGGTCCGTCGGGTACGACTGGCACGCCGGGCAGCCCGGGTACGCCCGGGACCGGCACCAGCATGACCGACGGCGGCGGCAAGGCCAGCAGCAGCGACAAGCAAGGCAGCTCGCGCACGTCATCCGGCAAGCGGCATGGCACCGATGCCGGCGCCGGCCATGCAGCCGGGGCATCGGGCGTGACTGCGCCATCCGGTTCGACCGGTTCGCCGTCGGTCAGCGGCTCGGGGACCACGCGTGGCGGCGGAACGGATGCGCCGAGCACGGGCACGGGCGGTACCGGCACGACGGGGCCGTCGGGCGGCGCGCCCGGAACCGGCATGGGGCGCTGAACGAGGCAGGCAGTGCGGGGGCGGCGCCACCGCGCCTGGCAACCGGTGACACCCTGCACCGCCGCGCTTCAGTGGCCGCCGGCACACGGACCACCGCGCGGTCCGGAATCCCCACAGGCTTTGGCCGAGTCAAGGAATACAGGCAATAGCCTGTTTCCCTGAATAACAGGCCAAAGCTTGTAAATGCGCGTAACAGGTAATATCCTGTATCCGTCCGGCGCTCGGCCGGCTGGAACAACGCGCCATGCACTACGCCATCAAGACCATCCACCAGTTGCGTCCGATTCTGCAGGGATTCCGCAAGTCCCGCGGCATGACCCAGGCCATGATGGCAGAGCATCTCGGGGTCAAGCAGCAAACCTATGCCGAACTGGAAGCCAACCCGGCCGCCGCCAGCGTCGAGCGCCTGCTGCGGGTGCTGCGCGTGCTCGGCGTCGAACTGGTGCTGTCGCTGGCGGAGGCCGGCGATACCGTACCGGCCGCGCCAGCCCGGCCCCGGGCCAAAGCCCAGGCCCCGGCAAGCCAGCCTGAAAAAGCCCGCGCCGGGAGCGGCCGGCGCCGGCGGGAGGACTGGTGACCATGGCGCGCGCGCGGCACGGCAGCCGGCTGGACCTGTGGATGAACGGCATCCCGGTCGGCCATTGGGAAACCGGGGCCGGCGGCGACCGGCTGGTCTATCGCGAAGACTGGATCGCCGACCCGCAGGGACGCCCGTTGTCCTTGTCGCTGCCCTTCACACCGGGCAATCAGCCGCATCGCGGCCCCGCCGTGGCCAACTATTTCGACAACCTGCTGCCGGACAGCGATGTCATCCGGCGCCGGATCGCGGCGCGCTATCGGGCCGGCGCCACCGATGCCTTCGCGCTGCTGGCCAAGGTGGGACGCGACTGCGTCGGCGCCATCCAGATGCTGCCGCCCGGCGAAGCGCCCGAGGCGCTGCAGACAGTCAGCGGCCGCGCGCTCAACGAAGACGAGATCGCAACCCTGCTTCACGAAACCACGTCGGCCCCCGTGCTGGGCCATCGCGAACCCATTGACGACCTGCGCCTGTCGATCGCGGGCGCGCAAGAGAAAACCGCGCTGCTGCGCTGGCACGGACAATGGCAGCTGCCCCAGGGCAGCACGCCGACCACGCATATCTTCAAGCTGCCGCTCGGGCTGGTCGGCAACATGCGCGCCGACATGCGCACCTCGGTGGAAAACGAATGGCTCTGCGCGCGGATCGTGGCGGCCTATGGCCTGCCGGTGGCGCAGTGCGAGATCGCCCGTTTTGCCGACACCAAGGCGCTGGTGGTGGAACGCTTCGACCGCAGGCCGTCGAGCCGCGGCACCTGGCTGCTGCGCCTGCCGCAGGAAGACATGTGCCAGGCCACCGGCACCTCGGCCTTGCAGAAATATGAGTCCGACGGCGGACCGGGGATCCGGCAGATTGCCGAGATCCTGTCCGGATCGCGCGCGGCGCCCGCTGACCGCAGCCACTTCTTCATGGCGCAGGTGGTGTTCTGGCTGCTGGCGGCAACCGACGGCCATGCCAAGAACTTCAGCATCAGCCACCTGCCCGGCAGCCAGTATGAGGCGACGCCGCTGTACGACGTCCTGTCGGCGCATCCGGTCATCGGCCGCGGCCGCAACCAGCTGGCGCCGCAGAAGGCCCGGCTGGCGATGGCGCTGCATGGCAGGAACCGCCACTACGCCATCCATGAAATCCGCCGGCGCCACTGGCTGGCACAGGGGCAGCGCATTGGCTTCTCGCCCGCCGACGTGGAGTCCATGTTGGACCAGGTGACGGGGCGGACCGCGCAGGTCATCGATACCGTCGCGTCGGCATTGCCGGCAGATTTTCCGCTGGATCTGGCCGACGCGATTTTTGACGGCATGCGCCGGCACAACCGCAGGCTGGCAACGCGGGCCGAGGCCGATTTGCAAACGGCGGATCTTTAAACACCGGCGTTCGCCAGCGCAACGATCGACAAACCGGACGGGAGAATGGTGCCCATGGGCAGGATCGAACTGCCGACCTCTCCCTTACCAAGGGAGTGCTCTGCCACTGAGCCACATGGGCGTGTTCCGGCGTGGGACCACGCGGAATGATCTGGAGCGGGAGACGAGTCTCGAACTCGCGACCTCAACCTTGGCAAGGTTGCGCTCTACCAACTGAGCTACTCCCGCATGCTGGCTCCCCGACCTGGGCTCGAACCAGGGACCTGCGGATTAACAGTCCGTCGCTCTACCGACTGAGCTATCAGGGAACATATCGCCGTTCAGCGAAGCGCGAATTCTACAACATCATCGCGCCGTTTTGAAAGCCCCGTTTTAAAAGCGCATTCGCCGCTGAATGGCGATGCGGTGCTGGCAGTCATGCCGCGCCGCGCACGGCGCGCCCTGGCGCATGCCGGTCGACGTCGACCACGGCCTGCGCAAAGGCCGTGGGCGCTTCCTGCGGCGGGTTGTGGCCCACCCCGCCGCTCAGGGTCCGGTGCTCGTACCAGCCGGTGAACTTGCTGGCATAGGCGCTCGGCTGCGGATGCGGCGCGCCGTTGGCATCGCCCTCGATGGTGATGGTGGGCACGCCGATGGCCGGCGCGGTGGCAAGCCGCTGCTCGATCGCGTCGAAGCGGGCTTCGCCGGCGGCGAGGCCCTGTCGCCAGCGGTAGTTGTGGATGGTGATGGCAACGTGGTCGGGATTGTCGAGCGCCGCGGCGCTGCGCGCGAACGTGGCATCGTCGAAGTTCCACTGCGGCGAGGCCAGTTTCCAGATCAGCCGGGCGAACTGGTGCGTGTATTGCTGATAGCCGGCGCGGCCGCGGTCGGTGGCGAAATAGAACTGGTACCACCACTGCAGTTCGGCCTCCGGCGCCAGCGGCTGCGTGCCCGCGGCCTGGCTGCCGATCAGGTAGCCACTGACCGAAACCAGCGCCCGCACACGCTCCGGCCACAGCGCCGCCATGATGTCGGCGGTACGCGCGCCCCAGTCGAAACCCGCCGCCACGGCGTTGCGGATCCCGAGCGCGTCCATCAACGCGATCATGTCGGTGGCGATGGCCGAAGGCTGGCCGTTGCGCAGCGTATCGGCCGACAGGAAGGTCGTCGAACCATAGCCGCGCAGGTAAGGCACGATCACCCGATAGCCGCGCGCCGCCAGCAGCGGCGCCACCTCCGCGAAGCTGTGGATGTCATAGGGCCAGCCGTGCAGCAGCAAGGCAACCGGCCCGTCGGCCGGGCCGGCCTCGGCGTAGCCGACGTTGAGCACGCCTGCGTCGATCTGCCGGATCGACGCAAAGCGCGTATGCGTGCCCGGCGCGATGGCGGGCAGCGCGTCCGCCGGCACTGCCCCGGCTTGCGCGCGCGCCGCGCGCGGCAGGCCCAGCGAACCGGCCGCCAGCGTCACCGCGGCAGCTCCCAGAAAGCCCCGACGGGGCAGATTGATGGTGCTCGACATGTGGTTCTCCTGTATGCGTGGTGTGAATCCGAACGCAAGTCTAGGAGGCTGGCGCAAGCGGCATGTGTCTGGAACCGGGCCTTATGTATCGCCGTGTATCCGAACGACGATCGGCTTATACGGCGATACAAAAATGCCGCTGCTGCGCGCCCTACGCGAAGGATTCGCAAGCCGCCGTCCGGGCCGGTTCGCCCCGGGCAAAACCAGAGGGCATGCGAGGCACCGCATCGCGATCCGCAGTCTCGACCAAGGCCACGCTCGCCGGGTACGGCTGCGGCAAGCGCTCCGGCCGCGCCGGTGGTTCGTGCGCGTCCAGTTCGACGCAGTGCGCGAAGTCGCTCGCAGCCAGGCGCATGCCGATGAACTTGCCAAACGCATCGAGCTGAACCTGTGACGTCATGCCAGCACTGCCGCCGATTGCCGGACAGATGATCCACGTCGTTCCGTCCCGGGTGAACAGGTGCAAGCGCCTGGCCTGGTCCGCCGGCCGCAGCGCATGCTCTTCGCCCGCGATGCCGTCCAGCGCAAAGGCTTCGATGTATTCCTCGGTATGGCGGTGGCTCAGGCAGATCACCACCTTCGGACGACAGCGCTCGCGCGTCTTCGCAATGAAGCGGAAGCGTTCGCCCTGCCGGCATAACGCGACATAGCGCTTCTGCGGAATCAGTTCGGGCTGGCCCCGGAACGCCTTGGACCACGTGGTCCTGCCGTCGACATGCGCGGGCAGCGGAAACAGGCTCAGCCTGAATTCTGCGCCGCCCGGCGAGTAGAGATGGCCCCAGTAGTAGTGTTCCCAGTCATTGTCGCCGAGCCGCACCCCAAGCGCCTCGGCGCGCGCGGCCGCCATGATGCGCGCCACGCACTGGTGGCCGAACCACTTGGCCATGTCCGCTCGATGCTGTTGGCGGAACCCGGCATCCCAGGCCGGCGGCGCCAGCTGTGGATTAAGCGGTGCGACCAGAGGCTCCGACCACGCGGGGCTTCTGTCGCATATCCAGACGGCAGCCCTGGGATTGCCTCCTTCCATCCCGACGTAGGAGGCAAAATATCGGTCCAGTTCCTGACGCGTGAACATCCGTGAATGCTGCATTTTATCCCTTGCTGCTTAGTGGGGACCCCCAATATTCAATGCCGAGGCATGCCGCCGCCGCGATGGGCGTACGTACTGCCGTGGTCATATGCAAATGCTTTGTTATGCGGGACAGGAGCTGGACGGAGGCGGAATGCCGCCTCCCGAGCGGCATGCTTCCATCGGTTTTTATAATGCCCTGAGCTGCCTGCGTGAATGAATGGAACCGGCGTGCGCCGGCATGCGGCGCCACCTGCCAGGCCATTCGGTCGCGAAAATGTGGAAAGCCGTTGCTGGCCCCGATAAGACGCTTTGCGTCGGCGCTTATCTAAACAGGTCGAATCTTGTTCATTATTTTACTTCCCCCGGAGAAACAAAAAATTACATATATTTCGAGCCGGAAAGAATGAGCGCGCGCAGGACAAAATAGGACGCCTCTCATCAACGCACCATGCCGGTGCCGGCTCGACTGATATAGAGCTCTATAGCCCTTTCTTGATTGAGATGATTTTATCCAAAGCTTTCGGATATAGGAATTTCAATCTTCTAAGGTCTGAAATAAGCGATCTGCTGCGCCGCAATATATTTAGGGTGCGATTTTCCATCCCCTCGCCCGAGGGGATAAAAAACGGCTGACGGATTACCGAAATTGGCGGCGTCGCAGCCTGCGGCTCAAAAGCCGGAAAATCGGATGCCGATCGAGCCGTAGCCGTAGTAGCGATCCAGCTTGCCGGCGGTGGTCGCGTTGTAAAGGAACGGAATGGTGCCGACGAAGTTGTACAGGGAGGCCTGGCCGCGCAAGAACACCTCCACGTTCTTCGCCACCCCATACGACAGCTCCAGCCCCAGCGTATGGTTGGACCGGATCGGCGCGTTGCCGTAGGTCTCGGCGCGGCTGTCGACATTGCTGCGCAGCAGGTACTGGAACTGGTAGCCGAGGCGCGCCGCGAAGCGCTCGTATTTCCAGCGCCACGATCCGCCCAGGTTCAGGTATCCGGCGGTGTAGCTGAAATCGTCGTTGAAATCCAGGCCGAACTGGCTGGCGTTGACGGAAAACGAGGCCGACTGCAGCGTGACGTTGCCCACGTTGCAGGGTGCCGCCAGCTGGCCGTTAGCCAGGTTGTCCGAGCCGATGGCAACATTGAAATTGCAGTTGCCCCGCTGCAGCCGGGTATTGAGGCTGCCGACCGAGACACGGCTGATGCCGAGCCCGACAAAGCCGGTGAGCTGGTTGCGCTCGCTCAGCTCGCCGGAAAAGATCACGTCGGCCTGGGCCTGGACATCGTTGGCGTTGTTCACGGTAAGGCTGTTGAACGTCGTGTTGCGGACCATCACCGGCGACGAACGGTTCAGGCTGCCGGCATGGTCGCCCCACAGCGAGAAACGCAGCATGATGCGGTCGCGCGCGCCGGCCTCGGCGAGCGGGTCATAGTGCATCGCCAGCATCCATGTATCGATATGGTTGCGGTCCGCGCCGTACTCGATGCCGCGGCGCCAGTAGGTCGCCGATCCCGACCAGTGCGGCGAGAACTTGTAGCCCAGCATCAGCTTGCCGCCGCTGTAGTCGCCGGCGTTGTCCGATACCGGCCCCTGGCGCCCGCGCAGGTTGAAGACGTCGACGCTGCGGTTGACCATGTCGTAGCTGGCCTCCACCCGCACCGAGCTGAACTCTCCGGTGGCGGGCTCGGCTTGCAGGAACACATCGTCGGGGGCGGCGCTGGCTGTGCCCACGCACGACAGGCCCAGCATCAGGGCGCAGGCGTGGTCTAGCCCGCGCTTGCGAATCAGCTGCATAGGAAACTCCGAGGCCGCTGGGCAAGCCTCATGCGTAGCGCGCTCCGGGAGGCGCTCGACGCAGACAAGAGAAGACCCGGTCAACCTCGCAACTGGCTTGAGACTCGCGTTCGGATGACCGGGCGGCCTGGCCTTCCCCATCCTGGCGGAAGGACCATTACGCGCCCATCAAGGGTTCAGCGTCACCGTAGTCTTGAGGCCGTCGCCGACCACCATCTCGGTGTCAGTCTTCACCGATGCCGTCTTGGCGAACTCCAAGTCGCCGTTGACCAGCATGCCCACCTTCACATCCCGGCCGCGGACACCGGTGGTTGTGGCAAACGTCACCGGGAAAGTGCTTGTGGCCCTTGGCGTGAGCGCGTCAACCTGCGCCTGGCTCAGCGCGCCGGAAGACCTGAGCTTGCCGAGGAACACCGTGAACGGCAGGTTCAGCGAGCCGCCGTTGGCCGTGGAGAACAGGCTGTCGGCGACGCTGTTGGTCAGGCTTGCCGCGGCAGACAGGTTGCCACTGATCCGGAACGAATAGGCGGTATTGGCAGGCACCACGGCATCCACCAGTTGCGATCCGTTGAACGTCAGCGTCACGTTCTCGATGATGACATCGACCTGGTTGCCACCGTAGGTATAGCTCAACCCGGCGCGCACTTGCGACGGCCCGCCGTTAAAGGCGTTGCCATTCTGCGTCAGCGCAACCTGGATTGAGCTCAGCGTGCCGCCCGTGGCCGAGATCGTGTCGGTGATCGGGTAGTTAGCGCCGTTGATCGTCAGGTTCGACAGCAGCAGGTAGTCTTTCAGCCCGACAGCGTTTGCCACGTTGTTGATGGCGCCGGCATCCACGGCGCTGCCCAGATCCGCAGCGGCCTGCTGGATCTCGGCAGTGTTACCGGTCGACACCGCAGCGCCCAGTTCAGCCAGCGTGTTCGTGATCGATGCATCCGTCAGCCCGTCGGTCGTCAGCGCCTGTACCAGCGCCGTGGTCGTGGTGGACTGCGCGCTCTCGGTCACGACGTTGAGCGAGCCGCTTTCCGTCAGCGCCGCCAATGTTTCGGCGGGGCTGCTACCCAGATCGACGGCCTCCAGTGCGGTGCTTACGCTTGCCACCTGGGTCGTGATTACCGGCGCTGCCAGTGCGGCCACATTGGCGGCCACGACGCCGATGTCCGAGCGCAGTTCGGCGGGCAGGCCGCCCTGCGCGTTCTGTACAGCGCTGGACACCACGTTCGTGACCAGCGCAACGCTGGTCAGGTCTGCAGTGCCCGGCGCGCTGGCCACGGTGTTTGCGACTGCCTTGGAGGCTGCTGCGGCCGTATCCGCGGGAGTCAGCGTGCCGCCCTCACCGAGGCCCGTCAGCGTCTTGGCGACGTGATCGACCAACTGCTGTACCACGACTGCCGCCCGCAGCGCTGCCGCGTCCTGCATCGGATCGAGCGTGGTCAAGTCCTTGCCTCCGAGGCCAAGGCCGGTTGCCAGGGGCGCCAACTGGCCCGAGCCGAGCTGCACCGCCAGCGTGGTCAGCGGCGAAGCCACCGGAATCACGCCCTCCTTGTAATCCAGCGCTGGTGCCTGCAGCACTCCGGTGAACGGCTGGTTGGTACCGATATCGGTGCCGCTGGTCACTCTCAGCGCACTCTTGGTGCAACCGGCCGGGAAGGTAAAGTCCCCGGTTGCATTCGTGGTCGCAGTCTTGTTGTCGCAGTCAAGAAAGGTGACGGTCGAGCCGGACAGGTAGAAGTCCACTGCCTTGCCGCTCACGCTGGCGGAAGGTTGCGAAGGCGATGGCGAATCGTCGCCGCCGCCACCGCAAGCCACCAGCGTTGCTGCGGCGCTGGCCATGATGCCAAGCATGAAGATGTTCCGGGTTTTGGTTTGCACGCTGCTCTCCTCAGGTCGATACTTCGATACAACGAAAGATGGTGGGGAAGACTGCGACAGGGACACTGCCGCGCACGGTGGCCAGCGCCCTGCTGCCTCGGGTGCCTCGGGTGCTATGCACCAAATTGCGCGCGGAACCCGCGGCAGCAGCTTTCAGATCGCGCCGGCACGCAGATAAACGCATCCACCAGCCCGTGTCACCCCTACGTGGCGGGGGAAACTCGATCCATCGCCGTCGCCGGTGCCGAGGGCAGGCCAGCGGCATCAACGACCCTCGCGCGCCATGACTCATGACGGCCTCGCACCCGGTTCGTCCGCACCAGTGGGGTGCCCGGGAAAATCGTCCGGCCGCAGCCAGCGCGTGATGTACCGCCCCAACGCGTCAAGCAATACATCCGACATCAGTCCGGCTGCACCAGCCAGTGGCGGACAGATAATCCACGTGGTGCCATCTCGCTCCAGTACGCGCAAGGTCTTGGGCTGATCGGCTGGCTGCAAGATATGTTTGGTCGCGCGCGCCTGCGCGAGTGCGAACGCATGCACGAAGTCGTCGGCGTGTCGCTCGCCCAGGCAAATCACCACTCTCGGCTTCCAGCGCCGGCGAATCCCGTCGATGAAGGCAAAGCGCCGGCCTTCGCGGCAAAGGTCGAGATAGCGCTGCCTGGGCAAGAGTTCCGGCTGGCCTTTGAACGCCTTCGACCACGGCGTCTGATTGATCAGGCGCGCCGGCAGCGGGAACAGGCTCAACTTGAACTCCGCGCCCTGCGGCGCGTACAGATGATGGTCGAAGTAGTGCTTCCAGTCATGCTCGCCGATGGCCGTCCCGAAGACCTGCGCGCGCGCAGCCGACATGATCCGCGCGATCTTCTGGTGCGATTGCCAGCGCTCCATGTGATGGCGATGCTTGCAGCGGTAGGCAACATCCCATGCGCCCGGTTGTGCATGCGGAACCAGCGGGGCCAATAGCGATACCGCGCCTGGATGCGGGGAGCTGTCGCAGAACCACACTGCAGCCTCTGGATTTCCCCCTTCCATCCCTACGTAAGACGCGAAGTACAAATCCAGCTGCTCCCGCGTGAATACCGTATGTGGCGCTGTCTTTTTTCTCATTCCTTTACCGCGTTGAATGAAGGATGCCCAGATGCTGAGCCGCATCAGCGTTTCATGTGCATCACGCACGGCGGTCCCGAATCCGCTCGCCAATGTTTTTATTCTCACCCCCGGCGCGAGGGGAGCGCTGCCATCTCGCTTCCCTACTTGAGCGGGGTAACGCTGACCTCGATTGCACGGCATCTTCGCGCGCGAAAAATGCGACGAAACCCATTGCGAACAGCACCTCGCCCAAGGCCCGGCTTTCCCTTCTGATGAAGGGTACCGAGGCTTTTCGCTGCATCGCACTATTCGCTCCAGAAAACACGGAGCACACCGGCGCCAACGGCGCGCCGGCAGCAATAGAGCGTTGCGGTTCCATGGACGGCCCTCGAGGAGGCGGCCGTGGCAAGTCATCAGCCGACCGCTGCCACACCATGGAACCAGCTGCTGCGAAGCAGTCCGGCACGACTCTGCTCTGTCCAGACCATGAGCATGCAAATCCACGATGCATGCCATGCGACGAGCGTGGCCGCCACTGCGCGGACTGCAAGTTCGGAGGAGACAACAAGGGCATGGGCACCCGCTTGGGCGCTCATTACTCGAACGCTTCTGGGAGAAGCAATTGGGTATCTATCGCGATATGTTTGCCAGGCACCACGATCAGCTCGCGCTGATGGCTCGCCTGCTCGACGCCGGTGCCATCTGGCTTGCGGCTATCCTGGCCAGTGAAGTGCGGTTCGCCACTGCGCACGCGCCAATCCACCAGTTCATCCAGTATTTTGGTTGTGCCATTGCCTTTATCGTGCTGCCCGGGTTCGATGTCTACACATCGTGGCGCGGCCGCAGCCTGGTCTCCCTCGCTGCGCGCCTGCTGTCCGCGTGGAGCCTGGTCTGGCTGGTCAGCCTGCTGCTGACCTACCTGCTTAACCAGGCCGACTCGCTTTCCCGCTTGTGGATGGTGTACTGGTACGCCTTCTCGCTGGCCGGCCTGGTGGGTCTGCGCGTCGTCACCCGTGCCGCGCTCAACCTCCTGCGCGTTGCCGGTGCCAACAACAAGCGCGTGGTCATCGTCGGCTTCGGCCGTACCGGTCAGGAGATGTACCGCCGCGCGACCGCCAGCCACACCACCGGATTCAAGATCAGCGGCATCTATGCCCCTGAAGGCGAGTCCACGCCAGAAGGACGGCGCCGCATCACCAACAGCGCCCACATCGCCGATTTCGCGCGCGATCACGGGATTGCCGAGATCTGGCTAACTCTGCCGATGAGCGAATATCGCCTGATGCAGGAGATTGCGTTCTCGCTGCGCAACGACTTCATCGATATCAAGTGGATGCCGAGCGTGCTCGACTTTGATCTGCTCAACCACAACGTCGGCAACTTCCTGGGCATGCCCGCAGTGGAAATGAACAAGCCGCCGTCGCTCGGCGTACGCGGCACCATCAAGGCCATCTTCGATCGCACCTTTTCCGCGCTTGTGCTCCTCGCCCTGTCGCCGCTGTTCCTGCTAATCGCCTTTCTGATCAAGCGCGATTCGCCGGGGCCAGTGTTCTTCAAGCAGGAACGCCTCGGCATGGATGGCCGCGTCATCCACGTGTACAAGTTCCGCAGCATGAAGGTTCACAGCGAGCACGGCGTCGTCACGCAGGCCACCAAGGGCGACAGCCGCGTGACGCCGATCGGCGCGTTCCTACGCCGTACCAGCCTGGACGAACTGCCCCAGTTCATCAATGTGCTCAAGGGCGAGATGAGCGTGGTGGGGCCGCGCCCGCACGCCATGGCGCATAACAATATGTACAAGGACCAGCTGGACTTCTACATGTTGCGCCACCGCGTCAAGCCCGGTATCACGGGCTGGGCGCAGATCAACGGCTATCGCGGCGAGACCGATACGCTCGACAAGATGGCCAAGCGGGTGGAGCACGATATCTTCTATATACGGAACTGGTCGTTCTGGATGGATTTGAGGATTATTTTCTGGACCGCTTTCAAGGGTTGGAAAGGCCAGAATGCGTACTAGCCTGCTGGCAGCGACGCAATTCCGCTCGTTTACAGCGCACGCACCGCCATTCCGCAATGAACACTCTGTTAGCCGCCACCGAGCCATCCAAACAGCAACCGATGCAGAAATCTCATGAAATTTCTTCTGAACAGGCTATCCGCATCCTCGGAACTGCCCACTCGAAATGGCGTATATACCTTCCTGAACCCCTACTCCTATCTGATTGCCAGAAGGAACCCGGAAATATTCGAGAGATTCGACGGAATCTATATCGACGGCCAACTTCTCGCAAAGATGCTCAGCGCCGTCTTGCGCGATCGAGTGACCAGGACAAGTTTCGACATGACCTCTCTCGCTCCCAAGCTTATGGAAAGCGCGGAGAATAATGACAAGACCGTCTACCTGATTGGAGCCAAATCGAATCAGATCGATATCGCCGCTGCCCACTTTCAGGAAAAGTACCCGAAACTTAAAATATGCGGGCTGCGTCATGGTTACTTCAATTCGACCAAGGAAAGAAGCGAGGTAATTCGCAACATTGTTCGGCTGGCGCCCGACTATGTCATCGTGGGAATGGGCACACCGATTCAAGAGGAATTCCTTCTCGAACTGGCCGCGGGCGGATGGCGCGGACAAGCTTTCACATGCGGGGGCTTCCTGCATCAATCGTCCGAGCGGCTTACCTACTATCCGGCCTGGGTGAACAAGCTTCATCTGCGCGCGCCATTCCGTGCCTTCAAGGAACCGCGCTTGCTGCGACGCTATCTGATAAGTTATCCCTATTTCATCGCTGTCTTCGCAATGGATTGGCTCACATCGAGCCATAGAGTCCACAGAAAGACATAAATCCTGCACTGCGCCCGATGCGAAGAAGGACATTTCTCGCCAGCGCCTCGCTCCTGGCCTTCCATGGTGCCAAGAGCGAGGCGAAAACGAATGCGCAAGCCCCGGATGGCCGGGCTTCTGGCATGAGCCGGACTCAAGGTTGCTCCAACCCTGTCGGCGTCGAATTTGGATGCGCCGTGACAGCCGAAGCCCTCAGTACAAGCATTTTGTTGCGGCAGGCACTCGTGCGGGAATGCCGCATTCTGTCCTTCGAGCGCGAGTTGAAATGGCGTTTGCTTGAATCCCAGCGCGGACAATGGGACTACGGACGCGCAGATACGATCGCGGAGTTTTGTCGGCATAACCAGATGAAGGCCCGCGGACACGCGC
This sequence comes from Cupriavidus sp. H39, assembly GCF_050271075.1. Taxonomy (NCBI): domain Bacteria; kingdom Pseudomonadati; phylum Pseudomonadota; class Betaproteobacteria; order Burkholderiales; family Burkholderiaceae; genus Cupriavidus; species Cupriavidus sp. H39. Next base: position 2,131,193 of record NZ_CP189848.1, read on the forward strand.
CCCTCTGGCATGCGGGATTGCCGCCTTGGATTGACGGAACCATGCGCCGCAAGGATCTGTGGCAGAAGATCGAAACCTATTTCAATAATGTGATCGACCGCTACGGCGACATCATCGAATCGTGGGATGTGGTTAATGAAGCGCTCGAACAGAATGGAAATCGACCGGGCGTGCTAAGAGAAGGATTGCTCCCGCATATCCTGGGGGATGACTACATAGCATCGGCATTCATTCTGGCCAAACAATTGGCCCCGGCAATTCCACTCGTCTACAATGATTTCGGCCCGGAATATTCCTTTACCAAAACACGCTCGGTTCTCAGACTACTGGAAACGCTAAAGCGGAAAGGCGTCCCGGTTGCAGGATTCGGGCTGCAGGCGCACCTGAGCACGACGATGAAGATCGACCAACTGAGTCTCAGGACTCTCACCAGAGAGCTGCGCGCTATGAATATCGATCTATTAATTACCGAACTCGATGTTCGCAATCGAAGCGGATTACTTGATGATGCTGCGCTGAACCAGGTGTGCGCCGACAAAGTTCGCGAACTGCTAGAACCAATCTTCAGCATTGCACCACCGCGACAGATTGTTACCTGGGGATTGCTGGACGGCTACAGCTGGTTGACCAGCAAAGGCTACAAGGCCAACAGCTTTCCTCAACGCCCATTGCCGCTGGATGAAAGCGGCAGACGCAAGCCGATGTGGAGTGTGCTTCGTCAGTTCCTGTGCAGCTGAGTATCGAGAAAACCTATGCAACCTATCGCTATACCCAGGAGCGACCGAGCCTCGGCAGGGAATCCCGCGCTTTCAAATATCGCGGTTTATTACGTTATTTCCATGTTGATTCTGCTCATGACGGTCATGGCGGTAGCCGTTGTCGGCGCCCCGGCAATCATAGCGCTCGGAATGCTGGCACTGCTTATATCCGCATTCATCCCTGGGTTAGGGCTGGTGTTGTTGCTCTCATCCATCACACTGCAAAACCTCGTTCTGGCGCTCGGACTGGACATCATTGAAAGCCCCGACACTTTCAAGACATTCCAGTCAGCAAGCTTTATTATCACCGCCGCAATATTTTCGCATGCCCTGGTGTATCTATTCCTGCGCAAGCGAACCCTTTCGAAGCCGCTGAGATCCGCATTGTTCGCCGCAGCAGTATTCGGTGCTGTCGTCGGAGTCTACACCATTATAGGAATTCGGGCATCGACCCTGCTTAGCGCTGGATCATACGCCAGGCTATACTTTCTCGGCGGCATGAGCCTGGTTATCGGCGTAGTCGCATGCCGCCGCACCAGCACACAGTTCAGATCAGCACTGTTTTTCATCACCACTGTTTTACTTTGCAGCTACGGCGTAATCGAGTTTCTTTTTCCTGAGTATCTCTACAACCTGGTCTCGGCAGATGCGTTTCAACGAATGAAATTCGCCGATACCGCGACGGCCGGTCAGTTCTCCTCGATTCAGGATCTGGTGAGGAACTCGACGCGAAGCTACCTGAATCTCTCCGGACAGTATGGGCTGGATTTGGCATTCTTGCGAATCATGGGGCCGAATTTTCATGCAATCAGTTATGCGTACGCCTTATCGTTCCTGGCCTTGATTGAGTACGCAGAAAGGCGATTCATAACGTTTCTCATTGCCGCCGCCCTGGTTTTGCTGATCGGGGCCAAGGGGCCACTGATTATTATTACGCTGTCTATCGCTACACTTTTCATCGCCAGGCGAGGTCGGCGGTCTCGTCTATCTCGATTCACCCTGATGGCAACGCTCCTAATTTACGCAGTGGTCGGGGTCAGTTATGGGGTGAAGTCGGCTGACTACCATATCCTCGGCTTTCTTGCAGGGGTGCAGGGGTTCAAGGAGAAACCATTGGGGCGAGGTGTCGGGGTTGGAGGAAATCTCTCGGAACTGGGAAAATCCAATGAAAAGGACTTTACCGAGTTCCAGCATCAGGGTGTCGCTTCCTTTGCGCTGGAAAGTGGCCTGGGAGTACTTCTATATCAAATCGGTATTTTTACGATTCTACTATTCTGGTTTCTCTTCAAAGTCATCAAGTTATTGCGAAAGCAAGCTGATCCATCGAACCTCAGGATTCGCACGATCACTGCGAGCGCCGTTGCCACCTTGCTGATAACCGGAATCTTTCAGGAAGAAGTATTCTCGCCGGCCGCATGGGGCCTATGGATGCTGTTGTCCGGAATACTGGTAGGTAATTTGTCGCCTGGATTGTCGAATAAACAAACGAAATGGGAGTACTCACGGTGAGTCATAACGTTGCCGAGATGGATCGGCTCAAGCAGAAACTCGGCGAGATTTCTGACTATATTCCCGCCGATCAACCGATCGCCTACCTTGATCTCCCCATACACCTTAATGTAGGTGACTTGCTGATCAATGCGGGAACTGAACAATTCCTGCATGACTACCGCCTGCCCGTCGACATCCGGTTGTCGGTAAAGAACTACAAAAGGTTTCTCCATCGGATCACGCCGCAGCACACTATCCTGCTGCACGGGGGCGGGAACTTTGGCGACATATGGCCCGCCCACGAAGGTATGCGTGAACATTTGCTCAAGAAATTCAGGACCAATCGAATAGTCATGCTGCCCCAAACGGTCCACTTCAGGGACGAGAAGAATATTGATCGCTCACTTGAGAAGTACCGCGGGCTGGAGAACTGCACCATCTTCGTAAGGGATGATGTGTCACGCCAGTTCCTCACGAGGCATCTGGGCCGTCCGGTGCTGCTCTCCCCCGACATGGCACATCAGCTATGGAAGTGTAATTCGGCCTGGTCAATGAGAAGTCTCGGTACGAGCGAAATGCGATTCCTGAGGCGTGACAGGGAATCTACCGGAGCTGCGCTCGCTGGAAGTGTCGACTGGGACGACCTCATTTCTCCCAGGCGCCGCCTTTCGGCGGCCCCGGCTTATGCACTGATCAAATACTCGATCGATTTCAAGTTGCAACAGGCGGCGCTAGCCTTATGGTACAAGCAGCGCGACGCGATCATCGGCTTCGCGAGAAGTCGCTTTTTGGAGTATGAAACCATAACCACCAACCGGCTGCATGCCATGATCCTGGCAAAACTTCTGGGCAAGCGTGTCAGCATGCTGGACAACAGCTATGGCAAGCTTTCGTCCTATGCCGGCGCTTGGTTTAACTAGTCAAAGTAGTCACCCTTGTCCAACTTCTTTCTGATCCCAATTGCCTCAATCCTCAACTGACATCAAAACGCAGCTTTTCGCGCGAAGGACCTCCTGGGTTTTTCTCGAGAAGGCGAGCCAGCAGATCCTGATGTTTGCCGTATTTGCCATCGTAGCAAGGGATATTGGACCGGCGGAATTCGGCATCATCAGCGTCTGCTTCATCTTTATTGCGCTTGCTCAGTTGCAGAATTTGGGACTAAGCGACGGCATCGTTGCATTACGAATCGAGGAACGATCGACATTATCGGGAATATTTCTCGTGATATCGCTTGTCAACCTCGTGCTGGCGGCCGCTCTCTTTTTGGCTGCCTCGCAGATCGCCGGCCTGCTGGGTATGCCAGAAGCGGCACCCTACCTTCGATGGCTGGCGCCGCTTCCCATTCTGTCTGCGCTTCAGGCTGTACCAAATGCGATCTTGCAAAGTGCAATGGATTTCAGGAAGCTCAGTTTAAGGACGAGTATCGCCACATTTGCCGGAGCTGTCGTCGGTATTGGCTGCAGCAGGCAGGGCTTGGGCGCGTACAGCTTGATTGCCCAGCAGATTGTTCAATTTTCGGTTGCCAACGTGATCGTCTGGAAATCGATCTCGTGGCGGCCCGTTTTTGGTATTGCAAACTGCGAGCTGTGGTCCAATCTTAAACCCGGACTTCGGCTTACTGCTGTTTATCTCATTGAGTTCTGTGAGACCCAGATTCCCAGATTGCTGGTAGCGCTGGTGCTTGGTCCGGTCAGTGCCGGGTATTATGCGTTCGGGGGTAGAATTTGGCAGGCGGTGAAAGAGATCGTGATTCTTCCGATTGCTGCGGTTCTCTTTCCTACGCTGGTTAGAGAACAGCACAATCCCGTCGGATTTTCCACAACTTTCAATCAAGCCTTGATATGCACCACCGGATTCTTGATGCTCTCGGTGGCTATGTTTGCCGGCATATCCTCGCTTCTCGTTGGCTTTCTCTTTGGTGAAAAATGGCTGCCAGCCACGCAATTCGTTTCGCTTTTCATGGTGGCGAACATACTAACCCCCATTGGCCTGGTCTATCGAAACACTTTTAGAGCTTTAAATCGCCTCGGCGACTATCTGAAAATTCAATGTCTTATCGTAGCGAGCAACTTGATCGGGGTTTATGTCGGTTCGCACTATGGTCTTGAGGCCACTTTGGGCGTCGCCGCTATTTCCTATGCGGTATCGATTCCACTGCTGCACAAGCGTCTGGAACAATCTATTGCGCTGCCTTCACAAACCGTATGGCGCGCAGCACTTGTCTTCGTGGTGGCAGGATTGATTACCTTCCTCACCGGGCAACTCGCGACGCATTTTCTCATGCCCCTGATGGGAAGCGTGGCTACCTTGGCCTTGGCACTGCCTTGCGGTCTGATCGCATATCTACTCGCCTGCCGGCTTTTGGGACGGGATATCCTGGGCATGCTCTCCGGTATCGTCAAATTCAAGAATCGAATGCCTTAGTGCGGGCATGTCGTTGGGAACGGGTATAGCGTTACCTTGTTCAGTCTGGGTGTAGCGCTACCCTCGCTATTGCTGCGCTGTCGGGGAGAATCTCTTCTCCGCCACTCGATGGCAGAAACCTGCATCGGCAATAGCACCGCTTCGCCCAAAGTCGGATGCAGCGAGAAGCCCGCCACGCGCCTCATAGCGCGTGCGGCAGCGCTCATGAGCGACTAATTACAGTGGGGAGCGAAGGCCCGCGGTGGCCTAACGCCGACGTGCTATCGCTGGCCCGACCAGGTCACAGGTGCGAGATCAGGTCGATCACGCCCCGGACGATCAACCGCCGCGGGCTCATTTGACACCTTCCGCCACTGCTTTTGAAATCCTTCCTGGCACACAACGCTGGCTGTGGACCAAGGTCGAGGCGCTCACCCGCCTCACCCTGTGCTTCAAAACGATGTTGTTTCCCTTGCTCGTCTTGATGACGGCAACGACGGGCTGGTCAGGAGTCGGCGGCGCTCGCCGGCGACATCATCATAAGACGAGTCAATACGCTGGCAGGCAGTTGAAGCCCTGCTCCGCCTGGAGAGCCGTCGGACGACGGCCCCCTGCGACGCTTCTTTTACTTTTGAGAGTGAGCGCCCTGCGCAGCGTATCCATAATAGGCGTATCGGTAGCGCCCGTACTTGGAACCATATCCATAGCGGAATGCACGCGGATCCAGACCATTGAAGATGACCCCGCTTACCCCCACGTTTGCATGACTCAGCTGTTTTGCACTTTCTGCGACTTCGCCGATCGTGCTCTTTTCGAAACGCGTGACGAGGAAAACTGTGCCACAGCGCGCAGCCAGGATCGCCGTATCTGCAACGGCCAGCACCGGTGGAGTGTCAATCATGACAAGGTCATACCGTTCTTCCAGGCCATCCAGCAATTCGACGAGTCGCGTGTTCAACAGGAGTTCGGCCGGATTGGGAGGGAGAGTACCAGTACTGATGAAGTCGAGTCCATCTATCAAGTCCCGATGGACGACGTCTTCCATGCTCGCCTTCCCGGCAAGAACATCGGACAAGCCAGGCGCGCGTTCCTTCCCGAAGTACTGATTCAGGTATCCCTTCCGCATATCGGCGTCCAATAGCAAGACGCGCTTGCCACCGGCAGCCATGATCGCGGCAAGATTCGCGGAGACAAATGACTTGCCAACGCCCGGCGTCGGCCCGGTGAGCAGCACACGCTTGTTGCCTGCGTCCAGCATGGCGAACTGAAGTGCAGTACGAAGGCTGCGCAGGCTTTCGATGGACGGCTCATTAGGGGAGAGGCTGGCAAGAAGATGCGTGCCTCTTTTCCGCGAACGAATCTCTTCGGAGAGTACGAGCTGCTGTGACGAGTGTGGCACGGTACCGTAGACGGTCAACCCGGCATGCTGCTCGATGTCCTGAGGGTCGGTAATCCCGCCATATAGTGCGTCCCGGATGAATGCAACAATAATGCCCAGCATGAGGCCGAGGATTGCGGCAAGGGCGATCACCAAAGGCTTCCTTGGCTTGACCGGTTCTTCTGGTACGCGAGCATTGTCTACAAGCCGCACAGTACCAACCTTCCCTGCTTTCACCAGCTTCAGCTGCTGCATATTGTTCAGCAGTCCAACGTACAGATCGTTGTTTACCTGAACATCGCGCATGAGCCGCAGCGCGTCCTGCTCGAGGTTGGGTAGCGACTTCATCTGATTGGCAAGACCACCCACCTTGCCGCTCAACGCCGCAATCTGCGCATCAACTGCCTGCACGGAGGGATGTTGGGGGCGGAATCGGGTCAACAATTCCGCCTTCTTCTGCTTCAGCTCGAGCAGAGTGGTTTCCGCAGCCACACTCTCTTGCAGGTATGCCCGGCCTTCCTCGCTCAGGTTAAAGGTGCCGCGCTTGTTGCGCAGCGTGTTATAGCGAACTTCAGCCTGCTCGAGTTCGCTCTTCAACTGGGGCAATAGATCGCCCAGGAATATCAAGGATTTCTCGGCCTCGGCAGCTTTGCGCTTGATATTCTGAGCGACATACTCTTCGCCGATCTCGTTCAACGTGGCAGCTGTCAGCTTGGGGTCCTTCCCCCGCAGGGCCGCGCCTATCACTCCGCTCTGCTTGCCCTTCTCGTCAATCTGCAGAGCAACCTGCAGGTCCTCCAGCGTCTGCAACTTCGAACTGCGGACAAGCTTGAATACGGTGCCGGGCTTTCCCTTCAGTTCGGTAACAAGCAGGCGAATGCTGCCGACTTCCTGCTGTGAATCCAGCGCCTGGCCGACATGACCTTCAATTGGCCCATCCAGATCGCCCTGCTCAAGCCGGAACCGCCCATCCCCCAATGCGGTCAGCTTGAACTTCTGTTCCTCGAGGTCAACCGGCACATCGAACGTAGCAACCTTGATGCTCTCCGTTCCCCAGGCAAAACCGCCAAGGCCAAACAAGCCGGGTTCTGACAGGCGCTTGGCCCGACTTGCTATCCACTCGCCGACTATGGGGAAATAGCGTGGCTTCGCCTCGATATACAACCGTAGGGACTCGACCGCCTTGTCAACCACCATGCGCGAGCGCAGAATTTCCATTTCTGCGGCGGCATCGGTTTTCACATCGAACAGGTTTGACACATCGCCAAGCAAGCTCTTTGCGTCGGCGGGACTGTCTTCCACCTGAACCAGGATATCAGCCTCGTATTCCGGCCGCGCCAGGAAGGCGTACGCTACACCAAGTGCCAAAACCACCGCCGCTATGCTGATGATCATCCAGCGGCTGGCCAGCAACACGTCCAGATATTTGACAAGATCGATTTCGTCTTCCGCCGGCGCGGCAGGAGATGGGTACGTAGGGTTCTGGTTCATAGGCTGCGGATTTTGTTTTATTCCCGATCTGCTCCAGCCAGCGCCAGAATTCTCGGCACCCAGGCTTGCACACCGTGCTGGATCTGCTGAAAAGCGCGTTCGAAGGACTCCCGAGGCTGCCGGTATGGGTCAGGAATATCGAACTTGGCTGGCTCCCCCAGTCGGAAAACCTTCCCCGACACGACAGGATGCCGACGCTGAATTTCGTGCTTTTGCTCGTTCTCCATGACCAGTATCAAGTCGGTCTGGGTGGCCAGCGTCCCGGAAAGTTGTTGAGCACGGTGCTGCGAGATATCCAGGCCGAATTCGCCCATCAGTTCGATGGCGATTGGGTCGGGCGGACTGCCGACCACGGCACCCAGCCCTGCGGAGGTCACCGCCAGGTTTGGCAACGCCTGCCGCAGCAACCCTTCCGCCATCGGGCTGCGGCAGATATTGCCGATGCAGACTACCAGTACGGTCCTGATCATTTGACTGCGTTCGCCGTGGAGGTGAAGAAGTTTCCGCTCGGCAGCAGCTGGTTGATCACGCGACTCCAGCGCACCACGCCCGCGGCATCGACATAGACCACGTCCCTTGGCTTCAGCTCGAACGCTTCGGCCAGGGCAAAGGCGACAGGCGACTTGCCGTCCAGGTGGAACACCTCGGCTTGCCCATCGTCGGCCTTGCGGATCACGTAGAGTTCCTTGGCGTTGGCGGAGCTGGGATTCATGCCGCCGGCCTCGCCAATGGCTTCACTGAGCGTGAGCCGGCCGTTGCGCGGCATCACCGGAGTCGGCCTCACGACTTCGCCGGTCACGAAGACCTTGCTGTCCTCGCGTTGCTCCACCCGCACGATATCCCCGTTGCGCAACAGGATGCGCGCCGGATCGATGCCTTGCTGCAGCAGCGCCGGCAGGCTCACGTGATAGGTCTTTCCCTCCCGCGAGATGCGGATGCGGCTGTTGTCGCCGGTCAGCACGTTGATGCCGCCAGCACGGTTGAGCGCCTCGACCAGCGTCATCGGCACGTCGTCGATATTCTGCGGACCCGGCGTCTTGACTTCGCCGTCGAGGTAAACCCGCTTGCTGCGAAAGGCCAGCACGCGCACGGTGACCTGCGGCATCGTGACCACGGGCTTGAGCTGGGTGCTCAGCTGCCCGCGGATCTGGTCCGGGGTCTGGCCGAGAACCTTGAGCACGCCGGCATACGGAAACTGGATGGTCCCCGCCGGACTGACCACGTAGCCCGGAATGTTGGCCGCACCACTGTAGCTGGGGATCTCGTAGGCGGCGCCAATCGAGTAGGTCTGCGTGGGGAATACCAGTTCCGGGTGGTCCCACACCACGATCGAGAGAATGTCGCCGACCCCCACGGTATAGGGCCCGGGCTCGCCGAACAACGCTTCGACGCCGGCGTTCGCTGGCGGCGTGGCGGCCTTCAGCGTACGCACCAGTGCGGGCGTGATCTGCGTGACTTTCGGCACCGACTCCGGGTCTTCCGGATCCAGCGGACGCTGCGGGTCAAAGCGCATGCCCGGCGCCAGTGCGCAGGATGCCAGCAACGGAACGATCCCCAGGCACATGACGGCCCTGCCAAACCTCAAGCTGCTTGAAAGCTTTAGCACTCTCGACGATTCCCTTGTTTGCAAGAAGACCCGCATGGCCCGCCGCCACCCTGGCGCGACGCGCAGCGGTGACTCCGCTGGTTCGACATGGCACCCGTAGTGCCTGTCCGCTTGTTGGCACGGCCGCGGAACTGAACCTGGCGGTGTTGACTGGTTGTGCCCGGCACGCTGAGCGCGCTCTTTTCTGCACTGCGTCATCCGCAAATGACCGGCGAAGTTTATGGCTCGCGGGACTACATCTTCAAGGCGCAGCCGGCGTTTTTACCAAGTTTCCGATCCCCCCATCAGAGTGGAAACGAATTCCGTCCCAACCCCCGAGGGGTACCGCGGGTGGTGCGACGCAGCACAATCGCGGGTGGCACCCCGTGCCGCCTTAAGGGTGTAGGCGATTGATTCCCTGTTGCGCCTACACCCTCTTTCTTTGCCGGCGGATGAAGGCTGACGTCGGCACACTCGCCACAGTCGCCGCAATCGCCACGAGCTTTGCCGAACCTTTGAAGGGAACCACTGAAATGACAAGTCGCGTTAGCAAGGCCGTCTTCCCGGTCGCAGGCCTGGGCACCCGCTTCCTGCCCGCCACCAAGGCCAGCCCCAAGGAAATGCTGCCGGTGGTGGACAAGCCGCTGATCCAGTACGCCGTGGAAGAAGCCATGGCCGCCGGCATCACCGAGATGATCTTCGTCACCGGCCGCTCCAAGCGCGCGATCGAGGACCATTTCGACAAGGCCTTCGAGCTGGAGGTGGAGCTCGAAGCCAAGAACAAGCGCGCCCTGCTGGATGTGGTGCGCTCGATCAAGCCGGCCAACGTCGAATGCTTCTACGTGCGCCAATCCGAAGCGCTGGGCCTGGGCCACGCGGTGCTGTGCGCTGCCAAGCTGGTGGGCGACAGCCCGTTCGCGGTGATGCTGGCGGACGACCTGATCGACGGCAACCCGCCGGTGATGAAGCAGATGGTCGACGCCTACGACCACTACAACTGCTCGGTGCTGGGCGTCGAAGAAATCCTGCCCGAGCAGAGCCGGTCCTACGGCGTGGTCGACGGCCGCGAGTGGGCCGAGGGCGTGATCAAGGTCTCGGGCATCGTCGAAAAGCCGGCGCCGGAAGAGGCCCCGTCCAACCTGGGCGTGGTCGGGCGCTACATCCTGACGCCGCGCATCTTTGACCACCTGCGCGCACTGAAGCCCGGCGCCGGCGGCGAATTCCAGCTGACCGACGCAATCCAGTCGCTGCTCAGCCAGGAGCAGGTTCTGGCCTATCGCTACCACGGCACGCGCTATGACTGCGGCAGCAAGCTCGGCTACCTGAAGGCCACCGTCGAGTTCGCGCTCAAGCACCAGGAGACCGGCGCGCATTTCCGCAGCTACCTGGAACAGCGCGAGCCTCAACTGCTCCACAGCCTGGCGGCCTGACGGCCTCCTGCTCCGCGCCCCCTTCGACCCGCACAGCAACCACAAGGCAGCCGCCACATGATCGACTGGATCCACCTGGGCAAGGCGTTCTTTCTCGGCCTGCTCGAGGGGCTGACGGAATTCCTGCCCATTTCGAGCACCGGGCACCTGATCCTGGTCGGCGACTGGATCGACTTCGCATCCCATGAAGCGCGCGTGTTCGACGTGGTGATCCAGCTGGGCGCCATCCTGGCCGTGTGCTGGCTGTACCGTGCCAAGATCACGGACCTGTGCGAAGGCGTGGTGCGGCGCGATCCGGATGCGCTGCGCTTCGCCACCGCGGTGCTGGTCGCCTTCCTGCCAGCCGCGGTCATCGGCGCGTTGCTCATCGGTCCCATCAAGCATCACCTCTTCGATCCGGCTGTGGTCGCCGCGGCCTTGATCGCGGGCGGGCTGGTCATCCTCTGGGCAGAGCGGCGCAGCGCCGTGCCGCGCATCCACGCCATCGAGGATTTCGGCTGGAAGCAGGCCATCGGCATCGGCTTTGCGCAGTGCGTGGCGATGATTCCCGGCACGTCGCGCTCGGGCGCCACCATCGTCGGCGGCATGCTGTCCGGCGTATCGCGGCAAGCGGCGACCGAATTCTCTTTCTTCCTGGCGATCCCCACCATGCTGGGCGCCGCCAGCTACGACGCCATGCGGCACTACCACCTGCTCAGCATGGCCGACTTCTGGGCCATTGCCACCGGTTTCAGCGCGGCCTTCCTCTCCGCGCTCTTTGTCGTCAATGCGCTGGTGCGGCTGGTGGCGCGGCATTCGCTGCGCGTGTTTGCCTGGTATCGGATTGCGCTGGGGCTAGTGATTGCGGGGGTGAGCGCGGTGCCGTCGCTGTAAGCGCCAGACGCGCTTGGCTTTCATTGCAGGCTTTCAGCAACATTCCAATCCAACTCGGCCCTTGGGCGACGCTACCAATGGTGTCGACCACGCTGAAGTTCCGGCGCATCAGGTAGGCGGCTGACAAGCCCCGCGTGGTCATCGGCCGTACCCAGCTTCCCCCTTCCCCAGGCGTCTCGCGCTTTCCCTTTCCGACAGCGCCACTCAGTGCATCTGGCACCACATTAGATCAAGAACGCTTCGCCCTAGGGTAAGTACCAGCCTGTGGCAGCTTGGCTAACAGCATTCAGCTGCCTATGATTATCACACGATCACTTATCGATTGATAATCAACAGGAGGCAATGATGGGCATCAAGAAACTGGCCCACTACTCGATCCGCACGACCGACCTGGAACGCTCATGCGCGTTCTACGAACGCGTACTGGGATTTCGACGCGGATACCGGCCCCCGTTTGCCTTTCCGGGTGCGTGGCTCTACCTGGGCGACGACGAGCGCGACTTTGGCACCGTGCACATCATCGGCATCGACCCTGAAGATCCGTCCGGCCTTGTGGCCTACCTGGGCGACAAGGCCCTGCCGCAGAGCGGGACCGGCACGGTCGACCACATTGCGTTCCTGGCAGAAGGCGTTTCGCGGATGTGGGACACGCTGAAGGCGGAAGGCATTCCCTGGCGCGACCGCACCGTACCCAGCCTGGGACTACACCAGGTGTTCATCGAGGACCCCTCGGGCGTCACCATCGAACTCAACTATCCCGCCGAGGAAGTGGCGGGCATGACCCTGCCCTCGCAAACGCAGGTCAACGCAGGAGCCACACCATGAACGCAGCACAACCTTCGCAACGCAAGGCCATCGTGGTTGGCGGCTCGGTAGGCGGATTGTTCGCTGCCACCCTGCTGTCGCGCAGCGGCTGGGAAGTCGAGGTGTTCGAACGCACGCCCGAGGCGCTGACCGGTCGTGGCGCCGGTATCGTCACCCACCCCGAGTTGTTCGAGGCCCTGAGCGCCGCCGGGATCGAGGTGAACGACAGCATTGGCGTTTCGATCAATACCCGAATTACGTTGGCGCGAGACGGCAGTGCCGTATCGGAACGTGAACTGCCGCAGACGCTGACGGCATGGGGCAAGATGTACGAAGTTCTTGGCAACGCTTTTTCCGGCCCCTATCGCACCGGCGCACATGTGACGGCGGTTGCATCGCTCACGGATCATGCCGAGGTCACGCTCGCCGATGGCACGACGCATCGGGCCGACATGGTGATCGCAGCCGACGGCTTCCGATCCGGCGTCCGCGAACAGTTGCTGCCCGACGCACAACTCGAGTATGCGGGCTACATCGCATGGCGCGGACTCGTCGACGAAACCCAACTCTCGCCCCAGACCCACGCCGCAATGTTCGGCAAGTTTGCGTTCTGCCTGCCTCCCCGGGAACAGATCCTGGGATACCCGGTCGCCGGCGACAGAAACAGCACGGCCCCCGGCGCGCGGCGTTTCAACTTCGTCTGGTACCGCGCGACCTGCGAAGACGAACTCGCCAACCTGCTGACCGATGCCAACGGGAAGTGCTGGTCGACGGGTATCCCTCCGAGCCTGATTCGTCCAGACGTGATCGCGGACATGGAAAGCGCCGCGGCCGATCTGCTCGCACCCCAGTTCGCCGAGGTCGTGGCGCGGACCACGCAGCCACTGTTCCAGCCAATCTACGACCTGACCGTTTCGCGCATGTCATTCGGCCGCATCGCATTGCTTGGCGACGCCGCCTTCGTTGCCCGTCCGCACTGTGGCATGGGCGTCACCAAAGCGGCCGGCGACGCCATGGCACTGGTTCGCGCGTTGCAAGGATCCGCCCCCATCGAAGCGTGCCTCGACGCTTATAGCGCGGAGCGGGTCCAGGTGGGCCAGGCGATCGTCGAGCATGCCCGGCACCTGGGTGCCTATATGCAAGCGCAACTGAAAAGCGATAAAGACCGGGCCATGGCCGAGCGCTATCGGACGCCGGAAGCCGTCATGCGCGATACGGCCGTGTCGCGCCGCTTCTGAGCAAGCCCTTTCGACGACAATACAAGGAGACAGTCATGCCTCAAGTCGCCCCCCCTGCCGCGGCAGCCGACGCACCCTTCGGTGCTCGCTTCGCCGCCGACGATACCGATCCACCGTATATCCCGCACCCGATGCTCGCTCGTGCCGATTTCTGGCAACTGCACCGGGCCCGGCGGCGCTTTGCCTGGTCGCTCACCGCGATCATGCTGGTCGCCTACTTCGGCTTCATCCTGACCCTGGCGTTTCGCCCCGACCTGCTGGCACGGCAAATCGTGGCCGGAGAGCCGATGAGCGCTGGCATCCCGATCGGATTCGGCATGTTTGCGTTCACCTTCGCGATGGTCGCCGTCTATGTCTACCGCACCAACACTGTCTACGATCGCATGATCGCGGACGTTCGCGCCGGAGCCCAGTCATGAACCGCATGCTTCCTGCAGCCCTCGCCCTGGTGGTTGCCACCCCGGCCATAGCCGCCACGCCTCCGGTCGGTCAGGGGCTCAACGTCATCGCCATCGCGATGTTCCTCGTGTTCGTCGTGGCGACGCTTGGCATCACCCGATGGGCGGCGCGGCGCAACAACAGCGTGGCCGACCACTATGCCGCGGGCGGCAAGATCACCGCCATGCAGAATGGCTGGGCCATCGCCGGCGACTACATGTCCGCCGCGTCATTACTCGGCATCTCGGCTCTGGTGTTCACCAGCGGCTACGATGGCCTGATCTACTCGATCGGCTTTCTGGCAAGCTGGCCGATCATCCTGTTCCTGATTGCCGAGCCGCTGCGCAACCTGGGGCGCTACACGTTGGCCGATGTGCTGTCATATCGGCTTCGGCAGCGTCCTATCCGCGCGTTCTCGGCGTCCAGTTCCATCGTGATCGTGCTGCTCTACCTGGTGTCGCAGATGGTGGGCGCCGGCAAGCTGGTGGAACTGCTGTTCGGTTTCCATTACACCGCGGCGGTCGTGCTGGTGGGCGTGCTGATGGTGATCTATGTGTTCTTTGGCGGCATGCTGGCCACCACGTGGATCCAGATCATCAAGGCGGTCATGCTGCTGGCCGGCTGCGCGTTCATGGCGTTCATGGTGATGAGCCGGTTCGGATTCAGCCTGAACAGCCTGTTCGACCACGCCATCGCCGCGCATGGCAAGCAGCAAGCCATCATGCGTCCCGGCGGCCTGGTCTCCGACCCGGTCTCCGCAGTCTCGCTCGGGCTGGCGCTGATTTTCGGCACGGCAGGCCTGCCGCACATCCTGATGCGGTTCTTCACGGTCAGCAACGTCAAGGCGGCGCGCAAGAGCGTGCTGTACGCCACCGGCATCGTTGGCATGGGCTACGCAATGATCATCGTGATCGGCTTCGGCACGATCGCGCTGGTGGCTCAGGACCCGCTGTATCACAACAGCACCGGTGCGGTCATCGGTGGCGTCAACATGGTGGCCGTGCACCTGGCCCACGCGGTTGGCGGTAACGTATTCCTCGGCTTCATCTGCGCGGTGGCATTCTCGACGATCCTGGCCGTGGTGGCCGGACTGACGCTGGCTGGCTCATCCGCCATCTCGCACGATCTGTACGCCACGGTGATCCGCCAGGGCAAGGCGTCGGACCAGGACGAGATGCGGGTCTCGCGCATGACGACGCTGGTGCTGGGCGTGCTGTCGATTCTGCTCGGCATCCTGTTCGAGAAGCAGACCATCGCATTCATCGTCAGCCTGACGTTCTCGATCGCCGCCAGCTCCAACTTTCCGGTGCTGCTGCTGTCGATCTACTGGCGCGGCCTGACCACGCGCGGCGCCGTCATGGGCGGCATGATGGGCCTGGTCACGGCCGTGGTGCTGACGATCCTGAGCCCCACGGTGTGGGTGCAGGTCCTGGGGCACCCGTCGGCCATCTACCCGTACGAATATCCGGCGCTATTCTCAATGCTGGTGGCTTTTGTCGGGATCTATGCCTTCTCGGTAACCGACCGCTCGGCACGCGGCGCCTGGGAGCGCAATGCCTACCAGAACCAGCGCGTGGACTGCGAACTGGGCATCACTGCCAAATCGGGAGGCTGAACGCGTCTTCCGGCGTTCAGGCCAGGGCGACGGCCATCCACCGGGCCGCCGCCCTGTTCCCATTTATCGGGTGATTGGTAGAATCGGACCCATATCCAGACCGCAGGACCGGGAGACAGCCATGGAGTCACGCGCCACCACCACCGAAGACGACGCGATGGTCAAGTCCACGCGACGCCTGCTGCCTGAAGAGCGGGAGCAGCAGATCGTCGAAAAGGCGATCGAGCATTTCACGCGCAACGGTTTCGGCGGTAGCACACGTGAACTGGCCCGGCAGATCGGTGTCACGCAGCCCCTGCTCTATCGGTACTTCGAAAGCAAGGATGCATTGATCGAGCGCGTCTACAACGAAGTATTCCAGTGGCGTCCGGACTGGGACCGCCAGATCGCCGACCGGTCGCTGCCGCTGACCGAGCGGCTCCATGCCTTCTATCTCGACTATTCGACAGTGATCCTGCGCGAGGAATGGATCCGGCTTTTCATCTTTGCCGGCCTGACACACGAAGGCATCAACAACAAGTACCTTAGCAAGCTGCGCACCAAGGTCTTCCTGCCGGTCCTGGCCGAAGTGCGCGAGGCATTCGGCATTCCCGCACCACGCAATACGGCCGAGACGGACGCCGAAATCGAGATGATCTGGAGTCTCCATGCGGCCATCTTCTACATCGGCGTGCGCAAGTGGGTCTATGGATTGAAGGTCCCGACCGACCTCGATGCAGTGATTCGCCAGAAAGTGGACATGTTCTTGTACGGTGCGCCCGGCGCAATGAAGAAGATGCGCGACCGGAAGGTGTAAATAACCTGGCGGAGTCGCCGAAACGTGTTTGCTGGCCGGCGATAGCCGAATAACTGCCGCGACGTATGCCTTCTAAAGCATCACGTCACGGCAGTTTTCGGCTCGCTGGCGATCGTCCCGGAAGGACGTCAGTTACCTCTCACTCCAACAACGGGCTACTACTTTGCCGCTGCCTGGGAATGCTGCGCGGTCCGCCGTCGCGCGCCTGACGAGGCCGCTTGCGACACATTATTGAAACTGCTCTCGGCTACCTGCGCGGCCTGCTTTGCCGTCGCGTGCAATGACTCGTAGAACATGGTGGTCGCGTTCAGGGCCTCCTGCCAGGCCGCCAGTGGCGCCGCCGGCCCGGCTTGCGTTTTGCTTGTGACGCTTGCAATGAAGTCATGCAGGCCCTGCTTGCCTGCCGTGTACTGGACCTCGCCAACCTTGTCGAATTCGGTACGTGTCGCGGCCAGAATTTCGATGAATTGGCGACGATATGCCAGCGCCCGTTCCGTGGCGGGTGAAATGGATTCCATCTGCAATGCCAGAAGTTCTTGCGGGTTCGAAACCGACAGGACTTTCTCCAGGCCTTCCTGTGTCTCTGCCAGCGTGGCCTTCATCGTCTGCAGGTTCAGCTCCGTCACATGCTGGAAGCACTCAAAGGCCTTGCCGGTCAGGCCGACCAGGGCTTCGATGCCTGCAAGTTGCGCTTTGGTGAATTGCTCGGGGGACCACTGAGTCATCTTGCATCTCCTGGAGGCGACCCACGACCCGGGGCAATCCTGGGAATGCACCATGGCGCGGGACTGGGATCAATGACGATGGCGTTGCCGCGGCCGTTGCCTGGCGACGCCGAATGCAACCCCGGGGACGCGGCGAATGCCCGTGTCCCCGGGATTCATGCAAACTGCTCACCGAGAAGCCGGGCGTGCGCGACAATCCCGAGCGGGAACACGCCCGAACGCCTGGAGCAAGGCGTAGCCCCGGGTCGTGACCCGGGCCCTGGTCTGGTCCTGGCCCAAATGCTCGAGCGCAACCAGCTGCTGCGCCCGCAGCGCCTCGACATCCGCGAGGTCCAGTTCTGTCGATTCGGCGCTGTCGTTCAGCAGCACCAGGGTGGCAAACTCATGATGACTCAGCACAGTTGTCTCCTAAGCTATAGATCTATTTTTGCTACGGGACTTCACTGCCATCCGGGACAGGGTGGACGCAATCCATAGGTCCACCTCGGATGCGAGGTCTGGCCGGAGCGATTTCCTTTGCTCCGAACAATCATCCTAGGCACTGGCCATCAACAATTCAATACAATTAGCAGACATCTGGTGGTTATCCCTAATGCCCGCCTGATTTAACGCTCGGGCACGCCAGGATTACGCAAAAGTCATCCCCACCTCCACGCGCTGCGCCTGCGCCCAGGCGAGATCGGCCACCCGCGCGAAGCGCTCGCCCATGGCGTGCGCGTCGGCGCTGGAAGCCGTGCCGCGCGCAACGCGGCCCTTGATGCCATGGAGAATCGCCGCGAAGCGGAACATATTGAAGGCGATGTAGAAATCCAGGCTGCCGAGGCCGGCGCGCCCGGTACGGCGGCAATAGGCCTCGACATAAGCCGCTTCGTCCGGCAGTCCCTCGGCCGCCAGGTCCCGCCCCGCGATACCGCCCAGGATATCGGGCGGCATGCGGAACATCATGGCGTGGTAAGCAAAGTCGGCAAGGGGATCGCCAAGGGTCGACAGCTCCCAGTCCAGCACGGCCAGCACGCGCGGCTCGGAGGGATGGAAGATCAGGTTGTCGGCCCGGAAATCGCCGTGGGTGATGGCGACCTCGTCCGTCGCGGGCAAATGCCGCGGCAACCAGTCCACCAGCCGGTCCATTGCCGGGTGCCGGCCAGCCAGCTCGTCGCCCAGGTACTGCGCCGACCAGCGCGCTACCTGACGGGCAACGTAGCCACCGGCCTTGCCATAGTCGCCCAGCCCGATCGCCGCCGGGTCGATCGTATGGAGCCTGGCCAGCGTCGCGTTCATCGCGTCCAGATAGGCCATGCGATCCGCGCGCGGCACGTCGGCAAAACCGGCATCCCAGAAGATCCGGCCCTCGACGAGATCCATGACGAAGAACCAGCTGCCGATGACGGTGTCGTCGGTACACAGCCCGTGTATCCGCGGCACGGGGAAACCAGCCTGTCCCAACGCAGCCATCACCGTTGCTTCACGGTCCACGGCGTGGGCGCCCTTGAGCAGTTCGCCGGGAGGCTTGCGCCGCAGCACGTAGCTGCGTCCGGGCGTATGCAGCCGGTAGGTGGGATTGGACTGCCCGCCCTTGAACTGGTCGATCGTCAGCGGACCGGCATATCCGGCCACATTCTGCGCCATCCAGCGTTCCAGGGCGGCCTGGTCGAACCGGTGCTGCTCGCGCACCGGCACCGTGCCGGAGAATTCCGGCGCGCTAGCCACGGTTCGCCTCGCCGCTCAGGGCCTGGCAATGGATCATCTTCGCCAGGAACGATTGGTGGGCTTCGGCAAGGACCGGGCTGCGCCCGGCAGGACAGGAAGTGAACATGAGGCTTTGCCTTAGAGCGAGTTGATGGAATGGCCGCCGTCGACGGGCAGCACCGTACCGGTCATATAGTCGGACGCGTCCGACGCCAGCAACAGCAAAGCGCCATCGAGCTGGCCCGGTCGCCCGAGCCGCCGCTGGGGGATGCGGCGGATCATGGCTTGCCCGCTTTCCGCCTCGAAGAAGCTGCGGTTGATCTCGGTCTCGAAGTAGCCCGGTGCCAGGGCGTTGACGCGGATGCCATGGCGCGCCCATTCCAGCGCGAGCGAGCGCGTGAGGTGGATCAGGCCGGCCTTGGCGGCCGTGTACGCGGGAACCTGCTGGGCCACGCGCAGGCCAAGGATGGAAGCGATATTCACAATACTCCCTCCGGTGCCGGCATCGCGCATCATCCGGGCCGCGCGCTGGGCCACCCGCCAGGCGCCGTTCAGGTTGGTGTCGATCACGCTTTGCCATGCCGCCTCGTCCACCTCCAGGGCCGGGCCGGTGGTGGCGATGCCGGCGCTGTTAATGACGATCCGCACCGGGCCAAGCTCGCGCCGGCTCGCGTCAAAAGCGGCGTCGACCGAGGCCGGATCCCTGACATCGAGGGCCACCGCGCAGGCCTGCGCGCCCTGTCCGCGCAGCCCGGCCGCCAGGGTTTCGCCTTCGCCCAGGCGCCGCCCGGCAAGGGCCACCTTGCAGCCAGCGCGTGCCAGGGTCTGTGCGAAGTGCAGGCCGAGCCCGCCGAACGCGCCGGTCACAAGCGCCACCTTGCCCTCCAGATCATCAAATGGGCTGGGCGCGCCGCCCTTCTCATGCATCGCCATGTCTTCTGAATCCTCCGCTGTCATCGTCATGCTCACGCGGCCTTGACCATGTCCTCGACCACCTTCTTGGCGTCGCCGAACACCATCATGGTCTTGTCCATGTAGAACAGTTCGTTGTCGAGCCCGGCGTAGCCGGCGGCCATCGAGCGCTTGTTGACGATGATGGTCTTGGCCTTGTACGCCTCCAGGATCGGCATGCCGGCGATCGGCGACTGGGGATCGGTCTTGGCCGCCGGGTTGACCACGTCGTTGGCGCCCAGCACCAGCACCACGTCGGCCTGGCCGAACTCGCTGTTGATGTCTTCCATCTCGAAGACCTGGTCGTACGGCACCTCGGCCTCGGCCAGCAGCACGTTCATGTGGCCCGGCATGCGGCCCGCCACCGGGTGGATCGCGTACTTCACCGTCACGCCCTTTTCCGTCAGCGCTTCGGTCAGCTCCTTGAGCGCATGCTGGGCGCGCGCCACGGCCAGGCCGTAGCCGGGCACGATGATCACGGTTTCGGCATTGCCCATCAGGAATGCGGCATCGTCGGCGGAACCCGATTTCACATTGCGTTGCGCCTGCCCCGCCGGCCCGCTCGCGGCGGCGGCGCCGTTCCCGAAGCCGCCCAGCAGCACGTTGAAGAACGAACGGTTCATCGCCTTGCACATGATGTACGAGAGGATGGCACCGGACGAACCCACCAGCGAGCCCGCGATGATCAGCATCGGGTTGTTCAGCGAGAAGCCGATGCCCGCCGCGGCCCAGCCCGAGTACGAGTTCAGCATCGACACCACCACCGGCATGTCGGCGCCGCCGATCGGGATGATGATCAGCACGCCCAGCACGAAGGCGATCGCCAGCATCACCAGGAACGGCAGCCACTGCTGCGTCATGAAGAACGCGATGCCGAAGCCGAACATGGCAACGGCCAGCGCCAGGTTCAGCCAGTGCTGGCCGGCAAACGCCACCGGCGCGCCCTGGAACAGGCGGAACTTGTAGCGCCCGGCGAGTTTGCCGAAGGCGATCACCGAGCCCGAGAACGTGATCGCGCCGACGAAGCAGCCGATGAAGAGTTCGATGCGGTTGCCCAGCGGAATGTCATGCGAACCGGCCGCCGTGATGCCGAAGGCCGCCGGCTCGGCCACGGCCGCCACCGAAATGCACACCGCCGCCAGGCCGATCAGCGAGTGCATCGCCGCGACCAGTTCCGGCATCCTGGTCATCTGGACTTTCTTCGCCACATAGGCGCCGATGCCGCCGCCCACCACCAGTGCGGCCAGGATCAGCGCCAGGCCGGTTGCCGGCGCAGACGGGTCCGCCCCGCCGGGCAACAGCGCGTTCTTCAGCTTGAAGATCAGCGCCGCCGTGGTGAGTGCCGCTACCACCATGCCGGCCATGCCAAACACATTGCCGCGCCGCGCCGTGGTCGGGTGCGACAGCCCTTTCAGCGCCTGGATGAAGCACACCGAGGCGCCCAGGTAGGACAGCGTCACCATATTCATCGACAGGCCGTTCATTGCGCCACCTCCGCCAGTTTTCCGCCGGTTTGCCCCTTGGCTGCGGGCAGTGTCCTGGGCGCCTTCTTCCTGAACATCTCCAGCATGCGCTGGGTGACCAGGAACCCGCCGAACACGTTGACCGCCGCCAGCGCCACCGCCAGCGTGCCCATGGCGCGGCCAACGTAGCCCTCGGTCAGGCCGGCGGCCAGCATGGCGCCGACGATGATGATGGCCGAGATCGCATTGGTGACCGCCATCAATGGCGTGTGCAGCGCGGGGGTGACCGTCCAGACCACGTGGTAGCCCACGTAGATCGCCAGGACAAAGATGATCAGGTTGATCACCGTGTGGCTTACCATTTCCATGGATATCTCCTTGATTGCCGGTTCAGCTGGCCAACGCCAGTGCTTCGCGCCGCGTCATCAGGCAGGCGGCGACGATGTCGTCTTCGAGGTTGAGCGTGAACTGTCCGTCCTTGTCGACCACCAGCTTGAGGAAGTCCAGCACATTGCGCGCATACAGCGCCGAGGCGTCGGCCGCGACCATGCTGGCCAGGTTGGTATGGCCGATCAGGATCACGCCGTTGTGGTTGATCACTTCGTCGGCCACCGTCAGCGGGCAGTTGCCGCCTTGCGCGGCGGCCAGGTCGACCACTACCGAGCCGGGCTTCATCTGCGCCACGGTGCTTTCCTGCAGCAGCACCGGCGCCTTGCGGCCCGGGATCAGCGCGGTGGTGATGACGATGTCGGCCTGGAGCGCGCGCTGGTGCACCAGCTCGGCCTGGCGCTTCATCCAGTCGGGCGGCATCGGGCGCGCGTAGCCGCCCACGCCCTGCGCGATCTCGCGCTCTTCGTCGGTCAGGAACGGCACGTCGAGGAACTTGGCGCCGAGCGATTCGATCTGTTCCTTGACCGCGGGGCGCACGTCGGAGGCCTCGATCACCGCGCCCAGCCGCTTGGCGGTGGCAATGGCCTGCAGGCCCGCCACGCCCGCGCCCAGGATCAGCACGCGCGCCGCCTTGACGGTGCCGGCGGCGGTCATCAGCATCGGCATGAAGCGCTGGTAGTGGTGCGCGGCCACCAGCACGGCCTTGTAGCCGGCGATGTTGGCCTGCGACGACAGCACGTCCATGCTTTGCGCGCGCGTGGTGCGCGGCGCGGCTTCGAGCGCGAAGGCGGTGATGTTCGCCGCGGACATGCGCGCGTTGTTCTCGGCATCGAAAGGATTGAGCATGCCGACCAGCACCGCGCCTGGCTTCATCTGCGCCAGTTCGGCGGCGTCGGGCGCGCGCACCTTCAGCACCAGTTGCGCGCCAAGCGCGTCGGCGGCGCTGCCGATGGTGGCGCCGGCCGCCTCATACGCGCTGTCGGGCTGGCTGGCGCCCAGGCCGGCGCCGGCCTGCACCACTACCTTGTGGCCCTGGGCGACGTATTTCTTGACGGTCTCCGGGGTGGCGGCGACGCGCGCCTCCCCCGCCCGCGTCTCAGTCGGGATCCCTATCTGCATTGCAATCTCCGTTTGGTGCCGTCGGCAAGCCGCACGGGCACCCTTGATGCCGGGCGCAGCCTGCCGGATCTGCGGCAAGCGGCGCCGGTATTGGCGGTACCGCTCAGCGGGGCACTTCCCCTTCCAGGGTCACGCGGTTGAGTACCCGCTCGGCATTGCCGTAGTCGTGCACGGCGTAGTGCATGGTGCAGCGGTTGTCCCACATCACCACATCGCCCTCCTGCCACATATGGCGGTAGACGTTGTCCGGCGTCACCGAGTGCTGATACAGGAAGTCGAGCAGCGGGCGGCTCTCCGCTTCGGTCATGCCTTCGATGCACTGCGCGGTGTCGGGGTGTCCGACATAGAGGGCCTTGCGCCCGGTCTCCGGGTGCGTGCGCACGATCGGGTGCACGGCCGTGGGCACCCTGTCGGAACCCGTCATCTTCGCCAGCCGCGCGCCTGAGAACCTTGCCCGCAGCCCTTCGATCATGCGCTGCATCGCCGGCGACAGGCGCTCGTACGACGCGTACTGGCTGCACCACATGGTGTCGCCGCCGATGGGGATGGTGACGGCCGACAGGATCGAGATCTTCGGCGGCACCTCGGTATAGATCGAGTCGGAATGCCAGGCCTCGGTCGACGCGGTTTCCTTCGGGATTTTGGTGACCTGGGCCAGTTCCGGGAATTCAGTCAGGCCCTTGAGCAGCGGGTTGCCCTGTACCGGCTTGCCCCAGCGCCGGGCGAATGCGACCTGCGCGGCCGGCTGCAGATGCTGGCCCCGGAACACCAGCACGCCATGCTCCAGGAACGCCCGGTGCAGGATCTCGAAGCTGGCATCGTCGAGCGGCTGGTTCAGGTCGACACCGGTCACGGCTGCGGCCACCGAGCCGGTCAGCGGCTTGATCTGGATTGTCATCATGTCTCCTCTTGCCTGTGGCTTGTCTGTGGAATCAGTCGACCAGCAACACGATCTTGCCGACGTGCTGGTCTTGCTTCATGTAGGCATGCGCGGCGTCGATGTCGGTCATGGCAAAGGTCCGGTCGATCGGCAGGCGCACGCGGCCCGCGCGCAAGAAGGGCAGCAGGTCGCGTGCGCAGGCCTGGATGCATTCCAGCCGCTCTGCTTCCGTGCGGGTGCGGAAGGTCACGCCGATCAGTTGCAGGCGCTTGAGCCACAGCGTCGACAAGTCGATCTGCGCCGTCGCCGAGCCAAGCCGGGCGATGTTCACCAGCCGGCCCTTGACCGCCAGGCTCTTCATGTTGGCCTCGAACACCGGGCCGCCGACGGTATCGATGATGATGTCGACGCCCTTGTTGCCAGTGGCCTGCATGACCGCCTCGACCTGGTCGTCCTGCGACGCGTCGATGCCCACATCCACGCCGAACTGGCTGATCCTGTCGAGCTTGGCCGCCGAGCGCGACGACGCGATCACGGGCCGCGCCCCCATCAGCGAGGCGATCTGGATTGCCGCCATCGCCACGCCGCCCGAGGCGCCGTTGACCAGCACCGACTCGCCCGCCACCAGGCGGCCGTTGGTGACCAGTGCGTCATGCGCGGTGATAAAGACGTTGGGAAACGCCGCGGCATCGATCCACGACAGGCCATCCGGCACGGGGATCAGCGCCATCGGATCGGCCACCACATATTCCGCCTGGCAGCCACGGCCATGCCCCATCACGCGATCGCCCTTGCGCCAGCCACCGACGCCTTCGCCGACCTCCGCGATCTCGCCGGCAAACTCGACCCCAGTCGTGATCGTGTTGCCCGAGCGCAGCTCCTTCGCCTGGTTGATTTCGCCCCGGTTCAGGCCGGCGGCGCGCACCCGCACCAGCACCTGCCCCGCTGCCGCCACCGGCACGGGGATATCCTGCACTTCGACCTTGCCGCCCTCGGGGCCTGGCACTACACGGACTGCCTTCACTGATCTCTCCTTTTCCTGTTTCTTGACCTGTCTCTCGACGTTGCTCTCGCTGTGTCTGCCGCAACCTCCACTACGCGCCGCCCAGCGCGGTCGCGCGGATCAGCGACAGCAGCTCCAGCGCCCGGTCGGCGGCAGCCGCTCCACCCGGATGATTGCCGCGTACGTATGGCGCCCGCGTGTCCTCGATGGCGGCCAGGGCTTGCAGCGGCCTGGCCGCCGCCACCGCCAGACGCCGGAATTCATTGATGGTCAGCAGGTAGGTGTGGAACACGTCTGCCTGCGACGGCGTCGCGCCCAGCTTGTGCAGCAGCGCGTTGAGCCAGTGTGTGCCCGCCAGCATCGCGCCTTCGATGGTCATCTCGTAGTCGGCGCCGGTGCACTTGCGCAGCGAGGCCTCGAGGCTGCGCGCCATCGCAATGTGCTGCTCAATGTCCATGACGGTCCCCGGCCAGGCGCGCATCCAGCAAGTCCAGGCAGCGGCGCAGCGCGGCGTCGCAGCCTTCGGCGATCTCGGCCGTCGGCGCCAGCCCCGCGCGCAGGCACGGATCGCGGTAGTGCTCGATGTGCTCCATCGCCGCCATCATCTCGGCGATATCGGCAGGCACCGGTCCCTCCACTTTCGGGCGGCCGACATGCAGTACATCGCCCAGCGGGCGGAATGCCGGCCGCAGGCTGCCATCGGGCTGCGGGACAAGGTAGACGCCGGGCTGCGTCGGGAAGCGGTCATCGTCCAGCGTGATGCCCGCCTGGTGCAGTGCTGCATTGACGGCATGGGTGCCGGCGGTCATGCCTGCCCAGAACCACAGGCCGAAATCCTGCAGCGGATCCAGCCGTGCGCGCAGGGCCTGCAGCTTCGCGATCTTCTCCTTGTGTGACATGACGTTCATGTCCGTGTTCTCCATGGATTCACTGTGCCGATGCGGCGGCGCTGACAAACTCGCCGTTGTCATGACGATAGACAGCGGCCTCGCTGATGTCAACAAACTTCTATATAGGACTTTCACTGTGGGAGTAGTGGTTTTCGCTGAGTAGGCCTATTAGAACTTGACTGCACCCCGGTCGAATCCCTACATTGGATCCCAACACCTATACAGGAGTTGATCAATGCCCCGAGCCATCGTACTCAACCCGGCCGACAATGTGGCCACCTTGCTGGATGCCGGCCAGGCCGGCGACGCCTGCGCGCTGGAAGGCGAGCGACAAGGCAGGCTGGTGCTGCTGCAAGACGTGCCGTTCGGCCACAAGATCTGCGTCGCCGATACGGTCGCGGGAGACACCATCCTGAAGTACGGCCAGGTCATCGGCCGTGCCAGCCGCGCGGTGCGCGCCGGCGAACACATGCATGTTCACAACATCGAGTCGGCGCGTGCCCGCGGCGACCTGCAACAGGGGTAATGCAGATGACAACAACCTTCCTCGGATACCCGCGCGAGAACGGCGCAGTCGGTGTGCGCAACTGGGTCGCGGTGGTCTCGGTGATGGACAACTGCAACCCGGTCACGCGCACCATTGCCCGCACTGTGGGCGGGTGCATCCCGGTCACGACGCTGTTTGTGCGCGGACAGTTCGGCGCCGACCTCGACTTCGCCTTCGAGTCGCTGGCGGGCCTGGGACGCAATCCCAATATCGCCGCGGTGCTGCTGGTAGGCCTGGAAGAATCATCGACGGAAGAGGTCGCGCGCCGCATCCGCACCACCGGCAAGCCGGTTGAATGCGTGCACCTGCAGCCCGACGGCACGGTGGCATGCATTGCCGATGGCACGCGCAAGGCCAGCCGCCTTTCGCTGGCCGCGTCGAAGGCGCGCCGCGTGCCGTGCCCGGTGTCGTCGCTGGTGATCGGAGTCGAGTGCGGCGGTTCGGACACCACCTCGGGGCTGAGCTGCAACCCGGTGATCGGCCGCATGGCGGACATGGTGGTCGCCGGCGGCGGCACCGTGATCATTTCCGAGACCTCCGAGTTCATCGGCGCCGAGCACCTGTTCGCCGAGCGCGCGGTCGATGGCCGGGTGCGCGAGGCCTTTGTCACGGCCGTGCGCAACATGGAAAACCTGGCCATCTCGCGCGGCGTCGACATGCGCGAAGACCAGCCTTCGCCCGACAACAAGCGCGGCGGCCTGACCACGGTCGAGGAAAAGGCGCTCGGCGCCATGGCCAAGGCCGGCACCAGCCCGCTGGTGGGCGTGCTGCGCTACGGCGAGGCACCGCAGAAGAAGGGGCTGCATTTCATGGACGCGCCGGCCGCGGCAGTGGAAAATCTGACTGCGCTGGCTGCCGGCGGATGCCAGCTGACCTTCTTCGGCACGGGGGTGGGCAATCCGATCGGCAGCATGGTGGCACCGACCGTCAAGGTGTGCGGCAACGTCAATACCCTGCGCACCATGGCCGACAACATTGACTTCGACGTCAGCGGCGTCCTGCAGAACGGGGACAAGATCACCGACCTCGGCGAGCAGCTGTATGGCTATGCGATGGACGTCGCATCCGGCACGCGGCTGACCAGCGAGGTGCTCGATATCCGTGAGACCGCGGTCAGTCGATTCGCACTGAGCCTCTGAACAACCATGACCAAACTTCGCAGCGTCTCCGACGCGATCATCCGCTCCATTGAATCCGGCGCACTGCGCGAGGGCGACCGCCTGCCCTCCGAAGGCGAGCTCGCCAGCTTCCATGGCGTCAGTGTCGGCACGGTGCAGAAGGCCCTGGCACGGCTGACGCACTCCGGGCTGATCACGCGCGAACAGGGACGGGGCACCTTTGTGTCCGGGACGCGCGTGGCGCCGGCCGACGTCCGTTACCTGCGCTTTCGCGATGAACAGGGCAACGAGCTGCCGTCCTACGTCCATGCGCGCTCGGTCAAGCGGATCAAGCGCAAGGGGCCGTGGTCGGAGTTCCTTGCCGGCGACGGCTACGTGCGCATCGAGCGCGTGATCAGCGTCGGCGGCCATTTCGACCTCTACAGCGAGTTCTGGCTGCGCGAGGAAGATTTTGCGCAGCTGGGCGGGCTGGACCGCGATGCCCTGGAGAAAAACCTGCGCGAGCTGATCGGCCAGCGCCTGTCGCTGCCAACGCTGCGCGTGGACCAGTGGATCCGCTTCGGCAAGGCCCCGGCCGCGGCCGCGGAGGAACTCGGGCTCGACCCCGAGGCGCCGGCATTCATCATGGAACTGCGTGGCTACACGCTGCGCGACCAGCCGCTCTACTACCAGTCGGTCTATGCCGCTCCGTTCGGCGAGCGCCTGATGATCGTGCGGGAGAAATCGACATGAGACTGCGCTGGAACACCGACCAGCTCGCGCGCTGGGCCGCCGCCGTGTTCGAGTCGTGCGGCGTGGCGCCGGAGCAGGCGACGCAAGCCGCCGCCGCGCTGGTGCGCAGCGAACTGCGCGGCTACAAGACGCATGGCCTGACGCGGGTCCCCTCCTACGTGGAGCGACTGCGGGCCGGCGATTTCAATCCGCGTCCGCACATGTCGCACAAGGCCTTCCCGGGCGGCATCGTGCTGGATGCCGACGGTGCCATGGGCCAGGTTGCCGGCCCGCGTGCCGTGCAACTGGGGCTGGAGGCGCTGCAGTCGAGCGCGTCCGTGCTGGTGGCCGTGCAATCGTGTGGCCATCTCGGCGCGCTCGGCATCCCGGCGTTGCTGGCCGCCGAGGCCGGCGCCTTCTGCATGGTCGGCCAGCGCACGCCGCCCATGCTCGGCATGGAAGGCTTTGCCCGCGCCGCGATCGGACACAATCCCATCGCCTTTGGCTGCCCGTTGCCGGGCGCGGCGCCGATCGTCTTCGACGTGGCCTGCAGCGTTGCCGCGCGCGGCCATATCCTGTTGGCCGCGCGTGAAGGCAAGCCGATTCCCGAGGGCTGGGCGCTTGATGCCGACGGCCATCCGACCACCGATGCGCAACGCGCGCTGGAAGGGTCGCTGCTGCCCACGGGCGGGCACAAGGGCATCGGCATCGCCATGATGGTGGAGTGCCTGGCCGGCGCCATGGCCGCCACCGCGGATTCGCTGGCGCCCGCGCGCAATGCCGTTTCCGGCGCGGGCGCGGTCGGCCGCCAGGGCGGCTTTGTCTGGCTGGTCAAACCGGACGCCTTTGCCGGCCAGGCGCTGTTCGCCGAATACATGGCGCAGTGGACCGGCAACTATCTTGCCGCCGGCGGCGCCGACGCGCGGCTGCCCGGACACCGCGGCGAAGCGCTCGAGCGCGACGGCCGCGCGCACGGCATCAGCCTGCCCGACGCGGTCGTGCGCGCGCTGGATGGGCTCGGCCGGGAACTCGGCATCCCCCTCCCCGGCTAGCGCCGCTTTCATCACCAGTCATGCCAGAGATCCGGGTGCCAACGCACGCCGGCAGGCCCCGTTCAACCCTGTTTGCCTGAGAACCGCCCTTATGAACGCCCCCATACTCCCTGATGCGGCCCGGCAGGCCATGCAAGCCGTGTCGATCGACGACAAGTACGCGCTGGACTCCGGCCGCGCCTACATGAGCGGCGTGCAGGCGCTGGTACGCCTGCCGCTGCTGCAGCGCAAGCGCGATGCCGCGGCCGGCCACAACACCGCCGCCTTCATTTCCGGCTACCGCGGCTCGCCGCTCGGCACCTATGACCAGGCGCTGTGGCAGGCAAAGAAGCATCTTGCCGACCACCACGTGGTCTTCAAGCCCGGCGTCAACGAGGAACTCGGCGTCACCGCGGTGTGGGGCTCGCAGCAACTGGAGTTCGATGCCGCCAGCAAGCGCTATGACGGCGTGTTCGGCATCTGGTATGGCAAGGGCCCCGGCGTCGACCGCAGCGGCGATGCGCTCAAGCATGCCAACCTCGCCGGCACCTCGCCGCTGGGCGGCGTGATCGCGCTCGCTGGCGATGACCACATCTCCAAGAGCAGCACGCTGGCCCACCAGAGCGACCACACCTTCATGGCATGCGGGCTGCCGGTGTTCTTCCCGTCCAATGTGCAGGACATCCTCGACCTGGGCGTGCATGCGCTGGCGATGAGCCGCTTCAGCGGGCTATGGGCCGGCATGAAGACCGTGCAGGAGGTGGTGGAATCGGGCGCGTCGGTGATCACCGACTCGGATCGCGTGCGCGTCTTGCTTCCCGAGGACTTCGCCATGCCCGACGGAGGCCTGCATATCCGCTGGCCCGACGATCCGCTCGCCGCCGAAGCGCGCATGATGGAGTTCAAGTGGCCGGCCGCGCTTGCCTATGTGCGAGCCAACCGCCTGAACCGCAACGTGATCGAGGGACCCAACGACCGCCTTGGCATCATCGCCAGCGGCAAGGCCTACAGCGACACCCGCCAGGCCCTGCTCGACCTCGGCCTGGATGACGCCGCCTGCCGCGCGCTCGGCATCCGGCTGCACAAGGTCAGCGTGGTATGGCCGCTGGAGCCCGACAGCGTTCGCGACTTTGCGCGCGGGCTGCGCGAAATCCTGGTGGTCGAGGAGAAGCGCCCCGTGATCGAGCAGCAACTCAAGGACGAGCTGTACCACTACCCGCCCGCCGCCCGTCCGGCTGTCTTCGGCAAGTACCACCACGCCGACGGTGCCGGCGGCGAATGGAGCCACCGCAAGCCGGCCGAGGACTGGCTGCTGCGCGCCAAGGCTGACCTGTCGCCCGCGCTGGTGGCCAAGGCCATCGCGCTGCGGCTCAAGGCCCTGGGCGTGCCGGCCGACGTGGCCGCGCGCATGGACGTGCGCCTGCAGGAAATCGACGCCAAGGAACGCGCCACCACCCAAGGCGATGCGCGCGCCACCGACCGCCTGCCGTGGTTTTGCCCGGGCTGCCCGCACAACACCAGCACGCGCGTGCCGGAAGGCTCGGTCGCGACCGCCGGCATCGGTTGCCACGGCATGGTGGTGTGGATGGACCGCTCGACCACTTCCTGGTCGCAGATGGGCGGCGAAGGCGTGCACTGGATGGGCCAGGCGCCCTTCAGCAAGCGCACCCACATGTTCGCCAACCTGGGCGACGGCACCTACAACCATTCCGGCCTGCTGGCGGTGCGCCAGTCGATCCATGCCGGCGTGAACCTGACCTACAAGATCCTGTTCAACAGCGCCGTGGCCATGACCGGCGGGCAGCCGGTGGACGGCCAGCTCGACGTGCCGGCGATGACACGCGAACTCGCCGCCGAGGGCGCGCGGCAGATCGTGGTGGTGACCGACGAACCCGGCAAGTACCAGGGCGTCGGCAACCTCGCCGCCGGCGTCACCGTGCGCCACCGCGACGACCTCGATACCGTGCAGCGCGAGCTGCGCGAGGTGCCAGGCGTGACCGTGATCATCTACGACCAGGCCTGCGCCACCAAGAAGCGCCGCGAGCGCAAGCGCGGCACCATGGTCGATCCCGCGAAGCGCGTGGTCATCAACGAGCTGGTGTGCGAAGGCTGCGGCGACTGCTCGGTGCAAAGCAACTGCCTCGCGGTGCAGCCGGTCGAGACCGATTTCGGGCGCAAGCGCAAGGTCAACCAGGACAGCTGCAACAAGGACTTTTCCTGCACCAAAGGCTTCTGCCCGAGCTTTGTCACGGTCGAAGGCGGCAAACTAAAGAGTCCCACCCCCACCGCCGCGACCGGCGGCCGCGCCACGCCACCGGCCATCCCGATGCCTGCGCTGCCGGATGCCGGCAAGCCGTGGCGCATCGTGGTGGCGGGGATCGGCGGCACCGGCATCGTCACCATCGGCGCCGTGCTGGGCATGGCCGCCCACCTGGAAGGCAAGGGCGTGATCACCCAGGACGCGACCGGCATGGCGCAGATGGGCGGGGCCACCTGGAGCCATATCCAGATCGCCGCCAGCCCGGACGCCCTGCATGCGAGCCGCGTCGACATGGCCATGGCCAACCTGGTGCTCGCCTGCGATACCGTGGTCGCGGCCAGCAAGGCCTCGCTGGCCGCGATGTCGCCGGCACGGACCTATGTGGTGCTGAACAGCCATCTGACCCCGACCGCGGCCTTCGTCCGCAATCCGGACTGGGATCCGCAAGCCGGCGAGGCCGTGGCCCGGATCGCGCAGTCCGTGGGCGAGGGCCAGCTCGCCAGCTTCGATGCCGAACAGGTGGCGAAGCAGGTGCTGGGCCAGTCGATCTACGCCAACCTGCTGCTGCTCGGCTATGCCTGGCAGATGGGCAAGGTGCCGCTGTCGCACGCCGCGCTGATGCGTGCCATCGAGCTCAACGGCGTGCAGGTCGACAGCAACAAGGCGGCCTTCGAATGGGGCCGGCTGTGCGCCCACGATATGTCGAAGATACCGGCGCAGCCGGGCGGGTCGCAGGTAATCCAGTTCGTGCGCAAGGTGCCGGTCGAGGAACTGGTGCAGAAGCATGCCGAGTTCCTGGCCGGCTACCAGAACCGCGCCTACGCGGCGCAATACGAGGCATTTGTCCGCCGCGTGAAGGCGGCGGAGTCGGTCCTGGGCGGCTCCCGCCTGACTGAAGCCGTGGCCCGCTCGCTGTTCAAGCTGATGGCCTATAAAGACGAATATGAGGTGGCCCGCCTGCATACCGGCGCCGCATTCCGCCAGCAGATCGCGTCGATGTTCGAAGGCAAGGTCCGGCTGGTCCATCACCTGGCCCCTCCCCTGTTTGCGCGGAAGAACCAGGCCGGCGAACTGGTCAAGGGCGCCTATGGCCCGTGGATGCGCAGTGCGTTCGGCGTACTGGCCCGCTTCAAGGGCGTGCGCGGCACGGCGTTCGATCCCTTCGGCTACACCTTGGAGCGCAAGGAAGAGCGGGCGCTGATCGGTGAGTACCGGCGCAGCGTGGAAGCCTTGCTGCCGGCACTTTCCGCGCGGAATCTCGACCTGGCGCTGGAGATTGCCCGGCTGCCGCAAGAGATTCGCGGCTACGGCCATGTCAAGGCGCGCAACCTGGCGGCGACCCGCTTGCGCTGGCAGCGGCTGATGGCGCAATGGCAGCAGGAGCGCACCACGCCGCAGGGCAAGGCGACTGAAGCGGCATAAGGCAAAGACTGAAACAGCGCAGGCTCGCCACCGGAGCCTCGGAAGAGACAGCGAGGAGACAAGAGATGAATTTCGTACTGAATCGCGTTGGCCGTACCCTGGGCGCGCTTGCGCTTGCCGCCTGGGCCGCTTGCGCCACCGGCGCCACCGGGGCACCGGCACACGGCGCATACCCGAACCGCCCGGTCCGCATCATCGTGCCGTGGCCGGCGGGGGGCGGCGTCGATGCCGTTACCCGCACGGTGGCCGAGAAGATGACAGCCAGCCTCGGCCAGCAATTCGTGGTCGACAACCGGCCCGGGGCTACCGGGAATATCGGGGCTGGCATGGGCGCCAAGGCGGCGCCGGACGGCTACACGCTGCTCGTAGCCAGTGCGCCAATGGCGATCAACGCCAGCCTGCAAAAGAACCTGCCGTTCGACATGGGCAAGGATTTCGCGCCGCTGGGGCTGATGGCAAGCTCGCCGTACATGCTGGTGGTGCATCCGTCCGCGGGGGGTT
Organism: Cupriavidus sp. H39; assembly: GCF_050271075.1. Taxonomy (NCBI): domain Bacteria; kingdom Pseudomonadati; phylum Pseudomonadota; class Betaproteobacteria; order Burkholderiales; family Burkholderiaceae; genus Cupriavidus; species Cupriavidus sp. H39. Next base: position 2,164,190 of record NZ_CP189848.1, read on the forward strand.
CGGTGAAGGAACTGGTGGCGCACGCCAAGGCCAACCCCGGCAAGCTCAGCTATGCATCGGTGGGCCCGGGCACCCAGCAGAACGTGATTGCCGAGGTGTTCAAGGAAGCCGCCCATATCAACATCGTGCACGCACCCTACAAGGGCGGACCGCAGGCGCTGACTGACATGGTGGGCGGCCATATCCAGATGATGTTCCACGGCGTGCCGGCGGTGATGCCGTTCGTCAAGGGCGGCCAGCTCAAGGGCATCGCCGTGGCCAGCAAGCAGCGGCTGCCGTTGTTCCCGGACGTGCCGACCCTGGCGGAGGCCGGCTTCCCGGGTATCGACGCGAGCGAATGGTATGGCCTGGTGGCGCCGGCCGGCACGCCGAAGGACATCGTCGCGCTGCTCGGCAAGGAGATCGAAAAAGCCCTGAATGCGCCGGGCGTGCGCCAGCAACTGGTCAGCAAGGGTTATGAGCCTGCCAGCCAGAGCTCGCCGGACCAGTTTGCGGCCTTCATGGCCGCTGAACAGAAAAAATGGGCATTTGCCATCAGGCAGACCGGTTTCCATCTGGAATAACGCGAAGCACCTGCCCTGGTGACGGCGGGTAGCGGACCCGCCGCTTCCCACCCGCCGAATCCAAACCCACAACAGCGCGCGCCGGCATCATGCCGCCGCGCCAGGAGACCGCTTTGCCCCTCGATCCCACCACAGCCATGGCGGCGCCGGTATCCACGCCCATGCCGGCCGAAGCCAACCCCAAGCCCATGTCAAAGGCCTCCGCGGTCACCGCCATCACCATCGGCGGCGCACTGGAGTTGTACGACTCGGGCGTGTACAACTTTTTCGCCACGCTGATCATCCCCCTCTACTTTCCCGTCAGCAATCCGCTCGGCCAGTTGCTCCTGTCCTTCGGCACCTTCGGCGCGGGCTACCTGATGCGACCGCTGGGCGGACTGGTGATCGGGGCGTACGCCGATCGCCATGGCCGCAAGCCCGCCGTGCTGCTGTCGATGTGGCTGATGGCTTTCAGCGCGCTGGTACTCGTGGTGACGCCGACCTATACGCAAATCGGCTACCTTGCGCCGGTCCTGATGATCGTCGCACGCCTGATCCAGGGCTTTGCGATCGGCGGCGAAATGGGCTCGGCCAGTGCCATGCTGCTGGAATACGCCGACGAACGCTCGCGCGGCTTCTACACCAGCTGGCAGACGGCCAGCCAGGGCATTGCCGCCGTCTTCGCCGCGCTGGTGGCGCTCTCGCTCAGCCACGCGCTCAGCGCAGATGCCCTCGAGCACTGGGGCTGGCGTGTGGCGTTCCTGATCGGCATTCTGGTGATCCCCATCGGCCAGCTGATCCGCCGGCGGCTGGAGGAAACGCTGGTGCCGCCTCCGCGCAAGAAGGCTGCCGCCGGCGGCTGGCAGCTGATGCGCCAGCACTGGCGTGAACTGGTGGCCAGCGTGCTGCTGATGACCGGCCTTGCCGCGGCGGTTCACCTGATCGCCTACTACCTGCCTAACTACGCCACCTTCCAGCTGCATATCCCGCGCGGCGAGGCGGTCTGGGCCGGTTTCGTGGCTGCGGCGATGATGGTCGTGTTCGGCCCGATCGCAGGCTGGATGTGCGACCGCGTCGGGCGTCGCGCCATGGTGTGGTGGTCGCGCCTGGCGCTGCTGCTGATGGCCTATCCGGCCTTCTTCCTGCTTAATGCTTTGCCGTCGCTGACCTGCCTGTTGCTGGTGGTCGGCTGTCTGGCCATTCCCATGGCCATGACCTCTCCCGCGACGCTGGTCCTGGTGAGCGAGGTATTGCCGCAGCGCCTGCGCGCCACCGGCATGGCCGTCACCTATTACGTGGCCATTGCGGTATTCGGCGGCTTTGCCCAGCTGTTCTCGACCGGGCTGATCCACCTGACCGGCAGCCCGAACGCACCGGCGTTCTACCTGATTGGCTGCGGCGTGCTATCGCTGTTCGGGTTGGCGATGGTACCGGAGACGCTCGGCCGCAAGCTCTCGTAGCCACGATGATCAGCGGAAACCGAATTCGTTCTGTTCAGTGACAGGTTCAGGCCCGGGGTGCCTCCCGCGTTGCGGCGGCGCCCCGGCTGCGACGCTTGCCCAAGGCACGGGCGTCTAGGTGCGCTCCGCGCGCGGGACATCGTTGCGCGCCGCGGCCTCGACCTCCGGATTGGGTTCGCCGTCCCGGGTGGCGATCAATGCTTTCGGCGTCAGCGCGATCAAGGGCAGGATCAGGGCGTAGACCACGGTGGTAGCGATCACACAATATGTGAAACCATGCGCTGGACTGCTGCTGTAGATCGATGAGCCCAAGAGATCGCCGGCCCTTGCCGACAACGCGAGCACGCCGTCCACCAGCATCATCAAGGTGCCTTGCAAGCCCGGCGGACAGGACCGCATGGCAAGGTCGAAGTATGCCGCGGTGGCCAGACCGCCCATCAGCCCTATCGGTGCTGCCAATGCAAGAGCGAGGTCGGCCGACTGAATGAATGCCAGCGGAATCATCTGTGGCACAGCGATGACCGTTCCCCACCACAGCAACTTGTTCAGCGCGACTTTCTTGCACAGGAAGCCATACAGCAAGAAAGTCGGGATAAAGGCAGCGGCAAAGATCCCGTTATAGAACGAGTAAACCGAATCCGACGCATGCAGTTCATTGGCCAGGTAGAACTGCAAGGGCGTGGCCGCGCCTGGCGCAAAGTTCCACAGGAAGCAGATCAGAACCGCCGGATAAACCGCCTTATGCTTGACCAGCCGCCGGACATTGCCGAGAAAATCCGCACCCCTGGCTGGCGGCGTCTCATAGATATGGTCGAAGACGGAAACGGGCTTCCACAGCCCTAGCACGGCCACCAATAAAGCCGCCGTCGCCACCAGCAGGAAAGCTTCCCTTGCAGCAAGATGGTCGGAGATGTACCCGGAGGCGAAGGCTCCCGCCACGACCGGGACCGAGCCGACCACGTTCAACAGAGCACTGAGGCGGCCTGACATGCGCTTTTCCTGGCCCACCAGAGCGATCAACCCCTGAAAGGCCGCAGCGACGAATCGGGACGAGACCATCGCCAGCAGCATTCCGATCACCAATCCCGCGTAGGAGAAACCAGAAAATGCGATCCAGATGAATGCTGCCGCGGTCGCCGGAGCGAAAATCAGGAAGAAGCCGCGATCCCGCAATCCCAGCGGGTTCCACTGGTCGCGCGCAAGGCCAAAAGCGAACGCGACATACACCGGGATGCCGGTCACCAGCCGGAAGACAGAGATCTGCGTCGCCGTCGCATTCAGCTGGTTCTTCAGTATGTACGAGGTCTGTATATCGACCAGGTAACCGGCCGGGGTCCCCAGGGCGATGCACAGGGTCAGGCAACCGAAGTACAGCAGGGTTCGGTCATTGTTCCCTGGACCATGACAACCAGAGGTGGCCAGCATTTTCGTGGCTCGACAGCGAGACTGGTTCGGCGGGTTGCACGGCGGCATGGCAGTTCCGAACATCGCTTCAAGCGACCTGCCCCAAGCGGGCGCCTGCCCGGTCCGACGCTACTGTCAGAGTAGGCGAAAATGGGATGGAATGTCCCCCGGGTCTGCCTCATTGCTCATGGGGAATCTTCTGGGTCTTGTTCAGCCTGACCCCAGGGTCAGCGCGCTGGGCATGCGTTTCTCGATATTGAATTGCAGCAACGCCGCCGCGTGGCAGGGGCCTGGCGGCACTGGACGGTCGCGGCCGCCCTCGCCCCCGCCAGGCCTGCCCTCCTCCGCTATTGCTCGGGATGAGGTTACCGGACCGTGCCGTCAGGGCGGTGCATGCTGAAGTCCGATCAGATCGAAATCCGCCTGCCGCGACGTATTTTCTTCTAAATCAACACGTTATGGCTGATTTCGACAGCTGGCGATAGTCCCGGCAGGACCCGGCTTCACTCCCACTCAATCGTCGCCGGCGGTTTCCCCGACACGTCATACACAACCCGGTTGAGACCACGTACTTCGTTAATGATCCGGTTCGAGCAACGGCCCAGCAGCGCATACGGCAGGTGCGCCCAGTGCGCGGTCATGAAGTCGGTGGTCTGCACCGCGCGCAGTGCAACGACGTAGTCATAGGTGCGGCCGTCGCCCATCACGCCCACCGACTTGACCGGCAGGAACACGGCGAAGGCCTGGCTGGTCAGGTCGTACCAGCTCTTGCCGACGTGGTCCGGCTCGCACAGGCCCGCGGCCGCGTCCTGTTCGGTGGCGATGGTCTTGCGCAGTTCTTCGATGAAGATGGCATCGGCGCGGCGCAGCAGGTCGGCGTAGTCGCGCTTGACTTCGCCCAGGATGCGCACGCCCAGGCCCGGGCCCGGGAACGGGTGGCGGTAGACCATTTCCGGCGGCAGGCCCAACGCCACGCCCAGCTCGCGCACTTCGTCCTTGAACAGGTCGCGCAGCGGCTCCAGCAGCTTCAGGCCCAGCGTCTCGGGCAGGCCGCCGACGTTGTGGTGGCTCTTGATGGTGGTGGCCTTCTTGGTCTTGGTGCCGCCCGATTCCACCACATCCGGGTAGATCGTGCCCTGCGCCAGCCACTTGGCATTGCTCAGCTTGCGGGCCTCGGCCTGGAACACCTCGACGAACTCGCGGCCGATGATCTTGCGCTTCTGCTCGGGATCGGTGACGCCGGCCAGATGGCCCAGGAACTGGTCCGAGGCGTCGACATGGATCACCTTGGCGTGCAGGCGGCCGACGAACATTTCCATCACCAGCTTGCCTTCGTCCTGGCGCAGCAGGCCATGGTCGACGAACACGCAGGTGAGCTGGTCGCCAACGGCGCGATGGATCAGTGCCGCGGCCACCGACGAATCGACGCCGCCGGACAGGCCCAGGATGACTTCTTCATCGCCGACCTGCTCGCGGATCTTGGCCACCGCTTCCTCGATATGGTCGCGCATGACCCAGTCAGGCTTGCAGCCGGCGATCTGCAGCACGAAGCGCTCCAGCATCTGGCGGCCTTTGACCGTGTGGGTGACCTCGGGGTGGAACTGCACCGCGTAATAGTGCCGCGCCTCGTCGGCCATGCCGGCGATCGGGCAGCTGGGCGTCGACGCCATCAGCTTGAAGCCGGGCGGCAGGCCGGTGACCTTGTCGCCATGGCTCATCCAGACCTTGAGCATGCCGTGACCTTCCGGCGTGCGGAAGTCCTCGATGTCCTTGAGCAGTTCGGTATGGCCGTGGGCACGCATCTCGGCGTAGCCGAATTCACGGTGGTCGCTCCACTCGACCTTGCCGCCCAGCTGGACCGCCATGGTCTGCATGCCGTAGCAGATGCCCAGCACCGGCACGCCCAGGTCCCATACCGCCTGCGGCGCGCGCAGCTGGTGGTCTTCATAGGTGCTGGCGTGGCTGCCCGACAGGATGATGGCCTTGGGGGCGAATTCGCGCACGAACGCGTCGGTGACGTCGTTCGGATGGATTTCGCAATAGACGTGCGCCTCGCGGACGCGGCGGGCGATCAGCTGCGTGACCTGCGAGCCGAAATCAAGAATGAGGATTTTGTCGTGCATGATGGGCCGATGGCGTGTCTTCCGGGATGGGCTCGGTCACGACTTCCGTGCCGGGGCCATAGCCCGGCGGCGGCGTGATGACCGGCTCGCGCCGGTATTCTGGGGTATTCGTTGGGCGCGCCGCGGGGGCAACGCCGGGTTCCTTCCTGCCTTCCTGTTCCTGCAGTGCGCGTTCCATCTTCCGTTGCTGTTCGCGCACGCGCACGCGCTTGGCCGCCGGGATCTGCACCACGGCGAAGAACAGCAGCACTACCGCCATGGTCGGCACCCAGATCTTGCCGGCGCCTTCCAGCGGGAGGTCCAGGAACACCATCCAGCCAATGACGAGGACCGCGCTGGCCAGGTTGACATAGCCCGCCGTGCGCGCCACCGGCACCGTCAGCTGGCCATTGAAGGTGGCCTGCCACAGCAGCACCGACAGCCCCAGCAGCGCCACGCCCAGCAGCTGACCGAACAGCGCCGGCTGCGGCTGCGGCAACTGCAGCGCGGCATACAGCGTGGTAAACGGGGACATCAGCAGCAGGATGCCCAGCAGCAAGTCCACCAGGGCATCGAAAAACAGCACGGCTCGCAGCAACACCTTCATTGGCGCTCCTCGTCTTGGCCCCGGCCGGTGGTGCGGCGGGCATCAGGACAACGCCTGCATGGCGCGCGGCCAGGTTCGGATGGGATGGCGGGTCGGGCGCAGGCACGCGCTGGCGCGCCCTCGCCCCGATGCCGCGGCCGCACACCGCCTGCAGGGACGGTGCGCGGCCTCAGGGCATCAGTCGATATGGTAGTTCGGCGCTTCCTTGGTGATCTGCACGTCGTGCACGTGCGATTCACGCATGCCGGCTGCCGTGATCTGGACGAACTGCGCGCTCTCGTGCCAGTCGGCAATCGACTTGCTGCCGCAATAGCCCATCGAGGCACGCACGCCGCCGGTCAGCTGGTGGATGATCGCCATCACCGAGCCCTTGTACGGCACGCGCCCTTCGATCCCTTCGGGCACCAGCTTGTCGACGTTGGCGGTGTTGTCTTCCTGGAAGTAGCGGTCCGCCGCGCCATCCTTCATCGCCCCGACCGAACCCATGCCGCGATAGCTCTTGAACGAACGACCCTGGAACAGGAAGGTTTCGCCCGGCGCTTCCTCGGTGCCCGAGAACATGCCGCCCATCATCACGGTATGCGCGCCGGCCGCCAGGGCCTTGGCCACATCGCCGGAATAACGCACGCCACCGTCCGCGATCAGCGGCACGCCGGTGCCCTTGAGCGCCTCGGCCACGTTGGACACCGCGGTGATCTGCGGCACGCCCACGCCGGCGACAATACGCGTGGTGCAGATCGAGCCCGGGCCGATACCGACCTTGACGCCATCGGCGCCATGCTCGACCAGCGCGCGCGCGGCCTCGCCGGTGGCGATATTGCCGCCCACCACCTGCACCTGCGGGAAGTTCTGCTTGACCCAGCGCACGCGGTCCAGCACGCCCTGGCTGTGGCCGTGCGCCGTATCCACCACAATCACATCGACACCGGCCTTGACCAGCAGCTCGACGCGCTCATCGTTGTCCGGGCCCACGCCGACCGCGGCGCCTACGCGCAGCTGGCCGTGGTCGTCCTTGCTGGCCAGCGGGTTGTCCACCGCCTTCTGGATGTCCTTCACGGTGATCAGGCCGCGCAGTTCGAAGGCCTGGTTCACTACCACCACGCGCTCGAGACGGTGGCGGTTCATCAGCCGCTTGGCTTCTTCCAGCGGCGCGCCCTCGGCCACGGTCACCAGCTTGTCGCGCGGCGTCATCTTGGCGCGCACCGGGGCGTCGAGTTCTTCCTCGAAGCGCAGGTCGCGGTTGGTGATGATGCCGACCACGGCCTTGCCCTCGACCACCGGGAAGCCGGAAATGCCGTGTTGCTGCGACAGCGCGATCACATCGCGGATCTTCATCTCCGGCGAAATGGTGATCGGATCACGCAGCACGCCCGACTCATAGCGCTTCACGCGCGCGACCTCGCGGGCCTGGTCGGCGGGCTTCAGGTTCTTGTGGACGATGCCGATGCCGCCGGCCTGCGCCATCGAAATCGCCAGGCGAGCCTCGGTCACTGTGTCCATCGCCGCGGAGACCAGCGGGATGTTCAGTTCAATGGAGCGGGTCAGGCTGGTGCGGAGGGAAACATCCCGGGGAAGGACGGCCGAATAGGCCGGGACGAGCAGCACGTCATCGAATGTGAGTGCTTTCTGGACAAGACGCATAGCAATTCCTCTAGGCGCAAAAGCGAATTATACAGGAATGCGCGATTTGCTGATGCCCGGCAACGGCCTTTCCGAGGTGCTGTCTGCTATGCTCGTTGTCTTTTTATCCGGGCACGGCGAAGTATGGGAATCGGCGTATTGTGCGGGCTGCTGGCTGGCGCGTTCTGGGGCATGGTCTTTATCGCCCCCAAGCTGCTGCCCGTGTTTTCGCCGTGGGAACTGGCGATTGGCCGCTACCTGGCCTACGGGCTGGTGGCCGGCGTGGCCGCGCTGCCGCTGGTGCGCCGCATCGCGCGCAAACTGACCCGGGCCGACTGCGTGGCGCTGCTGCGCCAGGCCTTTACCGGCAACCTGCTCTACTACGTGCTGCTGGCCTTCGGCGTGCAGCTGGCCGGGGTGGGCCCGACCTCGCTGATCATCGGCATCCTGCCGATCTCGGTCACCATCATGGGCCGGCGCGACCACGGCGCGGTGCCGCTGTCGCGGCTGCTGTGGCCGCTGCTGGTGGTGGCCGCCGGCATTGCCTGCATCAATATCGACCTGTTCGGCGGCGGCCACAGCGCCCATGCGGCCGCCGCCGGCGCCGTGGCGCGGCCGGTGTGGCAGAAGCTGGCGGGGGTCTGCTGCGCCGCCGGTGCGCTGGTCTGCTGGAGCCTCTATGCGGTGGACAACGCGCGCTACCTGCAGCGCAACCCGCATTACAGCGGCAATGAATGGTCGGCGCTGTACGGGCTGTCGACCGGCGCGGTGTCCGCGGTGCTGGCGGCAGTCGGCTGGATGCTGGCCGGCGATACCCTGAGCGCGGCGGACAGCGGCCGCGACTGGCAGTGGTTCTGGATGGTCAACGCCGCGGTGGCGCTGGGCGCTTCGCTGATCGGCAACAACCTGTGGAATATCGCCAGCCGCCGCCTGCCGCTGACGCTGTCGGGGCAGATGATCGTGTTCGAAACGCTGTTCGCGCTGGCCTATGGCTTTGTCTTCGACCAGCGTTGGCCCCGGCCGCTGGAAATCGCCGCCATCGTGTTGCTGATGATCGGCGTGGCCTGGTCGGTGCGCTTGCACGCCACCGACAAGTCTGCGTAGACTAGCGAACCATGGCGCGGGGGTCACACGCGCCGGCGGAAAAATACAACGCATCTATACAACGCATTTCCCAGGGTCAACCCGGCGCTACGCATTGCATTGCAGGCGGGCGCCCCGCTCTTGTCGTGGCTGTCCTGCCGCGGCAATGGCCATGCAAGCAGCCGGCGGCCCGTGCTTCCAGAGCCACTTTGAGACGTCTCGCCATGTTTCGATCGTCCGCGCCGTGCCTGCTTGCCGCTGCCCTTGCCGCCAACCTCGCGGTGCCTGCGCCGGCCCTTGCCTACTGGCAGTGGCGCGACGCCAACGGGCATATGGTCTACAGCGACGTGCCGCCGTCCACCGCAGCGGCCAGGATCCTGCGCGCGCCCGGGCGCCATGCGGGCGAATTCCAGCCCGTCCAGGCAGCAGCCCAGGCCGCGGATGTCACCACGCCGGCTCCGTCCAAGGCATCGGCCAGGCCCGCCGTCGCCGCGCCGACGCCCGAAGAAGCGTTCCAGAAGCGCCGCGAAGCCAGCCTGAAAGCCGCCGCCGAAGACGCCCGCAAGGAAACCGAGGCGGCCGAGCGCGCCGCCCGCTGCGCGCAGTTGCGCAACTACGCCGCCGGACTGCAACAGGGCATGCGCGCCGCGGTCGCCGGCCCGGATGGTTCGCTGCAGCACCTGAACAGCGAGCAGCGCCAGGCGGAAATCCTCAAGACCAGCGCCAACCTCGAGAAGCACTGCAGCTGAAGCAACAAAAACGGGGCCGCGTTGGCCCCGTTTGCTTTGGCGGCGATGCGCGGCTCAGCTGCTGCCGCGCAACCATTTCTGGCCCTCACGCGTGCCGCTGGCGCGCTGCTTCTGGACCCGCTTGCGGCGAGCCTGCTTCGGATCCGCCGTCAACGGCCGGTAGACCTCGATGCGATCGCCATCGCGCACCACCGTCTCCGGGGTCTTGAGCTTGCCGAAGATGCCCACCCTCATGGTGGCGGGATCGACCTCCGGGCAAGCCTGCTGCAGCCCGGAGCCGACGATCGCCGCGGCAATCGTGGTGCCCTCGGGGACGTCGATGTCTTTCAGGAACACGGCATCCGGGCGCGCGTAGCAGACCACGATATGCGCCGTGCCGGCGCTGCGTTCAGCTGGTGCCATACACCACCTCGGCGCGCTTGACGAAGGCATCGACAAAGGTATTGGCGATCATGCTGAAGACCGGGCCGATGAGTTTTTCCAGCAGCAGGCTGGAAAACTCATAGTGCAGGTGGAACTCGATCTTGCAGGCGTCTTCGCGCAGCGGCGTAAAGCGCCATGAGCCGTTGAACGTCTTGAACGGCCCGTCGGCAAAGGTCATGTCGATACGCGTGGGACGCTCCTGGGTATTGCGCGTATGGAAGAACTGCTGGATACCCTTGAAGTGGATATGGATCTTGGCGTCGAGCATGGTCTCGGTCTGCTCGAACACCTCCACGCCGCCGCACCATGGCAGGAACTTGGGATAGTCCTCCACGCGGGTGACCAGGTCGTACATCTGCGCGGCGGAGTAACCGAGCAGGACGGATTTATGGACGTCTGCCATGTATGGGGAAATCTGGCTTGCGGCCATGCCGCGCTCGGTGCGCGGCAGGCATGCGCCTGTGCCGGGGGCTGGTTTGCTAGAATCCCGATTTTAGCCGACACGCGCGTTCCGCGGCATCCCGCCATGCGGCGCTGCAGCGAACCGGCCAGAATCCACCCTACCGCACCCTACCCGCACGCATGACCATTGCAGATAACAAGAAGGCCTTCTTCGACTATTTCATCGAGGAACGATACGAGGCCGGGATCGTGCTGGAAGGCTGGGAGGTCAAGGCGATCCGCGCCGGGCGGGTGCAGATCAAGGAAGGCTACGTGGTGGTGCGCGACGCCGAGATGTTCCTGATCGGCGCCCATATCAGCCCGCTGCAAAGCGCCTCCACCCACGTCACGCCCGATCCGGTACGCACGCGCAAGCTGCTGCTCAAGGCCGACGAAATCAAGAAGCTGATCGGCAAGGTCGAACAGCGCGGCTACACCCTGGTGCCGCTGAACCTGCATTACACGCGCGGCCGCGTGAAATGCGAAATCGGCCTGGCCAAGGGCAAGAAGCAGTTCGACAAGCGCGAGACCGAAAAGCAGCGCGACTGGCAGCGCGAAAAGGCCCGCATCATGAAGGGCGACACCAAGGGCTAGACCTCCGGCCGCCGCCCTGCCGCATCAAGCAGCCTTCTGCCCCTTCACGATCTGCAGCGCAGAAGCGATCATGCTACTCATGTCGCCCATATTGCCCGGCACGATCAGCGTATTGCCCTGCTTGGCCAGGTTGCCGAACGCGGCCACGTACTCCTCGGCCACCTTCAGGTTGACCGCATCCATGCCGCCTTCGGTGCGGATCGCATTGCCGATCTTCTGGATCGCCTGCGCATTGGCCTCGGCCACCGCCAGGATCGCGCTGGCTTCGCCCTGGGCCTTGTTGATGGCGGCCTGGCGTTCGCCCTCAGACTTCTGGATCGCCGCCTCGCGCGCGCCGGTGGCCAGGTTGATCTGCTCCTGGCGCTTGCCTTCGGACGCCGCGATCAGCGCGCGCTTCTCGCGCTCGGCGGTGATCTGCGCCTGCATCGCATGCAGGATTTCCTTGGGCGGAGTCAGGTCCTTGATCTCATAGCGCAGCACCTTCACGCCCCAGTTGGCGGCGGCCTCGTCCAGCGCATTGACCACGCTGTGGTTAATGAACTCGCGCTCCTCGAAGGTCTTGTCCAGTTCGAGCTTGCCGATCACCGAACGCAGCGTGGTCTGCGACAGCTGCGTGATCGCCACCACGAAATTGCTGGAACCGTACGACGCCTTCATCGGGTCGGTCACCTGGAAGTACAGCACGCCGTCCACCTGCAGCTGCGTATTGTCCTTGGTAATGCAGACCTGGCTGGGCACGTCCAGCGGGATTTCCTTGAGCACGTGCTTGTAGGCGACGCGATCGACGAACGGCACCACGATCGACAACCCGGGCGTCAGGGTGGCGTGATAGCGGCCCAGGCGCTCCAGCACCCAGGCATGCTGCTGCGGCACGATCTTGATGCCCTTGGCAATCAGCACGATAACGGCAATAAGGATGATCAGCGGCAGCAAACCAAGCTGAAAAGCGAGCATGTAACGATTCTCCAGGCAGAACACATCGGTACGGCGCCGCCGGGCGGCGGCAGGCGGAACACACCGCGGCCGCAGCCGCGAGGTGCAAGAAGACGGGCAAGACCGGGCTGCAGCGGCGCTTCAGCGAGGCAATACCACCAGCGTGCTGCCGCGCACCGCGACGATGCGGTAGCGGCCCGGCGCAAGGGCGCGGTCAGGGGGGCAATCGGGCGCCAGCTCGACGGTCCAGTCCGCGCCGCGGTACGGTACGCGCGCGCGCCGGTTGGCGTCCCAGGCGGGCACGTCGAGCTCCTCGCCGATATCGAGATTGACGTTGGGATCGGCCGCGGCATTGCCGCGCCGCAGCTTGCCGAAGCGGGTGCGGCGCAGCCCGGCGATCAGCACCGCCGCGACCAGCGCCCCGATCAGTGCCTGCGCCGCCGGCCATGCGCCGAGCAAGGCCGCCACCCCGGCGGCGGCGAAGCCCACCGCCACCATCAGCAGATAGAACGTGCCGGTGTTCAGCTCGACGATCACCAGCACCACCGCTGCCACGAACCAGATGTAATACGCCATCCAAGCTCCCGTTCGTCCAGGGACTTCCCGAAAAGTAAAAACCCCGCAGCGCCGTTGAGCGTCTGCGGGGCTTTGCAACACCTGACGCAGGGCCGGTGCTTCCGCCGGCTGCCCGTAGGTGCCGGCAATCGTTATTGTGACGTCAAATGCCTCAGGAAGCCAGCTGTCGCCAGGTCTCGATCACCGAGTCCGGGTTCAGCGAGATCGACTTGATGCCTTCCTTGGCCAGCCACGCGGCAAAGTCGGGATGGTCCGAAGGACCCTGGCCGCAGATGCCGACGTACTTGTCCAGGCGGATGCACGCCGCAATCGCGCGCGACAGCATGAAACACACCGCCGGATCGCGTTCGTCGAAGTCCTTGGCCAGCAGCTCCATGCCTGAGTCGCGATCCAGGCCCAGCGTCAGCTGGGTCAGGTCGTTCGAGCCGATCGAGAAGCCGTCGAAGAACTGCAGGAACTCTTCGGCCAGGATCGCGTTGGACGGCACCTCGCACATCATGATGATGCGCAGGCCGTTCTCGCCGCGCTTCAGGCCGTGCTTGGCCAGCAGCCCGATGACCTTCTCGGCCTGGCCCAGCGTGCGCACGAACGGCACCATGATCTCGACGTTGGTCAGGCCCATTTCGTCGCGCACGCGCTTCATGGCCTTGCATTCCATCTCGAACGCTTCGGCAAAGTCTTCGGCGATGTAGCGCGAGGCGCCACGGAAGCCCAGCATCGGGTTCTCTTCGTCCGGCTCATAGCGCGAACCGCCGATCAGCTTCTTGTACTCGTTGGACTTGAAGTCCGACAGGCGCACGATCACGGGCTTCGGGTAGAACGCCGCGCCAATGGTGGCGATGCCCTCGGCCAGCTTGTCGACATAGAACGCGCGCGGGCTGGCATGGCCGCGGGCCACGCTTTCCACGGCCTTCTTCAGGTCAGCGTCGACCTGCGGGTAGTCGAGGATGGCCTTCGGGTGGACGCCGATATTGTTGTTGATGATGAATTCCAGGCGGGCCAGGCCGACGCCGTTGTTCGGGATCTGCGCGAAGTCGAACGCCAGTTGCGGGTTGCCGACGTTCATCATCAGCTTGACGTCGATCTCGGGCATCTCGCCGCGCTGGACTTCGGTCACCTCGGTTTCCAGCAGGCCGTCGTAGATACGGCCTTCGTCACCTTCGGCGCACGACACCGTCACCAGCGTGCCGTCCTTGAGCACGTCGGTGGCATCGCCGCAGCCAACCACGGCCGGCACGCCCAGTTCACGCGCGATGATCGCGGCGTGGCAGGTGCGGCCGCCACGGTTGGTGACGATGGCCGAGGCGCGCTTCATCACCGGCTCCCAGTTCGGGTCGGTCATGTCCGCCACCAGCACGTCGCCGGGCTGCACGCGTTCCATCTCGGACGGGTCGTTGATCACGCGCACCGGGCCGGTGCCGATCTTCTGGCCGATGGCGCGGCCGCTGGTCAGCACGGGGGCAGTGCCCTTGAGCTTGAAGCGCTGCTCGGCCTTGCCGGCGGACTGGCTCTTCACCGTCTCCGGGCGGGCCTGCAGGATGTAGATCTTGCCGTCCTTGCCGTCCTTGCCCCACTCGATGTCCATCGGGCGGCCATAGTGCTTCTCGATGATCATCGCGTAGCGCGCCAGCTCGGTCACGTCTTCGTCGGTGATCGAGTAGCGGTTGCGCAGTTCGCCCGGCACGTCGACGGTCTTCACGCGGCCGGCTTCGCCCGGCTTGGTGAACTCCATCTTGATCAGCTTGGAGCCGATCGAGCGGCGGATGATCGGGTACTTGCCGGCTTGCAGCGTCGGCTTGAAGACGTAGAACTCGTCTGGGTTGACCGCGCCCTGCACCACCGTTTCGCCCAGGCCGTAGCTGGAGGTGATGAAGACCACGTCGGGGAAGCCCGATTCGGTGTCGATGGTGAACATCACGCCGGAAGCGGCCAGGTCCGAGCGGACCATGCGCTGGATGCCGGCGGACAGCGCCACCACGTCGTGGGCAAAGCCCTTGTGCACGCGGTAGGAAATGGCGCGGTCGTTGTACAGCGAGGCGAACACGTGCTTGATCTTGTCGAGCACGTCGTCAATGCCGCTGACGTTCAGATAGGACTCCTGCTGGCCGGCGAAGGAGGCGTCGGGCAGGTCTTCGGCCGTGGCCGACGAACGCACCGCGAACGAGGCCTCGGCGCCTTCGCGCTCGGACACGCGGGCATAGAATTCACGGATTTCCTGTTCCAGGCGCGGCTGGAACGGCGCGCTGGCGACCCACTCGCGGATCTCGGCGCCGGCCTCGGCCAGGGCCTTGACGTCGTCGACGTTCAGGGTCTTCAGGCGCTGCGAAATGCGCTCGGTCAGGTTGTTGTGGGCAAGGAAGTCGCGGAAGGCGAGCGCGGTGGTGGCAAAGCCGCCCGGAACCCGGACGCCGGCCTCCGCCAGCTGGGAGATCATCTCGCCCAGCGACGAATTCTTGCCGCCGACGATTTCCACGTCAGCCATGCGCAACTGCTCGAACGGCAGCACATAGGCGCCGTTATCTGCCTGGTTAGTCATGAGAGCCTCAAAACAAAGTAGAAAACTGGTTGCGCATGCCCGGTATGTTCTTGGTGTTCTGTTCCCGGACGGATCGCTTGGCTAAGCAACCCCGAACTGGCGCTGCGGACCTGGCGCTACGGCTCTCATCGCGTAGCGCGCATTGTCGACAATCCCGGGTGCGCATTGTTGCGGGGGCGGCTACCCTGTGGAATTGCTTAGCGAAAAGATCGCCGCTATTCTACCGTGCTGCGCCGCACTTTTCTGCGGAAGATTGAATCTATTTATTGCGCCATCGCGTGCGCCATCCCCATGTCCCAGCCAGAAGCGCCCGGAACGGCGACACCCGGGTCCCAGCCTGGAATGCAGCCCGCAACCCCTGCCGCACCCGCCACCCAGGCGGCCGAGCGCCCGGGGGTCCGCACCGTGTTCATCGTCTCGGATGGCACCGGCATCACCGCGGAGACGTTCAGCCACTCCATCCTGGCCCAGTTCGAGATGCGCTTCCGCAAGGTGCGCATGCCCTTCGTCGACACCCCGGAAAAGGCACATATTGCCGTCGGCAAGATCAACGAGGCGTTCCACAACGAAGGCGTGCCGCCGATCGTCTTCACCACGCTGGTGAACCAGGAAGCGAACAAGGCACTGCGCCGCGCCAAGGCGATGATCCTGGACATGTTCCAGACCTTCATCGAGCCGCTCGAAAAAGAACTGGGCCTGAAATCCACGCACGCCATCGGCCGCTTCCACCAGAACGCCGACACCGAGGCCTACAAGAACCGCATCGAGGCGATCAACTTCTCGCTGGCGCATGATGACGGCCAGTCACACAAGAACCTGGAAGAAGCCGATGTGATCCTGGTCGGCGTATCGCGCAGTGGCAAGACCCCGACCAGCCTTTACCTGGCCATGCAGTATGGGCTGAAGGCGGCCAACTATCCGCTGATCCCCGACGACTTCGAGCGCGGCCGGCTGCCGTCGGCGCTCTATGCGTTCAAGCCGAAGATCTTCGGCCTGTCGATCGATCCGCAACGCCTGACCGAGATCCGCAACGAGCGCCGCCCCGGCAGCAAGTACGCCGCGCTGGAAAACTGCCGCTACGAAGTCAACGAGGCCGAGGCGATGATGCGCCGCGAAGGCATCAAGTGGCTGTCGTCGACACACAAGTCGATCGAAGAGATCGCGACCACGATCCTGCAGGAGATCAAGGTCGATCGCGACAACTACTGAAGTAATAAAAAAGCGGCCGCACAGGCCGCTTTCTCTTTGGCTGCGCCGGCGGCTTCAGCCGGCGCGGCGCTGGCGCACCGCCTCGAACAGGCAGATCGCCGTCGCCGCGGCCACGTTCAGCGATTCCATCCCGCCCGGCTGCGGAATGCCGACCTTGCGCGTGACGTGGGCCATCCAGCCCTCGCTGACCCCTGCCCCTTCATTGCCCACCACCCACGCCACCGGTCCGCGCAGGTCGGTGTCGAACACGGCGGCCTCGGCGTGCGACGAGGTTGCCAGCAACGGCACGGCCAGGCGCGGTGCGAGCGCGTCGAGCGTGCAATGCTCGACGATATTCAGGTGGAAGTTCGCACCCATGCCGGCGCGCAGGGTCTTGACCGACCATGCGAAGGCGCAGCCGGTGGCGAGGAAGGCATCGCGGATGCCCGCCGCGGCCGCGCTGCGCAGGATCGAGCCGACATTGCCGGCGTCCTGCACCCCGTCCAGGATGATGCAATCCTGCTCGATACGCGCCGGCAGGTGGCCCGCCGGGGTCTCGATCACCAGCATCAGGTCGATGCCGTTGACCACGCCGCTGATCTGCGTGAACAGCGCATCGGCCAGCACCACCACGCGCTCGGCGTCGACCTGGGCCAGCAGCGGCGCCACTTCGGCATGGTCATAGTGGCGCTCCGACACCAGGCAGGTGACGGGCTGGCCGCGCGCGGCCACGTAGGCCTGCGCCAGGTGCACGCCGTCGAGCAGCGACTGGCCTGCCTTGCGGCGCTGGTGCGTGGAACCGGCAAGCGCCTTCAGGTGCTTGAACAGCGCATTGTCGCGCGAGGTAACGTGCTTCACGAGGCTTCGGATGGCAAGGACGTGCCGCATTGCGCGGCCGGTAGCAAGGCGCCGGCGTCAGCAAGCGGCGTGACCTCGATGACTTCCGCCACGGCGGTCACCGCGGTAAACATCGGCCGCTGCGCCAGCGCCTCGCGCACGGGCGCGAACGAGCGGCGATGGTGCGGGGTCGCGCCGAATTCGGCGAGCGCGGCCATATGCTGGGGCGTGCCGTAGCCCACGTGCGAATCGAAGCCGTATTGCGGATACGCTGCGTGCAGTTCCATCAGGGCGCGGTCGCGCGCCACCTTGGCCAGGATCGACGCGGCCGAGATCGCCTTGACCAGCGCATCGCCCTTGACGATGGCTTCGACCGGGAACGCCACCTGCGGGCAGCGGTTGCCGTCGACCTGGACCAGGTCGGGCACGATGCCGCTGGCGGCCAGGCCCTGCACGGCGCGCTGCATCGCCAGCATGCTGGCGTGCAGGATGTTGATGGTGTCGATTTCCTCGACCGTGGCGAAGGCGATATGCCAGCCCAGCGCGCGCTCGCAGATTTTCTCGTACAGCGCCTCGCGCTTGGCGGCGGTCAGGATCTTGGAATCGGCCAGGCCGCGGATCGGGCGCTTCGGGTCGAGCACCACCGCGGCGGCATAGACCGGCCCGGCCAGCGGGCCGCGGCCCGCTTCGTCGACGCCGCACAGGCGCTGGATGGCGCGCGCCGCCGGCGCCAGGTCCAGTCCGAGTTGCGGCGAATCGGCAGCGTTACGGCGCGCCATCAGACCGTCCCCCGGCTGTGCATCAGGTCCACCACCACATCGGCTGCCAGTTGCGCGGTATTGCATTTCAGCGTCTCGTGCATGCGGGTGAAATGCTCGTACAGGAAGGCGGTATTGCCTTCGTCATTGAGCTGCAGCAGGGTCTCGCGGGCCAGGGCCTCGGGCGTGGCGTCGTCCTGCAGCAACTCGGGCACGACAAAGCGCCCTGAAAGGATATTAGGCAATCCCACGTAAGGCAGATAACCCTGGCGCTTCATGATCTGCGCGGTCAGCCAGGGCACCTTGTACGAGATCACCATCGGCTTCTTGTACAGCGCCGCTTCCAGCGTGGCGGTGCCGCTGGCCAGCAGCACCACGTCGGCGGCTTCCATGGCCTGGTGCGATTTGCCGTCGACGATGGTCAGGCGCAGTTCGGGATACTGCGCGTGCAGGTCTTCGACGATGGCGCGCAGCGGCGCGCTGGCCGCCGGCAGCACGAACGCCAGGTTCGGGTCCATGCGCTGCATGCGAGCCATCGCCGCGAAGAAGGTGGCGCCCAGGTTGCGCACCTCGGACTGGCGGCTGCCCGGCAGCACCGCCACCACGCGGTGCCCGGCGGGCAATCCCAGCGCGGCGCGCGCGCCGGCCACGTCGGGCACCATCGGGATCACGTCGGCCAGCGGATGGCCCACGTAGGTGGCTGGAATGCCCGCCCTGGCGTAGATCTCGGGCTCGAACGGGAACAG
Organism: Cupriavidus sp. H39; assembly: GCF_050271075.1. Taxonomy (NCBI): domain Bacteria; kingdom Pseudomonadati; phylum Pseudomonadota; class Betaproteobacteria; order Burkholderiales; family Burkholderiaceae; genus Cupriavidus; species Cupriavidus sp. H39. The sequence goes on from NZ_CP189848.1 coordinate 2,182,789, forward strand.
GCACAGGATGTGGTCGACCGCGCGCGCGATGGTGCGGATGCGTCCGCCGCGCCAGGCCCAGATCGACGGGCTGACGAAATGCACCACCGGAATGCCGGCGCGGCGCAGCGGCACTTCCAGGCCGAAATTGAAGTCCGGGGCGTCAACCCCGATAAAGCACAGCGGCGGGTCGGCCAGCAGCCAGTCGCGCACCGCGCGCCGCGTGGCCAGGATTTCGCGCAGCGAGCCCAGCACCTCGACATAGCCGTTGACCGACAGCGTTTCCATCGGCCAGCGCGAGGTGAAGCCCTGCGCCATCATGCGCCTGCCGCCGATGCCGGCGTAGTCGACCACCTCGCCGGTCTCGGCCAGGCGGGCCTGCAGCCCGCCCATCATCAGCGAAGCCAGCAGGTCGCCCGAGGCCTCGCCGGCCACCATGGCGATGGTGCCGCGCTTGCCCCCGGCGCTACGGTTGCCCGCGGGCAGGTCCTTCCGAATCGCGGCGTCTGCCATGTGGGTCCGGTCTCAGCGCACGATGCCGCGCTGGGTGGCGGCAAGGAAGTCGACAAAGGCCTGCAGCGGCGCCGCGGTGCCGGCGTCCACCTGGGCCAGCAATGCGGAAATCTCGTTGCGCGCCTCGTCGAAGCTGAGGTCGGACTTGTAAAGCAGCTTGTAGGCCTGGCGCAGCGCGGCGATCTGGCCGGCGTCGAAGCCGCGGCGGCGCAGCCCTTCGACGTTGACGCCATGCGGCGTGGCCTTGTTGCCGCTCTTGTCGCTGGCGGCGATCACGAACGGCGGCACGTCCTGCACCAGCGCCGAAGCGCCGCCGAGCATCGCGTGGGCGCCGATGCGCACGAACTGGTGCACCCCGCTCATGCCGCCCAGGATGGCCCAGTCGCCCACCTCGACGTGGCCGGCGATCTGCGCGTTGCTGGAAAAAACGGTGTGGTTGCCGACCATGCAGTCATGGGCGATATGGACGTAGGCCATGATCCAGTTGTCGTTGCCGATGCTGGTCAGGCCGCGGTCCTGCACCGTGCCGGTGTGGATCGTGGTGAATTCGCGGATGGTGTTGCGGTCGCCGATCTCGAGCCGGGTCGGCTCGTTGCGGTATTTCATGTCCTGCGGCACGCCGCCGACCGACGCATAGGGACCGATCTGGTTGCCTTCGCCGATCGTGGTATGGCCTTCGACCGTCGTATGCGAGCCGATCCGGGTGCCGCTGCCGATCCGCACGTTGGGACCGACGATGGAGAACGGGCCGACACTCACGTCGGCGGCCAGCTCTGCCTTCGGGTCGACCAGTGCGGTGGGGTGGATTTGCGTCATGCGTACTGTCCTGTGATGGGTCTGGTGAAGGATGGGCCAATGCGCCGGGCAAAGGTTCCCGTCCGGGCCGTCTGCCCCTCAAGCGCGGCAGCGCAGGGGCACGGCAGCCAGCCCGCGGCAGCGCCGCGGGCCGTACGCGGCCTCACTCGGCCTGCTTCACGGTGCACATCAGCTCCGCCTCGCAGGCCACCTTGTCGTCGACCGTGGCGAACGCCTTGAACTTCCAGATGCCGCGGATATAGCGCTCGACCGTCACGTTCATGTGCAGCTGGTCGCCCGGGTACACCACCTGCTTGAAGCGCGCGCCGTCGATGCCGACGAAGTAGTACAGCGCGCCTTCCTTGCGCTCCATGTCGGCGCCAAAGGTCAGCAGGCCGGCCGACTGCGCCAGCGCTTCCAGGATCATCACGCCCGGCATCACCGGCTGTTCGGGGAAATGGCCCTGGAAGTACGGCTCGTTGATGGTGACGTTCTTCAGGGTCTTGATCCGCTTCTGCGCTTCGAACTCCAGCACGCGGTCGACCAGCAGGAACGGGTACCGGTGCGGCAGCAGCTTGAGGATCTTGCGGATATCGATTTCGGCCGCGCTCATGATGATTTCTCTTTAGTCTTGTGAGGGTTGGGACCCGGCGGCCTGGCCGCGCAGGCGGCGTTCCAGCGCCACCACCCGTTCGCGCAGCTTGCTCAGGCCGCGCACGATGGCTGCGTTGCGCTCCCACTCGCCGTGCGGCAGGAACGGAAACACGCTGGTGAAATGGCCGCCGGGCTTGGTAATGGATTTGGTGATCGAGGTGCCGCCCGACACCGTGGTGCGGTCGGCGATGGTCAGGTGGCCGGCAAAGTTGGCCGCGCCGCCGATCACGCAGAAGCGCCCGATGCGCGTGCTGCCCGACACCGCGGCGCAGCCGGCGATCACCGTGTGAGCGCCGACCCGCACGTTGTGCGCGATCTGGACCTGGTTGTCGATCTTGCAGCCGTCCTCGATCACGGTGTCGGCCATCGCGCCGCGGTCGATCGCGGTATTGGCGCCAACCTCGACGTCATTGCCCAGCACCGCGCGCCCGGTTTGCGGGATCTTCACGTATTCCACGCCGGTCGCGCTGATGTCCGGCGCAAAGCCGAAGCCATCGGCGCCGATCACCACGCCGCTATGCAGGATGGCGCGCGCGCCGACCACGCAGTGGTGGTAGACCGATACGTTGGCATACAGCAGTGAATCGTCACCGATCTCGGCGTGCGCGCCGACATAGCCGTTGGCCAGGATGCGCACGCGCTCGCCCAGCCGCGCGCCGGCTTCGATGACCACGTTGGGGCCGATGTAGCACGAGGCCGGCACCACCGCGTCGGGCGCCACGGTGGCGCGCGCGTCGATGCCGGTGCGCGCATCGCTATTGGCGGCGCGGTCGAAACGTTGCGCCACGCGGGCAAAGCATACGTAGGGATTGCGCGCCACCAGCCAGTTGCGGCCGTCGGCCTTGCCTTCGGCGCGCACGCGCTCGAGGTCGGCGGCCGAGACGATCACGGCGCCGGCATTCGCATCGAGCGCCTGCTGCAGGTAGAGCGGGTTCGACAGGAACGAGAGCTCGCCCGGTCCGGCCTGGTCCAGGGGGGCCAGGCCGGTGATCGCCAGGTCGGGGTCACCCACAACCTGCGCGCCGTTCTCGGTGGCGAGCTGACCCAGTGTGGGTGTCTGCATGGCGGTACTTCCTGATGGTAAAACGAACGAAGGAACGAACGAAGCGGCGGCGGCTTACTTGCCGCCGGCGTTCAGCACCTTCATCACGTCGTCGGTGATATCGATGCGCGGATTCACGTACACGGCTTCCTGCACGATCAGGTCGTACTTGCGCTGTTCGGCGAGCTGGCGGATCACGCGGTTGGCGCGCTCGAGCACCTGGGCCAGCTCCTCGTTGCGGCGCTGGTTCAGGTCCTCGCGGAATTCGCGCTGCTTGCGCTGGAACTCGCGGTCCAGATCGGCCACTTCGCGCTGGCGGCGCTGGCGGTCGGAGTCGGCCAGCACGGCCGTGTCCTTGTCCAGCTTGTCAGCCATGCCCTTGATCTTCTGCGCCATGTCCTGCAGTTCGCGATCGCGCTTGGAGAACTCCTGCTCCAGCTTGACCTGCGCCGCCTTGGCCGGCTGCGAATCGCGCAGGATGCGTTCGGAATTGACCGCGGCGATGCGCGCTTCCTGGGCCGAGGCCGGCATCGCGGCGCAGATCGCCGCGGTGGCGAGCGCGGCGGCGCCCAGGGACTTGACCAGTTTGAATGTTGTAGTCATGAAAACAGATCCTTTGTCAGAATCAGAATGCCGTGCCGATCTGGAACTGGAAGCGCTGGACCTTGTCGTTGTCGTCGCGCTTGAGCGGGAAGCCCATGCTGATCTTCAGCGGCCCGATGGGCGACAGCCACGACATGCCGAAGCCGGTCGAGTACTTCAGTTCGCTGAAGCTCAGCGGCTGGCCTTCCTGATAGACGTTACCGAAGTCAAAGAAGGTGAACAGGCGCAGCGTGCGGTCCACGCCGGAGCCCGGCAGCGGGAAGATGAACTCGACGTTGCCGATCATCTTCGAGGCGCCGCCCACCGGGTTGCCGTTCTGGTCCTTGGGGCCCAGCGTGCTGGTCTGGTAGCCACGCACCGAGCCGATACCACCCGCGTAGAAGTACTTGAACACCGGGAACGGCGTGTTGCCGTAGCCGTGGCCGTAGGCGACTTCACCATTCAGCGCCAGGGTGAAAGCCTTCGAGATCGGGTAGAAGTACTGCTGCTGCACGCTGGCGCGGTAATACTGCGTATCGCCGCCCGGCAGGCCGACTTCCAGGTTGGCCTGGGTGTACGGGCCCTTGGTCGGGACCAGCGCGCTGTCGCGGCGGTCGCGCGCCCAGCCGATCGTGAACGGGAAGTTGTTGATGCCGTCGCCCGAGCTCTTGCCGATCTTGTTGAGCCAGTCGGTGTACTGGGTCGGGGTGTTGACCGACGTGTACACCTGGGTGCGTTCGTAGCCGATGCCGAAGAACACGGTGTCGACTTCCGAGAACGGCACGCCGAACTTGAAGCCGCCGCCGGCCGACACGATCTTGTAGTCCTGGTCGCCGGTGTAGTACAGCGGGCGCGAGGTACGGTAGTAGATATCGGTCGAGCGGCTGATGCCGTCCACCGTGAAGTACGGGTCGTACTGCGTCAGCGCGATGGTACGGAACGACTTGGCGGTGTTCACGTCCAGGCCCAGGCTGGTGCCCGAGCCGAACACGTTGTCCTGGCGCAGGCCGGCCTGCAGCACCAGCTTGTCGGTGGACGAGAAGCCCACGCCCAGGCTGATCTGGCCGGTCGGCTTTTCGGTCACGTTGACATTGACATCGACCTGGTCGGGCGCGCCGGGCACGTCCTCGGTGGTGATGTTGGTGTCGGTGAAGTAGCCGGTACGGTTGATACGCGCCTGCGACTGCGTCAGCTTTTCGCTGTCGAACCACGAGCTTTCCATCTGGCGCATCTCGCGCCGCACCACTTCGTCGCGGGTCTTGCTGTTGCCCACCACGTTGACGCGGCGCACGTAGACGCGGCGGCCCGGATCGACCATCAGGGTCAGCGCGACTTCTCGCTTTTCCTTGTCGATCTGCGGTTGCGGGTTGATGGTGGTGAACGCGTAGCCATAGGTGCCGAGCAGGTCGGTAATGGCCTTGGTGCTCTGCGTCAGCTTCTCGGACGAGAAAATATCGCCCTTCTTCAGCTGCAGCAGCTTTTCCATTTCCTCCTGCTTGCCCAGCAGTTCGCCCGCCAGGCGCACCTCGGACACCTTGTACTGGTCGCCTTCCTTGATGTTCAGCGTCAGGAAGATGTCTTTCTTGTCAGGCGTGATGGAAACCTGGGTCGATTCGATGGCGAATTCCAGGTAGCCGCGGTTCAGGTAGTACGAGCGCAGCGCTTCCAGGTCGGCGGTCAGCTTCTGCTTCGAGTACAGGTCGTTCTTGGTGTACCACGACAGCCAGTTGGGGGTGGACAGCTGCATCTCGTCGCGCAGCGTGCTTTCCTTGAACGCCTTGTTGCCGACGATATTGATCTGGCGGATCTTGGCGACCGGACCCTCGTCGACGTTGAACACCACCGAGACGCGGTTGCGGTCCACCGGCGTGATCGTGGTCTGCACGTCGGCGGCATAGTAGCCGCGCGCGACGTACTGGCGCTTGAGCTCCTGCTCGGCCTTGTCGATCAGTGCCTTGTCGTAGTAGCGGGCCTCGGCCACGCCGACCGCGCGCAGCGAGCGGCGCAGCGTGTCCTTGTCGAATTCCTTGATGCCGACGAACTCGAGCTGCGAAATCGCCGGGCGCTCTTCGACCTGCACCACCAGCACGCCTTCCTCGGCGCGGATCTGCACGTCCTTGAAGAAGCCGGTATTGTAGAGGGCACGGATGGCGTCGGCGCCCTTGTCATCGGTGAAGGTTTCCCCGACCCGCACCGGCAGGTAGCCAAACACGGTACCCGGTTCGACGCGTTGCAGTCCCTCAACGCGGATGTCCCTGACGACGAACGGATCGGCAGCCCAGCCCGCCGGGCTCCAGGCTGCAATAACGGCACTCGCCAGCAAGCCCAGCGAAATGCGCTTATGTCTGATCAATGTTGATCCCCTCTTTGATTCCATCCAGGATTGCGCTCCGATGCCTCATTGGACTGCGCCTGGCAAATGGCGTCCCCGGCGACGGTGTCCGACGACACCACCACCCCTTGCCGACACACGTTTCTAGCCGTTCGCCAGAAACATTCGGCTGACGTCATTGAACAAAGCGAGCGAAGTCAGGAGCAAGATGCAAGCAATGCCAACCTTCTGCAGCATTGCCTGCCAGTGGTCTGGGACGGGCCGGCCAGTCAAAAATTCCACGCAATAATACAGCAAATGCCCCCCATCCAGAACCGGAATGGGTAACAAATTGAGTACGCCGAGACTAACGCTGACCAGCGCCAGGAAGCTGACAAAGGCTTGTATGCCGAGGTTTGCGGCACGCCCGGCGTAGTCCGCCACGGTCAGCGGTCCGCTCAGGTTCTGCAGCGAAGCCTGCCCCACCAGCATCTTGCCCAGCAGCTTGAGCGACAGCGCGCTGGTGTCCCAGACCTGCCCCACCGCGCGTGCCAGCGCCTCGCCCGGCTGGTAGCGCACGGTCTCCATCTGCACCGCCTGGCTGAGCGCCGCGCCCAGCTTGCCGGAAGGCGCCGCGCTGGCGCCGCTGGCGTCCTTGGCGCCGTCGCGCGCCGCGGCGGTGTCGAGCGTGACCGGCACCTCCAGGCGCTGGCCATTGCGCTCGATGCCGAGCGTCACGGCCTGCCCCGGCTGGCTGCGCACCGCCTTGATCAGGGCGCTGGCCTGCGTCAGCGGACTGCCCTGCCAGGCCACGATGCGGTCGCCCTTGCGCAGCCCGGCGCGTTCCGCCGCCGAATCCGGCAGCACCTCGGTGATCGTCACCGGCCCGCCCTTCAGGTTCAGGCCCAGCGTGGCCAGCGGATCCTGCTCGGGATTGCCGCCGGTATTGGGCAGGCGCGGCAGCGTGACATCGCGCTCGGCGCCGTCGGCACCGCGCACGCGCAGCACCGCGCGCGCATCGCCGAAGCCTTCGGCAAACACCGCCATGCGCAGGTCGTTCCAGGAGCGGACCGGCTCGGTGTGGTCGTTGGCGGTCAGGGACAAGACCCGGTCGCCCTCGCGCACGCCGGCCTGCGCCGCCATGGTGCCGGCCGCGGGCGCCGCCACCACGGGCGCGGGCTCGCGCATGCCGCCGGCGAACAGCGCGAAATACAGCACGATCGCCAGCGCGAAGTTTGCCAGCGGACCGGCCGCGACGATCGCAAAGCGCTTGCCCACCGGCTGGCGGTTGAAGGCACGCGGCAGGTCGGCCGCGTCGATGGGGGCGTCGCGCGCGGGATCCAGTTCGCGCTCGTCGAGCATCTTGACGTAGCCACCCAGCGGGATGGCCGCCACCGTCCACTCGGTGCGGTCGCGGCTTTTGGAGATCCAGCGCAGCAGCGGCCGCCCGAAGCCGATGGAAAAACGCAGCACCTTCACGCCGCAGGCGCGCGCGGCCAGGTAGTGACCCATTTCGTGCACGTAGATCAGCACGCACAGGGCAACGATGAAAGCGAGTACGGTTTGCATGGTGCGGGACGTCGGTAAGATCGCTGGGGCGGCATGCGCGGTCCGCGGGGAGCGGCCGGCGCAGCCGTTATTGTCGCAGATGCGGCAGACCGCCCCGCCGCATCAGCGGGCGGTGGCCCGTGCGGCTACGGCGACCCTGGCCGCCGCGCGCGCCAGCGCGTCGGCCGACAGCACGGCCTCGAGCGTATCGGCGGGTCCGCTCGGTGCCTGTTCCAGCACCTGGCGCACGATGCCGGCGATATCGGTAAAGCGAACCTGACCGGCGAGGAATGCCTCAACCGCCACTTCATTGGCGGCATTGAGCACCGCCGGCGCCACCCCCGCCGCCTGCAACGCGTCGAAGGCCAGTCCCAGGCACGGGAACCGGACCAGGTCCGGCTTTTCGAAATGCAGCCCGCCGGCGCTGGTCAGGTCGAGCGGGGTCACGCCCGCGTCGATCCGTTCCGGGTAGGCCAGGCCATAGGCAATCGGCGTGCGCATGTCCGGGTTGCCGAGTTGCGCCAGCACCGAGCCATCGGCATAGGCCACCATCGAATGCACGATGCTCTGCGGGTGGATCAGCACCTCGATGCGCTCGGCCGGGGCACCGAACAGCCAATGCGCCTCGATCACCTCGAGTCCCTTGTTCATCATGGTGGCCGAGTCCACCGAGATCTTGCGGCCCATGACCCAGTTGGGATGGGCGCAGGCCTGGTCGGGCGAGATATCGTGCAGCGTGGCCGGGTCGCGCGTGCGGAACGGCCCGCCCGAGGCGGTCAGCAGCACCTTGGCCACGCCGCGGCCATAGCGCGGGTCGTCGGCGGGCAGGCACTGGAAGATGGCGTTGTGCTCGCTGTCGATCGGCAGCAGCGTGGCGCCGTGCTCGCGCACCGCATCCATGAAGATGCGGCCGGACATCACCAGCGCTTCCTTGTTGGCCAGCAGCACGCGCTTGCCGGCGCGCGCCGCGGCCAGCGTCGGGCGCAGGCCCGCCGCGCCGACGATCGCGGCCATCACCGCATCGACCTGCGCATCGGCGGCGATGGATTCCAGCGCAGCTTCGCCGTAGCTGACCTCGGTGGCCACGCCCGCAGCACGCAGCAGCGTTTCCAGTTCCTGCGCCGCCGCGGCCGTTCCCACCACGGCGCGCGCCGGGCGAAATTCAATGCACTGGTCGGCCAGCTTGCGCACCTGTCGATGGGCGCTGAGCGCATGCGCCGCGTAACGGCCGGGATGGCGCCGGATCACGTCGAGCGTGCTTTCTCCGATGGAGCCGGTGGCGCCCAGGATAGTGATGCGATGCATGGCAGACGGCTTCAGAGAAAAATCAGCATCAGGGCGGCCAGCGGGAATACCGGCAGCAAGGCGTCGATGCGGTCCAGCACGCCACCGTGGCCAGGCAGCAGCCGGCTGCTGTCCTTCTTGCCGACCTGGCGCTTGAGCAGGGATTCGAACAGGTCGCCCACCACGCTCGCCGCAACCAGCAGCGTGGTCAGCGCCGCGACGAAGCCGAGGCCGCCGCGGTCGCCCATCGCGGAAAACCAGGTCGGGGCAAAGGCGTGGGTGGCGGCCAGCGCGAGGCCGATCGCCAGCGCCAGCACCCAGCCGCCAATGGCGCCCTCCCAGGACTTGCCCGGGCTGATCCCGGGCGCCAGCTTGCGCCGGCCGATCGCCTTGCCGGTGAAATACGCGCCGATATCGGCGGCCCATACCAGCACGGCGGCGGTCAGCAGCACGCCGATGCCGGCGCCGCGCAGGATCATGGTGGCATGGGCAAACGCGGGCAGCATCACCAGCCCCAGCACCACGCCCAGCGCCGTGAAGGCCGGGGTGGCGGTGCGCACGCCGCGCGCCAGCAGCACCACCGCCACGCCCCAGCACACTACCGCGGCCTCCAGCAGCCAAGTCGTGGCGTGGCGCAGCGGCAGGTCATGCCAGGTGATGGTGGCGATCAGGCAGGCCAGCGCATAGACATAGGGCCACGGCCCGCGCAGTCCGATCAGGCGGCCGAATTCCCAGCCGGCCAGCAGCACGATCACGCCGAGCAGTCCCGCCAGGCCCGCCGGCGGCGCCAGGAACAGGATCGGCAGGATCAGCAGCAACAGGCACAGGGCGGTGATGACGCGGGTGAGGAGCATGCGCTGCGGTCCCGTGAAAGGTTGGAGTAGCCGGTCTCAGGCGGTACCCGAAAGTCCCGGCGCGACCAGCTGCGCGCTGGTGCGGCCGAAGCGGCGTTCGCGCTGGCGGTACGAGGCAAAGGCCTTGTCGAGTTCCGCGGCGTCGAAATCCGGCCAGTAGACGTCGGTGAAGTACAGCTCGGAATAGGCGAGCTGCCACAGCAGGAAATTGCTGATGCGCTGTTCGCCGCCGGTACGGATGAACAGGTCCGGCTCCGGCGCATAGGCCATGGCCAGGTGTGGTGCCAGCATCGATTCGTCGATGGTTTCGGGATCGAGCATGGGCGAGCGCGCCAGCATCTTGCGCATGGCCTGCAGCAGGTCCCAGCGCCCGCCGTAGTTGGCGGCGATGGTGACGGTCAGGCCGGTATTGCCGGCGGTGCGCGCCTCGGCATCGCGGATCAGCCGCTGGATGCGCGGGCTGAAGCGGCTCAGGTCACCCACCACCCGCAGCCGGATGTTGTTGGCGTGCATCTTCACCACTTCGCGCCGCAGCGACATCATGAACAGCCGCATCAGGAACGTGACCTCGTCCGCCGGACGGCGCCAGTTCTCGGAGCTGAACGCGAACAGCGTCAGGTACTGCACGCCCCGGGCGGCGCAGGCTTCCACCACCGCGCGCACAGCGTCCAGCCCCCGGCTGTGCCCCGCCACGCGCGGCAGATGCCGCTGGGTCGCCCAGCGGCCGTTGCCGTCCATGATGATGGCAAGGTGCCTGGGCACGTAGGATGTATCGGGTACGGCAAGCGTCGAGCTGATGTGCTGCATGGGCGTGAGACGGCCGCTGACAGTCCCGGCAAGGCCGGGACGGGCGTCAGACCGTCATGATCTCCTTCTCTTTTTCGGCGACCATCTTGTCGATCTCGGCCACGTACTTGTCGGTCAGTTTCTGCACCTCGTCCTGGCCGCGGCGCTCGTCGTCTTCGGAAATGGTCTTGTCCTTGACCAGCTTCTTGAACTGCTCGTTGGCATCGCGGCGCAGGTTGCGCACCGCCACCTTGGCACCCTCGGCCTCGCCCTTCACGACCTTGGTCAGCTCCTTGCGGCGCTCTTCGGTCAGTGCCGGCATCGGCACACGGATCACTTCGCCCATGGTGGCCGGATTCAGGCCCAGGTCGCAATCGCGGATCGCCTTCTCGACCGCGCCCACCATTTTCTTTTCCCACGGCTGCACCGTGATGGTACGGGCATCGGCCAGGCCGATCGCTGCCACCTGACTGATCGGCACCATCGAGCCGTAGTAATCCACCTGAACGTGGTCGAGCAGGCCGGTATGGGCACGGCCGGTGCGGATCTTAGCCAGATCGGCCTTGAAGGCTTCGATCGACTTCTGCATTTTCTGCTCGGCGCTCTTCTTTGTGTCGGCGACGCTCATTTTTACCTCCGGAAATCAGCCAACCAAGATCCCCTCTGGTGGGGATCGAAAATGAATCATTCTACTCTTTGCCCGGCCGGATACCAGCGCCGCGGCGCGGCATCCGTTATCGGACTCACACATGCACCAGGGTACCCTCGTCCTCGCCCAGGATGACGCGCTTGAGCGCGCCGGGCTTCACGATCGAGAACACCTTGATCGGCAGCTTCTGGTCGCGGCACAGCGCAAAGGCGGTGGCGTCCATCACCTGCAGGTTGCGCGAGATGGCCTCGTCGAAGCTGATGGTGGTGTAGCGCGTGGCGCTGGGATCCTTCTTCGGGTCGGCGGTGTACACGCCGTCGACCTTGGTCGCCTTCAGCACGATCTCGGCGCCGATCTCGGAGCCGCGCAGCGCGGCCGCGGTGTCGGTGGTGAAGAAGGGATTGCCGGTGCCGGCGGCGAAGATCACCACCTTGCCCTCTTCCAGCTGGCGGATCGCGCGCGGGCGGATATAGGGCTCGACCACCTGGTCCATGCGCAGCGCCGACTGCACGCGGCCTTCGATATTGGCGTGGCGCATTGCGTCCTGCAGCGCCAGCGCATTCATCATGGTGGCCAGCATGCCCATGTAGTCGGCGGTCGCGCGATCCATGCCGGCCGCACCGCCCGCGACGCCGCGGAAGATGTTGCCGCCGCCGATCACCACCGCCACCTGCACGCCGAGCTTCACGATCTCGGCAATGTCGTTCACCATCGCCTCGATGGTGGAGCGGTTGATGCCGAAGGCATCGTCGCCCATCAGGGCTTCACCGGACAGTTTCAGAAGGACGCGCTTGTAGGCTGGCATGTTCACCCTCGGACAGGAGCAGTTCGCTCGGTTGAGACGATACTGGGACGTATGTTTTGGCACCGGCGGCACGGGTCATGGTGCCGCCGGCAGGAGAAAGCCGGTTTTCGGGGTGCCCCGGCCTGGACCGGACCACCGCGGAAACGGACTGTTGCAGTGCAACGCCGGCTGCGCCGCGCTGCACTACTTATGCAGAGGGGCACCTTGCGGCGCCCCTGCGGCATTATAGGCGCCCGGACCCGCCCCGACGGGCAGTCCGCGGCGCCCCGGACCTCAGCCCTTCTGGGCAGCGGCCACCTGGGCGGCCACTTCAGCGGCGAAGTCGTCCTGCTTCTTCTCGATGCCTTCGCCCACGACGTAGAGGGTGAAGCCCTTCACGGTCGTGTTGGCGGCCTTCAGCATCTGCTCGACGGTCTGCTTGTCGTTCTTCACGAACGGCTGGTTGAACAGCGAGACTTCCTTCAGGTACTTCTGCACCGAACCCTCGACCATCTTGGCGACGATCTCGGCCGGCTTGCCCGACTCGGCAGCCTTCTGCTCGGCGATGCTGCGCTCCTTGGCGATCAGGTCGGCGGGGACCTGCTCGGCCGACAGCGACACCGGCTTCATCGCGGCCACGTGCATGGCGACGTCCTTGGCGGCGGCTTCGTCGCCGTCGAACTCGACCATCACGCCGATGCGGGTGCCGTGCAGGTACGAAACCAGCTTGCCGCCATTGGCGTAGCGGACAAAGCGGCGGATCGTCAGGTTCTCGCCGATCTTGCCGATCAGCGCGGTACGGGTCGCTTCAACGCTGACGCCGTCGATTTCCAGCGCCGACAGCGCGGCCACGTCGGCCGGGTTCTGCTTGGCGATCAGTTCGGCGACCTTGGCCGAGAAGGCCAGGAAGTCGTCGTTCTTGGAGACGAAATCGGTCTCGCAGTTCAGTTCGACCAGCACGCCGGTGGTGCCATCGATGAACGAAGCGACCACGCCTTCGGCGGTCACGCGCGAGGCGGCCTTGCTGGCCTTGTTGCCCAGCTTGACGCGCAGCAGCTCTTCGGCCTTGTTCAGGTCGCCGTCGGCCTCGGTCAGGGCCTTCTTGCATTCCATCATCGGCGCGTCGGTCTTCGCGCGCAGTTCTGCAACCATGCTTGCGGTAATTGCCGCCATTTGTCACTCCTTGAATGGTTCGCGCCGGCTGCCGGCAGTCGCCCGCGGCACCCGGTCGGTGGGTCTACAGCGCACCCGCGACAGATGCTGCCTGCGGCGGATGACAACAATTCAACATTCAAAAAAAGGGGGCGCCAGATGTGCCCCCTTCTATTGCCCTTCCTGCCGGCTGCCGGCGTCCCCCGGCTTTGGCCTTGCGCGCAGCCCGCGGTGGCGGGCGGCAAGCGTTGCTTGTCGGTCTGGTGACGATGCGCGCTAGGGTTTCCTTTCCGGCAGCGGGGCGCGGGGCGATCAGCCTTCCTGCACTTCGACGAATTCGTCGTCGCCGCGGGCGGCTTCAACGACTTCCTGCACGGCGTTGGCACGGCCTTCCAGGATGGCGTCAGCCACGCCGCGCACGTACAGGGCCACGGCCTTGCTCGAGTCATCGTTGCCCGGGATCACGTAATCGATGCCTTCCGGCGAGTGGTTGGTATCGACCACGCCGATCACGGGGATGCCCAGCTTGTTGGCTTCGGTCACGGCAATCTTGTGGTAGCCGACGTCGACCACGAAGATCGCGTCAGGCACGCCGCCCATGTCCTTGATGCCGCCGATCGACTTCTCCAGCTTCATCATCTCGCGCTCGAACATCAGCGCTTCCTTCTTGCTCATGGTTTCCAGCGCGCCGGCTTCCTTGGCGGCTTCCATGTCCTTCAGGCGCTTGATCGAGATCTTGACCGTCTTGAAGTTGGTCAGCATGCCGCCGAGCCAGCGGGCGTCGACGTAGGGCATGCCGGCACGGCCAGCTTCTTCAGCCAGGATTTCGCGCGACTGGCGCTTGGTGCCCACGAAAAGGATGGTGCCGCGATTGGCTGCCAGCTGACGCACGTACTTCATGGCGTCCTGGAACATCGGCAGCGTCTTTTCGAGGTTGATGATGTGGATCTTGTTGCGATGGCCGAAGATGAAGGGGGCCATCTTCGGGTTCCAGAAGCGGGTCTGGTGGCCGAAGTGGCAACCGGCTTCCAGCATTTCGCGCATGGTGACGGACATGTAAATCTCCAAAGGGTTAGGTCTGAAGCCCGCCCCGACATTCCTGAAAAGGAACACCCCGGATAGGCGGGCCAGCGATTTCAAGCGGCAGGAAAAGCCCTGCCAAATAACCGAACCGGCCGGCGCAATTGCTGCGGCGCAACCAGATCAGCCCGCTATTGTAGCAACAAAAATGCCGCTGGCTCAAGCCGCCCCCGGCCTCTTCCGCCCCTGGCGCCCTGGCCCCGGGCGGCGGGAACAGGCTGCGATCCGGCCTCGATGGTGCGATAATCCCACTTTGATCCATCGATTCGGGCGTGGCCAGTGGCCCCGTCATCACTTTTTCTGGCGACGCAGCATGAGCATTTACCTGAACACCGCCGAAGACATCGCCCACATGCGCGTGGCTTGCCGCCTTGCCTCCGAAGTCCTCGACTACATCACGCCTTTCGTGCAACCCGGCGTCACCACCGGCGAACTCGACCGCCTGTGCCACGCCTACATGCGCGACGTGCAGGGCACGGTGCCGGCGCCGCTGAATTATGCGCCTCCGGGCTACCCGCCCTTCCCCGGCGCGATCTGCACTTCGGTCAACGACGTGATCTGCCACGGCATTCCGGGCGACCGCGTGCTCAAGAGCGGCGACGCCGTCAACCTGGACATCACCGTCATCACCAAGGACGGGTACTACGGCGACACCAGCCGCATGTTCATCGTCGGCGAGGGCTCGATCCTGGCCAAACGCCTGGCGCAGGTGACGTATGAATGCATGTGGAAGGGCATCGCGCAAGTGCGCCATGGCGCGCGCCTGGGCGATATCGGCCACGCCATCCAGGTGCACGCCGAAGCCGCCGGCTACAGCGTGGTGCGCGAGTACTGCGGCCATGGCATCGGCAAGAACTTCCATGAAGACCCGCAGATCCTGCACTATGGCCGCCCCGGCACCGGCGCCGAGATCAAGGCCGGCATGATCTTCACCGTGGAGCCGATGATCAACGCCGGCAAGCGCGATATCCGCACCATGCCCGACCAGTGGACCGTGAAGACCCGCGACCGCAGCCTGTCGGCGCAGTGGGAGCACACGGTGCTGGTCACCGAGACCGGCTACGAGGTGCTGACGGTGTCCGCCGGCACCCCGGCGCCACCGGCTTTTATTACCGATTCCGTGGCGGCCTGACGCCGCGCAGAAGCCAGGGCGCCTGACCGGGCGCCCTTCTTTTTCCAGCCGTGCCCACGAACCATCCCGCCACCTCCATGGACACCACGCCGGAACTGCTGCTGGCCGCGCGCGTGCGCGACCAGCTCAAAGCCGACAAGCAGGCGCTGTTTGCGGACTTCAACGCCAGCGCCAACGCCGCCACGCTGACCACGCGGCTGCGCCGCGCCGTCGATGCCGCGCTGAGCGAGGCCTGGCGCGGGCTGGCCATGCCCGCGGACGCGGCGCTGGTGGCGGTGGGCGGCTACGGCCGCGGCGAACTGTTCCCGTACTCGGACGTCGACGTGCTGCTGTTGCTGCCCGCCGAGCCCGACCGGGACACCGCCGGCAAGCTGGAACGCTTTATCGGGCTGTGCTGGGACCTGGGGCTGGAAATCGGCTCGGCCGTGCGCACGGTGGACGACTGCATCCGCGAATCGCGCCAGGACGTGACCATCCAGACCTCGCTGCTGGAAGCACGGCTGCTGACCGGCAACCGCAAGCTGTTCGAGGCGCTGCGCAGCCGCTACCAGGCGGACCTGGACCCGGCGGCGTTCTTCCAGGCCAAGCTGCTGGAAATGCGCCAGCGCCACGCCAAGTACCAGGACACGCCCTACGCGCTCGAGCCCAACTGCAAGGAGAGCCCGGGCGGCCTGCGCGACCTGCAGGTGATCCTGTGGATGACCAAGGCCGCGGGCCTCGGCGACAGCTGGAAGGAGTTGTTCGAGAAGGGCCTGCTGACGCGCCGCGAAGCCCAGGAGCTGGCCCGCAACGAGCGCCTGCTGAAGATCATCCGCGCGCGCCTGCACCTGGTGGCCGGGCGCCGCCAGGACGTGCTGGTGTTCGACCTGCAGACCGCGCTGGCCGAGGCCTTCGGCTACCGCCAGAACGCCAACAAGCGCGCCAGCGAGCAGCTGATGCGCCGCTACTACTGGGCCGCCAAGGCGGTGACCCAGCTCAACAGCGTGCTGCTGCTCAATATCGAGGCGATGCTGTTCCCGAGCGAGTCGCAGGTGACGCGCGTGCTCAACGAGCGCTTCGTCGAGCGCCAGGGCATGCTGGAGATCACCAGCGATGACGTGTACGAACGCGATCCGCATGCCATCCTCGAAACCTTCCTGCTGTACCAGCGCACCCCCGGCGTGAAGGGCCTGGCGCCGCGCACGCTGCGCGGTCTGTACAACGCGCGCACGGTGATGAATGTGCACTGGCGCAACGACCCCGAGAACCGCCGCCTGTTCCTGGCCATCATGCAGGAGCCGCAGGGCATCACCCACGCGCTGCGACTGATGAACCAGACCAGCGTGCTGGGCCGCTACCTGATCAACTTCCGCCGCATCGTCGGCCAGATGCAGCACGACCTGTTCCACGTCTATACCGTGGACCAGCACATCCTGATGGTGGTGCGCAACATGCGCCGTTTCGCCATCGTCGAGCACACTCACGAGTTCCCGTTCTGCAGCCAGCTGATGGCCAGCTTCGACAAGCCCTGGGTGCTGTGGGTGGCGGCGCTGTTCCATGACATCGCCAAGGGCCGCGGCGGCGACCATTCCCGGCTCGGCACCGTCGATGCGCGCCGCTTCTGCAAGCAGCACGGCATTGCGCGCGAAGATGCCGACCTGATCTGCTGGCTGGTCGAGCACCACCTCACCATGAGCCACGTCGCGCAGAAGCAAGACCTGACCGATCCGGATGTGGTCCATGCCTTTGCCGAGGTGGTCGGCAGCGAACGCTACCTGACCGCGCTCTACCTGCTGACCGTGGCCGATATCCGTGGCACCAGCCCCAAGGTGTGGAATGCCTGGAAGGGCAAGCTGCTGGAAGACCTTTACCACATCACGCTGCGCGTGCTGGGCGGCGCGCGCGTCGATTCGCACTCGCTGTGGTCGCAGCGCAAGGCAGACACCATCTCGGAACTGCGCCTGAAGGCCTTCGACCCGGCGCTGGGCAAGTCGCTGTGGGCGCAGCTGGACGTGGCCTTCTTCCTGCGCCACGATTCGCACGATATCGCCTGGCTGACGCGCCACCTGTACAACAAGGTGGACAGTCCCGTGCCGGTGGTCAAGGCGCGCGTGTCGCCGGCCGGCGAAGGCCTGCAGGTGGCGGTCTACATCAAGGACCAGCCCGACCTGTTCGCGCGCATCTGCGGCTATTTTGAGCGCAAGGCGTTCTCGATCCAGGACGCCAAGATCCACACTACGCGCCACGGCTACGCGCTCGATACGTTCCAGGTCACCGATCCCGGCATGGCCGGCGACGGCGGCAACTACCGCGACATCATTGCGCTGGTGGAGCACGAACTGTGCGAGCGGCTGCGCCTGCAAGGCGCGCTGCCCGAGCCCACGCAGGGACGGCTGTCGCGCCAGTCGCGCAGCTTCCCGATCAAGCCGCGCGTCGACCTGCGCCCGGACGAGCGCGGGCAGTATTACCTGCTGTCGCTGTCCGCCAACGACCGCACCGGCCTGCTGTACGCCATCGCCCGCGTACTGGCACGGCATCGCGTGTCCGTGCACACGGCACGCATCAACACCCTGGGCGAACGCGTCGAAGACGTGTTCCTGGTCGACGGCAGCCGCCTGGCCGCCGACAACCGATTGCAGATTCAGCTTGAACAGGACTTGCTCGCCGCCCTCGCGATATGAGGCGGCGGGCCAGCATCAACCTATGACCGACAGCAATTCGCCGAAGCGCAAGACGCTAGGCATCAAGGCCGCCAGCGATACCGGCACGGCCGCGCGCAAGACCGGCACCCGCCCCGTGCGCGTGTCCGACCTGAATCGCAAGCGCGTACAGGCCGTTTCCGAAGGGATCAAGCGCGCCCAGCATCGTGCCGGCGGCAAGACCGGCAGCGGCGCGGCCCAGGGGGAAGGGCAGGGCCAGCCGCGCAAGCCGCGCGCGCCGCGCCCCGCTGACGCCGAACGCCAGGCACGCCCGCGCCGCCCGGAAGGTGGCGAAGCGCGCCCGCGCCGCTTCGGCGATGACGACAACCGTCCGCGCCGCTATGGCGACGATCGCGGCGAAGCCCGTCCGCGCCGTTTCGAAGGCGGCGAAGCGCGCCCGCCGCGACGCTTTGGCGACGATGACAACCGCCCGCGCCGTACTGGCGACGATCGCGGCGAAGCCCGTCCGCGCCGTTTCGAAGGTGAAGCGCGCCCGCCGCGACGCTTTGGCGACGATGACAACCGCCCGCGCCGCACTGGCGACGATCGCGGGGAGGCCCGTCCGCGCCGCTTCGAAGGCGGCGAAGCGCGCCCGCCGCGACGCTTTGGCGACGATGACAACCGCCCGCGCCGCACCGGCGACGATCGCGGGGAGGCCCGTCCGCGCCGTTTCGAAGGCAGCGAGTCGCGCCCGCCGCGACGCTTTGGCAACGATGACAACCGCCCGCGCCGCACCGGCGACGACCGCGGCGAAACCCGTCCGCGCCGCTTCGAAGGCGGCGAAGCGCGCCCGCCGCGACGCTTTGGCAACGATGACAACCGCCCGCGCCGCCCTGGCGACGACCGCGGCGAAGCCCGTCCGCGCCGCTTCGAAGGCAGCGAGTCGCGTCCGCCCCGACGTTTAGGCGACGACGACAACCGCCCGCGCCGCACTGGCGACGATCGCGGGGAGGCCCGTCCGCGCCGTTTCGAAGGCGAAGCGCGCCCGCCGCGCCGCTTCGGCGATGACGACAACCGCCCGCGCCGCTTCGAGGGCGACGACAGGCGCCCTCGCCCCGCGCCGTCGGGCGAGCGCCGCCGCGAGGGCACGGCGCCGGCGCGCCGCTTCAGCGATGCGGCCGACCGCATCCGCACCGCTGGCCCGGCCCGCCCGCAAACGCCCGCTCCGCGCCGCGAAACGGCATCGGCGCAGCGCGACGAATCCAGTCACGACGACGGCCTGGTACGCCTGTCCAAGCGCATGTCCGAGCTTGGCCTGTGCTCGCGCCGCGAGGCCGACGAATGGATCCCGCGCGGCTGGGTGCTGGTCGACGGCAAGCCCGTGACCGAACTCGGCAGCCGCATCCGCCCCGACGCCGAGATCGAGATCCTGCAGGAAGCGCGCTCCGAGCAAGGCGAGCGCGTCACCGTGCTGCTGAACAAGCCGGTGGGCTATGTTTCGGGCCAGGCCGAGGACGGCTACGAGCCCGCCGCGGCACTGTTTACCCCCGAGAACCAGTGGGAAGGCGACCCCACGCGCAAGCGTTTTGCGCCGTGGCAGCGCAAGAACCTGGCACCCGCGGGCCGCCTCGATATCGACTCCACCGGCCTGCTGGTGCTGACGCAGGACGGCCGCGTCGCGCGCGCGCTGATCGGCGAGGATTCGAATGTCGAGAAGGAATACCTGGTGCGCGTGGTCTGGCACTCGCCGCAAGGTCCGGTCGAGCGCAACATCAGCGCGGAATTCCCCGCCGATGACCTGGAACTGCTGCGCCACGGCCTGTCGCTCGACGGCGTCCCGCTCAAGCCCGCCAAGGTCAGCTGGCAGAACGAAGAGCAGCTGCGCTTTGTGCTGCGCGAAGGCCGCAAGCGCCAGATCCGCCGCATGTGCGAACAGGTCGGGCTGCAGGTGGTGGGCCTCAAGCGCGTGCGCATGGGGCGTGTGGTGCTGGGCGACTTGCCGCCGGGCAAGTGGCGGTTCCTGGGGCAGTTCGAGAAGTTCTGATGTGAAAAAGCGGCCGGGATGGCCGCTTTTTTTTAGGAGTCGTGGCAAATAGCCACAACCTCATCCCGTACCGCTTGCGTGCTCCCTCTCCCGCTCGCGGGAGAGGGTTGGGGTGAGGGCCGGAGCTGCCACGAAGTGAAGCGCTACGATGCTTGTCAAGCGCCTGCCCTCACCCCCTGCCCCTCCCCCGCAGGCGGGAGATGAGCAAACCTGCCGCATGTGAATTGGCGTCGCCGTCAGTCGTCGCTGTTCGCCGGCAGATCCGGAAACAGCACCTCGGTAAACCCGAACTGCCGGAAATCCCTGATGCGCATCGGATAGAGGATGCCCTGCAAATGGTCGCACTCATGCTGCACCACGCGCGCATGGAAGCCTTCGGCCACGCGTTCGATGCGGTTGCCCATCAGGTCGTAGCCGCTGTACTTCAGCCGCAGGTGCCGCGGCACCACGCCGCGCAGCCCCGGCACCGACAGGCAGCCCTCCCAGCCGTCTTCCATCTCGTCGGACGGCATGTCCAGCACCGGGTTGATCAGCACGGTCTTGGGCACGGTGGGCGCGTCCGGATAGCGCGGGTTGCGGTCGAAGCCGAAGATCACCACCTGCAGGTCCACGCCGATCTGCGGCGCCGCCAGGCCCGCGCCGTTGGCGTGGTCCATGGTGTCGAACATGTCTTCGATCAGCGTGCGCAGCTCCGGCGTGTTGAAGCGCTCCACCGGCCGCGCCACCTGCAGCAGGCGCGGATCG
This sequence comes from Cupriavidus sp. H39, assembly GCF_050271075.1. Classification (NCBI taxonomy): domain Bacteria; kingdom Pseudomonadati; phylum Pseudomonadota; class Betaproteobacteria; order Burkholderiales; family Burkholderiaceae; genus Cupriavidus; species Cupriavidus sp. H39. The sequence continues at coordinate 2,203,340 of NZ_CP189848.1, forward strand.
CCCATCTTGAGAATCTCGCGGATCATCTCGTGTCCCCCGGTTAGTCTTGGGCTGGCGCCGCGCCCACTTCAGCCAGCAGCGCGAGCATGCCCGCCTCGTCCAGCACCGGCACGCCCAGCGCCTCGGCCTTGTCGAGCTTGCTGCCGGCCTCGGCGCCGGCGACCACGTAGTCGGTCTTCTTCGAGACCGACCCCGCCACCTTGGCGCCGGCGGCTTCCAGCAGTTCCTTGGCGTCTTCGCGCGACAGCGTGGGCAGCGTGCCGGTCAGGACAAAGGTCTTGCCCGACAGCGGCGCCGGGGCCCGCGCCAACGGCTCGCTTTCCGCCCAGTGTACGCCGGCGGCGCGCAGTTGCTCGATGACCTCGACGTTGTGCGGCTCGGCCAGGAAGTTGGCGATCGACTGCGCCACCACGGGCCCGACATCGTTGACCTCGAGCAGCGCCGCTTCGTCGGCCGCCATCAGCGCATCCAGCTTGCCGAAGTGTTTGGCCAGGTCCTTGGCGGTGGCTTCGCCCACGTGGCGGATGCCGAGCGCGAAGATAAAGCGGTTCATGGTGGTCGCGCGCGACTTGTCGATCGCCGCGACCAGGTTGGCCGCCGATTTGTCCGCCATGCGCTCCAGCGCGGCCAGCTTGGCCACGCCGAGCTTGTACAGGTCGGCCGGCGTGCGCACGATGCCGTGGTCGACCAGTTGCTCGACCAGCTTGTCGCCCAGGCCTTCGATATCCATGGCGCGCCGCTGCGCGAAATGCAGCAGCGACTGCTTGCGCTGCGCCGCGCAGATCAGGCCGCCGGTGCAACGGGCAATGGCTTCGTCCTCGAGCTTTTCGATATGCGAGCCGCACACCGGGCAGGCGGTCGGCATCACAAAGGCGCGGGCATCCGCCGGGCGGCGCTCGGTCACCACGGCGACCACCTCGGGGATCACGTCGCCGGCGCGGCGCACGATCACAGTGTCGCCGATATGCACGTCCTTGCGGCGGATCTCGTCCTCGTTGTGCAGCGTGGCATTGGTCACGGTCACGCCGCCGACGAACACCGGCTTGAGCCGCGCCACCGGCGTGATCGCGCCGGTGCGGCCGACCTGCACCTCGATGTCCTCGACGACGGTGGTCATCTCCTGCGCCGGGAACTTGTGCGCCAGTGCAAAGCGCGGCGCGCGCGAGACAAAGCCCAGCCGCTCCTGCTCGGCCAGCGCATTGACCTTGTAGACCACGCCGTCGATGTCGTACGGCAGGTCGTCGCGGCGCTTGCCGATATCGCGGTAGAAATCGAGCAGTCCCTGCGCGCCCTTCACCACCGCGCGGTCCTTGCACACCGGCAAACCCAGCGCGGCAAAGCCATCGAGCATGGCTCCGTGGGTCGGCGGCCGGTCCACGCCCTGCAGTTCGCCCAGCCCATAGGCGAAGAACGACAGCGGTCGCTTCGCGGTGATGCGCGGATCGAGCTGGCGCAGGCTGCCGGCGGCGGCATTGCGCGGATTGACGAAGGTCTTTTCGCCGGCCTCGGCCTGGCGCGCGTTGAGCTTGTCGAAATCGCGCCGGAACATGAAGACCTCGCCGCGCACTTCCAGCACCGCGGGCGCCTGGCCGCGCAGCTTGAGCGGGATCGCCTTGATGGTGCGCACGTTGACGGTGACGTCCTCGCCGGTCTCGCCATCGCCGCGCGTGGCGGCCTGCACCAGGCGGCCATCCTCATAGCGCAGCGACATGGCCAGTCCGTCGAACTTCAGTTCGCAGGCGTATTCGACCGCATCGGCGGCGCTGAACAGGTCGGCCTCGGCCGCCGCGGGCGCGCTGCGGCCCAGGCCTTGCGCGCAGCGGCGGTCGAAGTTCAGCACGTCTTCGTCGGCGAAGGCATTGTTGAGCGACAGCATCGGCACGCGGTGCCGCACCGAGTCGAACGCCGACAGCGGCTCGCCGCCGACGCGCTGGGTGGGCGAGTCCGGCGTCTGCAGCTCGGGATGCTCGAGCTCCAGCGCCTGCAGTTCGCTGAACAGCGCGTCGTATTCCGAGTCGGGAACGGTGGGCGCATCCAGCACGTAATACTGGTAGTTGTGGCGGTCCAGCTCGTCGCGCAGCCAGGCCACGCGTTTGGCTGCGGCCGCGGGCGGCAAGGCGCCGACGGGCGCGGAGGCATCTGCCTGCGCGCCGCGGTGTTTTGCGGTCATGGCAGGCTCCGGCTAGTTGCTGAACAGGCGCAGCGCCACCGACGACCCGGCCGGCATGCCGCGCGCTTCCAGCTTGTTGTACAGCGTTTCAAGCTGGCTGAAGATGGCGACGAACGAGGCTTCGGTCAGCGGCCGCATATTGTCGTCGACCAGTTGCGCGCCCATGCGCTGGGCCAGCGTGTGGCCGTACTCGCACACCGTCTTGAACGGCCTGGCGGCCTGGTCGGCCACCGGCACGTCGAGCAGCAGCGTGATCTGGCGGCCGGCCTTGACGGTCAGGTCGTCGCGCAGGAAGTTGGTGTCGCCGAACTGGAGCGTGAACAGCGGGCGCTGCACGCCCTCGGCATTGGGCTGGTAGCGGATAAAGCGGGTGCCGTCGCGCGACAGCACCAGCCCGTCCTGCGTCGCCACGTTCTGCACATAGGCCGCCGACCACGGCGCGCCGTCGGAGATCACGTTGACGCCCAGCTGCACGTCGCAGCCGGCGGCAAAGCCATCCAGCTCGCGCGCGTTGGCCACGGTCTCGGCCATGTCCGGCAGGTCGGCCGAGGCGTCGAGCGACTCGGCCAGCGACTCCACCGCGGTGACGAATTCCGAGAACTCCAGCGCGTTGAGCGGGCCACCCCGGTTGGCCAGCTGCACGCCGACCTGAAGGTCTTCGTACTGATGGCCGGCGGTGACGGGTTCCCAGGCGTTGGCTTCGGCGCGCAGGCCTTCGATATGGACCGGCTTGGTGCCGGCGCGGCGCAGCCGGCCGGTCAGCGGCAGGATGCGGTCGCCGGAGGCCTTGCGCTCCAGGTGCAGCGGCACGATGCAGTCGATCAGCGGATCGACCACCGCCGGTGCGGGCTGGCCATCCGGTACTGCCGCGACCGAAGCCGGAGCCGGAGCGGGGACAGGCGCGGGCGCCGGTGCCGGCGTCAGCTCGGCTTCGGCCTCGTCGGCTTCCGGCGCATGCGACGCGGCCGCGACGGCGACTTCCTCGGCGACGGCTTCGTCGGCATCGGCCGTGCTTGCGGCGGCGGCAGCGGCCGCGGCGGCGTGGTTGTTGTCACTGACCGCCGAGGCGCCGGCCCTGGCCGGCGCCTGCGACAGCGTGGGCTCGCGCCGCGGCGGCTGCTCCGCGGCGGCTTCGTGCAGGCGCGCGGCGGTTTCCGGCGCGGTGCTCTGGCCGACCACCGGCTCGCGCATCGGCGGCAGGTCGTCTTCAGGGCTGAGCGCGCGCGGGCGGCGCGCCTTGCGGATCTGCCACTGGTTGTAGCCGAACACCAGTACCACGAAAACCAGGCCCGCGACGATCAGCGCGGTCTGCAGGTCCATGTTGAGCTTCATGCAGCAATCTCCAAAGCGCCCATATTGATCACAGCACGGTGGTGTCGGTTGCCCGCAGCATTCGCGGACGTGCGCCGCCCCGCTGCGCGGGGCCCCTGCCTACTGCTCATGCTGCCTCCGCCATCGAAACCGCCGCGTCCATATCCACGGCCACGATCCGCGAAACGCCTTGCTCCTGCATGGTCACGCCAATGAGTTGATGAGCCATTTCCATGGCGATCTTGTTATGTGAGATGAAAACGAATTGGGTCTTGTCCGACATGCGCGCGACCATATTGGCGTAGCGCTCGGTATTGGCATCGTCCAGCGGCGCGTCGACCTCGTCCAGCAGGCAGAACGGCGCCGGGTTGAGCTGGAACATGGCAAACACCAACGCGATCGCAGTCAGCGCTTTTTCGCCGCCCGACAGCAGGTGGATGGTCGAGTTCTTCTTGCCGGGCGGCTGCGCCATCACCTGCACCCCGGCGTCGAGGATCTCCTCGCCGGTCATGATCAGGCGCGCCTGGCCACCGCCGAACAGCGACGGGAACAGCTCGCCGAAATGATGGTTGACCTGGTCGAAGGTGCCCTGCAGCAGCGCGCGGGTTTCCTGGTCGATCTTGGCGATCGCGTCTTCGAGCGTGTTGATGGCGTCGTTCAGGTCGGCCGACTGCGCATCGAGGAAGGTCTTGCGCTCGCGCGCCGCGGCCAGCTCGTCGAGCGCGGCCATGTTGACCGGGCCCAGCGCGTTGATGGCGTTGTTGATGCGCGTGACTTCGCCCTGCAGGTACGACGGCTTCAGGTCGCCGGTCAGCTTGTCGGCCAGCGCGGCCTCGTCCACCTCGGCCGTGGTCAGCTGCTCGCTGAACTGCTCCTGGTTCAGGCGCGCAGCCTGCTCCTTGAGCTGCAGCTCGGTGATGCGGTCGCGCAGCGGCTGCAGGCTGCGCTCGGCGGCCAGGCGCTGCTCGTCGTGCTGGCGCAGCTGCGCCGACAGCGCATCGAGCTCGGTGCGCGCGATGGTGAGCTTTTCTTCCTTCTCGGCGCGGCGTTCCAGCGCTTCCTGCAGGCCGGTATGCGCGGTCTGCTCGTTGATGGTCTCGAGCTCGGCGCGGGCGTTCTCGAGCGACTCGGCGATGCGCTCGGCCTGGTCGGCGGCCACCTGGATATTGCGGCGCAGTTCGTCGATGCGGCTGGCCAGGTTGCGCTCGGCAAACAGCGCTTCCTGCGCGGCGCGCTCGAGGTCGCGCAACTGGTGGCGCGCGCCCGAGAGCTTGCTGTCCAGCGCCTCGAAGGCCATCTGCTGGTCTTCGTGCGTGGCCTGCATCTCGGCCAGCGCGGCGTCGTGCTGTTCGAAGCTGGCTTCGGATTCGGCGCGGATCGCGCGCTGCTCGTCGATCTGCGCGTGGATCTCTTCCAGTTCCTCGCGGATCTGGCCGCTGCGGGCGGCATAGCGCTCCATCGCCTGCGACAGCTTGAGCACGTCCATCTGCAGCGCATGCACGCGGCGGGTGGCCTGCTCGGCGCGGGCGCGGGCCTCGGCCAAACCCTGGCTGGCCTGGGTGTAGGCCGCTTCGGCGCGCACCGCGTCGGTCTTGGCCTGGTCGGACAGCAGCAACTGCGCACGCGCCTGCTTCTGCAGGTTTTCGATTTCCTGCTCGCGCGCCAGCATGCCGGCCTGCTCGGAATCGGCGGCGTAGATCTGGATGGCGTTGCGGCCCACCAGGTGGCCCTCAGCCACCACGAACGACGCGCCATCCGGCAGCGTGTTGCGCGCGGCCAGCGCCTGCGCCATGTCGGTGGCGACATAGACATCGGCCAGCCAGTCCTGCATCACCGCGCGGATGCCCGGCTCGGTGATCTGCACCAGCGCCATCAGCGGGCGCAGGCCGGCAGGCGTTTCCAGCGGGCGGGCGGCGGCCGGCGGCGAATAGAAGGCCAGCTTGGCCGGCGGCGCGTCGGACAGGAAGGCCTTGACCCAGTCCAGGTTCGACACTTCCAGCGCCGCCAGTTTTTCGCGCAGCACGGATTCCAGCGCGTTTTCCCAGCCCGGCTCGATATGGACTTTCTTCCACAGGCGCGGCAGCTCGGCCAGTTCGTGCCGGGCCAGCCACGGCTGCACCTTGCCGTCGGTCTGCACGTTCTCCTGCAGCTGGCGCAGCGCCGCGAGGCGGGCCTCGAGCGTGGCGATGGCGGCGGCTTCGCTGTGCACGCGCGCCTGCGCGGCGCGGCGCGCTTCATCCAGGCGCGGCACGCTGTCTTCGGCATCAGCCAGCACCGCCTGGGCTTCCTCGACCAGCGCTTCCTGCTCGGCCAGCTCGGCGCGGGCCTGCTCCAGGCGGGTTTCGTCGGGGCGGTCCAGGCCCTTGTCTTCCGCCGTCAGCCGTTCGCGGCGCTGTTCCAGCTGCTGCAGCATCTGGTCGGCGCTGCGCTGCTGCGCGGCTTCGAGCTTCAGCGCCTGCTCGGCCTGCATGATGCCGGCGCGCTGCTCGTTGAGCAGCTGCTGGGCGTCGCGCCATTGCGCTTCCAGCGTCGGCAGTTCGTCGTTCTGCTGGGCGACGGCGTCCTGCGCCTCGACCGTGCGGCCTTCGGCCACGGCCAGATTTTCCTCGGCCTGCGCCAGTTCGTCGGTGGCCTGTTCCGCCTTGCCCTGCCACTGCTCGCGCTGGGTGGTCAGTGCCGCGATCTGGGCCTGCACGCGGTTGCGCGATTCCACCACGTAGCGGATCTCGGCTTCCAGCTTGCTGACTTCGGCATTGGCCTCGTACAGCGCGCCTTGCGCGGCGTGCATGCCGTCGGACGCGGCGTAGTGCGCCGCGCGCAGGGTTTCGAGCTCGGCCTCGACGTGGCGCAGCTGCGCGGTCTGCGCTTCCAGGTCGATCTGGGCCTGCTCGATGGCGCGCTGGTGGCGCTCCTGCTCCTGCTGGGCCTCGCGCTTGCGCAGCAGCCACAGCAGGTGCTGCTTTTCTTCGCCGTCGGCCTGCAGCGTCTTGAAGCGCTGCGCCACTTCGGCCTGGCCTTCGAGCTTTTCGAGGTTGCTGCCGAGTTCGCGCAGGATGTCTTCGACGCGGGTCAGGTTTTCACGGGTATCGGACAGCCGGTTCTCGGTCTCGCGGCGGCGCTCCTTGTACTTGGACACGCCCGCCGCCTCTTCCAGGAAGATGCGCATGTCATCGGGCTTGGCCTCGATGATGCGCGAGATCATGCCCTGGCCGATGATGGCGTAGGCGCGCGGGCCCAGGCCCGTGCCCAGGAAGATGTCCTGGATGTCGCGCCGGCGCACCGGCTGGTTGTTGATGTAGTAGGACGAGGTGCCGTCGCGGGTCAGCACGCGCTTGACCGCGACTTCGGCGTACTGGCTCCACTGGCCGGCGGCGCGGCCCTCGGCGTTGTCGAACACCAGTTCGACGCTGGCGCGGCCGGCCTGCTTGCGCGCCGTGGAGCCGTTGAAGATGACGTCCTGCATGGATTCGCCACGCAACTCAGACGCGCGTGACTCGCCCAGCACCCAGCGCACCGCATCGATGATGTTGGATTTGCCGCAGCCGTTGGGACCGACGATGCCGACCAGCTGGCCAGGCACCTGGAAATTGGTGGGATCGACGAATGACTTGAAGCCCGCCAGCTTGATCGAGGATAGTCGCACGGTTTCTCGTGTGGTATCGGCCACTCCGGCATGAGCGCGGGGGCGGCCTGGTATCGGGGCTATTGCACTATTCAGGAAAGCCGGGCTGCGCGGGAGCCGGCGCGGCGTGACGCCAGCACCTCAAACCACCCCTCCAGCCCGAGAATTGGGGCTAATCATACCATCGCAGATGCCTTCGCCGGCCCGTTTGGGGGTGGCCCCGGGTACCGGCCGGGGCGTCGATTTCCCTTGCATTTCCGCCCCTTACAAGGGATTCCGCAAGCACTTTGGCAAGCCCGGCACGCGCCCTCGGCCGTCACCGATGCGCGGCGGCTGGGAAACTAATCAGGGTAAATGCTAGTCTCTGCTCTGTCGGCGTGACTCGGGATGCTCTCGGAGTCGCGCACCATGAACGCCCCTCGCGCCTATGGCCAACCAGGAGGATAGAGCATGAGTGAACCGTCAGCGGCCGCCCGGCCGTGGTCTGTCAGCGACATCAACTACGAGGCGATCGACGTCAAACGCGTGCGCGGCGATCGCGACCTGTTCTACCTGCTGGTGTCGGCCTCGTTCATCGAGAGCGGCTCCGACACCTATGCCGGCAACCTTGCCACCTACTACGCCGGCGTGCCGGACACCGCCGGCTGGCTGGCCGAGCACTGGGAAGCCGAGGAACTGCAGCACGGGCTGGCGCTGCGGCGCTATGTCGAGCAGGTCTGGCCTGAATTCGACTGGGAGCGCGGCTATGCGCGCTTCTTCCACGAGTACAGCAAGACCTGCTCGATCGACCAGTTCGAGCCCACCGAGGCCCTGGAAATGGCGGCCCGCTGCGTGGTGGAGACCGGCACCGCGGCCTACTACCGCGCGCTCGAGCAGGCCAGCGACGAACCGGTGCTGCGCGACCTGACGCGGCGCATCTCCAATGACGAGGTGCGGCACTACAAGCACTTCTATCGCTTCTTCAACCGCTTCGCCGAAGCCGAGCGCCTGGGCCGGCTGCGCGTGCTGGGCGCGCTGGCGCGCCGGCTGCTGGAGATCAAGAACGAGGACGCGGCGATCGCGCTGCGCAACGTGCTGCGCATGGAACGCGGCGTCGAGTCGGTCTCGGAGGCCGAAGTGCGCGCGCTCAATACGCGCGTGTCAGGCGTGATCCGCCGCAACATCCCCATCGAGATGACGGTGAAGATGCTGCTGCGGCCGCTGCACCTGCACCGCGGCGTCGAGCGCGCGGTGCGGGCGCCGCTGGTGGCGATGGTGTCGCGGGTCATGCTGCACTGACCCGCGCCGGGCTAGGGTCAGGCCGCCGCCTCGGCGCCGGCCGCCGCGGGCGCGGCGCGGCTGCGGTGCACCAGCCCGGACAAGGCCCCGGCCGCGATGATGCACAGGCCGCCCGAGGCCTCCTTCCAGCTCAGCACCTCGGTCGCCAGCCACCACGAGGACAGCGCCGCGATGACGATCTCGAACAGCATCAGCAGCGACACGCGGTTGGCCGGCAGCCGCTGCAGCCCGTACTGGACCACCGAGTTGCTGACCACCAGCACCGCCGCCAGCCCCAGCACCAGCATGGCCGCGCTGACCTGCGCGCCGGGGACGATGGCCACCGACGGGCCGTCGAGCAGCAGCGCAGCCGGCACGCCAACCACGGTGCAGCCCAGATAGACCACCACCGTGCGCACGCGTGCGTCGGTGTCCGGAAAGCGCTGTCCGGCGCGGCGCGAAAGTACGTTGTTGACGGCAAAGCCCATGCCGCCGATCAGGCCCGACCATTCCGCGGCGGAGCCCGGCAGCGGCACGCCGACCGCGGGCGTCCACAGCATCAGCCCGGCGCCGAACAGCGCCAGCCCCACCAGCGACAGTCCGGCCGCCGACAAGCGCTCGCCCAGGAACAGCCGCGCGAACAGCGCGGTCCAGACCGGCGTCAGGTAGAACAGCAGCAGCACCCGCATCACATGGCCGTTGACGCTGCCCCAGACGAAGCCGGCGTTGGTCACGCCCGCCGCCAGGCCGATCGCGACGAACAGCCAGTGCGGCCGCAGTCCGGCCAGGTGGCGGCGGAAAGCCAGCAGCGACAGCACCGCCGCGACCGCACTGACTAGCGCCGCGGCATGCATGCCGCCCAGGCCCCAGCCGGCCAGCACCCGGTATGGGAACCAGGCGATGCCCCACACCGAGGCGCCGATCAGGATGGAAAGCGATGCCTTGACCGCATGGCGGTCGGCCGGCGCCAGCGGCGCCGTCACGGTATTTGTGCTCATAAAGGGAATCGATACGAGGCGAGCCGGGCCACCCGCCAGGCGCGGCAGGCAGCGTCCGGACGGCGCCGGCGGCATCACCGTGGCGTGATGCCCGCCATCCATGCGCGCCCAACCTCGCCAAAGACCGCCTGGCGGGCCGGGGCGGCGCACGGAAACCCGCGCCGTTCCTCTATAATGCGTCGTTTTAACCGGCCCCGACTGACACTGTGAATCCGCGCCTCGACCTGCTCCAGCCCTACCCGTTCGAGAAACTGCGGGTGCTCTTTGCGCAAGTAAAGGCGGCCGACAAGCCGGCCATCAGCTTCGGCATCGGCGAACCCAAGCATCCGACGCCTGCCTTCATCAAGCAAGCGCTGGCAGAGTCGCTTGCGGGGCTGGCGAATTATCCCACAACGGCCGGTTCCGAGGCACTGCGACAGTGCATCGCGGGCTGGCTGGAGCGCCGCTACGGCCTGCCCAGGGTCAACGCCGCCACCGAAGTGCTGCCCGTGACCGGCTCGCGCGAGGCGCTGTTCGCCTTTGCCCAGACCGTGGTCGACGGCACCCGGCCGGGCGCCCTGGTGCTCTGTCCCAACCCGTTCTACCAGATCTACGAAGGCGCGGCGCTGCTCGCCGGCGCTACCCCGGTATTCGCCAACAGCGACCCGGCCCGCAATTTCGCCCCGGCGTTCGACCGCATTGCCGACGCGGTCTGGCAGAAGGTGCAACTGCTCTTTGTCTGCACCCCCGGCAACCCGACCGGCGCGGTGCTGTCGCTGGAAGACTGGAAGCAGCTGTTTGCGCTGTCCGACCGCTATGGCTTCGTGATTGCCTCGGACGAGTGCTATTCCGAAATCTATTTCGACGAGGGCCGGGCGCCGCTGGGTGCGCTGGAGGCCGCGCACAAGCTGGGCCGCGGCCTTGACCGGCTGGTGATGTTCTCGAGCCTGTCCAAGCGCTCCAACGTGCCGGGCCTGCGCTCGGGCTTTGTCGCGGGCGATGCCGCGCTGCTCAAGCAGTTCCTGCTCTACCGCACCTACCACGGCGGCGCCATGAACCCGGCGGTGCAGAGCGCCAGCATCGCCGCGTGGAACGACGAGTCGCACGTCCGCGAGAACCGCGCCGCCTACGTGCGCAAGTTCAGCGAGGTCACGCCGATGCTGGCCGAGGTGCTCGACGTGGCGCTGCCCGATGCCGGCTTCTACCTGTGGGCCGACGTCTCGCGCACCGGCCTCTCCGATACGGAATTCGCCGAGCGGCTGCTGGCGGAGCAGAACGTCACCGTGCTGCCCGGCAGCTACCTGGCACGCGAGGCCGACGGCATCAACCCGGGCGCCAACCGCGTGCGCATGGCGCTGGTGGCGACGCCGGAGGAATGCCTGGAGGGGGCGCGACGGATCGTGGAATTTTGCCAGGGGCTGGGCTGAGGGTCTGGCTTGCCTCATTGTGTTCTCCCTCTCCCGCTTGCGGGAGAGGGTTGGGGTGAGGGCCGGCGTGTCCACGCAGCGGCGAGTGTCGGCATGCCACCGCCTGCCCTCACCCCCGGCCCCTCTCCCGCACGCGGGAGAGGGGAGCAAACAAGCGGTCGAGGCTGAAGCACTTCAGGCTCGGCACCCGAATATCAACATTCACCACCTGAGAAACCAAACATGACGCAAGCTCTGCAAGCCCTGATCGACCAGGCCTGGGAAGACCGCACCAGCCTGTCGCCGAAGTCCGCCCCCAACGACATCCGCGAGGCCGTTGCCAACGTCATCAGCCAGCTGGACTCGGGCGCCCTGCGCGTGGCCGAGAAGCAAGGCAAGGACTGGATCGTCAACCAGTGGGTCAAGAAGGCCGTGCTGCTGTCGTTCCGCCTGGAAGACAACGCGCCGATGAGCGCCGGCGGCTTTGCCCAGTTCTACGACAAGGTCCCGACCAAGTTCGCCAACTGGAGCGGCGACGACTTCGCCAAGGCCGGCTTCCGCGTGGTGCCGCCGGCGGTGGCGCGCCGCGGTTCGTTCATCGCCAGGAACGCGGTGCTGATGCCGTCGTACGTCAACATCGGCGCCTATGTCGATGAAGGCACCATGGTCGACACCTGGGCCACGGTCGGTTCGTGCGCGCAGATCGGCAAGAACGTGCACCTGTCGGGCGGCGTGGGCATCGGCGGGGTGCTGGAGCCGCTGCAGGCCAACCCCGTGATCATCGAAGACAACTGCTTCATCGGCGCGCGCTCGGAAGTGGTCGAGGGCGTGATCGTCGAAGAAAACTCGGTGATCTCGATGGGCGTGTACCTGGGCCAGTCGACCAAGATCTACGACCGCGAGACCGGCGAGATCCACTATGGCCGCGTGCCGGCCGGCTCGGTGGTGGTGGCGGGCAACCTGCCGTCCAAGGACGGCAAGTACAGCCTGTACTGCGCCGTGATCGTGAAGAAGGTCGACGCGCAGACCCGCGCCAAGACCAGCCTGAACGACCTGCTGCGCGGCGACTGAGCGCGCCTGGCGCAGCCCGCACCGGCTGCGCCGCCCCGGGGCCGGGCTCCGGGGCAGTCTTGCCGCTGCCATCCCGCCTGGCCAGGCTGAACCTGCCCTCCCTCCGCAAGCGACTCATGGCCCTGGACCCCACCACCGTCAGCACCGTGCTCTCCCTGCTGCCCACCATTCTCGAGCAGGCCAACAAGACTCTCGAGAAGCTGAAGAAGAACAAGCGCAAGGACGGCACGCCCGAAGGCGCGGTGGCCGACGCGCGCGATCCCGCTGCCCGCATCGCGGAGCTGGAAGCCGTGGTCGTGCAGCAGGCCGAGGCGGTCAAGCTGCTGGCCGAGCAGCACGCCATCACCATCGACGCGCTGCGCAAGGAAGCCGCCCGGCTGGACCGCCGCCTGCGCCTGATGACCGCGGTGGCGATGGGCGGCGTGGCACTGGGCCTGGGCGGCCTGGTGATCGCGCTGAATTTGCTGTTGCGCTGAATTTCTCGACTTTCCTCAAGACTTGCCATGACCGTCCTGCTCTACGGCATCCCCAACTGCGATACCGTCAAGAAAGCCCGCACCTGGCTGGATGCCAACGGCGTGGCCTATGCCTTCCACGACTTCAAGAAACAGGGCGTGGATGAGGCCATGCTGCGCGGCTGGCTGCGGCACGTGCCGCTGGCCACGCTGCTCAACCGCAAGGGCACCACGTGGCGCGCGCTGTCCGACGCGGACAAGGCCCGCGCCGACGAAGAAGCCGGCGCGATCGCGCTGATGCAGCAAAGCCCGTCGCTGATCAAGCGCCCGGTGCTGGCCCACGATGGCAAGGTGATGGTCGGCTTCTCCGCCGACCAGTACGCCAGCCAGTTCTGATTTCCCATTCCGCCGTCCGATGAACCCCACCCTCGCCCTCACTGAAGACCTGATCCGCCGCCGCTCCGTCACGCCCGCCGACGAAGGCTGCCAGGCCATCCTGGAAACTCGCCTGAAGGCGCTTGGCTTCGATTGCGAAGCGCTGGTCAGCGGCCCCGACGATTTCCGCGTGACCAACCTGTGGGCGGTGAAGCGCGGCACCCAGGGCAAGGACGGCAAGCTGCTGGTATTCGCCGGCCATACCGACGTGGTGCCGACCGGCCCGCTGGAGCAGTGGCATTCGGACCCGTTCGAGCCGACCCACCGCGACGGCAAGCTGTACGGCCGCGGCGCCGCCGACATGAAGACCTCGATCGCCGGCTTCGTGGTGGCGGTGGAGGAATTCGTCAAGGCCCACCCCGCGCACGACGGCTCGATCGGCTTCCTGATCACCAGCGACGAGGAAGGCCCCGCGCACGACGGCACCATCAAGGTGGTCGAGGCGCTGTCCGCGCGCGGCGAACGGCTGGACTACTGCGTGATCGGCGAGCCCACCTCGGTCAATGCGCTCGGCGACATGGTCAAGAACGGCCGCCGCGGCTCGCTGTCGGGCAAGCTCACGGTGAAGGGCATCCAGTGCCATATCGCCTACCCGCACCTGGGCCGCAACCCGATCCATGACGCGGCACCGGCGCTGGCCGCACTGGCCGCCGAGGTGTGGGACGAGGGCAACGAGTACTTCCCGCCGACCAGCTGGCAGATGTCGAATATCCATGGCGGCACCGGCGCCACCAACGTGATCCCGGGCCACGTCACCATCGACTTCAATTTCCGCTTCTCGACCGCCAGCACGCCCGAAGGGCTGAAGGCGCGCGTGCATGCAATCCTGGACCGCCACAGCCTTGAATACACGCTCGACTGGACACTTGGCGGCGAGCCCTTCCTGACCCCGCGCGGCGACTTGTCCGAGGCACTGTCGTCGGCGATCAAGGCCGAGACCGGCTTCGACACCGAGCTGTCGACCACCGGCGGCACCTCCGACGGCCGCTTCATCGCCAGGATCTGCCCGCAGGTGATCGAGTTCGGTCCGCCCAACGCCAGCATCCACAAGATCGACGAGCACGTCGAAGTGCGCTTCATCGAGCCGCTGAAGAACGTTTACCGCGGCGTGCTCGAACGCCTGATCGCCTGATTTTTTCCGAAAGAACACCCTCCATGGCAACGCCCTCTCCCCTGCGCACCGTGCGCGACCTGCTGCGTCTGGCCGTGTCGCGCTTTACCGCCGCGCGCCTGTCCTTCGGCCACGGCAGCGCCAACGCCTATGACGAAGCGGCCTACCTGGTGCTGCATACGCTGAACCTGCCGCTCGATACGCTCGACCCCTTCCTCGATGCGCGCCTGCTGCCCGAGGAAGTCGAAGCGGTGCTGAAGGTCATCGACCGCCGCGTCAACGAGCGCGTGCCGGCCGCCTACATCACGCACGAGGCCTTTATGCACGGCCTGCGCTTCTACGTCGACTCGCGCGTGATCGTGCCACGCAGCTTTATCGGCGAACTGCTGCAGGAAGGGCTGGAGCCGTGGGTCGGCGAGACCGACAGCATCGGCCCGGTGCTGGAGCTGTGCACCGGCTCCGGCTGCCTGCCGATCGTGGCGGCGCACGTCTGGCCGCATGCGAAGATCGACGCCGTCGACATCTCGCCCGACGCGCTCGCCGTGGCACGGCGCAATGTGGCCGACTACAAGATGGACGACCGCATCCGGCTCTATGAAGGCGACCTGTACGCGCCGCTGCCCCATGGCGCCACCTACGACGTGATCCTGACCAACCCGCCCTACGTCAACGAAACCTCGATGCAGGCGCTGCCGGCGGAATACCTGGCCGAGCCGCGCATCGCCCTGGCCGGCGGCGACGACGGCATGGATGTGGTGCGGCGGATCATCGCCGGCGCCAAGGCACGGCTGAATCCGGGTGGCGTGCTGGTGGTGGAGATCGGCAACGAGCATGCCAACGTGGAGGCCGCGTTCCCGGAACTGGAGATCGTGTGGCTGCCGGTCAGCGCGGGCGATGAGCAGGTGTTCTTGCTGACGTACGACGCGCTGCCGGGCTGACCAAGTCAGCGAACCGCTAGTTTGCTCCCTCTCCCGCTTGCGGGAGAGGGAGCCCCCCCATCAGCGGGGATACGCTAACCCGCGCAATCTGGGCGAACACCGGCCAACCGTTGATCCGGCAACGCGCGCAGGCCCTACACTCGCTGCAGAGATAGCGCCACTGACGCCGTGACCCCCAGCAATACCCCTCCTTCCGGATCTGCTCCCAGCTCCAGCGCCCTGCCCGCCCGCAACCCGGCGGCGTATGCCGCGCGCGGCATTGCGCTGCTGACCTTCGCGTTCGCCCTCAGCCAGTTCTTCCGCTCGTGCCTGGCGGTGATGGCACCCGAGTTGCAGCACGATTTCGGCTTGTCGCCGGCGGGCTTCGGCGCGCTGTCCTCTTCGTTCTTCCTGGCCTTCGCGGTGGCGCAGATCCCGGTTGGCATCGCCTTCGACCGCTATGGCGTGGGCCGGCCGACCGCGCTGCTGCTGGCGGTGGGCGCGCTGTCGTCGATCCTGTTCGTGCTGGCGCCCAACGGCACCGCCGCCACGCTGGCGCAGGTGGGCCTGGGGCTGGCGTGCGCGCCGGTGTTCATGGGCCTGCTGCATTTCGCCTCGGAGCAGCTGTCCGAGCGCGACTACACCCGCGTGGTCAGCCGCTCCAACGCCACCGGCATGATCGGCTCGCTGTGCGCCACGGCGCCGCTGGGCTGGGCCATCTCGCTGGTTGGCTGGCGCCCGTCGATGGCGGTGTCGGCGCTCGGCATGGTGGCGGCCTGCTATGGCGTGTGGCGCTGCGTGCGCGACCAGGGCCATGCCGAGGCGCGCAGCGCGTCGTGGCCGGCGATGCTGTCGGAAAGCCTGCAACTGCTGAAGCTGGCACCGCTGTGGACGCTGATCCCGATGTGCGTGGCGATGGCCGCCGGCACCGCTTTCCGCAATGCCTGGAGCGGCCCCTACCTGGCCGACGTGTTCAGCCTGGGCTCGGCGCCGCGCGGCGTGGCGCTCACGCTGCTGAGCCTGGCCGGCTTCCTGACCGCCTTCCTGCTGCCGGTGCTGGTGCGGCGCGGCACGCTCAAGACCACCATCATCGGCTGGTCGTGCCTTGCCATGGCCGGGGCGATCCTGCTGGCGCTGTGGCCAGACCACGGCATCGGCTATGGCGTGGCGATGATGGCGCTGCTGTCGACCATCGGCATGCTGCATCCGCTGGTGATGGCACAGGGCCGCGGCCTGATCCCGCCGTCGCAGCGCGGGCGCGGGCTGGGGCTGCTCAATACCTTCGTGTTCCTGGGCTCGGCGCTGACCTCCTGGGCCTTTGGCCTGATCGCCAATGCCGGCCATGTGCGCGGCTGGCCGCTGCCGTCCACCTATGCGGCCATCTTCCTGTCGGCGGCGGTGCTGATCGCGGCCGCGCTGGTGCCCTACTGCTTCAGCCCGCCGCATCCGACCCGCCATTAGCCGCGGTCGCTTTGCCTGCAAAAAGCCAGACTTATCGATTTAAGAATTCCGCTGGCGGGCTGACGCGTTTACCGTTTGTGATACCAACGTCCCAGCCGGATCCGGCGCCAAGGGACAACGGCTGCGCCAGCGGCCGGCAAACGAGGAGACCGCCTGATGCCATCCCCATCCCGCCCCGAGCGGGGCCGCCGCGCATGGCTTGCCGCCATGCTGGCCACGACGGCCGCCATCGCCTTGCCGGGAGCCGCTCACGCCGAAACCTGGCCGGGGCGCCCTATCCAGCTGCTGATCCCCTACCCGCCCGGCGGCAGCGCCGACCTGCTGGCGCGCCCGGTTGCCGCGAAGCTGCAGGAGCGCCTGGGCCAGCCCGTGGTGCTGGACTACCGGCCGGGCGCCGGCGGCACCATTGCCAGCCAGGCGCTGGCGCGGGCCAAGCCCGACGGCTACACGCTTATCATGGTGCTGGCCGCCCATGCCATCAATGCCAGCCTCTACCCCAAGCTGCCCTATGACACGCGCAAGGACTTCGCCCCGGTATCGCTGGTGGCCAACCTGCCGATGATCCTGGCCGGCAGCCCGTCGCTGCAGGCCACCAATGTGAAGGAGCTGATCGCCGCGGCCAAGGCCGCGCCCGGCAAGCTGACCTTTGCCTCGGCGGGCAACGGCAATACCGGCCACCTGGCGGGCGAGTTGTTCGATTCCGTGGCGGGCATCAAGATGACCCATGTGCCGTACAAGGGCAGCGCGCAGGTGGTGACGGCGATGCTGTCGGGCGAGGTCCAGCTCACCTTCGACAGCATTTCCACCACCCTGCCCCACGTAAAGAGCGGCAAGCTGCGCGCACTGGCCGTGACCGGCAGCCAGCGCGCCGCGGTCGCGCCCGAGGTGCCGACGCTGGCCGAGGCCGGCGTGCCGGGCATCAGCATCACCGGCTGGTATGCGATGCTGGCACCGGCCGGCACGCCGCAGCCCGTGATCGACCGGCTCAGCACCGAGATTGCCACCGTGCTGCGCCAGCCCGAGCTGAAGGCGACGCTGGCCGCCAACGGCTATGAACCGGTGGGCTCGACCCCCGCCGCGCTGCGCACCCATATCGACGCCGAGATCAACCGCTGGAGCAAGGTGGTGAAGGACTCCGGCGCACAGATCCAGTAAGGCTAACTGCATCCCCCAACGCTGCCGAGGGGCCGCCCGCACCCGCATTCCCTTGCCCAACATGACCCAACCGACTCCGCTCCAACGCCCCTTCACCACCATGTCCGTGCTGGTGCGCGAACACGCCACGCAACGCCCCGCGCAGCGCGCGCTGATGCATGGCGAGCGCGTGCTCGACTATGCCGGGCTCGACGCCGCCATGGACCGCATTGCCGCGGCGCTGGCGCGCGACGGGGTGCGGCCCGGCGAAGCCATCGCCATCTGCGCGGCCTCGTCGATCGAATACGCCGCGGTGTACCTGGGCGCAGTGCGCGCCGGCGTGGTGGTCGCGCCGCTGGCGCCGTCGTCGACGCCGGACGGCCTGGCGGGCATGATTGCCGACGCGGGCGCGCGCATCCTGTTCAGCGACGCCACCGTGGCGGACGTGCTCGCGCCGGTGCGGGACAGGCTGGCCGGCACGCCTGTGGTGACGCTCGACGGCAGCGAGGCGGGCCGGCCGTACGCGGACTGGCTGGCGCCCGCCGGCACGCCGGTGGCGGAACCCGAAATCCGCCCGGAGATGCCGCTCAACATCATCTATTCGTCGGGCACCACCGGCACGCCCAAGGGCATCGTGCAGTCGCACGCGATGCGCTGGGCCCATGTGTCGCGCGGCGCCGCCACCGGCTATGGGCCCGAGGCCGTCACGCTGCTGTCCACGCCGCTGTATTCCAACACCACGCTGGCCAGCTTCTTCCCCACCATCGGCCTGGGCGGCACCGCCATCCTGATGGCGAAGTTCGATGCGGGCCAGTACCTGGCGCTGGCGCAGCAGCATCGCGTCACGCATACCATGCTGGTGCCGGTGCAGTACCAGCGCCTGCTGGCGCATCCGGAATTCGATCGCCACGACCTGTCGTCGTTCCGGCACAAGTTCTGCACCAGCGCGCCGTGCAGCCCGGCCCTGAAGGCCGAGGTGCTGCGGCGCTGGCCCGGCGCGCTGACCGAGCTGTACGGCATGACCGAAGGCGGCGGCGGCTGCCTGCTGTTCGCCGACCAGTTCCCCGACAAGCTGCACACCGTCGGGCGCCCCGCCACCGGCGCCGACGTGCGCATCATCGACGAGGCCGGCCGCGAGCTGCCGCCGGGCAGCACCGGCGAAGTGGTGGGCCGCTCGGCGGCGATGATGAACGGCTACCACAACCAGCCCGAAAAGACCGCCGAGACCGAATGGCATGACGCGCAGGGCCAGCGCTTCATCCGCACCGGCGATATCGGCCGCTTCGATGAAGACGGCTTCCTGGTGCTGCTGGACCGCAAGAAGGACATGATCATCTCGGGCGGCTTCAACATCTACCCGAGCGACCTGGAAACGGTGGTGCGCGAGCACCCGGCGGTGGCCGACGTGTCGGTGGTGGGGGTGCCGTCGGAGCGCTGGGGCGAGACCCCGGTGGCCTTTGTCGCGCTGCGCGCCGACGGCGGCGCCAGTGCGCAGGAGGTGCTGGCGTGGGCCAACGAACGCCTGGGCAAGACCCAGCGGCTGGCCGCGATCCACGAAGTGGAGAGCCTGCCGCGCAGCGCCATCGGCAAGGTGCTCAAGCGCGAACTGCGCGACCGCATCAGCGCGGCCTGACGCGCTCTGCCAGGCCGCCACGCAAAAAGCCGCGCGAGGGTGCTTGCACAATCGCAAACGCCTCTCTATAATTCGCGCCTTCGCTAGGCTCGTAGCTCAGCTGGTTAGAGCACCACCTTGACATGGTGGGGGTCGTTGGTTCGAGTCCAATCGAGCCTACCAACGCACAACGGAACACGGACGGTACGCATCGCGCACCGTCCGTTTTTCTTTGGTGCCGCGCGCGCGGCGCACGTGCGCCCGTCTGTGATACTGTCGGCGCTCTCCCGAAGCCAGGCATCCGGACATGGCCGCCCCTCCCCCCTCGCTCAATGCCGAAAACCTGCTGCGCACGCTGAAGCTGCGCTCGCTGCGCGTATTCGACCAGGTGGTCGCGCACGGCTCGACGCTCAAGGCGGCGCAGGTGCTGAACCTGACGCAGCCGGCGGTGACCAAGACCATCCAGGAACTGGAGCAGACGCTCGGCCTCGCGCTGTTCGTCCGCACCAACCGCGGCCTGGTGCCGACCGACTACGCGCGCATCCTGGAGCGACGGGTCAAGTCCCTGCTCGCTGAAATCCGCTACCTCGCCGACGAATCGAATGCGTTCCTGACCGGCGATTCCGGGCATGTCGTCATCGGCACGCTGATCTCCGCTTCGGCGCGGCTGCTGCCGCTTGCCATCACGCTGCTGGAAAACGTGGCGCCGCGCATTGGGCTGACCATCCGCGAGGGCACCAACGACCAACTGTACCCGCTGCTTGCGGTGGGCGAGCTCGACTTGGTCATCGGCCGCGTCCCCGATCCGTCGTATTCGTGGATCCGCGACCGGCTGGTGGCCAGCGAGGTGCTGGTCGAGGAAGCTTTGTGCGTGGTGGTCGGGCGGCACCACTCGCTGGCCGGCGAGGCTCCGGTGCCGCTGGCCGAGCTGCTGAGCCATCGCTGGATCTTGCCGCTGGCCGAGTCGCCGACCCGCGCCGTGGTCGAGCGCATGTTCCAGCGGGCCGGGCTGCCGCTGCCCGGGCGCGTGATCGAATCGCTGTCGCTGCTCACCAACCTCGGCCTGCTGCTGGCCACCGACACGGTGGGCGTCTTGCCGGCCGCCGCGGCGCGCGAATTTGCCCGGCGCGGGCTGCTGCAGATCGTGCCCGTGCGCGAGCCGCTGGAATTCGGCCCGGTCGGCTTTTCGGTCCGCACTGGCCAGCCGCTGACCCCCGCGGCGCAGCGCATGGTCGAGTGCCTGCGCCAGGCCGCCGCGGCCATTGCCGGCGAGGCGCAATCCCAGCTATAAAAACCTGGAATAGCAGAAAGCTGATTTTTCATTTTTTTTTATTTCTGGCCGCCACTACGATGGGTGCATCCCACAGGAGGCCAGCATGCATCACCTCGCTTCGGACGCACCCAGGCTGATCCGACACTACATCGCCGGCGAATTCGTCGGCTCCGACAGATCCTTCGTCAAAACCAGCCCGGTCGACGGACGGCCGTTGGCCACCGTCTGCGAAGCGGGCGCCGACCAGGTCCAGGATGCCGTGGCGGTCGCCAGGGCGGCGCTGAACGGGCCTTGGGGCAAGCTGAAGACCGCAGAGCGTTGCGCCATGCTGCACCGGATCGCCGACGGCATCGAACGCCGCTTCGATGACTTCGTGGCCGCCGAGGTGGCCGACACCGGCCGCCCGGTGAGCCAGGCCCGCACGCTGGATATTGCGAGGGGGATCGCCAATTTCCGCACCTTCGCCGACCTCGCCAGGACGGCCCACGGCGAGCTGTTCCAGACCCCGACCGCCGACGGCGCGGGCGCGCTGAACTATGTCGTGCGCAAGCCGCTGGGTGTGGTGGCGGTGATCTCGCCCTGGAACCTGCCGCTGTTGCTGCTCACCTGGAAGGTGGCGCCGGCACTGGCGATGGGCAATACCGTGGTCGCCAAGCCATCCGAGGAGACCCCCTCCTCGGCCGCGCTGCTGGCCGAGGTCATCGATGAAGCCGGGCTGCCGCCCGGCGTGTTCAACCTGCTGCACGGCTTTGGCCCGGATTCCACCGGCGAATTCCTGACGCGGCATCCGGACCTTGCCGCCATCACCTTCACCGGCGAGTCGCGCACCGGCTCGACCATCATGAAAGCCGCGGCCGACGGCGTCAAAGACGTCTCGTTCGAACTGGGCGGCAAGAATGCCGCGGTGGTGTTCGCCGACGCCGATTTCGACGCGGCGCTGGACGGGGTCATGCGCTCCACCTTCACTAACGCCGGGCAGGTGTGCCTGTGCTCGGAACGCGTCTACGTGGAACGCCCGATCTTCGAGAAGTTCGTGGCGGCGATGAAGGCGCGCACCGAGGCCCTCAGGCTCGGTTACCCCGACGACGACGGCGTGGCCATGGGCCCGCTGGTCTCGCAAGGGCATCGCGCCAAGGTGCTGTCCTACTACCGGCTGGCGGTCGAGGAAGGGGCGAAGGTGGTGACCGGTGGCGGCGTGCCGCATTTCGGCGATGCGCGCGACCAGGGCGCGTTCGTGCAGCCGACCATCTGGACCGGGCTGCCGGACCATGCCCGCTGCATGCGCGAGGAAGTCTTCGGCCCGGTCTGCCATATCGCGCCCTTCGACACCGAGGACGAGGCGATCCGGCGCGCCAATGACAGCGACTACGGACTGGCCGCCTGCGTCTGGACCACCAACCTGGCGCGGGCACACCGCGTGGCGCAGCAATTCCATACCGGCATCGCCTGGGTCAATACCTGGTTCCTGCGCGACCTGCGCTCGCCGTTCGGCGGCGCCAAGCTGTCGGGCCTGGGGCGCGAAGGTGGGCGCCATTCGCTCGACTTCTACTCCGAGATCACCAATATCTGCATCAAGCTCTGAGACGCGGAGGCATCCATGAACCCCATTGAACAGGCTGCCACGCGCCTGCGCCAGGCGCAACAGGACGGCCGGCCCTGCGCGCCGGTACGCGACCTGATCGCGGCCGGCGACATCGACGCGGCCTATGCCGTGCAGCAGGCCAATACCGCGCACTGGCTCGGCACCGGCCGGCGCCTGGTCGGGCGCAAGATCGGCCTGACCGCGACCTCGGTGCAGCGCCAGCTCGGCGTCGACCAGCCCGACTTCGGCATGCTGTTTGCCGACATGGCGGTCGGCGACGGCGAGGAAATCGCCGCGGGCCGCGTGCTGCAGCCCAAGGCCGAAGCCGAGATCGCGCTGGTGCTGAGCCGCGCCCTGACGTATGAGCGGCACACCTATGCCGACGTGATCGGCGCGACCGCGTACTGCCTGCCGGCCATCGAGATCGTCGGCAGCCGCATCGCCGGCTGGGACATCAGCCTGGTCGACACCATTGCCGACAACGCCTCCAGCGGCCTGTTCGTGCTGGGCTCGACCCCGGTCGGGATCGGCGCCCTCGACCTCGCCGGCTGCGGCATGGTGATGGAGCGCCACGGCGAGCCGGTCTCGGTGGGCGCCGGCTCCGCCTGCCTCGGCAATCCGCTCAACGCCGCCGTGTGGCTGGCCGATGTGATGGTGCGCTACGGCACGCCGCTGCAGGCCGGCGACATCGTGCTGACCGGCGCGCTCGGGCCCATGGTGGCCGCCGCGCCCGGCGATGTCCTGCGTGCAAGCATCGGCGGGCTGGGCACGGTGCGTGCCTGCTTCGCCGGATAAGCGCCCTGTCCCAAGGAGAAACCATGCAAGCACAACGCCGCATCCCGGTTGCCATCATCGGCTCGGGCAATATCGGCACAGACCTGATGATCAAGGTCATGCGCACCTCCCAGCGCCTGAGCGTGGGCGCGATGGTCGGCATCGACCCGGCTTCCGACGGGCTGGCCCGCGCCGCCCGGCTCGGCGTGCCGACCACGGCCGAGGGCATTGAAGGCCTGACCCGGCTGGCCAACTTCGGCGACCTCCGCATCGCCTTCGATGCCACCTCGGCCGGGGCCCATGCGCGCCACAACGCGGTGCTGCAGCAGCACGGCGTGACCGTGATCGACCTGACGCCGGCCGCCATCGGCCCGTACGTGGTGCCGGTGGTTAACCTGCACGCGCACCTGGACGCGCCCAACCTCAACATGGTGACGTGCGGCGGCCAGGCCACCATCCCCATGGTGCGCGCGGTGTCGCGCGTGGCGACGGTGCACTACGCCGAGATCGTGGCCTCGATCGCCAGCAAGTCCGCCGGCCCGGGCACGCGCGCCAATATCGACGAGTTCACCGAGACCACCGCGCGCGCGATCGAGCAGGTCGGCGGCGCGGCCCGCGGCAAGGCCATCATCATCCTGAACCCGGCCGAACCGCCCCGGATCATGCGCGACACCGTGTTCTGCCTGGCCGACGCCGACGCCGACGAGGCCCAGATCCGCGCTTCGGTCGCGCAGATGGCGGCGGACGTGGCGCAGTACGTCCCCGGCTACCGTCTCAAGCAGGAAGTCCAGTTCGAGCGCCGCGGGCGCGGGCGGCCGGTGGAGATTCCCGGGCTGGGCCGGCAGGCCGGGCTGGCAGTCACCATCTTCCTGGAAGTCGAGGGCGCCGCGCACTACCTGCCGGCCTACGCCGGCAACCTGGACATCATGACCTCGGCCGCGCTCGCCGCCGCCGAGCGCCTGGCCGAGCGCAGGTTCGGCGCCTAGGAGACCCCATGCAAGCAAAGAAGAAAATCCATGTGTCGGACGTGACCCTGCGCGACGGCATGCATGCGATCCGCCACCGTTACACGATCGAGCAGGTCGTGGCCATCGCCCGCGCGCTGGACCAGGCGCAGGTGGACAGCATCGAGGTCGCGCACGGCGACGGGCTGTCGGGCTCCAGCTTCAATTATGGCTTTGGCGCGCACACCGACCTGGAATGGATCGAAGCGGTCGCGGCCACGGTCAGGCATGCGCGCGTCGCCACGCTGCTGCTGCCCGGCATCGGCACCATCCACGACCTGGACGCCGCGTACCAGGCCGGCGCGCGCATCGTGCGTATCGCCACCCATTGCACCGAGGCCGATATCGCGAAGCAGCATATCGCGCATGCGCGCAAGCTGGGCATGGACACGGTCGGCTTCCTGATGATGTCGCACATGACCTCGCCGCAGGCGCTGGCGCAACAGGCGAAGCTGATGGAGTCCTACGGCGCCCAGTGCGTTTACGTGGTCGACTCCGGCGGTGCGCTGTCGATGCGCGACGTCGCCGAGCGCTTCCGGGCCTTCAAGGAGGTGCTGGACCCGCGCACCGAGACCGGCATCCATGCGCACCACAACCTGTCGCTGGGCGTCGCCAATTCGATCGTGGCGCTCGAGCATGGCTGCGACCGCGTCGACGCATCGCTGGCCGGCATGGGAGCCGGCGCCGGCAATGCGCCGCTGGAGGTATTCATCGCCGCGGTCGACCGCCTTGGCTGGCAGCACGGCTGCGACCTGTACCGGCTGATGGACGCGGCCGACGACCTGGTGCGCCCGCTGCAGGACCGCCCGGTGCGGGTCGACCGCGAAACCCTGGCGCTCGGCTACGCCGGCGTCTATTCAAGCTTCCTGCGCCATGCCGAGGCAGCGTCCGCCCGCTACGGCATCGCGACGGTCGATATCCTGGTCGAGCTGGGGCGGCGGCGCATGGTCGGCGGGCAAGAGGACATGATCGTCGACGTCGCGCTGGACCTTGCCAGGGCGCGCGCCAACCAACCGAAAGCGGAGGCCGCATGAGCGTGGATATCCTGCAACTGGCGCAGCGCCTGGACGAAGCCGCCCTGCATGCCCAGGCGATCGAGCAGCTGACGGCATCGGCACGGTTCTCGTTGCCGCAGGCCTATGCGATCCAGCGCGCGTCGATCGCGCGCCGCGACGCGCGCGGCGAACTGCCGCTGGGCATCAAGCTTGGCTTCACCAGCCGCGCCAAGATGGCGCAGATGGGCGTCGATGCGCTGATCTGGGGCCTGCTGACCGACGGCATGCTGGAAGAAGAAGGCGGCACCGTCGACCTGGCCCGCTACATCCATCCGCGCGTCGAGCCGGAAATCTGCTTCCTGCTGAAAGAGACCATCGACGGACCGCTGACGCAGCTGGAACTGGCACAGTATGTCGAAGCGGTGGCGCCCGCCGCCGAAATCATCGACTCGCGCTACCGCAACTTCCGCTTCACGCTGGAAGACGTGGTCGCCGACAACTGCTCGTCGGCCGGCCTGGTGGTCGGCGCCTGGGCCAGGCCCGATATCGACCTGGCCAACCTCGGCGTCGCGCTGTGCTTTGACGGGCGAGCGCGCCAGCTCGGCTCGACCGCGGCCATCCTTGGCAATCCGTGGCGCGCGCTGGTGCAGGCGTCGCGGCTGGCAGCCGCCGCCGAAATGCCGCTGCGCGCCGGTTCGCTGGTGCTGGCCGGCGCCGCCACCGCGGCCGAGGCCCTGGTGCCCGGTTGCCATGTCAGCGTCGAGATCCACGGCCTGGGCTGCGCCGCCTTCCATACCCGGAGGTCCTCATGAGCGATATCCGCAGCAAGGCGACCGTGCTCGCCGACAAGGCCACGCCGCGCGGCCGGTTCCCGCACCTGCGGCGCGCCGGCGACTTCCTCTTTGTCTCCGGCACCAGCTCGCGCCGCCCGGACAACACCTTCGACGGTGTCGAGGTCGATGCGCTGGGCACCACGCGTCTCGACATCCGCGCGCAGACCCGTGCCGTGATCGAGAACATCCGCGACATCCTGGCCAGCGAAGGGGCGGCGCTGGCCGACCTGGTCGAGCTCAGCAGCTACCTGGTGAACATGAACGACTTTGGCGGCTATAACGAAATCTATGGCGAGTACTTCGGCTATGACGGCCCGACCCGCACCACGGTCGCGGTGCACCAGCTGCCGCATCCGCACCTGCTGATCGAGATCAAGGCGATCGCGTACAAGCCGCTCGCGCAATAGGAGGCTTCCATGCCATCGATCAAGACCATGAAACCGTTCAATTTCCTGAAATGGGTGGAGGACAACCAGGCCCGCTTGCTGCCGCCGGTTGGCAATGCGCAGATCTGGGAAGACGGCGAACTGATGGTGACCGTGGTCGGCGGGCCGAACGCGCGCACCGACTACCACGACGACCCGACCGAGGAGTTCTTCTACCAGATCAAGGGCGATATCACCCTGCGCGTGATGGAGGAAGCAGGCCGGCCGCCGATCGAGATTCCCATCAAGGAAGGCGAGGTCTTCCTGCTGCCCAGCCATGTCCGGCATTCGCCGCAGCGCCCGGTCCCCGGCAGCTACGGCCTGGTGGTGGAGATGCCGCGCCCGCAAGGCGCCCTCGATGCCTTCGAGTGGTACTGCCTGCGCTGCCACCACCTGGTGTATCGCGCGGAAGTCGCACTGCAGAGCATCGTGCGCGACCTGCCGCCCATGTTCGAGCGCTTCTACGGCGATGCCTCGCTGCGCCGCTGCCCGCATTGCGGTGCCGTCCATCCCGGCAAGGCCGCGCCGCAAACCCCTGCCTGAGCCCCCGAGATGAAGCACACAGTCGTAGACATGCATGCGCACTTCTTCCCGCCGATTGCGCGCGAGGAGGCCGCGCGCCTGGACCCCGAGCATGCGCCGTGGCTGCAGATCCGCAGCGATGGCAGCGGCATGATCATGACCGGCGACCAGCCCTTCCGGCCGGTGTACGACGCGCTGTGGGATGCCACCAGGCGCCTGGAGGAAATGGACGCCGCGGGCGTAGACATCCAGGTGATGTGCGCCACCCCGGTGATGTTCGGCTACCGGTATGCGCCCGGCAAGGCCACAGACTGGTGCCGGCGCATGAATGACCATGCGCTGGCGCTGACCGTGCCGGACCCGGCGCGCCTGAAGGTGCTGGCCCAGGTGCCGCTGCAGGATCTCGACGCGGCCTGCGCCGAGGCCTCGCGCGCGCGCGCCGCCGGCCATGTCGGCGTCCAGATCGGCAACCACCTGGGGCCCAGGAACCTCGACGACGCGCAGCTGCTCGGCTTCCTCGCGCATTGCGGCGACGAAGGCATCCCGGTGCTGGTCCATCCGTGGGACATGATGGGCAGCGAGCGGATGAAGCAGTGGATGCTGCCCTGGCTGGTATCGATGCCGGCGGAGACGCAACTGGGCATCCTGTCGCTGATCCTGTCCGGCGGCTTCGAGCGGCTGCCCAGGACGCTGAAACTCTGCTTTGCCCACGGCGGCGGCAGTTTTGCCTTCCTGCTGGGCCGGGTCGACAACGCCTGGCGCCATCGCGACATCGTGCGGCGGGACTGCCCGCAGCTGCCGTCGTCGTACCTGGACCGGTTCTACGTGGACTCCGCGGTCTTTGACGAGGGCGCGCTGGCGCTGCTGGTGGAAGTGATGGGCGCGGAGCGCGTGATGCTCGGCTCCGACTATCCGTTCCCGCTTGGCGAGCGCGAGATCGGCGGCCTGATCCGCAACACCGGCCGGCTGTCCGCTGCGATCAAGCCGAAACTGCTGGGCGCGAACGCCATGCAGTTCTTTGGGCTGGGCTGATGCGGCGCGCCCGCAGCGCCTGAAGCAGAGACATCGATAACAACAGAGGAGACACCATGCAAGCCAGCATCATCAAGCGCATCGGCGCGCTCTGCCTGGGCCTGGGCCTGGGCTGCGCGCTGCCGGCGACGGCACAGGTCCGGGTGGGCTTTGTCGGCACGCTGTCCGGCCCCGGCGGCGCCCTTGGCCAGGACCAGTACGACGCCTTCATGCTCGCGCTCGCACACCTGGGCGGCAAGCTCGGCGGCCAGCCGGTCAAGGTGGTCAGGGAGGACGACCAGCTGCGGCCCGACGTCGGCGCGCAGGCCGTGCAGAAGCTGATCGAAAAGGAGAAGGTGCAGGTCATCACCGGCATGACCTTCTCCAATGTGCTGCTGGCCACGTACAAGAGCATCGTCGAGCGCGAGGTCTTCCTGATCGGCTCGAATGCCGGCCCGAGCCAGATGGCCGGGGCCCAGTGCTCGCCCTTCTTCTTTTCGACCTCGTGGCAGAACGACGAGCAGTACGAGGTCATGGGCAAGCACGTGCAGGAGCGGGGCTACCAGCGCGTGTTCCTGCTGGCGCCGAATTACCAGGCGGGCAAGGACGCCGTGGCCGGCTTCAAGCGCTACTACGAGGGCCAGATCGCCGACGAGGTCTACACCCAGGTCAACCAGCCCGACTACGCCGCCGAGCTGGCGCAGGTCCAGGCCGCCAGGCCCGACGCGGTGTTCGTATTCTATCCCGGCGGCATGGGCGTGAACTTCGTCAAGCAGTACCAGCAGGCCGGACTGCTGGGCAAGGTGCCGTTGTTTACCGGCTCGACGCTGGACGGCACCACGCTGCCGGCGCTGAAGGACGCCGCGCTGGGCGCCTGGTCCGGCGCCGCATGGAGCCCCGACCTGAATGTCGCCGCCAACCGCAAGTTCGTCGCCGACTTTGAGAAGACCTACCGGCGCACTCCGTCGCACTATGCGGCCTACAGCTACGACGCCGCCATGCTGCTGGACAGCGCGGTGCGCAAGGTCGGCGGCAAGCTCGACGACAAGAAGGCCTTCCAGGCAGCGCTGAAAAGCGCGGACTTCAACTCGGTGCGCGGCAATTTCCGCTTCAACAGCAACCAGTTCCCGATCGCCGATTTCCATGCGCTCGAAGTGGTCCGCGACCGCGCCGGCCAGGTCGGCCTGGCCACCCGCAAGACCGTGTTCCGCGAACACCGGGATGCCTACTACAAGCGCTGCCCGCTGCGCTGAGCCCACCAGGAAAGCCATCATGCGTCATCCCCTCCTGGCCGTGGCGGCCCTCGCCGCCTGCCTGCTGGCGCCCGGCGCTGCCCACGCGAGCGCCTCGCTGCTGCTGGTCCAGGCGCTCAACGGGCTGCAGTTCGGCGTGCTGCTGTTCCTGCTTGCCGCCGGCCTGACCCTGGTGTTCGGCATCATGAACTTCGTCAACCTGGCGCACGGCTCGCTCTACATGATCGGCGCCTATCTGGCCGCGAGCCTCTACCACTGGAGCGGGTCGTTCCTGCTGGCGGCGGCCGGCGTGGTGCCCGCGATGCTGGCGCTCGGGCTGGCGCTCGAGCGCATTGCGCTGTCCAGGCTGGCCCAGCGCGACCACCTCGAGCAGGTGCTGGCCACCTTCGGGCTGATCCTGTTCTTCAACGAGGCCGCCCGCATGATATGGGGCCCGTCGCCGTTCTACATGGGCGTGCCCGAAGCGCTGTCCGGCACCATCGATCTGTTCGGCATCGCCTATCCGCGCTACCGCGCCGCCATCATCGTGGCCGGCCTGCTGGTGGCGCTGGGCTGCTACCTGGTGATCCATCGCACCCGCCTCGGCATGCTGATCCGCGCGGGCGCCGCCAACCGCACCATGGTGGGCGCGCTCGGCGTCAACATCGGGCTGCTGAATGCGCTGCTGTTCGGCCTTGGGGCCGTGCTCGCCGGCATCGCCGGGCTGATGGCCGGCCCGATCCTGTCGGTGCAGCCCGGCATGGGCGAGCCGATCCTGATTCTGACCATGGTGGTGATCGTGATCGGCGGCATCGGCTCGATCCGCGGCGCGTTCTGCGCGGCGCTGATCGTCGGCGTGGTCGATACGGTCGGGCGCGCCTTCCTGCCGCTGCTGCTGCGCGCTGTCTTCGAGCGCCAGGTGGCCAATGCGGCCGGCCCGGCGCTGGCGTCGATGCTGATCTTCCTGCTGATGGCCGCGGTGCTGGCATGCCGCCCGCAGGGCCTGTTTCCTGTCAAGAACGGGGGTTGAAATGATCCTGAGGACTTCCTGGGTAACGCCCAGCCGGCTGGTTACCGCGGCGCTGCTGCTCCTGCTCGGCCTGGCGCCGGTCTATGCGGCCGCGTTCTCCGAGCCCTTCTACCTGACGCTGTGCGGCCGCATCGTGGTGTTCGCGCTGGCCGCGCTGAGCCTCAACCTGATCCTCGGCTACGGCGGCCTGGTGAGCTTCGGCCACGCCCTGTACCTGGGAATCGGCGCCTACGCGATCGGGCTGATGTCGTTCCACGGCGTCACCAATGGCTGGGCGCAGCTGGCGCTGGCCCTGGGCGCGTCCGCGCTGGTCGGGCTGGTGACCGGGCTGGTGTCGCTGCGTACCACCGGCATCGCCTTCATCATGATCACCCTCGCCTTTGCGCAGATGTTCTATTTCCTGGTGGTCAGCCTCAAGCCCTATGGCGGCGACGACGGCCTGCCGATCGAGGCGCGCAGCGACTTCGGCACGCTGCTGAACCTGGCCGACAACCTGCAGCGCTACTACCTCGCCTATGCGCTGCTGCTTGCCTGCCTGTACGGCAGCTACCGCGTGGTGCGCTCGCGCTTCGGCATGGTGCTGCGCGGCAGCCGCCTGAACGCGCGGCGCATGCGCGCACTGGGCTACCCGACCGTGCGCTACCAGCTCACGGCCTACGTGCTGTCGGCCATGATCTGTGCGCTCGCCGGCCTGCTGCTCGCCAACCAGACCCAGTTTGCCTCGCCCGCCTACATGGCCTGGACCGTCTCCGGCCAACTGATCGTCATGGTGGTGCTGGGCGGCATCGGCAGCGTGGCCGGGCCGGTGATGGGCGCGGTGGCACTGCTGGTGATGGAAGAGTTCCTGAAGGGCTACACCGAGCACTGGATGGCCATCCTCGGTCCGGTGATCGTGGTGATCGCGCTGCTGGCCAGGCGCGGCCTGGCGGGCCTGCTGCAGGCATGGGACCAGCGCATGGGCGCAAACGGAGGCATCCAATGAACGCCATGTCCTCATTGCCCGCTGGCGTGGCCAGCCGTGCCCGGCATCCGTCCGGGGCAACGCCGGAGGCCGCCGCGGCCGGCCCGGCGTGCGCCTGCGAGCCGGCACGCCCGCCGCTGCTGGCGGTCGACGGGCTGGTCAAGCGCTACGGCGGACTGACCGCCACCGACGGCTTCTCCATCACGGTCGGCCCTGGCGAGATCCACGCGGTGATCGGTCCGAACGGCGCCGGCAAGACCACGCTGATCGGCCAGCTTGCGGGCGAGCTGGCACCGGATGCCGGCACCATCCGCTTCGACGGCCGCGACATCACGCGCGCACCGGCGCACCAGCGCGCGCTGGCCGGCCTGGCGCGCTCCTACCAGGTCACGTCCGTGTTCCCCGAGTTCACCGCGCTGCAGAACGTCGCGCTGGCGGTGCAGGCGCATCGCGGCCACAGCTTCCGCTTCTGGCAGCCGGTGCTGGCCAGCCGCGAACTGCTGGCGCCTGCGTACGCCGCGCTCGGGCAGGTGGGACTGGCGCACCGCGCCGGCACGCTGGCGGCCGAGATGGCGCACGGCGAGCACCGCCAGCTGGAGCTGGCCATGGCGCTGGCCACGGCACCCCGGCTGCTGCTGCTCGACGAGCCGATGGCAGGCATGAGCCAGCTCGAATCCGAGCGCATGGTGGCGTTGCTGCAGGGCCTCCGGGGGCGTTTGGGCATGGTGCTGGTCGAGCACGACATGGACGCCGTGTTCGCGCTGGCCGACCGCATCACGGTGCTGGTCTACGGCCGCCCGCTTGCCTGCGGCACCCCGGACCAGATCCGCAACCACCCGCAGGTGAAAGCCGCCTACCTGGGCGACCAGGAACAAGCCTTCCAGGCAGGATCGCGATGAGCCATCTACTCGAAGTCCAGGATGTCGAAAGCTTCTATGGCGCCAGCCAGGTCTTGTTCGGCATCGAGTTCCAGGTCGGCCGCGGCGAGGTGGTCACGCTGCTGGGCCGCAACGGCATGGGCAAGTCGACCACGGTGAAATCGATCATGGGCATGCTGGCGCCGCGGCGCGGGTCGATCCGCCTTGCCGGCCGCGACCTGGCCGGGCAGCCGTCCTACCGAGTGGCGCAGGCCGGCATCGGGCTGGTGCCGGAGCAGCGCCAGGTCTTCCCCAACCTGACCGTGCGCGAGAACCTGGTCGCCACCGCGCACAACCGGCAGCAGCTGCAGGCGCCATGGACGCTGGCGCGGGTCTACGCGCTGTTCCCGCGCCTGCAGGAGCGCCAGCACAACCTGGGCGCCAACCTCTCCGGCGGCGAGCAGCAGATGCTGGCGATCGGCCGCGCGCTGATGACCAACCCGCGCCTGCTGATCCTGGACGAAGCCACCGAGGGCCTGGCGCCGCTGGTGCGCGAGGAAATCTGGGCCTGCCTGGCGCGGCTGCGCGACACCGGCTTGTCGATGATCGTGATCGACAAGAACCTGGGTCCGCTGCTGCGGCTGGCTGACCGCCACCACATCGTCGAGAAGGGCGAGGTGGTCTGGCAAGGCAACTCCGACCAGCTACGCGCGCAGCCCGGGATCCAGCAGCGCTACCTCGGCGTCTGAGCGCATGGCCAGCCTGCCTGGCCATGCATTGCTGCCGAGCGCCGCGGCGTGCGCCGCAAGGCCTGATCACACTGTGCCGATGCCGAACTCCGCCAGCACTGCCGCGGTATGCTGGCCCAGCGCCGGCGCACTGCCAGCCGGCCCTTCCCTGCCCGCCATGCCGGGCAGGTTGGCCCACGGCACTTCGCCGATGCCGGCCAGCGGCAGGCGCCCGAACACGCCCGCCTGCGTGCACTGCGCGCTGTCGAGCAAGTCGCGCGCATGGCCGACGCGCGCGAACAGCACATCGTGCTCGGTCAGCAGCGCCTCCCAGTGCGCCAGCGGCTGCGCCGCCAGTGCTTGCGCGACGCGCCCGCCCAGTTCTGCCGCGCGCGGCAGCCGGCCGGCGCTGCGGTGCAGCGTGGTATCGGCAAGCCAGTCGTCGAAGCCCAGCAGCCTGGCCAGCCGCAGGAACATCGCGTCATTGAGCATGCTCAGGTAGAGCGCGCCATCGGCCGCTTCGAACAGCCCGGTCGGCGCGTTGGCCGCCGCCAGCTCGGCGTCGGGAAACATGGCGTCGTCCACCATCAGGTAGGACTGCAGCGCGGCACTGGTCTCGAGCAGCGACAGCCGCACATGCCGGCCACGTTCGCTGCGCGCGGCCTTGTACAACGCCGCCGACGCGTGCTGGGCCGCATACAGCCCGGTGGCCAGGTCGACCAGGAAGAAAGCGATGCGGCGCGGCTGGCCGGCGCCGTCGCGGTTCAGGTGCATCAGCCCGCTGTAGGCCTGCATGGTGGTATCCACCGCCGGCCGGTTCGCCAGCGGCCCCGCGTGGCCGTAGCCCGAGATCGAGACATAGACCAGCGCCGGGTTGTGCGCAGCGAGGGCCTTGTAGCCCACGCCCATGCGCTCGGCCACGCCGGGACGGAAATTCTGGATCACCACGTCGGCGCGCTGCGCCAGCCGGCTGATGGCGGCCCGGCCCTCGGCGCTGCGCGCATCCAGCACCACGCTCTCCTTGCCAGCGTTGCAGGCGACCGCGATCGCGGTCTGGCCGGCGCGGATGCGGCCCATCTGCCGCGACCAGTCGCCGTCCGGCGGCTCCACCTTGATCACGCGCGCGCCCTGCTGGCGCAGCATCAGCCCGCAGTACGGGCCGGCGATGCCCTGGCTCAGGTCGAGCACGGTCAGGCCATCGAACATGGCATCGTCGATGGGGTCCACCGAGGCTTGTGCATCGTGCATGGGTTGGCTCCGTTCAGATATCCAGCATGACCTTGCCGATGGCGCGGCGCGACATGGTGGTGTCGACCGCGTTCAGCCAGTCGCTCAGCGGGAAGTGCTGCAGCACCGGCGGCGCGAGCTTGCCGCTGGCTCCCGCCGCCATGATTTCGCCGACCATCGCCTGCACCCGGGGGGCAAAGCGGCGGCGTTCGTCGGTCAGGCCCCAGCCGATGTAGTAGCCATAGTTGAATCCGATCACTGCCAGGTTCTTCACCAGCAGCAGGTTGGCCGGCACCGCCGGGATGCGGCCGCTGGCATAGCCGATCGACAGCAGCCGCGCACCGGGCGCGGCACAACGCAGCGAGGCGTCAAACAGATCGCCGCCGACCGGGTCGAACACCACGTCGGCCCCGCCCGCCGGACACAGCGCCTTGACCGATGCCGCCAGCGCGGCCGCGTCCGAAGGCAACGCATGCGCCGCGCCATTGCGCAGCGCCGCCTCGCGCTTGGCCTGCGTGCTGGCCGTGGCGATCACGCGCGCGCCCATCAGGCGGCCGACCTGCACCGCTGCCGTGCCGAGCGCGCCGCTGGCGCCATGGACCAGCATGGTGTCGCCGGGCTGCAGCGCCGCGCGCCACGCCAGCGCGCCCCACACCGTGCCATAGGTGACCGGCAGCGCGGCGGCGTGCGCCAGGGCCAGCCCGTCGGGCACCGGGTAGACCGTATCGGCGCTCGTTACCACCTCCTCGGCAAAGCCGCCCCAGTCCAGCGCGGCGGCCACGCGCTGGCCCGGGCGCAGTTGCGTGACGTCGGCCGCGACTTCGATGATCTCGCCCGCGGCCTCGGTGCCCGGGGTGAACGGCAGCGGCGGCTTGCGCTGGTACTTGCCGGACACGAACAGGCTCAGCGCGAAGCCCACGCCGGCATGCCGCACGCGGATGCGCACCTGGCCCGGTGCCAGCGGCCGGCGCGCAATCCGTTGCAGCGCCAGCTCGCTCCAATGGCACCAGCGCGAGCAGACCAGCCCCTGGTAATCGTCGGCTTGCATCGGCCCCTCCCTCATTCGAGCGTGATGCCGACATCGCGGATGATGCGGCTCCATTTGTCGCGGTCGTTCTTCATCACCGTGGCGAAGGCCTCCGGCGTGCCGCCGACCGGCACCAGGTTCAGGTCCTGCATCTTCTTCGCGACCTCGGGCAGGCGCACGATCCGCGCCACCTCGCGCGACAGCGCTTCGACGCGCGCCCGGGGCACGCCGGCCGGAAACAGCAGCCCCATCCACGCATCCGGCTCGAACCCCTGGTAGCCGGCTTCGCGGAAGGTCGGCACCCGGGGCAGCAAGGCCGAGCGCTCCGCGCCGGCAATCGCCACCGGCACCAGCTTGCCGCCCTGCAGCAGCGGCATCGCCGTGCCCACGGCGATAAAGCCGAGCTTCACGTGCCCGGCCGCCAGGTCGGTGGCCAGCGGCGCGCCGCCCTTGTAGGCCACATGCTCCATCTGCAGGCCGGCCTCGCGCTTGAGCAGTTCGCCCAGGATGTGTCCGGTGGTGCCGGCACCGTAGGAGCCATAGGGATACTTGCCGGGGTTGGCCTTGAGCAGCGCCACCACCTCCGGCAGCGTGCGCGCGGGGAAGTCGGGCGACACCGCCAGGATGGTCGACGAGATCGCCACCTCGCTGACCGGCGTGAAATCCGCGATCGGGTCATAGCCGATGCCCCGGTACAGCGACGGGTTCTGCACGTGTGCGGTAAAGGTCAGCAGCGCGGTGTAGCCATCCCTGGGCGCCCTGGCGACGTACTTGGTGCCGGTGGTGGTGCCGGCGCCGGGCTTGTTGTCG
Source organism: Cupriavidus sp. H39 (assembly GCF_050271075.1). NCBI lineage: Bacteria > Pseudomonadati > Pseudomonadota > Betaproteobacteria > Burkholderiales > Burkholderiaceae > Cupriavidus > Cupriavidus sp. H39. The sequence goes on from NZ_CP189848.1 coordinate 2,238,570, forward strand.
ACGATGACCGGCTGGCCCCAGCGCCGGGTCAGCTCCTGTCCGATCAGCCGCGCCACGGCGTCGTTGACGTTGCCCGCCACCGACGGAACCACGATGGTCAGCGGCCGCGACGGATAGGGTTCGGCGGAATCGGCATCGGCGGCGGCAGCCGCGCCCGGAATGACGGCTGGCATGGCGGCCAGCAATATGGCGGTCACGGCTGCGCGCAGCCGTGCGGAACGGTATGGCATGGGTTGGTCTCCTGTCCTGGCTCCCTTCTGTGGGGCCCGCTGCGGTGCGGTGCGCGAGGGATGCCAGGCAGTCTAGGCCAGCGTCCGCGCCGGCGTGATTCCCGCGCGGGGCGAACCGAGTCCTGCCGGGCATGGCGCGGCGGCAAGACCCGCGTGCCCGGCGCGCGCGGTGCGCGGCGCTACAATGGCCCGCACCATCCAGCGCCGCCACGCCCATGCGATTCGAGGATCTAGAAGCCTTCCTGGTCGTGCTCGACCAGGGCAACCTGCACCGCGCCGCCGACGCCCTGGGCATGACCCAGTCCGGCCTGTCCAAGACGCTGGCGCGGCTGGAAGGCGAAGCCGGCATGCCTTTGTTCGAGCGCACCCCGCGCGGACTGGTGCCGACCGGCGCGGGCCGCACCCTCGCCACCCATGCGCGCCGGATCTCGCTGGCCGCCGGCGACATGCGCAACGAGCTGGCCGAGCAGCGCGCGGCGCGCGCCGGCACGGTGCGCCTGGGTGCCATCCCCTACCTGCTGCCCTCGCTGCTGTCGCCGCTGCTGGCGCGGTTCTTCGTGAGCCGGCCGCTGGCCACGTTCTCGATCGAGACCCACCTGAGCGCACGCCTGATGGCGATGCTGCAGAACGGCGACGCCGACCTGATCCTGGGTGCGCGTCCCGCCAGCCTGCCGGCCGACATTGCCTGGCTGCCGCTCGGGCCGCTTACCATGCAGATCGTGTGCCGCAACGCCCATCCGCGCCGCGACGGCTTTCGCACCCTGGCCGACCTGGCCGGCGAACGCTGGGTAGTGCCGGCCAGTTCGCTGTACCTGCGCCAGTGGCTGGAACAGCGATTCACCGCGGTCGGGCTGCCGCCGCCGCGCGTGGCGGTGGAAAGCACGGCGTCGCCGGTGGCCTTTGGCGAGTTGCTGCGGCATTCGGACCTGCTCGGCATCATGCCGCCGCGCATGCTGCGCCAGGCCGAAGGCCAGGGACTGGCCGCGATCGAAGCCCCAGGCATGTCGTGGCAGCACGAACTGGCCGTGCTGTGGCGCGCCGATGGCTACCTGTCGCCGATCTGCCAGGACTTCCGCGATGCCGTGGTCACGTGGTGCGAGGAAATGGCGTTGTGACGCCCTTGCGGCTCAGGGCACCCACCAGTAGCGCGTGACGTGGAAGAACACCGGCGCGGCGAACACCACCGAATCGAGCCGGTCGAGCATGCCGCCGTGGCCCTGGATCATGTGGCCCCAGTCCTTGATGCCGCGGTCGCGCTTGATCGCCGACATCACCAGTCCGCCAAGGAAGCCCATCAGCGCGATCACCAGCGCGATCGCGCCGGCCTGCCACGGCGAGAACGGCGTGATCCACCACAGCGCCGCGCCCAGCGCGGTGGCGCTGACGACGCCGCCGACAAAACCCTCGACGGTCTTGGACGGCGACAGCAGCGGCGCGATCTTGCGCTTGCCGCACAGCTTGCCCCACACGTACTGCAGCACGTCGCTGCCCTGCACCACGATCACCAGGAACGCGATCAGCAGCAGGTTGCGCCCGTCGAAGCCCGGGATCGGCAGCGTCAGCAGCGCCGGCACGTGCGAGATGCAGAACACGCACACCATCACCGCCCACTGCACCCCGGCGCAACGCTCCAGGAAGCGCGTGGTCTCGGCCGACAGCGCCGCCAGGATCGGCAGCACCAGGAAGGCGTAGACCGGGATCAGGATCGAGAACATGCCGTACCAGCCGACATAGACCAGCACGTACTGCAGCGGCAGGAACACGAAGAACGCGGCGACGATGGCGCGATGGTCGCCGCGCCGCGTGGTGGTGATGGTGACGAACTCGCGCAGCGCGAAGAACGACAGCAGGTAAAACAGCACGATCACCGCGGTGCGCCCCAGCGCAAAGGCCACGCCCATGATGCCGATCATCCACCACCAGGCCCCGACGCGCTGCGCCAGGTTGTCGATCACCGCGTGCCGGCCGCCGCCCGCCACGCGCCAGCGCAGCAGCGCGGTCACGATGGAGGCCAGCAGCAGCACGCCGAACAGGCCGCCGAACAGCAGCCAGGTCTCGCGGCTCCAATGCAGGGTGGGCATGGCGGTCATTCCAGTTCCGGGGCAAGCGCGAGCAGGCCGTCGCGGCAGCGCGCAAGGAACGCTTCCTTGCTTTCGCCGGCGGCCGGCAGCACCGGCTGGCCGAAGGTCACGGTGCACAGCAGCGGCACCGGCACCACTTCGCCCTTGGGCATCACGCGGTTGAGGTTGTCGATCCACACCGGCACGAATTCGACCTGCGGGCAGGCCCGCGCCAGGTGGTAGATGCCGCTCTTGAACGGCAGCAGGCGCGCGTCGGTGGTGTTGCGCGTGCCTTCGGGAAACAGGATCAGCGAGTCGCCCGCCGCCAGGCCGGCCCGCATCAGCGCGATCGGGTCGCTGCCGGGGTCGCTGCGGGTGCGGTCGATCAGCAGCGCGCGGAACACGTCGCGGCCGATAAAGCGCCGCAGCGGCGATTTCTCCCAGTAATCGGCGCCGGCCACCGGCCGCGTGACCGTGCGCAGGTCGGGCGGCAGGCAGCCCCAGATCAGCACGAAATCGCCATGGCTGCTGTGGTTGGCAAAGTAGACGCGCTGCATCGCGGCCGGGATGCAGCCCTGCCAGTTGGCGCGCATGCCGGTCAGCAGCCGGGCGAAGACGATGATGGCGCGCGCGGTGGCACGGGCAAGCCACATGGTTGTTTACCTCAGGATCAGGGACAGCAAGGCCAGCGCCAGCTGGCACACGGTCAGCGCGGCGCTGGCGCGCACCAGGCGCAGCGCGCCGCGGGCGCGTTCGGACAGCGGGCGTGCGGCGCGCGCGGCGGGCATCCAGCCCAGTTCAAGCAATGCGCCATCGAGCCCGGCCAGGTCGGGCTGGCCCGGCACGCCGCCGGCAAGCGCGCCGAACAGGCGGCGGTCGATCGCGACACGCAGCAGCAGCCAGAGCTGGGGCAGCGCCAGCAGCAGGGCCAGCGCCGCCGGCCAGCGCGAGATCGCGGTGCCCGCGCCCAGCCACGCCGCCAGCATGGCGAACGCCAGTCCCGCCGCGCCCACCCACGCGGCACCCGCGAGCGCGCCCGTCACCGCGTGGGCGACCCAGGTGTCGGTGCGGTGCGACGACGCTGCGTCGTGGTCAGCGGCCATCGCCAGGCTCCTGCGTGGCCGCACGGTCCAGCCAGCGCTGCAGCGCGTCGGCATGTTCGCGGCCGAGCACCACGGCGGGCCGATGCCGGCGCAGCACCGCCAGCGCGGCGCCGGCGTCGCGCAGGCCTTGCCGTCGTGCCAGCCACGCTGCCGCCACCAGCGCGCTGCGCGAATAGCCCAGCGCGCAGCTGACCAGCACGCGGCGCCCCTGCCGCTGCCAGGTGTCGAGTTGCGTCACCGCTTATTCGAGCTGCTGCGGCGTCGGCACGGTCAGGTCCAGCACCGGGACGCAGCGATACGCCAGGCCGGGCCCGCTGGCCGCGCGCGGCAGCTCGGCGCTGAGGTCGAGCACCGCATTCGCGCCGAGCGCGCGCAGCTCGGCCCGCGTCGGGAAGCGGCCCACCCAGAGGCCCGGCGCGATTGCGCTGGCCTGCGGCGCGCGCCGCGTCCACCAGCGCGAATTGAGGAAGGCACCCAGCAGGTAAGGCGCCAGCACCCAGCACCCAGCACGCGGCCGACGCCATGGCCCCGTCGGCGTCTTTCTGGAACCATGCCGGCGCTGCCAGCGCATAGACGCGGGCCACGCAGCCCAGCGCCAGCGCGGCCCACAGCAGCAGGAATGCCAGCGTCACCGAGCCGCCCACGGCCAGCACCGCGCACAGCAGCGCCACCACCGCGCCCGCGCCGTAGCGGCGCGCCAGCTGGCGCGTGCGTGCATCCGGCACGCCAGCCGCGGCGACAGGCAGCCGCATCGGGAACAGGTAAACGCACAGCCAGCCCACCAGCGCGCCGGTGGGCACGTCGATCAGGTGGTGCTGCCAGGTGGTCAGCACCGAGATCCCGATCAGCGCAAACCAGCCGTGCAGCAGCCAGCGCCAGCCGCCGCGCAGGTGCGCGGCAAAGGCGACCCACAGGATTACCAGCAGGCTGATATGCAGCGACGGCGCCTGGTTGAATGGCAAGTCGAAGCCGCCCAGCAGCGTGAACAGCTGGCCCGGCAGGCCGTCGGCATCGGGCCGCGCAAAGCTGAAGCGCAGCGGAAAGGCGATAAAGCACGCTACCGACACCAGTTGCGCCAGCACCAGCCGCTTGACGTGCGGGACCAGCGCCGCGCGGGTGCGCCACAGGAAGAACGAGATGCCGTACAGCAGGTCGATCGACCAGTACGGCACGATGGTCCAGGGCAGAAACGGAATGCCCCGCTCCCATTCGAAGTAGAACGAAGGCACGTCGGCGCGCTGGCTCGCCAGCCAGTTGGCCAGGCCATAGCTGGAGAAAAAGAACGCGCCGGCCAGCGCCAGCAGCACGCAGGCCAGGCCCCACGGCCGCTGCGGCTGCGCATCGGCCTCGGCCAGCGTCGGCACCGTGCTCATGCGCCGCGCCTGCGCGCCAGGCTGACGGTGAAGATGCCCCACGGGTCGATGCGCTGCGTGACCTTGTCGAAGCCAGCGGCCCGCACCAGTTCATCCATCTCGGCCTGCGAGCGGCGGCGCATCACCCAGGCCGCGCCGGCGCGATGGCTGGTCAGCGCGCGCGCGATGAACTCGAGCTGCGGATGCCACGGCTGGCCGGTGTAGACCAGGTAGCCGCCGGGCGGCACCGCGCGCGCCAGGCCGGCGAGCGAGCGGCGCACCATGGTGTTGTCGGGAAACAGCTCATACAGGCCCGACACCACCGCCAGCGTAGGGGCCGGCGCCAGCGCGGCGAGGCTGTCGCCGTCGAAGGCATCGCCCTGCTCGAAGCGGGCCACGCCCTGCAGGCCCTTGGCGGCGATCAGGGCGCGGCCCTGCTCGACGTTGAGCGGGCTGTAGTCGCGCAGCAGGATCGATTCGACCGCGGCCGCGCCGCCCTCCAGCGCGCCCAGCGCTTCCAGCACGTAGCGCCCGTGGCCGGCGGCGATATCGACCATGCGCACCGGCATGCCCGCGGCGCGCAATCGCCGCACCGCCTCGGCAATCAGCGCCTCGGCGTGGACCTTGCGCTGGCGGATGCCGCGCCAGCCGATCGCGTCCAGGTATTGCCGGTCGGCCAGCCGGCCCAGGGCGCCGCGCCCTGACGGCGTGTTGCGGTAAACGTAGTCGAGCGTCGAGCCGGAGTCGAAGCCGGTCTGATGGCCCAGCCGCACGCCATCCGACAGCATCCCGCCGAGCTTCAGGTTGGCCCGCGCCGCGCGCCAGTACCAGGCGGCGAGCCCGCCCGGCGCCGACCCGAGGCGGTCCGATTCCTCGCGGAACGGGCCGATCTGGTCGGCGTCGAGCAGCGAGCGCGGCGCCGACGGCGTGTCGAATTCTTGCAGGACAAAGCGTCGCGCGGCATCGACCGCCAGCTTGCGCTCGCGCTCGCCAAGCGTGTCGTGGTAGAAGCCGTCCAGCACGATGCGCTCCTTGCTGCGCGATCCCAGGCGCTCGTAGAAGCGGTCCTGCGGCCCGCGGTGCACGACCCAGTCGGCGCCGGAGATCAGCAGCTGCGTCGGCACCGTGATCGCGGCGGCATCGGCGACGACGCGCTCGGCGGCCTCGTACAGGTCCAGCAGGATATTGACCGCGATCGCGCGCGTGATCAGCGGATCGCTGTCATAGCTGGCGATGCGTTCGGGATCGTGCGTCAGGAACCTGGCCTTGACGTAGCTGTTGACGAAGAACTTGCCGCGCAGGCGCTGCATCAGCTTCAGGCCCGGCCGCGCAAACGGCACGTACAGCTTGACCTTGAACGCCGGCGAAGCCAGCACCAGCGCGCGGATCGGCGGCGCGTAGTCATGCACCCAGGTCGCGGCCAGCACCGCGCCGACGCTTTGCGCGATTACCGCGGTGCGTTCCAGCGGGATGCCGTGGACGTCGGCGATATGGGCGGTGAAGGTCTGGATATCGCGCACCGAATCGGCCAGGCTGGGGCTGTAGCCGCGCTCGCCGGGCGAATTGCCGTGGCCGCGCGCGTCCCAGGCAAAGATGTCGTAGCCGGGCAGGTTCAGTTCGTCGGCGAGGTGGGCGACCCGGCCGGAATGCTCGTGGCCGCGGTGGAACAGCACCACGGCGCCGCGCGCCGGGCCCTCCACGGCGGGCCAGTGGCGATAGAACAGCGCCTGGCCATCGTGGGTCTCGAATTGCCGCTGCAGTGGCTGGCGGGTCGACAGTCGGTCCATCGCGCTACTCCGCAAGGCGGGCCTCGGCCTCGGCAATGCCGCGGCGCACCCGGTTGGCCATCGTGCCCAGCGACAACAGCGACAGCAGCAGCCACAACCAGCTGGCGGCCGCACCGAAGCCGAGCCCCAGGCCGGCCCACAGCGCGATCGCGCCGACCGCGAAGGCGCGGTCGCTCTTGCCCAGCGGGCCGTCATAGCGCCGGCTGGCCCCGGCCAGCGGCCCGATCAGCCCGGCGGCCTCGACCAGCAGCGCCAGCAGCGCGAAGGTGCCGACCTGACCCAGGCTGAAGTCCGGCAGCGCAGCCAGCGGCAGGATCAGCGCCAGGTCCGAAACCATGTCGCCAAGCTCGTTCAGGTAGGCGCCCAGCACGCTCTGCTGGCCATGCTCGCGCGCCAGCATGCCGTCGATGGCATTGAGCGCCATGCGCGCGAACAACCACAGGGGGAACAGCAGGAACAGCGCCGGGGTCTCGGCCACCAGCATGCCCAGCGCGGCCAGCACGCCGACCGCCAGCGATCCGGCGGCGGCGGCCAGCGTGACCTGGTTGGCGGTCACGCCGCGCTGCGCCAGGTCTTGCACCATGGGGCGCAGCCAGGCCTGGAACCTGGGCTTCAGTTCATAGAGCGTCATCGCACCGGCCTCCCTGCCGCGCTGATGCCGGAAGCGGGGATACCCGGCTGCCCGGGACGGCGCCGGTGGCGCGACGCCCTGGCCCGACCGCGGCCGCTTCCGTCTTGTTCTTGGTCTTGTTGTTCGTCTTGGTCCGGCGCCTGCCCGGCCGTCGCACATCCGGTCATGGCCCGGCCACGGCCCGGCAGCAGTGCCTGGCTCAGCACTCTACCGCTAAGCCCCGGACAATACCAGATGGCGCCTGAAGCCAGAAACCTGCCCGCTCAGGCCGACGCGATGGTGTCCCGCACCGCGTCGGTCACCTGCGCCACCACGCCGTCGCGCCAGTCATCGGCATCGCCATAGAAGGCGCGCCACATCGCCTGGCGCACCAGCGAGCGCTGGTTCTCGTCGGCCTCCGGATGCAGGTGCAGCCAGTGGTCGCCGCGCAGCGCGTCCAGCACCTCGCCCACCGGCAGCGTGCCGAACTCCAGCGCGATGCCGGCGTAGTCCACCGTCGGCAGTGTCTGCGGCACGGCATGCCAGGCCAGTCCGGTGAGGTTGGCCGAAGTCGATGAACCATCGTAGATCGAGGTCACCCGCTCGCCCCAGATCGCGCGCGTGCGCGTGACCGATTCGGGCGTGTCCGGGCCCATGTGGATGGGCTCGCCATAGCCCCACGGCCCCAGCCCGGTATGGACGTCGATCCAGCGCAGCGCCTCGCGCCCGGCGCCAAAGCGCGCCAGGATGCGGCACAGCGTGTAGTTGCTCCAGGTGGCCTTGTCGCCGCCGTAGAACATGCCGCCCGGGTCCTGGTACTGGCCGCCGCTGACGGCGGCCTGGTACCACGCCATGCCGCGCTCGGCCACCGCCTTCATCAGTTGCGCCTGGTCGCTCTCGGACGGCGGCCATTGCGCCGGCAGCAGTAGCGGCGCGATCTCGGCATAGGCTGCGTTGTGCGGCAGCGGCTGCGAGAAATCCAGGAAGTTGCGGTTCAGGTCGACGTTGTCCTCGTTGACCCGGCGCAGGTGGGAGAAGCCATAGGGATTGATCGCATGCACCAGCAGCAGGCTGGTGTCGGCCGCGGCGCAATCGGCAAGCAGCGCGGCGTCGTGCAGCAGCGCCACCTGCGCGCCGGATCCGGCAAAGCCCTCGGCGCCGTGCGTGCCCGAGGTCACCATGAGGCAGCGGCGGGCCTCGGGCGCACCGGCCAGCGCCACGTCGATCGCCAGGTCTTCGCCGGCACTGCCGCGCTTGGTGGGATGCGGAAACTGCGCCAGCGCGGCGCCCGCGGTACGTGCGGCGTCCAGGAAGGTCTTGCGCGCTTCGGCGTAGCTGCGAGAAAAATGGCTCATGGCGTCACCCGCGGATGCGATGCAGGCATTAGACGCCAAATCCGCGGGTCTCGCCAGTCGCGGCGGCTAGAACAGCGAGCCGGACGGGAACTTGGCCGGGGCCGGCGGCGGCCCGGTCTCTGGCCCCCAGATGCCGGTCGAGGTAAACGCCTGCGGGTGCATCGCGATCCCGGCGGCTGCCAGCTGGCCGGCGGTCAGCACCAGGTGCCGCGCCAGCCAGTCATGCAGGCTGCGCAGGAAGCGGATGTTGTCCACGCTGGTGGAGGCCGCGATCAGCCGTTCCAGCTTCACATGGGCGGTATAGACATCGAGCAGGTTGGTCGCGCGCAGACGCGCCGGCGTGGACGGGCTACGTTCGATCGCCAGGATGCGGCGCACCTGCGCCAGGCCGACGTCGCCGCTGCGCAGGTACTGCGCATACACCTCGTCGAGCGCCGGGAAGCGCACGGTCGGCTGCACGCGCGGCACCGCGGCCACCTTCTCCATGCGCAGCACCAGGTAGCGGATCGCCGCGGCGCGCTCGGCCGCCTGGGCCTGCGCGGCGTCGCGCCGGCGCGGGCGGGGCGGCAGTTCCGGCAACGCGGCGCGCGGCACCACGTCGCGTTCGGTGTAGTCGGGCACCTGCCGCAGCAGGGCCGGATGCGCCACCGCGGCGCGGGCGCAGTCCTCGCCAAACGGATGTTCATGTCCGGCGGCATCGCGCAGGATATAAGCCTGCCCGTCCGCAAAGCCGTGATGGCGCCGGCTGGCGCCGCGCGCGTGGCAGCGCGTGGCCGGATCGACGAAGTCCTTGCGTACGGGGATCCAGCCCCCGTCGTGTGCCTGGGTCATGCGTTGCGGTAATGCCTGGGTATTGCTCGAGCCGCCATTGTCGCCGATCCGCGCGCGCCGCCGGCACACCGCGCCTACTTCAGCATGAACGACATCGCCGACAGGCAGTTCAGCATGCGCACCGCGGCCTGCACCGAATCGGCCTGGAATGACAGCGTCACGCCGTCGCGCCGCTCCATCGCGGGCCACTGGCAGAACAGGTCGGCGTGCGCCGGCGTCTGTGCCTGCAGGGTGCAGGCCACCGGCGCGGCGATGCGCAGGCATTGCGCCTGCGCGCGCTCGCGCACCGCGGCCGCTGCCGCCGCGGCAATGGCTGCGCGCGCGGCCGTTGGCGACAGCGAGGTGCCGCTGCCGAAACCGCCCGCGGTCTTGGTCTCGACATAGCGCACCCACGGCATCAGCGCGTGGGTTTCCTGCACGAACACGTCGTCGCCGCTGGCCATCAGCACCGGCGCGTTGAACTCGCCGGCCAGCGCGGCGTACAGCCCGGCCTCGCCGAGCTCCTTGCCGTTGAGCCAGACCCGCGCAAAGGCGCCGCTGTTGATGGTGTGCGCCAGCACGCCGCGGCTCTGCGCGCGGCCGTGGTAGCCGATCATCAGCACGCCGTCGACCCCGGCCTCGACGCCGGCCATCATGCCCAGGTAGCGCGGCTTGCCCAGCACCACCCGCGCGCGCGCGTCGAGCTGGTCCGGCAGCAGGTTGCGGAAGCCGCCGTGCGAATCGTTGACCAGCACTTCGGCCGCGCCGCCGGCAAAGGCGCCTTCGATGGCGGCATTGGCTTCGCCGGTCATCCAGGCGCGGGCGCGTTCGTATTCGCCATTGCCCGGTCGCGTCTGCTCGGCGTGGAACACGCCGGCCACGCCTTCGATATCGGTGGAAACAAGGATCTTCATCAGGCGGTTCGGCCCAGTTCTGGCATCACGTCCAGCAGTGCGCGCCGCGCGTGGCCGTCGCGGCCCTGCACCGGCGCGGCATGCCACAGCGCATGCACGATGGCTTGCTCGACGCTGTCGGCCGCGGCGCGGAACAGCGGGTCGAGACGGGTTTCATGCAGCATGGCGACGGCCGGCATCGGGCATGCCGCGTCGTGGGGCACGGTGTACGCGGTCGAGAACGCGAGCGCGATATCGCCGGAGCCGTGCCCGAACACGGAGCCGGTGCGCGCCAGCCCTGCTCCCGCGCGCAGCGACAGCCGGCGCAGCTGGCGCGCGTCGAGCGGCGCGTCGGTGGCGACGACCATGATGATCGAGCCTTTTTCCGGTTGCGCCGCGCTGTCCGGCTGCGCCAGCCTGCGTGCCAGTTCCGGCCCGGCAAGCCGGCCGGCCACGGTCAACGAATCCGGCGTGCCGAAGTTGGCCAGCACCAGCGCGCCGACGGTGTAGCCGTCCACCACGCGCGAAGCCGTGCCGATGCCGCCCTTGACGCCGAACGCCGACATGCCGCGGCCCGCCCCCACGGCGCCCTGCGCGACGGCCTGCCCGGTGCGGGCCAGCGCCGCGTCGTAGTGGCTGCTTTCCACCGCCATGCGCTGGATATCGTTGAGGTAGCCGTCATTGCATTCGAACACCAGCGGATTGACCGTGGGCGAGGCGCGGCCGATTTCCGGATTGGCCGCCACCGCGGCGCGGATCTGCGCCTGCGCGACGGCACCGACGGCAAAGGTGTTGGTCAACGCCACCGGCGTTTCCAGCACGCCCAGCTCGTCCACCTGCACCAGCCCCACGCTCTTGCCGAAGCCGTTGAGCACGGTGGCCGCGGCGGGCACCTTGTCGCGGTAAGGATCGCCGCCATGCGGGCGGATCACGGTGACGCCGGTCTGCACGCCAGCGTCGGCCAGCGTGCAATGGCCGACGGTCACGCCGGCGATGTCAGCAATGCTGTCCAGCGGCCCGGCGGCCAGTGCGCCGATGCGGGGGATCGATGCAGCCATCGCTTCAGCGCCGGTCGATCTTGGGATCGAGCGCGTCGCGCAGCCCGTCGCCCAGCAGGTTGAAGGCCAGCACGGTCAGGAAGATCGCCAGGCTCGGGAAGATCGCCACGTGTGGCGCGGTCACCATGTCGGCGCGCGCCTCGTTGAGCATCGCGCCCCATTCCGGCGTGGGCGGCTGCGCGCCCAGGCCCAGGAACGACAGGCTGGCCGCGGTGATGATCGAGGTGCCGATCCGCATCGAGAAATACACCACGATCGACGAGATCGTGCCCGGCAGGATATGGCGCATCAGGATGGTCCAGTCCGATGCGCCGATGCTGCGCGCCGCTTCGACGTAGGTCAGCCGCTTGAGCATCAGCGTATTGCCGCGCACCAGCCGCGCGAACGCCGGGATGCTGAAGATCGCCACGGCGAAGATCACGTTGGTCATGCCGTTGCCGAGGATGGCGACGATGCCGATCGCCAGCAGGATGCCGGGGAAGGCGAACAGCACGTCGGAGATGCGCATCACGATGCGGTCCCACCAGCCTTCGTAGTAGCCCGCCAGCAAGCCCAGCACGGTGCCGATCACGGCGCCGATGATCACCGACAGGAAGCCCGCCGCCAGCGAGATGCGGGTGCCGGCCAGGATGCGGCTGAAGATATCGCGCCCGAGCGAATCGACGCCCATCCAGTGCGCGGCCGAAGGGCCGGCGTTGAGCGCGTCGTAGTCGAAGAAGTTCTCGGGGTCGTACGGCACGATATGCGGCGCGACGATGGCGATCGCCACCAGCACCAGCACGAACGCGCCGGCGCCCAGCGCCAGGTGCTGCTTGCGGAATTTGCGCCAGAACTCGGTCCAGGGCGTGCGCACCGCCTCGGGCGCGGTAGCCGGTGCCGCTTGCGCTGCGGCGGGCGTGGAAAGCTCAGTCATGCCGGCCTCACTTGTAGCGGATGGTGGGATTGATCACGGTGTAGAGCATGTCCACCACCAGGTTGATCAGGATGAATTCCAGCGAGAACAGCAGCACCTCGGCCTGGATCACCGGGTAGTCGCGCATCTCGACGGCATCGACCAGCAGGCGTCCCAGGCCCGGCCAGTTGAACACCTTCTCGACCACAATCGAGCCGCCCAGCAGGAAGCCGAACTGCAGGCCCATCATGGTCACCACCGGGATCATGGCGTTGCGCAGGCCGTGCTTGGCCACCACCAGGGTCTCGCGCACGCCTTTGGCGCGCGCGGTGCGGATAAAGTCTTCCTGCAGGACTTCGACGAAGGAGGCGCGGGTAAAGCGCGCCATCACCGCCGCCACCGCGGCGCCCAGCGTGACCGACGGCAGCACGTAATGCTGCCAGGTCTCGGCGCCGATCGACGGCAGCCAGCCCAACTGCACCGAGAACACCTCCATCAGCAGCATGCCCAGCGCGAAGGCCGGGAAGGAAATCCCGGAAACCGCCAGCGTCATGCCGAAGCGGTCCGGCCAGCGGTTGCGCCACACCGCCGAGCCGATGCCGATCGCCATGCCGAACACCACCGCCCACGCCATCGACGCCACCGTCAGCAGCAACGTCGGCATGAAGCGGTCGCCGATCTCCTCGCTCACCGGGCGCTTGGTGCGCAGCGAATGGCCGAACTCGCCGCGCAGCGCATTGGAGAAGAAGTTGACAAACTGCTCGTGCATGGGCCGGTCCAGGCCCAGGTCCTTGCGCACCAGCTCGACCGTGGCCGAGTCAGCCTCGGGGCCAGCCGCCAGCCGCGCGGGATCGCCCGGCAGCAGGTGGACGAACAGGAACACCAGCACGGCCACGATCAGCAGCGTGGGAATCACGCCCAGCACGCGTTTGAGGAAGTAGTTCAGCATCACACACCATGAAGAAAGGCCGCGGGCCGCCCGCCTGCGAACCCCGCGTCGCGAGGCAGGCGGCCGCTCTCGGCTTACTGCTTTACTGCTTACTGCTCGTTGGATGGGATGGCGCGGTTGCGCGGATCGGGCGCATCGCTACTGCAAGCGCCTGCCCTCTCCCCCGCCCCTCTCCCGGAGGGAGAGAGGAGAAACCCTCGCGACTCAAAACCGCCCGCTGTTTGTTCCCCGGGGGAGAGGGCGGGAGCGTCAACGAAGTCCCGGCCTCCCACCTGCTCCATCACTGCTTGATATCAATCTCATCAAAATTGAACGACCCGTCCGGCATCACGTACGCCCCGCTCAACCGCTTGCTGCGCGCGAACAGCACCTTCTCCGTCACCAGGAACGCCCACGGCGCGTCCTTCCAGATACGCTCCTGCGCGTCCTTGTACAGCTTGGCCTTCTCGCCGCGGTCGGTAGTGCGCAGCGCGCCGGCGATATCGGCATCGACCTGGTCGTTCTTGTAGTAGGCGGTGTTCAGCAGCTTGGGCGGCATCGATTCCGAAGCCAGCAGCGGACGCAGCGCCCAATCCGATTCACCGGTCGACGACGACCAGCCCACGTAGTAGATGCGCACGCCGGCGTCTTCGGGCTTCGGCACGCTTTCGACCTTTTCTACGCGCTGGCCCGCTTCGAGCGCCTGCACCGAGGCCTTGATGCCCACCTGCTGCAGTTGCTGCTGCACGAACTGGATCACCTTCTGCGCCGTGGTGTGGTTATAGGCCGACCAGAGCGTGGTCTCGAAGCCGTTGGGATAGCCGGCTTCCTTCAGCAGCGCGCGCGCCTTGGCCGGGTCATACGGCCACGGGCCCAGCTTCTCGGCATAGTCGACGCCCGGCGGCACCACGCCCTCGGCCGGCACGGCATAGCCTGCGAAAGCCACCTTGGCCAGTGCTTCCTTGTTGATGGCGTAGTTGATCGCCTGGCGCACCTTGGGGTCGTTGAACGGCTTGACCGTCGTGTTCAGGCTCAGGTAGCGCTGGATGATCGATGGGGACGCAATCAGATCGACTTTCGGGCTGTTCTTCAGCACCGCGGCCTGCTCGAACGGAATGCTGAAGGCGAAGTCGGCCTCGCCGGTCTGCATGATTGCGGCGCGGGTGTTGTTGTCCACCACCGGCTTCCACGTGATGGTGTCGATCTTCGGGTAGCCGGTCTTCCAGAAGCCGGCGAACTTCTTGCCCTTCAGGTGGTCGGGCTGCTTCCATTCGACGAACTCGAACGGACCGGTGCCGACCGGATGGAAGGCAATGTCCTTGCCGTACTTCTGCAGCGCGGCCGGCGAGATCATCACCGCCGAAGGATGCGCCAGCACGTTGATGAACGGCGAGAACGGCTCCTTCAGCGTGACCTTGACGGTGCTGGCGTCGACCACATCGGTCTTGGCCACGCGGTTGAACAGCGTATAGCGCTTGAGCTTGTTGGCCGGGTTGGTGACGCGGTCGAGGTTGGCCTTGACGGCGGCGGCATCGAAGGTCGTGCCGTCGTGGAACTTGACGCCCTTCTTCAGCTTGATCGTGTAAGTCAGGCCGTCCTTGCTGACCTCGTAGCTGTCGGCCAGGACGTTGACCAGCTTCATGTCCTTGTCCAGCCCGAACAGCCCCTGGTAGAAGGTCTTGCCGACTGCCTGCGACAGCGTGTCGTTCGAGTCGTACGGATCGAGAGAGGTGAAGGTGGAAGCCACCGCCATCACCGCATCCTTGGCCGCAAAGGCCGGGGCCGCGGCCAGCATGCCGAGCGCGCCGGCGGCAAAGGCGCCGGCCATCCATCGGGGCGAAACCATACGTGCAGACATCGTCGAATCTCCTTGGAAACTGCTTGACTTCGAGGACTTCAATAGGCGCCGCCGACAGCATGCCGGGCGACATAGTGGCCGAGCGCCCCGCTGCCGGCGACCGGCACCAGCGGCTGCACCACCGGCTCGTCGCCGACCGCGCGGATCGGGCTGGGAATTTCGTCGTTGAGCGGCTCGCGCCGCAGGTGGCGCCGCGCCGGGTCGGCGATCGGCACCGCCGCCATCAGCTTCTTCGTGTACGCGTGCTGCGGGTTCTCGAAGATCGCGCGGCGCGGGCCGATCTCGACGATCTGGCCCAGGTACATCACCGCCACGCGATGGCTGACGCGCTCCACCACCGCCATGTCGTGCGAGATGAACAGGAAGGCGATGCCCAGCTCGCGCTGCAGGTCCAGCATCAGGTTGACGATCTGCGCCTGGATCGATACGTCCAGCGCCGACACCGACTCGTCGGCCACCACCACCTTGGGGTTCAGCGCCAGGGCACGCGCAATGCAGATACGCTGGCGCTGGCCGCCGGAGAACTCGTGCGGGTAGCGTGCCGCATGCGAAGGGTCCAGCCCGACCTTGTCGAGCAGCCACGCCACGCGCTGCTCGGCGTC
This sequence comes from Cupriavidus sp. H39, assembly GCF_050271075.1. Lineage (NCBI taxonomy): Bacteria > Pseudomonadati > Pseudomonadota > Betaproteobacteria > Burkholderiales > Burkholderiaceae > Cupriavidus > Cupriavidus sp. H39. The sequence continues at coordinate 2,254,108 of NZ_CP189848.1, forward strand.
CTTGCCGCTGGCCACCTTGTGCACCAGCAGCGGCTCCATGATCGAGTAGCCCACCGGCACGCGCGGATCGAGCGAGGCGAACGGGTCCTGGAAGATGAACTGGATATTGCGGCGCAGGGTCTGCAGCGCCGCGCCCTCGAGCTTGCTGATGTTCTGCCCGTTGAACTCGATGGTGCCGCTCTGGCTTTCCACCAGGCGCAGCAGCGAGCGGCCGGTGGTGGACTTGCCGCAGCCGGATTCGCCCACCAGCGCCAGCGTCTCGCCGGGATAGAGGTCGAAGCTGACCTGCTCCACCGCATGCACGCGCCGCGTGACGCGGCCGAACAGGCCGCCGGGCACGTCGAAGCGCGTCACCAGGTCCTGCACGCGCAGGATCGGCGCGACGCCGGGTGCCACCGTATCCTGCGGCGCGGCCTGCTCGGGGCTGGCGCTGTCCAGCCGCAGCAGCGGGAACTTGGCCGGCAGGTCGGTGCCGCGCATGGCGCCCAGGCGCGGCACCGCCGACAGCAGCGCGCGCGTATACGGATGGGCCGGCGCGCGGAACACGTCGTCCGAGGTGCCCTCCTCCACCTTCTCGCCGCGGTACATCACCAGCACGCGATCGGCCACCTCGGCGACCACGCCCATGTCGTGGGTGATGAAGACCACGCCCATGTGCATCTCGGCCTGCAGGCCGCGGATCAACTGCAGGATCTCGGCCTGGATGGTCACGTCCAGCGCCGTGGTGGGCTCGTCGGCAATCAGCAGCGCCGGCTTGCACGACAGCGCCATCGCGATCATCACGCGCTGGCGCATGCCGCCGGAGAGCTGGTGCGGATAACGCTCGAGCACGCGACGCGCCTCCGGGATGCGCACCAGTTCCAGCATGCGCAAGGCCTCGGCGCGCGCCGCCGCGCGGCTCTTGCCCTGGTGCAGCCGGATCGATTCGGCGATCTGCTCGCCCACCGGGAACACCGGGTTGAGCGAGGTCATCGGCTCCTGGAAGATCATCGCCACATCGGCGCCACGCACGCTGCGCAGCGTCGCGTTATCGGCGCGCGCCAGGTCGATCACCTCGCCGCCGCGCCGGCGCAGCGCCATGCTGCCGCTGGCGATCTTGCCGCCGCCATGCTCCACCAGCCGCATCAGCGCCAGCGAGGTCACCGACTTGCCCGAGCCCGACTCGCCCACCACCGCGAGGGTCTCGCCGCGGTCGACATGGAAGGACAGGTTGCGCACGGCCTCGACGGTGCGCTCGGACGTGGCAAAGCGCACGCCGAGCCCGTCCACCTGGACCACGCGCTCGGGCGGCAGGACGATGCCGGATGCGGGAACGCGCGCTGGCGCTGGGGTAGTGACCACGGGGACTCCTTGTATGGCGGGATGCGGGACGGACCGGGGCGCGGCGCGTCAGCCGTAGATCGACACGTTCACGGCCTCGCCCACCCGGGCGACACCGCGGTACATGCCTTCGGTGTTGAAGGGCAGCGTGACGTTGCCGGCGCGGTCCACCGCGATCAGGCCGCCGCGGCCGCCGATGGCGGGCAGCTTCTCCATCACCACGCGCCGCGCCGCTTCGTCGAGCGGCAGGCCGGCATAGCGCATCTGCGCCGCGACGTCGTGCGCGGCCACGGTGCGGATAAACATCTCGCCGGTGCCGGTGGCGGACACGGCGGCCACGTCGTCGGCATAGCAGCCGGCGCCGATCAGCGGGGTATCGCCGACGCGCCCCACCTGCTTGTTGGTCACGCCGCCGGTGGAGGTGGCCGCCGCGAGGTTGCCGCGGCTGTCGCAGGCGACCGCGCCGACGGTACCGAACTTGCTGTCAGGGTCGAGCGGATCCGCGCCCCGGACCTGGTCCTGCGCGGCCAGCGCGGCGGCATCGTGGTCGAGCAGCGCCATGCCGGCATTGCCGCGCGCGCGCTGCCACTGGTCGTGGCGCGCCTGGGTGAAGTAGTACCCGGGCGGCACCAGTTCCAGCCCTTGCGCCTGCGCGAAGGCCTCGGCGCCGGCACCGGCAAACAGCACGTGTTCGCTGTGGTCGAGCACCGCGCGCGCGGCCAGCACCGGGTTGCGCAGGCGCGTGACGCAGGCTACCGCGCCGGCGTCGCGGGTGGCGCCGTCCATCACGGCCGCATCCAGTTCATAGGTGCCGGCATGGGTCAGCACCGCGCCCTTGCCGGCGTTGAACAGCGGGCACTCTTCGAGCAGGCGCACCGCTTCGGTGACGGCATCGAGCGCGCTGCCGCCCTCGGCCAGGATGCGCTGGCCGGCGTGCAGCACGTGTTGCAGCGCTTCGATGTACTCGCGTTCGCGGGCCGCATCCATCGCCGCGCGGGTGATGGTGCCGGCGCCGCCGTGGATGGCAATGACAGCTGCTTGCATAAGGAGGTTCAGGACTTGCGTGTGTGGGTCGACCGGCCGCGCCTGGCGCCGGTCCCGGGTTCGGTGGAGGCCGCGGCCATCGGCGCGGGCCCGCGCGCCGCCTCGGCATCGGGAGCGCCATACAGCCACGGCAACAGGAATTCGGTCATTTCGGCGGCGGCCTTGACCGGTCGTTCGGCCCGGTGCGCCACCGCGCCGCACAGCGCTTCGATCAGCGCCAGCACGGTGGCATCGGAGTTGGCCGACAGCCGGTTGCCGGCCTGCGCGTACAGCGCGATATCGGCCAGCGGCGCCAGCGGCGAGGTGGGCCCGTCGGTCAGCGCCAGCACCTGCCCGCCGCGCAACTTGGCGCGCTGGGCCAGCTCGATGGTGTCGGTGACGTAGCGCGGAAAGGCAATCACGATCAGCAGGTCGCTTGGCTGCAGCTTGAACAGCTGCCGCGCCGCATGCGAGGCGCCGCCCGCGCCGGCCACCGAGGTCACCATGCGGCAATGCATTTCCAGCCCGTGCTGCAGCAGGCCCGCGAGGAAACCGCTGGCGCCGAAGCCGGCCACGTAGACACGCTGCGCGGCGAGGATCGCCGCCACCGCGCGCTCGCACGAGCCCGGGTCGATGCCGCGCCGTGTCGCTTCGGCATTGGCCGCGGCATCTTCGAGCGAGGCCGCGAAGACCTCGGCGGCGGTGGCGGGCCGCTCGAGTTCGCTGCGCAGCCGTTCCACCGGCGCCAGCGTGGCTTCGAAGCCGCGCACCAGCTCCGCCCGGAACTGCGGATAGCCGTCAAACCCGAGCGCGCGCGCGAAGCGGTTGGCCGTCGCTACCGACACTTCCACCGCCGCGGCAAATTCGTCGATGCGCATGGTCGCCGCGCGGAACAGATTGGCGAGCACGTATTCCGCCATGCGGCGGTGCGCCGGCGTCAGTGCCGGCAGGCTGCGTGCAATGCGGTCGGAGATCGAATGGCCGGTGGGCATGGTGGAAGCGCTTGGTCAGGGCGGCGTCGGGTCCGGCGCCGCTTTGTGAAAATGAATTTACACGCAACCGCCTTCCAAGAAAATAGAGTTTTGCCAGACCAAGGGTAATCCCTAGATTTGCACCTGTCGCCAGCCCATTCGCGGTGCACGCTGGCACCGGCCTTGCCGCGGTTTTGCACCGGCACGGCGTGCCGCGCACCGGAAACGCTACAATGCGGGCCAGCGCCTCAGACCCGGCCGCGGGCCGCGTTTCCCGGCGCTTTTTCTGTTTTTCACTCAGGCATTTCCCCTCTCGTGATCCGAATCGACCAGCTTGTCCTTCAGCGCGGCACCAAGGTGCTGTTCGACCACACCAGCGTGACGCTCAACCCGGGCGAGCGCGTGGGCCTCGTCGGCGCCAACGGCAGCGGCAAGTCGACGCTGTTCGCGCTGCTGCGCGGCGAATTGCATCCGGATGGGGGCGATGTCAGCGTGCCGGCGCAGTGGCGCGTCGCCCACGTGGCGCAGGAAACGCCGGCGGTCAGCCGCACCGCGGTCGACTACGTGATCGATGGCGACACCCGACTGCGCGAGATCGAGGCCGCCATTGCCGCCGCACAGGCCAGCGGCGACGGCAGCGACGAAGGCGAAGCCCACGCCGCCTATGCCGACGCCGACGGCTACACCGCCCCGGCGCGCGCCGAGGCCCTGCTGCTGGGCCTGGGCTTCACGCTGGCGCAGGTGTCGCAGCCGGTGGCGTCATTCTCGGGCGGCTGGCGCATGCGCCTGAACCTGGCGCAGGCGCTGATGTGCCCGTCGGACCTGCTGCTGCTCGACGAACCGACCAACCACCTGGACCTGGACGCCATCGTCTGGCTGGAAGACTGGCTGGCGCGCTACCCCGGCACCCTGGTGATGATTTCGCACGACCGCGAATTCCTCGACGCGATCTGCAATGTCACCGTGCATATCGAGAACCAGCAGTTGCGCCGCTACGGCGGCAACTACACGCTGTTCGAGACCTTGCGGCTGCAGCAGATGGCGCAGCAGCAGTCAGCCTACGCGCGCCAGCAGAAGGAAATCGCGCACCTGGAATCGTTCATCACGCGCTTCAAGGCCAAGGCGACCAAGGCGCGCCAGGCGCAGAGCCGGGTCAAGGCGCTGGAGAAGATGGAGCGACTCGCGCCGGTGCATGTCGCCGCCGGCTTTGCCTTCGAGTTCCGCGAGCCCGATGCCGCGCCCAACCCGATGATGGTGCTCGACGGCGTCGACTGCGGCTACGCCGAAGCCGAGCCTCCGGTTACCATCCTGCACAACCTGGCGCTGTCGATCCAGAACGGCCAGCGCATCGGCCTGCTGGGCGCGAACGGCCAGGGCAAGTCGACGCTGGTCAAGACCCTGGCCGGCACGCAGGACCCGCTCAAGGGCAACCTGCGGCTGGGCAAGGGCCTGCAGATCGGCTACTTCGCCCAGCACCAGCTGGAAACGCTGCGCGATCACGACTCCGCGCTGCAGCACCTGGCCCGGCTCGCCCCCGACACCCGCGAACAGGAACTGCGCGACTTCCTCGGCAGTTTCAACTTCCGCGGCGACATGGCCACCGCGCCGATCGAACCGTTCTCGGGCGGCGAGAAAGCGCGGCTGGCGCTGGCGCTGATCGTCTGGCAGAAGCCCAACCTGCTGCTGCTCGACGAGCCGACCAACCACCTCGACCTCGATACCCGCGAGGCGCTGACCATGGCGCTGGCGCAGTTCGAAGGCACGCTGATCCTGGTCTCGCACGACCGTCACCTGCTGCGCGCCACCGCCGACCAGTTCCTGCTGGTAGCCGACGGCACCATCCGGCCGTTCGACGGCGACCTCGACGACTACCGCGACTGGCTGCTGCAGCAGGCCGCGGCCAAGCGCAACGCCGCCACCGCCGCGCATCTCGCCGACAATGCCGGCGATGCCGCCGCGGCGCCCAACCGCAAGGACCAGCGCCGCGCCGAGGCTGACGAGCGCCAGCGGCTGTCGGCGCTGCGCAAGCCGCTGGCGAAGGAACTGGAAAAGGTGGAAAAGCGCATGGCGGTGTTGCAAGCCGCCAGGGTCGAGATCGACCAGTTCATGGCCGATGAAAGCAGCTACGCCGAGGCCAACAAGGCGAAGCTGATGGAGATGCTGAAGCGCCAGGGCGAGGTCAATGGCGAGCTGGAAACGCTGGAAGAGAAGTGGCTGGAACTGCAGGAGCAGATCGAGCAGATTGCTTGAGGGTCGGCCTCAACGCCAATAGCGCCGGCAAACCCCGACACCACGCGCAGACGCTCCCCTCTCCCGCGAAGTGGGAGAGGGGTGGGGGTGAGGGCCGGAGCATCCACGAAGCGAAGTTGGTCGGTATGCCAGCGCCTGCCCTCACCCCCTGCCCCTCTCCCGCATGCGGGAGAGGGGAGCACACCCACGGGACTTGAACGTTCGCGACAGCAAATAAAAACCGGCGCCTCAGCACCGGTTCTTTGCTTGCCTTACCGCTCAGCGGAAATTCTTCTCCCTCCGGATCAACCCCACCGCCAGCGTCAGCGTCAGGATAAACAGCCAGATCAGCGACCATGCCGGCACCGACAGCCCCAGCACCGGCGGCAGCGGCGCGGTGCACAGGCCATCGGCATAGAACACCTGCGGCAGCACCTTGGCGGTAGGCAGCGCATTGACCCAGTTCTCGAGCGGATCGATGCCGCACGATGCCTTGGGGTTGAGCAGCAGCGACACGTGGTAGACCGCCACCGCGATGCCGGCGATGCCGGACAGCATGCCCAGGCCCTGCCACAGCGAGCGCGTGTTCTGCGCCACCGCGGCCAGCAACGCGAAGATGCCGATGCCGACAAAAGCGAAGCGCTGCATCACGCAGAGCGGACAAGGCTGGTAGCCCTTTTCAAACTGCAGGTAGAGCGCAACGCCGACCAGGGCGAAGGAGACGATGGCAATCAGCAGGAAGTACGCGCGGGAATTGGCTTGCATCATGGGAACTCAGGTGATCCGGTAATCGTTGCCGTCAGTGGAGGGCGCGGCGTTGCTGCGCATTATTACCGATTTTGCCGCGCCTGCCCGTGGCGCCACATGCGGCGCAAGGCCCCTCGCCCGTGGCGGATTGACGCAGGGACATCAGGCGCCCGTTGCCAGCCACGTCGCGCGCGGCAAGCGGTACAGGCAATGCGGCCGCAAGGGGTGTCCCGGCGGCAATGCGGGATGGTCGAAGCCCTCGGCATCCTGGCGCATACCGAGCCGTTCCATCACCGCGCGCGAGCGGGTATTGGCAAGCGTGGTGAAGGCGACGATCTCTTCCAGCGCCAGGCGGCCGAAGCCATAGGCGAGCGCGCCGCGCGCCGCCTCGGTGGCGTAGCCCTGGCCCCAGGCCTGCCGCGCCAGCCGCCAGGCGATCTCCACGCACGGCGCGAACGGCAACACGGCGGCCGGCTCGTGCAGTCCGACAAAGCCGAGGAAGGCATGGTCCGCCATGCGTTCGACGACCCAGACGCCCCAACCCTTGTCCGCGATCAGGCTACGGCAGCGCCCGGCCATCGCATCGCTTTCGGCGCGGCTGAGGGGTGCCGGGAAATAGCGCATCACCTGCGCATCGGCATTGAGCGCGGCAAACGGCGCATAGTCTTCATCGCGCCATTGGCGCAGCCGCAACCGGCCGGTCTGGAAGGCGATGCCGGAGTCCATGGCTCACTCCAGATGCCGCACGCGGTCGATGGCCTGCTCGATGCGCTCCACCGCGATCACCTCGAGCCCGTCGATCTTCTGCTTGGGCGCGTTGGCCTTGGGGATCACGGCCAGCGTAAAGCCCAGCTTGGCCGCTTCCTTCAGGCGTTCCTGCCCGCGCGGGCTGGGCCGGATTTCGCCCGCCAGGCCCACTTCGCCGAACACCACCAGGCCGCGCGGCAGCGGCTTGTTGCGCATCGACGAGTGGATCGACAGCAGCACCGCCAGGTCGGCGGCGGGTTCGGTGATCTTGACCCCGCCCACCGCATTCAGGAACACGTCCTGGTCGAAGCAGGCAACGCCCGCGTGCCGGTGCAGCACCGCCAGCAGCAAGGCCAGCCGGTTCTGCTCCAGCCCCACCGCCAGCCGGCGCGGATTGGGCACGTGGGCGGTATCGACCAGCGCCTGGATCTCGACCAGCAGCGGCCGCGTGCCTTCCTGCGTCACCAGCACGCACGAGCCCGGCACGGTCTCTTCATGGTGCGACAGGAACAGCGCGGACGGATTGCTGATGCCGCGCAGGCCGCGCTCGGTCATCGCAAAAACGCCCAGCTCGTTGACCGCGCCGAAGCGGTTCTTGAAGGCGCGGATCAGCCGGTGCGACGAATGGGTATCGCCCTCGAAATACAGCACCGTGTCGACGATATGCTCCAGCACGCGCGGGCCCGCCAGGCTGCCCTCCTTGGTCACGTGGCCGACCAGGATGATGGTGATGCCGCTGCTCTTGGCAATGCGCGTCAGCTGCGCCGCGCATTCGCGCACCTGCGCCACCGACCCGGGCGCCGAGGTCAGCGCCTCGGAATACAGGGTCTGGATCGAATCGATCACCGCCACTTCGGGCTTTTCCACTTCCAGCGTGGCCTGGATCTTCTCCAGCTGGATTTCCGCCAGCAGCCCCAGCGACGGGCTTTCCACGCCCAGGCGCTGCGCGCGCAGCGCGATCTGCGCGCCCGATTCCTCGCCGCTGACATAGAGCACGCGGCGCTGTCCGGCCAGGTTGGCCAGCGCCTGCAGCAGCAGCGTGGACTTGCCGATACCGGGATCGCCGCCAATCAGCACCACCCCGCCCGACACCAGGCCGCCGCCCAGTACCCGGTCGAATTCATCGATGCCGCTGGAAAAGCGCGGCACGTCGGCCGCCTCGATCTCCGCCAGCTTGCGCACCGTGGCCGACGCCGCCAGCGGCTGGAAGCGCTTGTTGGCCGCGGATTCCGCCACGGTCTCCACCAGCGTGTTCCACTGCTGGCAATGCGGGCACTGGCCGGCCCAGCGCGGCGTGGTGCCGCCGCATTCGGTACAGGTATAGACAGTCTTGCTCTTGGCCAACGGAGGTCCTTGCATAATGAAACGAGCCGGGTCCAAATTGACCCGGCCCGCGGAAGGTGGCGGGGATGCCCGCAGATCGTAACCGGGCCGGCCTGGGCCCGCACCCGCGCCGCGGATCAGGCCACCACGGGCGCGGCGCTGTCCGATGCCGTAATGGTCGCCACCGTGGTCGGCACGCGCGGCGCCAGCGCGCACATCAGCTCGTAGCCGACCGTGCCGCTGGCCTGCGCCACTTCGTCGATCGGCAGGCCCTGGCCCCACAGCGTGACGGGGCTGCCGACGCGGGCCTTCGGGCATGGCGTCAGGTCCACGCACAGCATGTCCATCGACACGCGCCCGACCAGCTCGGTGCGCACCCCGTCGACCAGCACCGGGGCGCGCTGCTCGCCCCAGCCCGACGCATGGCGCGGGTAGCCGTCGGCATAGCCGCACGCCACCACGCCGATGCGCATCGGCCGCTCCGCGGTGAACAGGGAGCCATAGCCGACGGTATCGCCCGGCTGCAGGTCCTGCACCGAGATCAGCTCGCTGTGCAACGACATGGCCGGCTGCAGTCCGGTGCCGGCAAGATCGGCATCGCGCCCGGTGGGCGAGGCGCCGTACAGGATGATGCCGGGGCGCACCCACGCGCGGTGCGCCTGCGGGTGCCACAGCACCGCGGCGGAATTCGCCAGGCTGGCCTCGCCCGGCAGGTTGGCCGTGGCGGCGTCGAACGCCTCCACCTGGTGGGCGATGCCGCGCGGGCCATCCGCATCGGAAAAATGCGTCATATGGACGATGCTGCCCACGCAGGGCATGGCGCGCGCCCGCTCCCAGGCCGTGCGATATGCCGCCGGATGGAAGCCGAGCCGGTTCATGCCGGTATTGAGCTTGAGCTGGATCGCCAGCGGGCCCTTCGGGCGCGCGCTCTCAAGCATGCGCAGCTGCTCGTCGCAGTGGATCGCGGTGGTCAGCCGGTATTGCTCGATCAAGGCAATGTCCTGGGGCTGGAAGAAGCCCTCCAGCAGCAGGATCGGGCCCTGCCAGCCGAGGTCGCGCAGCAGCACGGCTTCATTCAGGTCCAGCAGGCCGAAGCCGTCGGCACCGCGCAGCGCGGCAAAGACGCGGCGGATGCCATGGCCGTAGGCGTTGGCCTTGACCACCGCCCAGACGCGAGAGTGGGATGCCTTGCGGCGGATCACGTCGAGATTGTTGGCCAGTGCGGGTTGGTGGATGACGGCTTGGATCGGTCTTGGCATGGAGGTCACATCAGGGTAGCGGACAGGCCGGCAGCGGCGCGGGGCGGCAAACACGCATGGCACAGGCTGGAGGGACGGCTCTGTCTCAGTATCGATGGCGCAAACGTCACCTGTCGGTGTGCCGCAGCACGTTGCGGCGACTGATATGCGGGATGCCCGCAATTGGCACCCTCAGGTATCCCAGTCACCATATCTTGCCGGGCGCACACCGGATCAGGGAAAGACCGGTCCGGCGGGCCGCGGTGGCAGCCGTTATTTGAACACATCCGGATGCGGTTGCCGGGGGTCATCGGGGAATCGGCAGGGCAATTTGCTGTCAAAAAGAGCCGTTGCCGGGGTTCGGGAATGTCATGTTTTCGTGATATAAAGCCGGACGCTCCGGCCATGTTCTAAAAGCGAAGCATTATGTCAATGACTGTCAGGCAGGCCTCACGGCGCCGCAGCGCAGCACCTACGACACAATTCGACACGGCCGCGGCACAAGGTTCCTTGCAAACCATGGCCTCTGCGGCCGGCACCAGCCTGGCCAACCTGAATGGAGCGCGCGATGGAGAGAAAGTCGACAGCATGAAGAAGGGTTTTTACACCATCATGGCCGCGCAGTTTTTTTCCTCGCTGGCCGACAATGCCTTACTGATCGCCGCCATCGCCCTTCTCACCGAATTGCATTCCCCGCAGTGGATGACCCCGCTGCTCAAGCTGTTCTTCGTTCTCTCCTACGTCATTCTTGCCGCCTTCGTCGGCGCCTTCGCCGATTCGATGCCCAAGGGGCGGGTGATGCTCATCACCAACGCCATCAAGGTGGTCGGCTGCGCCATCATGATGTTCGGGCTGCATCCGCTGCTGGCCTACGGCGTAGTCGGCTTCGGTGCGGCGGCGTATTCGCCCGCCAAGTACGGCATCCTGACCGAGCTGCTGCCCCCTGAAAAGCTGGTGCTGGCCAACGGCTGGATCGAGGGCCTGACGGTGGGTTCTATCATCCTGGGCACGGTGGTGGGAGGTGCGCTGATCTCGGTGCATGTCTCGAGCCTGCTGCTGCGCCTGGACGTGCCGTTTATCAATACCGGCATCGACACCCCGGCCGAGGCCGCGATGGTGGTGATCATGCTGTTCTACGTGATCGCTTCCGTCTTCAACGTGTTCATTCCCGACACCGGTGCCCGCTATCCGGCGCAGGAAAAGAACCCGATCAAGCTGATCGCCGAGTTCGGCGACTGCTTCCTGGGGCTGTGGCGCGACAAGCTGGGCCAGATCTCGCTGGCGGTGACCACCCTGTTCTGGGGCGTGGGCGCGACGCTGCAGTTCATCGTGCTGAAGTGGGCCGAGAAATCCCTGGGGCTGAACCTGTCCCAGGGTGCGTTGCTGCAAGCCGTGGTGGCCGTGGGCGTGGCGGTCGGCGCAATCCTGGCGGCGGCGCGCATTCCGCTGCGCAAATCGCTGTCGGTGCTGCCCTTCGGCGTGGCAATGGGCGCCACCGTGATGCTGATGGCGTTCTACACCAAGGACGCGATGCCGCAGGTCACGCTCGACGTGCTGGGCCTGCACATGCCGCTGTACATGGCCATCGCCTACGTGTTCCTGATGCTGGTGGGCGCCATGTCGGGCTATTTCGTGGTGCCGATGAACGCGCTGCTGCAGCACCGCGGCCATGTGCTGCTGTCGGCCGGGCACTCGATCGCGGTGCAGAACTTCAATGAGAACGTCTCGGTGCTGCTGATGCTGTGCCTGTACGCGCTGCTGATCAAGCTGAACGTGCCGATCGGCGTGGTCATCATTGCGCTGGGCCTGTTTATCTGCGTGACCATGGCGCTGGTGCTCAAGCTGCACAAGTACAACGTACGCACCTTCAACTCGCTGGCGATGATCGGCGAGGACAAGCACCACTAACACCGTCGCGACGCGGCCCGCGCCAGCGGCGGCAAGGCCAGCTCAGGCGTCGTCCTGCCCGCCTTGCGGCCCGGCCCGCGGCGGTTCCCCGGTGCGCGCCAGCGCGCGCTCCTGCCACCCCGGCGGTACCACGAACCCGCGCGAGCATTCGCGCCACCAGCCCGGCGCCTGCGGGCCGGCCGGTTCCAGTTCGCACAGCATCACCGGCGACTCGCGGCGCCAGCCGTGGTCATGGCGCGGATCGGCAAAGCGCTGCGCCAGCATTGCTTGCAGCGCGCCGGCGTCGGCCGTGCCGGAATCGGGCACCAGCGCCCCCGACAGCCACCCGGTACGCGGCAGGCGGCACCAGCGCATGCCCGGGCGTGCAGCGGCGCGCGCGGCCCAGGTATCGAGCGTGGACCACCAGCCGTGCAAGTGGTCCGGTGCAATGCCCAGTGTCTCCAGCCCGGCCGGCACCTGGCCGTCGCGATAGAACAGCCAGCCCAGCAGGTAGACCTCGCTGCGGTCCACGGTATGGCCCAGCGCGGCCCGCGCCTCGGCGGTATGTCCCAGCGGCAGCTGGCGATGCACGATATGGCCGAGCTTGTCGCCGAGGCGGTCGACCAGGTTCGGGCCGACGAAATCCTGCGCCCGCGGCGGTTGGTGGCCGCCCGCCGCCATCAGGTAGAACTTGGCCGCCATCTCCCAGTGGACCACCGCGCCCGAGGCCAGGTCGCGCCAGACGAAATCCAGTTCGCCCAGCGTGCGCACGCCGTGCTTGCCGGCACGCCGCACCGGCACGTTGGCCGCCAGCAGCGACAGCCCCTGCATATGCCGCAAGGCAAAATGCAGCAGCCGCTCGGCATGCCGGCCCAGGCGCAGGCTGCGGTTGGCGGGGTCGTGGTCGGCATCGGCGGGGAACGCGGCGTGGCCGTCGGCCAGTTCGTCGATGGTGGCGGGCAGCGTGGCGGGATCGGCGCCTTCGAGCCAGTGCTGCCAGGCCTCGCGGGTGCCGGCCGGCCAGCGCGCCAGCGCGGCGCCTGGCACCACGCCCAGCAGCGGCGGCGACAGCGTGGTCCAGGCCAGGTCGCGCGCGCGTGCCGACGCGGCACGGCGCCACAGCGGCGCGCCCGACGGCCCAGGGCCGTCGCCGCCGCGGGTCAGGGAAAGATCAGGCCCCAGCTCCCGCACGGTCATGGACCTCCCGGGCCAGGCACAAGTCTTCCCAGGCGCGCGCCTTGTCGGTCAGGGTGCGCAGCAGATAGGCGGGGTGGTAGGTCACCACCACGGGGATGCCTTCGTACGCATGCACGGTGCCGCGCAGCTTGCCGATGGGCGTGGTGGTGCGCAGCAATGTCTGCGCCGCGAAGCGGCCCAGCACCACGATCACGCGGGGCCTGACCAGCGCAATCTGCCGGCGCAGGAAGGGCTCGCACTGCGCCACCTCTTCAGGCTCCGGGTTGCGGTTGCCGGGCGGGCGGCACTTGAGCACGTTGGCGATGAACACATTGCGCCCGCGCGCCAGCCCGAGCGCGCCAAGCATGTTGTCGAGCAGCTTGCCGGCCTGGCCGACGAACGGCTCGCCCTGCAGGTCTTCGTTCTCGCCGGGGGCTTCGCCGACCAGCATCCATTCCGCCTGGCGGTCACCCACGCCGAAGACGGTATGGGTGCGGGTCTGGCACAGCCCGCAGGCGGTGCAGCCGGCCACGGCGGCACCCAGCGCCGCCCAGTCCATGGTGGCGATGGCGGCTTCGCGGTCGGCCTGCACCGAGCCCGGCGCCGGCCCGGCGGGAACCAGCGAAGGTATGGCGGGGGCCGGGGCTTGAGGCTGCATCGCGCGCGCCGACACGGGCTCCGCGACATCGGCAATCACCGCCGCAACCGGTGCCACCGGAGCAGCCGTTACGGCTGCAGGCGCCTGCGCGACCGGCGCCGTGGCCATGGCGGGCACCGCCTCTGCCGGTGCGTCGTTGCGCTCGCGCGGGACCCATTCGGTGGCGATCCCCAGCACCTCGAGGAACTGCGCACGGCGGTTCATGCCTGCCCCTCCGTGCCTTCATTGGCGGCATCCTGCGCCGGCCAGGCGCGGCGCAGCACCAGCGCGTCTTCGCGCTTGCCGCCGGGCGCCGGGTAATAGCCCTTGCGGCGCCCGATCTCGGCAAACCCGGCCGCCTGGTACAGCGCGATCGCGCCGGTATTGGAGGGCCGCACTTCCAGCAGCATGGTGTGGATGCGGTGCGCGTGCGAGGTCGCCAGCACCACCGCGAGCATCAGCCGCCCCAACCCCTGGCGCTGGCGCTGCGGTTCGACGGTGATATTGAGCAGGTGCATTTCATCGACCACCGGCATCAGCACGGCGTAGGCCACCAGCGTGCCCGCCGGATCGCGCAGCGTCAGCCCCAGATGCCCGGACTTGACCGAGTTCTCGAAGTTGCCGCGGGTCCAGGGGTGGCTGTAGGCGCGGGCCTCGATGCCTGCTACCGCTTGCAGGTCCAGCGCAGTCATGCGCCCCAGCGACCAGCCGTCCGGCAGCACTGGCATCGCCGGTACCGCGGGCCAGTCATGGCGGTCTTCGAGGGGATAGGCGGCGCTCACGATGCCTTCCCCGGCTGGGCCGCGGTGCGCGCCGCCGCGACGGCTTCGCGTTCGGCGATGGTCTGCGCGACCTTGTCGCGCAGGTAGAGCGGCATGGCCTGGTCGGCGTCGATGGCCTCGCCGCGCGCCAGCGCGCGCAGCGCGATGGCTACCATCGGCTGCGCATGGGGCATCGCCTCGGGCAGCACGTGGGCGGCGCGGGCCAAGCCGGCCAGCCGCTCGCCGAACACCGTCGACGCATTGCCGGCCAGCCAGAACGCGCCATCGGGCAACGCCACGGTTTCCGGCGCGCTGACCTGCATCGGCGTGATTGCCGTCCACTCCTGCGCGGCGGCGTCCCAGCGGAACGACGCGGCATAGGCCTCATCCATGCGCGCATCGAGCGCCACCAGCACCGCGGTATCGTCCGGCAGCGCCGGCGTGGCGGCGCGGGCGCGCTCGGCACAGGTCATCAGGGTATTGACCGGCACCACCGGCAGCCCGGCGCCGAACGCCAGCCCCTGCGCCACGCCGCAGGCGGTGCGCAGGCCGGTGAACGAGCCCGGGCCGGCCCCAAAGGCAATGGCCGCGCAATCGGCCAGCGCGATGCCGGCCTCGGCCAGCAATTCCCCGGCGGCCGGCAGCACGCGCCCCGACGAGCGTGCGCCGGTGTGCTCATGGCGCACCAGGCACTCGATGCCGGCGCCTGCCGCGCGTCCGAGCGCGACCGAGCACCACTCCGTAGAAGTTTCAACAGCAAGAATCCAGGACATGGCGCGATTGTATCCGTTGGGCCCGGAATCGAGGGCTTCTTCGGTTTTATACGGACGGCGCGGCCGTGCGGGACGGCTATCATCGGGCTGCATTTTCGCAATCCAGACAGTCCACACGGAGGAATCCCATGAGCGACCTGCAGGCACGCTTCGAACAGGCCCAGATCGACGTCAAGCAACTGAGCGAGCGCCCCAGCAATATGTCCCTGCTGCGCCTGTACGCCCTGTTCAAGCAAGGCAGCGAAGGCGACGCCCACGGCGACAAGCCCGGCATGACCGATTTTGTCGGCCGCTACAAGTTTGAAGCGTGGGAAGCGCTGCGCGGCACCGCGCGCGAACAGGCGATGGAGCAATACATCACGCTGGTGGAGGAACTGCGCAGCGGCGCGGCCAGCTGAACGGTGGCGGGCCGGTGGCCTCAGGCCGCCGGCACCGGGCGCGGGCGGATCCGCCAGGCCGCCAGCATCGCGCTGGCAATCACCACGCCCACCGCCAGGAAGGTTTCGTCGAAGGCGCGGATGCGCGCCGCCTGGACTACAGTGTCGCCGGCCTGGCCCAGCAACGCGCCATGCTCGGCCAGGCGCCACTGCAACCCCACGCCCGCCAGGCTCACGCCGATGGCCCCGCCCAGCTGCCGCAGGAAGTTGATGCAGCTCGAACCCTGTGCGATCAGCGTGAAGTCCACGCCGCGCATCGCACCCAGCGTCAGCGATGGCAGGATGCAGCCCAGGCCGATCCGCCCCAGCACCGCCAGCGCCACCAGCACCAGGTACGGCGTCGCGCGCGAGCCTAGCGCCATCAGCAGGAACGACAGCGACAGCAGCGCCAGCCCGAACGACACCTGGATATGCGGCGGGATCCGGTGCGTGAAGCGCCCCGCCAGCGCAATCGTCAGCGCCAGCACCACGCCCGCCGGGAACAGCACCAGGCCCGCGCGCGACGGCGTGTATTCCAGTGCCATCTGCATATAGACCGGCAACAGGTAGGTCGAGCCGAACAGGCCCGCGCCATAGATGAAGGCCACCACCGCCCCCGCCGCGAACTGCCGGTAGCTGTAGAGCCGCATATTCATCAGCGGATACGCCGCGCGCAGCTGCCACATCACGAATGCCGCCAGCATCAGCACGCCGAAGCCCGACAGCGCCAGGCCCGCGGGCACGCTCTCGCGCATCTCCACCACGCCGTTGAGCAGGCTCACCGTGGCGATGCCGGCCAGGCCCAGCCCGCGCCAGTCCAGCGGCTGGCGCTCGCCCATCATGATCGAATCCACCGCCATGAAGCGGCGCGCCATCAGCACCGCGAGCAGCGTCAGCGGCACCACCACGAAGAAGATCGAGCGCCAGCCAAAGGCCTCGACCAGGAAGCCGCCCAGGCTGGGCCCCAGCGCCGGTGCCAGCACCACGCCGAAGCCGAACATGCTGATCGCCTTGCCCTGCTCGCGCTCTTCGAACACCCGCAGGATCAGGATATTGGGCAGCGGCTGCATGATGCCCGCGGCAACGCCCTCGGCGACGCGCATGGCGATCATCACGCCGTAGGTCGGCGAAAAGCCGCCCACCAGCCCGCCCGCGCCCAGCAGCAGCGACGCGCCCAGGAAGGTGCGCCGCAGCCCGTAGCGGTTCAGCAGCCAGGGCGTCAGCAGCATCGACATCGTCATCGCGATCATGAAGCTGGCGGCGACCCATTGCGCGCGCTCCTGTCCCAGCGCGAAATGCCGGCTCAGGTCCGGAATGGCCACATTGACGATGGTGGACGAGACGATCGACGAGATCGTGCCCAGCATCAGCGTCGCCAGCACCAGCCAGCGCAGCCGCTCGCCGTAACGCGCACGCAGCACCTGCCGGGTCGGCAGGCCCGACTGCTGGCCGGAACCTTCCGGCGTGGCGGGGCCCTCGCTCACCCCAGCCGCCCGGTGTCGGCGATCTCGCGGATCTTGCGGACGGTGTCGATGTCGGCCGCGTGGTAGGCCGACTTGACGATCTCGGCGTAGCGGTCATCGCCGCTGGCATCGACTGCCGGCATGGTGGTGTCGTAGATAAAGCGCAGCAGCAGCGCGCCCGGCCCCGGGGTCTCGATCGCCATGGTCAGCGTGCCGCCGGCATGCTCGGCCGTCGCCGCGGTTTCATAGCGCACCCGCCGGCGCGGCTCGTAGACCACGTGGTCCTCGATCGACGCTTCGCCGAAATGCAGCACGCGATCGATCCAGTTGTCGCCGCGCCCCACCACCTCGGCGCGGTCCAGGCCCAGCACGAACAGCTCGGGAGACTCGGCGCGCAGCACCAGGCCCTGCCACACCTGCTCGGCCGACAGCGGTTCCAGCTGCGGGTTGCCCGGATCATTGATCTCAACCAAGTGCTCAAAACGCAACTTCACTCTCCCATTTGCGGTAAGTCGATATTATGAAGTCTCGGCGTATTCGCGAGGCCTTTTTGTCGGCGCGCTGCAACATGATTGCGCCCCTGCCTTTCTGATCGGCTTAACGCCGCGGCGACTTGAGCCCTGCGCAAGCGCCGCGCCCGGCTGAAACATCACTCCTGACAGCAGGTGTCAGGAGACCCGGCGCACAATGCGGCCGCTTTCACACGGAACGCCGCAGGAGGCTGTGATGGAGTTGCTGATCAATATCGATGTCGACGAGCTGTCGCGCGGCATCGACTTCTACACGCAAGGGCTCGGCTTGCGGCTCAACCGCAAGCTGTTCGACGGCACCGTCGCCGAAATGCTGGGCGGCAATACCCCGATCTACCTGCTCGCCAAGCCCGCCGGCACACGCCCGACCACGCGCGCCGAAACCCGGCGGGATTATCGTCGCCACTGGACCCCGGTGCACCTCGATTTCGTCGTCGCTGACCTGGAGCCAGCCATCGAGCGCGCCCTCGAGGCCGGCGCGGAGATCGAGGACTGGCCACAGGAGTTCGCCTGGGGCCGGCAGGCGACGCTGTCGGACCCGTTCGGTCACGGGCTGTGTTTTATCGAGTGGAAGGGCCAGGGATACGGGGCGGTGGCCGACTGAGCCGATCGCCGCTGCGCCGGGGCAGGCGTGTTCGGAAGATTCGCCTGTTGCCGGCGCCACCGTGATGTCCCATTTCCATGCGGCGTCGTGCCTGCCTGTTTCATGGATGCCCGCGATGTTAAAAAGCATTTAATGCCGGCATGCCCGCATGGCTTGGATTCATAAGCTTATGAAAAATAAATAGACGCCAGAATCGTCTGCATCGCGCCGTTCTGACGCAATTGCGTTAATCTGTGCCTTCGCTCCGGACAGGTGCTCCCTGCCCTGCGCTAGCCTCTCACTTGCCACATCACCACAAGCTCTTCACCACTCTTATGCGCACGTCTTTCATCAAGCGTCTGGCGGCAACCGTGTCCGCCTTGGGTTTTATCGCCGCCGGCAGTGCCTCGGCCCAGGACCAGACCATTCGTGTCGGCACGGTCAGCGGGCCGGACGCCGAGGTCTGGCAGGTGGTGCAGAAGGTGGCCAAGCGCAATGGCCTGAACGTGAAGGTGGTCGAGTTCAACGACTACGTGCAGCCCAACGCCGCGCTCGACGCCGGCGACCTCGACGCCAACAGCTTCCAGCACCAGCCGTACCTGGACAGCCAGGTGAAGCAGCGCGGCTACAAGATGCAGAGCGTGGGCTACACCTATATTTCGCCGCTGGGGGTCTACGCGAAGAACCTGAAGTCGCCCAAGGACCTGCCGCAGGGCGCCAAGGTGGCGGTGCCCAACGATCCGTCCAATGAAAACCGCGCGCTGCTGTTGCTGCAGGCGCAAGGCGTGATCAAGCTGAAGGCTGGCGCCGGCACCAACGGTTCCAATGCCACGCCGCTGGACGTGGCCGAGAACCCGAAGAAGCTGAAGATCGTGGAACTGGACGCGGCGCAGCTGGCCCGCGCACTGCCCGATGTCGGCGCCGCCGTGATCAACACCAACTACGCGCTGGCCGCCGGCTTGCAGCCGACCAAGGACGCCATCGCGCTGGAAGACATCCACAGCCCGTACGCCAACATCATCGTGGTGCGCACCCAGGACAAGGACAAGCCGTGGGTCAAGAAGCTGGTGGCGGCGTACCAGTCCGAAGACGTACGCCAGTTCATGAAGGCGCAGTACAAGGGCGCAATGGTCCCCTCGTTCTGATTGCCTGGCGGTCGCCAGGGTTTTTCACACGGCGCCCGCGCAGGGGCTTGCAAATTCCGTCGCCTTCGGTAGAATTCGCGGCTCACCACCTGCCCAGGTGGCGGAATTGGTAGACGCACTAGGTTCAGGTCCTAGCGGTGGCAACACTGTGGAGGTTCGAGTCCTCTCCTGGGCACCACAATACTAAAAAGGGTCTGCGCACGCAGACCCTTTTTTCATTTCCGCACAGGAAGAAAAGCGCTTGAGCGCTTTTCGCGAGGACGAGAAGGGCTGCGCTTGCAAGCGCAGCCGGGGTCGCGCTTGCGTGACCGAGCCCTCTCCTGGGCACCAGAGTTACAGGCAAAAGGCCCGCACGCAAGTGCGGGCCTTTTGCTTTGTCGGACGTCTCCCTAGCGATCGCATACAGTACTCCTATCCAGGCCACGGCGTCGCCGTGCCACCGCCTGCTTCTTCACAACGGAGAACCACCGTGGGCAAACTGCAAGAGCGTCGCCGTTTTCTGGGAGCCGCGGTGGGCGGCCTGCTTGTTCCTGCGCTGCCGGCATGCGGCGGCGGCGACGACAAACCGCCCACGCCCACGCCGCCCGAGCCGGTTCCCCCGGCACAGATCACCCAGGCCATCGCCCAGCTCGACAAGCTCGCGGCAGACCTGATGGCAAGCTCCCGCGTGCCCGGCATGGCGGTCGCGGTGGTGCGCGGCAATCAGACCGTTTACGCCAAAGGCTTCGGGCGCCGGCTGGTGACCGACCCCGCGCCGGTCGATGCCGATACCGTGTTCCAACTGGCCTCGGTGTCGAAGTCCCTCGGCGCCACCGTGGTGGCCCGACAGGTCGGCCGCGGCGGCATCGGCTGGGATACGCCGGTGCGCACGCACCTGCCATGGTTCGCGCTTGCCGATGCCGAGGCCTCAGCGGCGGTCACCATTGGCGATCTTTACTGCCACCGTTCCGGTCTGCCGGACCACGCCGGCGACCGCCTCGAGGACATGGGCTATGACCGCCAGCAAGTGCTGACACGCCTGCGCTTCCTGCCGCTGCATCCGTTCCGCGCGGTCTACGCGTACACCAACTTCGGCATGACCGCCGCCGCCGAAGCCGTTGCCGCCGCGGCGGGCATCGACTGGGCCACGCTGTCGGAACAGGCGCTCTACCAGCCGCTGGGCATGACGCGCACCAGTTCGCGTTACGCCGACTTTGCCGCGCGCGACAACCGCGCGGTGGGCCATGTCCGGGTCAACGGCGACTGGGTGCAGGGGGCGGGCCGGATGCCGGATGCGCAATCGCCCGCGGGCGGCGTCAGTGCGTCGGTGAACGACATGGCGAAATGGCTGGCGATGGTGCTCGGCAAAGGCGAGTTCGCGGGACAAAGGGTGGTCGACGCCGCCGCGCTGGCGCCGGCGCTAAGCCCGCAGATGCAGAGCAATCCGCCCGCCGGGGGCCGCCCTGCCGGCTACTATGGCTATGGCTTCAACGTCGGCACGACCGAACTGGGCCTGACCTCGCTTAGCCACTCAGGCGCCTTCGCCGTGGGCACCGCCACCAGCTTCACGGCGGTGCCGGAAGTCAACCTGGCCATCGTGACGCTGACCAACGGCCAGCCCATCGGCGTGCCGGAAGCCCTGAACGCACAGTTCTTCGACCTGGTGCAGTACGGCGCCATCCGCCGCGACTGGGGCAAGCTCTACGGCGATGCGCTGGCGTCGCTGCTGGCGCCGGAAGGCCGGCTGGTGGGGCAACCGCGCCCGGCCAATCCCCTGCCGGCGCGCGCGCTGTCGGCCTACACCGGCATCTACCGCAACGATTACTACGGTCCGCTGCAGGTCGTCGACCAGGGCGGCACGCTGGTGATGACGCTGGGCGGCGCGCCGCTGGTGGTGCCGCTGAGCCACTGGGACGGCGATGTGTTCACCTTCACGCTTGACAATGAAAACGCCATGCCGGGCACGATCTCGCAGGCCGCATTTTCCAGCGACCGCGTGTGGCTGGAGTTTTACGACCACGAAGGACTGGGCATCTTCGTCCGCTAGCCCGTTCGGGGGAAAGAACACCGGGCCACGCTGGCCGCGCGGCGCGCGGCTGGCTAAGGCTTCCATCCCGGCAGCGTCGCGGCCTGCCTGATCCAGTGCGCCACCAGGGCCTCGTCGAAGGCCTCGCCCTCGTGGATATGGAAATAGCGTGTGTCCTTGTCCCTGGACTCGACCGGCGGCACCGGGTCCAGCGACATGCCGCGGAAAAACGCCACCTTGATGTATCTTGTCATGCAATGGAAGCTGAGAAACCAGCCCTGCCCCGCCCTGCCATAGAACGGCGAGTTCCAGCGCACCGCCTTGCTCACATCGGGCACGTTGCGCTCGACCAGTGCGTCAAGGCGGCGGCCTGCGTCCTGCTTCCAGCCCGGCAGCGCCGCCAGGTAGGCTTGCACCGGCGCGTTGCCATCGCCTTTCGGAATCTGCGGATTGCCGCCTGCCAGCAGCACCGGCTTGCCGGTGGCAGGCCGGCTGACGGCTTTCTGCGGGGCCTTGCGTGCCCCCCTTGCCGGGGTCCTGGGCGTGCTGTGGGCCATGGCTGAACTCCGCTGGTTGACGGGCGGCGGCGAGACCTCGCTCCGCGGCTATGATAAGCCGGCCAGCCAGAACCTTGAGGAACGAGCATCGATGAATCCGTCTGAACAGATCGACCAGCTGATCGCGGGATTGACCGACTGGCGCGGCCAGACCCTGGCCACGCTGCGCAAGACCATCCTCGCGGCCGACCGCGGCATCGTCGAGGAATGGAAATGGATGGGCAGCCCGGTATGGTCGCGCGATGGCATGATTGCCGTCGCCAACGCGCACAAGGGCAAGGTGAAAATCACCTTTACCAACGGGGCCAGCCTGCCCGATCCGGACCGCCTCTTCAACGCCGGCCTGGGCGGCAACAAATGGCGGGCGATCGACCTGGCCGAGGGCGACAAGATCGACGCAGGCGCGTTGAAGAACCTGGTCCGCGCCGCCATCGCCTTCAACCAGGACAAGTCAAAGAAAAAGGCGCCGGCGCCGAAGCGGGCGAAAGCCAGCCAGCAAGACAACGCATAACGCCGGGGGCTCAGCCGGCGGCCCGCGGCGGCCCGAACCGTTCCGCATAGATCCCCGCCACCCAGTCGACAAACACCCGCACGCGCGGCGCCAGCTGCCGGTGGAACGGGTACAGCGCCGACACCGGCAGATCCGGGCAGGGCCAGGCTTCCAGCACCGGCACCAGCCGCCCCGCGCGCAGATGCGCGTCGACGCGGAAGCGCGGCACCTGGATCAGGCCGCAGCCGGCCAGCGCCGCACTGGTATAGCACTCGGCATCGCTTACTGAAATCCAGCCGCTGGCCCTGAACGCCCGCACCTCGCCATCGACGGTCAGCGTGAACGGATAGCGGTTGTCATGGTTGCGCGAAAAGAAGCCCACGCCGACATGATCGGCCAGCTCGGACGGATGCCGCGGCGTGCCGTGCGCCGCCAGGTAGGCGGGGCTGGCGCACAGCACCTCGGGCATATCCGCCAGGCGCCTGGCCACCAGCGACGAATCGCGCGGCCGGCCGGCGCGCACCACGCAATCGATGCCCTCTCCGATCAGGTCGACCAGGCGGTCGCCGCTGCTGACCACCAGGTCGATATGCGGGTAGCGCGCGCGGAACTCGCCGATGCGCGGCAGGATGATCAGCGTGGCATGCGTGCCGTGCAGGTCCAGCCGCAGCGTGCCGCGCGGGTCGGCCACCTGGGTGCTGAGCGAGGTTTCGGCGTCTTCCAGCGCTTGCAGCACGCGCTTGCCGCGCTCATAGAAGGCCTGCCCGTCCAGCGTCGGACGCACCTGCCGCGTGGTGCGCTCCAGCAGCCGGGCACCGACGCGCGCCTCGAGTTCCTTGATCGCATGCGTGGCCGTGGCGCGCGGCATATCCAGCGCGCTGGCGGCACGGGTAAAAGAGCCCAGTTCCACGATCCGGGTGAAGAGTTGCAGCGCGTCGAAGCGGTCCATGCGGGGGCGGCCTGTGATAGGAAAACGGTCACCCGGGATTGGAATCAGCTTCGCACCCTGCGTCAAGCCACAGCGGCTTTGGGCGCGAGCAAAACCGCCAGGCATTGATTTTGCTGGCCTATATTTCAATAGTCATTTTCCGCCGCGCCGCGCTCGCGATCGGGCCGGCGCCGCAATGTGACGATAATGAAATCTGCTCAGCACCCCGGAGGTGGATCATGAGCGCCGTGCCCGAGCAGGTGGCCGACAGCACTCCGCCCCCAGGCAAAGGCCCCGCCACGTCGACCCGGCACGTCTGGACCCGCTATTGGGTGATCGCCAAACCTTACTGGGTCTCGCAGGACCGCTGGAAGGCCGCCGGCCTGCTGCTGGTGCTGGTCCTGCTGCTGCTGGGCCAGACCCAGGCGGAGGTGCTGATCAACGAGCAGACCGGCGAATTCACCTCGGCGCTGGCGGCGCGCGACGCCGACCGTTTCTGGGCCTCGATCCGCAGCTGCCTGTATATCCTGATCGTCGCCATCCCCGTCTACGCGGTCTACTACTACATCCGCAACAAGCTGGGCCTGCTGTGGCGGCGCTGGATGACCCATCATTACCTGGATGGATATTTCAAGAACCGCATTTTCTACAAGCTCAATGCGGATCCTGCCATCGACAATCCGGACCAGCGCATCTCCGAGGATATCAACACGTTCACGCGGCAGTCGCTGTTCTTCCTGTCGATCGGCATCGGCGCGCTGCTGCAGCTGATTGCGTTCAGCGCGGTGCTGTGGCTGATCTCGAGGGAGCTGGTCTATTTCCTGGTGGTCTACGCCATCGCCGGCACCTTTGTCTCGATCGTGTTCTTCGGGCGCGTGCTGATCGGCCTGAACTTCTACCAGCTCAAGCGCGAGGCCGATTTCCGCTTCAGCCTGATCCGGGTGCGCGAAAACGCCGAATCGATTGCGTTCTATCGCGGCGAGCCGCAAGAGTCCGCCCATGTCCGTGGCCGCTTCGGCAAGGCCTTCCAGAACTTCGACCGGCTCATCAAGTGGCAGCTGGGGCTGAACATGTTCCAGTATGGCTATGGCTTCCTGACTATCCTGCTGCCCAGCGCCATCGTGGCCGCGCGCGTGCTGGACGGCGAGCTCGAAGTCGGCAGCGCCATCCGCGCCGCGGGCGCCTTCGCCGCCGTGCTGAATGCGCTGACCGTAATCGTCGACAACTTTGAAGACCTGAGCCGGTTCGTGGCCGGGCTGGACCGGCTGGATACGTTCTCCAGCACGCTGACCGGGAAAAAGGCGGGCGGGCCGCGCGCGACAGACACCATAGAATCCCGCCAGGAGGCGCGGCTAGCGCTGGAGCATGTCACGCTGCAGACCCCCAACCAGGAGCGCACGCTGGTCACGGACCTCAGCGTGTCGATCGACCCGGGCCAAGGCCTGCTGATCGTCGGCGCCAGCGGCGGCGGCAAGAGTTCGCTGATGCGCGCCATCGCGGGGCTGTGGAACAGCGGCACGGGCCGCATCCTGCGGCCGGTTCCCCAGGACATGCTGTTTCTGCCGCAGCATCCGTACATGGTGGTCGGCAGCCTGCGCAGCCAGCTGCTCTACCCCAACCACATTGGCCGGCAGATCCCAGACGACGAGCTGCTGCGGTTGCTGGATACCGTCAACCTGCGCGACATCGCCGGCCGCTTCGGCGGGCTGGACACGGAAGTGGACTGGAGCAAGGTGCTGTCCCTTGGCGAGCAGCAGCGGCTGACCATCGCGCGCGTGCTGCTGGCCAGGCCGCGCTATGTGATGCTGGACGAGGCCACCAGTGCTCTCGACATCAGCAACGAAGAAGCCCTGTACCAGTTGCTGGACGGCTTGCAGGCCACGCTGGTCAGCGTCAGCCACCGGCCCACGCTGCTGAAGTATCACCACCAGGTGCTGGAACTGCCCGGCGACGGCACGTGGCGGCTGCATCCGGCAAGGGATTATCGGTTTGGCTGGTGATGGCCGGGATGCAAGCGCCAGCACGCGCCCCGCAGGCGTTGCGCTATGCTGAAAGGATTCCCATGCGACGCGCTTACCGGAGATCGACCATGCGCCATCACCTGTCCGTCTGGCTGGCCGCCACCGCGGCAGCCCTGCTGTGCGCCTGCGCCACCCTGCAGCCCGTGCAAACCGCGCAGAAGATGCTCGGCAGCCCGCAGAGCGCGGTACGCGACACCTTCGGCGCGCCGTCCGAAACCTATGCGCTGGCAAATGGCGCCAGCCGCTGGATCTATTCCAAGCAGCCGTTGGGCTTCGAGGTCTACGCCGCCGACTTCGACGCCGGCGGCAAGCTGACCAGCTTCCGGCAGATGCTCACCGAGAAGGAAATCTACGCCGCCCGTCCAGGCGTGTGGACCAAGCAGGACGTGGCCGAGCACTTCGGCAAGCCGCGCGAGCCGGTCGAGTACTACCCGATGATGAAACGCGAGGCCTGGTCGTACCGGCTCTACGCCGGCGCGTATCAGCCGGCGCACTTCAGCGCGTACTTTGACGAACGTGGCGTGCTCGACCGCACCATGATCATTGTCGATGCGATCGGCGGGGACGCGCGCGACGGCAGCAAATAGGCAGCGCTGCCTGGCAAGGTCAATCGGCCGTGATCTTCCCCGCCTCGATGACCTTTTTCCACCGGGCGAACTCCGACGCCTGGAACGCTGTGAACTGTTCCGGCGTATTGGCGACGATCTCAAAACCGACATCGAGCAATTTCGCCTTGACTGCCGCGTCATTGAGCGCGTCCACGGTGGCGGCATGCAGCTTCGCCCGGATATCCGCGGGAAGGCCTTTGGGCGCCGCCACCGCTTGCCAGGAATAGACCGTCACACCCTTGATGCCGGACTCGTCCATGGTTGGCACGTCGGGCAGGATCGGCGATCGCCTGGTGCTCGTAATCGCGAGCGCGCGCAGCTTGCCTGCCCGGATATGCGGGACCGCGGTATTGATGTTCATGAAGGTGGCGTCGACCTGTCCGCCAAGCAGGTCATTCATCGCCGGCGCGCCGCCCTTGTACGGGATGTGGATGCCGGTGGTGCCGGTTTGCTGCCAGAACAATGCCGCGGTGAGGTGGTCGCTGGTGCCGTTTCCCGCGGACGCGAACGTCATCTTGTCGGGATTGGCCTTTTCGTAGGCGATGACATCCTGCAGGGTCTTGAAGCGTGAACTGGCCGGCACCGCCAGCACGTTCGGTGCCTGCACCGCGACACTGATGTAGTCGAAATCCTTGAGCGGATCATAGCCCGCATTCTTCGACAGATGCGGGCCAATCACGAACGGGCCCAGCGACGAGACGAAGACGGTATAGCCATCGGCCGGCGCGCGTTTGACGGCAGCCGCACCGATCATGCCGGCCGCCCCCGGGCGGTTGTCGACCACGAAACTGCCACCGAATTGCGCCTGGAATTTTGCGCTCAGGATCCGCGCGACATTGTCGGTCGAACCGCCCGCCGGGAAGGGAACCACCAGCGTGACGGGCTTCTCGGGCCACGCCGCCTGCGCGCCGGCCATGGCTACGGTCAGCAGCACGGATGCAATCCGCTTTTTCATGTTCTGTCTCCTTTGTCTTGGGTACGGCGGGGTAGGTCAGGCGCGATCGCCGAATTCGGCCTGGTGTCGCGTCCAGGCGCGGGCCTGCTCGCTGATGCTCAGGCCCAGGCCCGGCCTGGTCGGCACGATGATCCGGCCGTCGCGGATCTCCAGCCGCTCGTTGAACAGCGGCTCCAGCCAGTCGAAATGTTCCACCCACGGCTCGCGCGGATAGGCCGCGGCAAGATGCACATGCAACTCCATCGCGAAGTGCGGTGCGATCATCAGGCCCGCATGCTCGGCCAGCGCCGCAACCTTGAGGAACGGGGTGATGCCGCCCACCCGCGGCGCATCGGGCATCAGGTAATCGGCGGCGCGGTGGCGGATCAGGTCCCAGTGTTCGGCCGCGCTGGTCAGCATCTCGCCGGTCGCGATCGGGGTATCGAACTGGGTCGCGAGCGCGGCATGGCCTTCATGGTCATAGGCGTCGAGCGGCTCCTCGATCCAGACCAGGTTGAACGATTCGAAGGTGCGGCACATGCGCTGCGCCGTGGGGCGATCCCACTGCTGGTTGGCGTCGACCATCAGCGGCACCGCATCCCCCAGGTGCTCGCGCACCGCGGCCACCCGCCTGATGTCGAGCGCCCCGTCGGGCTGGCCTACCTTCAGCTTGATGCCGCCGATGCCGCGCGCCACCGACGCCGCCGCATTGACCCGCAACTGGTCCAGCGGCGTGTGCAGAAAGCCGCCGGAGGTGTTGTAGCAGCGCACGGCGTCCCGGTGGGCACCCAGCAGCTTTGCCAGCGACAGGCCGGCCCGCCGGGCCTTGAGGTCCCACAGTGCCACATCGAAGGCGCCGATCGCCTGGGTCGACAATCCGCTGCGTCCCACCGACGCGCCGGCCCAGCAGAGCTTGTCCCACAGCCTGGCAATGTCATTGGGGTCCTCGCCGATCAACGCCGGCGCAATTTCACTGGCATGCGCGAACTGCCCGGGACCGCCGGCGCGCTTGGCGTAGCTGAAGCCAACGCCCTCCTGGCCCTGCGCGGTCCGGATCTCGGCAAAGAGAATGGCGACCTCGGTCATCGGCTTCTGCCGGCCGGTCAGCACCTTGGCATCGCTGATCGGTGTGGCCAGCGGCAGGTAACACGACGAGAGCCGGATCCAGGCGATGGCATCGGCGGATGGGGTACTGGCAGTTGTCATGGCATATCCAGAAGGAAAAGAAGGGTCTCGACGGCGTCCCGCCCCATCACATGGTAACGTTGTCATTTTTCGACGAGCAAGATTGATATAATCGATCCGTCATAAGTCATTCCGCCGTTACCGAGCCTGTTCAGGCGATCATGCCACGGTTGCTTTGGGGGAATGAACGGATGGTAACGTTGTCATTTTAAGCGGTCAATGATTCCGAGCGATGTTGACCCTAGCGATTTACCCTGAGCCAGAACCCCGGATGACGAATACCAACCTGCCGAAATCCGTGACCTTGCATGACGTGGCACGCGAAGCCGGTGTCTCACTGATCACCGCCTCGCGCGCGCTCAGCAATCCCGGCATGGTGTCCGAGAAGACCATCGCGCGGGTGCAGCAAGCCGTGGCCGCGACCGGCTACATCCCCAACCTGCTCGCCGGCGGACTGAAGTCGAAGCGAAGCCTGATGGTGGCCGCACTGGTGCCGAATATCGCGGTGGCGCAGTTCCTGCCCACGGTCAAGGCACTGACCGATGCGCTGGACGCGGCCGGCTACCAGTTGATCCTGGGACAGACCGGCTATGACCACGCGCGGGAAGAAGCCTTGCTGGGCACGATGATCAGCCGCCGCCCGGACGGCATCGTGGTAACCGGGCTGGTCCACTCGCAGGCCGCCCGCGAGCGCTTGCGCCGCGCGGGGATTCCGGTGGTCGAAACCTGGGATCTCAGTGACCGCCCTGTCGACATGAGCGTGGGCTTTTCGCACGTGAAAGTCGGCAGTTCCATTGCCGGCTACTTCCTTGGCAAGGGCTGGCGTCACCTGGGCATTGCCACCGGCGACGATCACCGCGCCTCCGTGCGCCGCGAGGGCTTTGTCTCGACGGTGGGGCATGACGTGCCGACCGTGGTCGTGCCGGCCCCGAGCAGCCTGGCTCTCGGACGCCAGGCGCTGGCCAGGCTGCTGGAGCAGGATCCGCGCATCCGGGCCATCTACTGCAGCTCCGACCAGCTCGCGCAAGGCGTCATGGTCGAGGCGCTTGCGCGCGGCTTGCGCATTCCCGGGGATCTCGCCATCTGTGGCTTCGGCGATGCCGATTTCGCGGCGCACCTGAATCCGTCGCTGACGACGGTGCACGTGGATGGCGCCGCCATCGGCGCCCTGGCGGCGCGCCTGCTGCTCGACCGTTGCCAGGGCAAGGCCGTTTCCCAGCCCGTTATCGACGTCGGCTTTCGCATCATCGAACGGGAATCGACTTGAGGCATCGCGGGGAACGTTGCCGTTCCGTGGCGGGAGAAAAGCCTTGCCTGCGCTGGCGCTGGTCAGCCCTTCCCTGCCGGCCCCGCTACCGCGACACCGGGCTTGCGCAGCATTTTCTCGACCTCGCCCGCATGCAGTTCCTCCAGCTGGATGCATTGCCGCGCATACTCTTCGAGCGCCACGGAGCGGCCCTCGACCAGGGCCAGCAGTTCGCGGTACAGCGCGAGCGCCTGCTGTTCCGTGGCCAGCGATTCACGCAGGATCGCGCCGATATCGGTGGTATGGGCGTCCAGCAGTTCGCCGATGCCCAGCGAAGGATAGGCGCCGAGGGTGGTAATCCATTCCCCCGCCTGGTGCGCGTGCAGCAGCGACTCGCTGGCCTGCTCGCGCAGCCATGACACGATGGGAATGCGGCCGAAGCCAAAGATCAGGAACGAATAGTGCGTGTAGCGCACCACCCCGGCGAGCTCGGCCTCGAGTATCTGGTTGAGCACGCCGACGACCTTATCCTGTTCGATGTCCGTCATGGCAGTACCTCCGTGGGATGCAGTTCGACGGCACGCCCGCACCGGGGCGGCAAGGGCTGCGCACCCGCGCCTTCAGCGGTACACCAGTACGGGCACCCGGCAATGGGTGAGCACCTTCTGCGTTTCGCTGCCCACCAGCAAGGCGTCCAGGCCCCTGCGGCCGTGCGACGCCATGAAGATCACATCACACCCGTGCCGCTCCGCGGCATCGATGATGCCCTTGTAGGGAACGGTTGCCGTCATGTCCGTGGCGCAGGTCACGCCTGCCGCCTTGGCCGCGGCGACCACCTCCTCAAGCCGGGCCCTCGCCCGCTCGGCTTCCTGCTCCTCGAAAGCCTTGCGCCTGGGATGGCCGGCATCGCCCGACGCCACGTAGGGATATTCCTCCATGCACGTATAGGCGGTCAGCCTGGCGCCGGCTTTGACAAAGCCGATGGCCGCCTCCATTGCCATTCTTGAAAGTTCTGAGCCGTCGGTGGCCAGCAAGATGTGCTTGAACACGATTTCCCTCCGTCCGCGGTGGTCCCTGGCGGGGTGAGGCGGTCCGCCGGTCAAGCTTCAGTATGGACAAGAATCCGGCTTGCGGAAGCAACGCAACCATGACCAGCGGCTGGCACTTGCGCCGTGCCGCTCCCGGAAACGGCTTTCCGGGAGCAGGCAAAGGCCGGTGCCGACCCTCTTACTGCATGTGCTGCCCGCCGTTGATGGCGATATTGGAACCGGTCACATAGGCTGCGTCCTCGGAGCACAGGTAGGCAATCAGCGCGGCCACCTCCTCCGGCTTGCCGACGCGGCCCACCGGGATCTGCGGCAGGATCTTGCTCTCCATGATGTCTTTGGGCACGGCATTGACCATCTTGGTAGCCAGGTAGCCCGGCGAAACCGTATTGACCGTCACGCCCTTGCGCGCCACTTCCAGCGCCAGCGATTTGGTGAAGCCGTGCATGCCGGCCTTGGCCGCGGCGTAGTTGGTCTGGCCGAACGCACCCTTGGAGGCGTTGACCGACGAGATATTGATGATGCGGCCCCAGCCGCGCTCGACCATGCCTTCGCAAAGCGGCTTGGTGAGGTTGAACACCGAATCGAGGTTGGTGCGCATCACTGCATCCCAGTTCGGCTTGTCCATCTTCTTGAAAGCCATGTCGCGCGTAATGCCGGCATTGTTCACCAGGATGTCGACGTGGCCGACGTCGGCCAGGATCTGCGCCGCGCAGGCCTGGCAAGCGTCATAGTCGGCTACGTCGACCGCATAGGCGCGCATCTCGCGGCCGCCGGCGGCCATCGCGGCGAGCCAGGCCTGCGCGTTGGCATTGCCCGGCGTGTGGGTCACCACCACGGCATGGCCGGCGTCGTGCAGCCGGATGCTGATGGCTTCGCCCAGTCCACCCATGCCACCTGTTACCAGTGCGATTCTCTTTGTCATGCTGATTGCGTCGTTGTCGTAAGTTGAAAGACCCCTGCCATGCAGGAAAAAAGCATTCCCCCGGTAGTTCCGGGAAAGCTCCCGCCGCCGTGGCGCAGGCAAAGCGCGGCCATGCCGGGCCGGACCATGCCGGTCCCGGTGCGCAGTTTGGGCGGGAAGGTGGGTGTCGCGGTGCCGCAGGCCGGGAAACGCGGGGGTCCCGGCCTGCACGCCTGCGATCTGTGTTTAGCGCTGGCGGCGCTTGCGGAGCCAGCGTCGCGCCGTTACGCCTTGGCGGCGCGCGGCGAAGCGTTGGCAGCCGTGCCCGACGCGGCTGCGGCGCTCCTGGCAAAGTTGGCCTTGGCGACTTCAGCGGTCTGCTTGGCTGCGTCCTGGAGCGATTGATAGGTGGTGCTGGCCGCGGCGACGCCGGATTGCAGCAGCGCGGTCAGCGCTTCCGAACCGGCCGGCGCGTTCTGCACGAAGCTATCGACGAACACCTGCATATTGCGATTGTGCTGAGCGTACTGGGCCTCGACGGCCTTGCTCAGCTCCGCTTGCGTATTCGAGGCGATTTCGTAGACGTGGCGCGCATACGCTACCGCCTTCTCGGCGGCCGGCTGGGCCAGGTTGCCCTGGGCCGCGAACACTTCGCGCAAGTCCTTGCCGGCCAGCACTGCCTCGACGTTTTCCTGGCCTTCGACAAGCGTGCTCCTGAGGGCCTGCAGGTTCAGCTCGGTCAGCTTCTGGAAGCCTTCAAACGCCGTGTTCGTGAGCGCGAACAAATGGCTCAGGTTGGACTTCTGCGCTGCAGCAAACTGGTCAGGCGTAAAAGGTGACATGCAGATCTCCTGTGGATGGATCGGACGGGATGGCGCGCCAGCGCTGGCTCGCGAGCACGGAGCCAAGCCCTGCCCGGCCCGCGCGGCGAATCTTGCAGCGCACCATCGAGAACGCATCCTAGAGTCTTTCTTCTAATTCAAGCGCTAGGGATAAACCCAAAAAGTATTGAAGAAATGACAAATAAAAGTGCAGAAAGCGTTACTAAAGTTACAACTACTTACGCTGTCTTGCTGCACTGCATGACAGATGTAAGGCCGGCTTAACGTGCCCCCGTAGAAAGGCAACGCAAAAAAAACCGCAGCCAAAGCTGCGGTTTCTTTACCACTGGCGCCGGCTTGGCGCTCAGACTTCCTCGTACAGCGGCAGCGTCAGGAACTCGGCAAAGTCCTCCGACGTCGACATCTGCTCGAAAATTTCGGCGGCACGGTCGTACGTGCTGGTATCGCCGCCGACCAGTTGCTTGACCTTGGCCAGCTCTTCCGGAATCAGCTTGCGCACCAGTTCGGCCGTGACCTTGGTGCCGTCTTCCAGCTTGCCCTTGGGCGAGCGGATCCACTGCCACACCTGCGAGCGCGAGATCTCGGCGGTGGCGGCATCTTCCATCAGGTTGTGGATCGGCACGCAGCCATTGCCGGCCAGCCAGGCGCCCAGGTAGTGGATGCCGACGTTGATGTTCATGCGCAGGCCATGCTCGGTGATCGGCGTTTCCGGCTGGAAGTTCAGCAGGTCGGCGCCCTTCACTTGCACGTCCGGACGTTGCTTGCCGAACTGGTTCGGCTGGTCGCCCAGCACCGCCATGAATTCCTTCATGGCCGGCTCGACCAGGCCCGGGTGGGCCACCCAGCCGCCGTCATAGCCGTCGGTGGCGTCGCGGCGCTTGTCGCTGATGATGCCTTCCATGGCGATGGCGTTCTTCTCCGGATCGTTCTTGATCGGGATCAGTGCGCTCATGCCGCCGATGGCGGGCGCGCCGCGGTGGTGGCAGGTCTTGAGCAGCAGCAGCGCATACGAGCGCATGAACGGTGCGGTCATGGTGACCTTGGCGCGGTCGGCCAGGCAGAAGTCCTTGTCGTTCTTGAACTTCTTGATGCACGAGAAGATGTAGTCCCAGCGGCCGGCATTCAGGCCAGCGCTGTGCTCGCGCAGCTCATACAGGATTTCATCCATCTCGAACGCCGCCAGGATCGTTTCGATCAGCACGGTGGCCTTGATGGTGCCCTGCGGCAGGCCGATTTCGTTCTGCGCCATCACGAAGATGTCGTTCCACAGGCGCGCTTCCAGATGGCTTTCCATCTTCGGCAGGTAGAAGAACGGGCCGGCGCCGCGCGCGATCTGTTCCTTGGCGTTGTGGAACAGGAACAGCGCAAAGTCAAAGATGCCGCCCGAGACGCGCTTGCCGTCGATGGTGACGTGCTTCTCGTCCAGGTGCCAGCCGCGCGGACGCACCTGCAGCGTGGCGATCTTGTCGTTCAGCTTGTATTGCTTGCCCTTGGATTCCAGGCTCAGCGTGCGGCGCACGGCGGCCTTCAGGTTGACCTGGCCCTGCATCTGGTTGTGCCAGTTGGGGGTGTTGGAATCCTCGAAGTCGGTCATGTAGCTGTCAGCGCCCGAGTTGAAGGCGTTGATCACCATCTTGGCTTCGACCGGGCCGGTGATTTCCACGCGGCGGCATTCCAGCGCCTTGGGCACCGGGGCAACCTTCCAGTCGCCTTCGCGGATGCTCTTGGTTTCCGGCAGGAAGTCGGGCACCTCGCCGGCGTCCAGGCGCTTGGCGCGCTCGACGCGCGCGGCCAGCAGTTCCTGACGGCGCGGCTCGAAGGCGCGGTGCAGCTTGTCTACCAGGGCCAGGGCTTCCGGCGTGAGGATATCTTCGTAGGCCGGCAGGACTTCGCCGGTAATCTTCATGCCCGCGGGCAGCGTGATAGCCATCAGTGTTCTCCTGTTAAACGATAGCGATAGCGTTGGTTGTGGGGCGCCCTGCTATGCCGCCACGCCATGGGCGCGGACGAATTCGAGCAGGTCGTTCATGTCGTGCCCGGTGCCGGCGGGGGCGACATCGAGCCGCTCCGCCGGGTGGCCGGCACGGTTGATCCAGAAAGTGGTGTAGCCATACCAGGTGGCGCCGCAGGCGTCCCAGCCGTTGGACGAGACGAACAGCATCTCCCGGGCCTCCAGGCCGAAGGCCAGGGGCCCCAGCGCATAGGCCGCCGGCGCGGTCTTGTACTGGCGCACCGCATCGACCGACAGCACATGGTCGAACAGCCCGTGCATGCCCGCGCTCTTGACCGAGATGTCGAGCATCTCGGCATTGCCGTTGGAGAGGATGCCCAGCGGCAGCCCTGCCTTGCGCAAGCGCCTGAGCGCGCCCAGGTTTTCAGGGAAGGCCGACAGGCACGCGTACTCCTTGAGCAGCTGCGCTTCGTTGGCCTCGTCCAGCGCCAGGCCCAGGCGCTCGGCGGCGTAGCGCAGCGCGTCCACGGTGATGGCCCAGAACGGCTTGTAGTGCGCGCCGTCGGGCGCGGCCATGGTGCGGATGCGCGTGTAGTCGATCTGGCGCTCGCGCCACAGCAGCGCCAGCGCCTCGCCGCGGCCGGGGAACAGCTGCTCCGCGCGCGCGGTCACGGAGTACACGTCGAACAGCGTGCCATAGGCATCGAAGACGACGGCGCGGATCTTGTTCATAAGGGCCTGGGCAAGCTGCGACGGTATGGGCGACTGGATGGATAAGGGCCAGACCACAGCTGCGTGGCTCTGTACACCATTGAATGCATCAAATTGTAGGGAGACGCTGCAATGCGGCAAAGTGGCCGTCGGTCACTTGATCTTTTACTTTTACACAACTAATCTTGGCTCACTAAAACGAAACTCCGCACCAAATCCTCTTCTTTGGCGTGCGAAGGCCCGGCACGGCACCCAGTGCGTGGCCAACGCGCCACACCGCGCCCCTCCCGCGCATATCAGGCGAAACCTTTGTGGACCATTTCAAACAACTGGAGACTTTTGTATCCGTCGCCTCGCGCGGCAGCCTGTCCGCCGCCGCCGCGGCCGAGGGCGTAGCGCCCGCGATCATCGGCCGGCGCATCGATGCGCTCGAAGAGCGCCTGGGCGTCAAGCTGCTGGTACGGACCACCCGAAAGATCAGCCTGACCTTCGAGGGCTCGGCGTTCCTGGAAGATTGCCAGCGCATCCTCAACGACCTGCACAACGCCGAGGCCAGCGTCTCGGCGGGCGGGGTCAAGGCCAGCGGGCACCTGCGCGTGACCGCCCCGGCAGGCTATGGCCGCAAGCACGTGGCGCCGCTGGTGCCGCTGTTCATCGAGTCGCACCCCGACGTGTCGATCACGCTCGACCTGTCCGACCGCGTGGTCGACCTGGTCAACGAAGGCTTCGACTGCGCCATCCGCCTGGGCGACCTGCCCGATTCCAGCCTGGTGTCGATCCGGCTTGCCGAAACCCGCCGCGTGGTGGTGGCCGCGCCGGAATACCTGGCGCGCGCCGGGCGCCCGAAGACGCCGGAGGACCTGCAGCGCCATAACTGCCTGGCCTTCGGCGCCAGCGCCAATATGCAGCGCGGCTGGGTGTTCCAGGAAGAAGGCCGGGCCGTGACCGTGAAGGTGGGCGGCACCATGGAATGCAGCGACGGCGCGGTGCTGCACGAGTGGTGCCTGCAAGGCAACGGACTGGCCTGGCGCTCCTGGTGGGAAGTCGGCAGCGAAATCGCCAGCGGACGGCTGGTCACGGTGCTGGACGAGTTCCAGGCGCCGCCGATCGGCATCCATGCGGTGTTTCCGCAGCGCAAGCACCTGCCGCTGCGGGTGCGGCTCTTTATCGACCACCTGAAGAACACCTACGGCAACCCGTCCTACTGGCGGCGCGCCGAGCAGGCCGCTGCGCTGCCCGTGGCCGAGGTGCTGGCGGACTGAACCGCGGGGCGCACACGGTGCCGGGACACCTTGATCGCCATTGACATTACGCAATGACCTTCTCGGCACACTGACTACAATGGATTCGAGACAGGCGTTTCCCGGCGCCCCGGCGCTGCCGCCGATCAACGGGTCGCCGCCCTGCCCCGATCCCTAGTCAGCAAAGGAGCCCCGCATGTTCCAACATATCCTGCTTCCCACCGACGGTTCGGAACTCTCCAAGAAAGCCATCAACGGCGGACTGGAGCTCGCCAAGGCCATCGGCGCCCGCGTCACGGCCTATGTCTGCCTGGAGGAATACCCGTACACGCCGTTCAGCGAGATCGTGGTCGAGGCCCCACAGGCGTTCAAGGACCGCATCGAGAACCAGGCCAAGCTGTATCTGAAGGAAGTCGAGAACCTCGCCATGGCGGCCGGCGTGACCTTCGACACCGACATGTCGACCTTTGCCGTTCCTTACCTGGGCATCATCGATGCCGCCGAGCGCCATGGCTGCGACGTGATCTTCATGGCCTCGCACGGCCGGCGCGGGCTGTCCGGCCTGCTGCTTGGCAGCGAGACGCAGAAGGTGCTGACGCATACCGACATTCCGGTGATCGTCTATCGCTGAACGCCGGCGCGCCGCGCGCCAAAGCAAAACCGCCCGCACCGGCATGGCCGGTACGGGCGGTTTTTTTTTGCGCAGGCTGCTTACGAAGCCTTGCTGATGCGCTGCTCGATATGCTTGGCGCGATCTTCCGAGCCGGGGTGCGACGAGAACATGCTGGACTTGCCGCCGTCGAGCTTGGCCAGCTTCTGGAAGGCCGTGACCAGGCCCTTGGTGTTGGCCTTGTTCTTGGTCAGCAGGTCGAACGAGTAGTCATCCGCCGCGCTTTCCTGCGACTGCGAGAACTGCGCATTGATCAGCTTTTCGCCCAGCTCGCCCAGTTGCGACTGCGACAACGCCGCCACCGCGCCATTGCCGGCCGCCGCCGCCGCGCCGCGTGCCGCGGTGGCGGTGTAGGCCACCTGCATGGCCTTCTTGGTGTGGCCCAGCGCCACGTGGCCCAGCTCGTGGCCCAGCACGCCGCGCACTTCGTCGTCGGTCATCATGTCCATCAGGCCGCTGTAGACGCGCACGCAGCCGTTGGCCATGGCCCAGGCGTTGACGTCCTTGGTCATGTAGACCTTGGCATTGACATTGGGCACGTCGCTGTTCTTCAGCCCGCTCATGATCTTGACCAGGCGCTTGCTGTAGGTGGTATTGGCAGCGGCGATCTTGTTGGTCTTGTCCGATTCCGCGCAAGCCTGGTCCGACAGGCTCTTGACGTCGGCGTCAGACAGCGTGGCAGCCTTGGCCAGCGAGGTGCCGGCGCTGAGCATGCCGTCGACATTGGTGGGCATGCCGCCGGAACAGCCGGCCAGCAGTGCCGCCGCGACGGCGCAGGAAGCGAGCGAGAGAGTTGCTTTCATGATGTTGTTCTGGGTGAAGTGGCTCGGAGTGCCGATAAAGGCCCCGGCACTTTAAGCCATCTCTCCGCGCGAGGGAATCACCCAAACGCTGCAAGCCGCCAAAAATGACAATTTGTTGCATTTGGACAATCTTCCAGATCTCAGGCAAAAAAAAATCGCGCCGTCCCAGAGAGAGAGAACGGCGCGTCGCCTAAAAGAGAGAGCGTGATGGTCACACGCACTCCCGATCCCGCCGGACCCACGAGCCGGCGGGAGTGACCAGGAGAGTCAGGCCACTTTCTTGTTTTCGAAGAACTGTTCGTCTTCGGTCGAACCCTTCAGCGCGGTCGTTGACGACTGGCCGCCTTCGATGGCCTGGGTCACGGCGTCGAAGTAGCCGGTGCCGACCTCGCGCTGGTGCTTGACCGCGGTGAAGCCCTTCTCGGCCGCCTTGAACTCGGCTTCCTGCAGTTCCACGAACGCGCTCATCTGATTGCGGGCGTAGCCGTAGGCCAGGTTGAACATCGAGTAGTTCAGCGAGTGGAAGCCGGCCAGCGTGATGAACTGGAACTTGTAGCCCATCGCGCCCAGTTCCCGCTGGAACCGGGCGATGGTGGCGTCGTCCAGATTCTTCTTCCAGTTGAACGACGGCGAGCAGTTGTAGGCCAGCATCTTGCCCGGGAACCTGGCGTGCACGGCTTCGGCAAACTTCTTGGCGAACTCCAGGTCCGGCTTGCCGGTTTCGCACCACACCAGGTCAGCCACTTCGGCGTACGCCAGCGCGCGCGAGATCGACTGCTCCAGGCCGTTGCGGACGCGGTAGAAGCCTTCCACGGTGCGCTCGCCGGTGCAGAACCGCTTATCGTTGTCGTCGATGTCCGAGGTCAGCAGGTCGGCGGCCTCGGCGTCGGTGCGGGCGATCACCAGGGTCGGCACGCCCGAAACGTCGGCGGCCAGGCGCGCGGCGGTCAGCTTGGCGACGGCTTCGCGGGTCGGCACCAGCACCTTGCCGCCCATGTGGCCGCACTTCTTGACCGAAGCGAGCTGGTCTTCGAAGTGAACGCCGGCGGCGCCTGCTTCGATCATGGATTTCATCAGTTCGAAGGCGTTCAGCACGCCGCCGAAGCCGGCTTCCGCGTCCGCAACGATCGGGGCGAAGAAGTCGGTGTCACCCGTGCCTTCGCTCCACTGGATCTGGTCGGCCCGCTGGAAGGTGTTGTTGATGCGCTTGACCACCTGCGGCACCGAGTTGGCCGGGTACAGCGACTGGTCCGGGTACATTTCGCCGGCCAGGTTGGCGTCGCCGGCGACTTGCCAGCCCGACAGGTAGATCGCCTTGAGGCCGGCTTTCACTTGCTGCAGGGCCTGGTTGCCGGTCAGCGCACCGAGCGAATTGACGAACGGCTCGGTATGCAGCAGCTTCCACAGCTTTTCGGCACCCCGGCGTGCCAGGGTGTGCTCGACCTGAACCGAACCACGCAGGCGCACCACGTCTTCGGCGGTGAAATTACGCGTAATCCCCTTCCAGCGGGGATTGGTATCCCAGTCTGTTTGCAGCGCCTGGATCTGTTCTTGGCGGTTCATGGTCATGCTCCTGAAAGTGATTGGGATGGCTGAACAATTTCCTCATCACTTGCTCCTGAGCAGCGCTGCAGTGCCGTGGGGCCCTGTTTTGCGCGCTCAGGTCACGTGTCTTATATAAGAGTTTAGAGAGCCATACCGCGTTGCAACAACCCCGTTGGTGGCCTGGCGCATAGAATTTTTAATCTTGAAATTCAATAGGTTATGGATGCAATTTCACGATGCGGGACATAATATTCCATCATGAGAAATGACGTTGTGCTACGCAAAGCATGGATTTTTGCGGTTTAGAATCTCTTTCCACATCGTGAAAGAGCAAGGACCCGGTGAAGTTCCGGCACGCTGGCCAACATCGACGATGTCCGCGCCCGCTTCTCGGCCTATTTCCGCTGAAGCGACCGCACCCGCGGCGGGCGCCGCATGGGCGGCTTGAACGCGTCCTGGTTTGGCATTAAGTTGGACGCACGTGTGCGGCACATCCGCGCGTCCGACCTGGGAGCTGACATGGCAGGTTCACTTGCCGTCGACAAGACCGCAGTGTCCGGATCGTCTTCGCGAACCGCCGACTGCCCTGCCGTCCTGTTTGGCGCCTTTGACCGCCACAACTTCGGCGATCTGCTGCTGCCCCATGTCATCGCGCGCCTGCTCGCCGCGCCCGGTCTACCGGACCTCTATTACGGCGGCCTGGCCGAGCGCAACCTGGTCCCGCTGGGCGGCCATCGTGTGCGCGCGATGGCGCGGCTGGCTGCGAGCGTGGGCAACACCGCCGTCGACATCATCCATGTCGGCGGCGAGATCCTGGCCTGCAATGCCTGGGAAGCGGCCGTGATGCTGCAACCCGCCGAGCGCGCCCCTGCCATTGTGGCGAAACTCGATGCCCTGCCGCGGGAGCGGACCGCGTGGGCGCGCGAAGTGCTGGGGCTGCGGGACCGCGCGCCGTATCTGCTGCCTGCGGGCCTGTTTGCCAACGTGAGGCGGGTGATTTACCACGGCGTCGGCGGCATCACGCTGGGACAGATC
Organism: Cupriavidus sp. H39; assembly: GCF_050271075.1. Lineage (NCBI taxonomy): Bacteria > Pseudomonadati > Pseudomonadota > Betaproteobacteria > Burkholderiales > Burkholderiaceae > Cupriavidus > Cupriavidus sp. H39. The sequence goes on from NZ_CP189848.1 coordinate 2,293,799, forward strand.
GACCCGGACACGCGCCACGAAGTGATGACCAAGCTCGCAGCGGCCACCTGCGTGGGCGTCAGGGACCGGCAGACCCAGGCGATGCTGGACACCCACGGCATAGGCTGCCACCTGGAACCCGACCCGGCCGTAATGGTGGCCGCACTGTTCAGCGATCGCATCCGGCAACGCGCCCGTCACGGCGAGCTTGCTAGGCTGGTCTCCCGCTTTGCGCGCGGGTACCTCGCGGTGCAGTGCAGCGCCGACTTCGGCGACGACGACACCCTGTCGCAGCTTGCCACGCAGCTTGAACAGGTGGCCCGGCCCCGAAATCTCTGCCTGGTACTGTTCCGCGCCGGCGCGGCGCCGTGGCACGACGACCTGGCCTGCTACCGGCGCCTCGCGGCGCGACTGGTGGGCACACCGGCCGCGCTGTTTGGCTCGCTGAACCTGTGGGATATCTGCGCCCTGATCGCACACAGCCGCGGCTTCGTCGGCAGCAGCCTGCATGGCAGCATTGTCGCGGCCGCGTTCGCACTGCCCCGCCTGGGCGTGCTGCGGCCCGGGCAGGCGCTTGCGGCAAGCAAGCAGGCTGCCTTCGCCGCGACCTGGGGCACGGCCGACGTGCCCGCGGCGGTGGCGGTGAACGAGCTGGCCGCCGGCATGGACCAGGCCATGGCAACGGCGCCAGCGCAGCGCGAAGCGCTCGCCGGAGCCCTGGTGAACGCCTTCCGGGCCAGCTTCAAGGCGGTCCACCACGCATAGAGGGCACGCCGATGAAGTTGCCTGGTGGCAGCGCAGCGGCTGTCCTCAGCGTAAACCCCGAGGCGATATCCGTCACATTGACAGTTTGCTGACAGCCTTGCCTCCTAGAATCGGTCCCCCGGCTGGCTGTACCGGCTCTCGCATGCCGGAGCTCGGTGCCCGCCCCGCGCCAGCACGAGAAAACAGGGCCCGCCGGCCCGTAACCGTGGCCGGATCGAAGCCCGCTACATGACAGGAAAGCAAATGGAAAACGGTGCACGCGAACAGATCCCGGCCACGCTGATTCCCGGCGATGGCATCGGCCCCGAAGTGGTGGACGCCACCGTCAGGGTGCTCGACGCGCTGGGCGCCCCGTTTGCCTGGGAGATCCGGCATGCGGGCATGGCCGGCGTCGACTACAGCGGCGACCCCATGCCGGAGGAGACGCTCGACAGCATCCGCCGCACCGGGCTGGCGCTGAAGGGCCCGCTGACCACGCCGGTCGGCGGCGGCTTCCGCTCGGTCAATGTGCGCCTGCGCGAGACCTTCAACCTTTACGCCAATGTGCGCCCGGCCCGCACGCTGGTGCCGGGCCGCTTCGACAACATCGACCTCGTGCTGGTGCGCGAGAACGTCGGCGGCTTCTACGTGGCGCACGACTATTACATCCCGGTCGGCGACGATCCGCATGCGGTGGCGGTATCCACCGGCAACAACACGCGCGAGGCGTGCCAGCGCATTGCCCGCTTCGCGTTCGAGTACGCGCTCCGGAACGGCCGCAAGAAGATCACCGTGGTGCACAAGGCCAACATCCTGAAAGCGCTCACCGGCATCTTCCTCGACGCCGCCCGCGAAGTGGCCGGTGACTACGCCGGACGCGTCGAGATGGACGACATCATTGTCGATGCCTGCGCCATGCAGCTGGTGCTCAATCCATGGCGCTTCGACATGCTGCTCTGTACCAACCTGTTCGGCGACATCCTGTCGGACCAGATCGCCGGCCTGGTGGGCGGCCTCGGCATGGCCCCGGGCGCCAACATCGGCGACCAGGCCGCCATCTTCGAGGCGGTGCACGGCTCGGCCCCCGACATCGCGGGCAAGGGCATTGCCAACCCGATCTCGCTGATGCTGGCCGCGGGCCTGATGCTGGACCACGTCGGCCGCCAGGACCTGGCCACGCGGCTGCGCGCCGCAATCGCGCTGACGCTCAACCAGGACCAGGTGAAGACCGGCGACCTCCACGGCACCGCTTCCACGCTGCAATTCGCCGACGCGGTAACGAAACGCATCGTTTCGGCCGCCTGATCCCCTCTCCAACCGCCGCTCATCGCCCTCGCGCGGCCTGAGCGGCATCGTGACTTTTTTAGAAGATGTTGACTTTGCTTGCTTACGCCATGGTGGTCGTGTTCATGGCACTGATCATGACCAAGCGGCTCTCCGCCATGGTGGCGCTGATCCTGGTTCCGATTGCCTTCGGCCTGATCGGCGGCTTTGGCCCGGAACTCGGGCCGATGATGCTGGACGGCGTCAAGAAGCTGGCGCCGACCGGCGTGATGCTGATGTTCGCGATCCTGTATTTCGGCCTGATGATCGATGCCGGCCTGTTCGACCCGGTAGTGCGCGTCATCCTGAAGCTGGTCGGCGGCGATCCGGTCAAGATCATCGTCGGCACCTTCGTGCTGGCCGCGCTGGTGTCGCTCGACGGCGACGGCTCGACCACCTACATGATCACCTGCGCCGCCATGCTGCCGCTGTACAAGCGGCTGGGCCTGAGCCGGCTGGTGCTCGCCTGCGTGATCATGATGGCAGGCGGGCTGATGAACATCCTGCCGTGGGGCGGCCCGACCGCGCGTGCCGCCAGCGCGCTCGGCGTCGAGGTGGGATCGCTGTTCGTGCCGATGATCCTGCCGATGCTCGTCACCGGCATGTGGGGCATGTTCGTGGCCTTCCTGCTCGGCCGGCGCGAACGCAAGCGGCTGGGCCACCTCGCGCTGATGACTGCCGGGACTGCAGCGACCGGTGCGGCCGCAATCTCCGGCCATGGCGCGGCGGCACTGGCCACGGGCGATGCGCAGATCGCCCGGCCGCGGCTGCTGTGGTTCAACCTGCTGCTGACCCTCGGGCTGATGGTCATGCTGATCCTCGGCATATTCCCGCTGCCCGCGCTGTTCATCGTCGCGAGCGCGATCGCGCTGATGGTCAACTACCCGAGCCTGGGCGAGCAGAAGGAACGGATCGGCGCCCATGCGGCCAACGTCGTGCCGGTGGTATCGCTGATCTTCGCGGCAGGCATCTTCGTCGGCATCCTGTCGGGCACCAGGATGGTCGACGCCATCGCCAACAGCGTCATCAGCGCCGTGCCGGCCTGGATGGGCCCCTACCTGGCACTTGTCACCGGTGTGCTGAGCGTCCCGTTTACATTCTTCATCTCGAATGACGCGTTCTACTTCGGCGTCCTGCCGATCCTGGCCAAGGCCGCAGCGATGTATGGGATCAGCGCCGCCGAGATCGGGCGCGCCTCGCTGATCGGCCAGCAAGTGCACCTGCTGAGCCCGCTGGTGGCGTCGACGTATCTGCTGGTCGGACTGGCCGAAGTCGAATTCGGCGATCACCAGCGCTATACGATGCTGTGGGCGCTGTCGGCAGCGCTGGTCATGATGCTGGCCACGGTGTGCTTCGGCGTGATTCCCATCGTTGGCCGGATGGCGTGACCGCAACCGCGCCCGCTCCTGCGCGGATGCAGGGGCAGGCGCAGTCAGGCGGCGGCGTGGTCGCGCGCGCGGCGATAGGCGACCCAGTCGCCGCTGTCGATGCGCGGCAGCGTGGCTACCGCGGCTTCGGCCACCGGGTACAGCAGGCAGGCGAGGGGGTGGCCGTGGTGCAGCACATCCCGCTGCTCGCGCACGAACAGCGTGGCCTGGCCCGGATAGACCTCCTCGATTTCGTCCAGCACCGGCAACAGCGCGTCGGCGATGTCGTAGATATCGCCAAGCACCGGTCCGCTGCCGGCGTCCAGAACCAGGCCGGGATAGGTGCCGAAGTCATACAGCCGGCCGCTCACCGTACCCGTGCCCAGCAGCGTCGGCGCGGCAATGCCGTGGCGCCGGGCCGCGGCATTCAGGTCGTTGACCTCGCCGGCACGCAGCGTGCCGTAGACGAAGACGCGCGGCATGCTCAGCGCTCCAGCGCTTCGTCCGAGACCAGGATCCCGTCGACATCGACATAGATCCAGTTGCCCGGGCGCACCACGGCGCCAGGCATCTGCACCGTGACCTCGCTCTCGCCCACGTTGCGCTTCTGGCTCTTCTGCGGATGCGCGGCCAGCGCGCGGATGCCGATGTCGCACACGTCCAGCTCGGCGGTATCGCGGATGCAGCCGTTGACGACGATGCCGACCCAGCCGTTCTTCTCGGCCAGCAGGCCCAGGTTGCCGCCCACCAGCGCGCAGCGCAGCGAGCCGCCGCCGTCGACCACCAGCACGCGCCCCTGTCCCGGCGATTCCAGCGTGGCGCGCACCAGCGAGTTGTCTTCGAACACCTTGAGCGTCGCGGCAGGACCGGCAAACGCGGGCTGCCTGCCGAAGGCGCGGAACACCGGCGCCATCACGCGCAGGCTGCCTTCGGCAAGGCGGTCTTCATGCGCGTCGCACAGGTCGGTGGTGACGGGCTTCATCTACGGTCTCCTGATAGCAAGAAAAGAATGCGGTCGGGCAGCGCGGCCTCAGGGGTTCCCGCTGGCCAGCGCCTGCGCCCGGATCGCGCTCAGCGTGGTGCGCGGCGTGATCACGTCGGGGTCCACCTGGATCTCGATCAGCGTCGACACCGGCGCGGCCAGCGCTTCGCGCAGCGCCGGCGCAAAGCCCTCAGTCGTGGTCACGGTAGCGCCGCGTGCACCATAGGCGCGCGCCAGCGCGGCAAAGTCAGGGTTGTGCAGCTCGGTGCCGGACACATGCGTCGGGTATTCGCGTTCCTGGTGCATGCGGATGGTGCCGTACATGCCGTTATTGACGACGATGAAGATCACCGGCGCCTGGTATTGCATCGATGTAGCAAGTTCCTGGCCATTCATCAGGAAACAGCCGTCGCCCGCCAGCGCCACCACGGTCCGCTGCGGGAAAGCGATCTTCGCCCCCACTGCCGCGGGCACGCCGTAGCCCATCGCGCCGCTGGTCGGCGCGAGCTGGCCACGCCCGCCGCTGGTGAACGGGCGATAGTGGAAATAGCGGTGCAGCCAGCCGGCATAGTTGCCCGCGCCGTTGGTCACGACCGCGTCGGCCGGCAGCATCTGGTCCAGCGTGCGGATGACTTCGGCCATATCGACGCCCTGCCCCATGAACGGCGGCGGTTGCAGGTAGCGCTCGTAGTCGGCGTGCGCGGCTTCGGTCCAGGCTTGCCAGCGTGGCGCGGCCGGGGGCTGCAGCATGGCCAGGCGCGCGGCGATGGCCGGCATCGACGCCTGGATCATCAGGTCGGCCTGGTACACGCTGCCCAGCTCTTCGGCGCCGGCGTGCACATGGACCAGCGTCTGCGCGGGCCGCGGCGCCGCGATCAATGCGTAGCCGCCGGTGGTCATCTCGCCCAGCCGCGGGCCGATCGCGAGCACCAGGTCAGCGTTGCGGATGCGTTCGGCCAGCGCAGGGTTGATGCCGATGCCGACATCGCCGGCATAGTTGGGATGGCGGTTGTCGAACAGGTCCTGGCCACGGAAGGCACAGCCCACCGGCAGCGCGAAGCGCTCGGCAAAGGCCTGCAGATTGGCGCAAGCCTGCGGCGTCCAGCCGCTGCCGCCGGCCAGCACGAAGGGGCGCTCGGCGGCGTTCAGCATGTCGGCCAGCCGCGCCAGCTCACCCTCGCCGGGCCACGCCATGACGCGCTGGTACGCCTGCAACTGCGGCACCGCGGCCGTCTGCGCCAGCATGTCTTCGGGCAGTGCCAGCACCACCGGGCCGGGACGGCCCGCGGTGGCGGTCTGGTAGGCGCGCGCGATGTATTCGGGGATGCGCTCGACCCGGTCGATCTGCGCCACCCACTTGGCCATCTGGCCGAACATGCGGCGGTAGTCGATTTCCTGGAAGGCCTCGCGGTCCATGAAATCGGTGCCGACCTGGCCGATGAACAGGATCATCGGCGTCGAGTCCTGGAACGCGGTATGCACCCCGATGCTGGCATTGGTGGCGCCCGGCCCGCGCGTGCAGAAGGCCAGCCCGGGGCGGCCGGTGAGCTTGCCGTAGGCTTCCGCCATCACGGCGGCGCCGCCCTCCTGGCGGCAGACGATAAAGCGCAGCTGGTCGCGGCGGCGGTGGAAGCCGTCAAGCACCGCCAGGTAGCTTTCGCCCGGCACGCCGAAGGCCAGCTCGGCCCCGTGCGCCAGCAGCGCGTCGACCAGGATATGGCCGCCCGGCAGCGGCGTGCCGCGATCGGCGTCTTCAGGCTGGGTGGCGTTGGCCGGCGTCGTTGGCATGGAAACGTTCCTCAGGCAATCGGATTCGGATAGCGGTTGGCTGGACTGGCTGGCCGCGCTAGGCGGCCCCCGCCCGGGCGGCGGCGTGGCTGCGCGAGCGGTTGCCATTGCCCACCGTCACCGCAGTGAAGATGGACAGCAGCTGGAAGCCGCCGATCATGAAGAAGACCCAGGCCGGCAGCCTGGCATCCATCAGCGCGCCGAAGAACAGCGGGCCGCAGGCCAGGCCGATATCCAGCCCCGAGTAGACCACGCCGTAGACGCGCCCGGTGGCGCCGGCCGGGGCTGCCGCGCGCACCAGCAGGTCGCGCGAGGGCCCGGCGGTGCCGGCGCCAAAGCCGATCACGCCCATCAGCACCGGCACCAGCAGCGCCGGCACCAGGTTCAGCCCCACCAACACCGCCATCAGCCCCGACACGGTAAAGCTCACCGCAATCAGGCGGTCATGGTTGCTGGTGCGGCTGGCGGCAAAGCCGCCGACGATCATGCCCCCGGCGCTGCACAGCATGTAGATGGTGTACGACGCGGTGGCCAGCGTGAACGGCATGCCGTAGAGGTAAGTCAGCGCGGTCGGGGCAAAGCTCTGGATGCCGGCGGCGGAAAACGTGGTCAGCAGGAAAAAGCCCCAGCACACCCACACCTGCGGCAGGCGCAGGAAACCCAGCACGCTGGCGCCCGCCGCGGCCCTGGCGGCGGGACGGCCCACCGCGCCCCGCACTTCGCGGGGGTCCAGCACATGGCGCAGCGCCGCCAGCACGGCCAGCACGATGAAGGCCACCGCCGACGCCGCCGCCAGCGCCACGCGCCAGCTGGCCAGGTTGGCAACCGCCACCAGGAACAGCGGCGCCGCGGCCCAGCCCAGGTTGCCGGAAATGCCGTGCACCGAGAACGCGTGGCCCAGCCGCGGCTGCGACACATGCTTGTTCAGCAGCGTGAAGTCAGCCGGATGGAATACGCCGTTGCCCAACCCCGCCACCGCGGCGCCGAACAGCAGCCCTGCATAGCCGCTACTGGCCGACAGCAGCAAGGCCGCGGCGCCCAGGCAGGCCAGCCCGCCGAACAGCACCGGCCGCGCGCCGAAGCGGTCGACCACAAAGCCGGACGCCGTCTGCACCACCGCCGAGACCGCGAAGAACACCGTCATCAGCAGGCCCAGCTCGGCATAGCTCAGCCCGAACTCGGCCTTGATCCATGGGAACAGCGGGGCCAGCAACAGGTGATAGAAATGCGAGACCCCGTGCGCCAGCCCCACCAGCCCGATCACCTGGGCGTCGTGGCGAAGGGAGTTGCGCGTGGGTTCGAGGGCGGCGGTGGACATGGCGCTGGCGGTCGGAGGGACGATACGGTGGGCTGGGCGGCAGGCAAAAAAAATACGGGCCGAAGCCCGCATCATAGAGGAAAACCCCTGCCCGCTGCCGCCAGGTGGCGGTCACGCCGCCCCAGTCCTGTCCCGTCCCTGGCCCGTCGGCGCGCTCACATCTGCTTGAACAGGTGCGCGTACTGGCGCGCCACCGGCAGCAGTTCCGGGCGGTCGCGCAGCCGCAGCGACAGCCGGCCCAGCGACTGGTTGACCGCGCTGGCCACGCAGCCGATGTTGACCACGGTGCCGCGGTGCACCTGCCAGAAGCGCTCGGGATCCAGCTGCTGCGTCAGCTCGCGCAGGCTGGTGCGGATCAGCGCCTCGCCGGCACCCGAGACCACGTTGACGTACTTGTCGGTGGCTTCGAGGTAGATCACTTCATCGACGGGGATGATGCGCACCTCCTGCCCCACCAGCGCCTTGATAAAGCGCAGGTACTGGCGTTGCGGCGCGCCGGCGGCGCCCGGGGTGGCATGCTCCAGGGATTCCAGCCGTGCCAGCAACTGGCCCAGCCGGTCGGTCTCGGCCGTTGCGGCGTCATCGTCGCCGTCGTCCGCTTCCGCGGGATCGGACAGCCGCGCCTTGAGGCGCTGGACGGTCGCCTCCAGCCGTTCGCGCTGCACCGGCTTGAGCACGTAGTCCACCGCGGCGCGCTCGAAGGCCTCCAGCGCAAACTGGTCGTAGGCGGTGACGAAGACCACCAGCGGCGGCGCGTCGAATTCGATCAGTTCGCGCGCCACGTCCATGCCGCTCATGCCCGGCATGCGGATATCCAGGAAGGCCACTCGCGGCTGGTGCTCGCGCGCCGCCGCCAGCGCGGCCACGCCATCGTGGACCACTGACACCACCCGGGCTTCCGGCCACAAGGACGTCAGTTCGGATTCCAGCACGCGCGCAAGCAGCACTTCGTCGTCGGCAATCAACAGGGTCGGGGTCATGGGGGCGTGGGGGGCGGTCGCGGGGTAGTAGGCGGCACCCATGCAGGCAGTGCCGCCCTTGGTACTTGTTCTGGTCAGACGCACTGGCAGGCCAGTGGGTTCAGAGCCGTGGCATGGCGGCCGCGGATACCGGCATGCCCTCGGGCACGGCGGTGACGGTCTGGGTCACGGCGGGCGCCTCGGCCGGGCGCTCCAGCGGCAGCGTCAGCCGCACCACCACGCCGCGCGGCGTGTTCTCTTCCATCTGCATGGTCGCAGCCGCGCCGAAAATGCGCGCCAGCCGCTCGCGCACATGCGTGATGCCCAGCCCGGATCCCTTGCCCGAGGCATGGCCGAAACCCACGCCGGTATCGGCGATCACGACCTGCACCGCGTTGTCGCCGGCCGCGCGCGCCGACAGCCGGATATGGCCGCCGATCATGCAGGGCTCGATGCCGTGCGTGACCGCGTTTTCCACCAGCGGCTGGATCAGCATGGGCGGGATCTCCACCTTGGCCAGTTCGCGCGGCAGGTCGATCTCGTACGAGAGCCGCTGGCCGAAACGCATCGCCTGGATCTCCAGGTAGCTGCGCAACAGCTCGAACTCTTGCCGCAGCGTGCATTGCTCGGCGCGGGTATGCGCCAGCGACATGCGCAGGAAGCCGATCAGCCGCTGCAGCAACTGCCGCGCCGCCGGCGGATCGGTGGCGATCAGCCCATCGAGGTTGGCCAGCGAGTTGAACAGGAAATGCGGCTCGATCTGCGCCTGCAGTGCCATCAGCTGCGCGCGCACCAGCTGCTTTTCGGCCTCCTCGCGCTGCAGCGCGTCCAGCGCCGCCTGCCGTTCCAGCGACGCCAGTTTCTCGCGCGACCAGTAGAAATAGATCATCGATGCGGCCGCCAGCATGCCCACCACCAGGCACATGCGCAGCATGCCGCCGGCTTCGTCCGCCGATTTGGGCGGCAGGTCCAGCACCACGCGCGTGGCCCAGCTGCCGAACACCACGCCGGCCGGCACGGCCGCGGCGGCAAGCAGCAGGAAGGGCCAGCGGCGCGGCCGGTCGTTCCACCAGATCACCACGCGCGGGATGTCGATCAGCACCCAGATCGACAGGCCGATCAGCTGGCTGTAGACGAAGTTGTGCCACAGCGAGCCGCCGGTCTGGAAGCCGTAGTTCAGGCTGATCGCGATCACCGAGTTCATGCACAGCACGAACAGCAGGTCGCGCCCGAGGATATTGATCCGGGACGGGATGGCGGTGGCGACGTGTGAGAAGCAGCGGTCCATGGCGTTCATGTTAGCGCGGCTTTCGCCATGCGCAATACAGCAGCTGACGGGACGGCGGCATGGGGGCGTCAGCCACCCTGCCCGCTCGCATCGCTGGAGCGCGGCGCAGGCACCGGCGCCGGGCTGCGGCCGGCCAGCGCGCGCCACCATTGCCCGGACAGCACATAGCGGGGAAAGGTGATCCACTGCTCGGCCAGGATGCGCCCCGCGATGTCAGCAGGCCCGGCAAACGGTTCCGGCGCATGGGCTTCAAGCCGGTGGCCGCGGCCCTGCAGCGCCATTGACATGCCCATGCACACCAGCCCCAGCGCGATCGCCGGCAGGTTCAGGCGCAGCAGGCCATAGAGGCCCAGCACCGTGCCGGCCATGAACATCGGCACGGCCACGATATGCAGCAGCAGGTTGCGGGGATGCTGGTGGTTGCGGGCATAGCCGCGCCACTGCCAGCGCAGCAGCGGTTCGTCGTCGCGCATGATCGTCTCTCTCCCTTGCCCGGTCGTTGCCGGCCGGCGGCCGTGCGCAAGCTTTGTTGCGCTGCGGTACACGTGGCCGCCCTGGCCGGAATGCCAGTCGGGCACGTGCAGGGAATGTACCGCGCGGAGCAGGCTGGCGAAAGCCTCTTGCGACGAACGGCGGGCACGGGGTGCGAACGGCACCGTGCGGGTGCCGACGGCGTGGCTGCCGGGCGGCGCAGGTGATGTCGCCGCCGCGTGGGGGTCAGGCGGCCAGGGCCTGGCGGTCCTGCTCGGATAGCGCGCTGCTTACGGTATCGCGCGACAGGTGTGGCGCGAACATGTTGATGAAGGCGTGCGCATAGCCGCGCAGGTAAGCGCCGCGGCGCACCGCCACGCTGGTGGTGTTGGGCGCGAACAGGTGGTCGGCCGAGATCCGCACCAGGCCGGAGTCCTTGCGTTCGTCGTAGGCCATCGAGGCGATGATGCCAACGCCCAGGTCCAGTTCGGCATAGGTCTTGATCACGTCCGCGTCCAGCGCCGTCAGCACGATCTCCGGCTGCAGCCCGGCCTCGGCAAAGGCGCTGTCGATCTTGCGGCGGCCGGTGAAACCGGCGTCGTAGGTAATCAGCTGGAAGCCCGCCACATCTTCGAGCGTCGGTTCTGGGAGGCGCGTAAGCGGATGGTCGGGCGACACCACCAGCACATGCTGCCAGCTGTACGCCTCGAACGAGGTCAGTCCGGCCTCCGTCGCCAGCGCCTCGGTGGCGATGCCGATATCGGCCTGCCCGGTCAGCAGCAGCTCGACGATATGCGTGGGCGAAGCTTCCTGCAGGGCCAGCGTCACGTGCGGATATTCGCGGCGGAAGGCCTGCACCACGCGCGGCAAGGCATAGCGCGCCTGCGTGTGCGTGGTGGCAACAGTGAGCCGGCCGGTGTGGCGGCCGGCGTATTCGTCGCCGGCCTGGCGCAGGTTCTCGGCTTCGAGCAGCAGGCGCTCGACGATGCGCACGATCTCGCGGCCGGGCTCGGTCAGCCCGGTCAGGCGCTTGCCGTAGCGCTCGAAGATCTCCACGCCCAGTTCTTCCTCCAGCTCGCGGATCTGGCGCGACACGCCGGGCTGCGAGGTATAGAGCGCGTTGGCGACCTCGGTCAGGTTGAACTGGCGGCGCACCGCCTCGCGGATCGAACGGAGTTGCTGGAAGTTCATCGTGCGGCCTCTTGTTTATTGGTCAGCGTGGTGCCGTTGGCCTGCGTAAAGACGCGCAGCTGCCGCGGGCGCACGGCGAGCAGTTCGCCCTCCCTGAAGCCCGCGTGGCGAAAGCGCTCGAGCGGCAGCGCCACCTCGATCACGTCCTGGTTGTCTTCCCGCTCGAGCTCGAGCTGGGCCACCGGGCCCAGCGTCAGCGCGCGGCGCAGCGTCACGGCAATGCCGTCGGCGCCGGGCGCATACCGCTCCAGGTCCAGGTCGTGCGGGCGGACATAGGCGACCGCATCGCCCGCGGTTTCATGCCCGCTGCCGACCACCGGCAGCACCGCCTCGCCGGTATGCAGCAGGCCACCGCTCTCGCCCACTTCGAGCCGGCCGTGGAACAGGTTGACGTTGCCGAGGAAGCCGAACACGAACGGCGTGGCCGGATGGTTGTAGACCGCCTCGGGCGAGCCGTGCTGCTCGACGCGGCCGCGGTTCATCAGTACCACCTGGTCCGCCACTTCCAGCGCTTCTTCCTGGTCGTGCGTGACGAAGACGCTGGTCACATGCAGTTCATCGTGCAGCCGGCGCAGCCAGCGGCGCAGCTCCTTGCGCACCTTGGCGTCGAGCGCGCCGAAGGGTTCGTCGAGCAGCAGCACGCGCGGCTCCACCGCCAGCGCGCGGGCCAGCGCAATGCGCTGGCGCTGGCCGCCGGACAGCTGCGACGGGTAGCGGTCGGCCAGCCAGTCGAGCTGCACCAGGTCGAGCAGTGCATGCACCTTCTCGCGGATCTGCGCTTCGCCCGGGCGCTCGGCACGCGGCTTCACGCGCAGGCCGAAGGCCACGTTCTCGAACACGCTCATATGCTTGAACAACGCATAGTGCTGGAACACGAAGCCCACCTGGCGCTGGCGCACATGCTGGTCCGAGGCATCGCGCCCGGCCAGCACGATCTGGCCCGCGTCGGCGCGCTCCAGGCCGGCGATGATGCGCAGCAGCGTGGTCTTGCCGCAGCCGGACGGCCCCAGCAGGGCGGTCAGCTCGCCTTCGTCGAAATCGAGCGAGACATTGTCCAGCGCGACGAAATCGCCAAAGCGCTTCTCTACATTCTTGACCTGGATGCTCATGATGCTTGTCCTTGCACTGAAGCCGGCAGGCTTGCCAGTGGCCGCTCCGGCGCGGCCGCTTCGGTTTCCTTGCGGGCGCGGAATTCCACCAGCGTCTTGAGGCCCAGCGTGACCAGGGCCAGCAGCGTCAGCACCGACGCCACCGCGAAGGCCGCCGCGAAGTTGTACTCGTTGTAAAGGATCTCCACGTGCAGCGGCATGGTGTTGGTCAGCCCGCGGATATGGCCCGATACCACCGACACCGCGCCGAACTCGCCCATCGCGCGCGCATTGCACAGGATCACGCCGTACAGCAGGCCCCAGCGGATATTGGGCAGCGTGATATGGCGGAAGGTCTGCCAGCCCGACGCGCCCAGCACGATCGCGGCCTCTTCCTCTTCGCTGCCCTGCGCCTGCATCAGCGGAATCAGCTCGCGCGCCACGAAGGGAAAGGTCACGAAGATGGTGGCCAGCACGAGGCCCGGCACCGCGAACAGGATCTTGATGTCGTGCGCTTCCAGCCACGGACCCAGCCAGCCCTGCGCGCCGAACAGCAGCACATAGACCAGCCCCGAAATCACCGGCGACACCGAGAACGGCAGGTCGATCAGCGTGATCAGCAGGTTCTTGCCGCGGAAATCGAACTTGGCGATGGCCCATGCCGCCGCCACGCCGAACACCACGTTCAGCGGCACCGCGATCGCCGCCACGGTCAGCGTGAGCTGGATCGCGGCCAGCGCGTCGGGCTCGACCAGCGCTTCCCAGTAGGTCTGCACGCCCTTGCGCAAGGCTTCATAGAACACCGAAGCGAGCGGCACGAACAGGAACAGCGTGAGGAACAGCACCGCCACCGCGATCAGCGTATAGCGCACCCATGGCGCCTCGCCGGTGGCGTCGAAGCGGTGATGGGCCCTGGCGTTGCCGTGCCCGCCGAGGCGTCCCGCGATTGCGCCGGCCATCTCAGAACTCCTTCCCCGTCGCGGGCGCTTCCGGGGCCAGCGCGGCGCGCGCACCGGACTGGTGGCGGCGCGTCCAGGCCTGCAGCAGGTTGATCAACAGCAGCAGCCCGAACGAGATCCCCAGCATCACCACCGCCACCGCGGTGGCGCCGGCATAGTCGTATTGCTCCAGCTTGGAATAGATCATCAGCGGCGCGATCTCCGACACCATCGGCATATTGCCGGAGATAAACACCACCGAGCCATACTCGCCGGTGGCGCGCGCGAAGCTCAGCGCGAAACCCGTCAGCAGCGCCGGCAGGATCGCCGGCAGGATCACGCGGCGGAAGGTTTGCAGCCGGTTGGCGCCGAGGCTGGCGGCGGCTTCTTCCAGTTCCTGCTCGACGTCTTCCAGCACTGGCTGCACCGTGCGCACCACGAACGGCAGGCCGATAAAGGTCAGCGCCACCACCACGCCCAGCGGCGTGAACGCGACCTTGATGCCAAGCGGCTCCAGATAGCGGCCGATCCAGCCGTTGGCGGCGAACAGCGCGGTCAGCGCGATGCCCGCCACCGCGGTCGGCAGCGCGAACGGCAGGTCGACCAGCGCGTCGATCAGGCGCTTGCCGACAAAGCGGTAGCGCACCAGCACCCACGCGACGATCAGCCCGAACACCGTATTGACGAGGGCCGCGATCAGCGACGCACCGAAGCTCAGTTGCAGCGATGCCACCACGCGCGGCGCCGTGATCGCGGTCCAGAACGCGTCCCACGTCATCGTGAACGTCTTCAGGAACGTGGCCGACAGCGGCACCAGCACGATCAGCGTCAGGTAGAACAGCGTGAACCCGAGCGACAGGCCGAAGCCCGGCAGCACCGTAAAGCGCTGCCTGGACCGGTTGCGCGGCGCGCGCGCGGCGCCGGACTCGGGGGCGCCAGGCGCGGCTGGCGGCGGCGTGTCCGCCAGGGAGATGGAGGGAGGCATGTCGTCTCGTCTGTGGGCGCGCGTCGCAGGCCGGAGGCCGGAGGCTGCTGGGACACGCCGTTCTTTATGACGCCGGCGCATATGGCGCCGGCCTACGAGACAGATTCTGCAGAGTCGCCTTTATAAAAAGAACGAATCTTTCTGAATTTTCTTAGACGATTTAGATATAAGGGACGGTCGAGGCGACCTCGACCCCGGCTTCCCAAGGTGTGTTCACGCCACTTTGGCCCCCAGCGTCGGCCGCCGCGCCGATCCGTTGCACCAGCGTATCGAGCAGCGCGAGGCCTTCCGGCCACTCGCCCAGCCCCGAATCGGCATTGATATGGCCAAGATAGCCCACGTCGACCAGTTCGCTGCCCCACAGCGTGCCCCAGGAGAAAGCGGTGCGCTGCGGCATCCAGGGATCGTTGCGGCTGGCCGCGAGGAGGGTCGGGAACGGCAGCCGGTAGGTGGGCAGCAATGCTGCCACGCCAAACTTGTCCGGATCGGCGGGCGCGACCAGTAACGCGCCGGCAATGCCGACCGGGTCCAGCGCCGCCTGGCGCAACGTGGCCAGGCAGCCGAAGCTGTGCGCCACCAGCACGGCGCCGCGCGCGGCCACGCGCCGGGCCCGCATCACGCCTTCCGAGACGCGCTCGGCCCACAGCGGCAGGCTCGGCCGCGACCAGTCATGCTGCTCGACCCGCTGCCAGTCCGGGAACTGCTGTTCCCAGCGGCTCTGCCAGTGCCCGGGGCCACTGCCGTGCAACCCGGGCACCGTCAGCACCTGGAGGTGGCGCGGAATTTCCGGCCGCGCGGCGCGGCCCGGTGCGGTCCTGTCCGACTGCGTCATACCGGCTCCTCGCTCAGTGCGCATGGGGTCGCTGCGCGCGGATGCTCCACCGCGCGCAGTCCGGCCGCGCTGACCAGCCCGCCGGCAAAAGCGCCCTGCCCCAAGCTGATGCCAGCGGCCTGCAGCCGCTCGATGCTCTCGGCGTCCTGCAGGCGTCGCCCGATCAGCGTGACGCCGGCGCTGGCCGCGCTGGCGCGCAGGCCGGACAGCTGGCGGTCGGTCCAGGTGCGGCGCATGTCCAGCTTGAGCCAGTCCGGCAGCGCATGCGCCATCAGCGCACCCGCTTCAGCCGGATCCGAGGCCTGCAGGCTCACCGCAAAACCATTCCGGCGGTAGTTGCCGACCACATGCAGCAGCAGCCCCAGATCATCGTTGGCGCTGGCCGGCACCTGGATCACGAAGCGTTCCAGCGGCAACCCCAGCGACTGCAGCGCGCGCCGGAAGGCCGCGCCGTGATCGTCGGCCACCGCGGCCAGCAGGCGGTTGTGCACGTTCAGCACCAGCTTGTGCGCGCCGTCCGCCGCAAAATAGTTGATGGCATGCAGCAGGCGCGACAGCCGGTCCAGCGACACCAGCGTGTGATCGTCCGCCGCCATCGCGAACAGCTTCCATGCCGCCAGCCCGACGCCGTCCGCCGCGTAGGTATGGATCGCGCCTTCATGCGCCACCACCTGCCGGTCCGCCAGCGTGACCAGCGGCTCAAACGCGCTGGTGAGCGAGCAGTTGAAGAACTGTCCCTGCACCTGCCCGCGCGCATCGCGCCACAGTTGCCGGTCCGCCAGCGGCTGGCGCGGCAGCGATTCGAGATAGCGTTGGAGCGCGGATGTTGCGCCCGTGGGTTCATGCGCGCCTGGCATGGCAATCCTTGGGTTGACCGGCCGCGTCGGGCGGAGGGTCTGATGGGGTGACGGGCAAGCCCGATAACAGCGGCCGCCTGCCTGCTCATGATAGGAGGTGGGCGGGCGCCAGCGTATGAAGATTAAGGACTGACGATATGCGCCGTGTCAGCGATACCGCGCATGCGAGGTCCGCAGGCAACGGCTCAGGCGGCCCAGCCCACATTCAGCGGCGCGGGTGCGGCGGCAGCCGCGCCCTGGGCCCCGGCCGGCCCGGCCGACGGCGGCGATGGCCGCATCACCCGCTGCAGCACCGCTGCTTCCAGTTGCGCAAAGCCCGCCGCGCCGCGTTCACGCGGACGCGCCAGCGCCACGCGCGTATCCATGGCGATGCGGCCGTCCTCGATCAGCACGATGCGGTCGGCCAGCGCCACCGCTTCGGACACATCGTGCGTGACCAGCAACGCGGTGAAGCCCAGCCGGCGCCACAGCGACTCGATCAGCGCCTGCATTTCGATGCGCGTGAGCGCATCCAGCGCGCCCAGCGGCTCGTCGAGCAGCAACAGCTGCGGGTGATGCACCAGCGCGCGTGCCAGCGCCACGCGCTGGCGCTGGCCGCCCGACAGCCGCGCCGGCCAGGCCTGCGCGCGCTCGGCCAGGCCGACCTGCGCCAGCACCCTGGCGGCTTCGGCGCGCCGTGCGCGCGGCAAGCCCAGCGCCACGTTGTCCAGCACGCGCTTCCACGGCAGCAGCCGCGCGTCCTGGAACATCACGCGCACGTCGGCCGGCCGCGCGCGGCCCGTGGCAGCGGCTTCGCCATCGATGGTGATGCTGCCGCCATCGGCCGCTTCCAGCCCGGCCACCAGCCGCAGCAAGGTGCTCTTGCCGCAGCCGCTGCGCCCGACGATGGCCAGGAACTCGCCCGGCGCGGCGTCCAGCGCCACGTCGTGCAGCACCGCGCGGCCGTCGTAGCGCTTGACCACCTGGCGCACGCGCAGCGCCACGCCGCCCGCCGCCTTGCCTGGCACCTCGGGCGCCACGCTTGCCGCGGTCGTCTCGGTTGCCGCCGCGCGCCGCGCCAGGCCCGCTTCCAGTTCGGCCACGGCCGCCTGTTCCACCGGATACATCTGCATCTCGATCTCCTTTCCTTGATGGGGATGCCGGGGCCGTCAGCCTGCGGCGTAGCCCGGGTGCCAGCGCAGCCAGTAGCGCTCCAGCCCGCGCGACAGCCAGTCGGCCAGCTTGCCCAGCAGGGCATAGAGCAGGATGCCGACCAGCACCACGTCGGTTTGCAGGAACTCGCGCGCATTCATGGTCATGTAGCCAATGCCCGATTGCGCGGAGATGGTTTCCGCCACGATCAGCACCACCCACATCAGCCCCAGCGCAAAGCGCACCCCCACCAGGATGCCCGGCAGCGCCCCCGGCAGGATGACCTCGCGATACAGCTGCCAGCCGGACAAGCCGTAGCTGCGCGCCATCTCCACCAGCCCCGCATCGACCGAGCGGATGCCGTGGTAGGTGTTCAGGTAGACCGGAAAAAAAACGCCCAGCGAGACCAGGAACAGCTTGGCGCTCTCGTCGATGCCGAACCACAGGATCACCAGCGGGATCAGCGCCAGCGCGGGGATGTTGCGCACCATCTGCAGCGTGCTGTCGAGCAGCGTGGCGGCGCTGCGGAAGGTGCCGGTCAGCAGCCCCAGCAGCAGGCCGAGCCCGCCGCCAATGGCAAACCCCAGCAGCGCGCGCCAGGTACTGACGCCTACGTGCCGCCACAACTCGCCCGAGCGCGCCAGTTCCCATGCAGCCTGCACCACGGCCAGCGGGGCCGGCAGCACGCGGCTGGACAGCCAGCCGTGCTGCGAGGCCAGCTGCCACGCGACCAGCAGCAGCACCGGTACGATCCACGGCGCCGTGGCGCGCCAGAGTGCCCGCGGCGCGTGGCGCGGCAGCGCCAACAGTGGAGCCGTCATGATTGCCCTCCTACTCAGCTTTGCGCGGCGCGCGGCACGATGCCGGTCGCCATGACTTCACCAAACGGGCCCGACAGCACCTTGCCCGGCAGGGTGTCCAGCTTCGCCTGCACCGCGCGCGGCAGCAGCGGGAACACCAGCTCGGCAAAACGGTAGGCTTCTTCCAGGTGCGGATAGCCGGACAGCACGAAGGTGTCGATGCCCAGCCCCGCGTATTCGCGCAGGCGCTCGGCCACGGTATGCGGGTCGCCCACCAGCGCGGTGCCGGCGCCGCCGCGCACCAGGCCGACGCCGGCCCACAGGTTGGGGCTGATTTCCAGCGCCTCGCGCGTGCGGCGCGTGCCGCCCGCATGCAGCGCGGCCATGCGGCGCTGGCCTTCGGAATCCATGTTGGCGAACACCGCCTGCGCACGCGCCACGGTGTCGTCGTCGAGCCGGCTGATCAGGTCTTCGGCCGCGGCCCAGGCGGCGGCATCGGTCTCGCGCACGATCACATGCAGCCGGATGCCGAACTTCACCGTGCGGCCGTGGCGCGCGGCGTGGCGGCGCACGTCGTCCAGCTTTTGGGCCACGGCCGCCGGCGGCTCGCCCCAGGTCAGGTAGGTATCGACCTGCTCGCCGGCCAGCGCGTGCGCCGGCGCCGACGAGCCGCCGAAGTACACCGGCGGGTGCGGCCGCTGCAGCGGCGGGTAGAGCACGGTGGCGCCCTTCACGGCCAGGTGCTTGCCTTCATAGTCGACCTTGCCGCCGTCATGGCTGGCGGCCAGCACCTGGCGCCAGATGCGCAGGAATTCCGCCGAAGCCTCGTAACGCGCGGCGTGGTCGAGGAACAGGCCATCGCCTTCCAGTTCGGCGCGATCGCCGCCGGTGACGAGATTGATCAGCAAGCGGCCATTGGCGATGCGGTCAAAGGTCGCCGCCATGCGCGCAGCCAGCGTCGGCGCCATCAGGCCCGGGCGTACCGCAACCAGGAATTTCAGCCGCTGCGTGACCGCGGCCAGCGCCGATGCCACCACCCACGGGTCTTCGCACGAGCGTCCCGTCGGGATCAGCACGCCTTCATAGCCAAGCGTGTCGGCGGCCACGGCGACCTGTTTCAAATAGTCGAAGCTGACCGCGCGCGCGCCTTCCGAGGTGCCGAGGTAGCGGCTGTCGCCGTGGGTGGGGATGAACCAGAAAACTTGCATGTCATTGCTCCATTTCAGTTGCGCCGGCGCTATCGCCTGGCCTGCGGCTGCGGCGCGGCCCAGCGCGCATCGGCTACCTTGACCGGCCGGGGAATCAGCTTCAGGGAATGGAAGGCGTCGGCAATGCGTTGCTGCCCGGCCAGCACCTCGGCGCTGACCGGGCGCGCACCGTACGAGAAGCGCGCGACCGCAAGCTCGAGCACATCGGCCGGCAGCCCGGTTTCGCCGGCCAGCACCGTAGTGGCCTCCTTCGGGTTCTGTTGCGCCCAGGTGCCCAGCGTGGCCAGTTCATCCAGGATCAGGCTGACAATCTCCGGCCGGGCCTGCGCATAAGGGCGCGAGGCCAGGTAGAACTGGTGGTTGCTGACCACGTTGCGGCCATCCGCGCCGCGGCCATCGGCCAGCACGCGCGCGCCCAGCTGTTTCTCGGCGGCGGCAAGGAACGGGTCCCAGATCACCCACGCATCCACCGCGCCGCGCTCGAAGGCGGCGCGCGCGTCCGCCGGCGGCAGGTAGACCGGCTGGATCGCGGTGTAGGGGATGCCGGCCTGCTCCAACTGGCGCACCAGCAGGTAATGCACGTTGGAGCCTTTGTTCAGCGCCACGCGCTTGCCGCGCAGGTCGGCAACCGAGCGCAGCGCCGAACCCCTGGGCACGACGATGGCCTCGGCCGCCGGTGCCGGGGGCTCGTTGCCGACATAGACCAGTTGCGCGCCGGCGGCCTGGGCAAAGATCGGCGGCGCCTCGCCGACGGTGCCGAAGTCGATCGCGCCGACATTGAGCCCCTCGAGCAATTGCGGTCCCGCCGGAAACTCGGTCCACCGGACACTGATGCCTTGCGGCGCCAGGCGCTTTTCCAGCGTGCCGCGTGCCTTGAGCAGCGTCAGCGTGCCGTATTTCTGGTAGCCGATGCGCAGCACCTTGGGATCGATCTGGTTCGACTGCGCTTCGGCGCGGCCCGGCAGCAGCCCGTAGGCCAGGCCAGCGGCAAGCACCAGCGCGGCGCTAATCAGGCGGCGGCGCAGGATGGCCGGCCGCAGCGGGTTGATGCTGGTCATGCGATGTCCTCCATGGCCCGTGGCAATGCCCTGCGGGCCAATTGATGTTCTGGGGGTTACGGCAGCAAGCGTTCCTGCCGACCCCACATGGCGGGTGGCATGGCGTTGCTGCGGTGGCGCGGGCTGGCCGGCGCCGCGACAGTCAATCCGTCAGTTCAGGCGGAACATCGCTCGGCCACCGCGATCGTGGCGGCGCGGCGGACATAGGCGCCGGGCACCACGTCGAGCGGCACCTCGATGCGGGCATGCGCCAGGGCATCGCGCACGCGCAGCACGCCCTCGTCCAGCCGCGCTGCCAGCGCGGCGTCGAAGCGCGTTTGGCGCGCGCCGGCGGCATCGGCCGGTTCGATCTGCTGGTCGACGGCGAAGATGCCAGGCAGGATCTGGCGCGAACCAAGCGCGGCCAGCACCGGCCGCAGCGCATAGTCGATCGCCAGCGCATGCGCCAGGCTGCCGCCGGTGGCGATCGGCAGCACGATCTTGTCGCGCAGCCCGGCCTGCGGCAGCAGGTCCAGGAAGGCCTTGAGCAGGCCGCTGTAGGCCGCCTTGTAGACCGGCGTGGCCAATACCACCACCTGCGCCTCGGACACGGCCCGCGTGGCGGCGCCGATGGCGGGGTCGTCGGCGCGGGCGGCGAGCAGCGGGCCGGCGGGAAGTTCGCGCAGCTCGAGATGGCGGGTGCGTTCGCCGGCAGCCTCGAGCGCCGCGCGCAGGTGCGCCAGCACAAGGCCGGAGCGGGACTGGGCCGACGGGCTGCCGGAGAGCGTCAGGATGGACATCGGGCTTCCTTGTTCTGTTGGACCGGTCGGCGCGCGGACGCCGCACGCGACCCGTTGCGACGGTCTCGGGGTTTTACTTCTGGCCGGGCTGGTAGATCTGGTCGAACGTGCCGCCATCGGCGAAGTGGGTCTTCTGCGCCTTCTGCCAGCCGCCGAACACCTCGTCGATGGTGAACAGCTTCACCTTCGGGAAGTTGGCGGCGTACTTGGCCGCCACCTTCTGCGAGATCGGGCGGTAGTAGTTCTTCGCCGCAATCTCCTGGCCTTCATCGGTGTACAGGAACTGCAGGTAGGCCTCGGCCGCCTTGCGCGTGCCCTTCTTGTCGACCACCTTGTCGACCACGGCCACCGGCGGCTCCGCCAGGATCGACACCGACGGCGCGACGATATCGAACTTGTCGGGGCCCAGCTCCTTGATCGCCAGGATGGCCTCGTTCTCCCACGCGATCAGCACATCGCCCAGGCCGCGCTCGACAAAGGTGGTGGTGGCACCGCGCGCGCCCGAATCCAGCACCGGCACATGCTTGAGCAGTTCGCCGACGAACGCGCGCGCCTTGGCATCGTTGCCGCCCGGCTGGCGCAACGCATAGCCCCACGCCGCCAGGTAGTTCCAGCGTGCACCGCCGGAGGTCTTGGGGTTGGGCGTAATGACCTGCACGCCGGGCTTGACCAGGTCGCCCCAGTCCTTGATGCCCTTGGGGTTGCCCTTGCGCACCAGGAACACGATGGTCGAGGTGTAGGGCGAGGCGTTGTGCGGCAGGCGCTTCTGCCAGTCCGGCCGGATCAGGCCCTTTTCGGCAATGGCATCGATGTCGTAGCCCAGCGCCAGCGTGACCACGTCGGCGTCGAGGCCGTCGATCACCGAGCGTGCCTGCTTGCCCGAGCCGCCATGCGACTGGCGCACGCTCACGGCGTCGCCACCCTGGGCCTTCCAGGCCTTGGCAAAGGCGGCGTTGACATCGACATACAGCTCACGCGTGGGGTCGTAGGATACGTTCAGCAGGTTGGCAGCGCTCGCGGTCTGCGCCGCGCTCAGTGCTGCCAGGACAGCCAGGCCGATGGCCAGTTTGCGGATCATCTGGTATTGCTCCCGTCAGTGTCGTGAATGGCGTCATGCGCCTGTTTGCGTGACCCGCCGTGGCGGGCGGGCTGGTGTAGGAGCAAGACTACCGACGGGGCTATCGGAACGGAACGAAGGGTTTCGCCGATCCATGGCTGTTTTCTGCATAAGATCCGGCGGAAATATGGGCATGCCCGCGAAAGGGCCTCCGCCGAAGCGGATGGCGGCGCCGAGGTGGCGAAAGCGCCACGCACAAAAGAAAACGCCCGCGCCGGCAAACCGGCGCGGGCGAAGTTTCCATTCTGGAAACGGGTAGACAAGTCATGAAGAGCGCCCCCGCATCTCCATGACAGGACAAATCTTATCGGGCCCGCCGCCGCGGCGGCTTGACCCATATCAAGTGCGCGGCAATCGCATCAGCCACCGGCCTGCCGGCTCAGCAAGTCGGCCATCTCGTCGGCATGCTCCTCTTCCACCGCCAGGATCGATTCCATCAGCCGGCGCGAAGTCGGGTCGCGCTCGCCCAGGAACTGGATGATTTCCCGGTAGCTGTCGATGGCGATGCGCTCGGCCACCAGGTCTTCCCGGATCATTTCGGTCAGCGAGGTGCCGGCCACATATTCGGCATGCGAGCGGCTGGTCAGGCCGTCCGGGGCAAAGTCAGGCTCGCCGCCCAGCTGGACGATGCGTTCGGCAATCTGGTCGGCGTGGCCTTGCTCTTCGTTGGAATGCGCCAGGAACTCATCGGCCACGCTCTTCGAGTTCGGCCCCTTGGCCATGAAGTAATGGCGGCGGTAGCGCAACACGCAGACCAGTTCGGTGGCCAGGGCGTCGTTCAGCAGCTTCAGCACGGTCTCGCGGTCGGCGGCGTAGCCCGCGGTCACCGCCCCGTCGTCGATGTGCTGGCGGGCGCGCTCACGCAGGGTCTTGACGTCTGTGAGGAAAGGCTTGTCGTTCATAAAGGGCTCCTGGGGGGATCGGGCTGCGTCGGCGCAGCGCGTTGTACGGAAACTCAACCCTTTTGCAACGCGAAAAGTGTGCCACTGCCCGAACAAGCGCAATCCCTTACAGCTGGCCGCTACGCCTGCCATGCCGCGTGAAATATTTGCATGGGTGCAGACTACCTTACACGCGTCCGTAGACCGCAACGCGCGCTTGGCAAACCGGGTCGCCCCACGCGGCTCGCGTTCTAGCCACCGCAATGCACGCCAAATATGGCGCCATCCACACGTGCAAACGCCACCGAAGTCGGATCCACGACGAGCAACAAGCTCGCGAGCAGCGCCAGGAAAACCCACGCCAGTCGTCTCGGTTTGCGAGCCTGAATAGTCGCCGCCCAAAGCATCCACGGGGCGACGCTTGCGCCAACAAACAGAAATTTGATGACTATGCTGGGAATCATCATTGTTTAGACGGGGCACGAGGTTGCTTGCTGGCGTAGACCAGGGCGTGTTCGATGTCCGTCAGCAGGTCATCGACACTCTCTAGCCCCACCGACAAACGCACAAGACTCTCCTTGATCCCGGCTCGACTTCTTTCGTCGTCCGTCAGCTTTCCGTGCGTTGTCGATGCCGGATGCGTCACCATCGAACGCGTGTCGCCGATATTCGTCGCAATCGAGATCAGGCGAAGAGCGTCAATAAACGCCCAGGCAGACTCACGAGACTGCCCCACCTCAAAACTCAGGACCCCGCCAGCACCGCGCTGCTGACGCTCAACCAAAGCGCGCTGCGGATGGGACGGAGATCCGCTGTAGTACACAGCGCGGACATCGACTCGGCCCTCTAGCCAGCTTGCAAGCTTCTGTGTGCTCTGCGCGATCGCGCCTACACGAAGCTCCAGCGTCTCCAGACTCTTAAGCAAGAGCCAGGCGTTCATGGCACTCAGCGTTGGTCCAAGTGAGCGAGTCACCGCCCGCATTTCCCCCATCAAAGCGTCGGCCCCCGCTACCACCCCGGCAACACAGCGACCTTGCCCGTCGATGTACTTCCCTGCGGAATGCACTACAAGATCGGCACCAAACTGCAGTGGCTTTTGCAGAATCGGCGTAAGCATCGTGTTGTCAACAGCCAATAACCCACCATAGGCATGGACCAGGCTTGAAATCCCCCGGATGTCCGCGACCTGTTGAACCGGATTGGACGGCGTTTCCAGGAACGCCAAGCTTGTCCGTTCGTCGATCGCCGCGCGCCATTGCGCCAGATCTGTCAAATCGACGATGCGAACCTCAACACCAAATTTCGCAAAGTAGCATCGAAACGCACTCAGGGTCGTGCCAAAAACATCTCGCGAACAAACCACATTGAACCCCGCCCGGAGCCGTGCATGGGCAATTGCCGCAATTGCTGCCATACCAGATGAAAATGCCACCGCGTCCTCCGCTCCCTCCAGGACTGCAAGACGCTGCTCAAACGCTCGGACGGTTGGGTTGGTAAAACGCGAATACACGTTCCCGCAGGACGCTCCACTGAATCGCAGTGCTGCCTCCGCGGCCGATTTGAAGATGTATGCGGCCGTCAAGGCAACAGGCTCGCAAAACGAGTCAGAGTAATCCTGGAATTGAGCGACTCGTACAGCCTGTGTCAGGGAACCGCTCACCCTGCTTCGCTGTTCAGCCATTCGTGCCACCATTCGGCATTCCAGCACGTACCGGCGCGCCATGATTAATGGGCAATGGCCCGCTTCCACGTAAGCCGAACCATGAGCACATGGCCGAGAGTAAAGTCATCAAGACTAGCCCCATGATCGTATGCATGTAACTGCCACTGGACTCAAAAGACCAGGCGCCCAGCTGCACAGTCAGAAACGCACCGATCTGATGAACAAGAAACAGCAGGCCGAACGCTTTGCCCTTGACCTGCCTGCCATAACGCTCGAAGCAGAACAGCGATGTCAGGATAACTGTGCCCAGATAGCTGGCGCCGAAGAGAATCGCAAACAGCATGACACCCGCCCCCGGCACGAGGAGAAGCAGCATCGACAAGGAGCGCATGGCGTAGAACAGCGCGAGTAACCGATGCTTGTGGAAGCGCATCGCAAGCATGCCTGAAGCGATCCCACTCAGCAGTTCAAGAACACCCAGGACGCTCATGGCAAACCCCATCTCCAACCGTGGAACATGCACGTCCTGCCAGTGCGCCAGGAGATGGACATCCACGAACGCCATGGTCGCGCCACAACCGAGGAATCCTGCCGCCAGGACGTAGAAGACCGGGTCATGCCGCACCAGCGACCAGGCCGGCGCATCCTTCTTGCAAGCTTGCGGATCGGGCGCGGAACGCGACTGCGGTTCCCACTGGGACGCGAGCCAGAGAACCGCCGTGGCTGGCAAAGCAAGCACAATTCCGACCGCATTGAATACAGTCATCCAGCTTGCCTGCGGCTGCAACCATATCCATAGGGGAGAAAGGACGATGAAGCCAATCGCGGTGCCATTGGTCACCACCGCGTACGCCAGACCCTTCTTTCTCTCTTCAAAAAGACGGTCTACCAGGATGCCCATGGGCACAAAAGTCATTGCGGCGAGGCCGAATGCGCCGGCGATGCCAAATGCGAGACTAAAGAGCAATAGCGATTGATGCCAGACGGCCACGCTGACACAGGCGATGCCCGCTGCAAACGCGCCAATGGCGGACGTACGCAAGGGCCCGACACGATCGCTTAGCGCCCCGACCACTGGCGACATGACCCCCGTAGCAAGCATGAACAGTCCACCTGACCAGGAAAACTGCGCCCGGCCTTGGCCGTAGTGCTCGGCCAGTTGGACAAAGTAGACTTGGTAGATGCCCTTTATTGCGGTTGAGGCGAACATCACGCCAAAGCCAATGGCGACCAGCGTGTAGGTGACTGAGCGGGAACTGCCATGACCGTCCATGTCAGTGTCCCCCTCCAAGCGAAGCCGTGCCTGGCGCCTTTCGGCAATTTTCCAGGTAGATGTTTTCGTACATGCCATAGAAGAGTCTGCAGGTATGGTCAACGGCAAACAGCGCCTCGTCTTGCATCTTCCCTGTCGTGCATAACTGCGATACGAGATTCAGACCCTGCTCGACGTGCCCGACATCTTCGGCCTGATGAACAGAAAAAAACAGAAGGTCGCTCTCGGCGAGTCCATATACCTTACTGAAGAGTTCATGACGGGCCTCACCCGCCTTCGTTTCCAAGTTTTGGCCTTCGCTGGCGATCATGACCGCCGCAGCGCCCACGTGGTAATGTGAAGAATCGCGTACAGCGTCCAGACGGTAGTTGATCAATGCGCTGGTGGCGGGCAAAGGACGCTCGGCATCACGCTCTGAATCGCTGACGCCAATCGCACGCAAGAAATTTTTCATGAGCTCGACATGATTATCACTCCGAGAGAGTCGACCGGTTTCCTCCTCATACATATTGATCAAGAGAGCGCGCTTGAATGTTGGAATCGGGCAATAAAAAAAAAGATGCTCCACGTAATTCAGAAAGTGTTTCGTTAATTGATATCCCTGAAGCGCCGTGGATTTTAGCAAGGGCAAGTTTGGCCTCTGCGGGTCAAGGAGCGCGTCAAAGATAGGATGACCAAGGGTCAGGTTTTTATGCAGGACGCTGCGAAGCTCTTCCTTAAAAATTTCTCTCTTAATCATGGGGAGAACATCCGTTTGATGGTTTATCCGGGGAAGACTTGTTTTCGCAATGCGCCAACGGTTTGTGCAAGAAAGTGACCGCGATACGCCTCATCGCCTACGCGCGCATAATCATCAAGGACACCATATGACTTGAAGCCGAAACGCTGCCACAACCGATGGGCCCGGCTCCCCTCACGTACATCGAGAATCAGTTGCTGGATGCCCAGTGCCTCCGCTTTGAGGACGATTTCGCGGAAAGCGCGAGGGATGATATTTTGACCACGGTATTCGGGATGAACGACCCCCTTGGTTAGTTCCGCGCGATGGCGACAGTTCGGCATGGCATTGCGAGTCATCATGCAGAAGAAGACCAGGTTGCCATCCGCCTCCCCAACCAAGGCCAGTGCGCCGCTGGAAAGTCGATAGCGCAACTCGGTTACAAATGTCCCTGCTTCGTCGTTTGACATATGCCCGGCATAGCCGAGCGCGCCTTCGCCAGCGGTGCATTGAACCAGTTCGACAATGCGCCGCGCATCTGTACCGGCAAGGTCAGAGAGCCATTTAAGATGAATGATGTCTTTCACTGGAAGTCTGCAAGCGGTGCGGGATGAATGAATCCTAAGCGGGTGACTTGCAGCCATCCAGCAAATAGCCGGCCAAAGATGACAAGGATCTGGCCGTATCAGCCATAGCATTCCAGTTCCAGGGAGCGCATGAAAACGCCAGATAGACCGCGGGATCGCTGTCGACGCGAACCGATTCAACCGTTGCCAGTCATGAGGTGCGCCTACTTCCTTGTATTGCCCGGCGTGCACATGCTGGATCTGGCCGGCCCACTCCAGGTCCTTTCGACCGTCTCGGAATTGGGCATCGGTCAGCTATCTATTCAGTGCGTCGGCCCCCATTCGAACGTGCAGGCCTTTCAAGGCATAGTTCTGAGCCGGATCGAGGAATTCCCCGCACGCGTGACTGGCCACGACCTGATTCTCGTCATCGGCAGCAAGCTGCAGGACGCGTTGATGGCATCGCAACCCTGGCACGACGCAGCGGATTGGCTACGCAGCCTGTTCACCGAAAGAAGACGGCCTGAAGTGACTATTGCCGCGGTTTGCACGGGTGCCTTCCTGTTGGGTGACGCAGGACTCCTCGATGGCCGCCTGTGTACCACGCATCATGCATTCATCAGGAAACTTCGCGCCCGGCAGCCCAATGCCTCGGTGATCGACAACCGCGTCTTTGTACGCGATGGCAATGTCTGGACCTCCGCAGGAGTCGCGTCCGGCATCGACCTGGCGCTGAGGCTGGTGGCGGAGACATTTGGCGATGAGGCAGCCATTCGCGTTGCGCGCGAGAATGTCGTGCCATTCCGGCGCTTCGGCAACGATCCCGAACTCGATTCGCAGTTCCAGGCCCGTTCCCATGGCAACCAGCTGGTGCATACCATTCAGGATGCGATCTCCGGTCACCTGGATGCTTCGGTCTCCGATGCGCGCTTCGCCGGCAGCTTTGCTCTCAGCGTCCGGCATCTTTCCCGGCTATTCGTGCAGGAGACGGGGATCACGCCGAAGCAGTACCAGCTTGCGCTACGCATGGCGCGCGCACGCAAGCTGCTGACTGATTCAACTCTTTCCGTCGAAGAGATCTCGGTGAAGTCCGGCTTCGGCAGCGTTCAGGCTTTTCGTAGCTGCTGGAACAAGTTTGAAAGCATGACGCCTACCCGCTTCCGGGCGTCGACTGCGACGCGAAGGACTTGACTTGATTGCGCCGTGTTGAAGGCCTGAAGCAAAAAAATCCCCGCGCTTGCGCGCAGGGATCGATCGTAGGAGCCTTGGTCAGCGCTGTTCCCGTGAACGGCAACAGCGCAACCGGACTCAATCCAGCATCCGCCCGAACGTGAACTCGCCATCGGCATAATCCACCGGCACCACATCCTTGGCAGCGAACTTGCCTTCCAGGATGGCACGTGCCACCGGGTTTTCGATCTGCTGCTGGATCGCACGCTTGAGCGGCCGTGCGCCGAACACCGGGTCGTAGCCCGCGCTGGCGATCTTCTCCAGCGCCGTGTCGGTGACCTCCAGCGTCATGTCCATGCGGGCCAGGCGGGCCTGCAGGCGCTGCAGCTGGATGCGAGCGATCGACTCGATATGCTTCTGGTCGAGCGCGTGAAACACCACCACTTCATCGATCCGGTTGAGGAACTCCGGCCGGAAATGCGTGCGCACTTCCTGCCAGACCGCGCCCTTGATCGCTTCCTGCGGCTCGCCGGTCATCGACTGGATGATCTGCGAGCCGAGGTTGGAGGTCATCACGATCACCGTGTTCTTGAAGTCCACGGTGCGGCCCTGGCCGTCGGTCAAGCGGCCATCGTCGAGCACCTGCAGCAACACGTTGAAGACGTCCGGGTGGGCCTTCTCGACTTCATCGAGCAGCACCACGCTGTACGGCTTGCGGCGCACGGCTTCGGTCAGGTAGCCGCCTTCTTCATAGCCCACGTATCCCGGCGGCGCGCCGATCAGGCGGCTGACGCTGTGCTTCTCCATGAATTCGCTCATGTCGATGCGGATCAGGTGCTCTTCCGAATCGAACATGAACTCGGCCAGGGCCTTGCACAACTCGGTCTTGCCGACGCCGGTCGGGCCCAGGAACAGGAACGAGCCATAGGGCCGGTTCTCGTCCGCGAGGCCGGCGCGCGAACGGCGGATGGCATCGGATACCAGCCGCACGGCCTCGTCCTGGCCCACCACGCGCGCATGCAGGCGGTCTTCCATCTTCAGCAGCTTCTCGCGCTCGCCCTGCATCATCTTCGATACCGGAATGCCGGTGGCGCGGCTGACCACTTCGGCAATTTCCTCCGCGCCCACCTGGGTGCGCAGCAGCTTGTTGGGCTGCTTCTGCTCGCTGGCCTCGGCATCGGTCGCCGCCTTGAGCTTGCCTTCCAGGCCCGGCAGCTTGCCGTATTGCAGTTCGGCCACCTTGTCCAGCTTGCCTTCGCGCTGCAGCCTGGAGATTTCCAGCTTGACCTTCTCGATCTCTTCCTTGAGCGCGGCCGTGCCCTGCGCGGCGCCCTTCTCGGCCTTCCAGATCTCGTCGAGGTCGGCATACTCCTTCTCCAGCCGCGCGATCTCCTGCTCGATCAGTTCCAGGCGCTTCAGCGAGGCTTCGTCGGTCTCTTTCTTGACCGCTTCGCGTTCGATCTTCAGCTGGATGGTGCGGCGCTCGAGCTTGTCCATCGACTCCGGCTTGGAATCGATTTCCATCTTGATGCGCGCGGCGGCCTCGTCGATCAGGTCGATGGCCTTGTCGGGCAGGAAGCGGTCGGTGATATAGCGATGCGACAGCTCGGCCGCGGCGACGATGGCCGGGTCGGTGATCTCCACGCCGTGGTGCAGCTCATACTTTTCCTGCAGCCCGCGCAGGATGGCAATGGTCGCCTCCACGCTGGGCTCGTCGACCAGCACCTTCTGGAAGCGACGCTCCAGCGCGGCATCCTTCTCGATGTACTTGCGGTATTCGTCGAGCGTGGTCGCGCCGATGCAGTGCAGCTCGCCGCGCGCCAGCGCCGGCTTGAGCATGTTGCCCGCATCGATCGCGCCCTCGGCCTTGCCGGCGCCGACCATGGTGTGGATTTCGTCGATGAAGACGATGGTCTGGCCCTCGTCCTTGGCCACGTCATTGAGCACCGCCTTGAGCCGTTCCTCGAACTCGCCGCGGTACTTGGCGCCGGCCAGCAGGCCGGCCATGTCGAGCACCAGCACGCGCTTGTGCTTCAGGCTTTCCGGCACCTCGCCGTTGACGATGCGCTGCGCCAGGCCTTCGACGATGGCGGTCTTGCCCACGCCGGGTTCGCCGATCAGCACCGGGTTGTTCTTGGTGCGGCGCTGCAGGATCTGGATCGCGCGGCGGATCTCGTCGTCGCGGCCGATCACCGGATCGAGCTTGCCGATGCGGGCGCGCTCGGTGAGGTCGATGGTGTACTTCTTCAGGGCTTCGCGCTGGCCCTCGGCCTCGGCACTGTTGACCGAATCGCCGCCGCGCACGGCCTGGATGGCCGACTCCAGCGACTTGCGGTTCAGGCCGTGTTCGCGCGCAATGCGGCCCGCCTCGCCCTTGTCGTCGGCAACGGCAAGCAGGAACAGCTCGCTGGCGATGAACTGGTCGCCGCGCTTGATCGCTTCCTTCTCGGTAGCATTGAGCAGGTTCACCAGGTCGCGGCCGATCTGGACCTCATTGGTGCCCTGCACTTGCGGCAGGCGCTTGAGGGCGGCGTCCAGCGCCGTCTGCAGGCCCTGCACGTTGACGCCGGCGCGCGCCAGCAGCGCCTTGGCGGCGCCGTCATCCTGCGCCAGCAGCGCGCGCAGCACGTGCTGCGGGTCGATATATTGATTGTCGTTGGCCAGCGCCAGGCTTTGCGCTTCAGCCAGCGCTTCCTGGAACCGGGTGGTCAGCTTGTCAAGACGCATAAGGATTCCCTCTCTCGGATAGGTCGTGTCCTGATGCGGGGGGCGTTGGCCGCAGCGATGTTGCCGCAGCGTCCGTATGCCCTGCCGGACACTCGATGTCATACCGAAAGATAAGGCTTTGCCGTGACATTTCAAGGCCGCATTCCTGGCGTAATCGCGCCGGCGCGGCATCGGGCCGCGGCCGCCCGCGCGCGTGGCCGCATGTGATCCTCGCGGTACGCGTGTGGCTACGCGGCGCGATCCGCGCGCTTGTCGGCCAGGTTGCGCACCAGGACCAGCGATTCACCGTGCACCACCACCCGGCCATCCGCGCCGGTAACCACGCTGGTCAGGTTGACCAGATCCTTGTCGGCCCGCAGCCGCACGATCCGCACGCGCGCCGTCAGCGGCTCATCCGGCCGCGCCGGCGCGGCCAGCCGCAGCGACTGCTTCATCCAGCCCGTGCCACGGCCGGGCAGCCGGGTGCCAAGCAGGTCCGAAAACATCCCGGCCAGCAATGGCAGCGGCACCACCGGCCCGGCGAAGCCCCGCGCGCGGGCGAAGCCCGCATCGGCGTGGAAAGGGTTGGCATCGCCGGTGAGCGCGATGTACTCGTCCAGGTCCGCCACCGTGAAGGCCCGCGCCGCAGCCGCCTGCTGGCCCGGACGCAGCCCGTACAGGGCGGTGTCGCCGTCATGCACGGCCGGGTCCGGTCCGGCCGGCTGGCTGGCCAGTGCGGCGGGACTCGCTTCCACCAGCCAGCGCGCCTCGCCGATGGCCGTCGCCCGCGGCCCCTGGCCGGGCCCGGCCGCACTGCTCACCGTGGTGGCATAGGCAGCCAGCCCTGCGGGCGCCGGCTGCGCAGACACGGCAAACTGCACCGCATCGCCAACGAACGCCGGCGCCGGGAACATCAGCGACTGCGCGACCGGCAATGCCGGCCCCGGCAGTTGCCGCGCGCTATGCGCGCACAGCAGCGAGAACAGGAACATGCCGTGCGCCACCGTGGCACCGAAATGCGTGCCACGGGCGAAGGCCGGATCGCAGTGGATCGGGTTATCGTCGCGCGACAGCGCGGCGAAGCGGTCGAAATCGCGCTGCGACAGCACGCGCGGCGAGTCATCCTGCATCAGTCGGGCACCTGTACGGTATTGGCGTTGACGGTGATGGCGTTGCCGGCCGCCGGAGCGGCGGCGAACGGCGGCACGTTGGACGGCAGCAGCGCCGGCGCCGGCGTGTTGAGGGTGCCGCCCCGCGGCGTGGTCCGCACCACTTGCGACGGCGGCAGCGCCTTGCCAGTGCTGAGGTTGTCGTAGACCGCGTCCAGGGCCCGGTTCAGGTACACGTGCAGCGGCACATAGCGGTTGCTGTAGCCGGGCACGAGGCCGATGAAGGCATCGAAATGCTGGGCGTTCTCGACCTCGACGTATGACAGCTTGCTGGTCACGCCTTCCTGCTGGCGGTTCAGCCCCAGGTAAGGGCGCGAGGTATGGTTGACCGGCAGCAGCCCGTCGCTGCGCCCGTGCACGATCACCGCCGGCTTGCCGCGCAGGTTGCCGTTGCGCAGCGTCAGCGCCTGGCCCGCCTGCAACGCGCGCGCGACCGCGTCCGAGCCGCTGAGCAGGCTGCGCAGGCAGTTGGCGCCGTCGTAGTTGACGTCGGCGCGCAGGGTCGAGGCCGATACCGACGGCAGGTTCAGGTACGGTCCATGCTGCGGATCGCGGTCATTGATCAGTTGCACCGGCGCCTGTGGCGGAATGCCGTTGCCAGTCGCATACATCGACGCCAGCGCGGCGGGGGCGATCGGCGCGGGTTTCAGGTCGGTCAGCGTGGCGGCAAAGCTGTAGCCGCACAGCCGGTCGGTCACGCTGGCCTGGGCATAGGCGTTGGCATAGGTGACCGCGATCGCTGCGGCCACGTCGAACGCGGCCAGCGACGGATGCAGGTCGTCCGATTCCGCTTCCCAGCCTGCCGCATGCAGCGCCTGCAGCGCGCTGGCGCTCTGCTCGTCCGTCGTCGCGCCGCTGACCAGCCCCTTTTCGGCCAGCGTCTGGCAACGCGCGGCAAAGAACGGCGCCATGTTGGGGTTGGTGTAGAACGGCGCCTGCGTCAGCGCGATGGCGCGTCCGGCGCAGTGCTGCAGCAGGTTAGCGGTGGTGGTGTAGTCGTACAGCGTACGGCCCGAGGCGGCTACCTGCGCGGCGCCGCGCCGCACCACGATGCCGGTATTGGGCGGCATGTTCAGGTTGGGCTCGGCCACCGCCACGCCGTCGATCAGCCCGCCGGCATCCTGCTCGGCCGCCGCCACGGCGGCGCC
Source organism: Cupriavidus sp. H39 (assembly GCF_050271075.1). Classification (NCBI taxonomy): domain Bacteria; kingdom Pseudomonadati; phylum Pseudomonadota; class Betaproteobacteria; order Burkholderiales; family Burkholderiaceae; genus Cupriavidus; species Cupriavidus sp. H39. Next base: position 2,327,296 of record NZ_CP189848.1, read on the forward strand.
GCCGCCGTTGGACACGCTGGAGGCGATCACCAGCACCTTGTCCTGGTCCAGCGTGCGCTGGCGCGTGCCGTTAGCCGATACGGCGCCGAAGCGGTCATTGATGGCCCACAGCGCAAACTCCACCGCCTGCAGCGTGAACTTGCCCCAGTCCTTCTCCGGGTTGCGCTGCGAATGCGCGTGCTTGAACGCGAGCCGGTGCGGATTGGCGGCAGTGAAATCCGCCAGCGACGTGGCGCCGGCGGGCGCTGCAAAGTGCGCGTTCTTGCCGGCGGCCGCGAGCGTGGTGCGGGTGCCGTCTATCAGCGGCACCGTGTCGGTATCGAGGTCATGCGGCGCGGCGCCGGTGCCCTTGTCGGTATAGGCCACCGCGCAGCCGCGCTTCAGGCCCCACTCGCCGGTGCCGATGGCGCCATAGACCCCACGCGAGCCGGACGATGTCGCAGTGATCAGGCACGGTTTGGCGGTATTGAAGGTGGCCGGTATCTGCACCAGCATGGTCACGTTCTGCTGGCCAGAGCCGTCGTCCGAATACGCCACGTACTCCACGCCCGCGACCTTGCCCTCGGACGCCGTGACATTGCCCTGCGCATCGACGTTGGGTCCATAGAGCGAGCCATAGCCGCCGCCGGCGCTGGTGTCGACAATGGCGCGATAGTTGGTATAGATCGCATAGCGCCGCAGTTCGGCCGCGGTCGGCGCGGTGGGGTTGAGCGGCAGCGGTGCCGTGCTGCTGGCCAGGCCGTCTTTGCCGAGCCCGGCGGTGAGCAGGTCGTCGGTGGCGCCGTCATAGCTGTTGATGGCGACCGTGCCGATATAGGCGGGCTTGGTATTGGGGTTGCCGCCGTTGCCGTTGTTGTCGTCGCTCGATCCGCATGCGGCCAGCAGCGATGCGGTCGCCGCCAGTGCTGTGAGCCTGAGGCCGCGGTGCCACCGCGGCGAATGCTGCGTGGATTGCATGTCAACCTCCTTCTGTCGCCCCGTGCCGGGGCTGTCGAGACATACGTCAATGGAAGACTGCGGAGACTGCGGAAACTGCCACTGCGAACCTCGGGAACCCCGGCAAAACGTGCTGACCGCCGCGCGCCTCAGCCACCGTTGCCGGTGAAGGCGGCACGCAGCTTGTGCTTTTCCACCTTGCCGGACGGCGTGCGCGGCAGCGCTTCGAGAAATCGCACCTGGCGCGGCACCTTGTAGCCGGCAAGGTGTGCCTTGCAGTGTGCGACCACGGCATCGGCGTCCAGCACGGCCCCCGGCCGCAACACCACCAACGCCATGCCGACCTCGCCCCAGCGCGGGTCGGGCGTGCCGATCACCGCGGCCTCGGCCACCGCCGGCAACTGGAACAGCACGTTCTCGACCTCGGCCGGATAGACGTTTTCCCCGCCCGAGATAAACATGTCCTTGGCGCGGTCGACGATGTAGTAGTCGCCGTCTTCGTCGCAATAGGCGATGTCGCCGGAATGCAGCCAGCCGTCGCGCAGCGCCTGCGCGGTGGCCTCGGGCAGGTTCCAGTAGCCCGGCGTCACGCCCGGCCCCTTGATCAGCAGCTCGCCGCGCTCGCCGGGGCCCACGTCGGCGCCCAGCGGATCAACGATGCGGGTCAGCATCGACCCCACCGGCTTGCCGATGCTGCCGATCTTGCGGCGCGCCGTGTCCTCGTCGCAAAGGAAGACCGTGGGACCGGTCTCGGTCATGCCGAAGCCGAAGCGGATGGTCACGCCCTTGTCCAGGTAGGCTTGCAGCAATGGCCGCGGCACCGGCGAGCCGCCCGCCCCCATCGTGCGCACGCCGGACAAGTCAGCCTGTGCAAAGCGCGGGTGCTGGCTCAGGAACAGGTACACCGCCGGCACCGCGAAGAACATGGTGATGCCCTCGCCGCTGCTGCGATCAAGCCGGGCCAGCACGGCCTGCGGCTCGAACTGCCGCATGATGTGCACCGTGCCGCCGGCGTGCAGCACCGGATTGGCGTACAGGTTCAGGCCGCCGGTATGGAAGAACGGCAGCACGTTGAGAAATACGTCGTCGCGCGTGATCTGGTTGGCCAGCATCGCATTGACGGCGTTGAAGAACACCATGCCATAGGTCTGGATCACGCCCTTGGGCTTGCCAGTGGTGCCTGAGGTGTACAGCAGGTGCCAGATTTCGCTCTCGTCGCGGCACGGCATCTCGATGATGCGCCCCGATGCGGCATCCAGCACGGCCTCGTATTCGGTCCAGCCGCCGGGCACGTCGGCGGCTTCGTCATCGGCCAGGTGCAGCACCGCGCGCAACGGTATGGCGCGGGCCAGTTCCGCCGCCACGCCCAGGAAGCCGTCGCCGGCCACCAGCACTTCAGGCGTGCAGTCCTGCAGGATCGGCAGCAGTTCGGCCGCGGGCAGGCGCCAGTTCAGGCACACCATCACCATGCCGGCCTTGGCGCAGCCGTACAGCATCTCGAAATAGTCCGAACTGTTGTGCGCCAGCAACGCCACGCGCGTGCCCGGCGCCAGGCGCAGATGGTCGCGCAGGTATTCGGCAAAGCGGCTGGCATGTTCATCGACATGGCGATAGGTCACGTGGCGGCCGCTCTCCACGTCCACCAGCGCGACCTTGTCGGGGAAGTGCTGCGCGTTCCGGTGCAGCCAGTCGATGACGTACATGGGCCAGCCTCCGCTCAGCTCGCGATATCCTGCACGGGCCCGGTGCCGCGCAGCCGTCCCACCACGCCCTGTGGGAAATAATAGACGCTCAGCACAAAAAGCAGGCCCAGCCACAGCAGCCAGCGGTCCGGGTGCAGCAGCGACGACAGCAGCGGCAGCGCGGCGGTGCCGTCGCTGGCCAGCTTCATCAGGTCCTGCAGGTAGGTCTGCGCTACCAGGAACAGCACGGTGCCAATCACGGCGCCGTAGAGCGTGCCCATGCCGCCGATCACCACGATCAGCAGGATGTCGACCATGATCTCGAACGACAGCGAGGTGTCGGGTCCGTTGTAGCGCAGCCAGACCGCCATCAGCACGCCTGCCAGCGTGGCGAACATGGCCGACAGCACCGTCGACACCGTGCGGTACACCACGGTGCGGTAGCCGATGGCCTCGGCGCGGAAGTCGTTCTCGCGAATCGCCTGCAGCACCCGGCCGAACGGCGAGTTGACGATGCGCAGCAACGCCAGGAACAGCACCAGCGCGCCGGCGAACACCAGGTAGTAGCTGACCAGCTTGCCGCTCAGCGGCACGCCCAGCCATTCGGTGTCGCCCAGCGTGAAGCCGGGACGCAGCACCTCGGGCACCTTGAAGGTCAGGCCGTCCTCGCCGCCGGTCCATTCCGACAGCTGCGACACCAGCGTGGCAAAGGCGGTGGCCACTGCCAGCGTGATCATGGCAAAGAAGATCGCCCGCACCCGCAGCGAGAACAGCCCAATCAGGAAGGCCAGCAGCGCCGACACCGCCAGCGCGCCGGCGGTGCCTGCCAGCAACGCGCCCCATCCCGGCTCCATGCGCGACATGGCGATGGCCACGCCATAGCCGCCGATGCCGAAGAACATGGTGTGGGCAAACGAGACGATGCCGGTATAGCCCAGCAGCAGGTCATAGCTGGCCACCAGCACCACGAAGATGCAGATCTTGGCCGCCATGTTCAGCGCGCGCGCGCCGGGGAACGCAAACGGCGCGCACGCCAGTGCCACCAGGATCAGCAGCAGGATCGCCGCCAGTACGCGGCTGCGCGGCAGGTCGCCGGAGAGAAGTCGGATCATGGTCGTTGCCCTCAGCGCCGCGCCACCGGGAACAGCCCTTGCGGGCGCCACAGCAGGATCAGCATCATCAGCAGGATGTTGGAGAACAGCGCCACCTTGGGGAACAGGAAGCCGGTGTAGTTGGCCATCAGCCCCACCAGCAGCGCGCCGACGAAACAGCCCGTGGTCGAGCCCAGCCCGCCGATGATGATCACGATGAAGATCAGCACATTGACCTGCGCGCCGATCGCCGCCGTGATGTTCTGCTGGTACAGCCCCCACAGCACCCCGCCCAGCCCGGCCAGCGCCGCGCCCGCGACGAACACGCCGATAAACAGGCGCCGCACCCGGTATCCCAGCGCCTCGACCATCTCGCGGTTTTCCACGCCGGCGCGGATGAGCAGGCCGATGCGGGTGCGGTTGAGCAGCAGCAGCATGGCGATGAAAATCACCAGACCCAGCGCCATCGCGATCAGCCGGTATTTTTCGATCGCTGCGTCGCCGAGCAGGACCGCGCCGCGGAAGGTGGTGGGCACCTGCAGCGCGATGGTTTCCGGGGCCCAGATGGCCTTGATCAGCTGCTCGGCCACGATCATGCCGCCCATGGTGATCAGGATCTGCTTCAGGTGCTGGCCGTAGACCGGACGCACCACCACGCGCTCGAAGAAAAGCCCCACTGCGCCGGCCGCGACCATTGCTGCGGCAATCGCCAGGGCAAAGACGGACAGGTTCAGCGCCAGGCTGTCGGCCTCGACCCAGCCGGCCAGCGGCAGCAGCACCGACGCCGCGACATAGGCGCCCAGCGCGATGAAAGCGCCGTGGCCGAAGTTGAGCACGTCCATCAGGCCGAACACCAGCGTCAGGCCGGACGACACCACGAAGATGATCATGCCCATCGCCAGGCCGGCGATGGTCAGCGTCAGCCAGGTGGAGGGACTGCCGACCAGGGGGAAGGCAAGCAGCATCAGCAAAGGGGCGAGCGCCAGCGGGGTCCAGTCGAGGCGGACCTTGGGTAGCTCAGCCGCTGCGCCTGCCGGGGGTAAGGTTGTAGAGGTTGTCATGTGTCTCGTCCTGCGCGGATATTCTTCCGCGTGCGGTTCTTGCAATCACTGATTGCTGGCTCCCTCTCCCGCTTGCGGGAGAGGGGAGCAAACCATCGGTTCAGTATCACTGGTGCGCCGCCAGCGACAACCCCAGCAGCCGCTGCTGCAGCGCCTCATCCTGCGCCAGTGCCGCCATCGCGCCGGTATGCACGGTGCGCCCGTCGTCCATCACCGCAACCGTATCGCCCACCGACTTCGCCATATGGAAGTTCTGCTCCACCAGCAGGATCGACACCTCGGTCTGCTTCAGCTCCCGGAACACCTGGATCATGTTCTGGATGATCGCCGGCGCCAGGCCCTTGGTGGGCTCATCGACGATCAGCAGCTGGCGCGGCTCGATGATGGCGCGCGCCACTGACAGCATCTGCTTCTGCCCGCCTGACAATACGCCGGCGCGCTGGTGCCAGAAGGTCTTCAGTGCCGGAAACATGCGGAACACCCAGTCCAGCCGGCGTTCGTCGATGGCGCCGGTGCGCGCGGCCAGGCGCATGTTCTCGGCCACGGTCAGGTCGGAAAACACGCTCATGTTCTCCGGCACGTAGGCAATGCCGGCCTGCGCGATCGCCGGCGTGCTCTGGCGCGTGATATCGGCGCCGTTGAAGCTGACGGTGCCGGCGCTGGCCTGCCACAGGCCCATGATGGTGCGCAGCGTGGTGGTCTTGCCGGCGCCGTTGCGCCCCAGCAGCATGGTCACGCCGCCGCGCGGCACCGCGAAGCTCACGCCATGCAGGATGTGGTACGGGCCGATATGGGTCTGCACGCCCTGCAGGCGCAGGATCGGCTCCGCCGTGGTCATGTCAGCCATGGCGGCCCTCCTCTTCGGGCAGGCCCAGGTAAGCCTGCTGCACCACTGGCGACGCGATCACCTCGGCCGGGTCGCCATCGGCCACCAGCGTGCCGTTGTGCAGCACGATGATGCGGTCGGCCAGCGAACGCACCACGTCCATCTTGTGTTCGACCAGCAGCACGGTCTTGCTGCGGTCCTGGCGGATCTCGCGGATCAGGTCCAGGATCACCGGCACTTCGTCGACGCTCATGCCCGCGGTCGGCTCGTCGAACATGAACACGCGCGGCTGCAGCGCGAGCAGGATGCCGACCTCCAGCTTGCGCTGGTCGCCATGCGGCAGCGACGCCACCGTCAGGTGCCGCTTGCCGGCCAGCGCGACGCGCTCGAGGATGGCCATGGCCTGCGCCTGAAGATCGCGGTGGCGCGACCACATCGAGAACAGGTCGATGCCGCGCTGCTGTCGCGCCTGCACTGCCAGCCGCACGTTCTCCAGCACCGACAGCTGCGGGAACAGGCTGGTCAGCTGGAACGCGCGGCCGATGCCGCGCTGGGTCTTCTGCGACACCGGCAGCGGTGTCACGTCCTCGCCATCGAGCAGGATCTGCCCGGCGGTGGGCGGCAGCTGCCCCGAGATCAGATTGAAATACGTAGTCTTGCCGGCGCCGTTGGGCCCGACGATGCAGGTCAGCTCGCCCGGGCGGAACGCGCACGACACCGCGTTGACAGCCACGTGGCCGCCAAAGCGGATGGTGAGCCCGCGGGTTTCCAGCAGCGGCCGCGCAGCGCTGGCGGCCGCGCCCGCGGGCTGGCCCAGCGGCTGCGCCGGCGCCGGCGCAGCCCTGGCGAAGGAGGCTGGCGTGTCCATCAGCGGTGGTTGCGCACGGGCACGTTCATTTCCTCGGGCTTGATCTCGCGCACCAGCTCGGGCACGCCCCAGGCGAAGGCGGGGTCCACCTTGATCTTGAAGTGGTACATCGACTGCATTGCCTGGTGGTCTTCCTTGCGGAAGGTCATCTTGCCCTTGGGCGTGTCGAACGACATGCCTTCCATCGCCGCGATCAACTTGTCGGTGCCGGTTTCGCCATGGGTTTTCTTCAGGGCCTCTACCAGCGCGATGCCCGCGCTCATGCCGCCGGCGGTGAAGAAGTCGGGCGGCGCCTTGAACTTGCTGTAGTGGTTGGACACCAGCCACTCGTTGGCCTTGTTCTTGGGGATGCCGAAGTAGTAATACGTGGCCCCTTCCATGCCCGGGAAATTCTTGTAGCTGGCCATCGCCGGCAGGATGTTGCCGCCGGTGGCAATCTCGATGCCGTAGCGCTTGGGATCGAGATCGGCAATCTTGAACGGATTGCCGGCGCCCGCCCAGATGATGAAGATGACCTTGCGGCCCGGCTTGTCCTTGAGCGCATCGAACAGCCGCTGCGCACCGGCGGTGAAGTCCGTGGTGCTGGTCGGCAGGTATTCCTCATGCACGATCTTTGCGTGCTTCAGCGCGCCCTTGAACGCCTTGACGCCGTCGCGGCCGAAGGCATAGTCCTGCGCCAGGGTGGCGATGGTCACGCCCGGCTTGTCCAGCGCCACCGCGTTGGAGATCGCGTCCTGCGATGAATTGCGCCCGGTGCGGAAGATATAGCGGTTCCACTTGTCGCCGGTGATCGAGTCGGCCACGGCGGGCTCGACCAGCAGCACCTTCTTGTATTCCTCGGCCACCGGCAGCATCGCCAGCGCCGTGCCGGACGAGGTCGGGCCCACGGCAATGTCGGCGAGGTCATCGCTGTAGGCCGCTGCCAGCTGCGCCTTGGCCACGTCGGGCTTGCCCTGGGTGTCTTTCTCGAGCACCACCAGCTTGTTGCCGTTGACGGTCATGGTGCCGTTGGTGGCGTATTCCAGGCCCATCATCAGGCCGGTCTGGGTCTGCTTGGCATAGGCCTCGAGCGCGCCGGTCTTGTCATAGACGTGCGCGATGCGAATGTCCTTGGCCAGCGCGGCGCCGGGCCCGAGCAGCGCGGCGGCCATGACCAGCGTGCGTACGGCGTGGGGGTTGCGATGCATTGCGGTCTCCTGTGTTCGGTTTCGTTTGTTGTTTGTAAGGCTGAAACCTGCTGCAACAGCGTGGCATGCCGGTTGCCGGCGCATGCGGGCCGGTACTGCACGCGCGCGTCTAGCGCGGCTGCAGGCCGTGCGCGATCAGGTCGAAGGCGGTGTCGACCACCTTCTCCATCGACGGCGGGCGCTTCCAGCGCGCATAGCGCATGCCCAGGAAATTGCTGATGCCGATCAGGCACCAGGCGCGCACCTCGGCATCGCCGGGCACGATCTCGCCCTGCTCTTCTGCGCGGGTCAGGCGCCGGCTGTAGAGCTCGGCGAACACCTGGAAATAGCTGCTGTAGATGGATTCGTCCACCGAGTACGAATCCAGCACGATCCGGTACAGGTTCTTGTGGCGCGAAACGAAAGAGAGAAACGCCTTCAGGCCCAGGCGCTCGGCCTCCATCTGGGTTTCCGCGGCGCCCACGTGCTTGCGCAGGTGCGCACGCACCAGGTCGAGCATGTGCGCGACCAGCGCGCGGAAGATGTCTTCCTTGTCCTTGAAGTACAGGTAGAAGGTGCCCATCGCCACCTTGGCTTCCTGCGTGATCTCGGAGATCGACGCGGCGTAGTAGCCCTTTTCGCCGAACACCTTCTCGGCGGCGCGCAGCAGTGCCTCGCGTGTCTTCTGCCCACGCGCGGTCTTGGGCGAGCCCATGCCGCCGGCCGGGCCGGTGGCGTCGTCGGCTACGCCGGTGTCGCCAGTCTGGGTGGTGGACATCTTGTCTCCGGTGGCGCTGCGCGCCTTGTCATGGAAATGCCAACCGCTGCCGGTAGCTCGGGCGGACAGCACGCGCCGCTGCGGCGCTGCGCCCCCGGCCCGGCAATCAGGCAAAACCTGATATCTGATTCATGTTTCATCGTATAAATTGAGTCCGGTGGATGTCAATAGAGGGGCACCCTCACCCGGGCGCGTCCTTGGCATTTTTTCTCTACCCTCCTGCCAGCCGAGACCCGCCGTTGGACGCTTCCGATCCGGTACTTGCCAGCCCCGCCGCGCCCCCCTTTACGGTCCATGCGGCGCGCGGCGCCCTGCCAGGCTGGCGCGAAACCGGCCAGGGGCGGCCCTTGCTGTTGCTGCATGGCTGGTCGGTCAACGGCGAGGCCTTTGACCGGCAGCGCGCGCTGGCGCCGGCCGGGTTCCGCGTGATCGCCCCGGATCATGCCGGGCACGGCCTGTCGCGGCAGCGCGCGAGCGCCACCATCGCGGCGCTCGCACAGGACGTGGCCGCGCTGGTCCGGCACCTCGGGGTGGCTGACGTGGTGGTGGCGGGCTGGTCGATGGGGGCGATGGTGGCCTGGGCCCTACTGCGCGACCAGCCGCAACTGCCGCTGGCGGCGGTGGGCAGCATCGACATGACGCCTCGGCTGGTTACTGGCCCGGACTGGCCGCATGGGCTGCACGGCCATTACGACATGGCCCAGGCCCGGCAGATGGCGGACCGCGTCCGCGCTGACTGGCCCCGGCTGGCGCCCTCGGTGGCATCAGGCTTGTGGGCAGCGGGCCGGCGCCCGGAGCCGGCAGCGACACAGCGCATTGCGCACATGGCGCAGCAGTGCGATGCGGCGGCGCTGGCCGGCTTGTGGGAAGACATGGCGCGACAGGATTTCCGCGAGACGCTGCGCGCGGCACGGCTGCCGCTTTTCCATCTGTATGGGGAGGCCAGCCGGCTGTATGCGCCGCAGGTGGGCGTCGCCACGCAGGCCTTGCAGCCCGCGGCCGGATTCAGCGTAGTGGCCGCAGCCGGGCATAGCCCGCACCTGGAGCAGGCAGAAGCGTTCAATGCCGCGCTGCTCGCCCTGATCCGGCAGGCAGATCAGGCCAGCATGCGATAGGTCCAGAGCCCCAGCGCGGTCAGCAGCAAGGACCCGCCCAGGTGCAGCAACAAGTGCATGGCCGCCCAGCCGTAGTCACCGGCCAGCAGGTTGGCCACGACCTCGCTCGAGAACGTCGAGAACGTGGTCAGCCCACCCAGGAACCCGGTGATGGCCAGCAGGCGCCATGCCGGCGGCAGGCCGGCATGCGTGTCGAAGAAGCCGACCGCCAGTCCGATCAGGTAGCCGCCCAGCAGGTTGGCGGCCAGCGTGCCGTAGGGCAAGGCGGGATTGATCGCATTCCACAGCACCGCCAGACCCCAGCGCAGCCATGCCCCCGCCGCGGCGCCGACACCGACGGCGACAAACCCCATCGCCCCCATCAGGGCTGGCCCTCGCCGCCCTCGCCGCCCTCACCGCTGGCGTTGATCGACGCGATGCCCCAGCGCTTCAGCGCGTCTTCATCGGTCACGCGCGCATCGACCCAGCGCGCGCCCTCCGGCGTTTCTTCCTTCTTCCAGAACGGCGCTTCGGACTTGAGGTAGTCCATGATGAATTCGCAAGCCGCGAACGCATTGCCGCGATGCTTCGATGCGACCGCGACCAGCACGATCTGGTCCAGCGGCAGCAGCGGGCCGACGCGATGGATGACGGTAACGCCCAGCAGTTCCCAGCGCGCGCACGCCGCGGCTTCGATCTGCGCCAGCGCCTTTTCGGTCATGCCCGGGTAGTGTTCCAGCTCCATCGCGCTGACGGCGCTGCCCTCGCTGACATCGCGCACGGTGCCGATAAAGCTGGCCACGGCGCCGACTTGCGGATTGCCGGCGCGCAGTGCCGCAACCTCGGCGCCCAGGTCGAAATCCTCGCGCTGCACCCTGACGCTCATCTCAGCCTCCGGTAACGGGCGGGAAGAAGGCCACCTCGCAGCCATCGGCGATCGCCGTATCGGGGCGCGCCACCGCGTGGTCGACGGCCATGCGCAGCGCGCGGCCTTCGGCCAGGGTCTCGGCCCACGCGCCGCCGCGCTGGCGCAGCCACTGGCGCAGTTCGCCCACGGTGCGCACCTCGGCCGGCACCTCGGCGCGCTCCTCGGCCACGCCGAGTTGTTCGCGCACGCTGGCGAAGAATCGTAGTTCGATGGTCATGACGCTGCCTCTGTCCTTGCTGGTGATGCGGGCCGGCTAGGCAAGCAGGCCGTCAAACGGAATGAATTGCACGATGTCGCCGGGCGCGATGGCCTGGTTGGGCGGGTTGTCGATCAGGCCGTCTCCCCATACCGTGGAAGTGAGCACGCCCGAGCTCTGGTTGGGGAACAGGTCCAGCCCACCATTGTCGTTAATGCGCGCACGCAGGAACTCGTTGCGGCGGTCGCCCTTTTTCAGCGCGAAATCCGCGCGCAACGGCAGGCAGCGCGGCGCCACGTCGGCCACGCCTTGCAGGCGCAGGATGAAGGGACGCACGAACAGCAGGAAGGTGACGAAGCTGGACACCGGGTTGCCCGGCAGGCCCAGGAAAAACGCCGGCTCGCTGCCGCTGCCAACCTGCCCGAACGCCAGCGGCTTGCCCGGCTTGATCGCGATCTGCCACAGGTCGAGGCGGCCCTCGGCTTCGACCGCGGGCTTGATATGGTCTTCCTCGCCGACCGACACGCCACCCGAGGTAATGATCAGGTCATGCCCCTGCGCCGCGCGGCGCAGCGTTTCGCGCGTTGCGGCCAGCGTATCGGGCACGATGCCGAAGTCGGTGACCTCGCAGCCCAGGTTTTCCAGCAGGCCGCGCAGCGTGAAGCGGTTGGAGTTATAGATGGCACCCGGCTTGAGCGGTTCGCCCGGCATGGCCAGTTCGTCGCCGGTGAAAAACACCGCGACGCGCACGCGGCGCACCACCTCCAGCTTCGCCTGGCCCACCGACGCGGCCAGGCCCAGCGCCTGCGGCGTCAGCCGCGTGCCAGCCGGCAGGATCACGCTGCCGGCCTCGATGTCCTCGCCGGCGCGCCGCACCCATTCGCCGGATTGCGGCGCGTGGTTGACGATCACGTCCTCGCCCTCGGCCGTGCATTGCTCCTGCATCACCACGGCGTCGGCCCCGGGCGGGATCAGGCCGCCGGTGAAGATGCGCGCGGCGGTGCCGGGTTCCAGCGCCGTGCCGACATGGCCGGCGGGAATCCGTTGCGACACGCGCAGCCGCGTGCCCACGGCCGGCACATCGGCGGCGCGCAGGGCGTAGCCGTCCATCGAGGTATTGTCGGCCGGCGGCACGCGCAGCGTGCTCGCCACCGGCGCGGCCAGCACTCGGCCATTGGCTTCAAGCGTGTCGATGGACTCGGCCTGCGCCAGCGGACGGGCGGCGCCAAGCAGCGCGTCGAGCGCCTGGGCCATGGTCAGCATCGGGGGGCGGGAAGGTGCTGCGGCTTGGGTCATGGTGCGATGTGGGAAAGAGTTGGCCCACGAAAAACGGCCCGCGCATTGCCCGCACCCGCTGAGTGGGGCTGGCAATCCGGGGGCCGAAATTCGGGCCCGCAGCCTGATTGTAGCGAGTTGGCCCGGACCCGGCACGCGGCGGCGCCGCGCAGCCACGTCCGCGCCCCCGCCGCGCTTACAGGCCGGTGTGGCGGGCGATATAGGCCTTCACTTGTGCGGCGTCGGCCGGCATCACCTCGAAGCGCTGCGGCAGGCTCTCGATGCCCTCGAACTTCGCCGGACGCTCCGGCTCATGGCCGAGCGCCTCGCGGATGGTGTCGGCAAACTTGGCCGGCAGCGCGGTTTCCAGCACTACCATCGGCACGCCGGCGCTGAGATGCTCGCGCGCCACCTTGATGCCGTCGGCGGTGTGGGTATCGATGGTGACGCCATAGCGCGACGACAGGTCGCGGATGGTTGCGAGCCGGTCCTCGTGGGTGCTGCGTCCCGAGACGAAGCCGAACGCGCGGATGCGGTCGAATTCCGGCGTGCCCGCCAGGTCGAAGCCGCCGCGCTCTTCCACGTCGCGGAACAGCGCGGCCAGCTTGCCGGCGTCCTGGCCGAGCAGGTCGAACACGAAGCGCTCGAAGTTCGACGCCTTGGAGATGTCCATGCTCGGGCTGGAGGTGTGGTAGGTCTCGGCCGACTTGCGCACGCGGTAGGCGCCGGTGCGGAAGAACTCGTCGAGCACGTCGTTCTCGTTGGTGGCGACCACCAGCTTGTCGATCGGCAGGCCCATCATGCGCGCGATATGGCCGGCGCAGACGTTGCCGAAATTGCCCGATGGCACGCAGAACGAGACCTTCTGGCCCGGGCCGTCGGTCGCCAGCAGCCAGCCCTTGAAGTAATACACGACCTGGGCCACCACGCGCGCCCAGTTGATCGAATTGACCGTGCCGATCTTCTGGCGCGCCTTGAAAGCGTGGTCGTTGGAGACCGCCTTGACGATATCCTGGGCGTCGTCGAACACGCCTTCAATGGCGATGTTGAAGATGTTCGGGTCCTGCAGGCTGAACATCTGCGCGGTCTGGAACGCGCTCATCTTGCGATGCGGGCTCAGCATGAACACGCGGATGCCGCGCTTGCCGCGCATCGCGTATTCGGCGGCGCTGCCAGTGTCGCCGGACGTGGCGCCCAGGATGTTCAGCTCCTGCCCGGCACGCGCCAGCGCGTACTCGAACAGGTTGCCGAGCAGCTGCATCGCCATGTCCTTGAACGCCAGTGTCGGGCCGTTGGACAAGCCCAGCAGTTGCAGCTTCGTGCCGCCCTCTTCGCCCAGCGTGCGCAGCGGCGTGATGTCGGCGGTCTCGTCGCCGGCGCGCGCGTTGCAGTACACCTCTGGCGTATAGGTCTTGCGCGTCAGCGCGCGCAGGTCCTCGGCCGGGATGTCGTCGCAGAACTTGCTTAGGATCTCGTAGGCCAGGTCGGCATACGACAGCTTGCGCCACGCTTCGAGCTCAACGGCGCTGACCTGCGGATACTGCGCGGGCAGGTACAGGCCGCCGTCCGGCGCCAGGCCGCCCAGCAGGATCTCGGAAAACGATTGCGGCATTTCATGGCCGCGGGTCGACTGGTATTTCATGGGAATCGTCAGGTCCGGCGCTTAGTTCAGTTCTTCCATGCGCAGGCGCGTCACGGCGGACAGCACGGTGGGCAGCGCCTCGATCTTGTCGATCGCCGCGTTGACATGCTTTTCGCGCGTGATATGCGTCAGGATGATGATGTCGGTCTGCGGCTCGCCTTCGCGCGATTCCTTTTGCAGCATGGCGTCGATCGAGATGCCGCCCTCGGCCAGGATGCGCGTGATCTCGGCCAGCACGCCGGTCTCGTCGGCCACGCGCATGCGCAGGTAGTACGAGCTGTTGATCTCTTCGATCGGCAACACCGGCACGCTCGACAGCTCGTCCGGCTGGAACGCCAGGTGCGGCACGCGGTGCTCGGGGTCGGCCGTGTGCAAGCGGGTCACGTCGACCAGGTCGGCGATCACCGCCGAGGCGGTCGGCTCGGCGCCGGCGCCCTTGCCGTAGTAGAGCGTGGCGCCGACGGCATCGCCCTGCACCAGCACCGCGTTCATGGCGCCTTCCACATTGGCGATCAGTCGCGTGGCCGGCACCAGCGTCGGATGCACGCGCAGCTCGACGCCGTCGTCGCGGCGGCGGGTGATGCCCAGCAGCTTGATGCGGTAGCCCAGCTCCTCGGCATACTTGATGTCGGTGGCCGACAGCCTGGTGATGCCTTCGACGTGGGCCTTGTCGAACTGCACCGGCATGCCGAACGCGATTGCGCTCATCAGCGTGACCTTGTGCGCGGCATCGACGCCTTCGATGTCGAAGGTCGGGTCGGCCTCGGCGTAGCCCAACTGCTGCGCTTCCTTCAGGACCGCGTCGAAATCCAGGCCCTTGTCGCGCATCTCGGACAGGATGAAGTTGGTGGTGCCGTTGATGATGCCGGCGATCCACTGGATGCGGTTGGCGGTCAGGCCTTCGCGCAGCGCCTTGATGATGGGGATGCCACCGGCCACCGCGGCTTCGAAGGCCACGATCACACCCTTGTTGCGCGCGGCTTCGAAGATCTCGTTGCCGTGCACGGCCAGCAACGCCTTGTTGGCGGTGACCACGTGCTTGCCGTTCTCGATCGCCTTGAGCACCAGCTCGCGCGCGATGCCGTAGCCGCCGATCAGTTCGATGACAATATCGATATCCGGGCGCGTCACCACCTGGTTGGCGTCGCTGACGATCTCCACTTCCCCGTTGGTCAGTTCGCGCGCGCGTTCGGTGTTGAGATCGGCCACCACGGCAATCTCGATGCCGCGGCCGGCGCGGCGGCGAATTTCTTCCTGGTTGCGCTTGAGCACGTTGAACGTGCCGCTACCGACGGTACCGATGCCGAGCAGGCCAACTTTGATGGGGTTCATGGACAATCTTCTGAGTTGCTAAGGATGGGTTGCGGCGCGGCCGGGGGAAATCAGGCCGCTGCCTTGCCGTGGCGTTTTCGGTACGCCTCGAGGAAGCGCGCGATGCGGCCGATGGCCTCGCGCAGGTCTTCCTCATGCGGCAGGAACACGATGCGGAAATGGTCGGGCTTGGCCCAGTTGAAGCCGGAGCCCTGCACCAGCAGCACCTTGGACTCCTGCAGCAGTTCATAGATGAACTCCTGGTCGTCCTGCACCGGGTACATCGACAGGTCCAGCTTCGGAAACAGGTATAGCGCGGCCTTGGGCTTGACGCAGGTCACGCCCGGGATCGCGGTGATCAGGTCATAGGCGAGGTCGCGCTGGCGGCGCAGGCGCCCACCTTCGGCGACCAGGTCGTTGATGCTCTGGTAGCCGCCCAGCGCGGTCTGGATCGCCCACTGGCCCGGCACGTTGGCGCACAGGCGCATCGACGACAGCATGTTCAGGCCTTCGATGTAGTCGATGGCCGGGCGCTTGTCGCCCGACACCACCATCCAGCCGGCGCGGTAGCCGCACGAGCGGTAGTTCTTGGACAGGCCGTTAAAGGTTACCGTCAGCACGTCGGTCGACAGCGAGGCGATCGAGGTGTGGGTGTTGCCGTCGTACAGGACCTTGTCGTAGATCTCGTCGGCGAAGATGATCAGGCCATGCTCGCGCGCGATCGCGACGATCTCGCGCAGCAGTTCGTCCGAATACAGCGCCCCGGTAGGGTTGTTCGGATTGATGATGACGATGGCCTTGGTATGCGGCGTGATGCGCGCGCGGATATCGGCCGCATCGGGCATCCAGTCGTTGGACTCGTCGCAGATATAGTGCACCGGCGTGCCGCCCGACAGGCTCACCGCGGCGGTCCACAGCGGATAGTCCGGCGCCGGCACCAGCACTTCGTCGCCGGTATTGAGCAGCGCGTTGACGGCCATCACGATCAGCTCGGAGGCGCCGTTGCCCACATAGATATCGTCCAGGCCGACGCCTTCGATATTTTTTTGCTGGGTATAGTGCATGATCGCCTTGCGTGCGGCGAAAATGCCCTTGGAATCGGAATAACCTGCCGAATTCGGCAAGTTTCGCATCATGTCCTGCTGAATCTCTTCGGGGGCGTCAAAACCGAATACGGCCAGGTTGCCGATATTCAGCTTGATGATCTTGTGCCCTTCTTCCTCCATCTGCTTGGCCTTTTCCAGCACCGGACCGCGGATGTCGTAGCAAACGTTATTGAGTTTGTTGGATTTCTGGATGGGTTTCACGGCGATGTCGGCAAGCGTGGCGTGCCGCGTCGGCGGCACCGGACTGGGAATCGGGGCGAATCTGAAAGAATGCGGAGGCGCCGTCCGCTGCGATGCAACGCCAACGTGGCAGACAGGGAGGCAAAAGCTATAATTTATCGGATTATGACAGACTTCGGCAGGGATTCTTGCATTGCAGCGTGCGCTATCCGCGCGCACCGCTGCCGCCTGCTTGCTGTCGCCCGTCCGCTATTGCCCGTCCATTGCGCCGCCCGGCCCGCCTGCCCTCCGCCTCGCGGACCGGCGCGCCAGCCCGCGGCGGCCACCGCCGAGACTCCCAAGTGAAACTCCACGCCGACCAGCCCCAGTCGCTCAACACCGTCACGGCCTACGGGCCCGGGTATATCGAAATCAACCTCGTCCGCCACACCAATTCGGTCCTGGTCATGCCGGAGGGCGAAGTCCGGCCCTGGCCGGTCAGCCGCTTCGAAGACCTGGAGCCTGCGCATTTCGAGCAACTGGCCGAATTGGGGCCCGAAGTGGTGCTGCTTGGCACCGGCGCGCGGCTGCGCTTTCCGCACCCGCGCCTGACCGCATCGCTGGCGCGCCGCCATGTCGGCGTCGACGCCATGGACATGCAGGCGGCGTGCCGCACCTACAACATCCTGATGGCCGAGGGCCGCAAGGTGGCGGCGGTGCTGCTGCTCGAGCCGGGGGCCGCCTGAAGCGCCTCCCGGAAAAGTTGAGCGGGCGCCACGCTTGAAGTCCGCGCGAGGCGCCCCAATCTGCTCGCGCTGAGGCGGCAGCCCCTCTCCCGATTCCAACGATCTCACCGATCCCTGCCCCTCCCCCCAAGGAGCCACAAGCATGACCGTCAGTCTCAACAAGGCCATCCCCGACTTCAGCGCGCCGATGACCGGCGATGCCACCTTCCGCCTGGCCGACTACCGCGGCAAGACGGTGGTGCTGTACTTCTACCCGAAGGACAACACGCCGGGCTGCACCACGGAGGCGATGAACTTCCGCGACCAGTATGAGGATTTCGAGAAGGCCGGCGTGCAGGTGTTCGGCATCTCGCGCGACAGCTTGCGCTCGCACGAAAATTTCAAGGCCAAGCTTGAACTGCCGTTCGAACTGATCTCCGATGCCGACGAAAATGTGTGCACATTGTTCGACGTCATCAAGATGAAAAAACTGTATGGCAAGGAGCACCGCGGCATCGAGCGCAGCACCTTTGTCATCGACGGCAAGGGCATCCTGCGACACGAGCTGCGCGGCATCAAGGTGCCCAGCCACGTCGACGAAGTGCTGGAGATGGTGCGCGGCATCTGAAGCATCGCTGGCCGCCAGCGTTGCCCGTAACGGATTCGATCCGGACGCGCTGTGGCAGCTGTGGCAAACCGCTGTGACAAACGCTAGGAAACCCAATTGCCAAACCCAAAGCCTTCAGATACATTGGCCCGTAATGAGTTCAGATTCCGGATGCCACGCTGTTTCGACTCCCCGGCCCAGGCGCTTCGTGCCACAGGCCGGTAGCGGACCTGCCGTGTCGGCAGTCCGCCAAAGAGCCGCCAACCCTGTTCCACAGGCATGGCGGCTTTTTTGTTTGCAGCCGCGTCTGCGCTCATGCCTGTCCGCGCCGGGTGTCTCGCGCCTGCATGCCCCGGCCATGCTCCGCCACGCCGTATCGCACGCGTCGGCTATCGCCGATGATGCGCGGCGCCGCGGACCGGACAGCCCCGCCCCCTTCTTGTCCCCCTGAAAGGAAAGCCAAGCATGCCGCTGCCTACCATGCCCGCCAAGCCTGCCCAATTGCTGGACCCGAGCGAGTTTGCTCCGGTTTCCGCGGTGCCTAAGGCCAAAGCCGCCACACAGGGCAAGAAACCTGTGCCGGCGCTCGAGCGCGTGGCATTGCTGGAAACCGGCGATACGCAGGCGCCTGAAGTCCAGGCCCGCGCCGCCGGCGGCACCCGCGCCCGCAGCACCGAGACGCCGGCGGTATCGACCCCGGCCGTCACCGCCGCCCCGGTCAGCCTGGTCAAGCCGTCGACCGGCCCCACGCGCCGCGCGCGCAAGGCCGAAGGCCCGAGCAAGCTGTTCGTGCTCGACACCAACGTGTTGATGCACGACCCCGCCTCGCTGTTCCGCTTCGAAGAGCACGACATCTACCTGCCGATGATGACGCTCGAAGAACTGGACAACCACAAGAAGGGCATGAGCGAAGTTGCGCGCAACGCGCGCATGGTCAGCCGCACGCTCGATTCGCTGGTGGGCGGCACCGACGGCGTGCTCGACGAAGGCCTGCCGCTGGCCAGGCTGGGCAACCGCGATGCACAGGGCAAGCTCTTTTTCCAGACACGCCTGAACGACATCAAGCTGCCTGAAGGGCTGCCCCAGGGCAAGGCCGACAACCAGATCCTGGGCGTGGTCAGCGCGCTGCAGCAGCAATATCCGGAGCGCCAGGTCGTGCTGGTGTCGAAAGACATCAACATGCGCATCAAGGCGCGCGCGCTGGGCCTGCCGGCCGAAGACTATTTCAACGACCAGGTCCTCGAAGACAAGGACCTGCTCTACGCGGGCGTGATGCAGCTGCCCGGCGACTTCTGGACCAAGCATGGCAAGGGGGTCGAAAGCTGGCAGGATCCCAAGTCCGGCGCCATGTTCTACCGCCTTACCGGTCCGCTGGTGCCGTCGTTCCTGGTCAACCAGTTCGTCTACCTCGAGCCCGTGGACGGCAGCCTGCCGCTCTATGCGCAGGTCAAGGAGATCAACGGCAAGACCGCGCTGCTGCAGACGCTGAAGGACTACACGCACCACAAGAACAATGTGTGGAGCGTGACCGCGCGCAACCGCGAACAGAACTTCGCGCTCAACCTGCTGATGAATCCGGACATCGACTTTGTCACGCTGCTGGGCCAGGCCGGTACCGGCAAGACGCTGCTGGCGCTGGCGGCAGGCCTGGAGCAGGTGCTGGACCAGAAGCTCTACAACGAGATCATCGTCACCCGCGCCACCGTGCCGGTGGGCGAGGACATCGGCTTCCTGCCCGGCACCGAGGAAGAGAAGATGCAGCCGTGGATGGGCGCCTTCGACGACAACCTCGAAGTGCTGCAGAAGAGCGACGACAGCGCCGGCGACTGGGGCCGCGCCGCGACGCAGGAGCTGATCCGCTCGCGCATCAAGGTCAAGAGCATGAACTTCATGCGCGGCCGCACCTTCGTCAACAAGTTCGTCATCATCGACGAGGCGCAGAACCTGACGCCAAAGCAGATGAAGACGCTGGTGACGCGCGCGGGTCCGGGCACCAAGATCATCTGCCTGGGCAATATCGCGCAGATCGACACGCCCTACCTGACCGAGGGCTCATCGGGCCTGACCTACGTGGTCGACCGCTTCAAGGGCTGGAGCCACAGCGGCCATATCACGCTGGCGCGCGGCGAGCGCTCGCGCCTGGCCGACCACGCCGGCGACGTGCTCTGACGCGGGCAGCGGCCCGGCGCCCTGCTACGTGGGGTTGCCCGGGCCCGCTGCCGTGATCGGCAAGCGCAATGCGGCTATGATGTCCGCAGCTCCGCTTGTTGTCCCGCATCCCCACTGGAGGCGTCGATGAACCCACAGCATCTCCGCCTGGCCGCGCTGATCGGCGCCGCCATGTTCCTGGCCAGCCCGCTCCAGGCGCGCGCCGCGGCTGACGACCTGGTGATCCGCACCATGGGCCCGGTCAGCTATGTCTGCGGCGGTGTCGCCGAAGACGAGCGCGAGGCGCTGGCCGCGCGCGAGAAGGATTTCAATATCGGCATCGTGTTCACGCAGGGCGCCGCGGGCGAGTTCCTGTCCGACGTTGCGGTCAAGCTGGTGCGCGACGAGCAGGAGGTTGCCACCTTCCGCGCCGCCGGCCCCCGCTGCCTGATACGTGCGCCCGAAGGCAGCTACAATATCGAGGCCAGTTACAAGGGCCAGCCCAAGTCGATCAAGGTCAGCACCGGTACGCGCAACGCCCAGCTACGCTGGTAGCGGCAAGGTTTCGGTGCGCCGGCAGGCCCGCGACCGGAATCCAGGGATGCCATTGCGCCGTACCAGCAGCTCTTCCAATCCTCCCGCAGTGCCCGTGCCGCTGGCCCGCGCCGGCCTGCCGCTGCTGTGCGCCGCCGCCCTGGTGCTGGCGGCGTGCGCCAGCGCCCCGCCGTCTCGCCATGGCGGCCCGCCGCGTCCGCCCGGCAAGCCCATGGTCGATCCCAGCGCCGGGCTCGAGGAAATCTCGATCCAGGCGATGTCGCTGGTCGGCACGCCATACCGCTACGGCGGCAACACGCCGGACGCCGGCTTCGACTGCAGCGGGCTGGTGCGCTATGTGGTATCTCGTGCCGCCAACGTGAACCTCCCGCGCACCACCGAAGCCATGGGGACCCGCGGCACCACGCTCGACCGCAGCGAAGTCGCTTCCGGCGACTTAGTGTTCTTCAATACCACCGGACGCGCCAACTCGCACGTCGGCATCTACGTCGGCCAGAACCGCTTTGTCCATGCGCCATCGTCCGGCGGCACCGTGCGGCTTGAGGACATGGGCAAGCCCTACTGGGCCACGCGCTACAACGGCGCACGGCGCGTGGTGGCCGGCGCGATCAACCAGCCGGCGACTCCAATCCCCGCTCCGGCCCCGACTCCGCTGGTGCCGGAACCGGCCCCCCTGCCCGACGACGACGATCCCATCGCCGCCTTCGTCAACCGCTGAACGCGCGGCACCCGGGCAAACAAAAAGCCAGGCATCTGCCTGGCTTTTTGCACGAGCGACCGATCCGCGTTAGAGGATATGGCGCCCGATCCACCATGCGATCGCCGCCATGAACGCCGAGGCCGGAATCGTCAGCACCCAGGCCCAGACGATATTGCCCGCCACACCCCAGCGCACCGCCGACATCTTCTGTGCCGAGCCCACGCCGACGATGGCGCCGGTGATGGTATGCGTGGTCGAGACCGGCACGCCCAGCGCCGAGGCAAAGAACAGCGTCATGGCGCCGCCGGTCTCGGCACAGAAACCGCCGACCGGCTTGAGCTTGGTGATCTTCTGGCCCATGGTGCGCACGATGCGCCAGCCGCCGAACAGCGTGCCCATGCCGATGGCGACGTAGCAGCTGACGATGACCCACGTCGGCGGCTGGCCGCCGGCGACCACATGGCCGCTCGCGATCAGCAGCATCCAGATGATGCCGATGGTCTTCTGCGCGTCATTGCCGCCATGCCCCAGGCTGTACATCGAGGCCGAGACCAGCTGCAGGCGGCGGAACCAGCGGTCCACGCGCGACGGCGGCGTGCGGAAGAAGGTCCAGCCCACGATCACCATCATCAGCGAGCCGAGGATGAACCCGAGCAATGGCGAAATCAGGATGAAGGCAACGGTCTTCAGCAAGCCGCTGCCCACCAGCGCACCGGTGCCGGCCTTGGCCACCGCCGCGCCCACCAGCCCGCCGATCAGCGCGTGCGACGAGGATGACGGAATGCCGTAGTACCACGTGATGACGTTCCAGGCGATCGCCCCGACCAGCGCGCCGAAGATGACGTAGTGGTCGACGATATTGACATCGATGGTCCCCGTCCCCACCGTGGCCGCCACCTTGAGGTGGAAGACAAAGATTGCGACGACGTTGCACATCGCCGCCATCGCCACCGCATGGTGGGGCTTGAGCACGCCCGTGGACACCACCGTGGCGATCGAGTTGGCCGCGTCGTGGAAGCCGTTCATGAAGTCGAACAGCAGTGCCAGCGCCACCAGCAAGGCGATCACCCACAGGCTCATTTGTATGGTCTGCATGCCGATAGCCGCCTCAGGCGTTTTCCAGGACGATGCCTTCGATGATGTTGGCGACGTCCTCGCACTTGTCGGTGATCGTCTCGAGCTGTTCGTAGATCGCCTTCAGCTTGATCAGGCGCTTGACGTCGGTCTCGTCGCGGAACAGCTTGGACATCGCCGAGCGCATCACGCGGTCAGCCTCGGATTCCAGCTGGTCGATCTGCTGCGCAGTCTTCAGGATGGTGCTGGCATTGCCCATGTCCTCGAGCAGGCCCACCGCGATCTTGACCTGGTCGCAGCACTGCACGCAGATCGCGGCCAGGCGCAGCGCCTCGTCGGTCAGGTTGGTCACGTCATAGAGCGAGATGGTCTCGGCCACGTCTTCCATCAGGTCCAGGATGTCGTCCATGGTCGTGATGAGCTTGTGGATTTCGTCACGGTCCAGCGGCGTGATGAAAGTCTTGTGCAGCAGGTCGATGGTGTCGTGCGTGATGCGGTCGGCCTTCTTTTCGGTGGCCTGGACGCGGCGGGCATGGGCCTCGGCGTTGGGCAGGTCGTTGACCAGCGCCTGCAGTTCATGGGCGGCGGTCACCGCGCAGTCGGCATGCTGGTTGAAATATTCGAAGAACTTGCCCTCGGTGGGCATGAATCGGCCGAACATGGAATGTTCCTTGTGGCAGCGTGCTGGCGCTGCGGATGGTGTTGCGGGATTAAGCGGACGCGTTGCATGACCGCCGCGCGCAGCGGCTGTCATCAAAGCGCAATATTTTACAGGGTTAGCGGGACATTGCCCGCGAATTTGGCGCAAACGAGACGGGATGGCACCGAGGATGGCTGCCCCGCTTGACTTCGTCAGGTGTCGTTGTCGAAGAAAGCCGGGCCGCCGCTGAAGTTGTCGAACTTCGTGAACTGGCCGAGGAAGGTCAGGCGCACCGTGCCGATCGGGCCGTTACGCTGCTTGCCGATGATGATCTCGGCGGTGCCCTTGTCCTGCGAGTCGGCGTTATAGACTTCGTCGCGGTAGATGAACAGGATCACGTCGGCATCCTGTTCGATAGCGCCGGATTCGCGCAGGTCGGACATCACCGGGCGCTTGTTGGGACGCTGCTCCAGGCTTCGGTTCAGCTGCGACAGCGCGATCACCGGGCAATTCAGCTCCTTCGCCAGGCCCTTCAGGGAACGGGAAATTTCTGAAATTTCCGTGGCGCGGTTCTCGCCGCCACCCGAACCCGACATCAGCTGCAGGTAGTCGATGATGATCAGGCCCAGCTGCCCGCACTGGCGTGCCAGGCGGCGCGAGCGGGCGCGCAGTTCCATCGGGTTCAGCGCCGGGGTTTCGTCGATGAACAGCTGGGTGTCGTTCATGCGCTGGATCGCATGCGTCAGCCGCGGCCAGTCTTCGTCGAGCAAGCGCCCGGTCCGCAGCCGGTGCTGGTCGAGGCGGCCGACCGAGCCCAGCATACGCATGGCCAGCTGCGTGCCCGCCATTTCCATCGAGAACACGGCGACCGGCAAGCCCTGCTCCACCGCCACGTGCTCGCCGATATTCAGCGAGAACGCCGTCTTGCCCATCGACGGGCGGCCGGCGACGATGACCAGGTCGCCCGGCTGCATGCCGCTGGTCATCTTGTCCAGGTCGATGAAGCCGGTCGGCACGCCGGTGACATCGGTGGTCGAATCGCGGTGATACAGCTCGTCGATGCGCTCCACCACCTGGGTCAGCAGCGGCTGGATTTCCTGGAAGCCCTTCTGCCCGCGCGAGCCCTCTTCGGCGATCGCAAAGACCTTGGACTCGGCCTCGTCGAGCAACTCGCGCACTTCGCGGCCCTTGGGCGCGAACGCGGCTGAAGCGATATCGTCGGCCACCGTCACCAGCTTGCGCAGCACCGAGCGCTCGCGCACGATTTCCGCGTAGCGGCGGATATTGGCCGCGCTGGGGGTGTTCTGCGCCAGCGAATTCAGGTACGCCAGCCCGCCCACCTCTTCGGCCTTGCCGGCCACTTGCAGCATCTCGTAGACCGTGATCACGTCGGCCGGCTTGGTGGCCGAGATCAACCGGGCGATGCTCTGGAAGATCATCCGGTGGTCGAAACGGTAGAAATCCGCCTCGGAAAGAAAGTCCGCGATGCGGTCCCAGGCGGCGTTGTCCAGCAGCAGGCCACCCAGCACCGATTGCTCGGCTTCGATGGAGTGCGGCGGGACCTTGAGGTTATCGAGTTGGGGGTCGGCGACGGGCGCGTTCATGGGGAGGGATTATAACGGCGGGCGGACACACTTCGACGTACATTTGGCGACTGCGCCGTCAAAGGCAGGCGGGCAACAAAAAAGGCAGGAGCCGGGGCTCCTGCCTTCTTTGCCATGCTTGCGGGCTTTGGCCGGCGCGATGCGCTGGCCGAGGCGGCGCGTCCTTAGACGCTCTCGCCCACCACCGACACGGTCACGTCGACCACGACGTCCGTGTGCAGCGCAACGCTGACCGGGTGGTCGCCGACCATCTTCAGCGGACCGTTCGGCATGCGAACCTGAGCCTTTTCCAGCTTGTAGCCTTGGCCAGCCAGGGCTTCAGCGATGTCGGCGTTGGTCACCGAACCGAACAGGCGGCCGTCGACACCCGACTTCTGCGAGATCTGGACGGTCAGGCCGTTCAGCTTCTCGCCTTCGGCTTGCGCGGCGGCCAGCTTCTCGGCGGCGGCCTTCTCCAGCTCGGCGCGCTTGACTTCGAATTCGGCGATCGCGGATTGCGTGGCGCGGCGGGCCTTCTTGCCCGGGATCAGGAAGTTACGGGCGTAACCGTCCTTCACCTTGACGATGTCACCCAGGTTGCCCAGGTTGACGACTTTTTCCAGCAGAATGATTTGCATCGTGTTCTCTCCTTGACGGACCTAGGGCCTGATCAGTTCTTGTGCAGGTCGGTGTACGGCATCAGCGCGAGGAAACGCGCGCGCTTGATGGCCGTATCCAGCTGACGCTGATAGTGGGCCTTGGTACCGGTCAGGCGGGCCGGCGTGATCTTGCCGTTGTCGCCGATGAAGTCCTTCAGGGTGTCCAGATCCTTGTAGTCGATCTGTTCCACGCCAGCCACGGTGAAGCGGCAGAAGCGCTTGCGCTTGAACAGCGGGTTCTGTTGCTGGAAGCGCTTCTTGTTCTTGTTGTCACGTTTGACGAATGCCATGATTCAATCCTTTTCGAATGCTTTACATCCAGTGATGTGAAAGACGAGAGCCTTGCTGTTGCGGTGCTTGCGGGTCAGGAATCCTTCGCAGTCGAGCAGCGTGCCGAGCGGCAGCCGCTCCAGACGCTGGCCAACCTGGCCGATCCCCATCGCTGCGATTGCAAACTCGACCTGCCGCGGCGTGTTCGCCTCGACGGCCTCGCCGCTGTACTGCAGGATGCAGTTGACGACGGGGACCCCGGCCGGGGTATAGCGCAGGGCATCGCGTTCCGCCAGGGTGGCGGCAAGCCGAAGCTGGTTCAACGCGGGGCCTCTTGCTGGTTGCAATCCTTGCTGTTTCCCGTGCCCTGGCCGACGCTGTCAGCCACGGCGCGCACCGCAGTCCGCACTCAGGCGGCCTGGGCTTCGGTGGTCGTTTGCGCGGCCTTGCGGGCTTCTTCGCGCTGCACTTCCTTCATCATCGGCGAAGGTGCGGTCTCGGCCTTCTTGGTCTGCACGATCAGGTGGCGCAGGACGGCGTCGTTGAACTTGAACGCGTGTTCCAGTTCAGCCAGCGTTTCCTTGCCGCATTCGATGTTGAGGCAAACGTAGTGAGCCTTGGCCAGCTTCTGGATCATGTAAGCCATCTGGCGACGGCCCCAGTCTTCCACGCGGTGAACGTTGCCGTTCTGCGAGGTCACGAGCTGCTTGTAGCGCTCGATCATGGCCGGCACTTGTTCGCTCTGGTCCGGGTGGACGATGAAGACGATTTCGTAATGACGCATTGACGCTCCTTTTGGGATTAGCCACCCGGGCGTCACGAGTCCGGTGTGGCAAGGTTAAATAGCCTTAAATTATAGCCCGCCGCACGGCATCAGCGCAAGCCACTGATTACACGGGCAAATCAGGCACTGGCGAACACCGCCTGCAGCCTCGCCGGATCGCGCGCCAATCCCGCATCTGCCGCCAGGGCAAACGCCAGCAACACGCGCGCCTTATAGGGGTTGAGGTCCGCGGCCGACACGAACACACCGTCGGCAGGACTCGGTTGCGGCGGGATCGCCACATGGCCCGCACCGGTACGCGAACTGCGCACCACCGCCATCCCGGCTCCGGCGGCGTCGGCGAGCGCGGCTGCCAGCACCTCATGGACCGAGCCATTGCCGGCCGCGGCCACCACCAGACCGGCGACACCAGCCTGCACCAGCGCATCCACCACCACCCGCCCAGGCTGGGCATAGCTCGCCACGATCTCCACCACCGGCCAGGCCGCCGGCATCGGCCCGATGATCGACGCCGCCCGCGGCGACCGGACAAAGCGCACATATTCATCCTGGACGAAACCCAGCGGCCCGCACGGCGAAACAAAGGCATCCACCGCCGACGTATGCGCCTTGGCCACGTCGCGCGCCGCGTGGATTTGCTGGTTCAGCACCACCAGCACGCCCTTGCCGCGCGCATCCGGATGGCCGGCGACGCGCACCGCATCCAGCAGGTTCAGCGGCCCGTCCGCCGACAGCGACGTCGACGGACGCATCGCCGCGGTCAGCACCACGGGCACCGGGCACGATTGCGTCAGGTGCAGCGCCATCGCGGTTTCTTCCAGGGTGTCGGTGCCGTGCGTGATCACGATTCCGGCAACGTCCGGCTGCGCCGACCAGTGCCCCACCCGCGCCGCCAGTGTTTGCCAGAGCGCGAAGGTCATGTCCTTGCTGTCGACCTGCGCCACCTGCTCGGCCTCGATGCGGGCGACCGACCGCAAGGGCGGCACCGCGGCCAGCAAGGAGGCCACCGGCACGGTCGCCGCCTGGTAGCGGGCGCTGCTGGCGGCGCTGCCGGCCGCGCCGGCGATGGTGCCGCCAGTGGCCAATACGACAATGCGGGGCAATTGGGTCATGGGATCGCGCAAGGAATCGTTGTGGAAGGCAACCGCGATTGTAGCGGGCGCACGCGCCTTGCCGCTGCCGGGACCAGGCGCACTGCGGACGTCCATGCGACACGCCTCAAAATTCTGCTTGCGCTGACGCCGATACTGTATAAAATCACAGCATACTGTTTAAACATACAGTGCCCGGCCCGCCGGACGCAGGATAACGGACCAGAGTTCCCCGTCATCCGGCCCAGGGGCCCTGCACGGAACGGCGATCCCATGGCGACCCTGACACCCCGGCAGCAGCAGATTTTCGATCTGATCCGCAACACGATCCGCCGCACCGGCTTTCCGCCCACCCGCGCCGAGATCGCAGCGGAGTTCGGTTTTTCCTCGCCCAATGCCGCGGAAGAACATCTGCGCGCACTGGCGCGCAAAGGCGTGATCGAACTGACGCCGGGCGCGTCGCGCGGCATCCGACTGAAGGTAGCGCGCAGCGATTCGGAACTGCCGGACCAGTTCTCGTTGCCGATGGCCGGCGTCATGCAGCTGACGCTGCCGCTGGTAGGGCGCGTGGCGGCCGGCAGCCCCATCCTGGCCGCCGAGCATATCGACCGCCAGTACCAGGTCGATGCCTCGGTCTTCGATGAGCGCCCGGATTATTTGCTGCGCGTGCGCGGGCTGAGCATGCGCGACGCCGGCATCCTCGACGGCGACCTGCTCGCGGTGCGCCGCGCCAGCGAAGCCGCCAACGGCAAGATCGTAGTCGCGCGACTGGGCGACGACGTCACCGTCAAGCGCCTGCAGCGGCGCGGTGGCCATATCGAACTGATTGCCGAGAACCCCGACTTCACCAACATCATCGTCGAGCCCGGTGAAGAGTTCTCGCTGGAAGGCATCGCCGTCGGGCTGATCCGCTCTTCCGGTTTCTAGCGGCCACGATCGCGGGCGGTCAGCCCGCGCGGGCCCACCCGCTCCCATTGCTTTGCAGATGCCGCCCGGCTTGCCGGGTGTTGACCCCGCTTTGCCAAAAAAGAGGTGCCACCATGCCGCAAATCCACCACGTCGCCGCCCGCCGTCCGGTCAAGCCCGTGCCGTTTCGCCAGAGCAAGGGCGTACGCGTCTATCAGGGTACGCAGCGCCGTACCATGGTCGGCAGCATGGCCGCAATCTGCCGCATGCTTGAACTGGAAACCTCCGAAAAACTGGCCGCCTGATATTCGCGGACGCCTTCGACGCGACTGCTCCGCCTCGGTCAGCTACGCGCGCACGCCTTCGCTTCAGCTTCCAGTTCCACCGGCGTCAGCTGGGGAAACCAGGTATCGGTCTTGCGCAATTCCAGCGCGGTGCCGTCGGCCTGTGCCGTCAGCGAGATCAGGTAGGCGTATTGGTATTGGCCGCTTGCGACGGTCTGGCCGATGCGGATTTCGGTTTGATTTTTCGCGGGCAACTGGACCAGCGTCGCGTCATCGCCGAGGTTGTTGCGCAGGCACTTCGCGACATCGGCCATCTTGGCCGGCGTGAACAGGCGCATCGGCGGGCGCGCGCGGACATCTTTCTCGGAAGTACCCGTGGCACACCCTGCCACCATGGTTGCCATCGCTACGCCAATCAGTGCCGCTCGAACAGACATACCACCCCCGGGGAATGCAAAACGGCGCCCTTGCGAGGCGCCGTTCTGGAAAATGCTTGGGGTGGCTGATGGGACTCGAACCCACGACGACAGGAATCACAATCCTGGACTCTACCAACTGAGCTACAGCCACCGTAGAGGTCATCAGCGAAGCGCTGATCGACGAAAAACAAGATTATACAAACAGATTTTCGAGATGGCTAGTATCCCGCACAAAAATTTTTGCCGGACAGGGTCAGGATCGCGGCGGGCTCCATTTGGCCTCGAGCAGGACCGCCTGCTTGATGGCTGCGATGGTTTCTGCTTCGGTATCAAATTGCCCCAGCAACCGGCGTGACTTGCCATTCAGCACGGCTTCCTGCAGCGCCTTGCCTGCGGCAGCGGAAGTACCGGGGTGCCAGCAGTAGCGCGCCGTCCATTTACCATCCTGGAGCTGCTCGGCCACCCAGATCACCCTGAAGTCTTCATAGACGACGCCGAACGGCGCTTCGTTTTCCACGTTGTCTTTGTCCATGCTGCCTCCCCGCCGGCACAGTCCGCATGCCGCGTCCGATCTCCCCTGGGGAACGTGCCGGCCATCGTATCACGGGTCTTGCACTACTCCCGGAAACCCCCGCCAGCCAACCCATATGCTGAACACAGCCCCTACCTCGGCAGGGTTCATGCGGCACGTGCCCGAAGCGATACTCGAGTCCGAGGGACATTGACCCCCCTCGACCTTCCCGTCAGGCGGCCCGCCCCATTGGCCGCCTGCCTCTTTTTCCCTTCCCTTGGCTAGTCGATGCCTCCATGGCGCGCCATGCCTGCGATGGAACCTCCTGCCCGCGAGCGAGACCAACCGACGTGATCGAACACAGCGAACAGGCCATGCAGAACAAGTGTAGATGGAGGACGAGGATACTTGCCGTGATGGCGCTGGCGGGCTGGCTCGGCGGATGCGCTGCAGGCGGCGCCGACGGCAGGGAATCGAGCATCACGACTTACGGCACACTGGACGTGGGCATCAGCCATACGCGATAACGGCCTCGATGCGGATTCAGCGAAAATCCATTCTGCGTGACCGATGGAACGCTTGCGCGGCAAGTTGGTCAAACCCGTTCGTCCCGGTGGTGCCGGCCGAGCGCGCAAAAAAAGAGTCCGCAGCGCGGACTCTTAACTTTAGCGATCTCAAATGCCCTGAAGGCCGTTGCACTCTAACTGCCACGCGGGGAATGCACCATTCGGGTAAACGAAGAGCGCCATGCGGCGAACATCAAATCGCCGACGCGCCAACGAAAAAAAAGCCCGCCGGAGCGGGCTAATAATCAGTTGAAGAAAGCCCTGTATTCGAGGGCAGGCACAGTGTAAGAAAGTGCCCTGCCTCAGCGAATTAGGGGAATCCCTTTCCGGACGCCGCTTTCCGGGCGATCCGGCATCTCATGTGCGGCGCGCGGAGCCCGCGCGCCGCCATGCATATTTTCACGATTCGAAGTTAGAGCGCAGCCTCGGCACGAGGCCGTGCGCGCTTACGCGGCCAGCGGCTCTTCTGCGTGCGGACGCAAATGCGTGCGCGCCTCGTCGAACAGCGCATCCACCTCGGCACGCGTGCGCACCGCATGCATGCGCTTTGCATCGGACAGCACGCGGCGCCAGCCGCGTCCGCCGGCGATGCCACGATGCAGGCCTAGCATGTGCCGTGTCACGGCCCCCATATATCCGCCCTGTTCCACAAGGTCGCCGATATAACGCTGCATCGCCAGTTCGACATCGAGCCGCGATGGCACCGGCGCCCCGGTATCGCCATAGAAGCGCGCGTCCATTTCCGCCAGGACGTACGGCTGGTGATACGCTTCGCGTCCGATCATGACGCCGTCGACATGCTCGAGGTGGGCCACGATTTCATCATGGCTGACGATGCCGCCGTTGATCAGGATCTCAAGCTCCGGAAATTCGCGCTTGAGCTGGTACGCCACCTCATAGCGCAACGGCGGAATCTCGCGGTTTTCCTTCGGGCTCAGGCCCTTCAGGATCGCATTGCGCGCGTGGACGATAAACGTGCCGCAACCCGCCTGCGCCACCTTGCCGACAAAATCGCGAACGAAATCGTAGTGCTCGATCTTGTCGATGCCGATGCGATGCTTCACGGTCACCGGAATCTCCACCGCATCGCGCATCGCCTTCACGCAGTCCGCCACCAATTGCGGCTCGGCCATCAGGCAGGCACCGAAGGCGCCGCGCTGCACCCGCTCGGAGGGGCAGCCGCAATTCAGGTTGATCTCGGCATAGCCCCACTGCTGGCCCAGTTTCGCCGCCATGGCGAGATCGGCCGGCTCGCTGCCGCCCAGTTGCAGCGCGACCGGATGCTCGGCCGCATCGAAGTCGAGGTGGCGCGGCACGTCGCCATGCAGCAGCGCGCCGGTGGTCACCATTTCGGTATACAGCCAAGTGTGGCGGCTGAGCTGGCGATGGAACATGCGGCAATGACGGTCGGTCCAGTCCATCATCGGCGCAACCGAAATGCGGCGGGGATTTACGTTCATGGAAATACAGCGTTTGGAGGCGGTCCGGGCGCGGCGGCACCGCAGGATCCCGGGACGCAGCGCCGCGACATATGCAGGTCACGGCACCCGGCGGCTGGGGCGGCCACGCGTACAGCGAGTGGCCGGCCCGCGCGAAGACGTGAGTATAGGCTACCGTGCCAAGGTCTGCTGCGCCCCACTGCGTGCCGCTCAGCGCGGCGCGGTGCGCTCGATCCAGGTGGCGAACGTGGCCAGGAACTTGCCAAGGAACCCCTTGGTCGACTCGTTGGCAATGCCGCCCTGCTCGTCAAACAGCTTGTCGACGCCGCTGATATAGGCCTCGGGCTGCTGCAGGATGGGGATATTCAGGAATACCAGCGACTGGCGCAGGTGGTGGTTGGCACCGAAGCCGCCGACGGCGCCTGGCGATGCGCTGACGATGGCGCCGGGCTTGCCGTCCCAGACGCTGCTGCCATACGGACGCGAGCCCACGTCGATGGCGTTCTTCAGCGGCGCCGGCACCGAGCGGTTGTATTCCGGGGTCACGAACAGCACTGCGTCGGCACGGCGAATACGGTCGCGGAACGCAGTCCAGGCCTGGGTCGGCTTGTCGTCGAGGTCCTGGTTGTACAACTCCAGGTTGCCGATCTCGACGATTTCCAGCTTGAGCTGCGCTGGCGCCAGTGCGATCAACGCCTTGGCCAGCTTGCGGTTGTATGACTCCTTGCGCAGGCTTCCCACCAGTACAACGACATCACGAGGATCACTCATTACGGCTCCTTTGACGGTGTGGACGGAATGGCACAGGCGGCGCCCGCGCACGGCATGGCCGTGCCGCAAGCGCCGGACCCTGCCGTCACTCTACCCGAGTCGGCCCCGAGGTGTCCTGCGCAGCGATGTCAGTCATGCTTGCCCAGCGCCGCCAGAGGATGCGCCTCGGGCCGCCATGGGCTGTCGAAGAACGACAGCGTCTTCTCGCGGCTGACTTCGTCGAGCCGTGCGTACTGCCAGCGCGGCTTGTGGTCCTTGTCGACCGCCAGCGCGCGGATGCCTTCCACGCCGTCGCCCTTGCGGAATACGTAGTGCATCATGTCCAGTTCCATGCGCAGTTCGTCTTCCAGCGACATGCTGCGCGCGCGGCGGATCTGCTCCAGCGTCACGCACAGCATCAGCGGCGAGCGGCTGCGCAGCATGGCGGCGGTCTGCGCGGCCCAGTCGCCCGGTGCATCGCTGACGGCGGCAAGGATATCCAGCGCGGTGTTGCCGGCGAACAGCTGGTTGATCTGCTCCGACAGCCCGGCCAGCGTGCTTTGCGCGGGCACGCAATCTTCGCGGTGCGCGGCGGTGAAGGTCTCGATATGCGCCAGCACCGCAGCGCCGCTGGCAAATTGCTGCGCGCGCAGGGAGTCGACCAGTTCCGCAAGGCGGTTGCCGGGCAGGTAAGCATCGGCCAGGCCGGCGTACAAGGCGTCGGCGGCATGGATCACGGTGCCGGTCAGGCCCAGGTATTCGCCGATGCGTCCGGGTGTGCGCGCCAGGAACCAGCCGCCGCCCACATCCGGAAACAGCCCGATATTGGTTTCGGGCATGGCCATTTTGGTGCGATCGGTGACCAACCGCAGGCGTGCGCCCTGCGAGATGCCCATGCCGCCACCCATCACGACGCCGTCCATCAGGGCGATATAAGGCTTGGCGTAGCGGTGGATCAGGAAATTGAGCGCGTATTCCTCAACAAAAAACTGGTCGAGCAGCGGATCGCCCGCATGCGCCGCCTGGTGGAAATAGCGGATATCGCCGCCAGCGCAGAACGCCTTGCCGCCGGCACCGGCCACCACCACGGCTGCCACCTCCGGGGCTGCGGCCCAGTCCTGCAGCGCCTGCGTGATGGCGCGGATCATGTCGAGCGACAGGGCGTTGAGCGCCTGCGGGCGGTTCAGCGTCAGGTACCCGATGCCGCCGCGGACCTCGGTCGTGACGAATTCAGTCATGTCGTACTCCTCCAATGCAACTGGCAATTTTACGCCAGTCACCCTGGCCAGCGCACGCTCATGGGCAGCGTGCGGCGCATGCGGAGACGTATGCGCCGTGCCCGTTCAGGCCAGCCGGAACGTCGCCACCAGCGAAGTGAGGCGCTGCGCCTGTTCTTCCAGCGATGCCGCAGCGGCCGCGGCCTGCTCCACCAGCGCGGCATTCTGCTGCGTCATGCTGTCCATCTGCGACACGGCCACGTTGACCTGATCGATGCCGTTGGACTGCTCGTCCGACGCCGCGCTGATATCGCCGATGAGGGCGCTGACACGCTGCACCGCATCGACGATGTCCTGCATCGCGCGTCCCGCATCATCGACCAGTCCCGATCCTTCCCGCACATTGGCCACCGAGGCGCCGATCAGCGTGCGGATTTCCTTAGAGGCACTGGCGCAGCGCTGCGCCAGGTCGCGCACGTCGCCCGCCACCACGGCAAAGCCGCGGCCATGCTCCCCGGCACGCGCCGCTTCCACCGCCGCGTTCAACGCCAGGATGTTGGTCTGGAAGGCGATCTTCTCGATCACATCGATGATGTCGACGATCTTGCCCGAGCTGGCGTCGATCGACTGCATGGTATTGACCACGCGCAGGACGGCTTCGCTGCCGCGCCCGGCCAGGGTGGCGGCATCCGTGGCAAGTGCGCGGGCCTCGCGGGCGCTGTCGGCATTCTGGCGCACGGTGCTGGTCAGCTCCTCCATGCTCGACGCGGTCTCTTCCAGCGAGGCCGCCTGCTGTTCGGTGCGCTGCGACAGGTCGGCATTGCCGCTGGCAATCTGCTTGCTGGCCGCGGCGATCGAGTCGGCGCCGCCGCGCACGTCGCCCACCATGGCCACCAGGCTGGCCTGCATCCGGCCCAGCATGCCGAGCATGCGCGCGGTCTCGCTGCGTGCCGCTTCGTCGGCCATCGCTTCGCCGCCGGACGCGGCAACGCTCAGGTCACCGCCGGCAATCTTTTCGAAGCGCGCAATCGCCGTGTCCAGCGGCTGCACGATCGAACGGCGCAGGCGCCACGCCACCACCGTGCTGAACGCCAGCCCCACCGCCAGCACGCACACGGACAGCGTGAACAGGTTGCGGTAGCGCTGCTGCGACGCCTCGTAGACCTGCCTCGCGCTGGCCACCTGCAGCTTGTTCAGTTCAGTGTTGACGGCAGTAAAGGCGATGTCGAGCTGCGGGATGGTTTCGAGCACGGCCTTCATCACGCCATCGCGATCGCCGGCATGGAGCGCGGCGATCATCGGCGCGACGCCCTGCTTGAACAACGCATCGCGCTTGGCGGTGACGTCTTCGACCACCCTGGCTTCATCGGCCGAACGCGGCAGCGCGAGATAGGCTTTCCAGGCCTTTTCCGATTCGCGCGCAAAGCCTTCCGCGGTCGCCGCGCGCGCCTTGGCGTCGGCCGGATCGGCGGCAAAGGTGGCCTGGTCCAGCAGCACGCGCACCAGCAACTGGTTCGAACGCGCCTCGGCGAGGTTGACCGCAGCCGACAGCTGCTGCTCATAGATCTGGTGTGTTGCCTCATTGCTGCGCGACATGCCAAGCCAGCCCACGGCACCGACAATCAGCAACAACAAATTAGTGACGATAGTGAGAAACCACAATCGGGCGCCGATAGTCGTGTTCTTGAACATGGATGAGGCTCCGGGAGAAATGAGGAAACTGGAATGAAGGCGGCGCGCCGCGCCGCTGCCCTGTCCAACTACGGCGCGCGCGCCGCATCCTTTACCCGTATTGATTGCCTTCACACGCGTGACAGAATTGCGTGGCAGTACATCATCACCATCAAGTGATGGATACGGCGCGCATTGCGCACGCACCGCCGTTTGGAGGAAGCCCTCGTGGCAATTTCGCGGCGAACGGGCAAACTGGCGGGATGAACACCGCCTCGCTGGATCCCGGACTCGTGCTGCTGGCCTTTGCGCCGGTCTTCGTGCTGACCATCGGTGCAGAAGCGTGGTACTGGGCGCGCCGCGACCCTGCCGTCTACAGCCTGCGCGACACCCTCTCCAACGCCGTGCTGGCGCTGATGCACCAGGCCTCCGATGCGTTCTTCCTCTGGCTGATGGTCCGCACCGTCTATACGTGGTGCTACCAGCACGGGCTGCAGGCCATGCCGCAGACGCTGTGGTCGTTCGCACTGCTGCTGTTGCTGCAGGACTTCCTCTACTACTGGTTCCATCGCGCCAGCCATCGCGTGCGCTGGCTGTGGGCCTCGCACGTGACGCATCATTCGTCGGAGGGCATGAATTTCTCGACCGCGTTCCGGCAGAGCCTGACGTACCCGCTGTCGGGCATGTGGCTGTTCTGGATTCCGCTGGCGTATATCGGCTTCACGCCGGACTGGGTGATCCTTGCCGTGGGCCTGAACCTGGCCTTCCAGTTCTTTGTCCATACGCGGCTCGGGCAGCGCTGGCCGTTGGTCGAGCGGCTGCTGAACACGCCTTCGGTCCATCGCGTCCACCACGCGAAGAACCCGCAGTACATCGACCGCAACTATGCCGGCGTGCTGACCATCTGGGATCGCCTGTTCGGCACCTTCGTCCCGGAGCGCGAGGCACCGGTGTACGGCATTACGCGCCAGGTGCGCAGCCATGACCCGCTGACGCTGACCTTCCACGAATGGCGCGACATGTTCGGCGACGCCTGGCGCGACCGCGAGCTGCGCTATCTGTGGAAGCCACCGGAATGGCGCAGCCCGCGTGCCGCCATGCCGGCGACGCTGCCGGACACGCAATAAAAAAACCGCGCCTGGCTGAACTGACCCCAAAAAGTTGGACAGTGATTGGCTAGGCTTGAGAGGGCTGAGTCCTGTACTTCACGGGACTCAGCCCTTTTAGTTTGAGTTTGATGCGGTCGTGATTGTAGTAGTGAATGTATTGGGCCAGGCCTTGCTGTAGTTGCTCGACGCTGGCGAATTTGTTCAGGTAGAAGAATTCGGACTTCAGGGTGCCGAAGAAGCTTTCCATGGCGGCGTTGTCCAGACAATTGCCCTTGCGCGACATGCTGGGACGGACGCTGCGCTTTTTGAGCATTTGCTGATAGGCCGGCATCTGGTACTGCCAGCCCTGATCGGAATGCAGTATGGGTCGATCCTTCGGGCCGAGGCGGCGGAACGCCTTCTTCAGCATATTCCTCACCATCTCAAAGGCGGGCCTGCGGGCAGTCTCGTAGGCGATGATCTCGCCGTTGTACAGGTCCAGCACCGGGGAAAGGTAGAGCTTCTCGCCGGCCACGTTGAATTCGGTCACGTCGGTTACCCACTTCCGATTCGCGCGTTCGGCGTGGAATCGCCGTTGCAGAACGTTGGGCGCGACACGCCCCACCATGCCCTTGTAGGATCGGTATTTCTTTGGCCGGACCAACGACTTCAATCCCATCTCGCGCATGAGCCGCTGAACCGTCTTGTGGTTGACGACCGTGCCGGTTTGCCGGATCGCCGCTGTGATGCGGCGGTAGCCATAACGACCCATGTGTCGGGCGAAGAGTTCGCGAATGCGCGTTTTCAGCTCCGCATACTTGTCCTGGGCCTGGAGCACCGCCTGCTGGTAGTAGAAGGTGCTGCGCGCCAGCTCCGCCACCCTCAGCAAACCGGACAATGGAAACTGCTGCCTCAGCTCAAGCACTATTTGCGCCTTTTGGGTTGCGCAGAGGTCTTGCTCGCTTGAACCAAGGCGTCGAGCTTTTTTAGGTACGCGTTCTCCATGCGCAGGTAGTTCAACTCTTCAAGGAGTTCCTCGCGTGTGCGCGTACGGTCGTCTGAAGACCGCGATGGCTTTGTCTTGGGAGTCCGTTGTGGCATCTTGCTGGGCCGCCGTCCCTTAGGCCGAGGCGTCAGAGCTTCTAAACCCCCAGCATCATACTGGCGTTCCCACACGCCAATGGCGCCGATATTGCGAATGTCGAACAGCGCCGCCACTTCCCGATGCGACAAGCCTTGGCGGCGCATCCGCTCGAGCACCGAGAGCTTGAACTCGGCGCTGTAGGTCTTGTACCTGCGCTTGAGGCTGGCTTTGCCGTGCAGCCGATAGGCTGCCACCCAGCGTCGCACCGTGCCGTCGTCTATTCCATGGCGCTTGGCAAGCGTACTGGCGCCTACCTGCCCGTCCAGATATTCCTTGATGACCGACAGCCTGAACTGCTCGGTGTACCTATACATGAAAACACCCCAAAAGTTGGTGTCCAACTTTTGGGGTGCAGTTCAGGCAGGCGCGGTTTTTTTTGATCAGCGTCAGCGCTTAGGTGCTTATGCGCCTTCGCGGGAAGCACGCTTGCGCTCGTGCTCCTTCAGGTGGCGCTTGCGCAGGCGGATGCTCTTCGGCGTCAGTTCGACCAGCTCGTCGTCGGCGATGAATTCCACCGCGTATTCCAGCGACATCTGGATCGGCGGCACCAGGCGCACGGCTTCGTCGGTGCCCGAGGCGCGCACGTTGGTCAGCTGCTTGCCCTTGATCGGGTTGACCACCAGGTCGTTGTCGCGGCTGTGGATGCCGATGATCATGCCTTCATACAGCGCATCGCCCGGCTTGACGAACATGCGGCCGCGGTCCTGCAGCTTCCACAGTGCGTAGGCCACGGCATCGCCGTCGTCCTGCGAGATCAGCACGCCGTTGTGGCGCTCGCCCAGGCCGCCTTCGCGCACCGGCGCGTAGTCGTCGAAGATATGGCTGATCAGGCCGGTGCCGCGCGTCAGCGTCAGGAACTCGCCCTGGAAGCCGATCAGGCCGCGGGCCGGGATGCGGTATTCCAGGCGGGTACGGCCCTTGCCGTCCGACGCCATGTCGAGCAGTTCGCCCTTGCGGCGGCCCAGTTCTTCCATCACGCCGCCCTGGTGGCTGTCTTCGACATCCACGGTCAGCAGCTCATACGGCTCACACTTGACGCCGTCGATTTCCTTGAACACCACGCGCGGACGCGACACCGCCAGCTCGTAGCCTTCGCGGCGCATGTTTTCCAGCAGGATGGTCAGGTGCAGCTCACCGCGGCCCGACACTTCGAAGATGGTGTCGTCGCCGGTATCGGCGACGCGCAGCGCCACGTTGGACTTCAGTTCGCGGTCCAGGCGCTCGCGCAGCTGGCGGCTGGTCACGAACTTGCCTTCACGGCCTGCCAGCGGCGAGGTGTTGACGCAGAAGTTCATGGTCAGCGTCGGCTCATCCACCTTCAGCATCGGCAGCGCGTCCTGGGCTTCCGGCGCGCACACGGTGCAGCCGATCCCCAGTTCTTCGATGCCGTTGATCAGCACGATGTCGCCGGCTTCGGCTTCCTGCACGATCTCGCGCTCCAGGCCCTGGAACTTCAGCACCTGGTTGATGCGGCCCTTGATCGGGTTGCCTTCCGGGCCGAACTTGACCACCACGTCCTGCAGCGGACGGGCGCGGCCACGCGAGATGCGGCCCACGCCGATCTTGCCGACGTAGCTGGAGTAGTCCAGCGAGATGATCTGCAGCTGCAGCGGGCCGTCGCGGTCGTCGTCACGCACCGGCACCTTGTCCAGCACGGTCTCGAACAGCGGCTTCATGTCGCCATCGCGCACGTCTTCGGTCAGGCCGGCAAAGCCGTTCAGGCCCGAGGCGTAGATCACCGGGAAGTCCAGCTGCTCGTCAGTGGCGCCCAGCTTGTCGAACAGGTCGAAGGTCTGGTTGATGACCCAGTCCGGACGCGCGCCCGGACGGTCGATCTTGTTGACCACCACGATCGGCTTCAGGCCCAGCGCCAGAGCCTTGCGCGTGACGAAGCGGGTCTGCGGCATCGGGCCCTCGACGGCGTCGACCAGCAGCAGCACGCCGTCGACCATCGACAGCACGCGCTCCACTTCACCGCCGAAGTCTGCGTGGCCCGGGGTGTCGACGATATTGATATGGGTGCCGTTGTACTCGACGGCACAGTTCTTCGCGAGAATCGTGATCCCGCGTTCCTTTTCCAGGTCGTTCGAGTCCATCACCCGTTCGGCGACTTGCTGGTTGTCGCGGAAGGTGCCTGCCTGGCGCAGGAGCTGGTCGACCAGGGTGGTCTTGCCATGATCGACGTGGGCGATGATGGCGATATTTCGGATGGCGCGGGTCATTGCTGCGTCTCGCTTTGGAGAATCTGAGGTAACCCAACATTCTAGCATGTTGCGGCGCAAGACGCGTTGACGGGAACTGCCCATGACATAGGGAAAATAATTGCGTAATTCGCAATAACGAATTTCCGTTCTTGCTTATCGTTAAACGTGAACATATATTTGCCTCAGCAAAGATTGCAAAGGCAAAGATGTCACAGCTTCCCGCTTCTGACCTGGCCGCCACCCCGGCCGTGTCGTTCGAACCCTCCCAGTACCAGATGTGCGACAGCGTCGGCTACCTGATGCAGCGCGCCAAGAACATGCTGGCCCACGGGGTCGAACAGGAAGTCAGCGGCCTGGACATCACCCAGGCCCAGGCCAGCTGCCTGATGATGCTGGCCACCGGCCGGGCCTCGACCGTCACCGATCTCGGTCGCGAACTCAACACCGACATGGGCTCCGTCACGCGCTTGCTCAGCCGCATGGAGAAGCGCGGGCTGATCGAGCGCCGGCGCCGCGACGCTGACCGCCGCGTCGTTGACCTCTCGGTGACGCCACAAGGCCAGGAGCTGGTGCAACAGCTGCCCGCCATCTTTTGCAAGGTCCTCGCGCACCACTTTCGCGGTTTTTCGGAAGACGAAATCCAGCTGCTGCGCAGCATGTTGCGGCGGGTCATCGACAACAACAGCGGGTAGCGGGCCGCGCGCCGGCTTTTCGGCACGCCAGAGGGTCCGGCCGGCGCGGCCAGGACACCGTATCAGCCCGTAGAAACCGTATGGCTCCGGCCCCCGGAGCAACACCATGAAACAAGCTCTCACTTTCCGATCTTTCCAGCCTGCCCGCCCCCGCGGGCTGGCGCGCCGTGCCGGCACGCTGGCGCTGACCACCATGGCCGCCGCGGTGCTGGCCGGCTGTGCGGCGCTCGGCAATTCGCACAGCACCCAGACCCTGGCCGACCCGGCCGCGATGGCCACCTCGCAAACCCTGCCCGGCGAACACGGCCAGTGGCCGTCGCAGGACTGGGTTGCCCAGTTCCAGGACCCGCAACTGAGCGCGCTGGTCGATGAGGCGGTCAAGGACAGCCCGAACCTGCAAGCGGCATTTGCCCGCGTGGAGGCCTCGCGCGCGATGGCCGAAGCCACCCGCAGCGCGCTCTATCCGCACCTGGAGTTCGAGGGCAGCCTGCTGCGCCAGCGCTTCTCCAACAACGACCTGTTCGAAGGCACGCCGCTGGCGGGCTCGTGGCAGAACCAGTCGCGCCTGCAGGTGGGGCTGTCCTATGACTTCGACTTCTGGGGCAAGAACCGCGATGCGCTCGAGGCCGCGCTGTCCGACGACCGCGCCGCCGAAGCCGAAAGCCAGGCCGCGCGCCTGATCCTGGCAACGTCGATCTCGCGCAACTACGCCCGCCTTGCCGCGCTGTATGCCCAGCGCGACGTGGCCGAGCGCGCCATCGCCCAGCGCCGCGACCTGACCGAGCTGTCGCGCCAGCGCCTGGCAGCCGGCCTCGATACGCAGGTGGAAACCACGCAGGCGCGCGGTACCGTGGCCGCATCGCAGACCGACCTGCAGCGTGTCGAGGAAGAA
Organism: Cupriavidus sp. H39; assembly: GCF_050271075.1. NCBI lineage: Bacteria > Pseudomonadati > Pseudomonadota > Betaproteobacteria > Burkholderiales > Burkholderiaceae > Cupriavidus > Cupriavidus sp. H39. The sequence goes on from NZ_CP189848.1 coordinate 2,368,034, forward strand.
ATCGCGCTGGCCCGCAACCAGCTGGCGGCGCTGCTGGGCAAGGGCCCGGACCGCGGCCTGCAGATCCAGCGCCCGGTGCTGCTGGCGCAGGCCACGCCGACGCTGCCGGACAACCTGACCATCGGCCTGCTGGGCCGCCGGCCTGACCTGGTGGCGGCGCGCTGGCGCGTGGAAGCGGCGTCGAAGGACATCAACGTGGCCAAGAAGGAATTCCTGCCAGACGTCAGCCTGACCGCGTTCGCGGGCCTGGCGGCGCTGGATCCGTCCAAGCTGCTGATGGGCCTCAGCCGCACCTTCGGCATCGGCCCGACCATCCGTTTGCCGATTTTTGAAGGCGGCAAGCTGCGCGCCAACCTGAAGGGCAAGTACGCCGGCTACGACATCGCCGTGGCCAACTACAACCAGGCGCTGGTCGATGCGCTGCGCGAGACCGCCGACACCGTGACCAGCATCCGCAGCGTCGACAAGCAGATCCAGACCCAGCGCGAAGCGCTGGACCTGGCCGAACACGCCTACGCACTGGCTACCATGCGCTACAAGGCCGGCCTGGGCACGCAGCTGACCGTGCTCAACGCGGAAAGCAACGTGCTGCAGCAGCGCCGCCTGGCGACCGACCTGCAGGCGCGTCGGCTGGACCTGCAGATGGGCCTGATGAAGGCGCTCGGCGGCGGCTACCAGGAGCCCGCCGAAGGCCACGAGAGCGCCGCCCACGGCCAGGCGCAGCAAGCGGACAACACCCAGGCGGGCGCGCGCGGCTGATCCGCGCACCCAGTGATCGCAGACAAGATTTTTCAGAAGACATCATGAGCAACAACCAGCAAGCGGCCGGCACCAACCCCCCCCAGCAAGCTCCGGCAACCCACAGCAACGGCAACGGCAAGCGCAAGCGCATGCTGCTGTCGCTGACCGCCGCGATCGTCGTCGCCGGCATCGGCTATGGCGTGTACTGGGGGCTGTATGCGCGCCATTTCGAGAGCACCGACGACGCCTATGTCGCGGGCAACGTGGTCCAGGTCACGCCGCTGGTGGGCGGCACGGTGGTGTCGATTGCCGCCGACGACACGCAACTGGTCACCGCCGGCCAGCCGCTGATCCAGCTCGACCGCGCCGATACCCAGGTGGCGCTGGAGCAGGCCGAAGCCCAGTTGGCCCAGGCCGTGCGCGAAGTGCGCACGCTGTACGTCAACAACGGCTCGCTGGCCGCTAACGTGGCGCTGCGCGAAGCCGACGTGGCCAAGGCCCGCGACGACCTGCGCCGGCGCCAGGCTATCGCCGGCTCGGGTGCGGTGTCGAACGAAGAAATCTCGCACGCGCAGGCCGCGCTGAAGGGCGCAGAGTCGGCGCTGCTGGCCGCGCGCGAGCAACTGGCGTCGAACAAGGTGCTGACCGACCAGACCACGGTCGAGAAGCACCCCAACGTGCAGCGCGCCGCCGCCAACCTGCGCTCGGCCTACCTGTCGTTCGCGCGCTCGGCCCTGCCCGCCCCGGTGACCGGCTACGTCGCCAAGCGCTCGGTGCAGGTCGGCCAGCGTGTGGCCGCCGGCGCGCCGCTGATGGCGGTGGTGCCGCTGGACCAGGTCTGGGTCGACGCCAACTTCAAGGAAGTGCAGATCACGCATATGCGCATCGGCCAGCCCGTGACGCTGGAAGCCGACGTGTATGGCTCCAAGGTCGAATACCACGGCAAGGTCGCCGGCTTCTCGGCCGGCACCGGCTCGGCGTTCTCGCTGCTGCCGGCGCAAAACGCCACCGGCAACTGGATCAAGGTGGTGCAGCGCCTGCCGGTGCGGATCGCGCTTGACGCGCAGCAGCTCAAGGACCACCCGCTGCGCGTGGGCCTGTCGATGACGGTCAAGGTAGACGTGCGCCGCGAGGAAGGCGCCGCCATGGCCGCCGCCGCGCCGGCCAAACCCATGCAGACCGATGTCTATGAAAAGGTGGCCCAGGATGCCGACCAGCTGATCGCGCGCATCATCGCCGCCAACAACGGCGGCCGCGGCAACGGCCTGCCCGCGGCCAGCGCCGCCAACGGCAAGCCTGCCCACACCTGATCATGGCGACCTCCCCCTCCGCCGCGCCGGCCGCGCCTGGCGCCAACCCGGCGCCGGCGCGTGCCATGCCACAGCAGCCGCAGCCGCTGACCGGCGGCAAGCTGGTGCTCGGCACCATCGCGCTGTCGCTGGCCACGTTCATGAACGTGCTGGACTCGTCGATCGCCAACGTGTCGATCCCGGCCATTTCCGGCGACCTCGGCGTGGCGCCCAACCAGGGCACCTGGGTCATCACCTCGTTCGCGGTGGCCAATGCCATCTCGGTGCCGCTGACGGGCTGGCTGACCACGCGCTTCGGCGCGGTGCGGCTGTTCATCACCTCGATCCTGCTGTTTGTGCTGGCGTCATGGCTGTGCGGCGTTGCACCCAACCTGGAAACACTGCTGGCCGCGCGCGTGCTGCAAGGCGCGGTGGCCGGGCCGATGATCCCGCTGTCGCAGTCGCTGCTGCTGTCGAGCTACCCGCCGCAGAAAAGCACCATGGCACTGGCGCTATGGGGCATGACCACGCTGGTGGCGCCGATCATGGGCCCGCTGCTGGGCGGCTGGATCTCGGACAACATGACGTGGCCGTGGATCTTCTACATCAACGTGCCGGTGGGCATTCTCACCGCCTACGCCACCTGGGCCATCTACAAGGACCGTGAAACCCCCACCAAGATCCTGCCGATCGACCGCATCGGCCTGGCCCTGCTGGTGATCTGGGTCGGTTCGATGCAGCTGATGCTCGACAAGGGCAAGGAGCTGGACTGGTTCCACTCGACCGAGATCGTGGTGCTGACGCTGGTGGCGATCGTCGGTTTCCTGTTCTTCCTGGCCTGGGAAACCTATGAGAAGCATCCGATTGTCGACATCAGCCTGTTCAAGGGCCGCAACTTCAGCTCGGGCGTGGTGGCGATCTCGGTGGCGTACGGGCTGTTCTTCGGCAACCTGGTGATCCTGCCGCTGTGGCTGCAGACCATCGTCGGCTATACCGCGACCGACGCGGGCATCGTGATGGCGCCGGTCGGGATCTTCGCGATCCTGCTGTCGCCGGTGATCGGGCGCAACCTGCCGAAGATGGACGCGCGCTGGGTGGCCACCGCGGCCTTCATCACCTTCGGCATCGTCAGCCTGATGCGCGCGGGCTTCACCACGCAGGTCGATACCTGGACCCTGATGGTGCCCACGCTGATCCAGGGCGCGGCCATGGCGATGTTCTTCATCCCGCTGACGTCGATCATCCTGTCCGGCCAGCCGCCGGAGAGAATCCCCGCCGCCTCGGGCCTGTCTAACTTCGTGCGGATCACCTTCGGCGGCATCGGCGCGTCGATCTCGACCACGGTCTGGGAGAACCGTTCGGCCCTGCACCACGCGCAACTGGTGGAACAGGTCAACCCGTACAACCCGGTCTACCACGACCAGCTCAACCACCTGATGCAGATGGGCATGAGCCAGGCCCAGGCGGTCGGGGTGATGGAGCGCAACATCACGCAGCAGGCCGCCATGCTCGGCGCCAACGACATCTTCTGGATTTCCGGCATGCTGTTCTTCGTGCTGATCGGCTTTGTCTGGCTGACGCGGCCGGCCAGGGGCGGTGGCGGATCGGCGGATGCGATGGCGGCGCACTGAGGCGTACGCCTGCCGACGGACAAAAGGGACGCTCGCGAGCGTCCCTTTTTTTGTCTACTCCCCGGGCCCCTTGTATTCCGGCCCCGGCCGTCCTATGATTTCCGAACCGATTTACGGAACCGAGGTTCCGAAAAACGGAACCACACGGAAATCAGAGGGACGGAGCGACGGTGTGAGCATTCTCGAAGGCGTGGAAAGCGTGCTGGCCATGTTCGAACAGGGTCGGCACGAGGTCACGTTCAACGACGTCATTGACGAACTCGGCCTGGCCAAGAGCTCGGCTTCGCGGCTGCTGGCGCAGATGGTGCGCTACCGGCTGCTGGAGCTGCAGCCATCGACGCGGCGCTACCGCCCCGGGACGCTGCTGATCCGCGCCGCCCAGGCGGCGACCCAGGCGCACCCGTTCGACGAGCAATGCCGGGCCATCCTGGCTGCGCTGTCGGACTCGACCGGCTTCACCGCCTACCTGTCGATGCTCGACGGCACCGACACCGTGGTGCTGCAGCGCCTGAACGGCAGCAACCCGGTGCAAGTGCTGTCGCCGCCAGGCGCAAGGCGGCCGGCCTTCACCACCGCGATGGGCCGCGTGCTGCTCTCGCGCCTGCCGGAAGCCGATTTCAACGCACGCTATGGCACCTCCGGGGCGCGCAAATTGCCTGCGGCGCCCGCAGGCTGCCCCGCCACCGTGGCCGAACTGGCCGAGCGCGTGGCCAGCGCCAGCCGCGAGCGCAGCGCGATCGCCGTGAATGAAGGCATGCCGGGGATCGGCGCGGTGGCCACCACGCTGGCCGACCCGCTGTCCGGCGATGTGCGCGGCCTGTGCCTGTCCTTTACCGCGATGCAGGTCAGCCAGGCCGAGGCCCACGCGCTGCGCGAAACGCTAGTGCAGGCGGTGGCGCCGGTCGGGCAGCGCATCGGCGATCCGCTCTGGCTCCAACCCGGCGACAGCGCCGGTCACCAGCCCATCCGCAGCTAAAGCCCATGGAACTCCTTTTACTCAGCAACTCCTCCAGCGACGCGGGCTACCTCGTCCATGCCCACGACGCGATCCGCGAACTGGCCGACGGGCGCCGCCGTGCCTGCTTCCTGCCGTTCGCCGGCGTCACGCGCGACTGGGATACCTATGAAGCGCTGGTGCGCGACGCACTGGCCCCCGCCGGCATCGAGGCGCACTCGCCGCACCGGCTGTCCGCGGCCGACTGCGTGCGGGCGGTCGAAGCCGCCGAACTGATCGTCATCGGTGGCGGCAACACCTTCCGCCTGCTGCAATGCCTGCGCGAGCGCGGCCTGCTGCCCGTGATTGCACGCCAGGTGACTGCGGGCGCCGCGCGCTATATCGGCTGGAGCGCCGGCACCAACGTGGCTTGCCCGACCATCCGCACCACCAACGACATGCCAGTCGCCGACCCCGGCGGCCTCGACGCGCTCGGCCTGGTGCCCTTCCAGATCAATCCCCACTACTTCAACCTGGTGGTGCCGGGCTTCCGCGGTGAAACGCGTGACCAGCGGCTGGCCGAGTTCACGGTGCTGCAGCCGCAGATGCCGGTGCTGGGGTTGCCCGAAGGCAATTGGGTGCGCGTCTGTGGCGATCGCATGGAGATGGCCGGCGGGCATGCCGCACGCTGGTTCCTCGGCCCGGAGATCGTCGACATATCCGCCGGCGCATTGTCCGTGCCGGCGCGCAGCGCTGCCATCTGACCCATTGCCTTACAGCAAAGCAAGCAAGGAACCCCAGCAAGATGTCCATCAAGCAGGTAATTGAATCGATCGAGCTGCTGTCCGCGGCCAATGTCGACGGCGACGCCGTTGCCACCTTGCTGCGCGCGCGCGGCATCCGCGACGTCACGGTGACGCGCGTGGAAGAGAACGGCCTCTACACCGACTTCCTCGCCTGCACCCTGCCCGGCCGCAACCCCGATGCGCCCGCGCTGGGGGTGGTCGGCCGCCTCGGTGGCGTGGGCGCGCGCCCGGCCGTGACCGGGCTGGTCTCCGATGCCGACGGCGCCATCGTCGCGGTCGCCACCGCGCTGAAGCTGGCCGACATGGCCGCCGGCGGCGACGTGCTGGCCGGCCCCGTCCGCATCCATACGCATATCTGCCCGCACGCCGCCACGCGGCCGCACCAGCCGGTGCCGATGATGAAGTCGCCGTTCGCCATGCGCACGATGATGTCGCACGAGGTCCATCCGCAAATGGCGGCGATCCTGTCGGTCGACACCACGCGCGGCAACCGCTTCGTCAACCGGCGCGGCGTCGCGCTGACGCCGGTGGCCAGGCAAGGCTGGCTGCTGCGGCTGCCCGAACGCATGCTGGACCTGATCGGCTGGGTCAGCGGCGAGCTGCCGGTAGTGCTGCCGCTGACCACGCAGGACATCACCCCCTACGAGAACGGGCTGTGGCACGTCAATTCGATCATGCAGCCGGCCATCGTCACCGATGCGCCGGTGGTCGGCGTGGCGCTGACCGCGCAAACCACGGTGCCCGGCTGCGCGACCGGCGTAACCAACGCACACGACCTGGACGTGGCGACGCGCTTCTGCATCGAGACCGCAAAACTGTTCGGCCAGGGCCAGTGCCCGTTCTACGACGTTGACGAGTGGGCCGAACTGCAGCGTCGCTACGGCTCGCTCGCGCACTTGCAAACCGTCGGGGTGACGGCATGACGGCCACGGCCGGGCGCTTGCCGCGCGTGGCCTTCGTCACCATCGGCCAGGCGCCGCGAACCGACGTGGTGCCGCAGATGCTGGCTGACCTGGGCCTGCCGGTGGCGGTGGAAGAATTTGGCATCCTCGACGAGCTCGACGCCGCCCAGATCGCCGCACTCGCCCCGGCCAGCGGCGAATACCGCTTTGCCAGCCGCCTGCGCGACGGCTCGCAGGCGGTAATGGGCAAGCCGGTGGCCGAGGCCATGCTCGCGCGGCTGATGGCCTCGCTGGACGATGGCCGCTTCGACGTGCTGGTGCCGCTATGCACCGGCACCGCGCTGCCGCCGATGCGCACGCTGGTGATCGAGCCGCAACAGGTGGTCGATCACCTGACGGTTGCGCTGGCCCAGGGATGCAAGCGGCTCGGCATCGTGCTGCCGCTCGAAGGCCAGGTCGGCAATTTCCACCTGATCGAACCCGTGTCGTGCGAAATGCGTGTCACGCATGCGTCGCCCTATACGGACGCCGCGGACGCCGCGAACACCGCCGACACCGGCGCCGACACGGGCACCGGCCGCTTCGCGCATGCTGGCGAGGCGCTGCGCGGCTGCGACCTCGTAGTGATGCACTGCATGGGCTATACCGAGGCCATGCGGGCGGAAGTCGCGCGCCATGCCCGCGCGCCGGTGCTGCTCTCCAACCGGATGGTGGCCACGCTATTGGGCCAGGTATTGGCAGGCCGCAACCAATCCGGCCTCTGATGTTGTTCTTGCGGGTAAGGGCAAGCCCGCTGACAGATTGCCCGTGACACTGCTGGAGTGGAAGTAACGATGGAAAAGGTGGCGAAGTGGAAGGGGCCGCTGCTGCGCGGCATGGTGTGCATGAGCCTCGGCGCGATAGCCGCCACGGGCGCGCATGCGCAGGAGTGGAAACCGTCGAAGCCGGTGCGGCTGCTGGTCGGCTTTGCGCCGGGCGGCTCGGCCGACCTGCTGGCACGGCTGCTGCAAGGTCCGTTGTCGGAAAGCCTGGGCGTACCGGTGGTGGTCGAAAACGTGCCCGGCGCGGGGGGCAATATCGCCGCCGACAAGCTGGCCAAGGCGCCGGCTGACGGCTACACCATCGGCATGGGCGCGGCCGGTGCGATGGCGGTAACCCACGTGCTCAACCCGAAGGGCACGCCATACAAGGCGGATGACTTCACGCCGATCGCCATGCTGGCGACGCAGCCCAACGTGGTGATCATCAACCCGGCACTGCCGGTCAAGTCGATGGCCGATTTCACCGCGTACGTGAAAAAGACGCCCCAGGTCACCTATGGCACCGCCGGCGTCGGCACCTCCAACCACCTGATCGCCGAGACCATGCTGCATCGCCTCGGCGTCGACATGGTCCATGCGCCGTACAAGGGCGCCACGCCGGTCATCACGGACCTGATGGGCGGCCACATCGCCATGACCGTCGACAACATCACCACGGCGGCACAGCTGGCCAAGTCCGGCAAGGTCCGCGCCATCGCCGTCACCGGCAGCAAGCGCTCGCCGTTGTTGCCCGACGTGCCGACGCTGGCCGAGAGCGGCCTGAAGGATTTCAATATGCCGACCTGGCAAGGCATCTTCGGCCCGAAGGACCTGCCCAGGCCGATCGTGGCGCGCTACAACCAGGCCCTGGTGAAGGCGCTGGCGAATCCTGAAGTGAAGAAGAAGATGGCGGAGTTCGGCTCCGAGCCGGTCGGCGACACGCCGGAGCATTTCGCCGGGTTCCTGGGGCAGGACCGCAAGATGTGGGCCGAAGTGATCAAGACCGCGAAAATCACGCTCGACTGATCCGCTCCCGGCGCGGAGCGGCGCTTACAGCTTGACCAGCCGCTCCGGCCGCAATGCCCCCTCGCGCATGCGCGCCACGCCGAGCAGGCGCGCCGGCTCGCCGGCATAGACGCGCGCCAGCACGCCTTCGGCGATATCGATGCCATCGGGCAAGTCCCGGCGCGCAATGCGCTGTCCCTGCAGGAAGCGCGCAGCGGCAGCTTGATCCAGGCTCACGGGCGGGCTCTTCTGCAGCAAGGCGTCGACCGGGGCCAGCATCCCGGGCCGTGCGGCATCGTCCTGCTGCTCGATCTGCTCGAGCGTGACCGCACCGTCCAGGGTCAGGTCACCCACGGCAATGCGGCGCAGCCCGCTCAGGTGGGCGCCGCAGCCCAGCGCTTCGCCGATGTCCTCGGCCAGCGTGCGGATATAGGTGCCCTTGCTGCATATCACCCGCATCGTGAACGACGGGGCCGCCGGCAAGGCGCAGTCCAGCAGCGCGATCGCATGGATGGTGACGCGGCGCGCCGCGCGCTCGACGGTCTGGCCGGCACGCGCGTATTCGTACAACGGACGGCCGTCCTTCTTCAGCGCCGAATGCATCGGCGGCACTTGCTCGATTTCGCCAAGAAAGCTCGCCAGCGCCTGCTCCACCGCGGCGCGGTCGCAGGTCACGTCGCGCACGTCGAGCAACTCGCCTTCGGCGTCGCCGGTGCTCGAGCGCGCGCCGAGCCGCACCACGGCGTCATAGGTCTTGTCCGCTTCGAGCAGGTCCTGCGAGAACTTGGTGGCTTCGCCGAAGCACAGCGGCAGCAGCCCTGTGGCCAGCGGATCCAGCGTGCCGGTATGGCCAGCCTTGGCCGCGCGCAGCAGGCGCTTGGCGCGCACCAGCGCGTCGTTGGACGACAGCCCCAGCGGCTTGTCGAGCAGCAGCACACCATGGACCTCGCGGCGCGGCAGGCGCGGCGGACGGTTGGCGTTGGAATCGGTCATCGGAAGAAAGCAGGAGGCGGCGATGCGGCACGCCTGGCGGCCGCGCCGGGACAACCCATGCCAGCCGGCATGGGCGCCGGCATCAGTCGTCTTTCGAACGCGTGGCGTTCGCTTCGTTGATCAGCCTGGACATCTCGATCGCATGTTCGACCGAGGTGTCGTGATGGAAATGCAGCGTCGGCACCGTATGGATGTGCAGGCGCTTGAACAGCAGCGAATGCAGGTAGCCGGCCTTTTCGTTCAGGATGGCTTCGGCTTGTGCGGCTTCGGCGCCCAGCACGGTGAAGTACACCTTGGCGTGCGCATAGTCCGGCGTCAGCGTGACCGACTGCAGCGTGACCAGGCCGAGGCGCGGGTCGCGCAGTTCGCGCTGGATCATCTCGGCCAGGTCCTTCTGGATCTGGTCGGAGATGCGGAGATTGCGGGAGGAGATATTGCCTTTCTTGGCCATTCAATACAGTCTGGTCGAGATGACAACGGCAGGCCGAAGCCTGCCGTTGCTTGCGACGCCTTACAGCGTACGCGCCACCTCTGTGATTTCGTACACCTCGAGCTGGTCGCCTTCCTGAACATCGTTGAAGTTCTTGATCGACAGACCGCACTCGAAGCCTTGCTTCACTTCCTTGACATCGTCCTTGAAGCGCTTGAGCGAATCCAGCTCGCCGTCGTGGATGACCACGTTGTTGCGCAACACGCGCACCAGCGAATTGCGCTTGACCATGCCGTCGGTGACCATACAGCCGGCTACCGCACCGATCTTCGGCACGCGGAACACCTGGCGTACCTCGACCGTGCCGATGGTGGTTTCGCGCTTCTCCGGCGCCAGCATGCCCGACATCGCCGACTTGATCTCGTCTACCGCATCGTAAATGATGTTGTAGTAGCGGATATCGATGCCGTTGTGCTCGGCCAGCTTGCGCGCACCCGCATCGGCACGCACGTTGAAGCCGATGATGACCGCCTTCGAAGCCGTCGCCAGGTTGACGTCGGACTCGGAGATGCCGCCCACGCCGCCGTGCACGATCTGCACGCGCACTTCGGCGGTCGACAGCTTCTGCAGCGACTGCACTAGCGCTTCCTGCGAACCTTGCACATCGGCCTTGACGATCAGCGGCAGCGTCTGCACTTCGCCTTCGGCCATCTGCTCCAGCATGTTCTCGAGCTTGGCGGCCTGTTGCTTGGCCAGCTTCACGTCGCGGAACTTGCCCTGGCGGAACAGCGCGATTTCACGGGCCTTGCGCTCGTCCGGCAGCACCAGCACTTCTTCACCGGCGGCAGGCACTTCCGACAGGCCCTGGATTTCGACCGGGATCGAAGGGCCGGCTTCCTTGGTCGCCTTGCCGTTCTCGTCCAGCATGGCACGCACGCGGCCGTAGGCGCTGCCAGCCAGGACCACATCGCCACGCTTGAGCGTGCCGCTGCTGACCAGGATGGTAGCGATCGGGCCCTTGCCCTTGTCGAGCTGGGCTTCCACCACCAGGCCCTTGGCCGGGGCATCCACCGGTGCGGTCAGCTCCAGCACTTCGGCCTGCAGCAGCACCTGCTCGAGCAGCTCTTCCACCCCGGTACCCATCTTGGCCGACACCGGCACGAACGGCGAATCGCCGCCGTATTCTTCCGGCACTACCTGCTCGGCCACCAGTTCCTGCTTGACGCGGTCCGGGTTGGCATCGGGCTTGTCGATCTTGTTGATCGCCACCACGATCGGCACGCCGGCAGCCTTGGCATGCGCAATCGCTTCCTTGGTCTGCGGCATCACGCCATCGTCGGCCGCGACCACCAGGATCACGATGTCGGTAGCCTTGGCGCCGCGGGCACGCATGGCCGTGAAGGCCTCGTGACCCGGGGTGTCCAGGAAGGTGATCACGCCGCGGTCGGTTTCCACATGATAGGCACCGATATGCTGCGTAATGCCGCCGGCTTCGCCCGCGGCCACCTTGGTGCGGCGGATGTAGTCCAGCAGCGAGGTCTTGCCGTGGTCGACGTGACCCATCACGGTCACCACCGGCGGGCGCGGCAGCAGCTCGGCGTCTTCGTGCTCTTCGCCGTCGACCACCAGCAGCGCTTCCGGATCGTCCAGCTTGGCGGCGTACGCCTTGTGGCCCATTTCTTCCACCACAATCATGGCGGTTTCCTGGTCCAGCACCTGGTTGATCGTCACCATCTGGCCGAGCTTCATCATCTGCTTGATGACCTCGGAAGCCTTCACCGCCATCTTGTGGGCCAGGTCGGCCACCGAGATGGTTTCCGGCACGTGCACTTCACGCACCACCGGTTCGGTCGGCGCCTGGAAGTTGCTGCGGCCATCGTCGTGCTGCTGCTGACGGCCGCCACGGCCACGCGGGCCACCGCGCCAGCCGCCCACGCCGCCCGACGAATCGCCGCGCGTCTTCAGGCCGCTGCCCTTCTTGCGGCTGCCTTCGTCCTGCCAACCGGCCTTGACCACCTTGCCCTTCTTGTCGGCAGTGGTGGTGACGGCGGTCGTGGTGGTCACCGGCTTCTTCTCGCCCGGCTTGGCTTCGGTGCCGGGCGGCTTGACCGGCTTGTGCAGCGTACCGGTCTGCTCGGCCTTCTTTTCCTCGGCCTTGCGCTCGGACGGCGCCTTCAGCACGCGTGCCGGCGCATTCAGCATCTGCTGGATCGCGCGGGCCTCGGCTTCGGCAGCCTCGCGGCGCTTGCGCGCGGCGATTTCCTGTTCGGCGCGGGCCTTGTCGGCGGCGGCCTTGGCCTCGTCGGCGGCCTTCTGCGCCTCGGCGCGTTCGGCGGCGACGCGGGCCTTCTCGTCCTCGGCCTTCTTGCGCGAGGAGTCCTCGTTGGCTTCGGTCACGGCGCGCGAGGCGGCAGCTTCTTCCTCGGCCTTGCGGGCGGCGAGTTCGGCCTGGCGGCGCTGTTCGGCCTCGAGTGCTTCCTGGCGGGCGCGGCGCTCGGCTTCCTCGCGTTCGGCGGCCTCGCGGGCGGCCTTGGCTTCGGCTTCCTGGCGCGCCAGCTGTTCGGCCTGGCGGCGCTCGTCCTCGTCGCGGCGCGCCTCCTCGGCAGCGTCAACGACGTGAGCCTGTGCCTCGGCACCATCGGCATGCAGATCGGGCGCAGCATCGTCGCGCTTGATCAGCACGCGCTTCTTGCGCACTTCGACCTGGACCGTGCGGGTCTTGCCGGTGGCATCCGACTGGCGGATTTCGGAGGTTTCGCGCTTGGTCAGTGTGATCTTCTTGCGGGCGCTGTCGTCGGCCTGGCCGTGCGAGCGCTTCAGATAGTCCAGCAGCCTGGTCTTATCCGATTCCGTGATGATGTCTTCTGGCGTCGCTTTGCCCACCCCAGCCGCCTGCAATTGTTCCAGCAGGGCAGCTGCGCTGCGACTCAGTTCTGCGGCCAGTTGGGCAACTGTTGTGCTTGCCATTCAAACCCTTTCAATGCTTGGTTTCTACGTCGGGACAAATTGTTGCGGAAAGCGCGCCCGGGCTGGTGTTGGCCGGCCCGGCCGTGTCCCTCAGTTGAACCAATGTTCCCGTGCTTTCATGATCAGCGACTTGGCTTCTTCCTCGTTGACACCGGTCATCTCGACCAGCTCGTCCACGGCCAGTTCGGCCAGGTCGTCACGCGTATGGATATCGCCTTCGGCCAGCTTGCCGATCAGTTCCGGGTTGAGGCCGTCGAGCGAGCGCAGGTCCTGCGACACCTCTTCCACCTTTTCTTCCCGGGCCAGTTCCATCGTCAGGAGCGCATCACGCGCGCGATTGCGCAGCTCGTTGACGGTGTCTTCGTCAAAGGCCTCGATCTCCATCATTTCACTGATGGGGACATAAGCCACTTCTTCCAGCGTGGAGAAGCCTTCCTCGATCAGGATGTCGGCAACTTCCTCATCCACGTCCAGCTTGGACATGAACAGCTTGCGCACGACATCGCTCTCTTCGGCCTGCTTCTGCGCCGATTCTTCCTGCGTCATGATGTTGATCTGCCAGCCGGTCAGCTCGGACGCCAGGCGCACGTTCTGACCACTGCGGCCGATGGAGACGGCGAGGTTTTCCTCGTCGACCACCACGTCCATGCTGTGCTTCTCTTCATCGACCACAATCGACTGCACTTGCGCCGGCGCCAGCGCGCCGATCACGAATTGCGCCGGGTCTTCCGACCACAGCACGATATCCACTGCCTCGCCGCCGATCTCGTTGCGCACCGCGGTGACGCGCGTACCGCGCACGCCCACGCAGGTGCCGATCGGGTCGATGCGCTTGTCATGCGCCACCACCGCGATCTTGGCGCGCACGCCCGGGTCGCGGGCAGCCGCCTTGATCTCCAGCAGGCCCTGTTCCATTTCAGGCACTTCGTTCTCGAAGAGCTTGATCAGGAAGTCGGGCGCGGTGCGCGACAGCTCGATCTGCGGGCCGCGCGCGGCGCGGTCCACATTCAGGATATACGCACGCACGCGGTCACCGGTGCGCAGGTTTTCCTTGGGGATGATCTGGTCGCGCGCCAGCAGCGCTTCGACGCGGCCGGACTCGACGATCAGGCCCTTCTTGTCGGCGCGCTTGACCGTGCCGGTCATGATCTTTTCGCCGCGATCGAGGTAGTCGTTCAGGATCTGCTCGCGCTCGGCGTCGCGGATACGTTGCAGGATCACCTGCTTGGCGGCCTGCGCGCCGATGCGGCCGAACTCGACCGACTCGATTTGCTGCTCGATATAGTCGCCCAGCTCGATGCTGGGGTTTTCCTCGCGGGCCTCGAACAGCAGGATCTGCTTGTCCGGCTCCTGGAGGCCCAGTTCGTCGGGAACGACCAGCCAGCGACGGAAGGTTTCATGCTCGCCCGATTCGCGATCGATCGCGACACGGATATCCACGTCTTCCTCGAAACGCTTCTTGGTGGCCGAGGCGAGCGCCGCCTCCAGGGCACCGAATACCACATCCTTGTCGACGTTCTTCTCACGCGCAAGCGCATCGACGAGCAACAGAACTTCGCGGCTCATTGCTTGTTCCCTTTTCTTTGATTTCCTTTGAAGTCGAATACCGGCACCAGGCGTGCCTTGTCGACATCGGATACGGCAAATTCCAGCAGCGCCGGGCCATCTTTGCCCTCGAACTCCAGGCCGATCTTCTCCTCGCCCGCGGCGCCAGTGGGCTCGCGCAGGATGCCTGTGAAGTTCTTCTGTCCGTTGACGGGCAGGCGCAGCGTCACGCGCGCCTCCGCGCCGGCAAAGCGGATGAAGTCGGCCAGCTTTTTCAGCGGCCGGTCCAGTCCGGGCGACGAGACCTCGAGGCGTTCATAGTCGACGTTCTCGACCGTAAACACGTGGGTGAGCTGGCGGCTCACCTTTTCGCAATCCTCGATGGCAATGCCGGTTTCAGGCTGATCGATATAGACACGCAGCAATCCGGCCGGGGCACGCTCGAGCTCGACCAGCTCATATCCCATGCCGCCAAGGGTGGTTTCGATCAAATCTGCCAGATGCACTGTTATCCCGAGTAATGGCCATCAACACCGTGGCAGGCAAACCCGCCGGTGCCGTCCGGGACGACCCTGCTGCAGCGCTGCCTGTCCGCCACCCCGTTCCGCCCCAGCGGAAGCACCGAAAACGGGCGAACCAAAAAAAAATGGGCGCAATGCCCATCATTCGCCCATCCTCGGACGAGGATGGCTTTTTGAATAGACTTGAATTATACGCGGATTATGTCGAAAAGGCAAAAGCAAGACATTACCACGGACTGAACGCGGCGGCAGCGGGCGTTCTGCCCGCGTGCGCCGCCAGCAGCGCTTACCGGTTGCCGCCGCGGTTGCCCCCGCGATTGCCGCCGCCACCGCCTCGCGGCGAGCGGTTGCCGCCTGCTTTTGCCGGCTTCGGCATCACGTTGCCATTGGCCTCGCCACCGCCGCGGCGGGCCTTGCCCTGCCCTTGGCCGGCCTGGCCCCTGGCGCCACCCATGCCACCCATGCCACCCATGCCACCCATGCCGCCCATGCCCGTACCGCCGCCACGCCCCTGACGCGCGCCGGTGCCGCGCCCGCCGCCCAGGTTGGCGGCATGCGAGGTCAGCAGCGTCGGCCCATGGCTGATATAGCCCATCGACGTCTTCATCGGATCGGGCTGGCTGCTGCGGCCGCCGCCGCCGCGGGTACCGCCCTGGTCGACGCGCGGCAGGCCGTCCATGCCCGTGGGCATCGGCATGCCGGCGATCGCCGCCTCGGTGCGCTGCTTGCGCCCGCCCACCTTGGTGGCGCCCTTGGGCGCCTGCTCGCCCTTGCCGGGCACCTTCAGGCCGACGCTGGTCATCAGCGCCTTGACATCATTCGGCTCCACTTCCTGCCAGCGGCCGCGCTTGAGACCCCGCGGCAGCAGGAACTGGCCGTAGCGGGTGCGAATCAGGCGCGACACGGTCAGTCCGACCGCCTCGAACATGCGCCGCACCTCCCGGTTGCGCCCTTCGGTCAGGGCCACGTGGTACCAATGATTGGCGCCTTCGCCGCCACCGTCGGCAATACGCAGGAAGTTGGCCTCGCCGTCATCCAGCTTGATGCCGTGCAGCAGGCGCTGGCGGTCGGCTTCGGCCAACTCGCCCAGCGTGCGCACCGCGTATTCGCGCTCGACGCCGTAGCGGGGATGCATGAACCGGTTGGCAATGTCGCCCGAGGTGGTGAAAATCAGCAAGCCTTCGGTGTTGAAGTCCAGGCGGCCCACCGCGACCCACTTGCCGGTCTTGATGCGCGGCAGGTTGTCGAACACGGTCGGACGGCCTTCCGGATCGGACTGGCTGACGATTTCACCGGAGGGCTTGTGATACAGCAGCACGCGCGGCGGCTTGCTTGACACCTTGCGGTGTATCAGCTTGCCGTTCACGCGGACCTGGTCGGCCGGCAGAATGCGCTGGCCGATATGAGCCGGCAGCCCATTGACCGAGACGCGGCCCTGCAGGATCAGCTCCTCCATCTCGCGGCGCGAACCGAGGCCGCCCTCGGCCAGCACCTTGTGCAGCTTGGGCGCATCGTCATCGGCGGACAACTCGCGCACAGGCTTGGCCTTGGTGCGCGGGATGACCGTGTCTTCACTGTCGTATTGCTCGGAGATGACGAAGCGGAACAGGTCTTCGCTGCCTGCCGCGGTCTTGTCGGCGCCGGCCGGGCCCTTGCGGGGTGCCTGCGGCTTGCCGCCCTCCTTGCGCCGGCCCTGCTGGCGCGCGCCGGCGCCCTGGGCGTCGCCGGAAGTCGCCGGCTTGCCGCTGCGCGGCCCCGGCTTGCGCTTGCGGCCAGGCTGCTCCGGCTTGTCGGCGCCTTCGGCCCGGGCCGCGCGGTCGATCTTGTCTGCCTTGCTGCCGCCCTGGCTGCCCTGCCCGCCTTCGCCCGGGCCCGTCTTGCGCTTGCCGCGGCCACGCTGGCCGCCGCGTCCGGCGCCCGCGGCCTGGGCTGCACCCGGCTCGCCGGCATCGCCCTGGCCGCCTGCGCCGACGCCTTCGGCGCCCTCGGCACGGTCCTGGTTCGCCTGACGGCGCGAGGCCACCAGGTTCCTCAGCCCGCGGCGCAGCCCCTTGCGGCGGGGCGCGGCGTCGCTGCCCGATCCGGGTTCTGCGGCGCCGGTGTCGGCGGATGCGCCCGCATGGCGGGCGTCTTGGTCAACGGAATCAGACAAGATATTCACTATCGGATGTTGCATGTTATTCAGTTCGGCACGCGCTCGTCGTGCTCGCTCGGGTGCGGCGGGGTGCCGTCATGTGACGGTTGGTCCCGCGCCCCGTCCGGAGGGGGTGCAGCCGGTTCGGTGGCATCGCCCGAACCCGTCTCGGCAGCCGCCGGCGGCAGCGGCTGCGCATCAAAGCCATTGGCGCTGTCTGCGAGCGCGGCGGCTTCGCCTTCCTGCCAGGATGCCGCCTCGCCCGTTGCCGATGTGTCGGCCGGGGAGGCCGGCTCTGCAAAGGCTTCCTCGTCGGCGCTGGCCGGCTTGTGCGCCGCCAGGTCTTCGAAATTGATTGCCTGTTGCTCCAGCAAGGCGGCCTGCGCCTGCGCCTGGGCGTCTTCCAGCGGGGGCAGCTCGTCGAGCGTGCGCAGCCCGAGGTCGTCCAGGAACGCCTTGGTGGTGGCATACAGCGCCGGGCGGCCCGGCACGTCGCGGTGGCCAATCACCTCGATCCAGCTGCGGTCCTCGAGCTTCTTGATCACTTCCGTACTGACGGTCACGCCGCGGATTTCCTCGATATCGCCACGAGTCACCGGCTGGCGGTAGGCAATGATCGCCAGGGTCTCCATCACGGCGCGCGAGTATTTTGGCGGCTTTTCCGGATTCAGGCGGTCGAGGTATTCCCGCATTTCGGGCCGGCTCTGGAACCGCCAGCCGCTGGCCAGCGCCACCAGCTCCACGCCGCGCGGACGCCAGTCCTGGCGCAGTTCGTCCAGCAGTACGCGGATGGTGTCTGCGCCGACGTCATCATCGAACAGGCGGCGCAGATCGTTGACGCGCAACGGTTCCTGCGCGCAGATCAGCGCCGTCTCGAGGACGATCTTCGCCTCTTGGGTATTCATGTTGATGGTGTGCAGCCTGTCTTTGCACCTGCTCCCGGACGGATCCGGGGCACCGGAGATTTTGGATACAGCGGTGCCAAAGCCACCGCCATCTCATTGCGCAGCGAGCCGGATACCTGCTGTACCCAAGCCGTGCACTTCCCTTTCTTTGCATCGAGTTGCCGGGTCGTTCCGGCAGGAGATCGTCCGCATGCCGTCATGGACCGGCCAGCGAACCTCTTGCGTCGCTTATCCGCACAAACGGACATCGCGGTCGGCGAACTGAACGCCTCGGACGCAAGAAAATACGGGTATCGGGAGCAAGGCCGGCATCTACCACGCCGCAGTGCCAACCGGACTTTTGAACCAGATCTTTTGAACCGGATGGACCGCGGGGACTGGCGACCATTGAAAGCCTTCCGCTTCCCGCGTCCCAAGCACGCCTTCGGGTATGAAGGCCGCCAGGCGCTGCTCGCCGCTGCTTACCGCAGCCTGTCTGACTCCGCGCGATACCGCAATGTTGGCGATTGTATGGCATTCCCGCCTCCGCCTGCAACCATCATCCTGTTTGCGCGCGGCGCCAACGCCGCACGACGGACCGCGCGGCGTCAAAACACCAGGCAAAAGCCCTGTTCCGCCAGCGAATGTGGCAGCAGCACCGCTCGCGCAATGCCAAGGCCACCGAACGCCATCACGGCAAGGCCCGCGCCCAGGCGCACGCCAGGACGTCTGGACCACAGCCTGAGATAGCCCGACAGCCCGGACAGCACCAGCAGGTTCGGCAACGTGCCGAGCCCGAATACGCCCATGACCAACGCGCCGGAGCCGGCATTGCCCGCCAGCAGCGCCAGCGTCAGCGCGCCGTAAACCATGCCGCACGGCACCAGCCCCCATGCCAGGCCCACGCCATAACGCCGCGCCAGTCCGCCGCGCGCCCGCACGAAGGCCGGCATCGCGCCGGCAAGGCCACCGAGCCGGCCGGCCAGGGCAGCGCCGGCGTGCGCCGCCAGCCGCTCGAGCCAGTTCACGGTAAAGGTGCTGCCACGCAGCAGGCGCCAGCCGGACCACAGCAGCATCAGGCTGCCAGCACCAAAGAGCCAGCGCTGCAACGGCAGATAGTCCTGCTTCCAGGCCGTGGCGCCGGCGGCGCCGAGCGCGGCGCCAAGCAGCATATAGGTAGAAATCCTGCCAAGGTGCATCACCAATAACTCGCCAAGCCAGGCAGTCCGGTTGCGCACCAGGCTGAGGGGGGCCGCCGTGCCGCGCCGCTGCTCCACGGCCAGCGCCACGCCGCCGCACATGGCGGCGCAGTGCACCCCGCCTAGCAGCGCTAGCAGAAAAACGCTGATCAATACTCCGAATGTCAATTCTGTCTCCCTGCCGGATCACATCGCACGGTAAAATGTCCATATCGTGCCCCGCTGCCATTTCTTGCAGGTTCCAATTGCTCACCTCCATTCCCATTACCGAGATGTCGCCCCGCTGCTCCACCTGTGCAATGGGACAGCTGTGCCTTCCGGTTGGCATGTCGCAGCAAGACCTCGTCAAGATCGACACGCTGGTGCAGGAACGCATCCGCGTGCACAAGGGGGAAACCCTCTACCGCATGGGCGATCCGCTCACTGCGGTCTATGCCATCCGCTTCGGTACGCTGAAGACGCATGTCACCACTGAAGACGGACGTTCGCAGATTACCGGGTTCCACCTGCCCGGCGAAATCGTCGGCCTCGACGGCTTGGGCGAGATGCAGCATGCGTCCGATGCGACCGCGCTGGAAGATACCGAAGTATGCGTGGTGCGCATGAACGATCTGCAATCGCTGTCGGCCGACTTGCCTTCGCTGCAGCAGCAGTTCCTGCGCTTGATGGGCAAGGAAATCACGCACGACCAGCTGATGCTGGTCACGCTCGGCTCCATGCGCGCCGAGGAACGCCTGGCCGCCTTCCTGATCAATCTGTCGGAGCGCCTGTCGGCGCGCGGTTATTCGGCCTCCGAGTTCGTGATGCGCATGAGCCGCGAAGAGATCGGCAGCTACCTCGGGCTGAAGCTCGAGACCGTCAGCCGGCTGTTCTCGCGTTTTGCCGAGGCCGGGCTGATCCAGATCCGCCAGCGGCATGTCAAGCTGGTGGACATGGAAGGCATCAAGCAACTCTACAGCCGCAGCTGCTAAAGCACCGCGGCGTTGCCGCGCCGGCCTGCGGCGCCGGCAACGCGGTGGCCCCTGTTCTATTGCCTTCCTATTCCAGCTCGTCGGTATCGGCGAGCCGCGTCGGCATGGTGTATAGCGTCAGCCCGCTGGACAAGGCGCAGAACACCCACGCCAGCAGGAAGCCAACGGTATAGACCGACTCGCGCGACGATTCGATCGGATGGCCGAAGAATTTCAGGTCACCCGGATCGACAACGGAAAAAACCGTTGCCGTCGCCAGGCCGGCCATCAGAAAGCCCGGCCACAACACCCACATCAGCCAGCGCAACCTCATGGCTGCCTCGCTGCCGCGGCCCTGGGCGGCACAGCTTCACCCTTCTCCACCACCAGGCCATGCCGCGTCGCGCCCTGCACCGGCATGTCGGGGTGCGCCGACGCCAGCCAGATCGTCACGCCGCACGCCACCATGGCTGCCAGCGGACCACTCATCAGCAGCCACGGCCACGGTTCCTTCCACCACGGATTGCCTTGCCGACTCATCTTGCCCCCTTCATCTTGGCGACTACGTCCGAGTCCCCAGCTTCACAAATCGCGCGGCACGATAAAACTGGTGGATTGCCGGATTTCGGCATGCCCCTGCTCCGTGCCTGCGCTCGTTACTGTTACGTTAATCTTGTGCGTGCCCTGTGTGGCGGCCTCGATCGGCACGCGGACGCGGATCGGCAGCAACCGGTTGGACGTCGGCGCCAGCGATTCGGCCTGCTTGTCGTATTCGACTGTCACGCCCTTCAGTTCATCGCTGTCGGCGCGCACGCGGATCTGCATTGGCGCTTCGGTGGTGTTGATCAACTGCAGGCGATAGACGTTCTCGATCCAGCGCCCTTCCACCTCCCGCCCCAGCGCGCCGCGGTCGCGGATGATGTCGACCTTCAGCGGCGTGCGCAGCACGATTGAGGCCATGAAGCCCGCCAGTAGCGCCACCCAGACCACCGAGTAGATGATCACGCGCGGACGCAACAGGCGCTTGCGCGATGCCGCCGCGGAAAGAGCCTTGCGCATTGCGTTTTCCGAGGTGTACCGGATCAGCCCCCGCGGGTAGTCCATCTTGTCCATGACCTGGTTGCAGGCGTCGATGCAGGCGCCGCAGCCAATGCATTCGTACTGCAGGCCATCGCGGATGTCGATGCCGGTCGGACACACCTGCACGCAGATGCTGCAGTTGACGCAATCGCCCAGCCCGGCCTGGTGATGGTCGGTCTTGCGCGAGCGGCTGCCGCGCGGCTCGCCACGGCCAACGTCGTAGGTGACGACATAGGTGTCGCGATCCACCATCACGCTCTGGAAACGCGCGTAAGGACACATGTACTTGCACACCTGCTCGCGCATGAAGCCTGCGTTGCCCCACGTGGCAAACGCATAGAACAGCATCCAGAACGCTTGCCAGGGTCCCAGCGACAGGGCCATCACCTCGCCGCCCAGTTCGCGGATCGGCGCGAAGTAGCCGATGAATGTGAAGCCGGTCCAGAGTGCAATCAGCACCCACAGGAAGTGCTTGGTGGCCTTGATGCGAAATTTGCGCAGACTCCACGGATCGCCGTCGAGGCGGATGCGGGCGATGCGGTCGCCCTCGATCCGCCGCTCGATCCACATGAAGATCTCGGTATAGACCGTTTGCGGGCAGGCGTAGCCGCAGAACAGCCGCCCCGCGATCGCCGTGAACAGGAACAGCGCCAGCGCGGAGATGACCAGCAGCACGGCCAGGTAGATGACGTCCTGCGGCCACAGCACCAGCCCGAAGATATAGAACTTGCGTTCGCCAAGGTCAAACAGCACGGCCTGGCGTGCATTCCACTGGAGCCAGGGCGTGCCGTAGTAGATCAGCTGGGTCAGGATCACCAGCCAGACCCGCCAGCTGGAGAACGCGCCCGTCACCGAGCGCGGATAAATCTTGCGGCGGACCTCGTAAAGCGTTTCGTCCGAGGTCTCGCCCGGCACAGCGGCCGACCGCTGCAGGTCGGCCGCCCGGGCCACTTCTTCGGTGCCGGGGGCGTTCATGGGCAGGTTCTCCCGCGAGCCACCAGCGCCCGCTCAGATGAGTCGTCGATCATTGCCCGGCTCCGCCTCCGGTATTGGACAACCCCCACACATAAGCCGTCAGCATGCGGATGCGTTCAGGCGTCAGGATCTCCTCGTGTGCCGGCATATGGTTGTTGTGGCCCTTCAGGATCGCTTCCACGATGCTGGCTTCCGAGCTGCCATAGAGCCAGACATTGTCCGACAGGTTCGGCGCACCGAGGGCCTGGTTGCCCTTGCCGCCAGAGCCATGGCAGGCCACGCAGGTGGTCTTGAACGTGCCTTCGCCACGCGAGGCGCGGATCGGATCCGACGACAGCCCGGACAGCGAACGCACATACTGCGCCACATCGCCCGCCTGCTTGGCATCGATGGATGCACCGAACGGCGGCATCACGCCGTTGCGGCCCTTGGTGATGGTCTGGCGGATGGTCTCCGGCTCGCCGCCGTACAACCAGTCGCCATCGGTCAGGTTGGGGAAACCCCGGCTGCCACGCGCGTCCGAGCCATGGCACTGCGCACAGTAGTTCAGGAACAGGCGCTGGCCGATCTCGCGCGCCTGCGGGTCCGCTGCCACCTGCTTGACGTCCATCTTCAGGTACTTGGCGTAGATCTCGTTCTGCATCCGCTCCTGCGCCGCGCGGTGCGCGGCCAGCTCGCCCTGCGTGGAGAACTTCAGCACGCCGGCGTACGAACCCAGGCCCGGATACAGCACGAGATAGGCCAGGCCGAAGATGCAGGCCAGCAGGAACATCCACATCCACCAGCGCGGCAGCGGGTTGTTCAGCTCGCGCAGGTCGCCGTCCCAGACATGGCCGGTATCCTCGGTGCCACCGGCGGTCTTGGTGATCTTGCGTTGCGAAAACAGCAGCCATACGCACCAGACGATGCCGATGAGCGCAATGGCGGCAATGTAGTAACTCCAGAATTCGGAAATGAAATCGCTCATGGCTAGGGGTTCCGGCTCGATGTTGTCGTAGTTTCGTCAGGCAGCGCGAACGGCAGCAAGGCCGATTCGCGGTTGGCGGCCTGGCGGCCGGCGGACCAGGCCCACCAGCAGATGCCGAGGAAGACAACCATGGACACGACAGTTGCAATGGCGGTGATCATGGCCATGGCTTACTCCTTCGGTGCCGCGGCGACGGCATCGACGCGGACGTTGCGGCGGTTGGTCCCGAGGCCTTGCAGGTAGGCAACCAGCGCATCCTCTTCGGTCTTGCCTTTCAGTTCTTCCGGGGCCTTCGCAATCTCGGCGTCGCTGTACGGCACGCCCAGCCTGACCAGCGCACGCATGCGCGCCTGGATATCGGTGGTGGGCAGCTCGGCCTTCTCCAGCCACGGGTACGATGGCATCACGGATTCCGGCACCACGTCGCGCGGATTGCGCAGGTGGATGCGCTGCCAGTCGTCGGAGTAGCGTCCGCCGACGCGCGCCAGATCGGGGCCGGTGCGCTTGGAGCCCCACAGGAACGGATGGTCGTAGACCGACTCGCCAGCGGTGGAGTAATGGCCGTAGCGTTCGGTCTCGGCCTGCAGCGTACGCACCTGCTGCGAGTGGCAGCCGACGCAGCCTTCGCGGATATAGATATCTCGCCCCATCAGCCGCAGCGGCGAATACGGCGTGATGCCCGGATCCGGCTCGGTGGTGGAGTGCTGGAAGAACAGCGGCACGATCTGGACCAGACCTGCGATGCTGACCACGAGGATCGTGCAGATGATCAGCCAGCCGATGTTCTTCTCCAGCGTTTCGTGGGAAAAGAAGCGTTGTTTGTCGGACATCTTTCTATCCTGGATTGATCAGTGGGCAGAGGCGGCGATGCTGGCCGGAATCGGCGCATCCACGGCGGTCTTGCCGACAATGGTCTTGGCGATGTTGTAGGCCATCAGCAGCATGCCGGAGAGGAAACACATGCCACCCAGCAGGCGAATCAGATAGAACGGATACTTGGCCTTGACCGCTTCGACGAAGGCGTAGGTCAGCGTGCCGTCGGGCTGCGTCGCGCGCCACATCAGGCCCTCCATGACCCCGGCAATCCACATCGAGGCGATATACAGCACCACGCCGATGGTGGCGATCCAGAAGTGCCACTCGATCAGGCGCACGCTGTACATCTGCTTTTCCCCGAACAGCCGCGGGATCAGGTAGTACAGCGAACCGATGGAAATCATGGCGACCCAGCCCAAAGCGCCGGAGTGCACGTGGCCGATGGTCCAGTCCGTGTAGTGCGACAGCGCGTTGACGGTCTTGATCGACATCATCGAGCCTTCGAACGTGGACATGCCGTAGAACGACAGCGCCACCACCAGGAACTTCAGGATCGGGTCGGTGCGCAGCTTGTGCCAGGCGCCCGAGAGCGTCATGATGCCGTTGATCATGCCGCCCCACGAAGGCGCCAGCAGGATCAGCGAGAACACCATGCCCAGCGACTGCGCCCAGTCCGGCAGCGCGGTGTACTGCAGGTGGTGCGGGCCGGCCCACATGTAGGTGAAGTTCAGCGCCCAGAAGTGGACGATGGACAGGCGGTAGGAAAAGATCGGGCGCTCGGCCTGCTTGGGAATGAAGTAGTACATCATCCCCAGGAAGCTGGTGGTCAGGAAGAAGCCGACGGCGTTATGGCCGTACCACCACTGGATCATCGCGTCCTGCACGCCGGCATAGGCCGAGTAGGACTTCCACAGCGACACCGGCATTTCGATGTTGTTGACGATGTGCAGCAGCGCGATGGTCAGGATGTAGGCGCCGAAGAACCAGTTGGCGACGTAGATATGCCGGGTCTTGCGCTTGACGATGGTGCCGAAGAACACGATGGCGTAGGCCACCCAGACCGCGGTGATCAGCAGGTCGATGGGCCACTCGAGTTCGGCGTATTCCTTGGAGCTGGTGATGCCCAGCGGCAGCGTGATGGCGGCCGCGACGATGACCAGTTGCCAGCCCCAGAACGTGAACGCCGCGAGCGGACCGCAGAACAGGCGGGCCTGACAGGTGCGCTGGACCACGTAGTAAGACGTCGCAAACAGCGCGCTGCCGCCGAAGGCGAAGATTACCGCATTGGTATGCAATGGCCGCAAGCGGCCGAACGACAGCCAGGGAGTATTGAAATTGAGTTCGGGCCAGATCAGCTGTGCTGCCAGCAGCACGCCGACGGCCATGCCGACGATCCCCCAGACTACCGTCATGACAGCGAACTGTCTTACGACGCCGTAATTGAAGGTGTCGACGCGTGAAGACGCGGCAGTGACATCCATTCAGACCCCCAAAGCTTAGAGAAAATAAAAAACCTACTGACAGTGTGACTTTAGAAAAACCACGCCAAAGGTGCGTTGATCTTTATCAAGCCGCTCCGGGCACGTCTTGAACCTGCGTGCGCGGCTCTGGTCCGAGGCACGCGCTGCAGGCTCATGGCTTGTCGTTGTCCAGCAGGATCGATTCGGCAGGCCGGTCCAGGTCGTCGTACTGCCCGGCATGAAGCGCCCACCACAGCGCGCCTGCGATGACCACCACGAGCACCAGGCTCATCGGCACCAGCAGGTAAAGCGTTTCCATCGTCAGGCTCCGTGTTGCCGCGGCTTGCCCGCGCGCAGCAGGCGCCAGGCATTGGCGACCACCAGCAGCGAAGACAACGACATGCCAATGCCGGCCATCCACGCCGTGACCAGTCCTGTCGCCGCCAGCGGAATGGCGACTACGTTGTAAAAAAAGGCCCAGCCCAGGTTCTGGCGCACCACCCGGCGCGTCTGGCGCGACACGGCCAGCGCCGTCGCGATCTCGGCCACGCCGCCGTGCGTCAACACCGCGTCCGCGCCGGCCTGGGCCAGCGGCGCGCCGCTGCCGATGGCAATCGACACCTGCGCCTGCGCCAGCACCGGCGCGTCGTTGATGCCATCGCCGACCGCCAGCACCACCGCCCCACCCTGCTGCAGCCGCGCCACATAGTCGCGCTTGCCTTCGGGTGTCACTTCTCCGGCGACGCGGTCGATACCGAAATGCAGTCCCCACCAGTTCACGGCCGCGGCGTTGTCGCCGGAGACCAGGTGGCAGCGCACGCCCAGGTCGTGCAGGCGGGCCAGCAACGCAGCGGTCTCCTGGCGCTGGACGTCGGCCAGGATGAAGCGCGCCAGCGGTCCGGTCTCTGCGCCGAGCCAGACCACGGTGGCGCCCGGATGCGCCAGGTCGCCTGAAGCCATCCGCGCGAGCTGGCCATCTCGCCCTGCTGCCGAGGTGGCCAGTGCGGATACAAAATCGGCACGGCCGAGGCGCAACTGGCGACCCGCCACCATCGCCTCCAGGCCTTGCCCGGGAACATTGCGCATGTCGCTGACCTGCAGCGGCAGGCCGGCGTGGTCCGGTGCCGCCGCCACCAGCGCGCGCGCGATCGGATGCTCGCCGCCGCGCTCCATCGCCGCGGCCAGCGCCAGGCATTGGGCGGAATCGACTTCGCCCAGCGGCTCGACCGCCGCCACGGCAAAGCGTCCTTCCGTCAGCGTGCCGGTCTTGTCGAGCACCACGTCGGTGACGCGGGCCAGCGTTTCGAGCGCGTGGCCGCGCGCCAGCAGCACGCCACGCCGCGACAGCGCCGCGCCGGCCGCGGCCAGTGCCGCGGGCGTGGCCAGCGACAAGGCGCAGGGGCAACTGACCACCAGCACCGCGATCGTTACCAGCAAGGCCCGGGACGGATCGATCCAGAGGCCCCAGACCATGCCGGTCAGTGCCGCCAGCGCCAGCAGCGTCGCCACGAACCAGCCCGCCACGCGGTCGGCCAGCGTCGCCAGGCGCGGTTTCTCCGCCAGCGCGCGGTCCAGCACCGCGACGATCTCGGCCAGGCGGGTGCCGGCGCCCACGCGCGTCACGCGCAGTTCCAGCGGGCTGGCCGTATTGAAGCTGCCGGCGAGCACGGTGTCGCCAGCGCAGCGGCGCACCGGGCGGCTTTCGCCGGTCAGCATGGATTCATCGAGTTCACTGGCGCCCGACGTCACCGCGCCGTCCGCCGGGACGATCTCGCCCGCCTTGACGCGGATAAGGTCACCCGCGCGCAGGCGCGCGACCGGGATACGTTCGCCCGCCGCACCGGCTCCGGACAGCCGCTCGCACGTAGCGGGCAACTGGCGCGCCAGCATTTCGGCACCGCTGCGCGAGGCCTGGCGCACCCGCAGTTCAAGGTAGCGGGCCAACAGCAGGAACGCGACGAACATCGTCACCGAATCGAAATAGACTTCGCCGACGCCGCGCACCGTGGCCAGCGCGCTGGCGGCAAAGCCCGCGGCGACGCCAATCGCCACCGGCACGTCCATGCCCATATGGCGCTGGCGCAGGCTGCGCCAGGCACCGGCGAAGATCGGCGAGGCGGCGTAGCACACCACTGGCAAGGTCAGCGCGAAGCTGGCCCAGCGCATCAGCTGGAGTTGGCCGGGATCGATGGTGGCCTCGTGGGTATAGATCGGCCATGCGTACATCATGACCTGCATCATGCCGAGCATGGCCACCGCCATGCGCATCAGCAGGCCGCGGCGCGCGCGGCGGTCTTGCTGGTCGGTGCGCGAGACTTCGAAGGGCCAGGCCATGTAGCCGATGCCGGCCAGCGCGGCCAGCAGCCCCGACACCGTCTGGGCGCCGTCGCGCCAGCGCACCACCACGCGCCGCGTGGCGACGTTGGCCATCGCCGACTCCACCCCCGGCTGGCGGCAGAGCTGCTGTTCGATCAGCCAGGCGCAGGCGGCACAGCGGATGTTCTCGGGTGCCAGCGTGATCTCGGCGCGGCCGCCGTCGAGCGGGCGAACAAATTGCGCGCGCAGTTCCGGGGTATCGTAGGCGGCCCAGATCGGTTCAGCTTCACGCCGGGATTCATCGTCGATGGGTCGGGCGAAACGGGCCTCATCGCCGTACAGGTGGGCAAAGCCAGCGGCATGTAAGGTCTGCGCGAGGGCCTGGCAGCCGCCGCAGCAGAATACGCGGCGGCCGCCGTCCAGGTCCGCGGCGAGCGGCTCGGCATCGGTCACCGGCAAGCCGCAATGGAAGCAGGCCAGCGATGCGGGGGCGGCGTGTGCGGCCGCGTCGGCGCCAGCGCGCCCTGCGGGCGGCGGGAATGGCGCCAGCAAGCTGGCGGAAGGACTGGAGGCTGGGGGCGGCGACATGGGTACCTTTTTCTACCCAGTCGAGGATATAGGCCCGCCCCCGATTTCCGCTTGATATAGATCAAGGCGGCCCGGCTATCATCGCCCGGGCCTGAAACGGCGCTCAGGTAAGCGACGTATCCATGGTGCGGCGCTCGGATTCCAGGTATTCGCGCGACTGCATCTCGATGATGCGGGACACGGTGCGATGGAATTCGTTGGCCATCTGCCCTTCGGTATAAAGTTCGTCGGCCGGCACCTCCGCCGACATCAGCAGCTTGACCTTGTGGTCATAGAAGACGTCGATCAGCCAGGTGAAGCGGCGTGCCTCGGACGACATGCGCGGCGTCATGCGCGGCACGTCGGACAGGATCACCGTATGGAATTGCGAGGCCAGTTCCAGGTAGTCGTTCTGCGAGCGAGGGCCACCGCACAGCGTGGCAAAGTCGAACCACACCACCCCGTTGGCCTTGCGCAGTGCGCGCAGTTCGCGGTGCTCGATATGCAGCAGCGGGGACTCATCGGCGACGCCGGCAATCGAGGTGAAGGCGTCGCGCAGCGCCGAGTTGGCCTTGGCGTCCAGCGGCGTATGGTAGGCCTGCACCTGCTCCAGCGCGCGCTTGCGGTAGTCGATGCCGGCATCGACATTGAGCACCTCCAGCTTCTGCTGCAGCAGCGCGATGGCGGGCAGTACGCGGTCGCGGTGCAGGCCGTCCGGATACAGCAGGTCCGGGCGATAGTTGGAGGTCATCACGAACTGCACGCCGTTGTCGAACAGCTGCTGCAGCAGGCGATGCAGGATCATCGCGTCGGCGACATCGCTGACATGGAATTCATCGAAGCAGATCAGGCGGAAGCGGCGCGCGATGCGCCTGGCCAGTTCGTCCAGCGGATCGGGACGGCCGCGCAGCTCTTCCAGCTGGCGGTGCACCTCGCGCATGAATTCATGGAAATGCAGCCGCGTCTTGCGCACCACCGGCACGCAGGTATAGAAGCTGTCCATCAGGAACGACTTGCCG
The DNA here is from genome assembly GCF_050271075.1 of Cupriavidus sp. H39. NCBI lineage: Bacteria > Pseudomonadati > Pseudomonadota > Betaproteobacteria > Burkholderiales > Burkholderiaceae > Cupriavidus > Cupriavidus sp. H39. The sequence goes on from NZ_CP189848.1 coordinate 2,396,965, forward strand.
CGCCCCACCCCGCCCCACATGTAGACGCCCTGCGGCACGTCTGGCCGCACCAGCAGCTTCTTCAGCGCGTTGTTGCGGCGGCCCTTGTAGGCGACCCATTCGTCGTAGCACTGCTGCAGCCGGGCCACGGCGCGCAGCTGGGCCTCGTCGGACTGGTAGCCGCGCTCCTTCAGTTCCTTCTCGTAGTACTCGGTGACGTTCATGCTCGGGGCTCACGCGGCATGGGCCGCAAGTGAAAACGGCGCGCCGCAGAGCGGCGCGCCGGTATTCAGGCAACGAAAGACACGCGCCTTACATGTTGAGTTGACGCTTGTCGACGGCCAGCGCGGCTTCGCGCATGACTTCCGACATCGACGGGTGCGGATGGCAGACGCGGCCGATATCTTCGCTGGCGGCCTTGAATTCCATCGCCACCACGGCTTCGGCGATCAGGTCCGAGGCGTTGGCGGCAACGATGTGCACACCCAGGATCTCGTCGGTCTTGGCGTCCGCCAGCATCTTGACGAAGCCGTCGGCGTGGCCCATGCCCAGCGCACGGCCGTTGGCCATGAACGGGAACTGGCCGGCCTTGTACTCGCGGCCTTCGGCCTTGAGCTGGGCTTCGGTCTTGCCTACCCAGGCGATTTCCGGGAAGGTGTAGATCACCCACGGAACGCAGTTGTAGTCGATATGCGGCTTCTGGCCGGCGATGCGCTCGGCCACGGCCACGCCTTCGTCCTCGGCCTTGTGCGCGAGCATCGGGCCGCGCACCACGTCGCCGATGGCCCACAGGCCCGGCACCTTGGTGGCGCAATGGTCGTCCACCTCGATAAAGCCGCGCTGGTCGACCGCCAGGCCGACTGCATCCAGGCCCAGATTGTCGGTATTGGGCACGCGGCCGACCGACACGATCAGGCGGTCGACTTCCAGCGTCTGCGCCTTGCCATCCTTGTCGGTGTACTTGACCGTCACGCCGTTCTTGGCGGTCGTCACTTCGTCCACCTTCACGCCGAGGCTGAACTTCAGGCCCTGCTTGGTCAGCTGCTTCTGCGCTTCCTTGGCCACGCCTTCGTCGCAGGCGCCCAGGAACGCCGGCAGCGCTTCCAGCACGGTCACGTCGGAACCGAGGCGGCGCCACACCGAGCCCAGCTCCAGGCCGATCACACCGGCGCCGATCACGCCCAGCTTCTTCGGCACCGTGGGGAACTTGAGCGCGCCTTCGTTATCGCTGATCAAGTCGTTGTCGACCTTGATGCCGGGCAGGTGGCGGGCCTTCGAACCGGTGGCGATGATGACCTGCTTGGCGGTCACCACTTCACCGGCGATCTCGACCTGGAAGCCTTCGGCGCTCTTGCCGACGAACTTGCCGTAGCCCTTGAGCAGCGTCACCTTGTTCTTGCGGAACAGGAACTCGATGCCCTTGGTCATCTTGCCGACGATATCGTCCTTGCGCTTGAGCATCTTGGCCACGTCGACCTTGACGTCGCCCACGGTGATGCCGTGGTCGCCCAGGTGGTGCTGGACGTTCTCGAATTCTTCCGAGGAAGCCAGCAGCGCCTTGGACGGGATGCAGCCCACGTTCAGGCAGGTGCCGCCCAGGCGGGTTTCGCCCTTGGGATCGTCATACGCATTGCCTTCGCAGCAGGCCACGTTCAGGCCCAGCTGGCCGGCACGGATCGCGGCGATGTAGCCGCCGGGGCCGGCGCCGATCACCAGCACGTCGAATTGTTTGCTCATGGAAATTCCTTGTTGGGCGCCGGCGGCAGTTCGTGCCGGCGCGCCGTGATCACGGGGAGTGCGTTCCCCGCGCACAGCAGCGCGTGCGCGGGGGGACCGTTTATTACAGGTCCAGCAGCAGGCGGGCCGGATCTTCCAGCGCGTCCTTCATGGCGACCAGGCCCAGCACGGCTTCGCGGCCGTCGATGATGCGGTGGTCGTAGGACATCGCCAGGTAGTTCATCGGGCGGATCACGATCTGGCCGTCTTCCACCACCGGGCGGTCCTTGGTAGCGTGCACGCCCAGGATGGCCGATTGCGGCGGGTTGATGATCGGGGTCGACAGCATCGAGCCGAACACGCCGCCGTTGGAGATCGAGAACGTGCCGCCGCTCAGCTCTTCCAGCGACAGCTTGCCGTCACGGGCCTTGACGCCGAACTCGGCGATCTTCTTCTCGATGTCGGCCAGGCTCATCTGGTCGGCGTTGCGCAGGATCGGCACCACCAGGCCGCGCGGCGAACCCACCGCGATGCCGATGTCGAAGTAGCCGTGGTAGACGATATCGTTGCCGTCGATCGAGGCGTTGATCAGCGGGAACTTCTTCAGCGCGTGCACCGCGGCCTTGACGAAGAACGACATGAAGCCCAGCTTCACGCCGTGTTCCTTCTCGAAGCGGTCCTTGTACTTGTTGCGCAGGTCCATCACCGGCTTCATGTTGACTTCATTGAAGGTGGTGAGGATGGCGTTGGTGGCTTGCGACTGCAGCAGGCGCTCGGCGATGCGGGCACGCAGGCGGCTCATCGGCACGCGCTCTTCCGGACGGTCGCCCAGGGCGGCAAAGTCGACCGGGGCCGAAACCTGCTGCAGCGCGGGCTTGGCTGCCGGAGCCGGAGCAGCAGCCTTGGCGGCGGGAGCCGGCGCGGCGGCCGCGCCCAGCACGTCACCCTTGGTGATGCGGCCATCCTTGCCGGTGCCGGCAACCTGGCCAGCCGACAGACCGGCTTCGGCCATCAGCTTGGCAGCCGACGGCATCGCCACGGCGCCGTTGGCAGCCGGAGCAGCAGCAGCGGCCGGGGCCGGCGCGGCGGCAGCGGGAGCCGGAGCAGCGGCGGCCGGGGCGGCGGCGCCAGCGGTGGCTTCGGTGTCGATCTTGGCGATGATTTCATCGGCCACGACGGTGTCGCCGTCGTTCTTGACGATCTGCGACAGCACCCCCGCCGACGGCGCCGGCACTTCCAGCACGACCTTGTCGGTTTCGATTTCGATCAGGATCTCGTCCTGGGCAACGGCTTCGCCCGGCTTCTTCTTCCAGTTGAGCATGGTCGCTTCGGCGACCGATTCGGAGAGTTGCGGAACCTTGACGTCAACGATAGCCATGGTGGTGAATTCCTCGTGTTATGCGTGTTGTCTTTGATGCTGGCGATGCCACGGCGCTCGCCTGCGCGCGCCGCCGTGGCTGCCGACTGATTACTTGGTCAGAACAAAGCCCTTGAGCTTGGCGAAGGCCGCCTCCAGCAGCGCCTTCTGTTGCTCGTTGTGCTTTGCGTAGTAGCCCACCGCCGGCGAAGCCGAGGCGGGACGACCGGCATAACCGAGCTTCTGGCCATCCGTCATGTTTTCCATGATGTAGTGCTGCACGAAGAACCAGGCGCCCTGGTTCTGCGGCTCGTCCTGGCACCACAGGATCTCGTTGGCGTTCGGGTACTTCTTCAGTTCCGCGGCCAGCGCCTTGTGCGGGAACGGGTACAGCTGTTCCAGTCGGATGATGGCGGTGTCGTTGGCCTCGCGTTCCTTGCGCGTGTTGACCAGGTCGTAGTAGACCTTGCCCGAGCACATGATGATGCGCTTGACCTTGCTGGCGTTGAGTTCTTCGTGGTCGGGGATGACCGTTTCGAAGTGTCCCTTGGCCAGGTCCGACAGCGGCGACACGGCGTCCTTGTTACGCAGCAGCGATTTCGGTGTCATGATCACCAGCGGCTTGCGGAACAGGCGGATCATCTGGCGGCGCAGCAGGTGGAAGATCTGGGCCGGCGTGGTCGGCTGGCAGACCTGCATGTTGTGGTCCGCGCAGAGTTGCAGGAAGCGCTCGATACGGGCCGAGCTGTGCTCCGGGCCCTGGCCTTCGTAGCCGTGCGGCAGCATCAGGGTCAGGCCCGAGGCCCGGCCCCACTTCACTTCACCCGACGAGATGAACTGGTCGATCACCACCTGGGCGCCATTGACGAAGTCGCCGAACTGGGCTTCCCAGATCACCAGCGCGTTCGGTTCGGCGGCCGAGTAGCCGTACTCGAAGCCGAGCACGGCCTCTTCGGACAGCACCGAGTCGATCACCGTGAACGGTGCCTGGTTTTCCGACACGTTCTGCAGCGGCACGTAGCTGCCGGCATCCCAGCGCTCGCGCGCCTGGTCATGCAGCACGGCGTGGCGGTGGGTGAAGGTGCCACGGCCGGCGTCCTGGCCGGTGATACGCACCGGATAGCCCGACGACACCAGCGAGGCGAAGGCCAGGTGCTCACCCATGCCCCAGTCCAGCGGCTGGTCGCCGCGGCCCATGTTGGCGCGGTCTTTGATGACCTTCTCCACCAGCGGGTGCAGCTTGAGCGTCTCGGGCGTGGTGGTGATGCGTTCAGCCAGGCGCTTGAGTTCGGTCACCGGCACGGCGGTGTCGGCGGCGTCGGTCCACTTGCGGTTCAGGAACGGCATCCAGTCCACGGCGAACTTGTTCTTGAAGTTCGACAGCACGGGGTCGGCGGTGTGCTTGCCGGCGTCCATCGCGGCGCGGTATTCCTTGACCTTCTCGTCGCCGAATTCGGGCGGGACCAGCTTCTGCGCGGCCAGCTTGTCGGCGTACAGCTTGCGCGTGCCGGGGTGCTGGGCGATCTTCTTGTACATCAGCGGCTGCGTGACCGCCGGGGTGTCCTGCTCGTTGTGGCCCAGCTTGCGGAAGCAGATGATGTCGACCACGACATCCTTCTTGAACTCCATGCGGAAGTCCACCGCCAGCTGCATGGCGTACACCACGGCTTCGGGATCGTCGCCGTTCACGTGCAGCACCGGGGCCTCGATCATCTTGACCACGTCCGTGCAGTACAGCGTCGAACGGGCGTCGCGCGGGTCCGAGGTGGTGAAGCCGATCTGGTTGTTGATGACGATGTGCATCGAGCCGCCCGTGCCGTACCCGCGGGTCTGCGCCAGGTTCAGCGTCTCCATCACCACGCCCTGGCCGGCAAAGGCGGCGTCGCCGTGCACCTGCACCGGCAGCACTTCCTTGTGGCCGACTTCGCCGCGGCGTTCCTGGCGGGCCTTGGCCGAGCCTTCCACCACGGGGTTGACGATTTCCAGGTGCGACGGGTTGAACGCCAGCGACAGGTGGACCGGGCCGCCTTCGGTCGAGACATCGCTCGAGAAGCCCTTGTGGTACTTGACGTCGCCGGCCGGCAGGTCGTCGACGTGCTTGCCTTCGAATTCGGCGAACAGGTCGGCGGGCATCTTGCCCAGGGTGTTGACCAGCACGTTCAGGCGGCCGCGGTGGGCCATGCCGATCACGATTTCCTGCACGCCCTTGCTGCCGGCGTGCTGGATCAGTTCGTCCATGGCGGCGATGAAGCTCTCGCCACCTTCCAGCGAGAAGCGCTTCTGGCCGACATACTTGGTGTGCAGGAAGCGCTCCAGGCCTTCCGCCGCGGTCAGGCGGTCAAGGATGTGCTTCTTCTTTTCCAGCGTGAACACCGGCTTGGAACGCGTGGTTTCCAGGCGCTCCTGCCACCAGCGCTTCTGCGCCTGGTCGCTCACGTACATGAATTCGAAGCCGATGGTGCCGCAATAGGTTTCGCGCAGGTTGTTGAGCAGCTCGCGCAGGCTCATCGACTCCTTGCCGAAATAGGTATTGCTGGCGTTGAAGACGATATCGAGATCGGCTTCGGAAAAACCGTAGAAGGCCGGGTCCAGATCCGGCAGGGGCGGACGCTCCTGGCGCTTGAGCGGGTCCAGGTCAGCCCAGTGCGAACCGATGTTGCGGTAGGCGGCGATCAGCTGGGTGGCAGCGACGCGCTTGCGGCCCATGTCGGAATCAGCCGACGCAACGATGGTACGGATGGGGCCTTGCTTGGCGCGCTCGGCGAACGAGGCAACGATGGGAGCGTGGGGGATATCCCGGCCGTTCGAGCCGTCGACGGCGGGAACGTTCTGCATGGCGTCGAAGTACGCGCGCCAATTATCGGGAACCGAGGCGGGGTTCTGGAGGTAGGCTTCGTACAGTTCTTCGACATAGGGGGCGTTACCGCCGAAGAGGTACGAATTGCTCTGATACTGCTGCATCATGGGACGCTCACTTTTCTCCGGGTCTGCCGGAGTTCAGCGGGTTATTCAACCTTCCGCGACACGGCTTGACCGGTTAGCGGATCGCAAACAACTCTTGGGAGCCTGACGAAGGCACCTACGCAAACGGCACCGCCAGGGTGCCGCGTGTGATGGCCGCCTCACAAGGCCCGAAAGGGCAAGTTGTGCGGGGAAGGACCTTAAGTCTTCACGGCGGTAAGGATAGCACGGATTGCCTTGGATCAATGTGGACTTTTCGGAATGCGAAACACATCGGATCGACAATTCGACCGGCATTCAGCGAATTCGCAACATTCGCACAATAATCTCGATCAGGGTGCAATCTGGTCGACGGCGTCGGTGATCAGCCCGTCCAGGCCCCATGCCAGCAACTGCGCTGCCCGCGCCGGGTCGTTGACGGTGTAGGCCAGCACCCGCAAGCCGGCCGCATGCGCGGCGGCGATGACGCTGGCATCCAGTTCGCGATGGTTCGCATCCAGCGCGACGCAGCCCAGCTGGCGCAGCCGTTCCAGCCAGTTCGCGGGCAGCTGGTCGAGCAGCAGCGCGCGCGGCAGGTCGGGCGCGACGCGCGCAGCGGCGGCTAGCGCTTCCTCTGAAAACGACGACAACAGCGGCGGCACCTCAGCGCCGGCCCACAAAGACTGTGCATCAATGGCCACTGCGGCGCCGGTGCGCGCCTCCGTGCCGGGCACGGGCTTGATCTCGATATTGACTGCAAAGCCATTAGCCCGGGTGTAGCGCGCGATCGCCGCCAGCGTCGGCACGGGCTCGCCGGCAAAGGCCGGGCCGTGCCAGCTGCCGGCATCCAGCAGCGCCAGTTCGCCCAGCGTCAGGGCATCCACCCTGCCCTGGCCGCTGGTAGTGCGGTCCAGCGTGGCGTCGTGCATCAGCACCGGCTTGCCGTCAGCCGACAGCTTCACGTCAAACTCGAACATGCGGTAGCCAAAGCCGGCGCCGTGGCGGAACGCGGCCAGCGTGTTCTCCGGCGCCAGCTTGCCGGCGCCGCGGTGCGCGATGTGGCTGGGATAGCGCCAGGCGCTTGCGGTTGCCGTGGTCATGTCAGGCCTCGATGCGCTTGCCGGTATCCGGCGCGAAGAAATGCAGGTGCTCGGCCGACGAGGTCACCGGCAGGCGGTCGCCGGCATGCACGCGCGCATGGCTGTCCAGCCGCACCACCACGGCCTGTCCGCCGAGCGAACCGTAGGCGAAGGAATCCGCGCCCAGCGCCTCGACCACGCGCACATCGACTTCGGCGATCGCCTCATGCGCGGCGCATGGTTCGATATGCTCGGGCCGCAGCCCCAGCAGCGCCTGTTCCGGCAGGTGCAGCCCCATCGGCAGGTGCCCCAGGGTAGCGTTGGCGGCTTCGCCCTCCTTCGCCACCACGCGCATCTGCGCGCCGCTGTCGCCGCCGGCATTGCGCGCCACCGGGATCAGGTTCATCGGCGGCGAGCCGATAAAGCCCGCCACGAACGTGCTGGCCGGCCGCGCGTAGACTTCCAGCGGCGTACCGATCTGCTCGACCCGCCCGGCGTTGAGCACCATCATGCGGTCAGCCAGCGTCATCGCCTCGACCTGGTCGTGGGTCACGTACAGGCTGGTGGTGCCCAGGCGCCGGTGCAGTTCCTTCAGTTCCAGCCGCATCTGCACGCGCAGCTTGGCGTCGAGGTTGGACAGCGGCTCGTCGAACAGGAATACCGCCGGCTCGCGCACGATGGCGCGGCCCATGGCCACACGCTGGCGCTGCCCGCCCGAGAGCTGGCGCGGCTTGCGGTCAAGCAGCGGCGCCAGTTCAAGAATGCCGGCGGCGTGGTTCACCCGCTGCGCGATCTCGGCCTTGGCCATGCCGCGGATCTTCAGGCCGTAGGCCATGTTGTCGTACACGCTCATGTGCGGGTAGAGCGCGTAGTTCTGGAACACCATGGCGATGTCCCGCTCGGCCGGCTCCAGCTGGTTGACCACCTTGTCGCCGATATGGATCTCGCCGCCGGTGATGGTTTCCAGCCCGGCCACCATGCGCAGCAGCGTGGACTTGCCGCAGCCCGACGGCCCCACGATGACGATGAACTCGCCGTCGGCGATCTCCATGTCGATGCCATGCACGACCTGGGTGCCGCCGGCGTAGGTTTTCTGAACGTTGCGTAGTGACAGTTTTGCCATTGCTTTTGTCCTGCGCGCGCGCACGTGGCGCGCCACGCCTTATTTTTCCGTTTCGACCAGGCCCTTGACGAACCACTTCTGCATCAGCACCACCACCACCGCGGGCGGGATCATCGCCAGCATCACCGTGGCCATCACCAGGTTCCAGTCGGTGGCGGCATCGCCCGAGCGCGAAATCATCTGCGTGACGCCGACCACCACCGGCGTCATCGACTTCTGCGTGGTGATCAGCAGCGGCCACAGGTACTGGTTCCAGCCGTAGATGAACTGGATCACGAACAGTGCCGCGATGCTGGTGCGCGACAGTGGCAGCACCACGTCCCAGAAGAAGCGCAGCGGCCCGGCGCCGTCGATGCGCGCGGCTTCGGCCAACTCGTCGGGAATCGTCAGGAAGAACTGGCGGAACAGGAAGGTGGCGGTGGCCGACGCGATGATGGGGATGGTCAGGCCGAAGTAGCTGTCCAGCAGGCCCAGGTCCGACACGACCTTGTAGGTGGGCAGGATCCGCACCTCCACCGGCAGCATCAGCGTGATGAAGATCAGCCAGAAGAATGTCTTGCGCAGCGGAAACTTGAAATAGACGATGGCAAAGGCCGAGATGATCGAGATCGCGATCTTGCCCAGCGCAATGCCGAGCGCCATGATCAGGCTGTTCTTCATCATGGTCGACACCGGCGACGCGGCCTCGCCCACGCCCTGGAACAGCACGGTGCGATAGTTCTCGATCAGGTGGCTGCCGGGAATCAGCGTCATGGGCGCATCGAGCACTGCTTCGGCCGTCAGCGTCGACGCGACAAAGGTCAGGTACACCGGGAACACCACGATCACGATGCCCAGGATCAGCACCGCGTGGCTCAGGAAATCCAGAAAGGGACGACGTTCTACCATGGTTGCCTCTGTCAGTACTGGACCTTGCGTTCCACATAACGGAACTGCACCACGGTCAGCGCGATCACGATCACCATCAGCACCACCGACTGCGCGGCCGAGCCGCCGATGTCCATGCCGCGGAAGCCGTCATGGAAGACCTTGTAGACCAGCGTGTTGGTCGAATTGAAGGGTCCGCCGTGCGTGACCGCGTCGATGATGGCAAAGGTGTCGAAGAACGCGTAGACCACGTTGATCACCATCAGGAAGAAAGTGGTCGGCGACAGCAGCGGGAACACGATCGACCAGAAGCGGCGCCACGGCCCCGCGCCATCGATGGCAGCGGCCTCGATCAGCGAGCGCGGGATGCTCTGCAGCCCGGCCAGGAAAAACAGGAAGTTGTAGCTGATCTGCTTCCAGGCCGCGGCCAGCACCACGAGCAGCAGGGCCTGGTTGCCGTTGAGCAGGAAATTCCATTCGACGCCAAGCTTGCGCAGCGCAAACGACACCACGCCCAGGGTCGGGTTGAACATGAACATCCACAGCACGCCCGCCACGGCCGGCGCCACCGCATACGGCCAGATCAGCAGGGTCTTGTAGCCGACAGCGCCGCGGATGATGCGGTCGGCAAAATACGCCAGCAGCAGCGCGGTGCTGAGGCCCACCACCGTCACGCCCACGGCGAAGATCGCGGTAGTCTGGAACGACTCGACATAAAGCGGGTCGTTCCACAGCATGCGGAAGTTGTCCAGGCCGACGAAGTCCAGGTTGATGCCGAAGGCATCCTGCTGCAGCATCGACTGGTACAGCGCCTGCCCGGCGGGCAGGAAAAAGAAGATCAGCGTGATCGCGATCTGCGGCAGCACCAGCAGATACGGCAGCCACGGCGAACGGAAAACGACGCGTTTTTCCATGAACGGATTCCGGGGATGCCGCGGATGGCGGCATCGGACTAGGTACGAAGTGGCACGCGGCGCCGGTCGGCACCGGCCACAAAGCAAGCGGGCGGAGGTTTCGCCGCCGCCCGCTTGTCACGTCAGCCTGCTGGCAAGGCCTGGCGCCTTACTCGCGCGCGGTTTTCTGGAAACGCTCCAGCAGGTCGTTGCCGCGGGCCACGGCCGAGTCCAGCGCGGCCTTGGGTTCTTTCTTGCCGGCCCAGACGGCTTCCAGCTCTTCGTCGACCACGGTGCGAATCTGCACCATGTTGCCCAGGCGCACGCCGCGCGACTTGTCGGTGGTCTTGACCACCATCTGCTGCACCGACACGTCGGCGCCGGGGTTCTTGTCGTAGTAGCCCGACTTCTTCGTCATCTCGTAGGCGGCCATCGTCACCGGCAGGTAGCCGGTGGCCTGGTGCCAGTCCGACTGGATTTCAGGCCGCGACAGGAAATTGAAGAACTTGGCCACGCCCTTGTACTCGTCAGGCTTCTTGCCGCCCATCACCCACAGCGACGCGCCGCCAATGATGGTGTTCTGCGGGGCGCCCTGCACCTCGGGGTAGTACGGCAGCTGCGCCACCGCGAACGCAAACTTGGCGTTCTTGCGGATATTGGCCAGCGACGCCGACGATCCGGTGAACATGGCGCACTCGCCGTTATAGAACTTGGCCTGCGATTCGGCCTTGCGTCCGCCATAGCTGAAGTAGCCCTTCTTCACCATGTCCTGCAGGTTGGTGATGTGCTTGACGTGCAGCGGGCTGTTGAAGACCAGGCGCGTGTCGGTGCCGCCGAAGCCGTTGTTCTTGGTGGCGAACAGCGTGTTGTGCCAGGCCGAGAAGCTCTCCAGGTGGACCCACCCCTGCCAGTCGGTGGTATAGGCGCAGTTGGTGCCCGAGGCCTTGAGCTTGGCCGAGTACTGCATCACCTCGGGCCAGGTCTTGGGCGGCTTTTCCGGATCGAGGCCCGCCTTCTTGAAGGCGTCCTTGTTGTAGTAGAACACCGTGGTCGAGCTGTTGAACGGGAACGACAGCATCTCCCCCTTCGACGAGGTGTAGTAGCCCGCCACCGCGGGGATATAGGCCTTCTGGTCGAACTTTTCGCCGGCGTCCTTCATCACCGCCGACACCGGCTTGATCGCGCCCTTGGCGCTCATCATGGTGGCGGTGCCAACCTCGAACACCTGCAGGATCGCCGGCGCGCCGCCGGCGCGGAACGCGGCGATGCCCGCCGCCATGGTCTCGTCGTAATTGCCCTTGTTGACCGGCACTACCTTGTATTCGGACTGGCTGGCGTTGAACTTGTTGGCGATCTCGTTCACCTTGTCGTTCAGCGCGCCCTGCATGGCGTGCCACCACTGGATCTCAACGGCGGCATGCGCGCTGCCGGCCCCGGTCAGGGCCGCCAGCACGGCGAGTTTGAGCACGGTACGGGATACGGACATCTGTGGCTCTCCTTGGTCTGTCTATAGCAGTCAGTCGAAAATCCGACAGCATGTGATTCTTTTATGACAGCGGCATGTTACGCCTGTCGCACCTGCGCTAGCAAATCAGCAGATTCACCAGTATGGCCAGGTCCGTGCTTATTGCAGTGCAATAACAGAATTTGCGCGCAGATCCACGGTTACAATGGCCCGCCATGCAATCCCTGAACAAGCTCTCTAATACGGCGCTGCGCGGCGTGCGCGGCGTGCTGACCGACATCGACGGCACCCTCACCACCGACGGGCGGCTGCCGGCCTCGACCTACCTGGCGCTCGACGGCCTGCGCCGGGCTGGCCTGCATGTGATCCCGGTCACCGGGCGCTGCATTGCCTGGGCCGAGATCCTGACGCGCCTGTGGCCGGTGGATGCCATCATCGGTGAAAACGGTGCGTTCTACTCGCACTTGCACCATGGCCGGTTGCAAACCCGCTTCCTGGACGATGCGGCCACGCGCGCGCGCAACCTGGAGCGTATCCACGCACTGGGCCAGCGCATCGTGCGCGAGGTGCCCGGCTGCGCGCTGGCGTCCGACCAGGCCTGGCATGCCGCTGACCTGGCCATCGACCATGCCGAAGACGTCGCGCCACTGCCCGAGGACGCCGTGGCCCGGATCGCAGCCCTGATGCGCGAGGCCGGCATGACCGCCACCGTCAGCTCGATCCATGTCAACGGCTGGTTCGGCCGGCACGACAAGCTGTCGATGAGCAAGCTGTGCGTGGCTGAACTGCTGGGCGAGGACTTGGACGCGCGGCGCAACCAATGGCTGTTTATCGGGGACTCGGCCAACGATGCCTCGATGTTTGCGCATTTCCCGCTGTCGGTGGGCGTGGCCAATGTGCGCGATATCCTGCCGCAGTTGCCGGTGCCGCCCGCCTACATCACCGCGGCCGCGGGCGGCGAAGGCTTTGCCGAAATGGCGCAGCGGCTGGTCGAGGCGCGCGGCTGAATCCGCCTCGCAAAAAAAACCGGCCGGGGATGTCCCGGCCGGTTTTTCCTTGCCTTGCGCACCCTGAGGCGGCTCAGTCGAAGCCCAGCTCCTGCAGCTTGCGCGTGATGGTATTGCGCCCGATCCCGAGCCGGGTCGCGGCTTCGACGCGGCGGCCGCGCGTGACGCCCAGCGCGGCTTCCAGCACCGCCTTTTCAAACCGGCGCGTCAGCAGGTCCATCACTTCGGGCTGGCCGGATTCAAGCATGGCGCGCGCCTCGCTGGCGAGCAGGCTTTCCCATCCGGCAGACATCTGGGCCGGCACCGGCGCCACCGACGTGGCTGGTGCGGCCCGGACGACCGTGGCCGTGTCTGCCTCGGCCACCGGCACCGCAAGCCCGCCATAGTCGGCCAGATCCTGGGTGCCTTCATACTCTGCCGCGCGCAGATCCGGCGCGCGCTCCGGCCGCGGTGGGTTGACCGGCGCGCTGGTGCCGGCTTCCAGCATCTCGCGCGGCAGGTCCTTGACCTCGATGGTCTGCGCCGGCGCCATCACGGTCAGCCAGTTGCACAGGTTTTCCAGCTGGCGCACGTTGCCCGGGAACGGCAGCGTGCTGACATAGGCCAGCGCCTCGTCCGACATGCGCTTGGGCTCGACGCCGAGTTCCTTGGCACTCTTCTGCAGGAAATGGCGCGCCAGCAGCGTGATGTCCTCCGGCCGCTCACGCAGCGGCGGCAGCCGCAGCCGGATCACGTTCAGGCGGTGGAACAAGTCCTCGCGGAACAGCCCTTCCTTGACGCGCAGCTCCAGGTTCTGGTGGGTGGCGGCGATCACGCGCACATTGGCGCGCAACGGGTTGTGGCCGCCGACGCGATAGAAATTGCCGTCGGACAGCACGCGCAGCAGGCGGGTCTGCAGGTCGAACGGCATGTCGCCGATTTCATCGAGAAACAGCGTGCCGCCCTCGGCCTGCTCGAAGCGCCCGCGCCGCATGGTCTGCGCGCCGGTAAAGGCGCCGCGCTCATGGCCGAACAGCTCGGACTCCAGCAGGTCCTTGGGAATCGCCGCGGTATTGAGCGCGATAAACGGGCCGTTGGCGCGCGGGCTGTGCTTGTGCAGTGCGCGCGCAACCAGTTCCTTGCCGGTACCGGATTCGCCGGTGATCATCACCGTCACGTTGGATTGCGACAGGCGGCCGATGGCGCGGAACACGTCCTGCATCGCCGGCGCCTGGCCCAGGATCTCGGGCGCGTCGACCAGGCGGTCGTCCATTTCTTCCTCGCGCAGGCTTTCTTCCAGCGCGCGCCGGATCAGCTCGACCGCCTTGTCGACATCAAAGGGCTTGGCCAGGTATTCGAAGGCGCCGCCCTGGAACGCCGCGACCGCGCTGTCGAGGTCGGAATAGGCCGTCATCACGATGACCGGCAGCCCCGGGTGCCGGGTCTTGATGGCCTGCAGCAGGTCCAGGCCGGATCCGCCGGGCATGCGGATGTCCGATATCAGCACCTGCGGCTGGTCATCTTCCAGCGCGGCCAGGGCGTCCCGCACATTGGTGAAGCTGCGCGACAGCAGGCTCTCACGGGCCAGGGCCTTTTCCAGGACCCAGCGGATTGATTGATCGTCGTCGACTATCCAGATCGGCTTCATGTGCGTCGCTTGTCTGCTCGGTGTCAGTGGGTCTTCCGCATGCCCTGGCCACGTCGGTGCACGCGCTTGCGGACGCCGGCAAAGGCTAGTGCAGCGGCAGCAGGATACGGAAGTCGGTACAGCCCGGCCTGCTCTCGCATTCGATCAAGCCCTCGTGCTGCTGCACGAAGGTTTGCGCGAGTGTGAGACCCAGTCCGCTGCCGCCATCCCTGCCCGATACCAGCGGATAGAAGATGCGTTCGCGGATGTCTTCGGGAATCCCCGGGCCGTTGTCGATTACATGCAAGTCCAATGCCAGCTTGAACAAGCGCTTGGCAATGGTGACCTGCCGCGCGATGCGCGTGCGCAGCACGATCTGCGCATCGCCGCGCGCGATGCGGTCGGCAAGCGCGTGCGCGGCGTTGTGGACGATGTTGAGCACGGCCTGGATCAGCTGCTCCTTGTCGCCCTGCAGTTCGGGCAGGCTGGCGTCGTAGTCGCGCACGATCTCCAGCCCGTTCGGGAACTCGGCCAGCACCACCGAGCGCACGCGCTCGAGCACCTCGTGGATATTCAGGCTCGATACGATATGCGGATGCCGGTGCGGCTCCAGCAGCCGGTCCACCAGCGTCTGCAGCCGGTCCGACTCCTTGATGATGACCTGCGTGTATTCGCGCAGCGAGCGCTCGGGCAGCTCGAACTCCAGCAACTGCGCCGCCCCGCGGATGCCGCCCAGCGGGTTCTTGATCTCGTGGGCCAGGTTGCGGATCAGCTCCTTGTTGGCCGAGGTCAGGTCCAGGATGCGCTCTTCGCGGTCGCTGCGCACCTTCTGCTCGTTGGGCAGGATCTCGACCACCACGGTGTCGCTGACGGCCTCGAGCACGGCGATTACCACGTGCACATGGATGGGATCCTGCAGCGGCGGATGCAGGATCAGGTCCTGCCGGCGCACGTCGAACTGCCGCGTGACCACCGTGTCGAGCATGCTGTGCAGCTCATCGGATTTGCCGAACAGGTCGGGCAGCGTCAGCTCGACCATGCCCTTGCGCGACACGCCGAAGGTGGCCTCGGCGGCCGGATTCGCGTAGACCACGCGCAGCCCCGGCTGGCGCACCAGCAGCACCGGGTTGGCGACCACGTCCAGGCCGGCATGGAACGCCGTGGCGCCGAGGCTCAGCACGCGCGCGGCGGGTTCGGGCGGTGCCGGTTCCGCCTCGGGCGGCTCGATCCGCGCGCCCTCGGCACTGCCGGCCTTGCGTGACACTCCGCGAATCAGGCGACGCATAAGACTAGTCCTTCAGGTTGCCCAGTTCGCGCCGCAACGACGCCGCGTTGGCTTCGCTGCGGGCAATGTCGTCACGCAGCGCCGCGGTGCGGTCGAGGTACTTCTGGTAGTTGCGCTCGTTGCCCTGGCGCTCCGGCTGGCCGTTGTTGTATTCGGCGCGCAGTCCCTGCAGCTTGGCCTCCTCGGCCTGCAGTTCCTGCGCCAGCACGGTGCGGCGCTCGCTGTCGCGGCTTCTCTGGGTGGCGCTGTCCACGCGCGGGAAACTGGTGCTGCCGGTGGTGGTGGCGCTGCTGCCGGCACCCTTGGCCGGTGCGGCAATGCGCCCGCCCGGCACCGTCACCACCTCGGGCAGGTTCAGCTTCTTGCAGCCCTTGCCGGCATTGCCGTTGCGGTACTCCGGCACGCCATTGGGCCCGGTGCAGACATAGACATCCGATGACTGCGCGGGAGACGGCGCGGCCCACGCTCCCAGCGCCAGCGCCGCGGCGCTCACCAGAACGGGGAATCGGCGTCGAGTTTGGTGCACGGAACGGGGCATGGCGTGAGTCCGGGGGGCCGTGCGGGAAGGGGCATCCATGGGCATGGCGTCAGGTTAGAACGGGGTAGGACCGAGACAGGATCGGATTCCCCATTCTAGCGAGCAAAGCAAAAAGGGACAGCCGAAGCCGCCCCCTTGTGGTGCAACTGTTGCCCGGTCACAACCTGCGCCATGGCCGGGCACGGGCCGCTTACAGCGAGTAGTACATCTCGAACTCGACCGGGTGCGTGGTCATGCGGAAACGCGTGACTTCTTCCATCTTCAGTTCGATGTAGGCATCGATCATCGAATTCGAGAACACGCCGCCGCGGGTCAGGAACTCGCGGTCGTTGTCCAGGTACTCGAGCGACTGATCCAGGCTCGAGCACACGGTCGGGATCTTTGCATCTTCTTCCGGCGGCAGATCGTACAGGTTCTTGTCCGCGGCTTCGCCCGGGTGGATCTTGTTCATGACGCCGTCCAGGCCGGCCATCAGCAGCGCCGAGAAGCCCAGGTACGGGTTCATCAGCGGATCCGGGAAGCGGGTCTCGATGCGGCGGCCCTTCGGGTTGGCCACATACGGGATACGGATCGAAGCCGAACGGTTGCGGGCCGAGTAAGCCAGCTTGACCGGAGCCTCGAAGCCCGGCACCAGGCGCTTGTACGAGTTCGTGCCCGGGTTGGTGATGGCGTTCAGCGCGCGGGCGTGCTTGATGATGCCGCCGATGTAGTACAGCGCGAATTCCGACAGGCCGGCGTAGCCGTTGCCCGCGAACAGGTTCTGGCCGTCCTTCCACACGGACTGGTGCACGTGCATGCCCGAACCGTTGTCGCCAACCACCGGCTTGGGCATGAAGGTGGCGGTCTTGCCGTAGGTGTGAGCGACGTTCTGGATCACGTACTTCTGCAGCTGGGTCCAGTCGGCGCGCTGCACCAGCGTGCTGAACTTGGTGCCGATTTCGTTCTGGCCCTGGCCAGCCACTTCGTGGTGGTGGACTTCAACGGGGATGCCCAGCGATTCCAGGATCAGGCACATTTCCGAACGCATGTCCTGGAAGGTGTCGATCGGGGCGACCGGGAAGTAGCCGCCCTTCTTGCCCGGACGGTGGCCGGCGTTGCCGTGCTCGAACTCCTTGCCCGACGACCACGGGGCTTCTTCGGAATGGATCTTGACGAAGCAGCCTTGCATGTCGACGTTCCACGTCACGCCGTCGAAGATGAAGAATTCGGGCTCCGGGCCGAAGTAGGCGGTGTCGCCCAGGCCGGTGCTCTTCAGGTAGGCTTCGGCGCGCTTGGCGATCGAGCGCGGGTCGCGGTCATAGCCCTTGCCGTCCGACGGCTCGACGACGTCGCACGTCAGCACCAGCGTGGGTTCTTCGTAGAACGGATCGACGTTTGCGGTATTCGGATCCGGCATCAGCAGCATGTCCGAAGCTTCGATACCCTTCCAGCCGGCGATCGACGAACCGTCGAAGGCGTGGCCGCTTTCGAACTTGTCTTCATCGAAATGCGACACGGGCACGGACACGTGTTGCTCCTTGCCTTTGGTATCGGTGAAACGGAAATCGACGAACTTGACGTCGTTTTCCTTCACCAGCTTCATCACGTCTGCAACGCTGTGGGCCATGCCAATCTCCTGGGTATTCGGCAAATGTCTGTGAAAGCCAATTCTTGGGACTGTCGCCAGCGGCGCCGCTGCATCTTGCCGCGCCTGTCTGGCCTCGCCGCGAAAGGACGTCGGATGTTAGCAGAAAGCATGCCAACTGAACGCCTCGCCGCGGCGGCGAGCCCGAAAATTGTGCAACTTCGGCGAATCGCGCACCGACCTGGTCGGCAATAAAATCGCCTGCCAGATTGCGGGCCGCACATGTGGCGCTTCAGCTACACCTGCAAACCGGGTTGCCTGTGTCAGGAAACGCCATCATGGTGCAAAAATCACGCGACCGCACCGTCTTAGTGCGAACGCACCAAAAACGGTCGTACTCGCCCTGTGACGGCACCTCCCGGGCGCTTCCGGCCTGCGCATCCACCGCCCCGCAACCGCGGCGCTATAGAATAACGGGTTACGGCCCCAGCGCCACGATTCCACCCATTCAATTTGTCACGCCGATGACCACCCGAGACGATCTCCTCCAGGCCGCCCGCCTGCGCCAGGAACAAAACCAGTTGCCGTATTTCGGCGCGCTGTCACCGCAGGAAGCCTATGCCCTGCTGCAGAACGACCCTTCCGCCGTGCTGGTGGACGTGCGCACGCAGGCCGAACTGGACTGGGTTGGCGGCGTCGACGTGCCCGACGCGCAGTTCGCCCATGTCGAATGGATGTCCTATCCAGGCGGCGCGCAGAACGCGCGCTTTATCGAAGAGTTGCGCGCGCGCGTGCCGTCCGACGTGCCGGTGCTGTTCCTGTGCCGCAGCGCGGCGCGCTCCAAGCACGCGGCACGGGTGGCCACCGAAGCCGGCTACCACTTTGCCATGGACGTGCTCGAAGGCTTTGAAGGCAACCGCGACGATCACCACCACCGCAAGACCGTCGAGGGCTGGTGTGTGCGCGGCCTGCCCTGGCATGGCGCCTGACTGCGCGCGGGCCTGAACGCAAAGGGGCAGCCAAGGCTGCCCCTTCTCTTTGGCCCGGCCGGAACGCCTAGGTCTGTGCCGCCTGGCGCGGCGGCTGTTCCACGGTTTCAAATCCCATCGCCTGCACGCCGTCGAGCAGCATCGCATAAGCGGGCGCCAGCAGCTCGGCCGGGCCCTTGACGCCCAGGTCGATATGGCGGCGCGCGAAGCGGTCGCCGCGCTGCACGTCGCCGACCGACGGCAGGCTGAACACGCGGATCCCCGGATGCGCCGCCTCGACCTTCTCCATCAGCGGGGTCAGCGTCGACTCGGGCGCCTCGAACACGTAGAAGGCCCGCTCCTGTTGCTGCACCTGGTGGAACAGGTGCGCATAGTCGTGGTCGAGCACCCACTCCATCATCGGCCATGCCATCACCGGGAAGCCCGGCATGAAATGATGGTGGCGGACCGAGAAACCGGGGATGCGGTTGTAGCTGTTGGGGATGATGCGCGCGCCCTCGGGGAATTCGCCCATCTTAAAGCGGTGCTGGTTCTCCGGCAGCGTCAGGTCGCCCTTGACCGGGTCGCCGCCGGCGGTCTCGGCGATGCGCAGCGCGATCAGTTCGCGCGCCTCTGGATGCAGCACCAGCGGCACCCCCAGCGCCGCGGCCGCGCACTGGCGCGTGTGGTCGTCCGGCGTGGCGCCGATGCCGCCGGTGCAGAACACCACGTCCGGGCCGGCCAGCGTGCGCCGCAGCGTGGCGGTGATGCGCGCGCGGTCATCGCCGACGTACTCGGCCCAGTCCAGCGCCAGGCCGCGTGCGCCCAGCAGTTCGATGGTGCGGCGCAGGTGCTTGTCTTCACGCCGCCCGGACAGAATCTCGTCGCCAATGACGATCAGGCCGAAACCCATATTGCCCTCGCTTCAGGAATTTTCGATACGGCGCACGTCGTGCGGCGCCAGGTCGATGACGTCGCCGCCCGACGACGGAGCGGCCGGCGGCTGGGCCGGCACGGCGGCGCGTTCGGCCCGCAGTTGCGCCAGCGCGCGCAGGCAGAAATGGCCGAACCACAGCGCCGAGAAAATAAAGATCAGCACATACAGCCAGAGCGTGCCGGCCAGCACGAACGGGAACAGGAAGATCACCGCCGCCGACGACACCCACAGCAGCGTCGGCGCCGAGCCCAGCAGCCCCACTGCCACGCCGATCACCAGCAGCGGCGTGCGGTGGCGCCGCACCAGGGTTTTGCGCTCTTCGGCGCTGGCGTGGTCGGCAAGCGCGTCATAGGTCATCACGCGGTAGGTCAGCCAGCCCCACAGCACCGGCGGGATCAGCGCAAAGAACGGCGGGATCAGCCACAGCGGCAGCGTCACCAGCACCAGCGCCAGGAACACCACGGTACTGCCGAGCGAATGGAACACACTGCCCAGCACGCTGCCGCCATGGGCCTTGGCCAGGTCCGGATAGCTGCGCTCCAGGTGACGCACCACCGCCGGCACGGAGACCACGCCGATAAACATCAGCATCGAGGCGATCACCAGCGGAATTGCCAGCGCCGCCACGAACAGCGGCGCCACGATGCTACGCATCGATTGCAGCCCGAACCAGTCGAGCGCGCTGTAGATCCAGCTGGTCAGGATCGAGGTTTCCAGGAAGCCGCGGGTGGCGCCCATGATGGGATCCCAGCCCCACCAGAGCAGCCCGCCCCACAGCAGCGTGGCCAGGACGAAAGGCAGCACGGTCAGCATCAGCATGCGGGGATGCAGCTGGCTGACCAACGCGCGGCCAAACGAGCGGAAGATATCGTTCATGCAGTCGAAACAAGAAGGTCGCGGGGAGCGGGCGGTGCCAGCGAGGTCACGGGCCGGCGGCAACCCGGAACACTAGCATACGCCGCCCGCCAGCGCGGTGCGCCTGCGTCCGCCGGCGATGGAGGAAGGCCTCGGATTTCCGCTCAGCGCAGCCGCAGCAGCCGCTTGATGCCGTACCACTGCTGGGACAGGAAGCCCGTGCCGTAGTCGTGGCCCTTGCCCGCCGGCGGCGGCAGCTGGTCGCGGATGCCGGTCGGGTGGTAGGTCTCGCTGAACACCGCGGTGCCGAACAGCATGTCCCACCAGGGGAAGATCACGCCGTAGTTGCAGCCACCCAGCTTTGCCGGCGCGCCCTCGGCTTCGTGGCCGATGCCCACCGCGTGGTGGGTGCGGTGGAAGCGCGGCGAGATCAGAAGCCGTTCGCCGATGGCGCCGAAGTGCAGGCGCAGGTTGGCATGCTGCAGGCTCTGCAGCAGCTGCGACAGCGCCACCAGCAACACATACTGCGACGGCTCCACGCCCACGCCCAGCGCCACCAGCGCAAACACCAGGTCGCGCAGCATGTCGTCGAGCAGGTGGTTGCGGTTGTCGCTCCAAAGCGTCATCTGGCGCTGGCTGTGGTGCACCGCATGCAGGTGCCACCACCAGCGGAACGAGTGCGACAGCCGGTGGTACCAGTAGTCGAGCAAGTCGAACAGCAGCAGATAGACAAAGAAGCTGACCAGCGGCACCGAGGTCACGCCCGGCCACCAGTCTTCCACATTGACGCGATGCCAGCCCATCAGTCGCAGGTGCCCTTCCAGGGCGTCGGTCAGCGGTTCCAGCAGGAAGAACATCGCCAGCCGGAACAGCCCGAGGCGGTGGATCACCGTGTAGAGGATATCGGTACGGACAGCGGCCCGGTCGGCCACGGCTTCGACCGGGCGCCACTTCTCCAGCGGCCCCAGGATCAGTGCCATCACGGCGATCTGCACCAGCCCCACCAGCAGCCATTCGGTGCCGGTGAAGGCTTCCTCGGCATAGCGGCCAAAGCCCAGGTCATAGACCACCGGCAGCACCATGTCCTGGAACAGCGTGCCTTCGATCTGCCCGATCCAGGCGCTCAGCGTCTCCCACATCAGCGTCCGCCCTCCTTTGGTCCGGTCGGCCGCGCGATCCAGTCGCGATAGGCGGGGTGCTCGCGCAGCGTCGCAAAGCAGAAGCCCTTGCGCTCCAGGCCCGTGAGCAGCGGTTCGAGCACCGCCGGCGCCCACGGATCCTGGCGCGACCAGATCCCGAGGTGCGCCATGGCGATGTCGCCATCGCGCAGGCTGGCGAGCGCGCGTTGCAGCAGCACGGCATTGGGATAGTGCTCCGAAGACAGCTCATCGCCCAGGAAGCCCGCCGGCGCCCAGCCGACATGCCGGAAGCCGCACTGCTCGGCCCATTGCAGCGTCTGGGGCGAGGTGCGCCCGCCCGGGGCGCGCCACAGCGGCATCATGTCGGCACCGGTCAGGCCGCGCAAGGCCTCGGCGCTGCGCCGCAATTCCTTGCAGAAGCCGGCCTGGTCCATGGCCATGTCCTTGCCCGCCTGCGCGCCGAACTGCGGCCGCATGGTGACCTGGCCGGCGCGCACGCTGCGCAGGTAGACATGATCGAAGGTATGGGTGCCGAAGGCGTGGCCGTCGGCCACCAGCGACTTCCAGTACGGGGCCCACGACGGGTCGAGCGAACTGTCCTTGCGCACCGTCGGCTCGTTGGCCAGGAAGAAGGTGGCGCGGATCTGGTGGCGCCGCAGGGTATCGGCGATCAGCTGTGCCTGGCTCATGCTGCCGGTGTCGAAGGTCAGGTAAAGCGTGCCGGCCTGGCATGCCCTGGCGCCCGGCCTGGCGGCGTCGGCCGCCTGCGGCGCACCCGGCAGGCTGCAGGCAAGCGCCAGCCCGGCTAGCCAGCGGCCCAGCCGTACGCGCCGCGATGCCTTGATCTGGTCCATGGTGCCTGGCCCTGCCTGACTTCCGTTTTAGTACAGCGGTGCGCGCGTGCGGAAATAGATGCCATGCGGCGAGCGCCCGACCCGCACGGTCTTGACCAGCTTGCGGCTGGCCACATCGACCAGCCCGACCGAACGCGCCCAGCGGAAGGTCACCCACAGGGTCTTGCCGTCGGCGGTCAGTTCCATGTCATCCGGGCCCGGCGGCAAACCGGTGATGTCGCCGACCTTGCTCAGCGTCTGCTGGTCGATGATGCTGATGCTGCCGGTGACGCGGTTGCTGAGGAACAGGTGGCGCCGGTCGCCGACGGCGCGGAAGTTATGCGCGCCCTTGCCGGTCTGGATCTGCTTGACCACGGTGCGCGTGCGCCAGTCGATCACGGCCACGTAATCGGCGCCGGTCATGCCGACCAGCAGGTATTTCTGATCCGGCGTGACCCAGATCCCCGCCGGCGCCGAACCGGTTTCCATGCGCCACATCACGTTCTGCGTGACCAGGTCGATGGCAGCCACTTCGTTGGAGTCCTGCAGCGTGACAAAGGCGATGCGGCTGTCGGCGGTAAACGCGATATGGCTGGGTGTCTTGGCCAGCGCAAACTGCTTGGCCAGCTTCAGTGTCTTGCCGTCCCAGCGGTACAAGTCGACGCGGTCGAGCCGGTTGCCGGTGGCGACAAACCACTTCTGGTCCGGCGAGAAGCCGATTTGATAAGGGTCGTCGACATTGGCCACGCGCTGCTGGACCTTGCCGGTGACCGGATCCAGGAACACGAGGTCGTTGCCGACCGCGTTGGCGACGATCAGGGCTTTGTCGTCCGGCGTGGCGATCAGGTGGTGAGGCTCCTTGCCGATCGGGAAGGTTTCCAGCACCTTCTGCGTATCCTTGTCGATCAGCGTGACGGTGGCATCACCCGAATTGAGGATCACCACCACTTCCGCCCAAGCCGGGGCCGCCATCAGGCCCAGCGCGAGCGCGCCCACCGTGATCCCACCAGCCACCAACCGCCGCAATGCGAACATAAGACCCGCTACAAGAAGAACTGAATCGGCGATTCTAACGTTTTGGCGTTGAATTCCGCTGACGTCCCAGCTGACGGCGGACAAGAATTTAGCAGATCGTTGCGCCGGTACGACCATTGCACAACCATTTACTGCCGTAGCCGCGCGCGAACCTCAGCGCTGCATCGATTCCCACACCTTTTGCAGCCGCTTGACCGACATCGGCACCGGCGTGCGCAGCTCCTGGGCGAACAAGGCGATGCGCAGTTCTTCCAGCATCCAGCGGAATTCCTCCAGCCGCGCGTCCTCGCCACCGCGGCCCTGGGTGCGCAGCTGCTTTTCGGCACGCTGCCACTGCTGCACCAGCGGCACCATCTCCTGCAGGCGCTGGCTATCGCGGGCCGGATCGCCCTTGAGCTTGTCCACGCGCATGGCGATGCCCTTCAGGTAGCGCGGGAAATGGACCAGCTGCGAGTACGGGGTTTCGTCGACAAAGCGCTTGCCCATCAGCCGGCCGAGCTGGGCCTCCATGTCCGCATGGGCCGCGGGGAACGGCTTGGCCTGCAGCAGCTTGCGCGGCAGCCCGGCGTATTCGGCAAGGATGGCGCCCACCAGCCGGGCAATTTCCTGCGCCAGCAGCGACAGCCGGGTACGGCCTTCGTCCTTGCGGGCATTGAACTCGGCCTCGTTGCGCGGCAGCGGCGCCTGCATGCAGGCGCGCTCCAGCGCCAGCATCACGATCTGCTCGCGCAGCATCTCCTGCGTGCCCAGCGTCATGTACTGCATCGCCATCTGCTGCAGCCCGGGGATGTTCTTTTCGATGAACTTGACCTGCTCGCGCAGCTGCAGCGCGAACAGCCGGCGCAGCCCGAGGTGGTGGATGCGGGCGGCTTCCTGCGGATCGTCGAAGACTTCGACGTCGCAATGCGTGCCGCGGTCGACCAGCGCCGGGTAGCCGAACAGCGTCTGGCTGCCCTTGCGGATCTCGAGCAGTTCCGGCAGCTCGCCGAAGCTCCAGCCGGTCAGGCCTTCGTACTTGCCGGGCTCCGCCGCGGCCAGCGCCGGCGCCGGCTGTCGCGCCTGGTCCGGCGCCTGGTCCGGCGCCCGGGTGGCGGCCTGTGCCGCGGCTTGCGCGGCCACCCGCTGGAACGACTGCTGCGCCTGCCCGCCCAGCTCGGCGCGCAGCTGGGCCAGGTTGCGGCCCATGTCGAGCTGGCGCCCGTGCTCGTCGACCACCTTGAAGTTCATGGCGTGGTGCGCCGGCAGCGTTTCCAGCTTGAAGTCCGCGCGCCGGACCATGGTGCCGGTCTGTTCGCGGATATCGGCGATCAGCACGTCCAGCAGTTCGCCCTCGCCAAACGGCTGGCGCGCGACAAAGCCCGCGGCATACTCGGGCAGCGGCACGCAGTGGCGGCGCAGCTTCTGCGGCAGCGACTTGAGCAGCAGGTGCACCTTTTCCTTGATCATGCCGGGCACCAGCCAGTCCGCCCGCTCCGGGCGCACCTGGTTGAGCGCGTACAGCGGCACGGTCAGTGTCACGCCGTCGCGATGGCTGCCGGGTTCGAAGTGGTAGCTCAACCCCATGTCCACGCCGGCCACGGTCATGGTCTTAGGGAACAGGTCGGTGGTGATGCCCGCCGCCTCATGCCGCATCAGTTCGTCGCGGTTCAGGTACAGCAGCTTGCGGTCGTTCGCGCTCTCGGCCTGGTACCACTGCTCGAACGCAGCCTGCTTGCAGATGTCGGCCGGAATCGCGCGGTCGTAGAACGCGTAGATCAGCTCGTCGTCGACCAGCACGTCCTGGCGCCGCGACTTGTGCTCGAGGTTCTCGATCTCGCGCACCAGGCGCTGGTTGTGCGCGTAGAACGGCAGCCGCGTATCGAACTCGCCCTCGACCAACGCGCGGCGGATAAAGAGCTCGCGCGCCTCGCGCGGGTTCATCGGCCCGTAGTGCACGCGGCGGTGCTGGTAGACCACCAGCCCGTACAGCGTGGCGCGCTCCAGCGCCAGGACCTGCCCGGCCTTCTTTTCCCAGTGCGGATCGCTCCAGCTGACCTTGAGCAGGTGGCGGCCCACCTGCTCCAGCCATTCCGGCTCGATGCGCGCCAGCGTGCGCGCGAACAGCCGGCTGGTCTCGACCAGCTCGGCCGCGACGATCCAGCGCCCGACCTTGCGCGCGATCAGCGAACCCGGCCACAGGTGGAACTTGATGCCGCGCGCGCCCAGGTACTCGCGGCCCTTGCCGTCGCCGTCCTCGATGCGGCAGCCGACATTGCCGAGCAGGCCGGTCAGCAGCGCCTTGTGCACCTGCTCGTAAGTCGGTTCGCTCTCGTTCAGGCGCCAGCCCTGTTCGGTCACCGTGGTCAGCAGCTGGGAATGCACGTCGCGCCACTCGCGCAGCCGCAGGTGCGACAGGAAGTGCGCACGGCACTGGTCCTGCAGCTGGCGGTTGGACTTCTTGTGCGCGACCGCGTCCTCGAACCACTTCCACAGCCTGACCCAACCCAGGAACTCGGACTTCTCGTCCATGAACTTGCGATGGGCCTGGTCGGCGGCTTCCTGCGCCTCCTGCGGGCGGTCGCGCGGGTCCTGCACCGACAGCGCGCTGGCGATGATCAGCACCTCGCGCAGGCACTGGTGCTCGCGCGCGGCCAGGATCATGCGCGCCACGCGCGGATCGAGCGGCAGCTTGGCCAGCTGGCGGCCGGTGGCCGTCAGCTGGTTGGCGTCGTCGACGGCGCCAAGCTCTTGCAGCAGCTGGTAGCCGTCGGCCACCGCGCGGCCCAGCGGCGGCTCGATGAACGGAAACGCCTCGATATCGGTTAGCCGCAGCGCCTTCATGCGCAGGATCACCGCGGCCAGCGACGAGCGCAGGATCTCGGGGTCGGTAAAGCGCGGCCGGCCGGTGAAATCGGACTCCTCGTACAGCCGGATGCAGACGCCGTTGGCCACCCGGCCGCAGCGGCCGGCGCGCTGGTTGGCGGCGGCCTGCGAGATCGCCTCGACCTGCAGCTGCTCGACCTTGTTGCGGTACGAGTAGCGCTTGACGCGCGCCAGCCCGGTATCGACCACGTAGCGGATGCCCGGCACCGTCAGCGAGGTTTCGGCGACATTGGTCGCCAGCACGATGCGGCGCGCGTTCGACGGCTTGAACACCCGCTCCTGCTCCTGCACCGACAGCCGCGCGAACAGCGGCAAGATCTCGGTATGCGGCGGGTGGTGCTTGCGCAGCGCCTCGGCGGCCTCGCGGATCTCGCGCTCGCCGGGCAGGAACACCAGCACATCGCCCGGGCCGACGCGGCACAGCTCGTCGACCGCCTCGACAATGCCGTCATACAGGTCGCGCTCGCGTGCCTGCGGGCTGCGCGGCGCGCCCGCAGGCACGTCCTCGGTGACCGGACGGTAACGCACTTCCACCGGGTACAAGCGGCCGCTGACCTCGATCACCGGCGCTGGCTTGTCGCCCGAGGCGAAATGCTGGGCAAAGCGCTGCGCATCGATGGTGGCCGAGGTGATGATCACCTTCAGGTCCGGCCGCTTCGGCAGGATCTGGCGCAGGTAGCCGATCAGGAAGTCGATGTTCAGGCTGCGTTCGTGCGCCTCGTCGATGATCAGCGTGTCGTAGGCGCGCAGCAGCGGGTCGTTCTGGGTCTCGGCCAGCAGGATGCCGTCGGTCATCAGCTTGACCGACGCCCCCGACGACATGGTGTCGTTGAAGCGCACCTGGTAGCCGACGTGCTCGCCCAGCGGCGTGCCGAGTTCCTGTGCGATGCGCTTGGCGGTCGAGGTGGCGGCGATGCGGCGCGGCTGGGTGTGGCCGATCAGCCCCCCGCCCTCGCGGCCGGGGCCGCGCCCGATCGACAGGCAGATCTTGGGCAGCTGCGTGGTCTTGCCGGAACCGGTCTCGCCGGAAACGATCACCACCTGGTTGGCCAGCAGCGCCGCGGCAATCTCGTCGCGGCGAGCCGATACCGGCAGGGCCTCGGGGAAGGTGATCGGCGGCAGCGGGTTGACCGGACGCGGCGGTCGCGCGCCGCGCGGCTGGCGCGGCCCGCCGTCGCCGGGCGGCCGCGCACCGGCAGGCCGGGCGGGGCCGGCCTGCTGCCGGGCCGGGCCGGAGGCCGGGCGGGATTGGACGGGGGCAGCGGGCTGACCGGCACCGGCGCGCTGGCGCGGCGCAACCGGTGGTTTGGGCTTGACGGGGCGTTGTTCTGACATTGGCCGGGATTATAATCCGCGGGATGAACGCCAGAACCGACGCGCCGCAGACGGCGCCTGCCTCCCCGTCCGCATCCTCGGCCGCCGCCGCACCGGCGCAGGCCGAGCCGCCCGCCGCGGCCGAACTCCCCGCCCCCGCCCCGGCCTCTCCCGTACCGGTCACCGCCGATGCGGATCGAAGCGGCCCTGACCACCAGCAGTTCGTCGACTGGCTGCGCATGGTGGCGCCGTATATCCATGCCTTCCGCGGCAAGACCTTCGTGATCGCCTTCGCCGGCGAGCTGGTCAAGTCGGGCGTGCTCAATGCGCTGGTCAACGACGTCGCGCTGCTGCACGCGATGGGCATGCAGATCGTGCTGGTGCACGGCTCGCGCCCGCAGGTGGAAGAGCAGCTGGCGCTGCGCCATGTCGAATCGCAATTTGTCGAGGGCGTGCGCGTGACCGACAACGCCGCGCTCGAATGCGCCAAGGAAGCCGCCGGCGAGCTGCGCCTGGACATCGAGGCCGCATTCAGCCAGGGCCTGCCCAACACGCCGATGGCCGGCGCCCAGCTGTCGGTGATCTCCGGCAACTTCGTCACCGCGCGCCCGGTCGGCATCGTCAACGGCACCGACTACCAGCACACCGGGCTGGTGCGCAAGATCGACGCCGAATCCGTGCGCATGTCGCTGTCGCACGGCAAGGTGGTGCTGCTGTCGCCGCTGGGCTTCTCGCCCACCGGCCAGGCCTTCAACCTGTCGATGGAAGACGTGGCCAGCGCCACCGCCACCGCGCTCAAGGCCGACAAGCTGATCTTCATCACCGAGGTGCCGGGCGTGCCCGATCCGGTCGGCAAGATGATGCAGGAAATGTCGTTGCGCACCGCGGTGGAGCGGCTGCAGAACAACCACCTGCCGCCGGACGTGGCCAACTACCTGCAGCACCTGGTCAAGGCGCTCAAGGGCGGCGTGCCGCGTGCGCACCTGATCCCCTACTCGCTCGACGGCGCCGTGCTGCTTGAACTGTTCCTGCACGACGGCGTCGGCACCATGCTGTCCGACACCGACCTGGAAAGCCTGCGCGAGGCCACGCTGGACGACGTCGGTGGCATCGTGCAGCTGATCGCGCCGCTGGAGCAGGACGGCACGCTGGTGCCGCGCGGACGCCACCTGATCGAGCGCGATATCGCCAACTTCTCGGTGATCGAGCACGACGGCGTACTGTTCGGCTGCGCCGCGCTGTACGACTACCCGCGCGAGAACATGGGCGAGATGGCCTGCCTGACGGTATCGCAGGAAGCCCAGGGCACCGGCGACGGCGAGCGCCTGCTCAAGCGCATCGAGCGCCGCGCCCGCGCGCTGGGCCTGGAGCGCCTGTTCGTGCTGACGACCCGCACCGAGCACTGGTTCCTCAAGCGCGGTTTCGTCCACGCCACCGTCGACGACCTGCCCGAGGACAAGCGCAAGCTCTACAACTGGCAGCGCAAGTCGATGGTGCTGATGAAAAAACTGTGAAGCCGTAGGGGCAATCGCCGCTGTGCCGCGGCCGGCTGCCCCGCTTGGCTACAATAGCGCCAGCGCCGAAGCTCTCACGAACATTCCAAGGAGTCCCCATGGCCCGCACGGTCCATTGCATCAAGCTGAACAAGGAAGCCGAAGGCCTCGACTTCCCGCCGCTGCCCGGCGAACTGGGCAAGAAGATCTGGCAGAACGTGTCGAAGGAAGCCTGGGCCGGCTGGCTCAAGCACCAGACCATGCTGATCAACGAGAACCGCCTGAACATGGCCGATGCGCGCGCGCGCCAGTACCTGCTCAAGCAGACCGAGAAGTACTTCTTCGGCGAAGGCGCCGACCAGGCCCAGGGCTACGTGCCGCCGCAGGCCTGATCCGCGCCGGCCAGCAAAAAAAAGGGGTGCCTGAGGCACCCCATTTTGTTTGGCAGCGGGCGTCGGCTCAGTAGTCCGTGCGCTGCACGCCGTCGCCGGTGCCGAGCAGCAGCACGTCGGCGCCACGCAGCGCGAACAGCCCCACCGTGACCACGCCGGGCACCTGGTTGACGGTCTGCTCCAGGCCGCGCGGATCGTCGATCTTCAGCCCGGCCACGTCGAGGATCACATTGCCGTTGTCGGTCTTGTAGATGCCGCCTTCCTTGGTCATGCGCAGGCGCGGCTGGCCGCCGAGCGCCTGCAGCTTGCGCGCCACCGCGGCACGTGCCATCGGCACCACCTCGACCGGCAGCGGGAAGTTGCCCATGGTCTGGACCAGCTTGCTGCCGTCGGCGATGCAGACGAAGCGCCTGGCCACCGAAGCGACGATCTTCTCGCGCGTGAGCGCCCCGCCGCCGCCCTTGATCATGGCGCCGCTGGCGTCGATCTCGTCGGCGCCGTCGACATAGACCGGGATCTCGTCAACCTCGTTCAGGTCCAGCACCTTGAAGCCGTGCTGCTGCAGGCGCCGCGTGGAAGCCTCGGAGCTCGACACCGCACCCGCGAAGCGCTCCTTGAACGCCGCCACGGCGTCGATGAAAAGATTGGCGGTGGAGCCGGTGCCTACGCCGAGCACGGCACCTTCGGGCACTTCCTGCTTCACGTAGTCGGCGGCGGCTTGCGCGACCAGCGCCTTGAGTTCATCCTGAGTCATGACAACAGCCAGATTGCGTTGGGGGAGGGTAGGAGAAGTCCATCACTGGACTCCTCCCCCCTAAGAACCGTACGTGCGAGTTTCCCCGCATACGGCTCAAGCCTTTACAAAGTGATTGAACTTATTCAAACACCGGTTTCACAGCAATTTTACCGTAGTGATGAACTTGGACATGGCAATCGGGGTGCAGCAATACGCGATTTCCTAGAGCATCTGAACCCCCAAGAATCCGGGGTTCGATGTGATGGTCATCCCATCCAGTCTCGTCGTTCAACGCGCCTTGACACACCGCGCACAAGCCCCGCTGAGAAACGTACAGCTTTGCCCATTGCTTACGGTACGACATGCGATCTGCCATGCGTTCCTGTCGCAATTTCTCACCATACATCTCCTGCGCCGGGTCGAAGGGATGGTAGTCCGCCCGCACCTTCTTGTGCCGCCGGATGAGCGTACTCGGAATCGAATACAACTCCATCCAGTAGCGTTCACCTGCCTTGTTCACAGCAGTGGTTCCGAACACCCAGTTCCGATCCCCAACTGAGGCGTAATACTTCTTTCGCACCCATTCGGAGTTCTTCCCTCGATGTCGCCGTTTTGCCCACCTCCATAGAGCCCTAAAAATCAGGTTTTCCATTCGGGTGAACGCCGCCTTCGCTACCACCGGGCAGTGATACTGCGCCCAGCCCCATAGCATCGGGTTCAGCAGTCGAATCAATTTCTCCTGCTTGACCGTCTTGTTTGCACTGATGACCTCCTTCACCTTGCTGTAGAACGCTTTCACGTTCTTCTTGCCTGGCTTGATGAGCAGCTTTCCCGAATACTTCCGGAAATTCCACCCCAGAAAGTCAAAGCCGTCAGCGATATTGACGATCCGCGTTTTCTCCGTCGATAGCGTCAGCCCCCGTACTGCAAGGAACCGTTCTACCCACGGCTTCACTTCGTTTTCTAACACCTCCGGCGTATTACCGGTGATCACGAAGTCGTCCGCATAGCGCACAACATTTACTTTGAGCTTCTTTGTTTTGGCGACGCCCAGCTTAGTTCGGAAGAACTCCTCCAGTTGTCGTTCCAATCCATTCAGTGCCACGTTTGCCAGAGTCGGGGAGATGATTCCTCCCTGCGGTGTTCCAGCGTCGGTCGCCTGAAACTGGCCCTGAAATACCACGCCAGCCTTCAACCACTTCCGAAGGATTGCTTTGTCCATCGGGACATTGCGTTCCAGCCAGTCGTGACTGATATGGTCGAAGCACCCCTTGATATCCGCTTCCAGCACCCATTGGGCCGAAGCCTTCTGGGATAGGGATACGAATAGCTGAGACATGGCATCGTGAGTCGAGCGATTGATCCGAAACCCGTAAGAGTTTGGATCGCTCGTCCCTTCGGACACCGGTTCCAGCGCCAGCAGATACAGCGCCTGCATGGCTCGGTCGTGCAGGGTCGGAATGCCCAGAGGGCGCTTCTTCCCATTCGACTTGGGGATGTAGACCCTCCGTAAAGGCCGTGGCCTGTACCCCCGGCGCTTCAACCTCCCGATGGCTTCCCACCGGGCTTCAGACGTTTCCCACTTTACGCGATCGACTCCCGCCGTCCGCGCACCTTGGTTCATCGCCACTCGCCGCACCGCCGATGCCTTGGCGGACCACGAGCGGGTCAGGGACCTTTGCAAGGCTTTTACCCTGCGCCAATCCCCTTCCTGTGTTGCCTTCGCAATTCGAATCTGCATTACCCGAACGTTCCGGTCGACGCGGCGCCAATCAATGTCGCCCCATCTTTGCGGTACGCCGGAAGGCGCAGATTCATCCTTGCGGATCAATGCTTCCATGCTGCCCTCCTATCTTGAGGATCTTCCCCAACATCGAGAGACAACATGCCCCTTGAGGGACAGGTTGTCCCTCAAGGGAAGAAAAATTAAACAAGCGAGTTTAGTCAGCCGTCTTGCGACGAGAAGACCAGTTGGAAGTCTGCCCGCTTTCGCGTGGGATGATGTTTCAACCCCTATCCGAGCCATTACAGCCCGGCATTCGCTTTTTCCAACCTCCCATACCCGCACAGCCGACAGCGTTCCTTACGGTTCGCCTGCCTGAGTCGTACAGCACTCCGGCAGCCATACGGGCTTACCACGTTCCCCACGCGTTACAAGACTGGGTTAGGACCTGCCTCTTCGCCGATGGTCTACTGACGACGTATCCCGAGTTTCCAGCGGGATAACCGACCACATACCATTTTGGTTAGTGCCACTTAGTAGCGTAAGCACCGTACTACTCACGACGTTTATCAGCAGTTCACATATGTTGCCCTTACCAGTCAGCCTAGCTCCTCGACCGATGCTACTTCGGTCTGCTACCCACGGACCTCACGGCCCCTGAGCACCCTTGCGGGGGCTACATTGTCAGAAGAGCTTCACACCTCACCGTTACCAGTGACGCATGTCTCCCTAGGCTACTACCAGTCGCATGGCAGGTTCTCTATCGAGGCACCCGCACGGGCGTACTCGACCGAACAATAACGCATGGAGCCTTCGGCTCCGGGACCTCACTTCCTTACTCATGTGCCCGAATACGAGCGAGCACTTGACGACGGCCGAGCTCTTGCGAGCGCCAACCACCGTCCCAATGGCGTAGCGCCGATCCAATCCGGACCAGTTTAAAGCTATGTGGCGTTTACGCAACAAAATTGCCGTTGCACACCCGCCCGCACCCTCCGTGGAGGGGCGTTTACAGAGAACTCGCCCAAAGGCGAGCGTCCCCGCCCTTGGGCAATGGCTGGAAATCCATCCAGCAAAAGCAAGCTGTGCGTCAGCCAGTACACCGGCCTTCGCACAACATATCGGACTCCCCCGGCTTTACCGGCCAGGCTTGTCGAAGCAAGTAATGGTTGGGATTGGACGGATCGGGCCGAGGCCCTATCCTTGTCCCAACAAAGGTCGATGCTCCTTACGTTGGAGCTACCCGGACACGAGAGTGCGTGTCGCACGGAAACGCGTAGTGTAGCGGATTGCGGCGGCGGGTCACGCCGGCGACGGCCGCGACGGTACAATGGGCCAGACCGGGTGCCGTGCGCTCCCCCCGAAGCCGGCAATCGATTTTTGCAGACGCACAAGCAGACGACCTAGCGACCATGAACCAGCTCGAACAACTCAGGCAGTTCACCACGGTGGTGGCCGATACCGGCGACTTCCAGCTGATGAAGCAGTACACGCCGCAGGACGCGACCACCAACCCGTCGCTGATCCTGAAGGCGGTGCAGAAACCCGAATACCGCCACCTGCTGGAGCGCGCGGTGCAGGACCACCACGGCAACGGCGGCGTCGACGCGGTGATGGACGAAGTGCTGATCGCCTTTGGCCTCGAGATCCTCGCGATCGTGCCGGGCCGCGTTTCGACCGAGGTCGATGCGCGCCTGTCGTTCGACACCACCGCCACCGTCAACAAGGCGCGCCACCTGATCCAGCTGTACGAGCAGCGCGGCATCGCGCGCGAGCGCGTGCTGATCAAGATCGCCTCCACCTGGGAAGGCATCCGCGCCGCCGAGATCCTGCAGCGCGACGGCATCCGCTGCAACATGACGCTGCTGTTCTCGCTGGTGCAGGCAGTGGCCTGCGCCGAAGCCGGCGCGCAGCTGATCTCGCCGTTCGTCGGCCGCATCTTCGACTGGTACAAGAAACAGGCGGGCGAACAATGGGACGCGACCGCCAACGGCGGCGACAACGATCCCGGCGTGCGTTCGGTGCGCCAGATCTACGACTATTACAAGAAGTTCGGCTATCCCACCGAGGTGATGGGCGCCAGCTTCCGCAGCACCGCGCAGATCCTGTCGCTGGCTGGATGCGACCTGCTGACCATCAGCCCGGAACTGCTGGAACAGCTGGCCGGCGCCCAGGGCCCGGTGGTGCACAAGCTGTCGGTGGACCAGGCCCAGGCCGCCAATATCGCCCGCGTCACCGCGGACGAGCCGTCGTTCCGCTGGCAGTTGAACGAAGACGCGATGGCGACGGAAAAGCTGGCCGAAGGCATCCGCCTGTTTGCCGCGGATGCGGTCAAGCTGGAAAAGCTGATCGCCGAGATTGCGCAATAAGCGCGGCACGCACGGGCGTCGCCACGCCCGGACCTGCGCTTCAGCCGGCCGCTGGCGCCGGCTGCGGCCATAGGTGCGGCAGGCAGGCGCCCGCCGCGGCCGACAGCACGATATCCGCGGTCTGGTCCAGCGCCGACGGCTGCGGATTGACCACGATCACCGGCGCGCCATGCTCGCGCGCCAGCCCCGGCAGCCCCGCCGCCGGGTACACCAGCCCCGAGGTCCCGACCACCAGGCACAAGTCGCAGGTCTGCGCGGCATGCTCGGCGCGGTAGCGCGCCACCCGCGGCAGGTCTTCGCCGAACCACACCACGCCAGGCCGCATCATCGCGCCGCACAGGTTGCAGCGCGGCGGCATGCCGGGCAGCGCGGTCGCCTCGCTGCAGCGGCCGCATCCGTCCAGCCACTTGTTGGCGAACAGGTTGCCGTGCAGTTCGATCACGCCGGCGCTGCCGGCGCGCTGGTGCAGGCCATCGACGTTCTGCGTCACCAGCGTGACCGGTTTCCGCGCGGCCAGCGCCACCAGCGCATGGTGCGCCGGGTTCGGCTTCACCGCCGCAACCAGCTCGCGCCGGTGCAGGTACCACTGCCACACCAGCGCGGGCTGGCGGCGATAGGCCGCCTCGCTGGCCAGCTCTTCCGGATCAAACTGTTCCCACAGCCCGGTCATGGCGTCGCGGAAGGTCGGCACTCCGGATTCGGCGGAAATACCGGCCCCGGTCAGCACGAAGATGTTGCTGGCGCCGTCGATCAGCCGACGCGCTTCCTCTAGCCCCGGGAGTGCCTGCAGAAGGGAATCGTCGGCCATGGTCTCAGCGCGGCAGGCGCCGCTGACGCACGGCCTCGTACAGGCACACGCCGCTGGCCACGGACACGTTCAGGCTTTCCACGCCGCCGGCCATCGGGATGCCGACCAGCTCGTCGCAGGTTTCGCGCGTGAGGCGGCGCATGCCCTCGCCTTCGGCGCCCATCACGATCGCGGTCGGGCCCTTGAAATCGATGTCGTACAGCGACTTCTCGGTGCCGTCGGCGGTGCCGATCACCCAGATGCCACGCTCCTGCAGTTCGCGCAGGGTGCGGGCCAGGTTGGTCACGGTGATGTACGGCACGGTTTCGGCCGCGCCGCTGGCGACTTTGGCCACGGTGGCGTTCAGGCCGACGCTGCGGTCCTTGGGCGCGATCACGGCATGCGCGCCGGCACCGTCGGCCACCCGCAGGCACGCGCCCAGGTTGTGAGGGTCGGTCACGCCATCCAGCACCAGCAGCAGCGGCGTGCCTTCGATGCCATCCAGCAATTCATCCAGGTTCAGCGCCAGGGCCACGTCTTCGGCACGCGCCACCACGCCCTGGTGGCGGTCGGTGCCGGCCATCCCGCGCAGGCGCTCGGCATCGACCGGATGCAGGCGCACGCCGAGGCTTTCGGCCAGGCGCACGAAGTCCTGCATGCGCCGGTCGCGGCGGGCGGATTCTATGTAGATGTCGGACACGCCTTTGGGATCTTGCCGCAGGCGCGCGGTCACGGCGTGAAAGCCGATCAGGAGTTTTTGTTTAGCCATGGGCGCGATTGTACCCGCCCGGCCACCGTCCCCGCGCGTGCGGGGACGGCGATCCGACGGCAATCGGCTAGCGCTTGTGCGGCGTGCGCTTGGCGGCGGTCTTGCCCGCCGGCTTGGCCGGGCGCGCCTTGGAGGCCGGCTTGCGCGGCTTTTCCAGGTGCGCGGGCTTGGGCTTGGCCGCGCGCTTGCCCGGCTTGCCGCCGGTCTTCACATGCGGCTTGAGCGGCGTGATCACCGCCTCGAACACCGGTTGCTCTTCGATCACGCGGTCGAGCGTCTCGTCGAACGATTCTTCCGGCTTGGACGAGCCCCCCAGCAGCGCCGCCAGCTGGCGGCCCTTCTTGCGCGCCGGCACCGCATGGGCGGCGGGCACGCGCGGCTGAGCCTCGGTCCCCGTCGGACGCCCGCGCAGCGTTTTGGCCGAGGGTTCCTGCACCAGGCG
The DNA here is from genome assembly GCF_050271075.1 of Cupriavidus sp. H39. Taxonomy (NCBI): domain Bacteria; kingdom Pseudomonadati; phylum Pseudomonadota; class Betaproteobacteria; order Burkholderiales; family Burkholderiaceae; genus Cupriavidus; species Cupriavidus sp. H39. Next base: position 2,433,038 of record NZ_CP189848.1, read on the forward strand.
GAAGTCGATCTTGCGCGCATCGAGATCGACGCGCGACACCTGCACGCGCACGCGGTCGGTGAGCCGGTAGCGGATGCCGGTGCGCTCGCCGCGCAGTTCGTTGCGGGCCTCGTCGTACTGGAAGTAGTCGCTGCCCAGCTCGGTCACGTGGACCAGGCCCTCGACGTAGAGCTCGTCGAGCTGCACGAAGATGCCGAACGAGGTCACGGCGCTGACCGTGCCGGCATAGTCGCTGCCCAGCTTGTCGCGCATGAAGTAGCACTTGAGCCAGGCCTCGACATCGCGCGAGGCCTCGTCGGCACGGCGCTCGTTGGCCGAACAGTGCAGGCCCAGCTCGTCCCAGATGGCCTCGTTGCGCCGGGCGCGCGCGGCGGTCAGTTCCGCCTTCTGCTCGGCGTCCTTGGCCTGCAGCCGGCGCGCCTTCGGCGAGATCGCCGTGTTCAGCTCGGTGCCGTGGGCAAAGGCCGGCTGGTACTTGGTATGCGCCAGCACTGCCTTGATCGCGCGGTGCACCAGCAGGTCGGGGTAGCGCCGGATCGGGCTGGTGAAGTGCGCGTAGGCCTCGTACGCCAGGCCGAAATGGCCGATATTGTCCGGACTGTACACCGCCTGCTGCATCGAGCGCAGCAGCATGGTCTGCAGCATCGGCGCGTCGGGGCGGGACTTGATCTTGTCCATCACCTCAGCGTAGTCCGACGCCTGCGGCTTGTCGCCGCCGCCGAGCGACAGGCCGGCGGTGCGCAGGAACTCGCGCAGGTTCTTCAGCTTTTCCTCGCTCGGGCCCGCGTGGATGCGGTACAGCGCCGGGTGCTTGAAGCGTTCGAGGAAATCGGCCGCGCACACGTTGGCGGTCAGCATGCATTCCTCGATCAGCCGGTGCGCGTCGTTGCGCGTGCGCGGCAGGATCTGCTCGATCTTGCCCTGCGCATTGCAGACGATATAGGTCTCGGTGGTATCGAAGTCGATCGCGCCGCGCGCGCGCCGCGCCTTGAGCAGGACCTGGAACAGCTCATACAGGTTCTGCAGGTGCGGCACCAGCTCGCTGCGCTTGTGCGCCTCGGGACCCTTGGTATTGGACAGCACCGACCAGACCTCGTTGTAGGTCAGACGCGCCGTCGAATGCATCACCGCCGGGTAGAACTGGTAGCCCTTAAGCTCGCCCTTGGCGGTGATCACGGCATCGCACACCATGCACAGCCGGTCGACGTGCGGGTTGAGCGAGCACAGCCCGTTGGACAGCTTCTCCGGCAGCATCGGGATCACGCGGCGCGGGAAATAGACCGAGGTGGCCCGGTCCAGCGCATCGCCGTCGAGCGGCGTGCCCGGACGCACGTAGTGCGACACGTCAGCGATCGCCACGATCAGGCGCCAGCCCTTGGCACGGCCGATCCTGACCGGCTCGCAATAGACCGCGTCGTCGAAGTCGCGCGCGTCTTCACCATCGATGGTGACCAGCGGGATGTCGCGCAGGTCGATGCGGTGGTCCAGGTCGGCCTGGCGCACCTCGTCGGGCAGTTCGGAGGCTTCCTGGGCAGCGGCCGGCGAGAACGCATGCGGCACGCCGTACTTGCGCACGGCGATCTCGATCTCCATGCCGGGATCGTCGATGTCGCCCAGCACCTCCACCACGCGGCCCACCGGCTGCACATAGCGGTCGGGGAATTCGATCAGCTCGACGCTGACCACTTGCCCCACCCGTGCCTTGCCCTGCGCCTTGGGCGGGATCAGGATGTCCTGGCTGATGCGCTTGTCCTCAGGCGCAACCACCAGTACGCCGCCTTCACTGAGCAGGCGACCGATGACAAAACGGTTGGCGCGCTCGATGATCTCGACGATCTGCCCTTCGGGGCGTCCGCGCCGGTCGTAGCCCACCACGCGCACCTGAGCGCGGTCGTTGTGCATGGCCTTCTGCAGCTCGCGCTCGGGCAGGAAGATGTCGTCCTCGCCGTCGTCGCGGATCAGGAAGCCGAAGCCGTCGCGGTGGCCCTGCACCCGGCCGATGACGAAGTTGGGCTGGTGCGCCAGTTCATAGCGGCCCTTGCGGTTCAGCTCGATCTGGCCATCGCGCTCCATGGCTGCCAGGCGCTTCTGGAAGCCATCATGCTCCTTGCGCGTGACGGCTAGGGCCTTGGCGATATCGCCTGCCGACTGGGGAGATCCCGACGTTCTCAGCACGCCCAGGATTTCTTCCCGGCTGGGGATCGGATAGTTGTTCTGATTCAATTTTTTCTGGAAACTAATTGACAAAATTCTCGCACTCTCTATAATGAGCGCTTCGGTTGTTTCGACACCTGCCCAGGTGGCGGAATTGGTAGACGCACTAGGTTCAGGTCCTAGCGGTGGCAACACTGTGGAGGTTCGAGTCCTCTCCTGGGCACCAGATCACCGGAAAACCCGCAGCGCTTTCGAGCCTTGCGGGTTTTTTGTTTTTGACGCCATTTTCGCGCATCAGATCCGGCAACTTGCACTCCTTGCTTGGCGGCACAGCCGCGATGTCATAACTGCGAGCGTACGGGTTTTTTCCCGTCCGTGAAACCGCGCACCGTACCCCGCGCGGCAGCCGAACCACAACGGTACGGCAATGTCGGGGAGTGTAACAGCTTCAGTGGCGATTCCGGCATTCAGTCGACCGGCACGGACCATTTCGCCGCACGCGCCACGGCTCCGCTTATTTTCCTCCCTAGCCGTTCCATCCTGCTGCTTGACGGCGGCGTCGATATGTAACTATCATGGTTTCACATTGCACCCGACACCATGAGCACAAGCAGCCGGTTTGCCGTCGCCGTCCATATCCTCACCCTGCTGGCCAGTTCCGACGAACCGGTGCCGTCATCGCTGATTGCCGGCAGCGTCGGCACCAACCCGGCGCTGATCCGGCGCCTGGTCGGCCAGCTGGCTGAAGCCGGGCTGGTAACCACCACCATGGGCAGCACCGGCGGCGCCACGCTGGCGCGCGCGGCGGCGTCGATCACGCTGCTGGAGGTGTTCCGCGTGGTGGAGACCACCGCGCTGATCACGCTGCACCAGAGCGCGCCCAATCCAGCCTGCGCGGTCGGTCGCGAGATCACGGGGGCGCTGCGCAAGGTCGCCGACCACGCCCAGGCGGCCATGGACGATGCCCTCGCGGGCATCACCATCGCCAGCATGCTTGCCGATGTCGAGCGCAGCGGCCAGCGCCGCAAGCGCTGATTTTTTTGCCCCGATGTGTAACCACATCGGTTTCATATCCAACTGACCGAAACAAGGAGTGAACATGAAGATCGCAATCATTGGCGCCACCGGCCGCGTTGGCACGCGCCTGACCGACGAAGCCCTGCGCCGCGGCCATCAGGTAACCGCCATTGCGCGCCAGGCGAGCGGGCTGCCCGCGCGTGCCGGCGTGACAACCAGCGATGTGGATGCGACCGACAGCGCAGCGCTGGCCGCCGCCCTCGCCGGCAACGATGTCGTCATCAGCAGCGCGCGCTTTGCGCAGCTGGACGCGCAACAGGTGACCTCGGCGGTGCGCCAGGCCGGCGTGCCGCGCCTGCTGGTGGTAGGCGGTGCCGGCAGCCTTTACGTCGCGCCGGGCGTGCAGCTCGTCGACACCCCGAACTTTCCCGACGCCTACAAGGCCGAGGCACTGGCCGGCCGGGACTTCCTGAACGCGCTGCGCGGCGAGCAGCAGATCGACTGGACCTTCCTGTCGCCGTCCGCGCTGTTCGAGCCGGGCGAGCGCACCGGCAAATTCCGCATCGGCGCGGACGACCTGCTGAGCGACGCGGCAGGCAAGAGCTGGATCTCGATGGAAGACTACGCCATCGCGATGCTCGACGAGATTGAAACGCCGACGCATTCGCGCCAGCGTTTCACGGTCGGCTACTGAGCCGCGGCTGGCAGCCGGCGGCGGTGCTCAGTCGCGCCCGCCGTCGTCCAGCAGGCTGGCGCGCTTGCCGCGCTTGAGCCACGCCGCGAGGTTGTGCGGGCGCAGCGTGTCGTACTCTTCGAACGGCTGGTGGATCCAGGGGTTCGATTCCAGGAAGGTCACGTGGTAGTCGGGTTCCACCTTGGAGCACGCCTTGTACCACAGCACCGCCGAGCGCACCTCGGTCACCGCCGGGTAGCGTTCCTTGAGGTGGCGGCCCACGCGCTCCAGCGTGATGCCCGAGTCGACCAGATCGTCCACCAGCAGGATCTTGCCGCTCAGCTCGCCCCGGGTCATGGTGATGTACTGCGCGATGTCGAGATCGCCCTGCTGCGTGCCGGCGGCCTCGCGATAGCTGCTGGTGGCCAGGATCGCCAGCGGCACGTCGAAGATGCGCGACATCTGGTCGCCCACGCGCAGCCCGCCGCGTGCGAGGCACAGGATCTTGTCGAACTTCCAGCCCGACTCATGCACGTTCAGCGACAGGCGTGCGATCAGGCGATGGTAGTCGTCCCAGGAGACCCACAGGTTCTCGTCGTCGTTGGTAGGCAGGTTCATCGTTCTACTCTTTGTATCTTCGGGTCGGTTGACCGATATGGCTCGGCCCGCTTGCGCGGGCCGATTTTATTCTGGCGGGCCGCTGCGCTCGTGGCGCGGCGGCTTGCAGCCGTACGGCTGGCGGGTCAGGCCGTGTACGGGTGGCGCAGCAGGATGGTCTCGTCGCGGTCCGGGCCGGTCGAGATCATGTCGATCGGGATGCCGACCACTTCTTCCACGCGCTTCAGGTAGACGCGGGCCTGCTCGGGCAGCGCGTCCCAGGCCTTGACGCCGAAGGTGGACTCGTTCCAGCCGGGGAATTCCTCGTAGACCGGTACGCAACGCGCCACGGCGTCAGAGCCGCGCGGCAGGATGTCGACGGTCTTGCCGTCGAGTTCGTAGCCCACGCACAGCTTGATGGTTTCCAGGCCATCGAGTACGTCCAGCTTGGTCATGCACAGGCCGGACACGCCGTTGATCTGCACCGAGCGCTTGAGCGCGGCGGCGTCGAGCCAGCCGGTGCGGCGCGGACGGCCGGTGACCGAGCCGAATTCCTTGCCGACGTTGGCCAGGCGCACGCCGACCGGGTCCTGGCGCGAGGGGTTGTCGTTGTCGTACAGCTCGCTCGGGAACGGGCCCGCGCCCACGCGGGTGCAATAGGCCTTGGTGATGCCGAGGATATAGTTCAGGCGGCCCGGGCCCACGCCCGCGCCGGCTGCGGCCGCACCGGCCACGCAGTTGCTCGAGGTGACGAACGGATAGGTGCCGTGGTCGACGTCGAGCAGCGTGCCCTGCGCGCCTTCGAACATCAGGTTGCCGCCGGCGGCGTTGACCGCGTAGAGCTCGGCCGACACGTCGGCGACCATCGGCGCCAGGCGCGGCGCATAGGCCAGCGCTTCATCCAGGGTCTGCTGGAAATCCACGGCTTCCGCGCCCAGGTACTGGGTCAGCATGAAGTTGTGGTAATCCAGGTTTTCGCGCAGGCGTTCGGCGAACTGCTGCGGATCGAACAGGTCCTGCACGCGCAGCGCGCGGCGCGCGACCTTGTCTTCATAGGCCGGGCCGATGCCGCGGCCGGTGGTGCCGATCTTGGCGGCGCCACGGCGGGCTTCGCGCGCCTTGTCGATGGCAACGTGGTACGGCAGGATCAGCGTGGCCGCCTCGGAAATGCGCAGGCGGCTCTGCACCTGCAGGCCGGCGCCTTCGAGTTCTTCGATTTCACGGAACAAAGCTTCGGGCGACAGCACCACACCGTTGCCGATGTAGCAGACCGTGCCGTCACGCATGATCCCGGACGGGATCAGCCTGAGGATGGTCTTCTTGCCGCCGATGATCAGCGTGTGGCCAGCGTTGTGGCCACCCTGGAACCGCACCACGCCCTTTGCCTGGTCGGTAAGCCAATCGACGATTTTTCCTTTGCCTTCGTCACCCCACTGGGTGCCGATCACGACGACATTGCGTCCCTGGCCTACTGCGGATGCGGACATATTGCTTTGGTCAATAGGTTAAAAACGTATTCTACTCTTGTTGCCGGGCGATTCCGGGTTTTTGGCCCGCCCCGGCATGGATGCGTCAGCGCGGCACCACGGCCCAGCCGTTGCCCTGGCGCACCAGTTGACGGTCGCAATTGAACTCGTCCAGCTCGTGGGTGTGGCCCGGCAGCGACTGGATCACGATCTCGCCAGTAGCGCGCAGCGCGGAAATGGCGGCGCGGAGTGCCGGGTCCGCATCCCAAGGCGCAAAAATCGCCTGGGCGCGCACTTCCACAGGCGACAACGCCGCCACTTCCCGCAGATCGAGCGAGAAACCCGTGGCGGGACGCGCCCGGCCAAAGGCCTCGCCGACCTTGTCATAACGGCCACCACGCGCCACGTAATTGGGCAGGCCGGCCACATAGGCCGCGAACATCACACCGCTGTGATAGTGGTAACCGCGCAAGTCCGACAAGTCGATATTCACGCTGGCGCCCCGCACCTGCACCGCCAGCGCCGCCAGTTCGTCGAGCGCGCGGCCGATGGCCGGGCTGGCCGGCAGCGTCGAGCGGGCGCGCTCGATCACGTCGACGCCCCCATACAGCGTCGGCAACGCCAGCAGCGCATCGCGTTCGGTCTGCGGCATGCCCACGGTCAGCTCGCGCAAGGCGGGCACGTCCTTGGTTTCGAGCGCGGCAAAGAGCGCGTCCTCGATCTTGCGGATCGACGGCAGGCCGGCCAGCAGTGCTTCCAGGATGCCGGCATGGCACAGGTCGATGCGGACCTCCGACAGGCCCGCCGCGGCCAGCGCAGCCAGCATCAGCTCCTGGATCTCGACGTCGGCTTCCAGGCCGGCATGGCCATAGATCTCGGCGCCGATCTGGATCGGCTCGCGGGTGGCGTGGAAACCCGCGGGGCGCGCGTGCAGCACGTTACCTGCGTAGCACAGGCGGGTCACGCCGGGACGGTTCAGCAAGTGGGCATCGATGCGCGCCACCTGCGGCGTGATATCGGCACGCAGGCCCATGGTGCGGCCCGACAGCTGGTCCACCAGCTTGAGCGTGCGCAGGTCCAGGTCATGGCCGGTACCGGTCAGCAGCGACTCGAGGTATTCGAGCATCGGCGGCATCACCATCTCGTAGCCGTAGGTGCGGAACAGGTCCAGCATGCGGCGGCGCAGTTCCTCGATCTTGCGCGCTTCCGACGGGAGCACGTCGGCAATGTTTTCTGGCAGCAGCCAATGGTTGGACATGGTGAATCTCTTCTCAGTCATTCGGTTGCCCGCGGGCGCAGCGCCTGCAGGTGCCGGGTCTTTGCCCCGGGAAAACAAGGTTGCGGGCACCGCGCGCCCGCGCCATCACTCCACGGCAATGGCTCCAGCCGGACAAAACCCCGGCAAGCCGGGGTTTCGTCAATTCGCCACATGGACAAGCGACGGTGCTAGCGCTTGCCTCCCGCGTTGCCGGAGGCCGCGGCGGCAGCGCCACCGCTGGAACGCATGTAGCGGAAGAAGTCGGAGTTGGGCTCCAGCACCAGCACGTCGCGCTTGTCGCGGAAGGTGTTGCGGTAGGCCTCCATGCTGCGCCAGAACTGCGCAAACTGCGGATCGCGGCCGAACGCATCGGCATAGATCTGCGATGCCTTGGCATCGCCCTCGCCCTTGATCACCTGCGCATCGCGATAGGCCTCGGCCAGCACCACTTCGCGCTGGCGATCGGCGTCGGCGCGGATCTTCTCGCCCTCGGCGGCGCCGGTGGAGCGCAGTTCGTTGGCCACGCGCTTGCGCTCGGCTTCCATGCGGCGGTACACCGATTCGCTGATCGCGGGCAGCAGGTCGACACGCTTCAGGCGCACGTCCAGGATCTCGACGCCGACCGACTTGGCATACTCGCTCATGCCGTTGCGGATTGCCTGCATCACCTGCTCGCGCTCGCCGGCGACCACGTCGGCCACGGTGCGCTTGCCAAATTCTTCGCGCGCCACCGAGTCGATACGCTGCGTCATGCGGTCCTGCGCGCCACGCAGGTTGCCGCCGAAGGCGACAAAGAACTTGCGTGGATCGGTGATGCGCCATTTGACGAACCAGTCCACCACCATGCTCTTCTTCTCGGCGGTCAGGAAACGCTCGTTGGCGGCCACGTCGATGGTCTGCAGGCGGCGGTCCATGAACACCACGTTCTGGAACGGCGGCGGCAGCTTGAAATGCAGGCCGGGCTCACGCACCACCTGCTTGATCTCGCCGAAGGCGAACACCACGGCGTACTGGCGCTGGTCGACCACGAACAGCATGGACGAGACCACGGCCAGCAGGATGAAAAAGCCGATCGCGAAGGAAATCAGTCGGTTCATGACGGTCTCCTCAGCGCGAGTCGCGGTCGCGGTTGCGCAGCGATTCGCGCGACCGGTTGTCCGTCGGGGCATCCGGCGCCGGCGCCGGCGTGCCCGCCGCGCCGGGCTGGCCCGGTTGCGGCGTGGCGCGGCCCTCGGCCTGCGCCACCAGCTTGTCCAGCGGCAGGTAGAGCAGGTTGTTGCCCTGGCGCGCGTCGACCAGCACCTTGGTCGAATTGGTGTAGATCTGCTGCATGGTTTCCAGATAGATGCGGTCGCGCGTCACCTGCGGCGCCTTGGCGTATTCGCCCTGTACCGAACGGAAGCGCGACGCATCGCCCTCGGCCTGCGCCACCACGCGGGCGCGATAGGCTTCGGACTCTTCCTTCAGGCGCGCCGCGGTGCCCTTGGCGCGCGGGATGATGTCGTTGGCGTAGGCCTGGCCCTCGCTGATGGCACGCTCGCGGTCCTGGCTGGCCTTGTTGACGTCGTCAAACGCGGCCTGCACCTGTTCCGGCGGCTGCACGCTCTGCACGTTCACCGACAGCACGCGAATGCCGGTCTTGTACGCCGACAGGATGGCCTGGATCGACTTGGCCAGTTGCTGCGCGATCTGTTCGCGGTTTTCGTACAGCACCGCATCCATCTTGTTGCGGCCGACGATCTCGCGCACCGAGGTTTCGGCCGCCTGCGTCACCAGTTCTTCATCGCCACCGCGGTCGGTCTTGTTGAAGAACAGGAACTCGCTGGCGTCCTGGATCACGTACTGCACGGTGAAGCGCACGTCGATGATGTTCTCGTCCTGCGTCAGCATCGACGAGTCTTTCAGGTTGCTGTCCTTGATCGAGGTGGAGCGGCCCACCTCGACCGAGCGCACCGCCGACAGGTTGACCACCTCGGCCGACTGGACCGGCCAGGGCATGCGCCAGTTGATGCCGGGCCCGGTTGAATACTTGAACTTGCCGAACTGCAGGATCACCGCGGTCTGGCCTTCCTGCACCATGAAGAAACCGCTGGCCAGCCAGATGCCGACCACCGCGGCCACGATCACGCCGGCGCCGACGCCCGAGCTCTTGCCCGGCGTGCGCGGACCGCCGAAGCCCTGGTTGCCGCCGCCACCGTTTTCCTTGCGGCCGAGCAGGCCGTTCAGGCGACGGTTGAAGTCGCGCCACAGTTCGTCCAGGTCCGGCGGGCCGCCATCCTGCTGCGGACGCTGGTTCTGCTGGCGGTTGTCGTCGCGGCCGTCCTTCTTGTCATCGTCCTGCCCATCCCGACCCCAGCGCGGATCGTTCAGCGAGAAGATGGCGCGCAGGCGCTGCCAGCCCGCGCGCAGCGCGAAGCGGCCGCCTGGTGTCAGGCTCGAATCAGCATTCCGGGGAAACTGGGGCATGAAGTGCACGGGTCCGGGGAAGTTTGTAACAGGGGGATTCTAGCAGTCATCGGCGCCACATTTGGCCAATTCGCGCAATCCCGGCGGCAACCGCACTGGAATTGGGCAGAACCGGCGCCCATCTGGTACTGAGACGGAGCGGATGGCGGCAAGCCTCTGGCAAGCCGCCGTGCCTACGGCCGTTGCGAATCCCCCGCGTCGGCGTCGTCGCCATTGCGGCCGCCGTCGGCTTCATCAGCCTGCGGCATGTCGTCCAGGCGCGCATCGTAGGGCCGGGGCTCCGCTGGCCGACTGGCCAGCCATTGCGCCACCTCGACCACGGCCTCGCGCAGCGCGTCGAGGCCGAGCCCTTCGCGCGCACTCAGGAACACGCGGGTGGGAATGCCGTCCTCGTCGCGCTCGATGCGCGCGCCCTCGCCCATCAGTTCGGGCGCGGCGTCGATCTTGTTCATCACCACGATCTGCGGGATGTCGAGGGCGTTGATTTCCGCCAGCACCCGGTTGACCTGCTCGATCTGCTCGTGGCGCACCGGGCTCGATGCATCCACCACATGCAGCAGCAGGTCCGCATGCACGGTTTCGTCCAGCGTGGCACGGAATGCCGCCACCAGCTGCGTCGGCAGGTCGCGGATAAAGCCGACCGTGTCCGACAGCACCACGTTGCCCAGGCCGTCCAGGAACAGCCGGCGCGAGGTGGTGTCGAGCGTGGCGAAGAGCTGGTTGGCCGCATACGCGCCGGCCTTGGTCAGCGCGTTGAACAGCGTCGACTTGCCCGCATTGGTGTAGCCCACCAGTGAGATGCTGAGGGTGTCGTTGCGCGCCCGTGCCCGCCGCTGCGTGCTGTGCTGGCGCTGCAGCCGCGACAGATCGGACTTGAGCCGCTTGGCGCGCTCGTCCAGCATGCGGCGGTCCAGTTCCAGCTGGCGCTCGCCAGGGCCGCCGCGCATGCCGATGCCGCCCTTCTGCCGCTCGAGGTGGCTCCACGCGCGGACCAGCCGCGAAGCGCGGTACTGCACCTGCGCCAGTTCGACCTGCACCTTGCCGACGTGGCTCTGCGCGCGCTGCCCGAAGATGTCCAGGATCAGGCCGGTACGGTCGATCACGTGGCGGTTCAGGAAGCGCTCCAGGTTGCGTTGCTGCGCCGGGCTCAGCGCGTGGTTAAAGACCACCACGTCGGCATCCAGCGCATCGGCGGCTTCCTTCAGCTCCTCGGCCTTGCCCGAGCCGATAAACAAAGCCGGGTCCGGCCGCGAGCGGCGGCCCGTCAGCGTGTGCACCGGCAGCGAGCCGGCGGTTGAGGTCAGCAGCGCCAGTTCGCTGAGGCTTTCCTGGAAATCATGCTTGCCGAAGTCGACGCCGACGAGGATGGCGCGCGAAGGGGCGGTATTTGAGGTGGCTCTGGGGTCCAAGGGCGGGCGCGAATGCGCAGGGAAATACGGGTTCAGGGGGAAGGATGGCAGATCTCGGACACTGTCCTGGCCCCTGCCGGGACAGGCCGCCGCATGGTGCGGAACGTGGCGGCAGCGGCGGGCGCCTTGGCAACCACCGGGCCGCGCGGCACCGGGCGCATTGGCACGCCGGCGCCGGGCATCGATGCGGCGCCGCCTGGCGCCCGCGCGATGCCCTCGGGCAGATCAGTCAGATCACGCCTCGGCGGAATCATCCACACGGAAATTGACCGCGCGCGCCGGCACGACAGTGGAGATCGCATGCTTGTAGACCATCTGGGTCACGGTATTGCGCAGCAGGACGACATACTGGTCGAACGATTCGATATTGCCTTGCAGCTTGATGCCATTGACGAGATAGATGGAAACCGGCACGTGCTCTTTGCGCAGCGCGTTCAGGAACGGGTCTTGTAGCAGTTGCCCTTTGTTGCTCATGGCACACTCCAAATTTATAGGTTTAGTGGTGAATGATGGGGATGGAACTCCCCGGTTCAAGTCAGGCGGCGCAAAAACGCGCCAGAAAAAAGATCAAAACGGTACCAAGTTGGCGTCAATGCGCAGGGAACCCCCTGCTACCGTGAATTTAGCCGCAGTTCCAAACGAACGCAAACGAAAACTGGCCCGCACGAATCCGATTCCGGACTCAATCCTTCGAGTCGGCGTACGGATTTTTGTTCGTGCGAAATTCGATGCGCAGGGGCGTGCCCTTGAGCTTGAATGCCGCACGGAAACGGTTTTCCAGGTAGCGCCGATAGGTCTCCGCCACGCCCGACAGGGCATTGCCGTGGACCACGATGATGGGCGGATTGGAGCCGCCCTGGTGCGCATAGCGCAGCTTGGGCCGCGACGCGCCGACGCGCTTGGGCTGCTGGAATTCGACAGCTTCCTGCAGCACGCGCGTCAGTTGCGGCGTCGGCAGCTTGACCATCGCCGCCGCATACGCATCATCGACCGAACGCATCAGCGCGCCGATGCCGGTGCGCTCGCGCGCCGACACAAAATGCATGTTCGCAAAGCTCAGGAATTGCAGCTTGCGCTCCAGGTCGTGCTTGATGCGGTCACGCGTATGACCGTCCAGCCCGTCCCATTTGTTGACGCCAACCACCAGCGCGCGGCCCGACTCGACGATAAAGCCGGCAATATGCGCGTCCTGGTCGGAAATGTCCTGCTGCGCATCGAGCAGCAGGATCACCACGTTGGCATCCGCGATCGACTGCAGCGTCTTGACCACCGAGAACTTCTCGATCGCCTCGAACACCTTGCCGCGGCGGCGCAGGCCCGCGGTATCGATCAGCGTATAGGGCTTGCCGCCACGCTCGAACTCCACATAGATGGCGTCGCGGGTAGTGCCGGGCATGTCGAAGGCAATCACGCGCTCTTCACCGATCAGCGTGTTGACCAGCGTCGACTTGCCCACGTTGGGGCGCCCGACGATGGCGATCTTGACGCCCTTGCCCTCGTCGGAGGCTTCCTCGGCCAGCTCGGGGCGCTCCTGCACCGCCAGCTCGATGGCTTCATCGACCAGCTCGCGCACGCCGTCGCCATGGGCGGCGGAGATCGCGTACGGCTCTCCCATGCCCAGCTCATAGAAGTCCGCCGCCACCGAGGTGTACTTCATGCCCTCGGCCTTGTTGACCACCAGCATGATGCGCCGGCCGGTCTTGCGCAGGTAATCGGCAATGGCGCGGTCCTGCGGCGCCAGGCCCAGGCGGCCGTCGACGATAAAGATCACCACGTCGGCCTCGACCACCGCCTGCTTGGTCTGCTTGGCCATCTCGGCGACGATGCCTTCCTTGACCACCGGCTCGAAGCCGCCGGTATCGATGGCGATGAACGGACGTTCGCCGATGCGCCCTTCGCCGTAATGGCGGTCGCGTGTCAGGCCCGGCAGGTCGGCGACAAGGGCGTCGCGCGAACGGGTCATGCGGTTGAATAGCGTCGACTTGCCCACATTGGGGCGGCCGACAAGTGCGATAACTGGTTTCATGCCATAAACGGAAACGGGGGCCGGCAACTGCCGCCCCCCGGTAACTCCGGAGTCAAGGGTTCCAGCGGCAGCCCGCGCCACCTGGGCGCGGGCTGCCGCTTGTCCTGTCGGGCGCGGCCGGGGTCACCGACCCGCTGCAATTGCCGCGCCAAGGATCATGCTACCGGATTCGGCGCCGGCCGTACCGACAGGTGTACGGCAGCGCGCATTGGGTCCTGTCAGCCAGGCTGGAAACCGTAGACGTCGCCGTCGCGCGTCTGGATCACCAGGGTCTGCCCCGCCACCACGGGCGCGGCGGTGATGGCGCTGCCATCGGTCTTCACGCGGGCAACCACCTGGCCGTCCTCGCGCGACAAGAAGTGGACATAGCCTTCGAAGTCGCCCATCACCACCGAGCGGCCCAGCGCCAGCGGCGCGCCCAGGCGCCGGTTGCGCAGGTCGGCGTTCTTCCAGCGCTCGGCGCCGTTCTGGCGGTCGAAGGCATGCACCACCGATTGCTCGTCGCTGGCGTATAGCGCATTGTCATCTTGCGCGGGCCCGGCCGGCGACGAGAAATCCTTGCCCCACTGCGGCTGGCCGCTGGCCAGCTCCAGGCAGGCGACCCGGCCCTGGAAGGTGGTGGCGCAGACCTGGCGGCCGCTGACCATGGGCAGGCCGGTGACGTCGTTCAGGCGCTCGATCTCGGAAACGCCCTTCGGGTAGGAAATCGCGCTTTCCCAGCGCAGCACGCCGTTGCCCGGCGTCAGCACGCCCAGCTTGCCGCCGGGGAAGCCCATCACGATGCCGTCGCCCGCGAACGCCATGCCCATCGCCGCGCGCAGGTTCAACGGGGTCTGTGAACGCTGGTAGATCCAGCGGCGCTCGCCGGTTTCGGCATCCAGGCCGAACACCCGGGTATCGGTGGTGCGCACCACTACCAGGCCGTTGCCGACCAGCGGCGCCGACAGGACCTCGCCGTTGACCTGTTTCTTCCAGATCTGCTTGCCGCTGGCGTCGAAGGCATAGACCGCGCCCTTCTCACCCGCGACCGCGGTCACCGAGCCGTCGCTGCCCGGCCCGGAGGTCAGGTCCACGTCGGCCTTGGCCTTCCACAGCACCCGGCCGGTGGCGCCTTCGAGCGCCATCACGTTGCCGTTGTTGGACGACACATAGACATTGTTGCCGGCCGCGGCCGGCTGCATCGAATAGGGGCCGCTCTTGCCGACATCGGCCTTCCAGGCCTGGCGCACCGCCAGCGTGGCCGAGACCGGCTTGAGTTCGGCGGGCGGGTGCTTGTTTTCCTTGCTGAACAGAGAGCAGCCGCCCAGCGTGGCCAGGCAGGCAGCCGCCACCAGCGCACGGGAAATGGTGCGGGCAGGCTGGCGATGTACGGCACGGGAAAGCACTGACGTCATAACTTTACGGTCCTGTTGTTCGATCCGCGGGATCAACGGTATGGCAAGGGTTCAAAAGCAGCCGGATCAGGCCGTGCCCAGCGCATCGAGCTTGAACTGGATGATCTGGCGCATTGCCGGCTCGGCCTGGCCCAGCTTGTCCAGCGCCTTGCGATAGGCCGTGCGGGCATCGTCGCGCTTGTCCTGCGCGGCGAGCAGGTCGCCGCGGCGGTCCGCGTACAGCGCCACGAACGCTGCCGGCGGCTCTTCCTTGAGCAGCGCCAGGCCCTGGTCAAAGGCCTTCTCGTCGAGCAGCACGCCGGCCAGGCGCACGCGCGCCAGGTGGGAATAGGCTTCGTCGCCGTGGTCGATGGCCCATTGCAGCTGGCTCTTGGCGGCGGTCAGGTCGCCCGCATCGTACAGCACGCGACTGGCGACCAGTGCGCTCATCTGGCCGTAAGCGGTCCGGCTGTACTTGCCTTCCAGGTCGGTCGCGGCGCGCTTGATGCGTTCGACATCGCGCGCCTCGGCGGCCTTCAGCACCTGCTCGTACAGCACCGCGGCTTCGCCGGCCTGCTTGCGTTCCCAGTACTTCCAGCCGTTCCAGCCGGCAAAGGCCAGCAGCGCGATGATCAGCACCCAGGTCAGCGCATTGCCATACTGGCGCCACCAGGCCTTCAGATTCTCAAGCTGTTCCTGTTCTTCTAGATCGTAAGCCATGTCGAGGCAATCACCTGCGTTGGTTGGATACTCGTGGTCTTGGGCTGCGGCGGCGCACCGTTATTCGCTGGCGCCGACCATGGCGTCGATCAGGTAATCGACCAGGCCTTCGGCCGGCACGGTGGCCTGTTGCCCACCGCCTTCGGCCTGCTCGCGCTGGCGAAGTTCCTTGACCTGGACCACGCCGGCGGCCACTTCGTCGTCGCCAATGATAACGGCATAGGCCGCGCCGCTTGCGTCGGCGCGCTTCATCTGCGACTTGAAGCTGCCGCCCTTGCCGTCCGGGCTGGCGTGCAGCACCACGTCCAGGCCGGCGTCGCGCAGGCGCTCGGCGGCCACCATCGCCTGCTGCGCGGCGGCCTCGCCCTGGTGCACCAGATAAACGTCGCAACCGACCGCCTCGGGCACGACGCCCTCTTCTCGGATCAGCTCGATGATGCGCTCGATGCCCATGGCCCAGCCGCAGGCCGGCGCGGCCTTGCCGCCCATCTGCGCGATCAGCGGGTCATAGCGCCCGCCGCCGGCGATGGTGCCCTGCGCGCCCAGCTTGTCGGTGATCCACTCGAACACCGTCAGGTTGTAGTAATCGAGCCCGCGCACCAGGCGCGGGTTGATCTTGAACGGGATGTTGTTGGCCTTCAGCAGGCGCTGCACGCCCTCGAAGTGCGCCAGCGATGCTTCGCCAAGGAAGTCGATCAGCTTGGGCGCGTTGGCCGCCATTTCCTGCAGCGCCGGGTTCTTGGTGTCGAGCACGCGCAGCGGGTTGGTATACAGGCGGCGCTTGCTGTCATCGTCCAGGATGTCCTGGAAGCCTTCCAGGTACTTGATCAGCTGTTCGCGGTGCGCGGCACGCTCGTCGGCCTGCCCCAGCGAATTGAGCTCCAGGCGCACACCGACCAGCCCCAGGTCGTCCCACAGGCGCTGGCACATCAGGATGATCTCGGCATCCACGTCCGGGCCGGCGAAGCCCAGCGCCTCGGCGCCCAGTTGGTGGAACTGGCGATAGCGGCCGCGCTGCGGACGCTCGTGGCGGAACATCGGGCCGGTGTACCACAGGCGCTTGGGGCCGTCGTACAGCAGGTTGTGCTCGATGGTGGCGCGCACGGCCGCGGCGGTGCCCTCGGGGCGCAGCGTCAGCTGCTCGCCGTTGAGCGAATCGGTGAAGGAGTACATCTCCTTCTCGACGATGTCGGTGACCTCGCCGATGCCGCGCACGAACAGCTGGGTGTGCTCGACGATGGGCGTGCGGATCTGCTGGTAGCCGTAGGCGCGCAGCATCGCCCGCGCGGCATTCTCGAAATGCTCCCACAGCGGCGCGTCGGCCGGCAGCATGTCGTTCATGCCCTTCACGCCCTGCAAAGCCTTGGCGGGGCGTGCCTTCGGTTCGGTCTTGGCAACGCCTTCGGCGGCCATATTCTCGGATTGCGTCATTCTGTTCTAGTCAGGCTGCTTGGCCCCGGCCGGTCCGGCTCAGGCTGCCACTTCTTTGCCGGCCCGTGCAGCGCCCGGGCCGTAATGCGTGCGAACGTATTCGTCTACGATCGCCTGGAATTCTTCTGCAATGCGTTCGCCGCGCAGCGTCTTCACCTTGACGCCATCGACGAACACCGGCGCGGCCGGCGATTCGCCCGAGCCCGGCAGCGAAATGCCGATATTGGCGTGCTTGCTTTCGCCCGGGCCGTTGACGATGCAGCCCATCACGGCCACGTCCATTTCCTCGACGCCCGGGTAGGCGGTCTTCCATTGCGGCATCTGCTCGCGCAGGTAGGCCTGGATGCTGGCCGCCAGCTCCTGGAACACCGTGCTGGTGGTGCGTCCGCATCCGGGGCAGGCAATCACCATCGGGGTGAAATTGCGCAGGCCCATGGTCTGCAGGATTTCCTGCCCGACGTACACCTCTTTCTCGCGCGGCGCGCCGGGTTCCGGCGTCAGCGAGATGCGGATGGTGTCGCCGATGCCTTCCTGCAGCAGCACCGACAGCGCCGCGGTGGAAGCGACGATGCCCTTGCTGCCCATGCCGGCCTCGGTCAGGCCGAGGTGCAGCGCGTAGTCGCAGCGGCGCGCCAGCTCGCGGTACACCGCGACCAGTTCCTGTACCTGCGACACCTTGCACGACAGGATGATCTGGCTGCCCGGCAGGCCGATCTCCTCGGCCTTCCTTGCCGAATCGATGGCCGAGGTGATCAGCGCCTCGATCATCACGCTCTGCGCCGGCCACGGTTCGGTGCGACCGGCGTTCTCGTCCATGATGCGCGCCAGCAGGTCCTGGTCCAGGCTGCCCCAGTTCACGCCGATGCGAACCGGCTTGTTGTAGCGGCACGCCATCTCGATCATCTGCGCGAACTGGGTATCGCGCTTGGCGCCCTGGCCGACGTTGCCCGGGTTGATGCGGTACTTGGACAGCGCCTCGGCGCAGGCCGGATAGTCCTGCAGCAGCTTGTGGCCGTTGTAGTGGAAATCTCCCACCAGCGGCACGTCGACACCCATCCGGTCGAGCTGCTCGCGGATCGACGGCACCGCGGCCGCGGCCTCGGGCGTGTTCACCGTGATGCGGACGATCTCGGAACCCGCGCGCGCCAGTTCCTTGACCTGGATCGCGGTGCCGATGGCATCGACCGTGTCGGTATTGGTCATGGACTGGATCCGCACCGGCGCGCCGCCGCCGATGGTCACCACGTTGTCGCCCCACGCGACCCGCGCCTGGCGGGTCTGGCGGCGCGGCAGCGGGCCCGGCAGGACCGGAAGACAAAGCTGTTGGTTCATAGCGTTACCACCTTGCAAAGACGCACCTTGCCGCACCTCGCACCCGCGTCAGGGCAGCGTCAGGCGCGCCACGTTGTTGCGGTTGGCTGCCTTCAGGTCGACCGGCGTGCCGTTGCGCGTCAGCGATTCGACGCCCTTTACGTTGCCGATCACCACCTTGTACGGGGCCGTGCCACTGCCCGCCATGCTCTGGCCGGCCTTGGCGGTGCCTCCCATGACGACCTTGCCGCTATTGTCCCGGATTTCAAACCAGGTATCCGCGGCAAAACGGATCTGCAACTCGCCCGCCGCAGGCGCCGCAGCCGATGCCGTGGGCGCCGGCGGTGCCGATGCGGCCACGGCTGCAGTGGTTGCCGGGGCTGCCGCGCTGGCCGCGGTTGCCGAACCTGCCGCCGCGCTGGCCGGAATGGTCTCGGCGGACGGCGCCGGCGAGTCGCTGGCTGCCATGACCGGCGGCAGCGCCGCGGTCACAATCCCCGCTTCCGTGCTCGCGTTATCCGCGGCCGGTGCTTCGGTCGCCACGGTTTCGGCAGCGCTGCTGCGCGCATCGATCCAGGCTCGGATATGGTCGAGCCCAAACCAGATGCCCGCGGCCACCACCACCGCCATCAGCGCCAGCCAGACCCAGCGGCCGCCATTGCCACCGGAGCGGAAGCGATTGCGGTCGTCGAAGGCCGCGTTGATGCCGCCCTCGCGCTGGCGGGCGATCTCGGCCACCTGCGCCACCGCGCGCGGCTGGAAGCGCGCCAGCAGCGGATCGATATCGACATGGAGCATGCGGGCATAGGCACGCATCACGCCCTTGGCGAAGGTCACGTCGGGCAGCGCCTGCAGGTCTGCGGCCTCGATCGCGCGCAGCTTGTTGGCGGCCACCTTCAGCCGTGCGCTGACGTCCTCGACCGACATCCGCTGCGCCTCGCGCTCGCGCGCCAGCGCCGCGCCGATTTCGCGCGCCGCGGCTTCACGTTCCCCCTCATGCGCGCCCCCGCCGACTGCTTGCGTCGGTACGGCCTGGCCTGCGGCGCGGTCGTGCTCACTCATCCCATGCTCCTTGTTCGTAGGCGGCCACCTCGCGCGAGTCCGGGAAGCGGCTGCGCAGTTGCGCCCCCAGCGCATCCTGGGTGCGGCCGTCGCCCTGACGGTGGGCAATGCGCGCTCCCAGCCAGAGGGATTGCGCAGTGACAAATTGGCTGCTGTTGACGCGCTGGACATACTGCCGCGCCTGTACATAATCACCGCGCCGGTAGAACACCAGCGCGAGGTTGGTGTTGGCCACCGGGTTGTTGCGGTCGTAGCCGAGTGCGGCTTTCAGGTTTTTCTCGGCCTCGGCGCTATGGCCCTGGCGCAGTTCGCACGCGCCCAGGCTGATCAGCGGCTTGGCCGGGCCACCGGCCGACGGCGCGGACGCCGCTCGCTGCAGCATCGGCACAGCCTCGCCGTAGCGCCCGTCCTGGCACAGGAACCAGCCGTAGTTGTTGAGCAGGTCGCCGTCATTGGCGCGCATCGACGCCGCGGTGCGGAAGCTGTCCTCGGCAAGCGTCCGCTCATTCATGTTCATGTAGATCAGCGCACGTACATGGTAGGCATCGGCCAGCGACGGATCGATGGCGATGGCCTGCTTGATCTCGTCAAGGGCGACCGCGTTCTGGCCGGCCTCGAGATAATTGGTGGCCAGTTGCAGCCGGATGCCGGCCCGGCGCCTGGCCTCGGTCTGGTCGGAAGCGGTCTGGAGATCCTGCGCCGGCGCATGCGGCAGCTGGCACCCGGACAACATCAGCAGCCCGAGCAGGGCCGCAGCGATCAGACGGATCATGCAGGGCGCGCCTCCCGCGGCTGGCCGCTGGCAGTGACCGGCACCAGCGGCGTGATCTTGCCGAACTTGCCGCGTTCGGCCAGGCGCGTGCGGTCCTTCACCTCACCGGCCAGCTGGCCGCAGGCGGCGTCGATGTCGTCGCCGCGGGTCTTGCGGATGGTGGTGACGATGCCCGCGTCCATCAGCACCTGCGCGAAGCGCCGGATCTGTTCGTTGTTGGAACGCTTCAGGCCCGATTCCGGGAACGGATTGAACGGGATCAGGTTGAACTTGCACGGCACGTCGGCAACCAGCTTCAGCAGTTCCCGCGCATGCTCGACGCTGTCGTTGACGCCGTCCAGCATGCAGTATTCGAAGGTAATGAAATCGCGCGGCGCGAATTCGAGGTAGCGGCTGCAGGCCGCCATCAGTTCGGCCAGCGGGTATTTCTTGTTCAGCGGCACCAGCACGTCGCGCAGGGCGTCGTTGGACGCGTGCAGCGACACCGCGAGCGCCACCGGCAAATCCTTGGAGAGCCTGTCCATCATCGGCACCACGCCGGAAGTGGACAGCGTCACGCGGCGGCGCGACAGCCCGTAGGCGTTGTCGTCGAGCATCAGCCGCATGGCCGGCACGACGGCGTCGTAGTTCAGCAACGGCTCGCCCATGCCCATCATCACCACGTTGGAGATGACGCGGTCATCCTTGGGGCCGCGGCCCAGTTGCTCGCGCATGGCGAACTCCGCCATCCACAGCTGGCCGATGATTTCACCGGTGCTGAGGTTGCGCGAAAAGCCTTGCTTGCCGGTAGAACAGAACCGGCAGTTGACGGCGCATCCCGCCTGCGAGGAAACGCACAGCGTGCCACGCGTTTCCTCGGGGATGTACACCGTTTCCACGGCGTTGCCCTCGCCCACGTCGAGCAGCCACTTGCGCGTGCCGTCCGCCGACAGGTTGTCGGTGATGGCGGCAGGCGCGCGGATCTCGGCGCGGGTCGCGAGCTTTTCGCGCAGCGACTTGGCGAGATCCGACATGGCGTCGAAGCGGCTGGCACCGTAGTGGTGGATCCAGCGTTGCAGTTGCCGCGCACGGAACGGCTTCTCGCCGAGCTCGCCGCAATAAGCGGTGAGCGCGTCCGCGTCGAGGTCGAGCAGGTTGACGAGAGTGTTCATGACGGCAAACTCAGCTTGGTGTCAGTCAGCAGCCGATCAGCGGCTGTAGACGTTCATGCCCGGGAAGAAGAACGACACTTCCACGGCAGCCGTTTCAGCAGCGTCCGAGCCGTGCACGGCGTTGGCGTCGATGCTGTCGGCGAAATCGGCGCGGATGGTGCCCTTCTCGGCCTTCTTCGGGTCGGTGGCGCCCATCAGGTCGCGGTTCTTGGCGATGGCGTTCTCGCCTTCCAGCGCCTGGATCATGACGGGGCCCGAAACCATGAAGTCCACCAGGTCCTTGAAGAACGGACGCTCCTTGTGAACCGCGTAGAACTGCTCGGCTTCGCCGCGCGACAGGTGCACCATCTTGGCAGCAACGATCTTCAGGCCGGCGGCCTCGAAACGGGCGTAGATCTGGCCAATCACGTTCTTGGCCACGGCATCCGGCTTGATAATCGACAGGGTGCGTTCAATCGCCATGAAAAACTCCGAAAAATGAAGGGGTTACAAATGGATTAAACGTGCAATTCTAGCACGAAGACCATGACGCTTTCGAGGGGCCTGGCCGCTCCGGCGCATGTCCGCCCGGCCGTGTCGCAACAGCGCGCGGCAAATTGCACCAGCCGCACATTACAACCTTGTCATCCCCGGAACGCAGCGGTCCCGCTAACATCCAATGTGAGCGGCGTCGAACGGATCCGAGTCAGCGCGGAGTGCCTTTTGCATTACACCGCTCTTGCAATTCGGACTACCCGATGCCACATTGACGATGGTTCCGTCCGGGGTCCATACGAAACTTCGCATCTGGAGTTTCGCACCGCCGGCGCCTCACCGTTTTGAGACAGGAGTCACCATGGATAACAAGCTGAATACCTACGGTTTCGGCAATAGTGCGTCGACCGTCACTGACGTTGTCGTTCGCAACCGGGTCTTGCGCAATACTTACTGGCTGCTGGCCCTCTCGATGATTCCGACCGTGCTCGGCGCATGGATCGGCGTGGCCACCGGCTTCAGCTTCATGGCGGGCAGCCCCGGGCTGTCGCTGATCCTGTTCCTCGGGATCGCGTTCGGGTTCTTCTTCGCCATCGAGAAGACCAAGAACAGCAGCATGGGCGTGGTCTTGCTGCTGGCCTTTACCTTCTTCATGGGCCTGATGCTGTCCCGGCTGATCAGCGCCACCCTGGCGTTCTCGAACGGCCCGGCGCTGATCATGTACGCGTTTGGCGGCACCGCGGCCGTGTTCGGCGCGATGGCCACGATCGCCACTGTCAGCAAGCGCGATTTCTCCGGCCTGGGCAAGTTCCTGTTCGTCGGCGTGATCCTGCTGATCCTGGCCAGCGTGGCCAATATCTGGCTGCAGCTGCCGGCGCTGATGATCACGGTGTCGGTGATCGCGATCGGCATTTTCTCGGCCTACATCCTGTTCGACGTGCAGCGCGTGGTGAACGGCGGCGAAACCAACTACATCACTGCTACGCTGGCGATCTACCTGGACGTCTACAACGTCTTCGCCAACCTGCTGGCCCTGCTGGGAATCTTCGGCGGCAACCGCGAGTGACGGCAAACCCCGCGGCATGAAGAAAGCCGGCCAGTTGGCCGGCTTTTCTTTTGCGCGCCCGCCACCATCAGTCGCGGTCGAACACCGCGATCGACTCCACGTGCGAGGTGTGCGGGAACATGTTGACCACGCCGGCGCCGCTCAGGCGATAGCCCGCCTCATGTACCAGCAGGCCGGCATCGCGCGCCAGCGTGGCGGGGCTGCACGAGACATAGACGATGCGCCGCGGCAGCACGTCGCTGCCCTGCTGCGCCAGCTCGCCCAGCGCCTTGCAAACGGACAGGGCGCCTTCGCGCGGCGGGTCCACCAGCCAGCGGTCGAAGCGGCCCAGCGCGGCAATGTCTTCGGCAGTGACTTCAAACAGGTTGCGGCAGGCGAACTCGGTCTTGTCCGCCAGGCCGTTGTAGCCGGCATTGGCCAGCGCCCGCGTGGTCAGCGCCTCGCTGCCTTCGATGCCCATCACCGATTTGCCCTGCGTGGCCAGCGGCAGCGTGAAGTTGCCGATGCCGCAGAACAGGTCGAGCAGGCGGTCCTGCGGCTGTGCGTCCAGCAGGCGCAGCGCACGGCCAATCAGCACGCGGTTGATCTGGTGATTCACCTGGGTGAAGTCGGTCGGCTTGAACGGCATGCGGATGCCGAACTCGGGCAGCGTGTAGGCCAGTTCGGCATCGGCCGGGTAGAACGGATAGACCGTATCCGGGCCTTTCGGCTGCAGCCAGAACTGGACCTGGTGCGCGTCAGCGAATGCACGCAGCAAGTCCTTGTCCGCATCCGTCAGCGGCTCGAGGATACGCAGCACCAGCGCAGTCACTTCCTGGCCAACCGCCAGCTCGATCTGCGGCATACGGTCTCGGATCGAGAGCCCCATCACCAGCTCGCGCAGCGGCACCAGCATCGCCGACACATGCGGCGGCAGGATCTCGCAGCGCGTCATGTCGGCCACGTAACTGCTCTTGCGTTCATGGAAGCCGACCAGCACGCCGCCCTTCTTGGCCACGTAACGCACGGTCAGGCGCGCGCGGTAGCGATAGCCCCAATCCGGCCCGGCAATCGGGCGGAACACCACGTCGGGCTTCACCTTGGACAAATGCCACAAGTTGTCTTCCAGCACGCGCTGCTTGATGGCCAGCTGCGCGCGCGAATCCAGATGCTGCATCGAGCACCCGCCACAGACACCAAAGTGCTGGCAACCGGGTTCCACGCGCATGACGGACGCCTGCCGCACTTCACCCAGGTGGGCCTGCTCGTAGCTGGGCTTGCGGCGAAAGCTGCGGTAGGTGACGGTCTCGCCGGGGAGCGCGCCCTCGACGAAGATCACCTTGCCTGGCGTACCGTCCTCATTGACCAGGCGGCCGACGCCGCGCGCTTCCATGTCGAGGCTGTCGATCGTCACCACGGGGTCGTCCGCAGGCGCACCGCCTTGGGCGGCACCACGGCCACGGGAATGTTTTGCGACGGGAGCAGCACCTTCGACGGCCGCAGCAGCCGGCATGGCCGGCGTTTCTTGTGGGGAGGACACGGCTTGGGACACCAGATGAAAGCTGACGTATTGTTTTACGAAAGCGCGATTGTATGACAGACCGGGCCCGCTCCGGCGGCGGACATCCGGCCAGCAACGGAGAGCAGGCATGGAACTGATTTCCTGGAACATCCAATGGGGCCGCGGTGCCGACGGGCGCGTGGACCTGGCGCGGCAAGTGGCCGTACTGCGCGCCATGGCCGACGCGGACGTGCTGTGCCTGCAGGAGGTGACGCGCGGCTTTGACGAACTGCGCGGCGAGCCCGGTGCCGACCAGGTGTCCGAGCTGACCGCGCTGCTGCCGGGCTATCACTTGCTCTATGCGCCGGCCGTCGACCGGCGCGGGCGCACCGGGGCGCTGAAGCAGTTCGGCAACCTGATCGCCACCCGGCTGCCGGTGCGCGAGGTCTTCCGCCACGCGCTGCCCTGGCCCGCGGATCCCCAGGTGGCGTCCATGCCGCGGGTCGCGCTGGAGGCCACCCTGGAGGCCGGCAGCGCACGGCTGCGCGTAGTCTGCACCCACCTGGAATATTATTCGGCGAGCCAGCGCGCGGCCCAGGCGGAAGCGCTGCGCGCATGGCATGCCGAGGCTTGCGGCCACGCGCGCCGCCCAGGCCGCGCGGAGAAGTGGCCAGGCCCGTTCACACCAGAGCCCCGGCCTGCCGAAGCCATCCTGTGCGGCGACTTCAACAGCAAGCCCGACGACGTCGCCTATCGCCGCATGCTCGAGCCGTTCGAGGACGGCACGCCGGCGTGGCGCGACGCCTGGCTGCACCTGCGCCCCGGCCAGCCGCATGCCCCTACCTGCGCGCTGCACGACAAGGAACAATGGCCGGAGCCACCGTTTGCCTGCGACTTCATGCTGGTGACCGACAATCTTGCCGCCCGCGTCAGGCGCTGCGAGGTCAATGCCGATACCGATGCCTCGGACCACCAGCCGATCGTGTTGTCGCTGGACCTGTAGGCCGCAGCGCGGAGCCTGCCGGCGCCCTCAGTCTTCGAGGTCTTCGGCTTCGGGCGTAAGACGCTGCAACCGGAACGCCTGCAGGTACTCCATCCACTGCTCGCCCGGCAACTCGGCCAGCGATTCCTGGACGAACTCCATCTCGACATCGAACTCGCGCGGCGAGAGCCCGCCGCGCATCAGCTGGAAGCGGCAGTACATCAGGTAAGTGTTGACGACGTCGGTCTCGCAGTAGGCGCGGATCTCGTCGAGCTGTCCTGACTGGTAGGCCTGCCAGACCTTGCTGCCGTCCATCCCCATCTTGCCGGGGAAGCCGCACAGCTTGGCCAGGTCATCGAGGGGGGCACTGGCCCGGGGCTGGTACATCGCCAGCAGGTCCATCAGGTCCAGGTGCCGCATGTGGTAGCGGCTGATGTAGTTGTTCCACTTGAAGTCGCGGCTGTCGTCGTCGCGGCCCTCGCCCATCTCCCAGTAGCGCGGCGCGGTGATGCCGTTGACCAGGCCGCGGTAGTGCAGCACCGGCAGGTCGAAGCCGCCACCGTTCCACGACACCAGCTGCGGGCTGTAGCGCGCGATCAGTTCATAGAACTTCTGGATCAGCGTGGCCTCGCCGTCTTCCGGCGTGCCGAGCGAGCCGACATGGAACACCGACGAGCCATCGCGATGCGTGCGCCGCAGCACGCACGAGATCGCGGCGACACGCTGCAGGTAGTGCGGGAGGAAATCGCTGCCGGTCTTTTCCCGGCGGGCGGAGAACGCATGCTCGGCGACTTCGGCGTCGCTCATCGCATCGGGATGGTCATGCAAACGGCGCAGGCCGGCGACATCGGGAATGGTCTCGATGTCGAATACCAGCACAGGGGTCATAGAACGGCGTCCTTCCTCACACCTTGCGAAGCGAAATGCCGCTTGAGCTTGACCAGCGCCTCCTGCTGGATCTGGCGCACGCGCTCGCGCGTCAGGCCCATTTCCTCGGCCAGCTCTTCCAGCGTGGCGGGCTCGATATGGTTGAGGCCGAAACGGCGTTCCACCACATAACGATGCTTTTCCGACAGGCGCGCGAGCCAGAGCTTCATCAGCCCTTCCAGCTCGCGGTGCGCCACCTCCTGGTCGGGGGCGGCATTGTGCTCGTCGGAGAGGAAATCCAGGAGGCTCGAGCCGGGGTCGAGGTCGAACGGCGTATCGAGCGAGGTGGTATGTTCGTTGAGTGCCAGGACGTCCTGCACTTCGTCCGGCGTCTTGCCCAGCAGGTGGGCGATGTCTTCCAGGCTGGCATCGCGCCCGTCGGTGCCGCCCTTCTCCAGATGCCGCTTGGCGCGCAGCACCTGGTTCAGTTCGCGGATCACGTGGACCGGCAGGCGGACCGTGCGCGCCTGGTTCATGATGGCGCGCTCGATGCTCTGGCGGATCCACCACGTTGCGTAGGTAGAGAAACGGAAGCCGCGCGACGGATCGAACTTCTCGATCGCGTGCATCAGGCCCAGGTTGCCCTCCTCGATCAGGTCGAGCAGCGGCACGCCGCGATTGAGATAGCCCTTGGCGATGCTGACCACCAGCCGCAGGTTGCGCTCGATCATGACCTGGCGCGCGGCAAAGTCGCCGTCCTTGGCCAGTGTGGAGAAATGCAGCTCTTCCGGCGCCGACAGCAGCGGCTTGATGCTGATGCGGTTCAGGTAATGCTGGACGGTATCGGCGGCCAGCTCGGTATGCAGCACCGTGCGGAAATCGTCATGCTCGGCGGCGGCGCTTTCGGTGCCGTTTTCCGCGCTGTCTTCTTCCTCGTCTTCCGCCTCGTCCTCGTCGTCGTCGCGCAGATGGCGCTCGTTGCGCTCATTGTCGTCGCCGAGCAGGTCGGCCTCGCGCAGGCCCACCGAAGCGGACGTGGCGATGGGCTCGTCGGTCGCGGGAATCATCTCGGCGGCGAGATCGGGCCCGAAGCCCTCTGCATCGCCGCGTTCATCGGGATGCGCCACACCAGCCTTCACTTCCGGCTGCTTGGGACGGCGAGCCCTGCTGACGGTTCCGGAGGAGACAGTTTTCTGGCGTGGCATGAACCCTCACTGTGGCGGCAGGTACCGCATCGGATCAACCGGTTTTCCGTTCTTGCGAACTTCGAAGTGAAGCTTCACCCGGTCGGTATCACTGTTGCCCATCTCCGCAATCTTCTGGCCTTTTCGGACCGTGGATTGCTCAGCGACGAGCACCTTGTCGTTGTGCCCGTAAGCGGTAAGAAATGTCTCGTTGTGTTTGATGATGACAAGATTCCCGTAGCCGCGCAAGGGGCCTACGTGAATCACCCGACCGTCATCGGCGGCCAGCACCGAGTCGCCCTTCTTGCCCGCAATATCGATGCCTTTATTGCCCTTGTCGTCGAATTTACCGACCATTTGGCCGGTCGCCGGCCACGCCAGCTTCATCGAGCCGTCGGCTACCGGCGCCGATGCCGGCGCTGATGCCGGCGCGGTCGCAGCGGGCGCTGCGGCCGGCGCCGAAGCGCCCGCGGCAGGCGTGACCGGCGGCGTCACCGGCGTGGCGGCCGGGTGAGCCTGGTCGATCGGCTGGGCCTGCACTGTGCCCGGCGCCACTGGCATGGTCGCCACACCCGGCGCAGTGTTGACGTCGGCACCCGGCGGCACGATGCGCAGCAACTGGCCAACCTCGATCTGGTTCACGTTGGTCAGGTTGTTCCACGCCGCCACATCGCGATACGACTGGCCGTTCTCCAGCGCGATACGGTAAAGGGTATCGCCTCGCTTGACCCGATAGTACCCGGGCGGCGCCGGTTCCAGCGTCGCCGCCGTGGTACCGGAGGTGGAGGTACGGTCGACGACCGGCGCCGGCATCGGCGAATTGGCGCAGGCGGCCAGCAGGGCCGCGAGCGACGTCGCCGCAAGAAGTTGTCCGGTGCGTGCGAAATTTTGCGATTTCACGATGTTGTGCATAGTTCGACTCAGATGGTGCCCGATTTTAAAGGCACAAAGAAAACGGCTTCAAGCGCGGTTCGATGAAAGCGATGACGGTTGCGCCGCTCGATCAGCAGCAGCTGCTGCGTCACGGTCTGGCCGGGCACGCCGGCCGGCGGCACCACCGCCACCGGGGCGATCAGGCGCCCGCCAATGGCCAGCTGCTCCAGCAGCGCCTCGGGCACCTCCATGCCGGCCGCGGCGAGGATGATGGCCGAGAACGGCGCCGCCTGCGGCAGGCCCAGCATGCCGTCGCCGTAATGCAGGCGCAGGTTGGGCACGCGCAAGGGGCGCAGGTTTGCCTTGGCCTGCTCGTGCAGCGGCCGGATGCGCTCGATCGAGAAGACTTCGCGCGCCACCTGGGCCAGCACCGCGGCCTGGTAGCCGCAGCCGGTGCCGATCTCCAGGACGCGCTCCATCGGCGCGTCGGCGCCGAGGCCCTCGCGCAGCAGCTCGATCATGCGTGCCACCACCGACGGCTTGGAGATGGTCTGCTGGTGGCCGATCGGCAGCGCGGCGTCTTCATAGGCCTGCGACGCCAGCCCCGGCTCGACGAACAAATGGCGCGGCACGGTGGCGATGGCCGCCAGCACGCGCTCATCGCGAATGCCCGCGGCGCGCAGCCGCGCCGCCAGTGCCGCGCGCGCGCGCGCCGAGGCCATGCCGCCGCCGCCGGCGGTGGCCGCCGAGGCGCGCTGCTCGACCGCGCTGGCAGGCACCGGCGCGGGTGCCGGCGCCGCGGTGCGCGGCAGGCGGGTCTTGGCCGGCGCGGGCGTGGGCGCGGCCGGCCGCGGCGCGCCCACGGCAGGCATGCCGGCGGTGCGCGCGGGCGCAGGCTTGCGTTCGACCACCGCATCCAGCGGCAGCGGGAACTTGCGAGGGGGCGTGGAACTCATCGGGGGCGCGGCGCGGCGATTCTGCGGCTCGGGACCGGCGGCCCTACTTCAGCCACTGGTCGAGCGCGTCGAGCTGCCCGCGGTGGGTCAGGTCCAGCTGCAACGGCGTGAGCGAGACATAGCCCTGCGCGGTCGCGTGGAAGTCGGTGCCCTCGCTGGCATCGCGTGCGTCGCCGGCCGGGCCGATCCAGTAATTGGTGTCGCCGCGCGGGTTTACCTGCGTGATCACCGGCTGCGACGGATGGCGCTTGCCCAGGCGCGTGGCGCGATAGCCACGGATATGTTCGAACGGCAGGCTGGGGATATTGACGTTGAGCAGGAACGGCTCGGCCGGCGGCGTGCCGATGATGCGCTCGACCACGGTGCGCGCCACGCGCGCGGCGGCGTCAAGGTGTTCCCAGCCCTTGTCGACTTGCGAGAAGGCCACGGAGGGAATCCCCAGCAGGTAGCCTTCGATCGCGGCTGCGACGGTGCCGGAGTACAGCACGTCTTCGCCCATGTTCTGGCCCTGGTTGATGCCGGACACCACCAGGTCGGGCTTTTCCTCGAGCAGCCCGGTGAGCGCGATATGCACGCAGTCGGTGGGCGTTCCGTTGACGAAGCGAAAACCTTTTTGCACGCCTTCGCGCGCCTCGTAGATCGACAGCGGGCGCTGCAGGGTCAGGGAATTGGAAGCGCCGCTATGGTTCTGCTCCGGCGCGATGACCGTGATCCGGCCCAGCGGCGCGAGCGCAGCATGCAAAACGGCCAGTCCCGGCGCGAGATAACCGTCGTCGTTGGCGAGAAGGATATGCATGCCGCGATTGTACCTGAGCGCAGGCGCCCAAGCGGCCCGCGCGCCGCCCGATGTGGGGCCTCGGCGGCGCGGCGCCGGCGCGGTATGCAGGCCGCAAATAACCGCCTCCACGGCTTCCGCATGAAACAGAACGACCGTGCTATTCCTGCGCTACACTTGCCCCGCCGGCCCGCGTAAGCTTGACTGGCGCGGCATGCCAACACCACCACCGGAGACATGATGAAAGCCGTACTGTGCAAAGCCTGGGGTCCGCCCGATTCGCTGACCCTCGAAACGCTGCCCAACCTGGTACCGGGCAAGGGGGAAGTGGTCATCGACGTCAAGGCGGCCGCGGTCAATTTCCCGGATGTGCTGATCATCCAGAACAAATACCAGGCCAAGCCTGAACTGCCGTTCACCCCGGGCTCCGAACTGGCCGGCGTGGTCAACGCGGTGGGTGAAGGCGTCACCCACGTCAAGCCCGGCGACAAGGTGATCGCGTACCTGGGCAATGGCGCCTTCGCCAGCCAGGCCAGGGCGCCGGCGGCATCGGTGGTGCCAATGCCGCCTGGCATCGACTTCGAGACCGCGGCGGCTTTTACGCTGACCTACGGCACCTCGCACCACGCGGTGATAGACCGCGGCGAACTGAAGGCGGGCCAGACCATGCTGGTGCTGGGCGCAGCCGGCGGCGTGGGCCTGGCGGCGATCGAGATCGGCAAGGCCATCGGCGCGCGCGTGATCGCGGCCGCGTCCACCGACGAAAAGCTGGCCGTGTGCCAGCAGCACGGCGCCGACGCGCTCATCAACTACAGCACCGAAGACCTGCGCGAGCGCATCAAGGCGCTGACCGACGGCAAGGGCCCGGACGTGATCTATGACCCGGTCGGCGGCATCTATGCCGAACCGGCGTTCCGCTCGATCGGCTGGCGGGGCCGCTACCTGGTGGTGGGCTTCGCCAATGGCGAGATCCCGCGGCTGCCGCTGAACCTGGCGCTGCTCAAGGGGGCCTCGCTGGTGGGCGTGTTCTGGGGCGATTTCGTGCGGCGCGAACCGAAGGCCAACCAGGCCAACATGGCGCAGATGCTGGGCTGGATGAAGGAAGGCAAGATCCGCCCGCATATTTCGGCGCGCTATCCGCTGGAGCAGGCGGCGCAGGCGCTCAAGGACATGGAAGCGCGCAAGGTCACCGGCAAGATCGTGATCGTGCCGTAACCGCGGCGGCGTATCGGCGCCTCGGCCGATGCCTTGGCGCTGGCCGCAAAAAGACGTAAGGCGCAGGCAGTGCGGCTACACCCTGCGCCTTGCGAGGCAAACCGCGCCAAGCTGCCTGTGTGAACGCCGGCATGAAGTCTGAGCTGGCCCCGGCGTGGATGCCGCCTGCCCTCACCCCCGGCCCCTCTCCCGCAAGCGGGAGAGGGGAGCAAACCCGCGGGAAGGCTTACTTCACAGCTTCTCCGTCTCGCCGCTCTGCGGCTGCCACTTCATCAGCCGCTTCTCGCCGATGCCGACCATCCAGTCCAGCACCAGCGCAAACGCCGTCAGCACCACGATCCCGGCAAACACGGTATTGATGTCGAACGTGCCTTCGGCCTGCAGGATCAGGTAGCCCACGCCGCGCGCCGAGCCCAGGTACTCGCCCACCACCGCGCCGACGAAGGCCAGCCCCACCGACGTATGCAGCGACGAGAACACCCAGCTGGTCGCGCTCGGCAGGTACACATGGCGCAGCAGCTGCTTCTGGTTGGCGCCCAGCATGCGCGCGTTGGCCAGCACTACCGGACTCACTTCCTTGACGCCCTGGTAGACGTTGAAGAAGACGATGAAGAACACCAGCGTCACCGCCAGTGCCACCTTCGACCAGATGCCCAGGCCGAACCAGACCGCGAAAATCGGGGCCAGGATCACGCGCGGCATCGAGTTCATGGCCTTCACGTAGGGATCGAGGATGGCCGAGGTGAGCGGGCTCAGCGCCAGCCACAGGCCCACGCCCAGCCCTGCCACCGTGCCGATGCCGAATGCCAGCACGGTTTCGATCAGGGTCACGCCCAGGTGCAGGTAGATATCGCGCTCGACGATAAACCAGCTCCAGATGCGTTGCGCCACCATCAGGGGCTCGCCAAAGAAAAAGGCAACCTGCTGCGAGCGCGTGGCCGCATGCCACACGCCGAGGATCACCACCAGGACCAGCAGCTGCCAGACGCGCAGCATGCCCTTGGAGTCAGTACGGAAGGCCATCGGGATTCAGTTCTTGTTGAGTTGGGACGCAGGCCGGGACGGTTCAGGCCACCTTGCGCTGCTGCGCGTAGCCCTTGAGCACTTCCTCGCGCAGCACGTCCCAGATCGCGGCGTGCAGCTCGACAAAACGCGGGTGGTTGCGGATCTCGGCGACGTCGCGCGGACGCGGCAGGTCGATCGCGAACTCGCCGATCGGATGCGTGCCGGGACCGGCCGACAGCACCACTACGCGGTCGCTCATGGCGATGGCTTCGTCCAGGTCGTGGGTGATGAAGAGCACGGCCTTGCGCTTGGCGGCCCACAGCTCCAGCACTTCGTTCTCCATCAGCTGGCGGGTCTGGATGTCGAGCGCCGAGAACGGCTCGTCCATCAGGATGATGTCCGGGTCCAGCACCAGCGTCTGCGCCAGCGCCACGCGCTTGCGCATGCCACCCGACAGCTGGTGCGGATAGCGATCGCCAAAGCCGCCCAGGCCTACGCGGCGCAGCCATTCCTCGCCCTGCTGCACCGCCTCGGCGCGCGCCGTGCCGCGGAACTCCAGGCCGGCGACGACGTTGTCGAGCGCGCTGCGCCATGGCATCAGCGCCTCGGTCTGGAACATATAGCCGGCGCGCCGGTTGATGCCGCGCAGCGGCTCGCCGAACACGCGGACTTCGCCGCTGGAAGGCTCCAGCAGGCCGGCACCGACGTTCAGCAACGTCGATTTGCCGCATCCGGTGGGGCCCACCACCGAGACGAATTCGCCTGGCTGGATCGACAGCGTGACGTCCCTGACCGCGGTATAGCGCTGGCTGCGGTCATCGCGCGAGACAAAGGTGCAGGTGACCTGGTCGAGTGAAAGTGCGGGAATGCTCATGGTGAACCGTCTCGGTCCCGCCGCAGCGGCGCCGGGGGCGCGGCGCGGGCGAGTGATGATGGATGGGCCGTCGTTGCCGCAAAGCAAAGGCCCGCTGCGGGCAGCGGGCCGATGGCAGCGACGGCAAGAAAATTACTTGTACTTGGCGTTGGCCTTCTGCACGAAGGCGTTGGTGTAGGTCTCTTCCAGCTTGATCGACTTGCCCTTCAGTTCGGCGTCGAACTGGCCCAGCGCGTTGAGCGCGGTGCGCGGGCCGTCGGCCGGCATGGTGCCGTCCGGCGAGATCGCTTCCTTGACCTTCTCCCACGCCGCCAGGTACAGCGCGCGATCGCCCAGCAGGTAGCTTTCCGGCACGGTCTTGACGATGTCGGACGGGCCCGCCTTTTGCAGCCACTTGAGCGCGCGCACCATGGCGTTGGTCAGCGCCTGCGTGGTGTTGGGGTTCTGCTGGATGAAGGCCTGCGACGCATACAGGCAGCCGGACGGCATGTTGCCGCCGAACACCGCCTGGGTGTCCTTCAGCGTGCGGGTATCCGAGGCCACGCGCACTTCGTTCTTCTGCGTCAGCATCGACACCACCGGGTCCAGGTTGGCCATCGCGTCGATCTGGCCCGAGCGCATCGCCGCCACCGCGCCGGCGCTGGCGCCCACGCCGATGAACGACACGTCCGACGGCTTCAGGCCGGCCTTGGCCAGCACGAAGTTGGCCATCATGTTGGTCGACGAGCCCGGCGCGGTCACGCCGATCTTCTTGCCCTTCAGGTCGGCGATCGACTTGAAGTTGGGCATGGTCTTGTTCGACACCACCAGCACGATCTGCGGGGCGCGGCCCTGCAGCACGAATTCCTGGTAGCGCTGGCCCTTGGCCTGCAGGTTGATGGTGTGCTCGTAGGCGCCCGAGACCACGTCGGCGCTGCCGCCCACCACCGCCTGCAGCGCCTTGGCGCCGCCGGCGAAGTCGACGATCTCGACCTCCAGCCCTTCTTCCTTGAAGTAGCCGAGGCGCTCGGCGATGGTCAGCGGCAGGTAATAGAACAGGTTCTTGCCGCCCACCGCGATGGTGACCTTGGTCTTCTCGGGCTTGCCCTGTGCCTGCGCCTGGCCGAAAGTGAACCAGCCGGCCAGGAACAGCGCCAGCGCGATCAGGAATTGCTTCCAGAATTTCTTGTTATACATGCGAGATCTCCTACCCGTGTGGACTGGCGCAGCGGCAACATGCGCTTGAAAGGGGGCGCGCCGCGGTGCGGCAAATTGCGATGCTACCGGACGGTGCGATGCACCGCATCGGTATCAACACCTAGCAAACCCGCGAGCTTAGCGCCCTTACCTTTCGATCACCTTGCCTCAGCCCTCGCCATCATTCCGCGTGGATGTCGGCGGATTTGATCACCTTGCCCCAGCGCGCCAGCTCCGCCTTCTGGTACTGCCCCAGTTGCTGCGGGTTCATGTACTTGGCCTCGGCGCCCAGGTCCTCGGCCTTCTTGCGGAAGGCTTCGGTGCGCATGATCTTGTCGATTTCGCCAGTCAGCTTGTCGATCACCGGCTTGGGCGTGCCGGCCGGTGCGTACATCGCAAACCACGACGACACGTCCAGGTCGGGGTAGCCGGCCTCGGGCGCCGACGGCACGTCCTTCAGGCTGGGCAGGCGGGTCTTGCTGGTCACCACCAGCGGGCGCAGTTTGCCGGCGGCGATATGGGCCATCAGCGGCGGCGGCGTGGTGATGGTCAGGTCCACCGAGCCGCCCAGCAGGTCGGTCATGGCCGGGCCCGTGCCCTTGTACGGCACGTGCGTGATATGCGTGCCGGCCATCTGGTTCAGCAGCTCGGTCGAGACATGTTGCAGCGAGCCGTTGCCCGACGAGGCGTAGTTCAGCTTGTCGGGATTGGCCTTGGCGTAGGCCACCAGCTCCTTCAGCGACTTGACCGGCAGGCTCGGGCGCACCACCAGCACCTGCGGCGCCGACAGGATGTTGGCCACGGGCGCAAAGTCCTTGACCGGATCCCACGACAGGTTCTTCACCAGCAGCGGCGTGATCACGTGGAAGCCGGAATACTGCAGCATCAGCGTGTAGCCGTCGGGCTTGGCCCGCGCCACCAGTTGCGCCGCGATGCTGCCGTTGCCGCCGGGACGGTTGTCCACCACCACCGGCTGGCCGAGCGCCTTCGACAGCGGTTCCGCAATCATGCGTGCCGCGATATCAGTGGTGCCACCGGCCGCGGCCGATACCACCAGCGTCACCGGACGGGTGGGATAGGTGCCGTCCTGCGCCAGTGCGGCGGGAGCGAACCACGCTGCGCCGAGTACCGCTAGCGCGGCAGCTAAGGCCTTGCGCCGTGCGGGCATCGTGGACATGACTGGCTTGTGTTGAAGGTCTCGCTTCATGAAGGTCTCCGTTATCTTGTGGAAGTGTTGTTCTTGTCCGGGTGCCGGGCTATGCCTGCCCGGCGAAATGCTCTGCCATCCAGGCCGGTGGCTGGTGCGTGCGCAGGCGCGGGCCCGCGCTCAGCAGCTGGCTGTGGATGTCGCGCCCGACCAGAGCCGGCATCGCGGCCACCACGTCGAGCAGCGCGCCCAGGTCGACGCCGGTCTCGACGCCCATGCAATCGAACATGTGGACCAGGTCTTCGGTGCTGACATTGCCGCTGGCACCGGGAGCGTAGGGGCAGCCGCCCAGGCCGCCGGCGGCCGCGTCGAAGCGCGTCACGCCGGTCTGCCAGGCGGCCACGGCGTTGGCCAGGCCCATGCCGCGGGTGTTGTGCAGGTGGATGGTCAGGCCGGTTGTGGGCAGCGCGGCCTGGAAGGCTTCGCACAGCGCCGCGACCTGGTTCGGATAGGCCATGCCGGTGGTGTCGCACAGCGTGATGCCGGCCGCGCCGGCCTCGGCGAAGCCGCTGGCCAGCGCCATCACCTCGGCCGCATCGACTTCGCCCTCGAACGGGCAGCCGAATACGGTCGACAGCGACACATTGACCGGCACGCCGGCCGCGCCCGCCTCGGCGATCATCGCCAGCAACTGCTGCCGTGATTGCGCGCGCGTCATGCGCAGGTTGGCGCGGTTGTGGGTCTCGCTGGCGGACATCACCAGGTTGACCTCGTCGGGCCGGCACGATAGCGCCCGCTCCAGCCCGCGCAGGTTGGGCACCAGCGCGGTGTAGCGCACGCCCGGCTGGCGCCGCATGCGGTGCATCAGCGCCTCGGCATCGGCCAGCGCGGGAATGGCGCGCGCCGAGGTGAACGAGGTGGCTTCAATGCGCGCGAAGCCGCAGGCAGACAGCGCATCGAGGAAGGCAACCTTGGCGTCGGTCGGCACCACCACCGGCTCGATCTGCAGGCCGTCACGCGGCGCGACTTCATTGATCTCCACGCGGGCCGGGCCGCGCAACAGGCTGGCGGCGGCGCTCATGCGATCACCTTGCGCGCACGCAGGTCGGCGATGGCGGCGTCGTCGAAGCCGGCCTGCTTCAGCACCGCATCGGTATGCTCGCCCAGCGCCGGCGCACGGTCATGGATGGCGCCGGGGCTGGCCGACAGCTTGGGCACCACGCCTGGCACTTCCACGGTCAGGCCGCCGGCCGAGGTCACCGACTCGATCACGCCGCGGGCGCGGTAGTGCGGGTCTTCGGCGATGTCCTTGACGGTATAGATGCGGCCGGACGGCACCTGGGCGTCGCGCAGCACTGCCAGGACCGACTCCACGGTCTGCGTGCGGGTCCAGGCGGCGATGGCGGCATCGATCTCGTCGACCCGCTGCACGCGGCCGTCGTTCTGCGCCAGCGCCGGATCGTCAGCCAGATCGGCACGGCCGATGGCCAGCATCATGCGCTTGAAGATGGCGTCGCCGTTGGCCGCGACCAGCACGTATTCGCCGCTGGCGCACGGGTAGGCGTTGGACGGCGCGATTCCCGGCAGCGCGCCGCCTGCGGGCTGGCGCACCGCGCCGAAGGCCGAGTATTCCGGCAGCAGGCTTTCGCTCAGGTTGAACAGCGACTCGTACAGCGCCACGTCGATCACCTGCCCTTCGCCGCCGCGGGCATCGCGCTGGTACAGCGCCAGCAGCACGCCCATGGCGCCGTGCAGGCCGGCGATGGTATCGCCCAGCGACAGTCCGGCGCGCACCGGCGCACGGCCCGGCTCGCCGGTCAGGTGGCGCAGGCCGGCCATGGCCTCGGCCACGGCGGCAAAGCCGGGCTCGTCCTTCTTCGGGCCGGTCTGGCCGTAGCCCGACACGCGCAGCATGATCAGGCGCGGGTTGTCGGCATGCAGCACGTCCCAGCCCAGGCCCCATTTCTCCATGGTGCCGGGGCGGAAATTCTCGATCAGCACATCGGCCTCGGCGGCCAGCTTGCGCACCAGCGCCTGGCCCTCCGGCTGGCGCAGGTCGATGCAGATTGATTCCTTGTTGCGCGACTGCGCCTCCCACCACACCGAAGTGCCTTCATGCAGCATGCGCCATTTGCGCAGCGGGTCGCCCTGCCCGGGCGGCTCCACCTTGATGATGTGGGCGCCAAAGTCGGCCAGGGTCTTGGCGGCGAAGGGGCCGGCGATAAGTTGTCCGAGTTCGAGGACGCGAATGCCCTCGAGGATCTGTTGCGCCATGGGTGTCTCCGTGCGGTGCGGCAGTCTTGTTGCAGTGCGGCAGCGCCATTGACTGGCATGCCATACATTGCGTTCGGACGGAGTTTGCCCCAGCGCGGGGCTTGCCAGGAATCGGCAATCGGAGAAGCGGGCTTTCTTGGAACGCGAAAGGCTTGGCAAAGCCTCCGGGCGGGCGCGTCAGAACGGCGCCCGGTCCCCGCACAGGTGGGTGATCAGCAGCCGTGCGGAGACCGTCAGGCCGGCCGGGTCGCGCAACCCGATCAGCAGCGAGCGGCGCGCCCAGGCGTCCTGCAGCGACACGAGCGACAGCCCCATCGACTTGACGTGCGGCTCGGCCGCGATGCGCGGCAGCACGCCCACGCCCAGGCCGGCCATCACCATGCGGCACATGGCGT
Organism: Cupriavidus sp. H39; assembly: GCF_050271075.1. Taxonomy (NCBI): domain Bacteria; kingdom Pseudomonadati; phylum Pseudomonadota; class Betaproteobacteria; order Burkholderiales; family Burkholderiaceae; genus Cupriavidus; species Cupriavidus sp. H39. The sequence continues at coordinate 2,470,667 of NZ_CP189848.1, forward strand.
CGAAGCTGCGTACCTGGATGCGCAGCCGGAATGGCCGGTCCAGCCGGCTGCTTTCCTCCAGCAGGCGCGCGGCCAGTGAGGTTTCCTGCGGCAGGCTGACGAAATCGAATTCCAGCGTATCGGCGTAGTGCACCGGGCCGCGCGCGGCCAGCGGATGGTTGGGCGGCGTGATGATGACCAGCTCGTCCTGGCGGTACTCGACCGTCATCAGCCCGGCCGCGGGAGTACGGTCGGCAAAGATGCCGACGTCGGCGCGGTTCTCGACCAGCGCGGCAACGATGTCGCGGCTGTTCTGCTCTTCCAGCTCGATGCGGATGGTCGGATGATGCTGCATGAACGAGGCCAGGTCATCGGGCAGGAACTGCGTGATCGCCGAGGTGTTGGCGCACACGCGCACCTGCCCGCGCACGCCCGAGGCGTAGTCCGACATCACGCCGGCCATGCGCTCGACGTCCTGCAGGATGGTCAGCGCATGATGGAAGCAGGCCTGGCCGGCCTCGGTCAGCTGCACGCCGGCGGCATGGCGAAAGAACAGCGGCGCGCCGACCGCCGTTTCCAGGTCGGAAATGCGCTTGCTCGCCGCCGCCACGGCCAGGTGCGACTGGCGCGCGCCGGCCGAGATGCTGCCTTGCCGGGCCACGGCAACGAACAAGCCAAGCGTGACGAGATCGAAGCGGGCCAGGTTCATGGGTGGGGCGAGAAATAAAAGAACGGGAAAGCGGCAAGCGCGCGCCGGCCAGTGGGCGCGACCGCCAAGCCGGCCGGCGCGACGCCGTTCAGAGGTTGCGACGGTCCATCACCGCGCGGGCAATGGTGCCGGCATCAACATACTCCAGCTCGCCGCCCACCGGCACGCCGCGCGCCAGGCGCGACACCTTGAGGCCGCGCGCCTTGAGCATCTCGCCGATGTAGTGGGCGGTGGCCTCGCCTTCGCTGGTGAAATTGGTGGCGACGATGACTTCGCCGACCGGGCCGCCCAGCTCGGGCTCGGTGGCGCGCGCCAGCAGCCGGTCCAGGTGGATCTCGCGCGGGCCGATGCCGTCCAGCGGCGAGAGCCGGCCCATCAGCACGAAATACTTGCCGCGGTAGGTCAGGGTCTGCTCGATCATGACCTGGTCGGCCGGCGTTTCGACCACGCACAGCACCGAGGCGTCGCGGCGGTCATCCAGGCAGGTCTCGCAGATTTCCTGCTCGGTGAAGGTATTGCAGCGCTGGCAGTGGCGGATATGGTCCGCCGCGCCGCGCAGCGCGTCGCCCAGCTTGCGCGCGCCCTCGCGATCGTGCTGCAGCAGGTGGTAGGCCATGCGCTGGGCGGACTTTGGCCCGACGCCGGGCAGCACCCGCAGCGCCTCGACCAGCGCCTGCAGCGAAGTCGGCGACGACGCTTTCACAATGGCCTTAGAACGGCAGCTTGAAGCCCGGGGGCAGCGGCAGGCCCGAGGTCATCGAGCCCATCTTTTCCTGCGTGGTGGCCTCGGCCTTGCGCACGGCGTCATTGAAGGCCGCGGCGACCAGGTCTTCCAGCAAGTCCTTGTCTTCGCCTTCGGCCAGCAGGCTGGGGTCGATGGTGACGCGCTTGACGTCGTTCTTGCAGGTCATGACCACCTTGACCAGGCCGGCGCCGGACTGGCCCTCGACCTCGATCAGGGCCAGCTGTTCCTGCATCTTCTTCATGTTTTCCTGCATCTGCTGGGCCTGCTTCATCAGCCCGGCGAGTTGACCTTTCATCATGATGGAATGCTCCTGGATTCGGTAAGAGTTCGGTGACGGAAATTCGGTAAAGCAAACGCTGGCCGCCGGTCAGGCGGCGCGCGGCTGGATCGAGCCTGGCACGATCTGGCCGCCGAAGTCGCGCAGCAGCCCCTGCACGAAGGGATCGGCCTCGATCGCGGCCTCGGCCTGGCGCTGGCGCTCGGCGCGGGCCTCGGCGTCGGCCGCGGCGGCGGTGACCGTGACCCCGCCCACTTCGCAGACCACGCGCACCGGTTCGCCGAAGTGGTCGCACAGCGCCTGCTGCAGGCGCTCGGCGACGCCGTTCTCGCCCAGCGCCGCGACCGGGATGCGCAGGTGGAAAGTGCGCCCGACCACCTGCGTCAGTTCGCTCTGGTAAGCCAGTTGCTGCGCCAGGCCCTTCAGCGGCAGGCCGGCGGCCAGCACCGGCCAGTCGCCGGTGAAGGCCGGCGGGGTGCCATCCTCGCCCGCGGCAGGCGGGCGTGGCGCGACAAATCTGGCGGATTCCGCCGGCGCCGGCGCCGCCGGCAAGGCAGCGGGCTCGCGGGCCGGCTCGGCCTCGCGCACCGGGGCCGCGGCCGGGCGAACCGCGCCGTTGCGCGGTGTCGCGGCACGCGAGGCGGGCTCGCTGAAACCGTAGTCGTTGTAGCCGGGGTCGCTGTCATAGGGACCGATGACCGGCAGGTCGGGCGGCAGTTCTTCCCACGGCGGCACATCGCTGCCCCCGGCAACTTCCCAGGGCGGCACGGATTCGGGCTGCGGCTTGGGTGTCACGGGCCGCGCCGCGGGCGCTGCCGCGGGCCTGGCGGGCTGCAGCGACTGCGGCGGCGCCGGCCGTGCCGCCGGGGCCGGGGCAGCAGCCGGACGGCTCACCGCTGCGGCCGCAGGGGCCCGCAACGGTTGTGCCGGCGGCCGCTGCGCCGCGGCCGGCGCGGCAGGCATGGCCGGCGCTGGCGCCTTGCGGGCGCCGCCGCCGCGGGCTGCGGAAGCCTGGCGGGCAGCGGCCAGCGCCGCGGCCGCAGGCGACATCGCGCCGGCAGCCGCGCGCGCCGGCGCGGGCTCGGCCGCGGCAGGCGAGGCCATCGGCGCCGCGGCAGGCGCGGCCGTGGCCGCCGCCGGCACCACTGCGGGCACCGGCACGGCATCGCTCATCATTGCGGGAGCGGTGGCAGCCGCTGCCGTCGCCGCCTGGCGTGCCTCGGCCGGACGCGCCGCGGCTGGCGTGCCGGCACTGCGCTGGCGTGCGGCCGCCGCACCGCCGCCCTGTCCCGGCGCGGCGTCCGGTTCCGACGACGGCCGGAACGCCAGCATGCGCAGCAGCGTCATGGTGAAGCCGGCGTACTCGTCCGGCGCCAGCGCCAGCTCGCTGCGGCCAAGGTTGGCGATCTGGTAGAACAGCTGGACTTCCTGCGCGTCGAACACGCCGGCCAGGCGCCGCACCTCGTCAGCCTCGGGCCATTCGTCCTGCACCGAGGCCGGCACGGCCTGCGCCAGCGCCACCTTGTGCAGCAGCGAACCCAGGTCCTGCAGCGCGCCGGCAAAGGACAGGCTGCGGTCAGCCATGGCATCGGCGATCGCCAGCATGGCGGCGCCGTCCTCGGCGGCCAGCGCATCGAGCAGCTGCACCAGGTAGCCCTGGTCGATCGCGCCCAGCATGCCACGCACGGCGTCCTCGGACACCTGCCCGGCGCTGTAGGCGATGGCCTGGTCGGTCAGCGACAGCGCATCGCGCATCGAGCCGTGCGCGGCCTGCGCCAGCAGCCGCAGCGCGTTGCCGTCGTGGGCAATGCCTTCCTGCGCCAGGATATGGTCCAGGTGCGAGACGATATGTCCCGGCGGCATCTGCTTCAGGTTGAACTGCAGGCAGCGCGACAGCACCGTGACCGGGATCTTCTGCGGGTCGGTGGTGGCGAGGATGAACTTGACGTGCCCGGGCGGCTCTTCCAGCGTCTTCAGCATGGCGTTGAAGGCGTGGTTGGTCAGCATGTGCACTTCGTCGATCATGTAGACCTTGAAGCGCCCGGCGGTGGGAGCGTAGACGGCCTTGTCCAGCAGCTGCGCCATCTCGTCGACGCCGCGGTTAGACGCGGCATCCATCTCGATGTAGTCGACAAAGCGGCCGCTGTCGATTTCCTGGCAGGCCTTGCACTGCCCGCACGGCTGGGCGGTGATGCCGCCGCTGCCGTCAGGGCCGGTGCAGTTCAGGGCCTTGGCCAGGATCCGCGACAGCGTGGTCTTGCCGACCCCGCGCGTGCCGGTGAACAGGTAGGCATGGTGCAGCCGCTGTTGTTCCAGCGCGTGCGTGAGCGCGCGGACCACGTGCTCCTGGCCGACCAGCGTGGTGAAATCCCTGGGGCGCCATTTGCGCGCTAGAACTTGATAACTCATGGCGGCGATTGTAGCAAAAGGCGGCCCCCCTCCGGCCGCCGCGGCACCTGCCCCGCGGTCTTTATCCGGCCCCGCCGCCAGCCGCCCTCGCCGGCGGCCGCAAGCCGCCCGCGAGCGGGCTCAGCCGCACTCGCCGACGTAGCCGCAATTGGCACATTTGGCACAGCCGTCGACCTTGTGCAAGGCGTGGGCGCCGCACTCCGGGCAAGGCTTGCCGGTGCCCACCCCAGGCGCGCCCGGCGTCGCGCCGGCCAGGCCGGCAAGGTCCGCCCCCTCCGCCAGCGGCTGCCCGCCGCCATCGCGCTGCGCCAGCCGCGCGGCCAGCGCCGCCACCGGCACCTGACCGCCGTCGGCGTCCAGGAAGCCGCGCTTGATCAGGATGCGCTGCAGCGCATAGCTCAGCGCCGCCACCTCGGAATCATGGAAGCGCGGCACCTCGGTGCCGTCCTGGCGCACCAGCGTGCCGTAGCGCACCGTGCCCTTGTCCCACACCACGTTGCGCATGTCGGCCAGCGCCTTGGCCACCGAGCCGCCCGAGCGCGCCACCATCGACAAGAGCCGCATGGTGGAGGTGATCCATTGCTGGCCTTCGCTGCGCTGGCCCGCCGGCATGAAGAACTCCACCGGGCGCTCGATCTCCACCGGCTTGCCGTCGGCCACGCCGGCAACGCGCATGAAGTTGACGGTCAGGTAGACGGTCTTGTGGCCCTCGTAGGTCAGGTATTCGACCTTGGAGGTCACGCCCTCCAGGTCGCCTACCGGCCGGCTGCCGAACGGGCGCACCAGCGGGTTGTCGTCGGCCGCGGGCGCAGGCGCCGCGGTGGGCGCCCCGACCGACAGCACCGCGCCCAGCACCGGATTCGGCCGGTAAGTGGCCAGCCCCTTCAGGCCGGCCTTCCAGGCCTCGAAGTACAGATTGCGGAAGGCTTCGTAGGGATAGTCCTCCGGCACGTTGACGGTCTTGCTGATGCTGGTGTCGATATACGGCTGCACCGCTTCCAGCATCCGCATATGGTCCAGCGCCGACATCTGCAGCGCGGTGACGAACGCATCCGGCAGCTGCGCCATGTCGGCCCCCATGTGACGGTAAAGCCGCCAGGCATGGTCCGCCACCTCGAAGCTGCGATAGCCATCGTCCGGCATGCGCTTCCTGCGGTGGTAGGTCCACGAGAAGGCGGGCTCGATGCCATTGGACGCATTGTCGGCAAAGGCCAGCGTGATGGTGCCGGTGGGCGCGATCGACAGCAGGTGCGAGTTGCGCAGCCCATGGCGGCCAATGGCGTCGCGCACCGGCTCCGGCAGCCGGCTGGCGAAGCCGCTCTGCAGGTAGGCGCCGGCATCGAACAAGGGGAAGGCGCCCTTCTGCGCCGCCAGCTCCGTCGACGCCAGGTAAGCGTCGTCGCGCATGCGTTCCGAGATCCGCGCCGCCAGCTGCCGCGCCGGCTCGGTGTCGTAGCGCAGGCCCAGCATCACCAGCGCGCTGCCCAGCCCGAGGAAGCCCAGCCCGACGCGGCGCTTGGCGTGGGCCTCGGCCTGCTGTTCGGGCAACGGCCAGAAGGTCACGTCGAGCACGTTGTCGAGCATGCGCACCGCCACGCGCACCACCTCGGCAAAGGCCTCGAAATCGAACGCGGCCTGCGGCGTGAACGGCTGGCGCACGAAGCGGGTCAGGTTGACCGAGCCCAGGCAGCAGCAGCCATAGGGCGGCAGCGGCTGCTCGGCGCAGGGGTTGGTGGCCTCGATGCGCTCGCAGTAATAGAGGTTGTTGTCGGCGTTGATCTGCGACAGGAACAGGATGCCCGGCTCGGCATGGTCGTAGGTGGCCTGCATGACCTGGTCCCACAGGTTGCGCGCCGGCACGCGCCGGTACACCCACTGCCCGTCGTCGCGGCGGTACGCGCCGGCGGCGATCATGTCGGCGCCGGGCTCGGCCTCGTGCACGAGTTCGACTTCGGCGTCGGCCTGCACCGCCTGCATGAAGGCGTCGGTGACGCCGATGGAGATATTGAAGTTGCTGAGTTCGCCCTTGTCCTTGGCGTGGATAAAGCTCTCGATATCCGGATGGTCGCAGCGCAGCACGCCCATCTGCGCGCCGCGGCGCGCGCCGGCCGATTCCACCGTGGCGCACGAGGCATCGAACACCTTCATGAACGACACCGGCCCCGAGGCGCGCGAATGCGTGGCCCGCACCAGCGCCCCCGCCGGGCGGATCGCCGAGAAGTCATAGCCGACGCCGCCGCCGCGGCGCATGGTTTCGGCGGCCTGCGCCACGGCGGTGTAGATGCTGGGGCGGCCGTCGCGCGGCTCCGACACCGAATCGCCCACCGGCTGCACGAAGCAGTTGATCAGCGTCGCCTGGATGCCGGTGCCGGCCGCCGAATTGATGCGGCCGGCCGGCACGAAGCCGTTTTCCTGCGCCCACAGGAAGCGCGCGCTCCAGGCTTCGCGCTGGTCCTCGGGCTCGGCCTGGGCCAGCGCGCGCGCCACGCGCTGCCTGACGTCGGCGATGCTGCGTTCTTCGCCCTTGGCGTATTTTTCGATCAGGACTTCGGTGGAGATTTCCTGCGGCGCCAGCGCCCCGCGAATGATCTGGTCGTTTGCGTTCATGTATTGGCTCACCACGTGTACGGGTCGGTGAATGGTCGGGCCAGCGCGGCCCGCATTGCCTGCGCCAGATCAACCCGGCGCCATGGCGCGGACAATGACCCGCGCCTGCCAAGGGCATTCGATGCAAATCCTGCGCGCGCCCGCGCTCTGGGGTACAATGCGCCTCGGACGGGCCTCCTCGCATGGTGGCGCGGTCAACCTGGTCAGGTCGGGAACGAAGCAGCCACAGCCGTTTTCCGCCAGTGCCGAGGGTCAGGCTCGTCCACCTCACACCCCCTTCCTCAGTACCCCTGCTTCAATCCCCCGTCAAATAGCCAACCGCGCGCGAGCCGCTTGCAGCGCAGTCCCTGTCACTTTAGTACAGACCTGCCGCCATCGCGCGTGCCATGCGCCCCATTTTGCGCCGATTCTGGCACCCTGTCCGGGGCACCGTTCCAGCTTTCAGAACAGCGAACCCTGCTGCGGGGCCGGCGGCGCCAGGCGCTCGGCGGGAATCCATTCGCCCTCGGCGGTGGCCACGCCAGCGTCAATGCGCTTGCCGGGGAACATTGGCGCGATCGCGGCCGCGTAGCGGCCCAGCTGCGCGCGATAGGACGCGTGCTCTTGCGGCAGCAGGCGCAGCTTGTAATCGACGATGACGACGCGGTCGTCGAATTCCACCAGCCGGTCAATACGCAGCAGCCGGCCACGCGCGTCATAGAGTTCGACTTCGTTGCGCGCGCTGCACGCATCACCTGCCCCAAGCAAGGGTGCCAGCGCGGGCGCACGCAGCATTGCGGACACCGCCTCCAGCGCTTCTTCCACCTGTTGCCGCCACGCCTGCCGTGCTGCCTCGGTGTGCGCGCCCGTCAGCGGGAACCAGCGCAATACGGTGTCGATCGCGGGCACGCCGGCAAAGGCGTCGGGATAGCGCGTCAGGCGTTCCAGCAGCGCATGCACCAGTTCGCCATGGCGGGCCGCCGCGGCGTTGAAGACGATGCCTTCGGGCTCGTCACCGGCCTCCGCATCGGCCTCTGCAAAGGCGATCTCCTGGCGCTCATCCACGGCGTCGCGGTAGCGCAGCCGGAAGTCGGTAAAGCGCACCGGCTCGCTCAGGCGCGCGAGCGTTGACGGCTGGTCCTGCGCCACTGCCGCATCGGCCAGGGCCCCCGGATAGGCCGGCACCATCTCGCCGACACCCGCGGCCTGCAGCCGCACATACCAGCTGCCGGCGATCTCGGCATTGCCTTCGCCCGCGCCACTGCGGCTGGCGCGGCCCTTGACGCCGCTGACCAGCAGGCCCTGTTGCGCGCGGGTCATGGCCACATACAGCAGGTTCCAGTTCTCGCGCTCGCCCAGCGCCGCCTCGGCGTCGAACAGCGGCGCCCGCGCCAGCCCGCGCTCACTGCGCTTGCCGTACGCGGAGAAATGCCGTGGCACCGGCGACGACGGCGGCCAGTCGACCAGGATGCCGCCCCGGTCCGCGGCCGGCTCGCTGTGGTTGGCATCGAGCAGCACCACGAACGGCGCTTCCAGTCCCTTGGCCGCATGCACGGTCAGGATATGGACCGCGTCGAGGCCTGCGTAAGCCGGATCATCCTCCGCCGGCTCGAGATCTTCGGCAAGCTCGCCCATGCCGCCTTCGTCGGGGCTTTCGCCTTCGTCGCCGCGGCGGATTTCCTGCAGTTCGTCGATGAACTTCGGCAGGCTCGGATAGCGCCCGCCGTCGAGGTCCAGCGACAGTTTCAGGAACGCGTCGAGGTTGGCCAGCACCTGCTCGCGGATATCCGGCGGCGCGGCTTCGGCGTAGCGGCGCCGCACCTCGCCGCCGTGGAAGATCTGGTCGATCAGGTCATGCACCGGCTGGTGCGGCGCGACGCGCAGCCACTGCCGCAGCCGCGGCACGCCTTCGCGCAGCGCGTCCGACACCTGCGCGGGCAAGCCACCGGCCTCGAGGCGCGCCCACCAGCCGCCCTCGCCCTCCATCTGCGCGAGGGCCAGCAGATCATCGTCGGTCGCGCCCACCAGCGGACTCTTCAGTACGTGCGCGAGATCGAGGTCCGACTCCGGCGTCATCAGGAACGCCAGCAACGCCGACAGGTCCAGCGCCTCGAGCGTCGCCAGCAGGCCGCCGCGGCGCGGGCTCAGGCACGGGATGCCGGCCTCGCGCAAGGCGCGCTCGTAGTCGGCCAGATGGGTCTTGCGGCGCACCAGCAGGTGCATGTCGCTCCAGCGCGCGGGCCGTTGCGTATTGCCTTCATGCACCGGCACGGTATCGCGCACCAGCCGCAGCCACGCCGCCACGCGCCGCCCCTCCTCCAGCCGCAGCGAATCGCCGGCCTGCCGGCGCGGCTGCAGCAGCGTATCGCGATGCGCGCTGGCGGCTGCGGCTGGTTCTTCGTCGGCGGTCTCGGCCGCGCTGTCATCGGCCTCGTCGGGCTCCACCAGCGGCAATAGCCAGACCGGCCCGCCGCAGCCGCCCAGCGCCGTGGTCTGGGTCGAATACAGCGGATAGCGGCCCTCGGCGCGCGCGCTGTCGAACACGGCATTGACCCAGTCGAGCACTTCGGCGCGATTGCGCCGGGTGCGGTTGGTGCGCAGCACGGTGGCGCCGAACGCATCGCGCAGCATCTCGCCGGCGGCGCCGAAGAGCCGGGCATCGGCACGGCGGAAACGGTAGATCGATTGCTTGGGGTCGCCCACCAGGAACACCGTCGGCCGCTCGCCCAGCCCCGCGTAGCCGGCCAGCCAGCCCTGCAGGATGCGCCATTGCAGCGGGTTGGTGTCCTGGAACTCATCGAGCAGCAAGTGGCGGTAGCGCGCATCGAGCCGCACCTGCAGATAGGTGGCGGTCTCTTCGTCCGACATCAGCCGCGCGGCCTGCCATTCGAGGTCGGCGAAGTCCATCGCGCGCTGTTCGTCCTTGTACCGCTGGTAGCGCGTCAGCAGCGCGTCGCCGATGCAGAACAGGGCCCGGTTGATCGCCAGCACGGCGGCTTCGCAGCAGCGCGCGCTGATATCGTCGAGCATCGCGCAGATCGTGGCATGCTCGTCCAGCAGCGCATCGACCATGCCCTCGCCGCCGGCGGCCTTGACCAGCGCCGCGGTGCGCCGCAGCGAGCGCGGCCCGCCCGTGGTGGTGAAGAAGGCGGCGCGCAACTGCGCGAACACCCGTTGGGCAGGCTTACCCGGCGAGGCGCCGGCGGCGCGCCAGGCGGCGATCGCCATCAGCGCCTCGGTGATGCGGCCGGCGTGGGCCTGCTCGCTCTTGCCGGCCGCGCCCAGCCGCGCCGCCAGCGCTTCGCAGGCATCGCGCCAGCCTTCGTCGGCCAGCGCCTGCAGCAGCACGTCGCCCTGCGCGTCCTCGCCGAGGCAGTCGGACAACGCTTGCTGAGGGTCGCCGCCTTCCTGCATTGCCCACCATTCGCTGCGGGCGTGGAACATTGCGTCAAGCAGCGCGCGGGCCTGGAAATCGCCGACGGTATCAACCAGCGTTTCCCAGGCGGCGCGCAGCTCGGCGTATGCCGGCGTGGCCAACGCGCGCCACACCGGCGCCCAGGCCTCGCGCTTCATGCGCAGCGCATCTTCGCGCAGTGCCGCGCCCGGCACGATGCCCGACGCCAGCGGCGCGCCGCGCAGCAGCGTGCCAAACCAGCCGTGGAAGGTGTCGATGGCCATGCGCCCCGGTGCGGCCAGCACCTGCGCATGCAGCCCGCGCGCGCGCGGCAGCGCCTCGCGCGCGGCGTCGGGGGCAAGGCCACGCTGCACCAGCGCGGCGATCACGTCGTCGTCGCTGTCGCGCGACAGTTGCGCCAGCACCTCGAGCAGCCGGTCGCGCATTTCTTCGGCGGCCTTGCGCGTGAAGGTGATCGCCAGGATCTCGTGCGGCGCCCCGCCGGCCAGCAGCAGGCGCACCAGCCGCGCCACCAGCAGCCAGGTCTTGCCGCTGCCGGCGCAGGCTTCCACCACCACCGACCGCGCCGGATCGCAGGCCGCGCGCGTGAACTCGGCCTCGGAAACCGGTGCGCCATCGCGCTGGTAAGGCTGGATCTCGTGCAGATCGTGAGGCGTCATGATGTCAGCGCCGGCACGGCGGTGGAGTCCCAGAAGCCCTTGCGGCACAGGCCGCGGGCGGTGCAATACACGCAGGCCGAGGCATCGCCGAAGGCCGGCAGATTCGCGCCCTGGCGCAGGCGCATCACGTCGTCGCGCATCTGGCGTTCCAGCCAGGTGACCGCGGCCTCGAAGTCCGGCAGGCCGACCTCGCGCTGCGCCGCCGGCGCGCCGTCGCGCGCGCCTTCGAGCGAGACCCAGCTGCCCGCCGCGGCATCGGCGCGCAGCAGGCCGTAGAACGGCAACTGGCAGTCTTCTTCCACCTCGGCCAGCTTGCGCTTGAGCCGGGTGGCGCTCTGGGTCTTGTAGTCGAGCACGGCATGCGCGCCGCCCGGTCCCTGGTCAAGCCGGTCGATGCGCCCGGTCAGGCGCAGCGGCTGGCCGTCCGGCATCGGCAGGTCGATGCCGGCATCGAGCTCGCCGCCCCGCCAGAACCAGCCCTCGGCCTCGCGCGCGGACTGCCATGCGACATACGACGGCAACACCTCGCGCCAGCGCCGGTAGTAGGCAATGGCGTTGCCGTCGGTGGCCATCAGCGCGCCGAAGACTTCGTCGGAGATCTCCGCCAGGCGCGCCAGGCACGCGTCTTCAGACCACGTTTCGCCGCGCTCGCGCCGCGCCTGGAGATCCTTGTGGTAGGTCAGCAGCACGCGGTGCAGGGTCTCCCCGATCTCTCGCTTCTCCAGCTCGTCGCTGACCGTCTCGAGCCCGGCCAGGCCCAGCATGCGGCCGGCAAAAAACTGGTAGGGGCAGCGGCGCAGCATGTTGTACGCCTGCGCGCTCCAGCGCACCGGCACCAGTGCGGGATCGGCGGCGGGGGCCGGCATGCCGCGCACATCGGCGAAGGTCTCGTGCGCCTGCGGTGCAACGGCGGCTTCGATGCTGACGCCTGCGCGCGCGCAGCATGCCGCCAGCCGCTCGATCCAGCCTGACACATGGTGCGGTTCGCCACGGCTGCCGTAGCGCTGCCAGGTCAGCACCACGTCGTCGTTATTCAGCAGCACCTCGGCAAGGTCGCGCGCCTGTTGCGCGAAGCGCGCCTCGCGGTCTTCAAGGTCCAGCTCGCGCCGCATCTGGTTGGAAAAAAACATCAGCTCGGCGGCGCTGGACGGCAACTGCGCGTCATCGCAGCCGACGATCACCACGCCTTCGAAGCGCCGCATGCGCGCGCCGTTTAGCGGCAGGATGGTGATGCGCGCGGGCCCGCCGGCCGACGGTTCCTTGTAGGCGACCGATTCCAGCAGCGCCGACAGCATCGCGCGGAACTCGCCCTGCGACAGCGTGGCGTGGCCGCCGGTCTCGTCGCGCGGCAGTTCCTGCAGCCGCGCCAGGGCATCGAGCAGCTGGCCGCCGGCATCGTCCGCGGCCAGCGCGGCGCGCATGCCGAGGCGGTCGAGCATACCGTCGAGCCGTTCCAGCCACGTCGCCAGCGGATGCTGCGCGAGGCCGCGCGGCCAGCGTTCGGCCTCGTCGGCCAGCAAGCCAATCAGGCCATGGGCCGCGCGGCGCGGCACCTGGTCGGCATCCTCATCGTCGGCCGCGGGCTGCTGCGCGCTTGCCGGCGTGTGTGCGAACAACTGGCGCAGCCGCCCCCAGCCGCCGGTAATGCCTTCGCGCCGCACCTGGCGTTCGAGCAGCGCGATGGCCGCGCCGCGCGCGGCGACATCGGGCAGGCAGAACGGGCTCTTGAGCAGGTCCAGCAGCGCGGCGGTATCGCCATCGCGCACCAGCAGGTCGAACCAGCGCATCAGCGCGGCGGCGGCGCGCGTGGTGGAGAGCTTCCAGCCGGTCTCGTCGCGCACCGGCGCGCCGGCGCGCGCCAGCAGCGCGCGCGCGCGGCGTGCCACCACGCGGTCGTGCGCGACCAGCGCCACCTGGCGGCGGCCCTGGTTGAGCCACTGCACCAGCTGCGCGGCGGCGGCGGCGGCCTCGTCCTCGAAGCGCGCACAGCCAACCACGCGCACCGACGGGCGCTGCGAGGGCAGTGCCGGCATTGCCGGCGCAGCCTCGGTATCTTCGGCGATCCTGGCTTCCGGCCACAGCGTCAGCAGCGCCTGGTACCAGCCGCCCTCGCCCTCGCCCTCGCCCTCGCCCTCGCCCTCGCCACTCCAGTCATAGCCAACCTGAAGCACCGGCGCCAGCTCGGCGGCATCGCGCAGGAACGCCGCTTCGAGCGGCGTCGGTGGCGTCGGCGCAATCCAGACCACCGGGCCGCGCAACTGCTGGGACAGTTCGCGCAACGCGCGGCGCTTCGCCGGCAGCGGATCGTCGGGCCCGGACAGCGCTTGCCAGAATGCCAGCACGATGCGGGCTTCCTCGCCCAGGAAACGCTCTGACAGATGCGAATAGGTCCGCGCCAGCGCGCCCTGCAGCAGGCCGGCGCGATCGTCGCCATCGATCTCGTCGTCGTCGCGGATGGCGGCGTCTTCGAGCCAGCGCGCGCTGAGCTCGTCGCAGATCGTCAGCAGCGTCTGCGACAGCCCCCATGCCGCGGTCTCGTTCTGGGCGCCGAAGGCACGGCGCAGCCAGTCTTGCCCGCGCACCGCCTGCTGCACCGCGAGCAGGCGCGCGGCCGGGCTGCGCACCGGGGCGCCGTCCGGCGGCAGGTCGAGCAGCCAGTGGCCCAGCGTCAGCACGCGCGGCAACAGCCGCGGCCGCCCGGCGGCACGCGCCGCGGCGTCGAGCGACTGGCGCACGCCCGGAATCTGCGCGGCGGTCGGCACCACCACGTGCGCACCCGCCTCGGGCGCGCCGCAGCGGTCAAGGAAATACCAGGCAGCGGTGGCCGCCTGCTCAAGAAAGTCGGGGCCTGGGCGAAAGCTTAGCGACGTCATGGGCCGTCATCGGGGCGCGTGGGCCGCTGTATCAGGTAACAACGGAAGGCAACAAAGGCAGAGCCCCACCAGCCGGCATGGCCGCCAGCGGGGCATCGCGGTACGGGGGCAGACTGCGCCGCTTCAGTCAGATCCGCCTTCCAGGCGGGCGCGGATCTCGCGCGCGGTTTCGAGCAGGCCCTCGTAACCCGAGCGCGCATGTTCGGGCAAGTCCGGGTCGCCGACCAGGGTGCCAAGCGTTTCAATAATGCTGTAGACCAGCCCGCGGGCGGCGCCGCTGGCGATGCTGTTGGTCTCCACGGCGCTGCTGATATGGTCCAGCGCATCGCTCAGGTGGTCGACGTCCGGCGCCTGGCCGGGCTCGGGCTGCGAAGGCTTGTGGGGATCGGTGTTCATGTCGATGACCTAGTCAGGGGCGCAGGGTGCATGGGAATGGTGCCCGCGAGACGCCCACCGGGCGCCGTGCGAACCGCTTCTATTCTACGCGCGCGCTGTACGCATCTGGCACGGCGGCGTGCACAAGTGCATTCTATGACACCCGCTCTACCCGGCCGCCGCCATTGGGCAAATCTCTCGCCGCCATTGAAAATAAGCATTTCAATGAATTAAACCTTTGCACCAGAATAACGGCATTGCTTGCGAGCCCTGCTGCCGCGGGTGCCGGCGGCCGGTCTTGAAAATCGGCAAACTGGTAACATATCGACAGCACCGGGCGCGGTAGCGGCCTCTACCGCCTGCTTCAGGCTGAAGGGGCGGCCCGACGGGTCCGCGCAATCTCGTGTAAGGTAACGGCTCGGCCGTCCAGCCTTCAACATAAACAGAGCGAAACCAGAGGTTTTCCGCCATGAGCGAACAAATCAAGTATGTGAGCGACGCCTCGTTCGACGCTGACGTCCTCCAGTCCGACAAGCCCGTCCTGCTCGATTTCTGGGCGGAATGGTGCGGCCCCTGCAAGATGATCGCGCCGATCCTGGATGAAGTCGCCAAGGACTACGGTGACAAGCTGCAGATCGCCAAGATCAACGTCGATGAAAACCAGCAGGTGCCGGCCAAGTTCGGCATCCGCGGCATCCCCACGCTGATCCTGTTCAAGAACGGCGCGGTCGCGGCCCAGAAGGTCGGCGCGTTGTCCAAGTCGCAACTGACCGCCTTCCTCGACGGCAACCTGTAAGCTGCGCGCCGGGACCCGAACCACGGTCCCGGTTTCGTCACGATCCGACGTGCGTGCGCCACACCCTGGCGCGCCGGTCGGATTGTGCTAAGATGCCACCAACAACTCCCCGAGCGTTCGCTCATTTTCTCCCCCTTCCTTTAGGTCTCGCCCGTCCGGGCCCATCTGTACCCCTCGTCTATGCACCTGACAGAACTCAAATCGCTTCACGTGTCTGCGCTTCTCGAAATGGCGGCTACGCTCGAGATCGACAACGCACAACGGATGCGCAAACAGGAACTGATGTTTGCGATCCTGAAGAAGCGCGCCAAGATGGGCGAAACCATCTACGGAGACGGCACGCTGGAAGTTCTGCCTGACGGCTTCGGTTTCCTGCGCTCGCCCGAGACCTCCTACCTGGCCAGCACGGACGACATCTACATCAGCCCGTCGCAGATCCGTCGCTTCAACCTGCACACCGGCGATTCGATCGAAGGCGAGGTGCGCACGCCCAAGGACGGCGAGCGCTATTTCGCGCTGGTCAAGGTGGACAAGGTCAACGGCCAGGCCCCTGAAGCGGTCAAGAACCGCATCATGTTCGAGAACCTGACGCCGCTGCACCCGAACCGGCCGCTCACGCTCGAACGCGACATCAAGGCCGAAGAAAACATCACCGGCCGCATCATCGACATGATCGCGCCGATCGGCCGCGGCCAGCGCGCGCTGCTGGTGGCGTCGCCCAAGTCGGGCAAGACCGTGATGCTGCAACACATTGCACACGCGATCGCCAACAATCATCCGGAAGCCGACCTGTTCGTGCTGCTGATCGACGAACGCCCGGAAGAAGTGACCGAGATGCAGCGCTCGGTGCGCGGCGAAGTGGTCGCCTCCACCTTCGACGAACCGGCCATCCGCCACGTGCAGGTCGCCGAAATGGTGATCGAGAAAGCCAAGCGCCTGGTCGAGCTGAAGCGCGACGTGGTGATCCTGCTGGACTCCATCACCCGCCTGGCGCGCGCCTACAACACCGTGGTGCCGGCGTCGGGCAAGGTGCTGACCGGCGGCGTCGACGCCAACGCGCTGCAGCGTCCGAAGCGCTTCTTCGGCGCCGCGCGCAACCTGGAAGAAGGCGGCTCGCTGACCATCATCGCCACCGCGCTGATCGAAACCGGCAGCCGCATGGACGACGTGATCTACGAAGAGTTCAAGGGCACCGGCAACATGGAAGTGCACCTGGAACGCCGCCTCGCCGAAAAGCGCGTCTATCCGTCGATCAACCTGAACAAGTCCGGCACGCGCCGCGAAGAGCTGCTGATCAAGCCGGATATCCTGCAGAAGATCTGGGTGCTGCGCAAGTTCATCTCCGACATGGACGAAGTGCAGGCGATGGAATTCATCATGGACAAGATGAAGGCCACCAAGAACAACGCAGAGTTTTTCGATATGATGCGCCGAGGCGGCTAAGCCTTGCTGCGGCCGTGCCGCAACGCAGACAGGAAGGCGTGCCGCGGCACGCCTTTTTTTGTTTTTGACGATGTCATGCTCGGCAAACTGACCACCTTCCTGCGCTCGCGCTCGCGCGCCCGCAAGCTAGAACACTACGCCATCCCCGACGCGCTATGGTCGCGCACCGTGGCCACGCTGCCCTTCGTGCAGCGCTACGGCAGCGCCGACCTGGCGGCGCTGCGCGAGCTGGCCACACTGTTCATCGCCGAGAAGGAATACTCCACCGCGCATGACTTGCCGCTGGCCGACGACATGGTGGTGAGCGTGGCGGTGCAGGCCTGCGTGCCGATCCTGAAACTGGGACTGCCGTGGTACCGCGGCTGGCATGGCATCGTGCTGTACCCGGGCGAGTTCATCATCCGGCGAACCGTGCAGGACGAGATCGGCCTGGTCCACGGCGTGGTCGAGGAAGCCAGCGGCGAAGCGTGGGAGCATGGTCCGGTAATCCTGTCCTGGCCCGACGTGCGCAGCCCGGGCGCGGGCGTCGACAGCGACCATGAACTGCCGGCGGACACCTACAACGTGGTCATCCACGAATTTGCCCACAAGCTCGACATGCTCGACGGCGAACCCGACGGCGTGCCCGCGTTCTCGCGCGTGCTGCATCCGGATGTCGACGCCGAAGCCTGGGCCGAGACCTTCCTGAGTGAGTACGATCGCTTCGCTGAAGCCTGGGACGCGCGCGACGAGGCCGACTGGGAGCATCCGGAGCGCCTGCCCGCGGCACTGCGCATCATCGACCCGTACGGCAGCGAGGCGCCCAGCGAGTTCTTTGCCGTGACGTCGGAAGCATTTTTTGTCGAGCCCGCAGGACTGGCACGGCATTGGCCCATGGTCTACCAGTCGTTGTCGGCCTTCTATCGGCAAGATCCGGCCGCGATGTGAGATAAGCGCCGCTTTCCGGCGCAACACTTTATCGGGCCGATGCGCTTGCGCCCTTCCCCAAGTATTTGTTTTTCTGCCATAATCCCGGTTTGCCCGTAATCGGCAAGTGGTTCGTTCGGCGCCGCGCCATGCCTTCTCATTCTGACGGAGAACTGCGGATTGCAACGGACTGGCTACCTAACCAGAAAGGACTCATCATGAAAGAAGGCATTCACCCGAATTACCGCGAAGTCGTGTTCCAGGACATGTCCAGCGACTTCAGCTTCATCACGCGCTCGACCATCCAGACCAAGGACAAGATCGTGAAGGACGGCAAGGAATATCCGCTGGCCAAGATCGAAGTCTCGTCGGAATCGCACCCGTTCTACACCGGCACCCAGAAGATCATGGACACCGCCGGCCGCGTGGAAAAGTTCCGCCAGAAGTTCGGCAACAAGCTGGGCAAGGCTGCGAAGTAATCGCGTTAGCGACCCCGCTGCGCGCATGCCGCGGACCAGTTCCGGGAGCGCGCGAACCAGCAAAGAGGCAGCATCGGCTGCCTCTTTGCTTTTGTGCCGGCGCTAGCGGCCGGTACTGCCCGTCATTTGGATTTACCCCCACGTTCCGTGAGGCTTCCACGCCATGCCACGGCCATGCGGCCGCCGCATGCGCGATACTGTGGCCTTCGCGCCATGGCGCCACGGCCCGACCTGAGCATCGATGCGTCAAGCCAACACCTCCCCCGTCCAGTTGACCGCAGCCGCCACCGGCGCCCTGCCGCGCGCGCTGCTGCTGGCCATCTGCATCATCTACGGCCTGGTCGGCCTGTTCGGGCGCGACCCGTGGAAGAACGAGGACGCCGCGGGCTTCGGTGTGATGTGGCAGCTAGCCACCGGCAGCATGCACGACTGGCTGATGCCGAACATCGCCGGCCGCCCGTACAGCGAGGACGGCCCGCTGGTGTTCTGGGTCGGCGCGATGATGATTCGCGGTTTCGGCGGCTGGCTGGGCGCGACCGACGCGGCGCGGCTGGCGACGGCGCTGTTCTTCTTCTCGACCTGCGCCTGCATCTGGTACACCACCTACCTGCTGGGCCGGCGCGATGAAGTCCAGCCCTTTGCCTATGCCTTCGGCGGCCAGCCCAATGCGCGCGATTACGGCCGCACGCTGGCCGACGGCGCGCTGCTGATCTTCCTGGCCTGCGTGGGCCTGGCCATGCGCGGGCACGAGACCACGCCGCAGGTCGGCCAGGTCGCGTTTATCGCGCTGGCGCTGTACGGCATGGTGCGCAGCCTCGACAAGCCCACCCAGGGCAGCCTGATCTATGGCGCCGCGCTGGGCGGCCTGGCGCTGGCCAGCGGCCCGCTGCTGGCACTGGCGCTGGCGCTGGGCACGGCGACCTGCGCACTGGTGTGCAAGCCGCTGCCATGGCGGCGCCTGGCCGCCATCGGCATTCCGCTGGCGCTGCTGATCGTGACGGCATGGCTGGCCGCGGCGTACTTCGGCGCGGCCGACCGTGACGAGGCCGTGGCATTTATCCGCGAATGGTCGCGCTATGACCGCCGCAGCTATGGCTCGCCGAATATGGCGACCTTCGGCTTCAACATGCGCAACCTGTTCCTGTACACCTGGCCGGTGTGGCCGATCGCGGGCTGGGCCTGGATCGCCTGGACCGGCATGCGCCGTGCGCCCCACGTGGCCGCTCCGCTGGCGTTGCTGCTGCCGGTGCTGATCCTGCTGTTCCTGCAACGCAGTGCCGGCGACGTGCAGTTCATCCTGCTGCTGCCGCCGATGGCGGTGCTGGCGGCGTTTGCGTTGCCGACGCTGGCGCGCGGCGTGATCAATGCCATCGACTGGTTCGCGCTGCTGTTCTTCACCATCTTCGGCGGCACGGTCTGGTTCATGTGGATCGCCAAGACCACCGGCTGGCCGCCGCGCATCGCGCGCAACGTGTTCCGCCAGCTGCCGGGCTACCAGCATGAGTTCACCATCGCCGCAGTGGTGTTTGCGCTGGCGGCGACGGTGGCGTGGGTATTGATCGTGCGCTGGCGGCTGTCGCGCGCGCCCAAGCAGATCTGGCGCCCGGTGGTGATCTCCGCGGCCGGCACTACCCTGATGTGGGTCATGGCGATGACGCTGTGGCTGCCCTCGATCAATTACGGCAAGACCTATCGCGACGTGGCCCAGGCGGCGTCGATGGCGCTGCCGCCGGCCTACCAGTGCGTGCAGCCGATCCGCATGGGCGATGCGCAGCTGGCATCGTTCGCCTACTTCGGCCATATTCGCTTTGGCGGACCCAACGACGGCTGCGACGTGCTGCTGCGCCACGATGCGGTCGACTACGGCGAGCCGGGCAATATCTCGCACTTCGAGTGGCGGCTGATCTGGGAAGGCCGGCGCCCGGCCGACCGCGACGAGCGCTTCCGCATGTATCGCCTGGTCGATACCGCGCGCGCGGTCCACCCGCACCCCGACCTGCCGCGACGCCGACTGCCGCGCCAGCCCTGAGCGAGCCCTGTCCGTCGATAGCGCCCCGATACGCCGCAGCGCCTGACGCGCCCACGAACCATTCCGGCCGCAGGCGGCTGCGGGGCTGGACTTCCAGCCCGCCCCCTGCAGAGCTCTGAATGACACTGTTCCAAGACCTTCGCCGCATTGCCAGCCTGGCCGCCCCCGTGCTGGCCGGGCAACTCGCCGTGATCGCCTTCGGCGTGATCGATACCGTGATGGCCGGACGCGCGTCCGCCACCGACCTCGCCGCCGTCGGGCTGGGCGGATCGATCTACGTGACGATCTATATCAGCCTGATGGGCGTGCTGCAGGCGCTGTCGCCCATCGCCGGCCAGCTCTATGGCGCCGGCCGCCTCGAGGCCATCGGTGCGGAAGTCCGGCAGGCCGCCTGGCTGGGCGCGGCACTGGCGCTGCCCGGCGTGCTGCTGCTGGCGTTTCCCGGCCCGCTGCTGGCCTTCGCCAAGGCCCCGCCGGAGCTGGTCGAGAAGGCCACCGCCTACCTGCATTTCGGCGCCTTCGGCTTGCCGGCGGCACTGGCCTTCCGCATCTATTCGGCGCTGAACAATGCGCTGTCCCGGCCGATCATGGTAACGATGCTGCAGGTCGGCGGGCTGGCACTGAAGGTGCCGCTCAACGCCTGGTTCATCCACGGCGGGCTGGGCGTGCCGGCGATGGGCGGTCCTGGCTGCGGCCTGGCGTCGACACTGATCAGCTGGGCCTGGTGCATCGCCGGGGTGCTGATCCTGCGCTATGGCAGCGCCTATCATGCGCTGCGCATCTTCGACACCTGGAGCTGGCCCGCCGCCGCGCCGCTGCGCGCGCTGCTGCGACTGGGCGTGCCAATGGGGCTGACCTACCTGATCGAGATCACCTCGTTCACGCTGATGTCGATCTTCATCACGCGCCTGGGCACGGTGACGCTCGCCGGTCACCAGATCATCGCCAACCTCGGGGCGGTGGCCTACATGCTGCCGCTGTCGCTGGGCATTGCCACCTCGACGCTGGTGGCACAGCATCTCGGCGCGCGCGACCGGGCCGGCGCCAGCCGCCTCGCCTGGCGCGGCATCCGCATGGCGGTGGTGCTGGCCGTGCTGACCGGCGCCCTGCTGTGGCTGCTGCGCAAGCCGGTGCTGGACGCCTATGCCAGCGACCCCGCGGTGGTCGCTGCCGCGCTGCCGCTGGTGCTGTTCGTGGCGTTCTACCAGGCCTTCGACGCGGTGCAGGTGATGACGGCCTTTATCCTGCGCGCATACAAGATCGCGCTGATCCCGACGGTGATTTACGCGGGCTCGCTCTGGGGCATCGGCCTGGGCGGAGGGTACGTGCTGGGTTTTGGATTGATCGACGACATGCCGGCCTTCACGCATGGCGCGAGCGGCTTCTGGCTGGCCAACAGCATCAGCCTGGCCATTGCAGGGCTGCTGCTGGTGCGGTATTTCAGCCGGGTCAGCAAGGGGCAGGAGAATTAATCAGATGGGCCGACCACAATGGCGGGCCCGATTCGACGACCGAAAAAGAAAAAGCCCGCTTGCGCGGGCTTTTGAATTGGCGGAGTGGACGGGACTCGCCTACGTGCCGCAGGCCGCTGCTGCGCCTGCAGGCGCAGCCCTTCTCGTCCCGCCGCGAGCCGCGCAGGCGGCTCGCTCCACTCCGTAGAAAAGAAAAAAGCCCGCTTGCGCGGGCTTTTAAATTGGCGGAGTGGACGGGACTCGAACCCGCGACCCCCGGCGTGACAGGCCGGTATTCTAACCGACTGAACTACCACTCCTTAGTCGGCTGCCAACTCTGGCTGATACCTGAGTCGACATGCTGGACGTTTGATTACGCCCTGCTGTTATGGCGTCCCCTAGGGGATTCGAACCCCTGTACTCACCGTGAAAGGGTGATGTCCTAGGCCTCTAGACGAAGGGGACAGAAACTTGTTCTTCAACGCGTTTTCTGTCTTGCGCTGGAAAGTCCGCCATCATAGCAGGCTTTTTCGCGCTTGGGAAGCCTCTTTTCAGACGCTTCCCAAATTCTGGTGGAGCTAAGCGGGATCGAACCGCTGACCTCTTGCATGCCATGCAAGCGCTCTCCCAGCTGAGCTATAGCCCCGTATCCGATACCCTGGACGGTTACTGCTGGATTCTTGCTACTGCCGCCGCTGGTGCAGCGTTTGCAGCGAAGAGAAAATTATATAGCGATTTTCACAACGAATGCAACATATTTTATTGCATTTACCGCGATTCGCAACATAATGTCTCACCCAAAAGAAAAACCCGCATGGTGGATACACCATGCGGGTTTAGTTTTGGCGGAGTGGACGGGACTCGAACCCGCGACCCCCGGCGTGACAGGCCGGTATTCTAACCGACTGAACTACCACTCCTTAGTCGGCTGCCAACTCCGGCTGATGCCTGAGTCGACATGCTGGACGTTTGATTACGTCCTGCTGTTATGGCGTCCCCTAGGGGATTCGAACCCCTGTACTCACCGTGAAAGGGTGATGTCCTAGGCCTCTAGACGAAGGGGACAGAAACTTGTCTTTCAACACGTTCCGTCTGGCACCAACCGATATTGCGTGGCTGGCGCCTGAATCTTGGTGGAGCTAAGCGGGATCGAACCGCTGACCTCTTGCATGCCATGCAAGCGCTCTCCCAGCTGAGCTATAGCCCCATGGTACTGCCATTTACTGCCACTTGCCGCATCGCTTGAATTAACTACCGTTTCAAGCGAAGCCAAGATTATATATCAATCATTAATCTTTGCAAGTTCCCGTTTCAGCTTTTTTCGCCGGCTCTGCGCTTTAATAATCCGCTCAGAGAAGACGAGGATCCTTGCGGATCCGCCGGCCCGCTTGGTCGTTGACCGCGCTGCAGGGAGAACGAGATTATGCGCAAGTCCGCGCCGAAGCGCAAGCCCCGGCGCCGATTTTTTTGCGCCTTTTCAGGCAGCGGCGGCGAGGCGGCGCAGCACTGTGTCACGGCCGAACAGCTCCAGTACCGCGTCGATGCTCGGCGTCTGCAGCTGGCCCGCCACCAGCAGGCGCACCGGCATGGCCAGCCTGGGCATCTTCAGCCCAAATTCGGCCAGCACGGCCTTGAAGGTGGCGCTGATGCCCTCGCGCGTCCACGCCGGCAGCGCAGCCAGTTGTGCCGACAGGGCCGCCAGCGCCGGCTGGATGTCCGGGGTCAGGTGTTCCGCCTTGAGCGCGGCGTCGGGCTGCGGCTCACCGCGGTAAAACAGCAGCGCGGCCTGCGCGACTTCCTTCAGCGTGTTGGCACGATCCTTCACCAGCGCAATCACGCCGACCAGGTCTGCCCCTTCGACCTTGCCGCCAAGCGCCTCGATAAAGGGCTGCGTCAGCGTCGCCAGGCGCTGGTTGTCACCGACCTTGATGTAGTGGTTGTTGAGCCAGGCCAGCTTTTCGGGGTTGTACTGGGCGGGCGACTTGCCCAGGTGTTCCAGGTCGAACCATTCGACAAACTGCTCGCGCGTGAAGATCTCGGCGTCGCCGTGGGCCCAGCCCAGGCGCGCCAGGTAGTTCAGCACGGCCTCGGGCAGATAGCCCTCGTCGCGATAGCCGGTCACGCTCATCGCGCCATGGCGCTTGCTCATCTTCTCGCCCTGCTCGTTGAGCACGGTCGGCAGGTGGGCATAGACCGGCGGCGTGCCGCCCAGCGCGCGGATGATATTGATCTGTCGCGGCGTGTTGTTGACGTGGTCGTCGCCGCGGATCACGTGCGTGATCTTCATGTCGAGATCGTCAACCACCACGCAGAAGTTGTAGGTGGGCGTGCCGTCGGGGCGCGCGATCACGAGGTCGTCGAGCTCGTCGTTGGAAATCTCGATGCGGCCCTTGACCGCGTCGTCCCACACCACACTGCCGCCGATGGGGTTCTTGAAGCGGATCACCGGATCCACGCCGGCCGGCGGTTCGGGCAGCACCTTGCCCGGCTCCGGTCGCCAGAAGCCGTTGTAGCGCGGCTTTTCGCCGCGCTCGCGCTGGGCTTCGCGCAGCGCATCCAGCTCTGCCGTGCTCATGTAGCAACGGTAGGCCAGTCCGGCCTCGACCATCTGCGCCACCACCGCGCGATAGCGGTCCATGCGCTGCATCTGGTAGAACGGCCCTTCGTCGATATCCAGCTCCAGCCAGGCCATGCTTTCGAGGATCACGTCGACGGCTTCCTGCGACGAGCGCTCGACGTCGGTATCCTCGATGCGCAGGATGAAATCGCCCTGCATGCGGCGGGCGAAGGCCCAGGGATAGAGCGCGGAGCGGATGTTGCCGAGATGGATGAAACCGGTCGGGCTCGGCGCAAAGCGGGTGCGGACGCGTTGGGTCATGGTCTGGGGAAAAACAAGAAAGCCCGCGCGCGGCGGCGCGCGGGCTGGTGTATGTGCGGGCCCTGCATTATACCAACGCGTATTGCAACACCCCTGCCCCCCTCATCCCCGCTGCGCGCACCGGCTCCGTGCGGAATCATTTATGCTTGCGCCGGTCTGAGGTGTGGCCGACGATGCGAACCTTGACAGAGAAACGCGCGCATCACATCGCCTCCGCCGGCCCCACCTTGCTACCCATCCCCACTGCATGCAACGACGTCATTTTCTCGGCATTCCCGCCGCCGCCCTGCTGGCGGGCTGCGCCTTCGGCCCGCGCCCCGCGCCGCCGGCCGCGGCCACGCCCTCGCCGGCCGTCCCGCGCCCCATCAAGATCGGCCTGGCCCTCGGTGGCGGCGCGGCGCGCGGCTTTGCCCATATCGGCGTGATCAAGGCGCTCGAGGCGCAGGGCATCCACGCCGACCTCGTCACCGGCACCAGCGCCGGCGCGGTTGTGGCGGCGCTGTACGCCAGCGGCCTCGATGGCTTCCAGCTGAACAAGCTGGCACTGACCATGGACGAAGCCGCGATCGCCGACTGGGCGCTGCCGTTCGGCACCCGCTTCGGCGGCTGGCTCAAGGGCGAGGCGCTGCAGAACTACATCAACCGGCTGGTGCAGAACCGCACCATCGAGGCCATGAAGCTGCCGTTGGGCATCGTCGCCACCGACCTCAAGAGCGGCGAAAAGATCCTGTTCCGCCGCGGCAACACGGGACAGGCCGTGCGCGCCTCGAGCAGCGTGCCGGGCGTGTTCCAGCCGGTGTCGATCCAGGGGCATGACTATGTCGACGGGGGCCTGGTCGAGCCGGTGCCGGTGGATTCGGCGCGCAGCATGGGTGCGGACTTTGTCATCGCGGTCAATATCTCGGCCGACCCGTCGGCGCAGAAGAACGCTGGCCAAAGCGGCGTGCTGCTGCAGACCACGGCAATCATGGGCCAGTCCATCAACAAGATGGCGCTGGCGCGCGCCGACGTGGTGATCCGGCCCGAACTGCCCGACATGGGCGGCAGCGATTTCAACGCGCGCAACCGCGCCGTGCTGGCGGGCGAACAGGCGACCGCGGCAGTCATGGCAACGCTGCGGCAGCGTCTGGAGCAGGCCCGGCTGGCGCCGGCCGGCAAGGTCGCGACGCAGTAGCCGCGCCGACGCTGCTTCGGCAAAACAAAAAGGACTGCGGCAGCAGTCCTTTTTGATTACAGCGGCGCCAGTCCTCAGCCGCCGTACATCGACGCGCGGCCGGCTTTGGGGTCGTAGCGCTTGAGCGTCTCGACCATGTCGCCAAGACCCTCGGCGCTGTGCTCCTTGCCGTCATCGATGCGGCGCGCACCGTTGTAGCGGGTCACCCAATAGGCCGCGCGCATGTCGTCGACGCGGATCTTGCTGCCGGTGGACGGCGCATGCACGAACTTGTTGTCGCCGATATAGATGCCGACATGCGAGAAGGTCTGGCGCATGGTGTTGAAGAACACCAGGTCGCCCGGACGCAGGTCGCTGGTCGCCACGGTGGTGCCGACGCGGCTGATTTCGACAGAGCGGCGCGGCAACATGAAGCCGAAGGTGTCCTGGAACACGTAGCGAACGAAGCCGCTGCAGTCCAGGCCGGATTCGGGCGTGTTGCCGCCGAAGCGGTAACGCACGCCGATCAGGCCCAGTGCATTCATGACCAGGTCGCCAGCCTTGCTGGCAACGTTGCTGGTGGAATTCACCATCGACGACAGCAAGCCGCGCTTGCCTTCCGGATGCGAGTCCGCGGCCTGGGCCGCGGACTCGATACGGGTGTCGGCATCCTTGAATACCGTATCCGCCAGCACTCCATTCGACACAGTCGCACCGCAGGCAATGGCAAATCCGACGGCGGCGTGCGCCAGGGAATGAAGCACCGATCGCTGCATTGGTTCTCCTGTTGATCGTTCCAAAGCAAGCCCCGGCACAAGGTCCGGGGCGGCTGGGTATGGGTGGATGTCGCGCGAACGTTTTCAGTGACGTCGGACGATCATCGTGTGAACTACCGGGGCAAACCCTTTGCAAGCTCCGCGCCAGGAAGGCGCGCCTGCTGCCGCACCGCAATCGTGCATGAAGTGCACAAATGCGCCGGACGGACCACCCCCAAAACTAGTTCTGGCGGGATGGTAAAGGGTTGTCATTCACATGTCAAAGTTCGTTACAAATTCGCGGGATTTGGCTTCCTAATCAACGATATAGACCGGTTTTCGCACCTTCTTTATTGGATTAATCCCATGGTTCGATGCTAGCCCCACCGCCGCGGCGGCGTCGACGCATCGCAATGGAAAAGCACGCCCGCTCAGGCTGCCCCGACCTGCGCCGCCGCCATCAGCTTGCGAGTGTAGGGATGTTGCGGTGCGCCCAGCACCATTTCAGTTTCGCCGGCCTCGACCACCTCGCCCGCCTTCATCACGATGACCCGGTGCGCCATGGCGCGGATCACCGCCAGGTCATGGCTGATAAACAGGTAGCTGAGGTTGTACTTGTGCTGCAGCTGGGACAGCAGCGCCAGCACCTGCTGCTGGATCGACACGTCCAGCGCCGAGGTCGGCTCGTCCAGCACCAGTATCTGCGGCTTGAGGATCAGCACGCGGGCGATGGCAATGCGCTGGCGCTGTCCGCCGGAGAACTCATGCGGATAGCGGCCCAGCGCGGTACGGTCCAGGCCGACCTCGCGCAGCGCCTCGATCACGCGCTGGCGCGTCGCCTCGCGCGACAGTCCGGGCTGGTGCAGCGCCAGGCCTTCGCCGACGATCTGCTCGATGGTCATGCGCGGCGCCAGCGATCCGAACGGATCCTGGAACACCACCTGCATGCGCGCGCGCAATTGGCGGCGGTCGTCGCGCGTGGCGGTGTCGAAGCTGCGGCCCAGGAAATGGATGGTGCCCGCACTCTTGCGCTGCAGCGCCAGCACGGTATGCGCCAGCGTGGTCTTGCCCGAGCCGGATTCGCCCACGATGCCGAGGGTCTCGCCCTCGCGCAACTGAAAATCGACGTCCTTGACCGCCGCGAGCTGGTCCTTGCCGAACCATCCGGCCAGGCCGCGGCGCTTGCGCGCGTAATTGACGCCGAGCTTGCGCGCTTCCAGCAGCACCGGCGCCAGTGGCACCAGCGGCAGCACCTCGCGCCGCGGGCGGCTGTCGATCAGCTTGCGGGTATAGGGATGCTGGGGCGCGGCGAACACCTTGGCGGTCTCGCCGGTCTCCACCAGCACGCCCTTCTCCATCACGCCCACGCGCTGCGCGAACGCGCGCACCAGGTTGAGGTCATGGGTGATCAGCATCACCGCCATGCCGAACTCGGCCTGCAGGTCGCGCAGCAAGTCGAGGATCTGCGCGCGGATGGTCACGTCCAGCGCCGTGGTCGGTTCATCGGCCAGCAGCAGCTTGGGCCGGCACGCCAGCGCCATGGCGATCATGGCGCGCTGGCGCTGGCCGCCCGAGAGCTGGTGCGGGAAACTGTCGAATCGGTGCGCGGCATCGCTGATGCCGGTGCGCTCGAGCAGCGCGATCGCCCGCTCGCGCGCCGCGCGCCGGTCCAGGCCCTCGTGCAGCGCCAGGGTTTCGACGATCTGGTTGCCGATGGTGTACAGCGGGTTGAGCGCGGTCATCGGCTCCTGGAAGATCATCGCGATCTCGGCGCCGCGGATGCCGCGCATCTCGCGATCGGATACCTCCAGCAGGTTCTTGCCCTCGAAGCGGACCGCGCCGTCGTAGTAGGCGTCTTCCACCAGCCGCAGCATGGCCAGCGCCGTCACGGTCTTGCCCGAGCCCGACTCGCCCACCAGCGCATAGCGCTCGCCCGCACGCAGGTCGAAGCTGACTTCGCGCACGGCGCGGGTGGCATGCTCGCCATGGCCGAAGGTAACGGACAGCTTGTCCACGCAGATCAGCGTGGACCCGGGCGCGGGCATCGGCGCCGGCGCCACGTCTGGCACGATCACAGGAGACACCGCGGTCATGGCATGGCCTCCGGGGCCGCCCCGGTGGGCGCGCCCGCCGGGACCTTGGGCTCGACGCGGCCGCGCAGCGCGGCCAGCCCCAGGCGGGTATCGAAGGCATCGCGCAGTGCATCGCCCATGAACGTCAGCAGCAGCAGCGTGACCACCAGCACCGCGAAGGTCGACAGCGAGATCCACCACGCATCGAGATTGGCCTTGCCCTGCGCCAGCAGCTCGCCCAGGCTCGGCGTGGTCGGCGGCACGCCCAGGCCGAGGAAGTCCAGGCTGGTCAGCGCCAGGATCGCCGCGCTCATGCGGAACGGTAAAAAGGTAATCACTGGTGTCAGGCTGTTGGGCAGGATATGGCGCCACATGATCTGCACGTTGGACAGTCCCAGCGCGCGCGCGGCCTTGACGTAGTCGAGCGAGCGGTTGCGGTAGAACTCGGCGCGCACGTAGTCGGACAACCCCATCCAGCCGAACAGCGACAGCAGGATGATCAGCAGCGCCAGGCTGGGCTCGAAGATCGAGGCGAAGATGATCAGCAGGTATAGCTCGGGCATCGAGCTCCAGATTTCGATGGCGCGTTGCGAGAACAGGTCGAAGCGCCCGCCGAAAAACCCCATCAGCGCCCCGGTCAGCGTGCCGACCAGCACCCCGATCACGGTCAGCGCCAGCGCGAACAGCACCGACACGCGGAAGCCATACAGCAGCCGCGCCAGCACGTCGCGGCCACGGTCGTCGGTGCCCAGCCAGTTCTCCGCCGAAGGCGGCGCCGGGTTGGGCTCCTTGGCGAAATAGTTGAGCGAGTCGTACGAATACTGGTTCAGCGGAAACACCGCGAAATTGCCGTTGGTGGTGATGCGGTCGCGGATATACGGGTCCAGGTAGTCGGCGGGCGTGGCGAAATCGCCGTCGAAGGTGGTTTCGGGATAGACCTTGACGATGGGGAAATACCATTCGCCCTTGTAGTGCACCACCAGCGGCCGGTTGCTCGACAGCAGTTCGGCGCCAAGGCTGAGCACAAAGATGGCGACAAAGATCACCAGGCTCCAGTAGCCGCGCCGGTTGCGGCGGAAACGCTGCCAGGCGCGCTGGCGCGGCGAAGGCGAATGCGGCAGGCCGTCGGGCGCCGCGTGCGAGAACGTTTTCATCGGTGCAGGCCCTCGAAATGGATGCGCGGATCCACCAGCACGTAGCAGACATCGGAGATCAGGCGCGTGACCAGCCCGATCAGCGTGAACAGGTAGAGCGTGCCCAGCACCACCGGATAGTCGCGGCGCAGCACTGCCTCATACGACAACAGGCCCAGGCCGTCCAGCGAGAACAGCGTCTCGATCAGCAGCGAACCGGTAAAGAACGCGCCGATGAAGGCCGCCGGGAAGCCGGTCACCAGCGGGATCAGGGCATTGCGGAACACATGCTTCCACAGCACGCGGCGCTCGCCCAGGCCCTTGGCGCGCGCGGTCAGCACGTACTGCTTGCGGATTTCCTCGAGGAAGGCGTTCTTGGTCAGCATGGTCACGACCGCGAAACTGCCCACCACCGACGCCGTGATCGGCAGCACCAGGTGCCACAGGTAGTCCATCACCTTGCCCATCAGCGACAGCTGCTCCCAGTTGTCCGAGGTCAGCCCGCGCAGCGGGAACCACTGCACGAAGGTGCCGCCGCCGAACAGCACCAGCAGCAGCACCCCCAGCACGAAGCCGGGAATGGCATAGCCCACCAGCACGATGATGCTGGTCACCACATCGAAGCGGCTGCCCGCACGGATCGCCTTGGAGATGCCGAGCGGCACCGATATCAGGTAGGTCAGGAAAAAGGTCCACAAGCCCAGGCTGACCGATACCGGCAGCTTGGACTTGACCAGCTCCCACACGCTGCGGTGCTGGAAATAGCTCTGCCCCAGGTCGAACTGCGCAAAGCGCTTGAGCATCAGCAAGTAGCGCTCCAGCGGCGGCTTGTCAAAGCCATAGAGGGCCTGGATCTCCTTGATCTTGTCGGGGTCGACGCCGCGCCGCCCGCGGTATTCGGCGCCGCCGCCGCTGGCTTCGCCAGCACCGCCGCGCCCTTTCAGTTCCATCATCATCTGTTCGACCGGGCCGCCCGGCACGAACTGGATCACGACGAAGGTCAGCGTGATGACGCCGACCAGCGTCGGGATCATCAGCAAAATGCGTTTAAGCAGATAGGCAAGCATGGGGGCCGTCTCTTTCTTTGTCCGCGCTGAACGCGTCAGCGCCCGCGCGCCTCAGCGGGCTTGCGCCTGCACGTCGGTGCGCCACCAGTGGCTCAGGATCCAGCCT
This sequence comes from Cupriavidus sp. H39, assembly GCF_050271075.1. Taxonomy (NCBI): domain Bacteria; kingdom Pseudomonadati; phylum Pseudomonadota; class Betaproteobacteria; order Burkholderiales; family Burkholderiaceae; genus Cupriavidus; species Cupriavidus sp. H39. Next base: position 2,500,962 of record NZ_CP189848.1, read on the forward strand.
TCCGCGGTGTAGTAGTACGGAAGCCGCTCCGGATACGCCAGCGTCTTGCGGTAGGCGACCCGGTGCGAAGCGCTGTACCAGTTCGGCACGATGTAATAGCCGTGCATCAGCACCCGGTCCAGCGCGCGGCCGGCCGTGACCAGCTCCTGGCGGGTATGGGCGTGCAGCACATTGTCCACCAGCTTGTCGACCACCGGCGACTTCAACCCGAACAGGTTATCCGAGCCCGGCGTGCCGGCGGCCTCGCTGGAGAAGCGGTCGCGCAGCTCATTGCCAGGGCTTTGCGAATCGGGGAAGCGGATCGACACCATGTCGAAGTCGAAGTCTTCCAGCCTCTTCTGGTACAGCGCGAAATCGGTGGTGCGCTGGTGCACCTGGATGCCAAGCTTCTCCAGGTTGCGCACGTAGGTGGTGATCACGCGGCTCATGGCGCCGCCGTCATCGAGGAACTCGAACACGAGCGGCTCGCCCCTGGCGTTGCGCAGCGCGCCGTCGGTATAGGTCCAGCCGGCCTGGGCCAGCAGGCGCCGCGCCAGGCGCAGGTTGTCGCGCAGCGAGCGCGGCGCCGCCGTGCTGGGCTGGACCACGTCGGGGCCGAACACCTCCGGCGGCAGTTGTGCGCGCATGGGCTCCAGCAGCAGCATTTCGGCAGGGCCGGGGCGGCCATCGAAGGTGGCGCTGGCGGCCAGCTCGCTGTTGGAGAACCAGCTGTCCAGCCGCTTGTAGGCGCCGTAGAACAGCTGCCGGTTCAGCCATTCGAAATCCAGCGCGAGGATCAGCGCCTGGCGCACGCGCACGTCCTGGAACACCGGCTTGCGCAGGTTCATGACATAGCCCTGCATGCCGGCGCCGTTGCGGTGCGGGAACTCGGTCTTGAGCAGTTCGCCGTTGCGGAAACGCGTGCCCTGGTAGCTCTTGGCCCAGTTCTTGGCCTTGTACTCGACGATGGCGTCGAACTCGCCCGCCTTGAAGGCCTCCAGACGGGCGGTCTCGTCCTTGTACAGCCGGTAGACCACGCGCGCGAAATTGAAGGTGCCGCGCCGCACCGCGAGGTCCTTGCCCCAGTATTTCGGGTCGCGCTGGAAGATGATGCCGCGGCCGGCGTCGAAGCGTTCGATCAGGTAGGGGCCGCTCGCCACCGGAGGCTCGAAGGTCAGCTTCTCGAACGGAACCTTGGCAGTCCATTTGCGCGAGAACACCGGCAGCGAGCCAACGATCAGCGGCAGCTCGCGGTTGCGCTGCTTGAAATCGAAACGCACGGTGCGCTCGCCGGTCACGACCACCGCCTTCACGTCGGTGCACATGCTGCGATAACCCGGGCTCGAAGCCTTGCTCATCAGCATGTCGTAGGAATACTTGACGTCCGAGGCCAGCACCGGATCGCCATTGGCAAAGCGCGCCTGCGGGCGGATCGTGAACGTGACCGACATCTCGTCCGGCGCCACCGTGACGTCGTCGGCAAGCAGGCCATAGGCACTAGCGCTTTCGTCGGCGCTGGCGATCAGCAGCGACTCGAACATCAGCGCATTCAGCCCCGGGGCGGCAGTGCCCTTCAGCGTGAACGGATTGAACTTGTCGAAACTGGTGCGCCGGTCCGGATTGGCGAGCGTCAGCGTGCCGCCGACCGGCGCATTGGGATTGGCGTAATCGAAGTGCGAAAAATCAGCCTGGTACTTGAGGTCGCCATGCAGCGCAAAACCATGCGCCGCCCATGCCGGATCGGAAAAGAGCGAGCCCCCCGCCGCCAGCGTCAGCGCCAGCTTCATGGCCGCCCAACCACGCAGTACTGCATCCCGCCGGAAGCACTGCCATGCCGCCTGAAGCGGCCAACGTGCTTGAATAGGCATCCTGTTGGATTCCTCCACTGTCACCTGTGGGGGCCCGGCGTTCTGCGGCCGGGCCAAGTATGAGACAATTTTACATGCGTCCGGGGTGGCCCCAGCCATCCGGACATTCCCTCTGCGCGGCGCAATAAAAGGGCCGCAAGATAGCCCGGCACCCGCACCGCCGCATGGCGGACGCACGAAGCGTGCCTGATACACCACCTTGGAGAATTTATGGGATTTCTGGCAGGTAAGCGGATCCTGATCACCGGCTTGCTTTCGAACCGCTCGATCGCCTACGGCATTGCCTCGGCGTGCAAGCGCGAAGGCGCCGAACTGGCCTTCACCTACGTCGGCGAACGGTTCAAGGACCGGATCAGCGACTTTGCCAAGGAATTCGGCAGCGACCTGGTATTCGAATGCGACGTCGGCAGCGACGAGCAGATCGCCGCGACCTTCGCGGCGCTGGGCCAGCGCTGGGAAAAATTCGATGGCCTGGTGCACTCGATCGGCTTCGCCCCGCGTGAAGCGATTGCCGGCGACTTCCTCGACGGCCTGTCGCGCGAGGGCTTCCGCATCGCCCACGACATCTCCGCCTACAGCTTCCCGGCGCTGGCCAAGGCCGCCCTGCCGCTGCTGTCGGACAAGGCCTCGCTGCTGACGCTGACCTACCTAGGCGCCGAGCGCGTGGTCCCCAACTACAACACCATGGGCCTGGCCAAGGCCTCGCTCGAGGCCAGCGTGCGCTACCTGGCCTCTTCGGTCGGCCCGCGCGGCATTCGCGCCAACGGCATCTCGGCCGGCCCGATCAAGACCCTGGCCGCTTCAGGCATCAAGGGTTTTGGCAAGCTGCTCGGCCATTTCGAGCAAGCCGCGCCGCTGCGCCGCAACGTCACCATCGAAGAGGTCGGCAACGTGGCTGCCTTCCTGCTGTCGGACCTGGCCAGCGGCGTGACGGGTGAGATCACCTATGTCGACGGCGGCTTCAACGTGGTCGGCGCCAGCGTCGCGGACGCGGAGTAAATTCGGCAGCGGCGACAGCCGCAATACAAAAAGGGGGTGCCGGCATGGCACCCCCTTTTTTCTTCGGCGTCCCGATGAACGGCGCGCACGCGGCAGCTATGCCGTGGCGGGGACGCGCCGCCGGTCCATGCTCAACATCGACCAGGCATAGATCACCAGCCCGCCGAGCGCCAGCAGCAGGCCGACCCAGCCGGTCGATTCCCAGCCGTAGCCGGCCGCGATGGTGAGACCGCCCAGCCACGCGCCCAGCGCATTGGCCAGGTTGAAGGCCGAATGGTTAAGCGCTGCCGCCAGCGTCTGGGCATCGCCCGCTACGTCCATCAGCCGGATCTGCAGCGCCGGGCCCAGCGCCACGGCGGTGCCCACCAGCAGCACGTTGAAGGCCGCCAGCCAGGCATGCGGCGCGGTAAAGGTAAAGGCGCCCAGCACCAGCGCGGTCCAGACCAGCACGCCACCCACGGTCGGCATCAATGCCTTGTCGGCCAGCCTGGCCCCGGCCAGGTTGCCCGCCACCATGCCGATGCCGAACAGCGCCAGCACCACCGGGATGCCCGCCGCCGGCATATGCGCCAGTTCCAGCATGGTCGGCTTGATATAGCTGAACACCGAGAACATGCCGCCAAACCCGATCGCGCCGATGCCCAGCGTCAGCCAGACCTGCTTGCGCTTCAGTGCGGACAGCTCGCGCAGCGGGCTGGCACGCCGGTCGGCCGGCACGAACGGCACCCAGCGCCATACCAGCAGCGCCGTCAGTGCACCCAGCGCGCCCACGATCACGAAGGCCGAACGCCAGCCCAGCCACGTGCCCACCGCTGCGGCAATGGGCACGCCTACCAGCGTGGCAGTGGTCAGGCCCAGCATCACCAGCCCCACCGCCTGCGCGCGCCGCTCGCGCGGGACCAGGCTGGCGGCCACCAGCGCCGCCACGCCGAAATACGTGCCATGCGGAAAGCCCGTGAGCAGGCGCGCCACCATCATCGACACGTAGGAAGGCGCCAGCGCACTGGCGATATTGCCGGCAGCAAACACTGCCATCAAAGCGATCAGCAGATTGCGCCGCGGCCAGCGTGCGCCCAGCACCGCCAGCAGCGGCGCGCCGACGACCACGCCGAGCGCATAGGCGCTGATCAGGTGGCCGGCTTGCGGGATCGAGATGCCGAGGTCGGTCGCGGCATCGGGCAGCAGGCCCATGATGACGAACTCGCCGGTGCCGATGCCGAAGCTGCCGACGCCGAGCGCCAGCAGGGGCAGGCGGCCGGATCGAGGGTGATCGCGGGAAGACAGGGAAGCGTCGGCGCCGCGATCGGGATCCGCGGCGGATTGTGCATGTGGGGCGGCCATGTACAGGATGTGCAGGTGTTCAACAAAATGCCGCCCGCTGACGGGCGAGGTAGTGTCCTCGCCTCTGCTCGATCCAGCGTGCTCCTGTGCGGCGCGCAGGCCGTATTGTGCGGCAAAAACGCAAATCGTGCCGGCGCCGCCCGCACCGGGTGACCACTTCCCTATGACCCGGCGTGCCGGCCCAGCCTGGCCACGTTGTGCTTGATCACGTCCAGCACCGCCGCGGTCATCACTGAGCTGGAGACGCCGAACATCAGGATGCCGTTGGCCGCCTCCAGCGGCCCCAACAGGCGCCACGCGGCGGACATGACGATATCCCCATAGCCCAGCGTGGCAAAGTTGACACCCGAGTGATACAGCGCGGTAGCAAAATCGGAGAATTCGCCGAGCAGCATGAACAGGATCGCCCAGATCGCCATCTGGACGAAATTGCCGAATAGCGTCAGCACCATGACGACCGACAACAGCAGGATGTCCAGGCCCAGCGATTCGCGGCCCAGTCGCGCATGCTTGAAGCGCACGTAGTAGCGCAGGCAGACGGACACGAAGACAGCCTGCAACAGCAGGCAGAGCAGCATCACGGGAAGGCCGACCAGCAGGTTGCGCAGCATGATGACCCGGTTCAGCCAGACAGTTGCCGCGCGCCGCGGGGCTGGTCGAGCCATTCGACCATCAGCCAGGCATACAGCGTGACGCCGATGAACAAGGCCATGCGCACGGCGAAGGCGGTATAGACGTCCTTGCCGGCGGCGCTGTCCTGCACCGACTGGCCCAGCAGGATGATCAGCGTCACGAGGGTATTGAGCCAGAAGCCGGGTGGGTACGACGACGGGCTGAGGCCATACAGCTTGCGCGCTACCAGCAAGCCGAACAGCAGCATCCACAGGAAGTACATCCACAAATGCACAAACAGGCTGAGCGCGGCCCAGAACAGAATGGCCAGGACACCGCCAGACAGCGTCGACCCAAGCAGTTCGCGCCCCGCGCCGCGTGCCGAGGTGGTGCAGCTTTGCCGGCCCAGCACGGCCGCTTTCATGATGATCGGCAGGTACGCCGCCGGATCGTTCAGCGCCAGCAGGAAAGCCGGCATGACCACCAGTGCGGCGCGCAGCGCGATGCGGACGGCCTGGCCTTCCGGCAGGGCAGCGGGCGCAGGCGGGGCGACGGCGCCAGCAGGTTCCGGAAACAGCCAGTGTCCAAGCCCGAGCGCCATCACCGCGACGAGCAAACCCTTGACCAGCGCTTCGATGACGGTGACCGCCAGGCCGAAATCAAAGGTGCCCGCCGCTGAGATCAGGGTCAGTCCCACCACCAGGAAGGTCGACACCAGGCCGTTGCCGCCACGCAGGCCATAGCGAAACGCCATGAACAGGCACAGGCCGACCAGCAGCACGCCACTGGCGGGGTAATAGCGCAGGACCGGGATCAGCAGCAGGCCGGTGCCGGTGGTCAGCATCACGGCCAGCGCCAGGCGCAGCGCGGCCGCGGGCGACATCGGGCGGTTCAGGCTGGTCAGCAGGAACACCCCGAGCACCGGCGCCACCATGGGAACTGGCAGGCCCAGGCCAAAGCTGGCCGCCAGGCACAGCGCGGTGCCGCTGGCCAGGCGCAGCGAGCGCCGGGCGCGTGGATCGGGCGCGGGCAACGGCAGCGCGGGATGGTCAGTAGGCATAGGAAAGCCAGCTCATCAGATACAGGAACACGCGGCCAAGCGGATTGAGCGGATTGCCCTCGGTGGGAAACGCCATGACCTCGGCCTGCCCGCCCACGCGAATGCCGCGCAGCGCGGCAAGTTCGTCTCGGTCAATGTCGACAATGACCGGGAAGCGTTGCGCCGGACGCAGCCAGTCACGGCTGTTCTGCACCGTCGGCAGGGCGCCCGGCGGCGTGCCCGGCCCTACGTTGACGCCGTAGCCGACGCTGCGCACGCGGCCTTTGAAGACCCTGCCGGGCAAGGCATCCAGCACCACGGCAACCGGCGTGCCGGGCTCGACGCGACCCAGGTTGTTCTCGGTCATTTCGGCGTTGACCCACACATCGTGGATGGCGATCAGCGTCATGACCGGATTGCCGGCAGCGGCAAACTGGCCGACGTCGGTGCGCAGGTCGGTGACCAGCCCGGCGGAGCGCGCCCGCACCTGCGTATTGGCCAGGTCCAGTTCGGCTTTCTCCAGGGCCGTGGCGGCGCTGCGCAGCTTGGCGTTGTCGTCCTCGCTGCCGCCCTGCTGCTCGCGCGCCCGCTGGACCTCGGCCCGGGCGGCGGCGACCTGGCTGACGGCCTGCTCGAAGGTGGCCCGTGCCACCTCCAGTCTTCGCAGCGAAATGGTGCCCGGGTCTTCCTGGTACAACCGTTCGAGGCGCTCGCTATCCTGCCGCGCCTTGACTTCGTTGGCACGGGCCGCGCGCAGCGATGCCTGCGCCGATTCGATGCCCGCGGTGCCGGCGCCGATCTGCCGGCGCGTCGATTCCAGGTCAGCGCGGGCGCGGTCCACGGCAATCCTGTAGTGCTGCGGATCCACCTCGAACAGCACCGTGCCTGCCGCGACGTCCTGGTTGTTGCGCACCTGCACCTTGATCACGCGTCCCGACACTTCCGCGGCAACCGGCACCACGAAGGCCTGCACCCGTGCCTGTTGCGTGTAGGGGGTCAGGCGGTCGGCCAGCAGATACCAGGCGAGGCTGATCACGATCAGCAGCAGGACCCAGCGCACGCCCTTTCCTGACGCGTCGGCAGCCGGCGGCGGCGCGCCGGGCGCAGGAGCTGGCGGAACCGGGGGCGCTGCGGGAGGTTGCGGGGTGTCGCTCATCGACGCTCGCTCAAGGATTACCGTTGACTGACAGCGGGACCGGCGCCGGCGCTGGCTCATCCAGCAGGGTCCCCCAGTCGGTGCGTTGCTGCATCTGCTGGCGGGTGGCGGGGTCCAGCAGCGGCAGCTCGCTGGACCAGCCGCCCCCGAGCGCCTTGTAAACGGCGATCAGATCGCTGACCGCATTGCTGCGGTTGACCACGTAGGCGTCCTGCTGGGTCGCCAGCGCGCGCTGGGCATCGAGCACGCGCTGAAAGTCCGAGTAGCCCTCACGGTAAAGCGCGTTGGCCAGCGTCAGCGAACGCCGCGCGGCCAGCGCGCTGTCGCGCAGGATCTGCTCGCGCTCCAGCGCCTTGATCAGCGCGCTGGCGGCATCATCGGCTTCGCGCGCCGCCTGCCGCACGGCATCCTGGTAGGCGACGATCAGTTGCTGGAGCCGGGCGTCCTGCACGCGCACCGTGTTCCGGATGCGGCCATAGTCGAACACGTTCCAGCGCAGGCTGGGTCCGCCAACCAGCGCCAGGCTGTTGGGCGTGCCCGCCAGCGTGCTGGCGGACCAGACAATGCTGCCCAGCAGCGTCAGCGACGGATACAGATCGGCCTCGGCCACGCCGACCAGCGCCGATTGCGCGGCGATCTGCAGCTCGGCGGCGCGGATATCCGGACGGCGCAGCAGCAGGCTGGCAGGCACGTCCTGCAGCACGGCGCGATCGACCAGCGGAATCACGCCTTCCCGGCCGGTCAGTTCCGGCAACTCGGGCAATGGTCCCGGCGGGCGGCCGACCAGCACCGCCAGGGCATTGCGGGTGCGCGTGATCTGGCTTTCAAATTCCGGGATGGTGCTGAGGGTGCCCAGGTACTGCGTTTTCGCTTGCTGCAGGTCGAGCTCGTCGGTCTCACCGCTCTTGAACAGGCGCTCGGTGATTTCAAAGCTGCGCCGCTGCAGCGCCGCGTTGTCGCGGGCGATGCGCAGGCGAGCTTCGGCCGTGCGCAACGCAAAGTAGGTTTCCGCCACCTGGGCGCGCAGCAACACCAGCACATCGTCGCGGTTGGCGCGGGCGGCAAAGTAGGCGGCATCGGCAGATTCGATGGCGCGGCTGAAGCGCCCCCAGAAGTCCAGCTCCCAGCCGATATCGAAGCCCGCGCTGTATTGCCAGAAGCGACTGTTCTGCGGATTGCGGCCGCCGGCCTGCCGGCGCTCCGTGTACAGGACATCGGCGCTGGCCTGCTGCCGTTGCGGAAAGCGCCCGCTCTGGGCAATGCCCAGCTGGGCGCGCGCTTCCATCACGCGCAGGCCGGCAAGCTTCAGGCTGGCGTTGTGGGCATCGGCTTCGGCGATCAGGCGTTCGAGCACGGGGTCGCCGAAGACCTGCCACCACGCGCGGATGTCGGGCAGCGCCTGCTGCACGGTTGCCTGCTCGAGCGCCGGACTGCGCCACTGCTGGGTCCAGGGCTCCTGCTGCGGCTGGAAGTCAGGCCCCAGGCGCGCGCAGCCCCCAACGCAACAGGCGCCGGCCAGCAATGCGCGCAAAGGAGGTTTCCAGCGCGGCATGGGGGCGCGGGTGTTCAGGTCTGTTGCTGGTTCCCAGGCTCGGTCTGCGCGGGCGGCAGCGGCGGATCTTCCACCCATTGCCAGAACAGCTGATAGCCGACGGCCAGCATCACCGGGCCGATGAACAGGCCGATCACGCCGCCGGTCACCATCCCGCCCAGCGCCCCGATCAACACCACCGGCATCGGCACGTCGACGCCACGCCCAAGCAACAGCGGCTTGAGCACGTTATCGGCCAGGCCCGCCACGAAGACATAGACGGCGAAGATGATGGTGGCCATGCTGGCCCCTTCGTTGGCAAAGACAAAGATGATTACCGGCACGGTGATCAGCGTGGCCGGCAACTGCGCGATGCCCAGCAGCAGCACCGCCATGGCCAGCACGCCAGCGGCCGGGACCCCCTTGATGACGAAGGCAACGCCGATCAGCAGCATCTGGATAAAGGCGATGCCGACCACGCCCTGCGCCACCGCGCGAATGGTCGCCGTGCATAGCGAGGCGACGCGCTGCCCCCGTTCCGGGCCAAAGATGCGCGCGGCAATCTGCACGGCGCTGCGGTTGCCGGCCTCGCCGTACGCCATGAAGATGCCGCCGATAATCAATGCGAAGACGAATATCAACAGCCCCTTGCCGATGCCCGCGGCAGCGCCCAGCACGACCAGGCTGATTTCCTTGACCTGGGGCGCATGCGCCTGGATCACGCCGGTCAGGTCGGAAGCGGCCTGCAGCCAGACGTCGTACAGGCGCTGGCCCACCAGCGGCCAACTGGCGACCGACTCGGCCGGTGGCGGAATATGCATGCCCTCTTCCTTGACCATGGCCATGGCGTTGCCAAGCGAGTCGAGCATCGCGTCGCCCAACAGGTATGCCGGCAGCGCGATGATGGCAATGGCGACCAGCACGATCAGCGTGGCAGCACGTCCGTCCCGGTTGCCCAGCCTGCGCCGGAGCCTGACCTGCAGGGGATAAATGGTTACCGCCAGGATCACCGACCAGACAATGAGATCGAGAAAGGGCCGGAATATCTGGAAGCAGAAGATCGCGAGCACCGCGATCAGACCGGCGCGGATCAGCACATCGAGGAGTCCGCGCGACAGCACTCTCTCTGAAGTTGGCGTGGGCATCATCGCTTGTCTCCCGCTGATCACCATCAAGATCCAGGACCGGCAACCTCGCCGCCGCGCAATCGCCTGGCCAGGTTAAGTACTGGCCGCATGGACGGATGAAATCCAGTCTAGGTGAGGGGTGAGGCCGGGACAACCTCAACAGGTATGCTTATCGCTACATGGACCGTGGATGGCCAGATGGCACAGCGATTGGCTTTGCACTTGCCCGTTGAAGACCGGAAGCTGCAGGAACGCCGGGACATCGGCGGCGCGGAGCCAGGGCCTGGCCGCGCGAGACTGGCGCGTCCTAGAGGATTCGAACCTCTGACCGCTCGCTTAGAAGGCGAGTGCTCTATCCAACTGAGCTAAGGACGCGAAGGCGTGCATTCTACCGCAGCGCCTGCCTGCGGTGACAAGCCGTGCGCATCAGGACGCGGCACGCGGCTGGCCGCGCGTGACGTAGCGTCCAGCGCCGGCGGTATCTGCAGACGACGCTGCGCTATCGCCGCCCGCCGGATGCAGCGACACGCAGTTGCGCCCCTTCAGCTTGGCGTCATACAGGGCGCGATCGGCGCGGCGCATCAGCGCGTCGGCACCCTCGCCGGGCTGCCGCGCCGCCACGCCGATGCTGACGGTATAGGCGATCGGATCAGGCTCGGACGGACACGGCGTGGCGCGCACCGCCGTGGCGAGCCGCAGGCAGGCCAGCCGCGCCGGCTCGAGCTCGGTGTCCGGCATCACGATGGCAAATTCCTCGCCGCCCAGGCGTCCAGCCAGCTCACCGTGGCCGAGGGTCTTGCGCAGCAGCCCGGCAAAATGCCGCAACACGCTGTCGCCCGCCAGGTGGCCATAGACATCGTTGATGGCCTTGAAGTGATCGAGGTCGACAAACGCGACCGTCATCGGCTTGCGCTGCCGCTCGGCATGCAGGCAGGCGGCCTCCAGTTCCTCCCAGAAAGCGCCGCGCAGTAGCACATCGGTCAGGTCGTCATGGCGCGCGCGACGCTCCAGCATACGACGCAGCCGGTCGTGCGCCATCAGCGCAAAGCTGACCGACACGCCGACCAGGGCAAAGACATTGAATATGGCGAGCTCGCCGTCCCAGGGCATCGGCCGCGGCCAGGCGCCGCCATGCGCCATGCCCGCCAGCGGCCGCAATACGGTCCATGCGTTGATGGCCGCGGCACCCACCACGATCGCCGCCAGCGACCATGCCGCCAGCCGGCCGGTGCCGCGCGCGGCCGGCACCGACGGCACCACGCTGCGGGCGAGATCCAGCAGCAGCACGATGTGGCAGGCGCTCAGGAGCGGCGCCAGATCTGGCAGCACCACGGCCGCGGCCAGGTATCGCGGCGCCAGGTCACCCCAGGCCACCACTGCCGCGGCCGCCAGGTTCAGCCCCAGCAAGCCCGCGGCGCGGCCTGGCCGCTGCGCAAAGTGACGCGCGCCCACCGCCATTACCGAGAGGGCGGCGAGCAGCGCCAGGTCGGTCGACTCCGGCACCAGCCACATCGGCCGCAATGCCTGCACCGCCGCCAGCGCCGCGGCAAAAGCCGCCAGCACGCTGCCTAGCGCCCAGGATGTCAGGCCGCTGCGCTCCATGCCCGACGACCGGCGCAACACAACGCAAACCACCGCCATCTGCAAGGCAAACAGCCCCGCGATGAGCACAACCACGTGCGACTGAAACATCTTTATTCCCGTCCAAGGCAACCAGCGGCGCTCCGCATGCCACCGCGCTTCCCTGCTTCTTTGCCGATCCTGTGCCGGACCGTTGTTATCGAATGCCGCATCTCCTGTTTCAGGCCGCCCGCGCAGCCATTCGGCAAACGCGGGCAGACCGAGCCGCTCGCCTTGGGGGGGAGCGCCGTTCTTGTTCTGGTGATCAGGTCAGTCCGGAAGGAAATACGAAAAACCGGGCGTTCCCAACAGCACGCCGGTCGGACTGGAGCGGTGTGCGGATTATCGCAGCGCGCAAACCCAAGTCAAGCCAAAGCGCCCCCGCCAGAAGGGGGAGCATCGCGGCAGGCGCGCGTGCCCCGAACCTGCCTGGAGCGACACAGATTGACCGTGGTGCCCCAACGCGGCTACAATGGCCGGCTTCGGAGCGTAGCGCAGCCTGGTAGCGCATCTGATTTGGGATCAGAGGGTCGTAGGTTCGAATCCTATCGCTCCGACCAGAAATAGCTGATGGGAACAACGGCCTGGATCGCAAGATCCGGGCCGTTTTTCTTTTATCGGCCTGAGACGGCTGGGCCCTGCCGTGCAGCATGTGGCGTTTGCGCCGCCGGCCATACGCTGCCTGAGGGTCAGACAGATGCCCGCCAGCCGCCCCCGATCACCACGGGAACAGGTCCGGCCAGATCACCGCGCCGGCGAACAGCATCAGTATCACGGCTGCCATGACCAGTCCACGCCCGGGGCCGTGCTGACTGGCTTCGACTTGCGGCATCCATGAAGATGCGGCCTCCTGCCGCGCCGACGCAGCGAGCGGCGCCGGCGCGCTGCAAGGCCGGGCGGCAGCGCTCGTCGCGAAATCGGCTTCGGCAAGCAGGAAGCCCATGGGTGTCGCCTCTCGACTGGCGCCGATCTGCCGGAATAGCAACTTGGACAGCGCCAGGCAATCGTCCAGCGCAACCTGCGGCCGCGGCCGGAAGATATGCAGGTGCTCGCACAGCGTATCGAGCTTGTGGTTGGCAGCGTGGAAATAGCGGGACCAGTGCACTTGCCGTACCGAGCAGCGCCAGGGCTTGTCCCGGATGCCGGGCAGCACTTTCTCCAGCATCCTAGCGTTGAAGGCGGCACCGTGGGCCACCAGCACGTCGGCATCGTCGACAATGGCGCGGATGGCGCCGATGTCGAAGCGGCGCCCGCGCAGCATGTCCGCGGTCAACCCGTGCGTGTCGGTAGCCGCGGCGCTGATCGGCACGGTGGGCTCTTGCGAACCGTAGTACTCCGCCACTTCGCGCAGCAGGCCGCCGGCGCGCGGCGACACCTCGACCAGCAGCAAGCCAATGCTGACGGGCTCATCCTCTGGCGTGAGCCCGGTGGTTTCAGTACTGACGATTGCGACCCGCATGGGCACTCCGTGTGGCTGTACGCGGGCTTGGTTGGCGCCAGCCGCTATGGTCGTTTGCCTCTAGGGTAGTGCGAGCGCGTTAATCGTCATATCAACCAGATGGGCTAAACGGTTCAGGCAGGCTTCTGGTCCGCCACGCCGCTGCGTCGCCGTTCCAGGTTGCAGTACACATCGGCCGCGACCAGTCCGAACAGCGCATGCGCAAACAGGCTCTCCCAGCCGCGCGCTTCGTCGAACCAGTTGAGATAGCGCCCGAGCACATAAAAGTTGACCAGGTACACCACCACGCCGAACACGATGCCGACCACCGAGGCCAGTCCCAGGCTGGTATCAAGCCGGAACGACGACAGGATCAGCGCCAGCGCCGTCGCCAGGATGATCGACAAGGCAAAATGCACCGTCCCCGCGGCCAGCACGATGGTCCAGTTGAAGGTATCCGCCGACAGCGCCTCGCGGCCCAGGATGATGGCGGCGACCATCTTCACGGTGCCCCAGGCGCCCTGGTAGAGCAGAAAGCGCGCGGTCAGCAGCTCCAGCACCATGTAGACCGCGCCGGCGATCAGCCCCGCCAGCACCGCGGCGCGCCAGTCGGGGCGGCAGCGGACATAGCGGTGCGATTCCAGATGGAGTTCCATGGCAGTCTCCTTGCGAGATCCGGCGCGGCACGGCCGTACGCGTTAGTTCTAGCTCATATGGCATAAATGCCAAGCGCACCGCGATCCGATTTGAGGCTTTATCGCCATTTTATTGCGCGCGGGGCAGGCCGGGTGCAACCCTCGTCCGGGCAATGCTGCATCCGCGTACGTGATACAATGTCGCAGTAGCCCCCGGGGTGTCCGAGCCTCCCTGTAACCGGGCGTTCTCACCAGCGCGCTCTTGCGAGCGAACCACAGCCGCCGGCGCGGGCCATCCGCGACGACAACGAACTGGCGAACCACCGGGTACACCTGCCCGCCTGCTCCGCGAAGCACACGGCCTCTCCGGCTGTCAGCGACCAGGTTTTCGCCCAAGCAATCCGCGCCCGCAGGGCGACACCGCTGACGCCGCCGACTGCACCGGTCATGCAGGCGCCAGCTGCCGCAGGCTGCGCCCTGCCCTAACCGCTCGCGGTTGGCCGCATCGGCGCAATGCGCCGCGGTTGGTGCCGTTGCGGGCGAACCGAAACAGGATTTTTGAAAACGTAACCATGCAGCCTTCGCGGGTTGCCGAAAAGGAAGACAGATTGGCTAAGGAAGAACTCATTGAATTTGGCGGCGTGGTGTCGGAAGCCCTGCCTGACAACCGCTATCGTGTCACGCTGGAAAACGGCGTCGAAATCTGGGCATACGCTTCGGGCAAGATGCAGAAGCACCGCATCCGCATCCTGGCCGGCGACCGCGTGACCCTGGAAATGTCGCCCTACGACCTGACCAAGGGACGCATCAACTTCCGCCACAAGTCCTGAGTTTCCCAACGGCGCCGATGGCAACGCACTCGCGCTGCCGTCCGCGTCGCTGCTGCGTTGCGCCGACGCGCGGTCTCCCCGCTGACACCGCGCGCGGAGACGCTTGCGGGCTGCCCTGACCGGCAGCCCGCTTTTGTTTGCGCCGCGCTTGCGCCGGTCGGGCCGCTTCACCATACTCGAAGCAAGCTCATTGCCCCGTCCGACATGAACCTGATCCTGTGGCGCCATGCCGAAGCCGAAGACCTTCCCGACGCCCTCAGCCTGAGCCGCCATGCCGACCTGCAGCGGCCGCTGACGCGGCGCGGCCGCAAGCAGGCCGAGGCTTCGGCCAAATGGCTGCGTGCCCATCTGCCCGCCGATACCCGCGTCTTGTGCAGTCCCGCCGTGCGCGCCCGTGAAACCGCGGCCGCGCTGACCGGCGCGGCGGAAGTCCTGGACGCCCTGGCTCCCGGCGCCGACGTCAGCACCGTGCTTGCCGCGGTCGAATGGCCGGAGCGCGCCGAGCATGTGGTGGTGGTCGGCCATCAGCCCTGGATCGGCCGGGTCGCGAGCCTGCTGCTGGCGGGCGCCGAAATGGACTGGAGCGTGCGCAAGGGGGGCATCTGGTGGCTGACCGGCCGTACGCGCGAAAGCGAGGCCCAGACGGTGCTGCGCGCGGTCATCAATCCCGAGTTCCTCTGAGTCCGGCCGGGGCGCGGCACCGTCCGGCGCGCCCCTGAAGCGCTCCGGGACGGACCCCGGCAGTCGAAAGTCACGCAACCGTCATCGCCGGGTCACGGCACTGTCACCGGCCCTGACTACATTGCATCGCAACAGTTACGTCACCAAAAGGACATACTGATGCGAGATCTGCCGACGCCTACCCAGCCGCTCTTCGACTCCCTGCCCAATGGCCTCGGCGGCCAGACGGCGCGGAGGCGTCTTCATCGCCCATCGGATACACCGGCACATGAGTCGCCTGTTCTCAGCGTGGCGTGGGCGCGCCACCAGGATGAAGTAATCGAGGCCCAGCGCCTGCGCTACAAGGTCTTTGCCGAGGAAATGGGCGCGCGCCTGACGTCTTCGGTGCCCGAACTGGACATCGACATGTTCGATGCCTACTGCGACCACCTGATCGTGCGCGACCAGGCCACGCTGCGCGTGGTCGGTACCTACCGGGTATTGCCGCCGCACCAGGCGAAGCGCCTGGGCTGCCTGTACGCAGAATCCGAATTCGACCTGGTGCGCCTGTCGCACCTGCGTCCGAAGATGCTGGAGCTGGGCCGCTCGTGCGTGCACCGCGACTACCGCTCCGGCAGCGTCATCATGGCCTTGTGGGGCGGGCTGGGCGAGTACCTGCAGCGCTGGGGCATCGAGTCCATGCTGGGCTGCGCCAGCGTGCCGATGAGCGACGGCGGCCACTACGCCGCCAGCCTGCACCGGCTGTTCAGCGAGCGCTCGCTGGCGCCGATCGAGTACCACGCGTTCCCGCGCCTGCCGCTGCCGGTGGAGGACCTGAACCAGCAGCTGGCAGTCGAGCCGCCCGCGCTGATCAAGGGCTACCTGCGCCTGGGTGCGAAGATCTGCGGCCAGCCGGCCTGGGACCCGGATTTCAACGTGGCGGACTTCCTCACGCTGCTGCGCGTGAACGACATGAACCCGCGCTACGCCCGCCACTTCCTGGGCCTGAACAACGCCGCCTGAGCGGCGCCCCGCCCCAAAGCCCTTCCGATGACGGCCGCCCCCTGGGCGGCCGTTGGACCGCTTCCATCCGCACTCAGTCGTAGACCACCTTGTAGCGCTTGCCGATCCGCTGCCATTCGTCGGCTTCCTGCGCCAGGCTGTATTCGATCAACGGATTGGCGTCGATCCACGCCTTGGGCAGCCGCACGGTAAAGCCTTCGTCCAGCGCCTCGGCCAGCTGCGTGACACGGATGTCCGGCAATGCGACATCCGAGCGGCGCCGGCACAGCACAAAGGCCAGGCGCAGGCTGAACAGCATGCGCCAGTCGACGAACTTGCCGCTGCCCGACAGCTTGCCCAGCTTGCCCGCATGGCCCAGCAGCAGCGTCGCCAGCCGCGCCTGGTCGGTCTTGGAAAAGCCCGGCATGTCGGCATGCGTGGCGATGTAGGCAGAGTGCTTGTGGTAGCCGCTGTGTGAAATCGACATGCCGATCTCATGCAGGCTGGCCGCCCAGCCCAGCAGCGCCAGGTTGTCCTCGCGCCGTTCATTGGCCGGCTCCGGGAACTGTGACAGCAGCGCCTGCGCGGCGCGCCGCACGCGACTGGCCTGGGCGCGATCGACGCCGTAGCGGCGCATGAACTGGTCCACCGTGACCGTGCGCATGTCCTCATGGTGGCTGCGTCCGAGCAGGTCGTACAGCACGCCCAGCCGCAGCGCGCCGTCGGTCACGTCCATGCGCTCGATATCGAGTTCGGCGAACACACCCAGCATGATCGACAGCCCGCCCGGCAGCACCGGGATGCGGTCCGGCTTGAGGCCGGTCAGCTTGACGCGATTGGTGTTCTCGGCCTTGATCAGCGCACGCTTCAGGCGCTCCAGCCCTTCGCGCGTGATGCCGTGCTCGGCATTGCTGTCGTTCATGCCGTTGAGTTCGATCAGCTCGGCCAGCGCGCGCGCGGTGCCCGACGAGCCCACCGCCTGCTCCCAGCCCGCGGCACGGTACTGGCGCACCAGCACCTGGATTTCGCGGCGCGCCGCCAGCTCGGCCTGCTTCATCGCGTATTCGTCGACATTGCCGCTGGGGAAGAACTGGCGGCTATGCGATACGCAGCCGATATACAGGCTTTCCATCAGCTTGGACTGGTAGCCGTTGCCGATGATGAATTCGGTCGAGCCGCCGCCGATATCGACCACCAGGCGGTTGCCCTGGCAGGCCGGCGCATCGTGCGAGGCACCCAGGTAGATCAGCCGCGCCTCCTCGCGCCCGGCGATCACTTCGATCGGGAAGCCCAGCGCGCCTTCGGCCTCGATCAGGAATTCGGAGGCGTTCCTGGCGACGCGCAGCGTATTGGTGGCGACCGCGCGCACCTGGCCCGGCGCGAACTCGCGCAGGCGGTCGCCGAAGCGCCGCAGCGCATCGATGCCGCGTCGCCGCGCGGGCTGGTCCAGGTATTTGTCGGGCGTCAGCCCGGCCGCCAGCCGCACCGGCTCGCGCAGCGCGTCGACCTGGAAGATCTGGCTGGCCGGGCCATTGGCCGTGGGGGTCTCGTCCACCCGCCCGATCATCAGGCGGAAGCTGTTCGAGCCCATGTCGACGGCAGCCAGCAGGCGTGGAGTGTTGTTCATCGTTTGCTTGGAGGGCTGGTTCGCGTTGGCGTTGCGAGTCGCGGCAGGGACACGCTGGTGTCTGCGCCTGCCGGCGTTCGCGCCCGGGAAAAATATGTCGTTGTCATGTCCGCATCATGACAAAATTAAATTGTCATGAAAGTGACACGATTCTATGAAAAAGTCGCCACATTACCAAAAGAAGGTCATGACCATGTCGACGACTCCGTCCAGTACGCTGCTCAATCGCGAACTGGGCATCCTGGAATTCAATGCCCGCGTGCTGGCGCAAGCCGCGGACCCGAAAGTCCCGTTGCTCGAGCGGCTCAAGTTCATCTGCATCGTGTCCAGCAACCTGGACGAGTTCTTTGAAATCCGCATGGCGGGCCTGAAGGAACAGATGCGCGACAATGCCTCGGGCCTGACGCCGGATGGCCTCTCCTTCCAGCAGACCTACCAGCTTGTCACCGAGCGCACGCAACGGCTTGTGGCTTCGCAGTATGACATGCTGCAGAACACCATTTTTCCACTACTTGAAAAAGAAGGGGTCTTTTTCCACCTGACCACCACCTGGACCGACGCCCAACGCGAGTGGGCGCGCCAGTTCTTCCAGCGCGAGCTGGCACCGGTGCTGACCCCCATCGCCCTGGACCCGGCCCACCCCTTCCCGCGCGTGCTCAACAAGAGCCTGAACTTCGTGGTGGAACTGTCCGGCAAGGACGCCTTCGGCCGCGATGCCGATCTCGCCATCGTGCAGGCACCGCGGGCGTTGCCGCGCGTGGTCAAGATGCCGGAGAAGCTGTCGGGCTATCCATACGGCTTTGTCATGCTGTCGTCGTTCATGCAGGGGTTCGTGCACGAGCTGTTCCCCGCCATCGCCGTGCATGGCTGCTACCAGTTCCGCGTGACGCGCAACTCCGACCTGTTCGTCTCGGAGGACGACATCACCGACCTGCGCGAGGCGCTGCAGGGTGAATTGCCCGCGCGCCATTTCGGCGACACGGTGCGGCTGGAGGTTTCGTCGGATACGCCGACTCCGCTGGCGCGCCGGCTGCTGCTGGAGTCCGGGCTTGCCGAACAGGACCTGTACCGCGTTTCCGGCCCGGTGAACCTGGTGCGGCTGATGCAGATCCCCGACATGGTCGATCGACCCGCACTGAAGTTTCCGCCCTACGTACCGGCCCCGGTCAAGGTCTTTGCCGGCGGCGTGTCGATGTTCGACGTGATGCGCCAGCAGGACGTGCTGCTGCACCACCCGTACGAGAGCTTCAGTTCCGTGCTCGACCTGCTGCAGCTGGCCGCGGCCGACCCTAACGTGGTCGCGATCAAGCAGACGGTCTACCGCACCGGCAACGAATCGCTGGTGATGGAAGCGCTGATGACCGCCGCGCGCAACGGCAAGGAAGTGACGGTGGTGGTGGAACTGCTGGCGCGCTTCGACGAGGAAACCAATATCAACTGGGCCGAGCGGCTGGAGTCCGCTGGCGCGCACGTGATCTACGGCGTGGTCGGGCACAAGTGCCACGCCAAGATGCTGCTGATCGTGCGGCGCGAGCCCACCGGGCCCAAGGCCAAGCAAGTCAAGCTGCGCCGCTACGCCCACCTTGGCACCGGCAACTACCACCCGCGCACGGCCCGGCTCTATACCGACTTCGGCCTGCTGACCGCCGACGAGGCCATCTGCGAAGACGTGCACCACGTGTTCCAGCTGCTGACCGGCACGGCCGGCACGATCCGGCTGAACCACCTGTGGCAGTCGCCGTTCACCATGCAGACCAGCCTGGTCGACCATATCCGCGTCGAGGCCCGCAACGCGCGCGCGGGCAAGCCGGCCCACATCATCGCCAAGATGAACGCGCTGCTGGAACCATCAATCATTGATGAGCTGTACAAGGCGTCGCGCGCGGGGGTGAAGATCGACCTGATCGTGCGCGGCGTATGCGCGCTGATGCCGGGCGTGCCGGGCATGTCCGAGAACATCTCGGTGCGCTCGATCATCGGGCGTTTCCTTGAACACCACCGCGTCTATTACTTCCACGCCGGCGGCGAAGAGGTGCTCTATCTGTCCAGCGCCGACTGGATGGACCGCAACCTGTTCCGCCGCGTGGAAGTCGCGTTCCCGGTACTGGACAAGGCGCTCAAGGCGCGCGTC
The DNA here is from genome assembly GCF_050271075.1 of Cupriavidus sp. H39. NCBI lineage: Bacteria > Pseudomonadati > Pseudomonadota > Betaproteobacteria > Burkholderiales > Burkholderiaceae > Cupriavidus > Cupriavidus sp. H39. The sequence continues at coordinate 2,520,557 of NZ_CP189848.1, forward strand.
GTCAAGGAAAGCCTGCAGGTTCACCTGCGCGACAATGCGTCGGCGTGGATCATGCAATCGGATGGCAATTACGTGCGCAAGCAGACGCGTTCCAAGCATCCGCATGTAAGCCAGAACGATCTGCTGGTGATGTTCGGCGGTACGCCCTGAGCGCGCGCCGCGAGCAAAAGAAAACCCCGCCGCGGCGGGGTTTTCCTGTTGCGATCAGGCGGCGCGCCGCGAACTGTCCGGTGACTGCGGCGCGATCGTCGGACCCGCCCCGGGCACCGGGCTGTCCGCGCTTTCGGCAGCGGAGCGCTGGCTGCGCTCCTGCGGGAACACCACGCGAAACACGCTGCCCCGGCCCTCCTCGCTGGTGACGCGCAGTTCCGCATGGTGGCGCGACAGCACGTGCTTGACGATGGCCAGGCCCAGCCCGGTCCCGCCGGTGTCGCGCGAGCGGCTGCGGTCGACGCGGTAGAAGCGTTCAGTCAGGCGGGGAATATGCTCGGGCGCGATGCCCAGGCCGGTATCGGTCACTGAAAACACCGCGTGGCCGTCTTCCCAGGCCAGCCGCATGGTGATACGGCCGCCCTCCGGGGTGTAGCGCACGGCGTTCGAGACCAGGTTGCCCAGCGCGGACATCAGTTCGGTTTCCGCGCCCCGCATGCCCACAGTCGGGTCGATCTCGGCCGCGACCTGGTGCCGGCCCTGCGACAGCGCCTCGGCGTCGTGCATCAGGTGCGCCACCATGGCGCGGATCGGCACCACGTCATGGCCCGGCGGCTGCGCGTCGCTTTCCAGCCTGGCCAGCGCCAGCAAGTCTTCGACGATGCTCTGCATGCGCACCGACTGCGCCAGCATCATGTCGATGTAGCGGCGCCGGTCATCCTCCGACACCGGCAGGTCGCGCACGGTTTCGAGGAAGCCGGTCATCACCGTCAGCGGCGTCTTCAGTTCATGCGAGACATTGGCGACAAAGTCGCGCCGCATCGCCTCGGTATTTTCCAGCTTGGTGATGTCCTGCGTGATCACCAGCTTGCGGTTGTCGCCGTATGGCAGGATCTGGACCGCGATCACGCTGTGCTTGTGCTCGCCCATGTCGCGCATCACTAGCGGATCGTCGAACTGCTGCCGCGTCAGGTAGCGGACAAACTCCGGCCGGCGGATCAGGTGGGTAATGCGCTGGCGCACGTCGCGCCGCGCGTTCAGGCCGAAATGCTGCTCGGCGACGTCGTTGCACCACTCGATCTGGTCGGCGTCATCGAGCATCAGCACGCCGTTGGGCGAGGCCTGGATCGCCTGGATAAAGCGCGTGTGCTGCTGCTCGACCTGCAGCACCTGGGTGCGCCAGCGCTTGACCAGCCGGTGCAGGCGGTAATACACCTCGCCCCACAGCCCGAGCGCGCTGGGAATCTCGCCGTAGACCGGCGCGTCCAGCACCTTCCACAGCCGGTTGATCTGGTACAGGTAGTAGAAGAGCAGCCCGAGCAGCGAAACGCAGGCCAGCGCCAGCGCCGGCACCGGGCCGACGGCCAGGTAGACGCCGGCGGACAGCACCAGCAGGCTGATCAGGATGGCCACGGAACGGGCCCAGATGACATTCATGCGCAGGGTTCAGGCTCGCAGCCAGCCGAGAAATTGAAGCTGTCGGCTGGCTGCAGGGTTGCGACGGAGTGTGCCACGATTTCGCCGCGCCCTGCCAGCGGCGTGGGCCCCGCCCGGCGCCTCAGGCGCCCGGGGTGCGCGCCAGCCGGTAGCCGCTGCCGCGCACGGTTTCGATCATGTTGCTGTATCCGCCCGGGGTCAGCGCGGCGCGCAGGCGCTTGATATGGACGTCGACGGTGCGCTCCTCGACAAAGACGTGATCGCCCCACACCTGGTCGAGCAATTGCGACCGGCTGTGCACACGCTCCGGGTGCGTCATCAGGAAGTGCAGCAGGCGGAACTCGGTGGGCCCCAGGTCGAGCTTGATCGGGCCGCTGTCATCCTGGCCGGTGACGCGGTGGGTGGCCGGGTCCAGCCGCAGGCCGTTGATCGCCACCACGTCGTCGGTCAGCTGCGGCGCGCGGCGGCGCAGCACGGCCTTGATCCGCGCCAGTAACTCCTTGGGCGAGAACGGCTTCGTGACATAGTCGTCGGCGCCGGCTTCCAGGCCCATCACCTTGTCCTGCTCCTCGCCGCGCGCGGTCAGCATGATGATGGGAATCTGGCGGGTACGGTCGTTGGCGCGCAACTCCTTGGCGAAGTTCGCGCCTGACTTGCCCGGAAGCATCCAGTCGAGCAGCACCAGGTCGGGCAGCACGTCGCTCATCAGCGACAGCGCTTGCTCGGCGTTATAGGCCCGGATCGGATAGTGCCCCGCGTGCTGCAGGTTCACGGCGATCAGTTCGGCGATCGCCGGTTCGTCTTCGACAACGAGAATACTGCTTGGCATGTGTATGGTTCTCCGTGGGCGGCTGATCTCAGCTCAGCGCTTCGCGCTCCATGTCCTCGCGCGAGACATGGCGGACGTCCGTCCCCTTGACAATGTAAATGATAAATTCCGCGATGTTCTTGGCGTGATCGCCGATGCGCTCGACGGCCTTGGCGATGAACAGGAAATCCAGCGCGACCGAGATCGTGCGCGGGTCTTCCATCATGTATGTGATCAGCTTGCGCACGAAGCCGCGGAATTCCTCGTCGATGGCCTTGTCGTCCTTGACGATGCGCGCCGCCGCCACCGTGTCGAGCCGGGCAAAGGCGTCCAGTGCCTGGCGCAGCAGCGAGATCGCCATCTCGCCCGACAGCTTGACCTCGGCGTAGTTGATGCTGTGCGCCGACGCATCTTCCATGATGTGCTTGGTGCGCTTGGCGATTTTTTCGGCCTCGTCGCCGGCGCGCTCCAGGTTGGTAATGGTCTTCGAGATCGCCATCACCAGGCGCAGGTCGCGCGCGGTCGGCTGGCGCCGGGCGATGATGTTGCCGCAATCGGCATCGATCTCGACTTCCAGCGCGTTGAGCTGGATCTCGCGGGCAATGACCTGGTCGGCGATGTCGGCGTCGAAGTCGGTCAGCGCGCGCATGGCCAGCTCGATCTGCGACTCGACCAGCCCGCCCATCTGCAGCAGCTTGGTATTGATGGCGTTGAGGTCTGCGTCGAACTGGGTCGACAGGTGCTTGTCAGTCATGGGATTCTCCTGGCCGCTTATGGATATGCTAGTCCCTGCCCTGCCCGTCAGCCGAACCGGCCGGTAATGTAGTCTTCGGTTTCCTTGCGGTGCGGCTTGATGAAGATCTTCTCGGTCTCGCCGAACTCGATCAGTTCGCCCAGGTACATGTAGGCGGTGTAGTCGGAGCAGCGCGCCGCCTGCTGCATGTTGTGCGTCACGATCACCACGGTGTACTCGTCCTTCAGTTCCGCGATCAGCTCTTCGATGCGGCCGGTGGAAATCGGGTCGAGCGCCGAGCATGGCTCGTCCAGCAGCAGCACCTCGGGGCGGATGGCGATGCCGCGCGCGATGCACAGCCGCTGCTGCTGGCCGCCGGACAGGCCGTAGCCCGATTGGTGCAGCTTGTCCTTGGCCTCGTTCCACAGCGCCGCCTTGCTCAACGCCCATTCCACGCGGTCGTCCATTTCCGAGCGCGACAGCTTCTCGAACAGGCGCACGCCGAAGGCGATGTTGTCGTAGATCGACATCGGGAACGGCGTCGGCTTCTGGAACACCATGCCGACCTTGGCGCGCAGCAGCGCGATGTCCTGCCTGGCGGTCAGCAGGTTGTCGCCGTCCATGTTGATCTCGCCCTCGGCGCGCTGCTCGGGATAAAGCGCGTACATCTTGTTGAAGGTGCGCAGCAGCGTCGACTTGCCGCAGCCCGAGGGACCGATGAAGGCCGTGACCTTGCGGTCCGGGATCGACATGTTGATGTCCTTCAGCGCATGGAACTGGCCGTAGTAGAAGTTCAGGTTGCGCACGTCGATCTTGGCGCGTACCGAATCGGGAATGTCGATGACGGTGGAGGTCATTGCGTTTTCTCGCTTGCAGTCTTGGGGCGGGGCGGATACCGGCCGCGCCGCTTATTTCTTGAACAGGATGCGCGCCAGGATATTCAGGGCCAGCACACCGATCGTAATCAGGAACACACCCGCCCAGGCCAGCTGCTGCCATTCGGTGAACGGGCTCATGGCAAAGCGGAAGATCGTTACCGGCAGATTGGCCATCGGCTTGTTCAGGTCGCTGGTCCAGAACTGGTTGGACAGCGCGGTGAACAGCAGCGGCGCGGTTTCGCCGGCGATGCGAGCCACCGCCAGCAACACGCCGGTCACAATCCCGGCGTACGATGACTTCACCGTGATCGACAGCACCATCTTCCACTTGGGCGCGCCCAGTGCGAAGGCCGCCTCGCGCAACGCGTTGGGCACCAGGTTCAGCATGTTCTCGGTGGTGCGCACCACGATCGGCACTTGCAGCAGCGCCAAGGCACAGATGCCGGCCCAGCCCGAAAAGTGGCCCATGCGGGTCACCACCAGCGCGTAGACAAAGAGGCCGATCACGATCGACGGCGCCGACAGCAGGATGTCGTTGATAAACCGGATCAGGCTGGCCAGCGGCGAGCTCTTGCCGTACTCGGCCAGGTAGATGCCGGCCAGGATGCCCAGCGGCGTGCCAAACAGCGTGGCCATGCCGACCATCACAAAGCTGCCGAAGATCGCGTTGGCCAGGCCACCGCCGGCGGTGTTAGGGGCCGGGGTCATCTGCGTGAACAGGTCCAGCGACAGCCCGCCCACGCCCAGCGAGACGGTGGTCCACAGGATCCACGCCAGCCAGAACAGGCCGAAGCCCATGGCCACCAGCGACGCGGTCAGCGCGTACAGGTTGACGCGGCGGCGGCGGCCCTGCAGGCGCGCGCGCACCGCATCGGCATCAGGGCGCACCGCGGGAATCGATACAGAAGACACGGCTTGACTCGCTTGGCTCATTTGGCGCCCTCATTTTTTGCCAGTCGCAGCAGCAACAGCTTGGACAGCGCCAGCACCACGAAGGTAATGAAGAACAGGATCAGGCCCAACTCCATCAGCGCGGCCGTATGCAGGCCGGCACCGGCTTCGGCGAACTCGTTGGCGAGCGCCGAGGTAATGCTGTTGCCCGGCGAGAACAGCGAGGCGCTATCCAGCAGGTTGGTATTGCCGATGACGAAGGTGACCGCCATGGTCTCGCCCAGCGCGCGGCCCAGGCCCAGCATCACGCCGCCGATGACGCCGGCGCGGGTGTACGGCAGCACCACGTTCCACATCACTTCCCAGGTGGTGCAGCCCACGCCGTAGGCGGATTCCTTGAGCAGCACCGGCTTGACTTCGAACACGTCGCGCATCACCGAGGCGATGTACGGGATGATCATGATCGCCAGGATCACGCCCGCGCACAGCAGGCCGATGCCCAGCGGCGCGCCCTGGAACAGCTTGCCGATCACGGGCAGCTGGCCCACCGTGGCGGCCAGGGGCTTCTGGAAATACTCGCCGAAGATCGGTGCGAACACCAGCAGGCCCCACATGCCGTACACGATCGACGGCACCGCGGCCAGCAGCTCGATGGCGGTGCCGAGCGGCCGGCGCAGCCAGGCGGGCGACAGCTCGGTCAGGAACAGGGCGATGCCGAAGCTGACCGGCACCGCGATGATCAGTGCGATCAGCGAGGTCACGATGGTGCCGTAGATCGGCACCAGCGCGCCATAGACATCGGCGGGAGGATCCCACTCCGCGGACCACAGAAAGCGCGCGCCGAAGGTCTGGATCGAGGGCCAGGCGCTGATCGCCAGCGAGACGATGATGCCGCCCAGCAGCAGCAGCGTCACGATGGCGGCGCCGCGCGTCAGGCCGCCGAACAGAATGTCGCCGAGCCGGCTCGGAGGCTGGACGCTGCGGGTGTCGGAGGGGATAGTCGCCATGTCGGAAAATTCGGGAGGGTTCGCCGGCCCGCGCGTGCACGCGAGCCGGCGATACCGTCAGATCAGTACAGCGCCTTGCCTGCAGAGTCCTTGACGATCGTCTTCCAGGTCGTGCGGATCTGGTTGACGACGTTTTCCGGCAGCGGCACGTAGTCCAGGTCGGCGGCCATGCCGGTGCCGTTCTTGTAGGCCCAGTCGAAGAACTTCAGCACTTCGGCGCCCTGTGCCGGCTTGTCCTGGTTCTTGTGCACCAGGATGAAGGTCGCGCCGGCGATCGGCCAGGCATCCTTGCCCGACTGGTTGGTCAGGATCTGGTAGTAGCTCTTGCTCCAGTCCGCGCCGGCGGCAGCGGCCTTGAAGGCGTCGTCGCCCGGCTTGACCACGGCACCCGAGGCGTTCTTCATGTTCAGGTGGGTCATCTTGTTCTGCTTGGCGTAGGCGTACTCGACATAGCCGATGGCGCCATTCAGGCGCTGCACGAAGGCGGCCACGCCCTCGTTGCCCTTGCCGCCGGTACCGCCGCCCGGCCAGTTGACCGTGGTGCCCTCGCCCACCGTGCTCTTCCAGTCAGCGCTGACCTTGGACAGGTAGTTGGTGAAGATGAAGGTGGTTCCCGAGCCGTCGGCGCGACGCACCGGCAGGATGTCCTGGCTCGGCAGCTTGGCTTGCGGGTTCAGCGCCTTGATCGCGGGATCGTCCCACTTCTTGATCTTGCCCAGGTAGATGTTGGCCAGCACTTCGCCGGTAATAGTCAGTTCGCCCGGTTTCACGCCTTGCAGGTTGATCACCGGCACCACGCCGCCGATCACCGTCGGGAACTGGACCAGGCCCTGCTTGTTCAGCTCCTCGTCCTTCAGCGGCGCGTCCGAGGCACCGAAATCGACCGTCTTGGCGCCAATCTGCTTGATGCCGCCCGACGAGCCGATCGATTGATAGTTGACCTTGTTGCCCGTTGCCTTGTTATATGCGTCGGCCCACTTGGAATACACGGGCGCCGGGAAAGACGCGCCTGCACCGGTAATTTCCGCCGCGAACGCAGTACCCGCCACCACCATCGAAACGATGCCTGCCACGGCAGTCTTGACCAGCTTCATATGTCCTCCAGAGAACATTGGTTGGGAATGACAAATTTTTGACAAGACGAACTTTATGCTGCCTGTATGACAATTCCGTGACATCTTCAAATCTTCTTGAAGCGGGCCTCCAGCAAGGCATCGTCGGGATGTGCCCGTCGCGGGGCGCGGGGAATATGACGGCGGTTAATTGCGAAGATAGATAAAAAAACGCCGGGACGAGCCCGGCGTTCGTGCCTCGGAGGGGAACCGTCAGGCACCTAGCGCGTCCGCCAGCTTCCTGGCTGCGCGCTCGGCCATGTCGGCCTGCTCCGCTTCGACCATCACGCGCACTACGGGCTCGGTGCCCGAGGCACGGATCAAGACCCGGCCGCGGCCTTCCAGTTCCGGTTCCACCACGGCCCGCGCTGCCTGCAGGCCGGCATGGGTCTGCCAGTCGAAACCCTTCTGCACGCGCACATTGATCAGCGTTTGCGGGAACAGCTTCACGCCGTCGAGCAGTTGCGCCAGCGTCTTGCCGCTGCGGCGCAGCGCGCCGAGCACCTGCAGCGCCGACACGATGCCGTCGCCGGTGCTGTGACGGTCCAGGCACAGCAAGTGGCCTGAACCCTCGCCGCCCAGCGTCCATTTGCGCTTGTTCAGCTCCTCAAGCACATAGCGGTCGCCCACCTTGGCGCGCACGAAATCCACGCCCTCGCGCTTGAGCGCCAGTTCCACCGCCATATTGGTCATCAGCGTGCCAACGGCACCGGGTACCGCCTGCCCGGCAGCCTGCCGGTCCCGCACGATCAGGTACAGCAGTTCGTCGCCGTTGTAGAGCCGGCCATCCGCATCCACCACCTGCAGCCGGTCGGCGTCGCCATCGAAGGCCAGGCCCAGGTCGGCGCCGTTGGCCTTGACCGCCTCGACCAGCTTCTCCGGCGCGGTGGCGCCGTAGCCGGCGTTGATATTGCGGCCGTTCGGCTGGTTGCCGATGGCGACCACGTCCGCGCCGAGTTCATGGAACACCGGCGGCGCGATGTGATAGGCCGCGCCATGGGCGCAGTCGACCACCAGCTTCAGGCCATGCAAGTCCTGCTCGTACGGGAAGGTGCTCTTGCAGAATTCGATATAGCGGCCGGCGGCATCGTCGATGCGGCGGGCGCGTCCCAGGTCGTCGGAGGGGGCGCACACCATGGGCTCGTCGAGGGCTGCTTCGATCGCCGCCTCGACCGCGTCGGGCAGCTTGTCGCCGCTGGCCGAGAAGAACTTGATGCCGTTGTCGTAGTAGGGGTTGTGGCTGGCCGAGATCACCACGCCTGCGGACAGCCGCAGCGCCCGCGTCAGGTAGGCGATGCCAGGGGTTGGCAGCGGCCCGGTCAGCAGCACATGCACCCCCGCCGAAGTGAAGCCGGCTTCCAGCGCGGCTTCCAGCATGTAGCCAGAAATGCGCGTGTCCTTGCCGATCAGCACGGTGGGCTTGCCCTGCCCAGTCCTAGCGCCATGTGCCAGCACCTTGCCCGCGGCATGGCCCAGCCGCATCACGAAGTCTGGCGTGATCGGCGCATCGCCGACCTTGCCTCGCACGCCATCTGTTCCGAAATACTTGCGTGTCATTCCTTGTTTCCCTTCTCTTCTGTGTTCTGTCTTCGTTGCGCGGCGCCGGGCGGCTCAGTCCGCGTTGACGGATTCGTTGCGCACGGCCCACCAGGTCTTCACGGCATCGACGGTCTGCTGCACATCATGCACGCGCACGATCAACGCACCGCGCTCCACCGCACATACCGCCGCGGCGATGCTGGCGGCGATGCGCTGCTGCGGCGGCCGGCCGCCCAGGATGGCACCCAGCGTGGATTTGCGCGAGATGCCCGCCAGCACCGGCAGGCCGTCCAGGGCCAGCTTCGGCAATTGCCCGAGCAGGCGCAAATTATGATCCGGTGTCTTGCCGAAGCCAAACCCCGGATCGAGGCAGATCCGGGCATCGTCGATTCCCGCGGCGCGCAGTACGGCGACACGCCCGGCCAGGAATTGCGCCACTTCGGCGACCACGTCGACGTAGTGCGGATCCTCCTGCATGGTTTGCGGATCGCGCTGCATGTGCATCACGCACAGGCCCGCTTGTCCGCCCGCCACCGCCTCGACCGCGCCTGGCATGCGCAAGCCCCAGATATCGTTGATGAGATCGGCTCCGGCCGCAAGCGCGGCGCGCATGACCTCCGGTTTATAGGTGTCGATCGACAACGGCTTGCCGCAGTCGCGCAGCGCTTCCACCACGGGGATCACGCGCGCCAGCTCGTCCGCGAGCGGTAGCGCCGCCGAGCCGGGCCGGCTCGATTCTCCGCCGATGTCGATGATGTCGACGCCCTCGGCGATCATCTGCTCGGCGTGGCGCAGCGCCCCGTCGCGGCTGGCATGCTGGCCGCCGTCGGAAAAGGAGTCGGGCGTGACGTTGAGGATGCCCATCACCAGCGGCCGCTGGTCCAGGGCAAAGCGGAAACGGCCGCACTGGAAGTGCCGGGTCTGAGTGGTCTGCTGCAAGGTAGGAAGGCTATGGCGATGCGCGCGGTTCGCCGCGCAAAAAAGGAAAAGCCGGTGCACCAGGCACCGGCTTCAGGGAGAGGCACTACACAGCCATCACGACGGCATCGTCACCAGGACGCGCGCCGGCTCAGGCCGTCGCAGGCGCGTTGGTCGGCGCCACCGGCGAGCCGCCCGAAGGCGTGCTGCCGCCACCGTTGGGACCCGACGCGCTACGCGGCGGGCGCGGCGGCTTGCCGGCCATGATGTCGTTGACCTGATCGGCATCGATGGTTTCCCATTCCATCAGCGCGTTGGTCATGGCTTCGACCTTGTCGCGGTTCTCTTCGAGCAGGCGCTTGGCCAGCGCATATTGCTCGTCGATGATGCGGCGGATCTCGGCGTCGACCTTCTGCTGCGTGGCTTCGGACACGGTCTTGGACGACAGCTTGCCGAACATGCCGTCCTGCTCGGTATCGACGTAGACCATCGCACCCAGCGAATCGCTCATGCCGAAGCGGGTCACCATGTCGCGCGCGATCTTGGTGGCGCGCTCGAAGTCGTTGGAAGCGCCCGTGCTCATGGCGTTGAGGAAGACCTCTTCCGCCGCGCGGCCGCCGAAGAGGATGGCCACCTCTTCCAGCATGCTGTCCTTGTACTTCGAATACTTGTCATGCTCCGGCAGCTGCCAGGTCACGCCCAGCGCCCAGCCACGCGGCATGATGGTGACCTTGTGCACCGGGTCGGCCTTGGGCAGCAGCTTGGCAACCACCGCGTGGCCCGACTCGTGGTAAGCCGTGGCGCGGCGCTCTTCCTCGCGCATGACCGTCGACTTGCGCTCCGGACCCATGTAGATCTTGTCCTTGGCGTCCTCGAAGTCCTGCATGTCGACCACGCGCTTGTTGCGGCGGGCGGCGAACAGCGCGGCCTCGTTGACCAGGTTGGCCAGGTCGGCGCCCGAGAAGCCCGGCGTGCCACGCGCGATCACCGAGGCGTCGACGTCGTTGCCGATCGGCACCTTGCGCATGTGGACCTTCAGGATCTGCTCGCGGCCGCGGATGTCCGGCAGGCCCACGTAGACCTGGCGGTCGAAGCGGCCCGGACGCAGCAGCGCCTTGTCCAGCACGTCGGCACGGTTGGTCGCAGCGATCACGATCACGCCCGAGTTGGCCTCGAAGCCGTCCATCTCGACCAGCATCTGGTTCAGGGTCTGCTCGCGCTCGTCGTTGCCGCCGCCCATGCCGGCGCCACGATGGCGGCCGACCGCGTCGATTTCATCGATGAACACGATGCAGGGCGCCTGCTTCTTGGCATTCTCGAACATGTCGCGCACGCGGGCCGCGCCCACGCCAACGAACATTTCAACGAAGTCGGAACCCGAGATGCTGAAGAACGGCACCTTGGCCTCGCCGGCGATGGCGCGCGCCAGCAGCGTCTTGCCGGTGCCCGGAGGGCCGACCAGCAGCACGCCGCGCGGGATGCGGCCACCCAGCTTCTGGAATTTCTGCGGATCCTTGAGGAAGTCGACCAGCTCGACCACTTCTTCCTTGGACTCGTCGCAGCCGGCCACGTCCTGGAACGTGACGGCGTTCTGGTTCTCGTCGATCAGGCGCGCACGCGACTTGCCGAATGAGAATGCGCCGCCTTTTCCGCCACCCTGCATCTGACGCATCATGTAGAACCAGAACACGATGATCAGCAGGGTCGGCCCAAGGTAATACAGGGCCTGGACCAGCACGTTGGGTTCGTCGTCCGCCTTGCCGGTGACCTGCACACCGTACTTCATCAGGTCGCCGACCATCCAGATGTCGCCCGGCGAGATGATGGTGTACTTGGCGCCTTCCTTGGGCGAGATCACCAGGTTGCGGCCCTGCACGTCGACCCGCGACACCTTGCCGTTCTTGGCGTCATCCATGAACTGCGAATAGGTGACGCTGTCCTGCGCACGGGGCTTGTCGAACTGCTTGAAGACGGTAAACAACACCAGCGCGATCACGAGCCAGATTGCCGCCTTTTGAAACAGGTTGTTATTCAAGGCCGAACTCCTTTGCAATTGCCTTGCCAACGGATAGCTGCATTGTAATGCAGCCCCCGCCCTCGAGGGGAAACAGAGAAACTATGATGCCGATAGCACCGGGTGAGGGTATTTCCCTCTACATTTCTTATTCCGCCCTGGCTTGTATCGAGATCGGTCAATCCACTGCCTTGAGGTAGCGCCCAAGGATAAAGGTTTCGGAAGACTTGTCGCGCGACGCCTTGGGCTTGCGCTTCGCGACCACTTTGAACTGCCGTTTGAACTTTTCCACGATCTGGCTGTAGCCGCTCCCGTGGAAACACTTTACCAGCAATGCCCCCTCCGGCTTAAGGTGGGCCTGCGCGAATTCCAGCGCTAGGTCGCACAGGTACTCGATCCGGGCAGCGTCGGCGGAGGCCACACCGGACAAGTTGGGGGCCATGTCCGACAAAACAAGGTCTATCTTGTTGCCCCCGGAGGCGTCCAGCACCACACTTTCGAGTTCGCGGAAGACCGTTTCCTCGCGGAAATCGCCCTGGATGAAAGTGACGTCCGCGACAGCCTCCATGGGGAGCAGGTCGATCGCCACGACGGCGCCGTCAATTTTGCCGTCCTTGGCCCGGGGCGAGTCCGCCAGCTTGTTGCGGGCGTACTGGCTCCAGCTCCCCGGCGCCGCGCCCAGGTCGACAATCACCTGGCCCGGACGGATCAGCTTGTCCTGCTCGTCGATTTCCTTGAGCTTGTACGCCGCGCGGGCGCGATAGCCTTCGCGCTGCGCCATTTTCACGTACGGGTCGTTGATGTGGTCGTGCAGCCACGAATGGTTGAACTTGTTCTTTGCCATGCCAGATACCAGCCTGTTCCCTGCCCGCGCGCGCCGGTTGCGCCGGCGGCAAAGGTTTTCCTACTGTTTTGATGATTTTGCTGCCCGACAGTGCCGGATTGACGGATAATACGCGCCAATCCGCATACCGGCTGGCCGCCAAGCGGCGACCGCCGGCAGCCTGTTCCCGCCCGCCTTGTCCCGAACGGCGCGGGCTGCAGCGCCCGATTACCAGCGCCAAGCGCTCTATCACTATTTCAAGCGCCCTTATTCAGCGCCAACCTATGCCCGCTCTACAACTAGTCCCCGCCCAGCGCTCTGACCTGCGCTCCCGTGCCCATGCCCTGAACCCGGTCGTGATGGTCGGCGCCGAAGGCCTGACCCGCAACGTGCTGGCCGAGATCGACCGCAGCCTCGCTGCGCACGACCTGATCAAGATCCGCGTGTTCGGCGATGACCGCGAAGCCCGCATTGCCATCTACGAAGAAATCTGCGACCAGCTCAGCGCCGCGCCGATCCAGCATATCGGCAAGCTGCTGGTGGTATGGCGTCCGGGCGAAGCGCGCCTGAAGGAAAACCAGGCCGAAGACCTGGGCCGCCATACGCCGGCCCGCCGCGGCGGCGCCGCCCCGCGCACGGTAACCGTAAAGAAGCCCAGCGCCGCGCCGAACCGCCGTCCGACCCGCAAGGAAGTCACCGTGCTTGGCAACGAGCGCGTCACCGCCGGCGGCAATGTGAAGCGCTCGCGCGTACGCCCGACCAGCCAGAAGAAGAAGTCGCTGGGCTGAACGCTACCCGCTGACCGCACCGCGGGGTCGCCGCCAGGCGCCCCGATGCCGGCACGCCACGCTTGTGGCCGGGCCGGCACCGCCTCACTCCCCCGCCGAGCGCGGCGCCGAAGCGCGCCACACCAGCGCCAGCGCAAGCAGGCTTTGCAGCAGGTAGAAGGCGCTGGACACGCCGTGCAGCATGCCGAATTGCGCCTTGTATGGCGACTCCGAAACGCCCACGCCCAGCGCCAGCGCCTTGTCCTTCAGGCTGCCCATGAACGGCTGGATACCGAAGTAGCCGACCAGCACGCAGCACAGCATGCCCAGCACCAGCCAGCGCAGGGCGCGGTAGCGCTGCGCGCCGCGCCGGATCATCACGTTGCACAGCACCAGCTGCAGCACGCCGATGGTCGTGCCGACGATGGCTTCGGTATAAAACAGGTGGCCGGCGATCATGCCTGCCATCTCGCGGCTGGGCAGCACCGAAAACAGCGTCGGCGCCACCATGTAGCCGACGGTCCACAGGCTGCCTGCCCACACCACCGTCAGCAGCAAGAAGATGCGGTGCGGCAGCGGCGGCAGGTTGTTATAGGAACTGGAGAACACAAGCCGGCCTTTCCGGTGGCCGGCGCAGGCGCAAGCCCGCCGGCCGGGCCGGCATCAGATGTAGCGTACGGTAATGACTTCGTACTCGCGCTCGCCGCCCGGGGCCAGCACGGTTGCGACGTCGCCTTCGAACTTGCCGATCAGCGCGCGCGCGATGGGCGAGCTGACCGAGATCTTGCCGGCGTCGAGGTCGGCCTCGTCATCGCCGACGATCTGGTAGCTGACCGGGCTGCCGGACTCCAGGTCCTCGAGATCGACGGTCGCACCGAAGACGATGCGGCCGTCGGTATCCAGCTGGGTCGGGTCGATGATCTGCGCCGCCGACAGCTTGGCCTCCACTTCCAGGATGCGACCTTCGATAAAGGCCTGCTTTTCCTTGGCGGCGTCGTACTCGGCGTTTTCAGACAGGTCGCCCTGGGCGCGCGCTTCCGAGATGGCATTGATCACCGCCGGACGCTCGACAGCCTTCAGGCGCTGCAACTCCTCCTTCAGGAGCTCTGCGCCACGCTTGGTAATCGGAATGGTGCTCATGTCTTCGTTCAACAAAAAAATGAGCCGCAGCGGAGCTGGAGCCATCCCCGGCAAACCCCGCCAGGGCACTTCCGCTCAACCGCGGCTTTCAGACAGGATCGAACGCGGGCACGCCGGTTCGATCGACGAATTTGACGTAGTTTAGGCCAGGAAGCCCGCCGGCAGCAACTGCGGCGGGCTTCCCGGGCAGGGCCGCCGCAATGCGGACGGCCCTTTTACGATGTGTTGCTGACTTACCTTGACGGCATCAGGCCAGCGAGGCATGCAGGCCCTGCAGGTCGTAGACCTCCAGGCTCTGCATGTGCTTCAGGCCTTCCACCGCGGCGCGCGCGCCGGCGATGGTGGTGTAGTAAGGAATGCGATGCGCCAGCGCCGAGATACGAATCGAGCGCGAATCGGCGATCGCACCGCGGGTTTCGTCCACGGTGGTGAACACCAGCGCCAGTTCGCCGTTCTTGATCATGTCGACGATATGCGGACGGCCGTCCTTGACCTTGTTGACCACCTTGACCGGAATGCCGGCGGCCTCGATCGCCGAAGCGGTGCCGCGCGTGGCGACGATCGGGTAGCCCATGTCGTGCAGCATGCGGGCCACGGCCACCGCGCGCGGCTTGTCGCTGTCCTTCACGGTGATCAGCACGGCACCCTTCTCCGGCAGGCGCGAGCCCGCGGCCAGCTGGCTCTTGAACAGGGCCTCGCCGAAGCTCTTGCCCACGCCCATCACTTCGCCGGTCGAACGCATTTCAGGTCCGAGCACCGGATCGACGCCCGGGAACTTGTTGAACGGGAACACCGCCTCCTTGACGCTGTAGTACGGCGGGATCACCTCGTCGCCGATGCCCTGCTCGTCCAGCGACTGGCCGGCCATGCAGCGCGCGGCAATCTTGGCCAGCTGCATGCCGGTGGCCTTGGACACGTACGGCACGGTGCGCGAGGCGCGCGGGTTCACTTCCAGCACGTAGACCGTGTCGACACCGTTGTTCTGCTGGATCGCGAACTGTACGTTCATCAGGCCGACCACGTTGAGGGCCTCGGCCATCGCCGCGGTCTGGCGCTTCAGTTCGGCCACGGTTTCGGCCGACAGCGAGTACGGCGGCAGCGAGCAGGCGGAATCGCCCGAGTGCACGCCGGCCTGCTCGATGTGCTCCATCACGCCGCCGATGAACACGCGCTTGCCGTCGCACAGGGCGTCGACATCGCATTCGATGGCGTCGTTCAGGAAGCGGTCTAGCAGCACCGGCGAATCGTGCGAGACCTTGACGGCCTCGCGCATGTAGCGCTCGAGGTCGCGCGGCTCATGCACGATTTCCATGGCGCGGCCGCCCAGCACGTACGACGGGCGCACCACCAGCGGGTAGCCGATTTCTTCCGCCAGGCGCAGCGCTTCATCCTCGGCGCGCGCGGTGCGGTTGGGCGGCTGGCGCAGGCCGAGTTCCTGCAGCAGCTTCTGGAAGCGCTCGCGGTCTTCGGCCGCGTCGATCATGTCGGGGCTGGTGCCGATGATGGGCACGCCGTTGCGCTCCAGGTCCAGCGCCAGCTTCAGCGGGGTCTGGCCGCCATACTGCACGATCACGCCGACCGGCTTTTCGATCGCGACGATTTCCAGCACGTCTTCGAGCGTCACCGGCTCGAAGTACAGGCGGTCCGAGGTGTCATAGTCGGTCGACACGGTTTCCGGGTTGCAGTTGACCATGATGGTCTCGTACCCGTCTTCGCGCAGTGCCAGCGCGGCGTGCACGCAGCAGTAGTCGAACTCGATGCCCTGGCCGATCCGGTTCGGGCCGCCGCCCAGCACCATGATCTTCTTCTTGTCGGTCGGTGCGGCTTCGCACTCGCCATGCTCGGCCTCGTAGGTCGAGTACATGTAGGCGGTGTTGGTGGCGAATTCGGCCGCGCAGGTGTCCACGCGCTTGTAGACCGGGCGCACGTTCTGGGCGATGCGCGCTTCGCGCACGGCCTTGGCATCGGTCTTCAGCAGCCGCGCCAGACGACGGTCCGAGAAGCCCTTCTGCTTCAGGAAGCGCAGCTCGGCGGTCGACAGGCTGTCCAGCGTGCGCGACTTGACCAGGCCTTCGGTCTTGACGATGTCTTCGATCTGGGCCAGGAACCACGGATCGATGGCGGTCTCGTGATAGACCTCTTCCAGCGACATGCCCAGGCGGAAGGCGTCGCCCACGTACCAGATGCGGTCGGGGCCGGCCTCGCCGATTTCCTCGACGATCTCGTCGCGGTCGGTGGACTTTTCGTCCAGCCCGTCAACGCCGACTTCCAGGCCGCGCAGCGCCTTCTGGAACGATTCCTGGAAGGTGCGGCCCATCGCCATCACCTCGCCGACCGACTTCATCTGGGTGGTCAGGTGGCTGTCGGCCTGCGGGAATTTCTCGAAGGCAAAACGCGGCACCTTGGTCACCACGTAGTCGATCGACGGCTCGAACGATGCCGGCGTCGCGCCGCCGGTGATCTCGTTCTTCAGTTCGTCCAGCGTGTAGCCCACGGCCAGCTTGGCCGCGACCTTGGCGATCGGGAAGCCGGTGGCCTTCGAAGCCAGCGCCGACGAGCGCGACACGCGCGGGTTCATCTCGATGACGATCATGCGACCGTCCTTCGGGTTGATCGAGAACTGCACGTTGGAACCGCCGGTGTCGACGCCGATCTCGCGCAGCACCGCCAGCGAGGCGTTGCGCAGGATCTGGTATTCCTTGTCGGTCAGGGTCTGGGCCGGGGCCACGGTGATCGAATCGCCCGTGTGGATGCCCATCGGGTCCAGGTTCTCGATCGAGCAGATGATGATGCAGTTGTCCTGCTTGTCGCGGACCACTTCCATCTCATACTCTTTCCAGCCCAGCAGCGATTCCTCGATCAGCAGCTCGCGCGTCGGCGACAGGTCCAGGCCGCGCTTGCAGATTTCTTCGAATTCTTCGCGGTTGTAGGCAATGCCGCCGCCGGTGCCGCCCAGCGTGAACGACGGGCGGATCACGATCGGGTAACCGCTGGTGCCGGTGTCCTGCGCGATGCGCGCCTGCACGGCGACAGCCTCGTCCATCGAGTGGGCGATGCCGGACTTGGCCGAACCCAGGCCGATCTTGGTCATCGCGTCCTTGAACTTCTGGCGGTCCTCGGCCTTGTCGATGGCTTCCGGCGACGCGCCGATCAGCTCCACCTTGTACTTGTCGAGCACGCCATGGCGATGCAGGTCCAGCGCGCAGTTCAGCGCGGTCTGGCCGCCCATGGTCGGCAGGATCGCGTCGGGGCGCTCCTTCTCGATGATGCGTTCGACCACTTCCCAGGTGATCGGCTCGATGTAGGTCACGTCGGCTGTGGCCGGGTCGGTCATGATGGTCGCCGGGTTCGAGTTGACCAGGATGACCTTGAAGCCTTCTTCGCGCAGCGCCTTGCAGGCCTGCGCGCCGGAGTAGTCGAACTCGCACGCCTGGCCGATGATGATGGGGCCCGCGCCGATGATCAGGATGCTCTTGATGTCTGTGCGTTTTGGCATTGCACGCTCTCTTTATGGGCCGGCCCGCCTTGCCTGCGGACCGCGCCGGTAATCAGGGAATCCGTCCGGATTCGAAAATATCGTCTGGCTCAGTTCATCGTGGCCGTCGCCAGCTTGGCGCCGAAACCGATGAACATCGCGCCTACCCCGCTGGACATGCCGGCCGACAGCCGGCGGCGGCGCCGGAACGCCTCGGCCAGCTTCGCGCCCACGAAGATGATCGTGGTCAGGTAGGCAAAGCTGCAGATCTGGCACACCAGCCCCAGCACGCCGAACGACAGCACCGGGTACGCAAAGGCCGGGTCGACGAACTGGATGAAGAACGAGATGAAGAACAGGATCGCCTTCGGGTTCAGCAGGCTGATCAGCAGCGCCTTGCGGAACGGGTCGGACTGGTCCGGCGTCGCCGCCGGCACTGCCGCGCCCGCGGCCTCGCCGCGCGCCGCCCAGTTGCGCAGCGCGCCGCGCAGCATGTTGAAGCCGATCCACGCCAGGTAGGCCGCGCCGATGTACTTCACCACGTAGAACAGCGCCGGGCTGGCCTTGAGCAGCGAAGCCACGCCCGCCGCCGACAGCACCATCAGCACGAAGTCGCCCAGGAACACTCCGCACGCACCCTTGTAGCCGGCGCGCACGCCGCGCTGCGCCGCCACCGACAGCACGTACATCGAGTTCGGTCCCGGCAGCAGCACGATGAAGATAGTGCCCAGCACATAGGTCCAGAAATCGGTGATGCCGAAAGCGGTATGCATGAAGGCGTTCATGGGGTGTCCCGGTGTCTCTCGCTGTGCCCGCGCGCTTACTTGCGTGCGTCGGTCATCAGCTGGATGAAGCGGTCGAACAGGTAAGCCACGTCGTTCGGGCCGGGCGAGGCTTCCGGGTGGCCCTGGAAGCAGAACGCCGGCTTGTCGGTCAGCGCGAAGCCCTGCAGCGAACCGTCGAACAGCGACTTGTGCGTGACGCGCACGTTGGCGGGCAGCGTCTCGGCGTCGACCGCGAAGCCGTGGTTCTGCGACGTGATCACCACGCGGCCGTCCTCCAGGTCCTTGACCGGATGGTTGGCACCGTGGTGGCCGAACTTCATCTTCAGGGTCTTGGCGCCGACCGCCAGGGCCATGATCTGGTGGCCCAGGCAGATGCCGAAGGTCGGGATGCCGCGCTCGATGAACTCGCGCGTGGCGGCGATGGCGTAATCGCACGGCTCGGGGTCGCCGGGGCCGTTGGACAGGAACACGCCGTCCGGATTCAGCGCCAGCGCGTCGGCCGCACTGGCCTGCGCCGGCAGCACCGTGACCTTGCAGCCGCGCTCGGCCAGCATGCGCAGGATGTTGTACTTGACGCCGTAGTCATAGGCCACCACGTGGAACTGCGGCTGGTCCTGCTTGCCATAGCCCTCGCCCAGCTTCCATTCGGACTGGGTCCACGCATACGGTTCCTTGACCGAGACCACCTTGGCCAGGTCCATGCCGGCCAGGCCGGGGAACGAGCGGGCCAGGTCGATGGCCTTCTGGACATTGTCCTCGCCGGCCAGGATGCAGCCGTTCTGGGCACCCTTCTCGCGCAGGATACGCGTCAGCTTGCGGGTATCGATGCCGGCGATCGCCACCACCTTTTCCTGCTTCAGGTAGTGGGCAAGGGTGTGCTCCTTGCGGAAATTGGAGGCCAGGATCGGCAGATCCTTGATGATCAGGCCGGCGGCATGGACTTTCGTGGCTTCGACATCCTCAGGGTTGACCCCGTAGTTACCGATATGCGGATACGTCAGCGTGACGATCTGCCGCGAGTAACTCGGGTCGGTGAGGATTTCCTGGTAACCGGTGATGGCGGTGTTGAACACCACTTCACCGATGGTATGGCCGGAAGCGCCAATGGAATAGCCACGAAAGACCGTGCCGTCTGCTAGCGCGAGAATGGCGGACGGAAAAGACGGTAACACGGGTAGGCTCCTGCTGGACTCACCCCGTGACCGACCAATCGACGCCTCGTGCCCCCCAGGCTGGATCCGTGACGGCGGCAGCGGCATTGCGCCGATGCGGTCGGATCCGGTCGCGACCTGCTCCTTGCGTCACATTGAGTGCGGACGGCAAAGGCGGCGCGGATGGGGGCGGCGGAAGGTGGAAAGCGGTTGGCGCTAGGGTGAAGGGTTCTGAAAGCGAAACTTTCGAATTATATCCCGCGCCACCCAATTTCTCAAGTTTTCAAGGACTTGCGCGCGCCAGGGCGGCAATGCCGCCGCGCTGGCGGCTGCCGCCCTGTGGCTGTCCGCCGCCCCGCTTGCACCCCGGGACGGGGATTACCGCAGTGGCGGCACCACCGCCGTTACCTCGATTTCTACCTTGGCGCGCGGCTCGACCAGGTCCGCGACCTCAACCGCCGTCATCGCCGGAAAGTGGCGGCCGATGATGGCCCGGTAATGTTCGCCGATCGCCCCATAGGCGCCGACATACTCGGCCTTGTCCTTCACGTACCAGGTCATGCGGACGATATGTTCGGGCCGCGCGTCGCCGGCCGCCAGCACCGCCACGACGTTGCGCAGCGTCTGCGCCACCTGCAGGCCGACGTCGTCCGTTTCGAATTCGCATTGGCCGTTCCAGCCGATCTGGCCGCTGATGAAGAGCAGGCGGCTGCCGGCCTGCATCTCGGTCATCATGCCGTTGGCGTAGCCGCGCGGCGGCGCCCAGTCGGGCGGCTGCAGGATCTTCATGTCGTTTCCCTGTGGTTGCTTGATATGGGTGGATGGAAATTCGGGCTCAGGCCGTGGCAACCAGATAGCGGGCCATGGCCTCGCGCACGGATTCGGGCAGCGGCTGCGGCGCTATCGCGCCGGTGTCGACGCAGACCAGCCGTTGCGTCACTTCCATGCGGGTATCGTCATGCGGGCCGGCAAAGCGGATCGCCAGCGTGAAGCTGGACTGGCCCAGCTTCAGCACCCGCAATTCGCGCGTCAGCACCTCGCCCAGCCGGCTGGGTGCCAGGAAGCGGCACTCCAGTTCAGCCGTGGGCACGCCGGCGCGGCCTTCGCCATGCATGGCATCGAACGGCCAGCCCAGCGCCTCGCCGAACCAGTCCTCGATCAGGTCATTGAGCATTTCGAAGTAGCGCGGGTAGAACACGATGCCGGCGGCGTCGCAGTGCTTGAAGCGCACCAGCACGTTGTTGCGGAAGACCTCGCTCATGGCTTCCCCGCCTGGTCGTTGCCGCCATCGCCAGCCTTGCCCTGCTCGGCCATCTGGCGCAGCCGGAAGCGCTGCAGCTTGCCGGTCTCGGTGCGCGGCAGCGCCGACACGAACTCGATGCGGCGCGGGTATTTGTAGGGGGCGATCTGGCGCTTCACGTAATCCTGCAGTGCGGTGCGGGTCGCGTCATCGGCCGCGACGCCCTCGCGCAGCACCACGTAGGCCATTACCACCCGGCCGCGCCCGTCGTCCGGCGCGCCGACCACGCCGCATTCGGCCACGGCCTCGTGCTGCATCAGCGCACTTTCCACCTCGGGCCCGGCGATGTTGTAGCCGGCCGAGATGATCATGTCGTCAGAGCGTGCCTGGTAGAAGTAGTAGCCGTCCGCGTCGGCCATGAAGGTATCGCCGGGCAGGTTCCAGCCCGCCTTCACGTAATTGGCCTGGCGCGGGTCGTCCAGGTAGCGGCACCCGGTGGGGCCCTGCACCGCGAGCTTGCCGACCTGGCCGGGCGGCAAGGGCTGCATGTTCTCGTCGACGATCTGCGCGACATAGCCCGGCACCACGCGCCCGATCGCGCCCGGCCTGACATCGGCGCCGGCGCTGGAGATGAAGATATGCATCATCTCGGTACCGCCGATGCCGTCGATCATCTCGATGCCGGTGGCAGCCTTCCAGCTCTGGCGCGTGGCATCGGGCAGCGCTTCGCCGGCAGAAACACTTTTCTTCAGGCTGGACAGCGCATAGCGCGGCGCCAGCGCCGCCATCTGCCGGTAGAAGGTTGGCGCGGTAAAGACGATGGTGGCGCGAAAATCCTGGATCAGTTCCAGCAGCGTCTCGGGCGTCAGCTTCTCGGCCAGCACGGCGCTGGCGCCGATACGCAGCGGGAAGCACAGCATGCCGCCCAGGCCGAAGGTAAAGGCAATCGGCGGCGTGCCGCAGAACACGTCGTCCGGCTGCGGCCGCAGCACATGGCGCGGGAACAGGTCGCACATGGCCAGCACGTCGCGGTGGAAATGCATGGTGCCCTTGGGCTGGCCGGTGGTGCCGCTGGTAAAGGCGATCAGGCAGACATCATCGCTGGCGGTATCGCAGGCATCGAAGGCATCCGGCTTGCCCGCGATCGCCGCCTCCAGCGAGCCCTCGCCTTCCCCGTTGAAATACAGCGTGCGCGCCAGGCTCGGGCAATGGCATTCGCCACCGGCCCGCTGGTTGGCGTCGAGCTCCTCGCGCAGCCGCACATCGCACAGCGCCGCCGTGACCTGCGCCTTGTCGATGATCTGCTTCAGCTCCCTGGCGCGCAGCAGCGGCATGGTCGGCACCGCGACCAGCCCGGCCTTCAGCGTGGCCAGCCAGCTGGCCGCCATCATCAGGTGGTTGGGGCCGCGCAGCAGCACGCGGTTGCCGGGCACCAGTCCCATGTCCTCGACCAGCACATGGGCAATGCGGTTCACCAGCGCCGCCAGCTGTGCGTAGCTGACCGTCTCGATGCGGCCGTCGCGGCGATGGCGGATGGCGATGCGCTCGCCGCGGCCTTCGCGCACGTGGCGGTCGACCAGCTCTGCCGCTGCGTTGATCCGCTCTGGGTAGTCGGTATCGGCATTGAAGCGGAACACCGGCCACAGGTCTTGCGGCGGCAGGCGGTCGCGCGCGAAGGTATCGAGGTGGGCTGTGGTCGCCATGGCTTGTCTCCTGTCTGCTCTGTATCGGTACGGCAGTTCGTCGGGTAGCGCGTGGGCCGTCAGACCTGATGCCCGGCCAGTGTCTCGCGCGCGATAATCAGCTTCTGCACTTCCGTGGCGCCTTCATAGATGCGCAGCGAGCGGATCTCGCGGTACAGGCTTTCCACGCGCGTGCCGACCCGGACGCCAAGGCCGCCGAACATCTGCACCGCGCGGTCGATCACCTGCTGCGCGTTCTCGGTGGCGACCATCTTGGCCATGGCCGCCTCGCGCGTGGTGCGCTGCCCCTTGACATCGCGCAGCCACGCCGCCCGGTAGGTCAGCAGTGCCGCGGCATCGATGGCGGTGGCCATGTCGCCGATGGCGGCCTGCGTCAGCTGCAGGTCGGCCAGCACGCCGCCGAACATCGGGCGTGCGCAGGCGCGCGCCAGCGCATCGTCCAGCGCGGCGCGGCCAAAGCCCAGCGCCGCCGCCGCGACCGAGGCGCGGAAGATGTCGAGCGTCATCATCGCTACCTTGAAGCCCTGCCCGGCCTCGCCCAGCCGGTTGCCCACCGGCACGCGGCACTGGTCAAAGCGCAGCGTGGCCAGCGGATGCGGCGCCATCACGTCGATGCGCTCGGCAATGGTGAGGCCGGGCGTATCGGCGTCGACCACCAGCGCCGTAATGCCGCGCGCGCCCGGCGCCTCGCCGGTGCGCACAAACACGCAGTAGAAGTCGGCGATGCCGCCGTTCGAGATCCAGGTCTTGGCGCCATCGACCACATAGTGGCTGCCGTCGTCCGACAGGCGCGCGCTGCATTGCATCGCGGCGACATCCGAGCCGGCCTCCGGCTCTGACAGCGCGAACGCCGCAATCGCCTCGCCGCGGGCTACGCGCGGCAGGTAACGCGCACGCAGCGCGTCGCTGCCCGCCAGCGAGATCGCACCCGATCCCAGCCCCTGCATGGCAAAGGCAAAATCGGCCAGGCCGTCATGGCGCGCGAGCGTCTCGCGCAGCAGGCACAGCGAGCGCGAATCGAGCTTCGGCAGCGCGCCGCCATGCGCGGCCGGCACGCAGTAGCGCAGCCAGCCGGCCTCGCCCAGCTGCCGCACCAGCGCGCGGCACGCGGCATCGGTGTCACTGTGGTCGACCTGCAGGTGCTGTGCGCACCAGCCGTCGAGTTCGCGCTCCAGTGCGCGGTGGGCGTCGTCGAACAGCGGCAGATCCAGGTAGGTCTTGTCGGACATGACGATTCAGTCCCCTTCGAATACCGGCTTCGTCTTCGCGACGAAGGCTTCATAGGCGCGGCGGAAATCGCGCGTCTGCATGCAGATGGCCTGCGCCTCGGCCTCGGCCTCGATGGCCTCGTCCAGGCCCATGTTCCATTCCTGGTGCAGCAGCTTCTTGGTCACGCCGTGCGCAAAGGTCGGGCCGGCGGCCAGTTGCGCGGCCAGCGCCTGCGCCTGCGCCAGCACCGCTTCGGACGGATGCAGCGCGTTGAAGAAGCCCCACTGCAGCCCTTCGTCCGCGCTCATCGAGCGGCCCGTGTACAGCAGCTCGCTGGCACGGCCCTGCCCGATCACGCGCGGCAGCAGCGTGCACGCGCCCATGTCGGCGCCGGCCAGGCCGACGCGCGTGAACAGGAACGCGGTCCTGGCCTGCGCCGTGCCCAGGCGCATGTCGGAGGCCAGCGCCATCATCGCGCCGGCGCCGGCGCAGATGCCGTCGACCGCGCTCACCACCGGCTGCGGGCACGCGCGCATCGCCTTGACGAGGTCGCCGGTCATGCGCGTGAAGTCGAGTAGTTCCGGCATCGACATGCGCGTCAGCGGGCCGATGATTTCATGCACGTCGCCGCCGGAGCAGTAGTTGCCGCCGGCACCGGTCACCACCACCGCCTTGATGTCGCTGGCGTAGCACAGGCCGCGGAACAGGTCGCGCAGTTCGGCGTAGGAATCGAAAGTCAGCGGGTTCTTGCGTTCGGGCCGGTTCAGCGTCACGGTGCCGACCTTGCCGTCGCCGGACACCGACCACAGGAAGTGTTCAGGCTGGTAGCCGGCAAAGCTGCGCTTGTGGTGGCGCATGTCGAGTGCGATCTCTGTCATGGGTTCTCTCGTTGTCTGGTGCAGTCAGTGGGCTTCAACCCGCCATCACTTCGCCGCCGGCGACGGCGATCGCCTGCCCGGTCATGGCGGCGGCGGTCGGCTGGCACAGCCAGGCCACCGCGTCGGCCACTTCGTCGGGCTGGACCAGCCGATGTTGCGGGTTGCGCGCGGCCAGCTCGGCGCGCGCCTGTGCCTCGGTGCGGCCGGTCTTGCCGACGATATTGGCGACGGCGTCGCGCACGATATCGGTTTCGGTATAGCCGGGGCACACCGCGTTGACGGTCACGCCCCTGGCCGCGGTTTCCAGCGCGAGCGCGCGCGTCAGGCCGATCACGCCGTGCTTGGCGGCGCAGTACGCGCTGACATAGCCATAGCCGGTCAGCCCCGCCGTGCTGGCTACGTTGACGATGCGGCCCCAGCCCGCCTCCAGCATCGCCGGCAGCGCCGCCTGCGTGCACAGGAAGGTGCCGGTCAGGTTGACGTCCAGCATGCGCTGCCACAGCGCGGCATCGGTCTTCAGGAACGGCGCGCTGTGCGCCTGGCCGGCATTGTTGACCAGCATCGCGACCGGACCGCCCTGCTCCGTGGCCGCGGCAAAGGCGCGCGCAACGCTGCCGGCATCGGCAATGTCGGCCGTGACGTATGCAACGACCGCCCCCGCCGGCGCCTGCTCGCGCAGCGCCTGCACCGTGGCTTGCAGCGTGCCGGCATCGCGCCCCAGCAGCGTGACGCTGGCGCCATCGGCCAGCAGCCGCCGCGCGATCGCCGCGCCGATCCCGCGCCCGCCGCCGGTGACCAGCGCGTGGCGCCCCGCCAATGCACCCGCTGCGCCGATCATGCCTGCTTCTCCTGCGCCGCGGCGCGTTCGAGATTGGTTTCCAGCTGCCGCTTGCCGGCCAGGTACTGCTTGGGCCAGGCAATATCGCGGTAGCCGATGCGCGCCGCTTCGTGCAGCGTCCAGGCCGGGTTGGCCAGATGCGGCCGGGCGATCGCGCACAGGTCGGCGCGGCCCGCGGCGATGATCGAGTCGACATGGTCGGCCTCGAAGATCGCGCCCACCGCAATGGTGGCGATGCCGGCCTCGTTGCGGATGCGGTCGGCAAACGGGGTCTGGTACATGCGCCCATAGACCGGCGCCTGATCGGGGCTGACCTGGCCCGACGAGCAGTCGATCATGTCCGCGCCTGCAGCCTTGAAGGCGCGCGCAATCTCGACCGCGTCATCGGGCGTGATGCCGCCCTCGACCCAGTCATGCGCGGAAATGCGCACTGACATCGGCTTGTCTTGCGGCCACACCGCGCGCACCGCGGCAAAGACCTCGAGCGGATAGCGCAGCCGTGCCGCCAGCGATCCGCCGTATTCGTCCTCGCGCGTATTGGTCAGCGGCGAGATAAAGCTCGACAGCAGGTAGCCGTGCGCGCAATGCAGCTCGAGCCAGTCGAAGCCCGCCTCTGCGGAGCGCCGCGCGCTGGCGACAAAATCATCGCGCACGCGGTCCATGTCCGCGCGCGTCATCTCGCGCGGCGTCTGCGATTCGCCCGGCAGGTAAGGCAGCGGCGACGCCGAGAGCACCGGCCAGTTGCCCGCCGGCAGCGGATGGTCCATCGCCTCCCAGCCGAGCTGGGTCGAGCCCTTGCGGCCCGCGTGGCCGATCTGCATGGCGATGCGCGCATCGCTGTTGGCATGCACGAAAGCGACAATGCGCCGCCACGCGTCGCGCTGCGCGTCGTTCCACAAGCCCGGGCAGCCCGGCGTGATGCGCGCGTCGGGCGACACGCAGGTCATCTCGGCCACCACCATGCCGGCGCCGCCAAGCGCGCGCGCGCCCAGGTGAACCAGATGAAAGTCGCCCGGCACGCCGTCGGTGCAGGAATACATCGCCATCGGCGACACCACCACGCGATTCTTCAGCGTTACCCCGCGCAGGCGGAACGGCGTGAACATCGGCGGCAGCGGCTGGTGCTCGCGCAGCCGCAGGCTGTCCGCCGGCACGCCGGCCTGCTGCGCCAGCCAGTGCTCGAACTGCGCCACGTAGCCGGCGTCGCGCACGCGCAGGTTCTCATGCGAGATGCGTTGCGAACGCGTCAGCAGCGAATAGGCGAACTGTTCCGGCGGCAGGCTGCCGGCATAGCGCTCGACGTTCTCGAACCACTCGGTCGAGTTGCGCGCCGCGTTCTGGATCTTCAGTACTTCCACGCCGCGCGTGGCTTCGTAGCGCGCCAGCGCGTCGGGCAGCCCGTCATGGCCCTTGCCGCGGATTTCGCGCGCCAGGTCGATGGCATCTTCCAGTGCCAGCTTGGTGCCGGAACCGATCGAGAAATGCGCGGTGTGCGCGGCGTCGCCCATCAGCACCACGGGCACGCGGCGACCGTCCGGCAAGGTGTTCCAATGCACCCACTGCCGGCAGATCACGCGCGGGAAGCGGATCCAGATCGCCGAGCCGCGCAGGTGCGCCGCATTGGTGATCAGCTTGTTGCCGTCGAGGTAGCGCGCGAACAGTGTCTCGCAGTACGCCACGCCCTCTTCCTGGCTCATCTCTTCGATGCCGGCGGCGCGCCAGACCGATTCCGGCGCCTCGACGATAAAGGTCGAGGTGTTGTCGTCGAAGCGGTACGCATGCGCCTGGAACCAGCCGTGCTCGGTCTTTTCGAAGGCAAAGGTGAAGGCGTCGAACAGCTTGTGCGTGCCCAGCCAGACAAAGCGGCACTGGCGCGTGTCGATATCCGGCTGGAAGGTGTCGGCATAGCGCGCGCGGATCCGGCTGTTGAGGCCGTCGGAGGCGATCACCAGGTCGGCCTGGTATTGCATGGCCAGGGCCTGGTCGTCGGACACATCGGTCTCGAACACCAGCTTCACCCCGAGCGCTTCGCAGCGCGCCTGCAGGATGTTGAGCAGGCGCTTGCGGCCGATGCCGATAAAGCCGTGGCCGCCCGAGCGAATCGTGCGCCCGCCGATATGGATGTCGATATCGTCCCAGTGGTTGAACGCGGCGTTGATCTCCGCGGCGCTGACCGGGTCGGCTTCCTTCAGGTTGTCCATGGTGGCGTCGGAGAACACCACGCCCCAGCCGAAGGTGTCGTAGGGCCGGTTGCGTTCGACCACGATGACCTCGTTGGCCGGGTCCTGCAGTTTCATCAGCAGGCCGAAGTACAGGCCGGCGGGGCCTCCGCCAATACAAAGCACACGCATCTGTTGCCTCCTGCCGGCTGTGCCGGTCGCGTCGCATACGACGCATGGGTTCCGGGCCGCGATCTAGATCAAGGTTAAATATTTTATGCTTCAAATATTAGACTGCATCACGACCGGTGGCAAGGCCGCGATGCGATGTGCCCCGCCCGGCACCCGCACCGCCTGTTCCCGGCACTAGCCTTTCAACGCGGCCTGCAGCTGTTCCAGCGCGCCCGGGTCTTCGATAGTCGTGAGGTCGCCGGGGTCCCGGCCCTCGGCCACGGCTTGCATGGCACGCCGTAGCAGCTTGCCGGAACGCGTCTTGGGCAGCGCATTGACGAAGAACACGCGCGCCGGGCGCGCCACCGCGCCCAGTTGCTGCTCGACGGTCTTCATCAGCTCGCCTTCCAGCGCCAGCCGCGCCTGCGGCGTGGCCGTGCGCGCCGGATCGCGCGCGATGCAGAACGCCATCGCCACCTGCCCCTTGAGCGCGTCCTGCACCCCCACCACCGCTACCTCGGCCACGGCGGCGTTGGAAGACAAGCTTTCTTCGATCTCGCGCGTGCCCAGCCGGTGGCCGGCCACGTTGATTACGTCGTCGGTGCGGCCCAGGATAAAGACATAGCCGTCGACATCGCGCACGCCCCAATCGAACGTGGAATAGCACATGCGGTTCGGCACCGCCTGCCAGTAGGTGCGCACGAAGCGATCATCGTCGCCCCAGACCGTGCTCATGCAACCCGGCGGCAGCGGGCCGTCGATGGCGACCACGCCCTTCTGTCCGGGCGGGCATTCCGCGCCGGTGTCCTCGTCGACGATCTTCAGGTCATAGCCGTAGGCAGGCACCCCGGGCGAGCCCAGCTTGGGCGGCAGCGCCTCGATGCCGCGCTGGATCGCGATGATGGGCCAGCCGGATTCGGTCTGCCAGTAGTTGTCGACGACGGGCTTGCCGAGACCGTCCTGGATCCAGCGCGCGGTCGGCTCGTCCAGCGGCTCGCCTGCCAGGAACAGCAGGCGCAGGCTGGACAGGTCGTAGCGCGTCAGCCACGCCGGGTCCTGCTTCTTCAGCACGCGGATCGCGGTCGGGGCGCTGAACATCAGGTTGACCCGGTATTGCTCGACCAGGCGCCACAGGATGCCGCCATCGGGGCGGATCGGCGTGCCCTCATACATCAGCGTGGCCATGCCGGCCAGCAGGGGGCCATAGACGATATAGCTGTGCCCGACCACCCAGCCGATGTCCGACGCGGTGAACATGGTGTCGCCGGCCTTGCCGCAGAAGATGTACTCCATCGAGGTTGCCAGCGCCACGGCATAGCCGCCGGTATCGCGCTGCACGCCCTTGGGCTTGCCGGTGGTGCCGGAGGTATAGAGCACATAGGACGGTTCGCTCGACTCCAGCCACACGCACGGCACCTGCACGCCGGCGACTTGCTCGCGCCACGCCGCGTAGTCTTCATCGCGGCCTTCGGCGCGGGGCATGTCCGCCAGCCCGCGGTCCACCAGCAGCACCTTCTCGGGCTGGTGCGACGACAGCCGGATGGCTTCGTCCAGCAGCGGCTTGTAGGGCACCACCTTGCCGGCGCGCGAACCGGCGTCGGCGCTGACCACCACGCGCGGCCGGGCATCCTCGATGCGCGCGGCCAGGCTGACCGAGGCAAAGCCGCCGAACACCACCGAGTGGATCGCGCCGATGCGCGCGCACGCCAGCATTGCAAAGGCGGCTTCCGGGATCATCGGCATGTAGATCAGCACGCGGTCGCCCTGCTGCACGCCCAGTTGCTGCAGGATCGCCGCCATGCGGCTGACCTCGGCGTGCAGCTCGGCGTAGGTGAAGCTGCGGGCCTGGTCGGTCTCGGTCGAGACCCAGTGCAGCGCCGGCTGGCTGGCGCGCGCCGCCAGGTGGCGGTCGACCGCGTTGTGGCACAGGTTGGTGCGCCCGCCGACGAACCAGCGCGTAAAAGGTGCGCGGCGGTTGTCGAGCACCTGGCTGAACGGGGTTTCCCACTCGATGCGTGCGGCCTGTTCGGCCCAGAACCCCTCGGGGTCGGCCAGCGAACGGGCATGCACGGCATGGCTTGCCGTCATGTCTGTCTCCTCCGCGTCTGCGGTCGTTTGTGATATGCCCGTAGTTTGCCACCGGCCCGGGTACCCGTGGCCAGGTTTCAGGGCGCTGCCGCACGGGACGCCGCCGGCACATGAAAAAAGGGGCATGCCGACGGCATCGCCCCTTTTCTTCGCAGCGCCGCCCGGCGGCCACGTCAGCGTGCTTTGACTCCCTTGGCGCTGGTCTTGGTGCTGGCCTTCGCCGACACCTTGGCGACGGGTGCCGCCTTGGCCGCGCGTCGCGGCGAGGCCTCGACCACCACGCGCTGGCGCGCGTCGCCCTTGCCCTTGGCGGAAGCCCGGACCACCTTGGCGCCCTTGCCAGCCTGGTCAGCCTTGTCGGCCTTGCCGCTGCGTTCGGTGCGGCTGGCAGATTCGGTGCGTTCGGCCCGGTCGGCGCGTTCGGCCCGGGCCGCCCGCACGGCGCCGGCGCCGTGCACCGGCACCATCAGCACCAGGCTCTGGCCGGCCACCAGCTTGGTGCCGGAGAGCTTGTTCCACGACTGCACCTGCCCGGCCGAGACGCCATAGCGCCGCGCCACCGAGGCCACGGTATCGCGCCGGCTGGCGCGCACCACCACGCGGCGCGCATCCGGCAGGTCCGGCTCCATCGCCAGCATGGCGCTGTCGGCAAGCGTGGCGCTGATGTCCTGGTCATGCCGGCCCGAGCGCGGGATCATCACGGTCGAACCCGCCTTCAGGCGCATGCCCTTGGGGATGCTGTTGATCTCGCGCAGCGTATCGGCATCGACATTGAGCCGCGCCGCCAGCGATTCGACGCGCTCGCGGCTGTCCACCGTCACCGCGGCCCAGCTCGACAGCCCGCCGCGATAGGTGTTCAGGTTGTACTGGAAGCGCTCGGCGTTATCGAAGGGCAGCAGGATCTGCGGGTTCGACGCGCCCAGGATCACCGGCCGGTTGAACGACGGGTTCAGTGCCTTGAATTCCTCCACCGACATGTCCGCCAGCTTGGCCGCGAGGTTCACGTCGATGTCGCGCGAGGTGGTCACCGTGACGAAGTACGGGTGGTCCGGGATCTCGGGCAGCTTGACGCCGTACGCGGCCGGGTTGGCGATGATGTTCTTGACCGCCTGCAGCTTGGGCACGTAGTAGCGCGTCTCGTTGGGCATCGGCAGGCTGGCGTAGTCGGTCGGCAGCCCGCGCGCCTGGTTGCGCGCGATCGCCCGCGACACGGCGCCCTCGCCCCAGTTGTACGCGGCCAGCGCCAGGTGCCAGTCGCCGAACATGTCGTAGAGCCGCGCCAGGTAGTCCAGCGCGGCGTCGGTCGAGGCGAGCACGTCGCGGCGCTCGTCGCGGAACATGTTCTGCTTCAGGTTGTACGACTTGCCCGTGCTCGGGATGAACTGCCACATCCCGGCCGCCTTGGCGGTGGACTGCGCCTGCGGATTGAACGCGCTCTCGACGAACGGCAGCAGCGCCAGCTCGGTCGGCATCTTGCGCTGTTCCAGCTCCTCGACGATGTGGTAGAGGTAGCGGCTCGAGCGCCCGACCATCCGTTCCATGTACTCCGGCCGCTGCGCATACCACTGGGTACGATCATCGACCAGCGTGCCTTCCAGGTCCGGCATGGCAAAGCCGCGCCGGATGCGATCCCAGATGTCGTTGGACGGGCCGCGCAGCCAGTCCAGGCCGCCCTGGTCGACATTGATGGTGGAAGTGGAAGACAGCGCGGACTTGTCGCTGAGCGAGTTGAGCGGGTCCTGGCGCTTGGCAGTCTGGGCGGTCGCGGCACCGATGGTGCCCTCAGGCGGCGTGGGGGTGCTGGCGCACGCTGCAAGCAGCGCGGCGCATGCGACCACCGCCAGTAGTCGACCAATTTTCATTAAGTTCTCAAATCGTGACGCTAAAAGGTTGCGTGATGCTAAAAAAAACCGCGTATCGCGTCAATCAGATTTTCCACATAGCGAATATACGGCGGCTGGCCCCACCCCTTGTGGCGCCATGGCGCACGGACCGGGGTCAGCGGAAATTGTCCTTCCAGCCCCGCAGCGCGCCGAACGCCTGGGCATCGTCCGTGGTGGTCCCGCCCTGGGCTGACACCGTCGCGCGCACCGTCGGTTCGCGCGAGCGCAGGAACGGGTTGACCTCGCGCTCATGGGCGATGGTGGTCGGCAGCGTCGGCCGGTCCGCCGCGCGCAGTGCCTCGACGCGTTGCTCCCACGCCGCCAGCGCGGCATTGCCGGGCTCGACCGCGCGCGCGAAGCGCACGTTGCTGCGCGTGTATTCATGCGCGCAATAGACGCGGGTGTCACCGGGCAGCGCGGCCAGCTTGTCCAGCGACGCCAGCATCTGCGCCGGCGTGCCTTCGAACAGCCGTCCGCAGCCGCTGGCGAACAGGGTATCGCCGCAGAACACCGCCGGGCTGGCTTCGCCGAGGTCGGCGACGTAGGCGATATGGCCGGCCGTGTGGCCCGGCACGTCCAGCACGCGCAGGGTCAGCGCCGGCGCCGCGAGCGTGGCCACATCGCCCTCGCGCAGCGCCCGAGTGCGCCCGCCGATACGCTCGCCCGCCGGCCCCAGCACCGGCAGCGGCTCGCCCGAGGGCGCGCGCGGATGCGACGCCAGCAGCTCGGCCACGCCGCCCTGGTGATCGCCGTGGTGATGGGTGATTACAATAGCGCCCAGAGCCAGACCGCTTTGCGCCAGGAAGCGCTCCACCGGCGCGGCCTCGCCAGGATCGACCACGGCGGCGCAGTGCCCGTCGTGGATGGCCCAGATATAGTTATCCTGGAACGCCGGGATCGGCTCAACCTTCAACATGCGCATGCTCCTATGTCCAATCGTCCCAATCACCCGATTGTAAGCTGGGAAGACTGGCTGGCCTCGCCGCCCGGCGAGTACATGCTGCGCTGGGAGGCGCAGCAGTACGACCGCACCGTGACCGACATCTTCGGCTACCACGCGGTCCAGCTGGGCCTGCCGTATATCGACACCCTGCGCGAGAACCGGATGCCGTTCTCGGCGCTGGCGCTGGATCCGTCCAGCGGCCCGCACGGGCCCCGCGCCGCACATCCGGATGCGCGCCAGCTGCTGTGCCGTTTCGACGAACTGCCGTTCGACACGCAGAGCATCGACCTGGTCACCCTGCCCCACATCCTCGAGTTTGCCGAAGACCCGCATGAAGTGCTGCGCGAAGTCTCGCGGGTGCTGATGCCCGAAGGCCGCGTGGTGGTCACCTGCTTCAACCCGATGAGCCTGTGGGGCGCGCGCCAGGGCATGAACCGGCTTGGCGCCACGCCGTTCCTGCCAACCGACGCCCAGCAGATCGGCTTCGTGCGCATCAAGGACTGGCTCAAGCTGCTCGGCTTCGATATCATCCGCGGCCGCTTCGGCTGCTATTGCCCGCCGTACCGCACCGACCGCTGGCTGCAGCGCTCCGCCTTCATGGAAAAGGCCGGCGACCGCTGGTGGCCGATCTTCGGCGCGGTCTATATGATTTCGGCGATCAAGCGCGTGCGCAATATCCGGCTGGTCGGACCGGCCTGGAAAAGCAAGCCGGCGCTGGCGCCGGTGTCGGCGCCCGTGGCCACGCCCACCGGCACGCATGGCAAGACTCCAGGCAAGGAGCACTGACGCGGTCCGGCCGCGCGCGCTATCCGCCCTATCCGGCCTATCCGCCCTCAATGCGCCACCCGCTCCGCGGGTGGCCACCACGGAATCACATGCAAGAAGTCACGATCTACTCCGACGGCGCCTGCAAGGGCAATCCCGGCCGCGGCGGCTGGGGCGCGGTGCTCGTCGCCGGCACCAGCGAGAAAGAGCTGTTCGGCGGCGAGCCGAACACCACCAATAACCGCATGGAAATGACCGCCGTGATCGAAGCGCTGCGCGCGCTCAAGCGGCCCTGCGTGGTGCGCGTCTATACCGACTCGCAGTACGTGCAGAAAGGCATCAGCGAATGGCTGCCCGGCTGGAAGGCGCGCGGCTGGAAAACCGCCGACAAGAAGCCGGTCAAAAACGCCGACCTGTGGCAGGCGCTGGACGCCCTGGCGCAACCGCACCAGATCTCGTGGCACTGGGTGCGCGGCCACAACGGCCACCCCGGCAACGAGCGCGCCGACGCGCTGGCCAACCGCGGCGTCGAATCGATCGGCCGCTGAGCCGAGCCTGCAGCAAGACAACAACAAGCGCGGAACGCAGCCCCGCTCCGCTAGAATGCCCGCCATGCGACAAATCGTTCTCGATACCGAAACCACCGGCCTGAATGCCGCCACCGGCGACCGCCTGATCGAAATCGGCTGCGTCGAGCTGATGAACCGGCGCCTGACGGGGCGCCACCTGCACTTCTACGTCAACCCGGAACGCGATATCGACGAGGGCGCGATCGCCGTGCACGGCATCACGGTCGAGTTCCTGGCTGACAAGCCCCGCTTTGCCGAAGTCGTTAACGACATCCGCGAGTTCGTGCAGGACGCCGAGCTGATCATCCACAACGCGCAGTTCGACCTGGGCTTCCTCGACATGGAATTCCAGCTGCTGGGCCTGCCGCCGTTCCGCCAGCATGTCGGCAACGTGATCGATACCTTGCGCGAAGCCCGCCAGATGTTCCCCGGCAAGCGCAACTCGCTGGATGCCCTGTGCGAACGCCTCGGCATCGGCAACGCGCACCGCACGCTGCACGGCGCGCTGCTCGATGCCGAACTGCTGGCCGAGGTCTACCTGGCGATGACGCGCGGCCAGGATTCGCTGGTGATCGACACGCTTGACAGCAACGGCGGCCAGGGCGGCGTGGTCACCACCGCCGACCTGTCCAGCCTGACCTTGCCGGTACTGCGCGCCACGGACGAGGAACAGCAAGCCCATCTCGCCCTGCTGAAGGGCCTGGACAAGGCAAGCGGCGGCAAGACGGTATGGCAGGAAGACCCGGCGGAAGCGCCCGGAACGCTCGCTGCGTGACAAAAATCAAAAAAGGGCTTTACAAGATACAAGAACCTCTGCATAATCTCATTTCTCTGCTGCACGACGGCAACGACGACGCAGACAGGGGTGGTTAGCTCAGCGGTAGAGCACTGCCTTCACACGGCAGGGGTCACAGGTTCAATCCCTGTACCACCCACCAGATTCAGGAAAGCCAGCCTCGCGCTGGCTTTTTTCATTGCCGCACGCGATCTGCCGGCCGACACGGGATCCATTCGCGAAACCATGGGGTTCGCCGGAACAAGGCTCGTCTCATTTCGGGCCATGCCTACGCCCGGTACCTTGAAGCTCCGACCATCGCCGGAGCCTGTCTTGCCATTCCCCAGCCTTACGCCAGCCTGCCCCGAGCCCGCCCTGCCCTGGACCGGCCGCAACCCGGTCAGCCCGGGCTGGTTCGAAATGCGCTCCGCGCGGGTGCCGCGCGATGCGCGGCCGGTTTATGACGAAGACATGGATTGCGTCATTGGCTACTACCGCCGCTTCGCCTCGGTCGCTTCCACCTACGACCTGACCGGCGGGGTCGTGACGCTCGATGCCTGCACGGACGAGGATGGCGGCACCCGAGCACCGCTACTGGTTGCCGGCGCGCTGTGGCAGCCGCGGGTGCACGGCGTCACACGCCTTGGCAGCGAAGGCGAAGGCCTGGCGGCGCCGGCGACCACGCTGGCGTGGCTGCGCGGGCGCTTTATCGCGCTGGCCCGGCAGCCGCTGCACTTCAGCCCCACGGCGCTGGCCGACATGTACGAGCCGGAGCGGTTCGTGCCGCTGCATATCCTGCGGCTGACGATACGCTGCGGTGCGCCACCGGCGGCGGACACCGCGCGCTTCATTGCGCAAATCACGCGGCGCGGCATCCCGACCGCGCTGGAACTGACGTTGCGCCCGCGCGACCACACTGTGCTATGCCTGCGCACGTGGCCGGTTGCCGGTTAGCGCCGCCAGGCGCCTGCGTCGGCGACGACCGTGGCAAAGCGGTCGTTGAGCGCGGCCAGCGTGCTGCGGTGCAGGTCGGCCGCAGGCACGGCGGGCCCACCCAGGGGATCGGGCAGATCACGCGTGGCGCAGGCCGCGGCGACGACCGTGCTGCGAAAGCCATGGTCAAGCGCCGCGCGCACCGTCGCGCTGACACACATATGGGTCTGGAAACCCGCCACGATCAATTCCTTGCGCCCAAGCCCGGACAGCGCATCGGCCAGCGTGGTGCCGGCAAAGCTGTTGGGCAAACCCTTGGTGACGGTGATTTCTTCGCCCTGGGGTCCCAGCCCTTCAATGAAGGCGGCATACGGACCGGTGGGATCGAACGCCAGACTGCCGGGCCGGCCATGGTGCGCCACGTGGATCACGGGCGTCCCATGCGCGCGCGCCAGTGCCAGCAAGTCCGCGCAGGCGGCCACGGCGGCCGGCATGCCGGCCAGCGGCAGGCGGCCATCGACGTACTCGCGCTGATGGTCGATCAGGATCAGGACAGAGGCTTCCCAGGCGGAAGGCGTGCGGCTGGCGCCGGCGAGGTCGAGCAGCGTGGTTGGTGTCGTCATAGGCGTGGGGCAGTCAAGTTTGGGGTGGGCCCCGCGTCAGCGGGGGCTTGCCAGCATCCTAATAGGAAGCGGCGGCTTCTGCATGTGCAGCGTTGGGGCGACCGCGGAAAGGCGCGACGGTACCGTTGCAAACAGTTGCGAATTATCGCTTGACATCTGCTAACCTTCCTATCACGCCACCGGGTCGGCGATCGCCTCAAAGCCGGATTCGGGGACACAAAATAATGGGTCGGTGCGCACAAGAAAGAAGTCAACCATGCAGCACTCTTTGAAGTATCGGATGGCGTTGGCCACGGCGGGGGTGGTGACGCTGATCATCGTGCTGCGCGCGCTGTACGCCCAGTATTACGCCTATGACGGCCTGAAAAACCTGTTGCAGTCCCAGCAGGACACGCTGGTCAAGATGGTCGCCGAGCAACTCGATGAAAAGCTGCAGGGCCGCGCTGCCGTGCTGCACCGGCTGGCGCGCCAGTTCTCCGCCATGCCCGCGGCCAGGCCGGCGGAGTTGCGCCGTGCGGCAGAGGGCCTGGTGGAAATTCCCGAGACCTTCAATGCCGTCTTCCTCGCCTCGCCTGACGGCGAATTGACGTTCAGCACCGCCGTGCCGGATGGCGTGCGCCTGCGCGTGAACGAGCGCGACTATTTTCGCGATGTCCTGCAAGGCCAGGCGTTCGCGGTGTCGGACCTGATCCAGGGCAAGCAGACCAATGCACCGGGCGTGGTGCTGGCCGTGCCGATGCTCGGGCCCGCGGGCGAACTGCGCGGCGTGGTCGGCGGTGTGCTGAACCTCGCGGACAGCAACTTCCTGCGCGAGCTGGCGCACAGCCGGGTAGGCACCACCGGCAGCTTTTGTTTGGTGTCTTCCGGCAACAACCCGCGCTATGCGATGCATCCGGACGAGGGCCGCGTGCTGACACCGGCGCGCGCCGTCGGCGAAGCCTGCGGCGCTGACCGGCCTTCCGCGCCGCTGGAAATTCTGACGCCGAGCCAGCCGATCGTCGCACGCTACCTGCTGGCCTCCAACGGCTGGGAAGTGGTGGCGGTCCTGCCCGCGGCCGAAGCCTATGCGCCGCTGGTCACGGTGCGCCAGCGGACCCTGGCGATGGCCGCGATCACCATGGTCATCGCGGCCGGACTGATGTGGCTGGTCATGTGGCGGCTGCTGCAGCCGCTGCAGCGGCTGCACCGCGCGGTACGCCAGCTGGGCACCAACCCGAAGGCGGTGGCGGACCTTCCGGCCGGCCGCGCCGACGAGATCGGCGAGCTGGCGGCGACCTTCGCCGAGGTGGTGGCGCAGCTGTCGGAGCGCGAGGCCGCGCTGCAGGCCGCCAAGGACCGCGCCGCCGCCAGCGAGAAGCGCATCGAGGCGATTGCCAACCATGTGCCGGACTTTATCTCGTTCATCGACATGCAGCAGCGCTATGTCTTCGTCAACCAGGCGTATGCACGGCGCTACGGCGTGCCGGCGCAGCAGATCGTGGGCCTGTCGCTGCGCGAGCTGTGGGGCACCCAGGAATACCTGGCCTGCCAGCCGTATCTTCAGCAAGCCAGCGCCGGCCAGGCCGTGACCTTTACCCGCGAAAGCGCGGACGGCACCGAGTGCATCGAAATCACCTGCCAGCCAGCGTGGAACGATGCCCAGGACACCGTGGACGGCCTGCACATGTTCGGGCGCAACATCACGCACGAGCGCGAAAAGCTGCGCAGCCTGGAAGCACAGACCGTCTCCGACTACCTGACCGGCCTGCTCAACCGCAAGGGCTTCGACCGGCGCCTGGCGGAAGCCATGGCACGCACCGGCGCCAGCGCGTGCCCGCTGGCGCTGCTGCTGGTGGACCTGGACGATTTCAAGGCGGTCAACGACAACCATGGCCACCCTATCGGCGACCAGTTGCTGGTGGCGTTCGCGCAGCGGCTGCGCGCTTGCGTACGCAAGGGTGATGCCGTCGCCCGCATCGGCGGCGACGAGTTTGCCGTGATCCTGGACGGTGTTGCGGACCACCATGCCATGGCCTCGGTGGCCAGCACCATCGTGCAGGCGGCGCGCATGCCTTTCGTGATCGACGGCGCCACGCTGTCGGTGTCGGCGAGCGTCGGCTCGGCCATCCACGAAGCCCGTCACGCCATGACCGTAAGCGAGCTGTTCCTGCATGCCGACATGGCGCTGTATGAAGCCAAACGGCACGGCAAGGCGCGCTATGCCGCGCAGTCCGCGGCGACGACGGCGCCTGCCGAGACCTCCGGCCTCACGACATAGAAGACGCTGTCGAAGCGTGGACGGCCGGAAGAAGGACGAGACGATTGCGGGCGTATCGACCAAGTCAGCGCGCCCGCATCGCTCCGGTGCCTCAGCGCACTTTGCCCTCCTTCCACGCCTGCAGCAGCTTGTCGTACGGAATAGTCTCGCCCTTGGGCTTTTCGTTGGCAAGCTTCTGCCATGGCGCGTGGTCGTTCGACAGCCACTTGCCCGGATCGCCCTTCGGGTTCAGCTTGGGCGCGCAATTACTCATGCCGGCGCGCTGCAGCCGCGCCATGACCTGGTCCATCTCTTCGGCCAGCGTGTCCATGGCGGCTTGCGGCGTCTTCTCGCCAGTCACCGCGGTGGCGACATTCTTCCACCACAGCTGGGCCAGCTTCGGATAATCCGGCACGTTGGTGCCGGTCGGCGTCCATGCCACGCGCGCCGGGCTGCGGTAGAACTCGACCAGGCCGCCATACTTGGCCGCGTTCTTGGTCAGGTAGTCGTGGTGGATGTCGCTGTCGCGGATAAAGGTCAGGCCGGTCAGCGACTTCTTCAGCGATACCGTCTTCGACGTCACGAACTGCGCATACAGCCACGCGCCTGCCAGCTTGTTGGGGTCGGTGTTCTTGAAGAAGGTCCACGAGCCCACATCCTGGTAGCCGTTCTGCATGCCCTGCTTCCAGTACGGGCCATATGGCGACGGTGCCATGCGCCATTTGGGCGAGCCGTCGGCGTTGACTACCGGCAGGCCCTTCTTGGTCATGTCGGCGGTAAAGGCCGTGTACCAGAAGATCTGCTGCGCCACCTGGCCCTGCGCAGGCACCGGGCCGGCCTCGGAGAAAGTCATGCCCATCGCCTGCGGCGGCGCGAACTTCTTCATCCAGTCGATGTACTTGGTCAGCGCATAGACCGCCGCCGGGCTGTTGGTGGCGCCGCCGCGCGCCACCGAGGCACCCACCGGCGTGCATTTGTCCTCGGCCACGCGGATGCCCCACTCGTCCACCGGCATGCCGTTGGGCAGGCCCTTGTCGGCGGTGCCTGCCATCGACAGCCAGGCGTCGGTGAAGCGCCAGCCCAGCGACGGGTCCTTCTTGCCATAGTCCATATGGCCGTAGACCTTCTTGCCGTCGATTTCCTTGACGTCGTTGGTAAAGAAATTGGCGATATCCTCATAGGCGGACCAGTTGGTCGGCACGCCCAGGTCGTAGCCGTACTTGGCCTTGAACTTGTCCTGCAGGTCCTTGCGCGCGAACCAGTCGGCGCGGAACCAGTACAGGTTGGCGAACTGCTGGTCGGGCAACTGGTACAGCTTGCCATCCGGCGCGGTGGTGAACTTGGTGCCGATGAAGTCCTTCACATCGAGCCCGGGGTTGGTCCAATCCTTGCCGGCGCCGTTCATGTAGTCGGTCAGCGGGAGGATCGAGCCATAGCGGTAGTGCGTGCCGATCAGGTCCGAGTCCGAGATCCAGCCATCGTAGATGGACTTGCCGGACTGCATCGAGGTCTGCAGCTTCTCCACCACGTCGCCTTCCTGGATCAGGTCATGGTTGACCTTGATGCCGGTGATCTCCTCGAACGCCTTGGCCAGGGTCTTGGATTCGTACTCGTGCGTGGTGATGGTCTCGGACACCACGTTGATCTGCGTGACGCCCTTGGCCTTGAGCCTGGCGGCGGCATCGATGAACCACTTCATCTCCGCCGCCTGCTTGTCCTTGGACAGCGACGAGGGCTGGAACTCATTGTCGATCCACTTCTTCGCTTCCGCTTCGCCTGCCCAGGCGGCGCCGCAAGCCAGCGCGGCCGCGCAGGCAAGGGCTGACATCCCCAACGTCACGTGCACTTTCATCGGTGTCTCCTCAAGAATCCCTGCCCCGGTTGTGGTGTGGGTGGCGGCCCCGGGGTGGGGACAAGCCGCGTTTCCCGTTAATGGCAGCTGGCGGGGCGCTAGCCCTTGCGCAGGATCAGCGCCAGCACCAGCATCGATGCCACGAAGCTGATCCACACCGACGGCTCTTCCGGCAGCGCCAGCCAGGCTGCGACCTTCTCGCCCAGGCCGACCCACGCCAGGTTGATCCACGCCGCGCACATCAGCCCGATGAAGAGCCGGTCGCCGCGAGTGGTGGCGATCGGCAGGAAGCCCTTGCGCAGCACCGATGGCGAACGGATTTCCAGGACCGTCATGCCGATCAGCATCACCACGATGCAGCCAAAGAACACCGCCACCGGTGTGGTCCATACCATCCAACTCAGCATTGGCACCGTCTCCTTACAAACGCGTCGAAGCTAAACGCGGCCCATCGCGAAGCCTTTCGCGATGTAGTGCCGCACGAACCAGATCACGATGCCGCCGGGCACGATGGTCAGCACGCCGGCCGCGGCCAGCACGCCCCAGTCCATGCCCGATGCGGATACCGTGCGCGTCATGGTGGCGACAATGGGCTTGGCGTTGACCGAGGTCAGCGTGCGTGCCAGCAGCAGTTCCACCCAGCTGAACATGAAGCAGAAAAATGCGGCCACGCCCACGCCGGCCTTGATCAGCGGCAGGAAGATGGTCAGGAAGAAACGCGAGAACGAGTAGCCGTCGACATAGGCGGTCTCGTCGATCTCGCGCGGCACGCCCGACATGAAGCCCTCCAAGATCCACACCGCCAGCGGCACATTGAAGACCAGGTGCGCCAGCGCCACGCCCAGGTGCGTATCCATCAGGCCGATGGTGCTGTAGAGCTGGAAGAACGGCAGCAGGAACACCGCCGGCGGCGTCATGCGGTTGGTCAGCAGCCAGAAGAACACGTGCTTGTCGCCGATGAACTGGTAGCGCGAAAAGGCGTAGGCGGCAGGCAGCGCCACGCCGATCGAGATCACCGTGTTCATCGCCACGTAGATCATCGAGTTGACATAGCCCGAATACCAGGACGGATCGGTGAAGATGGTCTTGTAGTGCTCCAGCGTGAACTGCCCCGGCCACAGCGACAGCGTCGACACGATCTCCTCGTTGGTCTTGAACGACATGTTGACCATCCAGTAGATCGGCACGATGGCGAACAGCAGGTAGGCCAGCAGGAAGCCGGCGCGCCACCACGCGGCGCGGTTGGCCCGCGCGGGGATCGCGGTGGGGATCAAGGCAGGGACTGCCGAAGAGATCTCAGCCATGGGGCATGTCCTCGCTACCGGCGGTGCCCGCGCGCTGCATCCAGTTGTAGAGGACGAAACACATGAGCAGGATGATCAGGAAGTAGACAATGGAAAATGCCGCCGCCGGTCCCAGGTCGAACTGGCCGACCGCCTTCTGGGTCAGGTATTGCGACAGGAACGTGGTGGCGTTGCCGGGC
This sequence comes from Cupriavidus sp. H39, assembly GCF_050271075.1. Classification (NCBI taxonomy): domain Bacteria; kingdom Pseudomonadati; phylum Pseudomonadota; class Betaproteobacteria; order Burkholderiales; family Burkholderiaceae; genus Cupriavidus; species Cupriavidus sp. H39. The sequence goes on from NZ_CP189848.1 coordinate 2,562,533, forward strand.
CCGCCGCCGGTCAGCACGAAGGGCTCGGTGTAGATCATGAAGCTGTCCATGAAGCGCAGCAGCACCGCGATCATCAGCACGCCGCGCAGCTTGGGCAGCTGGATATGGCGGAACACGGCCAGGCGCGAGGCGCCGTCGATCTGCGCGGCCTGGTAGTAGGCGTCGGGGATCGCACGCAGGCCGGCATAGCACAGCAGCGCCACCAGCGGCGTCCAGTGCCAGACGTCCATCACCAGCACCGTGATCCAGGCCTCGAAGGCGCTGCCGGTGTAGTTGTAGTCGAAGCCGAGCCCCTTCAGCGCCGCGCCAAGCAGGCCGATGTCGGTGCGGCCGAAGATCTGCCAGATGGTGCCGACCACGTTCCACGGGATCAGCAGCGACAGCGCGATGATCACCAGCACCGCCGACGCCTTCCAGCCCCGGGCCGGCATCGACAGCGCCAGCAGGATGCCCAGCGGGATCTCCACCAGCAACACCGCCAGCGAAAAGCCGAGCTGGCGCAGCAGCGCGTCATGCAGCTCGCCGTCGCGCAGCACCGTGCGGAACCATTCGGTGCCGACGAACACGCGCCGCTCGGGCGAGATGATGTCCTGCACCGAGTAGTTGACGATGGTCATCAGTGGCAGGATGGCGGAGAACGCCACGCATACCACCACCGGCAGCACCAGCAGCCAGGCCTTCTGGTTCACCGGTTTCATGGCACCAGCTCCTCGTTGACGTAGTAGCAGGTATGCCGGTTGAACACCGACAGCCACGCCGTATCCCCCGCGCGCAGGCCGGCCGCCTCCGCGCCCAGCCGCGCGCGCAGCATGCCGGCCTGCGCGCCTGCCTCCTGCACCGTGCCGGTCAGCAGCCAGTAGGTGCCGATGTCCTGTGCGCGCTGCACCTGCACCGGCACCGCCTGCGCGTCGCGCTCCGGCGCCAGTCGCAGGTATTCCGGGCGTACCCCAATGCGGAAGCTGCCGGCCTCGCTCAGCGCCGCCTCCACCGCTGGCGCCAGCGCCGGCAGGTAGCGGCGCCCGGCCACTTCGATGGCGCCGTCGCGCCACTGTCCCGACAGGAAGTTCATGCCCGGCGAGCCGATGAAGTGCCCGACGAAGGTATGTGCGGGCCGCTCGAACAGCGCGTCGGCCGGGCCCACCTGCACCGCCTTGCCGCGCGACATCACCACCACCTGGTCGGCAAAGGTCAGCGCCTCGGTCTGGTCGTGGGTCACGTAGATCAGCGTCAGGCGGAACTCGTGGTGGATCTCCTTGAGCTTGCGCCGCAGCTGCCATTTCAGCTGCGGGTCGATCACCGTCAGCGGCTCGTCGAACAGGATGGCGGACACGTCCTGGCGCACCAGCCCGCGCCCGAGCGAGATCTTCTGCTTGGCATCGGCGGCCAGGCCGCTGGCGCGGCGCCCGAGCGTCGACGACAGGTCCAGCATCTCGGCGACGCGCCCGACCCGCTCGCGCACCTGGGCTTCCGGCACGCCGCGATTGCGCAGCGGGAAGGCCAGGTTTTCGCCGACGGTCATGGTGTCGTAGATCACCGGAAACTGGAACACCTGGGCGATATTGCGCGCCTGCGGCGTGGCGCCGGTAACATCGCGGCCATCGAAGGCGATGGTGCCGTGCGATGGCCGCAGCAGCCCGGAAATACAGTTCAGCAAGGTGGTCTTGCCGCAGCCGGACGGGCCCAGCAGCGCATAGGCGCCGCCGTCTTCGAAGGTAAAGCGCAGCGGCAGCAGCGCGTAGTCCTCGTCGGTACGCGGCTGGGGCACATACGAGTGCGCCAGGTCCAGGTCGATGCGCGCCATCTCAGCCTCCGGCCGCAGCGGCGCCGCCGGGCACATCGGTCGCCAGCGCGCCAGGCCGGCGCGGCGCATGAATGCGGCGGCCGTCCGCGTCGAACAGATAGAGCTGTTCGGGCAACAGGTGCAGCGTCACCGGCTCGCCCAGCTGCAGGTCGAGCACGCCGGCGACCTGCGCCACCAGGTTGCCGACCGAAGTATCGGCGTGGACAAAGGTGTCCGACCCGGACAACTCGGCAAGCGCCACGCGGCCCAGCACCGCCACCGCGCCAGGCTCGCCGGCCAGGCGCAAGGCCGAGGCGCGCACGCCCAGCGTCACCGGGCCGTCGTGCGCCGCCACGCCGGGCACCGGCACCGCGATCCCGCCAGCCAGCGTGACCCGGCCGCCCTCGAGCCGGCCCTCGACCAGGTTCATTGGCGGATCGTTGAAGGCGCGCGCCACGCGCAGCGAATCCGGATAGTGGAAGACTTGCGGCGTGGGGCCGTACTGCAGCAGCTCGCCCGCATCCAGCACCGCCGTGTGGCCGCCCAGCAGCAGAGCCTCGCCGGGCTCGGTGGTGGCGTAGATCACGGTGGCATCGCCGTGCGCGAATAGCTGGGCCAGTTCCTCGCGCAATTCTTCGCGCAGCTTGTAGTCCAGGTTGACCAGCGGCTCGTCCAGCAGCATCAGCGGCGCCTGCTTGGCCAGCGCGCGCGCCAGCGCCACGCGCTGTTGCTGGCCGCCGGAAAGCTCGGCCGGATAGCGCTCCAGCAGGTGGTCGATATGCAGCCGCGCCGCCAGCTCGCGCACGTGCCCGGCGATCTCCCCGGGCGCGGCCTTGCGCCGCAGCCGCAGCGGCGAAGCAATGTTGTCGAAGACCCTGAGCGACGGGTAGTTGATGAACTGCTGGTAGACCATCGACACATTGCGCTCGCGCACCGGCATGCCGGTGACGTCGTCGCCATCGACCAGCACGCGCCCGGCGCTGGGCCGGTCGAGCCCCGCCATGACCCGCATCAGCGAAGTCTTGCCCGCCTGCGTCGCGCCCAGCAGGATGGTGACCGCGCCGGGAACCGGGGCCAGCGTCATCGGATAGAGATACGCCTGCGAACCTGCCTGCTGTGCGACGCCTTCCAAACGTAGCTGCATCCGGTCTCCCTGTTCGATATGCTGCCGGCATCACGGCGTGCGTTCGATGCAGGCGCACCAATCTTGGCTTACCGCTCGTTTTAGCAACAAAACGAACAGAAAACAATCATGCACCGCATCATTTTGTTTTCGTTTGTGTTTGAACTAGAATCCCCGCATGACCCTCAATCCCCGTCAGACAGCCCTGCTCGAAGAAGTCCGCACCCAGGGCTTTGCCTCCATCGACGAGCTTGCGCGCAAGTTCGGCGTCACACTCCAGACGGTGCGCCGCGATGTCAACCTGCTGGCCGAGAACGGCATGCTGGCGCGCTTCCATGGCGGGGTGCGGGTGGAAGACTCCACCACCGAGAACATTGCCTACCGGCAACGGCAGGTGCTCAATGCCGAAGGCAAGGCGCGCATCGCGCGCGCGGTCGCCGCGGCGGTGCCGGAAGGCTGCTCGCTGATCCTGAACATCGGCACCACGGTCGAAGAGATCGCGCGCGCGCTGGTGCACCATCGGGGGCTGCGCGTGATCACCAACAACCTGAACGTGGCCAACATCCTGGCCGACAACGCCGATTGCGAAGTCATCGTCGCCGGCGGCGTGCTGCGCTCGCGCGACCGCGGCATCGTCGGCGAGGCCACGGTGGAGTTCATCCGCCAGTTCAAGGTCGATATCGGGCTGATCGGCATCTCCGGCATCGAGGCCGACGGCACGCTGCGCGACTATGACTTCCGCGAGGTCAAGGTGGCGCGGACCATCATCGAGCATTCTCGCGAGATCTGGCTGGCGGCGGACACCAGCAAGTTCAACCGCCAGGCCATGGTGGAGCTGGCCCATGTATCGCAGGTGGACCGGCTGTTTACCGACGCGCCGCTGGCGGCGCCATTCGACCAGATCCTGGCCGACAGTGGGGTGAAGTGTGTGGTGGCAGAGCGGGAATGAGCGCGCCGGGAGCCGGCTTGAGGCTGCCGCGCTGGCGCGGGCGGAGCTGTCGGTGACGCCTGGCGCCGCGCTGGCGCGACAGGCCTGCCCTCTCCCCCGGCCCCTCTCCCGCAAGCGGGCGAGGGGAGAAAATCAAGGGTCGGGCAAGGAACTACTTGAACACTACGGTCTTGTGGCCGTTCAGCAGGATGCGGTGTTCGGCATGCCACTTGACCGCGCGCGCCAGTGCCACGCATTCGACGTCGCGGCCGACGGCGGTCAGTTGCTCCGGGTCCATGCTGTGGTCCACGCGCTCGATTTCCTGCTCGATGATCGGGCCTTCGTCGAGGTCGGCGGTGACATAGTGCGCGGTGGCGCCGATCAGCTTCACGCCGCGGTCGTGCGCCTGGTAGTACGGCTTGGCGCCCTTGAAGCTGGGCAGGAACGAATGGTGGATATTGATCGCGCGGCCGGCCAGCTTGCGGCACAGGTCGTCGGACAGCACCTGCATGTAGCGCGCCAGCACCACCAGGTCGATGTTCTGCTCCTGCACCACGTCGAAGACGCGCGCTTCCTGCGCGGCCTTCTGCTCCGCCGACGCGTTCATCAGCGGCAGGTGGAAGAACGGCACGTCGTACGAAGCCGCCAGCTGGTAGAAGTCGCGGTGATTCGAGACGATCGCCGCGATCTCCACCGGCAGCCCGCCGACCTTGGCCCGGAACAGCAAGTCGTTCAGGCAGTGGCCGATCCTGGACACCATGATCATCACGCGCGGCTTGACCGCGGCATCGTTCAGCTCCCATTGCATGCCGAACTGGTCGCCCACCGGCGCGAACGCGGCCTTCAGCGTGGCCAGGTCAGGCCCACCGGCGGCCGGCGTGAAATGCACGCGCATGAAGAAGCGGCCGGCGTACTCGTCACCGTACTGGTCGGAATCGACGATATTGCAGCCGTGCTGGAACAGCAGGCCCGAGACGGCGTGGACGATGCCCGGCTGGTCAGGGCACGAGAGGGTCAGGATGAATCCGGTGTTGCTCATGGTGTGTGGTTCGGTCGGGATGGCGCGGCGCAGGGCCGGGGAAGCCAGGTGGGCTCGGTCAGTGCAATGGTCAGTACGGCGGGCAAACCCGGGACGAGCGGCGATGGACCCCGCGGCGGCTCAATCGTGTTGGCCGGCGCTGAGCCAGCCACGCCGGCAAAGGGCATCCAGCGTCACCAGTGTCGCATCGACCGTCATGGCGCCGGCCGACATGATAGCAAGCAATGGCGCCACCTCGACGCGCCGGTGCTCGCTGACCTCGCCGTCCTGGTTGCGCGGGGTGAAGCCCGGCGGCAGCAGCAGATCATAGACGTAGACCTGCTCCCACTGCACGCCTTCGGGCAGGTCGCGCAGTACCTCGATCATGCCGTGCGCCTGCACGCCCTGCGCCAGCGCAGGCGGGATGCCGGACTCTTCCTCGCACTCGCGCACCAGTGTCGCCAGCGGGTCGCTGCCGTGGGGCATGCCGCCGGCCACCAGGTTGTCCCACATGCCGGGGTCGACGGCCTTCGCCGCGCTGCGGCGCGAGATCCACAGCGCCGGCGGCCCGCCCGCCGCGCCGTCGACGATGCCGTTCATGTGCGAAGCAAAGGTCAGCAGGCCCAGGAAGCGCGCTGCGGCGCGTTCGACCACCGCGACCGCGGGCGCGTCCAGCGCGGGGGTCACCGCGAACAGTTCGTCGCGCCAGCCGCGCACATGGCCGGCGTCGGCCAGCTGGCGGGACAGGGTCTGCAATGCGGCGCTGCGCGCCTCGAAATCGCCGCAGCCCGGCAGCAGCGCCACGGCCACGGAGCCATCGGCGAGCGGCTGCTCCGGGCCAAGCACGGCGCCGAGGCCGCGCAGGATGCCGGCATGCATGCGCGGCAGCCAGCCGACCTGCCGGCTGCCGGCCATCAGGCGCAGCTTGGCGGCGGCATTGAAGCCGCTGCGCGCCGCCAGCGAGGCGGCGATCCGCGCCGCAGGATCGTCGGAAAATCCACCGGCAAACCCACCGGCGGCAGCCGCGGCCAGCAAGAAAGACATTTCAGCCATCAGCATTCCCTGCACCGGCCACGCCGGCGCGCAGTGTCATTGTCAGGATCGAACGCATGAACCAGCCCGCCGCGCAGGACCAGCGCCCTGCCGCGTCCCAGCTTCCCGCCAAGCCGCAATACGTGCTGGCGCTCGACCAGGGCACCAGCAGCTCGCGCGCCATCCTGTTCGACCATGCCGGCAACGTGGTGCGCCTGGCACAGCGCGAGTTCCGCCAATATTACCCACATCCCGGCCATGTCGAGCACGATCCCTACGAGATCTGGCAGTCGCAGCTGGCGGTGGCGCACCAGGTGCTGGCCGAGGCCGACATCGCCGCGTCGCAGGTGCGCGCCATCGGCATCACCAACCAGCGCGAGACCACCTTGCTGTGGGACCGCAAGACCGGCGAGCCGGTCGGCCGCGCGCTGGTCTGGCAGGACCGCCGCACCGCGCCGATGTGCGAGGCGCTGCAGGCCGCCGGCCACGGCGAGCTGTTCCGCGAGAAGACCGGCCTGATCGTCGACGCCTATTTTTCCGGCACCAAGCTGCGCTGGATGCTCGACAACATCGAAGGCGCGCGGGCGCGCGCGCAGCGCGGCGAACTGGCCTTCGGCACCGTCGACAGCTGGCTGATCTGGCAACTGACCGACGGCGCGCGCCATGTCACCGACGTGTCCAATGCCTCGCGCACGATGCTGTTCAACATCCACAGCTTCGCGTGGGACGACGCGCTGCTGGCGCTGCTCGACATCCCGCACGCGCTGCTGCCCGAGGTGGTGGCCTCCAGCGGCGAGGTCGCGCGCACCTCGGCGCGGCTGTTTGGCATGCCGATCCCGATTGCCGGCATCGCCGGCGACCAGCAGGCGGCCACCTTCGGCCAGGCCTGCCTGGTGCCCGGCATGGCCAAGAACACCTATGGCACCGGCTGCTTCCTGCTGATGAATACCGGGGCGCAGCCGGTCGCCTCGCGCAACCGGCTGCTGACCACCATTGGCTGGCAGTACCGCGGCCAGACCCAGTATTGCCTCGAAGGCGGCGTGTTCATGGGTGGGGCCACCATCCAGTGGCTGCGCGACGGCCTCAAGATCATCAACAGCGCGCCCGAGGCCGAGGCCCTGGCGCGCCAGTGCGACGATACCGGTGGCGTGGTGCTGGTGCCGGCCTTTGCCGGGCTGGGCGCGCCGCACTGGGACGCCTTTGCACGCGGCACCCTGGTCGGCATGACGCGCGGCACCGGCCGGCCGCAGATCGCGCGCGCGGCGCTGGAATCGATCGCGCTGCAAAGCGTGGATGTGCTCGAGGCCATGCAGAAGGACGCCGGCATCGCGCTGGCCGAGCTGCGCGTGGACGGCGGCGCCTCGCGCAGCGACCTGCTGATGCAGATGCAGGCCGACCTGCTCGGCACCCCGGTGGTGCGCCCGCGCGTGACCGAGACCACCGCGCTGGGTGCCGCCTACCTGGCTGGCCTGGCCACCGGCTACTGGAGCGACCCGGTGCAGATCGCGCAGCAATGGCAGGTCGAGCGGCGCTTCGAGCCGAACCTGTCGGCCGATGCGCGCGGCCACCGGCTCGCGCGCTGGCACCGCGCGGTCGAGCGCGCGCGCGACTGGGCCCGCGAGGACGACGCCGGCGGCGGCCACGGCTGATTCCGGCCCGTCAAACCCGTCCCGCGGACCACGCGGGCAACTGAACACCTCAGCCAGCACACACCACACACCAGCGTCATGCACAGCCTTCCCACCCCGATCCAGCCGCCCAGCCGCGCCGCCCTGCTCGCCACCCTGGAGCGCGAGCCGCGCTGGGACGTGATCGTCATCGGCGGCGGCGCCACCGGCCTCGGCACGGCGGTCGATGCCGCCTCGCGCGGCTACCGCACGCTGCTGGTCGAAGCCGCGGACTTTGCCAAGGGCACCTCGAGCAAGGCCACCAAGCTGGTGCACGGCGGCGTGCGCTACCTCGCCCAGGGCAATATCAGCCTGGTGCGCGAGGCGCTGCACGAGCGCGGCCTGCTGGCCCGCAACGCGCCGCATCTGGTGTGGCCGCTGGGCTTCGTGGTGCCGGCCTACCAGATGTTCGACCAGCCCTTCTACGGCATCGGCCTCAAGCTCTATGACATGCTGGCCGGCAACCGCAACCTGTCCGGCAGCCGCTGGCTGAACCACCGCGAAGTGCTGGCCGCCGCGCCCAACCTGGCCGAACACGTCGGCGGGCGTCCGCTGCGCGGCGGCAACCTGTACTTCGACGGCCAGTTCGACGATGCCCGGCTGGCGGTGGCGCTGATGCGGACCCTGTTCGACGTGGGCGGCACCGCGCTCAACTACATGCGCGCGACCGGCCTGAGCCAGCAAGGCGGCGTGATCAGCGGCGTGACGGTGCAGGACGCACTGGGCGGCGCCACCTTCCGGCTGCGCGCGGATTGCGTGATCAACGCCACCGGGGTGTGGGTCGATGCCATCCGCCAGATGGAAGACGGGCATGCCCGCACCATGGTCGCGCCCAGCCAGGGCGTGCACCTGACGCTGCCGCGCAGCTTCCTGCCGGGGGAGCGCGCCATCCTGATCCCCAAGACCGACGACGGGCGGGTGCTGTTCGTGGTGCCCTGGAACGGGCACACCATCGTCGGCACCACCGACACGCCGCGCCGCGACCTGCCGCTGGAGCCCGACGCCGGCGCCGACGATGTCGATTTCATCCTGGAAACAGCGTCGCGCTACCTGGCCAAGGACCCCACCCGCGCCGACGTCACCAGCGTCTGGGCCGGCCTGCGGCCGCTGGTGCGGGCCACCGGCGAAGCCTCCACCGCTTCGCTGTCGCGCGAACATACCATCCTGGTGTCCAGGGCTGGGCTGATCACCGTCACCGGAGGCAAATGGACCACCTACCGCAAGATGGCCGAAGACGTGATCGAGACCGCGATCCAGCGCCAGATGGTGTGCGCGGCGCCGTGCGTGACCGCGGAGCTGCCGCTGCACGGCGCCGCCGGATTGCCCGCCGACCTGCCGCTGCCGGATTCGGGTTCGCCGGACCGCTACTACGGCAACGAGCTGGGCCTGCTGCGCGCATTGCCGGGACACGACCGCATGATCGCGGGCGCATCGGGCCTGACCGAGGCCCATGTGCGTTTTGCCGCCCGGCATGAGCTGGCGCGCCGGGTCGAGGACGTGCTGGCGCGCCGCAACCGTGCGCTGTTCCTGGACGCGCGCGCGGCCGTCGATGCGGCACCGGCAGTGGCCGCGATCCTGGCCGAGGAACTTGGCGAAGACGACGCCTGGCAAGCCCGCGAAGTGGAGAGTTTCCGCGCGCTTGCCGCCGGCTATATGCTTGCCTGATGGCTTGCTGGAGACACGCTGCCCGATACGGCTGCATCGCTCCCTGACACCAACTTTTGAACCTGCCATGCCATGCCCGATCGCTTGATGCTGTCCCGTACCCGCATCGCTGCCTTGCTGGCCGTCCTCTGTGCCAGCGCCACGGCCCACGCTGCCCGCGCGCCGGGCATCGATGGTGTGCGCTTTCCCGAGGTGCGCACCATGCGCTACCAGTGCGACGGCGGCAAGACGCTGGCGGTGCGCTATTTCAACAGCCCGGACAACCAGGCCGCGGTGTTCCGCATCGAAGGCAAGCCGTTGCTGGCGGTCAGCACGGTGTCGGCGTCCGGCGCGCGCTATGTCGGCGGCCGCTACGAATGGTGGACCAAGGGCGAGACCGGCACGCTGCGCGACCTGATGCAGGCGGAAACCGCCGCGCCCGTGCTGGCCAACTGCCACGCCGCGCCGTAAACGGCAGGGTCACGCCACGTCAACGTTTGAAGCCGCGGCGTTCCGGGCGATAATGCGGGGATTGAATCAGGGAGAACACCATGGACGAGATTGAAGATCTGTCCGATCTGCCGATGCCCCGCTTTATCTGGGGCTTCGCCGTGATCGCAGGCAAGGGCGGCGAGGTCATGCACGACGAGTTCGAGTATCTGACCCACACCCGCAGCCCGCGCTTCACCTGCCGCGTGGTCGAGCTGGAGGACATGCCGGCGGAAAGCGAAGAAGACGCCATCGACGGCCGCATCGTCCATGATGACGACCCGAGCCGCATGTTCTACATCACCGATGCCGGCATGGCGCTGGTCAACTTCCAGTTGTTCGACAAGATGCCGGACAAGCAGAAGTTCAAGCGCATCTGCGACGAAGCCATCGCCAACTGGATGCTGCGCCGCGAATTCCTCGACGAGGAAGAGGACTGAGGCAAGACCCAGGCCAACGGCGGCGCGGCGGCCGCGCGAGGCTCAGGCCTGGCCCTGCTCCGGCGGCAGCGCGCCGGCCAGCACTTCATTGAGCAGGCCGGTCATGCCGCCCGGGTGGTTGGCGGCAAGCGCCTGCAGGCGCTTCACCAGGGTGCCGTCGAGCTTGCACGCGAACGGCACCAGACCTTGCTCCTGGTCCAACCGGCGCTGCTCGCGCCGGTCCGGGCGCGCCTCGGCACCGGGAATGCCGCCCCGCCCTGCCGCCGCCTGCTTCAGGCTGTTGGCGATCTTCAGGCCCTTGTTTTTTTCCAGGTCCGTTTTCTTCACGGCAATATCCGAAAGTCTGTAGAGGCCGGTATTGTACGCACCCGCGGGCCGGCACACGCTCCGCGGGCGTTAATGGTCTCGGTCATGCGTCGCTGACTTCAATCAGCTCGGCCGCCACCCGCTGGATTTCCGCATAAACCGGAATGGCGTCCATCGGGCCGGTGCAGCCCACTGCCGTGGCCTGGCTGGCATCGGCGCCTGGCGGCAGGAACACGAAAGCCATGCCGGGCTGCCAGCCGGGATGCTTGCGCAGGCTGTCATTGAGGATGTCGAGATACTGCGCGCGCGTGAAGACGTGCCTTGCCATCGCTACCTCCGGGATCCGCTGCCGATGCGCCGCGCGGGCGCGGGTGTCATGGCGGGGATCGTAGCATGGCAGGGACGCCCGGCGTCACCGCACGGCGCCGGGCCGCGGACCGGTCAGCACTCGCCCTTCTTGGCGTGGCCGGGCGGGCAATGGCTGCCCTGGTCCTTGTGGCCCTTGTTCTTGGTGCCCTTGTACCCGCCCTGATCCCAGCGGCCCGGCACCAGCACCCAGCCGTCGCGCGACTGGATCCAGCGCGGCGACTCATAGACATAGCCGGGGCGCTCACGCTCCCAGCGGCCCTTCTTCCAGGCGTGTTTGCGGTAATGATCGTCCCAGTCCCAGTAGCCCGGCACCCAGACGTAGCCGGCGCGCGGCGCGGGCACGGCCTCGTAGATGGGCGCCGGCGGCGGAACACCAATGGCGATGTTGACTGACACCTGGGCCATCGAGGCCGCACTGAAGGCCAGGCCGGAACCGAGCATCGCTGCCAGCAGCAGGGCCCTGGCCGGACGGCGCACGCAATCTGTCATGAGAGTCCTATCTTGTGGAGGAACATGCCCATAGTCTAGTGCGCCGTAAGCCTCCGGCAAGGCAAGAATCGATGTCGGGGCGGTCACGGGTGCCGGAACGCAACACTCCGGTGCAAGCCCCGCTTGCGCGCAGGCGCCGCTAGTGATCCTCGGCCATCGCCTTGAGCTGAGCCTCGCCGGCAACCCGCGCGGCATCGGAGGTGGTGAAGGTATCGTCTGACACGATGGCGCGCCGGACCTGCTGCGCGCCGAAATCCACCAGCGCGATGACCCACACATAGCGCCCCGCCTGGGGTGCGGTCTGCACGAAAGCCTTCAGGTTGTGGCGCGATTCATTGGCCATGATCCATCTCCGGTTGAGACGTGCCGCAGCACAGGGGTCAGGCAACTCTAGCACAAGGCCCGCAAGCTCACCGGCCGGCGGCCTCGGTGGCAAAGGCGCGCAATTCGCGCACCCGCGCGGCGGTCATCTCCAGCATGCAGGTCGCGCCGGCCACGCGCGCGGCGCTGCCGCCGCCCGGATTGGACACAAAAGCGCAATTGGCCTGGCGGTACTCGAGCCAGGCCCGCTGCGCCACCCGCAACAGCCCGGTGCGCGGCGCCTCCAGCCGTCGCAGCAGCGACTGGTAAGCAGTGTTCAGCGCGGCGTCCTGGACCCGCGATTCCAGTGCGGCACAGTTGAGCATGTCGGCGGTCGACGCGGCCTTGCCGATGCAGCGCTCATAGTCGGCGCTCAGACCGCCATTTTCGGCGGCGCCGGCGGGGAGGACCGCCACGGCCAGGCCGACGACGGCAACACATGCGAGAACGCGCATAGCAGCTCTCCGTTTGCGTGGTTGTGACAAGACGAATCGGACTTCGGGGTGGTGCGGGTACGGTCAGGCGAGCCAGCGGCCCAGCGTCGCCACGGCGATATTGACCAGCCCGAGCACCAGGTTGGTCCCCACCGCCTGCCGGATGCGGTTCAGCGCGGCACCGGCGGCCGGCCAGTCCTGCGCATCCACGGCCCGGCCCAGCGCCCGGTAGGGACCGAACCATACGTAGCAAAAAATGCCTGCCATGACGACGCCGATGCCCAGCATCAGGTGCCAGTTGCGTGGTGCGCCGGCCATTCCCACCGCCGCCATCATCGCGCCACCGCTCATCAGGATCGCAACCACCGACGCCCACACCCAGGGGAAAAACCGGGCAAACACGCCGCGCCACAGGCGCAGCCGCGGCGGCGGCTCCAGCAGCGTGCCGGCCACCGGCCGCAGGCACAGGTAGGCGAAGAACATGCCGCCGACCCAGACGGCAACGCCGGTCAGGTGCAGCAAGCGCATAAGCGGGTCGATGATCATGGCGGCAGGCGGCAAGGCGCGTAGGGGCGATGGACACATTCTAAGTGTTGTGCCCGCCACCGCGAAGCCTGGCAAACACGCAACGGTTCTACGTCGGGCTTCAGGAAAGCAACACCGGACCGATAAACATTTCGAATCACGCCGCGCCACGAGCCGGTCATCGCAGAAGACCACTCGTGCCGCTTATTTCAGGCCCATCCACCGCGATACCTGGCGCTTGACCGCCCGGAACCCGGCCCCAGACAATAGCCGCGGCCATACCCCACCTGCGCAACCAGCCGCTCCGCCCCCTTCCTTCGAGACCATGGCGCCCGCCCCAGCCAGCCCTCCTCCGACCGCGCCCGCTACCCGAGCACGACCGCTGCTGCGCCGTGGCCTCACCGCCCTGCTGCTTGCCGTGACGCTGGCGGTGCTGCCGGCCATGGTGCCGCCCGCGGTGACCGCGCAGCCTGCGCCGCAGCGGGCCGACCTTGTCGCGCGCGTGGTCATCAGCCTGCTCGGCTACGCGCGCTGGCCGGTGGAGCGCGATCCGGTGCGGCTGTGCGTGGATACCGCCAGCCGCTATGCGGCCCGGCTCAAGGAAGGCGGCACGCTCGCCAATGGCCGCACTATGCAGACCCGACAGGTCGACGTACTGGCCGACATGCTGCACCCGGCGTGCGATGCGCTGTACATGGGCGCCATGAACGAAGCGCGCCGCAAACGCCTGTCGGCCGAACTGACCGGCCGCCCAGTGCTAGTCATCGCCGAAGAAGACTTCGAGTGCGAGGTGGGCAGCATGTTCTGCCTCAACATCCGCGACAACCAGGTCTCGTTCCGCGTCAACCTCGATACCGTCGCCCGCAGCGGCGTGCACATGCACCCCGCCGTGCTGCAGCTCGGCCGCCGCAAGGGAGCGCCATCATGAGGGAGCCCCAGCCGGTGCGCGGGCCTGGCGCGCGCCCCACCCTCTACAGCGTGCTGCGCCGTATCCACCTGGGCGTGGCGCTGATCGCGGTATGCACGGCCGGCCTGGCGTTGACCGCGATCGGCGTCACCGCGCTACGCGTCTACGCCGACCACAACGTGCGGCTGGTGGCGCGCTCGATCGCCTACACGCTGGAAGCGCCGGTGGTGTTCCGCGACCAGGCGGCCACCGCCGAAACCCTGGCCGCGATCGCGGCCTCGGAAGACATCGCCCGCGCCACCGTCTATGACCGCGACCACCATGTCCTGGCGGAATGGCAGCGCCCCGGCCAGGCGCCGCTGACCGGCCTGCGCCACGCGCTGGTCGAATGGCTGGGCACGGGAGCGGTCGAGCAGCCCATCCTGCACCAGGCACAGCCAGTGGGGATGCTGCGCGTCAGTGGCGACCCGCGCAATCTGCTGCATTTTCTGCTGCGCGGCGCGCTGGGTCTGCTGGCCTGCCTGCTGCTGACCGCTGTTGGCGCCCACTACCTGGCCAGCCGGCTGCTGGTGCAGATCATCGAGCCGCTGCGCAACCTGATGCGGGTGGCGCATGCGGTGCGTTCCCAGCGCGATTTCGCCCAGCGCACGCCGCCGGCCAGCATTGCTGAACTGAATGCCCTGAGCGAGGATTTCAACGGCCTGCTCGACGAACTGCAGACCTGGCAGAACCAGATGCAGCACGAGAACCGCTCGCTCGCCCACCGCGCCAACCACGATGCCCTGACCGGGCTGCTGAACCGCGCCGCGTTCGTCGAAGCGCTGGAGCACGCCGTGCGCCACGCCGCCGCCAACGATGAATATGCCGCGGTGCTGTATCTCGACAGCGACGAATTCAAGCACGTCAACGATCGCCACGGCCATGCCGCCGGCGACGCAGTGCTGGTCGCAGTAGCGCAGCGCATGCGCGCCAGCCTGCGTGGCCGCGACACCGTGGCGCGCATCGGCGGCGACGAATTCGCGGTACTGGCCACCGCGCTGCGCGCGCCGGGCGATGCCATCCAGATCGCCGAGCATATCCTGCAGGCGATGGCCTGCCCCATCGACCTGCCCGACGGCAGCTCGGTGCAGGCCTCGCTCAGTATCGGGCTGGCCGTCTTCCCGGTCCACGCGCAAGGCAGCCAGGCCCTGCTGCACGCCGCCGACGCCGCCATGTACGGCGCCAAGCGGCGCTCCGGCGGCATCTGGCAAAGCGCCGAGCCACGCCTGGACGTCACGCAGTGAGAACCCACATGTTTGCAGGTCGTCTTCTGCCCGATTACAGATTCCGCTGGAAGTCCTGGCTGGGGGCCGTCATGCTTGGCGCGGCAGGACGCGCCGAGAACCGGCGCGTCGCCATCATCGTTTCGGTAGAGTAGCGGCGGTTCAGTCGCCGAAGGGATTGGGCGCGCGGTTCTCCAGCGCCTCGTTCAGGTCGAACTCGTCGCGCACCTTGTCGACCGCCGCGCGCACACTGGCGGCGTAGCCGTGCAGATTGTCGAAGGCCATGTCCCAGTTGCGGCCGCGTGCATCGCGCGGATGCGGCTGCGGCGACGGCACCCGGATGTTGGCGCCGTCTTCGCCGATTTCATCGATCTGCTGGATACGCCGGCTGACCTCGTCCTGCAAGGCACGCCGGCCGCGCTCACGCTTGGCCATGACTGACTCCTGGCTGAATCCCGATGCATCGTAGCACGCGCCGGGAGCGCCTTGCAGGCGCTTACAACGCCGCCTTGGCCGCCTGGTAAGCCGCGTACAGGCGCGCGAACACCGGCCCCGGAACCCCCTTGCCGACCTGGCGCCCATCGATGCTGACCACCGGCAGCAACTCCTTGCTGGCCGACGACAGCAGCACCTCATCAGCGGCGAACACCTCGTCCCTGGCGATCCGGCGCGACTCCAGCGCAATGTCCATCGCGGCGCAGATCTCCTCCATGAAGCCGTAGCGGATGCCCTCCAGGATCAGGTTGTCTTTCGGCGGCGCCGCCACGCGGCCATCGCGCACCACCCACACGTTGGACGCCGACGCCTCGGTCAGCCAGCCGTCACGGAACTGGATCGCCTCGGTCACGCCCTGCTCCACCGCATGCTGCGCCGCCAGCACGTTGCCGAGCAGCGACGTCGACTTGATCTGGCAATTCAGCCAGCGCCGGTCCTCCATGGTCACGCACGCAACCCCCTGCTCAACCATCTGCGCCGACGGCAACGCCATCGGATTGGTCATGATCAGCACCGTCGGCACCACCTCCTTCGGGAACGCATGCGTGCGCCTGGCCACGCCGCGTGTCACCTGGATATAGACCAGTTGATCCGACAAGCCATTGGCCTGCACCACCTCGCCGACACGCTCCAGCCACTGCGCGGCGCTGTACGGGTCGGGAATGCCGATGCCCTCCAGGCTCCGGTGCAGGCGGGCCAGGTGCTGCGCGCCGCGGAACGGCTTGCCGTGGTAGTACGGGATGACCTCATAGATGCCGTCGCCGAAGATAAAGCCGCGGTCGAGAACGGGGATGCGGGCTTCGGAGAGCGGGGTCAGGGTGCCGTTGAGGTGGACGATGGGGTCGGACATGAGAGGCATTCGGGCAGTTCGAAGAGATGCCTGATTCTTTCACGGTCGGCCCAGCAAGGTCATGCAATCTGCGCATGACGCGGGAGAAGCGCCCCTAATTGGCGAAGCGGCTCGGCCTCTCAGACCGGCGCCAGCGCTTTGGACAACAGCACTGTGGTAAAGCCGCTGTCCCAGCTTTCATCGGGATAGAAATCGATCTCGGCATAGCCCTGGCGCCGATAGAAAGCACGGCTCTGCTGGTTGAACGTATCCGTCTCGAGCCTCGCCTCGCGATGCCCGGCGCGGGCAATCTCGGCTTCTGCATGCGCGAGCAGCGCCCCGCCCAAGCCCATCCGCTGCCATGCCCGGCCGACATGCAGCGCCCAGATGAAATTGTTTTCCCAATCCACCATGGCGGCTGGCACACCGTCCACGCAGGCGACCCGGAACTCATGCAAACGTGCTGCGACGTAGCTGCGGGTTTTGCCTTGCTGTTCGAAGGCCGCTGCGGCAGCGGGAGTCAGCTGCGGTTTCCAGGTGCCGAGGTAGGTGTCGGTGAGGATAGCTTCCACGGCTTGCGCATCTGAGGGCAAGGCGGGGCGGATTTCGAATTGGCTGGCGACTGTATGCATGCCCGAGAGCATACCCGGGAGTGGGAATGAATCGGCAGTGCTGGGGGCTGGGGCGAAGCCAGTTGACGTGCCGCAGAGACTGGAAACGAAAAAGCCGCCCGGACAACGGGCGGCTTTGCAGGGCATTGCACAGTGTTCTGGCGGAGAGAGGGGGATTCGAACCCCCGATGGGCTATTAACCCATACACGCTTTCCAGGCGTGCGACTTAAACCACTCATCCATCTCTCCGGGAAGTCCGAGATTATAGCAGAGTTGCCCGGCGAATCCAGTGCTTCGTCGCCGGATCGGGCGCTACGTGCCACGGCACCGCCCTACCCCTTGCGCAGGTAGGTCACCAGCCTGTCAATCACCGGCGCGTTGCGCGGCGTCAGCAGGCTGACCACGATCGCCACCGCGAAGCCGGCCGGGACCCCGAAGGCGCCGGAGGCGATCGGATCGACGCCGAACCAGCGGTTGCCGAAGATGCCGGTCATGCGCGTGAAGAAGGGATAGTTGACGAAGATGTAGTACACCGCCACGCCGAGCCCGGCGACCATGCCGGCGACGGCGCCGGCGGCGGTGGTGCGGCGCCAGAAGATGCCGAGGATCAGGACCGGGAAGAAGCTGGAGGCGGCGAGCGAAAAGGCTGCGCCGACCAGGAACAGGATGTTGCCGGGCCGCAGCGATGTGACGTACGAGGCGAACAGCGCCACCGCCAGCAGCACGATCTTGGCGGTGGTGACGCGCCGCTGGTGGCTCGCCTGGCGGTCGACCATGTGATAGAAGACGTCGTGCGAAAGCGCGTTGGCGATGGTCAGCAGCAACCCGTCCGCGGTGGACAGCGCGGCGGCCAGCGCCCCGGCGGCGATCAGCCCGGAGATGACGTAGGGCAGTCCGGCGATTTCCGGCGCGGCCAGCACGATCATGTCGGGCTGCAGCAGGATCTCGGCCCATTGCACGATGCCGTCGCCGTTGACGTCGCGGATGCCGAACACCGGTGGATCGACCTTGCGCCATTGCACCACCCATTGCGGCAGTTCGGCGTACGAGGTGCCGACCAGGTGCTCGAAGAACTCGTATTTGACCAGCGCCGCCAGCGTGGGCGCCGAGACATAGAGCAAGGCGATGCAGAATACGGCCCAAGCCACGGAATTGCGCGTTTCCCTGACTGAAGGCGTGGTGTAGAGCCGCGTCAGGATGTGCGGCAGGCTGGCGGTGCCCACCATCAGGCAGAACACCAGCAGCACGAAATTGAGTCGCTTGGTCTTGCGCTCCTGCTCGGAGGCCGCGGGATAGGGTTCGGTGGACGACATCGAATGGCGGCTGCGGGCCAGCGCCTCTTCGCGCTGCTGGTGCCATTGCTGCTGCGCGGCTGCGGCGTCGCGCGGAAATTCCAGGCGTTCGCGCTCGAGCGCCTTGATCTCGCGCAGCGGCGCATTGCGGGTGCGCAGGTCCTGCAGGCGCGCGTCCAGCGCGTCGCGTTCCTGCGCGAAGGAAGCCGGCAAGCGGGCGATGCGCTCCTGCAGCAGGATGGCCTGCTGCCGGTAGTATTCGCGCACCGCCTGCTCGGCCGGCTCGCGCTCCAGTTGCTGTTCACGGGCATCCAGTTGCGTCAGCAGCGAGCCGTAGCTCAGCTGCGGCAGCGGTTCCTGGTGATGCTTCCACGCGATCATCGAGACCGTGACCAGGAACGCCACGATCATCATGATGTACTGCGCCACCTGCGTCCACGTGACCGCACGCATGCCGCCAAGGAAGGAGCAGACCAGGATGCCCGCCAGCCCGAAGAAGATGCCGACGGCAAACTCGACGCCGATGAAGCGCGTCACCACCAGCCCCACGCCCTGGATCTGCGCCACCAGGTAGACGAACGAGCAAAGCGAGGCGGCCAGCACCGCGATGGCGCGCACCGGCAGGTTGCCGCCGGGCTTGCCGTTGCCGTAGCGCGCCGCGAGGAAGTCGGGGATGGTGTAGCCGCCGTACTTGCGCAGGTATGGCGCGAGCAGGAAGGCCACCAGGCAGTAGCCGCCGGTCCACCCCATCACGTAGGCCAGCCCTTCGTAGCCGGAGGAAAACAGGATGCCGGCCAGGCCGATGAACGACGCCGCGCTCATCCAGTCGGCAGCAATCGCCATGCCGTTGAACAGCGCCGGCACGCGCCGCGAGGCGACGTAGTACTCGTTGAGGTCCGAGGTACGGCAGATCAGCCCGATGCAGGCATAGATCGCGATGGTGATGAACAGGAACACGTAGCCGAGCCACAGCGCATCGGCGTTGGAGCGTTCCAGCAACCCCATCATGCCCACGAAGCCGAACAGCCCCAGCGTGAACAGGCCGTAGTACAGCAGCAACCGTCGGCGAAAGCGCGCCTGGGCTTCGGGCATGAGGGGACAGTCCGTGATCGGTGGGAAGCTATCGTAACAAACCCGCCGGCGCGCGGGTGCGCGGCGGCGGGTTCAGGATTCGGCCAGGTCCGGCTTGCCGGGTTCTCGCCGGATTACTGCGTCTGCTTGAGCTGCTCGAGGATGGCAGGGTTCTCCAGCGTCGAGGTGTCTTGCGTAATCGCTTCGCCCTTGGCCAGCGAACGCAGCAGGCGGCGCATGATCTTGCCCGAGCGCGTCTTGGGCAGGTTGTCGCCAAAGCGGATGTCCTTCGGCTTGGCGATCGGGCCGATCTCCTTGCCGA
This sequence comes from Cupriavidus sp. H39, assembly GCF_050271075.1. Classification (NCBI taxonomy): domain Bacteria; kingdom Pseudomonadati; phylum Pseudomonadota; class Betaproteobacteria; order Burkholderiales; family Burkholderiaceae; genus Cupriavidus; species Cupriavidus sp. H39. Next base: position 2,581,927 of record NZ_CP189848.1, read on the forward strand.
CCCAGTTGCGCAGCTCGGTGGCGATCTTCACGGCTTCGTCGCCAGTCGGACGCGAGCGCTTGAGAACGACGAAGGCGCAGATGGCCTCGCCGGTCATGTCGTCGGGGCGGCCTACCACCGCGGCCTCGGCCACCAGCGGGTTGGCCACCAGCGCCGACTCGATTTCCATCGTGCCCATGCGGTGGCCCGACACGTTCAGCACGTCGTCGATGCGGCCCATGATGGTGAAGTAGCCGGTGTCCTTGTCGCGGATCGAGCCATCGCCGGCGAGGTAGAGCTTGCCGCCGAGCTCCTCGGGGAAGTAGCTCTTCTTGAAGCGCTCAGGGTCGCCCCAGATGGTGCGGATCATCGCCGGCCACGGGCGCTTGACCACCAGGATGCCACCGCTGCCGTTGGGCACGTCCTGTCCGGTCTCGTCGACGATGGCCGCCATGATGCCGGGCAGCGGCAGCGTGCACGAACCCGGCACCAGCGGCGTCGCGCCCGGCAACGGCGTGATCATGTGGCCGCCGGTCTCGGTCTGCCAGAAGGTATCGACGATCGGGCAGCGCTCGTTGCCGATGTTCTTGTAGTACCACATCCACGCTTCCGGATTGATCGGCTCGCCGACCGTGCCGAGCAGGCGCAGGCTGGACAGGTCGTACTGCTTCGGATGGATCTTCTCGTCGGCCTCGGCGGCCTTGATCAGCGAGCGGATCGCGGTCGGCGCGGTGTAGAAGATGCTGACCTTGTGGCGCGCGATCATGTCCCAGAAGCGGCCGGCGTTCGGGTAGGTCGGCACGCCTTCGAACACCACCTGGGTAGCGCCGGCGGCCAGCGGACCGTAGGCAATATAGGTGTGGCCGGTGACCCAGCCGATATCGGCGGTACACCAGAACAGGTCGTCGGGCTTGATGTCGAAGGTCCATTTCATCGTCATCAGCGCCCACAGCAGGTAGCCGCCGGTGCTGTGCTGCACGCCCTTGGGCTTGCCGGTGGAGCCCGAGGTGTAGAGCACGAACAGCGGGTGCTCGGCGCTGACGGGCTCCGCTTCGCAGGTATCGGGCTGGTTGGCGCTGACGTCTTCCATCCAGCGGTCGCGGCCTTCGGTCCAGCCGACGTTGCCGCCGGTGCGGCGGTAGACGATCACGTGCTTGACCGCCTCGCAGCCGCCCAGCGCCAGCGCGTCGTCGGCGATGGCCTTCAGCGGCAAGGCCTTGCCGCCGCGCATCTGCTCGTCGGCGGTGATCAGCGCCACCGCGCCGACGTCGACCAGCCGCTCCTGCAGCGACTTGGCCGAGAAGCCGCCGAACACCACCGAGTGCGTCGCGCCCAGCCGCGCGCAGGCCTGCATCGCGACCACGCCCTCGACCGACATCGGCATGTAGATCACCACACGGTCGCCCTTCTTGATGCCAAGCGACTTCAGCCCGTTGGCGAAGCGGCACACCTTGCCGTGCAGTTCGCGGTAGGTGACACGGCTCACCGTGCCGTCGTCGGCCTCGAACACGATCGCGACCTTGTCGGCATTGCCATTCTGCAGGTTGCGGTCCAGGCAGTTGTACGAGGCGTTGAGCTCGCCGTCTTCGAACCACTTGTAGAACGGTGCGTTGCTCTCGTCCAGCACCTTGGTGAAGGGCTTGTTCCAGTGCAGCAATTCGCGGGCGTAACGGGCCCAGAAGCCCTCGTAGTCGCGTTCGGCCTCGTCGCACAGGGCCTGGTAGGCCTCCATGCTGGGGATGGCGGCCCGGCTGGCAAACGCCTCCGGCGGGTTGAACACGCGATGCTCCTGCATCACCGATTCGATGGCGGACATGGACTGGTCTCCTGATTTTGGACTGGCTTTGGCTGCCACGTTACGCCGGACGGCTTACTTAAACCTGACGATAAATCCCGGCACCGGCAAAACCGGACGCTGCAACTTGTTGCAATGCAGCGGGAATAATCGGGGCGCGCGCCGCGAAAGTGCAGCCTTCTCCATTAGGCTAGCACAGCTATAATGCCGCGAGCCTGATACCTGAACGCGACGCTTGCCCTTGCCGCACCGCCGTCGCGCCAACCAGCCCGGACACTTGCCAGTGCATCCCGCCGGCCTGCTGACGGGAACATCCGAGGCAAGTACCCGTGCCCGCCAACGCTCCTGTTTTCGCTCCCGTCTACGTGCTGTGCCTGATCGCCTCGATGGCGCTGGTCGGCAGCAACGTCGGCCTCGGCAAGTCGATCATCGCGCATGTGCCGGTGCTGCTGTTCGCGCTGCTGCGCTTTGTCATTGCCATCGTCTGCCTGGCACCCTGGTACCGGCCCGCGCGCATGCGCCGGGTTTCGCGCGGGGAATGGCTGAACCTGTTCCTGCAGGCGTTCTTCGGCACCTTCCTGTTTACGCTGCTGATGCTCAATGGCGTGCGCCTGACCAGCGCCATGGCCGCCGGCGTGATCACCAGCACCATCCCCGCCACCGTGGCGCTGCTGTCCTGGCTGCTGCTGCGCGAACGGCTGTCGCGGCGCACGGTCGTGTCGGTGCTGCTCGCGGTGGCCGGCCTTGCCGTGCTCAATATCGCCCGCGGCGATGACCACGGTGCCGGCGCAGGGAGCCGGGCATGGCTGGGCAACCTGATGATCATGGGCGCGGTGGTGTGCGAGTCGATCTACGTGATCCTGTCGCGCCGGCTCACGCAGACACTGGCCGCCATCGAGATCTGTGCCTACACGCACCTGATCGGCGGACTGCTGATGCTGCCGCTGGGGCTGGTCCCGCTGCTGAGCTTCGATGCCGCCGCGGTGCCGGCGCAGACCTGGCTGATGGTGCTGTGGTACGCGCTGTCGGCCAGCGTGTTCTCATTCTGGCTGTGGATGAAGGGCATCCGCCATGTGCCGGCGCAACTGGCCGGAGTCTTCACCTCGGTGCTGCCGGTGGCAGCGGCCACCTACGGCATCATCTTCCTGGGTGAACAGCCGGGCTGGCCGCACGGCGTGGCGCTGGCGTGCGTGCTGGCGGGGATCGTGCTGGCCAGCCGGCCGGGCCGGATGACGCGCGGCGCGTGGCGCGGCAAGGCGGCGGGCGCGGATCCGGGCGCCCGGGCCTGACTGCTGCGACGTCAACGGTTACCGCCGGTAACACAGCGTTGCCATGGTCGCTTGGTACAATCCACGCCGATTTTCAACTCGCCGACCCCGCCCCGCCATGGCTTCCAACCCGATTCCCACACCGCAGCCCCAAACCCTGCGGCCGATCCCGAGCATCATCTTCGCGTCGCGCTGGCTGCAACTGCCGCTGTACCTGGGCCTGATCGTGGCCCAGGGCGTCTACGTCTACCACTTCCTGATCGAAGTCTGGCATCTGCTTGCGCATGTGACCGAGTTTGACGAGAACAAGATCATGCTGGTGGTGCTGGGCCTGATCGACGTGGTGATGATCTCCAACCTGCTGATCATGGTGATCGTCGGCGGCTACGAAACCTTCGTCTCGCGGCTTGGCATCGACAACCATCCCGACGAGCCCGAATGGCTCGACCACGTCAACGCCGGCGTGCTGAAGGTCAAGCTGTCGATGGCACTGATCGGCATCTCGTCGATCCACCTGCTCAAGACCTTTATCGACGCCGAGCAACGCACCACACATACCATCATGTGGCAGGTGGCGATCCACCTCGCATTCCTGCTGTCGGCGGTGGCAATGGCATGGGTGGACCGCATGGTCACCCATCCCGCCGGCGCGCACGGCAAGCACTGAGCGCGCTTGCGTGGCCAGCCGGCCTGCTTTATTCCGACCGCGGCCATGTGCCGCGGTTTTTGCTTTTGGGCCGGCGCGACCACCGCCAGCGGCGCTTGCCGCACATTAGTGGCTGTGGACGGATGTATGCAGCCCGGCAGAGCGCCGCCGCACAGTGTATGATTTCGGGCTGTGTTTCACCGCTGCCCACCCCCACAAAATGACAGTCATCAAGCAAGAAGACCTCATCCAGAGCGTCGCCGACTCGCTGCAGTACATCAGCTACTACCATCCGATGGACTACATCACCAGCCTGGGCCGCGCCTATGAGCTGGAGCAGAGCCCGGCGGCCAAGGACGCGATCGCGCAGATCCTGACCAACAGCCGCATGTGCGCGGAAGGCAAGCGCCCGATCTGCCAGGACACCGGCATCGTCACGGTGTTCGTCAAGGTCGGCATGGATGTGCGGTGGGACGGCGCCACCATGGGCCTGACCGACATGATCAACGAGGGCGTGCGCCGCGGTTATACGCACCCGGACAACGTGCTGCGCGCGTCGATCGTCAGCCCGCCCGAAGGCGGCCGCAAGAACACCAAGGACAACACCCCGGCCGTGATCCACTATGAAGTGGTGCCGGGCAACACCGTCGACATCCAGGTCGCTGCCAAGGGCGGCGGTTCGGAGAACAAGTCCAAGTTCGTGATGCTGAACCCGTCGGACTCGATCGTCGACTGGGTGCTGAAGACCGTGCCGACCATGGGCGCCGGCTGGTGCCCGCCGGGCATGCTGGGCATCGGCATCGGCGGCACCGCCGAGAAGGCGATGGTGATGGCCAAGGAATCGCTGATGGAATCGATCGACATCCAGGACATCATCGCCCGCGGCCCGAAGGACTGGATCGAGGAACTGCGCGTCGAGCTGTACGAGAAGGTCAACGCGCTCGGCATCGGCGCCCAGGGCCTGGGCGGCCTGGCGACCGTGCTGGACGTCAAGATCATGGCCTGCCCGACGCACGCGGCGTCCAAGCCGGTGGCGATGATCCCGAACTGCGCCGCCACCCGCCACGTGCACTTCACGCTGGACGGCAGCGGCCCGGCCAAGCTGGAAGCGCCGGACCTGTCGCAATGGCCGAAGGTCGAGTGGGCGCCGAACACCGAAACCTCCAAGCGCGTCGACCTGAACACGCTGACGCCGGAAGAAGTCGCTTCGTGGAAGCCGGGCCAGACCCTGCTGCTCAATGGCAAGATGCTGACCGGCCGCGACGCCGCGCACAAGCGCATCGCCGACATGCTGGCCAAGGGCGAGAAGCTGCCGGTGGACTTCAAGAACCGCGTGATCTATTACGTCGGCCCGGTCGATCCGGTGCGCGACGAAGCCGTCGGCCCGGCCGGTCCCACCACTGCCACGCGCATGGACAAGTTCACCGAGATGATGCTGGCCGAAACCGGCCTGATCTCGATGATCGGCAAGGCCGAGCGCGGCCCGGTGGCGATCGAAGCGATCAAGAAGCACAAGTCGGCCTACCTGATGGCCGTCGGCGGCGCCGCCTACCTGGTGGCCAAGGCGATCAAGGAAGCCAGGGTGGTCGGCTTTGAAGACCTGGGCATGGAAGCGATCTACGAGTTCGACGTCAAGGACATGCCGGTCACGGTTGCCGTGGACAGCGAAGGCACCTCGGTGCACAAGACCGGCCCCGCCGAATGGCAGGCCAAGATCGGCAAGATTCCGGTGGCGGCGCTGTAACCGACCCAAGCAATACTCCCCTCTCCCGCTTGCGGGAGAGGGGTTGGGGGTGAGGGCCGGCGCTGGCAACGGCGACGGCCTTTACTTCGTAGTGGCTCCCGCCCTCACCCCCGGCCCCTCTCCCGCCAGGCGGGAGAGGGGAACCATCCCTCCTTCCCGTCCGCCTACGTGAACCCCGCACCCATCGGCGTCTTCGATTCCGGCCTCGGCGGCTTGTCGGTGCTGCGCGAGATCCGCGCCCTGCTGCCGCATGAGCCGCTGCTGTACCTCGCCGACTCGAAGTACGCGCCCTACGGCGAAAAACCCGAGCATTTTGTCGAAGCGCGCACGCTGCAGGCCTGCGAGTGGATGATCGGCCAGGGCTGCAAGGCGCTGGTGGTCGCCTGCAATACCGCCACCGGCCATGCCGTGGCCTTGCTGCGCGAGCGGCTGCCGGTGCCGATCATCGGCGTCGAACCTGGCCTGAAGCCCGCCGCCGCGGCCAGCCGCAGCAAGGTGGTCGGCGTATTGGCAACCGCCAATACCCTCAAGAGCGCGAAGTTCGCGCGGCTGCTGGCATCGCTGGACAGCGAAAGCCGCTTCCTGTGCCAGGCCGGGCTGGGACTGGTGACGCTGGTCGAACAAGGCGAGATCGACGGACCCACCGTGCGCGAGCGCCTGGAAGCCTATCTCGCGCCCATGCTGGAAGCCGGCGCCGATACCCTGGTGCTGGGCTGCACCCATTATCCCTTTCTGGCAGGCGCCATCCGCGCCATTGCCGGCAATCGGCTGGCGCTGGTCGATACCGGCAGCGCGGTCGCGCGCCAGCTCGCGCGCAAGCTCTCCGAGCATGCGCTGGCGGCCCCGCCCGGGACTGCGCGGCGCGATCGCTTTCTCTCCACCAAGGACGCCGCGCACCTGCGCGCGATGGTGGCGACGCTGCTGCAGGTGCAAGCCGACGCCGAAACCGTGGTGATCGAACCGGCGCCGGCGTTCTGACCGGCGCCTGCCGTCAGCGCAGGAAGCCCAGCGGCCGGTGCTCGCGCACCTCGGGCTTGATCGCATGCTCCTGGCGCAGTTGCGCCAGGAATTCATCCGGCGTCAGCGCCTCGCCCAGCAGCACGCACTGACGCTTGACCGTGGCAAAGTCGCCAGGCGTCAGGCAATCCATCGCGCCCAGGTCGCTGCGCATGGCGTCGGTCAGGCCGGCGGCATCGCCATCGAGCGCCTCGTCGACAAACATCGCCACGCGTTGCGCGGGCTTGAGCGCGAGGAAGCGGATCTTGAACGAGAAGCGGCGCAGCGCGGCCTCGTCGATGCGGTCGAACAGGTTGGTGGTGCAGATGAAGATGCCGTTGAAGCGCTCCATGCCCTGCAGCATCTCGTTGACCTCGGAGATCTCGTAGTTGCGCACCGCCTGCTGGCGGCTCTGCATGAAGCTGTCGGCCTCGTCCAGCAGTAGCACCGCCCCGTCCTCTTCCGCACGCGCAAACATCGCGGCGATCTGCTGCTCGGTCTCGCCCACGTACTTGCTCATCAGGTCCGAGGCGCGCCGGATCATCAGCGGCAGGTCCAGCTCGGCCGCGATATGCTCGGCCAGCGCGGTCTTGCCGGTGCCGGGCGGGCCATAGAAGCACAGCGTGCCGCGCTGGCGCACGCGCAGCGCGTCGACGATCTTGACCACCTCGTAGCGGGTCTCCAGGTGCAGGTTCTCCAGCCGGTAGTGCGTGACCACCGGGCGCGCCTCGGCCTCGGGGCGCAGGCCCATGGCGCGGTCGGCATGCTCGAGCTGGCGCAGGATCAGCGCCTCCACCGGCTCTTCCACGTTCGGCCGCGCCAGTTCGACAAAGCGCGCCGCCGATTGCACCTGCGCCGGGGTCAGCGTCTTGCGCCCGGCCAGGCCGGTGATAAAGGCATCGCTGACATCCAGCCCGCCCAAATGCTTGCGGATGATGTTCTCGCGCACCAGCGGCGGCGGGATCTTCAGCTCGAGGTGGAACTGGAAGCGGCGCAGGTACGCCGGGTCAATCTGCCGGATCGAATTGGAAATCCAGATCACCGGCACGGGATTCTGCTCGAGCGTCTGGTTGACCCAGGCCTTGCCATTGACTGACGCGCGCGTATCTTCCTGGCCGAACAGGCTCATCAGCTCGCGCCCCGTGCCGGGAAACACGTCTTCCACTTCGTCGAACAGCAGCGCGGTATGGGCGCGCCCGCGCAGGAACGCCTGCGACACCTGCAGCGAGCGGTAGCGGTCCTTGCCCGACAGGCTGTTGCCGTCGCGATCCAGGCAATCGACCTCATACAGCTCGCAGCCCGCCTCGCGCGCCAGCAGCCGGGCGAATTCGGTCTTGCCCGTGCCCGGCGGGCCGTAGATCAGCACATTGACACCGCTGGCGTGCTGGCGCGTGGCATTGGCCAGCAGCGCGCGCAGGTAGCGCGCGTCGGTCTCCACATGCGGATAGTCGGCGGTGGTCAGCGTGGGCGGCGCGGCCGGGCGGGTGAATACCGCCATCATCTCGGCCTCGTTGGCGTAGTTGCCGAGCAGCACGTGCAGCAGCCGGTCCGACAACCGCATCAGGTCGCCCAGGTCAGTCACGCTGTTTTCCGGCAGCGGCTGCTCGATCAGGTTCAGCGTCTCCAGCCGCGAGCCGGGCCGCAGCGACGCCGCCACGTCAGCCGCGCCGGCGCCTGTCAGGCCCGCCAGGATCTGGAACGCCTCCTGGCTGTGCGCTACCTTGCAGTCGACCATCACCGCGCGCAAGTCGCGCTTGTACTTGGCCAGCGCCGCATACAGCAGCAGCTTGCGCTCGTGGTCGGGCAGGTCCAGCACGTGGCTGAGCATGTCGATATTGCGCACCAGCAGCACACGCTCGCCCTCCAGCCGCTCGGCGATCGCCGCGGCCGACGCATCGAACACGGCGAACATGTCCTTGGCGTGGTGCTTGACGTACTCGTCGAGGTAATAGAACAGCGCGCTTTCATCGAAGGCGCTGTTCCACTGGCCGTGGCGGTCCAGGAATTCCTCCGGGGTCAAGCGCGAGGCGCCCTTCCAGGCCGGCATGTCGGCACAGCGCGCGGCCAGGAAGCGCTGCACGCGCAGCACCACGCCGTAGGGCCACACCATCTCCTGCGCGCTGACAGTCAGGACGTCGTTGATATTGCTGCGCAGGTTGAAGCGCGGTCCCAGCGCGCAGACCACGCGCAAGGCAAACTGGGCGCACATCCAGTCCAGCGCCGAACTCGACGATACGCCATGCATGGAGCGCAGAAGCGTCGATCGGTCATCTTCAGCAAAACGTGTGAAGTCCATGGACGAGTCCCCGAGCGGGCGATGCGCAATGGCGGGGCCGCGACAGGCGCACCGCCGCGTCTGCAGTGTCTTTCTATGCTAGCGCGCTTTCCCGCGCTACGCGCACGCCTGCGCGCAACCGGTGCCCGTAATGGTGACCTGGGGCACGGAAACGCGGTGCGCGGCGCCAGCGGGCATGCACGAACTCTTCTCGCTCCCGATGTAGGTCTGGACTTGCCGGTATAACGTGCCAGGGCAGAAAATTCCAGTTGCGACGCACAAATCACAACAAATAAGAATCATTATCGTTTATACTCAGCAGCTGACACGCTGCCCCAGAGTAGCGCTCCCACGGCAACCCTGTTGAAGGAGCGTTTATCATGGAATTGCTGCTTAGCCTGCTGGTCGGTTGCGGCATCTCGCTGATCCTGTTTTATCGCAAGTGACGGCGCACAGCCGCTGCGGTGCCGCCGCCGGCAGACTTTTGTTGTTGACACATGTTCGATCAACGCTTCTTCAAGATTACGCTTGCCGTACTGCTGTTCCACGTCGGCCTGCTTTACCTCATCCAGAGCGGCCTGGGCCGCAAGCTCACCGAGGCCGTGATCGCGCCGGAAATCGTCGCGCGCATCATCCCGCTGGAACTGCCCAGGCAGGAAGCCCCGCCCGAGCCGCCCAAACCCCAACCCAAGCAGGAAACCCCGCCGCCAAAGCAGGTCAAGGTGACTACGCCCAAGCCGACGCCGCCTCAGCCCAAGCCGGCGCCGCAGCCGGTGGCCGACCTGCCGCCGACGCCGTCCGCACCGGAAGCCCCGCCCGCCTCGCCAGCACCACCGGCACCGCCCGAGCCGGCGCCGGCACCGGTCTCCGCCGCGCCGCGCGCAGTCGGCATCGGCGAAATCCAGTGCACGCCGCCGCAACCGAAGTATCCTTCGCAGTCACGCCGCATGGGCGAGACCGGCAAGGCCGTGGTACGGCTGACCACCGACGAAAGCGGCAAGGTCGTGAAGACTGCAGTGGTCTCATCGAGCGGCTCGTCGCGGCTTGACCAGGCCGCGGTGGAAGCGGTGCAGGCGATGCGCTGCAAGCCTTACCTGGACAACGGCCGCGCCGTCGCCGTCACGGCGCAGCAGCCGATCGGCTTTGAACTGAATTGAGCGTCCCCGATTTCCGATCTCGGATCTGACCTAAACCAAGCGAACTCACAGGAACCAACACATGCAGGACCTCGGACTCACCCACCTCTGGTCGCAAGGCGACTTCGTCATGCGTGCGACCGCCATCATTCTGCTGATCATGTCGCTCGCCTCATGGATCGTGATCCTGACCAAGGCGTGGGATCTGGTGCGCCTGAAGAAGATGGCGCAAGGCGCGGAAAAGCGCTTCTGGCACTCGGACGATTTCGACCACGCGCTGGAAACCCTGGGCGCCGGCGAAGCCAACCCCTTCCGCACGCTCGCCATCGCCGGCAAGGAAGCCGCCCAGCACCATCGCGCCAGCCAGCCGCAACTGCACGACGTGATGGATATCTCCGACTGGCTGACCCGCTCGCTGAAGAGCTCCATCGATGAATCGGTGGCGCGCATGCAGTCGGGCCTGGCCGTGCTGGCGTCGGTGGGCTCGACCGCGCCGTTCGTCGGCCTGTTCGGCACCGTGTGGGGCATCTACCACGCGCTGATCGGCATCGGCGCTTCGGGCGTGCCGACCATCGACAAGGTTGCCGGCCCGGTGGGCGAGGCGCTGATCATGACCGCCTTCGGCTTGGCCGTGGCAATCCCCGCCGTGCTGGGCTATAACGCCCTCACCCGCGGCAACAAGTCGGTCATCTCGAAGCTCAACCGCTTTGCCCACGACCTGCACGCCTACTTCGTCACCGGCGCGCGCGTACGCCCCACCGGCGCCCGCGCCGAGGACGGCACCGTGCGCCTGGCCGCGGCACAGCGCTAAACCGCTAGCAAGGAAGTCATCATGGCATTCGGCACTATCGAAGGGGACGACGACGAGGTGATGAGCGAAATCAACATGACGCCGCTGGTCGACGTCATGCTGGTGCTGCTGATCATCTTCATCATCACCATCCCTGTGATCAACCATGCGGTAAAGATCGACCTGCCGCGCGCCACCAACACGCCGAACGAGCCTAAGCCGCAGAACATCAACGTGTCTATCGATGCAAGCGGCAAGGTCTTCTGGAACCAGGTGGAAGTGGACCAGGCCACGCTGGAAAGCAATATCGCGCTGGCCGCGCAGCAGCAGCCGCAGCCTGAGCTGCATCTGCGCGCGGACCGTGCGGTGCGCTACGAGCGCGTGGCCGAGGTCATGGCCGCCGCGCAGCATGGCGGCCTGGGCAAGATCGGTTTCATCACCGAACCCAAGCAGTAAGCCGGCGCCTGCGGGCGCCCTCGAACGACAAAGGGCACCTTCGGGTGCCCTTTTGTCATGGGCCGCCAGCTCGCACCCAGCTGCCCGCTCGCGCGGCGGCACCACCGTAGCCGTTACCTGAATCTTAGGAAGAGGCTATTGTAATGATAACGGTTCTCATTTAATATTCTTCCATTGACTGCCCCTGCGGTGGCACGGCCGCCCCGATTGCACTCCCCCTTACTCTCCTATCGCAGAACGGAGCCAGATGATGAGCACACTTTCCCTGCCGCTGTCGCAACCCCGTGAAGTTAGCCGCCGCCGGTTGTCGCTGCGCCGCGTCGACGTGGCCGCGCAGCCGCGCCGGGATGCCAGCGCAAAGGGCACCCCGTCGGCGATCGCCTCGGTCAAGTCCGCCGTGGCCGCCCTGCCCGCGCGCCTGGAAGCGCTGGTGCGCGACAGCCTGAGCTCGGCGCCCGCCGGCGAGCCGGTAGCGCTGGAAGCCATCATGCGCGGTGCCAACACGCTGCCGATCCTGCACAACGGCGAGGTCTACACGCTGCGCGTGACGCGCTACGGCAAGCTGATCCTGACGAAATGACGCGGCCCCGCGGCGATTCCTCAGGGAGGCAGCGCGGGAAAAGCGATATGAAACCCGGGCCAGGCGCGGACGCCACGAACGTGGCAGCAAAGACTTTTGTGGGGACCACCTCGGAACGAGGTGTTGGGCAGTAGCCAGGTATGCGTGCCGCAGGCGGGAGTCAGACCCCACGCCAGGCCGGCCGTACCCAGCCATGCCCTCTTTTATGCCGCCCCGCAGGCCATGCCTGCGCGGCCTTTTCATGCACCGGCGCCAGCGCCGGCGCGATCGCCTTACAGGCCCAGCGCGGCGATGCCGGCACGCGCGACCTGCGCGTCCTCGGTCGACTTCACGCCCGACACGCCGACGGCACCCACCACCTGCTCATTGCAGACGATGGGCACGCCGCCCTCCAGCATGCCGTGCAGCACGGGCGCCGTCATGAACGAGTAGCGACCGTTGTTGATCATGTCTTCGTAGACCTTCGACTCACGGCGGCCCAGCGCCGAGGTACGCGCCTTTTCGCCGGCGATATAGGCCGAGATCGGCGCGGCGCCGTCCAGGCGCTGCATGCCCAGCATATGGCCGCCGTCATCGACCACGACGATGGACACGGCCCAGTGATGGTTCTTTGCTTCGGTTTCCGCTGCGGCCATGATCTTCTTCACGTCGTCTGCCGTCAGAACCGTCTTTTGCTGCATGCCACTCTCCTGGTCATTGATTTGGATTGAGGCCGAAGTATAGCGCCGCACCTGCGCCATCGTCATGGCAAGCGGGCCGCCATGACCTGCCGCCGGACTCACCACGGCAAAATGGCCCGCGAGCGGGCCATTGGTCATGCGACGGCTGCAGCGGTGCGCTCAGGCGCCGTCGGTAAACGTATCGGGCTTGCCGAGCTTGGCGCCGTCGGTGTACGGGTCAGCCTTGCCGACACGTGCGCCGTCCGTGAACGGATCCGGCTTGCCAACCTTCGCGCCGTCGGTGTACGGGTCGACTGCGCCGATCTTGGCGCCGTCGAGATACGGGTCGACCTTGCCCGCAGCGGCGAACGAGGCGGTGGAGGCAGTGCCCAGGACCGCCAGGGCGGCGGCGGCAATCACGGCTTGTTTGATCTTCATAAGATTCCCCTTGCTTCTTGGTTGGTCAAGGCACCGCCGGCCAGGACAACAGGCGTCATAGCGATGTCACACCATTAGTTTAGGGAAAACCCTTATCCCGGTGCAGGTGACGCTTTGAGCAGTCTGTTCAAATATTTTGACGTCGATCAAGAACCGCTGCTATGTCTGGAACCTGTCGCCCAGCGTTATGTCGTAGTGCAGCGCCAAATAGCAAAGGGCCCGGAACCGGGCCCTTTGCTTCAGGAAAAACTGTGGTCGAAGACCGCGCCTAGTCGCGCCACCGGCCATGTCCGTGACCATGGCCACGGTGATAGCCCGGCGGGCCGTAGTAACCGCGGGGGCCGCCGTAATAGCGCGGCGGGCCATAGTAGCCAGGCCCGTAGTAGACCGGCCGCGGTCGAACCACCACCGGCGGCGGCCCGTAGTAGACCGGCGCTGGCGCCACCACCACCGGCGGCGGACCATAGTAAGCCGGAGCGGGCGGATAATACGCCGGCGCACCAATCACCACGCCCGGAACGCCGACGGCCACGCCGACGCTCACATGGGCCATGGCTGCGCCAGACGCCAACCCGGCGGCAATACCGAATGCTGCAAGCCACCAACGTTTCATATCCGCCTCTCAAAGTGGGAATTCTCTTAACTGGTATTGTAGGGGTTCGGAAATTTCCAGGTGCAACGGCGCACACGACATTGTTACCAGCCGTAACAGTGTCGTCACTTTTCCGTCTGAGGCGGCGGGGCGACGACTGGTTAGTGGTCTGCCCGTCGGCGCACTTGCGTCCGGGATGCCAAGCCACCACAATACCGGGCTTGCCGTGCGGCCGTGGAGAAATTGGTAGACTCAGCAGACTTAAAATCTGCCGCCTTTCCAGGCTTACGGGTTCGAGTCCCGTCGGCCGCACCAGCAAGAGTTGCCAGGCCAGTTGCCGGCCGTTGCTGCCTCAAAGCAAAAAGAGGGAGCCATCGCCCCCTCTTCCGCTTACGTCAGGACCGCGCCCGTCACGCCATCGCGTAGCACATCAGCGCCCCTACCCCCATCAGGAACACAAACAACACCCCTGCCAGCGCCAGCGGCTTGCGGCCGGCGCGCACCAGGTCGCCGATGCGGGTGTGCAGGCCGATCGCCAGCATGGCGCAGGCCAGCAGCCAGTTGTCGAGCGCGATCAGCGGGCCCTTCCAGGCGGTAGGCACGGCGCCGGCGGAATTGACTGCCATCACCGCGACAAAGCCCACGGCGAACCACGGTACCGACTTCATGATGCCGCGCAGGCGGCCGGCACCGGCGCCGTCTTGTGCCGACTGCGATCCGCCCTGCGGCCACAGCGCCATCAGCAGCAGCAGCGGGCCCAGCGCCAGCACGCGCACCATCTTGGCCACCACGGCGGCGTCGGCGGTCGGCTCGCTGATCATCTTGCCGGCGGCGATCACTTGGGCCACCTCGTGCAGCGTGGCCCCGGTGAAGATGCCGAACATGCGCTCGCTGACAGCCCAGTGCCAGTGGCCCGTGGCCAGTTCGTACAAGTAGGGATAGAGCAGCATGCCGACGGTGCCGAACAGCACCACCGTCGCCACCGCCACGGCGGTCTGCTTGTCATCGGTCCGCACCACTGACGACACGGCAATGGCCGCGGCCGCGCCGCAGATGGCGCTGCCGGAACTGACCAGGATGGCCTCGCGACGGCTCAGGCCGAAGAATGCCGTGCCCACCCAGGTGCCGAACAGCAGCGTGGCGACCAGCATGGTCAGCGGCACCGCGATACCCGGCAGGCCCAGCGCGACGATCGAGGCGAAGGTCAGGCGCAGCCCGTACAGCGCCACGCCCAGCCGCAGCAGGTAGTGCCGCGCGACTTGCATGCCGGGCGCCAGCGGCGCCAGCCACTGGCGCGGCAGCGTATTGGCCGCGACCATGCCGGCGCACATGGCCAGCGTCAGCGCGCTCAGCCCGTAGCGCGATACCGCCGGGTGCTCGGCCAGCGCAATCGCCAGCCAGGCGATGCCGCCAAGCGGGAGCAGTGTCAGCAGCCGCTGTGACCAGGGGGGCGGTAAGGCCGGCGCGGCGGCCGGAGTGGTGCGGGGGCTGGAGACGGAAGACATGGCGGGCTCAGGTGATGTGCTTTAGTGACTCCAGCGTAATGGCGCGCACCTAACCCGTAAAACGGGTAATATCGTTATGCGTTATTGATATTTTCGATATGGACCTGCATCCCACCCCACCTGCGGCATCCCGGCCCGAGCAACGCCCGCTGCGACTGACGCTGCGCCAGCTGTCGGTCTTCGTCGCGGTAGCCCAGCATGGCAGCACCATGGCGGCGGCGCAGGCGCTGGCGATGTCGCAGTCCGCGGTCAGTGCCTCGCTGGCTGAGCTGGAGCGCGCGCTGGACAGCCCGCTGTTCGACCGCATCGCCCGCCGCCTCAGCATCAATGAAACCGGTCGGCAGTTTTTCCCGCGCGCGCTGTCGTTGCTGGACCAGGCCCAGGAACTGGAACGTTTTGCCGGCCAGACCGGGGTCCAGCTGCGCATCGCCGCCAGCAACACCATCGGCAGCTATATGCTGCCGCCGCTGCTGGCGGGCTTCCGCCATTCGCGCAGCGGTCCATGCACGCTGGACCTGCGCATCGGCAATACCCGTGAAGTGCTGCAGTCGCTGCTTCAGTTCGAAGCCGATATCGGCCTGGTCGAAGGCGCCAGCCATGAACGCGACCTGCGCAGCGTGCGCTGGTGCGACGACGAGATGGTGGTGATCGTCGGCCCGTCCCATCCGCTTGCCGCCGCCCCGCATGACATGGTGGCACTGCGCGATGCCGAATGGATCGTGCGCGAGCCCGGCTCGGGCACGCGCGAAGTCATCGAGGAGCGGCTGGTGCCGCTGCTGGGCGAATTGCGCTTCGCGCTGGAACTGGGCAATGCCGAGGCCATCAAGCGCGCAGTGATGAGCGGCTTTGGCGTAAGCTGCCTGTCGCTGCACGTGGTGCGCGACGAGCTGGAGCGCGGCACGCTGGTGGCGCTCCGCGAGGGCCTGCCGCACATCGTGCGCCCCTTGCAGTTGGTCGTGCACCAGGACAAGTTCCCGACCCAGGGGCTGCTGGCGTTCACCGAATACCTGCGCACCATGGCGCCGCGCATCGGCGCCTGAACCGGGCGGCGCCGGGCCCCGGCCGCTCAGGCCGGCTGCGGGTCCGCGCCACGGCCGCGGCGCGCCGTGTACAGGTCCAGCATGTGGAACAGCACGGGATTGAGCATAATCGACAGCAGCGCGCCGGCCAGGATCAGCGCCTGGCCGCGCTCCGGCAGGATCTTCAGGTAGACGCCCAGGCTGGCGAGGATGAACGAGAATTCGCCGATCTGCGCCAGGCTGACGGCAATGGTCATGCCGGTCTGCCCCGCATGCCCGAAGGCGCGCACGATGCCCAGCGCCGCCAGCGACTTGCCGACCACGATGATAAACACCGTCGCCAGCACGCCCCACGGGTCATTCACCAGCACCATCGGGTCGAACAGCATGCCCACGGACACGAAGAACAGCACGGCGAACGCGTCGCGCAGCGGCAGCGATTCCTCGGCCGCGCGGTGGCTGAACTCGGATTCCGCCAGCACCATGCCGGCAAAGAACGCGCCGAGCGCGAACGACACCCCGAACAGCGCATAGGCGCCATAGGCCACGCCCAGCGCCGTCGCCAGCACGCCCAGGCGGAACATCTCGCGGTTGCCGGTCCAGACGATGCGTTCGAGCATCCAGGGGATAAAGCGGCGGCCGATCACCAGCATCACCGCGACGAAGGCCGCCACCTTTCCGAGCGTGGCGAAGACTGCCAGCATCACCTCGCCAGTGCCTGGACCGGCATCGCTTGCCGTCTCGCCCGCGCCGGCCAGCAGTCCCGCCATCGCCGGCAGCAGCACCAGCGCCAGCACCATTGCCAGGTCTTCCACGATCAGCCAGCCGACGGCGATGCGTCCCTGCGGCGATTCCACCAGGTTGCGCTCCTGCAGGGCCTTGAGCAGCACCACGGTGCTGGCCACCGATAGCGCCAGCCCGTACACCAGCCCCTGCCCCCACGACCAGCCGAAGCCCCAGGCCACCAGCATGCCCATCAACGTGGCAATGCCGATCTGCACCACCGCGCCCGGAATGGCGATGCGCTTGACCGCCATCAGGTCCTTGATCGAGAAATGCAGGCCCACGCCAAACATCAGCAGGATCACGCCAAGCTCGGCCAGTTCCGGCGCCAGCGCCTGGTCGGCGGTGTAGCCGGGGGTATGCGGCCCCACCACGATGCCCGCGCACAGGTAGCCGATCAACGGCGGCAGGCGCAGCCGGCTGGCGACCGCGCCAAGGATAAAGGCCAGGACGATACCGCCGACGATGGTACTGATAAGCGGGGTGGCGTGATGCATGCGTGCGGGATTCCTCGTGTCAGGGGCTGAACGGCTAACCCGCTCCCTTGCCCTGGCAAGTGGCACAGCGCATCCGGCGCGCACCAGCGGTCAGCGCGGGACAGTCGCCGCGGCCATCGGCAGCCGCATCGGAACGGGGAAGGGAAATGCCGCAGCGGCCCCGGACACGCCGGCGGCGCGTCACGGATCGGGGATGGCGATTGACATGCTGCCCCGCGATCCAAGCCGCGGAGCCCCCCGAAAAGCGTACGACAGGAGTAATGTAACATGCCCGCCACCTGTGGGCGGCGCAGCCCGCGCGGGAAAACAAAAACGGCGCCATAAGGCGCCGTTCTGCTTGCAACTGGAGGCGGAGGTCGGAATCGAACCGGCGTACACGGCTTTGCAGGCCGCTGCATAACCACTCTGCCACCCCGCCAGGTGACGTGCTGCTGGATTGTATCCGCATTCAGCCTAAGCTGCCGCAGCGCTTCGGTACGGCAAGGTGCTGCGCGGATTCAACCCAAACAAAAAGGGAAGCGCTGCTTCCCTTTGGGGATTGGAGCGGGAGACGAGTCTCGAACTCGCGACCTCAACCTTGGCAAGGTTGCGCTCTACCAACTGAGCTACTCCCGCATACAACTCTGACTGCCAGCCCCGCACCGCGAAGATCACGCTGCCGGGCCTTATTTGACCTGGAGCGGGAGACGAGTCTCGAACTCGCGACCTCAACCTTGGCAAGGTTGCGCTCTACCAACTGAGCTACTCCCGCAGGGCACCACTGAAATCAAAACAAGGTGTTTTATGCTGCAAAACGCTGATATCTCACAACATCTTGCGCTAAACCCACCTTATCTCGCTGCTTTCGTTTGTGTCGTCAGCAACGAGAATGAGATTATGCAAAGAACTGCCCTCGCCGTCAACCTCTTTTTCCGATTTCTTTTCATTTTGGCGCGCCTGCCCGCGCCACCACGCCGCTGCGTTCGCGGATCTGCGGCCACGCCAGCTTCATGTAGTAGATCATCGACCAGAGCGTCAGCACCGCCGCCAGGTAGATCATCCAGGTGCCGAGCCGATGGGCATCGAAGCCGAACAGCGGGTCGCTGAACAGCAGCAGCGGAATCGCAATCATCTGCACGGTGGTCTTGAGCTTGCCGAGGAAATTCACGGCGACGCTCTTGGAGGCGCCGATCTGCGCCATCCATTCGCGCAGCGCCGAGATGGTGATTTCCCGCCCGATAATGACCAGCGCGATCAGGTCGGTGACCCGGCCCAGCGCCAGCAGCGACAGCAGCGCCGCGGTCACCATCAGCTTGTCGGCCACCGGATCCAGGAACGCGCCGAACGACGAGGTCTGGTTCCAGCGCCGCGCGAGGAAGCCGTCGAGCCAGTCAGTCACCGCGGCGATGATGAAGAACGCCGCCGCGGTCAGGTTCTTGGTGTGCATCGGCAGCCAGGCATCGGGCAGGTAGAAGACCCCTACCACCAGTGGAATCATGGCAACGCGAAGCCAGGTCAGCAGGATCGGGATATTGAAGGGCATGGAACTCGGACGGCGGGGGACGGTAACCAATCTTGCGATTGTCGCCGATTTCCGGGCCCGATCGAGCATTATTGGCGATTCACGTGCCGGCCCGCACCCTGTACGGGGCCGCAGTCAGTGCAGCTGCCGGTAGATTTCCTCGGCCAGCCCGCGGGAAATGCCCTCGACGCTGGCCAGCTCATCGATGCTGGCGGCCATCACGCCGCGCAGCCCGCCGAAGCGGGTCAGCAGCTTCTGGCGCCGCCGCGCGCCGATGCCCTCGATCTCTTCCAGCCGCGAGGTGGTGCGCGTCTTGGCGCGGCGTGCGCGCATGCCGGTGATGGCAAAGCGATGCGCCTCGTCGCGGATCTGCGCCACCAGCATCAGCGCGGCACTGCCCTGCCCCAGTTCCAGCGCGGGGCGGCCATCGGCGAACACCAGCGTCTCCAGCCCGACCTTGCGGCCCTCGCCCTTGGCCACGCCGACCAGCAGGCCGATATCCAGCCCCAGCTCTTCGAACACCTGCCGCGCCACCTCGACCTGGCCCTTGCCGCCGTCGATCAGCACGATCTGCGGCACCAGCGCCGCGGCCTCGCCGCCGCCTTCGATGCCGCCGTCTTCCTGGATCTGTTCGACCAGCTTCTGGTAGCGCCGCGTCAGCACCTGCCGCATCGCCGCGTAGTCGTCGCCGGGGATGATGTCCTGGATGTTATAGCGGCGGTATTCGCTGTTCTGCATGTCGTGATGGTGATACACCACGCATGATGCCTGCGTGGCCTCGCCGGCGGTATGGCTGATGTCGAAGCACTCGACGCGCAGCAGCGCCAGATCCTCCAGGTCCAGCCCAATGGTTTCCGCCAGCGCGCGCGTGCGCGCTTCCTGGCTGCCCTGCTCGGCCAGCCGGCGCGACAGCGCCAGCGCCGCGCCCTGCTGCGCCATCTCCAGCCAGATCTTGCGCTGGCCTTGCGGCTGGCGCACCAGCGTGACCTTGCGCCCGGCATGCAGCGCCAGCGCCTCGAGCACCGCGGCATCGTCGGGCACATGGCTGACGACGACGATAGGCGGCGCCGGCTGTTCAAGATAGTGCTGCACCATGAAGGCCGACAGCACGCGCGTGGCGATGCGGTCAACGGTCAGCGGCAGCGCGGGGTCCGCGGCGCCGCCGCCGTCGCCGCTATCCTCGGCGCGCTCGTCGGCATCCTCGACGATCATCGCCGCCTCGTCCGCATGGGCCGGGAAGTAGGCCTTGTCGCCGAGGTGGCGGCCGCCACGCACCATGGCCAGGTTGACGCAGGCACGCCCGCCTTCGACCGCCACCGCCAGCACGTCGATGTCGCGCGCCTGCCCGCCCACCTCTTCCACCGCCTGGCGCTTGAGCACGGTCGACAGCGCCGCGATCTGGTCGCGCACCGCCGCCGCCTGCTCGAATTCCAACCGTTCCGCGTGCTGTTCCATCTTGACCTGCAGGCCTTCCAGCACTTCGCTCTGTCGGCCTTGCAGGAAGCGCGCCGCGTTGGCGACATCGCGCGCGTAATCGTCTTCGCTGATGGCGTTGACGCACGGCCCGGTGCAGCGGTGGATCTGGTGCAGCAGGCACGGCCGCGTGCGGTTGTTGAAGACGGTGTCCTCGCAAGTGCGCAGCTGGAACACCTTCTGCAGGATCTGCATGCTCTCGCGTACCGCGTAGGCGCTCGGGAACGGGCCGAAGTACTGGTGCTTGCGGTCGGTCGCGCCGCGGTAGTACGCCATGCGCGGGAAGCGGTGCCCGGTCAGCTTCAGGAACGGGTACGACTTGTCGTCGCGGAACAGGATGTTGTAGCGCGGCGCCAGCGCCTTGATCAGGTTGTTCTCGAGCAGCAGCGCCTCGGCCTCGGTGCGCACTACCGTGGTGTCGATGCGGGCGATGCGCGACACCATCATCGCGATGCGCGGCGACAGCTGGGTCTTGTTGAAGTAGCTCGCCACCCGCTTCTTCAGGTCGCGTGCCTTGCCCACGTAGAGCACATTGCCGTTGGCGTCGAAATAGCGGTAGACGCCCGGCAGGCCGGGCAGGCGCGAGATGACCGGGCGGGCATCGAAGGGCTCGGCCGGAGCGTCGGCTTCCGGCTGTTCTGCCTGCGTTTCGGCCGCTGTTTCGGCGGGCGCCGGCGGCATTACGGCGTGCGCCTCGGCCGGTACTTCATCGGCAGGATTCGGGGAATCGGGTTGCTGGTCTGACATGTGGGGACGGTGACCGCTACGGGCCGGCGCGCGACAATGCCTCGCGGCCTCTAAAATCGCAAGTTTAGAGCAATTCAACGGGCGCCCCGCCGACATCCACCTCTCATGCCTATCCGCTCCTGGGACATCTTCTGCACCGTGATCGACAACTTCGGCGACATCGGCGTCTGCTGGCGGCTGGCGCGCCAGCTGGCGCAGGAGCACGGGCACGCGGTGCGGCTGTGGGTCGATGACCTGGCGAGCTTCGCACGGCTGGCGCCGGAACTCGACACCGCGGTTGCCGTCCAGCACCTTGCCGGCGTGGAAATCCGGCCCTGGCATCCGGCTGCCGCGAGCGGGCAAGCCGACGGTACCGACGGCGCCGTCCCGCACGATGCCGTCATCGAAGCCTTCGCGTGCCACTTGCCGCCAGCATTCCTCGACCGCATGGCGCAGCGCGCGCCCAAACCCGCGTGGATCAACCTGGAGTACCTGAGCGCCGAGCCGTGGGTCCGCGAGCACCACGCAATGCCCTCGCCCCATCCGCGGCTGCCGCTGGTCAAGCACTTCTTCTTCCCTGGCTTCGAGGCGGGCACCGGAGGCCTGTTGCGTGAATCGATGCTGGGTGCGCAACGCCAATCGTTTCTGGACGGTGCGGCTGCGCAGGCATCACTGTGGCACCGGCTGGGCGTGACGCCGGTAACCGACGCGCTGCGCGTAAGCCTGTTCGCCTACCGTAACCCCGCCCTGCCGGCGCTGCTGGAACAATGGCGCGACGGCGCCGAGGCCGTCCATTGCCTGGTGCCGGCC
Organism: Cupriavidus sp. H39; assembly: GCF_050271075.1. Taxonomy (NCBI): domain Bacteria; kingdom Pseudomonadati; phylum Pseudomonadota; class Betaproteobacteria; order Burkholderiales; family Burkholderiaceae; genus Cupriavidus; species Cupriavidus sp. H39. Next base: position 2,603,595 of record NZ_CP189848.1, read on the forward strand.
GGCCTGGCCGCCAGCCAGGTGGCGGAATGGCTGGGCGCCCCGCTGGAACCAGGCCGGCCGGTAGCGCGCGGCAGCCTGTGCGTGCAGGCCATTCCCTTCGTGCGGCAGGAGCACTACGACGAACTGCTGTGGGCCTGCGACCTCAATTTCGTGCGCGGCGAGGACTCCTTCGTGCGCGCGCAGTGGGCGGCGCGGCCGCTGGTCTGGCATATCTATCCGCAGGACGACGAAGCGCACCGGGTCAAGCTCGATGCCTGGCTGGATCTGTTCGCCAGATATGGGGCCGCACCGGAAGCGGCCGCCGCGCTCGCCGATTTCTGGCACGCCTGGAACGGCTATGGCAATGCGCCCGACTGGCCACGTTTGCGGGCGCAGCTGCCGGCCCTTGCCGCGATCGCGCCGCGCTGGGAGCGGCGTTTGCAGCATCCGGGCGACCTTGCCGCCAACCTGGTGGCGTTTTGCGAAAATCAGGTAAAATAGCCGGTTGATCCAAATGGCGACCGGGCCGGAGAACCAGGGTCTTGCCCAGCGTGAACCACCGCGCGGGGCAAAGACCTAAAGCAAGCTGGGCACGGGGTCGCGAGCGCGTGGATCCTGGCTCTCGCGGGCTTACCGCGGGCACGCCGGCAGCGCGCCTTCGCCATTCCAAATTCCTAGACTTTATTTTTCAGGAAATCAGTTCAGATGAAAATCGCACAGGAACTCCGCGTCGGTAACGTGTTCATGATCGGCGGCGATCCGATGGTCGTGCAGAAGGCCGAGTACAACAAGTCGGGCCGCAACGCCGCTGTGGTCAAGATGAAGTACAAGAACCTGCTGACGGACGCACCGGGCGAGTCGGTGTTCAAGGCCGACGACAAGTTTGAAGTGGTGGTGCTCGAGCGCCGCGAATGCACCTACTCGTACTTCGCTGACCCGATGTACGTGTTCATGGACGCCGACTACAACCAGTACGAAGTCGAGAAGGACAGCATGGGTGACTCGCTGAACTACCTCGAGGACGGCATGAACGTCGAAGTCGTGTTCTACAACGACAAGGCCATCTCGGTCGAAATGCCGACCACGCTGGTCCGTGAAATCGTCTACACCGAGCCGGCCGTCAAGGGCGACACCTCGTCGGGCAAGGTGCTCAAGGGCGCCAAGATCAACACCGGCTTCGAGCTGCAGGTGCCGCTGTTCTGCAATATCGGCGACAAGATCGAAATCGACACCCGCACCGGCGAATACCGCAGCCGCGCCAACTAAGGCACTGGCTTTGCCCGCTCCAGTGCAGGGCGGCAAATAAAAAATGGCAGCCGCGGCTGCCATTTTTGTTTTCTCCGGACCCTTCGTTCAGGCGATCAGGTCGTGCTCGTTCAGCGTGCGCAGCGCGGCGCGATACTCGCCTTCCTGCTGCAGCTTGTTCCAGTCCAGCGGCTTGCGCCGCGCGAACAGCTTGCGGATGCGGCGCTGCGAGGCCTTGTCGATGCCCACGTCGAGTTCGCCCAGCAGCTGGTCGGCGCGGTCCGGGTGGTTGCAGATCAGCACCATGTCGCAGCCCGCGGTCAGCGCGGCCCGCGCGGCCTCGGTGACGTTGCCGGCGACGCTGGCGCCTTCCATGCTGAGGTCATCGCTGAAGATCACGCCCTCGAAGCCCAGCTGCGCGCGCAGCACGTCCTGCAGCCAGTAACGCGAGAAGCCGGCCGGATTGGGATCGACCTTGGGGTAGATCACGTGCGCCGGCATCACCGACGACAGCGACAGCCCCAGCCACTCATACGGACGCGCATCCTGGCCCAGGATCTCGTCCAGCGCGCGCTCGTCGACCGGGATCGCCACGTGCGAGTCGGCTTCGACGTAGCCATGGCCGGGAAAGTGCTTGCCGCAGTTGCTCATGCCCGCCAGCAGCAGGCCGTGGTTCAAGTGGCCGGCCAGCATGGACACCACGCGCGGATCGGCGTGGAAGGCGCGGTCGCCGATCACGGCGCTGCGGCCGTAGTCGAGGTCCAGCACCGGGGTGAAGCTCAGGTCGATATCGCAGGCCCGCAGTTCCGCGGCCAGCACATAGCCGCACGCGACCGCCGCCTTGGTCGCAGCCAGCACGTCGCGCTCCCACAGCTCGCCCAGGCGGTGCATCGCCGGCAGGTGGGTAAAGCCATCGGTCTTGCAGCGCTGCACGCGCCCGCCTTCATGGTCGATGCAGATCAGCACGTCGTCGCGCACCGCGCGGATCGCGCGCGTCAGCGCCTGCAGCTGCGCGCGCGACTCGAAATTGCGCGCGAACAGGATCACGCCGCCGGTGAGCGGATGCGCGATGCGGCGCGCGTCTTCCGCGTCGAGCTGCTTGCCGACGACATCGAGGACCACCGGGCCCGGCCGCTTGCCGGAATTCTTCTTGGACATGGAAGGGGTTGGGTTCACAAGGCTGTAGGTTGAGACGCCGCCGCGCCGCTGCGCTCGGCAATGGCGAAGGCGACTGCGTAATCATGTTCGTCACTGACACTGACCCGCACGACCAGCCCGCGTTCCGCCAGCCACGCAGCCAGCTCGCCATGGCACACCGCGGTGGGCTCGCCGGACGGCAGGTTTATCAGTTCCATCGCGCGCCACGTCATCGGCCAGCGCATGCCCAGCCCGATCGCCTTGGAGAAGGCTTCCTTGGCGGCGAAGCGCGTCGCCAGGAAGGCCAGGCCGCGCTTTTCGGAACGGGCCTTGCGCGCGTGGTACTTGGCCAGTTCGTCGGGACCCAGCACCTTTTCGGCGAAACGGCCGTTGGTACGGGTCATCACGCCCTGCACGCGGACGATCTGGATGATGTCGGTGCCGACGCCGTAGATCACGCCGGATTGCTCCCGGCGGGATATCGCGTGCCCAACCGCGCGGCCACCATGATGGCCTTCATTTCGCGCACCGCGTTCTCCCAGCCCGCGAACACGGCATGCGCTACGATGGCGTGGCCGATGTTCAGCTCCTGGATGCCAGGGAGTGCCGCGATCGGCTGCACGTTGGTGTAGTGCAGCCCGTGGCCGGCATTGACCACCAGGCCATGCCGCTGCCCGGCATCGACACCGTCGGCGATGCGGCGGAATTCGACGGCCTGCTCGTCGGGCGTATGCGCGTCGGCATAGCGGCCGGTATGCAGTTCAATCACGGGCGCGCCGCAAGCCGCTGCAGCGGCGATCTGGTCGACGTCCGGATCAATGAACAGCGACACGCGGATGCCGGCACCGGCCAGCTGCGCGCACGCGGCCTTGACCTGCTCGAAGCGGCCGGCTACGTCCAGCCCGCCCTCGGTCGTCACCTCTTCGCGGCGCTCCGGCACCAGGCACACGTCCTGCGGGCGGATCTCGCAGGCGATGTCGAGCATCTCCTGGGTGATCGCGCACTCGAGGTTCATGCGCGTGGCCAGTTGCGGGCGCAGCGCGCGCACGTCGGCATCGCGGATATGGCGGCGGTCTTCGCGCAGGTGCAGCGTGATCAGGTCGGCGCCGGCCTGTTCGGCCAGCAGCGCGGCGCGGAGGGGATCGGGGTACACGGTGCCGCGCGCATTGCGCAATGTGGCCACGTGGTCGATGTTGACGCCAAGGTCGATGACGCCCGGATTTGCGTGGAAGATCATGCGAGCAGGTGCAGGAGTAGGTCGGAGTTCTTGTCGGTCAGAGATACTGCAGGTCGATCAGTATCTGGCGCGTCTTCAGCGGCGCGCCTTGCAGATAATAATGCAGCAGGAAACGCATCAGCGCGCGGCTTTGCGCGGCGGTCTGCGCGCGGCTGTAGTCGTCCTGCGCCATGTCCAGCAGCGTCTGGCCAGACACCACCGGCCATGTGGACGGGTCGCTCGGCTGCGCACGGCGCACGCCGCGCTCGGGCTGGTAGACATAATCGAGGCCGGGCAGCACCCGCTCGCCGGTGCTGAGGCACTGGTCGAAGGCCACCGCGAAACCGGTTTCCTGCAGCAGCACGCGCTCGAAACCGCGCAGCACCAGCCCGGCCTGCTCGCCATGCGCCAGCCGCGTCAGCGTCGCCAGGTAATGGCGGAACAGCACCGGATGCGCATCCTCGCGCGGACAGAAGCGCATCAGCAGTTCGTTCAGGTAGAACGCCGACAGCAGCGCGTCGCCGTCCAGCGGCGGCATGCCGCCGACCCACTCGGCCTTGGTCAGGGTCTTGACCTCGCCGCGGCCGCTCCACGATACCGAGACCGGGTGGAAGTGCTGCAGCACCGCGCGCAGCGCCGAATGCGGCCGCTTGGCGCCCTTGGCCACCATCGAGATGCGGCCGTAGTCGCGCGTGAACATGTCCAGGATCAGGCTGGTCTCGCGGTACGGCCAGGCGTGCAGCACGAAGCCGGGCTGTTCGGCCACGCGCGACTCGGGCCGGGCCGGCACGATCCGCATGGCGCGGTCCATCATGGCGCGCGCGGCGGCGTCGGCCATGCCGGGCAGCGCCTTGCTGTCGAGCAGTTCGGCAGCCTCGTCGACCACCGGATCAGCGCGCCGCGACCGTGGCGCAGGCGCGCGGGCAATATCAGCCGTCTTGCTCACCGGTCGCTCGCTGTTGTGCTCACTCGTAGCCGTACGCGCGCAGCCCTGCCTCGTTGTCGGCCCAGCCGCTCTTCACCTTGATCCACATTTCCAGGTAGACCTTGCCGTCGAACAGCTTTTCCATGTCAAGGCGGGCCTCGGTGGAGATCTGCTTGAGCTTGCTGCCCTTGTTGCCGATGATCATGGCCTTGTGCGCATCGCGCTCAACCAGGATGGTGGCAAAGACCCGGCGCAGGCGGCCTTCGGTCTCGAACTTGTCGATGATCACGGTGCTGGTGTACGGCAGCTCGTCGCCGGTCCAGCGGAACACTTTTTCGCGGATGATTTCCGAGGCCAGGAAACGCTCGCTGCGATCGGTCATGGCGTCGGCGTCGTACATCGGCTCGCCTTCCGGCAGGTAGGGCCGGATGATCTCGAACAGCCGCGCGACATGGTCGCGGGTCTTGGCCGACATCGGCACCACTTCGCGGAATGGGAACAGCTGCCCCATCTTCTCCAGGAAGGGCATCATCACTTCCGAGCGGTTTTCGCCAATGCGGTCGAGCTTGTTGGTCACCAGCAGCACCGGCGTGTTCTTCGGCAGCAGCGACAGCACCTTCTCGTCGTCGGCACCGTAGTAGCCCGCCTCGACCACGAACAGCACCAGGTCCACCGACGACAGCGTCGACGTGACCGCGCGGTTCAGCGAACGGTTCAGCGCACTGGCATGGCGGGTCTGGAAGCCCGGTGTGTCGACGAACACATACTGCGCGTCATCCGTGGTCTGGATGCCGACGATGCGGTGCCGCGTGGTTTGCGCCTTGCGCGAGGTGATACTGATCTTCTGGCCGACCAGCGCGTTCATCAGCGTGGACTTGCCCACGTTGGGACGGCCGACGATGGCCACGGTGCCGCAGCGGAACGCCGCGGCCGGGGTATCCGCCGCGTCTTGCTGCGGATGGGTAGATTCGGTCATTCCTTCAACCTGAGAGACAGCTGCGGATCCTGCGGCTGGGGTTGCTTGCGGGTCTTGCCGGTACGCTCGGCGCGGCTGCGCTTGAGCAGCTGCGGCACCAGCTTCTGGACTTCATCCAGTGCCAGCTTGGCGGCGGCCTGCTCGGCGGCGCGCCGCGAGGCGCCGGTGCCGAACACCCGGACTTCCAGTTTAGGCACGGTGCACTCGACTTCAAACTGCTGGCTGTGCGCGGCGCCGTGGGTGGCGATTACGTTATATTGCGGCAGGGCAATCTTGTGGCCCTGCAGGTATTCCTGCAGCAGGGTCTTGGCGTCCTTGCCCAGCGTGCGCGGGTCGACCTGCTCCAGGATCGGGATATAGAGCTTGCGGATCAGCGCCCGCGCAGCATCGAAGCCGGCGTCGAGGAAGACCGCGCCGACAATGGCCTCGAGCGCATCGGCCAGGATTGACGGGCGGCGGAAGCCGCCGCTCTTCAGCTCGCCTTCGCCCAGGCGCAGGGTGTCGGACAGCTGCAGCATCTGGGCGATTTCGTACAGCGCCTGCTGCTTGACCAGGTTGGCCCGCACCCGCGACAGGTCGCCCTCGTCGAGCTTGCCGAACATGCCATAGAGCATGTCGGCCACGGCGCAGTTGAGCACCGAGTCGCCGAGAAACTCAAGGCGTTCGTTGTGCTGGGCGCTGTGGCTGCGGTGCGTCAGCGCCTGTTGCAGCAATTCGGGCTTGCTGAATCGGTAGCCGAGTCGTTGCTGCAAGGCGTCGAGGTTCATATCAGTGCTGCGTTCCTGAATAGGTAATCAACAGGCTCAGGGGTCCGTAGACAGGCACCTCGGTCCGGTACGAAAAATCGACCGACCGGATGGTGCCGTTATCGTCTTCCCGGATCAGCAGGTCTTCGCCCTTGACCGCGGTAATCCGGTCGATGGCGGCCTGCTTCTCGAAGAATTCGACTACTTCACGTTTGTTGGCGGCGCGCTGCTTGGCGTAGCCGGCGGCGCGCTTGACCGAAAAATATTCCACCAGGCTCGGGATCGCGCGCAGCGCCGGCAAGGCGACGCCGACCACGAACACCACGATCACCAGCAGCGTCCACACGGAAAACCCGCCGGCGCCAGCCCGGCGCCGTGCCGGATGGCCGCTTGCCCCCACCTTTCCAAATCGACCCATATCGCGCCTGCCCTCGTTATGTTGAGTGTTCTTGCGCCGCGGAGATGCTTATTTGAACGATCCCACGCGTCCGAAATTGCCCAGGTTCATCCAGATCACGAACGCCTTGCCGACGATATTCTGGTCCGGCACGAAACCCCAGTAGCGGGAGTCCAGGCTGTTGTCGCGGTTGTCGCCCATGACGAAATAGTGACCTGCGGGTACCTTGCAGGTCACGCCCTGCTGATTGTAGGTGCAGTTGTCCCGGTACGGAAAATCCGGGTCCGCGCCGGCGACAAAGGCCGGCCGGTCGGCGTCGTTCAGGATGCCATGATCGACGCCGCCCGGGAGTTTTTCACGGAAATGCCGCGAATAGGCCAGGCGTTCCTCGTCCAGGAAATCCGGCAGCGCGGTGTACTCGGCGGGCTTGCCGTTGATGGTCAGGCGCTTGTTGGCGTACTGCACCACATCGCCCGGCACGCCGATCACGCGCTTGATGTAGTCGAGCGACGGGTCCTTCGGGTAGCGGAACACCATCACGTCGCCGCGCTGGGGCTCGCCCATGTCCATGATCTTCTTGTTCACCACCGGCAGGCGGATGCCGTACTCGTACTTGTTGACGAGGATGAAATCGCCGATCAGCAGCGTCGGGATCATCGAGCCGGACGGGATCTTGAACGGTTCGACCACGAACGAGCGCAGCACGAACACCGCCAGGATCACCGGGAAGAAACTGGCCGAATACTCCAGCCACCACGGCTGGCGCAGCTTTTCCTCGGCCAGGCGCTTGCGCGTGGCGTCGGCATCGGTCGCGCCGAAGCTGCCCTGCAGGCGGCCCTGCTGCGAATCGAACTCGGCCAGCGCGAGCCGCGCCGAAGAGCGGCGCTGCCGCTCGAACACGAGCTTGTCGGCCACCCACGCCACGCCCGTAATCACCACCAGCACAAAAAGGATCAGTGCAAAATTCATGACGGCTTCTGGTTCTTGGAAATCCTGGTACAGCCTGTTCTGTCACCACGCCGACAAGGCTGCCGGGCGTGGCCCTGGCACTGCCCTTGCCCGCGGCAATTTATTTGTCGTCGACTTGCAGAATGGCCAGGAAGGCCTCTTGCGGAATCTCGACGGTACCGACCTGCTTCATCCGCTTTTTGCCCGCCTTCTGCTTTTCCAGCAGCTTCTTCTTGCGCGAGATATCGCCGCCGTAACACTTGGCCAGCACGTTCTTGCGCAGCGCCTTGACGTTCTCGCGCGCGATGATGTTCGAGCCGATCGCGGCCTGGATCGCCACGTCGTACATCTGGCGCGGAATGATCTCGCGCATCTTGGCTGCGACTTCGCGCCCGCGGTATTGCGAGTTGGAGCGGTGCACGATCACCGACAGCGCGTCGACCTTGTCGCTGTTGATCAGGATATCGACCTTGACCACGTCCGACGGACGATATTCCTTGAACTCGTAATCCATCGACGCATAGCCGCGCGACACCGACTTCAGGCGATCGAAGAAGTCCATCACGATTTCCGCCATCGGGATCTCGTAGGTCAGCTGCACCTGCTTGCCGTGGTAGCTCATGTTGATCTGCGAGCCGCGCTTCTGCGTGCACAGCGTGATCACCGAGCCGACATACTCCTGCGGCATATACAAATTCACCGTGACGATCGGTTCGAGGATCGCCTCGATCTTGCTCGGGTCCGGCATCTTCGCCGGATTTTCCACGGTGACCGTGGTGCCGTCGCGCATCTCGACCTGGTACACCACCGTCGGCGCGGTCGTGATCAGGTCCATGTCGAACTCGCGCTCCAGGCGCTCCTGCACGATCTCCATGTGCAGCAGCCCCAGGAAGCCGCAGCGGAAGCCAAAGCCCAGCGCCTGCGACACCTCGGGCTCGAACATCAGCGAGGCATCGTTGAGGCGCAGCTTTTCCAGCGACTCGCGCAGCGCCTCGTACTGGTTGGCTTCAACCGGGTATAGGCCAGCGAACACCTGTGGCTTGACTTCCTTGAAGCCCGGCAGCGGCGCTTCGGCCTTGCGCTGCACGGTGGTGATGGTATCGCCGACCTTGGCGGCCTTCAGTTCCTTGATGCCGGCAATGACAAAGCCCACCTGCCCGGCGGTCAGCACGTCGCGCGGGATCGACTTGGGCGTGAACACGCCCACCTGCTCGACCAGGTGCTGCGAGCCGGTAGCCATCAGCAGGACCTTGTCCTTGGGGCGCAGCGTGCCGTTGACCACGCGCACCAGCATCACCACGCCGACATAGTTGTCGAACCACGAGTCGATGATCAGCGCTTGCAGCGGCGCGTCGGCATCGCCCTTGGGCGGCGGCACCTTGGCGATCAGCGCCTCGATCACGTCCTGCACGCCCTGGCCGGTCTTGGCCGAACACGGCGTGGCGTCCTGCGCATCGATGCCGATGACGTCCTCGATTTCCTGGATCGCGTTGTCCGGGTCGGCTTGCGGCAGGTCGATCTTGTTCAGCACCGGCACCACTTCCACGCCCAGCTCGATCGCGGTGTAGCAGTTGGCCACGGTCTGGGCCTCGACGCCCTGCGAGGCATCGACCACCAGCAGCGCGCCTTCGCAGGCGGACAGCGAGCGGCTGACTTCATAGCTGAAGTCGACGTGCCCCGGGGTGTCGATCAGGTTCAGGTTATAGACCTGGCCGTCGCGCGCCTTGTAGCTCAGCGCGGCGGTCTGCGCCTTGATGGTGATGCCGCGCTCTTTTTCGATATCCATCGAATCGAGGACCTGCGCTTCCATCTCCCGATCCGACAGCCCTCCACAAAGCTGAATGATCCGGTCGGCCAGGGTGGACTTCCCATGGTCGATGTGGGCAATGATCGAGAAATTACGGATATGGTCCATCTAGTGTTCAGGGAAGCGCCGGCTGAGAGCCCGGGCGGCAACAAGCAGTGAGCGGCCCGGCGCCGCGCGCCGCAAGGCGTGCGCGGGCGTACCGCGGGTTCGGGGGCGCAATTTTTGCGCCAATCCGCAATTTTACCGGATTTTCAATGACTTCCGGGTCGTCATCTGGTGCGTGGCGCGGATGCCGGCGGCGCTCAGCGGGCGGCGCGCGCGGCGCCATGTGCGGCAAGCCAGACCCTTGCCACCGCTTCGTCGAGGAAATAGTGACAAAGGGGCGCTGCACCCGCCGGCAAGTCTTCCGGCGTGCCGGGCATCAGCACCGGCACCAGCTCGCCAAAGCGCGCTTCGAGCGCGGCATCGGCGTCGACATCGACCTCATGCAGGGTAAAAGAAAAATCGCGCCGGAGCGGCTCCAGCGCGACTTTCATGTCTTCGCACAGGTGGCAGTACGCCCGGCCGTACAGCGTCAGCGCGGGCGTGGCGGCCATGGCGGATCAGCGCGCCGAGGCGGCGCCGGGTCGCAGCGTCAGCACCTGGGTGGCATCGCCGCGCCGCACGAACACCGCGGCGATGCGGTTCTTGTCCAGGCCGCGCACCAGCTCATTGAACTGGCGCGCGTTGGTCACGTCGGTATCGCCAAGGCGGAGGATGATGTCGCCCGGACGGATGCCGGCCCGCAACGCGGGGCCATCGGCCACCTCAACCTCGACGCCGGACTTGAGCTTGAGCTCTTTCAGGCGCGCCTCGGGCAGGTCGCTGACCACCAGGCCCAGCGCGTTGGGCTTGCCGGCCGGCGGCGCACCGTCGTCCTTGGGCGTCGCACCGCTGCGGGCGCGCGCCTTGCCGTCCGGCTCCAGCTCGGTGACGGTGATGCTGACCTCGCGGGTCGCGCCCTTGCGCCACAGCTGCAGCGGCACGCGCGTGCCGGGCTTGGTCTCGCCGACCATGCGCGGCAGGTCCGAGGCGCGCTCGATATCGCGGCCGTTGAACTTCAGGATGATGTCGCCGGCCTCGATGCCCGCTTTCTCGGCAGGACCGCCGGGCTCGACGCTGCCGACCAGCGCGCCGCGCGCACGGCCCAGGCCCAGCGAATCGGCAACTTCCTTGGTCACGTCGCCGATGGCCACGGCAATGCGGCCGCGCGTCACGCGCCCGGAAGACTTCAGTTGCTCCGACACGCGCATGGCCTCGTCGATCGGGATCGCGAACGAAATCCCCATGTAGCCGCCGCTGCGGCTGTAGATCTGCGAGTTGATGCCGATCACTTCGCCGCGCAGGTTGATCAGCGGCCCGCCGGAGTTGCCGGGATTGACCGCGACGTCGGTCTGGATGAACGGCAGGTAGTCGCCGGTGTCGCGGCCCTTGGCCGAGACAATGCCGGCGGTCACGCTGTTGTCCAGCCCGAACGGCGAGCCGATCGCCAGCACCCACTCGCCGGCGCGAACCTTGTTGGAATCGCCCAGCGGCAGGCGCGGCAGCCCGCTGGCCTCGACCTTGAGCAGCGCCACGTCGGTACGCTTGTCGGAGCCGATCAGCTTGGCCTTGAATTCGCGCTTGTCCGGCAGCGTCACGTAGATGGTTTCGGCATCCGCCACCACGTGCGCGTTGGTCATCACATAGCCGTCCTGGCTGATGATGAAGCCCGAACCCACGCCGCGGCTCTGCTCTTCCTGCTGTGGCGGCTGCCCGCGGCGCGGCGGGGTGCCGGGAGCCGGAGCGCCAGGCATCGGCACGCCGAAGAAGCGGCGGAAGAATTCCGCCATTTCGTCATCGCTGCCGGGCGCGCCGCGCTGGCGCACCAGTTCGGTGGTGCGGATATTGACCACCGCCGGGCTGGCTTTTTCCACCAGGTCGGTGAAATCGGGCAGGTTGTAGTTGGAGGCAGCGGCCTGGGCGTGGCTGACTTCGGCAACGGTCGGGCCGAGCAGCATCATGGCAGCCATGACCACGGCCCGCGCCAGGGCTGGAGATCTGAACATCATCGACAACTCCCGGGATTCAGCGAAAAGAAGAAAAACTGACTGGATGTGATCCCGTGGCGGGGACCCCTGCGCAGGTTTCATGGAGCCGGGCCCGGACGACATCCGGGCACCGGCCGCACCTGCTCAGGCTCAGTGTACCGTCTTGGGCGGGCGGTACTCTACGGCCGTCGCAAACTGGCGCACGGTGCTCGCCGGCACCTCGCCCACCACGGTGATCCAGAAATCGGCAATCCGGCGCACCACGACCTGGGTCGCGCCAAGCGCGGCCACGCCTTCGCGGCGCGCACGTTGCTCGGACACCGGCTCAATGAAGACCGACAGGCCGGTCAGCCCGTCGCTATAGACCACCTGCAGCACCTCGAACACCTGCCCGCGGGCATTGCCCGGGGCCGGGGCGCGCAACTCGCCGAGCGGGCGGCGGACCTCCCTGATCTTCTGGAACCCCTTGAGCGGCACCGCGATCGACCAACCCTCGTCGGCGATGTTGGTGGACTGGTAGGTCACCTCATAGTGATTCCAGCCGCTGGAATTCTTGATCGCGCCAAGGATGCGCTGCTTCTCGGACGGCACGCCGATCTGCACCTGCGAGAACGACACCTGCTCCAGCACCTTGCCGCCGTCGCCGATGGTCTGCGCGCGCATCAGCAGGCCAGAGTTCTTTTCCGCCCACAGCCGCACCGCGTAACGCGCGGCATCGTGCGGCTCCAGCGCAAAGACCTCGCACTCCATGCCGGCCACGCGCTCGGCGGGCATCTTGCGCATGTCGTACAGGTCCAGCACATCGTTCTTGTTGGTGGCGAGCAGCGCGGGGAAGCGGTCCTTGGCTTCCTGCTTCTCCACCACCACCAGCTTGGCTTCAGGAATCAGGCTGTGCACCACGTCGTTCTGCCGCAGCACTTCGCGCGGCTTGCCGTCGAGCGTTTCCAGCCGTTCGTATTCGTTGTGGACGAGATCGCTGTAATGCTGGATACGCGAGGCGTGCATGACGCTGCCGCGCTGATAAATCAGCGTGCCGACATAGTTTTCGCGCTGTGCGGCTTTGTGGATCTTGTTGAGCCAGGCAGTGGCGTCGCGTCGGTTCAGCGTATTGTCCGAGGGCTGCGCGGTCGCCGCTGCAGCGCTCAGACACAAGGCCAGAAAAAAGGACCTGCGCAGGGTCCTAATTCTCTGCGCGCCCGCTACATGGGCGGGCGAACCTCCTTTATGCATGTCCGGCATTATTCCTGCGTATTTTCCTGAGTGAAGTTTGCACCGTTGGCAACCGTGCGCATGGTCGGCACGAAAGCATCCGTTGCCACTGAAGTGCGATGCGCACGCAGGTATTCGTCCAGGCGCGGGTCGCGGATCATCTGCGGGGCATCTGCAGCTACCGTCACGATGCCAGCGGCGTGGGCGGGGGCGGGCTGCTCGGCACGGGCCACCACGGCGTCAGGCGTTCCCACCGTCGCCGGGCCGCGCAGCTGCGGCACTACCACCCAGCTGACCGCGGCCACAGCGGCGGCGATCGCGGTGCCAGGCATCACGCGGCGCACCCACGACGGCCTGACCAGCAGGCGATGGCGCGCGCCAGCCTGCGCCACCGCCGGCACCAGCACGTGCGGCTCGGCTTCCAGGCGCGCGGAGAAACGCGAGAGGAAATCGGCGGTGGAACCCGCCTGCGTCAGGTCTTCGGAACGCAGCGCGTCGCCAATCAACTGGTATGTGGTCCAGTCCGAAATGCCGGCCTCGCTCTTCGCAAGATCCAGCACGGCATTCACTTCATGCGGCGCCAGTTCGCCATCCATCAATACGGAGATCTGCTCCGCTGCTTCCACTACATGAACCGACTGCTTATGAGCCTGACCCATTTCCCACCCCAAGACATTCCATTGAACACCGATAATCCCGTTACTGCTGTCGCTTATCGATGCAGGAATAGGCTGCAACGCTGGCCGCACGACATTCTTCTATATAACTGAACCGCCACTACCACCGCTTGCCCTCTGCCGTTCCCAGCAGCGGACGCAATTTCTCGGCAATCGCCTCGCGCGCCCGGAAGATCCGCGAGCGCACCGTGCCGATCGGGCATCCCATCGCTTCGGCGATTTCCTCATAACTGAGGCCCTCGATCTCGCGCAGCGTGATGGCGGTACGCAATTCTTCCGGAAGTGCTTCCATCGCGCGGTTCACCGTCTCGGCGACTTGCCGCGTGTGGAGCATCGACTCCGGCGTATTGATATCCCTTAGTTGTTCACCGTCCGCAAAAGTTTCAGCCTCTTCCGCATCGATATCGCTGGACGCTTCCGGGCGGCGGCCCTGGGTGGCCAGGTAGTTCTTGGCGGTGTTGACGGCGATCCGGTACAGCCACGTGTAGAAGGCCGATTCCCCGCGAAACTGGGGCAAGGCGCGGTATGCCTTGATGAAGGCATCCTGCGCCACATCCTCGACTTCAGCGGGATCCCTGACCAGGCGCGAAATCAGGCGAATGATCTTCCGATGGTATTTGGTCACCAGAAGTTCAAAGGCCCGCTTGTCGCCCTGCTGGACGCGTTCAACTAGGAGCTGATCGGCTTCGCGTTCGCTCACGTATGGCTCACCTGCAGTGTATCTCTTGGTTTGGTCGTCACGACAAACGTTGTATTTTACCTACGATTCTCAGCCCGCCCGGTGAAGCAACGCGCCTCCTGTGACCGCAAGCTAACAAAATCGTTCCCTGTCCGGGCATCAGGTTGCACCCGCAGTGCAACTCGCGCGGACCGTTGCAGCCACCGTGCCAGCTCGGGACCGGCCGCCTGCCAGGGAAGAAGAATGACGCCGGGCATGGCGGGGTCACCGGGGGCAAGGCACACCACCGCGACGCCTCCCAACTGCCAGCACTGCCGTACAACGGCCTCCCGCCGCGCACCGCCTGGCGCTTCCAGCCAGATACGCAGGGGCCCTTCGGCGTCGGCGTCCTGCACGGCCGTACAGACCCAGCGCAAGCCGCGCCACCATGCCGGCCAGGCGCGCAATGTCGCCACCGTGACCAGCGTGAGTCCAATGCCGGCGGCAAGGTGCCACCACAGGAATCCAGCCTGGCTGCCGGCGATGGCGTGGGCCAGCGTCCGCGCCAGCAGCGCCAGCGCCAGTAATTCGACGGCACAAAACACGAACAGGGCCCACCCCAAAGGGTGGACCCTGCCATGGCGCAGCCCGTGCAGGGCCCGCCTCAACCACGGATCAGGCGCGACGGAAAACAAGCGTGCCGTTGGTGCCGCCGAAACCGAAGTTGTTCTTCACCGCCACGTCGATCTTCATCTCGCGCGCCGTGTTGGCCACGTAGTCCAGGTCGCACTCGGGATCCTGGTTGTCGATGTTGATTGTCGGCGGCGAGACCTGGTTGTGCAGCGCCAGCACGGTGAAGACCGATTCCAGCCCGCCCGCGCCGCCCAGCAGATGGCCGGTCATCGACTTGGTCGAGTTAACCACCATCTTGTAAGCCTGGTCGCCGAAGGCAGCCTTGATCGCATCGGATTCGTTCTTGTCGCCCAGCGGCGTGGAGGTGCCGTGCGCGTTCAGGTAGTGCACCTGGTCGGGGTTGATGCCGGCGTCCTTGAGCGCATTGACCATGCAGCGGCGCGGGCCGTCCATGTTCGGTGCGGTCATGTGGTAGGCGTCGCCGCTCATGCCGAAGCCGATCAGCTCGGCATAGATGCGCGCGCCGCGCGCCTTGGCGGACTCGTACTCTTCCAGCATCATCACGCCCGCACCCTCGCCCAGCACGAAGCCGTCGCGGTCCTTGTCCCACGGACGCGAGGCCGCTGCCGGATCGTCGTTGCGCGTCGACAGCGCGCGCGCGGCGGCGAAACCGCCGATACCCAGCGGCGACACGGTCGATTCGGCGCCGCCGGCCAGCATGGCGTCGGCATCGCCGGCCTGGATCAGGCGGGCCGCCAGGCCAATGCTGTGCAGGCCGGTGGTGCACGCCGTCACGGCTGCCAGGTTCGGGCCCTTGATGCCGTGGATGATCGACAGGTGGCCAGCGATCATGTTGATGATCGAGCCGGGCACGAAGAACGGTGAAATCCGGCGCGGACCCCGCTCGCTCAGCACGGCATGGGTATCCTCGATCATCGGCAGGCCGCCGATGCCCGAGCCGACCAGCACGCCGATGCGCTCGGCATTGGCTTCGGTCACTTCCAGGCCGCTATCCTTCAAGGCCTGCGTACCGGCCGCGATGCCGAAATGGATAAACGTATCCATGTTGCGGGCTTCCTTGGCGGGGATGTAGTCCTCGGCATTGAAACCCTTCACTTCGCCGGCGAAGTGCACGGACAGCGCGGAGTGATCGAATTTGGTGATGGTGGCGATGCCGGACTTGCCGGCTACCAGGTTGGCCCAGCCTTCGGCAACCGTGTTTCCGACCGGAGACACAAGGCCAAGCCCAGTGACGACGACGCGACGACGGCTCACTATGTTTTCCTACGGGTGCGTGAAACGGGAACGGAACGCGGAGCTGCGCGCCGCGGGCCCTGCGGGCCCTGCGGCGAAGCACATTCCATTCTGCTTCTTCGAACAGACGAAAGCCACAGAAAACAGCAAGGCGCGGCCGCAACGGCCCGCCCACCTGCCTTCTGTGGCTCGGAATGCAGAGACGACGGGCTTAGGCCTTGACGTGCGCGGTGGCGTAGTCGATAGCTTGTTGCACGGTCGTGATCTTTTCGGCTTCCTCATCGGGAATTTCCATGCCGAATTCATCTTCCAACGCCATCACGAGTTCAACCGTGTCCAGCGAGTCCGCACCGAGATCGTTCACGAACGAGGATTCGTTCTTGATGTCTGCCTCGGCCACGCCAAGCTGTTCTGCCACGATTTTCTTGACGCGTTGTTCGATATTGTCCATGTAACCCTCCAGGGAAGTTCGACAAAAAGTGGGCGCATTTTAGCAGGTTTGGCACAACAGAAATGCTGCCTGCCAAGCTTTGCAAGAATCGCGCCCGATTGGTTCGGAAAACTACGACTTCCGGCAGCTTCTTCCGGCTTCTTGCCGGAAAATCACTACCGAAAAACCCTCAATTCATGTACATCCCGCCGTTCACATGCAGCGTGGTGCCGGTGATGTAGGCGGCTTGCGGACCGGCCAGGAAGGCCACCGCATTGGCGATATCCTCGGGCTGCCCCAGGCGGCCCAGCGGGATTTGCGTCTTGAGCGAAGCATGCTGCTCTTCCGACAGCGCCTTGGTCATGTCGGTATCGATAAAGCCCGGCGCGACGCAATTGACCGTCACGTTGCGGCTGCCGATCTCGGCGGCCAGCGAACGGGTCATGCCGGCCACGCCCGCCTTGGCGGCGGAGTAGTTCATCTGGCCGGGATTGCCGACCGAGCCCACCACCGAGGTGATATTGATGATGCGGCCCTGGCGCGCCTTCATCATCGGGCGCAGCACCGCGCGCGACAGGCGGAACACCGAAGTCAGGTTGGTCTGGATCACGGCCAGCCAGTCCTCGTCCTTCATGCGCATCGCCAGCTGGTCCTGAGTGATGCCGGCATTGTTGACCAGCACGCCGATGCCGCCGTGGCCCTTGACGATCTCGTCGATGAGCGCGTCGCAGGCGGCGGCATCATTGACGTTGAGCACGGCGCCCCTGCCCTTCAGGCCTTCGGCGCCGAGGTAGTCGGTGATGCCGGCCGCGCCGGCTTCGCTGGTGGCGGTGCCGATCACGGTGGCGCCCTGGCGGGCCAGTTCCAGCGCGATGGCGCGGCCGATGCCGCGCGACGCGCCGGTGACCAGCGCAATCTGGTTATCGAGAAGTTTGGTCATGCGGTTGTCCTGTTGCTTACTTCAGCAGCGCCAGCGTTTCCTGCAGCGAGGCGGGATCAAAGATCGCGCCGCCGCTCAGGCTGCCGTCGATGCGCTTGGTCATGCCGGCCAGCACCTTGCCGGGGCCGCACTCGATCACATGCGTGATGCCTTCGGCGGCCATCTTCTGCACGCACTCCACCCAGCGCACCGGCGCGGCGGCCTGGCGCACCAGCGCATCCTTGATGGCTTCGGGATCGTTGACGATGGCGACGTCGACGTTGTTCACCAGCGGGATCGCCGGCGCCGAGAACGCGAGGCCGGCCATGCGCTCGCGCAGGCGGTCCGACGCGGGCTTGAGCAGCGAGGAATGGAACGGCGCCGACACCGGCAGCGGCAGCGCGCGCTTGGCGCCCTTGGCCTTGGCGATTTCGCAGGCCTTCTCGACCGCGCCCTTGTGGCCGGCGATCACCACCTGCGACGGGGCGTTGAAGTTGACGGCCTCGACCACGCCGGCGGCCGACGCTTCGGCGCAAGCGGCGCGCACGTCGTCATCGGACAGGCCCAGAATCGCGGCCATGCCGCCCTCGCCCACCGGCACGGCTTCCTGCATGGCCTGGGCGCGGAAACGCACCAGCGGCACCGCCTCGGCGAACGGAATCACGCCCGCGGCCACCAGTGCGGAGTACTCGCCCAGGCTGTGGCCGGCCACCAGTGCCGGCGCCGGGCCACCGGCATCCAGCCAGGCACGGTAGACCGCCACGGCGGCGGTCAGCATCACCGGCTGCGTATTGGTGGTCAGGTTCAGTTCTTCGGCAGGGCCTTCGGCGATCAGGCGGCCGAGATCCTGGCCCAGCGCGGCCGACGCTTCTTCGACGGTGGCGCGCACCACGGCGTTGTCGGCGAAGGCATTGAGCATGCCGACCGACTGCGAACCCTGGCCAGGAAATACGAAAGCGAATTTCATCGGATGGAAACCCTAACAAGAAATCACGGGCCGGCGCCGCGGCAGGAATGCCTGCGCGGCACGCCATGGCGCCGGCCGCTTATCACATGCGCAGCAGCACCGCGCCCCAGGTGAAGCCGCCGCCCACGCCTTCCATCAGCACGGTCTGGCCCGGGCGGATGCGGCCGTCGCGCACGGCGACGTCGAGTGCCAGCGGAATCGAGGCGGCCGAGGTGTTGCCGTGCTCGTGCACGGTGGCGACCATGCGCTCGGCCGGCAGGCCGAGCTTCTTCGCCGTGCCCTGCATGATGCGGATGTTGGCCTGGTGCGGGATCAGCCAGTCGACTTCGGCCGAGGTCACGCTGGCGGCTTCCATGGCTTCGCGCGCCACCTTGTCGAGCACGTTCACGGCGAGCTTGAACACCGCCTGGCCGTCCATGTGCAGGAACGGGTTGCCGGTGATATTGCCGCCCGCGACGTTGCCCGGCACGCACAGGATGTCGACATGGCTGCCGTCGGAGTGCATGGCGCTGGACAGGATGCCCGGCTCGTCGGACGCCGCCAGCACTACCGCGCCGGCGCCGTCGCCGAACAGCACGCAGGTGGTGCGGTCGTTGAAGTCGAGGATGCGCGAGAACACTTCGGTGCCGATCACCAGCACGTTGCGGTGCGAGCCGCTGCGGATGAACTTGTCGGCCGTGGCGAGTGCGTACACAAAGCCAGAGCACACCGCCTGCAGGTCGAACGCCGGGCACTGGTTCGTGATGCCCAGCTTTTCCTGCACGATGCAGGCGGTGCTGGGGAACACGAAGTCCGGCGTCGAGGTGGCGACGATAATCAGGTCGATGTCCTGCCGGTCGATGCCGGCGGCCTCGATGGCCTGCTCGGCGGCCTTGACCGCCAGCGCGCTGCTGGTCACATCGGGCTCGGCCCAGTGGCGTGCCGAGATGCCGCTGCGCGAGACAATCCACTCGTCGCTGGTCTCGATGCCTTTTTCGGCAAGCTGCGCGGCCAGGTCATGGTTGGTCACGCGCCGCGGAGGCAGGTAGCTCCCGGTACCGATGATTTTTGCGTACTTGGTCATGTATTGTCGGATCGTATGGCCCGCGGGCACCCTCGACCGGCGCGCGTGGCGCTCAGGCGACGTGGGGGCTGGGATGCGCGCCAGGCGTCTCTGTCTCCGGGGCGGGTTGGGTACCGCCTGCGGCGCTGGATTTATCGGCGAAAGCCCGGGTAATGCGGGCGATCACGCCATTCTTGGCGGCATCATACCCGCGTTTGATGGCCCACTCAAAAGAATGGGCATCGGCCGAGCCGTGGCTCTTGATCACCAGCCCGCGCAGGCCCAGCAGCGAGGCGCCGTTGTAGCGCGCCGGGTCGAGCCGCTGGGCCAGGCGCGACAGCACTGGCATGGCGACCGCGGCCAGCAGCTTGGTGAACCACGAGCGGGTAAATTCTTCCTTGATCATGCTGCCGATCATCTTGGCCAGGCCCTCGGTGCTCTTGAGCGCCACATTGCCGACGAAGCCGTCGCAAACCACGATGTCGGTCGTGCCTTTGAAGATGTCGTTGCCCTCCACGTTGCCGTAGAAGTTCAGCTCCGAGGCGCGCAGCAGTTCGCCGGCGCGCTTGACCACTTCGTTGCCCTTGATGACTTCCTCGCCGATGTTCAGCAGGCCCACCGTGGGGTGTTCCTTGTGATCGACGACGGCCACCATGGCCTCGGCCATGCGCGCGAACTGCAACAGGTGCTCGGGCTCGCAGTCGGCATTGGCGCCCAGGTCCAGCACGGTGGTGCCCCAGCCCTGTTCGTTGGGAATGGTGGTGGCGATGGCCGGCCGCTCGATGCCTTCGAGCGTCTTCAGCACGTAGCGCGATACCGCCATCAGCGCGCCGGTGTTGCCGGCGGAGATGCAGGCGCCGGCCAGGCCTTCCTTGACCTGGGTGACGGCAACGCGCATCGAGGAGTCGCGCTTCTTGCGCAGTGCCACCTCGACCGGGTCATCCATGGTGATGACCTCGGTGGCCTCGACGATGCTGACGCGCGGATGGTCCAGCGCGTGCAGCTTTTTCAGCTGCGCCCGGATGGCGTCGGGCAAGCCGACCAGCACCATCTCGGCATCGTCGTGGCGGGAAAGAAAACTGATCGCCGCAGGCACCGTCACGGAAACACCGTGATCGCCGCCCATGCAGTCGATAGCGATTTTGATCGTCATTGTTCCTGGTACGGATAGCGCGGCGGCGCACGCCATGCCCGGCGGGAATCCCGAGCGCCCAACAAAAAAGCGGCAACGATCTTGCCGCTTTTTTGTGTCTGACCGATTATTGTCCGACCTACAGGCATGCGCGAGCGAGACGCAACGTCACGCCTAGCGAAGCTATCAGTCGTTCTTGGTCTTGATGACCTTGCGACCGCGGTAGTAGCCATTCGGGCTCACATGGTGGCGCAGGTGGGTTTCGCCGGTGGTCGGCTCGACTGCCAGCGGCGCGGCCGACAGGTGATCGTGCGAACGGTGCATGCCGCGCTTGGACGGCGACTTCTTGTTCTGTTGAACAGCCATGATGACTCCTTCGAGAATTTTTCAATATTAACACACGCATCCCGCCCAGGGCGTAGCCGGGGCCCGGCCGGATGCTTCAGATTCACCTGCAAGACCCTGCAGGCCGCGCGTTGGCGGCTTCAGTGCCGGTTCTTCAGGCCGGCCAGCGCCGCGAAGGGCGAAGGCCGCTTTTCTTGCTCAGGCTCAGCTTCAGGCTGGGCCTCGCCGTCCGATCCGGTCACGAGACTTTCGTGCACCGTCGGGCAGACGTCATGCTTGGGTGCAACCGGCAATGCCAGCAGCACTTCATCTTCAATCAGTTCCAGCAGCGAGAACCGTTTCGAGCCGGCGATCACGTCGACTTCGTCGTCGTCCACCGGCGCGGCATCGGCGGCCTCTTCGCTTTCCACCACCTCGAAACGCGTTGCCGTGTCGATCGGCTGGGCATAGGGCGCCAGGCAGCGCTGGCAATCCAGCCACATCCGGCCCTGCACCGTTACGTCGAGGAACAACCGCTGCGCCACCGGGGCGCCGGGCCCGGCCGCCTCTTCGCGCACGAAGCCGGTGGCCGTATAGGCAAGCGTCTCATCGGGTGCCGAGGCTGGCGCTTGCGCGGCGGTCTCGGCTAAGATGCGCGGCAAATCCCGCACCGCCACGTCGCCGGCCAGGCTTTCACCCTTTCGGCACATGGCGAAGAGGTCAAGCGCGCGCAGGTCGATCGGCTGGGTCATGTGCGGGGCTCCTGTCGCAATTCAATGACGGGTTCGCCACATTCCCCACCTGACGGATTGCGGGCCGCGCACATTGGCGGCACTGCGCCCGGGTGCGGATGCGGCTAAACGCGCGATTATACGGTGTAAACCTTCCCGAGGTCAAAGGCCTTGATCCGGAAGCCACTTGGCTCCCTGCTCCGATTCTATTACTTATGTCTCCAGACCCTCGCCCCCGGCTTATCCTCGGCTCCGGCTCGCCCTACCGCCGCGAACTGCTGGAACGGCTGCGCATCCCCTTTGAAGTCGCCGTGCCGGACATCGACGAAACCCCGCTTGCCGGCGAATCGCCCGAGGCCACGGCGCTGCGGCTGTCGCAGCGCAAGGCCGAGGCTATCGCGACTCGCCACCCCGGCGCGCTGGTGATCGGCTCGGACCAGGTGCTGACGCTCGATGGCGCCCAGATGGGCAAGCCGGGCACGCACGACAATGCCGTGGCGCAACTGCGCCGCATGCGGGGGCGCACCGCCACCTTCCACTCGGCGCTGTGCCTGCTGGATTCCCGCACGGGCGCGGCGCAACTGGCCGACGTGCAGACCCGCGTGACATTGCGCGACCTGACCGACGCTGAAATCGAAACCTACCTGCAACTGGAGCGCCCATACGACGTCGCCGGCAGCGCCAAATCCGAGGGACTGGGCATCACGCTGCTGGCGCGGGTCGAGTCCGACGATCCGACCGCGCTGGTCGGACTGCCGCTGATCGCGCTGACCGGCATGCTGCGCCAGGCCGGCTACCCTCTCCTTACCGCATGACCCGCACCCACCCACGATGAGCGGCACCCTTTACCTGATCCCCAATACCCTCGGCAAGCGCGACGAAGCCGACCCGCTGGCCGATGTGATCCCGGCTGGAGTGCAGCAGATTGCAGCCGGCCTGGACTACCTCGTCGCCGAGAACGCCAAGACCGCGCGCGCTTTCCTGAAGAAGCTGGGCGAAACCGCGCCGCTGGCGCGCCCGATCCAGCAGATCGAAATCCGCGAGCTGAACGTCAATACGCGCGCCGATGCCCTGGCGGCGCTGCTGGCCCCGCTGGCATCCGGGCGCGACGGCGGCCTGCTGTCCGAAGCCGGCGTGCCGGCGGTGGCCGACCCGGGCGCCGACCTGGTGCGGCTGGCGCATGCGCGCGGCATCCGCGTGCGGCCGCTGGTGGGTCCCAGTTCGATCCTGCTGGCGGTGATGGGCTCGGGCCTGAATGGCCAGAGCTTTGCCTTCAATGGCTACCTGCCCGTCGATGCCGGGGAACGCGCGCAACGGCTGCGCGAACTGGAACAGCGCTCGCGCAAGGCCAGCCAGACCCAGGTCTTCATCGAAACGCCATACCGTAACGGCGCGCTGCTGGAGGCCATGCGCCAGCATTGCGCCGGCACCACGCTGCTTTCCGTGGCGGTGGACCTGACCCTGCCCAGCGAGGCCATCGTCACGCTGCCGCTGTCGGACTGGCGCCCCGAGCGGATCGCGCTGCACAAGCGCCCGGCGATCTTCTCGCTGCTCGCCATATAACAAGCGGCGGGCCGGCAAAAAACGACAAGGGGGCGTGAACGCCCCCTTTATCCTGACCGGTCACGCCAGGCTTCAGCGCATGCCCTGCATGCCGGTACTCCACAGCATGGTCTTCATCGCCGCCGTGCCGACGGCCGCGCCAAAGCGCTTGGCCACGCGTTCGGCGATGTTCTCCTTGACCGTGTAGTCGACGATGTCCTCGGCCTTGAACAGGTCGCGCGCCACGTAATCGGCACTGCCCAGGCCGTCGGCCAGCCCCAGCGCGACGCTGCGCTCGCCCGACCAGAACAGGCCGGAGAACAGCTCAGGGTCGTCCTTGAGCCGGTCGCCGCGCCCTTCCTTGACCACGTCGATAAACTGCTGGTGGATTTGCTTGAGCATCGCTTCGGCAAAGGCCTTCTGCTTCGGCACCTGCGGCGAGAACGGGTCGAGCATGCCCTTGTTGGCCCCCGAGGTGTAGAGCCGGCGCTCCACGCCCAGCTTGTCCATCAGCCCGGTAAAGCCGAAGCCATCCATCAGCACGCCGATCGAGCCGACGATGCTGGCCTTGTCGACATAGATCTTGTCGGCCGCCGCCGCCACATAATAGCCGCCGGACGCACAGATTTCCTCGACCACCACATAAAGCGGCTTGGAGGGGTAGAGGCCGCGCAGGCGGTGGATCTCGTCGTTGATGAGGCCGGCCTGCACGGGCGAGCCGCCGGGCGAATTGATCTTCAGGATGACGCCGGCGGCGTTGTGATCGGCAAAGGCCGCCTGCAAGGAGGCATTGATCGCTTCGGCGCTTGCCGGCGTGCCGGCGGCGATTTCGCCTTCCAGCGTGACCATGGCGGTGTGGCGGCCCGAGGCGGTAAGGGCGCCATCGCCCTTGAAGTCGAACACCGCGAACAGGATCAGCGCCAGCAGGCCCAGCGTTACCAGGCGGAAGAAGATGCGCCAGCGCCGCGCCGCGCGCTGCTCGCGCAGCGATGCGGTGAGCACCTTTTCAAGCACATCGCGCTCCCAGCCTCCGCCCACCTGTCCGCCCACTTGTCCGCTACTGGTGGCGGCGGCCAGGCGCGCCTTGCGCTCGCGCGCTTCGCGCCGCGTGGCATCATCGCCCGCGCGGAGTTCATCCTCCAGCGGAAAATCGGCATGCGGCGCCGTCACCAGGCGCTCGGACTCCGGCACGGGCGCGGCCCCGGCCGCGGCCGACCCGGCCTCTCCGACGGGCTTGCGCTCGTCCCCCTGCCCCGGTTCATTCAGCTCACCCGAAGGCGGTTTCTGTTGTTCTGTCATGCAAATCGCTCGTGGAAATCCATTCAGGCACCGCCTGAAGGCTCGGCCGCGCGGTACGGCGCCCGCGGCAGCCAGTAGACCTGGCCATCGCGCTCTTCGACGTGCAGCTTGGCCAGGGCGGCGCCGCGGCAGGGACCGCCGACGCACTCGCCGCTATCCGGCGCGTACACCGCGCCATGTGTGGCGCACATCAAGTATAGGCCCGAGGCATCGAAGAACCGTCCCTCCTGCCAGTCCAGTTCCATCGGCACGTGCGCGCACTGGTTCAGGTACGCATGGGCAACGCCATCGAAACGCACCACGAAGGCGCTGATTTCGCGCCGGTCGACCGCAACCGAGAAACGTATGCCAAGTCCGCCCTCCTGCAACGCATCCGCGGCACACAGCCGTACCGGCGCCTGGCCGGAGGGTGCGTCAGGCATGGGCCAGCAGCCACTCGGTGAGGTCGGCGATCGAACTGGCGCAGTGCACCGGCGCCATGGCGCGCAGCGACTCGGCGGGGTGTGCTCCGTAACAGACCCCAAGCCCCTTGGCACCGGCGTTGGCCGCCATCTGCAGGTCATGGGTAGTGTCGCCGATCATCACCGTGCGCTCCACGTCCTGGCCGAGTTCGCGCGTCAGTTCGTGCAGCATGGCCGGATGCGGCTTGGAGAAGGTCTCGTCGGCACAGCGGGTGGCATCGAACAGCGCGGTCAGGCCGCTGGCCGCCAGCGCGCGCTGCAGCCCGACGCGGGTCTTGCCGGTGGCCACGCCAAGAAAATAGTGTTCTCCGCGCAGGGTTTCGAGCATGTCGCGCACGCCGTCGAACAGTACGAGATCGGCGTCGCGGGTCAGGAAATGGTAGCGGTAGCGCTCGGCCAGCCGCGGATAGTCGGCGGGGTCCAGGGTCGGCACCGCATACGACAGCGCATCCTTGAGTCCCAACCCGATGACGTGACTGGCGGCGCTGTCGTCCGGCACGGGCAGGCCCAGGTCCCGGCTGGCCAACTGGATGCACTTGGCGATGGTCGGGGTCGAGTCCATCAGCGTCCCGTCCCAGTCGAAAACGATCAGGTCAAATTGTTGCCTGGCCATGGAAATCCTTGTGGCGTTTGAGGCACTACCCTACTCCGGGGCGTGCAGCTCACGCAATTGTTGCAGGAATCCGACGCATTCGTCGGGCAAGGGCGCTTCCACGGAGAGCGGTTCGCCAGTGGCCGGATGGATAAACACCAGCCGGTGCGCGTGCAGGAACATGCGCTTGATGCCGGGCCTGGCCCCGGAACGCGCCAGCGCCTTGTTCAGCGTGAAATCGCCATATTTTTCGTCGCCGACAATCGGGAAACCCGAATGCGCCAGGTGGACGCGGATCTGGTGCGTGCGGCCGGTTTTCAGTTCAGCCTCCAGCAGCGTGAAACCCGGGAAGGCCTCGACCCGGTTGAACACGGTATGCGAGGCCAGCCCGTCGGCCTGGACCCTCACCCGGCGCTCGCCGTCCGGAGTGCTGTACTTATATAGCGGCAGCTTCACGTGCTGGCGGGCGTTGAGGAACGCGCCGGCGACGCAGGCGAAATAACGCTTGTCCATCGCGTTGGCGCGAATCTGTTCATGCAGGTGGACCAGCGCCGAGCGCTTCTTCGCCAGCACCAGGATGCCGGAGGTCTCGCGGTCGAGCCGGTGCACCAGTTCCAGGAACTTGGCGTGCGGCCTGGCGCGGCGCAGTTGCTCGATCACGCCGAACGCGACCCCCGAGCCGCCATGCACGGCGACGCCGGCCGGCTTGTTGATGACCAGCAGGTGGTCGTCTTCGAACAATACCGGGAATTCCCCGGCCGGCACCATGGCGGCCCCGGATTGCGCAGGCGCCGCCACCCGCATTGGCGGGATGCGCACGACGTCCCCCGACTGGAGCCGATACGTGGCGTCGATCCGCCCTTTGTTGACGCGCACCTCGCCGGAGCGAAGCACCCGGTAGATGTGACTCTTGGGGACCCCCTTGGCGACTTTCAACAGGAAGTTGTCGATGCGCTGCCCTTCGGAGCCTTCGTCAATCGTGACATACGCCACCTGGGGGCTGGCCGGCGCAGCTTCGGCCGCCTTTTCAATTTGATGGCGTAACTCATTCATTTTCAATATAATTTCCTCGCTGTTCCGGCATGTGGCCGGCAGCGCAAGACCTGTGTAAGCGATCGATCTCGAGTTTTATTCGATTTTTCGCATTCTACACTTGGGGTTGCCGCCAGCCCCGCCCGTCTCCCGCAACTTCGCGTTCC
Organism: Cupriavidus sp. H39; assembly: GCF_050271075.1. Taxonomy (NCBI): domain Bacteria; kingdom Pseudomonadati; phylum Pseudomonadota; class Betaproteobacteria; order Burkholderiales; family Burkholderiaceae; genus Cupriavidus; species Cupriavidus sp. H39. The sequence goes on from NZ_CP189848.1 coordinate 2,630,109, forward strand.
GCCAAGCGCCAGACGGGCAAATGGCAGCAAATAGCAGCACGCACGGTGCCGCCGGCATGCAGGAAGTCGCCCAAAGGTGGCTTCGGCACGGGCAGGCGGTGACGTGGGAACTGAGTGTTCAGGTAAAACAGAATTTAAGGGCGGATGCCGCAGCCGGCATCCGCTTCGGTGAGAGAAGTCCCGCCCGCACCGGGAAACGGTGCCGGCCGGCAGGTTGAGCTGCCGCCTGACTGGAAGTTACCGGCGCCCGGTCGCAGAACTCCAAGAAGTAGTAGGTGCGCCCGCCAGGAGAAGTCAGGCAGCAACGGCAACCATGCCGTGTCCGAAAAATTTGCTCTTTGACGCGTCTAGGCCTTCCGCGGCCGGCCGCGATGCCGCCGGCGCTGGTTGCGCCGGCGTCCAGCATCGCCTCCGGCGCAGGAATGCGCCGGATGTCTGCGCAAGAGCAGCCTCCGGTGTCCTCTCCTGCCCTGCGGTCGTTACCCCGACGTCATCGCTCTCTTTCACCCGCGCCCAGCCGCTCGCATGTCTTGCACAGCGGCGCTTTCCGGCAATTCTCGCGCCTCGCTCGCTCCCTCGCGTGCTCCATGGATCGCCGCGGACACCGCCCAGACGGTGCCACCCGCGACACTGGAGTGAGGTATTGCGATGAAACGCATGCTGTTCAACGCGACGCAACAGGAGGAATTGCGCGTCGCCATCGTCGACGGTCAGAAACTGATCGATATCGACATCGAGACTGCCGGGCGCGAACAGCGCAAGGGCAACATCTACAAGGGCGTCATCACCCGCATCGAGCCGTCGCTGGAGGCCTGCTTCGTCAATTACGGCGAAGAGCGCCACGGCTTCCTGCCGTTCAAGGAAGTCGCCCGCGCCTTCTTCAAGGAAGGCATCGACGTGCGCAATGCGCGCATCCAGGACGCCCTGCATGAAGGCCAGGAACTGATCGTCCAGGTCGAGAAGGAAGAGCGCGGCAACAAGGGCGCGGCCCTGACCACGTTCATCTCGCTGGCCGGCCGCTACCTGGTGCTGATGCCGAACAACCCGCGCGGCGGCGGCGTATCGCGCCGCATCGAGGGCGAGGACCGCCAGGAACTGCGCGAGACCATGGCGCAGCTGCAGGTGCCGGAAGGCATGAGCATCATCGCCCGCACCGCCGGCATCGGCCGCTCGGCCGAGGAACTGCAGTGGGACCTGAACTACCTGCTGCAACTGTGGAAGGCCATCGACGGCGCCGCCGGCGACAACAAGGCGCCGCTGCTGATCTACCTGGAATCCAGCCTGGTCATTCGCGCGATCCGCGACTATTTCCAGCCGGATATCGGCGAGATCCTGATCGACACCGACGAGATCTACGAACAGGCCCGCGCCTTCATGAGCGTGGTGATGCCTGACAACATGAACCGCGTGAAGAAGTACCGGGACGACGTGCCCCTGTTCTCGCGCTTCCAGATCGAACACCAGATCGAGTCGGCCTATTCGCGCATGGTGATGCTGCCCTCGGGCGGCGCCATTGTGATCGACCACACCGAGGCGCTGGTCTCCGTCGACGTGAACTCGGCCCGCGCCACCAAGGGCGCCGACATCGAGGAAACCGCGCTGCGCACCAACCTGGAGGCTGCCGACGAAATCGCCCGCCAGCTGCGCCTGCGCGACCTGGGCGGCCTGATCGTGATCGACTTCATCGACATGGAGTCGGGCAAGGCCCAGAAGGACGTGGAAACGCGCCTGAAGGACGCGCTGCGCCACGACCGCGCGCGCGTGCAGATGGGCAAGATCAGCCGCTTCGGCCTGATGGAGCTGTCGCGCCAGCGCCTGCGTCCGTCGCTGTCCGAGGGCTCGCACATCACTTGCCCGCGCTGCAACGGCACCGGCCATATCCGCGATACCGAATCGTCCGCCCTGCAGGTGCTGCGCATCATCCAGGAAGAGGCGATGAAGGAAAACACCGCCGCCATCCATTGCCAGGTGCCGGTGGAGGTTGCCGCCTTCCTGCTGAACGAGAAGCGCCAGGAAATCAACCTGATCGAGCTGCGCTTCAAGGTCAACGTGCTGCTGATTCCCAACAAGCACCTGGAAACGCCGCACTACAAGCTGGAGCGCCTGCGCCACGACGATCCGCGCCTGGAAGACAGCACCGCCAGCTACAAGATGGCCGAGGCTGCCGCGAAGGAACTGGAAGCCGACACCAGCTACAGCAGCCGCCGCAAGGAAGAAGCCAAGCCGCGCCAGGAAGCCGCGGTCAAGGGCATCACGCCTGAGCAGCCCGCCCCGGTTTCGGTGCCGCGCCCCGAGCGCGCCCCGCGCCCGGAAGCAGCGCCCGTGGCCCCGCCCGTGCCGGCCACCAAGCCGGTGGAAGCCGGCGGCTTCATCGCCTGGCTGAAGGGCCTGTTCGGTGCCCGCCCGGCCACCCCGCCGGTGGCGGAGCCGGCCAAGCCCGTAGCCGCCGCGGAAACCCGCAGCGCGGATGGGCGCCGTGAGCGCGGTCCGCGTGGCGAAGGCCGCGGCCAGCGCGGCGAGCGTGGCGAACGCACCGAGCGCGGCGAACGTGGCGAGCGCCAGGGCCGCGGCCAGCGCGGTGAACGTGGTGAACGCGCCGAGCGTGGCGAACGCGCCGAGCGTGGCGAACGCCAGGCCGCCGGGGAGCGCGGCGAGCCGCGCGAGGGCCGTGGCGAACGCCACGGCCGCCAGCCGCGCCAGCAAGGTGAAGGCCAGGCGACGCCGGCCGTGGCGCGCCAGGCCGAGGCCATGCCGGCTGAGCGCGCCCAGGGCGAACGCGCCGAGGCGCGCCAGGAAGGCCGCCGCGACCGCAACCAGGAACGCCGCGAGCGCCAGCGCGAACGCCAGCGCGAGCGCAGCGAACTGCGCGAAGCCGAAGCCGGTGAAGCGCCGCAGCCGGAAGCCATCGCTGCCGCCCAGGCCCTGGGCGTGCTGCCCGAGGCCGTGACGGAAGACATCCACGCCCGCGCCGAACTGCCGGAAGGCGCCGAAGGTGCCGCCGAGACCGCCGAAGGCGAGGAACGCCGTCGCCGCAACCGCCGTGGCCGCAACCGTTATCGCCGCGAACGCGACGAGTCGGTGCAGGGCGCGCCGGGTGAAGGCGAAGGCGCTCCCGAAGACTTCGCCCCGGCCAGCGCCGAAGCGGACGTGCCAGCCGAGCCCGCGCCGCAAGCGGCCGTGACCGCGCAAGCTGCGGCCGAACCCGTCGAAGCCCTCCGCATCGCCGTGCCGGCAGAGGTGACGCCGGCCCCGGCCGCGGAACCCGCCCCGGCGGCCCAGCCAGTGGCCGCGCAAGCTGCCGCACCTGCTGAAGCTGTCACTCCGGTGGCCGTGGCGGTGACCGAGGCCGTTGCCGCCGAAGCCATCGCCGAGCCCGCCGTCAGCGCGGCGGTCGAGACAGCCGTGCCGGTCGTGCCGGCCGCTGCACCGTCACCGGCACCGGCATCCGCGCCGGAGCCCGTGCCCGCGCCGGTCGCGGAAACCGTTCCGGTAGCCGAGCCGGTCGTTCCGACCCCGACTCCGGTCGCCGCCGCGGCCCCGGCAGCGCTGGAAAATCTGGAGCCGATGCTGGCCACCGCCGGCCTGCAATGGGTCCAGACCGACAGCGACAAGCTGCGCACGGCGCAGGAAGCCGCTGCCCGCATCGTGCCGGCCCCGCGCGTGCCGCGCGAGCGCAAGCCGTTGCCGCCGCTGCCCCAGGGTCCGATGATCCTGGTGGAAACCGGCAGCCGCGAAGTGCAGATGGCATCGCAGCAGTAAGCGACGCCGCTGCGCTGCAGCGAAAGCAAGAGGGGACGGCCTGGCCGTCCCCTTTTTTTATGGGCGGCGGGCGCGGGAATCCCCGTCATCACCGGGGGATGCGGATGCCCCGCCCCCGCCTCGGCTAGAATGGCAGCAGAATGCATCCGGCCCCCGAGCGCCCCCGTCGCATCGCCTTTTCGCCTTGCGCCGGCCGCTTCCCGGACGCCGCGCCCACCCACAGGCCATGACCGAATCCGTCATCCCGATTTTCGACCTGCGCGACCATCGCTACCGCTCGATGACGCCCAGCATTCCCGGCAACCTGGTTGCGCCGACCGGTCTGGTGGCCGACAGCCGTGGCCGGCCATTGCACGACCTGCGCATTTCGGTGACGGACCGCTGCAACTTCCGCTGCGTCTACTGCATGCCCAAGGAAGTGTTCGACAAGGACTACACCTTCCTGCCGCATTCCGAACTGCTGAGCTTCGAGGAAATCGAGCGCACCGCGCGCCTGTTCGTTGCCCACGGCGTCGAGAAGATCCGCCTGACCGGGGGCGAGCCGCTGTTGCGCAAGAACATCGAGCACCTGGTCGAGATGCTGGCGAAGATCGAGACCGTGTCGGGCAAGCCGCTGGACCTGACGCTCACCACCAACGCCTCGCTGCTGGCGCGCAAGGCGCGCGCGCTGCGCGACGCGGGCCTGACGCGGGTCAGCGTCAGCCTGGACGCGATCGACGACGCCACCTTCCGCCGCATGAACGACGTCGACTTCGCCGTCGCCGACGTGCTGCACGGCATCGAGACCGCGCAAGCCGTGGGGCTGGCGCCGATCAAGGTCAACATGGTGGTCAAGCGCGGCACCAATGACCAGGAAATCGTGCCGATGGCGCGCCACTTCCGCCACAGCGGCATCATCCTGCGCTTGATCGAGTTCATGGACGTCGGCGCCAGCAACCACTGGCAGATGGATGAAGTGCTGCCGTCGGCCGACGTGGTCAAGCGTATCGATGCCGAATTCCCGCTCGAACCGGTCCAGGCCAATTATTCGGGCGAAACCGCCGAACGCTGGCGCTACCGCGACGGCGCCGGCGAGATCGGCGTGATTTCCAGCGTCACCCACGCCTTCTGCGGCGACTGCAGCCGCGTCCGGCTGTCCACCGAAGGCCGGCTCTACCTGTGCCTGTTCGCCACCGAGGGCTTCGACCTGCGCGCGCTGCTGCGCGGCGGCTACAGCGACCTGGAAATCTCCAACGCGATCGCCCAGGTGTGGCAGGGCCGCTCCGACAACTATTCCGAGCAGCGCGGCGACCCCGCAGTGCGGGCAAGACGCGCCGAGCGCAAGATCGAGATGTCCTATATCGGCGGCTGAACCCGCCGCACCTCCCATCCATGATTGCACGCGACGACATCACCGGCCTGATCCTCGCAGGCGGCAGGGGCAGCCGCATGGGCGGCACCGACAAGGGCTTGCAGCCGCTGCGCGGCACGCCGATGGCCATGCACACGATGATGCGGCTCACCCCGCAGGTGGGCGCGCTGATGATCAACGCCAACCGCAACCTGGCCGCCTATGAATCCTTCGGCGTGCCGGTCTACACCGATAGCGTCCCCGACTTCGCCGGTCCGCTCGCCGGCATGCTGGCCGGCCTGGAGCAATGCACGACTTCGTGGATGGTGAGCGCGCCGTGTGATTCGCCGTTCCTGCCGACCGACCTGGTGGCGCGCCTGGCGCAGGCGATCGAGGCCGAAGGCGCCGAGCTGGCGATCCCGGTCACGCTGGACCAGGACGGCCGGCGCCAGTCCCAACCGGTGTTCTGCCTGATGCCGGTCAGTGCGCTCGACAGCCTGGTGGCTTACCTTTCCGGGGGCGGCCGCAAGATCGAGACCTGGGCCGCCTCGCACCGGCTGGCCGAAGTGCTGTTCGACGACGCTGCGGCCTTCGCCAATATCAACACCCTGGACGAACTGCGCACGCACGAAACGCGCTGAATCCCTGCCGAGCCACCATGCCCTCCCTGCAATCCGTCATTTCCTGCTTGTCCGACTACGATCCCACGGCACTGCCGGTGGACCACGCCAACCGCATCATCGGCGAGGTGGTCGAGCCGGTGCGCGGCATCGAGCAGTTGCCGATCCGCAGTGCGCTGGACCGCGTGCTGGCCGAGGACATCGTCTCGACCATCGACGTGCCGGCCCATGACAACTCGGCAATGGATGGCTATGCCTTCCAGGGCGCGGCGCTGGCCGCGGCGCAGACCACCACGGTCGAGCTCGAGGTGATCGGCAGCGCCATGGCCGGCGGCGCCGGCGCGCTGGCCCCTACCGCCGTGCAGGCGGTGCGCATCATGACCGGCGCCGTGATGCCGGCGGGCTGCGATACCGTGGTGCCGCAGGAGTTCGTCGAGACCGTGGCCGACGGCGCGCGCATCCGCTTTGCCGCCGACTGCGTCCGCATCGGCGACAACCGGCGTTTGCGCGGCGAGGACCTGGCCCGCGGCCAGGCCGCGCTGCAGGCCGGGCGCATCCTGCAGCCGGCCGACCTGGGGCTGCTGGCGTCGCTCGGCGTGGCCGAGGTGCGGGTGCGCAGGCGCCTGCGCGTGGCGTTTTTCTCCACCGGCGACGAATTGCGCTCGATCGGCGAGCCGCTCGACCCCGGCTGCGTCTACGACTCCAACCGCTACACGCTGCACGGCATGCTGCGCCGGATGAACGTCGACCTGCTCGACATGGGCGTGGTGCGCGACCACCCCGATGCGCTCGAAGCCGCGTTCCGCACCGCGTGCGAAAGCGCCGACGCGGTCATCACCTCGGGCGGCGTCTCGGTCGGCGAGGCTGACTACACCAAGCAGATCATGGCGCGCCTGGGCGATGTCACGTTCTGGAAGATCGCCATGCGCCCGGGCCGGCCGATGGCGTTCGGGCGCATCCAGGCCAACGGCGCGAACGCCCACTCGGCGCTGCTGTTCGGCCTGCCCGGCAATCCGGTGGCGGTGATGGTCACCTTCTACCATTTCGTACGCGCCGCGCTGCACCGGCAGATGGGCGCCAGCGTGCCGCCGCTGCCGCTGCTGCGCGTGCGCAGCGCGCAGGCCATCCGCAAGAAGCCGGGGCGCACCGAATACCAGCGCGGCATCCTGGCGCGCGCTGGCGACGGCGAGTGGGAAGTGCGCATCACCGGCCAGCAGGGCTCCGGCGTGCTGCGCTCGATGAGCGAGGCCAACTGCTTTATCGTGCTCGGCCACGAGCAGGATTCGGTCAAGGCCGGCGACGCGGTCGAGGTGATGCTGTTCGACGGGCTGGTTTAACGCCGTTACGGCGGGTCGCGCGCAACCATTCGCTACGCGGCGGTAGCAATGTGTCGTTTTTGTGCTGCACATTTGCCATCGGCGCGCGGTTGTCGCGCGGCTTTCGGCGGCCCCGCGGCCGCCGGACTATGCTTGGCATCGGCCAATCGCTACACTTGGCGCACGATTCAGAAACATTCGAGTATCCCCCGTCATGAATCAGGAGATCGCGTACCTCCACCCCGTCAAGACCGCCCGCGCGCTGGTGCTGGTCTACTTGTGCTTCTCGCTGCCGATCGTGTCGCTGGGCCTGTTTGTCACCTTCGTCCGCTATGGTGACCTGCCGGCCATCACCGTCTTCAGCGCCATCATCCTCAATGCGCTGATCGGCTTCGGCCTGCTGTGGCTGGCCTGCAAGGCCTACAACTGGGTGGCCGCCCGCTTCGGCGGGATCGAAGTCCACGTGCGCGAGTTGTCCCCCGAAGAAGACCGCTGAACGGCGCCAGGTCAGTCGCGGCCGGGCGCCAAGCCGGCCGCCCTTCCCGCTTCTCTCAGATACCTGTCTTGCCGCACGGTCAAGGCTGGCTGTTTTCCGTGCTTTCCGGCGCGCCGTCCACCGGCGTTTCGAGACCAAGGCCGAGCAACTGCTGCGCGGCCTCGCCCGGCAGGGCTTCCACCGTGCGCAGCTTGCGCGCCATCTGCCGCGTGCGCACTTCCGCCTGTTCGATATTGCGCGCGGCACGCTCGAGCGTATCGCGGGTCTTGGCCAGCACGTCGCCGAACTTGCCGAACTCGGTCTTGACTGCACCCAGCACTTCCCACACTTCGCTCGAGCGCTTTTCCAGCGCGAGGGTGCGAAATCCCATCTGCAGGCTGTTCAGCAGCGCGGTCAGCGTGGTCGGCCCGGCCACGGTCACGCGGTAGTCGCGCTGCAGCTGGTCGGTCAGGCCGGGACGGCGCAGCACCTCGGCGTAGAGGCCTTCGGTCGGCAGGAACAGGATGGCAAAATCCGTGGTCTGCGGCGGCGCCAGGTATTTTTCGGCGATGGTCTGGGCCTCGCGCCGCAGCGCCGCTTCCAGTTCGCGGCCGAACGCCAGCACGCCGTCCGGATCGCCCCGCTCTTGCGCGTCCACCAGGCGCTCGTACTGTTCCTTGGGAAACTTGGCGTCGACCGGCAGCCAGACCGGCGCGTTGTCCGAGCCCGCGGCCCTGCCGGGCAGGCGGATGGCGAACTCGACCCGCGCGCCCGAGTTGCGCACGGTCTCGACGTTCTTGCCGTACTGCTCCGGCGTCAGCATCTGCTCCAGCAGCATTTCCAGCTGCACCTCGCCCCAGGTACCGCGCGACTTCACGTTGGTCAGCACCTTCTTCAGGTCGCCCACGCCCTGCGCCAGCACCTGCATTTCGCCCAGGCCGCGATGCACCTGCTCGAGACGGTCCGACACCAGCCGGAACGATTCGCCCAGGCGCTGCTCCAGCGTCGCGTGCAGTTTTTCATCGACGGTGCGGCGCATTTCTTCGAGCTTGGCGGCGTTGTTGGCCTCGATGTCCTGCAGCTTTTTCTCAAGCGTGGCGCGGACCTCGCCCAGGCGCCGCTCGTTGGCTTCGGACAATTGCGCCAACTGCTGCTGCAACCCGTCGCCGAAGCGGCGCAGCGTGCCGCCCTGCTCGTCGCGCGCCTGCTGCGCTTGCAGCATCAGCTGCTGGCGCACCTGCTCGAGCTGCTGGGTGTTGCTCTCGGTCAGCTTGGCCAGTTGCTGGGCGAAGGTGTCGATCTGGTTGTTCTGCAAGGTGGCGATGCCGGTCAGCTGCGACGACAGCGCCTGCTGGAAGCGCAGCATCTGCTGCGCCGATTCGCCGCGGCTGCCGCGCGCGGCCTCGGCCACCTCGGTGCGCACCTCGCGCTCCAGGCGCTCCATGCCGCGCGCGTGGTCCTGCCGCATCTCGTCGAGCTGCCGCGCCATGCCGGCCCCGGACGAGGCCCCCTGCTGCCGCAGCAATAAAATAGCCAGCAGGACGACCGCGAGCAGCGCCGCGGCCAGCGTCAGGAACGGAATCAGGTTCATGCGAGAGACATGCGGTTGACGAAGCGCTGCGCCGGGCTCAACGGCGGTGCGGCATTACTTCGGGATTGATCACGGTCGGCGGATGGCCGGCCTGCGGCCCCTGGTCGAGGGCTGCAATCAGGTTGTCGGCGGCCAGCATGGCCATGGCGCGGCGGGTCTTCTCGGACGCGCTGGCGATATGCGGGGTCAGCACGACGTTGGGCACGGTCAATAGGTCCGGGTGAACCGAGGGCTCGCCCTCGAACACATCCAGCCCGGCGCCGAAGATGCGCTTGTCACGCAGCGCCTGCGCCAGCGCGGCGTCGTCGACGATGCCGCCGCGTGCCAGGTTCACCAGCGTCGCGGTCGGCTTCATCAGCGCCAGCTCGGCGGCGCCGATGGCGTGGTGGCTTTGCGGGCCATAGGGCAGCACCAGCAGCAGGTGGTCCGACTGGCGCAGCAGGTCTTCCTTGCTGACATAGCGCGCGTTGAGCGCGCGCTCGGTGTCGGCCGGCAGCTGGCTGCGGTTGTGGTACAGCACGTTCATGCCAAACCCGCCCGCGCGCCGCGCCAGCGCCTGGCCGATGCGGCCCATACCCAGGATGCCGAGCGTGCTGCCGTACAGGTCCATGCCGACCAGCATGTCGTAGCTCCAGCGCTGCCACTTGCCGGCGCGCAGGTAGTGCTCGGCCTCGGTGACGCGGCGCGCGGTCGCCATCAGCAGGGCCCAGCCAAAGTCGGCGGTGGTCTCCGTCAGCACGTCCGGCGTATTGGTGGCGACGATGCCCGCCGCCGTCAGCGCCGGCAAATCCAGGTTGTTGTAGCCGACCGCCATGTTGCACACGGCGCGCAGCGACGGCAGCCCGGCAATGACATTGCCGTCGATGCGGTCGGCGGCGTTGGCCAGCACGCCGGCCTTGCCCGCCAGCCGCGCCTGCAGCGCCGCGGCGTCGAGCACCGCGTCCTGCTGGTTGTCGTCGACATCGAAATACTGCGCCAGGTGCGCGATGACTTCGGGATAGATGGCGCGGGTGACCAGGACGGACGGCTTCATGGCATCAGATATGGAAGAAGAGGAAGGTCATGATGACGAACAGCGGCACCAGGAAAATGCCGGAGTACAACATGTAGCCGAAAAAGCTCGGCATGCGCACGCCACGGTTCTCGGCAATGGCCTTGACCATCAGGTTGGGGGCATTGCCAATATAGGTGTTGGCGCCCATGAACACTGCCCCGGCAGAGATCGCCGCCAGCGTCGAGGCATCGCGCGTCATCAGCGTGGCGGCATCGCCACCGGCGGTATTGAAAAACACCAGGTAGGTCGGCGCGTTGTCCAGGAAGGACGACAGCACGCCCGTCGCCCAGAAATACATGCCGTCGACCGGCTGCCCGTTGGCGTCGCTGACCGCGCGGATCACCCCCGAAAACGCCCCGTCAGTGCCGGCCTTCAGCATCGCAATGACGGGAATGATGGTCAGGAAGATGCCGGCGAACAGCTTGCCGACCTCGAGAATCGGCTCCCAGTTGAATTCATTGCCCACGCGCGCCGCACGCGGCGTGGCCAGCAGCGACACCACGGCCACCACCACCAGCAGGCCGTCGCGCACCGCGGCCTGCAGCGGCACCTCGGTGCCGAGGATGTCGAACGAGACCCCCGGCTGCCACAGCCCGCTCATCAGCACCAGGCCGACCACGGCCAGCAGCAGCACGAAATTGAACTTGCCTTCGATGGCGATGCCGCCGGAATCCGGGGTAGGGTCATGGCGCGGCGGCAGTTCCTCTTCCTTGTTGTGGAAGTAGTACCGGTCAACTAGATAGAACAGCAGCAACAGTGCTACGCAAATAAATAGCGTCTCCGGGAAGATATTGCGCAGGGTCCAGAAGAAGTCCACGCCCTTGAGGAAGCCGAGGAACAGCGGCGGGTCGCCCAGCGGCGTCAGCGAGCCGCCGGCATTGGCCACCAGGAAGATAAAGAACACCACCACGTGCGCCACATGGCGGCGGTTGTCATTGGCGCGCAGCAGCGGCCGGATCAGCAGCATGGCCGCGCCGGTGGTGCCCATCAAGCTGGCCAGGACCGTCCCCAGCGCCAGGATGCCGGTATTGAGCCCCGGCGTGCCGTGCAGGTTGCCGCGCACGCAGATGCCGCCGGCAACGATATAGAGCGTGGTGATCAGCGCGATGAACGGAATGTACTCGGCCAGCAGCGCATGCACGGCGCTGACCGCGGCGGCATGCGTGCCGAACACGAACGCGAATGGCAGCAGGAACAGCAGTCCCCAGCCGGCGGCGATCTTGCCGTAATGGTGGTGCCAGAACTTCGGCCCCAGCAGCGGCCACAGTGCAATCGACAGCAGGATGCCGGCAAAAGGCAGCCCCCACAGCGGCGACAGCGACGCCCCGTCGAGCCCGGCGGCATGGCCGGCGGCGGGAAAGGCGGCCAGCATGGCCAGCAGCGGCAACAGCACGGAGGCACGTCGCATCAGGCAGGATCTCCTCGGAAATACAGCAATCATGGGGCGCGCACAGGATGATGCCAAGGCGCGCGGGCAAGCCTGCAAGTGTAATGCAAGGCCCTGCCGCGATTACCCTGGCGGCGTGCATTTTGCGGATTGCGGCGCGCCGGTCCGCGCCATGTGGCTCAGGTCCCGTCGACCACGATCACATGCACGCGGTACGGGCCGTGGGCGCCGAGCACGATGGTCTGCTCGATATCGCCCGTGCGCGAGGGCCCACTGATGATATTGGTCGCACGCGGCAGCTCGCCGCGTTCGCTGCGCACCAGCGCAAACGCGTCTTCCAGGCCGGCGACGATGCGCGAGCGCGGCACCACCGCCACATGGGTCTCGGGCAGCAGCGCGGCCGAGGCGAAGGTGGCAGGGCCGGACAGCAGCATCAGCGAGCCGGTCTCGGCGATCGCACAGAAGCAGCCGGTGATGCCGACCAGGTCGCCGTGCTCGCGGTCGGCCACGGCGTCGCGCACCGGCGGGCGGCATTCCACGGCTAGGCCCGCGGCCTGCCACGGCAGCGGGCCGAATTCGTCCCACGCGATCGCGCGCCGCAACAGTTGGAGGCTGTCGAGATAACGCGCGGTGGCCGCGGGCACGTCTTGCATGGTCGCGACGCGGTCCACGGTCGAGGCCATGCGCTGCGCCTGCGCCAGGAAGGCTTCGGCCAGGTCAGGCATGGCGGCCGGACGCGGGCCCTGCGGGTGGCGAGCCAGGTAATCGGCGACGGCGCCGCGCTCGCCCGCGCTCGGCCGTGCCGGCCTGCCCTGGGCGGCTCGGATGCGGGCAAAGATGCGGTCGCGGGCGTCGTTGGTTTCCATAGGGCGGGCTGGGATAGCTAGGCGCAAAAGCGCGATGCGCCGATTATAGGGGCGAGCGCCGCGCCAGCATGGTGTCGCGGCCGACGCACCGGTTGAATGTCGCTAAGCGGCGGACGGCACCGAATACACCTGGCGCAGGTAGGCCAGGTAGCCGGGATCGTCGCACATGGTCTTTTCCGGCGTGTCCGACAGCTTGGCCACCGGCTGTCCGTTACAGCGCACCATCTTCAGCACGATCTGCAGCGGCGTGTAGCCCAGGTCGTTGGTCAGGTTGGTGCCGACGCCGAACGCCAGCCGGCAGCGGCCATGGAAGCGTTGATACAGCTCGATCACGCGCGGGATGTCCAGGCTGTCGCTGAAGATCAGCGTCTTGGTGCGCGGGTCGACGCGGTTGGCGGCATAGTGGGCCACCATGCGCTCGCCCCACAGCACCGGATCGCCGGAATCATGGCGCACGCCGTCGAAGAGCTTGCAGAAATACAGGTCGAAGTCGCGCAGGAAGGCGTCGAAGCCATAGGTATCCGACAGCGCGATGCCCAGGTCGCCACGGTACTCACGCGCCCAGCGTTCCAGCGCAAAGACCTGCGAATCGCGCAGCCGCGGCCCCAGCGCCTGGCAGGCCTGGAGGTACTCATGCGCCATCGTGCCCAGCGGCACCATATTGTGCAGGCGCGCGAAGTGGACGTTGCTGGTGCCCGCCAGTTGCGGACCCAGCAGCCGCCGCATGGTCAGCAGCACCTCTTCCTGCCAGTCGCGCGAGAAGCGCCGGCGCGTGCCGTAGTCGGCGATCACGCAATCGACCTGTGCGGGGGTCTTCAGCAGCGCCAGCTTGGCTTCCAGCCGGCGGCGGCCTTCGGCCAGGTCGGGCCGCGGCTGGGTGCGGCGGAAGTAGACTTCGTTGACGATGGCCAGCACCGGCACTTCGAACAGGATGGTGTGCAGCCACGGGCCGATGATGGAAATCTCGATCTCGCCGTTGCCCTGCGGTGACGGGCGCACCGAGACATATTTCTCGTTCAGGTGGAACAGCCCGAGGAAATCGACGAAATCGCTCTTGATGAAGCGCAGCCCGCGCAGGTAGGCCAATTCGTCGTCGGTGAAGCGCAGCTGGCACAGGTGCGCCAGCTCGGCGCGGATCTCGTCGATATACGGCGTGAGATCGATGCCCGCGTTGCGGCACTTGAAGCGGTATTCCACTTGCGCTTGCGGGAACTGATGCAGCACCACCTGCATCATCGTGAATTTGTACAGGTCGGTGTCGAGCAGAGACTGGATGATCATAGCGAGCCAGACGGCGATGCCGGGTCAGAACGCCATGCTACCTGAAGTCTGCCCGCTGCCGGCTGGCCAGGTGCTGCCGCGCAGCATGCCCGCGTACTGTCAAACCCGCTCGCCGCCCACCATGCGTCAAATCAAAAGTACATAAAGAAATAAGAAAACTATCTGATCCAGCTATATAGACCCGCTATCCTTGCCAGAAGGCTCGGCTACAATATCGGTTTCCGATAGGCCTCGGCCGGCGCTCGCCCAGCCCATGCTGCCCTGCGGCATGCGGGCACCTCAATGTGATGGAAGCGGCGCGTCACGCCGGCAAAAAACGGCCCCATAGTTTCCCATTAAAAGCCGACCCGTTTTCCTGGAACCGAAATGACCCACGTTGTCACCGAATCCTGCATCCGTTGCCGCTACACAGACTGCGTTGACGTGTGTCCGGTCGATTGTTTCCGCGAAGGCCCCAACTTCCTGGCCATCGACCCCGATGAGTGCATCGACTGCGCCGTGTGCGTGGCCGAGTGCCCGGTGAACGCCATTTACGCCGAGGAAGACGTACCGGGCGACCAGCAGCAATTCATCGAACTGAACGCCGAGCTGGCGCGCAACTGGCCCTCCATCACCAAGACCAAGGCCCCGCTGGCCGAGGCCGAGGAATGGAAGGACGCCACCGACAAGCTGCAGTACCTGCAGCGCTGACCGAACCCGAAGGCCGTCCCCACGCGCTTTCCGCAATACCGGGCACCCGTGGCCCACGCAAACGTATCAGGACGAATATGGACTTGAGCATTCCAAATCCCGTCGCCGACACGACCAGGCAGGTCGACGGCGCCAGCCCGGCCGGCGGCCAGCCGCTGGAAATCGATGCGCTGATCGTCGGTGCGGGTCCGGTGGGCCTGTTCCAGGTGTTCGAACTGGGCCTGCTCGAAATCAAGGCCCATGTCATCGATTCCCTGAAGGTGGTCGGCGGGCAATGCGTGGAGCTGTATCCGGACAAGCCCATCTATGACATCCCGGCGGTGCCCAGCTGCACCGGCCAGGAACTGACCGACAACCTGCTCAAGCAGATCGAGCCGTTCGAGCCCACCTTCCACCTGGGGCAGGAAGTCGCCGTGGTCGAGCGCCGTGACGACGGCCGCTTTTTTGTCGAGACCTCGCTCGGCACGCGCTTCATCACCAAGACCATTTTCATCGCCGCCGGCGTGGGCTCGTTCCAGCCGCGCACGCTGAAGGTCGACGGCATCGACAAGTTCGACGGCAAGCAGCTGTTCTACCGCGTCAAGGATCCGAGCCGTTTCCACGGCCGCAACCTGGTGATCGTCGGCGGCGGCGACTCGGCGCTGGACTGGACCCTGGACCTGGTCGGCAAGGCCGAGTCGGTGGTGATGATCCATCGCCGCGACGGCTTCCGCGCCGCGCCCGCTTCTGTCGCCAAGATGAAGGAACTGTGCGAGCAGATGGAAATGCAGTTCGTGGTCGGCCAGATCGGCGGCTATGAAGAGAAGGACGGCGTGCTCACCGAGATCAAGGTTACCGGCGCCGACGGCGTGACCCGCCGCCTGCCGCTGGACGACCTGCTGGTGTTCTTCGGGCTGTCGCCCAAGCTGGGCCCGATCGCAGAATGGGGCCTGGACCTGGAGCGCAAGCAGATCAAGGTGGACACGGAGAAATTCCAGACCAACATCCCCGGCATCTTCGCGGTCGGCGATATCAACACCTACCCCGGCAAGAAGAAGCTGATCCTGTCGGGCTTCCACGAGGCCGCGCTGGCCGCGTTCGGTGCGGCGCCGTATATCTTCCCGGAGAAGAAGATCCACATGCAGTACACCACCACCTCGCCGAAGCTGCACAAGGTGCTGGGCGTGGAATCGCCGGTGTTCGACTGAACTCGCGCGGCACCCGCACGAAGAAACCGCCCACGTGGCGGTTTTTTTTCTGGCACCAAGCCGGAACCGTCGCTATAATGCGGCCTCGCTGTTCAGCGCGACGGTCCGAAG
Organism: Cupriavidus sp. H39; assembly: GCF_050271075.1. Classification (NCBI taxonomy): domain Bacteria; kingdom Pseudomonadati; phylum Pseudomonadota; class Betaproteobacteria; order Burkholderiales; family Burkholderiaceae; genus Cupriavidus; species Cupriavidus sp. H39. The sequence goes on from NZ_CP189848.1 coordinate 2,645,776, forward strand.
CTGGCTATAAGCCCCTTTGCACCGCCTGCCCCGGCAGCAAGCCAGCCTTCCCGGCACGCTCCGACCAGAACTAAATGTCGAAAGGGTGTTGACGAAGAAATCAGAAACTGGCTATAATTTCTTTCTCAGCTGTTCCCCGATAGCTCAGTCGGTAGAGCGACGGACTGTTAATCCGCAGGTCCCTGGTTCGAGCCCAGGTCGGGGAGCCAACCGATACGGAAGCCCGGTGCAAACGCACCGGGCTTTTTCGTTTTCCGGATTGCCCGTTCCAAGGCTCGACGCGGAGCGCCACGGCCATCCGGCCGCAACGCCCTGCTCTGTCCCTTTCTAGCCGTCCCCCCTATCCCTGCAGCGACGGGGCCGCCGCCTCCAGCGCCGCGGCAATGCCCTGCGCGTTGATTTCCACCCGATGCAGCGGCCCTGCCACCGACAGGCCATAAACGACGCCGCCGATTGTCACCGGCACGGCGATCGCACCAAGGTCGGGAAACGATTCGCCGAAGTTCGGATACCAGCCCTGCTTCTGCCAGCCCTGCATCGCGGCTTCCAGCGCCTGCGCCGAGCTGATGGTGCGCGGCGTGCGCGCGGCAAAGGACAAACCTGACACCAGCTCGGCGCGCGCGCCGGCGCTCAGCGTGCCGAGGATGGCGCGGCCGATCGAATTGACATGCGCATCACGCAGCTCGCCCGGCGCGGCGATATAGCGCACCGGGTTGGGGGACTCGCGCACTTCCAGATACAGCACGCGGCCGTCGTCCTGCAGCTTGCCGAAGACCACGGTCTCGCCGGTGGTGTCGCGCAGCGACTCCAGCACCGGCTGCACCCGCTCCAGCAGCGGGTCGTTGCGGGCGATGCGTTGCGCGATGTCGAGCAGCCGGCGCGTCGGGTAATAACCCTGGCGGCGGCCGGTCTCGTAGAGATAGCCCAGCGAGGCCAGCGTGCGGATCAGCCCCAGGCAGCTCGACATCGGCGCGCCCAGCAGCTTGGCCAGTTCGGTCAGCGTCAGCGAGCGCCCTTCGCGCGCATAGATTTCCATGATCTCGATCACGCGCAGCGCCGTCTTGACGCTGCCGTAACCGGACTTCTCCGCCGCTTCGTTTGCTGCCATCGTTGGCTTCCTCGACTTCAGTATCCGTTGGCCGGGATTGTACGCGGCGGCAGCGCGGCTCAGTCCTCCGTACCCCGGGCTTGCGGCAAGGACTGCGGCCAGCTGCGGAGATTGCCGGGCGTGCGCGAGAAACGCGTGGGAATGCCCACGCCGCGCAGGCGCCCTTCGCTCGGATGGTCGTACTCGAACATCATGCCGGTGGCGCGCAGGTGCGGATCGTCGGGGAGGCTGTCGAAGTGCGGTACCTCGCTATGCGGGATGTCGGCATCGCGCAGCAGCGCCAGCCATTCGGCGGTGGTGCGCTGCGCGACGATCTCGGCCAGCGTGGCATAGAGCGCGTCGATATTGGCGCTGCGCGCGGCCGGCGTGGCATAGCGTGGATCGCTGGCCAGCGGCGCGTGGCCGGACACGTCGAAGAAGCGCTGCCATTGCGCGCTGGTGTAAGGCAGCAGCGCGAGATGCCCGTCGCGGGTACGGTACGGCTTGCGGTGCAGCGACATCACGCGCGGATAGCCGGCCGGCCCGAGCGGCGGGACAAAGGTCTGCCCGGCCAGCTGTTCCGCGGCCAGGAACGACACCAGCGTCTCGAACATCGGCACCTCGATGGCCTGGCCCCGGCCTGAGCGCTCGCGCTCATACAGCGCCATCGGAATCGCATAGGCCACGGTCAGCCCGGCGACCTTGTCGGCGAGGATGGTGTTGACGTACTGCGGCCCCTCGTTCGAGTTGGCGCCCTGGAACTGCGCCATGCCGCTGCGCGCCTGGATGATGTCGTCGAACGCCGGCGCACCGGCATACGGCCCGGCCTCCGAATAGCCATAGGCGCCGCAGTAGATCAGGCGCGGATGCAGCGCGCACAGCGACACATCGTCCAGTCCGAGCTTGCGCAGCGACTGCGGGCGCACGTTCGAGATAAAGACATCGGCGCCGGCAATCAGCGCCTTCAGCGCCGCGAGGTCGTCGGGCTGCTTCACGTCCAGCACCACGAACTGCTTGTTGCGGTTCAGGTTCAGGAAGCTGGCGCCCATGGCCGCATGCCGCGCCGGCTCGGCATGGCGGAACACGTCGCCGGCCGGCGGCTCGACCTTGATCACCTCCGCGCCCATGTCGCCGAGGATCTGCGTGGCATACGGGCCCATCGCCACCGAGGTCATGTCGATCACGCGGATCCCGGCGAGTGGGCCGGTGGGCGCGGTGGCCCCACTGGCCTGTGCTGGCTTGTCTTGCATCGCCGCCTCCGCTCAGTACGACTTGGGCAAACCCAGCACTCGCTCGGCGATAAAGCACAGGATCAGCTGCGGACTGACCGGCGCGATGCGCGGGATATACGATTCGCGCAGCAGCCGCTCGACGCGGTATTCGCGCGAGTAGCCCATGCCGCCCAGCGTCAGGATCGCGGTCTGGCAGGCATTGTGGCCCGCCTCCGCAGCGAGGTACTTGGCGGCGTTGGCCTCGGCGCCGCACGACTGGCCCGCATCGTAGCGCGCCGCGGCCTTGAGCATCATCAGGTTGGCCGACTCCAGCTGCATCCAGGCCTGCGCCAGCGGATGCTGCACGCCCTGGTTCATGCCGATCGGACGCCCGAACACCACGCGCTCCTTGGCATACTGCGTGGCGATGGCCAGCGCAGCGCGGCCGAGCCCGATCGCCTCGGCGGCGATCAGGATGCGTTCCGGGTTGAGCCCGTGCAGGATGTACTCGAAGCCCTTGCCTTCCTCGCCGATGCGGTCTTCGTCGCGGATGAACAGGTCGTCGATAAACAGCATGTTGGTGTCGACGGCGGCACGGCCCATCTTGTCGATCTCGCGGATCTCGATCTTGCTGCGGTCGACCTTGGTATAGAACAGCGACAGCCCTTCGGTCGACTTCTTCACCGACTCCAGCGGCGTGGTGCGCGCCAGCAGCAGCATGCGATCGGCCACCTGCGCGGTGGAAATCCAGATCTTGCGCCCGCTTACCGAATAGCCGCCCGGCACCTTGCGCGCAAAGGTCTTGAGCTTGGTGGTGTCCAGCCCCGCGTCGGGCTCGGTCACGCCGAAGCAGGCCTTCTCCTGGCCGGCGATCAGCGGCGGCAGGAAGCGGCCCTTCTGCGCGTCGGTGCCGAACACCACCACCGGATTCAGGCCGAACACATTCATGTGCACCGCCGACGCGCCGGTCATGCCCGCGCCCGACTGCGAGATGGTCTGCATCACCAGCGCCGCTTCCAGGATGCCCAGCCCCGCGCCGCCGAAGGGCTCGGGCATGGCCACGCCGAGCCAGCCGCCTTCGCACAGCGTCTTGTAGAACTCGTGCGGATAGGTGCCGGACTTGTCGAGGCGGTCCCAGTATTCCATGTCGAACTGCGCGCAGACCTGCTGCACGGCCTCGACGATGGAGGCCTGTTCTTCGGAGAGATCGAAATTCATCGCGTTTCCTGCTTGCTGTCGTTGTCTGGTTCGATGCGGGTTGTTTCTTATTCCGGCTGGATGCCTGCGTCCTTCACCAGCCGCGCCCACTTCTGCAACTCGGCCACGACGAACTGGCCGAGCTCGGCCGGCGTGCTGCCGAACGGCTCGAAGCCCAGCGCGTGGAACTGCGCCGCATGCTGCTTGCTGGCGGCTATCGCCACCAGTTCGCGGTTCAGGCGCTCGACCACCGGTGCCGGCACCCCGGCCGGCGCGAACACGCCGTTCCACGAGGTCACGTCGAAGCCCTTCAGTTCCGGCACGCTCGCCAGCGGCGGCAGGTCCGGCAGCAGCGCGCTGCGCTGCGCGGTGGTCACCGCCAGTGCGCGCAGCTTGCCGGCGCGCACGTTGGCGATGCCGGCGGCAAAGTCGACGAACATCGCCTGGACCTGGCCGCCCATCACATCGGTCATCGCCGGCGGCGTGCTCTTGTACGGCACGTGCAGCATCTTCAGCCCCGCCATCTTCGACAGCGTGGCGCCCGAGACGATGCCGGTGCTGTTGCCGCTGGCATAGCTCAGGCCCGGATGCGCCTTGGCGTAGTCGACAAACTCGCGCAGGGTCTTGACCGGCAGCGCCGGGTTGACCACCAGCATGAACGGCAGGTTGCCCATGCGCGAGATCGGCGTGAAATCCTTGACCGGGTCATAGCGCAGCTGCTTCATCAGCGACGGGTTGGCCGAATGCGTGGTGTTGGTGGTCATGAACAGCGTGTAGCCGTCGGCGGGCGCCTTGGCCACGAACTCGGCGGCGATGGTGCCGTTGGCGCCCGGCTTGTTGTCCACCACCACCGGCTGCTGCAGCGACTCGCCCAGGTACTTCGCGGTCAGGCGCGCCACGGCATCGGTGCCGCTGCCGGCGGCAAACGGCACCACCAGGCGCAGCGGCCTGGACGGGAATGCATCGGTGGCGAGTGCCGGGGTGGCGGCCAGCGCCGCGCCGCATCCCAGCACCAGGCTGGCAAAAGCGTTCTTGAATGACTTCACGGTGGTTGTCTCCTGTCGTTTTGTGCCCTGCCCGTGACCGCGCCTCAGGCGGGCCGTATCACGCGCTCGGGGGATTCCTCGTAAGGTGGGGAATAGATCACCAGAATCTTCGCCGGCTCGTCGCTGACCACCGTGAACACGTGCATCTGGTCGGGCGGGAAGAAGCAGCAATCGCCCGGGCCCAGCTCGCGGCGCTGGCCACCGACCTCGGCGACGGCGCGGCCTTCCAGCACGTAGCAGACCTGCTCGATGCCGGGATGCGCGTGCGGCAGCGCCCCCTTGCCTTTCTCGATGGTGCCGTGGATCACTTCCAGATGGCGCGAGCCCACCGTTTCGGGCGCGATCAGGCGGCGGTTGAGCGTGCCGACATGGTTGGCGGGATGGTAGCCCTCCACATCTTCGGTCGAGACGAAATACACGGGTTGGTCCGGCATGCGGGACTCCTACTTAAATTCACGTTTATGAATATTAGTTTATACATATGAATTTTACCGTCAAACCTTTTCGACGTGTTTGCGGGTTTACCGGGAGCGGTTGGCACGCGCGAGCATCGTCCTCACGCGCCGCGTGATCAGACGGAAATGGATGCGAAGGGAAAGGCCGCGGGCTCAGCCGGCGAAGCGGTAGCCTACGCCGACCTCGGTCAGCAGCCACGCGGGCTGGGCCGGGTCGTCCTCCAGCTTGTGGCGCAGGTGGCCCATGTAGACCCGCAGGTAGTGGCTGCTGTCGGCGTGGGACGGCCCCCACACCTCGCGCAGCAGCTCGCGGTGCGTCATGACCTTGCCGCGGTGCGCCAGCAGCACGGCAAGCAGGCGATATTCGATCGGTGTCAGGTGCACTAGCTCGCCGCGGCGCTTTACTTGCCGGTTGGCGAGGTCGACCGCAATGTCGCCGAACGCCACTTGCGCCCGCCCTTGCGTGCCGGCGCGCGCGTGCCGGCGCAACAGCACGCGCAGCCGTGCCACCAGCTCGCCCACGCCGAAAGGCTTGGTCAGGTAATCGTCGGCGCCGGCGTCGAGCGCGCGGATCTTCTCGGTCTCGTCGGTGCGGGCCGACAGCACCAGCACCGGCACTTCGGTCCAGGTGCGCAACTCGCCGATCAGGGACACGCCGTCGCCATCGGGCAGGCCCAGGTCCAGGATCACCAGGTCCGGCTGGCGCGTGCCGGCGTCGATCAGGCCGCGCTGCAGCGAATCGGCCTCGTGCACGCTGCAGCCCTCGTCCTGCAGCGCCGCGCGCACGAAGCGGCGGATGTGGGGCTCGTCTTCCACCAGCAGCACCGTGGGCGAAAACTCGAATGGCATGACGCGTCGCTTCCTTGCAAGTTTGGCGGGTTCAGGCCGGCAGGCCGGCCGCTTCCGGCTCCAGCACGGGCGGGGTGCCGCGCGGCAGCGTAACCACGAAGCGCGCGCCGGCCCCCTCGCCCTGTGCCCCGGCATGCACCGGCTCGACCCGGATGCTACCGCCGTGCGCCTGCACGATCGCGTCGCACACGGCCAGGCCCAGGCCCACGCCGCTGGTGGCGGATTCGCGCTCACCGCGGGTAAATTTTTCGAACACCTGGCGCGCCATCGCGGCCGGCACGCCGGGGCCGTCGTCCTCGACGATCAGGTTCACGGCGTCTTCGGTCACCTCGCCGCGCAGCCGGATCTCGGTGCCCGGGGCGGTGTACTTGGCCGCGTTCTCGAGCAGGTTGCACAGCACGCGCTCGATCAGCACGCCATCGCACTCCACCAGCGGCAGCGCCGACAGGCCCGCCACCACCACGCGGTGCTGCGCCAGCGCGTCGCGCAGCGACGCCAGCGCCGCGCCGGCCAGTTCTTCGAACGACTGCCATGCCTTGCGCAGCGCCACGTTGCGGCTCTGCAGCCGCGCCATGTCGAGCAGGTTCGCCACCATCGCATGCATGCGCCGCGCCTGGTCGCGCATGGCGCCGACCGTTTCGGCAACGTCCGGGGCCAGCGGCGAGGTGCCGCGCTGCAGGGTCTCGGCCATGCCGATCAGGCTGGTCAGCGGCGTGCGCAGATCATGCGACACCGCGGCCAGCAGCGAGCTGCGCAGGCGCTCCGATTCCATTGTCAACAAGGCCTGCTGCGCGACCTCGACATAATGCAGCCGCTCCAGTGCGATCGCGATCAGCGTGGCGAAGACATCGGCCTGCCGCCGCAGCGCGGGCTGCGCCAAGGCGCGCCAGGCGCGCGGCTCGACCGCGAGCACGCCGCGCACTTGCATCGGCGCTTTCAACGGCAGGTACAGCACGGTGCCGGCGGGCAGGGTGTCGGTGCCGGTGCCGGCCGGCTGGCCGTGGTCGAATACCCATTGCGCCAGCACGTGGTCGATCGCATCGCTCTGCGCGGCCGCGCCGGCTTTCGCGCCGGCCGGGTCATCGGTCTCGGCATCGGGCGCGGCCGAGCGCAATCGCCCCTGCGGCCCGGCCAGGAAGAAGGCCGCGCGCGCGTCGAACGCCGCGCGCAGGAAGCGGCTGCCGATGGCGACGATCTGAGCATCGGTCAGCGCCGCCGACAGTTCGCGCGCCAGTTCGTACAGCGTGCGCGCATCGGTCTCGCGCTGGACCGACACCTGCGCCTGCTCGCGCAGCCCGGCGGTGAGCTGCCCGATCACCAGCCCCACCGCCAGCATCACCAGGAAAGTCACCAGGTACTGCACGTCGCTGACCGCGAACGACAGCCGCGGCGGCACGAAGAAGAAGTCGAACGCGCCCACTGCCACCACGGCGGCAAAGGCACCGGCCGTGCGCCCGTGGCGCAGCGCCACGCCGGCCACTGCCAGCAGAAACAGCATGGCGATATTGACCAGGTCGAACCATGTCCGCGCCAGCGCCGACAGCACGGTGGCGCCGGCGCACCAGGCCACCGCCCACAGCAGGCCCGGCCACTGCGCCGGACTTGCTTCGCCAGCTTGCGGTTCGATGCGACGCACGCTGCCGGGGGCATCGGGTGTGTCATGCCGGACCCCATCGGCAGCGACGCGGATCACGTCGACCTCCGGACACGCCGCGGCCAGCGCATCGGCAAAGCTGCTGCGCCCGAACAGCCAGGCGCGCGCACCCAGCCAGGGCGCCAGTGCCCACGCCAGCCACGCATGCAGGCGCCCGGGCAGCGAACCGCCGCTGTTGCGCCAGCGCGCCGGCGTGCGGCCGATCAATACCTTGGTCAGGTTGTGCCGCCGCACGTAGCCGGCCACCGCGGCCACCATGTCGCTGCCGGCCAGGGTCTCGGTGCGCGCGCCCAGCGACTCGGCCAGCCGCATCGCCTCGTCGAGCTGCGCGCGCGGCGTGTCGGGCGCGGGCGCCAGCCGCGGCACCGACACCGTCACCACATGGCAATCGGCATCCAGCTGCGCGGCCAGCCGGCGCGCGCTGCGCACCACCTGCGCGGCATCGCTGCCGTGGCCGATGCAGGCCAGCACGGCTTCGCGCGTGCGCCACACCGGCGCGATCGCGGCTTGCTGGCGGTAGGCGCGCACATCGTCGTCGACGCGGTCGGCGGTGCGGCGCAGCGCCAGCTCGCGCAGCGCGATCAGGTTGCCCTTGCGGAAGAAGTGCTGCACCGCGTGGCGAGCCTGTTCGGGCACGTACACACGGCCTTCGCGCAGGCGGCGCAGCAGTTCGTCGGCGGGCAGGTCGACCAGCACCACTTCGTCGGCGTCGTCGAAGACCGCGTCGGGCACGGTCTCGCGCACGCGGATGCCGGTGATGCCGGCCACCGCCTCGTTCAGGCTGTCGAGGTGCTGGACGTTGACAGTGGTCCAGACGTCGATGCCGGACGACAGCAGCTCGGCAATGTCTTGCCAACGCTTGGGATGGCGGCTGCCGGGAGCGTTGCTATGGGCCAGTTCGTCGACCAGCACCAGCGCTGGCCGGCGCGCCAGCGCCGCGTCCAGGTCGAATTCCTGCAGCGCGCGGCCGCGATAGTCCAGTTCGCGCCGCGGCAGCTGCTCGAGTTCTTTGGCCAGCGCCTCGGTCTCGGCGCGGCCATGGCTTTCGACCACGCCCACTACGACGTCGCCGCCCTGTTCGCGCAGGGCGCGCGCCGCCGCCAGCATGGCAAAGGTCTTGCCGACGCCCGCCGAGGCGCCGAAGTAGATCCGCAGGCGCCCGCGTGCGGCGCGTTCGCCGTCGGCCCGCAGGCGTTGCAGCAGGTGGTCGGGATCGGGGCGGAGGTCGTCGGCTGGGCGGGGCGCGGGCATGGTTGGGGCGCTCATCCTGCGGCGGCGTGAGCGTAGCCAGATTGTGCCATGCGGGCCGGCGCGTGGCCCGCCGCCGCCTCAGCGCGCCGGCAGCGCATCCAGCGCCAGGTTCAGCTTCAGCACGTTGACGCCGGCCTCGCCCAGCACCGGCAGCAGCGGCTTGTCGGTATGCGCGGCGATCAGCGCGCGCACCTGCGCCAGCGGCAGGCCCCGCGCCTGCGCCACGCGCGCCGCCTGGTATTCGGCCGCGGCCACGCTGATATGCGGGTCCAGGCCGCTGCCGGACGCGGTCACCAGGTCCACTGGCACCGGGGCTGCGTTGCCCGGATCGGCCGCGCGCAGCGCGTCGAGGCGCGCGCGTGCCGCGTCGGCCAGCGCCGGGTTGGCGGGACCCAGGTTGGAGCCGCCGGACGCGCCGCCGTTGTACGGCATCGGCGCGGTTGCCGAGAGCCGGCCCCAGAAGTCCCCGGGCTCGGAGAACGGCTGCCCGATCAGCGCGGAGCCCAGCACCTTGCCGTCGCGCACGATCAGCGAGCCGGCCGCCTGGTGCGGAAAGGCCGCGGCGGCAAGTGCCGTGATCGCCGCGGGGTACAGCAGGCCGGTCAGCAGCGACAGCGCCAGCAGGATGACCAGCGCCGGGCGCATCAGGCCGCCCTGCTCTGTGGTTTGCGCATCGCGCGCGGCATCGGGCGTGATTGGATAGGACATGGTTGCTCCGAAAGTGGTTTTGCGTCGATCAGGCCCAGCCCATCGCGGCCAGCCCCATATCGATCAGCTTGATGCCGGGAAACGGCACTGCGATGCCGCCCAGCCCGTACACCAGGAGGTTGCGGCGCAGCAGCGCGGCGGCGCCGAGGGCGCGATAGCGCACCCCGCGCAGCGCCAGCGGGATCAGCACCACGATGATCAGCGCGTTGAAGATCACCGCCGACAAAATCGCGGAAGACGGCGTCGCCAGGCCCATCACGTTGAGCAGGCCGAGCTGCGGATAGGTGGTGGCAAAGGCCGCGGGAATGATCGCGAAATACTTGGCCAGGTCGTTGGCCACGCTGAAGGTGGTCAGCGCGCCGCGGGTCATCAGCATCTGCTTGCCGATGCCGACGATCTCGATCAGCTTGGTGGGATTGCTGTCGAGGTCGACCATGTTGCCGGCCTCGCGCGCGGCCTGCGTGCCGCTGTTCATCGCCACCGCGACATCGGCCTGCGCCAGCGCCGGGGCGTCGTTGGTGCCGTCGCCGGTCATCGCCACAAGCCGCCCTTCGGCCTGGTACTGGCGGATCAGCGCCAGCTTGGCTTCGGGCGTGGCCTCCGCCAGGAAGTCGTCGACGCCGGCCTCGGCGGCGATCGCGGCGGCGGTCAGCCGGTTGTCGCCGGTGATCATGACGGTGCGAATGCCCATGCGGCGCAGTTCGCCGAAGCGCTCGCGGATGCCGCGCTTGACCGTGTCCTTCAGCTCCACCACGCCCAGCACGCGCACCTCCGCGCCGGCCAGCTCGGCCACCACCAGCGGCGTGCTGCCAGCCCGCGCCACGTCCTCGACCGCATGCGCCACCGCGTCGGGGAACTTGCCCGCTTGCTGGGCCACGTAACGGCGCACGGCATCGGCGGCGCCCTTGCGCACGCTGCGCCGCGACGCGCCCTCGTCCAGGTCGACGCCGCTCATGCGCGTCTGCGCGCTGAACGGCACGAACACCGGCCGCGCCGCGCCCATGCCGGGCGCCTCGACGCCGGCCTGCTGGCGCGCCAGCGCCACGATGCTGCGCCCTTCCGGGGTTTCATCGGCCAGCGACGACAGCCACGCGGCGGCGGCCAGCTGACGCTCGGTCACACCCGGCGCCGGCAGCAGCCGTGCGGCCTGGCGGTTGCCCAGCGTGATCGTGCCGGTCTTGTCGAGCAGGAGCACGTCGACGTCGCCGGCGGCTTCCACCGCGCGGCCCGAGGTGGCGATCACGTTGGCCGCCATCATGCGGCTCATGCCGGCCACGCCGACCGCCGACAGCAGCCCGCCGATGGTGGTCGGGATCAGGCACACCAGCAGCGCCACCAGCACGGTCACGGTAACCGGCAGCCCCGCGCCCGTCGCCACCACGCTGTAGGCGGAGAACGGCAGCAGCGTGGCCGTGGCCAGCAGCAGCACCATGGACAGCCCGACCAGCAGGATGGTCAGCGCCAGCTCGTTGGGGGTCTTCTGGCGCCGGGCGCCTTCGACCATCGAGATCATCCGGTCGATAAAGCTCTCGCCGGGATTGGTGGTGACGCGCACCACGATCCAGTCGGACAGCACGCGCGTGCCGCCGGTGACGGACGAGAAATCCCCGCCCGATTCGCGGATCACCGGCGCTGACTCGCCCGTGATGGCGCTTTCGTCGACCGAGGCCACGCCCTCGATGACGTCGCCGTCGCCGGGAATCATGTCGCCGGCCTCGGCCAGCACCACGTCACCGCGGCGCAGCGTGGTGGCCGGGCGCACCTGCACGGCGCCGTCGCGGCGGCCTTCGGTTAGCACACGCGCGGTCGCGGTACTTTTCAGGCCGCGCAGCGACGCGGCCTGCTGGCGGCTGCGCCCTTCGGCCAGCGCCTCGGCAAAGTTGGCAAACAGCACGGTGATCCACAGCCAGAGCGTGACCGCGACGATAAAGCCCGCGCTTTCAGTGGCATGCGGCAGCGGCGACACTATCGCGCGCAGCGCCAGCAGCGTGGTCAGGATGGCGCCGGCATAGACCACGAACATCACCGGGTTGCGCAGCTGCTCGCGCGGCGACAGCTTGCGCAGCGCCGCGAGCAGCGCCGGGCGCGCCAGTTCGGGCGACAGTATGCGGCGCGGCGCGCGTGCCGGGTGGTGGGTGGCGCCGTCCTCGGCGCGGTCAGTCGCGGCCTGGGGCCGCGTGGTCAGGGTATCGGGTTGCATGATAGACAGGTTCGCGATTGGCGATTCGTCAGGGCGAGCGATCAGCGCGCGGCGCCGGTCAGCACGCCCTGCAGGTGTTCGGCGACGGGGCCCAGCGCCAGCGCCGGGACATAGGTCAGTGCGCCCACCATCAGCACCGAGCCCGCCAGCAGCACCACGAACAGCGCGCCGTGCGTGGGCATGGTGCCGCCGGTGGCCGGCAGCTTCGGCTTGGCCGCCAGCGAGCCCGCCAGCGCCAGCACCGGGATCACGATCCAGAAGCGGCCGAACCACATCGCCGCGGCCAGCAGCGTGTTGTAGAACGGGGTGTTGGCCGACAGGCCAGCGAACGCGCTGCCGTTGTTGTTGGCCGCCGACGACAGCGCGTAGAGGATTTCGGAGAAGCCGTGCGTGCCCGGGTTGAGCACCCCCGCGCGGCCCGCCCCCGCCATCACCGCCACCGCCGTGCCCAGCAGCACCAGCAGCGGCGTGACCAGGATCACGATCACGGTCATCTTCATTTCGAAGGCCTCGATCTTCTTGCCAAGGTATTCCGGCGTGCGGCCGATCATCAGGCCGGCGATGAACACCGCCAGCACCGCATAGACCAGCATGCCGTACAGGCCCGAGCCGACCCCGCCAAACACCACCTCGCCCAGCTGCATCAGCAGCATCGGCACCATGCCGCCCAGCGCGGTGAAGGAGTCATGCATGGCATTGACCGCGCCGCACGACGCCGCCGTGGTGACCGCCGCGAACAACGCGGAGGCGGCCACGCCGAAGCGCGTTTCCTTGCCTTCCAGGTTGCCCGCCTGCAGCGCGGAACCCGCGTGATCCAGCGGCAGCGCGGACAACACCGGCCCGGCCTGCTGCTCGGCGAGCGCGGCCAGGCCAGCCATGGCCACGAACAGCAAGGTCATCGCCGCCAGCACCGCCACGCCCTGCCGGCGGTCCTTCACCATCTCGCCGAAGGTGAAGCACAGCGCGGCGGGGATCAGCAGGATGGCCAGCATCTCGATCAGGTTGGACAGCGCGGTCGGGTTCTCGTATGGATGCGCGGAGTTGGCGTTGAAGAAGCCGCCGCCGTTGGTGCCCAGCATCTTGATCGCTTCCTGGGACGCCACCGGCCCCATCGGCAGCGTCTGGGTGTGCGCCGTGGCCGGACGGGTCAGCGCCTGGCCCCGGGCATCGGTGACGGGCGCGCCGGCGGCGTCGGTCACCGGCTGGCTGTACGTCACCGGACGTAGCAGGGTGGCATCGCGATTGCCGCTGAAATTCTGGATCACGCCCTGGCTGGCGAGCACCAGCGCGATCACCGAGGCCAGCGGCACCAGCACATACAGCGTGATGCGCGTCAGGTCGACCCAGAAGTTGCCGATGACGCTTGCGCGCTGGCGCGCAAACCCGCGGATCAGGGCAAACACCACCGCGATCCCCGTGGCCGCCGAGACAAAGTTCTGCACCGTCAGCGCCAGCATCTGCGTCAGGTAGCTCATGGTCGATTCGCCGGCATAACCCTGCCAGTTGGTATTGGCGACGAAGCTCACGGCGGTGTTGAAGGCCGAATCCGGCGACACCGGGCCAAAGCCCTGCGGATTCAGCGGCAGCCAGCCCTGCAGGCGCTGCAGCGCATAGACCGCCAACGCGCCGAGCAGGTTGAAAACGAGCACGGCCAGCGCGTATTGCCGCCAGCCCATCTGCGCCCCGCCCTGCACGCCGGCGAGCCGGTACAGCGCGCGCTCGAGCGGACGGCCCCAGGCGGTCAGCCGAAAGCCGTCGTCTTCGACCGCGCGGCGCAGGTAGCGGCCAAGCCAGGGCGCCAGCGCCAGCAGGATGGCCAGGTAAAGGGCCAGCAGGCCCGGGAAATCGGTCGGCATCAGAACTTCTCCGGACGGCACAGCGCAATCAGCAGGTAGAGGAAGATGGCCACGGCAAGCACGCCGGCCAGCAGTTCGGTCCAGTCCATCAGCGCTCTCCGCCGGTGGCTGCGCCCGGCTGCGGCCGGTCCGCGGGCAACACCGGCCGCGCCGGGCCCAACAGCCATTCGCATAGCGCAATCAGGGCGACGCTGGCGGCGCCGAAGGCAATCAGAACGAGCAGGAACATCGCATCCATGGCGGGCAGAATCTTGAGTGGCAGACGTCACCCAGATTAGGGATGCGGGGATAAAAACGGGATAGAAAGAGCCGCTGCGCCTGTAAAAACGGTATAAAGACGCCTCGCGGCTCCGCGCGGACCTTGGCGGTTTGTCTTAAGTGCCGGAAAAATAACAATCCAACCCGGCCGCCGCGCGTACATTGCACTGCATTCTTGACAGCGTCGTCGTATACATGCCATAGTTACGGGCGTATAGCATTCATGGAAACCGGTACTGTCAGGCTCCAGTTATGTTTTGGACCTGGCGCTATCACCCCTGACACTGGTTGCACGGACTGAAACGTCCACATCTTTCAGGTTCGCGGGGGCGCACCAGGGCATTAGCCCGGCGTGCAATACCAGTCGCTCCGGCGACCGCAGTTTCCCCCCGTGTGAACCAGCCGCCCCGGCGGCAATCCCCTAAAGGACTGAATTGACTAAGATCGTCTTGAAACCCGGTGAGCCCGTTGAAGTTGCCATGCGGCGTTTCCGTCGCGCCATTCTGCAGACTGGCCTGATCGTTGAACTCAAGAGCCGTACCGCTTACGAGAAGCCGACGACCGAGCGCAAGCGCAAGAAGAAGGCCGCCGAAGCACGCCTGCGCAAGCGCCTGCGCATGCAGATGCTGCCGAAGAAGATGTACTGATTTCAGTACGCTTCGCTGCCTGGAGTATCAGGCAAGAAAGAACCGCCAGTTCGCTGGCGGTTTTTTTATGCCCGCACGCGGGCGGGGGGCTCGCCTGCGGGAACCGCGGCGTCTGCTGCACCGCGCCACCTGAGCGCGGCGCCGATGACCGGCATAATGTCGGCAATTGCGCCGTTGCGGCGCCACACCGGACCCTGCCTTGACTGCCATCCTCGAGTTGCGCAAGGTGCGCAAGCAATACGGCGACACCATCGTGGTCGACGACCTCGACCTGCAGGTATTCCGCGGCCAGTGTTATGGACTGCTGGGCCCCAACGGCGCCGGCAAGACCACCACGCTGCGGCTGCTGCTGGGCCTGACCACGCCCATGGCCGGCACGCTGACGCTGTGCGGCGAGCCCATCCCGGAGCGCGCGCCGCAGGCGCGCATGCGCGTGGGCGTGGTGCCGCAGTTCGACAATCTCGACCCGGACTTCTCGGTGATCGAGAACCTGCGCATCTTCGGGCGCTACTTCGGGCTGTCGTCGGCCGAGATCGAGCGCCGCGTGCCGAATCTGCTGGAATTCGCCCGGCTGGAAAACCGCGCCGACGCGCAGGTGCGCGACCTCTCCGGCGGCATGCGCCGGCGCCTGACCGTGGCGCGCGCGCTGATCAACGACCCGGACCTGCTGGTGATGGACGAACCCACCACCGGCCTGGACCCGCAGGCGCGCCACCTGATCTGGGAGCGGCTGAAGTCGCTGATGGCCAGCGGCAAGACCATCCTGCTGACCACGCACTTCATGGAAGAAGCCGAACGGCTGTGCAACTACCTGTGCGTGATCGACGGCGGCCGCAAGATTGCCGAAGGCAAGCCACACGAGTTGATCGACAGCCAGATCGGCTGCGACGTGGTCGAGATCTATGGCGATGAACTGGACACGCTGCGTGGCGCGCTGACGCCGCTGGCGCAGCGCACCGAGATGAGCGGCGAGACGCTGTTCTGCTACGTGCGCGAGCCCGCCCCGCTGCTGGCGGCGCTGCACGGCAGGAGCGGCGTGCGCTATTTGCACCGCCCGGCCAATCTCGAGGACGTCTTCCTCAAGCTGACCGGCCGCGAGATGCGGGACTGAATGCGGGACTGAACCAAGGGACGACATGAGCGAACAGGATCCCCGCGCGGACGCCACCGACGCCTCCGCCTCCGGCACCGCGGTGCGGCAGACCTATCCGCAGCCGCTGCTGCCGCGCAACCTGCGCAACTGGATGATGGTCTGGTACCGCAACTACATGGTGTGGAAGAAACTGGCCATCCCGTCGATGATCGGCAACCTGGCCGACCCGATGATCTACCTGTTCGGGCTGGGGCTAGGGCTGGGGCTGATGGTCGGGCAGGTCAACGGTGTGTCGTATATCGCCTTCCTGGCGGCAGGCACCACCGCGTCGAGCGTGATGATGTCGGCCAGCTTCGAGTCGATGTATTCCGCGTTCTCGCGCATGCATGTGCAGCGCACCTGGGAAGCGATCATGCACGCCCCCCTGACGCTGGGCGACGTGGTGCTGGGTGAAATCGCCTGGGCCGCCAGCAAGGCGGTGTTGTCGGGGCTGGCCATCATGCTGGTGGCGGGCGCGCTCGGCTATGCGCAGATGCCGGGGGCGCTGCTGGCGCTGCCGGTGATCGTGCTGGCGGGGATCGCCTTCGCCGCGCTGGCGATGATCGTCACCGCGCTGGCGCCCAGCTACGACTTCTTCATGTTCTACCAGACCCTGGTGATGACGCCGATGCTGCTGCTCTCGGGCGTGTTCTTCCCGCTGGAACAGTTGCCCGAGGGCGTGCAGGCCGCCACCAAGGCGCTGCCGCTGGCGCACGCCGTGGCGCTGATCCGCCCGCTGATGCTAGGCCGCCCGGTCGACGGCGCGGGCCTGCACCTGGCCGTGCTGGGCGCCTATGCGGTGGCGGCGCTGGTGGTGTGCCTGGTGCTGTTGCGCCGCAGGCTGCTGCGCTGATACGGGCGCATAGCCCAACAACCAAACCTTCACTAAATGCACCGTTTCTTTCCCGGATTGCGTCGCAACGTGCGCGACGAAAGCAGAAAATCTGCGCCCTTGCCGCGCGCGGCCCTAGCGCTGGCAGCCGCCTGCGCCACGGTATCGCTGGCGGGGTGCATGGTGGTCGGCGCCACCGTGGCCGTCGGCAGCGCCGCGGTGTCGACAGCCGCCACGGTGGGCTCGGCGGCGGTCAGCGTGGCCTCGACCGCGGCCAGCACCACCTATGACGTCACGGCCGCCGGCGTGAAGGCGGTGGCCGGCGGCGACGAGCCGGCCGCACCGGCTGCGCCCCCGGTGACGCAGTAACGCCTCAGTCGCCCAGGCCGCGCAGCAGGTCGGCCTTCAGGTCCGCGACCGACTCCAGCCCCACCGCCAGGCGGATCAGCCCTTCGCCGACGCCCGCGGCCGCCTTGGCCTCGGGGCTCACGCGCGCGTGCGTGGTGGTGTACGGGTGCGTGATGGTGGTGCGGGTGTCGCCCAGGTTGCCGGTGATCGAGCACAGGCGCGTGTTGTCGATCACGCGCCAGGCATTGGCGCGCTGCTGTTCGGGCGTGGCGCCCTTCAGTTCGAACGACACGATCGCCCCGCCGCCGCTTTGCTGGCGCATGGCGATCTGGTGCTGCGGGTGGGATGGCAGCGCCGGGTGGAACACGCGCGCCACCGCCGGGTGCGATTCCAGGAACTGCGCCAGCGCCAGCGCGCTGGACGAATGGCGTTCCATGCGGATCGCCAGCGTCTCCATGCCCTTGAGCAGCACCCACGCATTGAATGCCGACAGCGTCGGCCCGGCGGTGCGCACGAACGGGAACACCTTGCCCATGATGAAGTCGTGCGTGCCCAGCACCGCGCCACCCAGCACGCGGCCCTGGCCGTCGATATGCTTGGTCGCGGAGTGCACCACGATATCGGCGCCGAACTTCATCGGCTGTTGCAGCGCGGGCGAGCAGAAGCAGTTGTCGACCACCAGCAGCGCATTGGCGTCGTGGGCAATGTCCGCGACGGCCGCGATGTCGGCCACCTCGGTCAGCGGGTTCGACGGGGTTTCCAGGAAGAACAGCCTGGTGTTCGGGCGGATCGCCGCACGCCACGCTTCCAGGTCGGTGGGATCGACAAAGGTGGTCTCGACGCCGAACTTGCCGAAGATGTTGTTGAACAGCGTCATGGTCGAGCCGAAGATCGCGCGCGAGCTGACCAGGTGGTCGCCGGCCTGCATCGACGACAGCACCACCGACAGGATCGCGCTCATGCCCGAGGCGGTCGCCATGCAGGCCTGCGCCCCTTCCAGCGCGGCCAGGCGCGACTGGAACATCGACACGGTCGGGTTGGTGAAGCGCGAATAGGTGTAGCCCTCTTCGGAGTTGGCAAAGCGCTCGGCGGCTTCGGCGGCGCTGTTGAAGCAGAAGCTCGAGGTCAGGTACATGGCCTCGGAGTGCTCCATGAAGTCGCTGCGCAGCGTGCCGGCGCGCACGCCAAGGGTATCGATGCCGAGCGATTCGGGATTGAGCGGTTGGTTCATGCTGGTGGCGCGGTCGTACCCGCGCGAATGCGATGGTTTTCGACAAGCCGCGCACCGGCCCGGGTGGTCGGCGCGGGGCCATGAAAAAAGCCCGTGCGATCGGATGGTCGGATCGACGGGCTTGCTGTTCTGCGAATCGCCTTGGGCTTCAGGCTGTGGCGGCCGGCTTCCGGGCACCGCGGCGCCGGCAAGGCGCTGCGCATCGGGAATCGTTGCTGGCCGCCATCTCTTTAGCTGTTTCGGGCTGTACCCGCGTCCGCAAGCTGACTGTCAAATCGACGCCAGGCCATGTTACGGCCGGGCGTCGCATTCGTCAACGCGCCTGGCGCGCCTTACTCGTTGCCGCCGGAGCGCTGCAGGTGCAGCTGCGAGCGCTCGGTGTCACCGCTGGTGCCGTCGCGGTCGGCCTGGCTGCGCGCGGTCTCCAGGCGCTCCAGGTAGGCCTCGTCGATATCGCCGGTGATGTAGCGGCCGTCGAAGCAGGAAGCGTCGAAGTCCTTCAGCGCAGGGTTGATGTCGCGCACGGCCTGCTTCATCGCTTCCACGTCCTGGTACACCAGCTTGTCCGCGCCGATGATCCTGGCGATCTCTTCATGGGTGCGGTTGTGCGCCACCAGTTCGCTGCGGGTCGGCATGTCGATGCCGTACACGTTGGGGAACTTCACCGGCGGCGCGGCCGAGGCGAAGATCACCTTGTTGGCGCCGGCGTCGCGCGCCATCTGCACGATCTCGAACGAGGTGGTGCCGCGCACGATCGAGTCGTCGACGATCAGCACGTTCTTGCCCTTGAACTCCACGCCCATGGCGTTGAGCTTCTGGCGCACCGACTTCTTGCGCACCGCCTGGCCGGGCATGATGAAGGTGCGGCCGACGTAGCGGTTCTTGAAGAAGCCTTCGCGGTAATTGACGCCCAGGCGGTTGGCCACCTGCATCGCGGCCGGACGGCTGGAATCGGGGATCGGCATGACCACGTCGATATCGCCGGCCGACACTTCCTGGCGGATCTTCTCGGCCAGGTAGTCGCCCATGCGCAGGCGCGCGTCATAGACCGGCACGCCGTCGATGCACGAATCCGGGCGGGCCAGGTAGACGTATTCGAAGATGCACGGCGTCAGCACCGCGTTGTCGGCGCACAGCTTGGTGTAGAGCTTGCCGTCGAGGTCGATGAAGATGGCCTCGCCCGGCGCCACGTCGCGCTCGAGCTTGTAGCCGATGCCTTCCAGCGCCACCGACTCCGACGCCACCATCCATTCCTTGCCGGTCGGGGTTTCGACGCTGCCCAGGCACAGCGGGCGGATGCCAAACGGGTCGCGTACCGCCAGCATGCCGTAGCCGGCGATCTGCGCGGCGATGGCATACGAGCCGCGCACGCGGCGGTGCAGGCCGCTGACCGCCTTGAAGATGGTGTCCGGGTCCAGCGCCATGCCGTTGCTGGCGCGCTGCAGCTCGTCGGCCAGCACGTTCAGCAGCACTTCGGTGTCCGAGTGCGTGTTGATGTGGCGGCGGTCGCGGCGGAACATCTCCTCGCGCAGCTGTTCCCAGTTGGTGAGGTTGCCGTTATGCGCCAGGATCACGCCGTAAGGGGCATTGACGTAGAACGGCTGCGCCTCTTCTTCGCTGGAGGCCGAGCCCGCGGTCGGATAGCGCACCTGGCCGATGCCGGCGGCACCCGGCAGGCCGCGCATGTTGCGGGTGCGGAAAACATCGCGCACCAGGCCGTTGGCCTTGTGCATGTGGAAGGTACTGCCGTTGGCGGTGGCGATGCCGGCAGCATCCTGTCCGCGATGTTGCAACAACAGCAGGCTGTCATAAATCAATTGGTTGACGGGCGTGGATGACACCACACCGACGATACCGCACATGCCAAGCTCCCAGGAAAGGCTTTGATTCAGGGGCGCAGCCTGGCCCGGCATATCCTCCGGACCCCAAGGCCTGCGTTACTACCAGCCGCGCAACGTGCCCGGCCCTATGTCTTCACGTTGATGTCTTCACGTACTTCGCCAGCTCCGGCGGCAGCCATGGCTTCACCGATGCCATCGCCTGCATCACATACGGGCGGCTCACCGCATCGCGCCAGAACGGTTCTTCCGGCAATTTCGTCAGGCTGGCCAGTGTCACCATCACCATCACCAGCAACACCCCGCGCAACAGGCCGAACACCAGCCCGAGGCCGCGGTCGGCGGGCTTGAGGCCGGTGGTCTCGAGCAATTGCCCAACCACCATGCCGGCCAGCGAGGCCCCCAGCACGGTGCCGATCAGCAGCACCACGAAGGCCAGCGCATGGCGAGCCAGCTCGCCGCCCGGCAAGGACTCGGGCATCCAGCCCGCCGCTACCGCGCCGTAGCGGAACGCCACCCAGAACGCCACCACCCAGCCGATCAGCGACAGCACCTCGCGCACCAGCCCGCGCAACACGCCCAGCAGGCCCGAGGCCAGCAGGATGAAGACCACGGCATAGTCGAAGAAAGTCGGCTGCATCGTTGCTCGCGGCCGGGCACACGCACCGGCCGCAGTGCCCCTTACTGTTCCACGACCTTCGAGGTCAGTCCCACTGCCCGCACGCGCTTGTCGGCGGCGTCGGCGGCGTCGCGGTCGCTGAAGGGGCCGGCGCGCAGCAGGATGCGCTCGCCATCGGCCAGCACTTTCTTTTCGACATAAGCGGGCACCTTGCTCGCCTTGAGCTTGGCCAGCCAGCCGCGGGCGCGCTCTTCGGAAGAAAACGCGCCGATCAGGATCAGGTACTTGCCGCTGCCGGACTTGGCTTCGGCCTTGGCTTCAGGTTTCGCTTCGGCCTTTGCCTCGGTCCGCTGCGCGGGTTTTTCCGCGGCAGCCGCCGCGGCCTTGGGCGTATTGACGGGATTGACGATTTCCTCGCCGGCATCAAGCGCCGCGGCATCGTTGCGCGCGGCCGGCGCGGGCGGCAGCGGATCGGCCTTGCGCGGCTCGACGCGCGGCTTCTGCGTGCCGGTGACGCCGTTGGCGACCTTGACCGAGACATCGTCCGACACCGGCCGCGGCTTGGTCTCGAACACGATCGGCAGCACGATCACGGCGGCCACCATCAGCACCACGGCGCCGATCAGCCGGCGGCGCGCGCGCTGCTTCTGCGGGAATTCAGGGTCCAGCGTGTCGTCGGCATACTCGTCGGCCAGGCGGCGCGACGCGGCGATGCCTGCACCCGGGTCGGTGCGCTGGCGCCGCGCACGTTCGGGTGCGGGGTCGTTGCCCTTGCGGGAAGAAAACAGCGAAAGCAGGCCCATAGATTGGTTCGGTGATACGGCCAGGTAGGCCGCTCGTTGCGTTTGCCGCTCAGTGATCGGCCAAGGCCGCCGGGGTTGCCAGGTCAGCGCGCGCCGCGACGCCCGCTTCAGTTAGCCTGCGTGGCACGGTAGGCCATCACGCCGGCGACGGTATAGAACGATCCGAAGACCAGAATTCTATCATTCTCGGTGGCTCGCTCGATGGCGTCGCGGAATGCCGCCTCGGGGCTGGAAAAGCAGGCCGCGGTGGCATCCGGTCCGGGGCGGAATCCGCCTGCTTCGAGCTTGGCCAGCAGGTCCGCGGCGCTGGCCGCGCGTTCGGTCGGCAGGTCGCACAGGCACCAGTGGTCGACCTTGTCGGCCACATGCTGCAGCACGCCGGCAATATCCTTGTCCTGCATCGCGCCGAACACCGCATAGGTGTAGCGGAAGAACCCCATGTTCTCCAGGTTCTGCCCCAGGGTGGCGGCCGCATGCGGATTGTGCGCCACGTCGAGGATCACGGCCGGACGGCCGGGCAGCACCTGGAACCGGCCCGGCAGTTCGACGAAGGCCAGGCCGTTGCGGACTTCCTGCGCGCTCACCGGCAGCCGTTCGCGCAGCGCCTGCAGCGCGGCCAGCGCGGCTGCCGCGTTGAGCAGCTGGTTGGCGCCGCGCAGGGCCGGATAGCCCAGGCCGTTGAGCTTGCGCCCGCCGCCGCTCCAGTCCCATTGCTGGCGCTCCTGGCCCTTGGCTGCCTGGAAATGGTAGTCGCGGCCCACCAGCCACAACTCGGCGCCGACCGCTTCGGCGTGCGCCACCAGCGACTTGGGCGGCACCGGGTCGCCGCAGATCGCCGGCACGCCCGGACGGAAGATGCCGGCCTTCTCGAAGCCGATTTCCTCGCGGGTGTGGCCCAGGTACTGGGTATGGTCGATATCGACGCTGGTGATGATCGCGCAATCGGTATCGATCACGTTGACCGCGTCGAGCCGCCCGCCCAGGCCCACCTCCAGGATCATCGCGTCAAGCCCGGCCGCGGCGAAGGCATGGAGGATGGCCAGCGTGGTGAACTCGAAATAGGTCAGGCTGATCGGGTCGGCAAAGCTGGTGCGGGCGCGCTCGACCGCCTCGAAATGCGGCAGCAGCTGCGCATCGGTGGCGATCTCGCCGTTGATGCGGGCGCGCTCGTTGAACGAGATCAGGTGCGGCGAGGTATGGCAGCCCACCTTGTAGCCAGCCTCCAGCAGGATCCGCTCCAGCATGGCGCAGGTCGAGCCCTTGCCGTTGGTGCCGCCCACGGTGAACACCACGGCGTCGATGCGCAGCCCGAGCGCCTCCTTTACGCGCGTGATGCGCGCCAGGCCCATGTCGATGCCCACGGGATGGGCGGTTTCGAGATGGGCGAGCCACTCGGGGAGCGTATGGAAGACAGGCATTTCGGGTGTGCGAGAAAAGCGTTTGCTACCAGATTCGGGCAGGCCGGCGCAAAGTCAAGGCCGGCGCCGCGGGCGTCCAGAAAAGGCGAAAGGCGCGTCAACCACCCGCGCCTTCGGTACCGCGATCGTTGCAGCGTTATGCCACCGCGTCGGCGGGCTGCTTCTGCAGCAGCGCCAGCAGCTGCGCCAGTTCAGCGCGCATCTTGCGGCGGTCGACGATCATGTCGATGGCGCCCTTGGTCAGCAGGAATTCCGAGCGCTGGAAGCCTTCCGGCAGCTTCTCGCGCACGGTCTGCTCGATCACGCGCGGACCGGCAAAGCCGATCAGCGCCTTGGGCTCGGCAATCACCACGTCGCCCAGGAAGGCGAACGAGGCCGACACGCCGCCCATGGTCGGGTCGGTCAGCACGCTGATGAAGGGCAGCTTGCTTGCGCTCAGCTGGTTCAGCATCGCGGTGGTCTTGGCCATCTGCAGCAGCGACAGCAGGCTTTCCTGCATGCGCGCGCCGCCGGTGGCGGTAAAGCAAATGAACGGCACCTTCTGCTCCAGCGCGGCCTGCGCGCCGCGCACGAAGCGCTCGCCTACCACCGAGCCCATCGAGCCGCCCATGAACTCGAACTCGAAGCAGCTCGCCACCACCGGGATGGTGTGGATGGCACCGCCCATCACCACCATGGCATCGGTCTCGCCGGTGTCTTCCATGGCGGCCTTGATGCGGTCCGGGTACTTCTTGGAATCCTTGAACTTGAGCGCGTCGACCGGCACGATCTCCTGGCCGATCTCATAGCGGCCTTCGGCGTCCAGCAGCGCGTCCAGCCGTGCGCGTGCGCGGATGCGCATATGGTGGTCGCACTTGGGGCAGACGTGAAGGTTGGCCTCGACGTCGGTCCGGTACAGGGTGGACTCGCACGACGGGCACTTGACCCACAAACCCTCAGGAATGCCCTTGCGGGTGCTGGGGTCGGTCTGTTGAATCTTGGGGGGCAGGAGTTTATCCAACCAGCTCATGAAAGCTCCTTTCGGATGACTGCGGTCCGCCGGCAGGCCCGTGGTCGGGGCGCCGGTTGGCCGGAAGGCAGGGAATCAACCCGCGAATTTACCATGCCGGCCCGGCCAGCTCGAAGCGCAACGCACGAATTGCGCACAACAATGCACCTTCAGCACGTCCCGAGACCGACAATGGATCACTTCAGCTGTCCAGCGCCTGCCGGATTTCGGCGATGAACGCCTGCAGCGCCGGCACCGCCTGATCGCGCGGGGTATCTTCCAGCAGCTGCACCAGGCGGCTGCCGATCACCACGGCATCGGCCACGCTGCCGATCGCGCGCGCGGTTTGCGCGTCGCGGATGCCGAAGCCCACCCCTACCGGCAGGTTGGCGTGCTGCTTGATCAGCGGCAGGCGCGCCGCCACGCTGTCGAGGTCGATCGCGGCCGAGCCGGTCACACCCTTGAGCGACACATAGTACAGGTAACCGCTGGCCACGCGCGCGACGGCCTCGATGCGCGCATCGGTCGAGGTCGGCGCCAGCAGGAAGATCGGGTCCATGCCGTGGTCGCGCATCAGCCCGGCGAACGACTCGCACTCCTCAGGCGGATAGTCGACCACCAGCACGCCGTCGACGCCGGCCGCGCTGGCGGCAGCGGCAAAGGCCTGCTCGCCCATGCGCTCGATCGGGTTGGCGTAGCCCATCAGCACTACCGGGGTATCGGCATTGGTCTGGCGGAACTCGCGCACCCACTGCAGCACCTGCGTCAGCGACACCCCCTGTGCCAGCGCGCGCTCGGAGGCGCGCTGGATCACCGGGCCGTCGGCCATCGGGTCGGAGAACGGCACGCCCAGCTCGATCACGTCGGCGCCGCCCGCCACCAGCGCGTGCATCAGCGCCACGGTCAGGCCGGGCTCGGGATCGCCGGCGGTGATGAACGGAATCAGGCCCTTCTTCTGCTGCGCGGCCAGCGCCGCGAACGTCTTCTGGATACGGGACATATCAGGGAATCAGGTGAGGCCGCGGCGCCGGCGAGGCATCGTCGTTGGCGGCGGCCAGGGTTGGGGCGGCATCGGGCTCGATCGCGGGCATGGCTTGCGCAGCCGCGGCCACGCGCCCGCACGCCACCTGCACGTACTCCGGGTTGATCTCGTAGCCGACAAAGCGGCGACCGTGGCGCAGGCAGGCCACCGCGGTGGTGCCGCTGCCGGCGAACGGATCCAGCACCAGGCCGCCCGGCGGGCAGCTCGACAGCACCATGCGCTCGACGATCTCGAGCGGCTTCTGCGTGGGGTGGTTGGCGCGCTCGGGGTCCTGGCGGTGGATGCGCGAGACGCTCCACAGGTCCTTGGGGTTGTAGCCCACCTCCAGCCACTTCTTGCCTTCGAAACGCGGCCGGCTGCGCGCCTTCTTGGTCTCGGGGTCATACGGGATGCGGACCGGGTCGAGATCGAAGTAGTAATCACGCGCCTTGGCAAAGAAGCCGATGTTGTCGTGCACCGACGAGAACTTGCGCGTGGTGCCGCCCATGCTGGGCACGCGGCGGTCCCAGATGATCTCGTTGATCATGGTCAGGCGCCGCTTCAGCATCACGAACAGTTCCGGCGAGTACTGCCACGTGCAGAACAGGTAGAGCGTGCCCCTGGGCGCGAGCTTGGGCACCACGGCGTCCATCCAGCGCTCGGACCAGTCCAGGTAGGCCTGGCCCGACAGCAGGTCGGAATCATTGCCATAGTCCTTGCCCAGCCCGTAAGGCGGATCGGCGACGATCAGGTCGACCGAGCCGTCCGGCAGGCGGGCAATGCCCTCGAACATGTCTTCCTGGAACAGGCGCAGCTGGGCGGAATCGGGCGCACCGGCAACATCCGGCGCGCCCGCGCCGCCCACGGCAAGTCCGGTCGGAGGCAGCGCGCGCATCAGAGCTTGAGCCCCGCGCGCTCTGCCACGGTATGCATGTCCTTGTCGCCGCGGCCGGACAGGTTCACCAGCAGGAGCTTGTCCTTGGGCAGCGTCGGCGCCAGCTTGCAGGCATAGGCGATGGCGTGGCTCGATTCCAGCGCCGGGATGATGCCCTCGATGCGGCAGCAGTCGTGGAAGGCCTTGAGCGCTTCTTCATCCGTGATCGGCACGTACTGCGCGCGGCCGCTGTCCTTGAGCCAGGCATGCTCGGGGCCGACGCCGGGGTAGTCCAGGCCGGCCGAGACCGAATGGGTCTCGATGATCTGGCCGTTGTCGTCCTGCAGCAGGTAGGTGCGGTTGCCATGCAGCACGCCCGGCGTGCCGCCGGTCAGCGAGGCCGCGTGGCGGCCGGTGTCGAGGCCGTCGCCGGCCGCTTCCACGCCGATCAGCTGCACGTCCTGGTGCTCGATATACGGGTAGAAGATGCCCATGGCATTGGAGCCGCCGCCGACGCAGGCGATCACGGCATCCGGCTGGCGCCCGGTCATTTCCGGCATCTGCACCTTGGCTTCCTCGCCGATCACGCACTGGAAGTCGCGCACCATCATCGGGTACGGGTGCGGGCCAGCGACGGTGCCGATGATGTAGAAGGTGTTCTCGACGTTGGTGACCCAGTCGCGCATGGCTTCGTTGAGCGCGTCCTTGAGGGTGCGCGAGCCGCTTTCCACCGGCACCACGGTCGCGCCCAGCAGCTTCATGCGGTAGACGTTGGCGGCCTGCCGCTTGACGTCCTCGGCCCCCATGTAGACCACGCACTCCATGCCGAAGCGGGCGGCGATGGTGGCCGTGGCCACGCCGTGCTGCCCTGCCCCGGTCTCGGCGATCACGCGCGGCTTGCCCATGCGCCTGGCCAGCAGCGCCTGGCCGATCACGTTGTTGATCTTGTGCGCGCCGGTGTGGTTCAGGTCTTCGCGCTTGAAGTAGATCTGCGCGCCGCCGAGCGTCTCGCTCCAGCGCTGCGCGTGGTAGATCGGCGACGGGCGGCCGACGAAGTGCTTCAGTTCGCGGCGGAATTCGGCGTCGAACTGCGGGTCCTTCTGGGAGTGCGCATAGGCCTCGCGCAGCTCATCGAGCGCGTGGACCAGCGTCTCGGAAACGAAGGTGCCGCCATAGGGGCCGAAATGGCCACGGGAATCGGGCAGGTCGTACATGTCTAGGCTCTTCGGAACAGCGGCCTTGCCTCGCTCGGCAGGGCTCGCCTGGTTGACTGGGTGCGCGATGCCCGCTCAGGAGCGGCGGGCGCGGTATGCGGAAGGGATCGGGCTTCGACCCGGCTCATCCTGCGCTGGCGCTGCGGACAGCGCGCACGAATTCGGCAATGCGGGCGTGGTCCTTCACGCCCTTGGCGGCCTCTACCCCGCTGCTGACGTCCACGGCGTAGGGGCGCACGCGTTCAATCGCGCCAGCGACGTTTTGCGCGTTCAACCCACCACTCAAAACGATGCGAGGAGCGCCGCTTGCGTTCGGGTTGCCGGTAGCTGGTACCGGGGGAGTAGGCGGAAGCCATGCCGGAGGAATCAGGGTCCAGTCGAAGACGTGGCCGCCACCACCGTAGCCTTCGACGAAGGCATCAAGCAGCAAGGCAGCGGCATCACGGTATTGATCGGCGAATTCTATCAAATCAAGGCCCGGGCGGACACGGGCGGCGCGCAGGAACGGCAGCCGGCAGCGCTGCGCGGCCTGGGTGCAGAACTGCGGGGTTTCGTCGCCATGCAGCTGCAGCAGCGTCAGCGGCACACGCTCGGCCACGTGGGCGATGTCTTCCAGCTCGGCGTTGACGAACAGGCCCGTCACCGCGACGAACGGCCCGGCGGCCTCGGCCAGCGCCGCGGCTTGCGCCACCTCGACGTATCGGGGGCTCTTGGGATAGAACACCAGCCCGATCGCGTCGGCGCCGGCATCGACCGCGGCGCGCACGTCGTCCTCGCGGGTCAGGCCGCAGATCTTGATGCGGGTGCGCTGCGGCAGGTGCGCCGCACTGCCCTCAGGCTGCGTCATCGAACACTCCATGGAACAGGCTCGCGGATGGATCGGCCGCGGGGATCGGGTAAGCATCAGGATACTTGACCCCGACCAGGTAGAGGCCGTCCGGCATGAACGTGGGCGCTGCCAGCTTGCGGTCGCGCCCGGCCAGCACCTGCGCCAGCCACTGCGGCGGGTAGCGACCGCGCCCCACCGCCACCAGGCAGCCCATCAGATTGCGCACCATGTGATGCAGGAAGGCGCTGGCGCGGAAGCGCAGGAACACCCAGTTGCCGTCGTCGCGGATGGTCACGTCGTACATCGTCTTGACCGGCGACTTGGCCTGGCATTCGGCGGCGCGGAATGCGGAAAAGTCGTGCTCGCCGATCAGGTGCGCCGCGGCTGCGCGCATGGCGTCCACGTCGAGCCGTTGCCCGGGCGGCAGCATCTGGTAGCCGGCGCGCCCATGGACCATCGGCACCCGGTGCGGGCCGGTGTAGAGCGCGTAGTAGTACATGCGCTCGTACGCCAGGAAGCGGGCATGGAAGTTTTGATCGACCGGCAGCGCCCATTGCAGCGCGATCGACGGTGGCAGGAAGGCATTGACGCCACGCACCCAGGAAAATGGCTCGCGCTGGAGTTCGGTATCCAGGTGGATCACCTGCCCCAGCGCGTGCACGCCGGTATCGGTGCGCCCGGCAACGGTGGTCAGCAGGCGCACGCCGGCAAAGCGCTCGATCGCGTCTTCGAGGCGATCCTGCACGGTGTTGCGGTGCGGCTGCGACTGCCAGCCGGAAAAGGCGGCACCGTCGTAGTGCAGCCCAAGTGCGATGCGGTTCATGTAAGGGGATAAGGCATGGCGGCGGGCAAGCGATACGCCCCGGAAAAGCAAATGCGCCGGAAGGGACGCTTCCGGCGCATCGCTTCAAGCCGCGGCAGCGCCTGCCGCGGCCGGACCGCCAATGATAGCTCAGGCCACTTCGAGCAGCAGCGAGCGGGCTTCCGCCTGCAGCGGATCCTGCGACTGCTCGACCACTTCCTGCAGCAGCTCGCGCGCGCCCTCCTTGTCGCCGATCTCAATATAGGCGCGGGCCAGGTCCAGCTTGATCTGCATGTCGCGGCCGCCGTCCATGCCGTCGGCCGACAGCGTGCTCGGCGAGACGCTGTGGCCAAGGCCGGCGCCGGTGTCGGGAGCCACCCGCGACAGGTCGATCGGCTCGGCCAGCTTGCCGTCGCGCAGCATGGTGGTGGCCGGCAGGGGCATCGAGGCCTCGTCCAGCGCGGCACGGCCACCGGTATCGCCCTGGGGGGCACTGCCGAGGTCCAGCGACAGTCCCGACATGTCGAACTCAAGCGGGCGGCCGCGGGTCGGCGTGTCTAGCGTGGGCACGTCGTCATCGGCGAGCGGATCGGCGCCGGGCAGGTCCATGTCGAGCCGAACGGCCTCGCCCGGCGCGGGGGTCTCGGTGCCGAACACCATGGCCGCCGAGGCCGGCGCCACGATCGGGTCGCCGGCGGCGGGTGCCGGGAAGGCCTCGAGCGGCAGCGCCAGGTCGCCCAGCGACGGCTCCAGCCGCGCGATCGAGGCGGGACTGTGCGATGGGTCCTGCGTGCGCCACTGGTCGGTTGCGGGCGTTGCCGTCTCTGGGCCGGCGGCCTCGGGCGTTACCACCAGGAACAGCGCATTGCCGGGCTCCAGCGTGCGCCCCATTTCCGCTGCCTTCAGCCATTCCGCTCCGCGTCCGCCGGTCTGGGCGAACATTTCTTCTGCAATCACGCGGAACCCTTCCACATCCTGTCTGTTGCTGTAAATCTCCAGGAGCTTGAGCCGTACCGGCTGCTGCTCCGGGTGTTTCTCCAGGGCTTCGCGCAGGATTTCCTCTGCCTGCACATCGCGCCCGTAGGCGATATAGACCTCGGCCTCGGCGATCGGGTCGACCTCGTTGGCTTCCGGCGTGTTGTTGCCGATGCGGAAGTCGGCGCCGAACACGCTGTGCTGCGAGGTGTCGACGCTCTGGCCCCCAGCGGTGCCGAACAGCGAATTGGCGCCGGCCATCACCGTGCTTTCCTGCGACAGGATGCTGTCGCCGAAGCCGGTGGCCTCGCCCTCCTTCTGCTTCTGGCGGCGGCGATAGATCGCGTAGACGCCCAGCAGGGCCACCACCAGGCCACCGCCCGGCAGCAGCATGGGGTTGGCCAGCAGGCCATCGAGGAACGACGGTTCAGGCACCGGCTCGGGCTGCGCCACTGCCACCGGCGCGGGCTTTGCAGCGGGGACCGATGCCGCGGTGGCGCCCTGCGCCGTGGTGGCTGGCACCGCCGCCGGCTGCGAAGCCGGCGCAGCGGCTACGGCGGACGCCACGGGCGCCACTGCGTCCGCGGCACTGGCGCCGGCCACTGGCGCGGCAGGCGCGCTCGCCGCATTCGCGACCGCTGCCGCGGTTGCCGTGGCCGCAGCGGTGTTCGCCGCCACGGCATCGGCCTTCGGCGGCTGGGCCGGCACCACGGCCGGCGCCGCGGCAGCCGCCCTGGCGGCGGCATCCGCCTTTTCCTTGTCGGCCAGTGCGGCCTGGTTGGCCTGGCTCAGCTTGGCGATCTCGGCGTTCTTCAGCTCGAGCAGCTTCTGCATGTCGCCGACGTTCTTTTCCAGCTGCGCCAGGCGGGCCTCGGCTTCCTTCAGCTGGCGCTCGCGCGCGACGCCGGCTTCGGCCTTGGCCGCGGCGTCGGCCTGCGCGCCACGCGCGGCCTTGCTGAGCTTCAGTTCATCGCGCGGGCCGTCGGTGGGCGCCGCCTGCTCCTGCACCCGGGCGGTCACGTTGCCGGATTGCTGGCGGCCACTGTCGGGCTCGACCGACCGGGCCGCGGCGGCGCTGGCCAGCCGGCTGCGGTAGGCATCGAAGCCCTGCGTGCGTGCCACCACTTCGCGGCGCGCGGCCCTGGGCGTCACGGCCTGCGCCTGCTGCTGGGTCGGCACCTGCAGCACCGCGCCGCTGCGCAGCCGGTTCATGTTGCCGCCAATAAAGGCATTGGGGTTGTTGCGGTAGAGCGCCACCAGCATCTGGTCCAGCGACACCGATTCCTGGCCCTGCACGGCTTCGCCGGCAATGCCATAGAGCGTGTCGCCGCGCTGCACGGCATAGCCACCGCCGGCGGCCATGTCCGTGCCGGCGGCTGGCGCCGCGGCGCGCCTGGCGCTCTGGCGCGCGGGTCGGGCCGGTGCGGCGGGCCTGGCCGCCGCGGCCTCGGCCGCGGGCGCAGCTTGCTGCGTCGGTGCGGGCGGCGCGGCGGCAGGCGCCGGCGCGGCGGGCGCATCGGGCGTGGCCGCTTGCACCACCGTTGCCGGCGAGAAAGTCTGGTTGGCAGGCCGGGCCCCGGCGGGGTCGAGCAGGAAGGTGTAGGCGCGCGAGACCTTGCCGCTGGCCCAGCTCATGTCGACCAGGATATCGACGAAGGGCTCGCTGATCGGCTGGCTGGAACGCACTCGTGCCACGTAACTGCCGTTGGCGCGGCGCTCCACTTCCAGCCGCAGGCTGCCGACGGCTGGCAGATAGGTCAACCCGGCCGCGGCATAGGCGGCAGGTGGCGCCAGCTTGACGCTGAGCCCCGCGGCCTCCTCGGCGGTGACCCCGCTGATGTCGATCTCAGCCTGCAGCGGCTGCCCCAGATTCGACTGAACCCGCAATTGCCCGAACCCCGCAGCATACGCGGCCGGCTGCGCAAGCAGCAGGCCCAGTGCCGTGACGGCCAGCGTTGACCAGCGCTGACGGGCAGTAGGCGCATCTTTCCGGCGATGTTGGCTCACACTCACCTTGTGCTCCGTTATGTTTTAGTAGCGATATGAATCGACAAACCGACCCCATAAACCAGGTCTGCCCGGCTGGCGGGACATTCTGAACGGCCCCTTTGCCAGCCCGTGCGCAGGTGCCGGCACCTGCCGGCGCGGGGCGCATGCCGGCGTATTGTGACGCATCGCCCGGAAAAAGAGGCGCCCGGATACAACAACGCCGCGCATGGGCGCGGCGTCGTAAGCAAAGCGGTACATTCTGTTGCCTGGCTGCAACGAACACAATCAGGCAACAGCGGGCAGCCCGCGATCAGGATTCGATCAGGATACGCAGCATGCGGCGCAGCGGCTCGGCCGCGCCCCACAGCAGCTGGTCGCCGACCGTGAAGGCCGACAGGTACTCGCCGCCCATCTGCATCTTGCGCAGGCGGCCGACCGGGATGGTCAGCGTGCCGGTCACGGCCGCCGGCGTCAGACCGGTCATGCTGGCCTCACGCGTGTTCGGCACCACCTTGGCCCACGGGTTGTGGGCGGCCAGCATGCCTTCGATCTCGTCGAGCGGCACATCCTTGCGCAGCTTGATGGTCAGCGCCTGCGAATGGCAGCGCATGGCGCCGATGCGCACGCACAGGCCGTCGACGGCGATCGGCGTGGCGCCGGTAGCGCCCAGGAAGCCCTCGCCGCGGCCCAGGATCTTGTTGGTCTCGGCGCCGCCCTTCCATTCTTCCTTGGACTGGCCGTTGCCCAGGTCCTTGTCGATCCAGGGGATCAGGTTGCCGGCCAGCGGCACGCCGAACTGCTTGGTTTCTTCCGCCGACAGGCCGTGCTGGGTCGCCAGGATCTGGCGGTCGATTTCCAGGATGGCCGACGCCGGGTTGTCCAGCAGCGGCTTCACCGACGCGTTCAGCGTGCCGAACTGGGTCAGCAGTTCGCGCATGTGCTGCGCGCCACCGCCCGATGCCGCCTGGTACGTCATCGAGGTCATCCACTCGATCAGGTCGGCCTGGAACAGGCCACCCAGGCCCATCAGCATGCAGCTGACCGTGCAGTTGCCGCCGATGAAGTTCTTCACGCCCTTGGACAGCGCGTCCTTGATCACACCCTGGTTGACCGGATCGAGCACGATGATGGCATCGTCCTTCATCCGCAGCGACGACGCCGCGTCGATCCAGTAGCCCTTCCAGCCCGCCGCGCGCAGCTTGGGGAAGACCTCGTTGGTGTAGTCGCCGCCCTGGGCGGTCAGCACCACGTCGCACTTCTTCAGTGCCTCGATGTCGTTGGCATCCTTCAGCGTGGTTTCGTTCTTCGCCATTGCGGGCGCCTTGCCGCCGGCGTTGGACGTGCTGAAGAAGACGGGCTCGATATGGTCGAAATCACGCTCTTCCTGCATGCGCTGCATCAGGACGCTGCCGACCATTCCCCGCCAACCGACGAGACCTACAATCATGATTTACCTCGGATGTGATTTTTACTTCCCCGCCATTTTCCTCGCCCGGCGTGGCTGCGCGGGGAAGACGGGCAGGCACGACGAACGGATCTAGGCGATCGCGGTTTTAATAATGGTTTTAATCGTCGTTGCGGTCTGGCCGAGCGAAGTCGTGCCGACCGGGCCGCGGGTAGCGGTCAGGGCGACAACAGCAGTCAGGGTGGACTGGGAGAATCGGGCCATCGGCAGAGTCTACACGATTTTGCGGCGCTGCCGCAGCGTGGAAACAAGGGGACGAATGAAACAAGGGCACCGCGCCTGCGATGCCCCTTTTTGCATGTGACTTACAGTGCCGCCAGCACCGCGTCACCCATCTCGCGCGTGCCGACCTGCTTGCAGCCCGGCGTCAGGATGTCGCCGGTGCGGTAGCCCTGGGCCAGCACCTTCTTGACGGCGTTCTCGATGCGGTCGGCCTGCTCGGCCTTGTTCAGCGAGTAGCGCAGCATCATCGCCGCCGACAGGATGGTGGCCAGCGGATTGGCCACGCCCTTGCCGGCGATGTCCGGCGCCGAGCCGTGCGACGGCTCGTACAAACCCTTGTTGCTGGCATCCAGCGACGCCGACGGCAGCATGCCGATCGAGCCGGTCAGCATCGCGGCCTCGTCCGACAGGATGTCGCCGAACATGTTGCCGGTGACGATCACGTCAAAGCTCTTGGGCGCCTTCACCAGCTGCATGGCCGCGTTGTCGACATACATGTGCGACAGCTCGACCTCCGGGTACTCCTTGCTGACATCGATCACGATGTCCTTCCAGAACTGGAAGGTCTCGAGCACGTTGGCCTTGTCGACGCTGCACAGCTTCTTGCCACGCTTGGCCGCGGCCTGGAACGCCACGTGCGCGATGCGGCGGATTTCCGGCTCGCTGTAGCGCATCGTGTCGAAGGCTTCGCGCTCGCCCTTGAACAGGCCGTCCGGCGCTTCGCGCACACCGCGCGGTTGGCCGAAGTAGATGTCGCCGTTCAGCTCGCGCACGATCAGGATGTCGAGGCCGGCCACCAGTTCGGGCTTCAGGCTCGACGCACCGGTCAGCTCCGGGTAGCAGATCGCCGGACGGAAGTTGGCGAACAGCTGCAGGTGCTTGCGCAGGCCCAGGATGGCCTGCTCGGGGCGCAGCGGGCGCTCGAGGCTGTCGTACTTCCAGTCGCCGACGGCGCCGAACAGGATGGCATCGGCTTGCTTGGCCAGCTTGAGCGTGTTCTCCGGCAGCGGATGGCCTTCGGCCTCGTAGCCGGCGCCGCCCACCGGCGCGGTTTCCAGTTCGAACTTCTCGTCGAGCGCGTTCAGGACCTTGACGGCCTCCGCAACGATTTCGGGACCGATGCCGTCACCCGGCAGGACTGCGATCTTCATTGTTGTCTTTCCTCGTAGAGCCTTATCCGACCAGGCGGTTGTTCAGCCACGGCATTTTCGCCACGCGCTCGGCTTCATAAGCCTTGATCTTGTCGGCGTGGCGCAAGGTCAGGCCGATATCGTCAAAACCATTCAGCATGCAGTACTTGCGGAACGGGGCGATGTCGAACTCGTAGCCCTGCCCCGACGGCGTCAGCACCACCTGCTTGTCGAGGTCGATGGTGAGCTGGTAGCCGTTGAACGCGTTGGTCTCGTTGAACAGTTGGTCGACCTGTTGCTCGGTCAGCGCCACCGGCAGCAGGCCGTTCTTGTAGCAGTTGTTGAAGAAGATGTCGGCAAAGCTGGGCGCGATCACGGCGCGGAAGCCGTATTGCGTCAGCGCCCACGGCGCGTGCTCGCGCGAGCTGCCGCAGCCGAAATTGCGGCGCGTCAGCAGGATCGATGCGCCCTGGTAGCGCGGCTGGTTCAGCACGAAGTCCGGGTTCAGCGGGCGCTTGCTGTTGTCCATGCCCGGCTGGCCCACATCCTTGTAGCGCCACTCGTCGAACAGGTTCGGGCCGAAGCCGGTGCGCTGGATCGACTTCAGGAACTGCTTCGGGATGATGGCGTCGGTGTCGACGTTCTCGCGGTCGAGCGGCGCGACCAGGCCGCTGTGTACGGTGAACTTTTCCATGTGCTCTGTCCTTGCTTGTTCAGCCCAGCTTGCGGATATCGACGAAATGGCCTTCGATGGCGGCAGCCGCGGCCATCGCCGGGCTCACCAGGTGGGTGCGCCCGCCCGCGCCCTGGCGGCCTTCGAAGTTGCGGTTCGAGGTCGAGGCGCAGCGCTCGCCGGCATCGAGGCGGTCGGCATTCATCGCCAGGCACATCGAGCAGCCCGGCTCGCGCCATTCAAAGCCAGCCGCCTTGAAGATCTTGTCCAGGCCTTCGCGCTCGGCCTGCTCCTTGACCAGGCCCGAGCCCGGCACCACCATCGCCAGCTTCACGTTGGCGGCAACCTTGCGGCCCAGCTTCTGCACCACCCACGCAGCGGCGCGCATGTCCTCGATGCGGCTGTTGGTGCACGAGCCGATGAAGACCTTGTCGATATTGATGCTTTCGACCGGCACGTTGGGCTGCAGGCCCATGTATTCCAGCGCGCGCTCCATCGCGTTGCGCTTGTTCGGGTCCTTTTCCTTCTCCGGGTCCGGCACGCGGTCTTCGATGCTGATCACCATTTCCGGCGACGTGCCCCAGGTTACCTGCGGGCGTACGTCTTCCGCGCGCAGCTCGACCACCTGGTCAAAGTGCGCGCCGGCGTCGGAATGCAGCGTGCGCCAGTAGCGCATGGCCTGCTCCCATTCAACGCCCTGCGGCGCGTACGGGCGCCCCTTGACGTATTCGAGCGTGACGTCGTCCACCGCCACCAGGCCGGCGCGCGCGCCGGCTTCGATGGCCATGTTGCAGACCGTCATGCGGCCTTCCATGGTCAGATCGCGGATGGCCGAGCCGGCGAACTCGATGGTGTAGCCGGTGCCGCCCGCGGTACCGATCTTGCCGATCACGGCCAGCACGATGTCCTTGGCGGTGCAGCCGCGCGGCAGCTTGCCTTCGACCTTGACCAGCATGTTCTTGGCCTTCTTGCCCAGCAGCGTCTGCGTGGCCAGCACGTGCTCGACTTCCGAGGTGCCGATGCCGTGCGCCAGCGCGCCGAAGGCGCCGTGCGTGCTGGTATGCGAGTCGCCGCACACCACCGTCATGCCCGGCAGCGTCGCGCCCTGCTCCGGCCCGATCACGTGCACGATGCCCTGGCGGTGATCGTTCATCTTGAACTGGGTGATGCCGTAGCTGTCGCAGTTCGCATCAAGCGTATCGACCTGCAGCTTCGACACCGGATCGGCGATGCCCTGGCTGCGATCGGTGGTCGGCACGTTGTGGTCCGACACCGCCAGGTTCGCGCTGATGCGCCACACCGGGCGCTGCGCCAGCTTCAGGCCCTCGAACGCCTGCGGGCTGGTCACTTCATGCAGCAGGTGGCGATCGATGTAGAGCAGCGTGGTGCCGTCTTCCTCGACGTGGACGGTGTGGTCATCCCAGAGTTTGTCGTAGAGCGTCTTGGCCATGATGCGATGGCGGGACCGATGACCATGCCTGGGCAGGCCGGCCTGCGGGGACCGCGCAGTAGTTTGCAGGGGTTGTTGTCCGCGCCGCGGTGGGCAACCAGGCAGGCGATCGCGATCGATCACGCCGGGAAGCCGCCTGAAGCGAGCGTTATTTCAAGCGTTGCGGCAATGCTTGACTTGGCAATCGATTATGCCACAGGGGGTATGGAGCGCTGCGGGGTGGGCGGCCGGGAAGCGGCCCCTGATGTAATGTGATTGGCGAAAGGGGGATTTCGCCGATGGCGAAAACGTTCGCCTGGCGCCGGTTTGCTCCCCTCTCCCCGTGAGGGGAGAGGGAGAACACCTTGCTTAGGCCAGTTCGGGTGGCTTGGGAGCACCCAAAACCGACTTCCTTGTCGGCATCGGGGGGGCTTCGTCAGCCGCCCAGGTAGGCCGCCTTGATGCGGTCGTTGGCCAGCAGGTTGGCGCCGGTATCCGCCAGCACCACCTTGCCGGTCTCCAGCACATAGCCGCGGTCCGCCACCTGCAGCGCCTTGTTGGCGTTCTGCTCGACCAGGAACACGGTGACGCCTTCGTCACGAATGGTGCGGATGATGTCGAAGATCTGCGCGATGATCAGCGGCGCCAGCCCCAGCGTGGGCTCGTCCAGCAGCAGCAGCCGCGGCCGGCTCATCAGCGCGCGGCCGATCGCCAGCATCTGCTGCTCGCCGCCCGACATGGTGCCGGCGCGCTGGCCCGCGCGCTGGTTCAGGCGCGGGAACAGCTTGAACACGTGCTCGATGCCCGCCTCGATCTCGTCGCGCCTGGCAAAGAACGCGCCCATCTTCAGGTTTTCCAGCACCGTCAGGCTCGGGAACACGCGCCGGCCCTCGGGCGAGATCGCCATGCCCAGGCGCATGATCTCGTGCGTCGAGCGCTGGGTGATGTCCTGCCCTTCGAACAGCACGCGCCCGCTGGAGGCGCGCGGCGTGCCGCACACGGTCATCATCAGCGTCGTCTTGCCGGCGCCGTTGCTGCCGATCAGGGTGACGATCTCCCCCTTGTTGACTTCGATCGATACGCCCGACAGCGCCTCGACGGCGCCGTAGTGGGTATGGACCCGTTCCAGCTTCAGCATCAGTCCTCTCCCAGGTAGGCCTTGATCACGCGCGGGTCGTTGCGCACCGCTTCCGGCTTGCCGGTCACGATGGGCTTGCCGTGTTCCATCACCAGGATGCGGTCGGACACGCCCATCACCAGGCTCATGTCGTGCTCGATCAGCAGCACGGCAATGCCGAACTCGCGGCGCAGCTGGTCGATCAGCTGCTGCAGCTCGAGCTTCTCCTGCGGGTTCAGGCCGGCAGCGGGCTCGTCGAGCATCAGCAGCCGGGGCTGGGTGATCATGCAGCGCGCGATCTCGAGCCGGCGCTGGTGGCCGTAAGAGAGCGTGCCGGCCTCGCGGTTGGCGACGCTGGTCAGGCCCATGCGCTCCAGCCATTGGCCGGCACGCTGCAGCGCTTCGCGCTCGGCGCGGCGGTAGGCCGGCGTCGCGAACAACCCGCGCAGGATGCCGGACTGCACCTGCAAGTGTTGCGCCACCAGCAGGTTCTCGACCACGGTCAGGTTCCTGAACAAACGGATGTTCTGGAACGTGCGCACCAGGCCCTTGCGCGCCACCATGTGGCTCGGCAGGCCGGCAATGGCATGCCCGTCCAGCGAGACCTCGCCCGCGGTCGGCTTGTAGAAGCCGCCGACGCAGTTGAACACCGTGGTCTTGCCGGCGCCATTGGGGCCGATGATGGCGAAGACCTCATCCTTGCGCACATCGAAATCGATGCCGTCGACGGCCAGCAGGCCGCCGAAGCGCATCTGCAGGCCCGACACCTTCAGCAGTTCTGCCGTGGTATTGATCGGCGCATTCATTGCTGCATTCATCGGGGAAGCTCCACGTGCGGGCGGCTCGCGGGCAGCAGGCCCTGCGGACGCCACATCATCATCAGCACCATCACCAGGCCGAAGATCAGCATGCGATATTCGGCAAAGCCGCGCGCCACCTCGGGCAGCACGGTCAGCAGGATCGCCGCCAGGATCACCCCCAGCTGCGAGCCCATGCCGCCCAGCACCACCACGGCCAGCACCAGCGCCGATTCGATGAAGGTGAACGATTCCGGATTGACCAGGCCCTGGCGCGCGGCAAAGAACGCGCCGCCCAGGCCGGCGAACGAGGCCCCCAGCGTGAACGCCGACAGCTTGATGCGGGTCGGGTTCAGGCCCAGCGAACGGCAGGCGATCTCGTCCTCGCGCAGCGCCTCCCAGGCGCGCCCCATCGGCATGCGGATCAGGCGGCTGGTCACGAACAGCGTGAAGCCGACCAGCAGCAGCGCGATCAGGTAGAGGAAGATCACCATGTGCTGGCTGGCGTAATCCAGGCCGATCAGCTCATGGAAGGTGCGCGCCCCCTCGACGCTGGCGCTGCGCGCCATCTCGATGCCGAACACGCTGGGCTTGGGGATGCCCGAGACCCCGTCGGGACCGCCGGTCAGGCTGGTCAGGTTGTTCAGCAGCAGGCGGATGATCTCGCCGAAGCCGAGCGTGACGATGGCAAGATAGTCGCCGCGCAGGCGCAGCACTGGGAAGCCAAGCAGGAAACCAAAGCCGGCCGACATGGCCGCCGCGATCGGCAGGCATTCCCAGAAGGTCAGGCCGAAGTACTGGTTCAGCAGCGCGTAGGTATAGCCGCCCACGGCATAGAAGCCGACATAGCCCAGGTCGAGCAGGCCGGCATAGCCCACCACGATATTCAGGCCGAGGCCCAGGATCACGTAGATCAGCGCCAGCGTGGCCACGTCGACCGCGCCGCGCGAGCCGAAGAACGGCCACACCAGCCCCACCGCCAGCAGCACCCACACCGCCACGCGCTGCTGCTGCGCGCCCATGGCCGGCAGCGCCGGCAGGCGCACCGCGCTGCCGGCGCGCGACAGCATCGGCTTGAACAGCTGGAACAGGAATACCGCGGCCACGGCGATCCATACGGGCCGCCAGTGCGGTTCCAGCACCACCTTGTAGCCTTCCAGCTTGAGCTGCAGGCCCAGGATGGGGATGGTCAGGATGGCGGTCATCACCGCCGCCGTGATCGCGTTCTTCAACGACTGGCCCGGCGTGGCGCCGCGCACGGCTTGTCCGGCGGACATCGCAGAAACTTGGTTGGTCATGTCTCGCCTCCCTCAGACCTTTTCGACATCGGGCTTGCCCAGCAGCCCGGTCGGACGGAACAGCAGCACCAGCACCAGCAGGCTGAATGCGACCACGTCCTTGTATTCGGCCGGCATGTAGCCCGAGGCGAAGGTTTCCGCCAGGCCCAGCAGCACGCCGCCGAGCATCGCGCCCGGGATGCTGCCGATGCCGCCCAGCACCGCCGCGGTAAAGGCCTTGATGCCGGCGATGAAGCCGATGAAGGGATTGAGCTTGCCGATGGTCAGCCCGATCAGCACGCCGCCCACCGCCGCCAGCATCGCGCCCAGCACGAAGGTGAACGAGATCACCTTGTTGGTGTCGATGCCCAGCAGGTTGGCCATGCGCATGTCCTCGGCGCAGGCGCGGCAGGCGCGGCCCATGCGCGAGCGGCCGATGAACAGCGTCAGCGCCACCATCAGCGCCAGCGTCACGCCGACGATCAGCAGGCGCGAGTACGGCACCGTGACGGTGAAGTCGCCGCCCATCTGGAACTCGATGGCGCCCGAGATCAGCACCGGCACCGACACGTCGCGCGCGCCCTGCCCGATCTGGACATAGTTCTGCAGGAAGATCGACATGCCGATCGCGGAGATCAGCGGCACCAGCCGCGGCCCGCCGCGCAAGGGCCGGTATGCCACCCGCTCGACCGCATAGCCGTAGACGCCGGTGACCAGCACCGAGACCAGCAACGCGGCGCCCAGCACCAGCGGCAGCGGGTAGCCTGCCTGGGCGCCGATGGCGGTGAGCGTGACCAGGCCGACATAGGCGCCGATCATGTAAATCTCGCCGTGCGCGAAATTGATCATGCCGATGATGCCGTAGACCATTGTGTAGCCGATGGCGATCAGGGCATAGATCGCACCCAGCGTCAGGCCGTTGACCAGCTGCTGGGTGAACTGTGGAAGGAATTCATTCATGGGGGAAGCCTCGTAGGCGCCGGAACTGGCCTCGGCACGATGCACCAAAGCCATTCGAACTTGCCAAAGCAAGGTGTTCTCCCTCTCCCCTCATGGGGAGAGGGCCGGGGTGGGGGGTGGTCTGGCGAGGCGCCACATCGAGCGGAGCCGACGGTTTTAACCCACAGCCGTCAGCTTTTGACCCGCCTGCCCTCACCCCCTGCCCCCTCTCCCGCAAGCGGGAGAGGGGGCAACCCGTCGGGATATGAAGCGCCTTAGTTCGCGGCGCTCTTGCTGGCGTCCTTGTGCCAGGTGTAGACCACGAACTTGAAGGACTTCAGGTCGCCCTTGTCGTCGTACTCGACCTTGCCGATCGGGGTCGTGAAGGCGTTCTTGTGCATGTACGCCGCGACCTTGGTGGGATCGGTGCTCTTGGCGCCGGCGATGGCATCGCCGATGATCTTGACGGCGGCGTAGGCCGGCATCTGGAACGGACCGTTGGGGTCACGCTTCTTGTCGGCAAAGGCCTTCACCAGCGCGGCGTTGGCCGGGTCGGCGGAGAAGTCGGCCGGCAGCGTCACCAGCATGCCTTCCGACGACGGGCCGGCGATCGCGGTCACGTCCTTGTTGCCGACGCCCTCGGGTCCCATGAACGCGGCCTTCACGCCCTGCTCGCGTGCCTGGCGCAGCAGCAGGCCCATTTCCGGGTGGTAGCCGCCGAAATAGACGAAGTCCACGCCTTGCGACTTGAGCTTGGTAATCACGGCCGAGTAGTCGGAGTCGCCGGCGTTGATGCCTTCGAACACAGCCACCGGAATCTTGGCAGCTTCCAGGTCCTTCTTCACCGAGCTGGCGATGCCCTGGCCGTACGAC
Organism: Cupriavidus sp. H39; assembly: GCF_050271075.1. Classification (NCBI taxonomy): domain Bacteria; kingdom Pseudomonadati; phylum Pseudomonadota; class Betaproteobacteria; order Burkholderiales; family Burkholderiaceae; genus Cupriavidus; species Cupriavidus sp. H39. The sequence continues at coordinate 2,687,030 of NZ_CP189848.1, forward strand.
TGCTTGTCGTGCAGCACGGCGACCTTCTTCGGCTTGACCTTGCCGATGATGTACTGGGCAGCGGCCGGCCCTTGCTGGTCGTCGCGGCCGATGGTGCGGAAGATGAACTTGCGCTTCTTGGTCTCGGTCAGTTGCGGCGCGGTGGCCGACGGCGTGACCATCACGATGCCTTCGTTCTCGTAGATGTCCGAGGCCGGGATGGTCGAGCCCGAGCAGACGTGGCCGATCACGTACTTGATGTTCTGGCTGACGATCTTGTTGGCCACCGCCACGGCCTGCTTGGGCTCGCAGGCGTCGTCCATCATCACCACTTCGAACTTGTTGCCGCCGGCGCCGCCAGCGGCATTGATCTGTTCGATGGCGGTCAGCGCACCGGCCTTGACCATGTCGCCATACTGCGCCACCGAGCCACTCATCGGGCCGGCAATGGCGATCTTCACGGTTTCGGCGTTGGCAGCGACGCCAAAGGTGGCCAGCATGGCGGCCAGCGAGATGGACGTAAGACGGGACAGCGTCATCAGGAGCTCCTCGATTTATGTTTGGGTCAACCGGGCAGAAACGGTGTGACCTGCGCAATCGAACAACACCCGCGGACTACGAATAAAGACGCCCGAGACGCGGAAGACGGGCCTGCAAGGGAGAGACAGCGTATGCGGGGCCCGGCATGTGTCAGTCCCGCTGAGGTATGGGGACCAAGGTTCGGAAAGACAACGTTTGATGCGTTCTCTATTGCGCAAGCGATTCGCCTGCCCCGCTTGCCGCACCGCATGCCGGAAGGGTGGCCCGGCTGCCGTCGGCAAAGCAGCCCGCATTATAGGGTCAAATTTCCTGCCGTACGCGACTATCGCACAATAAATGCGGAACGAATTTGGGAAAACGCGACACAATCGTCCATGAATTGCGCGCCAGACCATTCAAGGTGCAATTTCCTGCGCTTGCTTGCGCCGCAGTGCACAAGTGCGCCCGGCCCACAAAGACAAACGCCCCGGCGGGCCGGGGCGTCTGCAATTGCTGCACTGCGCAGCGGAGGGCAAGCTCAGCGCTTGGCCACGTCCGGCACGTCGCGGGTGGCGGCGCCGACGAACAGCTGGCGCGGACGGCCGATCTTGTACTCCGGATCGGTGATCATCTCTTCCCACTGCGAGATCCAGCCCGGGGTGCGGGCCAGCGCGAAGATGCAGGTGAACAGCGAGGTCGGGATGCCCAGCGCGCGCTGCACGATACCCGAGTAGAAGTCGACGTTCGGGTACAGCTTGCGGCTGACGAAGTACTCGTCTTCCAGAGCGATCTTTTCCAGCTCCATGGCCAGCTTGAACAGCGGGTCGTTGTGCAGGCCCAGTTCGTTCAGCACTTCATGGCAGGTTTCGCGCATCAGCTTGGCGCGCGGATCGTAGTTCTTGTACACGCGGTGGCCAAAGCCCATCAGGCGCACGCCCGAGTTCTTGTCCTTGACCTGCTTGATGAACTCGGGGATGTTGTCGACGCTGCCGATCTCTTCCAGCATCTTCAGCGCGGCTTCGTTGGCGCCGCCGTGGGCCGGGCCCCACAGGCAGGCGACGCCGGCGGCGATGGCTGCGAACGGGTTGGTGCCCGACGAACCGGCCAGGCGCACGGTCGAGGTTGACGCGTTCTGCTCGTGGTCGGCGTGCAGGATGAAGATGCGGTCCAGCGCGCGCTCGAGCACCGGGTTGACGGTGTACGGGGCGCACGGCGTGGCGAACAGCATGCGCAGGAAGTTGCCCGAGTAGGACAGGTCGTTCTGCGGGTAGATGTACGGCTGGCCGATGTTGTACTTGTACGCCATCGCGACCATGGTCGGCATCTTGGCGATCAGGCGGATGGCCGAGATCTCGCGCTGGTGCGGATCGTCGATGTCCATCGCGTCGTGGTAGAACGCGCTCATGGCGCCGACCAGGCCGGTCAGCACGGCCATCGGGTGCGCGTCGCGGCGGAAGCCGCGCATGAAGAACTGCAGCTGCTCGTGGACCATGGTGTGGTTCATCACATGGCCGACGAATTCTTCCTTCTGCTTGGCGTTGGGCAGCTCGCCCTTGAGCAGCAGGTAGCAGGTCTCGAGGTGGTCGCACTTCTGCGCCAGCTGCTCGATCGGGTAGCCGCGGTACAGCAGCTCGCCCTTGTCGCCGTCGATATAGGTGATCTTGGAATTGCACGAAGCCGTCGACATGAAACCGGGGTCGTAGGTGAACTTACCGGTTTGTCCGTACAGCTTGCGAATGTCGATCACGTCCGGGCCAACCGTACCCGTGTAAATCGGCAGCTCAACGCTGGGGGAACCATCGGAGAACGATAGCGTGGCTTTCACATCGGACGGCGTCATGTCGGATCCTTCAAATGCTGTGAATAATAATGTTGACCAAAACTCAGACCGTACGCAGCAGGGCGATGACTCGCTGCATCGGGGGCGTGTCGAGCTCACCGTCCAGTTCCTTGCGGGCAAGGAGCAGGTCCATCAACTCGTTGTCGCTGAGTTCGAACAGCTGGCTCAGCGCAGCCACATCCTCGTCGGACAGGCTCTCCTCGTAACGGTTGAAGAAACGTTCGACGATGATGTCGTTCTCCAGGAGGCCGCGGCGGGCACGCCAGCGCAACCGGGCGCGCTTGTGCGGATCGGCCTGATGGGAGAAGGTGGTGGCAGGACTCTCGGTCATGGCTTCCTACTTTCGGCGCGCCCGCCAGATATAGCCGCTCTGGCTGACGCGCCGCTTACTGCTTAGACAGCCGCAGGATCACACCGCGCGGCGGACCATCAGCTCCTTGATCTTGCCGATGGCCTTGGTCGGGTTCAGACCCTTCGGGCACACGTCGACGCAGTTCATGATGCTGTGGCAGCGGAACAGGCGGTACGGGTCGTTCAGGTTGTCCAGGCGCTCGCTGGTGGCCTGGTCGCGGCTGTCCGCGATGAAGCGGTAAGCCTGCAGCAGGCCGGCGGGGCCGACGAACTTGTCCGGGTTCCACCAGAACGACGGGCACGAGGTCGAGCAGCTGGCGCACAGAATGCACTCGTACAGGCCGTCCAGCTCGTCACGCTCTTCCGGCGACTGCAGGCGCTCTTTCTCGGGCGGCGGCTCGTCGTTGATCAGGAACGGCTTGATCGAGTTGTACTGCTTGAAGAAGTTCGTCATGTCGACGATCAGGTCGCGCACCACCGGCAGGCCGGGCAGCGGACGCAGCACGATGCGGTCCGGCAGCTCGCGCATGTTGGTCAGGCAGGCCAGGCCGTTCTTGCCGTTGATGTTCATCGCGTCCGAGCCGCACACGCCTTCGCGGCACGAACGGCGGAACGAGATGGTCTCGTCCAGCTTCTTCAGCTTGACCAGCGCGTCCAGCAGCATGCGCTCGTGGCCGTCCAGCTCGACCTCGTAGGTCTGCATGCGCGGCGCCGCATCCTTGTCCGGATCGTAGCGGTAGACTTCGAAAATACGCTTCATTTCTGTGGGTCCTGTTATCTCTACGAGGCGGTGCTCAGAACGTACGGGCCTTCGGCGGCACGCTTTCCACCGTCAGCGGTTCCATCTTCACCGGCTTGTAGTCGAGGCGGTTGCCTTCGCTGTAGAACAGCGTGTGCTTGAGCCAGTTCTGGTCGTCGCGGTTGGGGAAGTCGCTGTGCGCGTGGGCGCCGCGCGATTCCTTGCGGGCCGCCGCCGAGATCATGGTGGCCTTGGCCACTTCCACCAGGTTGGCCACTTCCAGGGCTTCCACCAGCGCGGTGTTGAAGACCTTGGACTTGTCCTTCAGGTGGATGTTGTTGGCACGCTCGGAGACTTCCAGGATGCGCTCGACGCCTTCGTCCATCAGCTTCTGGGTGCGGAACACGCCGGCATGCGACTGCATGTTCTTGCGGATGTCGTTGGCGACATCCTGCGTGTATTCGCCCGAGCTCGTGCCTTGCAGCTTGGCCAGGCGCGACAGCGCCAGGTCGGCGGCATCGGCAGGCAGCGGCTTGTGCTCCTTCTGCTTCAGGTTCTGCGCGATGATGTGGTTGCCGGCGGCACGGCCGAACACCACCAGGTCGAGCAGCGAGTTGGTGCCGAGGCGGTTGGCGCCGTGCACCGACACGCACGAGCATTCGCCGATCGCGTAGAAACCGTTCAGGACTTCGTTCGGGTTGCCGTTCTTGGGCACCACGACCTGGCCGTGATAGTTGGTCGGGATACCGCCCATCTGGTAGTGGATGGTCGGGACCACCGGGATCGGTTCCTTGATCGCGTCGACATTGGCGAACTTCATGCCGATTTCGCGGATCGACGGCAGGCGCTTCATGATGGTCTCGGCACCGACGTGGGTCAGGTCGAGCAGCACGTAGTCGCCGTTCGGGCCGCAGCCGCGGCCTTCCTTGATTTCCTGGTCCATCGAGCGCGAGACGAAGTCGCGCGGCGCCAGGTCCTTCAGCGTCGGCGCGTAGCGCTCCATGAAGCGCTCGCCGTCCTTGTTGCGCAGGATACCGCCTTCGCCGCGCACGCCTTCGGTGATCAGCACGCCCGCGCCGGCCACGCCGGTCGGGTGGAACTGCCAGAACTCCATGTCTTCCAGCGGCACGCCGGCGCGCGCTGCCATGCCCAGGCCGTCACCGGTGTTGATGAAGGCGTTGGTGGAAGCGGCATAGATACGGCCGGCACCGCCGGTCGCGAACAGCGTGGTCTTGGCCTCGAGGATGTAGACCTCGCCGGTTTCCATTTCCAGCGCGGTCACGCCCAGCACGTCGCCGTCCTGGTCGCGGATCAGGTCCAGCGCCATCCATTCGACGAAGAAGTGGGTCTTGGCGCGCACGTTGCGCTGGTACAGCGTGTGCAGCAGCGCGTGGCCGGTACGGTCCGCCGCGGCGCAGGCGCGCTGCACCGGCTTTTCACCGTAGTTGGCGGTGTGGCCGCCGAACGGACGCTGGTAGATGGTGCCGTCGGGGTTGCGGTCGAACGGCATGCCGAAGTGTTCGAGCTCGTACACGACCTTCGGCGCTTCACGGCACATGAACTCGATGGCGTCCTGGTCACCCAGCCAGTCCGAGCCCTTGATGGTGTCGTAGAAGTGATAGTGCCAGTTGTCCTCGCTCATGTTGCCGAGCGAGGCGCCGATGCCGCCCTGCGCCGCCACGGTGTGCGAGCGGGTCGGGAACACCTTGGACAGCACGGCCACGTTCAGGCCGGCTTCCGCGAGCTGGAGGGATGCGCGCATCCCGGCGCCGCCAGCACCGACGATGACCACGTCAAAGCGGCGACGCGGCAATCCAGTCTTGACTGCGACCATTTATTACACCCTCCAGAGAATCTGAGCAGCGTAGCCCGCGCAACCGACGAGCCACAGAATCGTAAGAACTTGCAGCACGAGGCGCACCGCCATCGGCTTCACATAGTCCATCCAGATGTCGCGCACGCCGATCCAGGCGTGATACAGCAGCGACAGGATGGTCAGGAACGTGATGATCTTCATCCACTGGTTGGCGAAGAGCCCTGCCCACGCTTCATACGAAGCGCCGTTCGACAGCAGGAAGGCAATGGCCAGGATCACGGTGAAGACCACCATGACCACAGCCGTGACGCGTTGCGCGAGCCAGTCTTTCAGGCCGTAGTGGGCACCGACGACAAGACGCTTGGGACCGATATTGTTATTTGCCACCTTGATTCTCCTCAGAACAGGCCGAACAGCTTCAGGCCGAAAATCAGGGTAAGCAGCAGGCTGACAACCAGCACGCTGATGGCAGACTTGGCCGAGGCGGGCTTGGAGACACCAACGTGCACATCCAGCAGCAGGAAGCGGATACCAGCGCAGAAGTGATGCAGATAACCCCAGATCAGGGCCAGCACAACCAGCTTGACAAAGCCACCGGACAACAGGGCCGAGAACTTTGCGAAGCTCAGTTCGGAGGTGATGCTCTGCTCAAACAGATACAGGACGAAGGGAAGAAGGAGGAACATCAGTGCACCGCTTACGCGATGCAGGATGGATACCTTGCCGGCCCAGGGCAACCGGTATTTCGCGATCTGCGAAATACCGATATTCCGGAACTCCGGCCTGGCTTGTTTGACGGCTTCAGCCATGCGAGACCCCATTAGCGGTAAACAAAGAAACGAAACTGCCATTGCCCTGCATGCAACGGGATGCACTAGGGCAAATCCATGAGATTTTAGCGCCTTTGTTGCGCGCTGCACCAATAATTTTCAGCTATCGCGCCCCGGCAAGCGCCGCCCGACAATCGCACACAACGCACATTCGACGCGTTTCACCACGCCACGACCACCGCGTCGCGCAACAGCCGGCATTGCGCTGGCAGGTATCCACAATAATCGGCGCACCAATATCAAGCTGGCGCGGATTCAGCTGAGGTCGTTCTGGTAATAGTGCCTGGTCGTCACGTACAGCCCGCGGCGCACTTCCACGGGGCGGTCGCCATAGGTGTAGGAAACACGCTCGACCGACAGCAGCGGCGCGCCCACCGGCACGGACAGCAGCTCGGCCGCCGTTTCATCGGCCGGCACCGCGCGGATTTTTTCCGAGGCGCGAATCATGCGCGTACCGAATTCGGCCTCGAACAACGCATACATAGGGCCCTTCCACTCGGTCAGCTTTTCCGCGGTGAGGCCCTTGAAGTTGGCGCCGAGCAGCCAGATGTCATCCAGCACGGTCGATTCGCCGGAGAAGTTCAGCACGCGGCGGATCTGCACCACGCTGTCGCCGGTGCGGATGTCGAGCAGCCGCGCGATTTCAGCCGGGGCGCGCAGGCGCTTGCATTCCAGGACCTGGCTGGCGCCATAATGGGGTTCGCCTTCGTCGGGGACGAGGCGCAGGAAGCGGAACTTGACCACGTCTTCATGGTGCGTGGTCACGAAGGTGCCCTTGCCCTGGCGGCGTGCCACCAGATTCTCGGCGGCGAGCTCGTCGATGGCCTTGCGCACCGTCCCCTGGCTGACCTTGTAGCGCGACGCCAGCTCCATTTCGCTGGGAATCATCTCGCCGGGCTTCCATTCGCCGGATTGCAGGCTGCGCGTGATCAACGCCTTGATCTGCTGGTAAAGCGGGCTGAATGTGGGCGACGGCACTGACTGCGGACCAGGGATAGGGCCAGATTGCGGGGCGGCCTGCGGCGCGGGAACCGGCGCAGGCGGCGAAAGCGGCTGCGTCCCGGCGCCAGGCGTGGCGGCGCCAGAATCCTGCGCGCCGGGGGCGGCCGCGCCGGTCAGGGACGTAGGCAGGGAGGACATAGCGCGATTTCACCACAAAAGGGCGAGCGACGTCCAGCCTTACGTTAATTGTCTTATGTCTTATATAAGACATATGAATTGACATGAGCGAGAGGCCGGGCCTACACTCGCGCTGGTCCACGCCCGCGACGGCCCGTGCCAGGCCCTCCCGCAACCGCCAGGATAGCGGAATGTACCGGCCAGGCAGCAGCCCGGTCTGGAAATGGCGCCTCGCTTCGCAGTAGACTAACGCTTTGTTGCATCACCATGACCCGTTGTGGCTCTCCCCCACCGGCCCCGCCACCTGGCTCCGGCGGACGGCCGCTCCCCGCTGTGGCGACAACCAGCACCCGGTGACACACCGCGCGCCTTATCCTGGCGCCGGCGCGCCACCGACCGGCATCCCCCCTTCTATCGTTTGGAGATTTACTCATGGCTAAAGCCCCAATGCGCGTCGCAGTGACCGGCGCCGCTGGCCAGATCGGCTACTCCCTGCTGTTCCGCATCGCCAATGGCGACATGCTGGGCAAAGACCAGCCGGTCATCCTCCAACTGCTCGACCTCCCGCAAGCCCAGCAAGCCGTCAAGGGCGTGGTGATGGAACTGGAAGACTGCGCGTTCCCGCTGCTGGCCGGCGTGGTCATCACCGATGACCCCAAAGTGGCCTTCAAGGACGCCGACGTGGCCCTGCTGGTGGGTGCGCGTCCGCGCAGCAAGGGCATGGAGCGCAAGGACCTGCTCGAAGCCAACGCCCAGATCTTCACGGTGCAGGGCAAGGCGCTGGACGAAGTCGCGAGCCGCAACGTCAAGGTGCTGGTGGTCGGCAACCCGGCCAACACCAACGCCTACATCGCCATGAAGTCGGCGCCGAACCTGCCGCGCGAGAACTTCACCGCGATGCTGCGCCTGGACCACAACCGCGCGCTGTCGCAGATCGCCGCCAAGACCGGCAAGCCGGTGTCGTCGATCGAGAAGATGTTCGTGTGGGGCAACCACAGCCCGACCATGTACGCCGACTACCGCTACGCCACCGTCGACGGCAAGAGCGTCAAGGACCTGATCAACGACCCGGTGTGGAACAACGACGTGTTCCTGCCGACCGTCGGCAAGCGCGGCGCTGCCATCATCGAGGCGCGTGGCCTGTCGTCGGCGGCTTCGGCTGCCAACGCCGCCATCGACCACGTGCATGACTGGGTGCTGGGCAGCAACGGCAAGGTCGTCACCATGGGCATCCCGTCGAACGGCGAATACGGCATTCCGGCCGACACCATGTTCGGCTACCCGGTGACCTGCGCCAACGGCAAGTACGAGATCGTCAAGGGTCTGGAGATCGACGCCTACAGCCAGGAAAAGATCAATATCACCCTGAAGGAACTGGAAGAAGAAAAGGCCGGCGTGCAGCATCTGCTGGGCTGATCTTCCGAGCGCCAGAAAAAAGACCGGGGTTCCGCAACGATTCAAGAATCGGCGCGGACCCCGGTTTTTTCATAGGCAACGGCCCTGCGCCCTGCCCTGTCCGCCAACTTCAATCTCCGAATCAACGTGCATCCTTCCGAGGTCTTGTTCCAGGGCGAAGCCATCCCGGTCCAGTTGCCGGTGTGTGACCATTACGCGGGTAGCGAAAAGCTGATGCGCAAATCGCTGGCCCTGCAGCAAGAGCTTGGCCCGGTCTTCGACATCACCTTCGACTGCGAGGACGGCGCCGCCGTGGGCCATGAGCGCGAGCACGCTGAGCTGTGCGCGCAGCTGGTCAACGGCCCGCTCAATGCCCACAACCGGGTGGGCGTGCGCATCCATGACCCGGCCCACCCCAGCTGGCGCCAGGATGTCGACGTGCTGGTGCGCGCCGCCGGCGCAAGGCTGGCCTATGTGGTGGTGCCCAAGGTCACCGACGTGGTCGAGGTCGCGCGCGTGACCGACCATGTCAACCAGGTGGCGCGCAGTGCCGGCATCGCCCGCCATATCCCGATCCATGTGCTGATCGAAACCCATGCGGCGCTGGAGCAGGCCTTCGATATCGCCGCACTGGTGCAAGTGGAATGCCTGAGCTTCGGCCTGATGGACTTTGTCTCGGCCCACCATGGCGCGATTCCCGGCGAAGCCATGCGCTCGCCGCAGCAGTTCGAGCACCCGCTGGTGCGCCGCGCCATGCTGGAGATCTCCGCCGCCTGCCACCGCTATGGCAAGGTGCCCTCGCACAACGTCAGCACCGACGTGCAAGCGCCGCAGCGCGCCGGCGACGATGCGCTGCGCGCGCGCAGCGAGTTCGGCTACCTGCGCAAGTGGAGCATCCATCCGGGCCAGATAACCCCGATCGTGGCGGCGTTCCGCCCGGGCGCCGACGAGATCGGCGCGGCCAGCCAGATCCTGCTGGCGGCGCATGAGAACAACTGGGCGCCGATCCGCCATGAAGGCCAGTTGCACGACCGCGCCAGCTACCGCTATTACTGGTCGCTGCTGCAGCGCGCGCAGGCCACCGGCACGCCGCTGCCAGCCACCGTGGAAGCGCTGTTCTTCGGCTGAAGCCGATACCGATACCGATACCAAGAACCCCTCCGGGCAGCGCCCAAGGAGACACGGATGTCCGCCTCGAAGTTCGTTGCACCCGACGCCGCGCCGAGCGCGCCGGCGGCGCCGCGGGTCAAGAAATCCGTCGCCCTGTCGGGCGTGACCGCCGGCAACACCGCGCTGTGCACCGTCGGCCGCACCGGCAATGACCTGCACTACCGCGGCTATGACATCCTCGATATCGCCGAGACCTGCGAGTTCGAGGAAATCGCCCACCTGCTGGTGCACGGCAAGCTGCCGACCAAGTCCGAACTGGCCGCCTACAAGGCCAAGCTCAAGACCCTGCGCGGCCTGCCCGCCAACGTCAAGGCCGCGCTCGAATGGGTGCCCGCCAGCGCGCACCCGATGGACGTGATGCGCACCGGCGTGTCGGTGCTGGGCACGGTGCTGCCGGAGAAGGAAGACCACAACACCCCGGGCGCGCGCGATATCGCCGACCGCCTGATGGCCAGCCTCGGTTCGATGCTGCTGTACTGGTACCACTACAGCCACAATGGCAAGCGCATCGAAGTCGAGACCGACGATGAATCGATCGGCGGCCACTTCCTGCACCTGCTGCACGGCGACAAGCCGTCGGCGCTGTGGGAGCGCGCCATGAACACCTCGCTCAACCTGTACGCCGAGCACGAGTTCAACGCGTCGACCTTCACCGCGCGCGTGATCGCCGGCACGGGTTCGGACATGTACTCGTCGATCGCCGGCGCGATCGGCGCGCTGCGCGGCCCCAAGCACGGCGGCGCCAACGAAGTCGCGTTCGAGATCCAGAAGCGCTACGACAACCCCGATGAGGCCCAGGCCGACATCACCCGCCGCGTCGAGAACAAGGAAGTCGTGATCGGTTTCGGCCACCCGGTGTACACCACCGGCGACCCGCGCAACCAGGTGATCAAGGAAGTGGCGAAGAAGCTGTCGAAGGACGCCGGCTCGATGAAGATGTTCGACATCGCCGAGCGGCTGGAAACGGTGATGTGGGACATCAAGAAGATGTTCCCCAACCTGGACTGGTTCAGCGCGGTCAGCTACCACATGATGGGCGTGCCCACCGCGATGTTCACGCCGCTGTTCGTGATCGCGCGCACCTCGGGCTGGGCCGCGCACATCATCGAGCAACGCATCGACAACAAGATCATCCGCCCCAGCGCCAACTACACCGGTCCCGAAAACCTGAAGTTCGTGCCGATCGGCAAGCGCAAGTGAAGCCGGCCCAACAGCGGCGCCGATTATGTAACCAAAGCCCAGAGCACTACGCCACCCCGGCCAAATCGTAGAGAATAGCGGCGGAAATTATCCCGGCGTCGCCTGCTTTGCCGGCGGCGAATGACGAAAAATCGATTTCAGCATCCGAAAGGGCCCTCCCAACATGAAACATCTTGTCCTTGCCGCCTGCATCGGCGCATTCAGCCTGACCACTGCCACCGCCGTCATGGCGCAGGAACCGACCAAGAAGACCACCACCAAGAAGAAGGCGTCGACCAAGAAGGCCGCCGCCGGCACGGCCGCGGCGGCCGGCGCTGCCGCGGCGGTGACGCCGAACGGCGAAAAGTGGCAGTGCGAACTGGGCAACAGCCTCTATATCGCCGGCGACATGCTGCGTGACGAGGTCCTGACCGTGCACTGGCAAGGCCGCGACTACAAGTTGCCGCGCCAGCCCACGGTGACCGGCGCCGACCGCTACTACGATGCCCGCACCGGCCTGGACCTGGTGGTGATCCCGAGCAAGGCCATGCTGTTCAACAAGAACCTGGGCCAGCGCCTGGCCGACGATTGCCAGAGCGCCGCCATGCAGGCCGGCGCCGCGGCCCCGACCCAGGCCGGCGGCCTGCGCGCGCCGGCAACCACGCCGTTGCTGGTCACGCCCCCGGGCGGCCCGACGCAGGTGCCGGGCGGTCCGCTGCTGCAGACCGAAGGCGGCCAGCAACCCACTTCGCCCAGGCCGTAAGACCTTGGCGGGGCGTTGGCGGCCGCAGGCGGGCCGCCAACGCCTTTTTTGCCTTGTCGGGGCGGTCTTCCCCGGCCAGGCAGGCGCCTGCGCCGGGTTTTGCCCGGCGCGATGCCGCCTGGGGTGGCGGCGGCGCCGCGCGCCGGTTAGAGTATGCAGTTGCAGTGCGCTGCCGGCCTCGGACCGCGGTCAACACCGCGGCAGCGCATCGGGGTCCCGATTCAGGTCCGAGCCAAATGCCATCGCATCATCCTTCGATCGGAGTACGGCAATGCCCCACAACCTCAAGAACACGCTAAAAGAATTCAGTATCGGCTCTTCCGGCAAGGGCCAGTTTTACTCGCTGCCCCAGCTGGGCGAGGCGCTGGGCCTGGACATCGGCCGCCTGCCGGTGTCAATCCGCGTGGTGCTGGAATCGGTGCTGCGCAACTGCGACGGCAAGAAGGTCACCGAAGAACACGTGAGGCAGTTGGCCAACTGGAAGCCCAACGCGGATCGCGTCGACGAGATCCCCTTCGTGGTGGCGCGCGTGGTCTTGCAGGACTTCACCGGCGTGCCGCTGCTGGCCGACCTGGCGGCGATGCGCAACGTCGCCGAGAAGATGGGCAAGAACCCCAAGCAGATCGAGCCGCTGGTGCCGGTGGACCTGGTGGTCGACCACTCGGTGCAGGTTGACCATTTCCGCGAAAAGAAGGCGCTGGACCTGAACATGCAGCTGGAATTCCAGCGCAACAACGAGCGCTACCAGTTCATGAAGTGGGGCATGCAGGCGTTCGACACCTTCGGCGTGGTGCAGCCGGGCTTCGGCATCGTGCACCAGGTCAACCTGGAATACCTGGCGCGCGGCGTGCACAAGAAGGATGGCGTCTACTACCCCGATACGCTGGTGGGCACCGATTCGCACACCACCATGATCAATGGCATCGGCGTGGTCGGCTGGGGCGTCGGCGGCATCGAGGCCGAGGCCGGCATGCTGGGCCAGCCGGTGTACTTCCTGACGCCGGACGTGGTCGGCGTGGAGCTGAAGGGCCGCCTGCGCGAAGGCGTCACCGCCACCGACCTGGTGCTGACCATCACCGAGATGCTGCGCAAGGAGAAGGTGGTCGGCAAGTTCGTCGAGTTCTTCGGCGAAGGCACCGCCAGCCTGGCCCTGCCCGACCGTGCCACCATCGGGAACATGGCGCCCGAATACGGCGCCACCATGGGCTTCTTCCCGGTGGACGGGAAGACCATCGAGTATTTCCAGGGCACCGGCCGCACCGACGAGGAAATCGCCGCGTTCGAGGGCTATTTCCGCGCGCAGAACATGTTCGGCATTCCCCAGGCCGGCGAGATCGACTACAGCAAGGTCGTGACGCTGGACCTGAGCACCGTGGCGCCGTCGCTGGCCGGGCCGAAGCGCCCGCAGGACCGCATCGAGATCGGCAACGTCAAGAGCACCTTTGCCTCGCTGTTCAGCAAGCCGGTGGCGGAGAACGGCTTCAACAAGGATGCCGCCGAGCTGGACCGCAGCTACCGCACCGCCGACGGCATCGAAGTCCGCAACGGCGACGTGCTGATCGCCGCCATCACCTCCTGCACCAACACCTCCAACCCGAGCGTGCTGCTGGGCGCCGGCCTGCTGGCCAAGAAGGCGGTCGAAGCCGGCCTGAGCGTGGCGCCGCACATCAAGACCTCGCTGGCGCCGGGCAGCCGAGTGGTCACCGAATACCTGAAGGCCGCCGGCCTGCTGCCGTACCTGGAAAAGCTGGGCTTCGGCGTGACCGCCTATGGCTGCACCACCTGCATCGGCAATGCCGGCGACCTGACGCCGGAACTGAACGACGCCATCACCAGCAATGACCTGGTGGCGGCGGCGGTGCTGTCGGGCAACCGCAATTTCGAAGCCCGCATCCACCCGAACATCCGCGCCAACTTCCTGGCGTCGCCGCCGCTGGTGGTGGCCTATGCCATCGCCGGCAATGTCACGCGCGACCTGATGACCGAGCCGGTGGGCAAGGGCAAGGGCGGCCGCGAGATCTGGCTGGGCGATATCTGGCCGACTTCTGAAGAAATCCACGCGCTGATGAAGTTCGCGATGGACGCCAAGACCTTCAAGGGCAACTACGAGCAGGTCAAGAAGCCGAGCAAGCTGTGGGGCGCGATCCAGGGCACCAAGGGCCAGGTCTACGACTGGCCCAAATCCACCTATATCGCCGAGCCGCCGTTCTTCCAGGACTTCAGCATGGAGCCGTCGGCGGCCTCGGCCAGCGTGCGCGGTGCGCGTGCGCTCGGCATCTTCGGCGACTCGGTGACGACCGACCACATCTCGCCGGCCGGTTCGATCAAGGACACCTCGCCGGCAGGCAAGTACCTGCTGTCGCACGGCGTGCTGAAGGCCGACTTCAACAGCTACGGCTCGCGCCGCGGCAACCATGAGGTGATGATGCGCGGCACCTTCGCCAACGTGCGCATCAAGAACCTGATGATCCCGCCGACGGCAGACGGCGCGCGCGTGGAAGGTGGCATCACCATCCACCAGCCCACCGGCGAACAGATGTCGATCTATGACGCGGCGATGAAGTATGTCGCCGAGGGCACGCCCACGGTGGTGTTCGGCGGCGAAGAGTACGGTACCGGCTCGTCGCGTGACTGGGCGGCCAAGGGCACCCAGCTGCTGGGCGTGAAGGCCGTGATTGCGCGCAGCTTCGAGCGCATCCACCGCTCCAACCTGGTCGGCATGGGTGTGCTGCCGCTGCAGTTCAAGGGCACCGACAGCGCCCAGACGCTGGGCATCACCGGCAACGAGACCTTCGACATCGAAGGCATCGAGGGCGAGCTGAAGCCGCAACAGGACGTGGTGCTGGTGATCAAGCGCGCCAACGGCGACGTGCAGCGCGTGCCGGTGCTGCTGCGCATCGATACGCCGATCGAGGTCGACTACTACAACCACGGCGGCATCCTGCCGTTCGTGCTGCGCCAGTTGCTGGCCGCCTGAGCGCACGCCATGGGCGCCTCCCGCGCCACGTCTCTTTCGGGACGTGAGCGGGCGGCGTTTTTCATTGGGATTGCGCCCCGGGCATCACCTGAAGCGCTGCCCGGCGCGTGTAAGTTCCACGCAAGCCATGGCTGCCAAACTGTGTCCCACAACAACGCGGTCGAATGACCGGAAGCCGGACCCCGGCATCACCCAGAACCAGGAGACACCATGGTCAAGATCCTTATCGCTTTCATCGTGGTCGCAGGCGCGGCCCTCTACCTGCTGACCAAGGGCGGCAGCGACGTGTCGATTTCCGGCGAGTCGCACAGCGTCGAAAGCCCTGCGCCCGCAGCCCCGGCAGCCGCCGCCCCGGCCGAGAAATAATTCCCCGCAGGCAGCAGCGTTCACACCGACCGCACGCATATAGCGGTCTCCCTGTCAACGCAACGAGTAGAATACCGTTTTACGCAAAAAACGGACGGTTTCTTTCTATGGCAGGTTTTCGCCCCAAGGCTTCCCCGCGACTCTCTCCCGACGCCGAGCGTCTGGTCGCCGATGCGCTCGCTCTCGACGCATCGGGCAGCCGCATGGAGGATGGATACTGGGAGCGGCGGCTTTCGCAGCGCCTTGGCCGCCTGCTGAAGAACGGTAGCCAGACCGCGCTCGACGCGGCGCTGGAGCACCTGTTCAAGCACAATGCGGACGCCTCCGACGTGCTGGCCGAGCAGGCCGAGACACTGGCCGAATCCGCCAGCATCGAGGTCGATGGCCAGCCCTATGACGCGCTGCTGATCGCCGCCCCGATCCTGGCGCACACCCGCTACGCCATCCCGTCCGGCGCGCTCAAGCCGGAACTGGCGCAGACGCTGGCCGTGCACCTGCAGGCGCACGTGCTGGCCAACGGCACCAAGGTGTCACTGTCGCCCTACCTTTACAGCATCGACCAGCTGCCGCGCACCCACAGCGATACCTTCGCGCTGACGCACAAGCTGGCGGCGGCGGCGCTGGCCGGCGTGGTGCCCAAGGTCGACCTGCGCGACCTGCCCGAGACCGCGCCGATCCTGGCCGACCCGCGCTACCTGCTGGCGGTGGTGGTGGCGCCGCGTGAACAGGCGCTGTTCCGCTGGCAGGAAGACGCCAAGGAGCACCACGCCGAGCGCTCGACCTGCCTGGAACAATGGCGCAGCCAGGTGCAGCCCTCGGTGGCGCTGCTGCTGCCGGGCTGCGAGTTCGAGCTGCTGCTGCCGGACGCGTTCTTCCTGTCCTGCCGTGAGTCCGACAAGAGCATCCGCCCGCTGACCGTGCGCGCCGCCGTCAACTACCTGTGTGGCACGCTGGATATCTCCGCCGGCCAGCTGGCCGCGGTGGTGGCGGCCTTCGGCGAAGAGGTGGTCGAGGAATACCGCGTCGGCTTCACCATGCGCGGCGAGAAGGATGTGATCTACGGCATCGTCTGGCCGGTCTACGGCCGCGAAGCCGGCGAAGTCGATGCCGATGAAAAGGGCAACCCGCTCGAGCAAATCTGCGAGGAACTGCGCAATGCCGGCGTCGAGGACATCTTCCGCCACGCCGCGCTGTTCGATCCGGAATATTGCGAAGACTGCGGCACGCCGCTGTACGCCGACCGCAATGGCGAGATCGTCCATGCCGAACTGCCCGAGGACGCGCCCACGCAGCAGCCGCTGTTCCACTGACGCGAACTGGCGCGCCAGACAGCGAAGCGGCCCGCGATGCGGGCCGTTTTCATTGGGCGTTCAGACGGGCTGGCGCTCGCTGACGCAGCGCCACAAGCCATGGCCTGAGGCCCCGTACTTGCGCTCGAACGGCGTCATCGGCTGCGCCGGCGCCCAGGCCTCGACCCGCGCCGGTCGCCCTGCCAGCACCAGCGCCTGCGCAAACTCGTCGATATAGATGCGCCAGTTGCTGCGGCACTCCAGGTAATCGCCGCACGCTGCCAGCGCCGGGAACACCGCGTGCCCTTGCCAGCGCCGGCCTAGATGGCCGATCTTGGGCCAGGGGTTCGGGTACAGCACGTAGTGGCGTGCTACCGGCACCGCATCCGCCTGCAGCAGCCGCCAGACATCGACCAGGTCGGCGCGGGCCCAGCAGAAATTGGCGGGCATCGGCGCGTCGCCCCACCAGTCCTTGCCGGCGGCGAGGCGCTTCTCGGACTGGTCGACGCCGATGACGAAGTGGTCCGGGAACTGCGTGGCCAGGCGCAGCGTGCTTTCGCCCACGCCGCAGCCGGCATCGAGTATCAGCGGCGCGCCGCCTGCCTGCTGCCAGCGCTGCAGCGCCGTGGCCAGCTCGCGCCGGCTGGGCTCGCCAATGGGCTTGCGGAACGGTTCGGCGAGGTGGCGCGCGACGCGCGCGGCCAGGTGTTCGTGGACATCGGACTGCGCCGAGACGATGGTGCGGGAATTGGCAAACATGGGCGCCATTTTACCGGGCCGCCCTGCCGGGAAAGGCCCGGCATCGCCAAACGCCTGCAACCATGTCACTTTAGCGGCACAATGCGGGACAAACCCGTCTGCGAACCGTCCGCGCCCGCGCGGACCCGTCCGAGGAGCCCGCCCGATGACCACGATCCACGCCTTGCCGCCGCAACGTCCGCCGCGCCGCCCTGCCCACCCCGCGCGCCGCGCGGTCCTCCATGCCGCCGCGGCGCTGGTGCTGGGCAGCGCCGCCTTCACGCTGCTGCCGGCCGGCGCCGCGCATGCCGAAGACCTGCGCATCGGCCTGGCCGCCGATGTCACCTCGATGGACCCGCACTGGAACAATGCGGGCCCCAACAACGCCATCGCCCTGCATATCTTCGAGTCGCTGGTGTTCATGGACAAGAACGCCCGCTACATCCCCGGCCTGGCGTTGTCGTGGAAGCCAGTCAACGCCATCACCTGGGAAATCAAGCTGCGTCCGAACGTGAAGTGGCACGATGGCTCGCCGTTTACCAGCGAGGACGTCAAGGCCTCGCTGGAGCGCCCGGAGAAGCTGACCAACAGCCCCGGCTCGTTCACCAGCTACACCAAGCCGATCGCGCGCATCGACACGCCCGACCCGCTGACCGTGCGCCTGACCATGAGCGTGCCCAACTACGCCAACCTGGCCAATGACCTGAACAGCGTGCCGATCATGCCGAAAAAGATCGCCGCCACGCTGACCCAGACCGATTTCGATTCAGGCAAGGCCATGATCGGCACTGGCCCGTTCAAGTTCGTGCGCTTTGCGCGCGGCCAGGAGATCGTGATGGAGCGCAACCCCAACTACTGGGGCCCCAAGCCCGAGTGGGACCGCGCGGTGTTCCGCATCATCACTGACAACGGCGCGCGCAGCGCGGCGCTGCTGGCGGGCGACGTCGACGTGATCGAGAGCGTGCCCTCCGCCGACGTGGCGAAGCTGAAGCAGAATCCCAAGTTCAGGATCGAGCAGCAGGTGTCGTGGCGCGCCATCTTCTGGCAGATGGACCAGTCGCGCGACAACCCGCCCTTCGTCACCGACAAGGCCGGCAAGCCGCTCGGCAAGAACCCGTTCAAGGACGCGCGCGTGCGCGCCGCGGTCAGCAAGGCGCTGAACCGCGACGCCATCGTCAGCCGCATCATGGAAGGCCTGGCGGTGCCGGCCTCGTCGATCGTGTCGCCGCAGATCTTCGGGCATCCCGGCACCAAGCCCGAAGCCTACGACCCGGAGGGTGCGAAGAAACTGTTGGCCGCGGCGGGCTACCCGGACGGTTTCGGCCTGACGCTGCACGCCACCAACAACCGCTACCTGAACGACGCCGCCGTGGCGCAGGCCACCGCCAGCATGCTGACCCGCATCGGCATCCAGACCAGGGTGGAAACCATGCCGGTGGCAGCTTACTTCACGCGCGCGCGCGAGGGCGAGTTTGCCTTCCAGATGCTGGGCTGGGGCTCGGCCGCCGCCGATGTGGCGCTGCGCTCGATCACCGGCACGCCCAATCCCAAGACCGGCTACGGCACCTGGAACTGGGGCAAGTACAGCAACCCGCAGCTGGACCAGCTGATCGAGAAGTCGCTGACCACGGTCAGCAGCGACAAGGCGCGCGAGGAAAACGCCCGCGTGGCGGCCAAGTTTGCGCTGGCCGACCACGCGATCATTCCGTCGCACAGCCAGCTGGCGATGTGGGCGATGAAGAAAGGGCTGAAGTATGAGGCGCGCACCGACGAGTGGTCGCTGGCGCAGTTTTTTCACAAGGAGTGAGGGCGACCGCCTGCTGAGTTTTTTCCCCTCTCCCGCGTGCGGGAGAGGGGCGGTAGTGAGGGGCGGCGCTTCAAAGGCTGAGGCCGGTGGGTTAGAACCGAGGGCTTCGCTTGGCTTGGTGCCTGGCTAAACCACCCCTAACCCCGGCCCTCTCCCCATGAGGGGAGAGGGAGAACACCTTGCTTGGGCGAGTACGGGCGGCTTGGGCGCACCCAACACCGCTCTCCCCTTTTTTGTTCTCGCTTAAATCCTCAGCCGCTCGTCTTGCCGCGCATTCGCCGCGCGCAGCTTCTTCACCCAGTCGCGCGCCGGCAGCCCGGTGGTGTCCTCGACCACGTCGGCACGCGCTTCCAGCACTTCCCACGATACATCGATCTCCGGCCCGTTGAAGGCCAGCGCAATGATGTTGCCGTCATGCACTTCCGGGAACACCAGCACGCGGTTGTCGAAGGCCTCGCAGATGCGTTCGATGTTCTTCGGGAAGCTGTCGTGGTCGCCGAACAGGTTGATCGTCATCACGCCCGGCGCCTTAAGCGTGCGGCGGCAGGCGCGGTAGAACGCGGTGGTGTCCAGCACCGGGCCGCGCGCGGTGGCGTCGTACAGGTCGACCTGCAGCACGTCAATGGCGCCGGTGTGGGCGCCGTCCATCACGTAGTCCCAGGCGTCCTGCTCGCGCACGGTCAGGCGCGCATCGTCCTCGCGCAGCCCGAACATGCTGCGACCGGCGATGATCACGGCGGGATTCAGCTCCACCGCGGTCACGCGCGCGCGGCTGAACTGGCGGTGGCAGAACTTGGTCAGCGCGGCGGCGCCCAGCCCCAGCTGGACCACGTGGAATTCTTCAACCGACGGCGACAGGAACAGCAGCCAGGCCATCATCTGCTGCGCGTATTCCAGCTCGATCGCGTCGGGCTTGCGCAGCCGCATCGCGCCCTGGACCCATTCGGTGCCGAAGTGCAGGTAGCGCACCCCTTCCATCTCCGAGAATGTCACCGGCGCGAAGCGCGGCGTCATGCGTTTTTCTGCGCGGTCCGGCGCCTCGCCACGGGTGCGCGTGCCACGTGCTGGACGGCGCGAGGCCACGGCTTCAATCGATTTGCGTTTCAGTAGGGTCATGTCGTCGAGAAAGGCGTTCGTCCCCCGTGCCGGCAATCGGCGGGAGCGAACGCGGATTTACTTGCCCAGCGCTGCCTGCGCCCGCTGCAGCCATGCGCGGTTGTGGTCGCGGGCGTGGCGCGGCCAGTGGCGGGCGTCGTGGAGGATATCGGCATAGAGCTGTTGCGCGCGCTCGCGGTCGGCCGGGTCGGGCTGGGCCGCCAGCCAGTCGGCAAACAGGCAGCGCGGCGCGGCGTCGCTGGCGCTGGTCAGCGCCTGCTCGAAGGCCGCCCGGGTGCCGGCCGCGCCGGTCGCCGCCAGCGCGCGGGCGTACAGCAGGGCCGGCTCAGGCTGCTGGCGCGCGTGCGGATTGGCCGCGAACAGCTTTTCCAGCGTCGCCAGTGCGCCGGGCGCATCGCTGGTGGCGAACTGCGCCTGCGCCAGGCCCTGCAGCAGCGCGGGATCGGTCGCGAACGGGCCGTTGGCCGCCGCCTGGTAGTGCTGCAGCGCCTCGGCCGGCTCACCGGCGGCCAGCAGTGCCGAGCCCAGGCGCATGCGGTGCGCCACCGTCGGGGCCCGATCGAAATCCGCGCGGGCCTCGCGCACCGCGCGGTTGGGATCGACCAGCTGCGTGATGGCGCGCGTCGCCGCGCGCGCGCCGCGCGACTGGCGCAGCCCGGGCAGGTAGATCGCAAAGAAATAGACCACGCTGCCCAGGCCGGGGAACAGGAACAGGATCAGCAGCCAGTACATGTTCTGGTGCGTGCGCACCGCGTGCACGGCAAAGAACAGTGCGACGATGATATGGATGCTGATGCCGAAGATACGCATAGGGGAAATCACCTTTGAAGCCATGGCGGGCGCGCCAGCCGCCGGCATTGTGACAGAAAGGCGCGGCGGGCCCGGCACAGGCCTCAGGATGCCAGAAGCGACTGGCGTCAGCAAAAGGCGGCCGGTCGCTCAGGCCAGCAAGCCGCGCCACAAGGCCAGCTTCTGCTCGAAGTTGCGCGCCGCATGCGCCGGGCTGGACGATGGCAGCACCACGGTTTCGTAGCCCTGCGCGGCAAACTGGGGCGCAAAGCGGCCTGAGGTGCCCCCATTGAAGCCGATGCGCCGCAGCGACGGCGCCAGTGCGCGCAGGCGCGTGAAATCGTTGGCCTGGGGGTAGCGGATATTGCTGTCGAGGCTGCCTTCGCGTTGGCACGCGCCCAGCACGTCCCATACGCCGATGCGATGCGCCAGCAGCCGCACCAGCCGTTCGGCATAAGGCAGCTCCGGCAGCGGCTCGCCGGTGAGCGCGCCCAGCAGCGGCCAGAACTGGTTGCGGGGATGGGCGTAATACTGGCGCGCGGCCAGCGAGGCGGCGCCAGGAAAGCTGCCCAGCACCAGCACGCGGGTGTGCGCGTCGATGACGGGCGGCAGGCCCTGGTGGAGGTCGGTGGCAGGGGGCGTGTTGGCGGACATGGCAAACAGGGCTATGCAGACGGCCGCGAGTGTTGTCTCCCCTCTCGCATTTATGTGAGAGGGGAGACAACCGGCGGTGTGCAAGGCCGAACCGCGGCCGTCAGGCCAGCAACTTGTTCACGCGCTGCACGTAGGCCGCCGGGTCTTCCAGCATGCCGCCTTCGGCCAGCAGCGCCTGGTCGAACAGCACCTGCACGCGGTCGCTGAAGGCATCGCCCTCGGGAAGATCGCGCAGCTTCTGCACCAGCGCGTGCTCCGGGTTCAGCTCGAGGATGGGCTGGGCGTCCGGCGCCTTCTGGCCGGCCTGCTTGAGCAGGCGCTGCAGGTAGCCGCTCATGTCGCCCTCGTCCGAGACCAGGCACGAGGCCGATGCGGTCAGGCGCAGCGTCACGCGCACGTCCTTGGCCTTGCCTTCCAGCACGGACTTGGCGCGGTCGACCACGTCCTTCCAGTCGGCTTCAGCCTTCTGCTGCTCGGCTTTTTCGGCTTCGTCGGCGAGCTTGCCCAGGTCCAGGTCGCCGCGCGCCACCGAAACCAGTTCCTTGCCGTCGAATTCGCGCAGGAACGACAGCATCCATTCATCGACGCGGTCGGTCAGCAGCAGCACTTCGATGCCCTTCTTGCGGAACACTTCCAGGTGCGGGCTGTTCTTCGCGGCGGACCAGGTGTCGGCCGTGACGTAGTAGATCTTGTCCTGCCCTTCCTTCATGCGGCCGACGTAGGCGGCCAGCGCCACGTTCTGCTCGGCGGTGTCGTTGTGCGTGGAGGCAAAGCGCAGCAGCTTCGCCACGCGCTCCAGGTTGGCCTGGTCTTCACCGATGCCTTCCTTGAGCGCCTGGCCGAATTGCTGCCAGAAGGTCGTGTACTTGGCGCGCTCGGCCTCGTCTTCACTGTCGGCCAGCGCTTCCAGCATCGACAGCACGCGCTTGGTGCAGCCTTCGCGGATCGCCTTGACGTCGCGGCTCTCCTGCAGCAGCTCGCGCGAGACGTTCAGCGGCAGGTCGGCGGAATCGACCACGCCCTTGACCCAGCGCAGGTAGCCGGGCAACAGCTGCTCGGCGTCGTCCATGATGAAGACGCGCTTGACGTACAGCTTGAGACCCGCCTTGTGGTTGCGGTCCCACAGGTCGAACGGCGCGCGCGCCGGGATGTACAGCAGCTGGGTGTATTCGCTGCGGCCTTCGACGCGGTTGTGGGTCCACGCCAGCGGCGTCTCGTTGTCATGCGCGATGTGCTGGTAGAAGGCGGTGTACTGCTCGTCGGTGATGTCGGACTTGGCGCGGGTCCACAGCGCGCTGGCCTGGTTCACGCTCTCCCACTCGTCGGTGCGCTTGTAGGTGCTGGCTTCAGCGTCCCACACTTCCTTGGGCATGCGGATCGGCAGCGAGATATGGTCCGAGTACTTCTGGATAATGCTCTTCAGGCGCCATGCCGAGAGGAAATCGTCCTCGCCCTCGCGCAGGTGCAGCGTGATGGTGGTGCCGCGCTCGGCGCGCGCAATGGCATCGATGGTGAACTCGCCGTCGCCGGTGCTTTCCCAGCGCACCGCGTCTTCGGCGCCCAGGCCGGCGCGGCGCGTTTCCACCGTGACCTTGTCGGCGACGATAAAGGCGGAGTAAAAGCCCACGCCGAACTGGCCGATCAGCGCGGCGTCCTTCTGCTGGTCGCCGGACAGCTGCTGGAAGAACTCCTTGGTGCCCGAACGGGCGATGGTGCCGAGGTTGCGGATAGCCTCGTCGCGGCTCATGCCGATGCCGTTGTCGGTGATCTTCAGCGTGCGCGCCTGCGCGTCGGCCTCGATGCGGATCGCCAGGTCGGCGTCGTTCTCCAGCAGGGACGGATTCGCGATCGCCTCGAAGCGCAGCTTGTCAGTGGCGTCCGAAGCATTCGAGACCAGCTCGCGCAGGAAGATTTCCTTGTTGCTGTACAGCGAGTGGATCATCAGGTGCAGCAGCTGCTTCACTTCCGCCTGGAAGCTCATCGTCTCGTGCGGTGCGGTCATGGTTCTCCTCTTGATAACAGGCGAATCTGGATGGGTTGGGTGGCCGCGGGGGCCGTGCCGGCAAAAATAGGGACGCCCGGGCCATTTTCAAGACCCGGGGGCGCAGCGACTGCCCGCGCTACAGGCGTTCGAGCTGCCGCGCCAGGAAACGCAGCATGTCGGGATCGCCACTGCTGGCAACGTTGAAGCGCATCCACCCGGACGGCATCTGCGACGGCGAGAACAGGCTGCCCGGGGCGAACAGGTAGCCCTCTTCATGGCCGGCGGTGGTAATGGCGTTGGAATCGCGGCCGGTATCGGCCCACAGGTACATGCCGGCATGCTGGCCGGGAAACAGCCGCAGCCCCAGCCCTTCCAGCGCGCGCCGGGTGTCGTCGCGGGCGCGGTCGAGCCGGCTGCGCACGCGCTCGACGTGCTTGCGGTAATGCCCTTCGGTCAGCACCTTGTACAGCACCCGCTCGTTGATCTCCGGCGTGGCCAGCCCGGCCAGCAGCTTGCTGTCGGTCAGCGCCGCCGCAGTCTCAGGGTGCGCGGCGATAAAACCAACGCGCAGGTTGGCCGCCAGCGTCTTGGAAAAGCTGCCCAGGTAGATCACGCGGCGCAGCTGGTCCAGGCTGGCCAGCCGGGTGGCGGCGTGGCCGGGCGGGCACAGGTCGCAGTAGATGTCGTCCTCGACGATCAGGAAGTCATACTGCTCGGCCATGCGCAGCAGCTGGAAGGCCTTGGCCGCCGACAGCGAGGTGCCGGTCGGGTTGTGCAGCACCGAGTTGATCACGAACAGCTTGGGGCGGCGCGCCTGCACGATGCGCTCGAGCGCCTCCAGGTCGGGCCCTTCGCCGGTGTAGGGCACGCCGATCACCTGCGCGCCCTGCGCGGCGAAGCGGCCGAACATCACGAACCAGGCCGGGTCGCCCACCAGCACCGCGTCGCCGGGCTGCAGGTAGAGCCGGGCGATCAGGTCGAGCGCCTGGGTGATGCCCGAGGTCAGCACGATCTGCTCGGCGCCGGCGCGGATCTCCAGTTCTTCCAGCCGCGTGCGCAGCTGCTGGCGCAACGGCAGGAAGCCCTGCGGCGTGCCGCTCGCCAGGAAATGGTTGCCCGGCTGGCGGCCCAGCCCACGCAGCGCGCTGGCGATCAGCTCGCCGTCGAGCCAGTCATTGGGCAGGAAGCCCAGGCCCGGCGCCTTGTGCGCCTCGGCGGTATGGAACATGCTGCGCAGCAGCCAGGTCACGTCGATCTTGCGCGCCACCGCGGCGTCGCGGGGGACCGGCGCCGCCGGCGCGGCCGGGGCCCGCTCGCGGACGTAGAAGCCCGAGCCGCGGCGCGATTCCAGGTAGCCCAGCGCCACCAGCCGCTCATACGCCTCGACCACGGTGAAGCGCGAGATGCCCTTCTCCTGCGCCAGCTGCCGGATCGACGGCATGCGCATGCCGGCGCGGAACACGCGCTCGTCGATGCGCATGCGCGCCCATTCGGTCAGCTGCTCGACCAGCGTCATCTGCGCGGACGGGACCGGGTCCGGCAGCCGCGCCGTGGGCGGCAACACCAGCTGCAGCGCGCGCGCCGGCGCGCTGCCCGATGCGGCTTGCGGGCCGCCTCGGCTATCCTTCTGGCGGGCCATGGCGCCGCGCTGGCCGACGCTGTCGCCCGCGGCGTCGCCGCTGCTGCTGTTGGACTCCATGTGCTGCTCCTGCAACTGTACTGAAGACGATCCGCTGAACTGTACCGGTACTGTACCGAGTACCTTGTCTACCATCAATGCCAACATGAAGCTAGCTCTCGATCACCTCGTGGTTGCCGCCGCCGACCTCGACGCCGGCACCGATTACGTTGCCGGCGTGCTGGGCATTGCGCCCCAGGGCGGCGGCGCGCATGCGGCCATGGGCACGCACAACCGCGTGCTGGGTCTGTTCGGCGGCATCTACCTGGAAGTGATCGCGATCGATCCGGCCGCTGCCCAACCCGCGCGGCCGCGCTGGTTCGGCCTGGACACCGAGGCGGTACAGCAGCGCCTGCGCGATGGTCCGTTCCTGCTGCACTGGGCGGCGCGCGTGGAACGGCCGGCCGACCTGAGCCGATGGCAGGCGCAGTATCCCGAACGCATCGCCCCAGTCATCCCCATGAGCCGGGGCAGCCTGCACTGGCGCATCACCGTGCCCGCCGACGGCAGCCTGCCGGCCTGGGCGGGCGAAGCCGGCAGCGCCGGCGACGGCGCGCTGCCCAGCCTGATCCAGTGGGATGTGGCCGCCTGGCCCGGCGCCAGCCTGCCGCGGCAGGACCTGGCGCTGCGCCGGCTGGGCGCGCGCCATCCGCGCGCCGAGCTGCTGCGCCAGGGGCTGGACTGGATGGGCGCCGACCACCTTCTCGCCGTGGAGCAGGACGACGGTCCGCCTGCACTGGTCGCCGAAATCGAAACGCCGCAGGGCATCCGTACCCTGCGCTAGCCATACCCATAACAAGACCAAGGAGCCCCCGATGTCCGCCACCCGCAAACGCTTCGACGAAGACCCGTATCTCGACCACTGCACCGCCACCGTTGTGGCCGCCAGCGCCGAAGGGATCGAGCTCGACGAGACCGTGTGCTATGCGCGCAGCGGTGGCCAGGCCGGCGACACCGCCACGCTGGCGCTGCCTGACGGGGGCACCGTGGCCATCATCGACACGGTCTACGCCGACGACCGCAGCCGCATCCTGCATGTGCCGGCGGCCGGGGCGCCGCTGCCGCGCGTCGGCGAGCGCGTCACGGTCGCGATCGACTGGGCCCGCCGCCACCGGCTGATGCGCCTGCACACCTGCCTGCACCTGCTGGGTTCGCTGATCCCGGTGCCGGTGACGGGCTGCGGCATCTCGCCGGAATCGGCGCGCATCGACTTCGACCTGCCCGAGTCCACGCTCGACAAGGCTGACCTGACCGAGCGCCTGAACGCGCTGATCCGCGCCAACACCGCGGTGCGCACCACTCTGATCACGCCGCAGGAACTGGCCGCGCAGCCCGACCTGGTGCGCACCATCGGCGCGGCCCCGCCGGCAGGCACGGCCAGCATCCGCATCATCGAGATCCCCGGCGTGGACCGCCAGCCGTGCGGTGGCACGCACGTGGCCAACACCGGCGAGATCGGCGCGGTGGTGGTGACCAAGATCGAAAAGAAGAGCCGCACCAACCGGCGCGTGGCGGTGGCGTTCGCATGACGACGTCCGGAGTGCTGGCCGGCCTGCTCACCGGCCTGAGCGCGGCGCAGTTCGCGGCGCTGCTGACGCTGCTCACGGTCGGCTTGTTCACACCCGGGCCCAACACCACCATCGCCGCCGTGACCGGGGCAAACTTCGGCCTGCGCGCCACGCTGCCGCACTGCGTGGGCGTCGCGTTCGGCTTTGCCAGCATCCTGGCGCTGTGCGCGCTCGGAGTAGGCGCGCTGATCCTCGGTCAGCCGGCGTTGGCCGCCGTGGTGCACGCCGCCGGCGTGGCCTACCTGCTGTGGCTGGCGTGGAAAATCGCGCGCAGCACGGCGCTGGCGGAAAAACAGGTGCTGCGCCCGCTCAGCGTGTGGCAGTCGGCAGCGCTGCAGTACGCCAACATCAAGGCGTGGATGCTGGCGCTGGCGGTGGCAGCCTCGTACATGGCGGGCGCGGCGTCGCCGGTGCAGCGCGTGCTGCTGGTGTGCGGCGTATTCGGGGTGCTGGGCTTTGTCAGCAACGGCGTCTATGGCGCGGTGGGCGCGTCGCTGCGGCAGTGGCTGCAGCAAGGCCGGCGCGTGCGCTGGTTCAACCGGGCCATGGGGGCGGCACTGGCGCTGACAGCGCTGTGGATCGCGCTCGGGGCCCGTCCCGGCGTGCCCGCGGCAGCCTGACCAGGATTGCCCCGAGTTCAACCTCCAGAGGCCAACCATGCCCGCCAGCCGCCCCGCTCCGCATCCCCCTTCTTCGACGCCTCCGTCATCGGCCGCGCCCGCCTCGGGCGGCATGCTGCTGGGCCTGATCGGCGTGGCGATCTTCAGCCAGACGCTGCCGTTCACGCGCATGGCGGTGGCGGAACTGGACCCGGTCTTCGTCGCGCTGGCGCGGGCCGTGCTGGCCGCCCTGCTGGCGCTGGCGTTGCTGGCGTGGCGCGGCGCGCTGCACGCCAGCCGGCGCCCGCGCGGCGGGCAATGGCCGCGGCTGGCCGTCACCGCGCTGGGCGTGGTGGCGGGCTTCCCGCTGTTTTCCTCGCTGGCCATGCGCGAGGTCCCGGCCAGCCACGGCGCCATCGTGATCGGCCTGCTGCCGCTGGCGACCGCGGTGTTCGCCGCCTGGTTCGGGCGCGAGCGGCCATCGGCTGCCTTCTGGCTGTCGGCGCTGGCCGGCAGCGCGCTGGTGGTCGGCTTTGCCGTGTGGCAAGGCGCCGGCGGCCTGCAGCATGCCGACTGGTACCTGTTCGGCGCGGTGCTACTGGGCGCGCTCGGCTACGCCGAGGGCGGCAAGCTGTCGCGCGAGCTGGGCGGGCTGGAAACCATCAGCTGGGCGCTGGTGGTATCGCTACCGCTACTGGTGCCGGTGGTGGCCTGGCTGGCGCTGCGCGACCTGCCGGCGATCACCGCGGCCTCGCCGCGGGCCTGGGGCGGCATGGCCTATGTTTCGGTGTTCTCGATGTTCGTGGGCTTCCTTTTCTGGTACGCCGGCCTGGCAAAAGGCGGCGTGGCCCGCGTCGGCCAGATACAATTGCTGCAGCCGTTCCTGACGCTGGCGGGCGGCGCGCTGATCCTGTCCGAGCCGCTTGACGCCCCCACCCTCGCCTTCGCGGTGGCGGTGATTGCCGTGGTGGCCCTGGGCCGCCGCGCCGCCGTGCAGCAAGCCGCACCCGCCCCCGCCCCGGAACCCCCACCGATCCTTCCCGGACGCATTCACTGACTGGAGCCTACATGTCCCAAACCTCGGTCTACGATATCCTTGCCCGCCTCGGCATTGAACTGCCGGCCGTCAGCGCCCCCGCCGCCGCCTACGTGATGGCCGCGCAGACCGGCAACACCGTGTTCCTGTCGGGCCATATCGCCCGCAAGGACGGCAAGGTATGGGCCGGCAAGCTGGGCCAGGACATCGACACCGAAACCGGCAAGGCCGCCGCCCGCGCCGTCGCCATCGACCTGCTGGCGACGCTGCATGCGCATGTCGGCGACCTGAACCGCGTGACCCGCATCGTCAAGGTGATGAGCCTGGTCAATTCGACCACCGACTTCACCGAGCAGCACCTCGTCACCAATGGCGCCTCGGAGCTGCTGGCCGAAGTCTTCGGCGACAAGGGCAAGCACGCCCGCAGCGCGTTCGGCGTGGCACAGGTGCCGCTGGGCGCCTGCGTCGAGATCGAGCTGATCGCCGAAGTGCAGGGCTGAACCGCGCTTGCGCATTGACTGAGCGGCAGGCCGTTGCCGGCGCCGCTCGCACCAGAATCACCGCAGACCACAAGAGACACATCATGAAATGGGCCATCTCCCGCCGGGCGCAGCAACTGACCAGCTCGGCCATCCGCGAAATCCTGAAGGTCACCGAGCGTCCGGAAGTCATTTCGTTCGCCGGCGGCCTGCCGTCGCCGGCGTCGTTCCCGGTAGCGGCGATGGAAGCCGCGACGGCCCGCGTGTTCGCCGACAACCCGCAGGCGGCGCTGCAATACGCCGCGACTGAAGGCTACCTGCCGCTGCGCGAGTTCATCGCCCGGCGCCATGACGTGGCGGTCGAGCGCGTGCTGATCACCACCGGCTCGCAGCAGGCGCTGGACCTGATCGCCAAGGTGATGATCGACCCGGGCAGCAAGGTGATGGTGGAAACCCCCAGCTACCTCGGCGCGCTGCAGGCGTTCTCGCTGTTCGAGCCGGAATTCGTCTCGATTCCCAGCGACGACAAGGGCCTGCTGCCCGAGGCGCTGACGCCCGAGCTGACCGCCGGCGCCCGCTTCCTGTACGCCCTGCCCAACTTCCAGAACCCGACCGGGCGCCGCCTGCCGCTGGAGCGCCGCCAGGCGCTGGTAGCGCGCGCGCAGGAACAGGGTGTGCTGCTGGTCGAGGACGACCCGTACGGCGCGCTCAGCTACACCGGCGACCAGCTGCCGAGCCTGCTGTCGATGAACCCCGATGGCGTGATCTACATGGGCTCGTTCTCGAAGATCCTGGCGCCCGGCATGCGCCTGGGCTATGTGATCGCCCCGCCCGAGCTGCACTTCAAGCTGTGCCAGGCCAAGCAGGCCTCGGACCTGCACACGCCCACCTTCACCCAGCGCGTGGCCTACGAAACCATCCGCGACGGCCTGCTCGACACCCATATCCCGACCATCCGCGAGCTCTACAGCAAGCAGTGCCAGACCATGCTGGACGCGCTCAGGCGCCACATGCCCGAGGGCGTCAGCTGGAATGCGCCCGAAGGCGGCATGTTCATCTGGATGGAGCTGCCCGAGGGCCTGGACAGCATGGTGATCCTGGAAGAAGCGGTGAAGCGCAACGTCGCCTACGTGCCGGGCGCGCCGTTCTACGCCGGCAACCCCAAGCGCAACGCGCTGCGCCTGGCCTTTGTCACGGTGCCGGCGGAGCGCATCGAGCAAGGCGTGGCGATCCTCGGCGAACTGTTCCGCGAAGCCATTGCCGCGGCCCGGCAGCCGCGCGCGGCCTGAGCCAGGGCAAACGGGCGCACCTCACTTGGGAGACGACATGTTGCGTATCTGGGGCCGGCTTTCCTCCATCAACGTGCAAAAGGTGGTCTGGTGCGCGCGCGAGTTGCACCTGGACCATGAGCGCGTCGATATCGGCGTGACCAAGGGCGACCTCGACACCGAGGCCTATGTGCGCCTGAACCCGAACCGCCAGATCCCCGTGATCGAGGATTTCCGCGGCACCGATGTCGGCGGCGAGCCGTTCGTGCTGTGGGAGTCCAATGCGATCGTGCGCTACCTGTGCGCGCGCTACGGCGAAGGCACGCTGTGGCCCGAGGATGTCAAGGCGCGCGCTTCGGCCGACCGCTGGATGGACTGGCAGACCACCGCCTTCAGCCCGGCCATGGTGACGGCATTCCTGAACCTGGTGCGCAAGCCCGCAGCCGAGCGCGACCAGGCCGCCATCCAGGCCTCGTGCGAGCGCACCGAGCCGCTGGCCGCGCTGCTCGACAAGGCGCTGGCCGGACGCGAGTTCGTCGGCGGCGATCGCTTCACCATGGCCGACATCTCGCTGGCCTGCGCCGCGCACCGCTGGATGGGGCTGCCGCGCAAGCACCAGCCGCGCCCCGACCTGGAACGCTGGCTCAACGCCATGCGCGCCCGCCCCGCCGCCGGCGGCATCCTGGAACTGCCGCTGCGCTGAGGCGCGGCGGTTTCCGCCCAGCGCTCCCCGCCTACTTCGGCGCGCGCGAGCCCGACGCGGCGGTAAAGATCCCCAGCCCGATAAAGGCCGCGCCGGTCAGGTAGCGGCCCAGCGCGCGCACCCGGCCGGCGCGGCGCAGCGCCGGCATCACCGCGGCGGCGGCCATCACATAGCATGCGTCGGTGGTCGCGGCGATCAGCACGAAGGCCACGCCCAGCGCCAGGCTCTGCGCCAGCGCCGATCCCGCCGGGTTCATGAACTGCGGCAGGAAGGCCGCGAAGAAGATCGCGGTCTTGGGGTTGAGCAAGGCCACCACGAAGCCATCGCGCACCACCTGGCGCAGGCTGCGCGGCGACGCTTCCGCGGTACCGCCCTCGGCGCCGGTGCCGCCGCCGCGCAAGGCACGCAGCCCCAGCCAGATCAGGTAGGCCGCCCCGGCGTACTTGACCACCGTGAAGGCCAGCGCCGAGACCGAGAACAGCACCGCCAGGCCCAGCGAAGCGCCGATGGCGTTGCCGAGGTTTCCCAGCGCCACCGCGCCGATCGAGGCCAGTCCGGCCTGCCGCCCCTGTGCCAGCGTGCGCGTGACGATATAGACCACGGCCGGGCCCGGCGTGATCGCCAGCGCCAGGCTGGCCACCACGAATGCCATCAGCAACGGCCACGGCGGAAGCAACTCAGTCATGGGAAAACCTCGCCTGGAAGTGGGATGGCGCCGGCCGGATGCCGGCGCGCTGTCCGCCAGTATGGCGCCACGGCCGCGTCCGCGCCAGCGGCCGGAATCGTTGCCACGGCCAGCCATGCGGCGTCGCCGCTGGCTTGCATACTTTTGCAACGGGCGCTGTTTAGAGTACTCTGGCCGGTGTGCCGCAAGGGCCCCATGTGCGCCGCCCTGCTCGTCGGGGCAAACCCTGATCCCTGAATGTGGCTCATCGCAGGCATGACGCGATATACGGGGGCCGCGGTGGGGCCTTTTCTAAAATCCTTGTTCTTTGCCGGCACGGCGGATGCCGCACGCCGGTGCAAAGCGCATGCGGTGGTTCCAGGGCACGCAGATCGCCCGGTCACCTGAGCCAAACCAGAGGAGGATTTCGATCGTGTGGAGTCAAGTCTATGACCCGCTAGGCAATATGGCGCTGTCGACCATTGCCGCGGGGATACCCGTCGCCGTGCTGCTGATCGCACTGGCGTTCTTTCATATGCAGGCGCATCTGGCCGCAGGCCTGGCACTGGTAGTGGGCGTGGTGGTGGCCGCCGCGGTATTCGGCATGCCCGCCGCGATGGCCGGCAAGGCCGCGGGGCTGGGCATCATTTCCGGCTTGTTCCCGATCGGCTGGATCGTTCTCAACATCATCTTCCTGCACCGGCTGACAACCCTGAACGGATCGTTCAAGGTGTTGCAGGGCTCTATCTCTGGCGTGACCGAAGACCGCCGCCTGCAGCTGCTGCTGGTAGCGTTCAGTTTTGGCGCCTTCTTCGAGGGCGCGGCCGGCTTCGGCACGCCGGTGGCAGTGACCGGCGCCATCCTGATCGGCCTGGGCTTTTCGCCGCTGGCGGCCTCGGGCCTGGCGCTGATCGCCAACACCGCGCCGGTGGCGTTCGGCGCGCTGGGGGCGCCGATCATCGGCCTGTCGTCGGTGACGGGCATCGACCAGGTCACGCTGTCGGCCATGATCGGCCGCCAGCTGCCGTTTTTCTCCGTGCTGGTGCCGTTCTGGCTGATCTGGGCCTTCGCCGGGTTCCGCGGCATGCTCGCGATCTGGCCGGCGATCCTGGTGGCCGGCGTGACCTTCGCCGTTCCGCAATTCCTGGTGTCGAACTTCCACGGCCCTTGGCTGGTGGACGTGATCTCGTCGCTGGTGTCGATGGGCTGCCTGACCCTGTTCCTGAAGATCTGGCATCCGAAAGAGATCTGGACTTCGACCAAGATCCTCGGCCGTCACGACGAGTCCAGGGTCGACCATCCCGAAGCGCTCGAAGCCGACGCCCGCGCTACCGCCGCTTCGGCCGGCATCTCCGTGGTGAAGGCCTGGATGCCGTGGGTCATCCTGACCGTGTTCGTGTTCGTGTGGGGCATCCCCGAGTTCAAGAAGATGATGGACGCCGTGTGGCAGTTCAAGTTCCCGGTGCCCGGGCTGGACAAGGCCATCATCAAGCATCCGCCGGTCACGCCCAAGGAAATCGCCGAACCGGCCGTGTTCCTGTTCAATGTGCTGTCGATGGCCGGCACCGGCATCCTGGTATCGGCCGTGGTCGGTGGCCTGCTGATGGGCTACTCGGTGCCGCGCCTGCTCAAGGAATACTGGGAAACCATCAAGCTGACCAAGTTCTCGCTGCTGACCATCAGCGCCATGTTCGGCATCGGCTACCTGACCCGCTATTCGGGCCTCGACGCGACACTGGGCCTGGCGTTTGCGCAGACCGGCGTGCTCTATCCCCTGTTCGGCACCATGCTGGGCTGGCTGGGTGTGGCGCTGACCGGCTCCGACACCGCCTCGAACGTGCTGTTCGGCGGCCTGCAGAAGACCACCGCCGAGCAGCTGGGCCTGTCGCCGGTGCTGATGGCTTCGGCCAACAGCTCGGGCGGCGTGATGGGCAAGATGATCGACGCGCAGTCGATCGTGGTGGCCTCGACGGCGACCAAATGGTACGGACACGAAGGCGACATCCTGCGCTATGTGTTCTTCCATTCGATCGCACTGGCCATCCTGGTCGGCATCTTCGTGACGCTGCAGGCCTATGTGCCGCCATTCACGCATATGGTTATCCACTGATGCTGCGGCCGCGGCCGCATGTCATTGCAGACCAGGCCCCGCTCCGGCGGGGCTTTTCCATGGCGCGACGCGCGTATCATGTTGCGTCTGCTCCGCCGCACGCGCGCCCGTCCCACGAAGACACCGGGCACGCCTGGCACAACGGGAACCCGCCATGTTGCGTCGCCTGGAAAGACTGATCGATCCCTTCCGCCACATGCCTGACCGGGAGCCGCCGGGCCAGGTCCTGCGCTTCTACACGTGGTACCTGCGCGAAGTCTGGGGCGTATTCGTGCTGCTGTTGCTGGTGGGCCTGGTCGGCGCGCTGATCGAAGTGGCGCTGTTCAGCTTCCTCGGCCGGCTGGTCGACATGGCGCAGACCACGCCCGGCGCGGAATTCTTCACCCGGCATCGCAACGAGCTGGTGTGGATGCTGGTGGTGGCTGTGCTGCTGCGGCCCGTTTTTTTGGGCCTGCACGACGTGCTGGTGCACCAGGTCATCAATCCCAGCCTGTCCAACCTGATCCGCTGGCAGAACCACCGCTACGTGCTCAAGCAGAGCCTGTCGTTCTTCCAGAACGACTTTGCCGGGCGCATCGCCCAGCGCATCATGCAGACCGGCTTCTCGTTGCGCGACTCCGCGGTGCAGGCCGTCGATGCGCTGTGGCACGTGCTGATCTACGCGGTCAGTTCGCTGGTGCTGTTCGCGCAGGCCGACTGGCGGCTGATGATCCCGCTGCTGCTGTGGATCGGCTGCTACGTCGCCGCGCTGCTGTACTTCGTGCCGCGCGTGAAGCAGCGCTCGGTGGTCGCCACCGAATCGCGCTCGCGGCTGATGGGGCGTATCGTCGACGGCTACACCAATATCACCACGCTCAAGCTGTTCGCCCATACCCGGCAGGAAGAAGACTATGCGCGCGACGCCATGTCCGAACAGACCGAGAAGACACGGCAGGCCGGGCGCATGGTCAGCGGCATGGACGTCGCCATCACCTCGATGAACGGCGCACTGATCGCCGGCACCACCGGGCTGGCGGTGTGGCTGTGGAGCACCGGGCATGTCACCACCGGTGCGATTGCGCTGACCACCGGGCTGGTGATCCGCATCAACAATATGTCTGCCTGGATCATGTGGGTGGTCAACGGTATCTTCGAGAACGTCGGGCAGGTGCAGGACGGCATGAAGACCATCGCGGTGCCGCGCAAGGTGACCGACCGCCCGGGCGCGCAGCCGCTGCGCGTCACGCACGGCGAAGTCCGCTTCGAGCAGGTGGGCTTCCACTACGGCAAGGGCTCGGGCGTGATCGAGGGCGTCAACCTGACCGTGCGGCCGGGCGAGAAGATCGGCCTGGTTGGGCCTTCCGGCGCCGGCAAGTCGACGCTGGTCAACCTGCTGCTGCGCCTCTACGACGTCGAGCGCGGCCGCATCCTGATCGACGGCCAGGATATCGCCACGGTCACGCAGGAAAGCCTGCGCGCGCAGATCGGCATGGTCACGCAGGACACCTCGCTGCTGCACCGCTCGATCCGCGAGAACCTGCTCTACGGCAAGCCCTCCAGCACGGAAGCCGAACTGGCCGCGGCGCTGCACCGCGCCCGCGCCGACGAGTTCGTCCCCGACCTGGTCGATGCCCACGGCAACACCGGGCTGGAAGCGCAGGTCGGCGAGCGCGGCGTGAAGCTGTCAGGCGGCCAGCGCCAGCGCATCGCGATCGCGCGGGTGCTGCTCAAGAACGCGCCGATCCTGATCCTCGACGAAGCGACTTCGGCGCTGGACTCGGAAGTGGAAGCGGCGATCCAGGAAAGCCTGGAAACGCTGATGCAGGGCAAGACCGTGATTGCCATCGCGCACCGGCTGTCGACGATCGCAAGGATGGACCGGCTGGTGGTGCTGGACAACGGGCATATCGTGGAGAACGGCACGCACGCGGAATTGCTGGCGCAGGGCGGGCTGTATGCGCGGCTGTGGGCGCATCAGACCGGGGGATTCGTGGGAGTGGATTGAGGCGTTTCCCAGCCGATTGGGTGCTCCATCTCCCGCTTGCGGGAGAGGGGCTGGGGTGAGGGCGGGAGCGTCTTCGAAGTCAGGCCTGCGGTATGCCACCGCCTGCCCTCACCCCTGCCCCTCTCCCGCAAGCGGGAGAGGGGAGCAAATCAGGGGCGATTCAATTGCCAGCAGGCGGCTCCACCCGCACCGGGTCGATCCTCGGCTCCTTCAGCTTCGCCTCGAGTTGTTTGCCCTTGCGCGCGCGCTTGCCCACATAGGGCAGCAGCGACGCCCCGGCCAGCTTCTGCGACGACGGCTTGCCGCCGCGGCCAGCGCCGGACAGCACCAGTCCCGGCGCACCCACCGCCACCGCCTGCAGCAGCTTCTCCTTGGGCTCGAGCTCCATCAGGATCACGCCGCGCCCGCCGGCGGACAGCACCTTCACTTCATCCAGCGCCACCAGCAGCAGGCGGCCGTTGCCGGACAGGCACGCGGCATGGGTAGCCTCGTCGCCCAGCGGCGCCGGCGCCAGCGGGGTGTCGCCGTCGTCGAGCGTCAGGAACGACTTGCCGCCCTTCTGCCGGCTGATCATGTCAGCGACCCGGGTCTGGAAGCCATTGCCGCCCGCGGTGGCGATCAGCATGCGCTGTTCGGCCGCCCCGGCGAAGGTATGCGCCACCTGGCTGCCGGATTGCAGCTCGATCAGCGTGGTGATGGGCACCCCGTCGCCGCGCCCGCCCGGCAGGCCGGCGACCGGCACCGAATAGACCCGGCCATTGGTGCCGAACGCCAGCAGCACGTCGACGGTGCGGCATTCGAAGGTGCCATACAGCGCATCGCCAGCCTTGAAGGTGAATTGCTGCGCGTCGTGGCCATGGCCCTGGCGCGTGCGCACCCAGCCCTTCTGCGACATCACCACCGTCACCGGCTCGTCGATCACGCGCACCTCGGCCGCGGCGCGGCGCTCTTCCTGGATCAGCGTGCGGCGCGGATCCTTGTCTTCCGGGCTGTACTGCTTCGCGTCGGTCTCGATCTCCTTGATGATGCGACGGCGCATCATGGTCTCGGACTTGAGCAGCACGTCCAGTTCGGCCTGCTCCTCGCGCAGTTCCTTCAGTTCCTTCTCGATCCGGATCGCTTCCAGGCGCGCCAACTGGCGCAGCCGGATTTCGAGGATGTCCTCGGCCTGGCGGTCGCTCAGGCCGAAGGCCTCGATCAGCGCCGGCTTGGGCTCGTCGCTCTCGCGGATGATGCGGATCACCTCGTCGATATTGAGCAGCACCAGCATCCGGCCTTCGAGGATGTGGATGCGGTCCTCAACCTTGCCCAGGCGATGGCGCGTGCGCCGCGTGACGGTGTCGAAGCGGAACGCGATCCACTCGGCCAGGATTTCGCGCAGGCCCTTCTGGCGCGGGCGTCCGTCGGTGCCGATCATCACCAGGTTGATCGGCGCCCCGGATTCCAGGCTGGTATGCGCCAGCAGCGTCTGGATGAACTCCTGCTGGCCCACGTTCTTGCTCTTGGGCTCGAACACCAGCCGCACCGGCGCGTCCTTGCCGGACTCGTCGCGCACCGCGTCGAGCACCGCCAGCACGGTGGCCTTGAGCTGCTGCTGGTCTTGCGTCAGCGCCTTCTTGCCGGTCTTGATCTTGGGGTTGGTGATTTCCTCGATCTCTTCCAGCACCTTCTGCGCCGAGGTATTCGGCGGCAGCTCGGTCACCACCAGCTGCCACTGGCCGCGCGCCATTTCCTCGATGGTCCAGCGCGCTCGCACCTTCAGGCTGCCGCGGCCGTTCTCGTAGATCTGGGCAATGTCCGCCG
Source organism: Cupriavidus sp. H39 (assembly GCF_050271075.1). Taxonomy (NCBI): domain Bacteria; kingdom Pseudomonadati; phylum Pseudomonadota; class Betaproteobacteria; order Burkholderiales; family Burkholderiaceae; genus Cupriavidus; species Cupriavidus sp. H39. The sequence continues at coordinate 2,724,342 of NZ_CP189848.1, forward strand.
CCGGCGAGATGATCTGGCCGCCGCCGGGATAGTCCGGCCCCGGCATCAGCGCCAGCAGCTCGGCCAGCGAGATATTCGGGTTGCGGATCATCGCCACGGTGGCGCCGGCGACCTCGCGCAGGTTGTGCGGCGGGATCTCGGTGGCCATGCCCACCGCGATGCCCGAGGCGCCGTTGAGCAGCACGAACGGCAGCCGCGCCGGCAGCAGCCTGGGCTCCTGCATCGAGCCGTCGTAGTTGGGGATGAAGTCGACCGTGCCTTCGTCGATCTCGTCGAGCAGCAGCCGCGAGATCGGCGTCAGGCGGGCTTCGGTGTAGCGCATCGCCGCGGCGCCATCGCCGTCGCGCGAGCCGAAGTTGCCCTGCCCGTCGATCAGCGGATAGCGCAGCGAGAAGTCCTGCGCCAGCCGCACCAGCGCGTCATAGGCGGACTGGTCGCCATGCGGGTGGAACTTGCCCAGCACGTCACCGACCACGCGCGCCGATTTGACCGGCTTGGCGTCGGCGCGCAGCCCCATCTCGTGCATCGCGAACAGGATGCGCCGCTGCACCGGCTTCTGGCCGTCGGCCACCTCGGGCAGCGCGCGGCCCTTGACCACGCTGACGGCGTAGTCCAGGTAGGCGCGCTCGGCGTAGCGGGCCAGCGTCAGCGAATCGGCCGGCTCTTCAGGTTGAAACGTGATGTCTTGTTGTTCCATGGATAGGCAAGGATTCGGCGCGCCACGCGTTGGACTTCAACGGCGGGCGCACCGGGTGGCTTGTGATTCGTGGGTGCCGGTCAGGGCATGGCACGGCGCGCGCCGATCACCATCTTCACGCGCGGACCGTCGTCGCTAGCGCTGGCGTGCTTGAGCACCACGCCCTGCTGTGGCTGGTACAGCCGGTAGAACTGCAGCACGGTGCTGACATACTGCCGGGTTTCCGGATAGGGCGGAATACGGTTGTTGTAGCGCTGCACAGCGCCCTCGCCGGCGTTATACGCCGCCAGCACCAGCTCGAGGTTGTTGGGGAACTGCTGCATCAGCCAGCTCAGGTAGCGCACGCCGGCGGTAATGTTGGTGCGCGGATCGGCCAGCTTCTGTTCGACGGTGCGGCGCGCATCCGCGCTGACGCCAAAGCGCGCGCCGGTATCGGGGATCACCTGCATCAGGCCGATCGCGCCCTTGGGCGACACCGCCGCCGGGTTGAAGCCGGACTCCACCGCCATCACCGCCTTGACCAGCGCGGGATCGACATCCTGCTTGCCGGCGATCTGGTGGATCAGCGGCTCGACGGTCTTGATGTTGGGATGGTTGACGACGTAGCGGTACAGCTTGTGCTGTTCCAGGTCGATGTCCCCGCCCGCGGGCTGCGCCTGCCGTACGGACAGGCGCGCGGAGTCGAGCTTGCCGCCGTCCTTCATGAACAGCTTGTAGCGCGCGTCCAGCTTCTGGTCGGCAAAATGGGCCACGCCGTCGGCATCGATGTAGCCCCACAACTCGGCATGCGCCGCCGGCACGCAGGCAAGCCCGGCCAGCGCCAGCAGCACTGCCGTCGCCTTGCGCCATGGGTTGCCGGGGGTTCTCGTCTTCATCGTGCGTTCCAGAGTACGGCGGACCGGAGCCGGCATTATGCGCCAATCGGGCGGGGCCGGCACCGGACCGGCCCCGCCCGCGGCGCCGCGGCCCGGCTCAGATATCGGCCTCGACCTCGTTGCCCTTCTCTTCCAGCCAGCTGCGGCGCTGGGCGGCCTCGCCCTTGCCCATCAGCATGTTCATCATCTCGACGGTCTGCGGCAAGTCGTATTCGCCCAGCATCACGGGCAGCAAGCGGCGCGTATCGGGGTTCATGGTGGTTTCCCACAGCTGCTCGGCGCTCATCTCGCCCAGGCCCTTGAAGCGCGAGATCTGCCACGAGTTTTCCTTGACGCCGTCCTTGAGCAGCTTGTCCTGGATGGCTTCGAGTTCGCCTTCGTCGAGCGCGTACAGCTTCTGCGCCGGCTTCTTGCCGCGCGCCGGGGCATCGACGCGGAACAGCGGCGGACGCGCCACATAGACGTTGCCGGTCTCGATCAGCTTGGGGAAGTGGCGGAAGAACAGCGTCAGCAGCAGCACCTGGATATGCGCGCCGTCGACGTCGGCATCGGACAGGATGCAGATCTTGCCGTAGCGCAGGTTGGACAGGTCGGGCTCGTCACTGGCGCCGTGCGGGTCCACGCCGATCGCCACGGCGATGTCGTGCACCTCGTTGTTGGCAAAGAGGCGGTCGCGCTCGGTCTCCCAGGTGTTCAGCACCTTGCCGCGCAGCGGCAGGATGGCCTGGAACTCCTTGTCGCGGCCCATCTTGGCCGAGCCGCCGGCGGAGTCGCCCTCGACCAGGAACAGCTCGTTGCGGGTGATGTCGGTGGACTCGCAGTCGGTCAGCTTGCCGGGCAGCACGGCCACGCCGGAGCCCTTCTTCTTCTCGACCTTCTGCGCCGCGCGCGTGCGCGCCTGGGCCTGGCGGATCACCAGCTCGGCCAGCTTCTTGCCGTATTCGACATGGTGGTTCAGCCACAGCTCCAGCGCGGGGCGGCTGAAGGTGGACACCAGCCGCACCGCGTCGCGGCTGTTCAGGCGCTCCTTGATCTGACCCTGGAACTGCGGGTCCAGCACCTTGGCCGACAGCACGAACGAAGCACGTGCGAACACGTCTTCGCTCATCAGCTTGACGCCCTTGGGCTGCAGCGCATGCATCTCGATAAAGCTCTTCACCGCCTGGAACAGCCCTTCGCGCAGGCCGGATTCATGCGTGCCGCCGGCCGGCGTGGGGATCAGGTTGACGTAGGACTCGCGCACCGGCGCGCCATCCTCGGTCCAGGCTACCACCCACGACGCGCCCTCGCCGTCGGCAAAGCCTTCCTCGCCGGGATTGGCATCGGAGTCGGCGAAGTGCTCGCCCTCGAACATCGGGATCACCAGTTCGGCGCCACTGCCCTGCGCCAGCGCCTCCACCAGGTAGCCCTTCAGGCCCTGGTCGTACTGCCAGGTCTGGCGCTCGCCGGTTTTCTCGGTCACCAGCGTGACCTTCACGCCCGGCAGCAGCACCGCCTTGCTGCGCAGCAGGCGCTGCAGCTCCGCCAGCGGGATCGCGGCGGAATCGAAGTACTTCGCGTCCGGCCATACCTGCACGCGGGTGCCGTTCTTCTTTTCGCCGCGCTCGAGCTTGCGCGAAGCCAGCGGCACGGTCACGTCGCCGCCGGAGAAGGTCAGCGTCGAGCAGATGCCGTCGCGCCACACGGTCACGTCCAGCTGGGTCGACAAGGCATTGGTCACCGACACGCCCACGCCATGCAGGCCGCCGGAAAACGCATAGGCGCCGCCCTTGCCCTTGTCGAACTTGCCGCCCGCGTGCAGCCGGGTAAAGACGATCTCGACCACGGGCACGCCCTCTTCCGGGTGGACGCCCACCGGGATGCCGCGGCCGTCATCTTCCACGCTGAGGCTGCCGTCGCGATGCAGGGTCACCAGGATCTCGGAACCGTGGCCGCCGAGGGCCTCGTCCGAGGCATTGTCGATCACCTCCTGAACGATATGCAGGGGGTTGTCGGTCCGGGTGTACATGCCGGGACGCTGCTTGACCGGCTCCAGGCCCTTCAGGACCCGGATGGAAGATTCGCTGTACTGACTGGTTTTGCTCGCCATGGAGTCGCTACGAAAGTGAGGGGCCGGCTGCCGCGAGGCGTACAACTGTGCACGCGCCGGGGCACCGGGCACTGCATTGTAATGGAAGCGCGCGACGCCAATCCTGCAGAAAAAAGCCGCCGCCCTGCAGCGGGCGCGGGGTCGGGCTTGCCGGGCCGCCGGCGCTTTTTGCCGGGGCGCGGCAGGTGCCGGCGGCGCCGTACGCGTTTTCCCGAGCCGGAGTAAACTCCCCTCCACCCGGTCCCGGCAAGCCTGATTGCCGTTCCGGCGCGGTAAAACAACAAGCAACAGACCATCCCCGTCAGCGCCGCCTCACCCGCGCGACCGCACACCGAGCCAAGACATGCAGAACCGACAACTCTCCCTGACCACCGTCCTTGTGTGCGGTGGCTTGCTGGTCACGCTCTCGATGGGCATCCGGCACGGCTTCGGCCTGTTCAACCTGCCGATCACGCAGGCCCACGGCTGGAATCGCGAGACCTTCGCCTTTGCGCTGGCATTGCAGAACCTGATGTGGGGCGCCAGCCAGCCGTTCGCCGGGGCCCTGGCCGACAAGTTCGGCGCGCTGCGCATCATGCTGGTGGGCGTGGCGCTGTACGTGGCCGGCCTGGTGGTGATGGCGCTGGCGACCAGCGGCACCGCCTTCGCCACCGGTGCCGGCGTGATGATCGGCATCGCCCAGTCCGGCACCACCTACAGCATCGTCTACGGCGTGATCGGCCGCGTGGCCAGCCCGGAAAAGCGGGTGTGGGCGATGGGCATCGCCGCCGCCGCGGGCTCCTTCGGCCAGTTCCTGATGATTCCGGTGGAACAGGGGCTGATCTCCGGCCTGGGCTGGCAGAACGCGCTGTACGTGATGGCGCTGATGGCGTGCGTGATGCTGCCGCTGGCACTGACCCTGCGCGATCCGCGCGAGGCCGCCCATGGCGGTGGCCACCACCAGACCATCGGCCAGGCCATCCATGAAGCCTTTGGCAACCGCAACTTCCAGCTGCTGACGCTGGGCTACTTCGTGTGCGGTTTCCAGGTAGTGTTTATCGGCGTGCACCTGGCACCGTATCTGAAAGACCAGGGCCTGACGGACCCGAAGGTGGCCGTGGTGGCGCTGGCGCTGATCGGGCTGTTCAACGTGTTCGGCACCTATACCGCCGGGGCCCTGGGGCAGCGGCTGCCCAAGCGCTACTTGCTGTCGGCCATCTACCTGACGCGTTCGGTGGTGATCGCCGGCTACCTGATGCTGCCGCTGACCGTGGCCAGCACCTGGGTGTTCGCGGCGCTGATGGGCTTCCTGTGGCTGTCGACGGTGCCGCTGACCAACGGCATCATCGCGCAGGTATTTGGCGTGAAGTACCTGTCGATGCTGTCCGGCGTGGTGTTCTTCTCGCACCAGATCGGCAGCTTCCTGGGCGCGTGGCTGGGCGGCTACCTCTATGACCGCACCGGGGGCTACAACACGGTGTGGGTGATTGCGATCGGGCTGGGCGTGCTGGCGGCACTGGTCAACCTGCCGATCCGCGAGCAGGCGCTGGTGCGGGCGCAGCCGGCGGCGGCGTGATGGCCTCCGGACGGACGGCCATGGCGAAGGCGGCCGGGCTGGCGGTGCTGGCGGGGGTGCTGGTGCTGGGGTTCGTGGGGTATTTGCGGCCTGCGTTTGTGGTGGGGGTGGCTAATATGGTGTTGGCTTGGTGTGGGTGAGGGGTTTTTTGCGGGCGTTTTTTTGGGTGGTCGCTAGTGGTGACATGCTGTCGGCTGTTGGACCGCGTGGTTCCGCCCTGCTGGGCGGGTCACTTTTTGTCCGAGCGACAAAAAGTAACCAAAAAGCGCGTTTACTGCCCTGCGGGCGGCATGTCTTATCGTAGTGGGCGTTGGGTTTTCGTACGGGGCTTGGCTTCCTCACAAAGCTAGACTGCCTGCCGCAGGGGTGCGCGACGGTGGGAGGGGCGTTGAAGGGATGGTTGAACGAGCCCAGAGCGGTGGGTGGCCGCCTGCTGCTGGCCTTGCCGTAGGAACGCCTACGGCTGCGCTGCGCGCAGGCAGTATCGCCGAGCAGGGGCCCTGGCTCGGCACGCGTCGCTGCGCTCGCTTGGTGCTTGCGGGCGCGAGGGATCCAGTTCTGCCATTTTTGGGCCGGCGCATAGCGCAGCCGAAGGCGTCCCTACGATAAGGTCCGCAGCAGGGACCACCCACCGCTCTGGGCGGGCCTGTCAGGGTTTTTGTGTTCAGGGCAGTTAAAGGCTCACCGTCGACTTGACCGGTGAGCCAGCATTATCTCAGCGATGCGGGTGGGTGAAGCGCTCCTCATAGAGAATCGCAAACTGGTTCATGGCAGCCTTCCAGTCATGCGTTGAACTGCCCCACTTGCCGGTGATGTTGCGCAAGGCTAGCCATAGCAGCTTCGTTGCCGCTTCATCACTGGGGAAGTGTCCCCGGGTCTTGATGATCTTGCGCAGTTGCGCATTGATGCTTTCAATGGCGTTGGTCGTGTAGATGATCTTGCGGATTGCCGGCGGGAACGTAAAGAACGGGATCACCTGATCCCAGGCACGACGCCAGGATGCGGCAATGGGGGGATACTTCTTAGCCCACTCTCCCTGCTCGAAGGCTGCCAACTCGGCCAGCGCCGCCTCAACAGTGGGCGCGGTGTACACGGGCTTAAGCGCCGCCGCCACGACCCGGCGCTCTTTCCAACCGGCGTAGCCTAAGCTGTTTCGGATCAGATGCACGATGCAGGTCTGTAGCGTCGTGTGTGGGAACACCGCGTTCAGGGCCTGCTCCATGCCCTTGAGGCCATCGGTGACCGCGATCAGGATGTCCTGCGTGCCACGAGTCTTCAGGTCGTTGAACACCTTCATCCAGAACTTGGCGCCTTCGGTGCTCTCGATCCACAGGCCCAGGATGTCGCGCGTGCCGTCGGGCAGCACGCCCAAGGCAAGGTAGACGGCCTTGTTGCGCACCACCCCGTCCTCGCGCATCTTGACCCGCAGCGCGTCGAAGAACACCACCGGGTACATCGCCTCCAGCGGGCGGGCCTGCCAGGTGGTGACCTCGTCCATGACCGCATCGGTCACCGAGCTGATGAACTCGGGCGATACCTCGGTGCCGTACTGCTCGGCCAGGAACGCCTGGATCTCGCGCACGGTCATGCCCCGGGCGTACATGGCGATGATCTTGTCGTCGAACCCAGTGAAGCGCCGCTCGTGCTTGGGGATCAGAATTGGATCGAAACTGCCGTCGCGGTCGCGCGGAATGTCTATCCGCAGCGGGCCGTCGTCGGTCAGAAGGGTCTTGGCGCTCTTGCCATTGCGCTGGTTGGCCGTGCCGGCCGGGCGCTCGGCGCCAGCCGCGTAGCCCAGGTGATGGCCGAGCTCAGCGCCCAGGGCGCGTTCGATCAGGGCCTTCTTGAACGCCATCGAAGCGTCCTGGACCGCCTCCGCAGTCATCGGGCCCTTGACGAAATGGGTAATCAAGTCCTCGGGGATGGTCGGCAGCTCACGGTCGGCGGCCTGGCTCGTCTTGGTTCTGCGTGGCATACATGCTCCTTGGCGACATGTTATGCCCTAAACACAAAATTTCTGACAGGTCCCTCTGGGCTCGTTCAAACCCCACTCCAACGCCCCACCCACCGTCGTGCACCCCCTGCGGCAGGCAGTCCAGCTTTGTGAGGAAGCCAAGCCCCGTACGAAAACCCAACGCCCACTACGATAAGACATGCCGCCCGCAGGGCAGTAAACGCGCTTTTTGGTTACTTTTTGTCGCTCGGACAAAAAGTGACCCGCCCAGCAGGGCGGAACCACGCGGTTCAAAAGCCGACAGCATGTCACCAACAGCGACAAACACCGCCCCAAACCAAATCCCTTACACCCCCTCTCCCTTCCCCTTCCCCTCCAACCCCTCCCACCTCTCCAACGCCTCCAACAATTCCATCTCGATCTCATCATGCCGCGCGGCCAGCAGAGCCGCCTTGGCCGCATCACTGACATACAGCGACCCATCTTCCAGCTGCGCCGAGATCGTCTTCTGCTCGCTCTCCAGCGCCGCGATGCGCTCGGGCAGCGCGTCCAGTTCCCGCTGCTCCTTGTACGACAGCTTGACGGTTCGATTGGCCCCACGCGCCTCGCGTGAGTCCTTGCCCCTGGCCGGCTCGACCGCCTTCTGCTCGGCAGGCTTGCGCGCCGCCTGCAGCGCGGCGCTGCGGGCCGACTGTTCGACCCAGTCGGAATACCCACCCACCGATTCGCGCCAGACGCCGTCGCCTTCGGCAGCCAGCGTCGAGGTCACCACGTTGTCGAGGAAAGCGCGGTCGTGCGATACCAGGAACACGGTGCCGCCGTAGTCCTGCAGCAGTTCCTCCAGCAGTTCGAGCGTGTCGATGTCGAGGTCATTGGTGGGCTCGTCCAGCACCAGCACATTGGCCGGGCGCGCGAACAGGCGCGCCAGCAGCAGCCGGTTGCGCTCGCCCCCCGACAGCGACTTGACCGGCGAGCGCGCGCGCTCCGGCGCAAACAGGAAGTCGCCCAGGTAGCTCATCACGTGCTTGCGCTGGCCATTGACCTCGACCCAGTCGCTGCCCGGGCTGATGGTGTCGGCCAGCGATTTCTCCAGGTCCAGCGCGGTACGCATCTGGTCGAAATACGCCACCTGCAGGTTGCTGCCGTTGCGCACGGTGCCGCTGTCCGGCGCCAGTTCGCCCAGGATCAGGCACAGCAGCGTGGTCTTGCCGGCGCCGTTGGGGCCGATCAGGCCGACCTTGTCGCCGCGCATGATGGTGGCGGTGAAATCGCGCACCACCACCTTGTCGCCATACGCCTTGCTGACATCCGTCAGCTCGGCCACGATCTTGCCGGAGCGGTCGGCCTGCGACACCTCCAGCTTGACGTTGCCCTGCAATTCGCGGCGCGCGGCGCGCTCGTTGCGCATCGCCACCAGCCGCTGGATGCGCGACACGCTGCGCGTGCGGCGCGCTTCCACGCCCTTGCGGATCCACACCTCTTCCTGCGCCAGCAGCTTGTCGAACTTGGCCTGCTCGACCTGCTCGGCGGCCAGCATCTCTTCCTTGCGGGCCTGGTAGGCGGCGAAGTTGCCAGGGAACGACACCAGCCGCCCACGGTCCAGTTCAACGATGCGCGTGGCGACGCGATCCAGGAAGGCACGGTCGTGGGTAATCAGCAGCACGCTGCCGCGGAATTGCAGCAGCAGGTCTTCGAGCCAGCGGATCGCTTCCACGTCGAGGTGGTTGGTCGGCTCGTCGAGCAACAGGATGTCGGGCTCGGCCACCAGCGCCTGCGCCAGCGCCACGCGTTTCTGCAGGCCGCCCGAGAGCGCGTCGACGCGCGTGTGCGGATCCAGCCCCAGCCGGGCCAGCGTGGTTTCCACGCGGGTGCGCAATTGCCACGCGTCGGCGGCATCCAGTTCCGACTGCAGCCGATGCAGCTCGGCCAGCGCGGCTTCGTCGTCATGATGCTGGGCCACGCGTTCTGCCGCGGCCTCATAGGACACCAGCAAGTCGTGCGCATCGCCCATGCCCTGCGCGACGGCGTCGAACACGGCGATGCCCGGCGCGAACTGCGGCTCCTGCGGCACGTAGGCGCTGGTCACGCCGCTCTGGCGCGCGATCAGCCCGTCATCGGGGGCCGACAGCCCCGCCACGATCTTCAGCAGCGAGGACTTGCCCGAGCCGTTGCGTCCGATCAGCCCCACGCGCTCGCCGGCCTCCAGCGAAAAGTCGGTGTGATCGAGCAGGGCCACGTGCCCGAAGGCAAGCTGGGCGTCGGTGATGGAAAACAGGGCCATGGGAAGGAAGACGAAGCAGCGAGGGAAGAAGGGACGGGCCGGCGCGGGCGCGCCCGGCGGCAGCCCGCATTGTAGACGACCGGCAGCAGGACCGGCCGTGGCAAAAAAGAAGGGCCCGCGCACTGCGGGCCCAAGAGTCTCTCCTCGGTGCCCTGCTCGCAAGGCACGAAACCAGCATAACAACGGCCCACCGCCGGCTCCAGTCGGACAAGTCCGTAAGGGAAAGCCCCGTGAACGACGGCCGCCGCCCTGCGGCCCCGCCGCGCCGGGCCAAATTGGTACGGCCAAGCCACTCATGCGAAGATGGCGGCCGTACCCAAGTGCCTGCTGCCCTGCCCATGACCACCGCTTCGCTGAAAATTTCCGATCTGTCCGTGTCGGCGCTTGTCGCCGGGCTGGTCGCCACGCTCACCGGCTATACCAGTTCGCTGGTGCTGATGATCCAGGCGGGGCACGCGGCCCACCTGACCGACGCGCAGATCTCGTCGTGGATCTGGGCGCTGTCGATCGGCATGGGGATCACCACCATCGGCCTATCGCTGGCGCTGCGCGTCCCGATCGTGGTGGCATGGTCGACGCCCGGCGCCGCGTTGCTGATCGCCAGCCTGCCCGGCGTGCCGTATGCCGAAGCCATCGGCGCCTTCCTGCTGGCCGCGTTGCTGATGACGGCGGCCGGCATGACGGGCTGGTTCGACAAGCTGATGCGCGCCCTGCCCGCCAGCATTGCCTCGGCCCTGCTCGCGGGCATCCTGTTCCGCATCAGCGTGGACGTGTTCGTGCAGGCGCAGCACCAGACCGTGCTGCTGCTGGCGATGTTCGCCGCCTTCCTGCTCGGGCGGCGGCTGTGGCCGGCCTATGCGGTGCCGGGGGTGCTGCTGGCCGGGGTGGCGGTGGCGGGCGTGCTGGGGCAACTCGATTTCTCCGGCGTGCGCCTGGAGTTGGCCGTGCCGGTGTGGACCACGCCGGCGTTCTCGATGCCGGCCTTCATCAGCCTGGCGATCCCCTTGTTCATCGTCGCGCTGGCTTCGCAGAACATCCCTGGGCTGGCCGTGCTGCAGGCCGACGGCTACCACGTGCCGGCCTCGCGCCTGATTACCGTGACCGGCCTGGCCTCGGCCGCGCTGGCGCCGTTCGGCTCGCATGGCATCAACCTGGCGGCCATCACCGCGGCGATCTGCACCGGCCCGCAGGCCGATCCCGACCGTCACCGCCGCTATACCGCAGCAGTGGTCTGCGGCGTCGGCTACCTGGTCGCGGGCACGCTTGCCGCCAGCATCGCCGCGCTGTTCGCCGCCTTTCCGCAGGCGCTGGTGGTGGGCGTGACCGCGTTCGCGCTGATGGGCTCGATCGCCAACGGCCTGACCGTGGCCATGCAAATCCCGGCCGAGCGCGAAGCCGCCCTGCTGACCTTCATGATTACGGCCTCCGGCATGACCCTGGCGGGCATCGGCTCGGCGTTCTGGGGCGTGGTGGGCGGCGTGCTTGCCTACCATGTGCTGCGGCCCCGGCGGGCCTGACGGCAGGGCCGCGCCGGGACGCTACAGCAGCAGGAAAGCCAGGTCGGACAGGCCGATTTCCTCGGGCGCCACGCCCTTGCGGCGCTGGAACAGGATGTGCTGCAGCACGCGGTCGCGGTCCCCGGCAAAGGCCTGCGGATCCAGCCGCAGCGCCACGCGCGCGTAGTGCTCGGCCAGCAGCCGGTAGACCCGGTGCCGCACCACCAGCATCTCGTTGTCGGCATGCAGCCGGCTGATTGCGCTGGTGTGCTCTTCTTCCAGCTGGCGCATGCCCACGACTACCCGGGCGTGCATGCCGCGGTAGCGGTCGGCCTCCGCATGGGCCTTGCGCAGTTCCTCACGCAGCGCGCGCACTTCCTGCATCAGCCTCAGGTTGTGCTGCACCCCGCGCTGAATCCGCGCGGCTTCTTCCAGCGCGTGATCAGCCGCCGCAATGGTGTCTTGCCACGGATTCGTGTCAGGCGCCATGGCCGTGTCCCCGGACGCCGATGACGCCGGGACGGCCGCGCCGTCGATGCCAGTGTGTTGCATACCGCTCCCCTATCCCCCGCGCCCGCCGCCGGCATCGTGCGTGCCGGCTTGGTCAGGCAAACTTCCGCGACTGCCTCGAAGACCGTCCTGCCGCGGGCCAGCGTGCGCCCGCCCGTTGCGGTCCGGATCGGCACATTCAATCCTGCATGGCCGCTTCGCACAACCACCGCGAGGGAGGGACGCGGCTTTGGCGCAACATGCGCGGGACGCTAAGATGCCGGCTCAGGCCCATGCCGGCCAACCATTTCTGCACGCCATGAACGGATACCTGCTGCTCGCCCTCGCCATCGTCGCCGAAGTCATCGCCACCAGCAGCCTCAAAGCCTCGCAGGGCTTTACACGGCTGATGCCCAGCGTGCTGGTGGTCACCGGCTACGTCGCCGCCTTCTATCTGCTGATGCTGGTGATGCGCACCGTGCCGGTCGGCATCGCCTACGCCATCTGGAGCGGCGCAGGGATCGTGCTGGTCTCGCTGATCGCCGTGGTGTTGTACCGGCAGGTGCCGGACCTGGCGGCTTGTGTCGGGATCGGGCTGATCATTGCCGGCGTGGCGGTGATCCAGCTGTTTTCGAAGACCAGCGCGCATTGATGAGGCATGGGTGCGGCATGGGTGCGGCGCGATCCGTTTCGCTGCACGTGCCCCCAGCCCAATGTCAGGATCCCTCCGATTTCGCCCGCCGCTTATCTTCATGTCGCGTCAGGCATTTCTGCAGGAAGCGGAACAGGTTGGTGCCGCAATGCACGTGCACGCGCGGCAGGCCGAAGGGATTGTCATCGGCACATGCCAGGCCACGCTGCGTCAGCGTGGCGTTGTCGAACCCGGACTCGCGCACCATGTCCCGGTGGAGCGGAAGTTGTTCGCCATACGGGTAACAGAACGCGGTGACCGGCATCGACACCAGGTCCTCCAGGGCTGCTTTCGACGTTTCGATTTGGCGGCGCGCTTCCTCCGGCGACAAGGCGGGCAAATGTACGTGATCGACCGTATGGGCGCCGACTTCGTTGCCCAGGCGTGCCCACTCCCGAACTTCGCCGGCATTCATCAGCGGTGCAGGCGGAATGCCCTGGCCTGCGTCCCAGACATTGCTGCCGTCGATCTGGCCAGACACAAAGTAGTTGGTGGCGCTGAAGCCAAACTCGGCCAGGACGGGTAACGCATGGCGATGGACATTGCGGAAACCGTCGTCAAACGTGATCCCGAACACCTTGCCCGTCCGCTCCCCCCGCACATAGGGCATGAGCTCGCGCATCGACAGGCCGCGATAGCCGAGCCGGCGCATCCACGCAAGCTGCTGCCGAAATTGCGCGGGACTGACGGTCAGGCCGCGAAATGGCGTGCCCGCGGGCGGCACGATATCAATCTGGTGATAGGTCAGGATCGGGATCGACATGGCGGAAGAAAGGCGCGGCTTTACTGGCTGAGGCTACGCTTAGGCGCGGCAGGAAGCACGTGGAACCGCGCACCGCGCGCGAGGGCCGCCTGATACACCGCGAGGGTGCCGGCGACGAAGTAATCCATGCCGAAGCAAGTCGCGCTTTTCGCCAGGGCAGCCTGCCCCATCTCGCCGAGCCGGCCAGGCGTAGCCAGAATCTGCTCGAGACGCGCCTTCACTGCCGCAATGTCAGCGCAGGGTACGACCCAGCCGTCCTGTCCATCGGTGACATTCTCCGGCAGGCCGCCGGCATCGCTGACCAGTACCGGCAGGCCCATTGCCATCGCCTCACGGCAGGCAAATGACAAGGTCTCGCTTCGCGACAGCACAAAGGCGGCATGCCCCGCGGCCAGGGCCGGGCGAACGTCGTCGAGCAAGCCAGTAAACACGACTTGATCGGTGAGACCCAGCGCGGCAACTTTACTCGTCATGCAGGGCAAGGGCGCCTCGCCGGCCAGGATCACGCGCACACCGCTGCGCACGTGGCACGGCAGTTGCGCAACAGCTTCGAGCAAGTCCGTCCATCCCTTCTCGTAACGGGTGCCGGCAGTGCTGACAAAAACGGTGCAAGCGGCATCGGGACCAAAGTACCGCGCCCGCGCAGCCTCGACGTACGCAGGCGGGGGCGGTGCGAAATAGCCGGAATCGACGCCATGCGGAACAGTGGTCCTCGGCACACGGCAGTATGGAGACGAGCGCAGCTTGCGCTCGACATAGTCACTGACCGCAATCACATGATCCGTACCAATCCAGGCGCGCAGCCAGTTTCCGAAACTTCTGCTGCGATGGTCGTTGTGTTTCGTATAGATGACGCGGGGACGGCGCAAGGCAATGAGGCGTACCAGCGAAACCAGCTTGTGGTCCGCCGAGCCGTTGACATGGATGATATCGAACCGCCCCAGGCTGATGAGCCACCAGAGCGTCCAGACTTCGCGCAGCCAGCGTAGCCCTCGGGGCGCATAGTCCACCGCGACCACGCGCACCGCCGGGCGGCCGCTCGCAAGCCGGTATAAACGGCTGGTGCGCGGAACGGCCACGGTGACTTCATGCTGCGGCGCCAGTCGCGTCAACAGATTGACGACGTAAGTATCATGCCCCCCACCGTTTTCGCGGTGGAAGTTCGTGAAAAGCACTCTCAAGTTCTCCTCCACTGAGTGCTCTTTTATGCTCAGAGCATTCTCTTTTTCTTACAATTCATTACGCAAGACCTGTAAGGAAGGTGGCTCAAAACCGCCTTCAGGCATGGGAAGACTAATAATCCTTGCGTCCATCCCCTTGAAAGCAAAAGATAAACCGATTACAACGCTTCCAACAATTGGTCGAATCCCTGCCCGCTAAACCGTATCGGCGGCATCGGCCCGGTAAGATTTTGTAACGCCTTAAGAACCATTCTCGTTGACGCGGGCCAGCACGGACGGCAAGGCGGAGGTCCGACTTGCCGCAGCGACTTTATGCAGCCATGCAGCGCCGGGATCCGATGGTGATCAGTAACTGCGGCGGAGACAGAATCCGCGGCAAATGATTTGTCCTGATATGCCTGTTGCCCTGTTGGGGCTCGCATCACAAACCGACGTCACGAGCGCAGATCAAAGGAAACTGCGTAGCCTGCGCCAGCGCCGCGATCGTGACTTCAGCTCGCCGATCTCCCGGTAGGCGTCGTTCCTGTCCTTGTAGGCGGTATCGGCGCGCTGCTCGGCCAGGTCGGCCCGCGCCTTAGCCTTGTCGAGCTGCTCGGACAGCCGAGCGATGATGTCGACCGGCGCCTGGGTCTCCGCGCCGTCGACCTTGTCGGTGCGCCATGCCTTACGGATGAACCAGACTGCTCCGCAAACTGCGGCGAGAATGAAGCCCAGCGCGCCGCCAGTGCCCCCCGGCACGTTCAATTCGTTCAGGTCCATCATTTCCCCGTTCACGCCAGAAACTGCGCGCGCTCATCCAGACGGCGCCGCGTAAGCCCTTCCATTACTCGGCCCGCGGCGCGGTTCCAGCGCGGGAACTCGTCGGCGGCGCCGCGGTAGTCCCCGGCATTGAGCTTGCGCAGTAGCGTCGAAGACTCGAAGTTGCGGACGCCGATGTTGTAGACCAGCGATACCAGGGCATCGAACTGGTTCTGACCGACCTGTACGCGGACCAGCCGGCTTACCGCGGCCTCGCGTAGGGCCAGATCATCCATCAGCAGGGCGGCGGCCTCGGGTTCATCGATTACCAGGCCTGGACGAACGTCCGGCCCGGTGTGGCCATACCCGATGGTCCAGGGCGCGCCGCAGTAGCCGGGTCTGGATAGGCCTTCAACTCCAGACCCTCCCTGCGCTTCAATTGCTCAATACCATCAGGTGATGTGCGCAAGCATAGCTCCGGAAACAAAAAAGCCCGCACGTGGCGGGCAGTAGCCCCTACGACAGGGGCGCGTCGAACGTTGTTATCATGGCGCCAAACCACCACAAACAACGAAAATGAAAGTCGGAGACCTTGTTGCAGGTACAGTTTGGATGCCTGGCACCGCATACGAGACGGAAACCAAGCCAGAGATCTCCGTTCTTTTGCCTACATTTAGGCGCGGCGCGAGCGGGATGTTTCTAGACTCTGTGAAGTCGATACTCTCTCAAACGCTGAGCAACATTGAACTCATTATCATCGACGATGCAAGTTCGGATGGAACGTTTGAGCAGATCGTTGAAATCCAGAAGCTTGATTCCCGAGTGAGTTGTCTTCGCCATCCGAAGAATCTCGGTTTGCCGGCGATCTCGGAGTACGAAGGTTACTTGCGCGCACGGAGCGAAAAAATCTCCTTTGCTTTCGACGACACGACCTTCAACCCCGATGCGTTGGAGCGGCTACTTGAGGAATCTAAGCGGACTCCTCACGCCGTCGTGTTCGGACATATCGAACTTCCGATGCGTGACGCTTTCACGGGCGTCATCACCACAGTCAAGCTGGGCTCACAGATCTCGCAAGGGCTACTGCGTTCTAGCAACTTCATTCCAAACAGTGCCGTCTTAGTTCCGCGTCACATTCTGGATGATGTTGGCCTGTATGACCCACACATCGTGCTCGCGAGAGTCTGCGACTGGGACCTATGGCGGCGCATCGCCGAGCGCTATGAATTGCGGTTCGTTGACGTATCCGTTGGACGTGAGAACGGAGTCATATCCAGCGACAGTCTTGGGAACACATACTCCTATGATGCGTGGGCAGCTGAAGAATGGTGCCGAACGGCCAGAAACGAGCGACTGCGGCCAAGCAATTTCCACCATTACGAGGTGCTCGGCAGCGATCCCAGTCACGGAGCCAGTACACGGGACATCTGCAATGCACTGGCGACGAAGCATGCACAGTCTCGCGGCTGGGATCTTGCTAACAGCGAATTGTCTGATCATGTCGAGGACGGCTATACCCTGATCGTGGCGATCAGTTACGACGCGTCAGTTTCTCTTTGCTTCGATCTCTTGCCGCAGCATCTCGCGAAGCGTGTGCGAGTCGCGATCTATACGACTGGCGGAGGCCTTGAAGAACTCGCACGCGCGACGAGCGTTATCTTCGTGCGAGGGGTTGAATCGTATCGAGTATGGATCGACGCGGCAAAGGCCATGCAGATTCCAATGTATTACATACTGGACGACAACCTCCCCCTCCTAGCAGAACATCATGAGTACTCGGCACCTGGCGAGGACTTCAGCCTGGATACATTTAGGAAGTCGCTTACGATCTTTGAGTCCGTATTTCTCACAAGTGAGAAATTGGTCGGGTACTTCCGCGATCATGACCTCCATCATGATCCGATTTACTACCCGGTTGCATGTGCCGATCAAAGGCCCTTGTATGTCGACTTCCACCATCCGAAGATCGAGGGGGAGATCACCCTCGCTTTTGCCGGCGGAACCCATCGCACCAAAGGACTCTGGGACGTCATCTTTCCAGCCCTCACGAAGCTGTGTGCTGATGAAACGCTAAGAGTCCACTTCGTGATCCCGCAAACTGCAGAGCTCGAGCATCTCGATAGGTTGCGTCGCCTTCCAAGCAATCTTCGCGTATCGATGCTTTCCTTCGAGCCATGCTATATGTTCGCAATGCGACGATTTGCGCGCTACAAGCCGGACATCGTTTTGCATGCTCCAAGTGCGACTCGGAACAATCCATACAAGACCCTGCATCCGGTGCTAGCCGCACACCTGCTCGATGCAGTTGCAGTCATGCCTAACACTCCACCCTACGACGAAATCTCTCAGCGCAACTGTGCTGTGATCGTCAACGACCCGTTCAACAGCGATTCGTGGTATCGAGAGTTGCGATCCCTTGTTCAAAAAGAGCGAGACGTCGACGCATTGAAGGCCGGCAACGCCTCGTTGTGCGCACAGATGTTTTCCTGCGAGAGGAACGCCGAAATCTTCCGTGAAATGAACAGGAGGCACGGTGGCGAACCTTCTTGGGCAGTGCAATCGCACAGGCTTCACAAGCTCAACAGCTTCATGCTCAAGCTCGGCATCAAGACCGGGATAGTGACCGCGAATGCCGAGCATGCCAAAACCATGGCCGCTCAGGCGGAAGTGTTCTCCGCCTTGGAAGCCACCGCTGCTGAAAGGCAACGGCATATCGAGGCAGCCGCTGCCAGACAACAAGAACAAGCCGACGCGATCATCGAGAGCATGGCGCACGAGCTCGACCAATACCGAGCAGCGCAAGGAAACACCTGGCGAAATCGCTTTGGACTGGTCAAAGTCGATTTGTGGGACGACGTTTCACCAAGTTTCCGCGATGTTAAGGCATTCAGCGAATCTGCCGGCTGGCGTCAGCGGCGGTCAGCCCTCGGTCTTAGTGAATCACTCCACAGAATCCCTTACAGGGAATATCGCATCACGCCTTACAAGCACGGATTATTGCGAGCCGTCCGATTCGCCGTCGCCGCCGCTTGTCAGCCCAAAGGTCTCCTTGGCCTCGAGGTCGTTTCCCCCGACAACACCATTCTCGACCATGTAGTGCTTCAGATAGCTGAGCAGGACCTTCACCAGCCTGTCGAATTCAAGACCAGGTCTGTGCACCTCACAAGTCCAGGACCTTGGAAGTTAAGGATATTTGTACAGTCGAGACTTCCTGTTTATCTGTACGAATTTAGTAACCGCCGGCTCTTCGGCCTGAAGAAGGAAACGCCGACTCCCTTCATGGAGTTGTTGATCGAATAGGCGGCCAGTCTTCCACCTTCAACTATCGTCCATGTTGATCTGGACGCGTGCTGCAGCAGGGATGCTTTCTAGGAATCGCAACAGGCGCGGGTCGTCTTCAACGACCGCTCCCTGGAAGGGAACGCATCAGATTCCTGCGCACAAGAAAAGACGGAGACGATGATTGTCTCCGTTTCATCAGAGAACTCAACAAAACATGCTTGCCTCCTCAGAAACTATACGAGCTTATGTTGATGGTGAACGACGGTGTGCCTGCAGTACTGCTGGATTGGTAGTACAGCGACTGGGCCAGCGAGATATCAGTTCGCATGAATGGGACGGTGTAGTTTTGCGCACCACTAGTGCCAAAGGACGAGCTGGAGCTTCCGCTGCCAACGGCATCCGCCGCCACGGCGATGGCGACAGTCGCGCGCGCGCGAGCCGAGCTGGACGCCTTCCTGCCCAAAGTCGAAGCGCTGCGCGCTGCTGCCGGCGGCAAGGTGGCCGGCATGCCGCGCGCCTGCCCCGAATGCGGCGCCATGTTGCTCTTCCTGGCCGGCCAGCTAGCGAAGTACGAGCCGACCCAGGCAGATCCGGAAACCGCGGCCCGCCTGCCCGAGTACGAGCGCAGCCTCAAGGTGCTGGAAAACGCCCCGAAGAGCCGCGCAGCCGAGCGTGACGCGGCGGACGCCGCTGCCAAGCAGCTCCAGCTGCTGCGCAAGGACGCCGCGGCTGACGCGGCCGGCGAGAACGGCGAGCTGCGGTCGAAGATCGAGAACGAGCTGTCGATTCTGCAATCCGCTATCGGTAAGGTCAGCGAGGAACTCGAAGCCGCGCGCGCCGCGCGCCGTGCGATCGCCCAGGCCGCCGAGCAGACGGCCAAGGCGGCCCAGAACCACGCCGACGTGGTCGCATGGGAGGCGCTGGCCGACGCTTTCGGCCCCAGCGGCATCCCGGCCGAACTGCTGTCCGAAGCACTGGACCCGATCAACGAGCGCCTGGCGGCCGCTGCCGTCGAATCGGAATGGATGCGAATCGGCATTGGCGCCGACATGGCGATCACCGGCGACGGCGGGCGCCCCTACGCCCTGTTCTCCGAGTCTGAAAAGTGGCGCGCCGACGCGCTGCTGGCCGAGGCCATCTCGCGCCTAACGGGCATGCGCCTGCTGGTGCTGGACCGGGCTGACGTGCTGATTGGCGCTGAGCGCGACCGGCTCTTCTGGTGGCTGGACGATCTAGCCGCGGCGGGCGAAATCGATACCGCGCTGGTCTTCATAAGCCTCAAGGCGCCGCCGGGCGCACTGCCTGAATCGATCACCGCCTACTGGATAGAGGACCACCAGGTAGGAAGCATCAGGGAGGCCGCATAACCATGAACGCCGAACCCCAACGCCGGATCATCCGGCTGCCCGAAGTAAGCCAGCGCGTGGGCCTCGGCAAGACCGCGATCTACGAACGGATCAAGGAACACACGTTCCCCGCGCCGATCAAACTGGACCGCGCCAGCGGCTGGATTGAGGAAGAGGTCCAGAAGTGGGTCGACGAGCGGATCGTCGCGACGCGCGGGGGACACTGATGCGAACGCTGGCAGAAGTGGAATCGCTCCTGGTGGTCGCGCGCGACACCAATGTCGCGCTCGCCGCGCGCGTGGCGCAGCTCGAACGCCTGGCACGCGAGCTTAAGTGCGCCGCGGTGAAGCACCCGCACCAGCCGCTGTCGCGCTGGGTGAAGTTCGGGCCGATGGCCGCCCTCCTCGCATCGATCGAGGATCAATGACATGAGCGAATCGACGACACCATTCAAGGCGAATTGCTACAACGGCCATCAGACCTACCCCGTCACCACGGAAGGTCGAATCCGTGCGGTTAAGGGGTTCAGCCGCGCGCAATGCCACGCAGCAGTTGAGGTACCAGGCCTGCAGAGGACCGTCGAGCGCGCCGTGCAGGTGCGCATGCGCCAACTGGACTCCATAGATAGCAAGGAGCGGGCATGACACGGCCATGGCATGTGATCGTCTTCCGTGATGCCAACCGGAAGAACATCGTGCTCGAGAACCTCGAGCTCATCAGTCGCGCAGAGCTAGCGCGCCGCAACCACCCCAAGAACAAGTCCCCTGAGCTGTTCCGCTTGATACAGCTCAAAGGCGCAATTGCGCGCCAGGTCAATCGAATTGCCCGCGAGGCAAAGGAGAAGCAGTCATGAGCTCGAACAACATCAGCACCGTCCGTCAGCATCTGCTGGACACCCTCGCGGACCTGCGTAACCGCGACAACCCAATGGACGTCGACAGGGCCCGCGCGGTCGCGGACGTGGCGCGCGTCCTGGTTGATAGCGCCAAGGTGGAGGTCGACTTCGTCAAAGCGTCTGGCGCGAGCGGTTGGGACTTCCTACAGCCCGAAGCGCCCCAGGGCGACGCCCCTGGCCTACCACCCGGCATCACCGGTATCCGTCGCCATGTTCTCAAGTGACCGCTGCCATGCCGCTGAGGGTACGGCCAAGAGCCAATAGCTGACGGTCGCTGCGGCAACGGAGTACCCACGAGGACGGATCAGGCCTTCGAATCGCTTCCCGGCTCACCTTTTATGACATCAAGCTCCTTTCCAATAACTTTGGAAAGGTTAGAAAGCTGCCCAACAAGATAATCCTCCGCGGTGGCTGGAGGCAGTTTTGTGCGAGCAACATGGATTACGGCGATTAACAGGTTTGTGGCATCTCGTGCGGAAATCAAAGCTGTTGCGCGGCGCTCGTCTAGTTCCGACAAGGGCAGCATAGAAATTGCTGCTCGCAAGTCACGCACCCGCTCCATCGCATAATCGCCAAAATTGTCCACAAAAGCCTTCTCGCTGACACCCTTCAGCTCCACCGTAACGTCGTACAGCTTCTGCACTGTCCAAATTGCCAACGCCAGCACCCTGTTGAACTTAGCCCTTTCTGCAGCAGCTTCCCGGTCCCTCTGCAAATGGTGCTGCAGAAAGACGACGCCGAAAGCTCCGACGATTGCAATCATCGACGCAACGGACTGGGCGAGCGACAGCCAATCGCCGCGATGGAAGGAATTCATCGAGACCCAACAGATTTTTAAGTACAGAAGGAACGCTCCAGTATTTTCGGCGGCGCTATGGTGCGCGCATCCTCGACGACATGGAAGAAACTTCGATTCTTCCCAGGTATTACATGGTATTTCCTGTATTCACACTCTACAGCACTTACCTGTAACGCACACCTGCAGCGTTATTCGAATTCTTTGCCGAGCAACTTGGCTGCAGCCCGTACTTGAGAGACTCCACTTTCGTCCAGCAGCTTCTTCAACTCATTCACCGAGCTTGCTTCGGCGTACTGTGAAAGCCTACCGATTGAGTTGCCCTTCAAGAACTTCTCGATCTGTGCTGACGAACTGTTCTGGTAGTACTTCTGGAATGCAGCCGCGGCGCTATCGGCAAGGGATGGCGACACTAGTTTCATGAGTGCATTGGTGGAAGAGTTGCGGCTTTTTCCGATAGCTTCATCGCTGGCCAGCGTCACATCGACCGAACTGCGCTTCAAGCGCTCCATCTCTTTCCTAGCCTTCGCCAAAGTCTCCTGCACTTCTTGGCCCTCCTGCCGGCTTTGCTGAGCTTCCGTCAGAGCCGCATCCATACTGGCAAGGGCTTCGTCGCGCTCCCCCTTGGCCGCCTGCAATTGAGCATCAGCAGCACTCAATGAACTAGCGAGTTGCAACACAAAGCTGCCCATCTCATCTGCTGAGCCGGCCATTGAAGATTGCGAGGAAATACCCAATCAGCGCGTTGTCCGAAAAATTGGGATATCGAATCTTGTGATCAATTTCGCTCCAGCCCTCCTCGAATATTGTGCGCACTTGGATCTCGACTGAAACCTTCCGCATGCCAGGCTGGCTGGTTGCGACATAGTGAACGGAGCGATAGCCGGCACCGTGCTCCTTTACGTCTAAACCACGCTCGCGAAGGGACTGCCGGAACTCCTCGGGATCACCTGCGCGGACGTAGGCCGTTGGCGCCTCGGCCAGAGGCCAATTGCTTCGAATGCCCTCATCGATTTGAAAACAATCGTTCTTGAAGAGATGTAGCGCTCGTATTCCCACAAGGTCCGTTACTACCCCGTGATAATTTTGTACTGTGATCGCCCTGTATTTCTCCACATGCACGGCGCACTTACGGACGATCTTTTCCAGCAGATGCTCGGCATCCTTTACCCCGAAGCGCACATAATGCACACCACTGATTCGCTGAATCGTTCTGGCAAACATCTCCGCCGTCGTGACTAGCTGGTCGTGGTTTGCAGTGTGGTCCGCACCGATGGCCTTCAGTACGTCCCAGTCGCACTCGCTCTTGATCCAGTCATCCTCACTGATCCGGTTCCGATGGCGAAACTCATCCAGAGTCATCTCGTTCACAGTCGCTCCCCCTTGTTCATTATTCCGTAGCGAATCGGTTCGCTCGTTACCAGTGAGGCAAGATGATCAGCCCATACCTGCATCATCTGCCGCCGCTCGACTAAGTACCGAGCATGGTTGTAAGCCGCCCTCACCTTGTTTCGCTCAACGTGTGCCAGCTGCCGCTCCATCACATCTGGTCGAAACCCTAGCTCATTTAGCGCGGTCGAGGCCACCCCACGGAAGCCGTGCCCCGTCATGCGTGAGTGGTACCCCATCCGGTACAGCGCATAGAGCATTGTGTTGTTGCTGATGTACCCGGTCTTGCCTCGCGGGCTGTAGAAGAGGTGGTCACGGTGCCCGGTGATCTCACGCAGCTAAGCCAAGACGGCCAAGGCCTGCGTTGACAGCGGCACGATGTGCGGTCACGCATCTTCATCCGGTCGGCGGGGATGCGCCACTCGGCCTTGGCCTCGTCGATCTCGGTCCACCGCGCCTGGATCATCTCTGTGGTGCGCACGAATGTCAGCGTCATGAATTGCAGCGCCAGGCGCGTCACCGCGTCGCCCTCGTAGACATCGATGTCGCGCAGCAGCTGCGGCAGCTCCAGCTGTGACACACGCGCCTGATGCTGGACCGGCTCCGACTTCAGCGCCGCGGCGCTGTCGATGTTGGCGGCCGGGTTGCGATCGCACAGCCCGTAGATGATCCCGTACTGGAAGACGGCGCGCATGCGCTGGAGGATCCGCTTCGTGGTGTCGCGCACGCCGCGGGCTTCGACTTTCCTCAACAGATCCAGGACGGCCGGTGCCCTTATGTCTGCGATGGGCGTGCCGCCCAGCGTCGGGAAGACGTCGTTCTCCAGTCAGGCCAGCACCTTGCCGGCGTAGACCTCGTTCCAGTTGCCCGTCTGGGTGGCGTGCCAGTCCCTGGCCACGGCTTCGAACGACGGCTTCCGCTCCCGGACGGCCGCACGTACTTGAAGCGCCACAGCTTGCGGCCATCCGGCATTACCTCGATATACAGGCCGCCGCCGTCGAAAACCTTGTAGGCTTCTCACGTGTCTTGGCATTGCGGATTTTGGTATTGGTTAATGGCTCGAGCGTGCGGGGCATCGCTTTAGGGGCACCCAAAATAGGGGCCTTCGAAGAGACCCGTAAGAATGCCCCAAAAAGTGACGGATGCGAACGCTCAAAGGCGAACCTTGGCGAACACCGATTCTGCGTAGAGCCTTGACGTACTTGGTGATGGAGAACTTTTGCGAACTGCCGCGAAGTATTCTATGGTCCCGCCGACAGGAATCGAACCTGTATCTAGCGCTTAGGAGGCGCTCGTTCTATCCATTGAACTACGGCGAGGGACAGGACTGCCAGGACCGGAAGCCGCGGGCGCGGTGATCCTGGAGACGGGCCGGAGTATATCAAAATCCGCACGCCTGCGGCCTGGCGCCGCCGCAGTGGTGGGGGTTCACCGACACTGGCATGCCGGGGTGTCGGCAGGCAACCAACGCGGCGCGGCTAGGTGCCGGCGGCGCTTCGTTCCCGCTTGGCCCGGAACCCGCGGCAGGCCATGGTTTCCGGTCGGCGCCGGTCCGCCATGCGGCCGTGGCACGCCGCTTGCTCACTGTCCGTACCGCCCCGGCGCAACGCCGCTTCCCCCGGAGACCGCATCATGGCCAACCTTTCGATCCGTGACCTTGCCAGCTGCCGCGAACTGGCTCCCGCCGCCATGGCGCGCGTGAGCGGCGCAGGCGGACAGTGGGTGTTCGGCTGGATCCGCCCGTTCGTGCCGTCGTCGCCGGCGCCGCTCGGCGCGGTGATCAACTTTTACGAGATCAACTACAGCTTCTATGCTGATCAGATGAACAACCAGTTCCAGAACATTGATATCCGCAACAACGCGCCCAATGCCAACATCAATGTCCGGGCCGACCAGGGTGCCAGGAACGACGGCCGGCTGGTCTGATCCGGTGCGGAATTGAGCGCTGGTGCGTCCGTGGCCAAGGCCTCGGGCGCGACCGGCGCGGTGGCGTAGACCGGGCGGATGCGGAGCGGAGACGAGATTGGGTTGCGACTCGCATTTCCGGTGGACCTCGGCGGCGTGCACGGACGTCGGGCGCGTGCGCGAGCGCAATGAGGACGCTTGCCTGGACCTGCCCGGACAGGCGTTGTGGGCCGTGGCCGATGGCATGGGCGGCCATGCCGTCGGCGATTTCGCCAGCCAGGCGGTGGTGCGGGCGCTGGCGGCGCTGCCGCCGCAAGCGCGGCTGGAAGACCGGATCGACGCCACGCGCGCGGCCTTGCAGGGCGTGAACCTGGCGCTGGTCGACGAAGCCGCGCGCCTGGGCGTGCGCTGCATCGGCAGCACCGTGGTGGTCCTGCTCGCCGGCGACAGCCGCTGTGCCTGCCTGTGGGCCGGGGACAGCCGCCTGTACCGGCTGCGTGGCGGCGAGCTGGCGCGCCTTACGCGCGACCACAACCAGGTCGAGCGCCTGCTGGCCCGGGGCCTGATCACGCCGGAGCAGGCGCGTCACCATCCCGCGCAGAACACCATCACGCGCGCCGTCGGCGCGGCTTCGACGCTGGCGCCGGAGCAACTGCTGACAGACGTGGCCGACGGCGATGTCTACCTGTTGTGCAGCGACGGCCTGAGCAATGAAGTCGACGATGACGAGATCGCCGCGGTGCTGGCGCAGCAGGACGTGGCGCAGGCCGCGCTGACGCTGGTGCAGAAGGCGCTCGATGCGGGTGGGCGCGACAACGTGTCGGTCGTGGTGCTGCGCGCGGCCGATCCTTACGGATCGGACCGGACGCTGGTCAACCCGGAGCTGGACGCCTGAAGCCTCGCGCGCCCTACCCCTTGCCGCCTTCGGCCTGCCGGCTGGCGCGGAAGTCCTTGGAGTGGATGCCGTGCTTCTTCAGCAGCATCTGCAGGTGCGAACGGTTCATGTCGAAGCGCCGGGCCAGTTCGGCGACCGTGCCGCCCACCTCCTGCAGTCCGCGCTCAAGGAAGGCGCGCTCGGCCTCGTCGCTGGCCGCGCGCTTGGCCTCGCTCAGCGATGTCGCCATGGCAATGTCCGCGCCGGTTGCGCCGGTCGCGCCGGTGCCGACCACCGCCAGCGCGGCGGGCTTCGGCCGGAGGTCCTGCGGCAGGTGCGGCAGGTCGGCGGTATCGCCGGCGAGGCAGCTCAGCCGGTACAGCAGGTTGCGCAACTCGCGGATATTGCCGGGGTAGTCGTAGTGCAGCAGGAAGTCGCGCAGCCGCGGCGTCAGCCTGACCGGCGCGCGCCTGAGCATGCCGGCGGCCTCGTCGCTGAAGAACGACACCAGCAGCGGGATCTCGTCGCGCCGCTCGCGCAGCGACGGCAGGCTGACGTGGATCACGCTCAGGCGATAGAACAGGTCTTCGCGGAAGGTGCCGGCCTGGCTCATCCGGCGCAGGTCCTTGTTGGTCGCCGCGACGATGCGCGCGTCGACCGAAATGATCTCGTCCGAGCCGACGCGCTGAATTTCGTGCGCCTCCAGCACGCGCAGCAGCTTGACCTGCCCGGTCAGCGGCAGTTCGCCGATCTCGTCGAGGAAGATGGTGCCGGTATGGGCGCTTTCGAACTTGCCGCGCCGGTCGTTGCTGGCGCCCGTGAAAGCGCCTTTCTTGTGGCCGAACAGTTCGGACTCGAGCAGGCTGTCGGGGATGGCGCCGCAGTTGACCGAGATGAAGGGCTTGTCGGTGCGCGAGCCATTGGCGTGAATCACCTTGGCCATCAGCTCCTTGCCGGTGCCGCTCTCGCCGTCGATCAGCACCGGCAAGTCGGTCGGCGCGGCCTTCTCGGCGATTTCCAGCGCTTCGAGCAGGCGGGGGTTGTCGCCGAAGGTCCCTTCAAAGATAAAGCTGCGCTCCATCAGCGCCTGCCGGCGCTCGCGCGGCAGGCGTTCGACCTCCGGCTGCGGCGGCGCGGCTTCGGCCGACGCCGCCTGCACGAAACGCTCCTTGTGCGACAGGCCCATTACCTCGTCGCGCAGCGTGGTGGCCTGCTTGAGCAGCTTCTCGATCTCGGGCCGGTCCAGCTTCGACGCCCAGCGCAGCGTCGAGCGCAGGATCTCGATCTTCTCGATCAGCCCGGCGAACGACACCGGCGAAGTCACCGAGACGGGGGTGGCACCCTGGTTGTATAGCTTCATGCGGCACTCAGTTGCTTCTGCACCAGTTGGAAATACATGCCCTTGCGTTCCAGCAGCTCTTCATGCCGGCCCTGCTCGACAATGGCGCCTTCATACAGCACCAGGATCTTGTCGGCCTGCATGATGGTGCTGAGCCGGTGCGCGATGATGACCGCGGTGCGCCCGCGCAGGATTTCCTGCATGTTGGCCAGGATGTTGCTCTCCGACTGCGTGTCCAGCGCCGAGGTGGCTTCGTCGAACACCAGGAGGCGCGGGTCGTGGTACAGCGCGCGCGCAATGCACAGCCGCTGGATCTGCCCGCCCGAGAGGCCGATGCCGCGCTCGCCCACGACCTGTTCGTAGCCCAGCGGCAGCTTGCTGATAAAGGCATGCGCGTCGGCCATGCGCGCCACTTCCTCGATGCGGCGCCGGTCCGGGCTGTCGTCGCCGCAGGCGATGTTCTCGGCGATGGTCCCGGAGAACAGCAGGTTGGACTGCATCACGTAACCCACCTGGGCGCGGTAGAACGCCGCGTCGATCACGTTGAGGTCATAGCCATCCACCGTCATCGAACCCTCGGTGGGCTTGTAGAAGCCCACCAGCAGCTTGGCCAGCGTGGTCTTGCCCGAGCCGCTGCGCCCGACGATGGCCACCATCTCGCCGGGCCGGATGGCGAAGCTGATGTTCTCCAGCACATAAGGCGTGTCCTCGCCGCCGTAGCGGAAGTACAGGTCCTTCATCACGATCTCGCCCTGCAGGTCGGGCAGCATCACGCGCGACAGCACGTCCTGCGGCTTCTGCTCGGGCTCCAGGTCGAGCACGTCGCCCAGGCGCTCCATCGCCACGCCGGCGTCGTTCAGCTGGCCCCACAGCGCCACCAGCCCCATCAGCGGCGCCAGAACGCTGCCCATGAACGCGTTGAAGGCAATCAGCTGGCCGATGGTCAGCTCGCGCTCAAGCACCAGCGTCGCGCCCGCCCACAGCACGGCGATGGTGGTGGCGGCATTGAGCAGCTGGCTCGCCAGCCCGACCAGGATATGGAACGCCTGCGCCTTGTACTGCGCCTCCAGCGCCTTGGTGTACTTGCGCTCCCAGCGCAGCCGCACCGGGCGCTCGATGCCCATGCCCTTGACGGTCTCGGCGCCGCCCAGGGTCTCCATCAGGTAGGCCTTGGCATCGGTCGAGGCGGCGAAGACTTCGCGGGCATAGGCCTTGACCCGGGGCGTCACCACCACCGTCAGCGCGGCGATCGGGATCACGAAGGCAATCAGCAGCAGCGTCAGCTTGACGTTGTAGAGAAACATGATGGTGAAGTAGATAAACACCATCAGCAGGTTCAGCGCCGTGGTCACCGTGGATTCGGTCAGGAAGGCGCGGATGGTCTGGTTCTCCTGGAAGCGCGCGAAGATGTCGCCGGTCTTGCGCTTGGCGAAGAACGACAGCGGCAGCGACAGCGTGTGCTTGAAGAAATGCGACATCATGGCGAAATCCATGTTGCGCACCATGAAGTTGGCCAGGTAAGCGCGGATCGTCGACATCAGCTGCGAGAACACGCTGGAGATGACCAGCCCCGCGATCAGCAGGTGCAGCAGCCCCACGTTCTGGTGCACCACCACGCCGTCGAGGATGTTCTGGATGATCAGCGGCGGCACCACGCCCAGCATCTGGATCACGAAGGTCGCCAGGAACAGGTGTGCCAGGATTTTCTTGTACGGCGCCAAATAGCCGATGAAGCGCAGCCATGGCGAGCGCTGCACCGACAGCTGCGTCAGGCTTTCGCCCGGCGAGAACAGCAGGCACGTGCCGCTCCAGCCCCGCTCGAATTCCTCGGCGCTCATCTTGCGGAAGCCGATGGCCGGGTCGGCCACCCATACCCAGCGCGACGAGATGCCGTACACCACCACGTAGTGGTAGCCCTCCCAATGGACGATGAACGGCAGCTCGAAGCCCATCAGCGAATCGCGCGTGCATTGCACCCCGCGCGTGGTGAACCCCAGCGATTCGCCCGCCCGCGCCAGGCTGTCGAGCGTGGCGCCCTGCGTGGTGACATTGGCCAGTTCGCGCAGCTTGCCCAGCGTCATCGGGATGCCGTAGTGCCGGCAGATCATCGCCAGGCAGGCCGCCCCGCAATCCATTTCCTCGGCCTGCTCCACCAGCGCGAAACGGCGGATCAGCTTCTCGCCCAGTTCGGGCTTCGAGGCCAGGTCGAGCAGCACCGGGCGCTTGCGCCGCTCGGCTAGCTTTTTTTGCCGGTGCAGCTCGCGATCGAGCACCCGGATGCGCTCCTCCAGCACCTCGCGCAGGCGCGGATTGCGCTCCAGGATCAGCTGTACGGTTTTCTCGGGAATCACCAGCAGGCGCACGTCGGTCTCGGCAATGGCCGAGGCCAGCTGTTCCTGCCGCATCACGCAGGCGCGCTCGCCGAAGATATCGCCCTGGCCCAGCGTTGCCAGCGGAAACTCGCTGCCCTCTTCGCTGCGCACGATGCGCACAGTGCCCTGGCGCACCACGTACAGGCGCCGGTCCTCGCGTCCGTCCTGCTTCAGGATTTCGCGACCGGCCGCCACGCGCTTGACGCCGACGCTGCGCACCGCGTCCTCCAGCTCCTGCTTGTCGAGCTTGCCGCGCAGGTCGAACAGCCGCGCGACAAAGCCGCCGGCCGAGCTGATCGCGACATAGCTGGTGATGAATGCCAGCGCGGCGGGGTTGCCCGCCACCACCGGCTCGCTCACGCTGCGCGGGATCATCAGCAGTTCGGTCTTGCCCGAGGCGCGCACCGACGACTCGTGCCGGTAGTCGCGCAGCAGCGCGATATCGGCAAAGACCTCGCCGGTCTTGCGCACCCCCATGCTGATTTCCTTGCCGTGCTCTTCGTTGAACACGCGCACCGAGCCGGACTTGACGATAAACAAGCCCGGCGCGGCTTCGCCGGCATTGCAGACGGTGTCGCCAAAGCCGAAGCTCAGCACCTGCGCGGCGTCGGCCAGCCGCGCCAGCTCCTCCGGCGTCAGCACTGACAGGATCTCGACGCCGGCCAGGAAAGCGGCCAGCGCCGGCCCCGCCTCCGGCTGCTGCGGTGCGGCGGTGGCGGCGCCAGCGCCGGCCGGCCCGGCTTCGCTAGCGGGCTTCGATGACATGTTCCTGCGCCCGGGCCATCAGCCAGTCCTCGCGCAGCAGGCGGCGCACTTCGACCGCCACCTCGCTGTCGAGCGTGGCCGGGTGCTTGTCGCGCACCAGGAAGACCTCGAAGAACGAGCGGTCGGCGGCCGGGAACGGCCCCAGCAGGTCGCCCGGCTCCGCGTTGAAGACCTTGGCCTCGATGTCGGTCTTGAGCGAGCCGCGCAGCACCTTGCCGATCTCGCCGCCGCGCTCGCGCGTGTCGGCGATGGAGTGCTCGCGCGCCATCTCGGCAAAGGCCTCGGGGTCGTCCTGCAGGTACGAGATCAGTTCCTTGGCCTTGCCCTCGCTGTCGACCACGATATGGCTGACCTCGATGCTGTCGAAGCGCGGCGAGTTCAGCGCAAAGTACTCCTGCACCGCGGCCTCGCTGCACACCTGCTCCATCATGCGCTCCTGGTACAGGCTGTCGGTGATGAAGGCCTCGAACTCGTCGAGGCTGACGTTCAGCGCATCCAGGTAGTGGTTCATGTCGGCGGCGCGGTGCAGGCCCTGCACGCGGCGGAACTGGTCGGCGCGTTCCTGGATCTGTTCCGGCGTGACCACCAGCCCTTGCCGCCTGGCCGCGTGCACGGTCAGCTTGTCGCGCACGATCTGCTCGACCAGCCCTTCAAACTGCCCGGTCAGCTTGAGCAGGCGCACGAATTCCTCGACGCCAAGCACCTCGTCGTCGATACGCACGATGCCAGTCATGTTTCCTACTCCTTTGACGGCCTGGCGCGGCTGCGCGCCCGGCTGTCCAGATGCTGTTGCGGTGTGCCACCGCGGCGCTAGCCGGCCACCTCGCGGAAGGGGTCAAGCCCGAGATCGATCAGGCGCCGCGCGCGCACCACGATCTCCGCCGTGGCAGTCATGCCATAGCGCAGCGGATACTTGTTGTCGGCCACGGTGTAATAGTCGCGCGCCAGGCGCACGCGGCCCTCGTAGACCGGCTGCTTGTCAGGCCCGCCCGGCTTGGTCGCGGGCGAGATGAACTCCAGCGTGCCGTCGATGATCCCGTAGCGCTGGTACGGGAACGCATTGAACTTGAGCTTGACCGGCAATCCCTCGCGCAGGAAGGCACGGTCGCGCTCGGCAATCACGATCTTCACCACCGGGCGCGCATCCTTGGGCGCTATGCCGCCCAGCGGCGTATTGGCCTGCACCTTGTCGCCGCGCTGGGTCGAGGTGACGTCGGTGATCACGCCGGACACCGGCGCCAGGATCAGCAGGAAGTTGTCCTTGTCGATATTCTCGAAGCGGATGCGAGCGGCGGCGTCCGCCACCAGGCGCGCGGTCTGCACCTGCAGGCGCAGCTTGTCCTCGGTATTGGCGATCTCGCGCAGCGCCGCGTCGTACTGCACGCGCAGGCCGGCGAGGTCCTGGCCGCTGCTTTCCAGCTCGGAACTGGCCTGGGTCAGTTCGCGGCCCAGGCGCGCTTCCAGTTCGGTCAGCCGCGACTGCGCCACGCGCAGGGTGTTCTCCGCATCCTGTGCGGCGGCGCGCTTGGCGTCGACCTGCGATTGCGACACGCCGCCGCCGCCGGGCAGCGCCAGCAGGCGCGCATAGCGGTCCTGCTCCTGGCGCGCGAACTCGCGCGCGCGCCGCGCGTTCTCGAGGTTGCTGCGCGCTTCCTGCAGCTGGGCGCGCTGCTGCTCGGCAAGCCGCGTGGTGCCTTCGGCAATGCGGGTCTCGTGCTGGCGCGTGGCCACGTCGATCTGCTGCTTGAGCGCCGCCGCGCGGCGTTCCATCAGCGCCTTCTTGTCAGGGAACTGCTTCCACTCGCGTTCGGAGTCTTCCAGCTTGAGCTGCGCCTCCAGCGCGTTGGCGGCGGCCTCGATCGCGCCCCGCGCATTCAGGCGCGCCAGCACATCGTCCTTGGACACGGGCTGTCCTTCCGCCACGTAAAGATCGGCAAGCTCGCCGTCCACCGGGGCATAGAAGCGCCGCACCTCGGATTCCGGTGCCAGCGCGCCCTGCGCGGTGACGATGACATCGGCGTGCCCGACGAACGACCACACCAGCCCGCATAGCACCAGCGCAAAGGTGGTGACGATGGTCAGCAGGCCCAGGCGCGAGGGCTCGGCGCTGAGCAGGCCGATGCCTTCGGCGCCGTGGTCTTCCAGCGCCTCGGACAACGGCTTGAGGCCGGCGTGGCGGGCATCGTCCTTCATGGCTTCCCCGCCGGACCTGGTGGCGTGGCCGCGGCCGCCGCGGCCGATGCTGGCGCCTTGCCGGTGTCTTCACCGCCGATCAGCTCGAGCTTGGCCTTGAGCACGGCGGGATCGAGCACCGTGCCCAGTTCGCGCAGCGCGTGCCGCTGCTGGTCCGCCTCGGCGCGGATCTCTTGCTCGACCTTGGCCAGCTGCGCCAGGTCGGCGCTCTCGCCCGCACGCAACTGCGTGAAGATCCGCATGCCCTGGCGCGCGTCGTCCTGCGCCTGTGACAGCAGCCGCGCCTGCGCGCGGAACCTCGGCGAGATGCCGGGCTCGAGCCGCTGCTCGCCGCCGATCACGCCGTTGGCGCGATACTGCTTCCATGCCGCGACCGCGCTCGCCATCAGCTCGCGCGCGCGGCGCAGGGCACTGTCGCGCACGCCGTTGACATCGGCCTCGACGGCCTTGGCGAAATAGCGGTCTTCGTCCGCATCGAGCAATGCGTAGAAGTCCAGCAGACGATCCTCGTGGCCACGGCTGCCGCGCGCGGCCTGCAACGCGGCATACTGCGCCGCGACCTTCTGCTTGTGCGCCAGGTCGCGCGCCAGGTCGTCGGCCCACGGCCCGCCACGGATCTGCCCGAGCGCGGCCAGCGCGGCGCTGCTGTCGCCCTGCTGCCAGGCCCTGGCCGCACTCGCATACTGGCGCGCCAGGTCCGGCGGCGGCAGGCGCGCGGCCAGCCTGGCAAGCTGCGCCTGGAACGGCGGCGTGGCGAAACGGCTGTCGCCCAGCCGCGCCACCAGTTGCCCCGGCCGGCGCGCGCGCAATGCCTGCATCAGGCTGGTGTAGCGATCCAGGTCCGACTGCACGCGTTCCACGCCGGCCAGGCGCGGATACTTCTCGCGGTATTCGGCCAGCACCGGCTGCAAGGCCTCGGGGCGGTCGCGGCCCAGTTCGGCAGTGATGCTGGCATTGAGCCGGTCGATCGCCGCCAGATAGACCGAGGCATCGTTCTGCAGCCGGCGCACATCGCTGAGCGCATCGGCATACAGGTCGCGGAACGCCGGCACCTCGCCCGCGATGCGCCCGAGCGCGCGCTGGTGCGCGGCGGTGTCCTGGTTCCAGTACGCCAGCAGTTCGCGGATCGGCGCCTCGTCGGTGTAGAGACGGATCGGCGCATCGGCGCCGCGCGGCGCGGTGAAGCGTTCCAGCCTGCTGATCCAGTCGAGTTCGGCCACCAGCGGCCGCGCCTCCGCGTTGTGTGCGCCGAGCGTGCGCATCCGCGCGAGCACGGTTGCGGCACCGGCCATGTCGCCGGCCTTCAGCCTGGCGGCGAAATCGGGCACATAGGCCCGCAACAGGGCTTCGGTACCGACCGCCTGAACCCGGAGATCGCCGGGATCTCGCGCCAGATAGCTGTCGGCCGCCTGCGCCGCGCCCGCGTGGTCGCCGGCGGCGAAGCGTGACTGCACCGCGCGCTCCGGCGCGCCGCGCCAGTAGACCAGCGCGCCCGCGACCAGTGCGAGCAGCAGCAACGCCCCACCCCAGCGCGCCGCGCGCCGTGTGCGCGCCGTGTCGTCGAGCCCGAACAGACGCGCGCCTTCCGCCACCAGCAACGCGCCGCGGCCGCGTCGGTGCCCCTGCGTGCCGTCTTGCGCAGTGGTGGCAGCGGCGGCCAGGGCCTCGGCCTCGGCGTTGACCTCGTCCTCCTGATGGGCGGCGTAGTCGACGCAGAAGATGTCGAGGAAGGAATCGGGCGCGCCGACAAAGGTGGTGTGGTCACCGTCGTCGCGGGCGCCTGGCGTGGCGGGGTCGGACGCGGCCGGCGTGTCCGCCGCGGCGACGGGCTCCAGCAGCGAGCGCGTCGCGGTGGCATCGCCATCGCCGGCGTAGCGGATCTGCGCCTGGTAGACAAAGTGGTTGCCGCCAAACGCGATCCGGTCGCCATCGTCCAGCGGCACGCCGTGGTCAGCCAGGCGCTTGCCGTTGACGAAGGTGCCGTTGGTGCTGCCGAGATCCTCGATGAAGGGGATACCGCCCTTGAGGTACACATGCGCATGGCGTCGCGACAGGTAGTTGACCTGGTGCGGATAGCTGTCGCGAAAGCGCGCGAAGGCATCGTCGCCCTTGCTGATCAGGTACGGGAACTGTTCCACGTGCAGCGGCTGCAGGCCGACGTCATGGCGCTCCGGCACCAGCGTCAGCGCCACGCGCGGCGGCTCCGGCTGCGGCGCGCGCGGCGACAGCCGCACCCGGAACGACAACGCCGGCCCGAAGGCCACTTCATCGCCATCGCTGAGCTGCGCCGGCTGGCGCGCCACCGCAGCGCCGTTGACGCGGGTGCCGTTCTTGCTGCCGAGGTCGGCGACATAGACCGCGCCATGCTCGGAAAAAATCCGCGCATGGCGCCGCGACAGCGGCGCCGCCAGTGCTTCCGGGTAGGCCGCGAACGGCAACTCGCTGCGGCCGACGGCGAAGAGCGCTTCATCGATGCGGATTTCGCCAAGCTCGGGGCGCGTCACGGGCGTCAGGAACACATCGAATTCCTGCGCCGCGTCCTGCGCGACGTCCCGAGCGAATCCCTGGGCCATTTTCACCGGCATTTCCATGATCAGTGCTTCGTCAGGAGCCATGTTTCCAGCGAGCCAACAGCGCGGCTGCCGCGGCGGCAGGCCAGGGGGATGAAGCGACTAAGAACATAGTAGGCGACGGCTTAGGCTAGTCAATCGACGGCGGCAGGCGTGGTTGGGCTGGCAGCGGCATCGCCGCGCGGCAAGCCGCCGGCCCGGCGCGGCATGCCGCGCAAGCGTTGCGCAACGCGCGGCTTGCGCCAGCATCGCTGGCACCACTTATTGCGGCGGATTCAGGGCGGTGTTGCGCACATCCGCCGCGGGCCAGCCGCCGCCGAGCGCCTTGTAGAGCGTGATGGTGTCGCCCAGGATTTGTTGGTGGACCGCCAACAACTGCAGCTGCGCGGCCAGCAGAGAACGCTCGGTTTCGAACACTTCGAGCTGCGAGACCACGCCTTCCTTCAGTTGCGCCTCGATCTGCGCGGACACGACGCGCAACTGCTCCACCTGCTGCTGCAGTTCGATGCGCTGCTTCTTGTGGGCGTCGACATTGACCAGCGCGGTCTCGACTTCTTCGAACGCGGTCATCACGGTGCGGCCATATTCGTTTTCCGCCACGCCGACCTGCGCTTCGGTGGTCTTCACCCGCGCCCGCACTCCGGGGTCCAGCATCGGCAGGTTGATGCTCGGCATGAAGCCGAAGGTGAAGGACTTGAGCAGGTCGCTCAGCGCGAAGCTGGCAGTGCCGCCGCGCGCGGTCAGGCTGATGCTGGGCAATTGCGCCAGGCGGGCCTGGCCGACGATGTTGTAGGCGGCCAGCACGCGGTACTCCGCCGCCACCACATCCGGGCGCCGCGCCAGCAACTGCGACGGCAGCCCCGCCGGCACCGCGGGCGGCTGCACGCGGTCCTGCAGGCGTCCTGCCGGCACCTTGAGATTGCCGGCGGGCACGCCCACCAGCGTCGCCAGCGCGTTCTCCGCCACATCGCGCGAACGGCGCAGCTCGAGCAGGTCCTTGTTCAGGCGATTGATTTCCGCCTGCTGCTGCATCACGCGGATCTTCGGCACCAGCCCGTTCTGGTACATGGCCTGGTAGGTGGACAGGATCTGCCCGTTCTTGGCCACGGTGCGCGTCTGCTGCTCGATCTGCTCGTCGAACTGCAGGATCTGGAAGTAAGTGGTGGAGACATTGGCCACCAGCGTCAGGTAGCCGGCGCGCCAGTCCGCCTCGGTGGCACGGAACTCGGCGGCCTGCGCCTGCACGCCCTTCTCCACCTTGCCCCAGATATCGATGTCCCAGTTCAGCTGGGCACCGACGTTATAGGTCCAGGTGGACTTCTGCCCGGTGCTCTTTTCGAAGCTCGCGCCGGCGCCGACATCGATCACCGGCAGCCCGCCGGCGCGGGCCTCGCTGATCTGTGCGTTGGCCACGCGGATGCGCGCCGCCAGCACCTTGATGTCGTAGTTGCCGGCCAGCGCGCGTTCGACCAGCTGGTTCAGGTACGGGTCCTTGAAGCCGAGCCACCAGTTGGGCTGCACCGCTTCGGCCGGCGATACCGTGATCGATTCCTGGCGCGACCATTCGGCCTTGGCCGGCGTCTCGGGACGCTGGTACACCGGCGGGCGGAAGTCGGCACAGCCCGCCAGCATGGCCAGGCTTGCCGCCAGCGCGGCAAACCAGGCGGCACGGCGCGGCACGCGGGTCACCGCAAGCACGGACGGGGGATTGGGGCACTCGGGCACGGTGATTTCCTGCGTGCGACGGCGGTGGCCGGCATGGCTTTGCGTCTTGCCGTTGCCGCTTGGCCGCCGCGTCTGTCTGTATTGTGGTGCGCGCGGGCGCGCGCTCCAACCCCGACAAGCACGGGGTCAGTCAAAACGCCGCGGGGACGCCCCCGCGGCGCAGCGCCATCTCAACCATCCTCTCAACGAGAGATATTGTTGCTGGCGTTCTGGTTGGTATCCACATGCGAACGGACATGGTCGAGGAAGGCCGAGCCATTGCCGTTCAGGTTGGTCACGGACTGCATCTGCGCGATCTCCTGCACGGCGGTGATGCTCTTATCGAACGACAGGTTCAGCGGCTGGAACACAGGCACGAACGGCAGCAGCGCGCGGCCGCCGCGAACGGCTTGCATGCCCTTGCGGTCCAGGGTTTCGGCGGTGGTCAGGTCGGTGAGGGTCAGCGTGGTCATGATGGTCTCCGGTAGAGGAAGGTATTGCCAGGGGTTTCGGGTTCGAGCATCGGGTAGGTGTCGCGCTCGGGAGGGACAAACGCAGGGACTGTGCCAGCGCGCCTGCGAGGCGGGTCGCGATGGTGGAAGTGCCTGTAAACACGGGGGTTTTTCGCTGTCCGCGCGTGGCCGGTGACGGGTGCGCCAGGCTAAAGCCAGTGCGAGGTGGCGGGAGGCCGCCAACAGATCGCAGGGGCGTTGTTGGGACCAGGCCAACAACCGGCGCGGTCGTCGTGCCGGCACCCTGGATATCTACTTCACGTAGATCGTGATTCGCTTCGAATACACCGGCGGGTTGGTCGGTATGTGCTTGTCGTCTCCCATCAGCAGCTGCAGCGTATGCTTGCCCGGCGCCAGTTCGATCGCGGTCTCGGTCTCCCCCGCGCCGAAATGCAGGTGGTTGCGGTCGTTGGGAATCTCCTTGTCCATCGGCGGCAAGTCCACGTCGATCAGCAAGTGATGGTGACCGGTATTGGGAAACTTCACGTCCTTGGGCGCCACCCCCATGTTGCGCAGCCCGAACCACACCTTGAACGGCTTGCCGGCCGGCAAGGTCTGCCCGTCATTGGGCCAGCCGATGTACAGATAGGCATTGGCCGGCGCGGGCGTGGATCCGCCCTGCACCCATGCGGGCAGCAACAGGCTGACGGCGAAGACAGCCGCGGCAAGTAGTCGGGACATGGCGCTCTCCCCTGTTGGTTTATCGGCCTCGGCCGGCGTGCGCGGCGCACGCGGCGCCGCGATTTGCCGCTATTTCACCGTGACTGTGATCTTCTTC
The DNA here is from genome assembly GCF_050271075.1 of Cupriavidus sp. H39. NCBI lineage: Bacteria > Pseudomonadati > Pseudomonadota > Betaproteobacteria > Burkholderiales > Burkholderiaceae > Cupriavidus > Cupriavidus sp. H39. The sequence continues at coordinate 2,761,871 of NZ_CP189848.1, forward strand.
GAATAGACCGGCGGCTCGAACGGCACATGCCTGGCGTCGCCTATCAGCAATTGCAGCGTGTGCTTGCCGGGCGGCAGCTCGATGCGCGCGTCGGTCTCGCCCGCGCCGAAGTGCAGGTGGTTCTTGTCCGACGGGATTTCCTTGTCGAGCGGCGGCAGCTCGGTATCGATCAGCAGGTGATGGTGCCCGCAGCGCGGCGATTCAACGCCCTTGGGGCAGACGCCCATATTGCGCAGGCCCATGCGCACCCAGAACTTGCCGCCACCAATGACCGCGCCGTCGTACGGCCAGATGATATAGACCTCGGCATTGGGCGGCGCTGCCGTCGACAACGACAGCGAAGGCGCGGCGGCCAGCGTGGCCGCCGCCACCAGGCGGAGCAGGAATCGTCTGGACATACGCGTCGCCTCCCGGAGATCTATCCCGAAACCCGATCACGTTGTCCCGAAAGCCCCTTCTTGTTGCTTGTTGGTCAGCGCTCGGCGATTCGTCATTCAGGTTAGGACGCATGCCAGGAAAATGCGACCCCGGCGTGCCGCAGCCGGGTGGCGATGCCCCGCCGCGGACACACGCGCTGTGCTATCTTGAAGCAAGCCGGTCGACGTCCCGGCAACACCACAATGCGCCCGGCGCATGCCGGCGCATACCGGCATGCAACGCAAGCGCGGCGGCTCCAGCGAGGTGTGAAGATGTGGCGCAACCTACCAGTCGTACGCGTGGCTGCGATGATCCCGACAGCCGCCACGGCAGCGCTCCTCGCCACTGCGATACCCGTGGCCGCGGCTGGTGAATCGCCGCAAGCCCGGCCGCTGCTGCTGGCCGGCATCCTGCCCAAGAACACCGACGAGCAGTATGAGCTGAGCTTCTGGGAATCGATCAAGAACAGCAACTACGCCGCCGACTACGAGGCCTACCTGAAGCAGTACCCCAACGGCCGTTTCGCCGGCCTGGCCAAGGCGAGGCTGGAGCGCCTGGCGGCCAGCGCCCCTGCTCCGAAGGCGCAGGCGCCAGCACCAGCGCCGCCGCCACGCGCCGGCGCCACCGCCAGCGGCCAAGTCTCGCGTTCCCCGGCGCCTGCAGCAGCCCCGGCGCCACCGGCTTCGGCCGCACCTGCGGCTGCGCGGCCGTCCGCGCCAGCGGCCGCAGCGCCGCGCACCGGCACGGCAGGCGAAGGCGTGGTCAGCACCACCCTGCGCACCGCGGAGATCCGCGATTGTCCGGCCTGCCCGGCGCTGGTCACGGTGCCGGCCGGCAGCTTCACCATGGGCAGCAGCGCCAGCGACCCGGCCGAAAAGCCGCCGCATCACGTCGCCATCGCCCAGCCCTTTGCCATCGGCCGTTATGAAGTCACGGTGGAACAATGGAACGCCTGCGCCGACGCCGGCGGCTGCCAGCGCATCCCCACTACCGCCGACAGCGCGAAGAACGCACCGGTGCGCGACGTCAGCTGGGACGACGCGCAGCAGTATGTGGCGTGGCTCAGCAAGACCACCGGCAAGAGCTACCGGCTGCCCACCGAGGCGGAATGGGAATACGCGGCGCGCGGCGGCAGCGCCACCGCTTACTGGTGGGGCGACCAGATGCGCAAGGGCAATGCCAACTGCAAGGACTGTGGCGATCCGTGGAACCAGGACGCGCCGGCGCCCGTGGGCTCGTTCGCACCCAATCCCTACGGCCTGCATGACGTCAACGGCAGCGTGTGGGAATGGGTGGCCGATTGCTGGCACAGCTCATACAAGGGCGCGCCCGCCGACGGGCGCGCATGGAACGAGAACGCCTGCGGTGCGCGCGTGATCCGTGGCGGCTCGTGGCGCGAAGGAGCCAGCTACATGGTGTCGTCGACGCGCTTCAAGTACAGCCCGAGCGTGCGGCAGTCACAGAACGGCTTTCGCGTGGCGCGCGACATGAAGTGAACCGGCGGCTGGCGGCGTAAAGCGCAAGCCGGTCGGGACCGCCCTCAGCGCGCGCGCGTGGAAATCTGCACCAGGTCCGCGCTGATGCGATCCCGGCCATAAGTGCGCGCCATCTGCGCCAGCGGTTTTTCCAGCGCCCGCAGGTACGCCTGCCGCGACTCCACCTCGGCACGGCGCGACGCGAACAGCGGCGCCGGCGTGGTCAGCAGCACCACCAGTTCGTTGCCGAAGGGCGCCGAAACGATCCAGTCGCCACTGTCGCCGATCGAGGCGTTATACGCGGGCGGCGCCTGGTGCGCCGGAATGCGCTGGCTCGGCACCATATGCGCCACCTTGCCGTCCGCCGCGAAATAGTCGACGTAAACGTAGGAGTCCTGCGCCGGCGTGCGCAGCTCGAGCACCATCGGCGCGCCCTCGGTCAATTGCGTGCCCTTGCCGCGCAACTGCAGCGATGACGCCGTCGCGCCCTGCCGCAGGCCCGACCAGTACGGCGCGATCAGCGCGGCCACCTCGCATTTGTCGGCAGCCAGCGGCTGGGCCTCCACCACCACCTCCCGCAGCGCCTTGGCCCCCGGCAAGCCGCCGAGCTGTTCGCGCAGGCGCGCGGCACCCACGCTCTCGGCCAGGTAGCCGCGCACGTGCAGCGTCTGCCCCTGCCGCGCGGCCGCAAGGAGCGAGCACGGCACCGCCGCCAGCAGCTTGCCGACCTCGGCCATCGACAACTCCGCCGCAGCGGCTGCTGCAGGCGCCGGAGGCGCTGCGGGGGCAGGCGCGGGGGCGGCTGGCGCCGCGGGCGCCGGCGCGGCGGCGCTGACCGGGGCGGTCGCGCGGGAATCCGCGGCGGGGGCTTCGGCCTGGCGCTGCGAATGCCAGGCGTAGTAGCCGAGTGCGGCCACACCGGCCAGCACGGCCAGCGCGCCGCCCGCCATCAGCGGCTGGGCGCGGCGCGCGGGCGCGGCCGGCGCCGCGCTCATGCCCTGCAGGAAGCGCGCGACCGTCGGCGTGCGCGTCTCTCGGTCAAGCGAAAGTGCCTCGCGCAGGGTCTTCCATTGTGTGCGGCCCAGCTGCGCCAGCGGCGCCGGCTTGAGCCCGGCTTCGCGCGCCTGGTTGGCCGAGAGCCGCTGGTAGGGATGCTTGCCGCTCAGCAGCTCGTAGGTCACGCAGGCCAGCGCATAGATGTCGTCGCGGGGATCGGGCTCGCGATGCTCGAACATCTCCGGGCTCGCATACGCCGGCGTCATGCCGCCCAGCGAACCGGGATCGAAGACCGTGCGGTCGGATTCGTCGGCCGGCGGCAGGAAGCCGCGCGCGATGCCGAAGTCGATCACCTTGACCTCGCCGTTGTCGGTCAGGAAGACATTGGCGGGCTTGAAATCGCAGTGCACGAAGCCGCGCTCGTGCGCATACGCCAGCGCATTGCCCATGCCGTGGATGATGGGCATGGCGCGCGCCATCGGCATGCCGGCGAAGCCCGGGGCCTTGAGCACATGGTTGAGCGACGAGCCCGACAGGTACTCCATGGTGAGGAAGACTACCGGCCCGTCGCGGTCGAAGTCATAGACCGTGACGATGTTGCGGTGGGCCAGCGTCTGCGCCTTGCGCGCCTCGCGCTGCAGCGCCATCAGCGACTTGGGATGGCCGCTGAACTGCAGGTTCAGCACCTTGATGGCGATATACGGCCTGCGGTCCGAGGCTTCCAGCTTGCGCAGGTCGAGCGCCTTGTAGACCGTGCCCATGCCGCCCACGCCCAGGCATTCCTCCAGCACGAAGCGGCCGTTCAGCGTATCGCCCACGCCCTTGGTGGCCGGCGTCTGCGGCAGCGTGCCGGCTTCGGGCGAGGCGGCATACATCGAGCCGGTTTCGGTCCCGGCCAGGCGCGTGGCGTCGGGGGCGCTATCGCCAACGCCATCGTATTGCGTGGCGCCGCGGCGCTCGATGCGGCGCATGACTTCGGCATAGACCGCGGGCGGAAACGGAAAGCGCGTGTTTTCCTCGATCACGACACGTGCGGCCTGGCTGGGCGTGGTGGGGTCTTGCGCCAGCGCCGTTTCGAACGACGCGACAAACTCGTCGTCGGAGAGACCGCCGTTCTGGAACTTGCGGATCAGGTCTTTGAGACTGGCCACGGGATGCCCCGACATGGTTGCTGGCAGGACGCGTCCCACCCTGCGGATATGCCCTCTCTTCGATGGATACTAGTGCGCACCCAAGGCATGCGCAAACCGCGCGCGGCCACCGTGCAACGCCGCGCGCGTGCGGCCCGGCGCCGCCGCTGCCACTGCGGTGCGCGACTGTCGCGGCGGCGCCAACACCGGCGCCGCGCCTGTTGGCCGCGGCCCGTCATTCGCGGCCCGCATGCGCGCTGGATGGCCGTGCGCCCAAGCCAACATTGAAACTGAATCCCCCATGTTTTCAGGCAGTTATGCGCAACCATCGGGCGTTTCCAAGGCCTTGGCATGGTCCCTGCGTTAGTACCTTCGAGCGCGACACCAACCCGATGCTCGAACCCCAACCCAAACGCAGCACCTTCCTCTACCAGGAGACCATCATGACCACGCTGACCATCAAGGACCTGTCCTCCACCGAAACCCTGGACCGCAAGGGCATGCACGCCGTGCGCGGCGGCCTCGCCTACCTGCCGTTTGCCGCGGTCTACAGCCCGGTGAACCTGTCGTTCGACAAGAGCATCACCGCCGTGCAGGAGATCGCGCAGATGCAGTCCGTCACCAACCTGAACGGCAACGGCTCGGCCTTCCTGGACCACGTCAAGTCCGACGTGCGCACCAACCAGAACGCCACCAACAACATCTACGGCTGAGCCCTCGCGCCAGCAGACTGAACCGAAACACTGACCATCGATACCGGAGACCATCATGACCACGCTGACCATCCAGGACCTGTCCGCCGCCGCAACCCTCGACAGCAAGCGCATGCAAGCCGTGCGCGGCGGTATGTCGTACCTGCCCTTCGCCGCCGTCTACACGCCGATCAAGGTGTCGGTCGACCACAGCATCAGCGCCGTGCAGAACATCGCGCAGATGCAGTCCGTGACCAACCTGAACGGCAACGGCTCGGCCTTCCTGGACCACGTCAAGTCTGACGTGCACACCAACCAGAACGCGACCAACAACATCTTCGGCTGATACCCGATGCGCAGCGCGCGCGGAGAGCCTGCCTGAACGCAGCAACCTCCGCGCCAGCTGCCCCGGCACCCCCATCAAAGGAGCATGACCATGTCAACCATCCTCGTCCGCGACCTGGCCCTGAGCAAGGAACTCGATCGCGCCTCGCTGTGCACCGTACGCGGCGGCAATTCGTGGCTCGCCCGCGGTGTCGGCGATGTCGGCCCCCTCGCCAACGTTACCGTCAACGTCAACCAGAACATCGCCCAACTGCAGAGCATCAACGTCAACACGCTCAACAACAGCTTCGTCGGCCCCGGCGTCGGCCCGGTGGGGGTCAACGTCAACCCGTCGCAATGGGGCGGCAACTTTGCCGCAGTCTGAGCGCAACCCGAGGCGGGCCCGCGCAGGAACGCGGGACCGCCTCGCCTATACTGAAGCGGTCCCGCGGCCGCAGGGCCGCGGCCCCGCTTGACCGGAGACCGCCATGGCAGTGATCGTCATCAAGGATTTGCCCGACAGCATGGATCTCGACCGGCAGGCCATGACCACCATCCTCGGTGGCGGGCGCACCGCGGCTGGCCAGCCATGGCATGGCTTGCGCCACCAGGGCGCCGCGCGCATCGTCGACTACCCGGGGGGCTTGCCCGGCAAGCGCCATGTGATGCCGCGCGAGGCACCGCGCGGCCGCCTGCCGCGCAAGGCCGCCGGCAACGACGCCGAGGGCTGAACAGACCGGCCCGCGCAAATGAAAAGCCCGCCATCGCTGGCGGGCTTTGGATGCGGACGGGCCCGGACCGCCCGGGTCACGCGGTCAGCAGTTCGGTCATACTGTTTCCCTGCAGGCTTCCCATGATTCCGCCCATGACGCGGACGCCCATCCGGACCACCCGGAGAGTCGCAGGAAGACTGGCGCGTGGATTCAATGACCGCAATGCTTGCCGCGAACAGCAGCGCAATGCCGCTGGAGGAGGTCAAGCGGGAACGTGTTCGTCCGCCCCGTGCGGGCATCCTGTGTGCTCGCGCCTCCAGTATAGGCGGGGCTTTTCCGCTTTCAACCAGCGGCCGGCCAGCCGATACGGCAGGTGACTGGCGGCTGACATATCCGGTTACGTTTTCGCAGTGCAACAAAATTCTGGCACTCTGCTATAATCCGCGCCGTGAGTTTCGCAACTGTGAGATCCGCCAAACGCCCGGCTTCCTGCCGCGGCGAATCCGCTGCCCTCCCAAGCTCTGTTTCCTCGCTGCCGGACGCCTAGTCATCACAATCTGGCCCCAGCCGCCCAGCAGAACGCACCGCTCACCTGACGTCGCCTCGTCTCCGATCCTGTTGAACAGCCTGAACTGAGCTGTTTGCCTGCCAGGGACCCGGCCGGACCGCTCCGCGGAAACCAGCCACCACCCTGCCTGCCGCCGTACTGCCAGCTGTGTCTGTCGTAACGGCCTCACCGATTGGCGCCGAAGCCTTTTTAAGACTTTGCACTGCGCCCACCCCATTCTGCGTTCCGGGGTGCCATGCATTTATTTGACCATTCCGACATGACCCAGCACGACATTCGTGCGGAGCAAGCTATTGCCTCCGCGACCGACGCTTCGATCACTTCCGACGCTGCCCAGAGCCCGCTCGACAAGCTCGACGCCCTGCTCAACCCCAGCCCGGCAGTGGAAGCCCCGGCCGTGGAAAGCGGTTTCGCCGCGCTTGGCCTCGATCCGGCCATCCTGCGCGCACTCTCCGAACTGAACTACAACACGCCCACGCCGGTGCAGGCCCAGGCCATCCCGGCCTTCATCGCCGGCCGCGACCTGCTGGTCTCGAGCCAGACCGGCTCGGGCAAGACGGCGGCGTTCATGCTGCCCGCGATCCAGCGCATCAGCGAAATGCCGGCGCCGCAGCGCGCCACCGAGCCCGCCAAGCGCATGAAGGGCAAGCGCCCGCGCCCGTCGCCGGCCCAGCCGGCGCTGCTGGTGCTGACGCCGACGCGCGAACTGGCGCTGCAGGTGACCGAGGCCGCCGCCAAGTACGGCCGCAACCTGCGCCGCATCGTCTGCGCCAGCATCCTGGGCGGCATGCCCTACCCCAAGCAGCTGGCCGCGCTGGCCAAGATGCCTGACATCCTGGTGGCCACGCCGGGCCGCCTGCTCGACCATATCGATGCCGGCCGCATCGACCTGTCGGCGCTGCAGATGCTGGTGTTCGACGAAGCCGACCGCATGCTCGACATGGGCTTTGCCGACGACATCGACGCCATCGTCAATGCCACCCCGGCCTCGCGCCAGACGCTGATGTTCTCGGCCACGCTGGATGCGCGTATCGCCCAGCTGGCCTCGCGCCAGCTGAAGGATCCGCAACGCATCGAGATCGCCGCGGCCCGCGCCGACCAGAGCCATATCGAGCAGCGCCTGCACTTCACCGACGACATGTCGCACAAGGAGCGCCTGCTCGACCACCTGCTGCGCGACGCAACGCTCAAGCAGGCCATCGTCTTCACCGCGACCAAGCGCGATGCCGATTCGCTGGCCGAGCGCCTGTCCGACACCGGCTTCTCCGCCGGCGCGCTGCATGGCGACATGACCCAGGGCGCGCGCAACCGCACCCTGACCGCGCTGCGCCGCGGCAACCTGCGTGTGCTGGTTGCCACCGACGTGGCCGCGCGCGGCATCGACGTGCCCGACATCACCCACGTGGTCAACTTCGACCTGCCCAAGCAGGCCGAGGACTACGTGCACCGCATCGGCCGTACCGGCCGCGCGGGCCGCTCGGGCACCGCCATCAACCTGGTGAACCACAACGACATGTTCCAGTGGAAGCGCATCGAGCGCTTCACCAACCAGCGCATCGACGCTTCGGTAATCGAGGGCCTGGAGCCGCGCCGTTCGCCCAAGCCGCGTTCGAACTTCGGCGGCAAGCCGGGCGGCCGTGGCGACTTCCGCGGTAACGGCGGCGGCAATGGCGGCTACCGGGGCGGCGAGCGCAGCTTCGGCGACCGCAAGTTCGGCGGCGGCGAAAGCCGCACCGGCTTCGGCGAGCGCAAGTTCAGCGGCGACAGCCGTGGCTTCGGCAACCGTGCGGAAGGCGCGCGCCCAATTGGCGACGACAACCGCGGCGGCTTCGGCAACCGTGAAGGCGGCTACCGTGGCCAGGGCGGCCAGGGCACCGGCTACCGCGGCGCCAGCGACGGCGCCCGTGGCTTCGGCAACCGTGAAGGCGGCCGCACGTTCGGCGACGATAACCGCGGCGGCTTCGGCAACCGCGACGGCGCCGCCCGCAGCTTCGGCGACGCCAACCGGGGCACCGGCGGCGGCTACCGCGGCAACGGCGAAGGCCGCAGCTTCGGCAACCGCGACGGCAACCGTGACGGCAACCGCAGCTTTGGCGGCGGCTTCGGCGGCAATGGCAACGGCAACCGCAACAGCCGCTCGCGCTACGAGCGTTGATCGCGCGGTGCGCTGAGCGCACCGGCCAGACAGCAGACAGGGCACCCTCGGGTGCCCTGTTTTTTTTGCCGTGCGCGCCGTGCTACAGCGCGCAGGTGCGGAAGCCGATGAAGGACAGGTCGTCCTCGGGCAGCCGTGCCCAGCGCGCGCGCACGTGCCGCAGCCGCGCCGGGCTGGCAAACGAGACGCCGCGCACCGCCTGGTGCGTGCCGAAGCGCCCCACTATCCCGCCTTCGGACGGCGCAGCAACAAAGCCCGCATACGGCTCGTATGGCGTGGCCGTCCACTCGCGCAGCGCGCCCCACTGCAGGCCCCGGTTCTGGGTCGCGGCAAGTTCCCATTCGGATTCCGCCGGCAGGCGCCGCCCGGCCCAGATGCACCACGCCTGCGCCTCGTACAGCGTGACATGGCGCACGGCTTCGTCGGGATTGAGCGTGCGCAGCGTGCCGAAGCGCTCCAGCATCCACGCGCGCGATTCCGGATGGCGCGACCAGTACCGCGGCGCCGAGCGTTCCTGCGTCATCAGCCATTGGCGCCCCGCCGACGACCACCACGCCGGATGCTCGTAGCCGCCGTCCTCGACGAACTCCAGGAACTGCGCGTTGCTGACCAGCGCCATGTCCATCTCGAACGCGGGCACGTAGGTCGGCTGCGGCGGCAGTTCGTCGGGCCAGGCAAAGCCGTCGGCATCGCTCCAGCCCAGCGTGAAGCGTCCACCCGGGAAATGCAGCGTGCCGCCATGCCCGGCCGGCTGCGCCGCAGCGGCGCCGATGGCCTCCGCTGGCGCCATGCCAAGCGCCTGCAGCAGCGCGGCCACGCTCTCGCCCTGCGCATCTTCATGCAGCAGCGCGCGGCGGTACGGGTACAGGGTCAGGTCGGTGTCGTCGGGCAGCAGCGCGATCCGGCGCAGCACGCCGTCGAGCACGTCGGCGGCATAGCGCTTGACCACGGCGACGTCGGGCAGCGCGATCTCCCAGCGCTCGTCTGGCCCGATGCGATCGGGGTCGAACCATTCATCGGCGCCGTCCAGCAGCGACGGTTCCGACGCCACCGGCACCGGCACGCCGCCGCGGTCGAGCTGGCGCACGCCGCGCAGGCACCACCACTCCGCATGCCAGGCGACGTGACCGAGCGTCCACAGCGGCGGCTCGGCATCGTACTGGCGCGGTACGTCCCAGGCGCGGCGCGTCTGCCCGAACGGCGCCAGCCACGCGAGCGTGCGGCTGCGCGCGTCGACCAGTGCCTGCGCCAGCCCTTCGCGCGGCAGCCGGCGCGGGTCCGACCACGTCGCCTTGCCGCCGGTGAAGTAGAGATCGGGAAGCATGGGGAAGCCGCTCATCGGGGAAATCCGCGCAGGGAATGGAGGGTGGACCGGCAGCGATCCGGGCAGGCGGCAGCCAGCTGCCGCTGGACCACCGCGGACTTGGCGCGCCACGCCCGGCTGCGGCCATTATGACACTACCCGCCGCTCGGACCCGGACCCGGACCCGCCCCGGCAGGCCGCAGGTCATCCGCGCGCGTGGAACACCGCGAACCAGCCGCGCGGGTCGGACCAGTACACCGGGTCGTCAAAGCCGGCGGCTTCGAGCAGCAACGCGAAGTCCTCCGGGCGGTACTTGTACGAGTCCTCGGTATGGATGCGCTCGCCGGCGGCAAACTCGCGCGTGCCGCCGTCCCACTGCACGCGCACGTCGCGGCACGCCTGCAGGTGCATCTGGATGCGCGAGGCCTGGCGATCGAAGCTGGCCAGGTGGCGCCAGTCGTCCAGCGCGAAATCGGTGCCGACGATGCGGTTCACATTGCGCAGCAGGTTGCGGTTGAAGGCCGCGGTGACGCCCAGCGCATCGTCATACGCCGATACCAGCGTGGCTTCGTCCTTGTGCAGGTCCACGCCGATCAGCACGCCGTCGCCGCGCCCGGCCGCGCCGCGCAGGCGCTGCAGCAGCGCCAGGGCCTCCACCGGCGCGAAATTGCCGATGCTCGAGCCCGGATAGAAGAACAGGCGTCTGCCGCGCCTGACCTGGGCCGGCAGGTCGAACGGCGCGCACAGGTCGGCGCCCAGCCCCAGCATCGGGATGTCAGGATGCTGCTGCTGCAGCGACGACAACGTGGCGCGCAGAAAGTCTACCGAGATATCCACGGCCACGTACTGCGCCGGGCGCAGGCTGCCGAACAGCCGTGCCGCCTTCTCGCAGTTGCCCGCGCCCAGGTCCACCAGCACGCAGCCGCTTCCCGCGCGCGCCGCGATGGCGGGCGCGGCGCTGGCAAAGATCGCGGCCTCGGTGCGGGTCGGGTAGTACTCGGGCAGGTCGGTGATGGCTTCGAACAGGCGCGAGCCCAGCACATCGTAGAAGAACTTGGGACTGATCGCCGCCTGCGCCGCGCGCAGGCCGGACAGCACCTGCTCGCGCAATGCGCCACTGTCTTCCCGGTATTGCTGCACGAACTCCGGCTGGCGCTGGGCGCGGCCATTGGCCAGCGCCACCAGCGCGGGCGGCGCCGCAGCGTGGCCGTTATGGTGGTTCAGGGGCGGGAGGGGTGTCTGCGGGGCTTTGTGGTGTGAGGGCGGGTTCGGCGGGTTCGGGACAGCCGGCATGTCGTTTTCCTTGTGTGGTCGCAAATGGGCACTGCTTCACTGCGTATTCCCCAAGGCCGCGCTGTGCATGTCAGGCGCGCCGGTCTCCGCAATGCCCGCCTGTGCTGTCCGCGACGCATCGGTCGGAGCCGAACCTCAAGGATAGGCCGATCCGGCGGATCGCGCAGCCCCATGGCCGCCACAGCGAGCCGATTACGGCACCTCGACGAACTTGAGTCAGTATCTTTCCTTATGGGGCATGTCCCTTCGAGTTCGTTTATAATCCCGCCCAGCGCGTCCCCGGAAGGGGTCGCGTCCCTCAAAGGGGAGTAGCTCCGGGGCGCAAGCCCTTAGCACAATCGTCATTCCGGGACCGATGTCCCCGGTTGTGCTGACCACCGGTGCGCATACCGCGCCAGTGGTCGAGCAAGACCTTTGCAACCTGGTTTCCATGGTTTGCAAAGGCGGCCCCAACCCTCCCGTGCTCCAGGAATCCAGGCGAACCCAACACGCGCCCCGCGCTGTTTCGTACCCTGAGGAGAGTTCATGGAGTGGTTTACCGATCTGTTCACGATGCAGTTCCTGACGGCACTGCTGTCCATCGTCGTCATTGACCTGGTGCTGGCCGGCGACAATGCCATCGTGATCGCGCTGGCGGCGCGCAACCTGCCCGCCCACCTGCAGAAAAAGGCCATCGTCTGGGGTACCGTGGGTGCCGTGGTGGTCCGCTCGGCCATGACGATCGGCGTGGTCTGGCTGCTGAAGATCCCGGGGCTGATGCTGGTGGGCGGCCTGGCGCTGGTGTGGATTGCCTACAAGCTGCTGTCCGACGAAGGCGACGGCGACGAGCATGGCAGCGGCGCCTCGACGCTGTGGGGCGCGATGAAGACCATCATCATCGCCGACGCGGTGATGGGCGTTGACAACGTGCTGGCCGTGGCCGGCGCCGCGCACGGCAGCTTCCTGCTGGTGGTGCTGGGCCTGCTGATCAGCATCCCCATCGTGGTGTGGGGCTCGAGCCTGGTGCTCAAGCTGATGGCCCGCTTCCCGGTCATCATCTACCTGGGTGCCGGCGTGCTGGCGTTCACGGCGGTCAAGATGATCGTGCACGAGCCGATGATCAAGGCGTTCTTCGAAGCCAACCCGGTGGTTAACTGGGGCCTGTACGTGCTGATCGTCGGCGGCGTGCTGGGCGCCGGCTACCTGGTGCAGAAACGCCGCGGGCAGCAGCAGGAGCAGCCGGCCGGCAGCCACTAAGCCTGCCCCGGCGCCAGGGCCCTGGGCCCTGGCCTTGCCGTAAAAGACGGGCCGCCCGGAGGGGCGGCCCGTCTTGCTTTAAAATGCCAGCTTCGCGGGCGCAGGCGCCCGCGCCACCTCTTCCATCCCGCCCCGCGCCGATGAAACAGTACCTCGACTTCATGCGCCATGTTTACGAGCATGGCACCGACAAGGCCGACCGCACCGGCACCGGCACGCGCTCGGTGTTCGGCTACCAGATGCGCTTCGACCTGCGCGAAGGCTTCCCGGTGGTCACCACCAAGAAGCTGCATTTGAAGTCGATCATCTATGAACTGCTGTGGTTCCTGCAGGGCTCGACCAATGTGCGCTGGCTGCAGGAGCATGGCGTCACCATCTGGGACGAGTGGGCCGACCAGAACGGCGAACTGGGCCCGGTCTATGGCTCGCAATGGCGTTCGTGGCCGGCGCCGGACGGCCGCCATATCGACCAGATCACCGAACTGGTGGCGCAGATCCGCGCCAACCCGGATTCACGCCGCCTGATCGTTTCAGCCTGGAACGTGGCCGACATCCCGCGCATGAAGCTGCCGCCCTGCCATGCGTTCTTCCAGTTCTACGTGGCCGACGGCCGGCTCTCGTGCCAGCTGTACCAGCGCAGCGCCGACATTTTCCTGGGCGTGCCGTTCAATATCGCCAGCTATGCGCTGCTGACCCACATGATGGCGCAGCAGACCGGGCTGGAAGTGGGCGACTTCATCTGGACCGGCGGCGACTGCCACCTGTACAACAACCACTTCGAGCAGGTGCAGACCCAGCTGGCGCGCGCGCCGCTGCCGCTGCCGCAGCTGAAGATCCTGCGCCAGCCCGACAGCATCTTCGACTACCGCTACGAAGACTTCGAACTCGCCGGCTACCAGTCGCATCCCGCCATCAAGGCACCGGTGGCCGTATGACGCTGCTGACCTTGGTTGTAGCGCGCGCCCGCAACGGCACCATCGGCCGCGACAACACGCTGCCGTGGCGCCTGCCGGAAGACCTGGCGCACTTCAAGCGCACCACCATGGGCGCGCCCGTGATCATGGGGCGCAAGACCTGGGATTCGATCGGCCGCCCGCTGCCGGGGCGCCGCAATATCGTGGTCAGCCGTAATCCCGACCTGCGCATCGAGGGCGCTGAGGTCGCTTCGTCGCTGGAAGACGCGCAGCGCCTCTGCGTGGGCGTGGAGCAAATCTTCCTGATCGGCGGCGCGCAGCTGTATGCCGAGGCCATGCCGAGCGCGGACCGGCTGGTGGTGACCGAGATCGACGCCGATGTGGAAGGCGACGCCTTCTTCCCCGAGATCGACCGCACGCAATGGCTGGAAACCGCGCGCGAGACCCATCATTCGGCAGCGAATGGCTTTGACTATGCCTTCGTCACGTATGAGCGGCCGCCGTCGGAGGAATCCTGACCGGAAATAAAAAAGCAGGCGATGCCTGCTTTTTTATTTGACTGACGCGCTGCTCAGTTGCCGGCAATCGTCATCTGCTCAAGCAGGATCGAACCGGTTTCCTTGGTGCCGCGCACCAGCGCATCCGCGCCGATGGCGACGATCTGGCGGAACATCTCGGCCATGTTGCCGGCGATGGTGATTTCCTCGACCGGGTACTGGATCACGCCGTTCTCGACCCAGTAGCCCGACGCGCCGCGCGAATAATCGCCGGTGACGTAGTTGACGCCCTGGCCCATCAGCTCGGTCACCAGCAGGCCGGTGCCAAGCTTGCGCAGCATCGCGGGGAAGTCATCGCCGGGCTGGGTCAGGTTGCTTGACAGCGTCAGGTTGTGCGAGCCGCCGGCATTGCCGGTGGTCTGCATGCCGAGCTTGCGCGCCGAGTAGGTCGACAGGAAATAGCCCTGCACCACCCCGTCCTTGACCACGTCGCGCTCGCGGGTACGCACGCCTTCCTCATCGAACGGGGCGCTGCCCATGGCCCCGGGCGTGTGCGGCTGCTCATGGATCTGGATATGCGGCGCGAACACGGCCTGGCCCAGCGAATCGCACAGGAAGGTGGACTTGCGGTACAGCGCGCCGCCCGACACCGCCTGCACGAAGGCGCCCAGCAGCCCCGCGGCCAGCGGCGCCTCGAACAGCACCGGGCAGCGGCGCGTCGACAGCTTGCGCGCCTGCAGCCGCGCCAGCGCGCGCTCGGCGGCGTAGCGGCCGATGTCCTCGGGCGCGGCCAGCGCCAGCGGCGAGCGCTTGGACGAATACCAGTCATCGCGCTGCATGCCGCTGCCGCTGCCGGCGATCGGCGCGCACGAGATGAAATGGCGCGAATACGGATAGCCGCCGCTGAAGCCGCGCGTGGTCGCCAGCACAAACTGCGAATGCTGGGCCGAGACGCTGGCGCCGTCGCTGTTGCGGATGCGCGGAGAGACCGCAAAGGCGGCGGCCTCGGCGCGGGCGGCGATGTCGATGGCGGCTTCGGCGTCCAGCGCCCACGGGTGGAACAGGTCCAGGTCCTGCGGCGCGCGCTCCAGCAGTTCTTCTTCGGCCAGGCCGGCGCAGTCATCCTCGGCGGTGAAGCGGGCGATGTTGTAGGCCGCCTCGGCGGTGGCGCGCAGCGCGGCCGGAGAGAAATCCGAGGTGCTGGCGTTGCCGCGGCGCTTGCCGATCATCACCGTGACCCCAACCACCTTGTCGCGGTTCTGCTCGATGGTTTCCACCTGCCCCTTGCGCACCGACACGGACAGGCCGCTGCCTTCCGAGATCTCGGTGGCGGCATCGGTCGCCCCCAGTTCGCGTGCCACCCGCAGCACATCGGCGGCCATCTCGCTGAGCTGGGCCTGGGTGTAGGTGAAATGCGCGGTCTGTTCGGCGATCTGGTCCATGCTGGGCGGGGTGTCATCAAAAGTCCAAGCGGCAATCATAGCAAGATAAAATGCCGGGCATGACGCGAAATTCCCGTAACCCCCAAGGCTCGCGCTTTCCCGGAGGCTTTGCGCCCGAACCGGAAGACGACGAGCCGAAAAGCAAATCGCAGCGCAAGCGCGACATGACCGCCCTGCAGGACCTTGGCGCCGAACTTGAAGCGCTGGCCAAGGACCGCCTGGCGCGCGTGCCCATGCCCGAAGCGCTCGCCGACGCCATCCACCAGGCGCGCCGCATCAACAGCCACGAAGGCAAGCGCCGTCAGATGCAGTTCGTGGGCAAGATCATGCGCGGCCTCGAGGACGACGAGGTCGAGGTGATCCGGCAAGCGCTGGAGGGCTTCAAGGGCACCAGCAAGGCCGAGACCGCCCGCATGCATCTGATCGAGCGCTGGCGCGAGCTGCTGCTGGCCGACGACGCAGCGCTGACGCGTTTCCTGGCCGAGCATCCCGGCATCGACGTGCAGGCGCTGCGCAACACCATCCGCAATGCGCGCAAGGAAAAAGAGCTGAGCAAGCCGCCGCGCTATTTCCGCGAGCTGTTCCAGGCGATCAAGACGGCGCTGGACCTGAAGGACGGCAAGGCCGGCGCCGCCGAGGAACCCTCCCCTACCCCGGAGCCCGACGCATGACCCAGACTACGCAGCCGGTTGTCCGCAACCATCCCGACGAACTCGTTGTGGGCTTTGTTTCGATCTCGGACCGCGCCTCGGCCGGCACCTACCAGGACGAAGGCATCCCGGCGCTGCGCGAGTGGTTCGGGCGCACGCTGACCTCGCCCTGGCAGGCGGTGGAGCGCCTGATCCCCGACGAACAGGCGCAGATCTCGCGCACGCTGATCGAGCTGGTCGACGTTGCCGGCTGCGACCTGGTGCTGACCACCGGCGGCACCGGCCCGGCGCGCCGCGACGTGACGCCCGAGGCCACGCTGGCCGTGGGCACCAAGGAAATGCCGGGCTTTGGCGAGCAGATGCGCCAGGTCAGCCTGCATTTCGTGCCGACCGCGATCCTCTCGCGCCAGGTGGCGGTAGTGCGCGAAACCGCCAGCCGCGCCGCGCTGATCATCAATCTGCCTGGCCAGCCGCGCGCGATCCGCGAGACCCTGGAAGGCCTGCGCGACGCCGACGGCAAGCCGGTGGTGCAAGGTATCTTCGCCGCGGTGCCGTATTGCATCGACCTGATCGGCGGGCCCTACATGGAAACCAACGAGGCCATCGTCAAGGCCTGGCGCCCCAAGAACGCCGTGCGGACCAAACCGTCGGCCTGACCGCCCCGGTCGGCCCCCTCGCCCGCCGGCACGCGCCGCGCGGGCTTCCTGCCTTAGCGCAGGCCCAGGTACAGCCCCACCGGCACGAACACCACCGCGGCGATATTGCCGAGGAGCACGATCGACGCCACCTGGTCCGGTTCCTGCCGGAAGTGGTCCGCCACCAGGAAGTTCAGCACCGCCGGGGGCAGCGCCGCAAACACGAAGAGCAGCCCGCGCTGCAGTTCGGTCAGCGGCACCCACTGCGCCAGCGCCAGCGCCACTGCGATGCCAGTCAGCGGGCATGCCGCCGCGCCGACCAGCCCCATGCCCCAGTTGCGCAGGCTCACGTCCTTCATGCGCACGCCCAGTGCAAACAGCATCAGCGGCACGGTGGCATCGCCCAGCAGCTTGACCGACTGGTAGACCGGATCCGGCAGCGTGAACCAGGGCCGCGCCAGCGCCAGCGCCACACCCGCCACGGTGGCCAGCACCATGGGGTTGCGCGCGATCTGCGCCAGCGACGCATGGCGGTTGACGATCTTCATGCCGATGGTGAAGTGCATCAGGTTCGACGCCGCGAACAGCGCCACCGCGGGCGCCAGCCCGGCGGGGCCGAAAGCGAACACGGACAGCGGCAAACCCATGTTGCCGCAGTTGTTGAACATCATCGGTGGCACGAAGGTGCGCGGATCGGCCTTCATCCACCGCGCCAGCCCCCACGCCAGCACGCCCGAGCCCAGCACCACCGCCACCGCGCAAGCCAGCAGCACCAGCTGGTCGGCGAGCACGAAGTCCTTGCTGACGAAGGCCGACACCACCAGCAGCGGCGCGATCACGTCCAGCGTGGCGCGGTTGATGCCCGCCATGTCAGGGTGGGCCTTGCGCCCGTACAGCCACCCGACCAGGATGATCAGGATGACCGGCGTGATGATGGAGACGATGCGCTCTAACATGGGCAGGCGGGCGGGCAGCGCGCCGCCTGCAAGGGACGGCGCGCCGGGAATGGTGGTGGGCTTGTGGGGCGTCCGGCTTACTGCGCCGGCGTGCCGGCGGCCGGTGCCTCGGCAGACGGTGCCGCGCCGGGCGCAGCGTGGCGGATGAAGTGCGTGCGGTAGTAGCGCAGTTCCTCGACCGACTCCAGGATGTCGGCCAGCGCCGTGTGCAGCTGGCGCTTGACGAAGCCCTTGTGGATGGCCGGCTCCCAGCGCTTGCACAGTTCCTTCAGCGTCGACACGTCCAGGTTGCGGTAGTGGAAGAACGCCTCCAGCTTGGGCATGTAGCGCGCCATGAAGCGGCGGTCCTGGCAGATCGAGTTGCCGCACATCGGCGACTTGCCGGCCGGCACCCAGCGCTTGAGGAAGGCCAGCAGCTCGGCCTCGGCCTGCTCTTCGGTCAGCGTGGAAGCCTTGACCTTGTCGATCAGGCCCGAGCGGCCATGGGTGCCCTTGTTCCAGTTATCCATGCCGTTCAGCACGGCATCGCTCTGGTGGATCACCAGCACCGGGCCTTCGGCCAGGATATTGAGTTCGGAGTCGGTGATCACGATCGCAATTTCGATGATGCGGTCGGTATCCGGCTGCAAGCCGGTCATTTCCATGTCCAGCCAGATCAGGTTGTTTTCGCTTTTGACGGATTTGGCGGCGGCTTGGCTTGTCATCGGGACAGCGGGAGATAGGGATTTGGGGGAAGCGCGCGCGGCGGGGCCGGGCGCGAACAATTTATAATTCTCGCATATCCGTCCGGGACGGCTGCCTGCGCACCAGCGCGGCGCCGTTTTCGGAAGTCCCGGACCGCCGCCTGCCCCACCCCGCGGCGCGGTCCCCACGGGCACCCGTCGCCTGCAACGCCGGGCGCCCGCACCCACAAGGCGCTTGCCGATGTTCACGATTGTCTTTCTCGCCGCCCTGGTGCTGATGGTGCTGACCAAGCTGTGGCTGGCCGCCCGCCAGGTGCGCCATGTCGCGCAGCACCGCCATGCCGTGCCGGCGCGCTTTGCCGACACCATCAGCCTGGCCTCGCACCAGAAGGCCGCGGACTACACCATCGCCCGCACCCGGCTGTCGATGCTCGAAGTGCTGGCCGGCGCCGCGGTCCTGATCGGCTTTACCATGCTGGGCGGGCTGCAGTGGCTCAACCAGTCCTGGCTGGACGTCTTCGGCCCCGGCTATCTCTACGGCGTGGCGCTGGTGGCCAGCGTGGCGCTGATCGGCGGCCTGGTCGACCTGCCGTTCTCGCTGTATGGCCAGTTCGGCATCGAGCAGCGCTTCGGCTTCAACAAGATGACCTTCGGCCTGTGGCTGGCCGATGTGGTCAAGATGCTGCTGGTGGCCAGCGCGCTCGGCCTGCCGCTGCTGCTGGCGGTGCTGTGGCTGATGGAGCGCGCCGGCTCGCTGTGGTGGGTCTGGACCTGGCTGGTGTGGATGGCCTTCAACCTGTTCCTGCTGGTGGTGTTCCCCACCTTTATCGCGCCGCTGTTCAACAAGTTCGAGCCGCTCACCGACGCATCGCTGCGCCAGCGCATCGAAAGCCTGATGCAGCGCTGCGGCTTTGCCAGCAAGGGGCTGTTCGTGATGGACGGCAGCAAGCGCAGCGCGCACGGCAATGCGTACTTCACCGGCTTCGGCGCCGCCAAGCGCATCGTCTTCTTCGACACGCTGCTGTCGCGCCTGTCGGGCGACGAGATCGAAGCGGTGCTGGCGCACGAGCTGGGCCACTTCAAGCGCCGCCACGTGGCCAAGCGCATCGCCGTCACCTTCGCGCTGAGCCTGGTGTTCCTGGCGCTGCTGGGCTGGCTGGCCACGCGCAGCTGGTTCTACACCGGGCTGGGCGTGGTGCCCAACCTGGGCGTGTCCAACAGCGCGCTGGCGCTGGTGCTGTTCTTCCTGACGCTGCCGGTCTTCACCTTCCTGCTGGGGCCGCTGGCGAGCCAGTCGTCGCGCCGCCATGAATTCGAGGCCGATGCCTTCGCCGCCGACCAGACCGACGCCGGCCACCTCGTATCGGCACTGGTGAAACTGTACAAGGACAACGCCTCGACGCTGACGCCCGACCCGCTCTACAGCGCCTTCTATTACTCGCATCCGCCCGCCGCGCAGCGGATCGACCGCCTGCTGGCGCACGCATGAGCCGCGCCACGCGTCACCGCAATGCCGGCGGCGGCACCAACGCCGGCAGCTCGACCGAAACCGCGCTGATCATCGCTGCACACGGCCGCCACTATGTGGTCGAGCTGGGCGACGGCAGCCGCATGCATGCCTTCCCGCGCGGCAAGAAGAGCGACTGCGCTGTGGGCGACCAGGTCAGCGTCGAGCGCGCCGCCGCCGACCAGTGCGTGATCACCAGGGTCGCGGCGCGCAAGAACCTGCTGCACCGCTCGGACCAGTTCAAGTCCAAGCTGCTGGCGGCCAATATCGACCAGGTCATCATCGTGCTGGCGACCGAACCGGGATTCTCCGAAGACCTGCTCGGGCGCGCGCTGGTATCGGCGGAGGCGCTGGAGATCCGGCCGCTGGTCGTGCTCAACAAGACCGACCTGCCCGAGCGCCTGGAAGAAGCGCGGGGCCGCCTGGCGCTGTACCGCGAGCTGGGCTACGACACGCTGGAACTGTCGGTGCGCGCCGATCCGGCGCATGCGCTGGCCGCGCTCAAGCCGCGCCTGGCGGGACTGGCCAGCATCCTGATCGGCCAGTCGGGCATGGGCAAGTCGTCGCTGCTGAACCTGCTGATCCCCGGCGTGGATGCGCAGACCCGCGAGATCTCGGCCAAGCTGGATTCCGGCAAGCACACCACCACCTTTACCCGGCTCTACCACCTGCCGGACGACTGGGGTACCGTGGATGGCCGCCAGGGGGCGCTGATCGATTCGCCGGGCTTCCAGGAATTTGGCCTCTACCACCTCAGCGAGGGCATGCTCGAACGCGCCTTCCCGGAATTCCGGCCGCTGCTGACCGCGTGCCGCTTCTACAACTGCCACCACGTGAACGAGCCGGGCTGCGGCGTGCTGGCGGCGGTGGCATCCGGCGCCATTTCCGAGCGCCGGCACCAGCTCTACGCGCAGTTGCTGCACGAATCCAGCCAGCAGAAACCGTGGTGAAGCCGTGGTAAGGTAAGCGCACCTGGGTTCCCGGTGTGCTGCCATGAAACTGCTGCTGTCCGCCACCTCCCTCGTCCACGCGGCCCATTGCCGCAACGTCCTGCGCGCGGCCGGCATCCGGGCGGAACTGCGCAATACCTGGCTGGCCGGCGCGACCGGCGAGATCCCCTTCCGCGAGAGCGCGCCGCAGGTATGGCTGGTGGATGACGAGATGGAAGCCCAGGCGTGGGCGGTGCTCAATGCCGCGGCCAATCCGGTGCCGGGTCCCAGCTGGCAATGCAGCCATTGCGGGGAATGGCATGAGGCGCAGTTCGGCGCCTGCTGGCGGTGCGGGGCGGCCCGCGACTAGCGGGTGCCAGGCAGCCGGCCGCAACCGGCCGGCCCGGCTTTCAACACGCTGCTCAGC
The DNA here is from genome assembly GCF_050271075.1 of Cupriavidus sp. H39. Classification (NCBI taxonomy): domain Bacteria; kingdom Pseudomonadati; phylum Pseudomonadota; class Betaproteobacteria; order Burkholderiales; family Burkholderiaceae; genus Cupriavidus; species Cupriavidus sp. H39. Next base: position 2,782,813 of record NZ_CP189848.1, read on the forward strand.
CCACCCACAGCGCCAGCGACAGCATCGCCAGCAGCAGCATCCACAACACCACCGCGCGCCAGACCAGCCCCACGGCCGACTGCAGCGTGCGCACGCCGGGCTCGGAGCCGAACTCGGGCGGGGCCGGCTCCGGGCCGCCGTTGACGCCATCGGCGTGTTCCATGCCGGGTGCATAGTCCACCGCCGGGCCGGCCACGCTGGTGCGCAGCACCACGGTGGAGTCATCCTCGGCCAGCGGCGTGCCCAGCCGCACGCCCAGCGCGCCGCCCCCGCTCGCCAGCAGGATGCCGTTGACGGCATCGTTCCACTTGCGCGCATGGTTGCGCCAGGCGTAGACCGCGTCCTCGAAGTTGCCGACGATGGCAAAGCCGATCGAAGTCAGCCGCGACGGGATCCAGTCCAGCACGTAGAAGGCGCGCGCGGCGAAGCGGCCCAGCGCCGGGCTGCGCTCGGTCGACGGCAGGTTCCAGTGGCGGCCCAGGTATTCAGCGGTGCGGTACAGCACCACGCCACCGGGGCCAACCGGCACCAGGAACCAGAAGAACACGCCGAATACGTGCCGGTGCACGGCGATGATCGCCGCTTCCAGCGTATGCCGCACGATCTCGGACACCGGCATCTCGATGGCGTCCAGCCCGGTCCACTCGTGCAGCAGCGTGCGCGCGGTATGGATATCGTCGCGGTTCAGGGCCTCGTGGATGTCGGTGAAGTAGTGGCTGAACTGGCGGAAGCCCAGCGTCATGTACAGCACCAGCACATTCCACGCGAGCGTCAGCGCCACGCTGATCGAGGCCAGCAGGTAGTGCACTACGATCACCCCCAGCGTCAGCGGGAGCACCACCGTCAGCCAGGCCAGCGCTGCGTCGCGCGGCCGGCCGGTGTCGAAGGCGTGTTCGGCGCGGTCGCCGAGCGCGCGCACGATCTCGTAGATCGGATTGTTGCGGCCCAGGGCGCGGAACTGCTCGGCAATCAGCGCCAGGAGAATGGAAACAAAGGTCATCTTGGTACGGGGTGTTCCAAGGGCACGCCGGCCCGTTCGGGCTGGCCGGCGATGTGCCGGCGCAGGCGCAATGCATAGCGAGAAGATAGCACAGGGCTACCCGCCGGCACCCCGGCGCGCCGCGCAAACGGCAAAAAGCCCGCCATGGGGCGGGCTCCAGCGCAGGACCGGAAACGATGTCAGGGCAGGTCGAACACCAGCACCTCGGCGCCATCGCCGCCGGACAGCGCGACTTCGGCGACGTCCTCCAGCCGCGCGGCGTCGCCGGCCTCGAGCGCCTTGCCGTTGACCGTCACCCGGCCGCGCGCCACATGCACATAGGCGCGGCGGCCCGGTGCCAGCGCCAGCGCGGCGGCTTCGTCGGCGTCGAACAGGCCGGCATAGAGGCGGATGTCCTGGTGCACCACCACCGAGCCCTCGGCGCCGTCGGCACTGGCTACCAGGCGCAGCCTGCCGCGCTTGTCGGCCGCGTCGAAGTGCTTTTCCTCGTAGCCGGGGTCGATGCCGTTCTCGGCCGGGATGATCCAGATCTGCAGGAAATGGGTGGTGTCGTGCTGGGCGTGGTTGTACTCCGAGTGGCGCACGCCGGTGCCGGCGCTCATGCGCTGCACGTCGCCCGGACGGATCACGCTGCCGTTGCCCATGCTGTCCTTGTGCGCCAGCTCACCTTCCAGCACGTAGCTGATGATCTCCATGTCGCGGTGGCCATGGGTGCCAAACCCCATGCCCGGCGCGACGCGGTCTTCATTGATGACACGCAGCGGACCGAACTGCACATGCTGCGGGTCATAGTAGTCGGCGAACGAGAACGAATGATGGGACTTCAGCCAGCCGTGATCGGCGTACCCACGCTCTGCGGACTTTCTGATTTCAATCATTTTGATGGCCCTCCTTGAGCCGTTTTGGCCGCCTGCCCTGGCTTTATAACCCTGCTGCGGCCTGCGTTTTCGCTTTGGATGCTAGGCAGTTTAGGGCTTGAGGCGTATATTTACGGGGATCCGCTTAGAAGTAGTCATTCAGAATTTCTGAACATGGCCCTCTCGCTAGAATCCCTCGAAGTCCTGGACGCCATCGAACGCAAGGGCAGCTTTGCCGCCGCTGCCCACGAGATGGGCAAGGTCCCGTCCGCGCTAACCTACGTGGTGCGCAAGCTTGAAGAAGACCTCGACGTGCTGCTGTTCGACCGGCGCCGCCATCGCGCCGAGCTGACGCCAGCGGGCCGGGCGCTGCTCGATGAAGGCCGCCACCTGCTGCACGCCGCCGACGACCTCGCCCGGCGCGTCAAGCGCCTGGCCACCGGCTGGGAGGCCACCCTCACCATCGTGGTCGACGACCTGATCAACTTCCGCGCGCTGCTGCCGGTGATCCACGACTTCTATGCCGAAAACACCGCCACCCGGCTGCGCTTTTCCAAGGAGGTGCTGGGCGGCGCGTGGGACGCGCTGGTCAGCAACCGCGCCGACCTGGTGATCGGCGGCGCCTACGACGCGCCCAGCACGCAGGGCTTCCAGATCCGGCCGCTGGGGTCGATGCCGTTCGTGTTCGCCGTGGCCGCGCACCATCCGCTGGCCACCGAGGAAGGCCCGCTCACCACCATCCAGATCGCCAGGCACCGCATCGTCGCGGTGGGCGATACCTCGCGCAACCTGCCGGCCCGCACCCATGGCGTGCTGGCCGGGCAGGACGTGCTGGTGGTGCCGACCATGCGCGACAAGCTCGAAGCGCAGATCCGCGGGCTGGGCTGCGGCTGGCTACCGGCGCCGATGGCGCAGCCGCATATCGAGAGCGGCGTGCTGCAGGCGCGCGAGACCGTCGAGGTACGCGCCCCGGGCAACTTCAAGGTCGCGTGGCGCACCAGCAACCGCGGCAAGGCGCTGCAGTGGTGGGCCGGCAAGCTGGAAGACCCGCGCCTGGCGCAGGCGCTGCTGCAGCAACCCGATTTTGCGGGCTGAGGGCAGCCTCATGGCAGTCACGGCAGCCCCTTCGGCAACGGCAGTGCCGGCGCTTGCCGCGGCCGCTTATCGCGGCCGCTTCGCGCCCTCGCCCACCGGGCCGCTGCACATGGGCTCGCTGGTCACCGCGCTGGCCAGCTGGCTGGACGCGCGCGCGCATGGCGGGCAATGGCTGGTGCGCATCGAAGACATCGACACCCCGCGCTGCGTGCGCGGCGCCGACCACGACATCCTGCACACGCTGGAGCGCGTCGGCATGATGCCCGACGAGCCGCCGGTGTGGCAGAGCCGGCGCGAGTCGCACTATGCCGCAGCGCTGCGGCGGCTCGATGCCGCGGGGCAGCTTTACCCGTGCGGCTGCTCGCGCAAGGAGATCGCCGATTCGCTGGTGCATGTGCGCGAACGGCACCAGACGCTAGGCTATCCCGGCACCTGCCGCCACGGTTTGAACGGCAAGCTGCCGCGCGCCTGGCGCGTGCGCGTGCCGGACGGGCCGGCCGCGACCGTGTGCTTCGACGACCGCTGGCAAGGACGCCAGTGCCAGGACCTGGAAACCGAGCTGGGCGACTTCGTGCTGCGCCGCGCCGACGGGCTGTGGGCCTACCAGCTGGCGGTGGTGGTCGACGACGGCCTGCAGGGCATCACGCATATCGTGCGCGGCGCCGACCTGCTCGACTCCACGCCGCGGCAGATCCACCTGCAGCACCTGCTCGGGCTGCCCACGCCGGCCTACCTGCACGTGCCGGTAGTGGTGAACCAGGCGGGTGAAAAGCTCAGCAAGCAGAGCGGCGCGCAGGCGATCGATACCCGCGCGCCGCTCGACGCGCTGCGCGAGGCAGGTGCCCACCTCGGGCTGTCGAACCACGCAGGGAATATCAAGGACTGGCTGGCGCAGGCCACCGACGGCTGGCGCGCGCGGCTTTCCACCTTGCCGCAACCGGCCCCAGCCTAGCCGCGCCAAAACAAATGGCCCGCGCAGGCGGGCCATCTTCAGGACGACAGCAACAACTCCGTCAGGACTTGCGCGGCACGCCGCCCAGCAAGGCCGCCACCGGCCGCTTGGGCGCCTGGCGGCCGCGCGTGAGCGCAGCGGCGACTTCGTCGGCGGCCTTGGCCTGCGCCACGCTGGCGGGACTCGGCTCATACGGGCGCGAGAAGAACGGGTCGTCCGAAGCGCGGAACACCTGGCGGTTGGCGCCGTGGTCGTGGCGGCGCGGACGTTCTTCGCCCTCGGTGCTGCCGCGCGCGCGGCGCACGTCGCCGCGCTCGCGGCGGCGCTCGCCGTCGGCCTGGCGGGCGCGCTCGCCGGTGGGGTCGAAGCCTTCCAGCTTGGCCCGCGGAATGCTGCGCTTGATCAGTTTTTCGATATCGGACAGCAGGCGCTCGTCGTTGCCGGGCACGTAGATCGACAGCGCATCGCCGCTGGCGCCGGCGCGGCCGGTACGGCCGATACGGTGCACGTAGTCCTCGGCGCTGTACGGCACGTCGAAGTTGATCACGCACGGCATGTCGGGGATATCGAGCCCGCGCGCCGCCACGTCAGTGGCGACCAGTGCATCGATGGTGCCGCTCTTGAAGCCGTCGAGCGTCTGCATGCGCTCGGTCTGGGTCTTGTCGCCGTGGATCGCGGCGGCATTGATGCCCTCGCGCTCCAGGTGCCGTGCCAGCCGCGAACAGCCGATCTTGCTGTTGACGAAGACGATGCACTGGCGCGAGAGCCCTTGCTCGGCGCGCTGCTTGAGCAGGTGCACCACCGCGGCCTGTTTGTGACCATCCTCGACCTGGTACACCGCCTGGCGCACGTTCTCGTTGGTCGAATTGCTGCGCGCCACTTCGATGGTGACCGGCTGCTTCAGGTAGCTGGAGGCCAGCCGCTTGATTTCCGGCGAGAACGTGGCCGAGAACAGCAGCGTCTGGCGTTGCGCCGGCAGCAGGTTGATGATGCGCTGCAGGTCCGGCAGGAAGCCCATGTCGAGCATGCGGTCGGCTTCATCGAGCACCAGCATCTGCACCTGCGACAGGTTCACCGCCTTCTGCTGCACGTGGTCGAGCAGGCGGCCGGGCGTGGCCACCAGGATCTCGACGCCGCGGCGCAGCGCGTCGGTCTGCGGGTTCATGTCGACGCCGCCGAACACCACCGTGCTGCGCAGGTCAGTGTGCCTGGCATAGCGGGCGACGTTGTCGTAGACCTGGTCAGCCAGCTCGCGCGTGGGGGTCAGCATCAGCGCGCGCACCGGATGGCGCGCCGGCGAGGCGCTGGCATTGGCCATGGGCAGCAGGCGCTGGATGATCGGCAGCGCGAAGCCCGCGGTCTTGCCGGTGCCGGTCTGCGCGGCGCCCATCACGTCCTTGCCCAGCAGCACGACCGGAATGGCCTGTGCCTGGATCGGCGTGGGAGAGGTATAGCCCTGGTCGGACAAGGCACGCAGGATGCGCGCGTCCAGGCCGAAGCTGTCGAAGGTCTGCACAGCGGTCGGAACCGCGGTGATAGGTTCTGGTGCGTTCGTAGTGGTCATGGGTATCGGTATTGGCGGGAGGCGAACCCGGCACAAACGGATACGCGTCTGGAACTCATCTCGCCCTGAATCTCGCCTGGCGCCGGCAAGGTTCCGGCGCGGCCCTGCTGCCTGCAGCATTTGGCCAAGAGAATCAAAGACTTAGATTTTAGCATCTCTGCCCGCGCAGTGGGCGCTCTGGCGCCGCCGTACGGCAGCCGCGACAGCAGGCGCCAGCGGCGGTCCGGCGCGCGCATTGTCAAGACATTGTCATATCGGCCAAGCAAGATGCCGGCGGCGCGGCGGCCATGCCGGACCGCGCGGCGCCTTCCACATCGAGACTGACATGGACTTTGAGCTGTTTCGCCAGACCTGCCAGCAATTCCTGCGCACCTCCAGCCAGTTCCTGGGACTGGCCGCTGCCGGCCGCCACGCGGCGCTCCCGATGCCGACGCTGCCCGCCCTGCCGGCCAGCCCGCCCCAGGGCAGGCAGCCCGCCTGACCCGCGGCGGGCCGCATACCGGCCCGCAAGACCGGCCTCGGCACCACTCAGTCGCCGCGGATGCCGTTGTCCTGGATTACCTTGCCCCACTTGCTGTAATCGGTTTTCATGCGCGCGGCCAGCTGCTCGGGGGGCATATAGGCGGCCACGGTGCCGGCCCCCAGCATCTTCTGCTGCACGGTCGGATCGGCCAGCGCCTGCTTCAGCTCGGCCGACAACGTCGCCACCACCTCCTTGGGCGTGCCGGCCGGCGCCAGCAGCCCGCCCCAGGCGGTGGCATCGAAGCCCGGGAAGCCCTGTTCGGCGACCGTCTTGACCTCCGGCGTAAAGCTGACCCGCTTGCTCGATCCGACCGCGATCGGGCGCAGCTTGCCGGCCTTGATATGTGGCAGCGCCGCGATCATGTCCGAGAACATCATCGGCACCTGGCCGGCCAGCAGGTCGGCGATGGCGGGGGCGCTGCCCTTGTAGGGCACGTGCTGCACGTCGAAATGGCCCAGGTTCTTCAGCAGCTCGGTTGACAGGTGGCCGAAGCTGCCATTGCCGGCGCTGGTGTAGTTGAGCGCGCCCGGCCTGGCCCTGGCCTTGGCGATGTACTGCGGCAGGCTGGTCACGTCGGGCATCGCCTGCGGGTTGACCACCATCACGATCGGCAGGTCGTAGGCCGCGCCGATGGGGGTGAAGTCCTTGAAGATGTCATAGCCCTTGCGGTGGATCAGGTGCGGCGCCAGCAGCGTGGGCGTGGCCAGCACCAGCAGGGTGTAGCCATCGGCGGGACTCTTGGCGACGTTTTCGGCGCCGATGGTGCCGGAAGCGCCCGGGCGGTTATCCACCACCACCGGCTGCTTCAGCGATTCGCTCAGCTTCTGGCCGATGATGCGTGCGGCGGTATCGGTCGGGCCGCCCGGTGGGAACGGCACCACCAGGCGGATCGGCTTGCTGGGATAGGTCTCGGCCAGGGCCGGCGCGGCGGCGAGCGGCAGCATGGCGCTCAGGAGGACGGCGCCCAGGCGGCGCTGGAAGGTACGGCGGCTGGTGTTCTGCATGGTGTGGCTATGTCCTGCGGTAAATCGCGATAAATCAGAATCGATGCGCGGCCCAGGGCCGCGCCGGGATGAAGCGACTGCGCTTGCGTAACGTCATGACAGATCTGGCGTGCCTCCTTGCGAGCCGGTCATGGCCGGCCCGTCCGATGGAATGGTGTTGTGGTGCGGCGGCCGTTACAGGCGCAGGGTCCCGGCCTGGAACAGCCGTGCATCCATCTCGCGCAGGTCCGGCGCCACCGCCACGGGGGTTGCGCACTGGTCCAGCACATCGCGCTGCAGGTCGACGCCGGGGGCGATCTCGACCAGCGTGAGGCGGGCTTCGCCGTCCTCGCTGGCGCGCATCTCGAACACCGCGCGTTCGGTGATGTACACCACCGGGATGCCCAGCGACGCCACGTAGGGGCCGTTGAAGCTCAGGTGCGACACCTCCGGCACGATCTTCTTCACGCGGCCTTCGCGCACGATCTGCAAGCTGCCGTCGCCCGCGCGCACTTCCAGCCCGCCCGCCGTCAGCGTGCCCATGAACACCACCGCGCGCGCGCTCTGGGTGATGTTGATGAAGCCGCCGACGCCGGCAATCAGCGCGCCCTCGCCTTCGCCAAACTTGCTGACGTTGACGTTGCCCTCGCCATCCAGTTCGGCCAGGCCGAGGATGGCCAGGTCGATGCCGCCGCCCTCGTAGAAGTCGAACTGCGCCGGCTGGTCCACCACCGCTTCCGGGTAGGCCGAGGCACCGAAACTGAGGCCATCCGCAGGCGTGCCACCGATGGGGCCGGCTTCCACGGTCAGGGTGAAGCCGTGCAGCCCGGCCTGGTGCGCCAGCATCCCCACCGCCGCCGGCATGCCTACCCCCAGGTTGACCACGCGCGGCGCGCGCCGCGCCAGCTCCATCACCGCGCGGCGCTGCACGATGGTGCGCGCGTCGAGCGGCCCCGCCGCGGGCGACGGCGCAGCCGCCTCGTCGGCGGCGTCCGTGCCCTGCCAAGGTGTCACGTAGGCCGGGTTGAAGGCCTCGGCAAAGGTCATCTGGTGGTTGGCGGGGTTGTCGCAGACCACCACGTAGTCGACCAGGATGCCGGGCACGTGGATGGCCTGCAGGATCTCGTGGTGGTCGACCACGCTTTCGACCTGCGCGATCACGATGCCGCCCGAGTTATGCGCGGCCTGCGCCAGCGCCAGCAGCTCGTGGTGGAAGGCTTCGCGATGGGTGCTGAGGTTGCCGCGCGCATCGGCCGCGGTGCAGCGGATCAGCGCGCAGTCGATGGGGAAGCTGGGGTAGAACAGGTACTCGTCGCCGCGGAAGTCGACCGCATCGACCCAGCATGCCTTGCCCTCGGCAATCGCCCGGCGTGCGCGCTGGTTGACCGCCCCGCCATGGTAGCGCGCGTCCTGCGCGGTACGCGGGTCGACGAAGGTGTGCAGCCCGATCTTGGTCATCACGCCAGGCTTGCCGCCGGCGATGGCGCGGTACAGGTGCGTCAGCACGCCTTGCGGCAGGTTGTAGCCCTCGCACTGTTCCGCCATGGCCAGCGTGGCCAGCCGGGTGGCCGAACGCCAGTGGCCGCCGACCACGGTGGCGGTCATGCCGGCGTTGCCGAAATGGTTCACGCCGCGCGCGCCGCGGTCGCCCTGGCCGGCCGAATACACCAGGGTCAGGTCGCGCGGCAGCCCGTTGTGCAGGAAGCGCTGCTCCAGCGCCTCGGTCACGGCCTCGGCGTGGCCGGCCCCGACAAAGCCCGCGCTGGCCACGGTCCAGCCGTCCTGCACGAGCGCCGCCGCTTCACGCGCGGTGATTACCTTCATCGTTGTCTCCGGTTCTGGTGATGCCGTCCCGCATCGGTGGCGGCACGTTTTTCCGTCGATCTTGTTTTGCGAACATTTGTTCGGAAACCGCTATCATACGGAGATGCAGCCCACCGGCGCAAGTCCTGCCGGCATCGGTGTGCCTGTGCTTTAGCGTCCATTTCAATCCATCTCCCCCCAAACAGCCGCCATGCCGCAAGCCGAAGCCGCCAAGAAAGACGAACTGCTGGAATCGCTGAGCAAGGGCCTGGCGCTGCTGCGCCTGCTTGGCGCCGGGGCGGAGCGGCTGACCATGCAGGATGTCGCCGAGCAGCTCGACGTGACCCGGGCCGCCGCGCGGCGGCTGCTGCTGACGCTGGAACACAACGGCTACGTCGCGCAGGACGGCCGCCACTTTGCGCTGACGCCGCGGGTGATGGAGCTGGGCTACGCCTACTTTGCCTCGATGAGCCTGCCGCAACTGGCGCGGCCCTACCTGCAGGGCCTGTGCGAGTCGCTCGGCGAAAGCTGCTCGCTGGGCGTGCTCGATGCGGATTCCGTGGTGCTGGTGGCGCGCGAGGAGCCGCGCCAGCTGCTGCGCGTGGACATGGCGCTGGGACGCCGGATGCCGGCCTATGCGCATTCGCTTGGCCGCGTGCTGCTGGCGGGCCTGGACGACGGCGCGCTCGAGACCTACCTGGCGGGTGCGACCCTGCGCAAGCTGACGCCATTCACGGTCGGCTCGCGCACGACGCTGGCGCGCACGCTGCGGCAGGTGCGTGCCGACGGCTACTGCGTGCTGGTCAGCGAACTGGTCGATGGCTATGCCGGAATCTCGGTGCCGCTGCGCGACCAGGCCGGCAAGGTGGTCGCCGGGCTCGGCTTCAGCATGGTGCTGGGCAGCCGCGACCGCGCCCACCTGGAAGCGCGCTTCCTGGCGCCGCTGCGCGAGGCCGCCGCCCGTATCGAAGCCATCCTGCAGGCGCGCTGAGCCGCGCCCCGGCTCATGTAGAAAAGCCCCGCGTGCCGGGGAGGCAGCGGGGCTCAAATGGTAGCGGGGCAATCTGTTCGACCACCCACGCCGTCGATCTTGGCGCATCGCGCCGCGGCGGGCATCCCCCAAATGCGGGCCATCGCCAGGACCGCGTGGCTGGCAGGCTGCAGGCGCGCCCTGCAAAGCCAGTCAATCATGGCCTTGTCACACGCTTGAAGGAATCCGGGTTTTCGCCGAGCGGGTTTTCGCCAGCTTCCGGTGAGCCGCCGGATGCGGTCTACTGGTCTCACATCGACGCCCCTGGCACCGCCAACCCGGATTGCCACCGCCGATGGTGCTGCAGAACTAGTCCAATGACCGGGAGACAGACCATGGTGACGAAGAAAGAAGAGGCTTTCGTACTGAAGAACCTTCTCGCCCTTGCCGCAGTGGAAACCCTGGGCGGGGCGATCGCCCTGGGCATGGTCTTCCACCTGATCTGAGCCACCACCCGGGCGCCGGCGCTGCCACGCCGGCGCCCGGCCCGCTCACGCTTCGACAATCACCTCGAAGCCGCCAAAGATCATCCGCTGCCCGTCGAATGGCATCGGATCCATGCCTTCCTTCAGGCGCGGGTCCGCCATCGCCGCCTTCAGGCCGGTGTCGCGCTGCTCGCGCGACGGCCACAGGATCCACGAGAACACCACCGCTTCATCGTCCTTGCGCTGCACCGCCATCGTAAAGGACGTGACCTTGCCTTCCGGCACATCGTCCCCCCAGCATTCCACCACTTTCAGCGCGCCGTGTTCCTTGAACACCGCGGCGGCCTTTTGCGCCATCTCGCGATATCGGTCGCGATTGGCCTGGGGAACGGCAAGCACGTATCCGTCGATATAGGACATGGACTTCACTCCTGGTGAGGTTGAATTCGCTTGCGTCGGCTAGAACGCAAACGCGTCTGACTACCATAGTCCATTGCCGCGGCGTCAGCGCGTGTTTGCTGGCGTTTCCGGATGGCTCCGGAAGTCGGCCATCACCACCGTTTCCGCTACCCCGTCTGCAGCAGCGAGTGCCATCGAAGCCATGTCATCGGCACGTCACCGCCCCTGCCTACACTCGCCTGGCCCCGGCTTCCAGCGGCCGCCACGACAACCCCAGGTGAATCCATGCTCTCCCGCAGACTGCCCACCACCCTGGCCGCGATGCTGATCGCGGCGACATTGCTCTCCGCTTGCGGCGGCGGCGACGGCGACGGCGCCACCCTGTCGCAAGCCGCGGCGCTCACGCCGGCCGCCGTGCCGGGCAAGCCGGGACAGCCCGGCAGCAAGCCGGACCAGCGGCCCGAACCGGTCATCCGCTGCGCTCCCTGAACCCCTCCGCAAGCTCGCACGCCCATCCGATAAAACCATGGTCTCTCGCCGCAATTTCCTGCAGGCCGCAGCCGGCACCGGCTTCGCCGCCGCCGCGCTGGCCGCGTTCCCGCCCAGCATCCGCAAGGCCCTGGCCATCCCGGCCAACAATGCCACCGGCACCATCAACGATGTCGAGCACGTGGTGATCCTGATGCAGGAGAACCGGTCCTTCGACCACTACTTCGGCACGCTGCGCGGCGTGCGCGGCTTCGGCGACCGCTTTACCATTCCGCTGCCCGACGCGCGCAACGTATGGCAGCAACAGCGCGCCAACGGCGCGGTGCTGACGCCGTACCACCTCGACGGCACCAGCAACAACGCGCAGCGCGCGGCCGGTACCCCGCATGCGTGGCTGGACAGCCAGCAGGCCTGGGACCACGGCCGCATGGCCAACTGGCCCACGTACAAGACCAGCACGTCGATGGGTTACTTCAAGGAACAGGAGATCCCGTTCCAGTTCGCACTGGCCAACGCCTTTACCCTGTGCGACGCGTACCACTGCTCGATGCACACGGGCACGGACGCGAACCGTGCCTTCCACCTGACCGGCACCAATGGCCCGACCGCCGCCAATGTCGCCTTCGTCAACAATGAGTGGGACGCGATCGACGGCCTGCCGGCCTCGGCCAACACCGGCTACACCTGGAAGACCTACGCCGAGCGCCTGGAAGCCGCCGGCATCAGCTGGATCTGCTACCAGAACATGCCGGACGAATGGGGCGACAACATGCTGGGCGCATTCCAGCAGTTCCGCCAGGCCAACCTCGCGTCGGGATATCCGGTGTCCAGCGGCGGCGCGCCGGGTGCGCCCTATGCCAACACCGGCCAGCCGCTGCCCTACCACGCCTACGATGCCGCCACCGACAACCCCGGCAACCCCCTGTACAAGGGCGTGGCCAACACCCTGCCCGGCAGCCGGCCCGACGAGTATCTCGACGCCTTCCGCCGCGACATCCGCGCAGGCACGCTGCCGCAGGTCTCGTGGATCAACGCGCCATCGATCTATTGCGAGCATCCCGGACCTTCCAGCCCGGTGCAGGGCGCCTGGTTCCTGCAGGAGGTACTGGATGCCCTGACCGCCGTGCCCGAGGTCTGGAGCAAGACCGTGCTGCTGGTCAACTTCGACGAGAACGACGGCTATTTCGATCACGTCCCCTCGCCCTCGGCGCCATCGGTGAATCCCGAGCAGACGCTCGCCGGAAAGTCGACGCTGAGCGACGCCGAGATGCAGGCCGAATACTTCAACCAGCCGGCACCGCCGGGCAGCCGGACCCAGCCCGCGCCGGACGGCCGCGTCTACGGCCCGGGGCCGCGCGTGCCGCTGTACGTGATCTCGCCGTGGAGCCGCGGCGGCTGGGTCAACTCGCAGGTGTTCGACCACACTTCCGTGCTGCGCTTCCTGGAAGCGCGCTTCGGCGTGGCCGAACCCCATATCAGCCCATTCCGCCGGGCCGTGTGCGGCGACCTGACCAGCGCCTTCAACTTCAGGACACCCAACACCGAGGCGCTGCCCACGCTCGGCGGGCGCATCACGCGCAGCGACGCCGACCAGCTGCGCCGCGCGCAGCAGGCCCTGCCAGCGGTGCCACTGCCCGCCGACATGCAGATGCCGCAGCAGGCCGCCGGCACCCGCCCATCGCGCGCGCTACCGTACGAACTGCACACCAGCGCGCGCTGCAGCGCCGTGGGCGAGGTCGAGCTGGTGTTTGCCAACACCGGCACCCAGGCCGCGGTGTTCCATGTCTACGACCGCCACCAGCTCGGACGCATTCCGCGCCGCTATGTCGTGGAAGCGGGCAAGTCGCTGAGCGATACCTGGCACGCGTTCCAGGACAATGCCGGGCAATACGACCTGTGGGTGCTCGGGCCCAACGGCTTTCACCGGCATTTCCGCGGCGACACCAGGCGCATCGGCGACACCGGCATCGCCCCCGAGATCCGCGTCTGCTACGACATTGCCAATGGCGATGTCTACGTCGACCTGATCAATGCCGGCCGCCAGGCGTGCCGCTTCAACGTGCAGGCGCTGGCGTACCGCAGCGATGGCCCGTGGCCGGTCACCGTCGGCGCCAACGGCGACAAGGCGGTGCACTGGTCGCTCGAGCAAAGCGGACAGTGGTACGACTTCGCCGTGACGTGCGACAGCGACCCGGCCTTTTATCGCCGCTTTGCCGGGCGGGTGGAAACCGGCCGGCATACGGTCAGCGATCCGGCGATGGGATCGCCGGCCGCACCGGCCTGAGCCACTCGGCCTGCTCCTTGGCTCAGGCGTCCCCCGCTGCGCCCTGCCCCGCCACGTCCGCTACCGCAGCGCGCGGCATCGGCTCCGCCAGCGCCGACTGCAGCCATCGGGTCCAGGCCGGCACCAGGGCGGCGCCCAGCGCGGCGGACTGTGCCGCACAGGCCTTGGCGGCCTCCTGCCAGTCCCCCAGCGCGCGCAGCGTTGCCAGGCCGAGGTCGTTGCCGTCGCGCGCATCGCCGACATCTTCCAGGTAGCGCGCCACCGCTTCGCGCACGGCGTCGTTGTAGCCGGCCCTGGCCTGCGACGCGCGCGCGGCGAGGTCCGCCTCCATCGCATCCAGGCCGCGCCAGGCATGCGCGATGGCGGCCAGGTCGAGGCGGTCGCGCTCCGCGCGCCACCATTGCGACTGGTGCGCGGCGCGTTCCTCGCCATACCGGTTCAGCGCGGCCAGTGTCTGGCGCGCCAGCGTCCGCGCCAGCCTGGGGTCGGCGGCACTGAACGGCGCCTGCGCGAGCGCGGCGGCGGCTTGCATATGGCACAGGGCGAGTTCCAGCGCGGTACGGCTGGCGCTTTCCCATTGGGCTTGCAGGATCGACAGCATGGCAGATCTCCTTGCGGGATGAAGCAGTGGCTCGGACGGGGCGGTGGCGGCCGCGCTCACTGGCGCGCCGCGCCGAGCTGGCGGACCATGCGCATGACCGCGGCCATCTGCGGCGCCTCGCGCGAAAAGAAGTCCGGCTGGGCCGGGTCGGCGCTGGTATAGCCCCAGAAATCCCAGCAGCCGAGTGGGTTGTGCCGCGACGCGCCGACCTGCGGGAACAGCACCACGATGCGGTTGGCGTCGGCACTCTCCAGGTAGCCCGCGCCCCGCACGAAGCGCTCGCCGACGGCGGTCGCGCCTTGCAGGCAGCCATGGAAGGCAACGTGGACGCGGCAACCCGCGCCGCCATCGGCAGCGCCCGTGCCGCACTGGGCGGGCACGTAGACATAGCCGCTGTCGGCGAGCAGCGCCTTGCCGCCGGGATCGAAGGCGCGCTGGTCAAAGCGCATCAGTTCGCCCGACGGCCGCGCCGCCGGCTTCAGCTCGCCATAGATCCACTGCAGGATCTGCCGTGCCTGCTCGAGCCCGCAATTGTTGAGGTAGGGCGACGCGCTCACCGCGCAGGCGGCATCGCCGGCCTGGCTGGTGATAAAGGCATGGCCGGCCGCGACATCGGCGACGTACTGCAGGTGCGATGCCGGCACGCCGGCGAGCGTGTAGAAGCGCCCCACCTGCGCCGCCACGCGCGGCAGCACGGTCTTGTCCTGGGTGCCGGCAAACACGTAGACGCGCTGGCGCGCCAGGTTCTGCACGGCGTCGATGCGGCCATCGCGCGCGAAGGTGCGCGCCGCGTCCAGCGCCGCCTGCCCGTCCGGACCGGTATCGCCGACCGGCTGCATGCATTGGGTTGCGGCCGCGGTGGCGGGCGGCGTGGGCGCGAACAGGCCGGCGCAGTAGAACGGCCCGCCCGCGACCACGCCGGCGCCGACCATGGTCGCGGAATACGCAACGTGGAACTGCGTGGCCATGAATGCGCCTGACGACAGCCCGGACACCGAGGTCTGCGCCACGTCCGCACCCAGCGCGGGCAGCGTCTGCGCCGCGGCGCCGGCGCTGGCGCCGAGCGCGCAGGCCGCGGCAAGGGCCCGGTAGCGGGCGGTTGGCTTGCATCGGATCATGATGGTTCCTTGCACGGCGACTGGGATCGAAAGGCCGGACAGGTCCCGGCGCGCAGCACACCAGTCGCCATGCGGCGGCTGCATGGTCCATTGTCGGAAGCCACCACCGTGCCGGGCCATTGGGCAAATGCGGTACCGCGCAACAGTGCGTGGCTGGGCTATGCCGGCGCGGCGCCGCGGGTCTGGTCGCGCGGCAGCGCCAGCCATCCCCGGCGCACGCACAAAAACAGCAGGGCGCAGACATTGCCTGCGCCCGTCTTCTGCAGCAGCCGCGCGCGATGGGTGCGCGCGGTCTGGTCGCTGATGCCCAGCGCGCGTGCGATTTCCTTGTCGCTCAGGCCGCGCCCCAGCCATTCCAGATATTCACGTTCGCGTTGCGAGAATGGATTATCCGCGGGAGCGGGCCCGCTTTTTTAAACAGCTCGCGCTGGCGCGCGAGATAGTACATCGTCAATTGCGAGGATTTGCGCAATTGCATTTTCGCGAGCAGATGCTCGCGGTGCTTGCGCGCCGTCGATACCGAGAATGCAAGACGTGCGGCGATCTCGCGATCGCTCATGCCACGGGCAATGCAGGCGAGCACCGTCTCTTCCCGCGTGGTGAGGTTCATGCGGAGGGCTCCATGCGTTGGAACGAATGGTTCCGTCGCAGGAGCGGCAGCCGCGCGTCTAACTGTGCGTCAGTGCATCACAGGACCCTTAGTGCAAGGCTAGTTCGGACCTACGAGCGGCACCGGGGGCGGCCCGGTCGGGCTCCAGATCACTGCTTTTTTTTCGATGTCTTGCGGTGTTGCGCCGGCATGGTGGTTCGCACTTCCCGACAGTGCGATCCGGAATATCCGGATGCGGGCAGCAGTGGCGAATTCTAGGTGCTGGCTTTTGTATTTAAAAGCCAATTCATGCTGCGCGATTTTTAATTCTGATTGTTGCCCGGCATTATCCACTGCCAATACCGCATTTGCCCAATGGCGATAGCGCGGGCCAAAAACCAAGAATGAGTCCACCTGCCCCGGTGCCGCGCAAATGCGCAGCAAGGCGACAGGCGCGGCATCGGCGCCCGCTACGCGCGGCGCCGCCTCAATTCACTCAATCCACGCAGTTGCTCAAAGGAGTCGTCATGACCTACCCCATCCACACTGCCGTACTGGCGCCGCAGGGTGTTCTCGGCAATCTCGTCAGCGGCATCGGCAGCCTGCTGCCGTTCTCCGCGCAGCCGATGCTGGTGCCGCAGAGCGCGATGAACGACGCGGTGGCCCCGGCTGTGCGTGACGGCGTGCAGGCCGTGGTCACGCACTACGTGAACCCGGTGATCGGCCATGTCGCCGGCGCCGCCGCCGGCGCGCTGGCCCAGCATATTACGTTCCCCGAGCCCGGCCATACCGGCCCGATCGGCACCGTCATCTCGACCCACGCCCCGGGGTTCATCCAGGCGGCCGGCACTGCCGCCGGCTATCCCACGGTGGCCATTCACGGCGCCAACATCGTCCGCGAAGGCGCCCGCTACCTGCCGTTCTCTGCCTTGCCCACCGTCACGCTGGCACCGCAGGGCGTGTTCGGTTCGCTGATCGGCGCGGTGGCACCGACCCTCGGCCATGCCGTGGGGGGCCTGCTGGGCAACGCCGGCGTGGGCCAGCAGATCGGCACCGTGGCCGGGCATCTCGGCGGGCTGCTGCCGTTCTCGGCCCAGCCGCAGGTTGCGCTGGCACCGCAGGGCGTGTTCGGTTCGCTGATCGGCGCGGTGGCGCCGACCCTTGGCCATGCCGTGGGCGGCCTGCTGGGCAATGCCAATGTGGGCCAGCAGATCGGCACCGTGGCCGGCCATCTCGGCGGGCTGCTGCCGTTCTCGGCCCAGCCCCAAGTGGTCTACGCATGACCGCGCACAGGATGCCCTGCGCATGACCCCAGGCGCCTGACGGCGCCTCGCCGCGGGCCCGCGTTAACGCGCCGGCCCGCCCGAACCGATACGCGCGCCTGCTGGCGCCGGTGGAGAAAGCAAATGGAACGAGACAAGAAAGCTGACGCCGCGCGCGCCGGCGCAGGCAGCCATGGCGGCTCGGCTGGCCGCGAGGCCGTGGCGCTGGACGCTGGCCGCAAGCAATACCTGATCGCGCCGCGGCGCCACGCGCTGGCGCAGCAGGCGGGCGTGACGCCGATGTCGGCTGGCGAACTGCACAGCACGGTCACGCAGCTGCCCGGTGTGGAAATCGTGGACGTGGTCGAAGGCCACAAGAACACGCACCTGCATTCGGTGCGCCCCGACGAGGCCGCCAAGACCTATGTGGTCAAGCTCGACGCCGCGCACGCGCAGATGCTGCAGGCCACGGCGCCGCCGCACATGATCGTCGAGGAAGACCATCCGCTCGGCTATGGCCGCAAGTCCGAAGTCGAGACCTCCGACCGGCTGCATCCGCAATCGGCCTTCGACGGCCCGGTGTCGCGCCAGGTGCTGGTGCGCGTGCTGGGCACCGGCGACGCGCCGCTGGCGGGCGTGGCCATCACGCTCGCGGGCGATGGCTTTCCCGCGACCGCCACCACCGACGCCAGCGGCGAAGCCACGCTGGCGCTGGTGCAGCAGCAAGCCGGGCCGGCGCGCTCGCTGTTCGTGCGGCCGCTCAGCGGCTACTGGAACAAGTACCTGCTGTCGCCCCAGGTGGTGTCCGGCCAGCCCAACGTGGTGCGCGTGACGCCGTTGTCGCAACCGAATCCCGACGTGCCGCCGCAGGCGCGCTTCGGCTGGGGCCAGCGGCTGATGGGACTGGACCGGCTCACGCGCAGCTTCGGCGGCCGCGGCGTGCGCGTCGCGGTGGTCGATTCCGGCGCCGATGCC
Organism: Cupriavidus sp. H39; assembly: GCF_050271075.1. Lineage (NCBI taxonomy): Bacteria > Pseudomonadati > Pseudomonadota > Betaproteobacteria > Burkholderiales > Burkholderiaceae > Cupriavidus > Cupriavidus sp. H39. Next base: position 2,800,762 of record NZ_CP189848.1, read on the forward strand.
GCGCACCCGCTGCTGGCGCATATCCGCCATGGCAGGGACCTGACCGGCACCGGCACCGACGACACCTGGCGCCTCGACACCATCGGCCATGGCTCGCACTGCGCCGGCGTGATCGGCGCGCGGCCGCAGCCGGGCGAGCCGGGCCGCGCGTCTGCCGAGGCCCAGGCCACCATGCTGGGTTTCGCGCCCGAGGCAGAGATGCATGCGCTCAAGATCTTTCCCGGCGGGCAGTTCAGCACGCTGCTGCAGGCACTCGACTACTGCGTCGACCACGACATCGACGTGGTCAACCTGAGCCTTGGCGCGCCCCAGCCGTCGCAGGCGGTGGAGCAGAAACTGATCGAGGCCGTGCACAGCGGCGTGGCCTGCATCGTCGCCGCAGGGAATTCGGGCGGGCCGGTGCAGTACCCGGCGGCCTCGCCGTCGGTGCTGGCGGTATCGGCGCTGGGCCTGCAGAGCGAATTGCCGCATGACGTCTGGGAGCGTACGCAGGTGGTACAGCATGCTGCCACGCGCGCCGGGCTGTTTGCGCCGACGTTCTCGTGCTTCGGCCCGCAGATCGCCGTGTGCGGCCCTGGCGTGGGGATCATTTCGACCGTGCCGGGCGCCGCCTTCATGCCCGACTCCGGGACCTCGATGGCCGCGCCCCATATCGCGGGACTGGCGGCGCTGCTGCTGTCCGATCCGCAATTGGCCGCGTGGATGGGGCCGCGCGGACCGCGCCGCGTCGCGGCGCTGTTCCAGCTGATCCGCGCCATCAGCTCGCCGATCGTGGCGCACGACCCCGAGAACCGCTTTGGCGTCGGCCTGCCGCAGCTGCAGAACCTGCAGCGCCTGCTGGGCCGTCCGCAGTAGCACGCGCCTTCCCGCTTCGCGGGCAATGCGGCCCGGCGTGCCGGGCCGCCGCTTCCGTCTTCCGACATCATGCGCACTCTCGATTTCACCTCGGCGCCATTGCGCCGCGCCGCTTCCGCCGCGGCAAATTCCGGGGCAGCCAGCCCGGCGGCGGCAACGCCGGCGCCGGCATGGCCGCGCGGACTTGCGGCTGCGCCGGCCAGCCTGCTGACCCTTGACGGGCAACTTCGGCATGAATGCGAAGCCATGGCGAGCCATGCCTTGCGGCTGGGCCTCCCGCTGCCTGCGGGCTGGATCGTGCTGCTCGGTCAAGAGCGCGAGGCGGCCGCGGCCGGCGATGCGTCGCTGCCGGCAGGCGCCGCCGCGCCAGCACCTTCGTCGCTACCGCAAGACGTGCCGGCCGCTTCCACGCGGCAGCTCGCGCAGCTTCACCAGGACCTTGCCCGGGCCATCGCGCCTGCCACGCCGCAATGCATCGCGCTGCTCGACGACGAGCGCCGCCGCGCGCATCCGCTCGCCTGCCTCGGACCGGTGCCGCTGGTGCGCACCCTGACCGGCACCGCGGTGTGCTGCCTGTTGGCGGTAGTGCTGACCGGCCTGCCCGCCGAGGTGTCGATGGAGAACATGCGCGCGGGCATCCTGGCCTCGTCGGGCCGCACGCTGCTGTTCAACATGCTGTTCCTGCTGTTCTGCGCCGGGCTGGGGGCCTCGTTCGCCTCGCTGTTCCAGGTCCACGGCTATATCGCCAAGGGCACCTATGACCCCAAGTACGACGCCGCCTACGCCGCGCAACTGATCCTTGGCGTCATGTCCGGCCTGATCCTGGTAGAGATGCTGCCGCCGCAGTTGTTCGACTCGGCCGGCATGCGCAGCTTCGGCAAGCCGGCGCTGTCGATGCTGGGCGGCTTCTCCGCGACCGCCGTGCATCGGCTGCTGCAGCGCATCGTCGAGATCGTCGAAACCGCGGTGCGCGGCAACGCGCCGCGCGAACCGCGCAAGGAGTGAACGCCATGCTGTTTCTCTACAGCCTGCCCAGCACCGGCATGGCCGCGCTCGTGGTGTCGGCCATCGTGGTGCTGGTGCTGGCCGGCTATGCCATCGCCCGCCGCTTCACGCTGATCGAAATCGATGCCGAGCAGCGCGCGATGGCGGTGTCGATGGTCTCGATCATCACCACCATCAACTCGCTGCTGGTGGCCTTTGCCGCCATCAACGTCTGGGACACCTACAACTCCGCCGACCGCACCGTAGCCGCCGAAGCCGCCGCGGCGGGCGAACTGGCGCGCGACCTGGCCGCGTTCGACAGCAGCGCCGCCGATGCCGCCGGCCAGGCCTTGCGCACCTACCTGGTCATGGTGGTGCACCAGGAATGGCCGCAGATGCAGCGCCACGGCAAGCCCGATGCGCACACCGAACAGCGCTTTGACGCGATGTTCGACCTGGCCAACCGGATCCGTCCGCTGGACAGCCGCCAGACCGTGCTGCTGGCGGAGGTGCTGACGCGTGTCAACGAGATGGTCAAGTACCGCCAGCAGCGGGTCCTGACGCTGCACGCCGCGATGCCCAACACCTTGTGGGGCGTGATCGTCATCGTCAGCGCGCTGTCGTTCGCGCTGCTGTACGTGCTGCCGGCCACGCCCTTCAACCTGGCGCTGATCACCGCCTGGGCCGTCACCATCGGCCTGGCGTTCTTCTTCCTGCTCGCGGTCGATCGCCCGTTCGCGGGCGAATTCAGCGTCAGCGCCGACCCGCTGCAACACACCATCGACACCCTGGTGGCCAACGGCACGTGGCCCGCGCAGTAGCCGTGCCGGCACCGACATGAGCCACCGCTAACACAGCACGCCATCACTACAAGGAGACCAGCCGATGCAAATGACACCAGAACAGTTCCGCGCCGCCACCGGCCTGAGCGAGCCGCAGTGCGCGCGCTGGTTCCCCCGCTTGCGCGACGCCATGCAGGCCTACGACATCGCGGGCGCGGCACGCATCGCCGCCTTCCTGGCACAGACCGGCCACGAGTCGCTCGGCTTCCAGTTCACCCATGAGCTGTGGGGACCGACGCCGGCGCAGGCGCTGTACGAGCCGCCTTCGCGCAAGGCCATGGTGCTCGGCAACGTGCGACCGGGCGATGGCAAGCGCTTCCGCGGCCGGGGGCTGATCCAGATCACCGGCCGCGCCAACTACGCGGCGTGCGCCGCGGCGCTGGGCGTCGACGTGACCGCCACGCCCGAACTGCTCGAACAGGACGCCTGGGCCGCGCGCTCGGCGGCGTGGTGGTGGCGCGCGCACGGCTGCAACGCGCTCGCCGACAGCGGCGATTTCATCGCGCTGACGCGGCGCATCAACGGCGGCACCAACGGCCTGGAGGACCGGCTGCGTCGCTGGAAGGTCGCCACCGCCGCGCTGTGCTGACGCTGTCACCGCATCTCCCGCATCTGGCGCAATGACCGATCATCCGCCGACGCCGCGCCTGCGCCAGCCCGTTTCAGCGGGAGTCCGCGGCAAGGCCTGACGAGCAAGGGGAACACCATGTCGAAGATCATCGTCTATTCGTGGAACAGCCAGGGCAACCACACGCGCGCAGACAAGCAGCGCGCCATCGACCGCATGGCCGCGACCGGTCCCACCATCATCATGCTGCAGGAGGGCGGCAGCGAGAAGCTGGTGAGCAGCGGTGCCGCCGCCAACTGGAAGGTGTTTGATGGATGCACGGTCGGGGCATACGATGAGCGCTGCACTCCATACGTGTTGCTGGAGACAACCTTCGCGGCGCAGGTGCGCGCCACGCAGGTCGACATTGTCGACGAGCGGGACGGCGTGGTGCTTGCAGGTGGCGTCGCCGGCCGCACCGCCAGCGGCGTCGCCATCGACAAGGTGCTGTTCATTTCATGGCATTCGATCGCCGCGCCGCAGAACGGCGACACGCGCGCGCTGCTGCGCGCTTTCGACAAGGCCAGCTGCTACGAGAAGTACGACCTCATCGTCATCGGTGGCGACTTCAACGCCAGCCCGGAAGACATCAGCGCGATGCTGGGGCGCGAAAACGATCGTACCCAGGCCAGGCTGAGGTATGCGTACCGCCAGGTCTTCTACTGCGGCAAGGCCACCCACCGCGGGCGCCAGGAGCGAGAGCTCGACTTCTTTGTCGTGCTGGCGAAGCGGCAGGTGTCGGCGACGGTCGAGCTGATCGAACAGATGCCGAGCGATCACGATGCGGTCAGGATGGTGCTGGAGCATTGACGGCGGTGCGGCGATGAATTGCCGTCTGCCACAGCCATGACAGCGCTGGCCAGGCGCTGGATGCGCAACGCGGGGCGGCGCCGCCATGAAAAAAGGGGCTACGGCATTCACCGTAACCCCTTTCCGACTGCATTGGTGGGCCTCCCGTGAGTCGAACACGGCACCAACGGATTATGAGTCCGCTGCTCTAACCAGGCATGAGCTAGAGGCCCTTGGAAGCGTTTAGTTGCCTTCCAGGAAACTCTTCAGCTTGTCCGAGCGGCTCGGGTGGCGCAGCTTGCGCAGGGCCTTGGCCTCGATCTGGCGGATCCGTTCACGCGTGACGTCGAACTGCTTGCCGACCTCTTCCAGCGTGTGGTCGGTGCTCATTTCGATGCCGAAGCGCATGCGCAGCACCTTGGCTTCGCGCGGCGTGAGCGAGTCCAGCACGTCCTTGACGACGTCGCGCATGGAGCCGTGCAGCGCCGCCTCGGCCGGGGCCAGCGTGTTGGTGTCCTCGATGAAGTCGCCCAGATGGGAGTCGTCGTCGTCACCGATCGGCGTTTCCATGGAGATCGGTTCCTTGGCGATCTTCATGATCTTGCGGATCTTGTCTTCCGGCATCTCCATCTTCTCGGCCAGCGTTGCCGGATCCGGCTCGTTGCCGGTTTCCTGCAGGATCTGGCGCGAGATGCGGTTCATCTTGTTGATGGTCTCGATCATGTGCACCGGGATGCGGATGGTGCGCGCCTGGTCGGCGATCGAGCGCGTGATGGCCTGGCGGATCCACCACGTGGCATACGTCGAGAACTTGTAGCCGCGGCGGTATTCGAACTTGTCCACCGCCTTCATCAGGCCGATGTTGCCTTCCTGGATCAGGTCAAGGAACTGCAGGCCGCGGTTGGTGTACTTCTTGGCAATCGAGATCACCAGGCGCAGGTTGGCCTCGGTCATCTCGCGCTTGGCTTCGCGGGCGCGCCGCTCGCCTTCGGCCATCTTGCGGTTGACGCCCTTCAGTTCCTTCAGCGGCAGCACCACGCGGGCCTGCAGGTCGATCAGCTTCTGCTGCAGCTCGTGCACGGCCGGCACGTTGCGCTCGACGATGGTGCTGTACGGCTTGCCATCGGCAACCACGGTGTGGATCCACTCGAGATTGGTCTCGTTGCCCGGGAAGCGGGCGACGAAATCGGCGCGCGGCATGCCGCACTTGTCCACGATGGTATTCAGGATGGCGCGTTCGAGCTTGCGCACTTCGTCCACCTGGCCGCGCAGCGTGTCGCACAGGCGCTCGACGTTGCGGGCGGTGAAGCGGATGCCCATCAGTTCGGCCTGAATCGCTTCCTGGGCCTTGACGTAGGGCTTGGAGTTGTAGCCTTCCTTCTCGAACGCACGGCGCATCTTGTCGAACTGCTCGGCGATCACGCGGAATTTCTCCAGCGCGTTCTGCTTCAGTTCTTCCAGCTGGCGCGCTGAGGCACCGGCGCCGGCACCGCCTTCCTCGTCGTCTTCCTCGTCGGCGTCTTCGTCGTCGTCGGAATCGAGCTCTTCATCGGCGGCGGGCGCGGCGGCCGCGGCCGGGGACTCGGCCACTTCCTCGGCGTTCGGGTCGATCAGGCCGTCGACGAATTCGTCGATCTTGATCTCGTCGTTGGCGACGCGCTCGGCATGGGCCAGGATCTCGGAGATGGTGACCGGGCAAGCCGAAATCGCCATCACCATGTCCTTCAGGCCGGCCTCGATGCGCTTGGCGATCTCGATTTCGCCTTCGCGCGTCAGCAGCTCGACCGTGCCCATCTCGCGCATGTACATGCGCACCGGGTCGGTGGTGCGGCCGAACTCGGAGTCCACCGTGGACAAGGCCGCCTCGGCCTCTTCCTCGGCTTCTTCCTCGCTGGTGGCGGACGGGGCGTTGTCGTTGAGCAGCAGCGTCTCGGCATCGGGCGCCTGTTCATAGACGGCGATGCCGATGTCGTTCAGCGTGGCGACCAGCGTGTCGATCGTTTCCGAATCGACCATGTCGTCCGGCAGGTGATCGTTGATTTCCGCGTAGGTCAGGTAGCCGCGCGACTTGCCGAGCTTGATCAGCGCCTTGAGCTTCTGGCGACGCAGCTCGAGTTCTTCCTCGGTGCCTTGCTGGGTCGAGGCGAACTCCTTGAGCAGGGCCTTTTCCTTGGCCTTGCGGTCCTTGGCTTTCTGCTTTTCGGTCTTCGGCGCCGCGGCTGGTGTTGCCGCCGGGCGCGTATCGTTCTCGTAAAACTCTTCAGTCACGTCGTCTGTTGTGCTGTCGTCGTGCTGCATCTCGGCCTTGGGCTTGCGGCCACGCTTTTTCGGCTCCGGCTTGATTGCCGGCGCAGCGGGACGCTCGGATGCAACGGATGCAGGGGTCGCGGCACGCGCCTTGGTTGCCGTAGTGGCCGCGCCTTGCTTGGCGCCTCCGCTCTTGGCGCCGGCGGCTGCCGCTCGCTTGCTCTCGACTTCGGTATTCTGCTGTTTCGCCACGGTGATACTCTTGCCTTTCACTGGTGCAGATGCTGATGCAGACGCGGCAACCTTGCCGCTCGTACTGGCGCTCTTGCCGCTCTCGCGTGCCGAAGTCGAGGCCTTTGTCTCTTTGGATGTGCGGGTTCTGGTGGGAGTCGTCACGGCGGGCGCTTGCGCGCGGCGCACGGACTTTGATGGCGCAGACCGGGCTGGCGTCTTGACGGTCGCGGTCGATGTCTTCGCCGCCGTGGTTTTCACAGACGCCTTGCCGCTCCCTGATTGGGGAGCTTTAGAGGTAACCCTTTCGGTTGCTTTGGCCTTTGCCATTGGCACGCTCACTTTCACCAGAACTGGAGAGAAAGATTTCGCAATCCAAACCGGCTATTGTAGCACGCCACGCATAGCCGGCTCCCTGTCAGGTGAGGTTTTCACCTGAAAAATCAAGGCTTAAGCTCGGCACAGCCGGGCCCGGTCCCTGATCCAATGCTCATCCAACGCTTGCTGCCGCCTCCCGGTTGAAGGCCAGGGCGCCCGCCGGCGCCTCAGCCCAGTTGGCGCCGCCGGTGGATTTCACCCACCAGCCAGCGCATGCGCTGCTTGGCCGCTTCGTCGGCCGTGCCGGCCACCACTTCGGCCTGCAGGCTGTCGAGTTCGCGCCGCAGCGGCTCGGCCAGCAACTTGGTGATGGCCGCGTCGAAATCCTGTATGGCGGGTGCTTCTTCAATCTCTTCTCGCAGCACCGCCGTGCGCGCCGCGGCATATACCTCGGCATATGGCGACTGGGCCAGGTGCTCGCTGAAGGCCGCAAAGTTCACCTCGCCCTCGACGCCGTCGCACGCGCTGACCAGGTGCGCCAGCACTTCGCTGTCCGCGCCTTCCCCGTCCAGCAGCAGCGCGCGCGCATCTTCATCGAGCCGCGCCGACAGCGCCGGGTAGCACATCAGCAGCTGGATCACCCGCTGCTCCAGGCCGGTCGGGGCCTGTCGGCGCGCGCGCGGACGCGGCTGGGCGAAGCGACCGACCCGCGCCGGATCGCTGCGCAGGCCGCAGATCGCCTCGATCTCCGCCGGGGTCGTCCCCGTGGCATCGGCAAGTTCGCGCACAATCTGTAGCCGCAGCCCACCCGCGGGCATGGCCTGCAGCAACGGCTTGGCCTCGTACTGGGCGCGCGCACGGCCCTCAGGCTGGCGCAGATCGAGTTCCTCGGTGACCGATTGCAGCAGGAAGCGCGACAGCGGCATCGCATTGCGCACCTGCGCGGCAAAGGCTTCGGTGCCCTCTTCGCGCACATAGCTGTCGGGGTCGTGCTCGGCCGGCAGGAACAGGAAACGGATGGTCTTGTTGTCGGCCACGTGGGGCAGGCAGGCTTCCAGCGCCCGCCTGGCGGCGCGTCGGCCGGCCGAGTCACCGTCGAACGAGAACACCACCGCATCGGTCTGGCGCAGCAGCTTCTGCACGTGCACAGGCGTGCACGCCGTGCCCAGGGTGGCGACGGCATTGGCAAAACCGAGCTGGGCCAGCGCCACGACGTCCATATATCCTTCGACCACCAGGACATAGCCGGTTTCCCGGATTGCATGGCGGGCCTCGAACAGCCCGTACAGCTCCGTGCCCTTGCTGAACAGCGGGGTCTCGGGCGAGTTCAGGTACTTGGGCTCGCCCTGCCCCATGACGCGACCCCCAAAGCCGATCACCGCGCCCTTGGTGTTGCGGATCGGAAACATGATGCGGTCGCGGAAGCGGTCGTAGCGCCGCGGCTTGCCGTCCGCGTCGCGCTTGTCACTTTCGATCAGCAGGCCCGCCTCGACCAGTGGCGCCGCCACATTGTCGTCGCGATAACTGCCGAACACCGCTTCCAGCCCCTGCCAGTCGTCCGGCGCATAGCCCAGGCCGAACTGACCGGCAATCTCGCCGGTCAGCCCCCGGCCCTTCAGGTACTGGATGGCCTGCGGGGCGCCGCGCAGCTGGCGGCGGTAGAAATCGGTGGCGCGGGCCATGGCGTCGGACAGCGCCACCGAGCGCGCCTGCTGCTCGGCACGCTGGCCGGGCGGCAGGCGGTCGCGCTCTTCCGGCACGGTCATGCCGACCGACTGGGCCAGCTCCCGCACCGCCTCCGGATAGGACTGGCCCGAAAACTCCATCAGGAAGCCGATGGCCGAGCCATGGGCGCCGCAGCCGAAGCAGTGATAGAACTGCTTGGTCGGCGACACCGTGAACGACGGGGACTTTTCGTTATGGAACGGGCACAGGCCCATGAAATTGGCGCCGCCCTTTTTCAGCTGCACATACTTGCCCACCACATCGACAATGTCGACACGGTTGAGCAGGTCCTGAATAAAGGATTGCGGAATCACCCGACTGACCGTCCTGAGGCTTGGCCGTCCCACGGCGGGCGGCCCTTTTTGGAATGCGTGACCGGTGCGGCGCCCGGCTGCTATCGGATTATTGTAGTGCAGCGGGGTACTGCCGCCCGGATTGCTTCACATCTGCACGCAACTCCTGCAATCACCCAGGATTTTGCCCACATCGTGCTTACAACCGATTAAATCAGTATTTACTTTGGTGCAAGCGCCGCCTTGACCAGGGCCGATACGGCGGTCATGTCGGCACGGCCAGCCAATTTGCCCTTGAGCACGCCCATCACCTTGCCCATGTCCTGAGGACCCGCGGCACCGGTGGCGGCGACCGCCTGCTCCACCTCGGCGGCCACTTCGGCATCGGACAGCGCCGCGGGCATGTAAACCTTCAGCACCTCAACCTCGGCGAGCTCCTTATCGGCCAGGTCGTTGCGGCCTGCCTGCTGGAACTGCGCGATCGAGTCCTTGCGCTGCTTGATCAGCTTTTCGACCACGACAAGCACCGCGGTGTCGTCCAGTTCCACGCGCTCATCGACTTCGCGCTGCTTGATCGCTGCCAGCAGCAAGCGGATGGTGCCAAGGCGCTCCGTTTCGCGGGCGCGCATGGCGGTCTTCATGTCTTCGCTGATACGGGCTTTGAGGGACATCGTGATCTTCCAGAAAGTAGGCGGGCGCTTACACATGGCGACGGATGCCGCGCTCTGCAAGGCCCACAACGCAAAAACCCGCCGAGCCGACGCCACAGCGGGTGAGGAACAAGCGCGAAGCCAGCGTCAGTACAGCTTCTTCGGCAGCATCTGGCTGCGGATGCGCTTGTAATGGCGCTTCTCTGCGGCAGCCTTCTTGCGCTTGCGCGCGGCGGTCGGTTTTTCGTAAAACTCGCGGGCCCGCAACTCCGGGAGCAGCCCGTTCTTCTCGATGGTGCGCTTGAAACGGCGCAGGGCAACTTCGAAAGGCTCGTTATCCTTGAGACGGATCGTAGTCATTTGGCCGGAAATGAAAGGACTCTCGGGATGGCAGCGATACGAAGTTCGGAATTGTAGCACCAACAATTCGGCGCGGAAGTGGCGCGAAATGGACACCGCGCACGTGGCGGATAGGGCGCATCCGGGACATCAGGGCTCCGCCTCAGGCCACCGACTGACCCGCCCGCGCCGTCCGTGCCGACTCTGCCGCAGCCTGCCCCGCCGCCACCGCCGAGGCCCAGGCCCACTGGAAGTTGTAGCCGCCCAGCCAGCCGGTCACGTCGACCACTTCGCCAATGAAATACAGGCCCGGCACGTCGCGCGCCATCATGGTGGCCGACGACAGCGCGCGCGTATCGACCCCACCCAGCGTGACTTCGGCCTTGCGGTAACCCTCGGTGCCGGACGGCACGATGCGCCAGTCGTTGAGCGCGGCGCCCAGCTTGCGCAGGGCCTTGTCGGTCACATCGTGCAGCGGCATCGTCGCCGCGACGCCCGCGGCGGTACACCACGCATCGGCCAGCCGCGATGGCAGCCGCTGCGCCAGCAGGTTGCCCAGGTGCTTGCGGCTGCCGGCCTTTTGCGCCAGCAGCCACGCGGCGGCGTCCTCGCCGTCGAACAGGTCGATGGCGATCGGCGTGCCGGCACGCCAGTAGCTGGAGATCTGCAGCACCGCCGGCCCCGACAGGCCGCGGTGCGTCCACAGCAGGTCCTCGCGGAACGCGCCGGCGGCCTTGCCGCTGCCGCTGGCGATATCCACTTCCAGCGACACCCCTGCCAGCGGCGCGAACGGGGCCCAGTCCCTGCCATCGAAGGTCAGCGGCACCAGCGCCGGGCGGGTCTCGACGATGCCCAGCCCGAACTGCCGTGCAATGCGGTAGCCAAAGTCCGTCGCGCCGATCTTGGGGATCGACAGGCCGCCGGTGGCCACCACCAGGGCCCCGGCGCGGACCGTGCCCGCGGCGGTGAGCAACAGGAAGTCATCCCCCTCGCGCCGGACTTCCGCCACCGTGCAGCCGGTCTGCCAGCGCACCTGTCCCGCGTCGCATTCGGCGCGCAGCATGGCGATCACGTCTTCGGCGCTGTCGTTGCAGAACAGCTGGCCGCGATGCTTCTCGTGCCAGTCGATGCCGTAGCGGCGCATCAGGCCAAGGAAATCCTGTGGCGTGTAGCGCGCCAGCGCCGAGCGGCAGAAGTGCGGATTGGACGACAGGTAATTGGCGGGACCGGCCTGCAGGTTGGTGAAATTGCAGCGGCCGCCGCCGGAGATGCGGATCTTCTCGGCGAGCCGGGTGGCATGGTCGATCAGCACCACGCGCGCGCCGTTCTGCCCCGCCACGGCGGCGCACATCATGCCCGCGGCGCCGGCGCCCAGCACCGCCACGTCATACCGGCCGGTCCGGGCCTGGGCTGCCCCGCTCATTGCACGCCTCGCGAATCCATGTGTCTTGCCACCGCCTGAGAAAGGGCAGATTGTAGCGAAAAGCGCGCCGCGCGCCGCTGTGCTACCCTGCGCGCTTCCTGCAAACCCTTGTTTCGACGGCTGTTTCCCTGAGCGGCGACGGCGTCATGCTCCCATGCTTGTCCTCGGCATCGAATCTTCCTGCGACGAAACCGGCCTCGCCCTTTATGACACCGGCGCCGGCCTGCTCGCGCACGCGCTGCACTCGCAGATCGCCATGCACCGCGACTACGGCGGCGTGGTCCCCGAGCTGGCATCGCGCGACCATATCCGGCGCGTGCTGCCGCTGCTGGAGCAGGTGCTGGCCGACGCCGGCCGCACCCGCCAGGACATCGACGCGATCGCCTTCACCCAGGGCCCCGGGCTGGCCGGCGCGCTGCTGGTCGGCGCGTCGGTGGCCAATGCGCTGGGCTTCGCGCTGAACGTGCCGATGGTGGGCGTGCATCACCTGGAAGGGCACCTGCTGTCGCCGCTGCTGACGCGCGAGCCGCCGCCGTTCCCGTTCGTGGCGCTGCTGGTGTCGGGCGGGCATACGCAGCTGATGGAAGTGCGCGGCATCGGCGACTACACGCTGCTGGGCGAAACCCTGGACGACGCCGCCGGCGAGGCGTTCGACAAGACCGCCAAGCTGCTGGGCCTGGGCTATCCGGGCGGGCCGGAAGTGTCGCGCCTGGCCGAGTTCGGCGTGCCCGGCGCATTCGAGCTGCCGCGCCCGATGCTGCATTCGGGCAACCTCGATTTTTCCTTCGCCGGCCTGAAGACCGCGGTGCTGACGCAAACCCGCAAGCTGGCCAATACCTGCGAGCAGGACCGCGCCAACCTGGCGCGTGCCTTTGTCGAGGCGATCGTCGATGTGCTGGCGGCCAAGTCGATGGCGGCGCTCAAGCAGACCGGGCACAAGCGGCTGGTGGTGGCGGGCGGCGTCGGCGCCAACCGGCAACTGCGCGACCGGCTGGACCAGTTGGGCAGGCAGCGCAAGCTCGAGGTGTATTACCCTGACCTGGCCTTCTGCACCGACAACGGCGCAATGATTGCGTTCGCCGGCGCGATGCGCCTGCAGGCCGCGCCGGAATTGGCGCGGCATGAATACGGCTATGGCGTGACGCCGCGCTGGGACCTGGCCGATATCCGGTTGCCGTCCGCCGCCTGACGCGCCAGAAAAAAGCCACCGCACTACGCGGTGGCTTTTCCAAGCCGCGGCAACGATCAGCCGACGCGCTTGTCCCGCTCGATCACCGCATACGCACTGTGGTTGTGGATCGACTCAAAGTTCTCCGCCTCCAGCACATAAGCCACGATGCGGTCATCCGCGTTCAGCCGCATGGCGATGTCGCGCACCAGGTCCTCGACGAACTTGGGGTTCTCGTAGGCACGCTCGGTCACGAACTTCTCGTCGGGCCGCTTGAGCAGCCCCCACAGTTCGCACGAAGCCTCTTCCTCGGCCATGCGCACCAGCGCTTCCACCGGCAGTTCGCCGGCGAGCTCCACGTTCATGGTGATATGCGAGCGCTGGTTGTGCGCGCCGTACTGCGAGATCTTCTTCGAGCACGGGCACAGGCTGGTCACCGGCACCAGCGCCTTCAGGAACACCCGCGTGGCGCCGTCGCGCACCTCGCCGGTCAGCGTGACTTCGTAGTCCAGCAGCGACTCCACGCCGGACACCGGCGCGATCTTGCTGATGAAGTACGGGAACGTAACCTCGATGCGGCCGGCCTCGGCTTCGAGCTTTTCCAGCATCTTGTCCAGCATCAGCCGGAAGCTGGCCAGTTCCAGCGGCGCGCGCTCTTCTTCCAGCAGCGCCACGAAACGCGACATATGCGTGCCCTTCTGGTCGGCGGGCAGGTGCACGTCGAGGTTGAAGGTGCCGACGGTCGGCACGATGCCGGCCGGGGTCTTCAGGGTCACGGGATAGCGCACGCCCTTCACGCCGACACGCTGGATCGGGATCTGGCGGGTGTCGGGGCTCGACTGGACGTCGGGCATGATGAAGGCGGGGTTGATGTCATTCATCTACGGTTTCCTCCAGGGCGGCGCCAGCACAGCGCCAGCCCTTACGGTCGCGGCATTTTCGCAGTCCCTCCATGCCGCGCAACGAGTGTGAAACCACGGGACCCGGCACTGGCGTGCCGGCCCGCAGCTGCGAACACAAAAAACGGAGTTTAAGGGAATTCCGACGCACCCGTCGTGCGGGGTCCCGAATTCCCTAGGTCTGGCAGGGTGTCAGGCCACGCGCGAGGCGACCGTGACCTTGGGCTGGTCCAGCCCGAAACGCTCGCGCACCGAGCGTTCGATGCCGGCCGCGTCGAGGCCGCATTGCTGCAGCAGGTAGGCCGGATCGCCATGGTCGACGAAGCGGTCGGGCAGGCCCAGCGTCAGCACCGGCTTGTCGATGCCGGCCTCGGCCAGCGCCTCGAGCACGGCGCTGCCCGCGCCGCCCATCACGCTGCCCTCTTCCACCGTCACCAGGTAGTCGTTCTCGGCAGCCAGGCGCTTGACCAGCGCCACGTCGAGCGGCTTGACGAAGCGCATGTCGGCCACGGTCGCGTCCAGCGCCCCGGCCGCGCCCAGCGCGGGCTGCACCATCGAGCCGAACGCCAGGAAGCCGACGCGCTGCCCGGCGCGCGCGCCGCCCTCGCGCCGCACCACGCCCTTGCCCACCGGCACCGGGGCCAGGTCGGCGGCAATCGCCGCGCCCGGGCCGGAGCCGCGCGGATAGCGCACCGCGCTCGGGCAGTCCTGCTGGAATGCCGTGGTCAGCAGCTGGCGGCACTCGTTCTCGTCGGACGGCGTCATCACCATCATGTTGGGGATGCAGCGCAGGTAGGCGATATCGTAGGCGCCCGCGTGCGTCGCGCCGTCGGCGCCGACCAGGCCGGCGCGGTCCAGCGCGAACACCACCGGCAGGTTCTGCAGCGCCACGTCGTGGATCAGCTGGTCGTAGCCGCGCTGCAGGAAGGTCGAGTAGATCGCCACCACCGGCTTCAGTCCTTCGCAGGCGAGGCCGCCGGCGAAGGTCACCGCATGCTGCTCGGCGATGCCGACGTCGTAGTAGCGCTCCGGGAAGCGCTGCTCGAACTCGACCATGCCCGAGCCCTCGCGCATCGCCGGGGTGATGCCGACCAGGCGCTTGTCGGCCGCGGCCATGTCGCACAGCCAGTCGCCGAACACCTGGGTGTAGGTCTTGCGCGCGGGCTTGGCGGCCGGCCGGATGCCTTCGGCGGGATTGAACTTGCCGGGGCCGTGGTACAGGATCGGGTCGGCCTCGGCCAGCTTGTAGCCCTGGCCTTTCTTGGTGACGACGTGCAGGAACTGCGGGCCGCCGCCTTCGAGCGCGCGCTGGCGGATGTTCTGCAGCGTCGGCACCAGCGAATTCAGGTCGTGGCCGTCGATCGGGCCGATGTAGTTGAAGCCGAATTCCTCGAACAGCGTCGCCGGCACCATCATGCCCTTGGCGTGTTCCTCGAAGCGCTTGGCGAACTCCAGCACCGGCGGCGCCACCGACAGCACCTTTTCGATGCCCTTCTTGGTGGCCGCGTAGAACTGGCCGCTCAGCAGCCGCGCCAGGTGGCGGTTGAGCGCGCCCACCGGCGGCGAGATCGACATGTCGTTGTCGTTGAGCACCACCAGCAGCGGCAGGTCCTTGTAGACGCCGGCATTGTTCAGCGCCTCGAAGGCCATGCCCGCGGTCATGGCGCCGTCGCCGATCACCGCCACCGAGACGCGCTGTTGGCCCAGCGTGCGCGCGCCCAGCGCCATGCCCAGCGCGGCCGAGATCGAGGTCGACGAATGCGCGGTGCCGAAGGTGTCGTATTCGCTCTCGCTGCGGCGCGGGAAGCCCGAGATGCCGCCCCACTGGCGCAGCGTATGCATGCGTTCGCGGCGGCCGGTCAGGATCTTGTGCGGATAGCTCTGGTGGCCCACGTCCCACACCAGCCGGTCGTCCGGGGTGTTGAAGACATAGTGCAGCGCGATGGTCAGTTCAACCGTGCCCAGGTTGGACGACAGGTGGCCGCCGGTCTGCGAGACCGACTCCAGCACATAGGCGCGCAGTTCGTCGGCCAGGGTCTGCAGCTCGCGCCGGTCGAGCTTGCGCAGGTCCGCGGGGGCGTCAATCTTGTTGAGGAGTGCGTAGGTCATGATGTCCGTTCGGCCGGCTCTCAGTTTAATGCGTGCGCAGCACGATCAGGTCCGCCAGGTCGCGCAGGCGCGCGGCGCGCTCGCCAAAGCCGGCCAGCGCCTCGTACGCCTCGGCGCGCAGCGACCCGGCCAGTTCGCGTGCCGCGTCCAGGCCCAGCAGCGACACGTAGGTCGGCTTGTCATGGGCGGCGTCCTTGCCGGCGGTCTTGCCCAGCGTCGCGGTATCCGCGGTGACGTCCAGAATATCGTCAACCACCTGGAACGCCAATCCCACGGCCGCCGCATAGCGGTCCAGCGCGGCCAGGCCCTGGGCATCGATCTCGCCACACAGGGCGCCCATGCGCACGCTGGCGCGCAACAGCGCGCCGGTCTTCATGCGGTGCATGGCCTCGAGCGCGTCGCGCGTCATGGCCCGGCCCACGTGCTGCAGATCGATCGCCTGGCCGCCGGCCATGCCTGCCGATCCCGACGCCCGCGCCAATTCGGCCACCAGCTGCAGCCGCACCGCGGGCGCAATCGGCCCGGCCTCGGCCAGCACGATGAACGCCTGGGTCTGCAGCGCATCGCCAACCAGCAGCGCGGTGGCCTCGTCATAGGCCTTGTGCACGGTGGGCCGGCCGCGGCGCAGGTCGTCGTCGTCCATGCACGGCATGTCGTCGTGGACCAGCGAGTAGGCATGGATCATCTCCACCGCGCAGGCGGCCGCGTCGCAGGCCGCCGGGGCCGCGCCGCTGACTTCGCCGGCGGCATGGACCAGCAGCGGGCGCACGCGCTTGCCGCCGCTCAGCGCAGCATAGCGCATCGCTTCGTGCAGGGTGTGCGGCACCGTGCCGGCATCGGGCAGCGCGGCGTGCAGGGCGGCCTCGGTGCGCGCGCCCTGCGCCTGCATCCATTGTGCGAAGTCGCTCATGCCTCGTCCGTCCCCTGTGCACCGTTGGCACCATTGCTGTCGCCCGCCAGCGGCTTGAGCGCGTCGCCCTCCAGCACCCGCACCTGCTGCTCGACCCGCTCCAGCTTCTGCTGGCAGTAGCGCACCAGTTCAGCGCCACGGCGGTATGCCGCCAGCGAGGCCTCGAGCGGCAGTTCGCCGCTTTCCATGCTGGCCACCAGCGTTTCCAGTTCGGCCATCGCCGCCTCGTAGGAAGCGGGCGGCGCCGCGGCGGCGTCGGCGGTGTTGTCGGTCTGGACCGGATCGGTCATCGTTTTTGGCATATCAGGCCCTGGAATCTGGAACCGGGGGAAACCCGGGTGGGGAAGCCCGGATTTTACGCCAAAGCGCGGGGCTGCCCCATCTTGCAGCCGTCTGCTGTGCCCCGATCGGGTGCCATCGTTGCATAAGTGACTTGTGCGCTCGGGTCGTCTTTCCGAATGCGGCCGCTACGGCACCCCGATGACGACCCGGGTCGACTTTTTCGCTAAAAAGGCAAAAAAATCAGTCCCTTAACTTTTTGGGTCGGGTACAATCTTTCGTTCGCCGCCAGGGGTCGCGAGAGCGTTCCGCCGGGCGGCAGTCTTTCCCAAATCGATTCCATTTTCGATGGTTGGGTTGTTCACTGCTTTCACCTGTTCATCTGGGAGTGGGGATAATGTCCAATCTCAGCACCGCGCTCAACCTGGCGCCGGCTGATTCGCAACTGCCCGTCGGCGTCTACTTCGACGAAGCGCTGCATCAACAAGAACTCGAACGGCTGTTCAGGCATGGTCCGGGCTATGTCGGCCATGAACTGATGGTTCCGGAAACCGGCGACTACCACACGCTCAAGGCCGAGGACGAAGGCCGCATGCTGGTGCGCAACGCCGCCGGCGTCGAGCTGATGTCCAACGTCTGCCGCCACCGCCAGGCCATCATGCTGAACGGCCGCGGCAACAAGCAGAACATCGTCTGCCCCCTGCACCGCTGGACCTACGACCTCAAGGGCGAACTGCTCGGCGCGCCGCATTTCGACCAGCAACCCTGCCTGCACCTGAAGCGCTCGCCGCTGCAGAACTGGAACGGCCTGCTGTTTGAGGGCCCGCGCGACGTGCGCGCCGACCTGGCCCGGCTGGGGGTGGCCAGGGACCTGAACTTCGACGGCTACATGCTCGACCACGTCGAGGTGCACGAGTGCGACTACAACTGGAAGACCTTCATCGAGGTCTACCTCGAGGACTACCACGTCGTGCCGTTCCACCCGGGGCTGGGCAGCTTCGTCTCGTGCGACGACCTCAAGTGGGAGTTCGGCGAATGGCACAGCGTGCAGACCGTTGGCCTGCACGCCGGCCTGAAGCGCCCCGGCAGCCCGACGTACCAGAAATGGCACGACGCCGTGCTGCGCTTCAACAACGGCGTGCTGCCCAAGCACGGCGCGATCTGGCTGACCTACTACCCCAACATCATGGTGGAGTGGTACCCCAACGTGCTGGTGATCTCGACGCTGCACCCGGTGGGGCCGCGCAAGACGCGCAATGTGGTGGAGTTCTACTACCCCGAGGAAATCGCGCTGTTCGAGCGCGAGTTCGTCGAGGCCGAGCGCGCCGCCTACATGGAAACCTGCATCGAGGACGACGAGATCGCCGAGCGCATGGATGCCGGCCGGCTGGCGCTGCTCAAGCGCGGCACCAGCGAGGTCGGCCCGTACCAATCGCCGATGGAAGACGGCATGCAGCACTTCCATGAGTGGTACCGCCGGGCCATGGCCTACGGCGGGTAAACCGCGACGCGTGCGATCACCGCACAGCGCCAGCCGCAACGGACCGCCACTGCGGTCCGTTTTGTTTTGGGACGCGATGTGCGCTGCTAGAATCATTGTCCGGTGCCGGCAGCGCATGCCGCCGCGCGCCGCCCCCCTCTTTTCGCTCCCTGCCCGCTTCACCGCGCCCTCGCCATGCAATCGCTCTGGATGCTGTTCGCCGCCTTCGCTTTTTCGCTGATGGGGGTTGGCGTCAAGCTGGCGTCCGATCTCTACACCACCGGCGAGATCGTGTTCTACCGCGGCCTGATCAGTGTGGTGATCATGGGGGTGCTGTTGTCCTCGCGCGGGATCCCGGTGCGCACGCCGTACATGCTGTCGCATATCAAGCGCAGCGTCTTTGGCGTGACCTCGCTGATGCTCTGGTTCACCTCGATCTCGCTGCTGCCGCTGGCCACCGCGATGACGCTGAACTACATGTCGCCGGTGTGGATCGCGCTGATCCTGGGCGCCAGCGCGGCGCTGGCCGGCACCGGCGGCAACGCCGACCGCCGGCTGGTGCTGGCCATCCTGCTGTCGTTTGCCGGGGTGATCTGCCTGCTGCAGCCGTCGGTGGGCAAGGACCAGCTGACCGGCGGCCTGGTCGGGCTGATCTCGGGCATGTTCACCGCGCTGGCCTATGTCGAGGTACGCCAGCTGGGCCAGCTGGGCGAGCCCGAGGGCCGCATCGTTTTTTATTTCTCGCTGGTCGGCATGATCGCCGGGCTGGTCTGGATGCTGCTGGGCGGCACCAGCCCGCACACCTGGTACGGCGCCGGCCTGCTGCTGGCGATCGGCATCCTGGCCACGCTGGGCCAGACCGCGATGACGCGCGCGTACAAGCGCGGCAACACCCTGCTGACGGCCAACCTGCAATACGCCGGCATCGTCTTTTCCAGCGTGTGGGGCATGATGATCTGGTCGGATCGGCTGAACTGGCTGTCGTGGCTGGGCATGGGGCTGATCATCGCCAGCGGCATCGCCACCACGCTGATGCGCGCGCGCCAGGGCACCGACGCCAAGCCCACGCCCGCCACGCCGGTCAAGTCGCCGGAGGCGGAAGTCCACCCGGAGGTGTAGCCGCGGTGTAGCATTCTGAAAGCCGAACTGCCTTAGATTTCTTCCTCCGATCGCACAGGATTCCCATGCAGAAACCGCTGATTTCCGTCACCGCACTGCAGTCTCTGCTGGCCGGGCCCGGCCGCTGCGTCGTCATCGACTGCGGCTTCGACCTGGCCGACCCGGCGGCCGGCCGCGAGGCGTACCGCACCGGCCACCTGCCCGGCGCCTTCTACCTGCACCTGGACAACGAGTTGTCCGGCCCCACGACCGGTCGCAACGGCCGCCATCCGCTGCCGGACGCCGACGACCTGGTCGCGCGCCTGCAGGCACTTGGCATCGACGATGACACCCTCGTAGTCGCCTACGACGCCCAGGGCGGCATGTTCGCCGCGCGGCTGTGGTGGCTGCTGCGCTGGATCGGCCACGACGCGGTGGCGGTGCTCGATGGCGGCAAGGAGGCCTGGGTCAAGGCCGGCCTGCCGCTGGAGCACGATGCAGCCGAAGAGCCGGAATTCCCGGGCAAGATCCGCCGCGGCAAGTCGCTGGTCCCGACCGTCGATGCGGACGCGCTGGTCGCCAATCTCGACAGCGGGCGGCTGCTGGTAGTGGATGCGCGCGCGCCCGACCGCTTCCGCGGCGAGAACGAGACGCTGGACCCCGTCGGCGGCCATATCCCGGGCGCGGTCAACCGTTTCTTCAAGGACAACCTGGACACCGATGGCCGCTTCAAGCCGGCCGAGACCCTGCGCGCGGAATTCGGCGCCGTGCTGGGCCCGCACGCCGCGGGCCAGGCGGTGATGCAGTGCGGCTCGGGTGTGACAGCGTGCCACAACCTGCTGGCGCTGGAAGTGGCCGGCCTGGGCGGCGCGGCGCTGTATCCGGGGTCGTGGAGCGAGTGGTGCGCCGACCCGGCACGGCCGGTGGCCACCGGCGCGGCCTGAGCCGGCTAGTGTGACGCGGCGACGGGCGCGGCGTGGCCGTGCCCGCGGTGGCTGTGCTGCTCGTGCACGCCGTTGGTGATGAAGACGATGGCCGCGATGCCCGCCGCCACCAGCACCACCTGGATCGCTGATTCGCGCCAGCGCGGCTTGCGCTGCATCTGCGGCATCAGGTCGCTGACGGCGATATAGACGAAGCTGCTGGCAGCGATCACCAGCACGTAAGGAATCCAGCCGCTCAGCTGGTCCAGCAAGAAGTAGCCGACCACCCCGCCGGCAATCGCCGCCAGGCTTGACAGCAGGTTGAAGGCGAAGGCGCGCGCCTTGGAAAAGCCGGCGTTGAGCAGCACGATAAAGTCGCCCACCTCTTGCGGGATCTCGTGCGCCGCGATCGCCAGCGCGGTGACCACGCCGATATGCGGGTCCGCCAGGAAGGCCGCCGCGATCACGATGCCGTCAGCGAAGTTGTGGAAGGTATCGCCGACCAGGATGGTCAGGCCGCTGCGGCCCGCTTCCTCGCGGTCATGGCCGTGGTGGTGGTGGTGCCCGTCACCTTCGTGATGGTGCGAATGGCGCAGCAGCGACAGCTTTTCCAGCAGGAAGAACCCCAGCAGCCCCGCCAGCAAGGTGCCGAACAGCGCGCGCGGATCGGCGCCGGACTCGAACGCCTCGGGCAGCGAATGCAGCAGCGCGGTGGCCAGCAGCACGCCCACCGAGAAGCTCACCATGCGCTCGACCACGCGGGACGCCACCGTCAGCGACAGCAGCGCCGCCCCGAAGATGCTGCCCACCCCCGAGATCGTGGCGGCGAGCAGGATGTACAAAAGCGTCGAATGGATGATGGGCTCCCGGGGTGGCGGTGCCGGGCGGCGCCGCCGTTCCGCCCGCATCGCGCCGGGCGGCAAACGCAACAATGTTGCAATAAGTCAAAGGCCGCATTGTACGTATCCGCCGGGACTTTGCAATCCTGCCATGGGGAGGCAGGCACCGCGAAGATGGCGCTGCCGGTCTCAGGCCACGCCGTGCTGCCGCAACCAGTCCAGGCATTTCTGCCAGCCGTCCTTCGCATCGGCCTCGCGGTAGCTGGGCCGGTAGTCCGCATGGAAGGCGTGGCCGGACTCGGGATAGACGATGAAGCGCGAGCCCCTGGCGTTGGCATTGGCCGCCGCCGCCAGCGCCGCCTTCATCTTCTCGACGTGCTCGTGCGTGATGCCGGTGTCCTTGCCGCCGTAGAGTCCCAGCACCGGCGCCTTCAGCTGGCCGGCGAGATCCAGCGGGTTCGTCGGCTTGAGCGGGGTCGGCTCGCCCACCAGCTGCCCGTACCACGCCACCGCCGCCTTCAGCCGCTTGCTGTGCGCGGCGTAGAGCCAGGCCATGCGCCCGCCCCAGCAAAAGCCGGTGACCGCCAGCCGCGACAGGTCGCCGCCGTTGGCGCCGGCCCAGGCTGCGGCGGCATCCAGGTCGCCCATCACCTGCGCGTCGGGCACCTTGTTGACGACTTCGCGCTGCAGTTCCTGGATCGAGCCGAAGCTCTGCGGATCGCCCTGGCGCGCGAACAGTTCCGGCGCGATCGCCAGGTAGCCCAGCTTGGCAAAGCGCCGGCACACGTCGGCGATATACTCGTGCACGCCGAAGATCTCGCTGACCACCAGCACCACCGGCAGGTTCTTCTTGCCTTCGGGCTGGGCACGGTAGGCCGGCATGCTGAAGCCGCCCGAGGGGATGGTGACCTCGCCCGCGCTCAGGCCGGCAAAATCGGTCTTGATGGCCTGCTGCGCCATCACCGGCAGCGCCGCCGCCGCAAAGGCGGAACCCAGCGCCGTCTTGACAAAGCCGCGGCGGTCAAAGGTCTGGCCGGGGACCAGGCTATCCACTTCTGGTTTGAGCATGCGCATGTCTCCAGGATCGTTGGTGGCTGGGCCGCCACGCGGCGCCAGCGCAGATTTTAAGCAGACATGGAGGAAACATGCGCGCCGACGCCCCGACCGGAGCGGGCGGGCGGTGCGTCAGTGCAGCTTGACGCGCGGACTGGTCTTGCTGCGCAGCCAGTGCGAGACGGTATCCAGCGCCATCCCCACCGCGCCGTGCAGCGCCATCACGTGCATCCGGTACAGCGAGGTGTACATGAAGCGCGCCATCAGCCCTTCGATAAACATCGAGCCGCCGATCAGCCCGCCCATCAGGCTGCCCACCGCGCTGAAATGCCCCAGCGACACCAGCGAGCCGAAATCCTTGAAGCCGAACCGGGGTAGCGGCCGTCCCGCCAGCCGCGCGCACAGCGCCTCGAAGAGGAAGGTGGCCTGCTGGTGCGCGGCCTGCGCGCGCGGCGGCACCGAGGTCTGCTTCTCCGGCCACGGGCAGCTGGCGCAATCGCCAAAGGCGAAGATGTCCGGGTCGCCCTCGCTCTGCAGCGTCGGGCCGACCACGATCTGGCCCTGGCGGCTGACCGGCAGGTCCAGGCTGGCCAGCACCGCGGGCGCGGTGATGCCGGCGGCCCACACCGTCAGGTCGGCATCGATGGTCTTGCCGCTGGCGGTCAGCACGGCCTGCGGCGTGACCTCGGTCACGCGCTCGCTGGTGAAGACGTCGACGTCCAGCTTGCTGAGCAGCTTGGCGGTCTCGGCCGAGACCCGCTCGGACAGCGCCGGCAGGATGCGCGGACCGGCCTCGATCACGTGAATGCGCACGTCGCGGCGCGGGTCGAGGCGGTGCAGGCCATAGGCGCTGAGCACGTGCGCGGTGTTGCGCAGTTCCGCCGATAGTTCGACGCCGGTGGCGCCCGCGCCGATGATGGCCACGTCCACGCGCGGACGGCCGTCCCCGTCCACCCGGCCACGCCCGTTCTGGGCGCGCACGCAGGCCGCGATCAGCCGCTTGCGGAAGCGCTCGGCCTGGGCCACGGTGTCGAGCGCGATGGCGTGCTCGGCGGCGCCCGGCACGCCAAAGAAATGCGTGACGCAGCCGATCGCCAGCACCAGCGTGTCATACGGCAGTTCGCGCGCGGGCAGCAGCTCGGCGCCGTCCTGGTCCAGGCAGGCCGATACCGAAATGGTCTTGCGGGTGCGGTCGACCCCGGTCAGCTCGCCCTGCTGGAATTCGAAATGATGCCAGCGCGCCTGCGCCGCGTATTCCAGCTGGTGGGTGTTGGGATCCATGCTGCCGGCTGCCACCTCGTGCAGCAGCGGCTTCCAGATATGGGTGGGCAGGCGGTCCACCAGCACCACCTGCGCCGCGCCCTTGCGGCCGAGCTTGTCGCCCAGCTTCGTTACCAGTTCCAGGCCCCCTGCCCCTCCGCCGACGACGACGATGCGGTGCGTCCTTGTTTCTGTCATGGTCTACCTGATGCGTTTTTGTGAATGCTTGCCTGAGGCGTTTGCCACAGTCTGCTGCATTGCAGCATGACTGGCAAGCGGGGCACGCTGACTCAGCAGTCGCTTCATTCGATACCCCCACGCAGGGGCTACGAGCCGGAGGGGGCGCCGGCTCGTCATGGCAAAGGCTTCAGTGGGCCTCTTCCCAGTTGGCGCCGCTGCCCACCTCGGCCACCAGCGGCACGCGCAACTGCGCCACGGTGCACATGAGCTCGGGCAGGCGCGCCTTGACCAGGTCCAGCTCATGCTCTGGCACCTCGAGCACCAGTTCATCGTGCACCTGCATGATCTGGCGGGTCTGCAGGGCGTCGCGCTCCAGCCAGTCCTGCACCGCGATCATCGACAGCTTGATCAGGTCGGCCGCGGTGCCCTGCATCGGCGCGTTGATGGCGGCGCGCTCGGCGGCCTGGCGGCGCGGGCCGCTGCCGCCATTGATATCGGGCAGCCACAGCCGCCGGCCGAACACGGTCTCGACATAGCCCTGCTCGCGCGCGGTCTGCCGGGTTTCTTCCATGTAATGGGCCACGCCCGGATAGCGCATGAAATAGCGGTCGATGTAGTGCCTGGCGGCGTCGCGCTCGATGCCCAGGTTGCTGGCCAGCCCGAACGCGCTCATGCCGTAGATCAGGCCGAAGTTGATCACCTTGGCGTAGCGGCGCTGCTCGCTGCTGACGGCCTCGCGCTCGACGCCGAATATCTCAGCGGCGGTGGCGCGGTGGATGTCCTCGCCGTTGGCAAAGGCGCGCAGCAGGTTCTCGTCGCCCGAGATATGGGCCATGATGCGCAGCTCGATCTGCGAATAGTCCGCCGACACGATCACGCTGCCGGGCTCGGCGATAAAGGCCTCGCGGATACGCCGGCCTTCCTCGGTGCGCACCGGGATGTTCTGCAGATTGGGCTCGGTCGACGCCAGCCGCCCGGTCACCGCGGTGGCCTGGCCGTAGCTGGTGTGCACGCGGCCGGTGCGCGGGTTGACCATCTTCGGCAGCTTGTCGGTGTAGGTGGACTTGAGCTTGGACAGGCCGCGGTAGTCCAGCAGCAGCTTGGGCAGCGGGTAGTCCTCGGCCAGCTTCTGCAGCACCTCTTCGTCGGTCGAGGGCGCGCCGCTGGCAGTCTTCTTCACCACCGGCAGCTTCATCTGGTTGAACAGGATCTCGCCGATCTGCTTGGGCGAGCCCAGGTTGAAGGGCTGGCCCGCGGCTTCGTAGGCGGACTGCTCCAGCGCCAGCATGCGCTGGCCCAGCTCGGCGCTCTGCGCGGCCAGGCGCTCGGCGTCGATCAGCACGCCGTTGCGCTCGACTTTCTGCAGCACCACCGAGACCGGCATCTCGATCTCTTCATAGACGCGGCGCAGCCCCGCCGCGGCCTCGACCTGCGCAAACATCTTGCGATGCAGGCGCAGCGTCACGTCGGCATCCTCGGCGGCGTACTCGGTGGCGCGGGCCAGGTCGATCTGGTCGAAGCCGATCTGGCTGGCACCCTTGCCGCACACTTCCTCATAGGTGATGGTCTTCAGGCTCAGCAGGCGCTCGGCCAGGCTGTCCATGCCATGGTTGCGGTGCGAGGCCAGCACGTAGCTCTGCAGCATGGTGTCATGCGCCACGCCGCGCAGCTGGACGCCGTGGTTGGCGAACACGTGGACATCGTACTTCAGGTTCTGGCCCAGCTTGGCGCGGCTGGCATCTTCCAGCCAGGCGCGCATCCGTTCCAGCACGAACTCGCGCGACAGCTGGCCGTGGTCGGGCAGGCCGGCCACGTCGGGACCGCGGTGCGCCACCGGGATGTAGCAGGCCTCGCCCGGCGCCGCCGACAGCGAAATGCCGACCAGTTGCGCCTGCATCGGATCCAGCGAGGTGGTCTCGGTGTCGATCGCCACCAGCGGCGCGGCTTCGATACGCCGCAGCCAGTCTTCCAGCATGCCCTCGGTGGTGACGGTCTCGTAGCGGATTTCGGTGGGCGCCACGTCCTCGGGCGCCGCACCGGCGCCCGGCGCGGTGGCAGGCGCGGCGGCAGGCGCATCGAACAGGCCGCCCTGCGCGGGCGCGCTGGCCGCGGCGCGGGCGCGGGCCTGGGCGCGCGCATCGGGCAGGCTTTCGCCGGTGGCCTCGCGCAGCCAGGTCTTGAAGCCATAGCGCTGGAAGAACGCCACCAGCTGGTCCTTGTCCTCGCCGGTCTCGCGCAGCGCGTGGAAATCGGCCACCGACTTGCTCAGGTCGCAGTCGGTCTTGACCGTTACCAGCCGGCGCGCCATCGGCAGCCATTCCAGCGTGTTGCGCAGGTTCTCGCCGACCACGCCCTTGATGCCTGGCGCGGCCGCCATCACGCCGTCGAGCGAGCCATGCTCTGCCAGCCATTTGACGGCGGTCTTGGGGCCGACCTTGGGCACGCCGGGCACGTTGTCCACGGCATCGCCGATCAGCGACAGATAGTCGATGATGCGCTCCGGCGGCACGCCGAACTTGGCCACCACGCCGGGCGGATCGAGCACCTCGCCGCTCATGGTATTGACCAGCGTGACCTGCTCGTTGACCAGTTGCGCCAGGTCCTTGTCGCCGGTGGACACCACCGTGCGCACGCCCTGCGCCATGGCCTGGCGCGACAAGGTGCCGATCACGTCGTCGGCTTCGACGCCGTCGACCACCACGATCGGCCAGCCCAGCGCGCGCACGGCCTCGTGGATCGGCTCGATCTGGCGCGCCAGGTCCTCGGGCATCGACGGCCGGTGTTCCTTGTACGCCGGATACAGGTCGTCGCGGAAGGTCTTGCCCTTGGCGTCGAATACGCACGCGCTATACTCTGCCGGGTAGTCGTTGCGCAACTTGCGCAGCATGTTGATCATGCCGTAGATTGCCCCTGTGGGCAGACCCTCCCCATTCCTCAGGTCCGGCAAAGCGTGATAAGCGCGATACAGATAGCTCGATCCATCGACGAGCAAGAGTGTTTTTGGACTATCCGACATTCCCATGGACTCAAAATTGACTGGTGCCGCTGCAGGCGGTGCCTCGACCGCCCCCCTTGCTGACCCGGATGTTGCTGATATCTCCGGCGATACCGTACAACCCCCGCCGGAGGCTGCCGCCGAGCACGCCGCGGCGATCGCCGCCGCGGCCGATGCCGCCGCCGCGGGCAATCCACCAGAAGTTGCTGCTGAAAAGGCTGCTGCGGCGGCGGCGCGCGCCAATCCGCGCAAGATGATCCCCAGCCTGCGTGCGCTGGCCGACGAAGACCGCGCTACCGCTAAGAAGGCGCGCGCCTCGTGGCAAATGTTCACGATTATGGCAGAGTTCATCGAGGCCACCGAGTACCTGTCCGAGATCCGCCCGGCGGTGTCGATCTACGGCAGCGCGCGCCTGCGCGAGGATTCGCCGTACTACCAGCGCACCATCGAGATCGCCCGGCTGTTCTCGGACGCCGGCTTTGCCGTGATCTCCGGCGGCGGCCCCGGCATCATGGAAGCGGCCAACAAGGGCGCGCACGCCGGCAAGTCGGCCAGCGTCGGCCTGAACATCGAACTGCCGCACGAGCAGCAGGGCAATCCGTACCAGGACATTGCCATGCGCTTTCGCCACTTCTTCACGCGCAAGGTCACCTTCGTCAAGAATTCGGACGCCTTTATCGTGATGCCGGGCGGTTTCGGCACGCTCGACGAGCTGGCCGAGGTGCTGACACTGGTGCAGACCGGCAAGTCGCGCTCGGTGCCGGTGATCATGTTCGGCAGCCGCTTCTGGAAGGGCCTGCTGGACTGGTTCCGCTTCACGCTGCTGCCGATGGGCCTGATCGCCGAGCACGACCTGGACCTGATGAAGATCGTCGACGAGCCGCACGAAGTGCTGGAAGCGGTCTACGACTACTATGAGCAGCGCGGCGGCGACAAGCCGATTCCGCCAAAGGAAGAGATGTTCTACCTGTAAGGCCGCCGGGGCACCGTGGCAACGCATGCGCCACCTGGCACCGTCGCGCAGGTGCCCCCCGGGGCACGGCGGCGGCCTGTGCGGGGCAGGAATTGCTAGAATGGAACCTGTCCGTCTGCCAAGCCCGGCGCCGCCGGGTTGCAGTCCAACCGCCGCACGCCGCGGCGCTGCGCGCCTGTCATGCCGCAGCCCGCACAGGAGCACCTGATGACCTCCCCCTCTTCCGTCCGCCCGGTCCGGTCCACGCGGTCAGCCGCCGTGGCCGGCGAGCCTGAACTGCCTGCCAGGCGCTCCGTGTCCGGCCTTGCCGCGGCAGTGGCGGCGGCGCTGGCGCTGGCATCCGGCTGGGCCCTTGCGCAGGAAAGCAGCGCGCTGACCCAGCAGGAGCTGAACCAGATCAACAACCGGCCGATCGCCCCGGCCGCCAAGTCGCAACTGAACCAGCCGCGCGAGCCGAGCTTCCAGCTCAATGAACGCGATGGCACCCAGGTGCGCGAGTACCGCGACAAGGGCCGGGCCACAGATATCCAAGTCCGGTCCGGCTTCGGCACCAGGTACGAGATGAGCAAGCCGGAAGACAGCTCGCCCAAGATCCGCGAGCACGACGTCAACCGCGTGCCTTCGGTCAACCTGAAGTTCTGAGCCCGCTTGCCCACGGCCTGGCATGAGCGCCAGGCCGCGCCGGCCCTCCGGCAGTCATGCCGCGGCGGCGGCCCGGACTTTGTCCGAAACCGGCCCCCGCCGCTTTCCGATTCGCTTCACACAACGAGTATGGCCGTATTCACCACGGTCTCGCAGGACGAGATCGCCCGCTGGCTGCTGGATTTCGACCTTGGCGAAGTGCGCGAACTGCGCGGCATCGCCTCGGGCATCGAGAACAGCAATTTCTTCCTCACCACGGAGCACGAGGGCCAGACGCGCCAGTACGTGCTGACCATCTTCGAGCGGCTCTCGTTCGCGCAGCTGCCCTATTACCTGCACCTGATGGCGCACCTGGCCGGGCGCGGCATCCGCGTGCCCGCGCCGATCCCGGCGCGCGACGGCGAGATCCTGCGCCCGCTCAAGGGCAAGCCCGCCACCATCGTCACGCGCCTGCCCGGCGCGTCGCAGCTGGCGCCCGACGCGCAGCACTGCGCCGAGGTCGGCGACATGCTGGCGCGCATGCACCTGGCGGGCGTCGATTACCCGCGCCGCCAGCCCAACCTGCGCAGCCTGCCCTGGTGGCAGCAGACCGAGCGCGAGATCCTGCCGTTCCTCGATGCCGGCCAACGCGCGCTGCTGCAACGGGAACTCGCGCACCAGGCAGCGTTCTTCGCCAGCCCGGCGTACGCCAGCCTGGGCGAAGGCCCGTGCCACTGCGACCTGTTCCGCGACAACGCGCTGTTCGAGGAAGACGGCAGCGGACGCCACCGGCTGGGCGGCTTTTTCGATTTCTACTTTGCCGGCCACGACAAGTGGCTGTTCGACGTGGCGGTCACTGTCAACGACTGGTGCATCGACCTGGCCAGCGGCGAACTGGATCCGGCGCGCGCGCAGGCGCTGCTGCGGGCTTATCATGCGGTCAGGCCGCTGACCGGTACCGAGGCCGCGCACTGGCAGGACATGCTGCGCGCTGGCGCGCTGCGCTTCTGGGTGTCGCGACTGTGGGACTTCTACCTGCCGCGCGAGGCCGACATGCTGCAACCGCACGATCCGACCCATTTCGAACGCATCCTGCGCCGGCGCCTTGACGCCCACCCCGCGAACCCCGAGAGCGCCCCGCTCCCCTGGATCTGACCCGTATGCAACTACTGGAAGTCCCCGCCAAGGAAGGCTACACCTGGTTCCGCCAGGGCATCTGGCTGTTTCGCAAGAACCCGCTGACCTTCCTGATGCTGCTGTTCGTCTACCTGATCGCCGCGCAGCTGGCCATCGTGGTGCCGCTGATCGGCATCATCGCGCTGCTGGTGGTCACCCCGGGCCTGTCGGTCGGCGTGATGACCGCCTGCCGCGACGTGATCCAGAACAAGCGGGTGCTGCCCACCGTGCTGCTGGCAGGCTTTCGCGCCAACGGCAAGGAAGCCACGCGCAACCTGCTGGTGCTGGGCGGCATCTACGCCGGGCTGGTGTTCGTGCTGGGGCTGATCGCCGGCGCGGTGGTCGACATGAGCGCGCTGGTGCCGATCGTGCTGAAAGAAGAGGCGCCGACCGCCGAGGCGGTGCGCCAGCTGTACTACGCCATGCTGATCGGCGCGCTGCTGTACACGCCGATCGCGATGATGTTCTGGTTCGCACCGTTGCTGGCAGCCTGGCACGGCGTGCCACCGGTCAAGGCGCTGTTCTTCAGCTGGACCGCATGCTGGCGCAACCGCGGCGCCTTCTTCACCTATGCGGTGCTGTTCGCGATGCTGCTGGTGGCGATCCCGTTCTTCCTGGAAGCGGTGTTCAGCGCCTTCGGCGCCGAGACGGTTCTGTCGTTCCTGGTGACGCCGTATTCGCTGCTGATGCTGGCGATCCTTTACTGTTCGTTCTATGCCACCTATCGCGGCTGCTTCAACGTGACGCCGCCGGGGGTGGAGCCGGCCGCGCCGATGGCGCCGGGCGCTGGCACCTGAGAGCCTCCCGAACGCCGATTGTGTGCTCCCACTCCCGCAAGCGGGAGTGGGAGCACACCGCCCTCACGGGTTATTCGCAGAACGTCTTCACCATCTCTGCCGCGGCCAGGCGCAGGTCCGGCACGAACGCCATCAGCTGCGCCATCGTCATGCGCGCCATCGGCACCTGCACGGCAATCGCCGCGCAGGCGCGGCTGCGGTTGCGCATCACCGGCACCGCGAGCGCGATCATCCCCTCAAGGTTTTCCTGATTATTCACGCCCAGGCGCCGCCGCCGCGTCTCGGCCAGCTCCGCATCCAACGCCTCGGCGCTGGTGATGGTATGCGCGGAATGCGCGCGCAGCGGCAGGCTCGCCACCAGGCGCTGGCGCTGCGCGCTCGGCAGGAACGCCAGCAGCAGCTTGCCGCTGGCGGTGCAATGCAGCGGTACCCGCGAACCTGGCTGCAGATGCATGCGCAGCGGCCATTGCGTCTCCACCCGGTCCAGGTAGACCACGTCGTCGCCGGACAGCATGGTCAGGTTGCAGGTCTCGCCGACCTTGTCGACCAGTTGCTGCAGGATCGCGTGCCGCGCCGCCGCCGGCCCCGCCTGCATCAGCACATTGACCGCCAGTTGCCGCACGCGCGATGAGCACTCGTAATGGCGGTTGCCGGCCGTGCGCGACACCAGCCACGTGCTTTCCAGCTGCTTGAGGATCCGATGCACGGTCTGCTTCGGCAGCTCGATCGCCTCCACGATGGCCGCCAGCGACAAGGGCCCGTCGGCCGCCGACAGGATCTCGAGAATGCGGAAGGCGCGCACCGCGGCGGCATTCGAGTGATTGCTCATGGATCAAATTTAAGGGATTCCGGGACGCCTGGGCGTCCCGAAAACTGAATTCTGATTCGCACCCGCGCGGTGCGCTCGCGAAAGCGCACAAATTGGGACGGAGCGCCTGCCCCGCTTCACTAGATTCGATCCAGGGCCGCCGGCCGGTGCCGCGAAGTGCACGGCAAAGCGCGGCGGCCCCCACCGTTCAAACCGCGGAGTCGAATTCATGAGTGTGCAATTACTGCATCGCCGGCAGTCCAACAATTCCGATTTGTCCCTAGCGGCGCCGTCGCTGCCCACGCAGGCACCCGACCCTTGCGCCAGCGCAGCCGTGGCCGCGGTGGTGGCCCGGGCCAGGCAGGCGCAACACGACTTTGCGCGCGCCGGACAGGCCACCGTGGACATGGCGGCCGCCGCCGCCGCGTGGGCCATCATGGAGCCCGCGCGCAACCGCCAGCTGGCCGAGCGTGCCGTCGCCGACACCGGCCTGGGCAATGTCGACGACAAGATCCGCAAGAACTACCGCAAGACGCTGGGCCTGCTGCGCGACCTGCACGGCCGCAACACCGTGGGCGTGATCGCGCACGACGCGGCAACCGGCATCACCGAGATCGCGCGGCCGGTGGGCGTGGTGGCGGCGATTACGCCGTCGACCAATCCGGCGGCGACGCCGGCCAACAAGATCATCAACGCGCTCAAGTGCGGCAACAGCGTGGTCGTGGCGCCGTCGCCGAAGGGACAGGACACGTGCGCGCTGCTGCTGTCGTTCATCCACGCCGAGCTGGCCCGCGCCGGCCTGCGTGCGGACCTGGTGCAGATGCTGCCCGCGCCGGTCTCGAAAGCCGCGACCGCCGCGCTGATGCAGCAGGCCGACCTGGTGGTCGCGACCGGCTCGCAAGCCAATGTCCGCATGGCCTATACCTGCGGCACGCCGGCCTTTGGCGTGGGCGCCGGTAATGTCGCCTCCATCATCGACGCCAGCGCCGCGCTGGCTGACGCGGCGGCCAAGGTCGCGCGCTCCAAGACCTTCGACAACGCCACCAGTTGCTCGTCGGAAAACAGCCTGGTCGTGCTCGACGCCGTCTACCTGCCGATGCTCGACGCGCTGGCGTCGGTCGGAGGCGTGCTGCTCACGGCTGCGGAGAAGGCGCGCCTGCAGGCGCTGATGTGGCACGACGGCAAGCTCGCCGGCACCTTCACCGGGCAGAACGCGACGCGCATTGCCGAACTCGCCGGGCTGGAACGTGTGCGCGCGCTGCGGCCCGCCATGCTGCTGGTGGAAGAAACCGGCGTCGGCAGCGACTACCCCTTCTCCGGAGAAAAACTCTCGCCGGTGCTGACGCTGTACCGCGCCGCCGACTTCGCGGCGGCGCTCGAGCGGGTTGCGGGCCTGTACGCCTATATGGGCGCCGGGCATTCGGTCGGCCTGCATTCATCCGATCCGCGCCAGGCGCTGCAGCTCGGGCAGGAACTGCCGGTGGCGCGGGTGATCGTGAACCAGGCGCACTGTTTCGCCACCGGCGGCAATTTCGACAACGGCCTGCCGTTCTCGCTGTCGATGGGCTGCGGCACCTGGGGCGGCAACAACTTCTCGGACAACCTCGGCTGGCGCCAGTACCTCAACATCACCCGCATCGCCGTGCCCATCGCCGAACACGTGCCCGACGAAGCGGAGCTGCTGGGCGACTACTTTGCGAGGGTCGGCCGATGAACGCGCGCACCGAACCCCAGGTGTTCGACACCCTCGCCGCGCTGGTGGCCGTGCGCGCGGCGCAGTGGCCCGACAAACCCTACCTGCTGTCCCCGGACAGCGGCAATGTGCTGTCCTTCGGCGCACTGGCGGCCGATGCCGACCGGCTGGCGCGCCGCTATGCGGCCGCCGGGCTGGACAGCGGGCAGACGGTCTCGGTGTACCTGCCCAACGGCGAGCAGACCGCGCGGCTGCTGCTCGGCACCATGGCCTGCGGGCTGTTGGTCAACCCGATCAACCTGCTGTGCCAGCCGGCGCAGCTGCGCTACATCGTCGCGCATTCGGATACGCGGCTGGTGTTCACCTGGCCGGACGGCGAAGCGGCCATCCGCGCGGCACTGCGCGAAGCCGGACGGGACGTGCCGGTGATCGTCACCACGCCCGACGCCAGCAGCGTGCCGGCGCTGCCCGTGCTGCGGGAAGCGGCGCCATGGCCCGCGCCGCGCCCGGACGCGCCCGCGCTGCTGATGTACACGTCCGGCACCACCGGCACGCCCAAGGGCGTGCTGCTGACGCAGCGCAACCTGGTAGCCAATGGCACCAACGTCAGCCGCGAGCATGCGCTGGGGCCGGCCGACCGGGTGCTGGCGACGCTGCCGCTTTATCACATCAATGGGCTGGTCGTGACCGCTATCGCGCCGCTGGTGCACGGCGGCTCGGTGGTGATGCCAATGCGCTTCTCGGCCAGCGCCTTCTGGCACGACAGCGCGCGTTACGGCTGCACCTGGCTGAACGTGGTGCCGACCATCATCGCCTACCTGCTGAACGACCCGCACGGCCAGGCGCCCGCCGGCGTGCGCTTCTGCCGCTCGGCTTCGGCCGCGCTGCCGCCGGAGCATCACCGCGCCTTCGAAGCGCGCTTCGGCATCGGCGTGATCGAGACCATGGGCATGACCGAGACCGCCGCCCCCGCCTTCAGCAATCCGCTCGATCCCGGCCGGCGGCGCATCGGCAGCATCGGCCGGCCCTCGGGCACGCGCGCCCGCGTGCTCGGGCGCGACGGCAAGCCGGTGTCCGACGGACAGGTCGGCGAAATCGTGCTGCAGGGCGAGAACGTCATGGCCGGCTACTACAAGGCCCCGGACGTCACGCGCGAGGCCTTTACGGAGGACGGCTGGCTGCGCACGGGCGACCTTGGCTACCGCGACGCCGATGGCTATTTCTACATCACCGGGCGCGCCAAGGAACTGATCATCAAGGGCGGCGAGAACATTGCCCCGCGCGAGATCGACGAGGCGCTGCTGCGCCACCCGGCCGTGCTCGAGGCCGCGGCGGTCGGCGTGCCCGACCCCGCCTACGGGCAGGAGATCGTCGCCTACGTGGTCATGCGCGAGGCGGCGCGCTGCGATGACGCCGCGCTGCGCGCGCATTGCCTGCGCGAGCTGGGCCGCTACAAGACGCCCAAGGAGTTCCGCTTTATCGCCGAGCTGCCGCGCGGCCCGTCGGGCAAGGTGCAGCGGCTCAAGCTGCTCGACCACGCCTGACGCTTCGCCCTTCTTCCACCACGATCGCCAAGGAGCCTGCCCGACCCGCATTCACGACACCTGGAGACACGATTCGACAGACAGATGCTCAAGGACGGGGCAGCGCGGCCGGTGCCGCGCCCCGGCGCGCCGCAAGCGCATGGCGACAGACCATGCGCCGGCCGCCGCCCCGTCGACGCCACGCGCGCTCGCCGCGCACAGGAGGTGGTATGAAGCAACGCATCAAGACCCGGCACATGATCCTCGGCGTCATGTGCCTGATGTATTTCATCGCCTATATCGACCGCGTCAACATCTCGGTCGCCGCGCCCCTGATCCGCGAAGAAATGGGGCTCACCGCATCGCAACTGGGGCTGGTGTTCTCGGCCTTTGCCTACCCCTATGCCGCCATGCAGATCCTCGGCGGCTGGATGTCGGACAAGTTCGGGCCCAAGCGGGTGCTGATTGTGCTGTCGCTGATCTGGGGCGTGGCCACGGTGCTGACCGGCTTCGCCGGCAGCGTGCTGATGCTGGTAGCGTTGCGCTTCGCGCTGGGGATCGGCGAAGGCGGGGCATTCCCGACCGCCACGCGCGCCTTCACCTACTGGATGCCGGTGGCGGAGCGCGGCTTCGCGCAGGGCATCACCCACAGTTTCGCGCGGCTGGGCGGCGCGATCACGCCGCCGATCGTGCTGGCCATCGTCGCCACCGCCGGCTGGCGCGAGGCCTTTATCGTGCTGGGCGCGGTCAGCCTGGGCTGGACCTTGCTGTACGCCTTCGTGTTCAAGGACTCGCCCGACCAGCACCGTCGCGTCAGCGCGGCGGAACTGCAGGAGATCGGCTACCGGCGCGGTGATTGCCAGCAGGCCGCGAAAGCGCCCACGCCCTGGCGCCGTCTGTTCCGGCGCATGTGGCTGGTGACCTTCGTGGACTTCTGCTATGGCTGGTCGCTGTGGGTCTACCTGACCTGGCTGCCGTCGTACCTGAAGGAAGCGCGCGGCTTCGACCTGAAGCAGCTGGCGCTGTTCACCGCGCTGCCGCTGATGGCGGGCGTGGTCGGCGACACGCTCGGCGGCGTGCTGTCGGACCGGATCTACCGCCGCACCGGCAACCTGCGCCTGGCGCGCGGCGCAATCCTGTTCGTCGGGCTGGCCGGATCGCTGATGTTCATCGTGCCGATGACCTACACCGCCGATGCCGTCAACGCCGTGATCCTGCTGTCGCTGTCGTTCTTCTTCCTGGAGCTGACCAACGCCGTGCTGTGGAGCCTGCCGCTGGACATCGCCGGCAAGTACGCCGGCACCGCGGGCGGCATGATGAACACCGGCTTCGGGCTGGCCGGCATGGTCTCGCCGGTGGTGTTCGGCTACCTGATCGAGCGGACCGGCAGCTATGACCTGCCGTTCATGATCTCGGCGGCACTGCTCGGGGTTGGCGCGCTGGCTTCGCTGTTCATCAATCCGCTGCTGACGGTGGACAGCCCGGACCCGAAGCCCGGCGAGGTGCGGCACGCCTTGTCCTGAGCCAGGCCTGGCCGCCTGGCGGCGGGCGCAGCCGGACCGCGCTCAGTCGATCGTGTCCAGCTTCGCCACCGACAGCGCCAGCCACTTGGCCCCGTGGCGCTTGAAGTTGATGTTGGCGCGCGCATCGGCGCCCTCGCCTTCCAGCGCCGTGATCACGCCTTCGCCGAACTTGTTGTGGAACACCGACTGGCCGACGCGGAAGCCGGTGCCGGCCTCGCGTTTGGCATCGGCATAGCCGTTGCCGTTGTCCATGCCGCCGGTAGGCTTGGTACCGGTATAGGGCACGTCCTCGGGCTTGCGGAACCAGTCGCGGCCCCAGGCGTTGTCGCGCTCCTGGCGGCGCACGCCGCCGTAGCTCTGCGCCGGCGGGGTCAGCCACTTGAGCGAGGGCTCGGGCAGTTCCTCGAAGAAGCGCGAGCGCACGTGGTAGCGGGTCTGGCCGTGCAGCATGCGGCTTTGCGCGAACGACATGTAGAGCCGCTTGCGCGCGCGCGTAATGGCCACGTACATCAGCCGGCGTTCTTCCTCCAGGCCGTCGGGATCCATCATGCTGTTCTCGTGCGGGAACAGCCCTTCTTCCATCCCGCTGATGAAGACCACGTCGAACTCCAGCCCCTTGGCCGCGTGCACGGTCATCATCTGCACCGCGTCCTGGCCGGCCTGGGCCTGGTTGTCGCCGGCCTCGAGCGAGGCGTGGGTCAGGAACGCGACCAGCGGCGTCATCACCACCGGCAACGCCTCGGGGTCGAGCAGTTGCTGGGCCTGGTCGCCCGCGGCCAGCGCCGGCGCGGCGGGCGTGCGGTCGGCCGGAATCACCGCGGCGAGCGCGTCGAGCCCGTAGCCCTCTTCCGTCACGAAGGCCTGCGCGGCGGTCACCAGTTCCTGCAAGTTCTCGATGCGGTCCTGGCCTTCCTTCTCGCCCTGGTAGTAGGTGATCAGGCCG
The DNA here is from genome assembly GCF_050271075.1 of Cupriavidus sp. H39. Classification (NCBI taxonomy): domain Bacteria; kingdom Pseudomonadati; phylum Pseudomonadota; class Betaproteobacteria; order Burkholderiales; family Burkholderiaceae; genus Cupriavidus; species Cupriavidus sp. H39. The sequence goes on from NZ_CP189848.1 coordinate 2,837,315, forward strand.
CTGTTGTTGATCACGTACTCGACGGTCTCGGGCAGCGTCAGGCGGCGCGTTTCTTCGCGCATCGCGTCGATCAGGCGCGCGAACGCCGCCAGCTTGCTGCCGGCCGCGCCGGGCACGTACGCCACCGCCTCGGACAAGGCGCAGTCGTACTGGCGCGCCATGTCCTGCAGCACTTCGAGCGAGCGCGCGCCGATGCCGCGCGCCGGGAAATTGACCACGCGGCCGAAGGCGGCGTCGTTGCGGGGGTTTTCCAGCAACTGCATGTAGGCCAGCGCGTGCTTGATTTCGGCGCGCTCGAAGAAGCGCAGGCCGCCATAGACGCGGTACGGGATGCCGGCCGAGAACAGCGCGTGCTCGATCACGCGCGACTGCGCGTTGCTGCGGTACAGGATGGCGATCTCGGCGCGGCTCGCGCCCTGCGCGATCTGGTCGCGGATCTCTTCGATGATCCAGGCCGCTTCCTGGCCGTCGGTGCCGCCCTGGAACACCCGCACCGGTTCGCCGTGGCCGGCGTCGGTGCGCAGGTTCTTGCCCAGGCGGCGCGCGTTGTGCGAGATCAGGTGGTTGGCCGAATCGAGGATATGCCCGTGCGAGCGGTAGTTCTGCTCCAGCTTGATCATCCGGCGCACGCGGAACTCATGCTCGAAGTCGCGCATGTTGCCGACGTTGGCGCCGCGGAAGGCATAGATGCTCTGGTCGTCGTCGCCCACGGCAAACACCGCCGCCGGGTTCTGCGTGCCGTGGCCGGCCAGCAGCTTGAGCCACTGGTACTGCAGCACGTTGGTGTCCTGGAACTCGTCGACCAGCACATGGCGGAAGCGGTGCTGGTAGTGCTGGCGGATGGCGTCGTTGTAGCGCAGCAGTTCGTAGCAGCGCAGCAGCAGCTCGGCGAAGTCGACCACGCCCTCGCGCTGGCACTGCATGTCGTAGGCGGCGTAGAGGTCGACGAAACGCTTGTTGAAGTCGTCGTTGGCCTCGACATCGGCCGGGCGCAGGCCCTGCTCCTTGGCGTTGTTGATGAAGTACTGCAGGTTCTTGGCCGGGTACTTCTCGTCGTCGACGTTGAGCGACTTGAGCAGCCGCTTGAGCGCCGAGAGCTGGTCCTGGCTGTCCAGGATGGCAAAGGTTTGCGGCAGCCCGGCGTCGCGGAAATGCGCGCGCAGCATGCGGTTGCACAGGCCGTGGAAGGTGCCGATCCACATGCCGCGGGTGTTGATCGGCAGCATCGACGACAGCCGCGACTGCATCTCCTTGGCGGCCTTGTTGGTAAAGGTCACCGCCAGGATGCCCGCGGGCGAGACACGGCCGTTCTGGATCAGCCAGGCGATGCGCGTGGTCAGCACGCGCGTCTTGCCGCTGCCCGCGCCCGCCAGGATCAGCGCCGGTTCGTCAGGCAGGGTGACGGCGGCTAGTTGTTCGGCGTTCAGGTTGGCGAGCAGGTCGGACATCGGAAGGGCCTAGTGGAGTCGCCGCAATTATACCGGGGGGCCCTGTTCCATCAGTCACATCCGGCGCGCCGCCGACGGTCCCCTCGCCGCTCGCGCGCGGCGGCGGCCGGCCACGAAATAGGCACCGGCCGCCCGCCCCCGTATAATTTGGCGTTTCACTGGCGCCAGGCCGGCCATCGTCGGCTGCAAGCGGCAGCCAGGCGCAGGCCACCGCACCTGCGACGCATCCAGACGCCAACCTCGACATCCCAGCATGACCGCCCAAGACCAATCGCTTGCCAAGAGCTTCGAACCCGCCGCCATCGAGGCGAAATGGGGCCCCGAGTGGGAGAAGCGCGGCATCGCCCAGCCGACCTTCGACCCCGCCCGCCCGGACTTCGCGATCCAGCTGCCGCCGCCCAATGTGACCGGCACGCTGCATATGGGCCATGCCTTCAACCAGACCATCATGGATGGCCTGGCGCGCCATGCGCGCATGGCCGGCGCCAACACGCTGTGGGTGCCGGGCACCGACCACGCCGGCATCGCCACGCAGATCGTGGTGGAGCGCCAGCTGGAGGGCCAGGGCGTGTCGCGCCATGACCTGGGCCGGGAAAAGTTTACCGAGAAGGTGTGGGCCTGGAAGGAAGAGTCGGGCTCGACCATCACTCGCCAGGTGCGGCGCATGGGCGCGTCGATCGACTGGAGCCGCGAGTACTTCACGATGTCGCCGGAGATGTCGACGGCGGTCACCGAAGTGTTCGTGCGGCTGTACGAACAGGGGCTGATCTACCGCGGCAAGCGCCTGGTCAACTGGGATCCGGTGCTGGGCACCGCGGTGTCCGATCTGGAAGTCGACAGCGTCGAGGAAGAAGGCTCGCTGTGGCACATCCGCTATCCGCTGGTCGAGGCTGACGCCAAAGGCGGCCTGACCCACCTGACCGTGGCCACCACCCGTCCCGAGACCATGCTGGGCGACGTCGCGGTGATGGTGCATCCGGAAGACGAGCGCTATGCGCACCTGATCGGCAAGTCGGTGCACCTGCCGCTGACCGGCCGCCAGATCCCGGTGATTGCCGACGAGTACGTCGACCGCGAGTTCGGCACCGGCGTGGTCAAGGTGACGCCGGGCCATGACTTCAACGACTATGCGGTGGGCCTGCGCCACGACCTGCCGCAGCTGTCTATCCTCACGCTGGACGCGAAGATCGTTGCCGACGCCCCGGCCGCCTATGCCGGCCTGGACCGCTTCGAGGCGCGCAAGGCCATCGTCGACGACCTCGACAAGCAGGGCCTGCTGGAAGACGTCAAGAAGCACAAGCTGATGACCCCGCGCAGCGAGCGCACCGGCAGCGCGATCGAGCCGATGCTGACCGACCAGTGGTTTGTCGCGATGAGCAAGCCGGCGCCGGAAGGCACCTTCTACCCCGGCCGCTCGATCGCCGAGGTGGCGCTCGAAGCCGTGCAGAGCGGCGAGATCAAGCTGGTGCCGGAGAACTGGATCAGCACCTACAACCAGTGGCTGGGCAATATCCAGGACTGGTGCATCTCGCGCCAGCTGTGGTGGGGCCACCAGATCCCGGCATGGTACGACGACGCCGGCAACTGCTTCGTCGGCCGCACCGAAGAGGAAGTGCTCGCCAAGGCCCGCGCCGCCGGCAGCACCGGCGCGCTGCGCCGCGAGGAAGACGTGCTCGACACCTGGTTCTCGTCGGCGCTGGTGCCGTTCTCGTCGCTGGGCTGGCCCGCGGAGACGCCGGAGCTGAAGCACTTCCTGCCGTCGTCGGTGCTGGTCACCGGCTACGACATCATCTTCTTCTGGGTGGCGCGCATGGTCATGATGACCAAGCACTTCACCGGCAAGGTGCCGTTCCATACCGTCTACGTGCACGGCCTGGTGCGCGATTCGGAAGGCAAGAAGATGAGCAAGTCCGAGGGCAACACGCTCGACCCGGTCGACCTGATCGACGGCATCGACCTCGACACGCTGCTGAAGAAGCGCACCACTGGCCTGCGCCGGCCCAAGGACGCGCCCAAGATCGAGAAGAAGACGAAGAAGGAATTCCCCGACGGCATTCCGGCCTTCGGCGCCGACGCGCTGCGCTTTACCTTTGCGTCGCTGGCCACGCTCGGCCGCAACATCAATTTCGATACCGGCCGCTGCGAGGGCTACCGCAACTTCTGCAACAAGCTGTGGAACGCCACCCGCTTCGTGCTGATGAACACCGAGGGCCATGACTGCGGCATGGGCCCGTGCAACCAGGACTGCGGCCCGGACGGCTACCTCGATTTCTCGCAGGCCGACCGCTGGATCGTGTCGCTGCTGCAACGCGTGGAGGCGGACGTCGAAAAGGGCTTTGCCGAGTACCGCTTCGACAATATCGCCAACGCCATCTACAAGTTTGTCTGGGACGAGTACTGCGACTGGTACCTGGAACTGGCCAAGGTGCAGATCCAGAACGGCACCCCGGCCCAGCAGCGCGCCACCCGCCGCACGCTGCTGCGCGTGCTCGAGACCGTGCTGCGCCTGGCGCATCCGATCATCCCGTTCATCACCGAGGAACTGTGGCAGAAGGTGGCCCCGCTGGCCGGCCGCGCCAGCGCCGATGGTGCGGAAACGATCGCATTGCAGCCGTATCCGCTGCCCGCCGTTGCCAAGATCGACGAGAATGCGGAGCAATGGGTCGCGCGCCTGAAGGAAGTCATCGACGCCTGCCGCAACCTGCGCGGCGAAATGAACATCTCGCCGGCGCAGCGCATTCCGCTGTACGCGCAGGGCGACAGCGCCTTCCTGAAGGCGGCCAGCGCACATATCCAGGCGCTGGCGAAACTTTCAGAGGTGCGCGTCTTCGAAGATGAAGCCACCCTGCAAGCGGAAGGCGCCGGTGCGCCGGTCGCCATTGCCGGGGGCAACCACCTGCTGCTGAAGATCGAGATCGATATCGCCGCCGAGCGCGCGCGCCTGTCGAAGGAAGTCGAACGCATCGGTGGCGAAATCGGCAAGTGCCGCGCCAAGCTGTCGAACGAGAGTTTTGTCGCCAAGGCACCGCCCGCGGTAGTGGCGCAAGAGACGCAGCGCCTGTCCGATTTCGAGCAGACGCTGGCCAAGCTGCAGGGCCAGTTGCAGCGGCTGCCGGCCTGACCAAAGGTCAGTCAGGCGGCCTGCATCACGTCCCCGCCAGCCGTGGGGTTCTGTGCGACATCGTCGGACAGAACCGGACAGACGGCGCCCACGCTGGCTGGCAGGGTTATGGACTGGAATCTGAGAGGTACACCTGATATGGAAAATCGCGTCACCAAGGCTGTGTTCCCGGTTGCGGGCCTGGGCACCCGCTTCCTGCCAGCCACCAAGGCCAGCCCCAAGGAAATGCTTCCGGTGGTGGACAAGCCGCTGATCCAGTACGCCGTGGAAGAAGCCATGGCCGCCGGCATCACCGAGATGATCTTTGTCACCGGCCGCTCCAAGCGCGCGATCGAGGACCATTTCGACAAGGCCTTCGAACTGGAGGTCGAGCTCGAAGCCAAGAACAAGCAGGCGCTGCTGGACGTGGTGCGCTCGATCAAGCCGGCCAACGTGGAGTGCTACTACGTGCGCCAGCCTGAAGCGCTGGGCCTCGGCCACGCGGTGCTGTGCGCGGCCAAGCTGGTGGGCGACACCCCGTTCGCGGTGATGCTGGCCGATGACCTGATCGACGGCAAGCCGCCGGTGATGAAGCAGATGGTCGATGCCTTCAACCACTACAACTGCTCGGTGCTGGGCGTCGAGGAAATCACCCCCGACCAGAGCCGGTCCTACGGCGTGATCGACGGCCGCGAGTGGGACGAGGATGTGATCAAGGTTTCGGGCATCGTCGAGAAGCCGGCACCGGAAGACGCGCCGTCCAACCTCGGCGTGGTCGGGCGCTACATCCTGACGCCGCGCATCTTCGACCACCTGCGCGAACTGAAGCCCGGCGCCGGCGGCGAGCTGCAGCTGACCGACGCGATCCAGTCGCTGCTCGGCCAGGAACAGGTGCTGGCGTACCGCTACCAGGGCCGCCGCTATGACTGCGGCAGCAAGCTGGGCTACCTGAAGGCGACCGTGGAGTTCGCGCTGAAGCACCCCGAAGTCGGCACCGATTTCAGCGCCTACCTGGAATCACGCGAGCACCTGACCGGCATTGGCCGCTGACCGCCCTGCCGACCGGCACAGGCCGGACGAAGAAAAAGCCGCTTCAAGCGGCTTTTTCTTCGTCCAGGCCCGCCCGGTGCGGACCCACCTGCCGCCGGTCAGCGGCGGCGCATGTAAAACACGAACACCTTGTCGACTTCCGAGTGCGACAGCAGCTCATTGCCGGTCTGCTTGGCAAAGGCCTGGAAATCGCGCGTGGCGCCGGGATCGGTGGCCAGCACCTTGAGCACGTCGCCGCTGGCCATGTCGGCCAGGGCTTTCTTGGTGCGCAGGATCGGCAGCGGGCAGTTCAGGCCGCGCGCATCCACTTCTTTCTGGAACTCCATTCGTCTCTTCCTTTGATGCCTGGGGGCGGGGGGCCGGCGGGAACACCGGCCTTACCAGCGGTATTGTAGCGAAGCCCCGACCTGGCTGAAGTCGTGGGGGCGGCGCGGGTCCGGAATGTCAGCGCCGCTCTGGCGGTCAAAGAAGCGCACCGGGTAGCCGCGCGCGGCCAGCCAGTCGGCCACCGCAAAGCCGGTCCCGGCCGTCCATACGCGCACGTCCTCGGGCGCCACCAGCTTGTATTCGGCCAGTTCCTCGGACAGTTCGACGGTGCCGGTGGCCTTGACGTGATAGGCGATGATCAGCTCGTTCTTGCGCATGAACTCGTAGACCCCGATCAGCGCAACCGACTCGGTATCGAGGTTGGTTTCTTCCTTCAGTTCGCGCGCCACGCCCAGCTCGGGCGGCTCGTCGCGCTCCAGGAAGCCCGTCACCAGCGCAAACATCTTCTCGGGCCACGCCGCGTTGCGCGCCAGCAGCAGCTTGTCCTGGTACTCGACCACCGCTGCCAGCACCGGGAGCGGGTTATTCCAGTGCACGAAGCCGCATTCCTGCTGCACGCAGGCATGGCGTTCGCGCCCGGACAGCGGCAGCACCTCCAGCGGCGCGCCGCACTGCGGGCAGAATCGGTATTGCATGGGGGGCTCCTGAAGATGTCTCGTCGTTATAGGTTGGGCGCAGGTATGGTGCGCCAGTCAGGCGCCGCACGCCGCGCGCATGTCGGCCGCCAGCGCCTCGACCGTCTGCGGCTGCAGGTCCCAGGCGCACATGAAGCGGCAGCCGCCGGCGCCGATAAAGGTGTAGAAGCGCCAGCCCTTGGCGCGCAGCGCCTCGATCGCGGGCAGTGGCAGTTCGGCGAACACGGCATTGGACTGCGTCGGGAACATGATGCGAACGCCCGGAATCTCGCGGATGCGCTGCTGCAGCAGCTGCGCCATCGCATTGGCATGGCGCGCGTTGGCGAGCCACACGTCGTTCTCGAGCAAACCCAGCCACGGCGCCGAGATAAAGCGCATCTTCGACGCCAGTTGCCCGGCCTGCTTGACGCGGTAGGCAAAGTCCTCGGCCAGGCGGCGGTCGAAGAACACCACCGCCTCGCCCACCGGCAGCCCGTTCTTGGTGCCGCCGAAGCACAGCACGTCGACGCCCGCGCGCCAGGTAATTTCCGAAGGATGCACGCCCAGCGACGCCACCGCGTTGGCAAAGCGCGCGCCGTCCATATGCACGCGCAACTGCCGGCGCTTGGCGATGGCGGCGATCGCGCGCACCTCTTCCACGCTGTAGACGGTGCCAACTTCAGTCGACTGCGTCAGCGACACCACCTTGGGCTTGGGGTAATGGATGTCGGCGCGGCGCGTGACCAGCGCCTCGACCGCGTCGGGCGTGAGCTTGCCGTGCTCGCCGGGCGCGGTCAGCAGCTTGGAGCCGTTGGAGAAGAACTCCGGCCCGCCGCATTCGTCGGTCTCGATATGCGCCAGCTCGTGGCAGATCACCGAGTGGTATGACTGGCACAGCGCCGACAGCGCCAGCGAGTTGGCCGCCGTGCCGTTGAACACGAAGAACACTTCGCAATCGGTCTGGAACAGGTCGCGGATGCGGTCGCACACCTTCTGCGTCCAGCTATCGTCGCCGTAGGCCTGCTCATGGCCGCTGCCGTTGGCTTCCAGGAAATACTTGAGCGATTCCGGGCAGAAGCCGGCGTAGTTGTCGGAGGCGAAGTGCTGCATGGGGTTCAGTGTGAGGCGGCCGGGCGCTTTACTTCTTGTCGGCCCACAGCTCGCCGCCGGTGGCCCAGTTTTCGCGCTTGATGTCGGTGATGATGATGTCGACCGCCGACGGAGAGCAGCCCAGCGTTTCGCAGCTGACGCGGGTCACTGCCTCGACAAACTTGCGCTTCTGCTCGATGGTGCGGCCTTCAAACATTTCGACGTGGAAAGTCGGCATACATTGCTCCTGTGCTGTGTTGATTGTTGTCGTCCGGTGGGGATACCTTTGCCCCGTTCAGTCCCGGTAGGAAGGATCGATTCTATCCAGTTTGCGCAGCAGCGCGGGCCATTCCAGCACGCCCTCGAGGGCGCCATCGTCGTACAGCTGCGCCGAGGTCTTGTCCGCCACGGCGGCATCGGGCTGCACCAGCGCGCCGCCCGCCTGCGCCGCGATCTGGACTTCGCAGGCCTTGATCAGCGTCGCCATCAGCACATAGGCTTCGGCCACGGTGCGGCCCACGGTCAGCGTTCCGTGGTTGCGCAACAGCATGGCCGGATGCGTGCCCAGCGATGCGGTCAGCCGCGCACCCTCGGCCGGGGTGAAGGCCAGGCCCTCATAATCGTGGTAGGCGATGCGCCCATGGAAACGCATGGCGTGCTGCGACAGCGGCAGCAGCCCTGCCGCCTGCGCCGACACGGCGATGCCGGCGGTGTTATGCAGGTGCATCACGCACATCGCGTCGGCGCGCGCGGCATGCACCGCGGCGTGCAGCGCAAAGCCGGTCACGTTGACCGGGTGCACGGTTTCGCCGACCACTTCGCCGCGGCCGTTGATCTTGACCAGGTCGCTGGCCCGGATCTCGTCGAAGGCAAAGCCGAACGGATTGATCAGGAAGTGATCGGGCTCGCCCGGCACCGTGGCCGAGATATGGGTGTAGATCAGGTCATCCCACCCCTCGCGCGCGGCCAGGCGATAGGCGGCCGCCAGGTCGACGCGCACGCGCTGCTCTTCGGCTGAGACGGGATGGGAAGCGCCCGCGGCGCGCGCGGGCTGCAAGGCAAAAGACATGGGGTCGCTCCTGCGCCGCCCGGTCTGGCGTGCCGGGTACGGCCCCGGCCTTCTGTGCGGCGCCGCGGGCTGCACGGAGGGCGCGCAACCGCTCGCGTGGCGCCGGGCGGCAAAGGCAATACTTTAGCGCACCTTGACGCCTGGGCTCCGGTGGCTCTCAGGGTGCTGCCAGCGGCCAGGCCCGGCGCATCCACGCGAACACCAGCGCGCCCAGCGCCAGCGCCGCCGCGGCGCATGCCAGGGATGCGGCAAAGCCGCCGGTGCGCGCCACCAGCGCGGTCGCCAGCGGCGGGCCGGCGATCTGGCCCAGGCCGTAGGACGCGGTCATCAGGCCCATCAGCCGTGGTGCGTGCGGTCCCCACAGCCGTCGCGCTTCGCGCATCGCAAACGCCACCAGCGCGGTGAAGGGCAGCCCCGCCAGCAGGCTGCTGAGGGCGAAGCCGGCCACGCTCGGGAACACCACCGCGATCGCCACGCCCAGCGCCTGCATGCCGTACAGCAGCGCCAGCAATTTGCGGTTGTCGTGCGCCATGCCGATCCGCGTCGCCAGGAACGCGCCCACCGCCACGCCCGCGCCGAAGATCGGCCAGAACAGGTCGGCCCACACCGTGCCGGGCAGCGCTTCACGCGCGATCACAGGCAGGAAGGTCGCCGTGATGATGTAGCCGAAGCCGGCCAGGCCGTAGGCAAGGGTCAGCACCCAGGTCTGGGCGTCGAGCCGCGCGGCGCCGGCAGCGGCGGCGTCCGGGGACGGTGCCGATGCCGAAGCCGCCACGGCGGCCGGCGCGATGAAGATGCGCCAGACCGCAGCCACCAGCACCACCGCCAGCGCCGTGAATGCCAGCCAGCCATGGTCCGCATGCCAGCCCGCGCCGACCATGCCGGATGCGCCCAGCCCGGTGACCACGATGCCCAGGCCCGGGCCGCAGAAGATCAGCCCGGCCAGTTCGGGCTGGCCCAGCTCGGCCAGCCGCTGCAGGCACCAGCCGGCGGTGTAGACCATCACCACGGCGCTGGCCACGCCCGCCGCGGCGCGCCACAGCGACCATGCCTGCATGCCACCGGGCATGGCCATGCCGAGCGTCAGCAGCACCGTGGCCACCAGGCCCCAGCGCACCATGCGTACCGGATCCGGCCGGATAAACAGGCACACCGCGGCGCCGACGAAATAGCCGATGTAGTTCACCGTGGCCAGCCAGCCGCCCTGGTCCAGCGTGACGATGCCGTCATGCAACATCATCGGCAGCAGCGGCGTGAAGGCGAAGCGGCCGATGCCCATCACCACCGCCAGCGATACCAGTCCGGCGAGCGCCACCGCTACCGGGCCGGCTTCCCGGCGCGCCGGCGTGGCGGCCGCCACTGGCGCGGCAGGGTGCTGGGACTCGAGGCGGTGCGGCGTCGGCATGAGCGAGGGCTGTGGGGGGCAGCGGTTGCATTGCGATCCCTGTATGCTACGCTGCCATCAGCATCCCGAAAAATGAATTATCGAGATGCCAGGCATCTTGATTTCAGATGGATAACCCGGAGCCCCCGCCATGGACCTTGCCGCGCTCGAGATTTTCCGCGCCGTCGTCGAAGCCGGCGGCATCACTCGCGCGGCCGAGCGGCTGCACCGGGTGCAGTCCAATGTCACCACCCGCATCCGCCAGCTGGAACAGTCGCTGGGCGTCGAGCTGTTCGTGCGCGATGGGCGGCGCATGGTGCTGACCCCGCCGGGGCAGACCTTGTTCGACTACGCCTGCCGCATCCTGACCCTGACCGACGAGGCGCGCCAGGCGGTGTTGCCGGCCCGTCCGCACGGCCGGCTGCGCATCGCCTCGATGGAAAGCACCGCCGCCAGCCGCCTGCCCCAGGTGCTGGCCGCATATCACCAGGCCTGGCCCGAGGTGCAGCTGGAACTGGTGACGCTGGCCACGCGGCAGGCGTTCGATGCGCTGGCGCGCTTTGAGGTGGACTGTGCCTTCGTGGCCGAGCCGCTGGCCGACCCGGCACTGCGCGCGGTGCCGGTGTTCGAGGAAGAACTGGTGGTGATCACGCGCGCCCACCATGGCCCGGTGCGCAGCGCTGCGGACCTCGAGGTGCCGACGCTGCTGGCGTTCGAGCCCGGCTGCAACTACCGCGCGCGGCTTGAGACCTGGTATGTGGGGGCCGAGGTGCCGACGCCGCGCGTGCTGCAGCTCAGCTCCTACCATGCCATCGTCGCTTGCGTGGCGGCCGGCATCGGCGCGGCGATCGTGCCGTGCTCCGTGCTGGGCCTGTACCGCGACCTGCCGGCCATCCGGCAGCACAGCCTGGGCGCGGCGGGCCGCGTGCGCACGCTGCTGGCCTGGCAGCCGTCGATGGCCAGCGCCGCGCTGCATGCCCTGGTCGACGCCCTGCCCAACTTGTCGCCCGGGTCTCCCGGTACGGCCGGCCCCGCGCTGGCGGCGGCCTGAGCCGCGGGCCGGGACCCGGCGTGCAAGATGTGCCCGGTGGCCTACACTTGAAGTGGCGCCACCACGGCACCCTGCGTGCCTCGCCCTGCCATGAACCCTGCCACCGCGTTGCTGCGGGCCTTCCGGCTGCTGTCCAGCCTGGCGCTGGCATGCTGCGCGCTTGCCTTCGGCGGCAGCGGCATGGCGGCGCCGCCCAAGGGCACCGCCACTGCCACCGCGCCGGTGTACGTGATCCCCTTGCAGGGTGCGGTCGGCCCCGCCAGCGCCAGCTTTATCCTGCGCGGCATGGCGCGGGCCCACGAGGCCGGCGCGCAGCTGGTGGTGCTCGAGATGGACACCCCCGGCGGGCTCGACGCGTCGATGCGCGAGATCATCCAGGCGATCCTGGCCTCGCCGGTGCCGGTGGCCAGCTATGTCTATCCCGGCGGTGCGCGCGCGGCCAGCGCGGGCACCTACATCCTCTACGCCAGCCATATCGCGGCGATGGCGCCGGGCACCAATCTGGGCGCGGCCACGCCGGTGCAGGTCGGGATTGGGGGGCCGCAGAAGCCTGAGTCCCTGCCCGGCGCCCGCCCCGCCTCGGCGCCGGCCAGCGAGCCCGCGTCGGGCGACACCATGGCGCGCAAGCAGATGCACGATGCCTCGGCCTATATCCGGGGGCTGGCGCAGCTGCGCGGACGCAATGCCGAATGGGCCGAGCGCGCGGTACGCGAGTCGGTCAGCCTGTCGGCGGACGAAGCGCTGGCCCAGCGCGTGGTCGACCTGGTCGCCCCCGACCTGCCCGCGCTGCTGCGGCAGGCCGATGGCCGCAAGCTCACCGCCGCCGGCGGAAAGGCCAACGTGCTGCATACCGCCAATGCCCCGGTAGTGACGCTGGAGCCCGACTGGCGCAGCCGTTTCCTGGCCGTGATCACCGAGCCCAGCGTGGCGCTGCTGCTGATGATGATCGGCATCTACGGGCTGATCTTCGAGTTCTCCACGCCGGGCATGGTGGTGCCCGGCATTGCCGGCGCGATCTGCCTGCTGGTGGCGCTGTTCGCGCTGCACATGCTGCCGGTGAACTACGCCGGGCTGGCGCTGGTGGCGCTCGGCATCGGCTGCATGGTGGCGGAACTGTTCCTGCCGACCTTCGGCGCGCTCGGTGTCGGCGGCATCATCGCCTTCGCCTTCGGCGCGGTGATGCTGATCGACACCGACGTGCCCGGCTTCGGCGTGCCGCTGCCGATGGTGGCGGCGATGTCGGCGCTGTCGGCGGTGTTCGTGTTCGGCATGTCGGCGATGCTGGTGCGCTCGCGCAGGCGCCCGGTGGTCAGCGGTGCCGACACGCTGGTCGGCGCCCGCGGCGAACTGCTGGACGACCTGCGCGAGGAAGGCTGGGCCACGTTGCGCGGCGAAACCTGGCGCGTGCGCAGCGCCACCCCGCTGGCACGCGGCACGCCGGTGGTGGTTACCGCCCGCCATGGGCTGGTGCTTGACGTGGTCGCCGCCGGCAGCGCGCCGCTGGTTCCGGCCTCTCCATCCCAACCGACTCCAGACAAGGGAGCCTGACCATGGTCTACGGATTCAGCTTCGGCGGCGTGATCTTCCTGCTGGCACTGCTGGTGATCATGTCGTTCCGCGTGTTGCGCGAATACGAACGCGGCGTGGTGTTCATGCTCGGGCGCTTCTGGCGGGTCAAGGGCCCGGGCCTGGTGCTGCTGATCCCGGCGGTGCAGCAGATGGTCAGGGTCGACCTGCGCACGGTGGTGATGGACGTGCCGCCGCAGGACGTGATCTCGCGCGACAACGTCTCGGTCAAGGTCAATGCGGTGGTGTATTTCCGCGTGGTCGATCCCGAGCGCGCCATCATCCAGGTGGCGAACTTCCTCGAAGCCACCAGCCAGCTGGCGCAAACCACGCTGCGCTCGGTGCTGGGCAAGCATGAACTGGACGAGATGCTGGCCGAGCGCGAGAAGCTCAACCTCGACATCCAGCAGGCGCTGGACGCGCAGACCGACGGCTGGGGCATCAAGGTCTCCAACGTCGAGATCAAGCACGTCGACCTGAACGAGACCATGATCCGCGCCATTGCCCGCCAGGCCGAGGCCGAACGCGAGCGGCGCGCCAAGGTGATCCATGCCGAAGGCGAACTGCAGGCTTCCGAGAAACTGCTGGAAGCCGCGCAGATGCTGGCGCGGCAGCCGCAGGCGATGCAGTTGCGCTATATGCAGACGCTGACGCAGATCGCCGGGGACAAGAGTTCGACGATCGTGTTTCCGCTGCCGATGGAATTGCTGACCGTGTTGGGCAGCGGCAAGGGCACGCAGGAAAAGTAAAAAGCAGGAAGGGCGCCGCGGCGCCCTTCCTGCTCTGGTGACTACGTCAGGCCGGCAAACCCTCAGCCGATCAGACCTTGCCTGCCACCCACTCGCTGACACCCGCCAGCGCCTGCGGCAGCTTGGCCGGCTCGGTGCCGCCGGCCTGTGCCATGTCGGGACGGCCGCCACCCTTGCCGCCCACCTGCTGGGCGACAAAGTTGACCAGCTCGCCGGCCTTGACCTTGGCCGTGGCATCGGCGGTGACGCCGGCGATCAGGCTGACCTTGCCGTCGGCCACCGCGCCCAGCACGATGGCAGCGCTCTGCAGCTTGTCCTTGAGCTTGTCCATGGTCTCGCGCAGGGTCTTCACGTCGGCGCCATCCAGCTGCGCGGCCAGCACCTTCAGGCCCTTCACGTCGACCGCCTGCGCCGCCAGCTCGTCGCCCTGCGAGGCGGCCAGCTTGCTCTTCAGGCGCTCCAGTTCCTTCTCCAGCGCGCGCACCTGGTCCTGCACCTGGCCGATGCGCGGCACCAGTTCCGAAGGCTGCGCTTTGAGCACGGCGGCGGCTTCGTTCAGCTTTGCATCGAGGCCCTGCAGGTAGTGCAGCGCGTTGTCGCCGGTGATGGCCTCGACGCGGCGGATGCCGGCGGCGACGCCGCCCTCCACCACGATCTTGAACAGGCCGATATCGCCGGTGCGGTGCACATGGGTGCCGCCGCACAGTTCCTTCGAGGTGCCGATCGACAGCACGCGCACGTCATCGGCGTACTTCTCGCCGAACAGCGCCATCGCGCCGCTCTTGACCGCGTCGTCGAAGGGCATGACTTCCGCGTGCGTGTCTTCGTTGCGCAGGATCTCGGCGTTGACGATCTCTTCGACCTGGCGAATCTGTGCGTCGGTCAGCGCGGCGTTGTGCGAGAAGTCGAAGCGGGTCTTGTCCGCATCGACCAGCGAGCCCTTCTGCTGCACGTGGCTGCCCAGCACTTCGCGCAGCGCCTTGTGCATCAGGTGGGTGGCCGAGTGGTTGCGCACCGTGCGCGCACGGCGCAGCGCATCGACCTGCGCCGAAACCGCATCGCCGACCTTGAGCGCGCCGCCCTGCAGCGTGCCCTGGTGGCCGAACACGTCGGCCTGGATCTTGGTGGTGTCGGCCACGGCAAACACCGCGCTGCCAGACTTCAGCACGCCCTGGTCGCCGGCCTGGCCGCCGGACTCGGCGTAGAACGGGGTGTTGTCGAGCACCACCACGCCGGTCTGGCCCGGCTGCATGGCGTCGACCGCGGCACCGTCGACATACAGCGCGGTGACCTTGGCCTGCGGCAGTTCGAGCTTCTCATAGCCGTGGAACACGGTCTTGTCGCCCGAGTATTCCAGGCCGGCAGCCATCTTGAACTTGCCGGCGGCGCGCGCCTGCTCGCGCTGGCGGTTCATGGCGGCGTCGAAGGCGGCCTCGTCGACGGCGATTTCCTGCTCGCGGCACACGTCCTGGGTCAGGTCCAGCGGGAAGCCGAAGGTATCGTGCAGCTTGAACGCGAGCTCGCCATCCAGCGTCTTGCCGCCCTTGAGCTTGAGCTCGGCCAGCGCGGCATCGAGGATCGACATGCCGTTCTCGATGGTTTCGAAGAAGCGCTCTTCCTCGGCCTTCAGCACTTCGGTCACGCGCGACTGGGCTTCGGCCAGTTCCGGATAGGCCTGGCCCATCTGCGCCACCAGGTCCGGCACCAGCTTGTGGAAGAACGGGGTCTTCTGGCCCAGCTTGTAGCCGTGGCGGATGGCGCGGCGGATGATCCGGCGCAGCACATAGCCGCGGCCTTCGTTGCCGGGGATCACGCCGTCGACGATCAGGAACGCGCACGCGCGGATATGGTCGGCAATGACCTTCAGCGAGTTCTGGTTCAGGTTGTCGATATGCGTTTCGCGCGCGGCCGCCTTGATCAGCGCCTGGAACAGGTCGATCTCATAGTTGCTGTGCACGTGCTGCAGCACCGCGGCGATGCGCTCCAGGCCCATGCCAGTGTCCACGCACGGCTTGGGCAGCGGCGTCATGTTGCCCTGCTCGTCGCGGTTGAACTGCATGAACACCAGGTTCCAGATCTCGATGTAGCGGTCGCCGTCTTCCTCCGGCGATCCCGGCGGGCCGCCCCACACGTCCGGGCCGTGGTCGTAGAAGATTTCCGAGCACGGGCCGCACGGGCCGGTGTCGGCCATCTGCCAGAAGTTGTCCGAGGCGTAGCGCGCGCCCTTGTTGTCGCCGATGCGCACGATGCGCTCGGCCGGCACGCCCACTTCCTTCGCCCAGATGTCGTAGGCCTCGTCGTCTTCCGCGTAGACCGTCACCCACAGTTTCTCGGCCGGCAGCTGGTAGGTCTTGGTCAGCAGTTCCCATGCGTACTGGATCGCCTCGCGCTTGAAGTAGTCGCCAAACGAGAAGTTGCCCAGCATCTCGAAGAACGTATGGTGGCGCGCGGTGTAGCCGACGTTCTCCAGGTCATTGTGCTTGCCGCCGGCGCGCACCGAGCGCTGCGCCGAAGTGGCGCGGCTGTACGGGCGCTTGTCGGTGCCCAGGAACACGTCCTTGAACTGCACCATGCCGGAATTGGTGAACAGCAGCGTCGGGTCGTTCGCCGGCACCAGGCTGGACGAGCGGACCACGGTATGGCCCTTCGATTCGAAGAACTGCAGGAACTTGCTGCGAATGTCTGAGACTTTCATGGGATGGCGGACGCTTGCCCTGGCGTGGCCGGGCGCGACGAATCAGTATGGGATTTGCAAACCGTTGATTATACGGGCAAGGCAGGCCGCCGGGCAGGTCAGGCAAGGCGCCCGGGAAGCGGCCGGCTATCGCCCTGAATTCCATCACTACGAGAGCAGCATAAAGCACTTATAACAGCGCCGGCGCTTTGCCGGTGGTACAGTGCAGCCAACCCGCGCCCCCCTTTCCGGGGCGCCCCGACGCCCGCATTCCGGACCCGATCCCCGCCTTACCCTCTGCCTCGAATACCGCCATGGGAGCCTTAAGCCATCTCCGCGTCCTCGACCTGACCCGCGTTCTCGCCGGGCCGTGGTGCGCCCAGAACCTTGCCGACTTCGGCGCCGACGTGATCAAGATCGAGCGTCCCGGCGCCGGCGACGACACCCGCACCTGGGGTCCGCCCTGGCTCAAGGACGAAGACGGCCGCGACACCGCCGAGGCCGCCTATTACCTGGCCGCCAACCGCAACAAGCGCTCGGTCACGTGCGACATCAGCACGCCGGAAGGCCAGCAGATCGTGCGCGACCTGGCCGCGCAGAGCGACGTGGTGCTGGAAAACTACAAGGTCGGCCAATTGAAGAAATATGGCCTGGACTACGACTCGCTCAGGCAGGTCAGGCCCGACCTGATCTACTGCTCGGTGACCGGCTTCGGCCAGACCGGCCCGTACGCCGCGCGCCCCGGCTATGACTTCATCATCCAGGGCATGGGCGGCTTCATGAGCCTGACCGGCGAGCGCGACGACCTGCCCGGCGGTGGCCCGCAGAAGGCCGGCGTGGCGATTTCCGACCTGATGACCGGCCAGTACGCCACCATTGCCGTGCTGGCAGCGCTGGCGCACCGCGACCGCACCGGCGAGGGCCAGTACATCGACATGGCGCTGCTCGACGTGCAGGTGGCGATGCTGGCCAACATGAACACCAACTACCTGGCCAGCGGCGAGGCGCCGCGCCGCTGGGGCAATGCGCACCCCAACATCGTGCCGTACCAGACCTTCCAGGCCGCCGACGGCTGGATCATCGTCGCGGTGGGCAACGACGGGCAGTTCCGCAAGTTCGTCACCGACGGTGGCAAGCCCGAGCTGGCTGACGACCCGCGCTTTGCCAAAAACTCGCAGCGCGTGGCCAACCGCGACGTGCTGGTACCGATTCTGGCCGAGATGGTGCGCCCGCGCACCCGCGCGCAATGGATCCGCGACCTGGAAGCGGCCGGCGTGCCGTGCGGACCGATCAACACGCTGGACGACGTGTTCGAGGACGACCAGGTCAAGGCGCGCGGGCTGCGCGTGGACCTGCCGCACCCGAGCGCCGGCGAAGTCAAGCTGGTCGGCAGCCCGATCAAGATGAGCGCGACGCCGCCGCAGGCGCTGCGCCACCCGCCGCTGCTGGGCGAGCACACCGACACGGTGTTGACCGAGGCCCTCGGCTACAGCGCCGCGCAGATCGCCGCACTTCGTGCAAAGGGTGTGCTGTAAGATTCTCCTCCTGCCTGCGGACCCGTCTGCCACAGGTGCTTTCCGAAGTTCAGTCCCGACTGAAGTACTTTCCCGGGCCCGCGCCACCCGCGCGGGCCTGCGCAAAGCAAAGGAGAACCCATGCTGACCGACGCCATCCTGGCCTTCCTGCATTTCCTTGCGATCTTTGTCCTGATCACGCTGATGGCCGCCGAGGCCGTGGCGCTGCGCCCGGACCTCAACCCGGCCACCGTGCGGCGCCTGTCGCTGTATGACCTGTTTTATTTCCTGTCGGCGATGCTGGCGCTGGCGACCGGCCTGCTGCGCCTGTTCTACGGCGCCAAGGGCGTCGACTTTTACCTGCACAACCCGTGGTTCCACGCCAAGATGGGCGTGTTCGTGCTGATTGCGCTGTGCTCGCTGCCGCCGACCTTTGCCATCACGCGCTGGCGCAAGCAGGCGCGCAAGCTGCCCGATTACGTGCCGCCGCCGTCCGAGATCAAGGCGGCGCGGCGCTGGGTCATGATCGAATCGCACCTGGTGATCCTGCTGCCGCTGTGCGCCGTGATGATGGCGCGCGGCATCGGGGCCCGCTAATCCCAATCCCTCTGCCATCCGCAACATGCTGAAGAAACTGCTTGCCGCCGCGCTGACCGCGGCGCTGATGCCCGCCGCCGCACTGGCGGCCACCCCTGGCTACCCGACCAAGCCCATCCGCTTCGTGGTGCCCTATCCGGCTGGCGGCCCGCTCGATACCGTGGCGCGCGCCATCGGCGACAAGCTGCGCGACAGCCTGGGCCAGCCCGTGGTGGTGGAGAACAAGCCGGGCGCCGGCGGCAACCTGGGCGCCGACTATGTCGCCAAGCAGCCCGCCGACGGCTACACCATCGTCATGGGCGCGGTGGCCACGCATGCCATCAACCCGACGCTGTTCAGCAAGATGCCGTACGACCCCGTGAAAGACTTCGCGCCGGTCACCCTGGTTGCGGACGTGCCCAACGTGCTGGTGATGCACCCGGGCAAGGCGGCCGAGCTGCATATCAACAACGTGCGCGACCTGGTCGCGTACGCGCGCAAGAACCCGGGCAAGCTGGACTACGCCTCGGGCGGCAACGGCAGCGCCGGCCACCTGTCGGGCGAGCTGTTCAAGAGCATGGCGAAGGTCAGCATGGTCCATATCCCCTACAACGGCGCGTCGCCGGCGCAGCTGTCGGTGCTGTCGGGCCAGACCGACCTGATCTTCGACAACCTGGCCTCGGCGTCGGCCAATATCAAGGCGGGCAAGCTCAAGGCCTTCGCCGTCACCACCGCCGGCCGCGCCGCGTCCTTCCCGGACCTGCCGACCATTGCCGAGGCTGGCAAGGGGCTGGGACTGGAAGGCTTCGACATCTCGACGTGGTTCGGCGTATTCGCGCCAGCCAACACCCCGCGCGAGATCGTGGAGAAACTGAACCACGAGATCGTGGCGATCCTGAAGACCGACGACATGAAGGCCCGCCTGGCCCGCATCGGCGCGCAGCCGGCGCCAACCACGCCGGAGCAGTTCGCGGCGCTGATCCAGAAGGAACTGAAGAAGTATGCGCAGATCGTGAAGGTGTCGGGAGCAAAGGTCGACTAACCACAAACCCACACCGCTCCCGCAACCGGCAGCGGGGCGCAAACCGGCGCGGATCAAACGCGCTCGCGGCGCGCTTCCTCCCGGCGCCGCCGCACCCACAACTTCCCGCCCGAATCCCCCTCCAGCCGCGGCAGCAGCAGTCCCACCTGCAGGATCTGCGCGCCTTCCATGCGCGTCACCGTCAGAGGCAGGCCGGCGATCTCGACGCTGTCGCCCTCCACCGGCGGCGACGTGAACACCCGCTGCATCGCGCTTTCCAGCGTCAAGGGCGCCTCCTCCGGGGTCAGCTCGCGCGTGCCGTAGAGCGCGGCCACGTCGCGCAGCGGCGCGTCGCCCGACAGCAGGAAATCGTGCGAGGCCTGTTCCCAGGTGGGCGCCCGGCCCGGCGTCTGGAACAACGCCGACAGCACCGCCAAGGAGGTGGTCGGCCCCAGCACGCAGACCGTGTCGCCTGCGCGCAATACGGTCTGGCCGGGGTCGGCCAGCGCGTCGTCGCGCGCCACCGTCATCAGCCGGCAGCGCGGCGGCAGTTCCAGCTGGTCGGCGCGCACGTTCTCGACCGGCGCATTGGGGCCGACCTCGAACTGCATCACCTCCAGGATCGGTGCGCGCGTGCCGCGCAGGCGCGAACGCGCCAGCGGCTCGGGGTAGCCGGGGCGCAGCACACGCGCCAGCCGTGCCGCCACCGACACGGTGGTGCCCTGGAACAGCAGGCTGGCCAGCACCACCGCAAAGGCAATGCGGAACAGCAGGCCTGACTGCGGCACCTCGCGCAGCAGCGGGAACAGCGCCAGCACGATCGGCACCGCGCCGCGCAGGCCCATCCAGGCGATAAAGCCGGTCTCGCGCGCGTTGAAGCGGAACGGCAGCAGCGCCAGCCACACCGCCACCGGCCGCGCCACCAGCATCAGGAACGCTGCCACCGCCACCCCGGGGCCGGCGACTTCCCAGATCCGGTGCGGCGCCACCAGCAGCCCCAGCAACAGAAACATGGCCGACTGCGCCAGCCACGCCATGCCGTCCATGGCGCGCATGGTGTCCGCGGTGACGGCGCGCTCGCGGTTGCCGATCAGCATGCCGGTCAGGTACACCGCCAGGAAGCCGCTGCCCCCGGCGGTCTGCACGATCGCAAACACCATCGCGCCGCCCGAGCACAGCAGGATCGACTGCAGCCCCTCGGCCACCCGCGTGCGCTCCAGCACATTGGCCAGGCAATAGCCGAGCGCCAGGCCCAGCACGCCACCCACGCCGAACTGCACCAGCAGGCGCAGCACCAGCCCCAGCGGCGTCAGGCCGCCGGGCGCGGTCAGCCATTCGATCAGCGTCAGCGTCAGGAAGATGGCCATCGGGTCGTTGATGCCGGATTCGATCTCGAGCACGCTGGCGACCCGGTCCTTGAGCCGGATGCCGCTGCTATTGAGCGTCGAGAACACCGCGGCGGCATCGGTCGAGCCGACGATGGCGCCCAGCAGCAGCCCCAGCCGCCAGTCGATGCCGAGCAGCCAGGCGGCGAATATCCCCACCAGCGCGGCGGTCACCAGCACCCCGACCGTGGCCAGCGACAGCGAAGGCTTGAGCGCCACGCGGAAGGTAGCCAGGCGCGTGCGCAGCCCGCCGTCGAGCAGGATGATGGCCAGCGCCAGGTTGCCCACCAGGAAGCTGAGCCAGGTATCGGAAAAGCGGATGCCGCCCGGGCCGTCCACGCCGGCCAGCATGCCCACCGCCAGGAACACCAGCAGGAACGGCACGCCGAAGCGCGCCGAGAACGCGCCCAGCACGATGCCCAGCGACATCACGACGGCGCCAAGCAGGATGACATGGTCGATGCTTTCCAAACCGCTCCTTGTGTGGCCTCGGAATTCGCTTGCGGAAGCTTTCGTTCTCGGAAGCTTTCGGAACCTTTCAGGCCCCTTGGGCCGCGGCGGTCGCTGCCGCGCGCAAGACGGTTCCCGATGATAGCGCACGGCCCCGGGCTGCTACCCGCCAGCCCGCTTGCAGCCTGGCACAGCGGCACTTTTAAGCGCACTCTCACTAGGGGATACCCGAACCATGACCCCATTTGCAGACATCTGAAAGGTAGCTGAAAGGTCGCACCCTTACCTTCCACCCTGCCCGCCGGAAGGCCTTCGGAAAACGCCGTAATGTTGCTCCGCAACAGAGGCAACAAAGGGGCCTGCCGCAGATTTCAAGCTGTCTTATCGAGGAGATTCACTTTGCGCATACGTAGCCAAAAGGACTTTGCCTC
Organism: Cupriavidus sp. H39; assembly: GCF_050271075.1. Taxonomy (NCBI): domain Bacteria; kingdom Pseudomonadati; phylum Pseudomonadota; class Betaproteobacteria; order Burkholderiales; family Burkholderiaceae; genus Cupriavidus; species Cupriavidus sp. H39. The sequence continues at coordinate 2,858,813 of NZ_CP189848.1, forward strand.
CGGCCTGATGTTCATCCTGGTCGGATTCGGCTTTTCCTGGGTCGCACGCGGTTATTCCATGGGAACCGCCGCAAAAATGGGACCGGGATACTTCCCGTTCTGGCTCGGCATCGTGCTCGCCCTGCTGGGCGCGCTGGTGCTGTTTGGCTCGCTGTCTTCCAAAGCGGAAGAAGACAGCCTGGCCCGCTGGGACATCAAGACGCTGCTGTGGATCCTCGGTTCGGTGGTCCTGTTCGGCCTGCTGCTCAAGCCGCTGGGCATGGTGCTGTCGGTGCTGGTGCTGGTGCTGGTGTCGTCGATGGCCAGCCATGAATTCAGCTGGAAGGGTGCCATCCTGAACTCGATCATCCTGGTGCTGATCAGCCTGGGCGCGTTCGTGTACGGCATCAACCTGCAGATGCCGGTGTGGCCGGCTTTCCTGGCAAGCTAAGGAGGCCGCCAACATGGAACTACTCGCCAACCTGGGCCTGGGCTTCTCCACCGCCCTGACCTTCCAGAACCTCGCGTACGCCTTCCTCGGCTGCGTGCTGGGTACCCTGATCGGCGTGCTGCCGGGCCTGGGGCCGCTGGCCACCATCGCCATGCTGCTGCCGGTGACCTACACGCTGCCGCCGGTCGCCGCGCTGATCATGCTTGCCGGTATCTACTACGGCGCCCAGTACGGCGGCTCGACCACCGCCATCCTGGTGAACCTGCCCGGTGAATCGTCGTCGGTGGTGACCACCATCGATGGCTACCAGATGGCAAGACGAGGGCGAGCGGGGGTGGCGCTGGCGACAGCGGGCCTGGGCTCGTTCTTCGCCGGCTGCGTCGCCACCATGATCCTGGCCGCGTTTGCCGCGCCGCTGTCGGAACTCGCGTTCAAGTTCGGTCCCGCCGAGTACTTCTCGCTGATGGTGCTGGGCCTGATCGGCGCCGTGGTGCTGGCTTCGGGTTCGCTGGTCAAGGCCATCGCCATGATCGTGCTGGGCCTGCTGCTGGGCCTGGTCGGCACCGACGTGAACTCGGGCGCCGCGCGCTTCTCGTTCGACGTCCCGGAACTGACCGACGGCCTGAACTTCGTCTCGGTGGCAATGGGTGTGTTCGGCTTTGCTGAAATCATCGCCAACCTGGAGCAGAAGGAACACCGCGAGACCTTCACCGACCACATCACCAACCTGTTCCCAACCAAGGAAGACTTCAAGCGCATGATCCCCGCGGTGCTGCGTGGCACCCTGCTGGGCTCGGCGCTGGGCATCCTGCCGGGCGGCGGCGCGTCGCTGGCCTCGTTTGCTGCGTATTCGCTGGAGAAGAAGACCTCCAAGTATTCGCATGAATTCGGCAAGGGCGCGATCGAAGGCGTGGCGGGTCCGGAGTCGGCCAACAACGCGGCCTCGCAGACCTCGTTCATCCCGCTGCTGACGCTGGGCATTCCGCCCAATGCGGTGATGGCGCTGATGGTCGGTGCCATGACCATCCACAACATCCAGCCCGGCCCGCAGGTGATGACCAGCAACCCGGCGCTGTTCTGGGGCCTGATCGCCTCGATGTGGATCGGCAACCTGATGCTGGTGGTGCTGAACCTGCCGCTGATCGGCATCTGGGTGAAGCTGCTGAAGGTGCCCTACCGCTACCTGTACCCGGCCATCCTGACGTTCTGCTGCATCGGCGTGTACTCGGTCCAGAACACCACCTTCGACGTGTTCCAGACCGCGGCCTTCGGCGTGATCGGCTACCTGTTCATCAAGCTGCGCTGCGAACCGGCACCGCTGCTGCTCGGCTTCGTGCTGGGGCCGATGATGGAAGAGAACTTCCGCCGTTCGCTGCTGCTGTCGCGCGGTGACTTCAGCGTGTTCGTGACGCGGCCGCTGTCGATGGGCCTGCTGATCGCCGCCGCGGTGCTGGTGGTGATCGTGGCGCTGCCGTCGATCAAGGCCAAGCGCGAAGAAGCATTCCAGGAAGAATAAGCAGGAAATATCGCCGGCCTTGCGCCGGCAGGCAACCCGTACAAAGGGCACCGCAAGGTGCCCTTTTTTTCGTCCGGCGCCGGGACCAGTCAGGCCCCGAACAGTTCGCCGCAGGCCGCCCGCACTGCCGCCGTCACCTGGCCACGCCCGTGGTCGCGCCGCTCCAGCATGCCGATCTGGCGCTGCACCGGCTCGCCGTTGACCAGCAGGGGCAGCACGCGCAAGGCGTCGTCGTCGCGCCAGCGCGCGCGCCGCAGCAGCGGCACCACGGTCACCCCCACTTCCTGGCGCACCAACTCGACCAGCGCCTCGATCGCGTTCAATTCCAGGAATTCATTGACCTTCAGGTGCGCGCGGCGCAGCGCGCGCACCACCAGCACGCCGGTGCGCTGGCTGCGGTCGAAGCGCAGGTAGGGGTTGGCCGCCAGCGCCTCGCGTGCATCGCGGCCGGGGCTGCCGCGCGCGGCGATGGCCACCAGCGGCTCCTGGTACAGCGGCGTCCAGCGCAGCGTGCCCGGCACGCGCGCCGCGCCCTCCACCAGGATGGCAGCGTCGAGTTCGCCGGCCTCCACCTGCGCCGCCAGCTCGATCGACTTGGCCCCGACCAGCCGCACATCCAGCGCCGGATAGGTGCGCTTCATGCGCGCCACCGCGTGCGACAGCCCGCCCATCACCGACACCACCGCGCCGACCGCGACCGCGCCCGCCATGGCTTCGGCCGACGCCAGCGGCAGCCGCATCTCTTCATACAGCGCCAGCAGCTTGCGCGCCTGCGGCAGCAGCGCGCGGCCGTCCGCATTGAGCACCGCCACGCGGCCATTGCGGTCGAACAGCGCGCGGCGCAGCTCGGTCTCCAGCGCGCGCATCTGCAGGCTGACCGCGGCCTGGGTCAGCGCCACCTGCCCCGCGGCGGCGGCAAACGAACCGTGCTCGGCCACGGCGACAAAGGTACGAAGAAAGCGGACAGTGCTCATGGTGCACCCACAGTAGGAAAAAGCGCCCGTTGGCAGGGCGCCGACACTTAAGGATTTCTTGTGACATTGGCAAGAAATATTAGCTTTCTTTGTGACCGGCGGCACGGAATAATGAAAGCCGATCATCAATCGGGGCCCTGCGCCTGCTATCCGGAGACACGTATGACATCCTGGCTGCGCCGCGTCGGCACCGGCCTTGGCATCGGCCTGTGCCTGGCCGCCACCACCGCCCTGGCCGACACCTACCCCAGCAAGCCGATCCGCCTGATCGTGCCCTTCCCCGCCAGCGGCGCAACCGACCTGCTGGCCCGCGCCATCGCGCAGAAGGTGGGCAGCAACCTGGGCCAGCAGATCGTGGTCGACAACCGCCCCGGCGCGGGCGGCGCGATCGGCTCCGACATGGCCGCCAAGGCCGCGCCCGACGGCTATACGCTGCTGATCGCGACCACCAGCACGCATTCGATCGGGCCGCATATCAACACCCGACTGCCGTACAACACCGAGACCGATTTCACGCCCGTGGGGCAGGTTGCGATCGCGACCAACCTGCTGGTGGTGCCCAACAGCCTGCCGGTTAAAAACGTACGCGAGCTGATCGACTACGCCAAGAAGCATCCCGGCGAGCTGAACTACGCCTCGAGCGGCAACGGCACCGTGGTGCACCTGACCGCCGAGGCCTTCAAGGCGCAGGCAGGCGTGTTCATCACCCACATCCCCTACCGGGGCACCGCGCTGGCCGTGCCGGACCTGATCTCGGGCAAGGTGCAGGTGCTGTTCGACAGCATCGTCTCGGGCCTGCCGCATGTGAAGGACGGCAAGCTGAAGGCGCTGGCGGTGACCAGCGCGAAGCGCTCGCCGCTGGCGCCAGAAATTCCCACCGCCAGCGAATCGGGCCTGCCGGGCTTCGTCTCCGATACCTGGTTCGGCATCTATGGTCCCAAGGGCCTGCCGGCCGATATCGTCAACCGCCTCAATGCCGAGTTCAACAAGGCCATCCAGTCGCCCGAGGTCAGGGAACGGCTGGGCAAGCTGGGGGCCGAACCGGTTGGCGGCACGCCCGCCCAGTTCGCCGCCATGGTGAAGCAGGACAGCGCGCGCTGGGGCAAGCTGATCAAGGATCGCAAGATCACGGCAGAATAAGCGCCACAGGCGCACCGAACACAAAGGACACCCCATGCAGAACTTCAACTGGACCAACCCCTATCCGTCCGTGCGCATTCCGCTGTTTGCGCGCAACGTGGTGTCGACCTCGCACCCGCTGGCCGCGCAGGCCGGCCTGCGCATGCTGCTCAAGGGCGGCAATGCCGTCGACGCCGCCATCGCCGCGGCCGCCGCGATCACCATCGTCGAGCCGGTGTCGTGCGGCCTGGGCAGCGATGCCTTTGCCATCCTGTGGGACGGCAAGTCCCTGCACGGCCTGAACTCGTCGGGCGTGGCGCCGGCCGCATGGAGCCCGGAATACTTCAAGGCAAAATATGGCACCGACGCGAACGGCCTCGCCAACCGGCCGGTCCGCGGCTGGGATTCGGTCACCGTCCCCGGCGTGGTCGCCGGCTGGGCCGCGCTGCATGAGCGCTTCGGCAAGCTGCCGTTCGCCGACCTGATGGAGCCGGCGATCGAGATCGCCGAGCGCGGCTATGCCGTGCCGCCGGTGGTGGCGCACAAGTGGGCCGCCGCCGTGCCGGAACTGAAGGACCAGCCCGGCTACGCCGAGACCTTCATGCCCAACGGCCGCGCCCCGGCAGTCGGCGAGAAGTTCACCATGAAGGACGCCGCCGAGACCCTGCGCCAGATCGGCGCCACGCGTGGCCGCGCGTACTACGAAGGCGCGATCGCCGAGAAGATCGCCGCCTTCAGCCAGCAGTGCGGCGGCGCGATGACGCTCGACGACCTGCGCAACTACCGTCCCGACTGGGTCAAGCCGATCAGCAAGTCCTACCGCGGCTATGAACTGCACGAGATCCCGCCCAATGGCCAGGGCATCGCCGCGCTGATCGCGCTGGGCATCCTCGACCAGTTCGACCTGGCCTCGATCCCGGTGGATTCGGTCGATTCGCAGCACCTGCAGATCGAGGCGATGAAGCTGGCCTTCGCCGATCTCTACCAGTACGTGGCCGACCCGCGCAGCATGGCGGTCACGCCCGAGCAGATGCTGGACGACGCCTACCTGAAGTCACGGGCGAAGCTGATCGACATGCAGCACGCCACCCATTTCAATTTCGGCATGCCCAAGGTCGGCGGCACCATCTACCTGACCGCGGCGGACGAGAACGGCATGATGATCTCGTTCATCCAGTCCAACTACATGGGCTTCGGCTCCGGCGTGGTGGTGCCGGGCACCGGCATCAGCCTGCAGAACCGCGGCGTGGGCTTCTCGATGGACCCCAGGTCCGCCAACGTGGTTGCCGGCGGCAAGCGGCCATTCCACACCATCATCCCGGCCTTCCTGACCAGGAACGGCGAGCCGGTGATGAGCTTCGGCGTGATGGGCGGCGACATGCAGCCGCAGGGCCATGTGCAGACCGTGGTGCGCATGCTCGACTACAACCAGCAGCCGCAGGCCGCCTGCTGCGCGCCGCGCTGGAAGGTCAACCGCGACTTCACGCTGGACGTCGAAGGCACCATGGACCCCGCCACGGTGGCGGGCCTGAAGGCGCGCGGCCACCAGCTCAAGTCGGTGGACGATCCGTACATGGACTTCGGCTCCGGGCAATTCATCTGGCGCCTGTCGGATGATCCGGAACAGGGCTACGTCGCGGCCAGCGACAGCCGGCGCGACGGGCAGGCGGTGGGGTTCTGAAGCCTAAAAAAGGAACGCGGTTTTGGATGCACCAAAGCCGCCCGAGCTAGCCCAAGCAAGGTGTTCTCCCTCTCCCCTCATGGGGAGAGGGCCGGGGTGAGGGGTGGTCTGGCCAGGCGCCACATCAAGCGGAGCCACCGGTTTTCACCCCCGCCCCTCAGCCTTTGACGCCCCCGCCCTCACCCCCTGCCCTTCTCCCGCAAGCGGGAGAGGGGAGCAAACCGGCAGAAGCGGATACTCAACTGGCCCGCCCGCGATCGGCCCAAGTGTGCATGGCGTGTGCGCCCCCGCTCCGTACACTGGTGATCAACCAGCCTCCCAAGCCCGCGCGCCATGACCACCTACGCCTTTCGCCTGCTCAACGTCTTTGCCGAATCCACCTTCGGCGGCAATCCCCTGTGCGTGTTCGACGACGCGCGCGGCATGGACGACGCCACCATGCAGGCGCTGGCGCTGCAGTTCAACCTGTCGGAAACCACTTTTATCCTGCCGTCGGAACAGGCCAGCGCGCGCGTGCGCATCTTCACGCCGGGTTATGAGATGCGCTTCGCCGGCCATCCGACGCTGGGCACGGCGCACGTGGTGCGCGAACTGGCCGGCACCGGCGATGCGCTGACGCTGGAGTTCCTTGCGGGCGTGGTGCCCGTAACCGCGCAGGGCGATGTCTGGACCTTCACCGCGCCCCACCGCGGCAAGCCTAAGACTGCGCCGGCCGGCCTGCCCGACGCCGACATGGCCAGCCTGCTCGGCCTGCGGGATCACGACCTGCTGATGCCGCCGATGTGGGTCGATACCGGGGCCGACCAGCTGCTGGTGCCGGTGCGCAGCGCCGACGCCGTGCGCCGCGCCCATCCGGACAGCGCGCGGCTCGAGCTCTGGCCGCAAAGCAGCCTGGGCCGCAAGACCGCCTACGTCTTTGCCTTCGATCCCGAACAGCCCGGGCGCGTGCTGTCGCGTTACTTCTTCACCAAGCAGGGCGGCGGCGTGGCCGAGGACCCCGGCACCGGCTCGGCCTGCGCCAACCTGGGCGGCTGGCTGCTGGCCAGCGGCCATGCGCTGCCGGCCGCCTATGCGATCGAGCAGGGCGACGCCGTCGGCCGCCCCTGCCGGCTGCGCCTTGCCGTCGACGCCGACGGCGCGATCCGCGTGGGCGGGCGCGTGCTGGAGATCGGCCGGGGGACAGTGACGGTGTAAGCCCCCCGCTGCGCTTGTGCGCTACATTGACGTTTTCGCCCCCAACGCCCAGCCTGCCATGACCCCGCACGCCATCACCACGCTGGCCGAACTGGAAGCGCTCTACGCGCAACCGGCGGCGCCCTCGCTATCCAAGGAAGTCGATTACCTGCATCCGCATTACCGGGCCTTTATCGAGGCGGCGCCGTTCTGCCTGCTATCGACGGTGGGCCAGGACTGGGCCGAATGCTCGCCGCGCGGCGATGCGCCGGGCTTCGTGCAGGTGCTGGACCACCGCACGCTGCTGCTGCCGGACCGGCGCGGCAACAACCGCATCGACAGCCTGCGCAATATCGTCGCCGATCCGCGCGTGGGCCTGCTGTTCGTGATCCCCGGCATCAACGAGACCATCCGTGTCAACGGCACCGCGCAGATCAGCGTCGATCCCGCGCTGGTCGCGCGCTGCGTGGTCGAGGGCAAGGCCCCGACCACGGTACTGGTGATCACGGTGCAGGCGGTGTTCTTCCAATGCGCCCGCGCATTGATCCGCTCGCGCCTGTGGGACGCGCAGGCGCAGGTCGCGCGGCAGACGCTGCCGAGCAACGGCGAGATCCTGGCCACGCTGAGCCAGAACGCCATCGACGGCGCCGCCTATGACCGCGAGCTGCCCGAGCGGCAGCGCAACACGCTCTACTAGCGCGGCAGCCACGCCGGCGCGTGGGTGCCGAGCGGCTCGGACGGAAGCGTCCAGCGCGCCGGCGTTGCCGACAGCCGCGCCGCATGGCGCACCACGGTCAGCATGCCGAAGCCCGACGGCACCGCCTCCAGCAAGTCCGCCACGTCGTCGATCTTCTGCTCGGGCGCCTTGAGCCCGTCGGGGACGCGCCCCAGCCCGCGCAGCCACTGCCCCACCTGCGCCAGCGACACGCGCACGTGCCAGCTGCCGCCTTCCACCGCGCGCCGGTGCAGCGCTGCCATCGCGCCGAACGCCAGCAGGTAGCCCGCGGCGTGATCCAGTACCTGGGCCGGCAATGGGCGCGGTGTGTCAGTGCCCGCCGCTTGCGCCTCGGCGGCGTTGAAGCCGGTGGCGGTCTGCACCAGCGAATCGAAGCCGCGCTTGGCCGACCATGGCCCGACATGGCCATAAGCGGTCAGCGACACATAGACGATGCCGGGACGGGCGCGCGCCGCGGCCTCAGGACCCACGCCAAGATCCGACAGGCCACCGGGGCGGTAGCCTTGCAGCAGCACGTCCGCGCCGTGCAGCAGCTTGTGCAGCGTGCGCTTGTCGTCGGAATCGCGCAGGTCCAGCTGGCAGCTGCGCTTGCCGCGGCCGGTGTCGATCACCAGCGGTGCGATCGAGGGCAGGTGCGGCGCGGTGACCAGCAGCACGTCGGCGCCATGCGCGGCCAGCGTGCGGCCCGCCACCGGGCCGGCGATGATGCGGGTGAAATCGAGCACGCGCACGCCCGACAACGGCTGCGCCTGCGCGGACACCGGCGCCGGCAGCGGCTGCGGCGGGGCGTCGCCGATCCGCTCCAGCGTTACCGGCGGCAGGCCGCGCAGCGCCGCGGCGTGCGGATGGCGGTCCCATTCGTCGAAGCTGCGCAGCGCGGCCACCACCAGGCCGGCGTCGGACGCCGCCGTTTCGAACGCCTCGGCCTCCCATTTTTCCAGCGCCGCCTGCACCGCCGTTTTGTCATAGGCGCATCCCAGCAGGCGCAGCACGCCGTCGCGGTGATGCGGGAAATTGGTGTGCAGGCGGACCCAGCGGCCGTCGCCGCAACGGTAGATGCCGGCGATCTGGTCCCACAGCTCGGGCGCCGGGCCGCCGTCGACGCGCAGGTAGCGCTCGCTGCGGAACTCGGTGATGGCGTGGCGCATGTCGACGCTGACCTCCTGCCAGGCGCCGCCGCGCGCTTGCCACAGCGTGGCAGCGGCCAGCGCCGATGCGGCCAGGCTGGCCTGCGCCGCGGTGCCCACGGCAAAGCTCGACGGCAGTACCGGTTCGGCACCGTCCAGGCGCAGGTGGGCCAGCGCCTCGGCCGGCAGGCCGGCATCGCGCCACAGCGCGGCAACGACATCGTGGGGCATGGGCGGCACTTGTGCCGCATCGGGGGAGGCGTTCATGGCGTTCCTGCTGCGATGGGTGACGCGCCGCCGTGGCTGGCCGGCACGGGCCTCCATGCTACTCCGACACATCACTTTCCGCTGCGTCCGACCGCGCGCGCAACGGGCAAGTCCACAAATGCGCCGATGCGCACGGCGTGCGGCGCCGCAGGCACGGTAAAATCCCGCTATTGGCATTCCGCCACGCAATCTGACGACCCGGCCCGACGCCTCCAGGCGCTTGCGGCCGGCCAACCGGCGCCATCATGAGCCACGACAACAAGCCTACCGACAGCACCCCCGCCGCCTCCAACTTCCTGCGCAGCATCATCGACCAGGATCTCGCCGCCGGCACCTACGCCGGCCGCCAGGACAAGGACGGCGAGCCGCTGCCGACCGTCATCACCCGCTTCCCGCCGGAGCCCAACGGCTATCTGCATATCGGCCATGCCAAGAGCATCTGCCTGAACTTCGGGCTCGCGCGCGACTACGGCGGCCGCTGCCACCTGCGCTTCGACGACACCAACCCGGTCAAGGAAGACACCGAATACGTCGATTCCATCATCGACGCGGTGCACTGGCTCGGCTTCTCCTGGGACAGCGCGGGCAAGGACGGCCAGAAGCAGCCGCACCTGTACTACGCCAGCGACTACTTCGACCAGCTCTACGCCTTTGCCGAAACCCTGATCGAGCGCGGCGCGGCCTATGTCGACAGCCAGTCGGCCGAGCAGATCGCCGCCACCCGCGGCAACTTCTCCGAGCTGGGCAAGCCGTCGCCGTACCGCGACCGTACTGTCGAGGAAAACCTGCAGCTGTTCCGCGACATGCGCGCCGGCAAGTACGCCGACGGCGAGCACGTGCTGCGCGCGAAGATCGACATGGCCGCGCCCAACATCGTTATGCGCGACCCGGTGCTCTACCGCATCCGCCACGCGCACCATCACCGCACCGGCGACAAGTGGTGCATCTACCCGATGTACGACTTCACGCACTGCATCTCGGACGCGCTGGAGAACATCACCCACTCGCTGTGCACGCTGGAGTTCGAGAACAACCGCCCGCTGTACGACTGGGTGCTGGAGCACCTGCGCGACAGCGGCGTGTTCCGCGACCCGCTGCCGCACCAGTATGAGTTCGCGCGGCTGAACCTGACCTACGCCATCACCAGCAAGCGCAAGCTCAAGCAACTGGTCGCCGAACAGCGTGTCGACGGCTGGGACGATCCGCGCATGCCCACGCTGGTGGGCGTGCGCCGCCGCGGCTACACCCCGGAATCGATCCAGCTGTTCTGCGACCGCGTCGGCGTGGCCAAGGCCGACAGCTGGATCGACATGAGCACGCTCGAAGGCTCGGTGCGCGACGACCTCGACGGCCGCGCCGCGCGTGGCGTGGCGGTGCTGGACCCGCTCAAGCTGATCCTCGACAACTACCCCGAAGGCCAGAGCGAGGAATGCTCGGCCCCGGTCCATCCGAAGAAGCCGGAACTGGGCAAGCGGGTGTTCCCGTTGTCGCGCGAGCTGTGGATCGAGCGCGAGGACTTCAACGAGACCCCGCCCAAGGGCTATTTCCGCCTGTTCCCGGGCAACAAGGTGCGGCTCAAGTACGGCTATGTGATCGAGTGCACCGGCGTGGACAAGGATGCCGACGGCAATGTGGTGGCCGTGCATGCCAGCTACCTGCCCGACACCAAGAGCGGCACGCCAGGCGCCGACAGCGTCAAGGTCAAGGGCGTGATCCACTGGGTCAGCGCGGCGCATGCGTATGAAGCCGAGGTGCGCCTGTACGACCGCCTGTTCAACGATCCCAATCCGGATGCCGGCGGCAAGAACTTCCTCGATGCGCTCAACCCGAACTCCAAGCAGGTGATCACCGCCTACCTGGAGCCGGGCCTGCGCGAAGCGCAGCCGGAAGACCGCTTCCAGTTCGAGCGCCATGGCTACTTTGTCGCCGACCGCAGCGATTCGACGCCGGGCAAGCCGGTGTTCAACCGCACCGTCGGCCTGAAAGACAGCTGGGGCAAGTGATGGCCAGACCTGGCAAGACAGCCGTGCAGACCATCACCTTCCCGCTCGAGGGCGAGTTCATCGCCCTCAATGACCTGCTCAAGCTGGCGGGCGTGTGCGACAGCGGCGGCGCCGGCAAGGCGCTGGTCGCCGCCGGCGAAGTGTCGGTGGACGGCGCGCCCGAATCGCGCAAGACTGCGAAGATCCGCGCCGGGCAGGTGGTGGGCCTGGCGGGCATCGAGATCCGCGTGGTCGCGGCCTGACCATGCGGTCCGGCCGGCGCAGCCCGTGTGGCGTGCGCCGGCACTGCAACCGAAAGGAAAACCATGCCGATCGCTTTCTGGTGCGTGCTGCTGGCCGGCATCCTGCCGCTGGCGACGGTGGCCATTGCCAAGGCCGGTGCGCCGGGCTTCGACAACCATGACCCGCGCGGCTGGCTGGATCGGCAATCCGGCCGCCCGCGCCGCGCCGACATGGCGCACCGCAACCATTTCGAGGCTTTTCCCTTCTTTGCCGCCGCGGTGCTGAGCGCCACCCACCTGCAGGCGCCGCAGGCCCGCATTGACGAACTGGCGCTGGCCTTTATCGCGGTACGCCTGCTCTACACCCTGTGCTACATCACCGACCGCGCCACGCTGCGCACGCTGTGCTGGACCATCGGCTACCTGACGGTGGTGGGGATCTTCCTGCTGCCGGTGTTTATCCCCTGAAACCCATGGCCCTGCGCGCGCTGGTTCTCCTGGCCGCCACCGGCATGGCCGGCGCCCATGCGGCTCCGGTCGAGTACATCCTCGATCCGGCCCATACCACCGTCTATTTTTCGGCCAGCCATTTCGAGCGCAGTTCGGTGCGCGGGCGCTTCGGCAAGATCGACGGGCGCCTGCTCTATGACGCGGACAGCGGCGCCGGCGCGCTCGACGTGACCGTCGACCTGGGCTCCGTCGATACCGGCAACCGCACGCTGGACGGCGTGCTGCGCTCGGCACAGTTCTTCGATATTGCCCAGCACCCGTTGGCGCGGCTGCGGGCGGACCGGTTCTCGATGGAAGCCGGCCGCCTTGCCGCCGTGGAGGGCGAGCTGACGCTGCACGGCGCGACCCGGCCCGTGCGCCTGGTGGCCGAGCGCTTCCGCTGCGGCGAGGTCACGCTGTTCGGGGTGCGCCGGCAGGTCTGCGGCGGCGACTTCCGCGCCGAAGTGCCGCGCAGTGCCTTTGGCATGACCCGCTTCCTGCCTGAGGTCGGCGACACCGTGACGCTGCAAGTGGCGGTCGAGGCATCGCCCGCCGAGAGCGCCCCGCGCTAACCCCGCGCTTACCCTACTCGTCACCTGCGGCACAAATTTCTCTTGTAGAATCAGCGCTTTGCCAAATTCCTGCCACGCCCGTCCGCGTGTGCGGCGACGCGAGACAGAGACCATGTTCGAGATTCATTCCGGCGACATCGTGGCCGCCGCGCTGGCGGCTGCGGGGGCCTGCCTGGCCTGCAGCATTCCGGGCGACTTCCTGCGCCGCTTCCCGCTGTGGGCCGTGCGTAGCTACGGGCGCGGCGCGCTGCTGATGCCGTTTTTGGCGATGATGGTCGCCACCTGGCTGTTCCGCCTCGGCCTGGCGGGCCAGCTCGATACCGCGCCGGGCCAGGCGCTGCTGGTGGCGGCGGCCTTCCTCGGCACCCTTCTGGTCTCGGCGCTGCTGCGCTTCTACCTGAAGGAATACCGCAAGCGCTGAGCCGCCGGCTTTGCATGGCGTGCTTTGAATCGCTCGCTTTGAATCGCGTATGATGCGGCCTTTTGCGTCGTACGCACCCCAGCCCGGGGCGCCTGCCGCTCACTTCACCTCATGGCGCTCAAATCCACCATCTTCAAGGCCGACCTGTCCGTCTCGGACATGGACCGCCCCTACTACGGCAGCCACAGCCTGACCATCGCCCAGCACCCGTCCGAGAACGATGCGCGCATGATGGTGCGCCTGCTGGCCTTTGCCTGCGAAGCCACTGAAACCCTGGCCTTCACCCGCGGCCTGGACGAGCCCGACGAGCCCGACCTGTGGGACAAGCGCCTGACCGGCGACATCGCCCATTGGGTCGAACTGGGCCAGCCCGACGAAGCCCGCCTGAAACGCGCCGCGTCCCGTGCCGAGCGCGTGACCGTCTACACCTACAACGCCGCCAGCGCGCGCGAATGGTGGAAGGGCATGGCGGGCAAGGCCGGCAAGCTGCGCAACGTCACCGTCTACAATGTCCCGGCAGAGGCCGTCGACGCGCTGGCCGCGCTGGCGCAGCGGGCCATGCGCCTGTCGGTGACCATCCAGGACGGCGATATCTGGGTGGCCGACGACGACCATAACGTGCAACTGACGCTGGATGTGCTCCAGCGCGCCCAAGCCTGAACGCAGCCGCGCTGCGTTCATCTCTCTTCACGTCTGTTCCCATCGGAAGGAAATACGCCATGCAAACCACGCCCTCTGGCCTGCAATACGAAGACACCACCGTCGGCGCCGGCGCCGAAGCCACCGCCGGCAAGCACGTCACCGTGCACTACACCGGCTGGCTGTACGAGAACGGCCAGGCTGGCCGCAAGTTCGATTCGAGCAAGGACCGCAACGACCCGTTCGTGTTCCCGCTGGGTGCCGGCCATGTGATTCGCGGCTGGGACGAGGGCGTGCAGGGCATGAAGGTGGGCGGCGTGCGCCGCCTGGTGATCCCGGCCGACCTGGGCTACGGCGCGCGCGGCGCCGGCGGCGTGATTCCGCCGAACGCCACGCTGCTGTTTGAAGTGGAACTGCTGGCGGTCTAAAACGGCGCGACGCTGCTCCCGTACGCGCGGGGGCAGCGTCCGGCCGAAGTCTTCAGTGCGGGCGCCCTGCGCCGGGGCGCCTCAGAAGCCGATGGCGGCGTTGCCGACATCGACGCGGACCTTGTCGCGGTCCAGCAGCCGCGCCGCATGGCGCGCATAATCCTGCGCCCAGGCAGCATCGCCGGAAAAGCGTGCTTCTCCCGAAAACTTGGCGACATTCAGGATCTTGTCGATCACCAGCACCTTGCCCACCGGGCTCGATGCCTGACAGTCCAGCTCCGTGTATTCCCGGTCGAACCAGCGCCAGGCGGCATCCTCGGTGACCGCGGCCAGCTCGTCCGTGCCGATCGTGAAGTCAAACGCCTTGCCGCTGCCGAACACCACCGTAAGCGTACGTGCCATCGCGGGTTCCCCCTGGTTGGATTGAGGTCCCATTGTAAGGACTCGGCGCTGCCAGCGGCGCGCATTTCGCGCCGGCCTGACCGCCGACAAAGGGCGGCGCAGCCCGGCCATGGCGCGTGGCAGCGGCGGCACACGGCCATGACCGTTGTCAGGCGCCCACACCTGCCCCGCTGACTCAGACATTTCCGAGCCAAACTGCCACTTGTGGCATTTCCCCTGCCCGCCCGGGACGCTGCTTTGATTTATGCTTGCAGCATGGCCATCACGCGACAGGACCTCGAATCCGACCGGCTGCGCACCTCGCTGTGCAGCACCCCGGTCGCGTCCTCGCTGTTGCCCGAGGCGGCGCTGGAACAGTCGCTGGCCGATACGCTGGCGCGTCGCCCCGACGATCCGGCGCTGGGCGGCGATGTCTGGGTTTTCGGCTACGGCTCGCTGATCTGGAACCCGATGGTGGTGCATACCGAGCGCCAGCGCGCCACGGTGCACGGCTATCACCGCGGCTTCTATCTCTATTCCCGCATCAATCGCGGCACGTGGGACAATCCCGGCCTGGTGCTGGGCCTGGACCGCGGCGGCTGCTGCCATGGCATGGTGTTCCGCGTGCCCAGCCACGTGGTCGAGCAGGAGTTCCGCGTGCTGTGGCGCCGCGAGATGCTGACCGGCGCCTACCATCCGCGCTGGCTGCGCCTGCGCGTCGGCGCGGCCGGCGCGCCCGAGCAGCGCGCGCTGGCCTTCGTCATGAACCGTTCCCACGAGGCCTACGCCGGCCGGCTGCCAGACGCCAGCGTGGTGGAACGGCTGCGCCATGCCGCCGGGCTTTACGGCCCGGCGCGCGAATACCTCCAGCAAACCCTGCTGGGGCTGGCCACCAACGGCGTCGACGATCCCTACCTCGGGCGGCTGTGGCGCCAGTTGCAGGCCGATGATGCCGCCGACGCCGAACGCGCCGCGCGGCTGGCCAGCCCTCACGAAACCGTCTGAGCCCAGGAGCTGCCGCCATGACGCGCCCCGCCGCCCGCACCCGCAGACAGGCACTCAATGAGTTGCTGGGCCTGGTGGGCTTGCTGATGGGCGGCGGCCTGCTGGCGGCGCAAGGCGGCCAGACGCTGGCGGCACGGCCCGCCAGCGGTGCCGCCAGCCAGCCCGCCACGCGCCCGGCGCACGGCACGGCCAACCACGCCTCGGCACGCCGCGATGCCATCGGCACCCTCGACCGCAACCTGATCACCGCCGCCAGCGCCGGCGACCAGGAACTGGTGGCGCGCCTGCTGGCTGCCGGCGCCTCGGCCCGCGCGGCCGATGAACGGGGCCGCAGCGCGCTGCTGGCGGCGGTGCAGAACCGCCGCACCGAGGTCGCGCGCACGCTGCTGCTGGCCGGCGCCGACGTCAACCTGAAGGATGCCGATGCCAACAGCCCGTTCCTGCTGGCCGCCGCCACCGGCCAGGCCGACGTGGTGCGGCTGGCGCTGGCGCATGGCGCCGACCTCGCCAGCACCGACCGCTACGACGGCACCGCGCTGATCGTCGCCAGCCAGCACGGCCATGTCGAAGTGGTGAAGCTGCTGCTGAAGGCCGGCATCGCCGTCGACCACGTCAACGACCTGGGCTGGACCGCCCTGCTCGAGGCGGTGATCCTCGGCGACGGCAGCGCGCGCTACGAGGATATCGTGCAGCTGCTGCTGGATGCGGGCGCGGACGCCAACCTGGCCGACCGCGAAGGCGTGACGCCCACGCGCCATGCGCGCGAGCGCGGCTACAAGACCATGGTGAAGATGCTGATGCGGGTGCGCGGGCACTGAGCACGGCACCGCGCGCATACAAAAAAAGGCTGGTCGCCCGACCAGCCTTTTTCACGCCCGCCTGCGCTGCCTCAGGCCGCCGGCGCCGCGCCTGTGGCAGGGTTGCGCGCGTTCTCGCTTTCCTGCAGATGGCGCCACATCACCTTGCCCGTGCCCGACTTGGGCAGCGCGTCGACGAACTCCACCACGCGCGGATACTTGTAGGCGGCCATGTTGTCCTTGGCCCATTCGATGATCTGCTCGGGCGTGGTCTTGCCTTTGGCATGGGCGCGCAGCACCACCACCGCCTTGACGGTTTCGCCGCGGTACGGGTCGCGCGTGCCGATGATGCAGGCCTCCTGCACGTCCGGGTGCTTGTACAGCAGGTTCTCCACCTCGGCCGGCCAGACTTTGAAGCCCGACGCGTTGATCATGCGCTTGAGGCGGTCGGTGATGAAGTAATAGCCCTCCTCGTCCATGCGGCCGAGGTCGCCGGTGCGGAAGAAGGTCTTGCCCTCGAACTTGATGAAGGCGTCGCGGGTGGCATCTTCCTTGCCCCAGTAGCCCTTGAATACCTGCGGACCGCTGACGATGATCTCGCCGATCTCGTTGGGCGGCAGCTCCTTCAGCGTGACCGGGTCGACCACGCGCGCGTCGGTGTTGAAAGTCGGCACGCCCAGGCACTGCAGCTTGGGCCGGTCTGACGGGTTGCTGTGGGTCGGTGCCATGGTCTCGGACAGGCCGTAGCCTTCCAGGTAGTTCAGCCCGAACTGCTCGCGCAGGCGCTCGGCCACCGCCTGCGGCATGGCCGCGCCGCCGCCGCCGATATAGCGCAGGCTCGACAGGTCGAATTCGGCCAGGTTGGGGCTGGCCAGGAAGTCGATCACCATGGTCGGGATATTGGTCCAGTGCGTGACCTGGTAGCGCGAGATCAGGCGCCCCGCCACTTCGCGGTCCCAGCGCGGCAGCATCACCACGGTGGCGCCGCTGTAGATCGGGCCGTTCATGCCGTATTGCATGCCGGTGACATGGAACAGCGGCAGCACCGACAGCACCACCGATTCCGCGCCCGAACCCGACCAGGTCGCGCCGCCGACAACGTTGTGCATCACCGAGCGGTGGGTATGGATGCAACCCTTGGGGAAGCCGGTGGTGCCCGAGGTGTACGGCATCACCGCCATGTCGTCGGGGCCGGCGGTATGCGGGCCGGGCTGCAGGCCAGCGCCCAGCGCGTCGGCCCATGCGGTGGCGCCGGCCGGCAACGGATGCGGCGTGGTCAGCCACGCCGGCGGCGCGTCTTCGGGATGTTCGTGGGCCGGCGGCAGCGCGTCGGCATATTGCGTCACCAGCAGGTGCTGCAGGCGCTCCGCCGGCGCCAGCTCGGCATGAGCCTGCTCGACCCCGGCGGCAAGGTCGGCGGTGAAGATCGCCACGCGCGCCTGGGCATCGGTGACGTAGTGCTTGAATTCCTCGGCGCGGTTCATCGGGTTGACCGGCACCACCACCGCGTCGGCGCGCAGGATGGCGTAGTAGCTGACGATGAACTGCGGGCAGTTCTGCATGTACAGCAGCACCCGGTCGCCCTTCTTAACGCCCGCCTTTTGCTGCAGCCAGCCCGCCAGCGCGGTGGCCTGGTCGTGCAGCGCGCGGAAGCTGGTGGCGTTTCCGAAATAGCGGATTGCGGCCTTGTCGGCATAGCGCAGCGCCGACACCTCCAGGTTGGCCCACAGCGACGTTTCCGGCAGCACGATGGCGGTCGGCAGGCGCTTTGGCCAGAACTGGAAATGCGGGCGGGCGGGGGTCGGCATGGATGGTCTCCTGTGCGGTCTCGCGGACCGGTGTTTCGGTATGGTCAAGGACTATAACCGAACGATCGTTCTATTTTCAACCGGGGACTTCCCGAACCAACGCGACCCGCCCATGGCAACGGGCGTTGCATTCGGCGCCTTCGCCCTCACAATAGGGGTATCGATTCCCCACCTTTCTCCCGTCCAGGACTCCCCATGAGCGACGTCACCCTGCAGAATTTCGAAACCGAAGTGATGGACGCCTCGCGCCAGGCCCCGGTGCTGGTCGATTTCTGGGCCCCGTGGTGCGGCCCCTGCCGCACGCTGGGCCCGATGCTGGAACGCCTGGAAGCCGAGGCGGACGGCCAGTGGAAGCTGGTCAAGGTCAATGTCGACGAGAACCAGGAGCTGGCCGCGCACTTCGGCGTGCGCAGCATTCCGCATGTGGTGGCGATTGCCGACGGCCAGGCGGTGGACCAGTTCGTCGGCGTGCTGCCGGAGTCGGGCCTGCGCGAGTTCCTGGGCCGGCTGGCGCCGGGCCAGGCCCCCTCGCCGCTGGCCGAGGCACAGGCACTGGCCGCCGCCGGCAACCGCGACGGCGCCGAGACCCTGTTCGCCGATGCGATCGCGGCCGATCCGGAATCCGACGTGGCGCGGCTGGCCTATATCGGCTTCCTGCTGGACGGCAACGCCATCGACCGGGCCACGGCCGAATTCGCCGCGCTGTCGCCGCGCGCCGAGCAGGAAGATGGCTACGGCGCGCTGCGCACCCGCATCGAAGCCATGGAGAATGCCGCCGGCCTGCCCGACGAGGCCACCCTGGCCGGCCGCATCGACAATGATCCGCGCGACCTCGCCGCGCGCAGGGACCTGGCGCGGCTGATGATCGCGCGCCAGCAATATGAGCCCGCGCTGGCGCAATTGCTGGAAATCGTGCGCGCCGACCGCGGCTTCGAGGACGATATCGGCCGCAAGACCATGCTGTCGGTGTTCGAGATGCTGGCCGACCAGCCGGAGGTGGTGTCGCGCTGGCGCCGGCAACTCAGCACGTCGCTGAACTGAGCGGGGAGCCGATCGCCATGTCTGCGCCCCGCCTGATCGATTTCAAGTCAGAGCCCGCCCCGAGCCACGACCGTCCGCGCGCCGACCGGCTGGTGTCGGGCAATCCGGACCGCACCACCTGGACCCACTACAGCGCGCAGCACGGCGATTTCGATTGCGGCATCTGGGCGTGCGAGCCGGGCACCTGGCGCATCGCCTTCCCGGTCGGCAAGGAAGAGTTCTTCCACGTGCTCAGCGGCCGCATCCGCATCAGCGACGACAGCGGCGAGGCCAGTGAATTCGGCCCCGGCGATGCCTGCGTGATACCGGGCGGTTTTACGGGGTTGTTCGAAGTGCTGGCCCCGGTGCGCAAATACTTCGTGGTGATCGACCGCGACGCGGCGCGCCCGGCCTGAGCGCTGCGCCCGCCGCGCCCGCCACGATCACGCCGCCGTGGCGGGGCCCTCGACCAGCGTGAAGCCGTGCTCGCGCATATGCTCCACCATCATCGCGTCCATCGACTTGACGTGATGGTCGAACCAGCCTGACAGCTCGGCCACCAGCCGGCGGCCAAGCTGGAACTCGGCGTCGCTGTGCACCTTGTCGCGCACCGCCACGGCGACCGCCAGCACCTGCTGGTGCTCGCCCGCGTGGCAATGGCGCGGCCCGAAGCCCATGGCCTCCATCCATTGCTCTTCCTGGGCGAAATGATGGCGGGTGTGGTCGATCCAGGCGTCCATCGCCGGCAGGAAAGCGTCATCGCTGGCGCCGGCCACCGCGGCCAGCAGCTGCACGAACTCGGCGTGGGTGGCATCGGTGACCGGTTCGCCCAGATGCAGGTGATCCGGCAGGCCGGCGGAGGAAAGCTGGTCTTTGGCGTCCATGGGAGGCGGCGGCAAGCGTGGGAGAAAAACGGCAAGGATACCCAATCAGCGCGGCCCGGGCCTGATCTGGCGCAAGCGAGGGGGTATGCTGTGGACCATGCGCCCCGTCCATCACCCGTAGCGCCACCGCTTTCGCTCATGCCACGACTGATCTTCTTCTGCGGCCACGCCGGCACCGGCAAGACCACCCTCGCCCATCGCCTGATCGGCCCGCTGATGCAGGCCACCGGCGAGCCGTTTTGCCTGCTCGACAAGGACACGCTGTACGGCCGCTACAGCGCCGCGGCCATGGCCGCCATCACCGGCGACCCCAACGACCGCGACAGTCCGGCCTACCTGGACCACCTGCGCGACCCCGAATACCAGGGCCTGCTCGACACCGCGCGCGAGAACCTGGCGCTGGGCATCAGCGCGATCGTGATCGGCCCGCTGTCGCGCGAGATCCGGGCCCACCTGCTGAACGACCCGGACTGGCTGCACGTCCCCGCCGGCACCACCGTGCGCACGGTCTGGGTCCACCTGCCCGAGGACGAGGCCCACGCGCGCATCATCCGGCGCGGCAACCCCAACGACGCGTACAAGCTGGCCCACTGGGACGCGTACCGGACCCGGCGCTTCATGCCCACGCCCGATGACTATCCGGAACTGATCTTTTTCGACAACCAGGCACCTGGGGATGCCCAGGTCGACGCGCTGCTGCGCGCGCTGAGCGCCTGAACGGCCCGGCGGCGCAAGGCCTCAGCCGCGCGCGATCGCGCCGATCACCGCCGACGCCGCGACAAAGCCGAACACCGCCGTCACCGCCACCGACGAGCCGAAGCCCGCGCAGGCCAGCCCGTGAGGGCCGCGCGCGGCGGGCTGGCCAGCCGGGGCCTCCGGCGGCGCCTCGTCGATCTCGCAGGCCTGCTGCTCCGGCTCCGGGTATTGCAGCGGCTCATCCGAATAGACCGACGCGATGCCAAACTTCTTTTTCGGGTCGCGGGTAAAGCCCCATTGCTTGCGCAGGCCGGCGCGCACCTTGGACAGCAGCGGATCCTGGATCGTGCGCGCGAGGTCGTCGATGCGCACGCGGGTCGGGTCGAGCTGGCCACCGGCGCCGCCGCAGGTGATCACCGGCACGCCCTGGCGCCGGGCCCAGCCGAGCATGGCGATCTTGACCCGCACCGCGTCGATGGCGTCGATCACATAGTCATAGCCGGCGCCGAGCAGCTGCGGCACGTTGTCGGCGGTGACGAAATCGTCAACCTGGGTCACGCGGCAACGCGGGTTGATGGCAACGATGCGCTCGGCCATGGCCTCGACCTTGGCACGCCCGTAGGCGTCGCCCAGGGCATGGATCTGGCGATTGGTGTTGGACAGCGCGATATGGTCCAGGTCGATCAGCGCGATGCGGCCCACCGCATTGCGCGCCAGCGCCTCGGCGGCCCAGCTGCCGACCCCGCCGATGCCGACCACGCACACGCTCGCCGCCTCCAGCCGGGCCAGGCCAGCGGCGCCGTACAGCCGCGCCACGCCGCCGAAGCGGCGGTGGTAATCGTCGTCGGCCGGGCTTTCATGGGTCAGCGGCTCTGGCAGGCCGGCCAGCTCGTGTGCGGCATCGTTCATAAGGGAAAGCTGGTATCGCGGGACGCCGGCCGCGCCGGGCACGGCCACGCCAGGGCAAAAAATCCGGCGTTTTCCGGCGGCGATGTCAGCCAGTCCCCGACAAGGACGGGAAGCGCGCAACTATACAATAGACCTGCAGTGGTCCGTTCGCCGCCCCGCCCAGCCAGGAGAGCCCGACTCATGCCCGTGCGCCGCAAGGTCGTTCTGTGGAGTGTGCTGACACCGGTTGCGCTGATCGCGCTGCTGGTGATCGTGATCCTGACCTTCGACTGGAACCGGATCAAGCCTTGGCTCAACGACCGTGTCTCCGAAGCCATCGGCCGTCCCTTTGCCATCAATGGCGACCTGACCGTGACCTGGCGCCGCGGCGAGGGCGAGAAGGGCTGGCGCACGCTGGTGCCGTGGCCGCGGCTGTCGGCGCGCGACATCACCGTCGGCAACCCGGACTGGGCCGCGCAGCCCAATATGGCGACCGTGCGCGAGCTGATCTTTGTG
Organism: Cupriavidus sp. H39; assembly: GCF_050271075.1. NCBI lineage: Bacteria > Pseudomonadati > Pseudomonadota > Betaproteobacteria > Burkholderiales > Burkholderiaceae > Cupriavidus > Cupriavidus sp. H39. Next base: position 2,880,604 of record NZ_CP189848.1, read on the forward strand.
CTGCGCCCGCTGCCGCTGCTGGCCAACGAAATCGCGGTGCCGACCATCGTCATCGACAGCCCGGCGGTCTGGCTCGAGCGCCTGGCCGACAGCCGCAACAACTGGACCTTCGAGACCGGCCCGAAGAAGGGCACTTCCAAATGGCACCTGGATATCGGCGAGGTGGTGCTGGCACGCGGCAACCTGGCGCTGACCGACCAGCTCAAGAAGATCTCGCTGCAGGCGGAACTCGACACCATCGGCAATGCGCCGCTCTATGACAAGGCGCGCGACGGTGCTCTGATCGAGCCGCAGGCGTCCGCCGTGCCGCCCGGCCCGCCGGCCAGCGCGCCCCAGGCGGCATCGTCGCCACGGGCCGGGGGTCCGGCCTCCGCCGCGCCCGCCAATGGCGGCGACGGCCGCTATGGCGTGCGCTGGAAGGCGACCGGACGCTACAACGACGCCACCATCAACGCCAACGGCCGCGCCGGCACGGTGCTGAGCCTGCGCAATACCGACGTGCCGTTCCCGATCCAGGCCGATGTGCGCGTGGGCAGCACGCGCGCGCAGATCGAAGGCACGGTCACCAACCCGGCACACCTCGCCGCGCTGGACGTACACCTGACGCTTGCCGGCGACAGCATGGCCAAGCTCTACGCGCTGACCGGCGTGGTGCTGCCGTCGACGCCGCCGTACCAGACCCGCGGGCGGCTGATGGCGACGCTGCGCAAGGAAGGCTCGATCTACGAGTACCAGAAGTTCACCGGCCGCGTCGGCGGCAGCGACCTGTCCGGCACGCTGACCTTCACCAAGCGCGAGCCGCGCCCGCTGCTGGCGGGCAACCTGGTGTCGAACCAGCTGCGCTTTGTCGACCTGGCCCCGCTGATCGGCGCTGACGCCGAGCCCGGCCGCCCGGCCAAGGACAGCCCCGTGGCCCAGCCGGCGGACAAGGCGCTGCCGGTGGCACCGTTCCGCACCGAGCGCTGGGATGAAATCGACGCCGACGTGCATTTCACCGGCAAGCGCATCATCCGCGATGCCGACCTGCCGATCACCGACCTGGTCACCCACCTGAAGCTGCAGGACGGCGTGCTGCTGCTCGACCCGCTCAACTTCGGCGTGGCGGGCGGCAACCTGGTCTCGACCGTGCGCCTCGACGGCAAGCGCGAGCCGATGGGCGCGATGGTCGACATGACCGCGCGGCGCATGAAGCTCAAGCAACTGTTCCCGACCGTCGACCTGATGCGCGCCAGCATCGGCGAGCTTAACGGCAGCGCCAAGCTGTCGGCCACCGGCAATTCGGTGGCGGCGCTGCTGGGCTCGTCCAACGGCGAGGCGCGGCTGCTGGTCGAGAACGGCACGGTCAGCAAGTTCCTGCTCGAGGCGATCGGCCTGAATGTCGGCAGCGTGGTGGTCTCGAAGCTGTTCGGCGACAAGCCGGTCCAGATCAACTGCGGCGTCAGCGACTTCGCCATGACCGACGGCGTGGCGCGCGCGCGCACCTTCGTGCTGGACACGCACGACGCGGTGATCGAGACCACCGGCGGCATCGACCTGCGCAGCGAGCGGCTGGCGCTGACCATCCATCCCGATTCCAAGGGCCTGCGCATCTTCTCGCTGCGCTCGCCGCTGTATGTCGGTGGCACCATGAAGCACCCGCGGGTCAGCCCCGATATCGGCGTGCTGGCGCTGCGCGCCGGCGGCGCGCTGTCGCTGGCGCTGCTGGCCCCGGTGGCCACCGCGGTGCAGCCGCTGCTTGACATCTCCCCGGGCGGCGACGACTCGCAGTGCGCCAGGCTGCTGGCCGACCTGCGCAAGCGCCCGACCGCGCCGCCGCCGGGCAAGACCTACCAGGATCCGAAGGCAGCGGCGGCGCCTGCCGACACCCGCGGCGCAGCGGCCGCGGCCAGCCGGCCCGGTGCGCCGGCCGCCGCGGCCGGCACCGGCAAGCCTGCCACCACCGGCCAGCGCGAGCCGACCCGGCCGGCGGGCCAGCGCCCGCCACAGCGCCCGGCCAACGACCGGTCGTTCTACCAGGGCGGATAAATCCCCTCGCCACGCCCCCCGCGCAAAGGCGCGCACGCCATCCCGGGGCTGCCATGTCCGACCGGCGGCCCCGGGATTAAACAAAATCGCAACACTTCGCCCTGCTGCGACAAGTTGACGCACGTTGCCGTTGTACCGCGCCGCGCTCAGGCGCATAATTAAACGGCCATTTACAAGAAGTTAAGCATGGCAAGCATTGGACGCGGCGCGGGCTCGCCCGTGGGCGTCCTTCGAAAGGCGCGGCTGCGGCCGCCCTTTGTTTTCGCCGCAGGTCTGCGGCCATTTTCCTGATTCGCCGCCTTGGCACGGCGCTCCGCCGGCACCGAGAACGGTCCCACCAACGTCCTTCACCCCGCCCCATGACGCTGACGCATGCCGCCGTCCCGCCGATCACCTGGCTGATCGCACTGACGGTGTGCAACCACGTGGCTTTCAATGCCAGCCGCGTGGTGGTGTCGCTGTTCGCGATTTCCCTCAAGGCTTCCACCATCACGCTGGGCGTGCTGATGTCGCTGTACGCGCTGCTGCCGATGCTGCTGGCGATCCGCGCCGGCAAGCGCATCGACCAGATCGGCCCGCGCAAGCCGATGACGGCGGGCTCGCTGATGGTGGTGGCAGGCACGCTGCTGCCGGCGCTGTGGCACCAGCTGGGCGCGCTGTACCTGTCGTGCGCGCTGATCGGGGTCGGCTTCATGCTGGTCCAGGTGGCGATGCAGCTGCTGATCGGGCAGGTCTCGACCGATGCCACCCGGCTGCGCAACTACACCTGGCATGCGCTGGGGCTGTCGGTGTCCGGCACGCTCGGGCCGGTGGCCATGGGCTACATGATCGAGCATGCGGGCTTCCGCCCTGCCTTCGCGGTGCTGGCGGCGGTGGCGCTGGCCGGGCAGGCGGGCCTGCAATGGGTGCGGCCGCGGCTGCCCGCGCACGGCGGCAACGCCGGACGCATCGCCATCGAGGACGGCACCCGCCACTCCACCCTGGACCTGCTGCAGCATCCCGAACTGCGCGCGGTCTTCATCGCCAGCGCGGTGCTGTCGGCCGCATGGGACCTGCACGCGTTCCTGATCCCGATCCAGGGCTCGCGCATCGGGCTGTCGCCGTCTTCGATCGGCTGGGTGCTGGGCGCCTTCGCCATCGCCACCTTCGCCATCCGGGTGGCGATGCCGGCGGTGTCGCGCCGGCTGTCGGAATGGAAGATCATCCGCGCCGCCTTGCTGGTCGGCGCGCTGGCCTACCTGACCTACCCCTTTGTCGCGCACTTCTGGCTGATGTGCGCACTGGCCTTCGTGCTTGGCCTGGCGCTGGGCAGCGCCCAGCCCAATGTCATGAATATCCTGCACAGTGCGTCGCCGCACGGCCGCGCGGGCGAGGCGCTGGGCCTGCGCTCGGCGGTGCTGAACACCAGCCAGGTGGTCTGGCCGCTTACCTTCGGCGTGGTCGGCACGGCGCTGGGCATGCTGCCGATTTTCCTGTCGATGGCGGGCGCGATGGGCGCGGCCGGCTACTATTCGCGGCGCCAGGGACGCAAGGCGCTGGCGCCGCCGGCACAGCCGAGCGCGGGCGGGTGATACCTGCGGGTGCTGCGCCCGATACCGCTTGTCGCTGCGCAAATGCGGCCCCCGGCGCATTCGCTATACTCGAATCAGCCGGACCTGCGGCCCCCGCCCCCCGGGCGCACCGCGCTTCCGGACCGATTCCCAGATGATTGCGACATGACCCAACTTGCCGACCTGCGCCGCACCTATGTGCTGGGCGCCCTGTCCGAATCCGACGTGGCCCCCGACCCGATGAGCCAGTTCAAACGCTGGTTTGACGAAGCGGTCACGGCCAAGCTGCCCGAACCCAATGCCATGACCCTGGCCACGGTCGACGCCGACGGCCAGCCTTCGGCGCGCATCGTGCTGCTCAAGGGCATCGACGAGCGCGGCTTCACCTTCTTCACCAACTATGAAAGCCGCAAGGGCCTGGACCTGGCGGCTAACCCGCGCGCCGCGCTGCTGTTCCACTGGGTGCAGCTGGAACGCCAGGTGCGCGTCGAAGGTCGCGTCGAAAAGGTCTCCGAGGACGAAAGCGACGCCTATTTCGCCACGCGCCCGCTGGGCTCGCGGGTGGGCGCCTGGGCTTCCGCGCAGAGCCGGGAAGTGCCCGGCCGCGACGTGCTGGAACAGCGCGAACAGGAATACCGCAGCAAGTTCGGCGAAAACCCGCCGCGACCGCCCCACTGGGGCGGCTACCGCCTGGTACCGACCGCACTGGAATTCTGGCAGGGCCGGCCGTCGCGACTGCACGACCGCATCGCCTACCGGATCCAGCCGGGCGCGGACTGGCAGATCGTGCGGCTGTCGCCCTGAGCCAGCCGGCGGACGCATCGCGCGTCCGCGCTACCGCCTTGCCGGGACGCCGGCAGGGTCTTCCGGACGGTGCGCTGCACAGGCTGCGGAATTGGATTAAAGTGAGACAGGCGTCGCTTGGCTACTCTTTTCTTGCAGCGCTCGCGACGGATCGTGCAAGGTTTGCGCGCAGTTCCCGCCTTGCCTGATGCGTCCGCCGAAGCGTGTGCCGCAACCATCGGGAGGTAAAGCGCATGTTTTTCAAGCAAACCCTGGAAAAGCAACTCGACAACTGGATCGCCGACCTGCGAGAGAACGCCAATCTCCCGGTCAGCCTGCGGCTGTGGAATGGCGCCGAATACCCGCTCGGGCAATTCGACAAGCCGGTGGTGACGCTGACCGTGCGCGAAGCGGCGGCCCTGCCGCTGTTGCTGACACCAAGCCTGGACAACCTGGGCGAAGCCTACGTCCAGGGCAAGATCGACTTCGAGGGCCGGCTGGCGGACATCATCAAGGTGGGCTACGGCTTCTCGGCCGCGGCCACGCGGCGCGCCGGCGGGGCGCTGTACAAGGTGGCGCAGCACTTCACCCATACCAAGCAGGAAGACAAGGAGTCGATCCAGTACCACTACGACGTCTCCAACGACTTCTACCAGCTCTGGCTCGATCCCAACATGGTCTACTCCTGTGCCTACTTCGAGCACGGCGACGAAGACCTGGCCACCGCGCAGATCAAGAAGATCGACCACATCCTGACCAAGATCCGGCTGCAGCCGGGCCAGACGCTGCTCGACATCGGCTGCGGCTGGGGCGCGCTGGTGATGCGCGCCGCGCAGAAGTTCGGCGCGCGCTGCGTCGGCATCACGCTGTCGCAGAACCAGTTTGACCTGGCCACCGAGCGCGTCCGGGCCGCGGGCCTGTCCGACCGCATCGAGATCCGGCTGCAGGACTACCGCGACACCGCCGGCACCTTCGACCGCATCACCAGCGTCGGCATGTTCGAGCATGTGGGCAAGGACAACCTGCCGGGCTATTTCAGCCGCATCCGCGAGCTGCTGGCCGACGACGGCTTTGCCATGAACCACGGCATCACCTCGCCCGACCCGGACAACGGCGCGACGCCGATGGATGGCGCCGAGTTCATGGACCGCTACGTGTTCCCGCAGGGCGAACTGCCGCATATCGGGCTGGTGCTGCGCACGCTGCAGCAGGGCGGCCTGGAAGCCTTCGACGTCGAGCTGCTGCGCCGCCACTACGCGCGCACGCTGCACCACTGGGCCGACAACTTCGAAGCGCGCGGCGACACCATCCGCAGCCTGGTCGGCGAGAAGAAATACCGCATCTGGCGCGTCTACCTGGCCGGCTGCGCGCACGCCTTCGAGACCGAGAAGATGTCGATCTACCAGGTGGTATGCCACAAGTCCGGGCTGCAGGCCGACTCGCTGCCATGGTCGCGCCGTTATATCTACGAGCAGCCCATCGGCCGGACCGACTGAAGGCAACCCAGGCGCTTGACTGAAGATCTCTTTGGCGGGCTGCCCCTGCCCGCCCCGGCCGCCACACCAGCTCGCGGCGTGGCCGCTCCGCCCGACTCGCCGGGCAAGCCCGCGCGCGGCAAGAGCGTGCAGCCGTTGCCGGCATCGCCGGCGCTGCAGGCACTCGCCGCGCGGCTGCCGACGCATCTGTATTTCGGCACCTCGTCATGGGCCTATCCCGGCTGGAACGGGCTGGTCTATGACGGCGAGTACGGCGACAGCCTGCTCTCGCGCAAGGGCCTGGCCGCCTATTCGCGCCACCCGCTGCTGCGCGCCGCCGGCATCGACCGCGGCTTCTACGGGCCGATCCCGCTGGCCGACTACCTGTCCTATGCGGCGCAGGTGCCGGAGGGCTTCCGTTTCCTGGTCAAGGCCCCGGCCAGCGTCTGCGACGCCTGGCTGCGCGGCCCCGACGGCGAAGGCCGGCTGGCCAACGCCGCCTTCCTGGACGCAGAGATCGCGGCACACGACTTCATCGTGCCGGCTACCAGAGGCTTGGGGCACAAGTGCGGGCCGTTGCTGTTCCAGCTGTCGCCGATGGGCCCGCTGGCCGACAGCGCGGTATTCCTGGAGCGGCTCGACGCCTTCCTGGGCGCGCTGCCGGCGCTGGATCCCGCGCTGACCCCGCACGCCGCCTATGCCGTCGAGCTGCGCGATCCGGCCCTGCTGACGCCGCGCTACATCCGCTTGTTGCGCCGCCACGGCGTGCGCTTCTGCCTGTCGGCGCGCGACCGGCTGCCGCCGGTGCCGCGCCAGGCGGCGGCGCAGGCCCTGATGGACGAAGCCGCGGCGGGTCCGCTGGTGCTGCGCTGGATGCTGCATGCGGGCCGCCCCTACGCCTACGCGGAGAAGCGCTATGCGCCCTTCGACCGCATCGTCGACGACGATCCCGATACCCGCCACGCCATCGCAGACGTGGTGGCGCGTACGCTGCGCGCGGGGCAGCCCGCCATCGTCATCGTCAGCAACAACGCCGAAGGCTGCGCACCGCTGAGCTGCGTGCGGCTGGCCGAGGCTATCGCGGCGCGGCTGGAGCGCTGACCGCGCCGCCGCGCCGGCGCCCGCCCTTGTCCCTTACTTGCGCAGCTTCGCGCCGAACTGCTTGCGAAACTTGGCCAGCTTGGGCGAAATCACGAACGCGCAGTAGCCCTGGCTGGGATGGTCCTGGTAGTAGTTCTGGTGGCTGGCCTCGGCGCGCCAGTAAGGCTGCTCCGGCTCGACCTGCGTCACGATCGGCGCATCGAACACCTTGGCGGCGGCCAGTTCGCGCATCACGTACTCGGCCGTCGCGCGCTGCGCCTCCGAATGCGTAAAGATGGCCGAGCGGTATTGCGGCCCCACGTCGTTGCCCTGCCGGTCCGGCGTGGTCGGGTCGTGGATGGCGAAGAAGATCTCGAGGATCTCGCGGTAGTTGATCACCGACGGATCGAAGCTGACGCGCACCACTTCGACATGGCCGGTAGCGCCTTCGCAGACCTGCTGGTAGGTCGGGTGGTCGACATGCCCGCCGGTGTACCCGGACTCGACCGCGACGACCCCGTCGACCTGCTGGTAAACCGCTTCCAGGCACCAGAAGCACCCGCCGCCCAGCGTGGCGGTTTCCAATCCATGTTCCATTTGCGCCGCTCCCTTGGGTTGTGGTCTGTCGTGCCACGGCCTCAAGCATAAGCGCAGATCGGCGCATTTGCAGCGGATTCAGCCGGACTGGCGCCAGGCCTCGAGCATGGCACGCAATTGCGGCTTGAGCACCTTGCCCAGCGCGCTGCGCGGCAGGTCGTCCATCAGCACCACCTCGCGCGGCAGCTTGAAGCGGGCGATGCGCGCGGCCAGCAGCTCGCGCAGCGGTTCGGCCGCCAGCGCACCGTGCGGCGCCCCCGGCGCCGGCACGATCACCGCCACCGGCACTTCGCCCCAGCGCGCATCGGCCACGCCGACCACCGCGCATTCCTGCACGCCGGGCAGGCCGACCAGCACGTTCTCGATCTCGGCCGGGTAGATGTTCTCGCCGCCGGAGATGATCATGTCCTTGCTGCGGCCGACCACCTCGATGCAGCCGTCGGCATCGCGGTGCGCGAGGTCGCCGGAATGGAACCAGCCGCCAGGCAGCCCGTGGTCGGGCTGGTTCCAGTAGCCCGCCATGAGATTGGCGCCGCGCACCCATAGCTCGCCGACCGCGCCCGGCGGCACCTCGGCGCCGTCGGGGCCGGCCAGGCGCACGTCGGCCTCGGGCTGCGGCCAGCCGGCATAGCCGGGACGCGCCATGGCCTCTTCCAGCTTCAGCACCACCGACACCGGGCCGGTCTCGGTGGCGCCATAAACCTGCCCCAGCGGCACGCCACGGGCGTGGAACGCCTCGATATACGAGCGCGGGATGGTCGACGATCCCGCCATCACGCCGCGCAGCGCCGACAGATCGGCATCGGCCCAGCCCGGATGCTCCAGCACCGCGCGCAGCGTCGCCGGCACCATCAGCGACAGGCTCGGCCGCACCCGGGCCACCGCCTCCAGCCACGCCTGCGGCGCGAAGCGGTCATGCAGCGTGACCTGCGCGCCGGCCAGCAGCGCCGGCAGCGTCTGGATACACAGCCCGCCGACATGGAACAGCGGCAGCACCGACAGCACGTGGTCGTCCGGCGTCATGCCGTGCGCCCACCAGCTGGCGCGCGCATTGGCCAGCAAGCCGGCCTGGGTATGCACCGCGCCCTTGGGCTTGCCGGTGGTGCCGGAGGTATAGGCCAGCAGCAGCGGCGCATGGTCCGGCACGGTGGCATGGCTCACGCCGAGCGGCGCCGGATCATCAATCAACCGCTCTAGCGGCACCACCAGGCCAGCGCCGGCGTCGCGCGCCAGCGCTTCATGGGCCGCATCATGGAACAGCGCGGCCAGTTGCGCGTGGGCGGCAATCGCCCGCAACTCGGCCGGCGCCAGCCGGTAGTTCAGCGGCGCAAACATCGCCCCGACACGGGCGCAGGCGAACAGCAGCACCAGTTGCAGTTCGTGGTTCAGGCACAGCGTGCCGACGCGGTCGCCGGCGCGGATGCCCCAGGTGGCGGCCAGGTGGGCGCTGGCGCGCTCGACGCGTTGCCACAGCTTGCCGTAGGTGAAGGTCCGGCCTAGATAGTGCAGCGCCGGCCGGTCAGGCGCCGCGGCGGCATGGCCATGGAGCATGGCCGGCAGCGCGCCCAGCCCGGTTGCTCCGGGCCGCGTGGCACGAGGCGGCGTGCTCATTCGTCGCGCTCGCCGGATTCGTACAAGGTTTCGCGGCCCATGCGGTCGAGGATCAGCTCGGCGGTCCAGGGCAGCATCAGCGCGCCGCAGCGCGAATCGCGGTAGAGCCGTTCCAGCGGCAGGTCCTTGAGCATCGACTGGCCGCCGCAGGTGCGGATTGCCAGCCGGGCGATATCGTTGGCGCCTTCCATCACGGTGTAGTGCGCGGCGTACAGGCGCAGGCGCTCGTCCTTGGACGGATTGGGCCTGGCCTCGTGGATTGCGCGCCAGAACAGCGAGCGCATGGCCTCCAGCTGGATCCGCATCTGCGCCACCGCAATCTGCTTGGTCGGGTACATGCGGCGCTTGACCGGCGGCTGGCCCGGCACCTCGCCGCGCAGGTACTGCACGGTAAAGTCGTACGCCGCCTGCGCCACGCCAAGGTAGGTCGGCGACAGCGTGAAGAACATCGCCGGCCAGGTCTGCGCGGCGCGGTAGTAGACCCCGCGCGGCATCAGCTGCTCGTGGTCGGGCACGAATACGTCCTGGAGCAGCAGCGTGCGCGACACCGTGCCGCGCATGCCCATGGGGTCCCAGTCGCCGGTCACGGTCAGGCCATCCGCCTGGCCGGGCACGGCAATGTAGAGCGTGTCGCGCATGTCCGGATGCTGGTCGCCGCGGTCCTCGGTGCACAGGATGCCGTAATAGTCGGCCGCGCCGGACAGCGAGGCAAAGATCTTGCGCCCGTTCAGCACCCAGCCGCCCTCGACCTTGCGCGCCGTGGTGCCGAATGGCGCCTTGCCCGCCGCGGCGGCCGAGCCTTCGGAGAATGGCTGCGCGTACACCGCGCCCTCACGCACCACGCGCGCGAAGTGCAGTTCGCGGCGGGCCTGGTGCTCGGCGCGCTGTGCCGGCGTCATGTCGATGCCGTCGGACAGCACGCCGGTCCACATGGTCGAGCAGATGTGCATGTTGTACGTGAGCGCAGTGGCGCCGCAGAAGCGGCCGATCTCGGCGCCGACCATGCAGTAGGTGGCAAAGTCCGCGCCCGCGCCGCCGAACGCCTGCGGTACGCACAGCGCCAGCAGGCCGGCCTCGCGCAGGTCATCGTAGTTGGCAAACGGGAAGCTGGCCTCGCGGTCCCAGGTGGCCGCGCGGGGCGCGAAGCGCTCGCGGCCGAGGCGGTTGGCCAGCGTCAGCAGGCGCGCCTGTTCCGGGGTGAAGGCCGCCGTACCGACGGCGGGAATGAAATCGAGCTGGCCGGATGGCATGTCGCGGTCTCCTGTTTTGCTGCTCGCGCCGGTATGGTGCGGCGCGGCTGTGGTTCTTATGCCGGCGTTGCCGGAACGCCGCGCGCGTCAGTGCACGGGAAAGTGCCGGCGCAGGAAGTCCAGCACCGCCTGGTTGAACGGCCCGGGTCGCTCCATGCAGGCCAGATGGCCCACGTCGGGCAGGCAGCGGTACTCGGCGCCGGCAATGCGTTGCGCCATGCGCTGCATCACCTCGGGCGCGGCATTGGTGTCGTGCTGGCCGGCCAGCGCCAGCACCGGCACCGCGATACGGGGCAGCGCGTCGCGCTGGTTGAAGCGCACCAGCGCAGCCAGCGCGGCGCGGTAGGTGGGCGCCGGCACCGCCGCCATCACCGCCGTGGCGAAGGCCACCGCCTGCGCGTCGGCAGCGGGCGCGACCATGGTGCGCACCAGCCCGGCCGCCATCTGCGCCATGGTCTTGCCCGCATCCAGCGGCGCGGTGCGCGCCGCGACGAACTCGCGTTGCCAAGGGCCATCACCCTTGCCGAAGGCGGGCGAGGTGCCGGACAGCACCATGCCGTCGATCAGCGCGGGCGTCGCCGCGCAGGCCTGCTGCGCGACCATGCCGCCCATGCTGTGGCCCAGCAGCACCACGCGCCGGCCGTCGCCGCGCTCGGCCAGCAGCACCGGTGCCAGCGCCCGGGCCAGGCCGTCGAAGTCATAGGGATCGATCATGGCGCTGTCGCCATAGCCGGGCATGTCCCACGCCACCGCGCGGTATCCGGCCTGCGCCAGCGCCTCGCCTTGCGCGGGCCAGGCGGCCTTGCCGCCGCCGATGCCATGCAGCATCACCACCGCCACCGGTCCGTCGCCCCAGGCCAGCGTGGCGATGCCGTTGGCGTGGCGCTGGTTGATCGCGGTTGCGCTCATGCCGCTACCTCCACCAGCGTGCCCGCCTCGACCTCGTTGCGGCCATCGAGCGAAATCGTGCAGTTCCGCAGCGGCAGGTCGAAGTGGCCCAGCGTATGCCGCCCGGCGACCTCGTTGGCGCCGGTCGAAAACAGGAAGTTGCCGGCGAACGCGCGCAGTTCGGTGCCGTTGCAATCGCGTTTGTCGTAGAACGTCATCGCGTCCCAGCGCGCCAGCCGGTTCAGGCCCCAGCCCACGTGCGAGACCGCGTAGGCGTCGCGCGTGCCCTCGCGGTCGGCCCAGGCCTGGTAGTAGCCGCGCATCATGTCGGCGTCGACGCCCTGCCCCTCGACGGCGACGATGTAGTCGTCCTCGATATGGCAGACCACGGTATCGCGCAGGTAGGTCTTGAAGGTCAGGTTGACGTCGCCCGGCGCCAGCACCAGCGTGCCGTTGACCTGGCGCCCTGCCGGGAACGCCAGGCACAGCCCCCCGGGCCAGTGCGAGACCTGGCCAGGCTTGTTGCAGAAGCCCCAGACGCCGCCAACGCGCGCCTCGGCCAGGCCGATGCGCAGCTCGGTGCCGGCGGCCGAATGCACGCGCATTTCGCGCGCGCCGCGCAGGCGCTTCATCGCCGCGCGCACGGTGGTCTCCAGCGACGGGTCGGGCTGGCAGCGCTCCAGGATTTCGGGGTGCTCGTTGCTGACCATCAGCATGCGCGGCACCACGCCGTCAGCGCCGCGCAGGATCTGCGGCAATTCCGGTGCGTGCAGCAGGCCTTCGACGGTGCAGTCGAGCACCAGTTGGCAGCGCGACAGCGCCGCCAGCACTGGAGCGAGTTGCTGCAGGGCATCACTGGCGCCGGTGGAGCGCACCGGCGCCGGGGCGGCAAGCGCCGGGGTCGGCACCTGGATACGCACCGGCGTGGCGCCGAGCGACTGCACCGCCAGTTCGGCCAAGGCCACGTTGACGGGGCGGGATTGGGACTCCGTTACAATTCCGACGACATCCCCGTGCCGCAGGGCACAGAGTTCCAGCGTGCGGCGGAACGCCGCCAGCCAGCGGTGTTCGATCTGCTCGATGAGCATGCGCTTGTCTCCTGCTGCTTGTTATTGGCTGCTGGTGCTATTGGGGGCGGGCCACCCGGGTTTTGTGGGCCAGCCCTCATCTGCGGCGTGTCATGCGCGGCGCCGGACTTGAACTCGCCGCCCCTGGCGCGAATAATATATATGAAATTTCATGAACTCCAGTGGAGCCCCCATGGGCATGCCTGAGGCCCGGCCACGGATCGCCAGCGTAGCCGCCGCCCCCGACTTCGACGCGATGCACTTCCGCCATACCCTGTCGCAGTTCGCGACCGGGGTCACGGTCATCACCACGCGTGCCAGCAACGAGTCGGTTGCCGCCGGCGCGCCGCCGTTCATCGGCATTACCGCCAGCTCGTTCAACTCGGTGTCGCTGGAGCCGCCGCTGGTGCTGTGGAGCATGGCCTCGCGCGCCAACAGCCTGCCGATGTTCCGCGACGGCACCCACTACATCATCAACGTGCTGTCGGCCTCGCAGCTGGACCTGTGCCAGCGCTTCGCCACGCTCAAGGGCGACCGCTTCGCCGGCGTGGACTACCGGCTCTCGGCCACCGGCCTGCCGATCCTGTCGAATGCGCTGGCCTGGTTCGAATGCCACAACCGCAGCCGCTACGACGAGGGCGACCACGTCATCTTTGTCGGCGAAGTGGAGCGCTGCGGCGTGCTCGGGGGCAAGGACGGACCGCTGGTGTTCCAGGGCGGCCAGTTCACCACCACCGCGCCGATCGATCTCTGAGCAGCCTCTGGCCCATCATGGCGGATCTGCCGGCAGCCCCCTCTCCCCAGCCGTTCGTCGACGGCTACCTGGCCTACCTGCTGGCCCGCGCCAGTCATTTGATCTCGGGCGAATTCCATCGCGAGGTAGAAGCCAGCGGCCTTTCCGTGCAGGAATGGCGCGTGCTGGCCACGCTGGCCGACCGTCCCGACTGCACCATCGGCGCGCTCGCGGAAATCACGCTGACCAAACAGCCCACGCTGACCAAGCTGGTCGATCGCATGGCGCAAGACGGCCTGGTCCGGCGCCGTGCCAGCAGGACTGACCGCCGCCAGGCCCTGATCTCGATCACGCCGCGCGGCCTTGCCCTGGCCCGGCCGCTGCTGGAGCGCGCCGCGCAACACGAACGCGCCGTGTTGGATGACTTCGGCGTGCGGCAGGGCGCGCAGCTGAAGGAAACCCTGCGGCAACTGATCGCGCTGCACACGCAGCGCTAGGCGTCGGACTTCAGGATCGCCAGCGGCGAGCTGTCCACCTTGATCCGCTGCAGCACGATATTCGAGCGGATGTCCATCACGCCCGGGGTGCGATACAGCCGGTTCACGATGAAATCGGAGTAGTGCTTCAGGTTGCGCGCCTGCACGCGCAGGATGTAGTTGCTGTCGCCGGTGATGATGTACGCCGACAGCACTTCCGGCCACGACTGCACCGCGGCGATAAAGGTGTCGTGCCAGCCCTCCACGTCATGGCGCATCGACACCTGCACGATCGCCTCCAGCTCCAGCCCCAGCTGCTCGGCGTCGAACCAGGCGCGATAACCGCCGATTACCCCTGACTCTTCCAGCAGCCGCACCCGGCGCAGGCACGCCGACGGCGACAGCGCCACGCGGTCGGCCAGGTCCTGGTTGCTGATGCGGCCGTTCTCCTGCAGGCAGGTCAGGATACGCAGATCGGTGGGATCGAGGTTCATTCGAATTTCCTTCGAGAAATCGGCATTTTTTCGCATTCTATGCGAAAGACAGCCCGGATGACGGGCCATTTAGCAAGCCTCTTGCCACCGATTTTGACTATGATTCCCGACATCGAGGCACACAGAAACGGCGCCCGCAGACGGCGCCGGGCACCCATGACCGCCCCCAATCCCGACCCGCGCCAGCTGTGGGACATCAGCCCGCCGCTGTCGCCCGCCACCCCGGTGTGGCCTGGCGATACGCCGTTCCAGCAGCAGCCGGCGTGGCAGATCGACGCGCATTGCCCGGTCAATGTCGGCCGCATCACGCTGTCGCCGCACACCGGCGCGCACGCAGACGCGCCGCTGCACTACGCCGCCGACGGCGCGCCGATCGGCGCCGTGCCGCTGGCGCCCTACCTGGGCCCCTGCCGGGTGATCCACTGCATCGGCGCCGCGCCGCTGGTGCAGCCGCGCCATGTCGAGCACGCGCTGGCCGGCCTGCCGCCGCGGGTGCTGCTGCGCACCTACCGGCAGGCGCCGCTGGCGCAGTGGGATCCCGCTTTTTGTGCGGTGGCGCCCGACACCATCGCGCTGCTGGCCGCGCACGGCGTGCAGCTGGTCGGCATCGACACGCCGTCGCTCGATCCGCAGGACTCCAAGACCATGGACGCGCACAACGCCGTGCGCCGCCATGGCCTGGCGATCCTGGAAGGCATCGTGCTGGATCAGGTCGATGCCGGCGACTATGAGCTGATCGCGCTGCCGCTGCGCTTTGCCGCGCTGGATGCCAGCCCGGTGCGCGCGGTGCTGCGCAGCCTCGACTAAACCTATTCCGAACCCGCCTGGCCATACTGCACGACATGACGACCATTGACCGCGAGCACTGTATCCGGCTCGACCAGCAAGACCCGCTGCGCCCGCTGCGCGACCAGTTCGCGCTGCCCCAGGGCGTGATTTACCTCGACGGCAACTCGCTCGGCGCGCGCCCCCGCGCCGCCGCCGCGCGCGCCGCCCAGGTGGTGGCCGAGGAATGGGGCGACGGCCTGATCCGCAGCTGGAACACCGCCGGCTGGTTCGACCTGCCGCAGCGCCTGGGCAACAAGCTGGCGCCGCTGGTCGGCGCGGGCGACGATGAAGTGGTAGTCACCGACACCACCTCGATCAACCTGTTCAAGGTGCTGGCCGCGGCGCTGCGCGTGCAGCAGACGCGCGACCCGGCGCGCAAGGTGATCGTGTCCGAGGCCAGCAACTTCCCCACTGACCTGTATATCGCCCAGGGCCTGGCCGACCTGCTGCAGCAAGGCTATTCGCTGCGCCTGGTGAACTCGCCGGCTGAGCTCGACGCCGCCGTGGGCGCCGACACCGCGGTGCTGATGCTGACCCACGTCAACTACAAGACCGGCGAGATGCTGGACATGGCCGCGCTGACCGAGCTGGCCCATGCCCGCGGCGCGCTGACGGTGTGGGACCTGTGCCATTCGGCCGGCGCCGTGCCGGTCGGCCTGAAGGCGGCCGGCGCCGACTACGCCATCGGCTGCACCTACAAGTACCTGAACGGCGGCCCGGGCTCGCCCGCCTTCGTCTGGGTCGCGCCCGCGCTGCGCGACGCCTTCTGGCAGCCGCTGTCGGGCTGGTGGGGCCACGCCGCGCCGTTCGCGATGGAGCCGCAGTACCGGCCGGTCGACGGCGTGCGCCGCTTCCTGTGCGGCACCCAGCCGGTCACGTCGCTGGCGATGGTGGAGTGCGGCCTGGATGTGTTCGCGCAGACCGACATGCAGGCGCTGCGCGCCAAGTCGCTGCAGCTGACCGACCTGTTCATCCAGCTGGTGGAAGCCCGCTGCGGCCAACACCCGCTGACGCTGGTGACGCCACGCGAGCACGCGCGCCGCGGCAGCCAGGTCAGCCTGGAGCACCCCGAAGGCTATGCCCTGGTGCAGGCCCTGATCGAGCGCGGCGTGATCGGCGACTACCGCGAGCCGCGCATCGCCCGCTTCGGCTTCACGCCGCTCTACACCAGCTTCGCCGAGGTGTGGGATGCTGTGGAAATCCTGCGCGACGTGCTGGACAGTGGCGCCTATCGCGACGCGCGCTTGCACACGCGCGGCCAGGTGACCTGAGCGGGAGCGCATCATGAGCGAATTCAAGGGATGCCCGTTTTCCGGCGCCGCGCCGGCCGCCACGCCGCAAGGCGACGACTGGCATGGCGCGCAGATGGATTTCGCGCGGGACATGAGCTATGGCGACTACCTCGGCCTGGACCAGATCCTGAGCGCGCAGCATCCGCTGTCGCCGGACCACAACGAGATGCTGTTTATCGTGCAGCACCAGACCACCGAGCTGTGGATGAAGCTGATGCTGCACGAGCTGCGCGCCGCACGCGAGTCGGTCAAGGGCGACAGCCTGCCGCCGGCGTTCAAGATGCTGACCCGCGTGTCGCGCATCATGGACCAGCTGGTGCAGGCGTGGAACGTGCTGGCCACCATGACGCCGCCGGAATACTCGGCGATGCGGCCCTACCTGGGCATGTCGTCGGGCTTCCAGTCCTACCAGTACCGCGAGATCGAGTTCATCCTGGGCAACAAGAACGCCGCCATGCTCAGGCCGCATGCGCACCGGCCCGAGCACCTGGCGCTGGTCGAGACCGCGCTGAAGACCCCGTCGCTGTACGACGAGGCGATCCGGCTGATGGCGCGGCGCGGCTTTGCCATCGACGCGGATTGCGTCGAGCGCGACTGGACCCAGCCCACCGCGTACAACGCATCGGTCGAGGCGGCGTGGCTGGAGGTCTATCGCAACCCCGGCGCGCACTGGGAACTGTATGAACTGGGCGAGAAGTTCGTCGACCTGGAAGACGCGTTCCGGCAATGGCGCTTCCGCCATGTGACCACGGTCGAGCGGGTGATCGGCTTCAAGCGCGGGACGGGCGGCACCGAAGGGGTCAGCTATCTGCGCCGGATGCTGGACGTGGTGCTGTTCCCCGAACTGTGGAAATTGCGCACCGACCTGTGATCCGCGCCGTCCCTGCGCGCAGGGCCGGCGGGTGGCCTCAACCCGCCGGCTCGGACAACCTTGCCGCCAGCGCCCGCAACGCCGGCGCCAGCGTCTGGTGGAACACCGCCTCGTCCACCGCCCCGTAGGAAGCGCTGCAGCTCAGCATGTGCAGTTCCTTTTCGCCCACCGGCCGGAACGCCACCGCGCAGGCATGGATGGCCGGATGCCAGTCGCGGAACGATGCCGCATAGCCGCGCTGCTGCGCCTCGGCCAGCGCGGCGCGGGTGGCGGCCTCCTGCTGCTTCCATTGCTCGGGGAAAGCCTGGCTGAATTCCGCCATCACGCGCTCGCGGCGCGCCGGCGGCAAGGCCGCCAGGTAGGCCCGCCCCATCGAACTGGACACCAGCGACAGCCGCGAACCAACCCCCAGCCCGAGCATCACGCCGGCGTCGTTGCGGATCGATTCCAGGTAGATCACCTCCATGCGCTCGCGCTTGCCGAGCGACACCGAGACCCCGTACGACTGCGCGAACGCCAGCATATGCGGGCGCGCCAGCGACACCACGTCCGACGCCGACAGATAGGCGTAGCCCAGCGCCAGCACGCCGGCATCGAGCGCGTACTTGCCCAGGCTCTCGTCATAGCGCAGGTAGCCCAGCTGCACCAGCGTGCCCGCCAGCCGGCTCACCGTGGCCTTGGGAAACCCGGTGCGGCGCACGAACTCCTGGTTGCCGAGCATGGCCTCGCCGGTGCGGAAGCAACGCAGCAGCTCCAGGCCGCGCGCCAGCGCGGTGACGAAGTTCGGATCGCTGTCGCGCACGGGCGCCGTTGCGGCAGGTTCTTGAGGAAGTGACGGATTGGTGTTCGTGTGGGCCAAGGTTCGCTGCTCCAGTCGCGCTTGTCCGCTCATCGCACAAAGGCGCGGAGGTTCAGGGTTTTGCCTGTTGCGTGGCAAGACCATTGCGATATACTAATTCAACGGAACACAGTTCCGCAATGCGGAACTTCCAGGATCTCTAAAAAAATCCTCCGCACGATCACCGAACCTGTTACGAATCATGGATCCGCCAGCGCGGACAGCGGCACACAGCCGCCCGCCCGGCGCTTCCCCTGTGCTACCGAAGGAGACCTGCATGGCTGCCAACGCCGAATTCCACTGGGCCGACCCCCTGCTGCTCGACCAGCAACTGAGCGCCGACGAGCGCATGGTGCGTGACGCCGCCGCCGCGTACTGCCAGGACAAGCTGATGCCGCGGGTGC
Source organism: Cupriavidus sp. H39 (assembly GCF_050271075.1). NCBI lineage: Bacteria > Pseudomonadati > Pseudomonadota > Betaproteobacteria > Burkholderiales > Burkholderiaceae > Cupriavidus > Cupriavidus sp. H39. The sequence continues at coordinate 2,898,866 of NZ_CP189848.1, forward strand.
TGCAGTCGTTCCGCAACGAGAAGACCGACGTCGAGATCTTCCGCGAGATGGGCGAACTGGGCCTGCTCGGCCCGACCATCCCGGAGCAATACGGCGGCCCGGGCCTGAACTACGTCAGCTACGGCCTGATCGCGCGCGAGGTGGAGCGCGTCGATTCGGGCTACCGCTCGATGATGAGCGTGCAGTCGTCGCTGGTGATGGTTCCCATCTATGAATTCGGCACCGAGGCGCAAAAGCAGAAGTACCTGCCCAAGCTGGCCACGGGCGAGTGGATCGGCTGCTTCGGCCTGACCGAGCCGAACCACGGCTCCGACCCGGGCTCGATGGTCACCCGCGCCAAGAAGGTCGACGGCGGCTACGAGCTGAGCGGCGCCAAGATGTGGATCACCAACTCGCCGATCGCCGATGTGTTCGTGGTCTGGGCCAAGCTGGCGGGCGAGAACGGCAAGGAAGACATCCGCGGCTTCATCCTGGAAAAGGGCTGGAAGGGCCTGAGCGCCCCGGCCATCCATGGCAAGGTGGGCCTGCGCACCTCGATCACCGGCGAAATCGTGCTGGACCAGGTGTTCGTGCCGGAAGAGAACATCATGCCGGGCGTGAAGGGCCTGAAAGGTCCGTTCACCTGCCTGAACTCGGCACGCTACGGCATCGCCTGGGGCGCGCTGGGCGCCGCCGAATTCTGCTGGCACACCGCGCGCCAGTACACGCTGGACCGCAAGCAGTTCGGCCGCCCGCTGGCGCAGACGCAGTTGGTGCAGAAGAAGCTGGCCGACATGCAGACCGAGATCACGCTGGGCCTGCAGGGCTGCCTGCGCCTGGGCCGGATGAAGGACGAAGGCACCGCGGCAGTGGAGATCACCTCGATCATGAAGCGCAACTCGTGCGGCAAGTCGCTCGACATCGCCCGCGTGGCGCGCGACATGCTGGGCGGCAACGGCATCTCGGACGAGTTCGGCGTGATCCGCCATGTGGTGAACCTGGAGGTGGTCAACACCTATGAAGGCACCCATGACATCCACGCACTCATCCTCGGTCGCGCCCAGACCGGCCTGCAGGCCTTCTTCTGAACGCAATCCAGCGCTAGCGCACAGGCGTCGATACGACACCTGTCTTGCAAACGGCCCCGCCCTGGCGGGGCCGTTTGCATTGGTCCGGTGAGTTAAAGCGGGCCGGTTGTCCAGATTTCACGGCGGAACCGGTGTCACTGGATTGATATCCAACCCAAACGAATATAAAGTCACCACAAAATCACTCGCAGTCATATAGACATTCTCTGACATTCATCACGCCTGCTTTCGTGCATGCTGGCAATACTTGGGCGTCCGACCCGGCAGCGCGATCAGCTTCCGGCCGCGTTGCCTTGAAAGGGCGACGTGTCGCCACATATGCTAAGTATCAGACCGACAAATGCCGTTAGCCTCGGAGCGAAGAAAATGTCAGAATCCGCACAAACCGAACCAACCGCCCGCAAACAGGAGAAACTGATGAGCGATGTCAAGACCGTTCTGTCCGACGCCGAGGAACTGCTGAAGCAAGCCGCCTCGACCACCGGGGAAAAGGCCGCCGAACTGCGCGAGCGTGGCATGGGCCTGCTCAAGCAAGCCAAGGAAAAGGCCCAGGACCTGCAAGACGCCGTCGTAACCAAGAGCAAGGCCGCCGCGCGCGCCACCGACGACTACGTGCACGACCACCCGTGGCGCGCCGTGGGCGTGGCGGCCGGCGTGGGCCTGCTGATCGGTCTGCTGCTGAATCGCAAGTAAGCGGTTGCAATCCGGCGCGGCACGCCCATGCCGCGCCATCGCGGCAACCCGGTAGGCGGGTTGCCAATGGCCGGGGCGCCCGGGTGTCGTTGACACGATCGTTGTTGACACATTCTGGCGCCGCATCCGGCCCGCCCGCTGGATAGGTGCGTACGGCCATGCCGGCGCACCGCTCTTTCACGCCGGAGCCGCATGAGCGAAGCCACCCCTTCCCCCAAGTTCCTCGACGCCGTGCGCAACCTGGCCGGCTCGCTCGTGGCGATGGTCCAGACCCGCCTGGAGCTTGCCAGCGTGGAGTTGGCCGAGGAGCGCACGCGCTTGCTGAAGGTCGCCCTGCTGGCCTTGTTCGGGCTGGCGTTCTTCGGGCTCGGCATGGTCACCCTGACCGCCCTCATCGCGATCCTGTTCTGGGACACGTACCGCTGGCAGGCGCTGGGCGCGCTGACCGTGCTCTACCTGGTGCTGTGCGCGATCTGCCTCGGGTACGCCCGCAGCGTGCTGCGCGACGCGCCGCCGATGCTGGAAGCCACGCTCGCCGAAATCGACAAAGACCGGGAGATCCTGCGCCGATGAGCACACTCGACCCTGACGACAGCACGCCCGCACGCGAACGGGGCGAATACCCCCGCGCGCCCCGGTTCACGCAAGAGGTGCGCCTGCCGCTGGCGGTGCGCAAGGAACTGTTGCTGACCCGCGCCGCCCTCGAACGCCACGATTGCCTGCAGGCGCTGCACGCGGTGCGCGGCGGCGTGCACCGCCTGAGCACCCTCAGTGCCTGGCTGCCGCGCATCGCGCGGCCGGGCTCGTGGATGAAGGTGGTCGGCCTGACCAAGGACTACCCGCTGCTGAGCACCGCGGTGACGCTGGCGCTGCCGCTGGTCAAGCGCGCGCCGGTGCTGCGCTGGACCTGGAAACTGTCCAAGCTCGGCATGGTTGCCGGCGCGGCCTACTGGGCCTACAACACCTGGCGTGACGCCAAGGGCCAGGCGGTGCCCCCCGCAAACGTCCCGACGCCGGCCCCGGCAGGCACCCCCCCTGTCGCCGACACCGGCTTCCGCGATCCGCTGATCCCCTGACGGCGCCGGCGCCAACCTTGCCGGCGCTGATTCAGCCGGCGAGCGCAAGCGCCGGCCGCGCCCCGGCATCCGGGCCGGCGGGTGCGAACGGTATCGGCGGCGCTATGTGATAGCCCTGGGCAAAGTCCACGCCCAGCTCTCGCAGCCGCTCGAGCATCGCCTCGTTCTCGACAAATTCCGCAATGGTCTGCTTGCCCATGGCGTGGCCGATGCGCTGGATCACCTCCACCATCACCAGGTTGACCGGGTCGGCCAGCATGTCGCGCACGAAGCTGCCGTCGATCTTCAGGTAGGTCGCAGGCAGGTGCTTCAGGTAGGTGAACGACGACATGCCGGCGCCAAAGTCGTCCAGCGCGAACCGGCAGCCCAGTTGCTGCAGCTGCATGATGAACGCGCCCGCCTGCGCCAGGTTGGCAATGGCTGCGGTCTCGGTGATCTCGAAGCAGATGCCGTCCAGCGCAATGCCGAAGCGCTGCGCCTGCTCGCGCACGAAGGCCGGGAACTGGATGTCCGCCAGCGACGAGCCTGACAGGTTGATCGCGCAGGTGGCGATCTCGGCCTGACGCCCCGCCAGCGTGGCAAACGCGGTCTCGACCACCCAGCGGTCGATCATCGGCATCAGGTTGTAGCGCTCGCAGGCGGGCACGAACGCCATCGGCGGCACCAGCCGGCCGCGCTCGTCGACCATGCGCAGCAACAGTTCCACGTGGCGTCCGGCCGGGGGCAACGCAACCGGCTGCACCGGCACGATCTCCTGAGAAAACAGGCAGAAGCGACCAGCGGCCAGCGCCGCGTGCACGCGGCTGACCCATTCCATCTCGCCATGGCGGGCCTGCACCACGCTGTCCAGCGGATGGTAGACCTGCACGCGATTACGCCCGCCCTCCTTGGCCACGTAGCAAGCCGCATCGGCCGCGCTCAGCGCCTCGGCCACGCTGCCGGTGTGCCGGTCCAGCGTGACCAGGCCGATGCTGACCCCGACCGCGAAGGTGCGCTGCCGGTGCGCAAAGCGGAAGCTCGCAATGGCGTGGCGCAAGCCCTCGGCCACGCGCTCGCCGTCGGCCGTGCCGCAATGCTCGAGCAGCACGCCGAACTCGTCGCCCCCCAGCCGCGCCAGCGTGTCGCTGCGGCGCAACTGGCCGCGCATGATCTCGGCCATCTGCCGGATCAGCTCGTCGCCGGCGGCGTGGCCGCAGGTGTCGTTCACCACCTTGAACTGGTCCAGGTCCAGGTACATCAAGGTGTGGGGAGTGCCTTGCGCGCGCGCGCGCTCGATCGCCGCGGCCAGCCGGCGCTCGAACTCGGCGCGGTTGACCAGGCCGGTCAGCGCGTCATGGCTGGCCTCGTACGCCAGCCGCGCGGCATGCGCGCGTTCCTGGGTGATGTCGTGCAGCACCACCACCACGCCGATGGCCTGCGCGGTACGATCGCGGATCAGCGCCACCGATGGCTTGACCGCCAGCGCCGGTCCGGGCTGCCCGGCGCCGTCACGCTGCACCAGTTGCGCCGAGCGGCTGTGCCAGCGCTGGCGCAGCGCCAGCGTCACGATATCGGGCAGCGGCGCCAGGCTGTCCTCGTCGCGCAGCACGCAGACCTCGCTCAGCGGCAGGCCCCGGGCTTCGGCTTCGCGCCATCCCGTGAGAGCTTCTGCCGCGGGATTGAGCGATTGCACGCGCCCCCACACATCGGCCGTCACCACCGCGTCGCCGATGGCCTGCAGCGTGACCTGGGCACGCTCCTTTTCCGCAAACAGCTGGGTCTCGTAGCGCTTGTGCTCCGAAATATCGGTCAGCGAGCCCGCCATGCGCGCGCGCCGGCGCCCGGCGCCGCGCACCAGCCGGCCGCGGGCCCGCACCCAGAGGTAGTCGCCGGCCCGGTTGCGCAGGCGGAATTCGGCATCGTAGGGTTCGCCGCTGCGCAGGTGGTGGGCCAGCTTGGCCTCGAACGCCGACAGTTCGGACGGATGCAGCAGGCCCAGCACGGTTTCGCGCGCATGCGGCAGCTCGTCGCCGCCGTAGCCCAGCATCTGCGCGCAGCGCGGCGAGAAATACAGTTCGCCGCGGCCAAGGTGCCAGTCCCACAGGCCGTCATTGCTGCCTTCGACCGCCAGCTGCAGTTGCTCTTCGCGCTGCGCGAGGGCCTCGCGCAGCCGGCGCTCGCGCCGCAGCGGCCCCACCGACAGCAGGATCGCCGACATCAGCAGCGCCGCTGCCATCACCGCGCTGCCGGTGGTTAGCAGCCGCGTGACCCGGCGCGACGCCTGGCCCAGGTGGCCCGAAAAGGCGCGTTCAAGCGGCGTCAGCCTGGCGTCGATCCGCGCAATATTGCGCAGCACCGGCGCGACACAGGCGTCATCGCAGCCGGGCTGGCTGGCCAGCCGCCGAAGCGCCAGCGCCTGCTCATGCAAGGCAAAGATGTCGAGATCCCCCTGCGCCCACACGCGAATGGCGGCGTCGACCTCATGGATACGGCGGAAATTCCGGTACAGGCGCACCATCCGCGGGATGTCTTCCGCATGGTTGCCGCCTGCCAGCAGGCCCTCGTGCACGCGTTCCAGGTCGGGCTCGGCGCGGTCCAGTTCCAGGCGCGCGCGGTGGTCTCCCAGCGGGATGGCGATGGACGCCAGGTAGGCGTCGAAGTCCGCCGGATCGCGGTCGGCGCCGTAGCGCAGCAGGTGCAGAACGGCGTTCTTCTGGCCCTTGGACCACTGGCTCTCGCCGGCGACAAAGGCACGCGCGGCCGACAACAGGTCCAGGCTGGCGATGCTAAACAACGCCAGCGCAACGACCACCGGTACGAACGGCCAGATGATGCGCAGCACGTGCCCGCTGGCCGGCAAGGAAACGCCTGCTCGCCGCATAGGGTCGGGTTCGAAGGCCGTGTCTCGCGGCCGTTCCGTAGGCCCGCGGTCCACACGCCGCGGTTGAGCCATTGTGCTGCCCGCGCCGGCCCCAAGTCTCTACCTCGAACTAGTTAAACCACCCCCTACCATCGGGGCATGCCAGACGCAAAAAGGGCCTGTGACGTGCGCCACAGGCCCTTCGTAATACTGGTGGGTCGTGCGTGACTCGAACACGCGACCAACGGATTAAAAGTCCGCTGCTCTACCGACTGAGCTAACGACCCGAAAAAACAGAACCGCGATTATAGTGACGCGATTCTCGATGTGTCAAGGACGCAGGGCGCGCCATCACCATCAGACCATGCGTTCGAGGCGCCACATCTGGTAGCGGAATGCCAGCACGGCCCCGGCCAGGATACCCGCCAGCGCGATAAACGAGCCGAGCGCCAGTGTCGACACGCCCGACAGCCCCTGCCCCACCGTGCAACCCAGCGCGGTGACCCCGCCCGCGCCCATCAGCATGCCGCCGACCATATGGTTGGCCACGTCCTCGGCATTGCCGAAGCCTTCCCAGCGGAACGTGCGCGTGGCCAGCGCGTAGGCCGCCGCGCCGGCGATCACGCCGAACACGCTGACGATGCCGATGGTCAGCACCTTGCTCTTGTCGCTGAACAGCATCAGCCAGTCGAGCGTGTAGGCATAGGGCGCGACAAAACTCAGGCTTTCCATGCGCCCGCTGTTGGTCGAGACGAACAGTTCTTCCAGCGTGTTGGGGTCTTCGGCAACGTAGCCCAGGTGGCCGGACACGTACCACATCGCCACGATGATCAGGCCCACGCCGACGCCGCCCAGCAGGTTGTCGAAGGTACGGAAGCCGCGCCCCGCCAGTGCCCACGCGGCCAGCACGCCGCCCAGCGCCAGGCCCAGGCCCAGCTGCAGCGCGCCGCGCGCGGCGCCGGTGCCTTGCGCCAGCACCGACGGCAGGTCCTGCGTGGTGGGCAGTGCCAGCGCCACCGCATCGACGGTATTGACGCGCACCACGCCGAACAGCCCGCGCAGCGTCATGTAGGCCGACAGCCCCAGGAACACGAACACCACCAGCGACTTCAGGTTGCCCGCGCCGATGCGTACCAGCGTCTTGCTGCCGCAGCCGGACGCCAGCACCATGCCGAAGCCGAACATCAGCCCGCCGGCCAGCGCCGACAGCCAGGCCAGCTTGCTGGCGGCATAGATGGTCTTGGTCGGGTCGATCGCGCCGCTCCACGCCAGCACGCCGGTGCCGATCATGGCCACGCCGATCGCCAGCACCCACATGCGCATGCGGCTCCAGTCGCCCATGTTGACGATGTCCGAGACCGCCCCCATGGTGCAGAAGTGGGTGCGTTGCAGCACGGCTCCGAACAGGAAGGTCAGGACAAAGGTGCTCAGCAGCACCGAACGCGACAGCGCGGCAAGATCGATTTCAGGCATGGGGGCGGGAACGGCGGACTCAGGATCAGGCGGCGGCCTGGTAGCGGGTCGGGTCGGGCACGCCGGCGGCTTCGAAGCCGGCACGGCGGATGCGGCAGGAGTCGCACACGCCGCAGGCGCGGCCTTCGTCGTCGGCCTGGTAGCACGACACCGTCAGGCTGTAGTCCACGCCCAGCGCGATGCCGGCGCGGATGATCTCGCCCTTGGTCATGTCGATGATGGGCGCATGCACGCTGAAGCGGTCGCCCTCGACACCGGCCTTGGTGGCCAGGTTGGCCAGGGTCTCGTAGGCCGCGACGTATTCCGGGCGGCAATCCGGGTAGCCGGAATAGTCGACCGCGTTGGCGCCGAAGAACAGGTCGCGCCCGCCCACCGCCTCGGCCCAGCCGAGCGCCAGCGACAGCATGATGGTGTTGCGCGCCGGCACATAGGTGACGGGGATGCCGCCGGTGGCGCCGTCGGTCGGTACTTCCAGCGCGTCGTCGGTCAGCGCCGAGCCGCCGAAGCGGCGCAGGTCGAGATCAACGATCTCGTGGCGGACGGCGCCGAGGGCGGCGGCCACGCGTTTGGCGGCTTCCAGTTCCGAGGAATGGCGCTGGCCATAGCGCATCGACAGCGCATAGGTCTCGAAGCCTTGGGCGCGGGCCATGGCAAGTACGGTGGCGGAGTCGAGTCCGCCGGACAGCAGGACGATGGCGCGTGGGGTCATGGTGGGGGGCGTGCCGGGGCGGCGCGCAAGAACATTCAGGCGAATCTCATATTCTAGCGCGACAAACGAGAAAGGCCCGCCGAAGCGGGCCTTGACCTGGCGGGCAGTGTCGCCGCCGACGCTTACTTCAGCGTCTTGAGCCGGTTGCTCGCCGCCTGCGCGCCTTCGGTGCCCGGATACTTGGCCACCACCTGCTCCAGCGTCTTGCGCGCGGCCGCCTTCTGGCCGGACTCGAGCTGGTTGTTGGCGATGGCGATCATCGCGTCCGGCACCTTGGGGTGGGTCGGGTTGGCGTTGACCATGTTCTGCAGCACGAAGGTAGAGCCCTTGTAATCGCGCTGCGCGTACAGCGAGTTGCCCAGCCAGTACTGGGCCAGCGGCAGGTACGGGCTCTGCGGGTATTTCTTCACGAACGCCGAGAACGAACTCCCCGCGCTCTTGAAGTCGCCCGCCTGGAACTGCTTGAGCGCGGCATCGTATTCGGGCTTTTCGCCCGGCTGCGACACGCCTTCGCGGCCTTCGACCGTGACCTGCTGCGGCTCGAATTTCTTCAGGCGCGCATCCAGGTCGGCGTAGTAGTCCTTCTGCTGCTTCTGCAGCGTGTCCACCGTGTTCTGCAGCACTTCGTTCTGGCCGCGCAGCCGCGCCACTTCCTGGCGCAGGCCTTCGAGCTGGTTCTGCATCTCGAGCGTGGTGCGGCTGTTCTGCTCGATGCGCTGGGTCGCGGTCGCCTGGAAACCGTTGAACTGGTCGCGCAGGCCGATGACGGCCTTGCGGGCCTCGTCATCGTCGAACACTCCGGCATGCGCCTGCGACAGCGGCAGCATGCCGCCGCCGGCCACGGCGGCGAGCCACAACAGGGTGGAAACGCGTGCTTTCATGGAAGGCGGTCCAGATCAGTAGTTGATGTCCGCGCGGCGATTTTCGGCCCACGAGGCTTCATCATGGCCGGTGGCCTTTGGCTTTTCCTTGCCCAGGCTGACGGCTTCCATCTGTGCGTCGGGCACGCCCATCGAGGCCAGCGAGCGGCGCACGGCTTCGGCGCGCTTCTGCCCCAGCGCGAGGTTGTACTCGCTGGTGCCGCGCTCGTCGGTGTTGCCCTGGATCAGGATCTTGCGGCCCTGGTTGGTGCCCAGGTACTTGGCGTGCGCGCCCAGCATGCCCTGGTAGTCGGCCTTGACGCTGTAGCTGTCGAAGTCGAAGTAGACGCTGCGCTTGGCCAGCGGGCCGTTCGGGTCGTTCAGCGGATCGGCGGCGGTCACCGGGGTGACGGCGCGCGGATCGGCACCCGTGCCGCCGGTGCCGGCGCCGGCGTTGGCGGTATCGTCAAGCTTGACGCCGGAGCTGCACGCGCCAAGGGCAAGTAGTGCGGCAATGGCAAGGGTTTTGGTCATCAGTTGAGGCATGGTGAATGACTCCTGTTATTGCATGAAAGGACCCCAGGACGGCTCGCGAACATCGCCGGACTGGAGGGACAGAACCTGCCGGGTACGCCCGTCAGTGGACACCGCCGCCAGCACCGCGCGACCGCCCACGCGGGTGGCATAAAGGATGTACTTGCCGTTGGCGGCGAAGCTCGGCGCTTCGTCGTTGGCGGTATCGGTCAGCGACGTCACGTCGCCGTTGGTCAGGTCCTGCAGCTGCAGCTTGAAGCCGCCCGCGCGCGAGATGTACGCCAGGTACTTGCCGTCCGGCGAAATGCGCGGGCTTACGTTGTAGCTGCCCTTGAAGGTGACGCGTTGCGCGCCGCCGCCTTCCTCGCCGGAGGCGGGCATGCGGTAGACCTGCGGCGCACCGCCGCGGTCGCTGGTGAAGTAGATGCTCTTGCCGTCGGGTGAATACTGCGGTTCGGTGTCGATGGCGCTGCTGCGCGACAGGCGGCGGATGCCCGAGCCATCGGCGTTGACCTGGTAGACCTGGGTATTGCCGTCGCGCGACAGCGCCAGCGCCAGGTGCCGGCCGTCCGGGGACCACGACGGCGCGCTGTTGTTGCCCTTCTGGTTCGACACCAGCGTGCGCTTGCCGCTGGCCAGGTCATGCACATACACCACCGGCTTCTTGGCCTCGAACGAGACGTAGGCCACGCGCGCGCCGTCCGGCGACCACGACGGCGAGATGATGGGCTCGTTGCTGGTCAGCGCCACCTGCGCGTTCTGGCCGTCCGAATCGGAGATCAGCAGCTGGTAGCGGCCGCCCACCTTCGACACGTAGGACAGGCGCGTGGCAAATACGCCGCGCTCGCCCAGCAGCTTCTCATAGATGTAGTCGGCGATCTTGTGCGCGGTCACGCGCAGCTGCGACTGGGTGACGGTGAAGGCGAGCCCGCCCAGGCTCTGGCCCTTGACGGTGTCATACAGGCGGAAGCGCACTTCGTACTTGCCGCCCGCGGCCGGGGTCACGCTGCCGGCGACGAAGGCGTCGGCGCCGCGGCTCTTCCAGCTGCCCAGGTCGACATTGGCGGACTCCGCCACGGTGGCGCCGCCGGGGTCGACATTGCGAAGACGCCCGCTGCGCGCCAGGTCCGCGCGGATGATCGCGGTCAGGTTCTGCGGGGCCTGGGCCTCGCCCTGGAAGTTGGCGGTGGCCACCGGGATCTGGCTGGCGCCGACCCCGGAGATCTCAACGTTGAGCTGCGCGTGCGCGGCGCCGGCTGCCATGGTCATGGCCGCGGCCAGCCACGCCATCAGCGCGCGCCGGCCCGCCAGCGGCACCGGCCGGCTGGCACGGGGGGATGCGGGTGAATTTGCGTTGTGCCGCCTCGCGGACAGCCAGTTGGGGGCCCAAAGCTTTCGCATGCTGCTCCTCAGTCGATTTCAAGTTTCGTCGGGCACGACAGGCAATCGGCAACACGGGAAATGCGGCATTGCAGCGCGTGGCGCATGCCCCGTCCGCGTGCGTACCGCACCGTCGGCTGCGTCAGGCAACCTGTCATGCTAGCGCTGGGACCGGAACCCGGCGATGAAGGTTGCATTATGTTGCAAATCATGCCGTGCCGGTCACTCAGTCCTTCGGCCGGAAGGTAATGGTGAAGCTGGCCGGCGCCTTGCCGTTCTCGTCGCGCGGCAGCGGATCGGAACGCTCAACCGCGCGCAGCACGGCATTATCCCAGCCGGAGTTGCCGCTGGACTTGGACAGCCGCGCCGACAGCAGCGAACCGTCCGGCGCCAGCTGCACCGATACCACCGCGGTGGGGTTGCCCGGCACGTCCTCGGTAAAGACGATGTTCGGCTTGACCCGGCGGCGCACGCGGTCGGCATAGCCAGGCGAAGCCTTGCCGCCACCGCCGGCACCGGCGCCGGCCGCATTGCCGACCCCGCCACCGCCAGCGCCAGAGCCGCCGGCCAGCGCCTGCAGGCGCGCCAGCTCGCTCTTGCGCTGGGCATTGGCGGCGGCTTCGCGCTTGGCCTTGGCATCGGCATCCGCCTTGGCCTTGGCATCGGCCTGGGCCTTCGCCTTGGCATCGGCCTGAGCCTTCGCCTTGGCATCCGCCTGGGCCTTGGCTTTGGCCTCGGCGGCTTCCTTGCGCTCTCGCTCGGCCTGTTCCTTACGATCCTGCTCCTGCTGCGCGGCCTTCTTCTTCGCTTCTTCCTTGCGCTGCGCTTCCTTGCGCTCAACTTCGCGCCGCTCGGCTTCCTTGCGGTCAGCGTCCTTGCGCAGGGCTTCCTTACGCGCTTCTTCCTTGCGCGCCTCTTCCTTGCCCGCTTCTTCCTTGCGTTCGGCTTCCTTGCGTGCCGCTTCCTTGCGCTCGGCTTCTTCACGCGCGGCCGCTTCGGCCCGGCGCTTCTTCTGCTCCAGCGCGATATCGGCGTCGTCCTCGACCTTGCTCTTCACCTGAGGCGGCGGCGGCGCCGGACGCGGCTGCACCACCGGCTCCGGCTCCGGCTCAGGGCGCGGCGGCGGGGGTGCGGTAGCGGCAGGGATTTCCTCCCACAGTTCGGCCTCGGCCCCGACCGGGGTGCTGCTCTGCCAGCTCACGCCGTAGTACAGCACGATCGCCAGCATCAGGTGCATGAGGAGCGCGAGCAGGAAGGAACGCAGGGTTCCCCGCTCCTTGACCGGCTGGTAGGGATAGGCGGCGGCGGTCGTCATCAGGCGCAACGGCAATCGGATAGGCGCTTCAACGCGTCAGGAGGTCTTGGACTTGACCATCAGGCCCACGCGCTTGACGCCATCGGCCTTGAGGATGGACATCACGTCCAGCACCGCTTCGTACTTGACCGCGCGGTCGGCGGCGATCACCACCGGCTGGTCCGGGTTCTCGTTCTGGCGCTGGTGGACAAAGTCCAGCAGGCCCTGCTTGTCGAGCTTGCGTTCGAAGGTATTGCCGGCGTTGTCCTTGCCGCGCGCGGTCAGCTGGCCGCTTTCATGCACGGTGACGACGATCGGCGGCGCCTTCTGCTGCGGCGTGGCATTGGCCACGGTGGGCAAGTCGACGGTAGCGGGGCTCACGATCGGCGCGGCCACCATGAAGATGACCAGCAGCACGAGCATGACGTCGATATACGGCACGACGTTGATCTCGGCGCTGGCCCGGCGGCGCGAGCCGCCGCGGCGCTGAATGGCTGCCATTGCAGGACTCCTGGAGACGCCGGCCCGGGCGTGCGCCCGGACCGTTGATAGGGGATACGGTTAGCGGGTCTGCCGCTGCAGGATGTTCAGGAACTCTTCCATGAAGCTCTCGAAGCGGATCGCCAGGCGATCGATTTCGGTCGCATAGCGGTTGTAGGCGATCACCGCCGGGATCGCCGCGAACAGGCCGATCGCGGTCGCCACCAGCGCTTCGGCAATCCCCGGCGCTACCGATGCAAGCGTCGCCTGCTGCACATTCGACAGCCCGCGGAAGGCGTTCATGATCCCCCACACCGTGCCGAACAGGCCGATATACGGGCTCACCGAGCCGACCGACGCCAGGAACGGCAGGTGCGACTCGAGCACGTCCATCTCGCGCTGGTAGGCCGCGCGCATGGCGCGGCGGGCGGCGTCGAGCAGCGCGCCGGCCTCGTTGCCGCGCTCGCGCGCCTTCAGGAATTCACCCATGCCGGATTCGAAGATCCGTTCCAGCGCACCGGTGTTGTGGCGGTTGTTGACGGCACTGTTATATAGCGCCTGCAGGTCGCCGCCCGCCCAGAAGTCGCGCTCGAAGCCTTCGGTCTGGGTGCGCGCCGAACGCACCGCCAGGTGCTTGCGGAAGATATAGGTCCACGAAAACAGCGACATGACGAGCAACAGCGCCATGACGGCCTGTGCCAGCACGCTGGCGTGGAGCACCAGCGTTACGATCGACATGTCTTGCGTGACGGTCACGGGATTCATCGTGCTGACTTGATGGTGGCTAGAACGGGGTCGGGGATCGGGGCGGGACGGAAAGTGCTTTGGTCGACGCAGCCAACGCGGATCGCGCCGGTCGCGAGCAGCAGCTCGCCACGCCAGGCTTCCTGGGTGAACTGCACCGAAGCCGGGCCGACCCGGTCGATGCGCGTGCGGATCTCAAGCTGGTCGTCCAGCCGGGCGGGCGCATTGTAGTCGACCGCCGTGCTGCGGACGATAAAGACCACGCCGGCCTGGTCGGCGAGCGCCTGCTGTTCGATGCCGAGCGAGCGCAGCCACTCGGTGCGGGCACGCTCGAAGAACTTGAGGTAGTTGGCGTAGAACACTACGCCGCCTGCATCGGTGTCTTCCCAGTACACCCGCAGGGTCCAGACAAAGTTTGTCATGGCCGCGATTGTAACGGAGAGCGATACCCGTTTCGTGTAAACCCGCAGGACGACTTTGCAACAGCAAGTTGCTGGCCAGGGCCGCGCCAGCCCTTGCCAGGGCTTGGCTGGCGGGTCCACGGCTTGCGGCGGGCGGCCGCCTCGCGCTACACTGCGCGCAACCATTCCATCTTGCGCGACTGGCGAAGTCAGTGGGTACTACCACGAGGAAGCGCAAGTTCTCTGGCGTGATTTCCTCACGCCATGGCGTTGACGCGAGTCATGCCTGCCGCTCGCCTGGGCAGCGAATGGGAAGCAGGGTGCGCCCTGCGCCGACGGCTCTTACCCGCCGCCGGTGCCGGTCGCCGCTAGCCTTCCCCGCGCGCCCTACCCCCGATGCCCGCATCGGATTCCCTTTTTTCAGACGAGTTTCGCCATGTTCGAACGCAGCCGTTTTACGATCGACCAGATCGACCCCGAGGTCTTTGCCGCCATCCAGCAGGAAAACCAGCGCCAGGAAGACCACATCGAGCTGATCGCCTCCGAGAACTACACCTCGCCGGCCGTGATGGCCGCGCAGGGTTCGCAACTGACCAACAAGTACGCCGAGGGCTATCCCGGCAAGCGCTACTACGGCGGTTGCGAGTATGTCGACATCGTCGAGCAACTGGCCATTGACCGCGTCAAGCAGCTGTTCGGCGCCGAAGCCGCCAACGTGCAGCCCAACTCGGGCTCGCAGGCCAACCAGGGCGTGTACTTCGCCGTGCTCAAGCCGGGCGACACCATCATGGGCATGAGCCTGGCCGAAGGCGGCCACCTGACCCACGGCATGGCGCTGAACATGAGCGGCAAGTGGTTCAACGTGGTCAGCTACGGCCTGAACGCGCAGGAAGACATCGACTACGACGCACTGGAAAAGCTGGCGCAAGAGAAGAAGCCCAAGCTGATCATCGCCGGCGCCTCGGCGTTCGCGCTGCGCATCGACTTCGAGCGCATCGGCAAGGTCGCCAAGTCGATCGGTGCCTATTTCATGGTCGACATGGCCCACTACGCCGGCCTGATCGCCGCGGGCGTCTACCCGAACCCGGTGCCGCACGCCGACTTCGTCACCACCACCACGCACAAGAGCCTGCGCGGCCCGCGCGGCGGCGTGATCCTGATGAAGGCCGAGCACGAGAAGGCGATCAACTCGTCGATCTTCCCGGGCATCCAGGGCGGTCCGCTGATGCACGTGATCGCCGGCAAGGCCGTGGCGTTCAAGGAAGCGCTGACGCCCGAGTTCAAGGAATACCAGCAGCAAGTGGTGAAGAACGCCGCCGTGCTGGCCCAGACCCTGATCGCGCGCGGCCTGCGCATCGTCTCGGGTCGTACCGAGAGCCACGTGATGCTGGTCGACCTGCGCGCCAAGAACATCACCGGCAAGGAAGCCGAGCGCATCCTGGGCGAGGCGCACCTGACCGTGAACAAGAACGCGATCCCGAACGACCCGGAAAAGCCGTTCGTCACCTCCGGCATCCGCGTCGGCTCGCCGGCCATGACCACGCGCGGCTTCAAGGAAGAAGAAGCCCGCATCGTCGGCAACCTGATCGCCGACGTGCTGGACAACCCGCACGACGCCGCCAACATCGCCGCGGTGCGCGAGCAGGTGTCGGCCCTGACCAAGCGTTTCCCGGTCTACGGCTGATGGTACGAGGCCGCCCGTGCGCGTGCATGGGCGGCCGGCGGCTGCGCTTGCCAGCGCCTCGGCGCGGGCTGCGGGCCTCGCCAACCCGCCCCGCCGCCGCAGAACCACAACACGGACAAGGCGATGGGGTTCAACTGAAGGTGGTCCGGCATGAAATGCCCCTTTTGCGGTCATTCCAATACCCAGGTGCTCGATACGCGCATGTCGGAAGACGGCGACGCCGTGCGCCGGCGCCGCCGCTGCGAAGCCTGCGACCGCCGCTTTACCACCTATGAGCGGATCGAGCTGTTCTTCCCCGCCATCGTCAAGAAAAACGGCTCGCGCGTGGACTACGCTCGCGCCAAGCTGAAGGATTCGATGCGCCTGGCGCTGCGCAAACGCCCGGTCTCGGCCGAAGCCATCGACGAAGCCATCACCCGCATCGAAGAAAAGCTGCTGGCCCTGGGCGAGAAGGAAATTCCCAGCAGCCAGGTCGGCGAACTGGTGATGCGCGAGCTGCGCAAGCTCGACAAGATCGCCTATATCCGCTTTGCCTCGGTGTACCGCAGCTTTGAGGACGTGTCCGAATTCTCGGACGTGCTCGCGGAAGTCACCGCGGGCAGCGGCAAGCGCTGACGCTCTGGCGCCAGCCCTGCGCTACCAGCACTGCGCCGACGCCACGCCGGCGCGCATCCCGGTGTTTCCCTGCACCCCCAGGTGGTTGATGGTGTAGCTGCCGCAGTCGTCTCCCAGCTGCACGCCGACCGGCGTCGCCGTCGCGGTATAGCTGGTCGCCGGATTGCCCGCCACCACGGTCAGCTGGTAGTACGCCTGGCCGCCTGACTGGATCGCCACGGGGAACGCCGCGCCGGCATAGCCCAGCGCCGCGGGCGTGCCGCCATACACGTTCTGCGTGCTAAACAATCGCTCCTGGCGCGCCGCCAGGTCGAGCAACGCCGTCTTGGCGTCGGTGCGGCGCGACTTGCGCACATGCTCGGTGTATGACGGATAGGCAATCGCCGCCAGCACCGCGGCGATCGCCACCGTGATCATCAGCTCGATCAGCGTAAAGCCGGCGGCGGCACGCCGGGTGCGGGCAAAGGCAGGCAGAGGCAGGTTCATGGTCATCAGCGCAGGCGTATCCAGTTGAGGCGGGCGCCGGCGCCGTTGGCGCCGGGGTTGATCTGCGTGATGGCGCCGCTGCCGACCACGGTCTGCTGCACCAGGTAGGGCCGCTTCTTCGCCGTCACCACCGACGGCGTGCCGGTGCCACTCAGGCCGATGCCGCTGACGATGCCGTTGTTCAGCAGCGGGAAGGTGCTGCTGTTGGTGCTGCTGAAGAACGACTGCGCGGCCGCGCCGCCCGAGGCCATCGACACGCCCATGGTGAAGCCGAACGGCACCTCGGCATTGCACGACAGTGCCTGCGATAGGGCCGAACCGGGCGGGATGGTGGTGTTCACGATCACCATGCCGTAGGCGACCACCGGGTTGTAGATCACCTGCTCGCGCGTGGCCGACGGCAGCGGCAATTGCCAGCCGTACTTGTTGTTGCCGCTCGCGCAGGCGTTCGAACCCTGCCAGCACACCTTGTTCGCGCTGACCGTGCGCACCGTCACCGTGCCGCCAGCCGCGCGCCCTTCGGCGGTAATCGATTGCTGCGTCAGGTTGGCGCCGGCAAGCGGCCGCGTGGCGCTGGCCAGCGACGCATAGCGGGCCTGGGCGCCGGCGATCGCGTTCCACCCCGCCATGTCCCAGTCCCACACGCCATACAGCGCCTGCCCGCCCGGCTCGAACACTGCTTCGCTGCCCTGGGTCTGCTCCAGCCGGCGGCCCGTGCCGAACGCCACCACCACGCGCGGCATCGCCGCAGCGCCGGTGCCGGTGCCCGGCACCGAGCCCACCGCCACCTTCGTCGAGATGGGCTTGCCACCGGTCTGCATCAGCGGGCGGCTCCCGGCGCGCCAGTGGTCCGGATTGTCCGAGGTCAGGTCGAAGCGCCACAGGTTGCCGAACACGTCGCCGGCGTAGACATAGTCGGTGATGTGGTCGCCGTCGAGGTCTGCCGGCGTGACATAGGCAATGCCGTTCTTGCTGCTGGCGCCCGCGGGATCCTCCTGGGGGCCGTAGCCGGTGCCAAGATAGCGGAAGGTGCGCGAGCCGTCGGCCGGGTTGACCAGCATGATGAACAGGCCGGCCGAACCGCTCTTGCTGCCCAGCCCGTTGCCGAACAGCACGGCCCACTGGCCGTTGTGCAGGCGGCGGATCACGGGCGTGCCATAGGTGTTGCCAAGGTTGTCGCCGCAGGCGGTATCGCCGGCGCACTGCAGCGTGTTGTTCCACTCGCCGATCACCGTGGCGCTGGCCGCTGCCGGGGTATCGCTGAAGCGCTCCGGCTCGGTCACGTCCAGCGCGTAGAGTGCGCCGCCGGTCGCCGTCGCGGTCTTGCTGGCGAGCGGGCCGCCGCGGTTCGCCCCCGGGCCGAGGCCGCCGACGAGCCAGGTATGCCAGGCGTCGGCGTAATAGAGATCGCCGGTGCCGGGCGTGGCATCGACAAACAGGTTGTGCACGTATTGCGGCGAACTGTAGGCGAGCGCCGCATTGGTCGAATGGATGGTGTCGAGCACCGCGCCGGGCATGTACGCCAGCACCTCGCGGCCGTCGTTGGGCTTGCTGGCGTCGTTGCCGACGAAGGCGCCCGCGGCGTTGTAGTAGCCGGAACGAAAGCCGTGCAGCAGCCCGTCGTTGGCGCCGACATAGACCACGTTCAGCCGCTGCGCCCTGGCTTGCCGGAAGGCGTCATAGCTGCCGGCCGGCTCGGGCGGGCTGGCGCTCTTGTACAACGCATCGGTCCAGGGCCCGCTGTAAGGCGATGACGGTGCGCCCACCCAGGCCGGGCTGGAATCGATGATGTCGCCCAGCACGCCGGTGCGCTTGCGGAACAGGCCGGCACCGGATGCGGTCAGCTCCTTGCTGCGGTCCCCGCGCAGGTAGTCGAGGCGGTCGCCGGTCGGCGTGGCATCGCCCGCGGTCAGCCGGGACTTCAGCGCGGCGGGCAGGTTGGCATCCCAGCGCAGCGGGATGCCGGTGCTGCCGCTCCAGGTCAGGATCCTGCGGCTGTCCGGCGCCTGCGCCACAACCGAGGTGCCGGTCGCCGCGCAGCTGCCACCGGTTAGGGTGCAATGGGCGTTCCAGTTGGCCACGGTAGCAATCGACACCGAATCGGTGGCGGGATCGTAGAGCAGGTTCTGCGCGCTCAGCTCGCCCCACCAATTGGTCGGATGGTAGTAGGCCAGGTACACCTGCGAGCCCGCTTCGACCCGCGCGGACTGCTGCACGTTGGTGCCGGCCGAACTGCTGGACTGGCCCACCGGCTCGGCCTTGAAGCAGGTGATCTCGTGCACGTTGCTGCCGCTGCCGGTGCCGGCCGCGAAGCCGAAGCGCAGCGATGCCGGCACCGGTCCGTTGGCCTGGGTGATGTCCTGGTCGGTGATCACCGGCGTGGCCGCGCCGCCGTTATAGCTGTAGGACATGCTCAGCAGCCCGTTCTGGGTCAGCTTGAGCGAATAGACGATGGGGATGCCCTTGGCCCGCGTTGGCCTGGACACCGCCTGCTGGTTGGCGATCTTGTCCGGCAGGTCGCTGATGCCGAGGATGCGGTAGTTGTAGGCCAGCCGCCGCGCCTTGATATCGCCGCCGTCCTTGCCGTTGCTCCAGTCCTGCACGTAGCCGCGCGCACAGGTGTTTTGCACGGCCTGCGCTCGCTTGCTGAGGCTCAGGTTGTCCGGGTAATAGGCCGGATAGGCGGCGCGCAGGCCGGCCCAGTTGGTGTCGCCCGAGCCGCGCACGCTGATGCGGTTGGCCTGGAATGCCGGGCCCGAGTCGGTGTTGTCCGCCTTGTTCGAGAAATTGCCGAACTCGTCGATGCCGATGCCGATATAGCCGCCCGCCACCCCATCGTACGCGGCATTGGCGTTCGAGCAGCTGTAGCCCAGGCTGCCGCCCAGTCCGCCCACGGTGGGGCTCCGGCTGCCATCGGCCAGGTAAAAGCTGATGCCGTCGGCGCCGGTGCCGCGCAGGTTGTCGCCGCCGTAGGTGACGGTGGAAAACGTCACCTGCAGCCCTTCCTGCATGCCGAAGGTGAACCTCGACACCACCGCGCCGGTCTGGTTGTCGCCGTTGGCGCCCTCGGCCGTGTCGCCATTGGTCAGGCGCAGCGCGCCGTAACCCGCGGCGTCCGGCACGGTGCCGCTTGCACCGCCGACCAGCTTCGAGTTGCGGTCCCGATAGTAGGTGAAACTCGACGTGGCGCAGCCCGGAATCGAGCCAGTGCCGTTGCCTGCGGTCAGGCACGCGCCATTCAGCGCCACCCAGTCATACGAGG
This sequence comes from Cupriavidus sp. H39, assembly GCF_050271075.1. Classification (NCBI taxonomy): domain Bacteria; kingdom Pseudomonadati; phylum Pseudomonadota; class Betaproteobacteria; order Burkholderiales; family Burkholderiaceae; genus Cupriavidus; species Cupriavidus sp. H39. The sequence goes on from NZ_CP189848.1 coordinate 2,918,463, forward strand.
ACGAAGCCCCGTTCAGGTTGTCCTGGATCACCAGTGCATGCGCCTGCCCGGCCAGAACCGCGTTCACGACGGCGCTTACGGCGGCGGCAAGGCAGGCGAGGCGTGGAGGTCGGCTCATCATTCTTTCCCGAGGTCTTTGGTGCCCGCGCCAAGCTGGTAGGTGCTCTGCACCACCGCCGCGGTGCCGTCGCTGCCGCCATAGCCGGCGCCGGTCACGCGGAACAGCATCGACAGCCCATCCGGCGACAGGCCCAGATAGTGGATGTAGAGGCTGGGCGCGCGCGCGTAATTGACATCATCGCCGGTCATGCCGCCCGGGCGGCCGGCGCTCGCCAGGTTCATCGACGGCGGCACATAGTCGGCCCGGGCCGGCATCCACGGCAGGTTGGCCGGGTCTGCCAGCGCATTGGCGCAGACCTGCAGATTGGCCGGATCGTTGGCGTCGATCACCGTGTTGCAGGCGGCGCCGGCCGAGCCGTTGCCCTGCCCCAGCCACCACTCGCCGTACTGCAGCGCGCCCTGCGCGGCTTCGAACGCACGCTGCTTCTCGCGCGTGTTGCCGGCGATCTTCTCCTGCAGGCCGAAGCTGCGGAACATCGTCACCGACAGCAGCGACAGGATCAGCAGAAACAGCAGGCCGATGATCAGGACATAGCCGCGCGGCGCGGCGCCGGCGCGGCAACGGGCTGGCATGGCGCGGGTCATGGGCGGTTCATCAGGCTGATGGTCTGGGTCCAGCCGAGCGTGGCCGGCTGGCCGGGCTGGCCGGCAAAGGGATTGGCAAACGTCAGCGTCACGCGCGCGGTGCGCACCTGGCCCCACAGTGCGCCGGCGGCGACCGCGCTGGCGCTCAAGTAGGTGTCGACGTTGCCGCCGTTGCCGGTGTCGGTGCCGTAGCGCACCCGCAGCGCCGTGATGCCGCCGGCCAGCGGCACCGCCGCGCCGCCGTTGACCGCGCAGGTCAGCTCGTTGGCGGCATTGACGGCAAAGGTATTGAGGTAGGAGACGCTGGCCCCCGAGGCATTGGCCGCGCCCTGGCAGTTCATGATGCCGTCGCCGCTGGCGGTGACGAAGCGCGCCGTCAGCGTATCGCTCGCACCGTCGGCGCCGGACTGCCCGACGATGGCCTGGCCCCCGGCGAAATCGCCAAAGGCATTGCCCGCCAGCGCCGGCAAAGCGTCCGCCGCCACCTGGTTCAGCGGATCGGGGAAGTACCCCGCCGACTGCACCGTGTTGGCCAGCATCGTCATCACCAGGCGCTCGCTGTCCTGCAGCGCGGCCAGCCGCTCCTGGTCGCGCACGGTGCCGCGCAGGTTGAGGAACACCGTCATCAGCGCCGCCAGCATGAACAGCGCGATGACCATCGCCACCAGCACCTCGACCAGCGAGACACCGGCCTGCCTGCGGCGAGGCAAGCCGCGCGGGATTCGAAGCATGGATCTCATGGCTGGACGTGCAGCGTCAGGCTTTGCGTGGCGGCCATGGCTTCGGTCTGCGCCGCGGTGGTCTGGTTGTAGGCCACGTAATGCTCGCTCCAGGTCGCGGTCAGGCTGCAACGGATCGGGCGGCTGATGTCGTTGGTGCAGTTGACCGTGGCCGCGTAGGTGGGAAAGTGCGCCGCCATATCCGCGGCCCAGTGCTGTACGTCGTAGGCGGCCATCTGGATCGGCGTGCAGGCTACGCTGGCGCAGTCGGGTGCAGGGGTGCTAAGCGCGCCGGTGCTGTCCGTCACCGTGGCGCCGGACAGCGTGAACCTCGCCGGCGCCGTGCCCGCCGCCCAGAAGCCGCGGTTGCCGTGCATCGCCGCGGCCAGGCTTTCCAGTTGCAGCGCCACCAGCGAACGCCCGCGCGCAATCTGCGTGTTGGCCAGCGCCGCCGCCTGCATCTTGGCCAGGCCGAGCAGCCCCACCGAGGTGATGACCAGCGTGATCAGCACCTCGATCAGCGAAAATCCGCGTGCCACGCGTCGCAAGCGCAGGCCTTGGTGACGGGTCACTGGCATGCGCCCTCCCCCGCGCGCTGTATCGTCTGCCGGCCGGCAATGTTGATGGCGATGCAGCGCGTGGCTTCGGCCGCCACCGGACTGGTGTGCAAGGTCATGGTCAGCGCGCCGCCGGGCAGCACGGCGAAGCCATCGCGGTTGTATGTCAGGAAGGCCGCGTTGGCGGCCGTGGTGAAGGTGTCGGTGGCGGACCAGCCGGCGCGGTAGTGCAGCACCTCGTCGGCCGGCGCCGCCGCGTCCACCGTTCCCGACGCATTGCGGTCGACGAACGCGATCCAGCCGCGCGCCCAGTTGCCGGCCCCCAGGCAGGCGGTGCCATTGACGGACGGGCACACGCTGACCGGCAAGCCGCGCTTGATGGCCTCGCTGCGCGCAAGCTGCAGGCTGCCGACCATCGACTGGATTTCGCTGTCCACCCGGCTGGTGCGCAGCAGCGAGACGAACGAAGGCGTGCCGATCGCGGCGAGGATCGCCACCATCACCACCACCGCCATCAGCTCGACCAGCGTCAGCCCGCGGCAGCGCCGGCGCGATGCCCAAGGGCTGACGCCAGCGCCGCGCCGGGCCCGATGCAGGTTGCCGCGAATGCCGCTGCCGCTGCAAGCCACGCGCACAGGCATGCCCGGGCCGTACATGGCCATATCGTGGTGAAGGCGGGGGGGCGCGGTTTCGCGAAGGCGAACCGTCGCCGGCATGTCAGCGCGCGGGCAGAGGTGCCGCCGCCGATGGACAAGGAACTGCCAGGATGACCCGATGCATGTTGACCCCCGATAAATGGCTTTGTTACCTGGGCAAGGCACCCCGCTCTGACGGCGGAAAGGCCAGCCCGCACCCGAAAATTCTTGTTCTATGCCTCGCTGCCGCCTGAGAGGACTGGCAACGGGATGCCGCGAATAGCGAAATCGTTACGACTTTGCAACACCCGAGATAGTGGGGAATTTGATAATTCCTGTCAATTGCATCGCGCAGGGTTCGGCGGTCAGGCGGCGCTGCGTTGGGCCGCCGCAACTGCCCGGAAGCAAGCGTAGCAATTGGGCGCGGCATGCCCGTGCTTAACACAATGGTGCGGATTTCCCCGCTTTACGTTTCGGCACGTTCGCGGCCCGGACGGCTCGCTAACCTTGGTCCGTCGCCTTCACAGCCCGTGCCATGCCCTCACCTGCAACCCCGCGCCGAACGCCGCCGCCAACCACCCCGCAACCCCGGCTCCAGCGCGCCTACGCCTTGATCGAGGCGCTCGGCGCCTTGTCGATCGTGCTTGCCGGACTGCTCCCGATGACGGTGATCGGCACCACCGGCCTGGGCTGGCTGCGCCAGCTGGAGCGCCTGGCGCAAGCCACGCGCAGCGCGGCCGACGATGCCGAACTGGCCGGCTGCGCGGCGCCCCTGGCACCCGTGGTCTCCGCCATGGTGCGGATGCCGGATGCCGGCCGCTGCCCGCCGGCCGGCGCAACCGGGGGTGCCCTATGAACGCGCCCATTGGCAAACGGATCTCGCGGACCCGCACGCGCGGCTTCTCGCTGGTCGAGTTGATGGTCGGCATGACGCTGGGCCTGATCGCCGCTGCCGCGGCCGGCGCCGCCTTGCTGGCCGCGCACGCAGCGTATCTGGCCACCACCGACCGCGTGCTGATCGAAGAACGCGGCCAGCGCGCGCTTACCATCGTCGCCACGCTGCTGCGGCAGGCCGGATGGCCGGGCGAGCCGGCGTCCGGCAGCGCCAACACCGCCCTGCCCGCGGTCAGCGGCGCGGACAATTGCGGGCAAGCCGCCGTGGCGGCCGTGCCTGCCTGCGCAAAGGCTGCGGTCGGCCAAAGCGACGCGCTGCTGGTCCGCTTCAGCGGCAGCGGCCGACCCGCCGCGCCGGCGCAGCCGGACGACACCATGACCGATTGCAGCGGCTATCCGGTCGCGGCGCGGCTGGCGGGCGCCGAGGCAACCGCCGGCTATGTCGCGGAGAACCTGCTCTATGTGGCGGCTGGCGCCGATGGCGTGCCGCAACTGCTGTGCCGTTACCCGACCCGCCGCAATGGCCTCATCGACGGCGGCGGCTGGACCTCGGGCGCGCTGGTGCGCGGCGTGGAATCGCTGCAATTGCGCTATGGGCTGGATCTGGACCAGGACGGCCGGCCCGAACGCTTCGAGACGGCATCGGCCCTCCCTGCGCTGGGCGAAGCCGCCTGGCAACGCGTGGTGGCGGTCCAGATCGCCATTGCCGTGCGGGGCGACCGGCCGGGCTCGGCCACGCCAGTCCAGGGCGGCGGCATGGGCACGGCGTGGCCGGCCGGCACCGCGGCGGGGGACCTGCCGCCCGCCGCGGCAGCGAAGGCCAGCACGGCACATCGCGTGTTCGCCGCCACGATACGGCTGCGCAATGCGCCCCGCTGCCAGGAGACGCTGTGTTAGCGCGCTGCCTGACACGCCCGCGCCAGGCCGGCGCGGTCACGCTGCTGCTATGCGGCACCATGCTGCTGATGGTGGTGCTGATCGCGGCCGCCACGCTGCATATGCTGCTGTCCGGCCGGCAGCTTGCCGTCATGCAGCGCGAGCGCGAACTCGCCTTCCGCGCCGCCGAGGCGGCCCTGCGCGATGGCGAGGCCGAACTGCTGGCCGCCGCGGCATCGCTCGACAAGCAGGATCGCCTGGGCCAGTGGCCGCCGCCGGGCCGCTGCGGCAGCGGCCAGCAGGCTGGCATCTGCCGGCCCGCGGTGTCCGGGCCGCCCGTGTGGCAACCGTGGCTGCGCGCCGATGCCGGCGTCGACGCCATCGGCGTGCCACTGGGGCGCTTTACCGGCGCTGCCCTGCCGGCGCCGCCAGCAGACGCCGCCGCAACGCAGGCGCCGCCGCGCTATGTCGCGGAGATCCTGGACGAAGCGCCGGCCGGCTACAGCGCGCCGGATCCGGCTGCCGCCCTCGCCCCGGCACCGCGGATCCGGGTCACCGCCATCGGCTTCGGCCACACCCGCGCCGTACGCGCCCTGTTGCAAAGCGTGATCCAGCCATGACCGGCCTCGCCGCTCGCTACGCCCTCGTCTGCCTTGCCCTCGTCTGCCTTGCCCTCGTCTGCCTTGCCCTCGTCCTGGCCCCGGCATGCCACGCCGCCGGGTCTGAAGCGGGGCGGCTGCCGCTGGCCTACCGCACCACGAACGGCGCCTATCCGTGGACCGGGCGTTTGTTCGCGGTCGGCTGGCAGGATCCCGCCCAGGCACCCTCGCCGGACCTGTGGGAAGCCGGCGACCGCCTAGACCGCCGGACGGCGCCATCGCGGTGGATATTCACATATGCGGCACCGGCCGGCGAGACGGCACGCGCCATGCCGCTGCAATGGGATGCCGTGGCCCGCGTCTTGCCCGATGTGGACCGCGCCGCGGTGGACTGGCTGCGCGGTGACCAGCCCCACGCCGGCCTGCGCCCGCGCGACACGCGCCTGGGCCATGCGGCAGGCGCACGGGTGCGGGTGGTGGCACCGCCGGCCTGGTCGCCCGGCAAGTCGGGCCACGCGGGCTTTCGCCTGCGCTACGGCCTGCGGCCGCACATGGCCTGGCTGGGCACCAGCGACGGCCTGCTGCATGCATTCGATGCCGCGACCGGCGAGGAGCGTGCCGCGTACCTGCCAGGCGCGCTGCTGCCCTATGCCGTTTCCATGACGGCGGCGGGTGCGCCGACGGTGCCGTCGCCATGTCCGCGCCCTGAAGCGCAGGATGTGGCCATCCGCGGCGAATGGCGCACGGTCTTGCTGTGCGGCATCCCGGCCAGTGCCGGAGCTGGCAACCCCCCGGCGGCTTTTGTGCTCGACGTGTCCGATCCCGACGGGCAGATGCCATTCGTGCCGATATGGGAAGTCGCCGCGACCGAGGCCCTGCCACTGGCCGGGCGCGGGCCGGTACGTGCCGCCGGCATCCATGGCGCGGATGGGTTGCGCTGGTTCGCGGTGGTGATCCTTGGCGCCAGCGCCAAGGGCGCGGCAGGCGCTGTCCGTGCCGGACTTGCGTTGCTGCCATTGGACAAGCCAGCCGGCGCCGCATGGGCCGGCCAGTACGCCATTCGCACCTTGCCCTTGCCGGAACGCGATTGCCTGGGCGAACCCGCGGCCAGCCAGCTCGTGGCGGTCAGCGTGCTGTCCGATCTCACCGGCGCCGCGCTCGCTGCCTACGCCACCGACGATGCCGGCCAGCTCTGGCGCTTTCCGCTCGCCGACGCGCCGCAGGCCGGGCCCAGCCCTGCCGCGGCATGCGTGCACCGGATGCGCCAGTTTGCGCAGCCGGCCAGCGACGAAGCCCCCGTGCTGCTCGGATCGCCGACGGCGCCCATGGTGGTCTACGGCGCCGGCAACGAACTGGCCGCGGTGCCCGATGACCTTGCCGCACGCAGCGCCACATCGCGCACGACTCGGCAGGTCACGACCGAGGCCACAGACAACGGCCATATCCTGCGTGCGATACCGGGCGGCGCGGAGGATGCCGGCTGGCGCCTGAGCCTGCCCCATGCCGGCGAACAACTGGTCGAGAGCCAGCCGCTATTCCCCGGCTATCTGCTGTTCGTGACACGCACGCCCGATGGCGCGCAGCGCAGCTACCTGGTGCTGGCGGCAACCGGGGAATCCTTCGTCCAGCGCAGCACCGGCGAGCGCCTGCTCGTCGCCACCGGCCAGTGGCTGCCGCCCGAGGCGAGCGTGTTCGCGACCCGCATCGAATTGCCGGGCACGCCTGCACAACCGGGCGAGGCCGGGCGCCAGGCGTATTCGCTCTCGGTGTGGTCCGCTACCGGCAACGCCGTCACGCGCGTCGCGCAAACGCTGGCCACGCGCCGCACCGGGCGCCTGCGCTGGCGCGAGCTCGTCGGCCCGGCACGAGAGGATTCACCATGATGACCGTGGCCTCGACTTGCCGGCGCAGGCGCGGCTTCAGCCTGATCGAGCTGGCGGCTGCGCTGGCCGTGCTGGCGATCCTCACGGCCATTGCCGTGCCCGCGTGGCAACGCCATCTGGCGCGAGGCTGGCGCGCGCAGGCCCGCGCCGCGCTGACCGGCGCGATGCTGCAACGGGAACGGCACGCGCTCGAGGCCATGACCTTTGCCGCCGCGCCGGGGTCTGACGTGGTTGCCGGCGAGTGGCCGCTGCGCGTACCGGCCAGCGGCCCCGTGCGCCATCTGGTGAGCGCCGGCGCTTGTCCGCAAGCCACGCTGGACACCTGCGTCGAACTCCGTGCGACGCCGCAAGCCGCCGATCCCGAATGTGGAACGCTGATCCTGCGCAGCACCGGCCAGTGGCTGGCGCAGCCCGAAGGCACGGTGCCGCAGCCGTTGCCGCCCCATTGCTGAGGCCATGATGGACATGTCACGGGATGCCGGCAGGCACCGCCGCCCTGATGGCCTGACGCTGGTCGAACTGGCCGCCGGCCTGGCCATTCTTGGCCTGCTCTCGGCCGCCGCCTATCCGCTCTTCAGCGGCATGCTCGCGCGCCAGCAGGTCACGCTCGCGGCCGACCGGCTGGCGATGTCGCTGGCGCTGGCTCGCGCCACCGCGCTGTCACGCCGCATCGAGGTGACGCTGCAGCCGCTGCCGGGCGAGGCCACGCTGAGTCCGGGCTGGCAACTGGTGACGGACGGCGCCGGCCCGGACCGGCAGGTGGTGCTGTCCGTGGTCGAGCCGGGCATGCCGTGCCTGTCCGTGACGCTGCGGCAAACCGTGCGCGGCGCCAATGTGCTGAAATTCCTGCCTGTGGGATACTCTCGTTCTGAGCAGGGCGGTTTTCAGGCCGCCACCTTCACGCTTGGCTGCCGTGGCGAGCAGCGGCAAGTCAGGTTGGGCGCGCAGGGACGTATCCGACTCTGCACACCCGGCCGCGACGCTGACTGCGAGGCGGCGGAATCCTCCGAGCCGCCATGACCCGGCTGCCCTGTCACCCCAATCGCAGCGCCAAGGCCCACCCGATCGCCGAATGTTTTCCGATACCGACCACGCCGCCATGCAACAGGCGCTCGCGCTCGCCGCGCGGGGCATGTTCAACACCACGCCCAACCCTCGCGTCGGCTGCGTGCTGATCAAGGCTGGCCAGGTCATCGGACAGGGCTTCACCCAACCGGCCGGCCAGGACCACGCCGAGATCCAGGCGATGAAAGACGCGTTGTCACGGGGGCTCGATCCGGCCGGCGCCACCGCCTATGTCACGCTGGAGCCGTGCAGCCATTTCGGGCGCACGCCGCCATGCGCCGACGCGCTGGTGCGCGCTGGCGTGACGCGCGTGGTGGCAGCGATGGAAGATCCCAATCCGTCGGTCTCCGGGCGCGGCCTGCAGCGCCTGCGCGATGCCGGCATCGACGTGCGCTGCGGCCTGCTGGAAAAAGAGGCGCGCGACCTGAATATCGGCTTCGTCTCGCGCATGACGCGCGGGCTGCCGTGGGTGCGCGTCAAGGTGGCGGCCTCGCTGGACGGCGCCACCGCGCTGCATGACGGCACCAGCCAGTGGATCACCGGCCAGGCCGCGCGCGACGACGGGCACGCCTGGCGCGCGCGCGCCTGCGCCATCCTGACCGGGATCGGCACCGTGCGCGACGACAATCCCGCCCTGACCGTGCGGGCCATCGCCACGCCGCGCCAGCCGCAGCGGGTGCTGGTCGATTCCCGGCTCGAAGTGCCGCTCGACGCCCAGATATTGGCGCCTGACACCGGCGAGTTCGCCAAGCCCGTGCTGGTGTTCTGCGCCGTGGAAGACCGCCAGCGCCAGCGCGCGCTGGAGGGCCGCGGCGCTGAAGTCGTGGTGCTGCCCAACCCGCACGGCAAGGTCGAATTGCGCCGCATGCTGGAAGAGCTCGGCCGCCGTGGCATCAACGAATTGCACGTCGAGGCGGGCTTCAAGCTCAACGGTTCACTGGTGCGCGAGCATTGCGCCGACGAATTGCTGATCTACCTCGCGCCCAAGCTGCTCGGCGATGCCCAGGGCATGTTCAACCTGCCGCCGCTGGCACGGCTGCAGGATGCCGAGCAGTTCCACTGGCATGAAGTCCGGCAGATTGGCGACGACCTGCGCCTGATCGCCCGGCGCAATGACGCGTAGCGCCAGCCGCGCCAGCGCATCCCCCAGATCCCAAAACCTCAAGCACAAGACTCCACCATGTTTACTGGCATTGTCGCGGCGGTCGGCCGCATTGAATCCGTTACCCCGCTCGGCGCCGCCGCCGACGCCGGCGTGCGCCTGCGCATCGCCGCGGGCGGGCTGGACCTGTCGGACGTCATCATCGGCGACAGCATCGCCATCCAGGGCGCCTGCATGACCGTGATCGCCATGGCGCCCGACGCGTTCGACGTCGAAGTCTCGCGCGAATCGCTTGACAAGACCGTGGGGCTGGACCGCCCCGGCCGCGTCAATCTGGAAAAGGCGCTGCGCCTGGCCGACCGGCTCGGCGGCCACCTGGTATCGGGGCACGTCGACGGCCTGGGTGAAGTGGTGCATTTCGCCCCCGTGGGCGAGTCGCATGAGCTGCGCCTCCGCGCGCCGCGCGAACTGGCCCGCTACCTGGCCTACAAGGGCTCGGTGGTGGTCAACGGCGTGTCGCTGACCGTCAACCGCGTCAGCGACGAAGCCGACGGCTGCGTGTTCTCGATCAACCTGATCCCGCACACCGTCGAAGTCACCACGCTGCAGGAACTCAAGCCGGGCGCGCGCGTGAACCTCGAGATCGACCTGATCGCGCGCTATGTGGAACGGATGCTGTCGACCGCGCAGGCTCCCGCGTAAGCGCCGCGGCTACTTGCCCTCGTCGGGCACGTTGTAAGCCTGGCGCAGCTGGTCCGTGAAGGGGCGCAGCGCTTCCACGCACGCGGCGCTGTCGCCGCCTTCCATGGTCGACAGGCTCCAGTTGCAGCCGCTGGCATCCGGCGCGTGCCAGACGATATCGCCAAAGCAGGCGCCCTCGCAGGCCGGCACCCTGGCCTGCTGTGCCCGGACCATCGCTCGCAGTTCGGCCTTGTTCTTGATCTGTCTCGGCATGGCTGTCTCCCTGAGTTTGAGCAAACTGAGTGTGCAAAGCGTGCGGACGCGATCGGACTGGGCCGGATCCGCAGTCCGGCGGGCACTTCTGCTCCGCCATCAGTGCAGCTTACGCTGCCTCCCCGCTTTCGGGGCGGATTTCTTGCCGCGATGCCTATGTTGTAAGCGAGCTGGGATGGATCGCGCGACGCGCCTAGAATAAAAGGGCTGTGCGCAGGGCAGGTCTGGCCCGCGGCGCACGCCCCGCATTTCGGCTTCCCTCGTCTACGCCTCTTCGGACGCTGCCCTCCCGGCGATCACGTCCTGCTCACTGGCGTTCCATACATCCGCCACCCCGTGCGCAAGCGCCGTGGCCGCCGTGCCGGCTTTCGCCCGGCAATCAAGAGGACTTCGCATGCCCGCGCCTGCTTCCCGAATGACTTACCGCTGGATTGCCGCCATGCCGCAGCCGTCGCGCCATGCCGCCCACGTGCCGCATCGCATGGGCCTGCTGCGGCTCAGTTCGACGCCACTGCGGCGCGCCGTCACGCTGCTGATCGACTGGGATCGCGCCGTCGGCGACGGCTGGCCGCGCTTGCAGCCGCCGTCATGGCCGTTGTTCAGGCCATTCCGGCGTGCCGGCACGCGGCGCTATGCCGGCTTTCCGTGGTGCCATGGCCGGCCTCCTGGCTGAGGGGATGCCGCGTATCGCCATCTCGCCGTATCTCACGCGCCTGCGCAGCGCCAACCAACTGGAACCACCATGGGCGAAAGCTTCTTCTATCAGCACTGCCACGTTGTCGTAACGCTGGCCGAAGTGAGCTTCGGCAAATGGGAATGGGCATATGCGCTCGATGCGCATGCCAGCTTCGCCCAGCCCAACGCCGGCCTCCCCACCCGCGAACTCGCGCTGGCTGACGCAACGCGCGCAGCCCGGGCACGCATCGCCAGGACCTCGCGCCTGCGCACCGCGGCAGAGGCCGCCTCGCGGACGCCGCTGGCCCAGGCCGCGTAAGGCCGACGCATTCCGGCCAAGCGCCGCAGTCGGCTCCCGGCCGGCCCGGCGCCTCGCCGCGGCGCCCGCCCCTCCACACCGCTACCACAGTCGGCGCACTTTCCGCTGCCGCCGCCTCCCGCATGGCTTGCCTTGGCGTACAATACCCGGCTTGACTGGGCAACCCGCCGGGCGTATATGGCCAGGCGGTCCTGGCCCCATGCCCCGCCTCAGTCCGGCCGCTTTCAACCGCGGCCATGGTTCCTCCCGCAGCTAATCGCCGGTTTTTCGCCCGACTTCGCCCCAACTTGCCGTTCAGCACGCCATGACAATCGCCAGTACTGAAGACATCATTGCCGACATTCGCGCCGGCCGCATGGTCATCCTTGTCGACGAGGAAGACCGCGAAAATGAGGGCGACCTGGTCCTGGCTGCCGATTTCGTCACGCCGGAAGCCATCAACTTCATGGCCAAGCATGGCCGCGGCCTGATCTGCCTGACACTGACCGCCGAGCGCTGCCGCCAGCTGGACCTGCATCCGATGGTGAGCCGCAACGGCACCCAGCACGGCACCAACTTCACCGTGTCGATCGAGGCCGCCGAGGGTGTGACCACCGGCATCTCCGCCGCCGACCGCGCCCGCACTGTGCAGGCCGCCGTCGCGCGCGACGCCAAGCCGGCCGACCTGGTCCAGCCGGGCCATATCTTCCCGCTGACGGCGCAGCCCGGCGGCGTGCTGATCCGCGCCGGCCATACCGAGGCCGGCTGCGACCTGGGGGCGCTGGCCGGACTGACGCCCGCGGCCGTGATCTGCGAGATCATGAAGGACGACGGCACCATGGCGCGCCTGCCCGACCTGGTCGAGTTCGCGCAGGAGCACGGCCTGAAGATCGGCACCATCGCCGACCTGATCCACTACCGCAGCCGCACCGAGAGCATTATCGAGCGCGTCGGCGAGCGCGCCATGCAAACCCCGTACGGCACCTTCCACAGCATCGCCTACCGCGACAAGCCGACCGGCCAGGCCCACCTGGCGCTGGTCAAGGGCCAGCCCACCCCGGAACAGGAAACGCTGGTGCGCGTGCATGAGCCGTTCTCGGTGCTGGACCTGCTGGAAGTGAAATGCACCACGCACTCGTGGAGCATCCCGGCGGCCATGCACGCTATCGCCGAGGCTGACAACGGCGTGATCGTGCTGCTGAACTGCGGCGACACGGTGGAACAGCTGTTCACGCAGTTCGGCGCGCTCGACGCCCCGCAATCGCGGCCCCGCCGCAAGCCGGACCTGCGCACCTATGGCATGGGCGCGCAGATCCTGAAGGATGTCGGCGTCGGCAAGATGCGCGTGCTGGCGGCCCGCCAGCGCATGCCCAGCATGACCGGCTTCGATCTGGAAGTGACCGGCTACCAGCCGATGAACGGCCAGGCCGACTGAGCCAGCCCCACATACCCGGGCCGCGGCGCATGCCGCCGCGCCCTCCCGAAAACTGGAGAATTGAACAATGGATCACGGCTTCTACCCCAGCAACCTCGACGGTGAAGGCCTGCGTATCGGCATCGTGCAGGCACGCTTCAACGAGCCGGTCTGCGCCGAGCTGCTCGAGGCCTGCGTGGCCGAGCTGGAAAAGCTCGGCGTCGAGGGCGAAGACACCCTGGTGGTGACCGTCCCCGGCGCACTGGAAGTCCCGCTGGCGCTGCAGAAGATGTGCGAGAGCGGCCAGTTCGACGCGCTGGTCGCGCTGGGCGCGGTGGTGCGCGGTGAGACCTATCATTTCGAGCTGGTCTCGAATGAGTCGGGCGCCGGCATCACCCGCGTCGGCCTGGACTTCAATGTGCCGATCGCCAACGGCATCCTGACCGTCGACTCCGACGAGCAGGCCCACGCCCGCACCCGCGAAAAGGGCCGCGACTGCGCCCGCGCCGCGGTGGAGATGGCCAACCTGGTGGCGGCGCTCGATTCGCTGCGCGGCCAGGAAGACGAAGACGAGGACGACGATGAGTGATACGTCGAAACATCCCGACCAGCAGGCCGGCGCCGAAGCCGGCAAGGCAGCTGGCGGCAAGTCCGGCGCGGCCCGCACCGAAGCCAAGGCCCCGCCCAAGAGCGCGCGCCGCCGCTCGCGCGAGCTGGCCCTGCAGGGCCTGTACCAGTGGCTGCTGAACCGCAACGACATCGGCGCGATCCAGGCCCACCTGCACGACGCGCAAGGCTTCAACAAGGCCGACCGCGAGCACTTCGACGCGCTGCTCAACGGCGCCGTGCGCGAAGAAACCCGCCTGACCGCCGCGTTCGAGCCGTTCCTGGACCGTTCCGTCGACGAGCTCTCGCCGGTCGAGCGCGCCGCGCTGCTGGTCGGCAGCTATGAGTTGGTGCACTGCCTCGACATCCCGTACAAGGTGGTCATCAACGAAGCCGTCGAGCTGACCAAGACCTTCGGCGGCGTCGAGGGTTACAAGTATGTCAACGGCGTGCTGGACAAGCTGGCCGCCCAGGTGCGCGCCCCCGAGGTGGCTGCGCGCCGCTGAGCCCTGCCCCGCGGCCTTGCCGTGCCGTCACGTTGGCCCTGGCGCCGGCGCCGATGAAGACGACACCCGCCGCGGCGGGTGTTTTCGTTCCCCTACCCCTTCTTGCTGAATGGGCGCCTGCCCGCCCTGGAACACCATGGACTTGCAACGCCTGGCCACCGCCTCCCGCCTCGCCAACATCGACGCCTTCCATGTGATGGAGCTGGCCAAGCAGGCCGCCGCGCTGGAGCGCGCCGGCCGCCATATCGTGCACATGGGCATCGGCGAGCCGGACTTCACCGCGGCCGAGCCGGTGGTGCGCGCGGCGGAAGCCGCGATGCGCCGCGGCGTCACGCAGTACACCGGCGCGCTTGGCATCCACCCGTTGCGCGAGGCCATTGCCGGCTATTACCAGACGGCCTACGGGCTGGATATCCCGGCGCGGCGCGTGATCGTCACCGCCGGCGCCTCGGGCGCGCTGCTGCTGGCGTGCGCGGTGCTGGTGGAGATCGGCGCCGAGGTGCTGATGCCCGACCCCAGCTACCCGTGCAACCGCCACTTCGTCGCCGCCTTCGACGGCGCCGCGCGCATGATCCCGAGCGGCCCGGCCGAGCGCTTCCAGCTGACCGCGGCGCAAGTCGAGGCCAACTGGGGCGAACAGACCCGGGGGGTGCTGCTGGCCTCGCCGTCCAACCCGACCGGCACCTCGATCCTGCCCGACGAACTTGCCCGGATCCTGCAAGCGGTGCGAGCGCGCAACGGCTTTGCCATCCTCGACGAGATCTACCAGGGCCTGTCCTATGACGCCCCGCCGGTGTCGGCGCTGAGCCTGGACCCTGACGTGGTCACGGTAAACAGCTTCTCGAAGTACTTCAACATGACCGGCTGGCGCCTGGGCTGGCTGGTGGTGCCCGAGGCGCTGGTCGAGGCTTTCGAGAAAGTCGCGCAAAACCTGTTCATCTGCGCCTCCGCGGTGGCGCAATACGCCGCGTTGGCGTGCTTTACGCCCGAGGCGCTTGCCATCTACGACGAACGCAAGGCCGAATTCCGCCGCCGCCGCGACCTGATCGTGCCGGCGCTGGAGTCACTGGGCCTGCGCGTGCCGGTGCGCCCCGACGGCGCCTTCTATGTGTATGCGGACTGCCGGGGCGTCAACCACCCGGCCGCCGGCGACGCCGACCGGCTGACGCAGTCGATGCTGCACGATGCGGGCGTGGTGATGGTGCCGGGGCAGGATTTCGGCCCGCATACGGCCAGGGACTACATCCGGATCTCATACGCGACCTCGCGCGAAAATATCGAAGAGGCGATGGCGCGGCTGGGCAAGCTGTTCCGCTGAGCGCGCCCGGTCGCTGGCGCGGCGGGCAAAAAAAAGCACCCCGTGGGGTGCTTTTCTTCTTGGCGATGCCGCAGCCCGGCTCAGGCGTTGTGCGGCCCGGTGTTGGCTTCCAGCTTCTCGGTCGGCGCGTGCTCGGCCGGGGCCTTGTCCTCGGCCGGCTTGTCGGCGTTGGCGGGCGCGCTGCGCACGCCGATCAGCTGGCGCAGGCGGGCACGCTCGGCCAGTACCTTGGCGCCGTAGCCGCCGTCGGTGGCCGTGGTGGCGCCGACGTAGTACTTCAGGCCGCCCTCGAGCGAGCCGGCGCGGGCGATGCAGTCCTTGAGCACCAGCGCGCCGATCTTGATGTTGGCGTACGGGTTCAGCGCCGCGGACACGCCGCCGACGGCTTCGTACTTGTCCTGGTGGACCTTGGTCATCACCTGCATCAGCCCCTGCGCACCCACGCCGCTTTCGGCGTACGGGTTGAAGCTGGACTCGATCGCGATCACGCCCAGGATCAGCAGCGGATCGATGCCGACCTCACGGCCGGTCAGGTAGGCCGCCTTGACCAGTTGCGCGGTGGCCTGGGCCGCCACGCGGTACTTGCGGGCGATA
Source organism: Cupriavidus sp. H39 (assembly GCF_050271075.1). Classification (NCBI taxonomy): domain Bacteria; kingdom Pseudomonadati; phylum Pseudomonadota; class Betaproteobacteria; order Burkholderiales; family Burkholderiaceae; genus Cupriavidus; species Cupriavidus sp. H39. The sequence goes on from NZ_CP189848.1 coordinate 2,933,863, forward strand.
TAGTCGGCTACGGCGGCCTGCTCGCGCGCGCTGCCGAGCGTGCCGCTGGTGCTGCGGGCGTCCATCGCCACGCGCGTCACCGGAATCTGCGCGGCCAGGTGCGCGACCGACGGCACCTTGGTATTGGCAGCCAGGGTCCATTCGTCGACGCCCGACACGGTCGGCAGACCAAGCTTGCCACCGCGGCCGTTGCCGGCGCCATAGCCCAGCTTGGCCGCCGCGACGTCCGCCGTGCTGGGCGGAACGGGGCTGGCGACGGCTGCGCTGTTGGCCGTGCCGGCATGCGCCTGCGGTGCCACGGCTGCGCTCACCAGCACCGCGGGTGCTTCGTCGCCGGCCAGCAAGGCGGCCAGCGTGGTGCGCCATTCCTGGCTCACCGACAGCGACACCGCCGAAACCACCGCCACCACGCCCAGGCTGTTCAGGGCGTACTTCAGCGTTGCACGGCCCCCGCGCAACGCGCGGCCCGCGACCGGATGCGCGAGACGGACCTGCAATGCCCGACTCACTCCGGGTACCGGCTGTCGGAGGCGGACCTGCAAGGCCCGCCCGATGCCGGGAAGATGAAGGGTTTTCCAACCGCTCATGCTTACCTCCATCCGTTGCCCGCTTCGCGTGCCAAACTGCGGCGCGCGCCCGATCTCAACGTACTCAAGTAAGGATGCCGCGCCGTCTAGCAGAGACGACCAAGCACCTGTTGGCAGGGCGCTCCCCATGCGCCCAACTGGAAACAGGTTGCACTCTGGGGGAGCACCACCTGCCACGACTTAACTCTCTACACTCCGGCATGTCGCCGGAGGCGACCGGTCATCCCGCCATTCGCGCGGGACCTTGACCATCGGTCCTTGCTGGAGGGACTTTCTGGCACGTTCTTTTGATGTGCACCCCTTGACACAGGGGGAAAATCCATGTTGCGACGCAACACTCCATAGAGCAGACCGGATTGTAGGAACGGTGTTATATCACGTCAAGAATAAAGATTGTGAAATACAAAACTTTCAGTTATTTGTAACAAGCCGACACGCGTCGATCCGGCATCACTCGCCCGCCCGCAAACGCAGGCGTGGCCTTGGCTAGCCGCGACAAGTCCCGCCCACGGACGGACAAAAAACTTACAATTTCCGCGGCACCGGCCTGGCGATTTTTTTGCCGGTGCCCGGGGGAATGTGTATCGTCACCGACTTGACCGCTGCCTCCCCGGAACCCGTGCGGATGCCGCACCACAACAGAATTCATCATGCAATACAAAGACTTGCGCGATTTCATCGGCCAGCTGGAAGGTATCGGCGAGCTGCGGCGCATCGCGCGGCCGGTGTCGCCCAACCTGGAAATGACCGAAATCTGCGACCGCCTGCTGCGTGCCGGCGGCCCCGCGGTTGTCTTCGAGCAGCCTGCGGGCGCCCCCCATGGCGACATCTATAGCGTGCCGGTGCTGGCCAATCTGTTCGGCACGACACGCAGAGTCGCATTTGGCATGGGCGCCGAATCGATGGAAGACCTGCGCGACATCGGCCGGGTCCTGTCGGCGCTGAAGGAACCGGAGCCGCCGCGCGGGCTTCGCGAGGCCGGCAAGCTCTTCACGCTGGCCAAATCCGTGTGGGACATGGCACCGAAGCGCGTCAGCAGCCCGGCCTGCCAGGAGGTGGTGTGGGAAGGCAACGACGTCGACCTGGCGCGCCTGCCGATCCAGACCTGCTGGCCGGGCGACGCCGCGCCGCTGATCACCTGGGGCCTGGTGGTGACCAAGGGCCCGCACAAAAAGCGGCAGAACCTGGGCATCTACCGCCAGCAGGTGATCGGCCGCAACCAGGTCATCATGCGCTGGCTGGCGCACCGCGGCGGCGCGCTCGACTTCCGCGAGCATGCACTGGCCAACCCGGGCAAGCCGTTCCCGATCGCGGTAGCGCTGGGCGCCGACCCCGCCACCATCCTGGGCGCGGTGACGCCGGTGCCCGATACGCTGTCCGAATACCAATTCGCCGGCCTGCTGCGCGGCAGCCGCACCGCGCTGGCGGGCTGCCTGACGCCGACGCTGTCCGAACTGAGCGTGCCGGCCTCGGCGGAGATCGTGCTGGAAGGCCATATCCAGCCCGACCCCGACCACCCGTCCGGCTACCAGCATGCGCTGGAAGGCCCGTTCGGCGACCACACCGGCTATTACAACGAGCAGGACTGGTTCCCGGTGTTCACCATCGACCGCATCACCATGCGGCGCGACCCGATCTACCACTCCACCTACACCGGCAAGCCGCCCGACGAGCCGGCCGTGCTGGGCGTGGCGCTGAACGAGGTGTTCGTGCCGCTGCTGCAGAAGCAGTTCCCCGAAATCACCGACTTCTACCTGCCGCCCGAGGGCTGCAGCTACCGCATGGCGCTGGTGCGGATGAAAAAGCAGTACGCCGGGCATGCCAAGCGCGTGATGTTCGGCGTGTGGAGCTTCCTGCGGCAGTTCATGTATACGAAGATCATCGTGGTGGTCGACGACGATGTCGACGTGCGCGACTGGAAGGAAGTGATCTGGGCCATCACCACCCGCGTCGACCCCAGCCGCGACACCGTGCTGGTCGACAACACGCCGATCGATTACCTCGATTTCGCCTCGCCGGTGTCGGGCCTGGGCTCCAAGATGGGCATCGACGCCACCGACAAGTGGCCGGGCGAAACCACCCGCGAATGGGGCACGCCGATCGCCATGGATGCGGCGGTCAAGGCCAAGGTCGACAGCCTGTGGGAAACGCTGTTCGAGCACCCAGGCAAGCGCTGACGGCCGCAGGCAGGCGCCTGAATCCAACCGCCGTTATCATGTCACGCTGATGCCGGGCGCCCGCAAGGCGCTCGCAGCCAACCATCGCACCATCCGATGCCCGCGGCAGACGGGCGCAAGGAGGAGACATGACGACCGCCGCCCCGCTCGCCGAAGGCAACCTGATGTGGACGCCGTCCGAGGCGTTCCGCGACAGCAGCCAGATCGCGCGCTTCATGCGCTGGCTGCGTGACGAACGCGGCCTGGCCTTTGACGACTACGACAGCCTGTGGCAGTGGTCGGTCACCGAGCTGGAAGCGTTCTGGGACGCCGTGCGCGCCTACTTCGACGTGCACTTCGACACCCCGGCCACGCAAGTGCTGGACCGGCGCACCATGCCCGGCGCACGCTGGTTCGACGGCGCCACGCTGAACTACGTGCAGCAGGTGTTCCGCCACGCCGGCACCGGCAGCGAGCGCCAGCGTACCGCCATCCGCCATGCCGGCGAGGCGCAGCCGCTGGCCGATATCAGCTGGCACGCGCTCGAGGCGCAAGTGGCGTCGCTGGCGCATGCGCTGCGCCAGATGGGCGTGCAGCGCGGCGACCGCATCGCCGGTTATCTCCCGAATATCCCCGCCACCGTGGTCGCCTTCCTGGGCACCGCCAGCGTGGGCGCGGTCTGGTCCGGCTGCGCGCCGGACATGGGCCAGGTGGCGGTGGCCGACCGTTTCCGCCAGATCGAGCCCAAGGTGCTGATCGCCGTCGACGGCTACCGCTACGGCGGCAAGGTCTACGACCGTGCGCCGGTGCTGGCCGAGCTGGTCGCTGCCCTGCCCTCGCTGACCGACCTGGTGCTGGTGCCGCAAACCGGCAGCATCGCCGCGCCGCCCGCCGGCGTGCGCGTCCACGCCTGGCAGGAAGTGCTGGCGCACGACGTGCCGCTGGCGATCGAACCGGTGCCGTTCGACCATCCGCTGTGGATCGTCTACTCGTCCGGCACCACCGGCATGCCCAAGCCGATCGTGCATGGCCATGGCGGCATCGTCATCGAGCAGCTCAAGCTGATGGCGTTCCACAACAACCTGGGCCCGGACGATGTATTCCACTGGTACAGCAGCAGCGGCTGGATCATGTGGAACGCGCAGGTGGCGGGGCTGCTGCTGGGCACCACCATCGCGCTCTACGATGGCAACCCGGCCTGGCCGGACGCGGGCGTGCTGTGGCGCTTTGTCGACGATGCCGGCGTGACGCTGTTCGGCGCCGGCGCGGCCTTCTTCACCAACTGCATGAAGGCCGGCATCGAGCCGGCGCGCATCGCCGACGTGTCGCGCCTGCGCGGGCTGGGCTCGACCGGCTCGCCGCTGCCCGTCGAGGCTTACGATTGGGTCTACCGCCATGTGCGCGAATACCTCTGGCTGGTGCCAATGTCCGGCGGCACCGACTTCGCCGGCTCTTTCGTCGCCGGCTGCCCGCTGCTGCCGGTCTACTCTGGCGAGATGCAGTGCCGCTGCCTGGGCGCCAAGGTGGAAGCCTTCGACGACCACGGCCAGCCGCTGCTCGATGCGGTCGGCGAACTGGTCTGCACCGAGCCGATGCCGTCGATGCCGCTCTACCTGTGGGGCGACACCGACGGCAAGCGCTACCGCGACAGCTATTTCGACACCTACCCGGACGTATGGCGGCATGGCGACTGGATCAAGATCACCAGGCGCGGCGGCGCGGTGATCTACGGGCGTTCCGATGCCACCATCAACCGCCACGGCATCCGCATGGGCACCAGCGAGCTGTACCGCGTGGTCGAAGACCTGCCTGAGGTGCTCGACAGCATGGTGGTCGACCTGGAATACCTGGGCCGCGAATCGTACATGCCGCTGTTCGTGGTGCTGCGCGAAGGTGTGGTGCTGGATGACGCGCTGCGCGACTCGCTGCGCGCGCGCATCCGCAGCGCGCTGTCGTCGCGCCACGTGCCCAACGAGATCGTGCAGGCACCGGGCGTGCCGCGCACGCTGTCGGGCAAGAAGATGGAGGTGCCGATCAAGAAGCTGCTGCTGGGCCATGCGCCGCAGAGCATCGCCAACCGTGACGCCATGGCCAATCCCGACACGCTCGACTGGTATTTCGACTACGCCGCGCGCTTCCTCAAGGCGCGCCAGGCCGAATCGGCCACAACCTGAACGCAGGCGCTTACACCCTCCACGCCATGCAAAACCAACCAACCGAAGACTTCCAGGGCCAGCCGCTGGTGCGGATAGGCCACGCCGATTCCTATCTGCTGCTGGCTCCCCAACACGGCGGGCGCCTGGTCCGCTGGGTGCACCACGGCCAGGACATCCTGTACTGGCCCGAGGCCGCCGACTGGAGCCGCCCGGCCAAGGTCCGCGGCGGCAACCCGCTGCTGTTCCCGTTTATCGGCCGGCATTTTGCCGAGGGCAAGCCCGGACAGTGGCAAGACGAGCAAGGGACGGTGCATACCCTCTCGCAGCATGGCTTTGCGCGCGACCTGCCCTTCGACGTCAGCGCCCTCGACCCACAGTCCACCATCACGATGACGCTGCGCGACAGCGCGGCCACCCGCGCCGGTTTCCCGTTTGCCTTCGCCTTCGATGCCGTCTACGCGTTGCTGCCCGACGGTTTGGAAGTCACGCTGCGCACCACCAATACTGGTACGCAGCGCCTGCCGTGCTATCCCGGCCACCACTTCTATTTCGCCCTGCCGTACGCACAGCGCGCCGCGGCGACGCTGGCGCTGCCGCGCGCGGAGCGCCTGCGCCAGCTGCCGGATGGCAGGCCGGGCCCCGCGGAGCCGGGCGAGTCGACATACCGGCTGGACGATCCACGGCTGCAGGACACGTTCCACGTCTTCCGCGACAGCCCGTCCGCCATGCTGTCCATGCCAGGGCGCGAGATCCGCTTCGAGCTCGACCTGCCCGGCAGCGTGCCCTGGCATGCCGTGACCACCTGGTCTGAGAGCGAGACCTCCGACTTCTATTGCGTGGAACCGTGGGTGGGCCTGCCCGACGCCATCCATCACGGCCAGGGGTTGCGCTGGGTCGCGCCCGGCCAGACCGAAAGCGCGGTATGCCGGCTGCGCGTGGCGGGCTGATTCTGCCGTGGCCCTTGCCGTTGGCCAGAGGTCGGCTCAGTGCTCGAAATCGAGCCCGCCGATCAGGATCTGCGGATCGGCCTGCGACAGCGAGCGGAAATCGATGCCGCGCGGCTCCTGCCACGCCCGCAGCTTGGACGGCAGCGCCGACAGGTAGCCGGCAAAGCGGGCCTCGCCGCCGGCCGCGAACAGGCGCTGCACTTCCAGCCCGTCCCATGCCAGCGTGACATCGAGCGCATACGGGTGACGCCGCAGCTCCGGCGGGCCGTCTCCGGTCACGCGCAAGCGCGGCGCCAGCCCCGGCGCTTCGCCAGGCAGGGGTTGAAGTTGCACGCGCCGGAGTTGCTGGCCGATCGCATCGGCGATACGCGGCAGACATTCGGCGGCAAAGCGGGCAAAGAAGTCGGTGGTCAAGGTGGCGGCGTCCTGACGTGGCGGGAGGGGTGGCGGCGCACACAGGCGTACGCCATCGTGCCGGCCACTATACGCCGCGCCTCAAGCTGCGCGGTAGACGCGGAAACCCAGGCCCGGCGACGCGTCAACGCGACCGGTTCCGCCGCCAGCAGCGAGCGCAAACCCGACCTATCATTGCCAGCTATGGAGCCCTACAGGAACCTCAGCGGCGAATCAGGCGCCGTCGCCTACGAACTCGGCCCGGACTATATCCGGGTCCAGTTTGCCGACGGCCGCGTCTACACCTATGACTACCGCAGCACCGGCCGCGGCGAGGTTGAACAGATGAAGCGCCTTGCCCAAGCCGGACGCGGACTGTGCAGCTTTATCAGCCAGGTGGTCGGCAAGCATTTCGCCTACAAGGCCCCCAGGCGCTGATTAGGCCCCATAGGGCACTCGCTTGCGCTCCCCTGGGATCCCGCATAGAATGGCGGGTTCGCGGGCGTCGTATAATGGCTATTACCTTAGCTTCCCAAGCTAAAGACGTGGGTTCGATTCCCATCGCCCGCTCCACTTCCCGTCGAGACAAGCCGCCCTTGCCACCCTTACGGTGATCCGCCCGGCGGCTTTTTTGTTGCCATGCTTCCCCAAGACCCCAGCACCGGGCCGGCCGACGACGCCGCGCCCGCAGACAGCGCCGCACCGGCGCCCGCCCCCTCACCTGCCGATCCTGAAGGCGTTGCGCATCCACGCCGGATCCGTTCGTTCGTGCGCCGCGCCGGACGGACCTCGACCGGGCAGCAGCGCGCCATCGACGAAGTCGGGCCGCGCATGCTGGTGCCGTACGCGCCGCAACCGCTGGACTGGGAGGCGACCTTTGGCCGCCCGGCGCCGTCGATCCTGGAGATCGGCTTCGGCATGGGCGAGACCACCGCGCATATCGCCGGGCTGCGGCCGCAGGACAACTTCCTGGGCTGCGAGGTGCATGAGCCGGGCGTGGGCGCGCTGCTCAAGCTGATCGACGAGCGCGGCCTGTCCAATGTGCGGATCCTGCAGCACGATGCGGTCGAGGTGATCGCGCATATGCTGACCGACAACAGCCTCGACGGCGTGCACATCTACTTTCCGGACCCCTGGCACAAGAAGCGCCACAACAAGCGCCGGCTGGTGCAGCCGCCGCTGGTGAAGGTGCTGGCCGCGCGCCTGAAGCCGGGCGGCTATATCCACTGCGCGACCGACTGGGAAGAGTACGCTCACCAGATGGTCGAAGTGCTGTCGGCCGAGCCGCTGCTGGAGAACACTTCGGCGGCGCCGGATGGTTTCGCCGAGCGGCCCGATTACCGGCCGGTGACCAAGTTCGAGCGGCGCGGCGTGCGGCTGGGGCACGGCGTGTGGGACGTGGTGTTCCGCAAGCGCGCCTGAACGCCGACGGCGGAAAAACAAAAAGCGTGGCATCTGCCACGCTTTTTTATTGCCTGTGCCAACGCCCCGGTCAGGCGTGCCAGGACACCAGGCCGGTGTACGCGGTCACCAGCACCACGATGCCGAAGGCGATGCGGTACCACGCAAACGGCTTGAAGTCATGCGTGGCGACGAAACGCAGCAGCCAGCGCACGCACAGGAACGCGGACAGGAAGGCAAAGACAAAGCCGACCGCGAAAATGCCGAGGTCATCGGCGCTCAGCAGCCCGCGCGCCTTGTACAGTTCGTAGACCGTGGCGCCGAAGATCACCGGGATCGCCAGGAAGAAAGAAAACTCGGTGGCCACCTGCCGCGACAAGCCGAACAGCATGCCGCCGATGATGGTGGCACCAGAGCGCGAGGTCCCCGGCACCAGCGCGAAGCACTGCGCCAGCCCCACCTTGAGCGCGTCGCGCCAGTTCAGGTCATCGACCGACTCGATGCGCGGCGCGCCGGCCTTGGCGGCTTCCAGCAGCGCATTGCCCTGCGGATGCGAAACCGTGCCGCGGCGCGCGTCGCGCCATTCGGCCAGCAGGATCACCACGCCGCCAACGATAAAGGCCAGCGCCACCGAGATCGGGTTGAACAGATGGGCCTTGATCCATTTGCCGAAAATCAGCGCCAGCACGATGGCGGGTACTGAGGCGACGATCACGTTGACGGCAAAGCGCTGCGACAGCGGGTCGTCGCGCAGGCCGCGCACCACCTTGCCGATGCGCGCGCGGAACTCCCAGCAAACCGCCAGGATGGCGCCGAACTGGATCACGATCTCGAAGATCTTGCCCTTCTCGTCGTTGAAGTCGAGCAGCTGGCCGGCCAGGATCAGGTGGCCCGTGCTCGAAATGGGGAGAAACTCGGTCAGGCCTTCGACGATGCCGAGGATCACGGCCTTCAGGGCAAGTGCGATTTCCATGCGGAACGAAAGAAACGTAGTCACGGGCGTTGTCCGGCTGCGTGCTGGACCGCCTGCATTGTTGTTCGAGGCGCCCCGGTCAGGGGCGGTTGATCTTGACGTTGATACCGTCAGGCAAAACGGTGATTGTACCGGGCTCTACCTGCGTGCCGGCAAGGCGCAACTGGTCTTCGCGGAAGGTATAGAGCGGATAGCCCTGCAACAGCTGCTCGGCGAGGATGCCGCCCAGCGCGTTGAGCTGGCGCGCAAACTGCGCCGGCATGCCCTGTACGTCGAAGCGCTTCACCTCGGGATCCTGCAGCACCACCGAGCGGGTCGGCTCGTCATAGCGCAGCCCGCTGTCCAGCGCGAAGCGCCCGGTCAGGGCCTGGCTGAAGAACAGCTTGTTGTCGATGGTGGCGTCGAACTGCACGTTGACGCGGTTGCGCACAGAATCCAGCGTCAGCTGCGGATTGGCCAGCTGGATATCGAACAACTCCAGGTAGCGCTTGTTGAACGGAAACTTGCGTTCGAGCGCCGCCTGCAGCTGGCTTTGCGAAAAGGTGTATTCGCTGCGGAAGGCGCCGCAGGCAGCCAGCCCCACGGCCAGCGTGGCCGCGGCAGCCGCGGCGAGCCAGCGCCGTCGGGAAGTCCGGATCATATTGCCTCCGATTGCGGGATATCAGGAACCACTGCGGGCGTCATGCCGCGCCCTGGCCTATCACTGACGGCGCGGTCAGGATCTCGAGCCGGGCCAGCCATTGCAGCGCCGCTTCGCGGGAATCGCCGCACATCTCGGCCGACGGCTTCAAGCCGCCGCAGAATGCGGGCCGGTCGGGGCTGCCGAACACGGCGCAGCGCATGTCCGGCAGCAACTGCGCGCATGGCACACCCGCCGGCTTGCCGCCCGGCATGCCGGGCAGCGCCGAGGCGATCGACGGGGCGATACAGCAGGCGCCGCAGCCCGCGCGGCAGGAAAGGTCTGACCGGCAACTCATGACGAAGGTTCGGGATCGGTAACGGCCGAGGGCCGCCAGCACAAAGGCGACATTGTGCCCGAAGGGTTGATGGCGGCCTGTAAGAAAAGGAAAACGCCGTAAGCACGGCGGGGCGCCTATGCGCCATATCAATCACATTGAGACGGCGGCTCTGTTGCTTTCCTCCTGGCGCCGTCTGACTAATTGGCTGCGCTTGACCCCCTGTGAGGCCTCCTCTACATTACTGACCCACAAGTTATTAATTTTTTCGACGCCCCCTCGTGCCCCGCAGTCTTCGCAAACCCGCCGTGACCAAGCCAACCGCCGATCCGCACAAGGACGCCGACAGCCCGCGCTGGAGCCGGCGCAAGGCGGCGCGGCCCCACGAGTTGGTAGCGGCGGCGCTCGACCTGTTCGTCGAGCGTGGCTATGCCGCCACGCGGCTGGAAGACGTGGCCGCGGCGGCCGGCGTGTCCAAGGGCACGGTCTATCTCTACTTCGCCAACAAGGAAGAGCTGTTCAAGTCCGTGGTGCGCGAGAACCTGGTGCCAGCCCTGGCGCGCGGCGCCGACCTGGTCGATGCCTACCAGGGCAGCACGCCCGAGCTGTTGCGCGAACTGCTGCGCGGCTGGTGGGGAATGATCGGCGCCACGCCGGTGGCGGGGCTGACCAAGCTGATCATGGCGGAGTCGGCTAACTTTCCCGACATCGCCCGCTTCTATAACCAGGAAGTGATGGTGCCGGGCGACGAGCTGTTCGCCAAAGTGCTGGCGCGCGGCGTGGCGCGCGGCGAATTCCGCCCGCTGCCGGCCAATCCCACCACCACGCTGATCTGCGCGCCGCTGGTATTCCTGATGATGTGGCAGCGCGCACTGCGCGCCACCGCCGAGAAGGACATCGACCCCGAGGCCTTCCTCGATGGCCTGCTCGACACGCTGCTGTTCGGACTGACCGCCGGCGAAGCCCGCAACCGGCCGCTGCCGCCGCAGCACGGTCCTTATATCTGGGAAGTGATCCGCGACGATATGCTGGCGCAACGCGCCGCCGCGATGGCCGCCGAGGCCGGGCCCGCCCCCTCCGCGCCGCAACCCGGCACCCCGACATGAAGCGAAAGACCCTGCTGATCGGCGCCGCCTGCCTGGCCCTGGCGCTGAGCGCCACGGTCGCGGTGCGCAAGGCCGGCAGCGCGCGCCAGCCGCAAGCGGCGGCACCGGCCGCCAATATCGTGGAGTTCCTGCAGACCGACCTGGTCCGCGTGGCACGCCAGGACCTGCAGTTGTCGCTGCCGCTGTCGGGCAGCCTGCGTGCGCTGAACCAGGCCTCGGTCAAGGCCAAGGTCTCGGGCGAGGTAAAGCAGGTGCTGGTACGCGAAGGCGAGCCGGTACGCGCCGGCCAGGTGATCGTGCGCATCGACCCGGCCGAATACGAGGCCCGCGTCGCGCAGGCGCGCGGGCAGATGCTGGCCGCGCGCGGCCAGTTCGAGAATTCGCGCCAGACCTGGGAACGCAACCGCGAGCTGGTCGACAAGGGCTTTATTTCGAAGACCGCCTTCGACAAGTACCAGTCCGACCTGGCGGTCGCCCGCGCCAACCTTGACGCCGCCGAAGGCGGGCTGGCGGTGGCGCAGAAGGCGCTGGCCGACACCGTGGTCAAGGCGCCGCTCGACGGCATGGTGGCCGCGCGCAAAGCGCAGCCGGGTGAGAAAGTCTCGCCCGATACGCGCCTGGTCGATGTGGTCGACCTGCGCGTGCTGGAGCTGGAAGCGCCGATCCCGATGGCGGACGTGGCGCGCGCCGCGGTGGGCCAGCCGGTGGCGCTGGAAGTGGAAGGCGCCGGCCGCTTTACCGGCAAGCTGGTGCGTATCAATCCGGCCGTCAGCGAGGGCACGCGCAGCATCATGGTCTACATCCGGGTCGAGAATGCCGACCAGCTGCTGCGCGCGGGCATGTTCGCGCGCGGCGCGCTGGTGCTGGGCCAACGCGCCGGCGTGGTCGCGGTGCCGGCCTCGGCGGTGCGCACCGAGGGCGAACGCGCCTTCGTCTATGCGATCGAGCGCGACACGCTGGCGGAACGCCCGGTGCAGCTTGGCCTGCGCGACGAAGCCGGCGGCATGGTGGAAATCGTCTCCGGGCTGGACGCCGGCGCCGAGATCGTGCGCAACAACCTCGGCACGCTGCGCAGCGGCAGCCAGGTCAGGCGCGTCAAGGCCTGACGGTGTAAAGGACGCACGCCATGTGGTTCACCCGCCTGTCGATCCGCAACCCGGTGCTGGCCACCATGATGATGATGGCCTTCATCGTGGTGGGGCTGTTCTCTTACCAGCGGCTGCCGGTCGACCAGTTTCCCGACATCACCTTCCCGGTCGTGGTGGTGCAGACCGAATACCCGGGCGCCGCGCCGGAGTCGGTGGAGTCCGACGTCACGCGCAAGGTCGAGGAGATCGTCAACACCATCTCCGGCATCGACGAGATCTTTTCGCACTCCTACCAGGGCACCTCGGTCGTCGTGATCAAGTTCGACCTGAGCGTCGATGTCGGCCAGGCCGCGCAGGACGTGCGCGACAAGATTGCGCTGATCCGCCCGCAGTTCCGCGACGAGGTCAAGGAACCGCGCGTGCTGCGCTATGACCCGTCGGACGCGCCAATCTTCTATCTGTCCGTTTCCAACGCGCCGGGCGCCAGCCGCAGCCAGCGCGAGCTGACCACCATCGCCGACCAGATCGTGCGCAAGCGGCTGGAAACCGTGCGCGGCGTGGGCGCCATCAATATTGTGGGCGGCACCAGGCGCGAGGTCGAGATCCGCATCCGGCCGGCGCAACTGGAAGCGCTGGGCATCGGCGTCGACCAGGTGATGAACGCGATCCGCAACGAGAACCAGGAGCTGCCCGCGGGCGAACTGCGTTCCTCGGCGACGGAAACCGTGGTGCAGATCAAGGGCCGCGTGCCCACGCCGGATGCGTTCCGCCAGATCATCGTGGCGCGCCGCGCCGGCCAGCCGGTGACGCTGGGCGAGATCGCCGACGTGCGCGACGGCGAGGAAGAGCAGGAAAGCCTGGCGCTGCTCGACGGCAAGCGCGCGCTGTTCCTGTCGGTGGTGAAGGCGCAGGGCCAGAACACCGTCGACACCGTCGACGGCCTGGTGCGCATGACCGAGGAAACACGCAAGCTGGTGCCGGCCGGCGTGCAGCTGAACGTGGTCAATGACACCGCGCGCGGCATCCGCAGCAGCGTGAAGGAAGTGCGCTCGACGCTGCTGGAAGGCGCCTTCCTGACCGTGGCGATCGTGTTCCTGTTTCTCGGCTCGTGGCGCAGCACGGTGATTACCGGGCTGACGCTGCCGATCGCGCTGATCGGCACCTTCGGCGTGATGTACCTGTGCGGGTTCACCCTGAACGTGATCACGCTGATGGCGCTGTCGCTGTGCGTGGGCCTGCTGATCGACGATGCCATCGTGGTGCGCGAGAACATCGTGCGCCACAACCTGATGGGCAAGGACCACCGCAGCGCGGCGCTGGACGGCACCAACGAGATCGGGCTGGCGGTGCTGGCCACCACCTTCTCGATCGTCGCGGTGTTCCTGCCGGTCGGCTTCATGGGCGGCATCATCGGGCGCTTCTTCCACCAGTTCGGCATCACCGTGGTGGCGGCGGTGCTGATCTCGATGTTCGTCTCGTTCACGCTGGATCCGATGCTGTCATCGGTCTGGCATGACCCGGACCTGCACGGCACCGGCAACAAGACCAGCTGGTACGGGCGCACCGTGGGGCGGCTGCTGGACTGGTTCTCGGCAAAAATGGACAAGCTCGGCGACGGCTATGCCGGCATGCTGGGCTGGGCGCTGAAGCATCGGCTGGCGACCGCCATCATCGCCGCCGCGACCTTCTTCGGCAGCTTTGCGCTGGTGCCGCTGATCGGCACGGAGTTCGTCCCCAATGCGGACCTCGGCGAGACCCAGGTCGGTTTCACCACGCCGGTCGGCACCTCGCTCGACGTCACCGAAGCCAAGGTGCGGCAGGTGGAAGCCGCGCTGAAGGCCTTTCCCGAAGTGGCCTACACCTACGCCACCATCAACTCGGGCAATGCCTCGGGCCGCAACAACGCGCTGGTGTCGGTGCGACTGACCGAGCGGCGGGCGCGCGCGCTGTCCACCGCGCAGCTCAACCCGCTGATCCGCCAGCGCCTGGCCGGCATTGCCGGCATCACGCTGACCATGGTGGGCATGCCCGACGGCGCCGGCAGCCAGAAGGCGATCCAGGTGTCGATCCAGGGCGACGACCTGGACGAGCTGCGGCGCCTGTCGCGCGAAGCCAGCGCGCGCATGGCGGCGATCCGCGGCCTGACCGACCTGGATTCGAGCATGAAGGACGACCGCCCCACCATCGAGGTCCGGATCCGGCGCGAGCTGGCGTCGGACCTGGGCGTGGGCGTGGCGCAGATCGGCAATGCCCTGCGTCCGCTGCTGGCCGGCGACGCCATCAGCTCCTGGCGCGCGCCGGACGACGAGAACTATGACGTGCGCGTGCGCCTGCCCAAGGACGCGCGCACCGGCATGGCCGACCTCAGCGCGCTGATGATCGCCAGCAGCCACGCCAATGCCGACGGCTCGCCGAAGATGGTGCCGTTGCGCCAGATCGCCGAGCTGGTGCCGACCACCGGCGCCAACCAGATCAGCCGGCGCGACCTGAACCGCGAAGTCGAGCTGACCGCCAACGTGGCCGGACGCTCGGCCGGCGAAGTCGCGCGCGACGTCAAGGCCGCGCTCGACGGCGTGAACTGGCCCGCCGGCTACAAGTACCGCTTCGGCGGCTCGACCAAATCGATGAACGAGTCGTTCGGCTACGCCGTGTCGGCGCTGGCGCTGGCGGTGATCTTCATCTACATGATCCTGGCCTCGCAGTTCGGCAGCTTCTTCCAGCCGGTCGCCATCATGACCTCGCTGCCGCTGACGCTGGCCGGCGTGTTCGCCGCGCTGCTGCTGTTCGGCTCGACCCTGAACATGTTCTCGATCATCGGCTTCATCATGCTGATGGGGCTGGTGACAAAGAATGCGATCCTGCTGGTGGACTTCGCCAACCAGGCGCGGCAGGGCCATGTGGACGGCGGGGACGGCCGCCAGCCGCTGTCGCGCGAGGCGGCCCTGGTCGAAGCCGCGCGCGTGCGGCTGCGCCCGATCCTGATGACGACGCTGGCGATGATCTTCGGCATGGTGCCGCTCGCCTTCAGCCTGGGCGAAGGCGCCGAGCAGCGCGCGCCGATGGGGCAGACCGTGATCGGCGGGATCATCACCTCGTCGATCCTGACGCTGGTGGTGGTGCCGGTGATCTATACGTATCTTGATGATTTCGGCGCATGGCTGCGCCGGCTGTGCCAGGGCCAGCCCGCCGCCACGCCGGCAGCCCCCGCGCAGGCCGGGCCCGGCCGGCCCGCGGCATCCGACCGTCCGGCCCCGGCTGAGGCCAGCGCGGAATGAGCCCGCGGGCGCCTGCAAGGTTAAAATAACGGGTTTGATAAGACTGTCCGGCCGTGGCACCGCGCGGCCGGCGCACAGACCGACAGCGGTTGGCATTGGTAAGGAATGGCAAGATGGATCTCGAAAAAGCCCGATTCAACATGATCGAACAGCAAATCCGCCCGTGGGACGTGCTGGACCAGGAAATCCTGGACCTGCTGGCGGTGGTCAAGCGGGAGCAGTTCGTCCCACCCGCGTACGCCTCGCTGGCGTTCGTCGACATGGAGATTCCGCTGCCCGCCGGGCAGAACATGCTGGCGCCGCGCGTCGAGGCCCGCATCCTGCAGGACCTGGCGGTGCGCAAGCATGAAACCGTGCTGGAAATCGGCGCCGGCTCCGGCTACATGGCCGCGCTGCTGGCCAACCGCGCCCGCCACGTGCTGACCGTCGACATCGTGCCCGAGCTGGTCGAGCTGGCCCGCACCAACCTGGCCAATGCCGGCGTCACCAACGTCGACGTCGCCGAAGGCAATGCCGCCGACGGCTGGGGCGCCGCCGCGCCGTACGACGTGATCTGCATCTCGGGCTCGCTGCCGGCGATCCCGCCGTCGATCCTGGCGCAGGTGAAGGTGGGCGGGCGCATCGCCGCCTTTGTCGGCGAACTGCCGGTGATGGAGGCACGCCTGGTCACGCGCGTGTCCGAGACCGAATACCAGGTCGTCAACCTGTTCGAAACCGCGATCAAGCCCCTGCAGGGCGCGGCGCGGCCGTCGCAGTTCCAGTTCTGAGGACACATCACCATGCAGGTCATCCAAGCGACCGAACTGGCCCAGTGGCTGGCCGATGCCAGCCGCGCCAAGCCGGTCCTGCTCGACGTGCGTGAAGGCTGGGAGGTGCAGACCTGCGCCCTGCCCGGCATCACCCACATCCCGATGCGCGACATCCCGGCGCGCGCGGCCGAACTCGACGAAGACGCCGACATTGTCTGCATCTGCCATCACGGCGCACGCAGCATGCAGGTGGCGGCCTACCTGGAGCGCCAGGGCTACGCCAGGGTCTACAACCTGACCGGCGGCGTCGACGCCTGGGCCAGCCAGGTCGACCCCGCCATGCCGAAGTACTGAAGCGGCAGGCCAGCACAGCAACACGAAAAAAAAACGACTGTCGGCCGCGGCACCGCCGCGCCCACCTGGAGGTGTCATGACGTTTGCGCCCAACGCCCAGCCCGGAGCGACCCGGACGCGCCTGGCGATCGCGGTTTCCCTGCTGGCCCCGCTGCTGGCCGTGCTGCCCGCGGCGCCGGCCGGCGCGGCCGACCTGCTGCAGGTCTACCGCGACGCGCAAGCCAACGACGCCCAGTTCGCCAGCGCGCGCGCGCAGCTGCTGGCCACGCGCGAGAAGCTGCCGCAGGGCCGCGCGGGCTTGCTGCCGCAGGTGGTCGGCACTGCGGGCGCCAATCGCACCAAGCTGGACCAGACCGCGTCGCTGCCGATCGGCGGCGCGCCCAGCGCCTCCGGCACGCGTTTCTTCAATAACAACAACTGGCAGCTGCAGCTGAGCCAGCCGCTGTTCCGCTGGGACCGCTGGGAAACCTACAAGCAGGGCGAGCTGGCCGCGCTGGCGGGCGAAGTCAGCTTCCACCAGGCCGAGCTCGACCTGATCACGCGCAGCGCGCAGGCCTACTTCGACGTGCTGGCGGCGCAGGACAACCTCTACCTCGCGCGCGCGCAGAAGAAAGCCATCTCCGAGCAGCTGGAACAGGCCAAACGCAATTTCGAGGTCGGCACCGCCACCATCGTCGACGCCAACGACGCCCAGGCCCGCTTCGACCTGGCCACCTCGACCGAGATCGCCGCGCAGAGCGACCTGGAAATCAAGCGCGCCACGCTGCAGCAGGTCACCGGCAAACCGGTCGACGAACTGCTGGGCCTGCGCCCGGAAGCCCCCATCCCCGGCCCGCAGCCGCCCGACGTCAACGCCTGGGCCGCGCAGGCCGAGACCAGCAACCTGCAGGTCAACCTGGCCAGCTACAACCTCGAGACCGCGCAGCGCGAAACCAACAAGGCCAAGGCGGGACACCTGCCGTCGGTCGACCTGGTGGCCTCGTACGGCTTCAACAACCAGACCGGCAGCGCCACGCAGGCGATCTCGACGCACTACAACGCCTCGCAGATCGGCGTGCAGCTGACCATGCCGATTTTCTCCGGCGGCCAGATCCAGTCGCGCGTGCGCGAGACCATCGCCCTGGCCGACAAGGCCGCCAGCGACCTGGAATTCGCCCGCCGCACCGCCGCGCAAACCGCGCGCCAGACCTACTCCGGCGTCTCCAACGGCCTGGCCCAGGTCAAGGCGCTGGAAGCGGCCGAACGCTCGGCCACCAGCGCGGTGGAATCCAACCAGCTTGGCTATGACGTGGGCGTGCGCATCAATATCGACGTGCTGAACGCCGAAGCGCAACTGTTCTCCACCCGCCGCGACCTGGCCAAGGCCCGCTACGACACCATCATGAACGGGCTGCGGCTGAAGGCCTCCACCGGCGTGCTGCAGGAAGCGGACGTGGTGCAGATCAACACCCTGCTGACTTCGTCGCCGGGCGCGCTGTACAAGCTGCCGGTGCCGGCGCAGGCTGGCGCGAAGGCCCAGGCAAACCCGCGCGCGACGGCGGACCGGCGCGACGCTGCGGCGAGCCGCAAGCCCCGCTCCTGAGCGAAGACGCAGACTGCCGGCCTTTGAATCCCCGCTTGGGTGCTCCCCTCTCCCGCCTGCGGGAGAGGGAGCACTGCCTACTTCGCGCGAGTGCGCGACTCCACGTTCAGCAACTGCCAGCGGATCGCCGACGCATCCGCCGGCGGATTCGGCACCTGGTATTCGCGCACGCGGAGCCTGTACGACACGCCCGGCTCGAAATCCAGCCCCTCGATCGGCCCATACCAAAGCTGCCACGGCGCCTCCGGCGACTCGCGCCAGCGGTAGCACGTCATCTTGCCCACGCCCGAGCACTCCACGCGCTGCGCGTCGATATAGACCGTCTTCTCCACGCCCGCGGCCTCCACGCGCGCGCCACGCTTGCCCACGCCTTCGCGCTCGACAAACTGCAGCAGATCGCCGTCCACGGTCTTCCAGATGATCTGCCGGCCGGTACTGCCCGCCGACGGCTGCGTGCCCACGGTGGCAAACGGCGTTTGCATCGCCTTCAGCAGCGCCGACTCCAGCGCCATGCGCGGCGGCGGGCAAGCCATGCGCGTGCCGGCGATGCGGTCGAAGCGGATGCCGGTATCGGTCTTGCCATAGCTGCCGGTAAAGCGATTGCAGCCACTGGTGCCGCTGACCGTGCCCTGTGCGGCATCGATGCCCTCGTTGAACTCGAAGATGATCGGCTGGCCGTTGTCACCGTGCGGGATCTCGCGCTGGGAGCCATCAGGCAGCTGCCAGCGCACTAGCTCCCAGCGGCTTGGGCCGGAGGGCTGGGTCTGGTTCAGGTTGGTGCCGGCCGAGGGAAGATTGGGTGCGGTCGCGGTGGTGCAGGCGCCCAGCATGGCTGCGACCAGCAAGGCGGCCGCGCCGCGGCCAACTGGCGCGAAGGAAATCAGGCGGTTACGGCTCTGCATGAAAACTCCTGTAGGGGCTGCCCAGGGGCAGCCGTATCGAGGCAAATTGGTGCGTCTGAATTCATGGATCTGAATTCATCGGTCTGAGTTCATGGGTCTGACAAACGGCATGCCGGAAAACGCACCCGCCATAGACCCTCAGTTTAACAAGCCGCCCCTGCCAAACCGCGGCCAAAGCGCCCTACACGGCACATACATCCTGTAACGGGCCGATACGCGCCTCCGGCTAGGATGCGGAACGTCAAAGAAATGCCACCGTGGCCATCCGATATAATCGCTTCGCCCCGCGCAGCAATGCCAGCACAGGGCACCGCTCCTCAGGAGGCGGCGACAATAATAAGACGGATGGAATGGCACGCATCGCAAGTGCACCAACCTTCCTCCGGAAACCTTTCTCCATGCTCTTGATGACGAGATTGCAAGGGTCCCTATGGTTGGGGATCGACAAAGCTCTGTACCTGAGCGCGTGTGTAGTCCTGGCGGCATTTCCCGCGCTGATGTTTGTCAAGCCGTCGCTCAGCAACACCTGCTTCGGACTGTTGCTGGGGTGGAGCGCTATCGCGCTGGCTTCCAGCGGGCGCGCGGGCGTGGCCGAATATGGCGCGATCCTGCGCCGGTACTGGCCCTTCATGCTGGCCATGGCGGCCCTGCCGCTGGCAGTGCTGATCCAGCAACTGGTGACCGGGGTCGATATCCCGCATGTTCCCTATCTTTACCTGCGTTTCGCGCTGTTCATCCCCCTGGTCATCGGCATGGTGCGCCTGGGCCGGCCCGGCATGCGGAGCATCCAGTGGGGGTTTGTTGCCTGTGCCCTGGTATCCGCCTTGTGGCTGCACGAAGTCGCCGCAGCCGGGCGCCCCAGCCACGTCGGCTTTTCCAATGTCATTCCTTTCGGCAACCTGGCCCTGCTGATGGGCATGCTCGCGGTGATTTCGATTGGATGGAACCGTCCCGGCGAGTATTTGCAAGCGGGCCTGAAACTGCTGGCTGGGTTCGCCGGCCTGTACGCCTCTTACATGAGCGGCACACGCGGCGGCTGGCTGGCCATTCCGGTGCTGGCTCTGATCGCGCTGGCGGCTTCGCGCAGATTGAAGCGGTGGCACAAGGCAGGGGTGCTGGCGGGATTGCTCGGGCTGATGGTGCTAGGCTGGTACAGCAGTGCGATGGTTCAGCAGCGGACGGCTGCGGTTGTATCGGAACTGTCTCAATCTGTTCAGCATGTAACTTCGGATACCTCGATCGGGGTCCGGTTGCAGCTCTGGCGGGCATCGCTCGAATTGATCCAGGCACACCCGTGGACCGGCGTAGGGCCGGAACACTTCGAGGCAGCCCTGCAGACCTTTGCCGCCCGGCACGTCATCACGCCGCTGGCCGCCACCATGCCGCATTCGCACAATGAGCTATTGCATGCGACAGCGACGCTTGGCATTCCAGGACTGCTGGCGATTCTTGCGCTTTACCTCGTGCCCGCCGCTTTCTTTCTGCGCCACCTTCGCGGAACCGATCGGGGCACGCGGGTCGCCAGCGCCATGGGCCTGGCGCTGTGCTGCGGCTTCATGGTGTTCGGGCTGACCGAGGTCATGTTCGCCACGACGCTGGTCAATGCTTTTTATAGCCTGGTCATGGCGTTTTGCTTCGCCTATGTTGTCGCGCGCCAGGCCAAGATGCCGGCGCCCATGGCGCCTTGAACCCGGGCGCGCAGCGTCATATCTGCTTCCTGACCGGCACCCTGAACGCGATGGCCGGCGCGGAACGGATGACCGCCACCATCGGGAACTCGCTGGCTGCGCTCGGACATCACGTCACCATCCTGAGCCTGTGGGACACCGCCAGCCAGTTTCCGTTGCACCCCGCGGTGCGGCATGAAGCGGTATTCGACCGGCGTCCGTCTTTCAAGCGCGCCTATTTCGCCACGCTGGCCGGCATCCGCAGGCACTGCATCGCGCATCGCATCGATGTACTGGTGCAGGTGGACACCATGCTGGAACTGTTCGTGCGACCCGCCACGCTCGGCCTGGGCCTGCACCATATCGCCTGGGAGCATTGCCACTTCGACGAGGACCTGGGCAAGCCGGCACGCAGGCTGGCGCGCCGGTTGGCGGCGCGATTCTGCCGGCAGGTCGTCGTGCTGACCGAGCGGGACCGCCACCGCTGGCTTGAAGCCCTGCGGCCGCGCAGCGAAGTCGTCTGCCTGCCAAATCCCCTGCCCTTTCCCATGCCGGCTGCACCGGCGCCGCGCGCGCACAAGACGGTGCTTGCAATGGGGCGGCTGGTGCCGGCCAAGGGATTCGACGTCCTGCTGCGCGCATGGCAGACCGTGGCAGCGGAAGAGCCGGAATGGCAACTGGTCGTCCATGGGGAAGGCGAGGAGCGTCCCGACCTGATGGCGTTGATCCGGGAGCTCGGGCTGCAAGGCAGCGCCAGCTTGCCGGGCGTTTGCCATGATCCGTTGCAGACCTATGGCCAGGCATCGGTCTTCTGCCTGAGTTCGCGCTATGAGGGATTCGGGCTGGTGCTGATCGAAGCCATGGCTTTCGGACTGCCGATCGTCTCGACCGATTGCGACACCGGACCGCGTGAGTTGCTCAGTCCGGGCGACGACGCACTGGTGGTCGCCACGGACAACGCCGATGCGTTGGCCGGTGCGTTGCTGACCGTGATCCGGCAAC
The DNA here is from genome assembly GCF_050271075.1 of Cupriavidus sp. H39. Lineage (NCBI taxonomy): Bacteria > Pseudomonadati > Pseudomonadota > Betaproteobacteria > Burkholderiales > Burkholderiaceae > Cupriavidus > Cupriavidus sp. H39. The sequence continues at coordinate 2,955,157 of NZ_CP189848.1, forward strand.
CCGAACTGGCGGCAAGTCTTGGCGCGAGCGGCCGCCACAAGGCCAGCGCGTTTGCGCTGGAACGCATTGCCCTGCAGTGGGATGGGCTGGTCAGGGCGCCGGGATAAGCGCCGAATCAGCGTTCCAGCGCCGGCGCCACGGCGGCAAGCGTGCGTACCGTGGCGCCCCGATGCAGCCCCGCGAAGGTCTGCGCATGCGCGCGCATATCCGCAAGCCGAGCCCGATCGGCAAGCACGCTTGCCGCAGTACGCATTAGCGCGTCGGCATTGTCCACGCGCAGGCACGCTCCCGCGGCAATCGCATCGTCGGTCGCCTGCGCAAAGTTGAAGGTATGCGGGCCGATCAGCACCGGGGTGCCGACAGCGCAGGCTTCAATCAGGTTCTGCCCGCCCAGCGGCAACAGGCTGCCGCCGATAAACGCGAGGTCCGACGCAGCAAAGTACATCGCCATCTCACCCATCGAATCGCCAAGCAACAGGTCGGCAGCCAGTGGCGACCGCACGCCATCAAGATCCAGTTTGCTGCGACGCTCGACCGAGAAACCCGCACGCACCGCCATGGCGGCCACCTCATCGAAGCGCTGTGGGTGACGCGGAATCAGCAGCAGGGCCGGCCGAGGCACGCCTGGCGCCAACGACTCCCAGCGCGAGAAGGCATCGAGCAGCATGGCCTCTTCCCCCTCGCGCGTACTGGCCGCCGCCAGCACCGCGCGTGCGCCGAAGACTTTGCGCAGTTGCCCGCCCAGCGCCACACCGGTCGGCGCTGGCTGCATGTCGAACTTGAGGTTGCCGGTGATCTGCACCGCCCGCACACCCAGTGCGCGAAAGCGCTCGGCATCGCCGGCGGTCTGCGCCAGCACGCCGGCAAAGTCGCCATACATCGCCGCGGCGGCGCGACCGAAGCGCGCCGTGCGCCGATAACTGCGCGGCGACAAGCGCGCGTTGACCAGGTACAGCGGCACGCCTGCCTTGCGCGCGCCATGGACCAGGTTCGGCCAGACCTCGGTCTCCATCAGCATGCCCGCCTGCGGCCGGAAATACCGCACGAACCGCCGCACCAGCCACGGCAGGTCATACGGCAGGTAGCACTGGAGAATGCGCGACTCCTGGCCGAACAACTGGGCGCCGGTCTGGCGGCCGGTCGGCGTCATATGCGTCAACAGCAAGCGGTGATGCGGATGCGCGGCGAGCAGCGCTTCGACCAGCGGCTGGGCCGCCCTGGTCTCGCCCACCGACACGGCGTGAACCCATAACCACGGCCCTTGCTTCGGCAGGCTGCCATACGCGCCGAGACGCTCGCCGACATGCTGCAGGTAGCCGGGCTCCTTGCGGGCACGCCAGGCCAGGCGCAGCAGCGCCAGCGGCAACACCAGCACCCACAACCAGCTATAGAGAACACGCAGCATCAGGCAGGCACTCCGCGCACGCGGCAAGCTGCCTCGTAGACTTCTTCCACCGAAGGCACCACGCCGTCGTCGCCGACATTGGCAATGCGTTCCGACCAATAGCCTTCAGTCTTCCAGCGCCACGTGGCGGTATAGATTTCCACGGTGGGCCGGCACAGCGCCGCGGCGATATGAACCAGGCCGGTATCGACGCCGATCACGACTTCCGCGCGGTTGATCAGGCCAAAGCCCTGCATGACCGAGAAGCGTGGCAACACCTGTGCTCGCGGCACGCCGGCAGCGATGGCTTCGGCAGCCTGGCGTTCCTTGTCATTGCCCCACGGCAACAGCATTACCAGGTCCGCTTCATTCAGGCGCTTGCCCAGCGCGTGCCAGTTCTGCAGCGCCCATTTCTTGCGCGCTCCAGCGGTCGCATGGAAGCACACCGCATAGCGAGGCGGCAGGCCTGCCCACAGCGGATCATCGACCGACAACGTCTGCGCCGCCGGCCCGAAGAACAATGGAGGCTCTGCCGGCGCGGCACCCGTCAGCGCTGCGCCCAGCAGGCGCGAGCGGCGCACCGAATGGGTCTGGCGCGGCACGGCCACCGGGGCGGTATAGAGCAGCCGCGCCGCCGGCTCATAGCCCGAGCCCTGCGTGGCATTGCCGAGCCCGATGATCGGCGCGCCCGGCGCGCGCGCGGCGACACGTGCGACTACCGCGGTTTTCAGCAAGCCCTGGCTTTCGATCACGGCGTCATAACGCTCCTGCCGCAAGGCGTCGCGCACCGCGCCGATCTCGCGCCAGGTACCACCCTGCAGCAGGCGCTTGCGCCAGCGCCGCAGCGCGAACGGGATGACCCGGCGCACCTCGGGCAGCAGGCGAACCAGTTCCACGTAACCCTCTTCCACGACCCAGTCGATCTCGGCACCGGGCCAGCGCGCGCGCAAATCATGCACCAGCGGCATGTTGTGCACTACATCGCCAAGCGACGATACCTTGACCAGCAGAATGCGCGGCCGCTCCGGCAGCGCAAATGGCACCGCGGCCGGCATGGGCTGTGCCACACCGGCCGCGTCAGACGATGCCGCAGGCACCGTCGTGCGCTCAGAACGGGAGCTGAGCATCCGGCTTCTCGGCGAGAATCACGCGCTTGAACTCGGCCTGGATGCGCGCCAGTGCGGCGTCGTTGTCGGCTTCGAAGCGCATCACCACCACCGGCGTGGTATTGGACGGACGCGCCAGGCCAAAGCCGTCGGCGTATTCCACCCGCACGCCGTCGATGGTGATCACTTCGCGCGCACCGTCGAATTTGGCGTTTGCGCGGATCTTGTCGAGCAGCGTGAAGGGCTCGCCCTCGGCGCACTTGAGCTGCAGTTCCGGCGTGTTGTTCGCGTTCGGCAAGGCATTCAGCACCGCGCTGGGATCCGCATGGCGCGACAGGATTTCCAGCAGCCGCGCGCCGGTGTACAGGCCGTCGTCAAACCCGTACCAGCGGTCCTTGAAGAACACATGGCCGCTCATCTCGCCGGCAATCGGCGCGCCCGTTTCCTTCAGCTTGGCTTTCACCAGCGAATGGCCCGTCTTCCACATCAGCGGCTCGCCGCCATGCTGGCGGATCCACGGTGCCAGCTTGCCGGTACATTTGACGTCGTAGATCACCTGCGCACCAGGGTTGCGCGACAGGATTTCTTCAGCAAACAGCATCAGCTGGCGGTCCGGGAAGATCACCTGCCCGTCCTTGGTCACCACGCCAAGGCGATCACCGTCGCCGTCGAAGGCCAGGCCCAGCTCGCAGTCGGTCTCGCGCAGGGTCTTCATCAGGTCCTGCAGATTTTCGATATGCGCGGGATCGGGATGGTGGTTGGGGAAGTTGCCATCGACCTCGCAGAACAGTTCGACTACTTCACAGCCCAGACCGCGGAACAGGTCGCCGACGAAGGCGCCCGCCACCCCATTGCCGGCATCGAGCGCAATCTTCATCGGCCGGGACAGCTTGACGTCGCCAAGGATACGCGCGAGATACTTTTCGCGCACATCGACTTCTTTGTACGCGCCTGCGCCCTGGGTGAACGCGCCGGCCTCGATGCGCTTACGCAAGTCCTGGATCTGCTCGCCGTAGATCGCCCGCCCCGCCAGCACCATCTTGAAGCCGTTGTAGTCGGGCGGGTTATGGCTGCCGGTGACCATGATGCCGGAGGTCGGACGCACTCCATCGATTTCGATATTGGTAGCGAAATAGACCATCGGCGTTGCCACCATGCCGAGATCGAGCACGTCCAGACCGGTGGCGCGCAGCCCCTCGACCAGGCCACCAATCAGGTCCGGGCCGGAAAGACGGCCGTCACGGCCGACGGCGATCGAGGTCTCGCCAAGCTCCACGGCGGCGGAGCCGAACGACAAGCCGATCTGGCGCGCGACGTCGCGGGTGAGCGTTTTGCCCACGATGCCGCGAATGTCATAGGCTTTGAAGATGGAGGGATCGATTTGCATGTAGGGTCCTGAGTTGCTTGTCGTCCGCGCCGCACTTGCCAGTTGGTCAATGCGGCGCCCCAAAGGCAGCTATTTTGCCGGATTGCGGCTGGCCCGGGCGGTATAATCGCCGCATTATCACGGATGGACACAAATTTCGGAGTCTGTCCTACATCCTGCGGTGTCCTGCCGTGCGCTCAGGGGTATTGGGACTCTGCGGCGGCGGATCCGCCACCAAATCTACAGAGCCTTGAAACTACCCGCGCAGCCGTCGCCCCGACCTCGCATTGCCTACCTGATCACCAATGCGGAGATCGGCGGGGCGCAGTCGCATGTCGCCGACCTGCTGCGGTCGATGGCCGGCAAGGCCGACACCGTCCTGCTGGCGGGCGGCGAAGGGCCCCTCTTAGAGATCGCGCAACGCAACGGCGCGCGGACCATCAGGTTGAAGCGGCTGGACAATGCCTTGTCGCCCTGGCGCGCCATCCTTGCCTTGCGTGAACTGGTCGTCGCACTGAAACAAGCCGCGCCGGACCTGATCCATACGCACAGCGCCAAGGCGGGAGCCCTGGGCCGCATCGCCGGGCTGGCACTCGGCATACCCGTGGTCTATACCGTCCACGGTTTTGCCTTCAAGCCCGAAGCCCCATCGCGCCAGCGCATCGCCGCACGCGTGGCGGAATGGTTGCTGGCACCGCTGGCGGCGCGCGTGATCTGCGTCGCGGACGCCGAACGACGGCTGGCCCAGTCGCTCCCCCTTCCCGCCGAACGCATTTCGGTCATTCCAAACGGCATCCCCGATACGCCCCATCGTGCCGAGCCGCAGGCCCCCTTGCGAAGAATCGTGATGGTCGCACGCTTTGCCGCACCCAAGCGCCAGGACGCGGCGATTCGCGCCTTCGCGCGCGCAGGGCTGGAGTCATGTGTATTGACCCTGGTCGGAGACGGTCCGCAACGGCACGCCATGCAGCAACTGGCGCAACAGCTTGCCCCCGGACGCGTGGAATTTCCCGGCAACGTCACGCAAGTGCCCGCGCTGCTGGCTTCGGCCCAGGCCTTTGTGCTGGCGTCGGACCACGAAGGCTTCCCGCTGTCGGTGCTGGAAGCGATGCGGGCCGGACTGCCGGTCGTCGCCTCCGACCTGCCTGGCATTCGCGAGCAACTCGACGGCAACCGGTACGGGCTGCTGGTCAATCACGATGACGAACATGCGTTCTCCGAAGCGCTGCGCCGCCTTGCCGGCGACAGCGCCCTGCGCGCGGCGCTCGGCCACGGCGCGCGCCAACGGTGGGAGCAATGCTATGGGCTGGAGCGCATGACTGGCGCGACCTGGTCCGTCTACTGCGCTGCCCTCGCCCAGACGCCCCGCGCCGCGCGGGTGCCGACGTGATGACCATCAAGGCCGACAGCATGCGGCACCGCGCCCTGCGCATGCGCACCGGCGGTTCCGAGACCGTGCGCCGTATCAGCCGGATGGTGGCGTGGGCGGTGCTGGGCCTGGCGCTCTTCGCGCTCAGCGCAGTCGGCGCCGAAATGGCGCACCGCGCCGGCATTGTGACCTACGTATTCACACGCACGTTGCTATGGTCAGTGCTGCCATACCTGGTCGCGTTCATGTTGCTGCATCGCTCGCTGCACCTGCCGGCGATGGAAGGCAACAGCCTGGCAGGACTTGCCGCGACGTTGCCGTTCGGCGGCCTGCTCTTTGTGTTTGCCGCCTTCCATATCGAATATTCTCGCGGCGCCCTGCTGCTGTCCTACCTGATCACGCTGGCGTGGCTCTGGACCGGCTATCGACGCTTCGTGCAGAACTACGTGCCGCTGTTCGGCTATACCGATCCGGGTACCCTGGCACAGCTGGAAACCATTCTCGCCATGCCGGGTGCCGCGGCGCCGGCGCGCATCCGCTTCGAACCGGTGGGATCGCTGGAAGACGCCAGGCACTTTGATGGCCTGATGGTCGAGCGCAGCGCCACTGGCGACCCCGAACGCACGCGGCTGCTCGCGCATTACAAGATGAGCCACGTCCGCATGTACTCGGTGGAGCGTGTCGGCGAAATGCTGACCGGCCGCGTCGGGCTGGCGCACATCGACGAGAACTTCCTGGACGACTACGCTGCGCACTACCTCTACGGCTACCTGAAGCGCGCCATCGATATCGTGGCCGTCGCCTGCCTCGCCCCTCTGGCCGTGCCGCTGGGACTTGCCGTGGCGCTGGCTATCCGGCTGGAAACTCCCGGTGGTGCCATCTTCCGACAGGAACGCGTGGGCCTGTTCGGCAAGCCCTTTGTCATGCTCAAGTTCCGCAGCATGGGCGTCGACGCCAGCGCCCCGGCCCTGTTCGCGTCACGCCGCGATCCGCGCGTGACGCGGGTTGGACGCATTATCCGCAAGTACCGTCTGGACGAAATCCCGCAACTGTGGAATGTGCTGCTCGGGCATATGAGCCTGATCGGCCCGCGGCCGGAACAGGCACCGATGGTTGATCGCTTTTCGGCAACCATCCCCTATTACCCGTACCGCCACCTGGTGCGGCCCGGCCTTTCCGGCTGGGCCCAGGTACAGCAGGGTTACGCCGGCAGCCATGAAGAAACCGTTACCAAGCTGAGCTATGACCTGTATTACGTCAAGCACTGTTCGCTGGCACTGGACCTGCTGATCGGGGTGAAGACGCTCAGGACGCTCGCGACCGGTTACGGAGCCCGCTGATGGGCAGCGCCGATGAGACTGCCGCGCAAGCGCCGTTGCGCATCCTTGTCATCACCACCGGTCTCAAGCTGGGCGGCGCCGAGCAGCAGATTGCAGCGCTGGCGCGCGCCTTCCTGGCACTGGGCAACGAGGTCGCCATCCTCAGCCTGACGCAAGGCCAGGAGATCGACTTGCCGGCAAAGATCCACGTGACCGAACTGGCCATGCGCAAGACACCGCTGTCGATACTGGCCGCCCTGCGCCACGCGCGCGGACTTGTGCAGCAGTGGCGCCCGGACGTCATCCATGCCCATATGGTCCACGCCAATCTCTTCGCACGGGTGCTGGCCAGGACGGGGCGCATGCCGCCGGTCATTTGCTCCGCGCACAGCGCCCGCGAGGGCGGTCGCCTGCGCGCCCTCGCCTACCGCATCACTGACCGCTGGTGCGCCATGACGACCCACGTCAGCAACGCCGGCCGCGTGGCGATGGTGGCGAGCGGCGCCGTGCCGGAGGGACGCGTGATCGTGATGCCCAACGGCATCGATACCAGCCGCTTTCGCCCGGACCCGGCTTCGCGTGAACAGACCCGGCGCGACCTTGGCCTGGGACCCGACGACCGGCTTGTCCTCAACGTCGGCAGGCTGGTACCGGAGAAGGACCAGGCCATGCTGATCGAGGCGTTCAGCGTAGTCAGCCACGGCATGCCAAGAGCACGGCTCATGATTGCCGGGGATGGCCCGTTGCGCGACACACTGGCGCAGGAGGTCGCCCGGCACGGGCTGAATCATGTCGTACTGTTGGCCGGAGCAAGGAAAGACATCCCGGAGCTGCTGCGCGCCGCCGATGTCTTCGTGTTGTCTTCGCGCATCGAAGGCATGCCGCTGGCGGTGGGTGAAGCGTTGGCGAGCGGACTGCCGGTCGTGGCAACCGCCGCGGCAGGCGTATCCGAACTAGCCGGCGACACCGCTACGCTAACCCCTACCGGCAATCCACAGGCTCTGGCGAGCGCCTTGCGCGACGCCATCGCCAGCCTGCCCGGCACCGAGTCCGAACGCGACCGTCGCCGCCAGCGGATTGTCGGCCGTTTCGACGTGAACGGTGTGGCGCGGCAATGGCTGGCGCAATATCGCCGCCTGAGGAAACTACCCTGATGCGCCGCAAAGTCGCAAGCAACTTGCTGTGGATGCTGGCCGACCGTGGCCTGCAGGTGATCGTGGGGATCGGCGTCGTGGCCATGCTGGCACGGGCGCTGGGTACGGAGGGGTTTGCGCATTTCCAGTATGCACAGTCGCTAGTGTTTATTGCCGCGTCGATACCGCTGATCTGTTCGGCGGAAGTGGTGGTGCCGCGGTTGGTGGGGATGGCGACGCCAGAAGCGAGACATATTCTCGTCGCACACGTCTTCGCCATTCGGCTGAGCGCGGGCATCGCTGGCTATGTGCTGATGTGCCTTTGGCTGGCCGCCACGCGACAGCCCGCCGATACATGGATTCCCGCAGCAATCCTCGGGACAGCGGTCATGATGCGAGAGCCGTTCGGTGTCGCCATCGCGTGGATGCAGGCACGCACCCACAATCGTCCCAATGTTGTGTTCAACCTGATAGCCCTCGCCGCCAAGGCCGGCCTGATCACGGCCCTGTATTTTGCCGGCATCGAACTTGTGTCGGCGTACGCAGGCGCTTTTGCGATCGAGCCCTTGATCGCCGCGGTGCTGCTTACCTGGTACTACCTCGCGCGCGCCCCGAAAACGGTGCCAACGCATGACCCCGTCCTCACGCGCGAATTGATGTACGACGGTGCGTTGTTCTGGGTCAGCTTCATGCTGATGGTCGCCGCTCGCCGCGCCGATCAGTTGATACTGAAGCCAGCTGTGCCGCTGGCCGAACTGGGTACTTACGCGGCTACCATGCAAATACTGGACAACTTCACCACCCTCGCCACCATACTGGCAGCAGGCGTAGCCCCCTTCTATGTTTTTGCGCAGCGGTCGGGCATGGCGGCACGCCGCAACGTCCTTCGCGTTGCCGCGGGCATGTCCGTCCTGGGTGCGGCAGGCGCCATCGTTCTGGCACTCTGCGCGGAACCAGTCGTCCACTTGCTTTACGGCAAAGCATTCGGTGAAACCGTCGACCTGTTGCGGTTGGCGGCGCTGGCTTCAATCCTGGTGTTTGCGGACGTGGGATTGAGTCTGTTGCCCATATATCTGCGCAGGCCACGCTGGGTAGCCATCAAATGGGGACTGGTTCTTGCCACCACGGTAGCGGTCGACCTAGTTGCGATCCCTCATCTTGGCACCCGCGGTGCCGTGGCCGGTTACGCGGCCGCCAATGCCGTCGCCGTTGGGTTTGGCCTGATCCTGGTCTTTCGCGTTCGCGCCACCGCTGTCGACGCAGCAATATCCGCCTGACGGTAGGCCCGAGATGGCCTTACTCCCCGTTATTGCTCGGATTGAGACTGCGTTTGCCTCGCAACACGATCCGGCGTCCAACGCGCAGGCAGCGCCATGCGTTTCGCATCAGCAACAGATGAAGGCCGGTGACACCAAGGAACGAGAGAAATAGCACCTGCTCGGAGACCCCTTGCTTCCAGCCGTAAACGCCGGCGAAGCCCAGCAAGGCATTGCTGACGAGGATGACCCAGACAATGGCATCTGGGCTGAGGCCAAGGCGAAGCAGCACGTGATGCAAATGGGTACGGTCAGCGGAGAGCGGGTTGCGGCGCTTCAATGCGCGGCGAATGACCACCACTAGCAAGTCGATCAACACAAAGCCCAGCACCCAAAGCATCACGACCGGCGGCACATGACGTCCGTTGTTGTATGTCGGCTGTGACAGTTCCACCGCAAACCAGACGATGCCATATCCGAGCATCAGACTGCCCGCGTCGCCGAGAAACACGCGCAACTTGCCCCGGAAAGGGTTGCGCATGTTGAAGATCAAGAAGCCGAGGATCGCCCCGCAGAAAATCACGCTTACGCGCTGTGCAGCCAGATTGCCCAGTTCGCCGGCCAAATAAGCGTACCAGCCGAACACGATGAGCGAAAGCCCGCCCGCCAGGCCATCAAGCCCATCGCTCATATTCATGGCGTTGATGACGGCGACCACGGCAAAAAGCGTCAGCGGGATGGCCCAGTTCGCCAGTTCGATCTCGCGCCGGCCAAAGATATCGCCCAGTGACATCAGATAGACGCCGCCCCATGACGTCATCAGGATGGCCGCAAAGATCTGGGCGCCCAGTTTGGCTACCGGAGACATGCCCTGCATGTCGTCGATGAGGCCGACAAAGGCAAGCAATGTCAGTCCACCCAACAGGGCGACGTAGTAGCCCTGGTTGCGCATGAATAACAAGCAACCGGCCCAGATGGCCAGCGTTACGGCAATGCCGCCGACCAGAGGCACCGCTCCATGGTGCCGCTTGCGGTTGTCGGGGCGATCCAGCAGGCCGCCGACCATAGCGACTGGCCGCAGCAGCAAAACGCTCAGCGCGGAAACCAGGAAGGCGAAAGCTGGAACCCAAAAAAAATCGAACATGGAATCGTTCTAATAATGTTCAATTGCCGGCCGCGACATGGCGCAAGCGAAACCGCCAATAGGCGGAGGACGTAAACAGTCTCATCATGCTTGCCAGATGCCACCGGAGGTAGCGAAGCCGGCGGTGGCTATCACGGCGGGCATCGTGCATCACGATGACATCGTTGGCCAGGTGGACGCTGCCTCCATTCAGCCATGTACGCAGGCAAACGTCCACATCCTCGCAATAGAGATGGTACCGGTCGTCGAAGCCGCCCAATCGCTGAAATACGCCAGCGTCAAAAAGAAGAAACATGCCGGCAGCCCAGTCAACCGGAACCGTGCCTTCGCCGGCGTAATCCGGAGGCATCCGCCGATTGGCTAATCGGGTCAGCGCCCGTCGCATCAAAACCAATGGTCTCGGCACTTTCCGCGCACTGTCCTCGACCGCGCCGTCGTTGGCGACCACACGCGGTGCCACAACCCCCGGTCGCGCCCGGGCTTGTGCCAATAGCGCAGGAAAGGGATTTTCGATCAACCGGACATCGGGATTGACGACGCAAAAATACGGCGTATCGCAAAAAGCAAAAGCTGCGTTGTGGTTGGCTCCGAAACCCTTGGGTTCGGCATTCTGGATGTAGCGGATGTCGAGACGGCCGAACGTGTCGTCAGCGTTGCGGCGTTCGGGCAGGTTCTCGGTAACAACGACTTTCAGAGGGAGTTCATGGGCAATCGCCGACAATTGCCTGAGCAGCGGTCGCATCAGTTCCCCCTGGCCGTGGCTCACCAAGGAAACCGTCAGCAGCTTAGCGGTTGCTTCCACGGCCCGGCCTCGCATCCATCAACGCACCATCACGGCCCTTTATGCCGTCGACGATGCCTCGGGTCATCAATCGGATTCGCTTCAGCCGAGGCGACATGCCGAGTCCGAAGAACACTGCAAACTGCGACAGACGGAACACATGCGTAATCCGCCATGCAAGGCTCATCGGCGTCGTCAGCAGCATGCGAACGGTATTTCGGAACATGTAGTAATCGCGCGCCGGGGAATGCACGGGCACCTCGCGCCAGCGGCCCAGCCAGACCCGCACGACATGGTCGCCCAGCGCGTGCTCCAGCCGCGCGCGCGGAATTGCAAAGAGTCGCATGCCCCGCGCCTTTACGCGCAGGCACCATTCCGTGTCGACGTGATCGATAAAGTAGCCCTCGTTCATCATGCCGTGGCGCTCCAGGACCGAGATGGCAATCATGGTGCCAGAGGCGATCAGGAAATCGGCCTCGATATACGGCTCCGAGGTCTGGCTGGCGAGCCGCTGCACGCGGCCGCGTACCATGCGCACCACCTTGGATGTCGTGCCGGTGCGGCGGTCGTGCGCCACCGCGCCCACCGCGCCGACCTCGACACCGGCGTCGCGCAGTTGCCGGTCGGCTTGCCGCAGCGCGGCGACCATGTTGTCGGCCGGCACACTGTCGTGGTCCAGCAAGAGCACGTACTCTGCACCGGCGGCCTTTGCTGCTTCGATACCGCGGTTTTGGGCGGCGGCGATGCCGAGGTTGGTGCCTAGTGGTACGTAACGAATACGTCCAGCCCCGGCATCTTCGGAACTGCACATGGCGGCGACATCGATTCCCACGGATCCGTTGTCGACGACCACAACAGTCCCGACCTGCCGCAGGGTAGCCTGCAACAGCCGCCGGAAAACAGGCTCGTCGGGATTGAAGGTCACGACGACGGCAGCGGTGCTACCAGCTTCGACGGACGCGGCGCCGGGTGGCATGGCAAATTGTGCTTCGCTCATGCCGCCCCCTTCATCCGACTTTGTACAGTGCGGACCATGCGGGCAAGCAGGGACCTGGCCCGGACATAGCGCAGGTGTACCCTCAGCTTCTGCCGCGCCAGCCATCCAGCCCCGCGAATCCAGCACGTATCGGCGCTGAGTGCCACACGACTCAAACGTGGCATCCGTACGGAGCGCTGGAATTCCTCCAGCAAGCTCCGCCACTGCATGGCCACCACATCCTGCGCATAGTGCTTGCGTACATCCTCGTATGCGGCTGCTGCCATCGCTGCACGCTGCTGCGGGTTGTCCACCAACTCGACAATTGCCCGGTACCAGGCCTCCGCATCCTGCTGCACAAGCAGGCCAGTAACGCCGTTCTTCACTGAGTCACGGTAGGGCGGACTGTCGGCATATATGCCGGCGATGCGCAGTGCGCCGTATTCGCGGTACTTGTTGTTGGTCTTGTATCGGTTCGACTCCGTATCGGCCATGGGGGCCAGTCCGATATCCAAGGCGCTAGCATGCTTGAACCTGATGAAGTCCTCGTAACTGCCCATGTGGGCGTGATAGACGACTCGGTCCTTGCCATGTAGCGACGGAGGGCAATAACCAAAGAAGTGCATCGTCACCTGCGGCCTTTCAGCCAGCACTCGCTCCAGCGCAGGGAGAATAGCGATGAAGTCCCTTTCACGCGTAGCGCTACCCGCAAATCCAATCCGAACCTCATGCTCGTGCGCAGGCGGCTGCTCCAGCCCTGACAAGAGGCTGAAGTCGAAAGGCGCAGGCAGCACGATGACCGGCGCCGCAAAACGATCCCGCAAATATTTACCAAGGTGGGGCGAGTTGACGATAACCGTATGGGCGTTGCGAACCACAAGTTCGAGCGTCTCACGCACCTCCTTTGCCTGATAATAGACAATCAACGGCCCCTCGCCCTGCAGCTCCCAAAAGTTATCATCGATATAGTACAGATACTGGACCTTGCGCCGCAGCATCCATTTCACCATCGGCGCAGCAGAGGGATCGCCCACCCGGATGAGCAAGGGAATGGCGTTATTCTGCATTCGACTCGGCAGGAAATTGGATACGAGTAACTTGTAGACCCCCGCCGCATTACCGGCCGCCTCGCCAATAAGTCGGCCGATAATATGAGTGGTCGGAATTTCGCCCTCAATAACAAGACGTGCCTGCAGGTTGGGCGCGGCTTCGGCAGCGCCATTAATGGCGTCATGGCTACCGTTATCGCTCATACGAACCTCGTCCGACATTGTCGTAAAGAGTCGCACCGGCATACGCCGATTCAGCATTCATCAGACAACTCAAGGCCGATAGCCGGGACTATACGGCGGCGGATGCCGCTAATACGAGCTGCTCCAGCCAGCGAAATACGGCTGGTCGCACCACGCGTAAAGATACGTATTTCGACATGGTCAGTGCCTTCGACCTCGATGCGCTTCCCGAAGCTGAGTCGGAGGAAGGATTTATTTTTGACGTGATTAATCGGAATAACTGATTGTGCCGCAATCTCATTATTAACGACGATTTCCGCGCCGATCACGCCATCGCCATCTGCGAAATCCATCATGGGAATGGTGGACACACCTGCCACCATACCTGCCAACCCACTGAACGCAGCAGCCACGAAATCCTTTCCATCCAGATCCAGGCGTGAGCGGAGGTTGAGCGGCGTCGGAACACTCCACACCGTCTTCTGGCTCATGGAGCGAATATCGGCACGCGCACGCCTGTCATCAACAAGCTGGTAGATCAACCCCTTCTTGTTTATGCAGTGGTCTTCAAACGAGAAGCTGCGCGCAATGTCGTCATAGGCAGCGGACACGATCCGCTTCGCAAGATCCTCATCGTAGAGAAGCTTGCGGATGGCGCGATACCAGCCTTCTTCATCGTTGGCAGCCAGGCAACCAGTCACCTCATGCTTGACATAGTTCCGATAGGTTTCAACATCCGAATAGACACCCGGAAAACCCGCCGCAGCGTATTCCCGATATTTATTATTTGTCTTACTACGATTGAACTCGGTATCCGCGAGAGGCGCCAGTGCAACGGCCCACTGCCTGGAGCGGAAAAAAGAGATGAATTGATCATAGTCGGGATTAAACGGATGCGACACCACTCGTTCATTCCGTTCAAATTCCGCCGGCACGAAGCCGAAGAACTCCAGCGAGACATTGGGATCTTCTGCCAGAACCCTTTGCAGCGCAGGTATCACACACTCAAAATCCACGTCCTTCTTCAAACTGCCCATGAAGCCGATTACCGAGGTGGGCTTGTACCTCGGTTTTTCCGCGGGGAGCAACTGATAGGGGCGGAAGACCTCCACGCGATCGCTGTGCTCAACGGCGGCATGGCGCATCGCCGCTGAGTACACTGCCGTCCGGTCGGCCAACGAGATCAAGTCAGCCAGGTCCTGGTTCTCAAACTGGCCATGACTTGGCTCGCCGTTGTGAAACTGAAGCGCGAAATAATTGTCATCGGTCTCAAAAGCCACAGGAATACCTATAGCTTTGGCACCGCGAACAATCTCGATTACAGGAGCGGTGTATATACGCAACACGTACACCAACTCAACCTCTTCCAGCTTAATCTTATGAAGCTCGGAAAGATCATATACAGTGTATTCAAAGCCTTTGTCCTCGCGCCGCAGCTGGTCAAACGGCTTTTCCACCAGCAACGCAAAAGACGTCTGCGAACGGTCAGGGACGATAACCGCAACCCTTACCCGCTCGCGACGGGACGGCACGCGGAAGAAGACTTCCCGCATCCATCGATCGTCCGGCTGTTGGCTTTGCGTGGCAGCCCGCTCCAAAACCTTCTCAAACTCATCCACGTATACCCGACTGGAGAAGCGCGCTTCAATGTTGGCTCGCGCGTGCTTGCCCATTTCCGCAACCTTAGGCGCGTCCGACATCAGCTCGCAGAGCTTTGCCGCCATATCGATAGCACTCGATACGAGATATCCATCTTCCCCATCGCGGATAATCTCCCGCGCGCCGATAGTCGGCGTTGCCACCACCGGTAGACCGCAAGCTTGTGCCTCAAGCAGCGATACCGGAAACGTCTCCGTGGTGGAGGTATTCACATAAATGTCTGACGAGCCGAGACAATCCAGCGGATCATCTACCTGCTTGCGCAAATCGAAATACTTGGCAAGATCATTCCGCATGATTTTCTCATGCAGAGCATCATAATACTGAGGCTCGCTGGGCCCGACCAAAGCGAATTGAAAGCCCGTACAACCCCGGCGTAGCATGTCCATGGCCACATCCGGCAGCATCATCTGATTCTTGTTGTCGTTGAAATGACCGAGCTGCAAGATGCGGAACATTCCGTCTGCGTCGCGTCGGGCAACCGGCGGTGAAAACCGCTTGATATCAACGCCATTATGAACCACCGATACACTGCGACCCAATCCCAGTTCACTCAGCGATTCGCGTAATGACTGCGCGGGCACGACAATGTGACTACCACCGCTGGCCAGCAAGCGATAGATCGATTCCTTAAACTCCCCGGACATCGCGGTATAGATGTTATCGACGAATAAGGCATGAATATGAGCAACGTGGGGGCGACCAGTAATTCGGGCGGCAAAATAACCATCCAGGAATACGCTGGTGTTACTGACAATCACGTCAGGATTGGTACGCCTGATCAACCGCACCAGAAAATCGATACTCTCGCGCGAGCGATCCAGGCAGTAGCTAATATTGTCGTCTGAAAATCCTGGATTAAACCACCATTTCAGATAACTCGAGCGGGTCACCTGAACGCCACCAAAATTAAGCTGCGGGGCAATTTTCGCCTCAGGTGGCAGCACCGCGACCACGTGATGTCCCTTCTCCGCGAAACCAAGGCAGAGCGCCCGAAACGTCTGATCGATACCCGCCAAGCCGGCTGTCGGGCTGATTGCCAAAACACGCATCTTAATTTCCGCTTTTATCCAATCTCAGTTCAAGACTACTGCCCGCCGCGCCGTGTATATTCGGCCAGAACTTCGGTGGTGGGGCCATCCATCGCCACCTCTCCCTTGCGCAACCAGATCACGCGTTCACAGAAGTCCTCAACGAGGGGCAAGCTATGGCTTGAAAAGACCAGAAT
This sequence comes from Cupriavidus sp. H39, assembly GCF_050271075.1. Lineage (NCBI taxonomy): Bacteria > Pseudomonadati > Pseudomonadota > Betaproteobacteria > Burkholderiales > Burkholderiaceae > Cupriavidus > Cupriavidus sp. H39. The sequence goes on from NZ_CP189848.1 coordinate 2,971,110, forward strand.
CTTGCCTTGCTCCATGAACTCGTACATCCGGCGTTTGGCCTTGTCAGCAAACACCAAATCCCCGGCCCCCATGACCTCATCCAACAACAATATCTCCGGATTGATGGCAGTTGATACCGAGAATGCAAGCCGGATAAACATGCCCGCTGAATAGGTCTTGACCGGATAATCCAGAAAATGACCCAGCTCCGAGAACTCTGCGATGCTATGGATGCGCGCCTCCACTTCATCCGGAGCCAACCCCAACAGCATCGCCCGAATCCGGATGTTATCCCAGCCCGTTTGAGTCATCTCAAAACCTGTCGCCAATTCAAACATTGGCGAAACATGGCCAACAATCTCCGTCTCACCCGAAGTCGGCGGGTAAATGCCAGCCATCACCTTGAGAATGGTACTTTTGCCGGCACCATTCAGACCAACCAACCCTACACGTTCCCCGTGAGCGATTTCGAGGTTAATTCCCTTCAGTGCATCCACGTATTCGACCCGTTCCTTGGCCTTGGGACGGAAAGCATTCAGCAACGCCCCCTTCAGGCTATCCTGCCGCATGGATACATCAAAGCGAACGCGTACATCGCGCAAACTGATCTTCAACTCAGGGATCATAGAACGTAGACGATGCGATGAGACATACGCTTCATCACTGCAAACGCGACGGCACCAATCAGAACGGCGTAGCCGATGGCAACCAGCCATACTTCATCGGAAGGCGAGGCGTTATTGAGCAGCGGATACCTGACGATTTCGATCAGATAATAAAGCGGATTGTATTGATAGATAAAACCGAGACCGCGATCCTTCAGCATGGTAACGGTGTACATCACCGGCGTCACGTAAAAGCCAATCTGGATCAACCCACTCAACAGGTGCGGTAAATCGCGGTACCTGGCGCCAAGGTGGGAAACGATAACCAAGTGAAAAAAATTGATGACGATAAACAGCAAGAAGCCGGGGAAAAACCAGAGCGCACCGGTTTCGAATTTTCGCCCATAGGCAAGAGCTACCACCAAGAACACCAGCATGCCCACACAGAAGACCACAATGTAGGGCACCATGGCCCTATACAGGTAGGTTACCTTGGGGAAGGAAAATTGCTTAATATAACCTTCGGCGTTGACGAAGGCGGAGCCGCCCTCTGTCAACGCGGAGGTCATGAAACCCCAAATAGCGAGACCCAGCGTCAGAAATGGCAGGAACTCTTCCATCGGCTGATGAAACAGCTTCCCGAAGATAAGCCCGACCGCCCCCATGGTGGCCGAAAGGTTAATAAGAATCCAGAGCGGCCCCAACATTGAATTCCGAAACCGCCCCTTGACGTCCTGCACCCCCATATGGAGCCACACACGCCACAGTTTGGCTGCAGCAGCGTATTCCGTCAGCGGATGTTTGCGGCTGCTGTTATAGACTGTCATCTAGTACACGCTCCATTACGACCCGCCCATCCTGGCGACCTGTTTCCACGAAGCCCAGCCTCTCGTAAATGCGAGCGGCATGGAGGTTCGATTCCAGTACCTCGAGGTAAGCATTGGACAAACCGAGCTTGTCGCGCGCGAACACCAGCAGCGCCTCGATCGCCCGACGCATCTTCCCTTGGCCGGCAGCCTCCGGCGACACAACGAAGCGGCCGATCTCGGCGCGGCCGGTCGACGTGTTTACGTCATAGATCGCAACCTGGCCAACCAATACGCCGTTCGCCGGGTCCTGCACTACGAACACGAAATCGTCGGGCTTCTCGGAATACTTTCGAAACCAGCCCTGGTGGCTTTCCAGGGTCAGGACGTCGGAGAAGATAAATTGCTGCCTGACGCCCTCGCGGTTGCGCCAGGCCAGCGTCAGCGGAAGGTCTTCCGTCGCTAGGGGGCGCAGACGCACCCCCTTGGCTTCGAAGGGCTCGAAGATCGGCTTCATGCAGCGTACTTGCGAACCAGTTCGCAGACGAATTCGACGTCGTTGCGGGTGATACCCATGTGCATGGGCAGCGACAGCACTTCGTTGCTGGCGGCATGTGCACGCGGGCACTTGCCCTTGCCGCTGGCGTACATCCGGTATTCGGTATTGTCGCGGTAGTGGACGCCCGGATACACCTCATGCTCGTGCAGCGCCAGCATGAGTTCGTCGCGATTCTTCACACGGATCTGGAACAGGTGACGCGACGAATCACAGCCTTCAGTGATCGTCGTCAGGCGGATATTGTCATGGCCCGACAGCAGTTCCTCATACCAGTTTGCCAGTTGGCGGCGGTACGCGTTGTCATTGTCCAGGTACTTGAGCTGGACCAGGCCGATCGCTGCCATGATGGAGTTGCCGTGGTACTTATAGCCGACCTCTTCCACGTCGTACATCCACTTGTAGGCACCTTGCGTCGTAGTACGCGCAAACGTGTCCTTGTTGATGCCCAGCCACGTCATTTTGCGAACGCGCTCGTCATCTTCGGCTTCCTGGAAGCAGATCATGCCCGAATCGGCGGTCGGCAGGTTCTTCACGGCCTGGAAGCTGAACACCGTGACATCGGCGTCGTGCCCGACGTGGCGTCCGTGATAGCGGGTACCGGACATATGGGCCGCGTCTAGTACCAGCTTGATGCCCTTTTCCTTGCACAGCGCGACCACCTTGTCGTACTGGCCAACATTGCCACCCAAACCAACGAAGATCACGGCGCGGGTGCGATCCGTGATGCGCTCGGCAATGCTGTCCGGGTCCAGGCACAGCGAGTCGTCGACATCGGCGAAGACCGGCGTCAGCCCGGAATACAAGATGGCGTGGTTGGTGGAAACAAAGGTCAGCGGCGTGGTGATGACCTCATCGCCGTCCGCCCAGCCATACTTGGTCTTAAAGAGTTCGAAAGCAAGGTGCAGCCCAACGGTATTGGAGCCGAGGAAATGCGCATACGGCAGACCCGTGTAGGACTTCCAGGCTTCCTCCATTGCATTGGTCTTGAAGCCGAGCCCAGTCCAGCCTTTTTCCAGGCATTCCTGGATTTCTTTCAGGCATTCTTGGACACGGAAATTGGGTACGAACAATTGGATTGCCATTTATTTCTCCCAGGAATTCAAAGATCTATTTAATCATTCAAACAATTCAGCAACTGCAAAAGCCGGTGCGTCCTCGTCCTTCTTAGAGAGCACTGGCGCTCCGTCGATTGGCCATTGGATGCCCAATGCTGGATCATCCCAGCGCAGCGATCGCTCGAACTGCGGGGCATAGTAGTCGGTGGTCTTGTAGAGGAACTCCGCGCTCTCCGACAGCACCACAAAGCCATGCGCGAAGCCTTCGGGCACCCACAGCTGGCGCTTGTTTTCGGCTGAAAGCTCCACGCCAACCCACCTGCCGAAATTCGGCGAACTCCGGCGGATATCCACTGCCACATCGAACACGGAACCCGCTACCACGCGCACCAGCTTCCCTTGGGGCTGCTGGATCTGGTAGTGCAAGCCGCGCAGGACATTCTTCGCCGAGCGCGAATGATTGTCCTGTACAAAGTCCCGCTTTAATCCCGTAGCATCCTCGAACTGGCGCGCATTGAAGCTTTCAAAGAAAAAACCCCTGTCGTCGCCAAACACCTTGGGCTCGAGAATAAGCACCTCGGGCAAAGCCGTCTTGACAATATTCATGCTCATGCAATCGACTCCTTCAATACCTGCTGGAGGTACTGGCCATAACCGTTCTTCGCCAATTCCGACGCAATCTTCTGCATCGTATCTGCCGAGATCCATTGATTGCGGAAGGCAATCTCTTCCGGACACGCCACCATCAGCCCCTGCCGCTTCTGCAGTGTCGCGATGAACGTGGCGGCCTCCTGCAGCGAATCGTGAGTACCGGTGTCCAACCAAGCATAGCCGCGGCCCATGATCTCGACTTCCAGCTGGGCGGCTTCCAGGTAGCGCTTGTTCACATCCGTAATTTCGAGTTCACCACGGGCCGAAGGCTTGATATCCGCCGCGATGTCGCAGACCTGATTGTCATAGAAATACAGGCCAGTCACGGCATAGTTGGAGCGAGGCTGAGCCGGCTTCTCTTCCAGCGACAAGGCACGGAAATTTGCATCGAATTCGACCACCCCATAACGCTCCGGGTCGTGCACATGATAGGCAAACACGGTGGCGCCCGCCTCGCGCGCCGCCGCGCGCTGCAATTGCTTGGCCAGATCGTGACCGTGAAAAATGTTGTCGCCAAGAATCAGCGCAGACGGATCGGAGCCAACGAAGGACTTGCCAATAACAAAGGCCTGGGCCAGTCCATCCGGGGATGGTTGCACCGCATACTCGATGTTCAGGCCCCACTGGCTGCCGTCACCCAGCATGTCGGTAAAGCGGGGGGTGTCCTGCGGCGTCGAAATCACCAGGATGTCACGAATACCTGCGAGCATCAGCGTGCTCAGCGGGTAATAGATCATCGGTTTGTCGTAAACGGGAAGCAGCTGCTTGGACACCGATCGCGTGATGGGATACAGACGGGTGCCAGAGCCACCCGCCAGAATTATGCCTTTACGTTTCATGTCTACTCTTTCGATGTCTTGCAGGCATCCGTTACCAGTGCGAACTCCGCGATATCGATGAATTCGCGTAAAGTACGCTCCACGTCGCGGTGCCACTCGGGTATCGCAATGCCAAACCCGTCCCGCACCTTTGATGTATCGAGACGAGAATTTGCCGGCCTCGGTGCGGGGCTGCCGTATTCCTCTGCAGTGATCGCGCGGATATTTTCTGCGCCAAGTGACAGAGGCACGCCATTGTCCGTGAGATACCGGACAATCAGTTTTGCATAGTCGCACCAATTGGTTTCGCCCAGCGCAGCCAGGTGATAAACCCCTGGAACGAAATCCTGCTTCGCCCGGTTCAGGTACCGGCCCACGGCTACAGCCGTGACGTCCGCGACCAGCGAGGCCGGGGTTGGGGCACCCCACTGATCCGACACCACGCTCAGCGATTCGCGAGTCGTTGCAGCACGGACAATGCTTTTCAGGAAATTGCCGCCGTGCAAGCCGTAGACCCAGCTCGTACGGAAAATCAAGTGATTCGCCGTCGCAGCCTGGATCATGCGCTCGCCGCCGAGCTTCGACTTGCCATAAGCGGACAACGGATTGGGCGCGTCGGTCTCGACATATGGGCCCGGCTTCTCGCCGTCGAAAACGTAGTCAGTTGAATAATGAACGACCAGTGCGCCCAGATGCGCTGCTTCCTCTGCCAGAATCCCCGGCGCGTCCACATTGACAGCATTGGCCAGGTCGATCTCCCGCTCCGCGAGATCGACAGCGGTGTAGGCTGCGGCATTGACGACGATGTCCGGTCGCGCCGCCTGGACGGCACCTCGCACACTGTCGGCATCGGTCAGATCGCATTGACGGCGGTCCACCGCCACCACGGTTCCGTGCAGCGCGAGGCTGCGTGTCAGCTCGAAACCCAGTTGCCCATTGGCGCCGATGAGCAGGATCCTTGGAAACATGCCGTCCTCAAGCGGCATATTGCTTCGCCACCCAATTCCGATACTCCCCCGACATCACGTCCTGGACCCACGCCTGGTTATCCAGGTACCACTGCACGGTCTTGCGCAGGCCAGTCTCAAACGTCTCGGCCGGCTTCCAGCCCAGCTCGCGCTCCAGCTTGCGTGCATCGATCGCATAGCGGCGATCATGCCCCGGACGATCCTTGACGAAGGTAATCTGGTCACGGTACGAGCCGGTGGCCTTGGGCGACAGTTCGTCAAGCAGGTCGCACAGGGTATGCACAACGTCCAAATTCGTCTTCTCGTTCCAGCCGCCCACGTTATAGGTTTCGCCAAGGCGGCCGCGCGACAGCACCTCGCGGATGGCCGAGCAGTGGTCGCGCACGTACAGCCAGTCACGCACGTTCTTCCCATCGCCATAGATGGGCAGCGGTTTGCCGGCCAGGGCGTTGGCGATCACCAGCGGGATCAGCTTTTCCGGGAAATGATAGGGCCCGTAGTTGTTCGAGCAGTTCGTCGTCAGAACCGGCAAGCCGTAGGTATGGTGATACGCTCGCACCAGGTGGTCCGAGGCGGCCTTGGAGGCCGAGTACGGACTGTTGGGCGCGTATGGAGTCGTTTCCGAGAACTGCGGATCGGTTTCGCTCAACGAGCCAAACACTTCGTCGGTCGACACATGGAGGAAGCGGAAGTCGGATTTGACGGGTTCTGCCAGCCCGCTCCAATAGGCGCGCGCGGCTTCGAGCAGCGTAAACGTGCCAACAATATTGGTCTGGATAAACTCGCCGGGCCCATGAATGGACCGATCCACATGACTTTCGGCCGCGAAGTGCACCACAGCACGAGGCTTGTAAGTGGCGAAGAGCTTGTCCAGTGCCTCACGATCACAAATATCCGTTTGCGAGAACACGTGCCGTGGATCGTCCTCTACCGACGTCAGCGTCTTCCGATTGCCCGCATAGGTGAGCTTGTCGACGTTGACGACCCCATCCGCCGATTTGTCGCTCAGCCATGCCAGAACGAAATTGGCGCCAATGAACCCGGCGCCCCCAGTGACCAAAATATGGGACAAAACTTGCTCCTTGCCTCGATATGTTTCGATGACCCGACAAAAGCCGAGCGCCCACCTTGTCCTCTTCCTGGACGGCGGGGCCTTAAGTGCCTGCAGAAGTGGCGGTATTCTATCTGACTGAATGCCTCAGCTTAGGGGCGGACGTCCACTTTTTGTAGCCTCATGTAACCGTGTCACGGTATATCGGTCACAAAACTACAAATAGAAGCGAATTTTTTCTCCCTGGAACCGATGCCACACAACGACGTTACACATACATCACTTTACGCTGTCGGTGACCTGCAAGGTTGCGCGCCTTCCCTCGACGCCTTGCTAGCTTGCATGCCCGCGCAGCCGGGCATGCGCTTCGTCGGCGACCTCGTCAACCGCGGCCCCGCTTCCCTCCGAACCCTCCGCACCATCCGCGCCATGGGAGACCGCGCCGAAACCGTCCTCGGCAACCACGACATCCACCTTCTCGCCGTCGCGTCCGGTGTCCGCAAAATCGGCCGCCACGACACGCTGGACGACATCCTCGCCGCCCCCGACCGTGAGGACCTCCTCACCTGGCTCCGCCACCGCCCCCTGGCCCTGCTGGAAAACAACTTCCTGCTGGTCCACGCCGGCGTCCTCCCCCAATGGTCGGCCCCCCAGGTGATCGACCTTGCCCACGAGGTCGAAGAACAACTGCAGGGCCCCAACTGGCAAGGCTTCCTCGCCGACATCTTCGGCAACACCCCCGACCGCTGGCACGATGGCCTGCGCGGCATAGACCGTCACCGCGTGGTGGTCAATGCCCTCACCCGCCTGCGCTACTGCACTCTCGACGGTGTGATGGACTTCAAGACCAAGGATGGCCCGGGCAAGGCGCCGGATGGGTTCCTGCCATGGTTCGACGTGCCTGGCCGGCGTACAGAGGACGTGACGGTGGTCTGCGGGCACTGGTCGACGCTAGGCCTGGTTATGCGGCCGAACCTGATGGCGCTGGATACGGGCTGCGTCTGGGGTGGCAAGCTGACGGCGGCGCGTCTGACGCAGGATCCTGCCGAGCGGACTGTCATCCAGGTGGATTGCCCGCAATATTGTGACCCGCTGGCCTGACTCGCAATCCTGCGTTGGCAGGGACGACAGAATGGCTAGCCGATGGCAGCGGACGCTGGCTGCGGCGCGCCGGCGGGTGCCGGCGCTTGATTGAGCCGGCCAGCCACGGTGGCGGCGTGCTCCGCGGCGCCCTGGCTGAGATGAGCGACGACTTCCCTGGCGGAAGCCGCCAGTTCACGGCGATCGCCTGAGGCCGGCACCAGCGCCGGCCCGACCACCAGCCGGGCCTTGATCCGTGGCGCGCGCAGGACCGCCTCCAGCGATTGCAGCAGCGTGGTGTCGCCGATATAGGCGGCGGCCAGCGTCGGCTGATCCGTGGCGGCGTCGAGGTAGTTCAATCCCAGCGGCTGCACCGGCAGTCCGCCCGAGATCGGCGCCTGCATCAGGTTGGCATGGAACGGCAGCACGGCCGTTCCGTCAGTGGTCGTCCCCTCCGGAAACACCCCCACCAGATCCCCCTGCAACATCACATCCGTAATGTCATGCAGCACCCGATGCGCATCTCGCTTGCGCCCGCGTTCGATGAAGATGGTGCCGGTCTTCTCGCACAGCCATCCGACCAGTGGCCAGCTGCGGATCTCCGATTTGGCGACAAACCGCACCGGCTGCCAGCTGTGGATCACATAGATATCCAGCCAGGAGATGTGGTTTGACACCACCATCGCCCCCTGCCGCGCCGCACCGGTGTGCGCAGCGCCGGTGGCGTCGACCACCTCGACTTCCACCCCGCAGATGCGCAACAGCCGCCGCGACCAGCGGCGGATATGCCATTCGCGCGAGCGCACGCCCAGCCACGGGAACAGCAAGGCGCAAGTCAGCAGCCCGCGCAGCAGGTGCAGGACCAGTGCGGTCTTGCGCAGCCAGATCATGCCTGGGCGTGGTTGCCATAGACGACTTGCCCGCCGACCAGGGTCATGCGGACCTTGCCTTCCATTTCGTAGCCGAGCCACGGCGAGTTCTTGCCCTGGCTCTTGAGGGAGCGGCGGTCGACTTTCCAGACCTGCTTCGGATCGAACACGCACACGTCGGCGGCGCTGCCGACGGCCAGCGTGCCGGCCTTGAGGCCGATGACGCGGGCGGGTTCGACGGTGATGCGGCCCAGGGCCTGGGCGAGCGGGACCTTGTGCTCGCTGGCCCAGCGCAGCGTCAGCGGCAGCAGCAGTTCCAGGCCGGTTGCGCCCGGCGATGCCTCGGCGAAGGGCAGCAGTTTTTCGTCGTCGTCCACCGGCGTGTGGTCCGAGCACAGGGCGTCGATGGTGCCGTCGGCCAGCGCGGCGACGATGGCGTCGCGGTCGCGCGGGCTGCGCAGCGGCGGCGAGAAGCGCATTTGCGAGTTGAAGTAGCCGATATCCATGTCGGTCAGCGAGACGTGGTGAATATTGACGTCGCAGGTCACATTCAGGCCTTCGCGCTTGGCCTGGCGCACCAGTTCCAGGCCGGCGGCGGACGACAGCCGGCACAGGTGGACGCGGGCGCCGGTGCTGCGCATCAGTTCGAAGATGGTGTGCAGGCGCACGGTCTCGGCGATCACGGACACGCCGGACAGGCCCAGGCGCGAGGCCACGGCGCCGCTGGCGGCGACGCCGCCGCCCAGGAACGGGTCTTCCGGGCGCAGCCAGACGGTGAAGCCGAAGGTCTGCGCGTATTGCAGCGAGCGCAGCAGCACCTGGGTATTGCGCACCGGCGCCTCGGCCTGGCTGAAGCCGACACAGCCGGCTTCGGTCAGCTGGCCCATCTCGGTCAGGGTTTCGCCCTTCAGGCCCAGCGTCAGCGCGCCGAGCGGGTAGACGTGGGTCTGATTGAGGGTGCGGGCGCGGAACTTCAGCATTTCGACCAGGCCGGGCTCGTCGAGCACGGGGTCGGTGTCGGGCGGGCAGACCAGGCTGGTCACGCCGCCGGCGGTGGCGGCCGCCACTTCGGATTCCAGCGTGGCCTTGTATTCGTAGCCGGGCTCGCGCAGGCGTGCGGACAGGTCGACCAGGCCGGGGCACACGATCAGGCCCCGGGCGTCGATGGTCTTGTTGGCGGTGAAGTCCGCCGGGGCGCTGCCGACGCCGACGATCTTGCCGGCGGCGATAAAGAGGTCCTGCGCGGCGTCGGTGTTGCTGGCCGGATCGATCAGGCGGCCGCCCTGGATGTGAATCTTCATAGCTTGGCTTGTCGTGTCGCTTGGCTGGTTCGGTGTGTTGTGGCTCGACTGCGTCATTCGTAACCGCTCATTCGTCGCCATTGCCCGCCACGATGCCCATCACCGCCATGCGCACGGCGATGCCGAAGGTCACCTGGTTCAGGATCACCGACTGCGGGCCGTCGGCCACGGCGGAGTCGATCTCAACGCCGCGGTTCATCGGGCCCGGGTGCATCACGATGGCATCGGGCCGGGCCAGCGCCAGCCGCTCCGGCGTGAGGCCGTAGGCCTTGAAATATTCCTGCGCGGAGGGCAGCAGCGCCCCGCTCATGCGCTCGTTCTGCAGCCGCAGCATGATGACCACGTCCACGCCCTTGAGGCCCTCTTCCATGTTGTGGAACACGCGCACGCCCATCTGCTCCAGCCCGGACGGCAGCAGCGTGCGCGGGCCGATGGCGCGCACTTCGGGCACGCCCAGCGTGGTCAGCGCGTGGATGTCGGAGCGGGCCACGCGCGAGTGCAGGATGTCGCCGACGATGGCCACCGTCAGGTTGGTGAAGTCCTTCTTGAAATGCCGGATGGTGTACATGTCCAGCAGGCCCTGCGTCGGATGCGCATGGCGGCCGTCGCCGGCGTTGATCACGTGCACGTGCGGGGCGACGTGCTCGGCGATCAGGTACGGTGCGCCCGAGCTGGCATGGCGCACCACGAACATGTCGGCGGACATGGCCGACAGGTTGTTGATGGTGTCCAGCAGCGACTCGCCCTTGCTGGTCGACGAGGCGTTGATGTTCAGGTTCAGCACGTCCGCCGACAGCCGCTTGGCGGCGATTTCGAAGGTGGTGCGGGTGCGGGTGGAGTTCTCGAAGAACAGGTTGAACACGCTCTTGCCGCGCAGCAGCGGCACCTTCTTGACATCGCGGTCGGAGTCGGACAGCGAGACGAACTGGCTGGCGGTGTCGAGGATGTGCGTGATCATGTCACGCGACAACCCCTCGATCGAGAGCAGGTGCTTCAGTTCGCCGTTCTTGGTGAGCTGCGGGTTGCGGAACGTCTTGGTCATGGCTGGTCGGGCGCGGGCAAAAAACGGGAGGTGATCTGGTCTCGGGGCGGGGTCTCGGGCGCGCTGGGCGCCCCCACGGTGCCGGTTCAGCCAGGGGCGGAATCGGTAGGTTCGGTCGCGAAGGCGAATCGGGCGGCGGCGCCTTCGCCCTGGCGCGACAGCACCAGGGTCGTGCCGGGCGGCAGCGTCATCTCGGCGGCGCACAGGTCGGCGGCGATCGGCAGCTGGCGGCCGCCGCGGTCGACCAGCACGCCCAGCGCCACGCGCGCGGGGCGGCCATAGTCGAACAGCTCGTTGACGGCGGCGCGGATGGTGCGGCCGGTGGCCAGCACGTCGTCGATCAGCAGGATGTTGCGGTCATCGACGGCAAACGGCAGCGTGGTCGGCTCGGCCTGGCTATGCAGCCCCTTCTTGGCATAGTCGTCGCGATGGAAGGCCACGTTGATCACACCATGATCGGGCAACTGCAAGTCCGCCGCCAGTCGCGCAGCAATCCATGCCCCGCCGGAATGGATGCCGGCCACCGACCAGCGCGCGCGCTCGGCCTCGGCGATCAGGGCCTTGGCCTGGTCCAGCAGCTTGCGGTACAGCGACTCGGCGTCGGGAACGGAGATCTGCGTCATAGCGGGAATTGGTCGAAATACTGTTGCAGGATGATGCGGGCGGCCTCGGCATCGAGCTCGCCGCGGCGGGCGCCGGCCATCGACGCGGCGCGCGAGGTATAGCGCTCGTCCACCCACTCCACCGGCAGGCCGAAGCGGCCATTGAGCTGGTTGCCGAAGCGCCGCGCCAGCTTCATCGACGGCTGCTCGCCGCCTTCGGGATTGACCGGCATGCCGACAATCAGCTGCACCGGGTTCCATGCCTGGATCAGCGCCGCCACGGCTTCGAAGCGGCCTTCCACGGTGATATTGGGCAGGATGGTCAGGGCACGCGCCTCGCGCGTGATGAAGTTGCCCAGCGCAACGCCGATCTTTTTTTCGCCGTAGTCAAATGCCAGGACCGTGCCGTCGCGGGGCAGTTCACGCCCCACGGCGTCAGGCATGCCCGGCCTCGCCGGACAGCATGGTGAAGTCGATGCCGAGCAGCCGGATGGCGGCGGCGAAGCGCTCGTCGGGCGGGACGCTGAAGATGATCTCGGGATCGGCCTGGACGGTCAGCCAGCCGTTGCGGCTGAGTTCTTCCTCCAGCTGGCCGGCGCCCCAGCCGGAATAGCCCAGCGTCAGCAGGAAGCGGTGCGGGCCGCTGCCGTTGGCCACTGCCTCGAGCACGTCCTTGGAAGTGGTCATCTCCAGCCCGCCCGGAACGGCCAGCGACGAGACATAGACACCCACCGGGTCGTGCAGCACGAAGCCGCGCTCGGTCTGCACCGGGCCGCCGAAATAGACCGGCTGGTGCGCCACGGGCTGGATCTCGAGCTTGAGGTCGATCTTGTCGAACAGCGTGGCCATGTCGATGTCGATGGGCCGGTTGATCACCAGCCCCAGCGCGCCACGCTCATTGTGTTCGCAGAGATAGACGACGGAACCCGAAAAGGTCGGATCGGCCATGCCGGGCATGGCAATCAGGAACTGATTGGTCAGATTGATGGGTGCTTCGGGCTTCGCCATGCCTTGCATTTTATCAAATCGCCGGGGGTCTTCCGGAAAAGATTGGCGGGCGTTCCAGTGCAGCAATGGGCGCTCCGCCACCCGCCGCCGCCGCCGCGAGGCTCAGGCCTTGCTCGTCAGCGCGGCCAGTTCGTCCGCCGTCAGCCAGCGCCACTCGCCTTCGGCCAGTGCCGGATCGAGCTGCAGGCTGCCGATGGCGCTGCGGTGCAGTGCGTCGACGTGGTTGCCCGCGGCCGCGACCATGCGCTTGACCTGGTGGTACTTGCCTTGCACCAGGGTCAGCCGCAGGCTGCGTTCGCCGGTGATCTCGCAGGCTTCCGCCGCGATCGGCGCCGGTTCATCCAGCAGTTGCACGCCGCTGCGCAGCGCCTCGGCCTGCTCTGGGGTGACCGCCTCGGCAGTGGTCACTTCGTAGACCTTGGGCACCTTGCGCTTGGGCGAAGTCTGGGCATGGATGAACTGGCCATCGTCGGTCAGCAGCAGCAGGCCGGTGGTGTCGTGGTCGAGCCGCCCCACGGCCTGCACCTCGCGCTGGCGCAGCGGCACCGGCAGCAGGTTGTAGACGCTGGGGTGGTGGCGCGGGCGCTGCGAGCACTCATAGCCGGTCGGCTTGTTCAGCATCAGGTAGGCCTTGGTGCAGGCCAGCCATGCCTCGCCGTCGACGGTCAGGCGCAGGCCATCCACGTCGAATTGCGCGCGCGGGTCTTCGCATAGTTCGCCGTTGACCTCGACCAGCCCGGCGGCGATCAGGTCGCCGCAGTACCGGCGCGTGCCAAAGCCTTGGGATTGAAGAATGCGGTCGAGAGTCATGAGCTTCTGTAGAAAATGGGATTGCGGCGTGGCGGCCGGCGGCGTGCCGGCTCCGTACCGCTATGTTAGGGTATCGGCGCGATCGATCCGGCGTTCCACCACGTTCCGCGCCGGCCAACCCGTCAGACAGGCACGCGAACATGCAGGCAGCAGCCAACCCGGCTACGTCCCGGCCACCGTACCGGATCGGCAAGACCTTTGCGCGCGGGCTGGTCTGGTTCCGGCGCGACCTGCGCGCCACCGACCACGCGGCGCTGCATTATGCCCTCAGGCACTGCGCGCAGGTGTGGTGCGTGTTCGTGTTCGACCGCGACATTCTCGATCCGCTGCTGGCGCACGGACTGCAGGCCGACCGCCGGGTCGAGTTCATCCGCCAATCGCTGCTGGAGCTGGCGCAGGTGCTGGCCGGGGCCGGCGGCGGCCTGATCGTGCTGCACGACCGCGCGCAGAACGCCATCCCGCTGCTGGCACGCAAACTGGAAGCCGAGGCGGTCTTCGCCAACCACGATTACGAGCCCGCCGCCAACGCCCGCGACGAAGCGGTGCGCCAGGCGCTGTCGGCGCAGACCTGCGCGCTCTTTACCTTCAAGGATCAGGCAGTCTTCGAGCGCGACGAGATCCTGAACGGCCAGGGCAAGCCCTTCGCGGTGTTCACCCCGTACAAGAATGCCTGGCTCAGGACCGTACAGCCGTTCGACCTGCGTCCTTATCCTGTCGACCCATACCTGCCGGCGCTGGCGCCTGTGCCCGCCGCGTACAGCCAGCCCGTGCCGACGCTCGAACAGCTGGGCTTTCGCGCCAGCAACCTCGCCGAGATCGCGATGCCCGCCGGCGCCGCCGGTGCACAGGCGCTGTTCGACGAATTCACCGGGCGCATGGGTGACTACGGCCGCCGCCGCGACTACCCTGCCCTGCGCGGCCCCAGCTACCTGTCGGTGCACCTGCGCTTCGGCACCATCTCGATCCGCACGCTGGCACGCGCCGCACACGAGGCCATGCTGCGCGGCGGCGCCGACAGCGCCGGCGCCGCGGTGTGGCTGTCGGAACTGATCTGGCGCGATTTCTACTTCATGATCCTGCATCACCATCCACGCGTGGCCGCGGGCGCGGCGTTCCAACCGGCCTACGACGCGATCCGCTGGCAGGATGGCGACACCGCCGAGCGCTATTTCCGCGCCTGGTGCGACGCCGCCACCGGCTACCCGCTGATCGACGCAGCGATGCTGCAGATCCGGCAAAGCGGCTATATGCACAACCGCCTGCGCATGGTCACCGCCAGCTTCCTGGCCAAGGACCTTGGCGTCGACTGGCGCCGCGGCGAGCAGTACTTTGCCGACCAGCTCAATGACTTCGACCTGGCCGCCAACAACGGCGGCTGGCAATGGGCCGCATCCACCGGCTGCGATGCACAGCCGTGGTTCCGCATCTTCAATCCGGTGACGCAATCGCAGAAGTTTGATCCGCAGGGCCGCTTTATCCGCAAATACCTGCCGCAACTGGCGGCCTTGCCGGACAAGTACCTGCATGCGCCGTGGACCGCGCCCGCGTCGGTACTGGCCGATGCCGGCGTGCGCCTGGGCGACAACTACCCGCGCCCGCTGGTGCAGCACGACGTCGCGCGCCAGCAAACGCTGCGACGCTATGAGGTGGTGAAGCGTGCCGGCAGCGCGCAGGTTGCCGGCACGGATACTGAACCCGCCTGAGGCGCGGGTTCAGGCGGCCAGCATCGCGCTTTCGCGATAGTGCCGCTGCGCATCCTCGAAGCGTTCGGTTTCCTCGAACAGCCGCGCCAGCGCCAGGTGCGTGCGCACGCGCAGGCGGCGCTGCTGGGCGGGATCGGCATATTTCAGCGCGCGTTCGAAGCTGGATTGCGCCTTGCCCCACAGCTTCTCGCCCAGGCACAGCACGCCCAGCGTGTAATAGAGATCGGCGTCGGCGGGATGCGCCGCCAGCCATTTCTCGGCTTGCTGGATTTGCGGCAGGGCGTGGCCCGGCACGGCGCAATCGGCATAGCGCAGCACCAGCCGGCTGTCCCAGTTGACCTTGAGTGCGTCTTCGATGATGCGGCGGGCGTCGTTCTGCCGGCCCAGTGCCGCGAAGTAGCGCGCCGCCGGTTCGGCTATGCGGGTGGCGCGGCGCTCATCGGCGGACAATGAGCGCCAGAACTCCGACAGCGCGTCGGCATCGTGGCGGCGCTCATCCAGCATGGCCTCGACCGCCATCTGCTTGAGCCGCAGCGCCAGCACCGGATGCAGCGCGTTGCGCTTCTCCAGCGAGCGCGCCAGGCGCAGCACTTCGGACCAGTTCTTCAAGTGCTGGTGCGCGCGCAGCGCGATGCGCTGCACGTGGATCTGGCGCGCGCCCTGCGACTGCAGCTGGGCGATGGTTTCCAGCGCGCCGTCGGCGTCGCGGGCGTCGACCAGCAGTTCGGCCATCGACACCAGCCGCGCCTGCTCGCGCTCGGGGTCGGTCACCTGCGCCATCCACGCATCGCGCCGACCGGTTTCCTGCATGCGGTGGGCAGCGCGCGCGCCGATCAGCGCGGCGGTCTGGGCCTGGTCGTCCCATGACTGGGCTTCGCGCGCGCACCGCTCGGCCCGCGCGAAACGGCCGGCGAACAGGTTTTCGATCGACTCGCGCAGTGCCGCCTGGGCCTTGCTCATGCGGCTGCGCTCGCGGTAGGCGGCGGCGCGGCGCGGCATCTCGGCCAGATGGCGGATGGTGGACATCACCGTCCACACCACGAAGAAGATCAGCAGCAGCAAGGCCAGCGCCAGGTTCAGCGACAGCTCGACGCGGTACGGCGGATAGAACAGCACCACATTGCTGTGGTTGAACTGCGTGAACAGAGCCAGCCCGACGGCGCCGCCAAACAGGACCGCAACCCAGAACAGAAGGCGCATGGGCTTACTCCTTCTTCAGGGCTTGTAGCGCGCCCAGGCTTTCGGCCATGGTCGGCAGCTGCACCGTGACCGCGCCGGCCTGCGCCTGCCGCAGCAGCGTCAGCACACCCTGCACACGGCGCGACTTGGTATCGAAATAGCGGCCGATCATCGCCTGCGCGGCGGCCAGGTCGTTGCGAAACACGGGCTCGTTGCGCGACAGCAGCGCCAGGCGCGCATTGAGCAGGCGCAGCTTGACGTTCTCGCGCAGGAACCAGCCCTGGTCACCCGACAGCAGCAGTGCCTCGGCATCGTCAACCTTGCGGATGCGGATCACCTGCGCCAGTTCTTCGCGCAGGTAGTCCCAGAAGCGGGTGAACCAGCCCGGCCCGGTGCCATTGGCGGCCGGCGCGCTGGTGCCATTGCCGGCATTGCCGCCGTTGGTGGCGGCGCCCTTGCGGGCATCGGCCTCGCTGCGCTCGAGCATGCGTTCGCTGGACAGCAGCGGCAGCGCGTCGACCTGGTTGATGGCTTCGTCCAGCTTGATCGCGGCGCCGGTCAGGTCGGTGTCGGGCACGGCCTTCATGCGCGCCACATCGCGGGCGATGGCGCGGCGCAGCAGGTTGTATTGCGGCTTGTCGGCGCGCGCCAGGCGCGCGTCGGCGCTTTGCAGCGCGGCCAGCGCGACCTGCACGTTGCCGGTCAGCTGCAGTTGCTGGCCGGCACTGGTCAGCAGTTGCTGGATCTCGGCGATTTCCCAGTCGTCGCGGTTGCGCATCAGGTCCTGGTAGACCTGTTCCAGCGCCACCTGCTTGTCGCGGGTCTCGCCGACCTGGTTTTCCAGCGCGCCGACCTTGGCTTGCAGTTCCTTGACGGTGTCCTGCGCGTTGCGCGTCAGCACGCGCGACTCCTGCACCAGCGCGTCGTTGCTTTGCTGGCGGCGCGCCAGCTCGCCGGTCAGGTGGTCGACGCGCTGCTGCAGCCACCAGAAGCCGCCGGCGGTCGCCACCACCAGCACGGCAACCAGCGCCCATAGCGCCGCGGAGCGGCGTGCGGCCGGACGGGCGGCACCGGCATTGCCGGCGCCATGAGGCGGCGCGGACTGCGCCGAGTGCGCCGGGTGGGCAGAGGCCGCGCCAGGCGGCATGGCGGAGGAGGACGTGGTTTCTTGCGTCACGCGTTCGACCTTCGTTGACGTTGCAGGAACTGCGGCAGGCGGGCTGACGGCCGGCGGCACCGTGGCCTGGGGCGGCGCGGCGGACGCCAGGCCGGACGGCGCCGGCGTGCTCGATGGCGCGGGGCCGGCATGCCCATCGGCCCACTGCAGGCAGGCTGCCAGCAGGCCGGCATCGCCGGGCGCGGCGCGCTGGATATGGGCAAAGCCCAGCGCCAGCGCCTGTTCGGCGATTCTCGCATGCGGTGCGATGCACTGCACCTGCCGCAGCGAAGCGTCTTCCTGGGGCGACAGATGCTGGCGCGCCAGCACGTCGAGGTTGCGCACCGCCTCGGAACTGGTTAGCAGCCAGGCGTGCGGTGCGGCGCCGGGACGCAGGTTGTCGCGCACTGCCTGCCATTGCATGGCGGTGGGTTCGGGCAGCGTGCGCTGGTAAGCCTCGACCGCTTCGACCCGGGCGCCCGCTTCACGCAGGCGGTCGCCCAGCCAGTCGCGGCCGCCGTTGCCGCGGATGATCAGCACCGGTTTGCCGGCCAGCGCGGCGGGATCGAGCTGTGCCCACAGGGCTTCGGAGTCGAAGCGCAGCGCCTCGGCATCCGGGCCCGGCTCGTCATGGCCTGGCCCGCTGGCGTTGGCGCCGGTAGGTGCGATCACGCGATACGCCGGTGCGGCGATGCCACGCTCGGCCAGCGCGGCGACGCTGGCCGGGCCGACCACCGCCACCGCGACCTGCGCTGGCCAGCGAGCCACGGCCGTGCCTTGCACGCCGGCCAGCGCGTCCAGGGCAAAGGCAATCGCATTGGGACTGACAAAGACCACCAGCGCAAACGTGTCCAGCCGTGCCAGTGCCGCGCGCAGCGGCGCGTCGTCAGCGGCCGGGCCGATCGCCAGCAGCGGAAAGCTGAGTACATCCAGACCGGCGCCCTGCAGGGCCTCGGTCAGTTGCCGGGACTGCCCGGCGGGTCGTGTCACAACGACGGTCGGGCGGGGCATCGGGCAGCCTCAGGCGGGAGCTTGGGAAGCGGCGGGATCGCCGGGATCGGCCAGCGCGGCCAGGATCGACTCGGCGCCCTGCGCCAGCAGATCGCGCGCGCAGGCCTGGCCGAGCGCTTCGGCGGCGGCCAGGTCGGCGGCCGGCCCGGCTGCCGCGGCGCGGATGGCGCGAGTGCCGTCGGGCAGCGCGACGAAGGCCTCTAGCTGCAACTGGTCGCCGTCCCAGCGCGCATGCGCCGCCAGCGGGACCTGGCACGAGCCGCCCAGCCGGCGCGACACGGCGCGCTCGGCGCTGACGGCCAGCGCGGTCGGCTGGTGGTTCAGCGGCGCCAGCCATTCCGCCAGTTCCGGGCGGCTGGCCAGCGTTTCGATGCCCAGCGCGCCCTGCCCCGCGGCCGGCAGCGACACCTCGACCGGGATCAGCGCGCGGATGCGGTCGCCCAGGCCAAGCCGCTTGAGGCCCGCGGCAGCCAGGATGATGGCGCCATATTCGCCGCGATCGAGCTTGCCCAGCCGGGTGTCGAGGTTGCCGCGCAGCGGCTTGATCACCAGGTGCGGGTAGCGGCTGCGCAACGCGGCTTCGCGGCGCAGGCTGGAAGTGCCGACCACGGTGCCGGGCGGCATCTCGTCCAGCGATGCATAAGTGGAAGACACCAGCGCGTCGCGCGGATCCTCGCGCTCCATCACCGCGGCCAGCGCGAAGCCGGGGGGCAGCTCCATCGGCACATCCTTGAGCGAATGCACCGCGAGGTCGGCCCGGCCTTCGTCCATCGCGAACTCCAGTTCTTTGACAAACAGACCCTTGCCGCCGACTTTGGACAGCGTACGGTCTAGAATCTGGTCTCCGCGCGTGGTCATGCCAAGAATGGACACGTCGCACGCGGGATAGTATTGTTGCAATGCAGCACGCACATGTTCTGCCTGCCACAGGGCCAGACGGCTTTCCCGGGAGGCAATGACGAGCTTTTGCGGAAGGTTGCGAGACACGACAGCGGCAGAGGAAGACGGGGTGGCGGACGACATGCGCCAATGGTAGCACGCGCCCCAAGGGCCCCTCCCGCACCATTAGATAAGCTTAGAGAAGCAAGAGGAGATTGCATGACGCAGCATGCTGCGCGCCCCAATGGTCGGAAGACCGCTGCGGCCGCCAAGGATTCTTCCGCCGCAAAAGGTGACGTAGTCGGCGCAACCAGCGCCAAGACGCCCCGCTCCGCCCCCCGCGCAGCCAAGCGCTCGCCCAAGCCCATACTTTCGATCGTGTCGAGCAACGGAACCACCATCGCCGCCGCCCCCGCCCGCCGCACTGCCGACAAGGACATGCCGCTGCGCGAGGACATCCGCTTCCTGGGCCGCCTGCTGGGCGACTGCCTGCGCGAGCAGGAAGGCGACGCCGCCTTCGAGGTGGTCGAGACCATCCGCCAGACCGCGGTGCGCTTCCGCCGCGAGAACGACCGCGCCGCCGGCGCGGAGCTGGACCGCCTGCTCAAGCGCCTGTCGCGCGACCAGACCAACCAGGTGGTGCGCGCGTTCAGCTATTTCTCGCACCTGGCCAATATCGCCGAGGACCAGCACCACAACCGCCGCCGCCGCGTGCATGCGCTGGCCGGATCGCCGCCGCAGGACGGCAGCCTGCAGCATGCGCTGGAAAAGATCGATGCCGCCGGCGTCACCGGCAAGCAGCTGCGCAAGTTCCTGGACGAGGCGCTGATCGTGCCGGTGCTGACCGCGCACCCGACTGAAGTCCAGCGCAAGAGCATCCTGGATGCCGAACGCGAGATCGCCCGGCTGCTGGCCGAGCGCGACCTGCCGATGACCGCGCGCGAACGTGAGCACAACACCGCGCAGCTGCGCGCCAAGGTCACCACGCTGTGGCAGACCCGCATGCTGCGCGACGCGCGCCTTACGGTGGCGGACGAAATCGAGAACGCGCTGTCGTACTACCGCACCACCTTCCTGCGCGGCATCCCGCAGCTGATGAGCGAACTGGAAGAAGACATCGCCGCGGTGTTTCCGGCCACGCGCAAGCGCAAGGGCACCCCGGGCGCCCAGCCGGCGCCGCTGTCGCCGTTCCTGCAGATGGGCTCCTGGATCGGCGGCGATCGCGACGGCAACCCCAACGTCACCGCCGAGACGCTCGAGCATGCCGCCGGCCAGCAGGCACAGCTGATCCTGGACTGGTACCTCGACGAAGTCCACGCGCTGGGCGCCGAGCTGTCGATGTCGACGCTGATGGTCGATGCCAGCCCGGAACTGCTGGCACTGGCCGAGCGCTCGCCCGACCATTCCGAGCACCGCGCCGACGAGCCCTACCGGCGCGCGCTGATCGGCATCTACGCGCGCCTGGCCGCCACCTGCAAGACGCTGAGCGGCCATGCCGCGACGCGCCGCCCGGTGGCGCCGGCCGAGCCTTATGACAGTGCCGAGGCCTTCGGCGCCGACGTGCAAATCGTGATCGACTCGCTGCGCGCGCACCACGGCCAGGCGCTGGCCAGCCACCGCATCGACGCGCTGGCGCGCGCCATCGCCGTGTTCGGCTTCCACCTGGCCTCGGTCGACATGCGCCAGGTCTCGGACGTGCACGAGGCGGTGATCGCCGAACTGTTCGCCGCCGCCGGCATCGCCCCCGACTACGCCGCGCTGCCGGAGGCGCGCAAGCTGGAACTGCTGCTGGCCGAACTGCGCCAGCCGCGGCTGCTGACGCTGCCGTGGCATGAGTATTCGGAGCAGACCCGCAAGGAACTGGCGATCTTCGCCGCCGCGCGCGAACTGCGCGCGCGCTATGGCAAGCGCGTCGCGCGCAACTACATCATCTCGCACACCGAGACGCTGTCGGACCTGGTCGAGGTGATGCTGCTGCAGAAGGAATCGGGCATGCTGCAGGGCACGCTCGGCAGCAAGACCGACCCGGCGCGCATGGAACTGATGGTGATCCCGCTGTTCGAGACCATCGAAGACTTGCGCAATGCCGCCGGCATCATGCAGTCCCTCCTGGACCTGCCCGGCTTCGATTCGGTGATCGCCCACCATGGCGTCGAGCAGGAAGTGATGCTCGGCTACTCGGACTCGAACAAGGACGGCGGCTTCCTGACCTCGACCTGGGAGCTGTACAAGACCGAGCTGGAGCTGGTGCAGCTGTTCGAGCAGCGCAACATCAAGCTGCGCCTGTTCCATGGCCGCGGCGGCACCGTCGGCCGCGGCGGCGGCCCGACCTACCAGGCCATCCTGTCGCAGCCGCCGGGCACCGTGAACGGCCAGATCCGGCTGACCGAGCAGGGCGAAATCATCAACAGCAAGTTCGCCAATGCCGAGATCGGCCGGCGCAACCTGGAAACGGTGGTCGCGGCCACGCTGGAGGCGTCGCTGCTGCCGCAGCAGAACGCGCCGAAGGACCTGGATACCTTCGAGGCCGTCATGCAGCAGCTGTCGGACCGCGCCTTCACCGCCTACCGCGACCTGGTCTACGAGACCCCCGGCTTCAAGGACTACTTCTTCGCCACCACTCCGATCACCGAGATCGCGGACCTGAACCTGGGTTCGCGCCCGGCCTCGCGCAAGCTGATGGACAAGAAGAACCGCCGCATCGAAGACCTGCGCGCGATCCCGTGGGGCTTCTCCTGGGGCCAGTGCCGGCTGCTGCTGCCGGGCTGGTACGGCTTCGGCAGCGCGGTGCGCTCGCTGCTGGACAGCGCACCGGACGACAAGGCCCGCAAGCAGGCTGTGTCCACGCTGCGTCGCATGGTCAAGACGTGGCCGTTCTTCTCGACGCTGCTGTCCAACATGGACATGGTGCTGGCCAAGACCGACCTGGCCGTGGCCTCGCGCTACGCCCAGCTGTGCGACGACGCCACGCTGCGCCGCAATGTGTTCAACCGCATCAGCAAGGAATGGCACCTGACCTGCGACATGCTGGCGCTGATCACCGGCCACCAGGAACGGCTGGCGGACAACCCGCTGCTGGCGCGTTCGATCAAGAACCGCTTCGCGTATCTCGATCCGCTGAACCACTTGCAGGTCGAGTTGCTCAAGCGCTTCCGCTCGGGCAAGGATGGCGATGACATCCGCGTACGGCGCGGGATCCACCTGACCATCAATGGGGTGGCGGCGGGGCTGCGCAATACGGGTTGATTGGTTATCCCACACCTCGGAAAAGGAGAGCGGCTTTGGGTGCTCCCAAGCCGCCCGACCTGGCCCAGGCAAGGTGTCCTCCCTCTCCCCTCACGGGAAGAGGGCCGGGGTGAGGGGCGGTTTGATCAGGAACCACACCAAGCAATGCCAACGGTGTTAACCCACCGCCCTCAGCTGTTGACACGCCTGCCCTCACCCCCTGCCCCTCTCCCGCGCACGGGAGAGGGGAGCACCCAGTCGGCAAGCTTCAGCCGATCTTTCGCTTCAGCCAACAAACGCCCCCGGCACCGGATCCTCCCCTAACGCATGCAGCAGCACCGCCCAGTGCATCGCCTCGTCGCCGAGGATGCTGCCGGCGGCGCGCGTCAGTTCGCGGTTGTGGAAATTCGGCAGCACGCCCAGGTAAGCCGCGGTGGCGCCCTTCTCCAGCCCGGCGGCAAAGCGCAGCACATCGGCCTGCGTCTTCAGCTTGTCGGTCGGGAACTCATAGGCCGACGCCCTCTTCGCCACCACCGGTGTCCCGCCGAGCTTCGACACCGTCCCGGCCAGCACCTGCGCATGGGCCTTGTGGTGGTCCTGGAACTTGACCGCGGTGGCCAGCACCGGCTTTTGCAGCAGCCCGCTTTCGGCGCCGACCTGGTACGCGGCGATCGCCTGGTATTCGAGGCCGAGCGCGGTGTTGAGGATATTGATGTCGTCCTTGGTGCTGCCCGACTGCGTCTGCGCCCAGGCCGGCATCGACTCGCCGAGCGTGACGACGGCCAGCGAGCCCAGCGCGAACAGGCCGGGCGCCTTGAGCAGCCCGCGCCGCCGTGAATCGGGCAACGTGACGATGACTTCGGACTTGCGCGCGGTCCTCTGTGACATGCGGTCCATGGTGTTCTCCAGTGAGGGATGACAACGTGGCGCCCCTGGAACGGGGTGCCTGGCTTGCGCCTGCCAACATCTACGCAGGCGCCGGGCGTTTGGATGCGGCGCTACCTATAATCCGGCAAAGCTTCCGTGCAAGGAGCCGTCCCGGTGTCCCCCTCCCCGCAGCCGTCCTATGCCGCGCCCGCCAGTCCCGACCGGCTGGAGGAACTGTTGCAGGCCGTGGCCGTGGGCGAGCGCCAGGCGCTGCGCGCGCTCTACGACCTCACCGCGACGAAACTGTTTGGCCTTGCGCTGCGTATTACGGGCAGGCGCGATTGGGCGGAGGATGTCGTGCAGGAGAGCTTTGTCAGCATCTGGCACCACGCCGGCGACTACCGGCCGCAGTTGGCCGCGCCGATGACGTGGATGACCGCGATCGTGCGTAACCGCGCGCTGGACTGCCTGCGCCGGGCGTCTGCGGCGCGCGTGCCGCAGACGGTCGAACTGGAGGACGGCCTGGGCGAATGGCTGGCCGACGACGCGGCCGGGCCCGCCGAACTGGTCGAGGCCAGCCAGCAGGCACGCGCGCTCAACCGCTGCCTGCAGCGGCTGGAGCAGCCGCAGCGCCAGGCCATCATGCTGGCCTACCTGCAGGACCTGAGCCACGCCGAACTCGCTGCGCGCCTGCGCGCGCCGCTGGGGACGGTCAAGTCCTGGATCCGGCGCGGACTGGAGCGGCTGCGCCACTGCATGGAGGGCGCGGCATGAAGCTGGCCAGCCATCCCGACCTGCTCGACCGGATTGCCGCCCAGTACGCGCTGGGCGTGCTGCGGGGCGGCGCGCGCCGGCGCCTGGAGCGGCTGGCGCATGACGAGCCGGCGGTGCGCGCGGCGATTCACCGCTGGCAGGCGCGGCTGGCCGGGGTAGCCGAACTGCAGGCGGCGGCCGAGCCGGTCGACAAGGTCTGGTGCGGGATCGAGGAACGGCTTGGCTGGAAGGCGGCCGAGGCCCGTACGCGACCCGCCGCGGCCACCGCTTCCGGGGTCGGCGGCGACCGCTGGTGGCAGCGCCTGTGGTCGGCCCCGGTGTTCTGGCGCGGCGCCGCGGCGACCATGGCGCTGGTGGCGGTACTGGCCATCGGCCTCGGCCTGCGGCTGGCGCAGCAGGGCAAGGCGGCGCCGGCCGAACTCGTCGCCGTGCTGAACGACGACCGCGCCCAGCCAGCGATGCTGGTGTCGTGGGACGCAGGCGCACGACACCTGGTGGTGCGTCGCCTCGATCACCTGGCCTTGAGCGATCGGCAGGTGTTGCAGCTGTGGGCGCTGCCGGAAGGCGGCCAGCCGCGGTCCCTCGGCGTAATCGGTCGCGGGCCGCAAGCGCGTCTGGCGCTGGCACAACGGCCGGCCGCCGTGCCGGCGCTGGCCGTCAGCATCGAGCCGCCCGGCGGCTCGCCCAGGTCTGACGGGCCGAGCGGCCCGGTGGTGTTCAAGGGGCCCGTGATCCACAGCCGGCCCTGACTGACCGCGCCGCCGTGGCGGCCAGCGCCGCCAGTGGGCCGGCGGGCGATATAATCGCCGTTTCCCAATTTTTCGCGCCCGCCGCCGTTCCCACGCCGGCCGCCTTCCGCGCGAGCCACTGCAGCCGACGTCCATGTCCACCTCCCAACTTGCCAAGAAAGGCGAAGCCTGGTCCGCCCGCTTCTCCGAACCGATGTCCGACCTGGTGAAGCGCTACACCGCCTCGGTGTTCTTCGACAAGCGCCTGGCCCTGTTCGACATCCAGGGCTCGCTGGCCCACGCGGCCATGCTGGCGAAGCAGGGCATCATCGCCGAGGCCGACCGCGCCGAGATCGAGCGCGGCATGGCGCAGATCCGCGGCGAGATCGAGGCCGGCAACTTCGAGTGGAAGCTGGACCTGGAAGACGTCCACCTGAATATCGAGGCGCGCCTGACCGCGCTGGTCGGCGATGCCGGCAAGCGCCTGCACACCGGCCGCTCGCGCAACGACCAGGTCGCCACCGACATCCGCCTGTGGCTGCGCAGCGAGATCGACAACATCATCGTGCTGCTCGGCGCGCTGCGCGGCGCGCTGCTGGACCTGGCCGAACAGAACGCCGACACCATCCTGCCGGGCTTCACCCACCTGCAGGTGGCGCAGCCGGTGACCTTCGGCCACCATCTGCTGGCGTACAACGAAATGTTCACGCGCGACGCCGAGCGCATGGCCGACTGCCGCAAGCGCGTCAACCGCCTGCCGCTGGGCGCCGCCGCGCTGGCCGGCACCAGCTATCCGATCGACCGCGAATTCGTCGCGCAGCAGCTCGGCTTTGACGGCGTCTGCCGCAATTCGCTCGACGCCGTCTCGGACCGCGACTTCGCCATCGAGTTCTGCGCCGCCGCCGCGCTGGTGATGACCCACGTGTCGCGCTTCTCGGAAGAGCTGGTGCTGTGGATGAGCCCGCGCGTAGGCTTTATCGACATCGCCGACCGCTTCTGCACCGGCAGCTCGATCATGCCGCAGAAGAAGAACCCGGACGTACCCGAACTGGCGCGCGGCAAGACCGGCCGCGTCAACGGCCACCTGATCGGCCTGCTGACGCTGATGAAGGGCCAGCCGCTGGCGTACAACAAGGACAACCAGGAAGACAAGGAGCCGCTGTTCGACACGGTCGATACCGTGGTCGACACGCTGCGCATCTTCGCCGACATGGTGCCGGGCATCAGCGTCAAGCCGGAAGCGATGCGCGCCGCCGCGCTGCAGGGCTACGCCACTGCCACCGACCTGGCCGACTACCTGGTCAAGAAGGGCCTGCCCTTCCGCGATGCCCACGAAGCCGTGGCCCACGCCGTGCGCGCCTGCGACAGCCGCCAGTGCGACCTGGCCGACCTGAGCGTGGCCGAGCTGCGCGAGGTTTCGGGCCTCGGCGACCAGGCCGCGCTGATCGGCGACGACGTGCACACCGTGCTGACGCTGGAAGGCTCGGTCGCGGCGCGCAACCATATCGGCGGCACCGCGCCGGACCAGGTGCGCGCGGCGATTGCCGCGGCACGCCAGACGCTGAACGGCTGAGCCTGCGTCAGCGGCACCCTGAAAGGCCAGCAACGGGAGCGCAAGCTCCCGTTTTTTCTGTCCGCGCGCCGGCACCGACAACTGTTGCGAATTGCATGAACGGCGGCGAACCGTGCCGCCATTCGATCCGGGGAATATCGAATCCGGCCGGAATCAGCCCGGAATTAGCGCATGACCGGTGCGAATGGGCCGGAAAATGTGACGAACTGGGGATTCACCCTAAAGATGCAGGGCGTGCGACGCCGTAGACTAACGCGCCACCCCTGTATCCCCCCAATCCCTAGGACGATCACATGTCTTCCCTTATGAGGATCTCGCGGCTTATCGACGCCGTGAATGCTTTCATCGGGCAGTGGGCGAAATGGCTGGTCCTGCTGGCCGTGCTGGTCTGCGCAGGCAACGCCATCATTCGCTACACCTTCAGCGTCAGTTCCAACGCCTGGCTGGAACTGCAGTGGTATATGTTCGCCGGCGTGTTCCTGCTTGGCGCGCCGTACACCCTGCGCCGCGACGAGCATGTGCGCATCGACGTCATCGCCGGCCGCTTCTCCGAGCGCACCCAGGTCTGGATCGATGTATTCGGCATCCTGTTCTTCCTGCTGCCGATTTCCGCGATCATCCTGTGGCTGTCGATCCCCTACTTCTGGCTGTCCTACGCCGGCCATGAAATGTCCGGCAATGCCGGCGGCCTGATCCGCTGGCCGGCCAAGTTCCTGATCGTGGCCGGCTTTTTGCTGATGATCCTGCAAGGCCTGTCCGAACTGATCAAGCGCTTCGCCTACCTGAAGGGAGAACTGCCGTTCTCGGCCTTCCGCAAGCACGCGGTCGATCCGGCGCTGGAAATCGCCGCGATCGCGCAGGCCAACCAGACTCCCCCGTCTGAAAAACAATAAGAGGCGCGCACGATGACGCAATTCCTGATTGCGAACATGGCACCGATCATGTTCGCCTCGCTGGTCGTATTCCTGCTGTCGGGCTTCCCGATCGCCTTTGCGCTGGCGGCCAACGGGCTGCTGTTCGCCTTCATCGGCATCGAGCTGGGGATGCTGCCGCCCGAGCTGCTGCAGGCGCTGCCGAGCCGGCTGTTCGGCATCATCGAGAACGACACGCTGCTGGCGATCCCGTTCTTCACCTTCATGGGCCTGATCCTGGAACGCTCGGGCATGGCCGAGGACCTGCTCGACACCATCGGCCAGCTGTTCGGCCCGATCCGCGGCGGCCTGGCCTATGCGGTGATCTTCGTCGGCGCGCTGCTGGCGGCGACCACCGGCGTGGTGGCGGCTTCGGTGATCTCGATGGGGCTGATCTCGCTGCCGCTGATGCTCAAGTACAAGTACGACAAGCGCCTGGCCTCGGGCGTGATTGCGGCATCCGGCACGCTGGCGCAGATCATTCCGCCGTCGCTGGTGCTGATCGTGCTGGCCGACCAGCTCGGCCGCTCGGTCGGCGACATGTACAAGGGCGCGTTCGTGCCGGGGCTGGTGCTGACCGGCATGTACATGCTCTACGTGATGCTGGTCACGATCATCAAGCCGGTCGCCGCACCGGCGCTGCCAATCGAGGCCCGCACCTTCCGCGAGCCCAGCGGCAAGAGCGGCGCCGCCTCGGTGCTGGTGCTGACCGCCATGTCGATCGCGGTGGGCGTGGCGGTGGACAAGCTCTACAAGCCGGAAGCGCCGCTGGATGAGCGCCTGGTGGTTTCGGTGGGCGCGGCGATCCTGTTCGCCTTCGTGCTGGCGGTGATCAACAAGACGCTGAAGCTCGGCCTGCTATCGCAGATGGCGGAAAAGGTCACCTTCGTGCTGATCCCGCCGCTGGCGCTGATCTTCCTGGTGCTTGGCACCATTTTCGTCGGCGTGGCCACGCCGACCGAAGGCGGCGGCATGGGAGCGCTCGGCGCCCTGATCCTGGCCATGGTGAAGCGCCGCCTCGACCTCGGCCTGACCCGGCAGGCGATGGAGGCGACGCTCAAGCTGTCGGCCTTCGTGATCTTCATCCTGATCGGCGCGCGCGTGTTCTCGCTGACGTTCTATGGCGTAGACGGCCATATCTGGGTCGAGCACCTGCTGACCGCGCTGCCCGGCGGCCAGACCGGCTTCCTGGTGGCGGTGAACGTGCTGTTCTTCCTGCTGGCGTTCTTCCTGGACTTTTTCGAGCTGGCCTTTATCCTGGTGCCGCTGGTGGGGCCGGTGGCGGACAAGCTCGGCATCGACCTGATCTGGTTCGGCGTGCTGCTGGCGGTGAACATGCAGACCTCGTTCATGCACCCGCCGTTCGGCTTCTCGCTGTTCTACCTGCGCTCGGTGGCGCCGCGCGAAGTCAAGACCTCGGACATCTACTGGGGCGCAGTGCCCTTCGTGGGGATCCAGCTGGTGATGGTGGCGCTGATCATCGTCTTCCCGGGCCTGGTCAGCACCGGCACGCAGAAGGCGCAGGACCGCAGCATCACGCGCGACCTCAACATCGACCTGGAAGGCAGCAGACCCAAACCAGCCGCCCCCAACCTGTCGGTGCCGGGGCCGGGCTCGGCGCCAGCCGAATCCGGCTCGCTCCAGTTGCCGACGCAGCCGCCCGCGGAAAGTGAATCGGCGGCGCCGCAGTTCGAGTTCGAGAAGAAAAAATAACACTGCCCGGCGGCAGTCTCCGGCAAACCCGCCCGGCCCCGCAGCGATGCGGGGCTTTTTCATTGGGCCACGCCCGTGACCGCGGCAAGGCAGTCCGCGCAATTGCGAATCGGCTCATCGACCAGCGCAGCGGCAGGGCCCAGACTGACTCCTGCATCCAGCCCACGATCCAAGGAGAACACCATGCCGAGCACCAAATGCGCGGGCCACCCCGCCGCCACCCCGATCTACTGCCTGCCATCGATGCGTGACCGCCGTAATGATAACAATGCTATCATGACGCCATCCAACGGAGAGGAGCTCAAGATGGCAACCCTACTGGTTCGTGGCATCGATGAAGCGCTGGTCCAGCGCCTGCGCGAGCAGGCCGTCGCCAACGGCCGCAGCGCCGAGGCCGAACACCGCGCCATCCTGGCGCAGGCGCTGGGCGGCACGGCCCGGCGCAGCTTTGCCGAAGTGCTCTCCAGCATGCCGGACGTCGGCCAGGACGCCGACTTCGAGCGCATCCAGGATACGGGCGAGGCGCCGCGTGTATTTGATTGATACCAACGTCATCAGCGAGACGCGCAAGCGGGAGCGCGCCAATCCCGGCGTGCGTGCATTCTTTCGGCAGGCGGCGCGCGAAGGCGCCGCGCTCTACCTCTCGGCGCTGACCGTGGGCGAACTCCAGCGCGGCGTGGCACTGATCCGCCATCGCGGCGACGCGGTGCAGGCGACGCTGCTGGAACTTTGGCTGGCCAATGTGCTGGCGGACTTCGGCCGGCAGGTGTTGCCGGTCGATGCAGACGTCGCGCAGGTCTGGGGCCAGTTGCGGGCGGCCCGGCCGGAGCACGCGCTGGACAAGCTCATCGCCGCCACCGCGCTGATCCACAACCTCACCGTTGTCACGCGCAATGTCGCCGACTTCCGCGGCACGGGGGCGATGGTGATCAATCCGTTCAGCTAAGGCAAAAACGAAAGAGCCCCGCCTTGGCGGGGCCCTGCTGGCGCGGCGCGATGCCGGCTGGCGCTCAGGCGCCCTGCTTCACGCAATCCACGAAGTACGCCTTCTTGCCGTCGACCTCGTCCTCGACCAGGCCGTGGATGTCGGTCTCGAAGCCGGGGAACAGCTTGTTGAACTCGCGCGCGAACTTCAGGTATTGCACGATGGTGCGGTTGAAGCGCTCGCCCGGGATCAGCAGCGGGATGCCCGGCGGGTACGGCGTCAGCAGGATGGCGGTGACGCGGCCTTCCAGGTCGTCGACCGGCACGCGCTCGATCTCGCGGTGGGCCATCATGGCCCACGCGTCCGACGGCTTCATCGCCGGCTCCATGTCCGACAGGTACATTTCCGTGGTCACGCGCGCCACGTCGTTGGCCTTGTACACGCTGTGGATCGCATCGCACAGGTCACGCAGGCCCATGCGCTCGTACTGCGGATACTTGCCGACGAATTCCGGCAGCACGCGCCACAGCGGCTGGTTCTGGTCGTAGTCATCCTTGAACTGCTGCAGCTCGGTCACCAGCGAGTTCCAGCGGCCCTTGGTGATGCCGATGGTGAACATGATGAAGAACGAGTACAGCCCGGTCTTCTCGATGATGATGCCGTGCTCGGCCAGGTACTTGGTGACGATAGCCGCCGGGATGCCGCGCTCGCTGAACTCGCCGTCGACATCCAGCCCCGGGGTGATGAGGGTGGCCTTGATCGGGTCGAGCAGGTTGAAGCCGTCGGCCAGGTCGCCGAAGCCGTGCCAGCGCTCGTTGGCCTTCAGCATCCACGCTTCGCGGTCGCCGATGCCGTCTTCGATCAGCGCGTCCGGGCCCCACACCTTGAACCACCAGTCGCCGTTGTTGCCGGCATCGTAGTCGCCCTCTACCTTGCGCATGGCGCGGCGGAAGTCCATGGCTTCCTGGATGCTCTCTTCCACCAGCGCGGTGCCGCCCGGCGCTTCCATCATTGCCGCGGCCACGTCGCACGAGGCGATGATCGAGTACTGCGGGCTGGTCGAGGTATGCATCAGGTACGCTTCATTGAAGCGGTAGCGGTCCAGCTTGCGCGTCTCGGAATCCTGCACGAGGATCTGCGAGGCCTGCGACAGGCCCGCCAGCAGCTTGTGCGTGGACTGCGTGGCGAACACCAGCGCGTCCTTGCTGCGCGGGCGGTCCTTGCCGATCGCGTGCATGTTGCGATAGAACTCGTGGAACGCCGCGTGCGGCAGCCACGCCTCGTCGAAGTGCAGCGTGTCGATCTCGGCCGCCAGCATTTCCTTGATCTGCTCGGCGTTGTACAGCACGCCGTCGTAGGTACCCTGGGTGATGGTCAGGATGCGCGGCTTCTGGTTCTTGGCCTTGCTGGCGAACGGGTGGTTGGCGATCTTCTTCCTGATCGTCTGCGGATCGAACTCGCTCTTCGGGATCGGACCGATGATGCCGTAGTGATTGCGCGTCGGCATCAGGAACACCGGGATCGCGCCGGTCATCATGATCGCGTGCAGGATCGACTTGTGGCAGTTGCGGTCCACCACCACGATGTCGCCCGGCGCCACGTTGGCATGCCACACCATCTTGTTCGAGGTGGAGGTGCCGTTGGTGACGAAATACATGTGGTCGGAGTTGAAGATGCGCGCCGCGTTGCGCTCCGACGCCGCCACCGGGCCGGTGTGGTCCAGCAGCTGGCCCAGTTCGTCAACGGCGTTGCAGACGTCGGCGCGCAGCATATTCTCGCCGAAGAACTGGTGGAATACCTGCCCGACCGGGCTCTTCAGGAACGCCACGCCGCCCGAGTGTCCCGGGCAGTGCCAGGAATACGAGCTGTCTTGCGCGTAGTCGATCAGCGCCTTGAAGAACGGCGGCGCCAGCGTGTCGAGGTAGACCTTGGCTTCGCGGATGATGTGGCGCGCCACGAACTCGGGGGTGTCCTCAAACATGTGGATGAAGCCGTGCAGCTCGCGCAGGATATCGTTGGGGATATGGCGCGAGGTGCGGGTCTCGCCGTACAGGAAGATCGGCAGGTCGGAGTTGCGGCGGCGCACTTCGGCGACGAAGGCGCGCAGCTTTTCGATCGCGGCGGCCTCGAGCTCCTCGCTGTCGCTGGCGAACTCGTCGTCGTCGATCGACACGATAAAGGTCGATGCCCGGCTGGACTGCTGGGCGAACGAGGTCAGGTCGCCGTAGCTGGTCAGCCCCATGACTTCCATGCCCTCTTTCTCGATCGCCTCGGCCAGCGCGCGGATGCCCGAGCCGGAGATGTTCTCGGAGCGGAAGTCTTCGTCAATGATGATGACGGGGAAGCGGAATTTCATCGGGCATCCTTGATGGAAAGCAGGACATAAAGGACTTGAGCCACATGGCCGGCAGGGGTTCCCCTGCGACGGCGACATGTGGCTCTCACGTCAGGTTGGGCGGCCCTGGCGGGCGCGCCGTTCCGGCAAACGCCGGATTGTAATGCGCTCAGGTCTTCGGCAGTGTGACACCGTGCTGGCCTTGGTACTTGCCGCCCCGGTCGGCGTACGAGGTCTCGCAGATCTCGTCGCTTTCGAAGAACAATACCTGGGCGCAACCCTCGCCGGCGTAGATTTTGGCCGGCAGCGGCGTGGTGTTGGAGAACTCCAGCGTCACATAGCCTTCCCATTCCGGCTCGAACGGCGTCACGTTGACGATGATGCCGCAGCGGGCGTAGGTGCTCTTGCCCAGGCAGATGGTCAGCACGCTGCGGGGGATGCGGAAGTATTCCATCGTGCGCGCCAGCGCGAACGAATTGGGCGGGATGATGCAGACCTCGCCCTTGAAGTCGACGAACGACTTCTCGTCGAAGTTCTTCGGGTCGACGATGGTGCTGTTGATATTGGTGAAGATCTTGAATTCGTCGGCGCAGCGGATGTCGTAGCCGTAGCTCGAGGTGCCGTACGAGACGATCTTGCGGCCGTCGGCCTCCCGGACCTGGCCTGGCTCGAACGGCTCGATCATGCCGTGCTGTTCCGCCATGCGGCGGATCCATTTGTCAGATTTGATGCTCATAAGGTTGGGAGGATAGACGGCTCGGAGTGCGCCGCATTGTACAACCATTCGGCGCGCGCCCCTTCAAGCCGGCAGCGGTCTGCAAGTGGCGGCTACACCACTACATCTTCGGGCTGACGATGACGGAAGCGCTCGCGCCCGGTATAGAGCAGGAAGTGCTTGCCGGTGCAGCGCGCGAACAGCGTCAGGTTGACGCGCCGGGCCATCTGGTAGCCCATCTGCGTCACGCCCGAGCGCGACAGCAGGAACGGGATGCCCATCTGCGCGCCCTTGATCACCATTTCAGAAGTGAGGCGCCCGGTGGTGTAGAAAATCTTGTCGCCGCCGCTCATGCCTTCCAGCCACATGCGCCCGGCAATGGCGTCGACCGCATTGTGGCGCCCGACGTCTTCGACGAACATCAGCAGTTCGGTGCCCTGGAACAGCGCGCAGCCATGCACCGAGCCGGCCTGCTTGTACACGGACTGCTGCAGCCGGATGGTGTCGATGATGCCGTACAGGGTGTCCTGGTCCAGCGTGGCGCCAACCGGCAGCCGGATGCTGTCGACCTCGTCCAGCAGCGAGCCGAACACGGTGCCCTGGCCGCAGCCCGTGGTCACCACGCGGCGCGCGGTGCGCTCTTCGATGCGGTCCACGCCGTTGCGCGTGGTCACCGCCGCCGATTCGGTTTCCCAGTCGACCTGCACCGCGGCAATGTCCTCGATCGATTCCACCAGGCGCTGGTTGCGCAGGTAGCCTAGCACCAGGTGCTCGGGCGCGCCGCCCAGCGTCATCAGCGTGACCAGCTCGCGCTTGTCGAGATAGACCGTCAGCGGACGCTCGCCCGGCAGGTAGGCCGCGCGCACGCGCCCTTGCTCGTCGACGACTTCAACCTCTTCGATCAGGGGAACGGCTGCCTGGGTAAGCTCGGGACGCAAGGTCATGACGAGGGACTCGGGGCTGCGGGTGAGGCCCCGAGCGGCATGCAGGGGGCGGAAGTTACGGCGCCTTTGCCGGCGATTGTACCGCGCCTGCCGCGGCTGCAGCGGCGGTGCTGGCGATGGCCGCGGCCGGGGCCACGAACGGTCCAGGATCGGCGCAGGCGGCCGTCTGCACCGGCTCGCGCGCCGGCTGCCCGTGTCCCTTGCGGTCGGCCAGGTAACGTTCGGCGATCTTGTCCTGGGTGCGGCACAACTGGTAGGCCGCGACCTTGTCGGACCAGGCGGCGCGCGCCTTGGTCTCGGCGGCCTTGGCCTGCTGGGCTTCGGTTGGCGCGGGCAGCTTGGCCAGCGCGCCGGGGGCAAAGGCCGCGCAGGCGGCACCGGCGGCTACGGCGATCAGCGTCAGGATGCGTGTCATCGTCGAGGATTCCTGCTGTGTCGTAGGCCTGCTTCAGGCTTCGCCGGGACTGTGCCGCGCCGGCCGGGCCGCGGCGGCATCGGGGCTGGCCGAACGCTGGGCCGGGATCTTGCCGGACTTGATGTCGTCGTACCAGAGTTCGTGATGCTCCTTGGCCCAGGCCTCGTCGACCCAGCCATCGCGCATGGCGCGGTACGCGCCTTCCATGCCGATGGTGCCCATGTAGATATGGCCGCACGCCATGGCGATCATCAGCACCGCCGCAATCGCGTGGATCACGTTGGCGATCTGCATGGTGGCGCGGTAGTAGTCCATGCCCGGCACGATCATGTCGAGCACCCAGCCCGATGCCGACAACACCAGCCCCGACACGAACACGCCAAACCAGAACCACATCTTCTCGCCCGCGTTGAAGCGGCCGCTCGGCACATGCCTGCCCGAGGCCAGCCCGCCGAGGCTGGTGACCCAGCGCACGTCGTCGCGGCTGGGCAGGTTGTCGCGCACGAACACCGCGAAGGCGACGATCACCGACAGCGTGAAGATCGGCCCCACCACGTTGTGCAGGTTCTTCAGGATGTAGCTGAGCCAGCCGAACAGCATATGGCCCATCAGCGGCAGCAGGAAATGCTTGCCCAGCAGCATCACGATGCCGGACACCGCCAGCACCACGAAGGAAATCGCCATGGTCCAGTGCACGATGCGCTCGAGCGGGGTAAAGCGCTCGATCAGGCGGCCGGTTTTCGGCGTGCGCAGCGGAATGGTGCCGCGCCACAGGAAGAAGCCCAGGATCGCCACCGGCACGATCAGCAGCAGCCAGCCGCCCCAGACCGTGATGACGCCGTTGCGGAACAGCCGCCATGACTGGCCGGTGCGCTGGATCAGCACCCCGGCTTCCTTGTCGGGCAGGCTGCTGTAGTGGCGCTGGTCGGAATTGACCTCGCGCCACACCGGCGCATTGTTGCCGGGCTGGGTAACGGTGCGCTGCTGCTGCGACCTGGCCTCCGCCGCGATATCGCGCGGCGGGATGTTGAAGATGTTTTCGGAAGCCACGCCGGCCAGCGGCTGCGCCGGATGCGTCGCCGGGTTGTTGGCATCGGCGCTGGCCGATGCGGTCGCCGGCCCGGTCGACGGCCCCGGCGCGGGTGCCGGGGCCTGGGCGGCGGCGTTGCCGGCTACAGCACCCAGCGCGAGCGCGCCGGCCGCCAGCCAGCTGCGCCACCCTCCGGCCCGGCATCGATTGTGCGACGGAGTCATAGCCCCTCCTTCAGCGCCCGGATACCGGGACGTCCCCACAGCGGCGCGGTCATTGCACCCGGTTGTACTCGTTCTGCAACTGGTTGCGCTGGCGGATCTGGTTGTTCCAGCTGGTGCGGTCGCCCGCGGTCCAGCCCTTGGCCACGAACGGATCGTCCGGGGCCCCCTGGAAGGCCTGGGTATCAGCCTTGCGGTGCGACGGGCCGATGGTCTGCGGCTTCTCGCCGCACGCCACCAGCAGCACGCCGCACAGCGACACCAGTGCCACCACGCGGAGTCGATTCATGACGTTTTCCCTCCCGCAGGTACCGTAGCTGCCGGCGCGGCGGGAACCGCCGACGCGGGCGGCGGCGGCGGTGCCGGCTGCGCGCCGGGCTTGGCCCCGCCATAGGCCGTGCCCCAGCCAAACACGTCGCCGCCGGTGCCGCGCTTGATCACGCGGTTGCGCAGGATATCGGCGATGACGTCGCCATCGCCGCCCAGCAGCGCCTTGGTCGAGCACATCTCGGCGCACAGCGGCAGCTTGCCTTCGGCCAGCCGGTTGCGGCCATACTTCTCGAACTCGGCTTCCGAACCGTTCTTCTCCGGGCCGCCCGCGCAGAAGGTGCACTTGTCCATCTTGCCGCGCACGCCGAAGGTGCCGGTCGACGGAAACTGCGGCGCGCCGAACGGGCAGGCATAGGAGCAGTAGCCGCAGCCGATGCAGACGTCCTTGTCGTGCAGCACCACGCCGTCCTCGGTGCGGTAGAAGCAATCGACCGGGCAGACCGCCATGCACGGCGCGTCCGAACAGTGCATGCAGGCCACCGAGATCGATTTCTCGGCGCCGACCATGCCGTCGTTGACAGTGACCACGCGGCGCCGGTTCACTCCCCAGGGCACCTCGTGCTCGTTCTTGCAGGCGGTGACGCAGCTGTTGCACTCGATGCAGCGCTCGGCGTCACAGATAAATTTCATGCGTGCCATGATGTTCCTCTGCGCTTAGGCAAACCGCTCGATCTGGCAAATGGTGGTCTTGGTTTCCTGCATCATCGTCACCGAGTCATAGCCATACGTGGTGGCGGTATTGACCGCTTCGCCACGCACCACCGGCATCGCCCCCTCGGGGTAGTAGTCCTTCAGGTCCTTGCCCTGCCACCAGCCCGAGAAGTGGAACGGGATGAAGGCGGTATCGGGCCCGACCCGCTCGGTGACCAGCGCGCGCACCTTCAGCGTGGCACCGGTGGGGGTCTTGACCCAGCAGAAGTCGCCGTTGCGGATGCCGCGGTCGGACGCCGCGCGCGGGTTGATCTCGACGAAGTTCTCCTGCTGCAGTTCCGCCAGCCACGGATTGGAGCGGGTTTCCTCGCCCCCGCCCTCGTACTCGACCAATCGCCCGGAGGTCAGGATGATCGGGAACTTCTCGGCGACCTTGTTCTGGAGATTGCGCTGCTGCACCGACTTGTACAGCGTCGGCAGCCGCCAGAACGCCATCTTGTCGTCGTGGGTCGGATACTTGACGACCATGTCGGGGCGCGTGGAGTACAGCGGCTCGCGGTGCTGCGGGACCGGGTCCGGGAAGTTCCACACCACCGCGCGCGCCTTGGCGTTGCCAAACGGATGGCAGCCATGGTTCTTCATCACCACGCGCTGGATGCCGCCGGAGAGATCGGTCTTCCAGTTCTTGCCCTCGGCCTTGGCCTTCTCCGCATCGGTCAGGTCGTCCCACCAGCCCAGCTTCTTCAGCAGTACGTGGTCGAACTCGGGATAGCCGGTGGTAATCTCCGCGCCCAGCGAGTACGAGCCATCCTCGGCAAGCAGGTTGACGCCGTCGCGCTCCACGCCGAAGTTGGCGCGGAAGTTGCCGCCGCCCTCCATCACATGCTTGCTGGTGTCGTACAGGTTGGGCGAACCGGGGTGCTTCAGTTCCGGCGTGCCGTAGCAGGGCCACGGCAGCCCGAAGTAGTCGCCGGTCAGGTCATAGCCGGTCACCGGGTCCTTGCCCGACTTGCAGCGCAGCGTCTTGACGTCGAACATCTGCATATTGCGCATGTGCGACTTCAGGCGTTCCGGCGACTGGCCGGTGTAGCCGATGGTCCAGTTGCTGGCGTTGATCTCGCGCAGGATCGATTCCGGCTCCGGCTCCATCCAGGTCCGGCCGGCCCGCTTGACCTCGATCATCTTGTAGTTCTTCGACAGCTCCTTGCCGAAGCCGAGCTTGTCGGCGAACGCCTGCATCAGCGTGTGGTCGGGCATCGATTCGAACAGCGGCTCGATCACCTTCTCGCGCCATTGCAGCGAGCGGTTGGACGCCGTGCACGAGCCCGAGGTCTCGAACTGCGTGCAGGCCGGCAGCAGGTACACCGCGCGGTTGGGGTTGACCTTGTCGCCCTCGGCCGGCGGCATGTTGGCCATGGCCGCGGTTGCCGACGGGTACGGGTCCACCACCACCAGCAGGTCGAGCTTGTCGAGCGCCTTCTTCATCTCCAGGCCGCGCGTCTGCGAGTTCGGGGCATGGCCCCAGAAGAACACGCCGCGCACGTTGTTGTCCTGGTCGATCAGCTCGTTCTTCTCGGTGACGATATCGATCCAGCGCGACACCGTGGTGCCGGACTTCTCCATCAATGCCTGCGAGACGAACTGCTTCTTGATCCATTCGTAGTCGACCCCCCAGACCGCCGCGTAGTGCTTCCATGCGCCGGTGGCCAGGCCGTAGTAGCCCGGCAGCGAATCGGGGTTGGGTCCCACGTCAGTGGCGCCCTGCACGTTATCGTGGCCGCGGAAGATGTTGGCGCCGCCGCCCGACACGCCGATATTGCCCAGCGCCAGCTGCACGATGCACGAGGCGCGCACGATCGCATTGCCGATGGTGTGCTGGGTCTGGCCCATGCACCACACCAGCGTGCTGGGACGGTTCTTGGCCATGGTCTCGGCCACCATGTAGACCTGCGCCTCGGGCACGCCGGTGACTTCCTCGACCTTGTCGGGCGTCCACTTGGCCAGCACTTCCTCCTTGACCTTGTCCATGCCGTAGACCCGGTCATTGATGAACTTCTGGTCTTCCCAGCCGTTCTTGAAGATGTGGTACAGCACGCCGAACAGGAAGGCGATATCGGTGCCGGAGCGGATCCGCACGTAATGGTGCGCCTTGGCCGCGGTACGCGTGAAACGCGGATCGACCACGATCACCTTGCAGCCGCTTTCCTTGGCGTGCAGCAGGTGCAGCATCGACACCGGGTGCGCCTCGGCCGCGTTGGAGCCGATATACAGCGCCGCCTTCGCGTTCTGCATATCGTTGTACGAGTTGGTCATCGCACCGTAGCCCCAGGTGTTGGCCACGCCCGCCACGGTAGTGGAGTGGCAGATGCGCGCCTGGTGGTCGGTGTTGTTGGTGCCGAAGAACGACACCCACTTGCGCAGCAGATAGGACTGCTCATTGCTGTGCTTGGAAGACCCGACGAAGAACATCGAGTCCGGGCCGGTCTTCTGGCGGATGTCTTTCATCCGCGCGGTGATCTCGTCGAGCGCCTGGTCCCAGCCGATGCGCTGGTACTTGCCGTTGACCAGCTTCATCGGGTACTTGAGCCGGTATTCGCCGTGGCCGTGCTCGCGCAGCGCGGCGCCCTTGGCACAGTGCGCGCCCATGTTGATGGGGGAATCGAACACCGGCTCCTGGCGGATCCACACGCCGTTCTGCACCACAGCGTCGACCGCGCAGCCGACCGAGCAGTGGCCGCACACGGTGCGCCGGACCACGATGCCGGTCTTGCCGTCGCCGGCGGCCTTCTTGTCGTCGGCGGCGTCGGCCTTGCGCAGCAGCGTCAGCTGCCCTGCCGCGAGGCCCGCGCCCACGCCGATGCCGGAGCGCTTGAGGAAGCTGCGGCGGTCCATGGTCGGCATGGCGCCGGCCAGGCTGGCCGCGAGTCGTTGGGAAAGCCGGCCTGAACTTGCATCGGCGGATTCGGGCCGGTTGGCGAGGCCGTCAGCGAGGCGGGCGGATGCGCCCTGCGCCGCGCGTTTGCGGGTCAAGATCATGTCTCACCTCAGAATCGGACGATTGGGTAGCGTCCGGTTGCAGGCGGCGCGCCAGACCACGCCGCCGTGGCAGTTACACCAGCGTGGTCCGGTAATACTTGCGGATGTGGTCGGAGACCCGGTAACCCTTGCTGTCCGACGGAGGATCGGCGGGTTCCGGCAGCGTTGCGGCCTGGCCCGGCATGGACGGTGCGCGCGCGCTCAGCGCTGCCGCGCCCGTTGCGGCCGCCACAACTCCGGCGCCTGCGAGAAACGTGCGGCGCCCGACCCTGGTTGGCTTTTCTCTCATGTGGGGGCTCCCTGGTTGTCAAAGCCCGATGGTTGTGCCGTTATGCGTTGTTATGCATATTCTAGAATCAACTGGAAGGAAAGACCATGACAAGCGCGGGTTTTTCCTTACCTTCTGCTCAAGTTTGGCCTAAGCAAAGCACTGCGCGTTGGCGTCCCGAGTCGCATCGGTGCCGCGCTCAGGTCATCTCGAGCGCCACCGCCTCGACGCCGGCAAAGGTGCCCAGCAATCCCGCCACGCTGCGATAGAAGCGGGCCTGCGGGTGCGCCGTCACCGCATCGCACAATGGCTCGATACAGGGCTGCAGGTGCTTCGCATAGAAGCGTTGCTGCTCGCCCAGGTTGGACACCGACAGGTCCTCGCCCGCCACCAGGAAGCGCATCACCTCGCACAGCGTGGCGATATGGTCCTCGGTCTCGCTGACGCCTTCGTGGCGCTCCAGGCCATAGCGGGCCAGGTCTTCGCGCAGCGCCACCAGCGGGCGCTCGTTGAGGAAGCCAGTCATATAGAAAGAGCCATAGAGGAACACGTCCTGGCGGCCCACGCCCACGAACAGCTGCCGGTACTCGTCCTCGGCCTCGGCCGCGGTGGTCTCGGATGCTGCGTCGCACAACGCATTCCACGCCTTGCCGAGCACGGTATTGGCGTCCTCTCCCACGGCGCGGTTGGCGGCGATGTGATGCAGCAATGCGGCGTCGGGCGCGCGGTAGAACAGCGTCGCGAGCAGGCCGTACAGGTCGGCGCGGGCGGTGTCTTCGGCATCGTCAACGGGCGGCGCGGCGGTGAGCTGGATCGGCTGGAAATCTGTCATGTCGTGATGATTTTTGCCTGTGGCCCCGGGGCGGGTCTCAGCGCAGGGTGGCGCCCGTCACGGCGCCGGGATCGCGTTCCATCATGTCTACCACGCGGCAGTCCGGGCACATCCTGAGGCGCTCCGCCGCGGCGCCGGCAAAGGCCGGATGTCCAGCCAGGCGCACCAGCATCGACTCGACCATCTGTGCCGTGCCAAACGGCTTGGCGCAGCGGATGCAATGGAACGGCTGGGCCTCGTTGAGCGTGACCGGGCGGCGTGCCGCATCGCCGGCCAGCAAGCGCGGCACCAGGGTGATGGCGTCTTCAGGGCACGTCTTTTCGCACAGCCCGCACTGCACGCAGTTGCGCTCGATGAAGCTGAGCACGGGACGCTCGGGGTTGTCACGCAGCGCCTGCGACGGGCATGCGCCCACGCAGGCCAGGCACAAGGTGCACTTGCCGGTATCCACCGCAATGGCGCCGACGGGCGCGCCGGCCGGCAGCGGCACGCTCTGCGCCGGTGACGGCGCATGGCGCACCAGGTGGTCGAGCGTAAAGTCGAGCATCTCGCGCTTGGCCGCAACCGGCCCGAACGGCGCGGGCGGCAACGCGTTGCGCGCCGGGCGCAGGGCCGCCAGGCCGGCATCGAGCGCGGCCGTGTCGGCGGCCTCGACCAGCGACAGCACCTCGCCGTCATAGCCCAGCCCGGACAGCAGCGCGCGCCCGACCGCCATCTGCTCCAGCAGCGCGGTACGGTATTGCGGCGCCTCGTCGCCGGTCAGCAGCACGGCAACGCGGCTCGCGCCCCAGCACAGCGCGGCCAGCCACAGCTCCAGCCCGACCGAGGCCGGATGGAACAGCGACAGCGGCATCACCTGCGCGGGCACGCCGCCCGCCTTGCCGCCGCGCGCGGCGCGGCCCAGCGCCAGCAGCGCGGGCGTACCGTATTCCTCGCCGTGCAGCAGCACCACCGGATCGCGCGCGCCGGCCTGCCGGTATGCCGACAGCAGCGTGCGCAGCCGCGCGCCGGTCACCTCCGGCCCGGGATAGCCATAGCTGATGGCGCCGCTCGGGCAGACCGTGGTGCAGGCACCGCAGCCCATGCACAGGTTGGGCGTGACCTCGATGCGCCCCTTGCCGTCATGCCAGCGCGAGGCGATGGCCTCGGTCGAGCAGATGTCGATGCAGGCGGTGCAGCCGGTGGTCTGGTTGCGGCCGTGCGCGCACAGGCTTTCCTTGTAGCGGAAGAACTTGGGCTTCTCGAACTCGCCCACCAGCCCGGCCAGCAGCAGCGCCTGGTCCTGCTGGCGGGCCGGGTCGGCGCCGGCATGCAGGTAGCCCTGCGGCGGCTGGTGCATGGTGAAGGCGGGCGTGTCGCACAGGTCGAAGACCAGGTCGAAGCGGCCCTGCGCGGTGCCCTGCGGGCGGTCGAAGTCGATCGCCGCCGCCGCGCCACAGGCGCGCACGCAATCGCGGTGCGCGCGGCAGCGCGACAGGTCGATCTGATAGCTGAAGTCGATCGCGTTCTCGGGACAGGCCTCGATGCAGGCATTGCAGCGCGTGCACAGGTCCAGGTCGATCGGGTTGCTGCGGCCGGCGCCGGTTTCCCAGCTGGCCTGGAATGCGCCCAGCCAGCCGGTCAGCGTGGCCAGCCGGCCGCTGTGGACCGGATAGGCACGCGCCGCGGGCTGCGCGGCCGCGCCGTGGCGGGCTTCGCTGCCGGTCAGCAGCACCGTCACTTCCAGCTGCATGGCCGCCAGCCGCTCGGCCCATGGCAGCGCGCGCGCGGCCGGGCCCAGTACCAGCACCGCGCCGTCGCAACGGTAGTCCACCACCGGCACCGGCTCGGGTTCGGGCAGCGCGGCCACCGCCAGCAGCGCGGCGATCTTGGCGTTGGCGGTTTTCGGGTCGCGCCGCGCACCCTGCGACCAGCCACCGGTTTCGCGGATATTGACGAAGCGCACCGGCGCGGTCACCACCGGCCGGCCCTCGCCGCCCTGCGCGGCTTGCGCTGCCACCTCGGTAAACAGCTGGCGCTCCTGCGTGCAGGCGACGATCACGTCCTCGGTGCCATCCAGCGCGGCGGTGAAGTCACCGATTTCGCGCCGGCACAGCAGTCGATGGACCTTGAGCGGCCCGGGGCTGGCGTCGCGGGTTGCTTCGGACAGCGCCGCCCCGTCAAGCGGCATGGTGTCGTTGCAATTGCAGATCAGCGTCGGCATGGCGAGTGCGGCTGACCGGTCCGGACGTCCCTTCTTGGCGGGGGTCTGCGGGCCGGCGGATTGTGGGGATGCCTATTGTAGGCTGCGCTGCCGGTCGGGGCTACGCGTGTTTGTGCGGGTCTTGCTGGCCCTGTTGTTCGCTTTGACTGCCTGCTGCCGGCTGCGTTTCGGCGACCACCGGCGCGTCGGCCTGCGCCAGCGGCACGGCGGCTTCTTCGCCCTGCTGTTGCGGCGCTTCATGCGTTGCAGGCGGTACCTGTTCCGCCCCGGACAGCCGGGCCGCGGCTTCGGCCGCGGCGCGTTCCTCGTCGGTCGGCTCGAACAGGCCCAGGGTCTCGGCCTGGCGCAGCTGGCGCAGGATTTCGGGCGGGATCGGGTCCGGCTTGCTGTAGTCGTCGATATAGATATCGAGCCCGTCCATCACATTGAAGTGCGGATCGGCAAACAAGGTCTTGAGCGCGGCGCGCTTGACCGATTCGTCCACGCCGCGCGCGACGAAGCGGGCAATCTCGTCGCCGGGTCGCAGCGCGGCGACATCGGCCAGCGTCGGCGGCGGCTCCTGCGGCGCCTCGCGCAGGGTTTCGACGGTCGCCGGCACTGCCTCCCCCTCGGATGCCGCGGGCGGCGCCGGCTCGGCCGGCACGGCCACGCCCTCGCGCACCGCAGCCTTGCGGCGCGACCAGCGCGACAGGAAGGACGATTCGCTCATGGGCAGGGCCGCTTCGCGGCGGTTCAGTGGTCAGTAGCGGGCGCGCTCTTCCGGCGCCTTGAAGGATTCGGGCCGGCGCCGCTGCTTGGGCTCGGGCCGGTAATGTTCGTTGACGTAAGCCTGCAGCCAGTCGCGCTGCTCCGGCGCCAGCGGCACGTTCTCGACCGTCTCGCCGGCATCCAGCCAGCGCCCGGCCTCGTTGTACGACAGCGCCACGGTAACCGGCACGGGGTGCGCCGCGTCGCCGTCACCTTCGTCCTCGGGCATGCGCCACAGCACGAACCAGCACGGCGTGGCCGAGGTCAGGTTCAGGTAGTAGCCTTCGCCCTGGTCGCGGAACAGTTCCACCTCGAAGCCAGGGTAGAGCCAGCGCGCGCCATGGGCATCGTGCTCCAGGCAAACCGGGTGCGTGCCGAACTCCCCCAGGTCAGGCAGCACCGCGTCCAGCTGCCACTTCCAGGGCTGCCAGCGGTTGGCCAGCGCGACCTTGCGCATCACCACGGCCATGGTGACGGCGGGACGGGTGCCGGGCGGCGGCAGGTCGGGGGTGGGCTGGCTGTCCATGGCGGAAGGCTGGCGCTCAGGTGTTCTGCACCACGATGCTGGGGAACTTGCTGGTCATGTCGCGCGCCTTGTCGGCGACCTTGATCGCCACCTTGCGCGCGATGGCGCGGTACATCTCGGCCACCGGGCTGTCGGGCTCGGCCACCACGGTGGGGCGGCCGGAATCGGCCTGCTCGCGGATCTGCAGGTTCAGCGGCAGGCTGCCGAGCAGGTCCACGCCGTAGTCGGCGCACATCTTCTCGCCGCCGCCCTGGCCGAAGATATGCTCGACATGGCCGCAGTTCGGGCAGCAATAGACCGCCATGTTCTCGACGATGCCCAGGATGGGGATGCCCACCTTCTCGAACATCTTCAGACCCTTCTTGGCGTCCAGCAGCGCGATGTCCTGCGGCGTGGTGACGATCACCGCGCCGGTGACCGGCACTTTTTGCGACAGTGTCAGCTGCACGTCGCCGGTCCCCGGCGGCATATCGACGATCAGGTAATCCAGGTCATGCCAGTTGGTCTGGCGCAGCAGCTGCTCCAGCGCCGAGGTGACCATCGGGCCGCGCCACACCATGGGGTTGTCCTGCTCGATCAGGAAGCCGATCGAGTTGGCCTGCAGGCCATGGCCCTCGAGCGGTTC
Source organism: Cupriavidus sp. H39 (assembly GCF_050271075.1). NCBI lineage: Bacteria > Pseudomonadati > Pseudomonadota > Betaproteobacteria > Burkholderiales > Burkholderiaceae > Cupriavidus > Cupriavidus sp. H39. Next base: position 3,015,837 of record NZ_CP189848.1, read on the forward strand.
CATGGTCTGGCCGTCGGCGGATTCCGGGCGGCCGTCGATGCCCAGCATCATCGGCAGGCTGGGGCCGTAGATATCCGCGTCGAGCATGCCCACGCGCGCGCCTTCGGCGGCCAGCGCCAGGGCCAGGTTCACGGCCGTGGTCGACTTGCCCACGCCGCCCTTGCCCGATGCCACCGCAATCACGTTCTTCACGCCAGGCAGCAGCTTCACGCCACGCTGCACCGCGTGGGCGACGATCTTCATATTGACGGCCACGCTGACATTGGTAACGCCCGGCAGTTGCCGGACCGCGGCCACCACCAGCTTGCGGATCGGATCGAACTGGCTCTTCGCGGGGTAGCCCAGTTCAACTTCCAGCGATACCTCGCCGCCATCGACACGGATGTTCCTGGCCGAGCGGGTGGACACCAGGTCCTTGCCCGTATTGGGGTCGATGACGGTGCGCAGGGCTTCGGTAACCTGCTCAGTGCTGACGCTCAAGACAAACTCCGCTTCGCTAGGTGGGGGACGGGCGCATGATGGCCTGCGCCTAATGTATCAAAGTATGCAGCACCGGCCATGAACGGCGGAAATCCGCGCGCAATTCCCTCCGCCAGGTGGGGGATTACAGACATTTACAAATCTCACAAGCTTGCACTTGTGCGCGCGCCGCCATATCCATATTGTAGTGCGGTTGGCGGCCCGGCACCGCGGCACCTCCGCGGTGCCGGGGCGACGCGCACCATGGGTTACCTGCCGCTTGCGCCATGGCGTTACCATCCGCGATGCGGTACCAAGAACATTTACGGGAACATCAGAAGGAGAAAGCATGAACATCAAGCTCGTTACCGTTTCTCTCGCCGCCGCCACGCTGCTGGCCGCTGGCTGCGCCACCGAACAGCAAACCCATACGGCGGTTGGTACCGGCGTCGGCGCCGCGGTCGGCGCGGGGCTGGGCAACCTGATCGGCGGCAACACCACCGGCACGCTGGTGGGCGCCGCGGTCGGCGGTGCCATCGGCGGCGCGACCGGCTACAACTGGAACGCGATCCGCGGCAAGCTGAACAAGGACACCGCGGGCACGGGCACCCAGATCACCGAACAGCCGGACGGCTCGCTCAAGGTGAACATCCCCAGCCAGGTCACCTTCGACACCGACAGCGCCAGCATCAAGCCGTCGTTCCGCTCGGTGCTCGACCAGGTCGCGCAGACCCTGGGCCAGCACCAGGACGTCAGCGCCAACGTGGTGGGCCATACCGACAGCACCGGCAACCCCAACTACAACATGCAGCTGTCGCAACGCCGCGCCCAGAGCGTGGCGGGCTACCTGGGTGATCGCGGCGTCGCTCGCAACCGCCTGTCGGCCGAAGGCCGCGGGCAAAGCCAGCCCGTCGCGGACAACGCGACCGAGGCCGGACGGGCACAAAATCGCCGCGTCGAAATTTATTTGAAACCAATCCAAGGGTGACCCTGTCATAGAAACAGGTGCCGCTTGCCACCGTTGCTGGCTCGCGATGGGTGGCTGACCTCCCGGGCGGTACCTGATTTCTCCTCCTTTTCCGTTGTGGAAAGCTGCGCCGGCTCTGACCGGCGCTTTTTTTTGCCCGCGCGGATTCCGCAAACTCCCCATTCCGCGATGCGGAACCACCGCGCGGCGGCCGGCCACTTGTTAAAATAGCCCCTTCCCGGCACGCGCCCGCTCGTCCTGGCTGACGCCGTCCCTACGTATCCCCCGCTCCTGACCGGCTCCTGTTTATGACCGCACGTCGCATCCTCGTCACATCCGCCCTGCCTTATGCCAACGGCCAGATCCATATCGGCCACCTGGTGGAGTACATCCAGACCGATATCTGGGTGCGGTTCCAGCGCATGATGGGCAACGAGGTTTACTACGTGGGTGCCGACGATACCCACGGCACCCCCGTGATGCTGCGCGCCGAGAAGGAAGGCATCACGCCCAAGGCGCTGATCGACCGCGTCTGGACCGAGCACAAGCGTGATTTCGACAGCTTCCTGGTGTCGTTCGACAATTACTACAGCACCGACGCCGAGGAAAACCGCGAACTGTGCGAAAAGATCTACCTGGCGCTGAAGGCCGAGGACCTGATCGCCGAGCGCGAGGTCGAGCAGTTCTACGACCCGGTCAAGAACATGTTCCTGCCCGACCGCTTCATCAAGGGCGAGTGCCCGAAGTGCGGCGCCAAGGACCAGTACGGCGATTCCTGCGAGGTATGCGGCACTACCTATGTGCCGACCGACCTGAAGAACCCCTATTCAGTGGTGTCGGGCGCCACGCCGGTGCGCAAGTCGTCGGCCCACTACTTCTTCAAGCTGTCCGATCCGCGCTGCGAAAGCTTCCTGCGCGAGTGGGTGGCTGACCTGGCCCAGCCGGAAGCCGCCAACAAGATGCAGGAATGGCTGGGCGCCGAGGGCGAGGCCTCGACCCTGTCCGACTGGGACATTTCGCGCGACGCGCCCTACTTCGGCTTCGAGATCCCTGGCGCGCCGGGCAAGTACTTCTATGTGTGGCTGGACGCCCCGATCGGCTACTACGCCAGCTTCAAGAACCTGGCGCAACAGCGCGGCATCGATTTCGACGCCTGGGTCGGCCCGCACTCGACCGCCGAGCAGTACCACTTCATCGGCAAGGACATCCTGTACTTCCACACCCTGTTCTGGCCGGCGATGCTGCGCTTCTCGGGCTACCGCACCCCGACCAATGTGTTCGCCCACGGCTTCCTGACCGTGGATGGCGCCAAGATGAGCAAGTCGCGCGGCACCTTCATCACCGCGCAGAGCTATATCGACACCGGCATGAACCCGGAATGGCTGCGCTATTACTTCGCCGCCAAGCTCAACGCCAGCATGGAAGACCTCGACCTGAACCTCGATGACTTCATCGCGCGCGTGAACAGCGACCTGATCGGCAAGTACGTGAATATCGCCAGCCGCGCCGCCGGCTTCCTGGTCAAGCGCTTCGAAGGCAAGGTCGACGAAGCCGCGCTGGCCCATCCGCTGCTGGAGCAGCTGCGCCAGGCCGCGCCGCAGGTGGCGCACCTCTATGAAAGCCGCGAGTACAGCAAGGCGTTGCGCCTGGTGATGGAGCTGACCGATGGCGTCAATGCCTTCGTCGACACCGAGAAGCCGTGGGAGCTGGCCAAGGACGACGGCAAGCGCGCCGCGCTGCATGCGGCGTGCTCGGTCTCGCTGGAAGCATTCCGCCTGCTGACGATCTACCTGAAGCCGGTGGTGCCCAACGTGGCCGCGGGCGTGGAGCGCTTCCTGAATGTCGAGCCGCTGGACTGGCGCGCCATCGACAAGCAGCTGTCGGCCGCCAGCCCGGTGCAGCCCTACCAGCACCTGATGACGCGCGTCGATGCCAAGCAGGTCGACGCGCTGCTGGCCGCCAACCGCGAATCGCTGCAGGCGGCCGCGGCACCGGCCCCAGCCGCAACCGCGATCGAGCCGATCGCCGACACCATCACCATCGACGACTTCGCCAGGATCGACCTGCGCGTGGCGAAGATCGTCGAATGCCAGAAGGTGGAAGGCTCGAACAAGCTGCTGCAGCTGACGCTGGACCTGGGCGAAGGCCGCACCCGCAATGTGTTCTCCGGCATCCAGTCGGCCTACACCCCCGAGCAGCTGGTGGGCAAGCTGACCGTGGTGGTGGCCAACCTGGCACCGCGCAAGATGAAGTTCGGCGTGTCCGAAGGCATGGTGCTGGCGGCCTCGGCCGCGGATGAAAAGGCCGCGCCCGGCCTGTACATCCTGGAGCCGCACAGCGGCGCGGTGCCGGGCATGCGCATCGGCTGATCGTTCTATCGCTATCCCCTCTTCCGCAGCGCGGGAGAGGGCTGCCATCCCGCGGCACGCCCGTGGCGTGGGTTCCATCGCGGCGAATCGCCGCCGCGTTCCCCAGGGTGCAACTTCTCGCCCGCCATAGCCACCTGAATTCTGCAATGCAGAACAGGACGGCACCAAATCCCCTCCCGCTCCCCTGCTCTATGCACACGCGGCATGTCATACATGGTTCCGGCGCATCGCGCTTGTGACCCCTTGGCTTGCCGCGTAGATTCCACCTCGCAGAATCACAAACCACAAAAACAAGAAGCCGGCGGCGCAACCCGCTTGCGCGCTTGCGTGCCGCCGCTTCGCATGGAAGGGGACATTTGTGAAGAAGCTCTTGATCGCCAATCGTGGCGAGATCGCGTTGCGCGTGCAGCGCGCCGCCCGCGATCTCGGCATCGCCACCGTGGCCGTCTACGCCGCCGACGATGCCAACAGCCGGCACCGCCTGCTGGCCGACGAAGCCGTCGCGCTGCAGGGCGAGGGGGCGGCGGCCTATCTCGACATCGCCGCCATCATCGCCGCCGCGCGTGCCACCGGCTGCGATGCCATCCACCCCGGTTACGGCTTCCTTAGCGAGCGGGCTGACTTTGCCAGCGCCTGCGCGGCAGCGCAGATCGTCTTTGTTGGCCCCGAGCCCGGACAGTTGGCCCTGTTCGGCGACAAGGGCCGCGCGCTGGCGCTGGCGGCCCGCTGTGGCGTGCCGGTGATGCCGGCCACGCCAGGCGGCGCCACGCTCGATGCGGTGACGGCCTTCTTCGACGAGCAGGACGGCGCCGGCGTGGTACTCAAGGCCGTGGGCGGCGGCGGCGGGCGCGGCATGCGCGTGGTGCGCGAGCGCGACGCCCTGGCTGAAGCCTACGCGCGCTGCCGCTCCGAAGCACGCTCGGCGTTCGGCGTCGATGCCATCTACGCCGAGCGGCTGGTGGCCCGCGCGCGCCATATCGAAGTGCAGATCGCCGGCGACGGCGACAGCGTGATCGCGCTGGGCGAACGCGACTGCACGCTGCAGCGCCGCTTCCAGAAGGTGGTGGAGATCGCGCCCAGCCCGGCGCTCGATGCCGCGCTGCGCCAGCGTATTGTCGACGCCGCCTGCGCGCTGGCGCGCGAGGCGCGCTACCGCAGCCTGGGCACGTTCGAATTCCTGGTCGAAGAACCCGAGGACGGTGCCCGCGTCGCCAGCGATGGCGCAGCCCTCGCCTTTGTCTTTATCGAGGCCAACCCGCGCCTGCAGGTCGAGCACACCGTCACCGAGCAGGTCACCGGGGTCGACCTGGTCGCCATCCAGCTGGGACTGGCCCAGGGCCGGCGCCTGGCCGAGCTGGGGCTGGACCCCGAGCATCCGCCGCGCGTGCGCGGCTATGCCATCCAGGTGCGCGTCAATGCCGAGGCCACCGATGCGCAAGGGCTGGCGCGCCCGGCGCAAGGCCGGCTGGAGCGCTTCGATCCGCCCACCGGGCCGGACGTGCGCGTCGACACCCACGGCTATACCGGCTACGCGCCATCCGCGCATTACGACACGCTGCTGGCCAAGCTGATCGTCACCTCCGCGAGCGACCACTTCGCCGACGCGGTGCGGCGCCTGCAACGCGCGCTGGCTGAATTCAATATCGGCGGCATCGCCACCAACCTGGACCTGCTGCGCGCCCTGGCAGAGCGCGATGACTTTGCCACCCAGCACGTGCATACGCGCTATATGGAAGCCGCGCTGCCCGCGCTGCTGGAACGCGCCGCGCAGATCGGCGCGCAGGACGCGGCACGGCAAGCCTTGTCGGGCGGCAGCGCAGCCCCAGTGGCGGCACCCTCCAGCACCGCCAGCTTCGACGAGCAGCTGGGCGAGGGCCTGTGCGCGGTGCGCGCGCCGATGAACGGCCGCGTGATCGAACTGGCGCGCGAGAACGACGTGGTGCAGGCCGGCCAGACCGTGGCGGTGCTCGATGCAATGAAGATGGAACATGCCATCGTGGCCGAGCGCGCGGGCCGCGTGATCGACCTGCGCAGCGCGTGCGGCGAGCAGGTGGCCGAAGGCCAGGTAATGCTGGTGCTGGAGCCGGCCGACGCCGGCGCGCAGGCCGGCGGCGAAGCCGAATACGCCGACCCCGCGGCGATCCGCCCGGACCTGCAGCGCGTGCTGGACCGCCATGCCTTCCTGTACGACGCCGCCCGCCCGGAGGCGGTGGCGCGCCGCCGTGCGCGCGGCCAGCGCACCGCGCGCGAGAATGTCGACGACCTGTGCGATGCCGGCAGCTTCCGCGAGTACGGCGGCCTGGCGCTGGCGGCGCAGGCCAGCCGGCGCAGCGAGGCCGACCTGATCGCCAACACGCCCGCCGACGGCCTGATCACTGGCACCGGCACGGTCAACGGCAGCCTGTTCGCGCCGGAACGCGCGCGCTGCGCGGTGCTGGCCTACGATGCCACCGTGCTCGCCGGCACCCAGGGCAAGCGTAACCACACCAAGACCGACCGCATCCTGGAAGTGGCGCTGCGCAACCGCCTGCCCACGGTGATCTTTGCCGAAGGCGGCGGCGGCCGTCCCGGCGATGTCGACTTCCCCACCGTGGCGGGCCTGTACCAGCCGTCGTTCGGGGCGTTCGCCGAACTCAGCGGCGAAGTGCCGGTGGTCGGCATCGCGTCCGGGCGCTGCTTTGCCGGCAACGCCGCGCTGCTGGGCTGCTGCGACCTGATCATTGCCACCCGCAACGCCAACATCGGCATGGCCGGTCCCGCCATGATCGAAGGCGGGGGCCTCGGTGTGTTCCGGCCCGAGGACATCGGGCCGGCCGCGGTGCAGTACCACAACGGCGTGGCCGACCTGCTGGTCGACGACGAGGCCGCGGCCGTGGCCGCCGCGAAGCACTACCTGTCGATGTTCCAGGGCCGGGTCGAAGCCTGGCAGGCGCCTGACCCGCTCGCGCTGCGCCACGTGGTGCCCGAAAACCGGCTGCGCGTGTACGACACCCGTGCCGCCATCGCGGCGCTGGCCGACGTAGGCAGCGTGCTGGAGCTGCGCGCGGGCTTCGGCACCGGCATCCACACCGCGCTGGCGCGCATCGAAGGCCGGCCGGTGGGCCTGCTCGCCAACAATCCGCGCCACCTCGGCGGCGCCATCGATGCCGACGCCGCCGACAAGGCCGCGCGCTTCATGCAGCTGTGCAACGCGCACGGGCTGCCGATCGTGTCGCTGATCGACACGCCGGGCTTCATGGTGGGCCCGGAGGTCGAGGCCCGCGCCCAGGTGCGCCACGTGTCGCGCATGTTCGTGATCGGCGCCAAGCTGCGCGTGCCGTTCCTGGCGGTGGTACTGCGCAAGGGCTACGGGCTGGGCGCGATGGCGATGGCCGCGGGCGGCTTCCGCGCGCCGAGCTTCACGGTGTCGTGGCCGACCGGCGAGTTCGGCGGCATGGGGCTGGAGGGCGCGGTGCGGCTGGGCTTCCGCAAGGAACTCGAAGCGCTGCCGGCCGGGCCGCAGCGCGATGCGCTGTACCAGCAACTGGTGGCGCAGATGTACGAACGCGGCCATGCCATCAACGCCGCGGCGGCGCTGGAACTCGATGCGGTGATCGATCCGGCCGCCACGCGGCAGTGGCTGGTCAGCGGGCTCGACGCGGGCGCCGCCGACCCGCAGCGTTCGCAGCGACCGATACGCGCCTTCGTCGACGCCTGGTAGGCGCGGCGGCAAACACCACACCAGAGCGACAGCAAGAGGAGACAGCAGATGAACGAACAGGCGTTCTTCGCGGACCTGGAAGCCCGGCATCGCAAGATCTGGCCCGCCGGCCTGCCCGATGCACCGGTCTATCCCCATGGCGAGGCCCCGCTGGGCGACTACCTGCGCGCCTGGGCGCGCAAGCGCCCAGGCCATGCGGCGCTGGTCTGGTACGGCACTACCATCACCTATGCCGAGCTCGACGACCTGTCCGAGCGCTGTGCCGCGCTGCTCAAGCGCCGCAGCGTGGGCGCGGGCGACCGCGTGGCGGTGATGATGGGCAATTGCCCCCAGTTCCACGTGGTGTTCTACGCCATCCTGAAGCTGGGCGCGGTGTATGTGCCGGTCAACCCGCTCTTCAAGGAGCACGAGCTGGTCTATGAACTGAACGATGCGGGGGCCACCACCATCATCGTGCAGGACCAGCTGGCGCCGCTGCTGATGTCGGTGCGCGCGCAGACGCCAGTGCAAGCCGTCTACACCATCAGCGCCGGCGCGATGCTGCCGGCGCAGCCTGAGCTGCCGCTGCCGGCCGGGCTGGACGCGCCCGCGCTGGCCGTGGAAGGCGCTATCGACCTGCTGCAGGCCCTGCGCGGGACCGAACCGGTGGCGTTGCCGCCGGTCGACCTCGACGCGCTGGCGGCGCTCAACTACACCGGCGGCACCACCGGCCTGCCCAAGGGCTGCATGCACACGCAGCGCGACATGCTGTACACCGCGGCGGCCTCGTATGCGCTGACCGGCGGGGTCGACGCGGCACGCCTGGCCGAGGGCTCGGACGACGTGATGCTGAACTTCCTGCCGATGTTCTGGATCGCCGGCGAAAACCTGGGCCTGATCTACCCGATCTTCAGCGGCGCGACCGTGGTGCTGCTGGCGCGCTGGGACCCGGTCGCGGTGATGGCCGCGATCGAGCGCTATCGCGTCAACCGCACCTTCGTGGTGGTCGACAACGCGGTCGAGCTGATGAACCACCCCGATTGCGGCCGCTACGACCTGCGCTCGCTGCAGCATACGCGCGCGGCCTCGTTCATCCGCAAGATCACGCCGGACATCCGCCAGCGCTGGCATGCGCTGACCGGCAGCATCATCGCCGAAGGCGCGTGGGGCATGACCGAAACCCACACCAGCGACACCTTCACCACCGGCATGCAGGACGGCGACCTCGACCTGCGCGGCCGCCCGGTGTTCGTCGGCCTGCCGGTGCCGGGCACGCGCATCAAGATCTGCGACTTCGACACCGGCGCGGTGCTGCCGATCGGCGAGGAAGGCGAGATCGTGGTCAGCACGCCGTCGCTGTTCAAGGGCTACTGGGGCCGTCCCGAGGTGGATGTCGAGGTGTTCCGCGACGGCTGGTTCCGCACTGGCGATATCGGCGCGTATGACGCGGACGGCTACCTGCATTTCCTGGGACGGCGCAAGGAGATGCTGAAGGTGCGCGGCATGAGCGTGTTCCCGTCGGAGCTGGAAGTGCTGCTGTCGCGCCACCCGGCGGTGCTGGGCTCGGCCGTGGTGGGCCGTCCCGACCCGGACAAGGGCCAGGTGCCGGTGGCCTTTATCCGCCTGCGTCCCGAGCATGCCGACGGCACCACCGCCGCCACGCTGCAGGCCTGGTGCCGCGAGCAGATGGCGGTCTACAAGGTGCCGGAAGTCCGCATCCTGCCGGAGTTCCCGCTGACCGCCACCGGCAAGGTGCGCAAGGTCGAGCTGCAGGCGCTGCTGGACACCGAGGCCGGCGGCTGAGCGCAAGCGCTACCCATCTGTCCCGCGGCACCGGCGAGGACGCCACGCGGCTTGGCGCCAACCCGGCGCCAACCCGGCGCCACCCCACGGAGCCACCACGGAGCCATCGGCCATGCACGATCGATCCACCGGCACCATCAAGGAAGACCGCCACTTCGTCACCGCGCTGGCGCGCGGGCTCGAGGTGCTGGCGTGCTTTCGCACCAGCGACCGCGCGCTGGGCAACCAGGAAATCGCGCGGCGCTGCCAGCTGCCCAAGTCCACCGTATCGCGCCTGACTTCCACGCTGACCCGGCTGGGCTACCTGGCGCGCGCCGAGGGCAGCCAGCAGTACAGCCTGGGCACGGCGTGCCTTCGGCTGGGCAGCGCCATGCTGTCGCGGCTGGATATCCGCAAGGTGGCGCGCCCGCTGATGCAGGAGCTGGCGGATTTCTCCGGCGGCACCGTGTCGCTGGGCACGCGCGACCGCTTCTCGATGATCTATGTCGAGCACTGCCGCAGCAGCGCCGCGATTGCGCTGACGCTCGATACCGGCTCGCGCATTCCGGTGGCGACCTCGGCGATCGGCCGCGCCTGGCTGGCGGTGGTGGCCGACGCCGAGCGGCAAGCCTTCATGGAGCAGGTGCGCGACGTCGACGACGTGGCCTGGCCGCGGCTGCGCCAGGGCATCGAGCAGGCGCTGGCCGATCACCGCAGCCTGGGCGTGACCTGCTCGATGGGCGAGTGGCAGGCCGATGTCAATGGCATCGCGCGCGGCTTCGAGCCCGGCCACGGCATGCCGCCCATGGCCCTCAACGTGGGCGGGCCGTCGTTCCGCCTGTCGCCGGCGTTCCTGCTCGAGGAAGTGCGGCCGCGCCTGCTGGAAGTGGTACGCCAGCTCGAGAGCAGCTTCCCGCGCTGAGCGCATCCGTTGTCCACACCACAGCGCCGCCCCGAGACGGCGCCACAGGAGGAGCACCATGCAAGTGAAACTGACCGTTGCCGCCCGCCACCGCCCGCTGGCCGGCCTCCTTGCCGGCATGCTGGCCGCGGCCATCGTGCCCGTAGCCCACGGCGCCGCGCCGGCGCCCGCCACGGGCAGCCTGACCGTGGCCTTCGGCGCGGAGTCGACCACGCTCGATCCGGTCAAGATCTCGGCCGGCGTCGATCATTACTTTGTCGGCCAGATCTTCGAGATGCTGGTGCGCCGCAACGCCGCACTCAAGGACGAGAACTGGCTGGCGCAAAGCTGGAAGCTCGAGACCGGCAAGGACGGCAAGCCGGTGCTGGACGTGCAGCTGCGCAAGGGCGTGCGCTTCCACAACGGCGACCCGCTGACGTCGGAGGACCTCGAGTTCTCGTGGCAGCGCCAGCGCGATCCCAAGAGCAGCTTCTTCTCGCACTATGTGTCGTCGGTCGAGCGCTTCGAGATCGTCGATGCACACCGCTTCAGGCTGCATTTCAAGGAGCCGGACGCGCAGTTCATCGTCGGCAACATGCAGCTGTGGGCCATGCCCAAGAAGTACATCCAGAAGGTTGGCGAGGAAGAGTTCGCCAGGAAGCCAGTGGGCACCGGGCCATGGAAGTTCGTTTCGCGCACGGTCAAGGACGAGCTGAAGCTGGAAGCCTTCGACGGCTACTGGAACCAGGACAAGCGCCCGGGCATCAAGGACCTGACCATCAAGGTGATTCCCGAGGACCTGACCAGGGTGGCGGCATTCAAGACCGGCAAGGTCGATTTCATCGACAACGTGCCGCCTTCGATGGTCGAGGAATTCAAGAAGATGCCGGGCGTCAAGACCGTCACGCTGGTCAGCGGCAACAACCTGTTCCTTAACTTCAACACGCAGATGCCGAAGTCGCCGTTCCATGACGTGCGGGTGCGGCAGGCGGCCGCGCATGCGATCGACGTCGACGCCATCATCAAGCGCGTGCTGTTCGGCCAGGGCGAGCGCTACGCGCAGGTGGGCAAGGGCTCCAACGGCTACGATCCCGCTCTCAAGCCCTATGCCTTCGACCAGAAGCGCGCGCGCGAACTGCTGAAGCAGGCCGGCTATCCCAACGGCTTCGACACGCCCTGCTACAACCTCACCACGCCGCGCGAGCCGGGCGTGAAGGAAGTGGGCGAAGCCATGTACGCCTACCTGAGCGCCGTGGGCATCCGCTGCCAGGTGCGCAACCTGGAATACGGCGCGTGGATCAGCCTGGGCAAGCGCGGCCGTTCCGGCCCGCCGGAGATGGACGGCGTGCTGAGCTGGATGTGGTCGCAGGGCCTGCCTGGCGATCCGGGGCTGGCGTGGTCCGGCCACCTGCACAGCTACCAGGCCGGCGGCGGCTGGGGCACCTACTCCTATACCAGCGACCCCGAGGTCGACGCGCTGCTGGAGAAGCAGCGCCAGACCATGGACCCCGCCGCGCGCACCGCGCTGCTGCAGCAGATCGCCCGCCTCAAGCAGGAGCGCGTGCTGGGCGGCCTGCCGACCTACCGCCCGCTGGTGACCTTTGCCTGGCGCGACAACAAGATCGACTACGTGCCCTGGCCGATCCGCGACTACTGGCGCTCGTTCCAGGAAGTCAGCTGGAAGCAGCACTGATCCGCCGCCGCGTCCGGCCGCGTGCCACCGTGCGCGCCGGCGCGGCATCCCCGCTGACATTCTCCGATGGAGCCCGCCATGCCCATTGCCAAACGCCTGCTGCACGGCCTGATCAGCATCCTGGGCGCGAGCGTGATCATCTTCCTGATCTCGCGCCTGTCCGGCGACCCCCTCGCGTTGCTGCTGCCCGCCGACGCGCCACCCGAAGTGATCGAGCAGACCCGGCAGCACCTCGGCCTGGACCAGCCGCTGGTGGCGCAGTACCTGGTCTTCCTGCGCAACGCCGTCACCGGCGACTTCGGCAATTCCTACCGCTGGCAGGAGCCGGCGCTCGGCCTGATCCTGGAGCGGCTGCCGGCCACGGTAGAACTGGCGCTGGCGGCGCTGGCGTTCTCGATCGCGATGGCGGTGCCGTTCGGCGTGCTGTCGGCGGTCTGGCGCGGCTCGTGGTTCGACCGCTTTGCCAAGGTCTTCGCCATGGCGGGGCAGGCCATGCCCAACTTCTGGGTCGGCCTGCTGCTGATCCTGTTCTTCGCGGTGCAGCTGAACTGGCTGCCGGCGTTCGGGCGCGAATCGTGGAGCAGCCTGGTGCTGCCCGCGATCGCGCTGGGCTGGTATCCGGTGGCAGCGCAGACCCGCGTGGTGCGCTCGGCCATGCTCGATGTGCTCGACAGCGACTACATCCGCATGGGCCGCGCCATGGGCCTGCCCGAGCGCGTGCTGATCTGGAAGTACGCATTGCGCAACGCGGCGATTCCGCTGGTGACCATCCTCGGCGTGTACTTCGCGGCAATGCTGGGCGGCGCCTTCGTGGTCGAGGTCATCTTCGCCTGGCCCGGCGTCGGCCGCACCGTGGTCGAAGCCGTGTTCGCGCGCGATTTTCCCGTGGTGCAGGCGGGGGTGATGCTCACCTCCGTGCTGTTCGTGCTGTCCAACCTGCTGGTCGACCTGAGCTACGGCCTGATCGACCCGAGGATCCGCCATGCCTGAGATCGCCATCCCTCCCGCCGGCGCCGCCACGGCGCCCGTGCGCAAGCGCCCGCGGCGCAACCTGCGCGGCCTGCCCTGGTTTGCGCTGGCGGTGCTGCCGCTGCTGCTGGCATGCGCCGTGGGCGGCGACGCGCTGCTGCCGCACGACCCCAACGGCCTCGACCTCGGGCTGGCGTTCCAGCCGCCGGCCTGGCTGGCAGGCGGCAGCTGGGCCTATCCGCTCGGCACCGACAACATGGGCCGCGACCTGCTGACGCGCATCATGGCCGGCACCCGCATCTCGCTGGTGGTCGCGCTGTACGCCATCCTGATCTCGGGCGGCATCGGCACCGCCGCGGGCATGCTGGCCGGCTACTTCGGCGGGCGCCTGGACGCGCTCATCATGCGGCTGGTCGACATCCAGATGTCGATCCCGGCGCTGGCACTGGCGCTGGTGCTGGCGGCGGTGCTGGGCCCGGGCTTCGAGACCGTGGTGCTGGTGATCGTGGTCACCTACTGGACCTGGTATGCGCGCATCGTGCGCGGCGAGGTGATGTCGCTCAAGCAGCGCGACTACGTGGCGCTGGCGCGCGTGGCCGGCTGCGGCACGCTCACCATCTTCCGTCGCCACCTGCTGCCCAACCTGTTCAACACGCTGCTGGTGCTGGCCACGCTGCAGGTGGGACAGGTGATCATCTTCGAGGCCTCGCTCAGCTTTCTCGGCCTGGGCATCCAGCAGCCCGACGTGTCGTGGGGGCTGATGCTGGCCGATGCGCGCAACTACATCACCAACGCGTGGTGGGCCATCACCATGCCCGGACTGGCCATCATGGCCACCTGCCTGGCGTCCAACCTGCTGGGCGACTGGCTGCGCGACCACTTCGACCCGAAACGGAGGCAGCTATGACCGGCCCCGATCCGCACGTGGCGCAACGCCCGTTGCCGACGCCCGCCCAGGACGCCCGCCCGCGCGGCACGCCCATGCTGTCAGTGCAGGGCCTGACCACCCACCTCGAACTGCGCCGCGGCATGGTGCGCGCTGTCGACGGCGTCGACCTGCATGTGAACGAGGGCGAGACCCTGGGCGTGGTGGGCGAGTCGGGCTCCGGCAAGTCCATGACCATCCTGTCGATCCTGCGCCTGCTGCCGCGCCAGGGCGGCGTGCACCTCGGCGGCAAGGTGCTGCTCGATGGCGTGGACCTGCTGCAGCTGCCGGAAAAGACCATGAGCACGCAGTACCGCGGCCGCAAGATCGCGATGATCTCGCAGGACCCGCTGACCTCGCTGAACCCGGTGTTCACGGTCGGCGACCAGGTCGGCGCGCCGCTGCACTACCACGGCCGCGCCGACAGTCGCGCGGAGAGGCGGCGCGAGGTGGTGCAGGTGCTGGACAGCGTGCGCATCCCCTCGCCGGAGTCGCGGCTGGACGACTACCCGCACCAGTTCAGCGGCGGCATGCGCCAGCGCGTGGTGACCGGCATGGCCATCGCCAGCGCGCCGCGGCTGCTGGTGGCCGACGAGCCCACCTCGGCGCTGGACGTGACCATCCAGGTGCAGATCATGGCGCTGTTCCGCCGGATCCAGGCCCAGACCGGCGTCGGCATCATCCTGATCACGCATGACCTGGGCGTGGCCGCCAGCATCTGCCACCGGGTCGCGGTGATGTACGCCGGGCGCATTGTCGAGACCGGCGACGTGCGCACGCTGTACCAGCGCCCCGCCCACCCCTACACGCAGGCCTTGCTGCAGGCTCTGCCCCGCCTCGGCGAGCGGCGCGAACGGCTGTACGCGATCCAGGGCAGCCCGCCCAGCCTGGTCGACCCGCCGCACGGCTGCCGCTTCGCGGCGCGCTGTCCGCACCGCAAGCCGCTGTGCGATGACGCCTATCCCCCCGAGATCGAACTCGAATCCGGCCACAAGGTCAGCTGCTGGCTGGCCTCGTCCGGTTGACACCGCGCAAGCCAGGAGGCGCCATGCTGCTTGAAGTGCAAGACCTGAAGAAGCATTTCCCCGCGCGCGGCGGCGGCACCGTGCGCGCCGTCGACGGCGTCAGCTTTGCCGTCGACGCCGGCCAGACCTTTGCGCTGGTGGGCGAGTCCGGGTGCGGCAAGACCACCATCGCGCGCCAGTTGCTGCTGCTCGAGCGGCCCAGCGCCGGCGCGATCCGCTTCGATGGCCAGGACGTGCTGGCGCTGGACCGCAAGGGCGTGCTCGCCTACCGGCGCCAGGTGCAGGCCGTGTTCCAGGACCCGTCGTCGTCGCTCAACCCGCGGCTCAAGGTCAGCATGCTGCTGGCCGAGCCGCTGCTGGCGCATGGCCAGGGCGGCAACCGCGCCGCGCTGCGGGCGCGGCTGCTGGAACTGCTGGAGATCGTCGGCCTGCCGCCCGGCGCGCTCGACCTGTACCCGCACGAGTTCAGCGGCGGCCAGCGCCAGCGCATCGCGGTGGCGCGCGCGCTGGCGCTGCGGCCGCGGCTGATGGTGCTGGACGAGCCGACCTCGGCGCTGGACGTGTCGATCCGCGCGCAGATCATCAACCTGCTGTCGGACATCCAGCGCAGCTTCGGGCTGGCCTACGTGGTGATCGCCCATGACCTGGCGCTGGTCGAGCACTTCAGCTCGGCGGTGGGCGTGATGTACCTGGGCAATATGGCGGAAAGCGGCCCCAGCGCCGCGGTGTTCGGCGCACCGCGCCATCCCTACACGCAGGCCCTGCTGGGCTCGGCGCCGCGGCCCGACCCGGATCACCAGCCCGCCGAAGGCCTGATCCTCGGCGATATCGGCTCGGCGCTGCACCCGCCACCGGGATGCAAGTTCCATCCGCGTTGTCCGCGCGCGTTGCCGGCGTGCGCGGCCGAGGTCCCGCGCATGCGGCGGCTCGACCCGGCCGCCGGCCCCGCCGCGCCGGCGCACGTGGCCGCCTGCCATCTGCTGCAGTGACCACGGGCGCAGGGCCGTGCGTCAGCCGCCCTGCATTTTCGACGGATCGTCGCTGCGCGAGGTGGTGGTGACGGTGCCGTCGCTGTTGAAATGCACGTTGAAGAAGGCCTTGTCGGTCGAGGTCTCCATCCAGCGGTAGCCCCACACTTCTTCCTGCTTCAGCGCGAACGCCTCCACCTTGGTGGGCTTGCCCAGCAGGCGGCGGACGTCGTCCTTGCTCATGCCGGGGCGCACGCGCGCGAAGTGCTCGGCCGATAGCACCTGCTCGATCTTCGCGACCTTGCCGTCGGCGCCGATGGTGACCATCCACGTGGTGGTGCCCTCCGGGCCGCGCGGGTACTCCAGCCGGCGGCCGCCGTCGGCCTCTTCCCAGACGATCTCGGGCTTGCCGGCCTGGCGGCGCAGGTCCTCCTCGGTCGACTGGCCCGGCACGATGCCCTTGAACAGCTCGCTGTCGGGCTTGATCGCGTTCCACGTGTTGCGGGCGGTCTCGCCCGCCTTCTTCATGGCTTCATCGACCTTCCGCTGGTCGCAGCCAAACAGCGCAAGCATCGAGGCAATCAGTCCCATGGCGGCTAGGCGTCGCGGCGACGCGGCAAAGGTCGAAGGGAATTCAGCGGCGCACCGGCTCGGCGATGACGGCCGATGCCGCCTGTGCGGCGCTTTCGGGGTCAAGTGGCTGGCTTTCATCCTGCTGGCTCCTCCTGGTGCCGCGGTTCGGGGCCCCGCTGAACAGGTTGGCCCAGCTGTCGAAGCGGCGGTTGAACAAGACCGACAAACCGTTGATGGAGCCGCCCTTGGCAATCAGCGACCAGCGCCGCGAGAACTGCCAGGTCAGCTTCACCACGTTCGAGGCCGAGGTCAGGCTCTGCTCATAGCCGACCGACATGCGTTCGGTGATGGCCTTGCCCATGCTGACTACCTGCTGGTCGTTCAGGCCCGCGGTGCTGGGTCCGATCGAGAATTCGTCGATGCCGAAATGCGAGACGATGCCCTTGCCGGCCTTGCCGCCGATCAGCCCCAGCGCGGCGCCGCCCAATGCCGAGCCGCTCAGCTGGCGCTGCTGGCCGGCGCCGGCGCTTTCCGCGCCGTAGCCGAACATCAGCCACGACAGCTTGTCCTCATCGGGCACGTTGGGCTCCGACACCAGCCGCACGCGCGGCAGCCGCACCGTGCCGGTGACCTCGACGCCCGCTTCCACTTCCTGGTTGCGGCGCATGGCACGGATGTTCATGTTCGGGTTGTCGATCGGGCCGTTGAAGTTGATGATGCCGCGTTCGATGTCCAGCTTGCGCCCGAAGGCCTCGTAAGTGCCACTGGTGACGCGCACCGTGCCAGTGGCCTTCATCGGCGCCAGCGGTTCGCTCTTCACCCCCATCTGGCCGGCCAGCAGCAGGTCCGCGCCGGCGCCGCGGAAGCGGAAGTTGTTGCCGAGGTCGACGCTCAGGTCGATCACCGGGCTGAAACGGCTGGCAGGCTTGGATTCGGGCATTTGCGTGGCCGCGGTCTTGACCGCGCGCTGGTCCTTGCGCCGGATCACCACGACGTCGTCGCCCAGCACCGGCGCGCCGGCCTTGGGCAGGTCGAACAGCCCGCGGTCGACGCGGAACTTGCCGCGGATCACCACCTGCTTGTTCTCGTTGGCGATGCTGGCGTCGCCAGAGACCACCAGCGTGCGCTCCGGGCTGGCGAACAGCTGCAGCTTGTCGGCGACGATCCTGCCGGTCAGGTTTGGATCGGCCTCGCCCAGCTTGATGTTGCCGGTGGCGGTGAGCTTGCCCTCGCCGCCATGGAATTCCACCTGCCTGAGCTCGACGGTGTTCTGGTCGAGCACCACGCGCACGGTGCCGTCGGTCAGGCGCAGCCCCTGGTCGTACAGCGTGACCGCCAGGTTGTCGCCGTTGATGGTGCCGGTCAGCAGCGGCGCCGCCACGGTGCCCGCCAGGCGCATCGCCGCGGCCAGGCGGCCGTCGAAGGCGTACTGCGGGCCGGTCAGCGCTTCCAGCGACTTCAGCCGCGGCACGTCGACGGTGACGGTGCCGCCCAGCGTCGAGGCCGGGCCCACGGTCTGCAGCCCCTGCTCCTGCACCAGGCCGGCCGAGGCATCGACCACCACCTTGCCGATGCGGCCCGACACCATGCCGCCGCGCAGCGCGATGCGGTTGCCGCCGGCGTCGGCGCGCAGGCTGGTCTCGCCCAGGCCAAGGGTGGTAAAGCCCCGGCCCGCGTTGACCGACAGGTCGCCGCTGCGCCGGCGCAATTCGGCAAACCCGCTGGCGGTCTCGGCCAGCACCAGGTTCCAGCGGCCATCGATAACGAGGTCGGAGCGCACCGGCGGCCGCTCGCCGGTGAGGGTTTCCATCAGTTCCAGCACCCGCCCCACTTGCAGGCCGTCGAGACTGCCCGCGCTGCGGATGCGGCCATGGTCCCAGTCGAGGCTGTCGATCGCCAGCGTGGCCCGGTCCAGCAGCAGGCGCGTGGCGCCCAGGCGCACGCGCTGGTCAGCCACCAGCAGCTGCGCCGGCGCGGCCAGGCGCAGGTTGACGGTGCTGCGCTCTTCCAGCGTGCGGATGGTGCCGTTCCAGCCGTCCTTGCCCTTCCACGCGCCCTGCCCGGCCAGTGCCAGCTGCAACGGCCGCTGGTTCAGGGTGCCGGCCGCCTTGACGTCGAAAACGTGGTTGGCCTGGGTGCCGTTGAGCGTGGCATCGAGCGTGCTCAGGCTGGCATGCGGGCCGCGGTAGCCGCGCGCCGCCAGCTGCACCGACAGCGGGCCGTCCAGCCCGCCGCGGATTTCGGCGCGGCCGCTGGCGCTGGCCACCTTGTGCGGTCCCACTTCCAGCGTTTGCGCGTTGTAGTCGGCCACCACCTCGGGCTTCTTCAGCGTGCCGGTGATGGTGGCATCGAGCTTGAGCTTGCCGGCCACGCCGAACTTCAGCCGGTCCAGCTGCGGCGCATCGACCGCCAGTTTCAGCGCATCGCCGCGCGCGCCGAAGCTGCCGCGCAGGCTGGCCTGGTTGCCGGCCATGCTGAGCGCGGCCTCGCTCGGCAACAGCCGCTCGCCCGCCAGGCGCACCTTGCCGCCGCCGGTCATCGGCAGGCCCGCGTATTCGCTTTCATGCACGGCGAAGTCCAGCGCCACGCCCAGTTGCGGCGCCAGCTCGCCAGTCGCGGTGAAATCGGCGTTGATGCGGCCCGCGGCCACCTTGGCCACACGTGCGGGATCGAACGCCGACAGCTTGCCCTTGAAGCTGAACGGCTGCTTGTCCTTCAGTCCAAGCTTGCCTTCGGCGGTAAGCAGGCCGGTGCCGACCACGGCGCGCAGCGCGGCCAGGGTGACAGTCTCGGCGTCCATGCTGGCGTCGGCGAACAGCTTGAACGGCCCGCCCGACAGGTCCAGCGCCACGCTCTGGCGGCCCGGCTCGATGCGGATCACCACCGGGCCCGACAGGCTGGCGCTGGTCAGCGAGCCGTGCAGCGCCGCCGGGTCCAGCCGGCGTACGTCCAGGTCGAAGCCGCCACGGCCGCCGCGCAGCGCACCGCTGCCGGCGATCTCGGCCTTGCCCGTCAGCGCCACGCGCAGGTCCGACACCGCCTGCGCCATCTCGCTCAGCTCGACCCGGGCGCGCACCGATTGCACCGGCAGCCGCTGCTTGTCCAGCGGGCCGGCCTCCAGGTTGCGGATCTCGATATCGCCGGCGACCGCCAGCGGCGCCGCAGCGGGCGCGGCGGCGGGGGCCGAGGCGGCTGACGCCGCCGGCGCGGAAGCCGCCGCGGGCGCCGACGCGGCGCCCGCCACCGGTCGCAGTTCGGCATGCACGGTCAGGTTGGCCTGCGGCGCCGACGGACTGAACAGGCGCGGGTTGATGCGGTCGCCATCGACCAGCAGGTGCGTAAACGGCACCTTGCCGAACGGCGTCAGGTCCGCGCCGGCACGCAGGTGGATGCGGTCGCCGCTGGCCTGCACCTCGGCGCGCAAGGCATCGAGATTGCCATTGGCGGTGGCATTGACGGCGAAGGCTTCGTCCTGCCAGCTGCTTTCCAGCAAGGCTTCCGCGCTGAGTGCAAAGGGGGCGGCGGCGCCCAGTTGCGCATTGGCCGCCAGCTTGCCGTAAGGCGTTTCCAGCTTGTCGACGCTGACGCGGTGGCGCTGGCCGTCGCTGTGCAGGGCGCCGGCCAGGTTGCTGAACACCATCGGCTCGGCTGTCGGCGCCGGGCCCTGCAATAGCGACAGGCGCTCGAGCGTGAGCGTATCGACATCGATGGCCAGCGGCAGTTCGAGCGAAGCAGGCTTCTGCATCGGCCCGGTGCTGGGCTCGGCAGGGCCGAGCCGCACTTCGGCCTTGCCGATGCGCAGCCACTGCACGTGCAGCCGCCGCGGCCGCCAGCTCAGGTTCCAGCTGCCGTCGACGCGGTCGACCGTCACCCGCGTCTGGCCGCTGGCGAACACCACGTCGCGCAGGCGCAGGCCGTGCGCCACAGTGCCGCCTTCCACGCGGCCGCTGAGCATGCCGGCCGACAGCCGCGTGGCTAGCGTCCACAGGTGCCGCGTACCGGTTTCGGTGCGCAGCGCCGCCACGCCGGTGGCCACCAGCACCACCGCCAGCAACAGCAGGATGCCGGCCAGCCAGCCCAGCGCGCGCCACAGCCGCCGGCGCTTGCGCGGTGCGGGATCGGATGGCGGCGGCGCCGTGTCGCCGCCGCCGGGCACGGCAGGCAGGTCGTGCACGTTCATCAGAACGCCACCCCCAGCGAGATATGCGGCCGGAACTGCTGCTTCTGGATGCCGTAGCCCACGTCCAGCTGCAGCGGGCCCACCGGCGTGCGCCAGCGCACGCCGACGCCCACGCCGTTGTAGATCGTCACGCCGCGCAGGTTGTCGGCGGCGGTGCCGGCGTCCCAGAACACGGCCACGCCCCAGTCCGGCTTGAACCAGTACTGGTATTCCAGGCTGCCGGTGCCGAGGTACTTGGCCGGCAGGATGCTGGCGCCGCTGGGCATGCCGATCGACTGGTAGCTGTAGCCACGGATCGAATCGGTGCCGCCGGCGCGAAAGCGCAGCGTGGCCGGGATCTGGCTGGAGCTGTCGCCGGTCAGGTCGGCGCCCAGCTCGAGGCGGGCCACCACCAGGTCGCGCGTACCGACCGGGATGTACTGGCGGATGCGGCCGTACAGCCGCAGGAAGGTGGCGTCGCTGAGCAAGCCCTTCGCCGCCACACCGATCTGGGTGCTGATCACATTGCCGCGGCGCGGGAACACCGGGTTGTCGACGTCGCGGCGGGTCCAGGCGAAGGCCGGCACCAGCGCCTTGCTGATCTGGGCGGGCTGCCCCACCGGCAGCAGCTTGTCGTAGTAGAAGTCCAGCGACGTGGTCACGTCGTATTTCTCGCGCGAGCGCGAGCGCTTCAGGCCCGTGCGCAGGCTGGTGGTGTCGGTGTTCTCGATGTCGATGGTGCGCTCGTAGCTGCTGTACACGCTGTTGCGGTAGGCACCGCGGGACGGCGGCATCGCCGCCTCGGCGAACAGGTAGGAACGCTTTTGTTCGATGCGCGCCTGCGAGTCGAAGGTCCAGGCGCGGTTGAACAGGTTGTAGTACGAATAACGCCCTTCGACCTGCGCCCCGGTATCGGTGGTAAAGCCGACGCCGCTATTGAGCCGGTGCACCGGATATTCGCGTACGCGCACCGACACCGGCGCGGTGACCACGCCGTCGGGCGCCTTGTCGGCGTCCGCCGGCGGCTCCAGGTCGACCAGCACGTTGGAGAAGTACGGCTGATTCTGGATCGCACGCTGCAGCTCGAGCAGCCGCTCCACCCGGTACGGCTCGCCCTCGCTGAGCGGATTGACGTTGTAGATGATCTGTTCGGGGTAGCGCCGCGTGCCGGTGACCTTGAGCGCGCCCAGTCGGTAGGCCGGGCCGCTGGCATAGTGCGTCGACAGGTCCGCGCGCAGCTCGTCCGGCTCGATCCGCGCCTGCGACGCAGCCAGCCGCGCGCCGTAGTAGGTGTGGCTCTGCAGGGTGACCAGCGCGTCTTCCTTGGCCTTGTCCCAGTCGTTCTGGCGAAACGGCTCGCCGACCGGCAAGCCCCATTTGGCCTTCATTTCCGCCACCTGCGCGGGGGCTTGCGTGGCGGCGGGGCCAGTCACCTGGATGTCGACGTTGCGGATCAGCGTGCGCGCGCCGGGGTCGACCATCACGTGGACCACACGCTTGTCGCCCTCGCCTTCCACGCGCGTGGTGGTGGTGGGATCGAAATAGCCTTCGGTGGAGGTGAAGGCCCGCACCTGCTCGCCGACAGTCTCGACCATATAGTCGAACTGGTCCTGGGACAGGTCGGTGCGCTCCTTGTAGCGGGCCAGGTCGAGGTGCTCTTCGAGCATCTCGCGAATCGGCTTGGGGGCTTCGACCTCGACCTTGTAGGCGGCCCGGGCCGTACCGGCCGCCAAGGCCAGCGCCAGCGCCCCGAGTGCTGCCAAGGCGCGCGCGACCCCGCGCCTGGCGGCGCGGCCAGCCGATTCAGCGGTGTTAGCGGTGTCTTGCGGCATCGCCCGATTGTCCACACATACAAAGTCGGTATTTGACCACACCCGGCCTGGCGCCCGGAACTTTCCTGCGCATGACGGCACTTTGCGGCGCTCCAGCCCCCGGCTGGCGTGCATCCCGGGGTGCCGATACTGTAAAATCATGGCCCACTGTACCTATCTGGCGCCCGCACGGGTGCATCCCGGTTGAACATGGCCCTCTACGAATCCGATATCACCCAGTTCCTGAAGCAGCTCAAGCAAGAGCGCCCGACGCTGGAGGCCGAGCAGCGCGACGGCCGCGCCCTGCTCTGGGACAAGGCCCCGATCGACCTCGAAGAGCGCGCCCGCGCGCAGGCTTCGCGCATAGCGCAAAAGCCTTACGTCTACTCGCAGGACAACTGATTCCCGCCGCCCCCGCGTCCGAGCCGACAGCATGAGCGCAGGCGACCAGGACAAGCTGCCGCTGCCCGTGGAACTGCCGGCCGTGGCGCCCGTTGCCGCGGCGGGTCCGGCCGGACCCGCCGACATGGTCGACGGGATGGCGTTCGCGCGCCTGTACGGCGAGCCGCTGTTCAAGCTGCCGCAGGACCTGTACATCCCGCCGGATGCGCTCGAGATCTTCCTCGAAGCCTTCGAGGGCCCGCTGGACCTGCTGCTGTACCTGATCCGCAAGCAGAACTTCAACGTCCTCGACATCCCGATGTCGCAGGTCACCCGGCAGTACCTGTCCTACATCGAGCAGATCCGCAAGACCAACCTGGAGCTGGCGGCGGAATACCTGCTGATGGCGGCGATGCTGATCGAGATCAAGTCGCGCATGCTGCTGCCGGTCAAGAAGGCCGACAGCGACGATGAGGCCGAGGACCCGCGCGCCGAGCTGGTGCGCCGCCTGCTGGAATACGAGCAGATGAAGCTGGCCGCGCAGCGCCTCGATACCGTGCCGCAGCTCGGCCGCGACTTCCTGCGCTCGCAGGTCTATATCGAGCAGAGCCTGGCGCCGCGCTTTCCCGAGGTGGAAACCGTGGACCTGCAGGCGGCCTGGGCCGACGTGCTCAAGCGCGCCAAGCTCAACCAGCACCACAAGATTTCGCGCGAGGAGCTGTCGGTGCGCGAGCACATGAGCCAGATCCTGCGCCGGCTGCAACATGCGCGCTTCATGGAATTCTCGGAGCTGTTCGAGGATGCGGTGCGCTCGGGCAAGGGCGTGCCGGTGGTGGTGGTCAACTTCATCGCCATGCTGGAGCTGTCGCGCGAAGCGCTGGTCGAGATCACCCAGGCCGAACCGTTCGCGCCAATTTATGTGCGATTGGCGTACAGCCCCAGCTGACCCACCCGCGCCGCGGGGGCCGGCCCCGCGCCAGTTGTTCTACAATCCGCCGACAGCCGGCCCAGACCGGCAAGGCTTGCGCCGTCCGCCAAGGACAGGCGTCCGGGTCACACCTACACGACCAGCACACCAAGGCAGATGAAAGTCATTTCCTCCATCCAAGAGCTGCGGGACCAGCTGCGCGGCCAGAACCGCGCGGCCTTTGTCCCCACCATGGGCAACCTGCACGAAGGGCACCTGTCGCTGATGCGCCTGGCGCGCCAGCATGGCGACCCGGTGGTGGCATCGATCTTCGTGAACCGCCTGCAGTTCGGCCCCAACGAGGATTTCGACAAGTACCCGCGCACGCTGCAGGACGACATTGAAAAGCTGCAGAGCGAAGGCGTCTACGTGCTGTTTGCGCCTTCCGAGCGCGACATGTACCCCGAGCCGCAGGAGTACCGCGTCGAGCCGCCGCACGACCTCGGCGACATCCTGGAGGGGGAATTCCGCCCCGGCTTCTTCAAGGGCGTGTGCACGGTGGTGATGAAGCTGTTCTCGTGCGCGCAGCCGCGCGTGGCGGTGTTCGGCAAGAAGGACTACCAGCAGCTGATGATCGTGCGCCGCATGGTGCAGCAGTTCGCGCTGCCGATCGACATCATTCCCGCCGAGACCGTGCGCGCGGACGACGGCCTGGCGCTGTCGTCGCGCAACCGCTACCTGAGCCCGGACGAGCGCGCCGAGGCGCCGGTGCTGTACCGCACCCTGCATGAGGTGCGCGACACCGTGCTGGGCGGCGACCGCGCCTCGGCCGACCTGCTGGCGGTGGAGGCCAGCGCCCGCGCTGCGCTGGCACAGCGCGGCTGGAAGCCGGACTATGTGGCGATCCGCAAGCGCGTCGACCTGCAAGCGCCGACGCGCGAGGAATTCCTCGCCGGCGAGCCGCTGGTGATCCTGACGGCGGCCAAGCTGGGGGCGACACGGTTGATCGACAACCTGGAAATCTGAGCGGCGCAGCCGCCGTCCTCGGCAGAGGCAGAAGAAAAAGGCAGGCCGGCGGCCTGCCTTTTTTCATGCCCGGCGCATGCCGGTGCGCTGCGCGGCCTTCACCACATGGCGCTGGTGGCCACGCCGCCGCTTCCACCAGATCAGCGTGCCGGTCACGGCAAAGGCCAGCGGTGCCAGCCCGAACAGCGTGATAAAGGTGCGCCCCGGCAGACCAAAGGCTTCGCCGGTATGCAGCGGGAACAGCCAGTTCAGCAGCGTGTCGCCGGCCGGTGCCTGCTGCGGATCGCGCACGCCCAGGCGCGCGCCGGTCCAGGCATCGAGCCACAGCCGCGTGGCGCCGGTGTGCTGGCGCACCTCGCCGGGCTGGCGCAGCCGGATCTCGAAGGCATCGCCGGGCTTGCGCGGGAAGCCGATGCGGGTGACCTGCGCCTGCGGATACTGCGCCTGCGCCGCGGCCATGATCTCGCCCGCCTCTAGCGGCCGCGCCCCGGCCGGCGCGGGGGCCGAGACATGTTTGGCCGGCGGCGTCACGGTCATCACCCCCGCCACGATCGGCGTGACCCACTTGGGCAGGTTCAGGTACCAGCCGGAAAACGCGATGGTGGCCAGCACCGGCGCGGCCAGGATGCCGCCGGCGCGGTGCAGCGAATAATTGAAGCGCGACCAGGAGCCGCCATGCGTGATGCGGAACGCCTGCACCACCGAACGCAGCTTCATCTTGGGCCACCACACCGCCACCCCCACCAGCGTGCTCAGCAACAGCAGCATGCCGGCCACGCCGGTAATGGTCTTGCCAGTCTCGCCCGACAGCAGGTAGCGGTGCAGGTGGAACAGCGTCGGCAGCAGCAGCCGGCGCGACAGCCCGGCCTCGCCCCAGACGCGCTCGCCCTTCACTTCCAGCGTGACCGGGTCGACCATCACCTGGCGCGAACGCCCGGGCACGACGCCGCCGGGCCCCTTGACCGGATACCAGGCGACAAAGACGCCATCGGCATGGTCCGGCAGCATCAGCAGGTTGGGCTTGCCATAAGGCGCCGCCGCCAGCCGCTCGGTCACGGCCTGGACGGTGTCCGGGGTCACCGGCGCGGTCATCGGCGCGGAGGCCACCAGCAGGTCGGGATTGAGCCAGGCATCGAGCTCATCGCGCCAGGCGATAGCCGTGCCGGTCAGTCCCATCAGGACGAACAGCAGGCCAAGACTGAGGCCGATATAGCGATGCAGCTTGACGAGGATGACGCGCGGGCGGCCGGTGACCATGACGGGAGGAGTACGTTGAGCGGACGCCGCAAGGCATGGAATATGGCGTAAAAGCCATCCCCGTGCCGCGTTGCGAATGCGAAGGATTCGCGATTCTAGCAGGGCCGTTGCGCATGGCGGCAGCCCCCACCCGCAGCGTGTCAGCGCCGCAGCGGCGCCAGCAAAGCCCCAAGGTCCAGGTGCGCGGCCATGGTGTCGGCCAGGCGCTCGATCGACGCTTCGCGCAGCGCGTCGAGATCCACCGCCTCGGAGCCGTCTAGTCCGGCCCAGCGCAGCAGCGCCTGGCAGCCGGCGGGTTCGTCGAACAGGCCATGGACATACGTGGCCAGCACCTGCCCGTCGGCCGAGCGCGCACCGTCCGGGCGCATCGTGCCGTCGCCGCGATCGAGCCACAGGGCCGGCTGCTCCAGGCCCTTGCCGGTGGTGACGCCGAGGTGGATCTCGTAGCCGCGCACGGGCGCGCCGGCCGCGTCCAGCGCCAGCCGGCCGGCCACCTGGCGCAACTGCTTCTCGGCGGCCAGCGTGGTTTCGTAGTCGAGCCAGCCCAGGCCCGCACTGCTGCCCGCCGGGCCTTCGCGGCCATCGGGGTCGTGCACCTGCCGCCCCAGCATCTGCATGCCGCCGCAGATCCCGATCAGCTTGCCGCCGTAGCGCAGGTGCCGCGCCAGCGCGGTGTCCCAGCCCTGCGCACGGAGGAAGTCCAGGTCGCCACGCACGTTCTTGCTGCCGGGCAGCACCACCAGGTCGGCGGGCGGCATGGGCCGGCCCGGGCCGACAAACTGCAGGTCGACCTGCGGATGCGCGCGCAGCGCGTCGAAGTCGGTATGGTTGGCGATGCGCGGCAGCACCGGCACGATCACGCGCAGGCGCCGCGCCGCCGTGCCGGCGGCGCCGTCGGCCTGCGCGCCGATGATGGCGTCCTCGGCATCCAGGTGCAGGCCATGCAGGTAGGGCAGCACGCCGAATACTGGCTTGCCGGTGCGCGCCACAAGCCAGTCCAGCCCCGGCTCCAGCAGCCCGATATCGCCGCGGAAGCGGTTGATGATGAAGCCGGTCACGCGCGCGCGTTCGCTGTCGGACAGGCAGTCGAGCGTGCCCACCAGGTGCGCGAACACGCCGCCGCGGTCGATGTCCGCCACCAGCACCACTGGGCAGTCGACCCGCTCGGCAAAGCCCATGTTGGCGATGTCGCGCTCGCGCAGGTTGACTTCGGCGGGGCTGCCGGCGCCCTCCACCAGCACCACGTCATAGGCCCGTGCCAGGCGCGCGTGCGAGGCCAGCACGGCCTTCATCGCCTCCGGCTTGTAGGCGTGGTAGGCGCGCGCGTCGAGGTCCAGCCGCGCCCGGCCGTGGATGATGACCTGCGCGCCGGTGTCGCTGCTGGGCTTGAGCAGCACCGGGTTCATGTCGGTATGCGGCAACAGCCGCGCGGCCTGCGCCTGCAGCGCCTGGGCCCGGCCGATCTCGCCGCCGTCGGCGGTGACGGCGCTGTTCAGCGCCATGTTCTGCGGCTTGAATGGCACCACGGGGGTGCCGGCCCGGGCCAGCACCCGGCACAGCCCAGCCACGATGGTGCTCTTGCCGGCATCCGAGGTGGTGCCCTGGACCATCAACGTGCCGCGCAGGGCACCCGGCAACTGGAATTGCGAAGAGTCGGATTGCATCGGCGAATTATCGCACCGCCCCGCACGCGGGCCGTGCCATGCCCGGATGCGGCGGCTACAATACGCGGATGGAAACCCCGGCCATCGCACCCGCCACCGCGCCCGCCGCGTCCGGCACCAGCCCGGCCACCCAGCCGCACGCCGCCGCCAGCGGGGCCGGCAGCCGCCAGCTGACCCTGGTGCTGGGCGGCGCCCGTTCCGGCAAGAGCCATTTCGCCGAACAGCTCGCCACCGATCACGCCACCATCACCGGCGGGCCGGTCACCTACATCGCCACCGCGCACCAGGACCCGGCCCACGTCGACCAGGAGCTCGAGGTCCGCATCGCCCTGCACCGTGCCCGCCGCCCCGCCGACTGGCGCCTGGTCGAAGAGCCGGTGCACCTGGCCGATGCGCTCTACGCCAACGCGCGCCACGACGGCTGCATCCTGGTGGACTGCATGACGTTGTGGATCAACAACCTGTTGTTCCCCGAGGGCCGCGACTATCCCGAGCATGGCGTGATCACGCCGCCGGCTGCCTTCACGGAAGAAATCGAGGCACTGCTGAACGCCCTGCCCACGCTGCCCGGCCACGTCATTCTGGTCTCGAACGAGATCGGCTTCGGCGTGATCCCGATGGGCGCCATCACCCGCTTCTATGTCGATGAACTGGGTCGCCTGAACCAGAAGCTTGCCGCCGCGGCCGACTGCGTGCGGCTGCTGGTGGCGGGCATCCCGGTTGCGGTAAAGGGCGCCGATCCCGCATGCTGATGCTGGCCTGGCCGGCATGCGTGGCAGCGGCGTGGATCGGGGCACTGCTGGACCGCTGGCTCGGCGAGCCGCGCCGCTGGCATCCGCTGGTGGGCTTCGGCCGCCTCGCGGCCGCGCTGGAACGCCGTCTCAACCCTCCCGCGCAACGCGTGGCGCCATGGCGCCAGCGCCTCGCCGGGCTTGCCGGCTGGTGCGTGCTGGTGCTGGTCCCGGCCGCGCTGGCAGGGTGGCTGGCGGCCGCGGCGGCCGCCTGGCATCCGCTCGCCGCCCTGGCCATGCATGCGCTAGCGCTGTACGCGGCGCTGGGCGCACGCAGCCTGCATCAGCATATCGCCCCGATCGCCAGTGCCCTTGCCGCGTCTGACCTGCCCACCGCGCGCGCGCTGACTGCCCGCATCGTCTCGCGCGACACCGCCGATGCCGATGCCGAAGCGCTGGCCCGCGCCGCCTGCGAATCGGCGCTGGAAAACGGCAACGACGCCGTCTTCGGTGCGCTGTTCTGGTTCCTGGTGGGCGGCGCACCCGCCGTGATCGTGTTCCGGCTGGCCAATACGCTCGA
The DNA here is from genome assembly GCF_050271075.1 of Cupriavidus sp. H39. Classification (NCBI taxonomy): domain Bacteria; kingdom Pseudomonadati; phylum Pseudomonadota; class Betaproteobacteria; order Burkholderiales; family Burkholderiaceae; genus Cupriavidus; species Cupriavidus sp. H39. The sequence continues at coordinate 3,044,663 of NZ_CP189848.1, forward strand.
TGCGATGTGGGGCTACCGCACGCCGCGGCTGGTGTATTTCGGCTGGGCCGCGGCGCGCCTCGACGATGTCCTGAACCTGGTGCCGGCACGGCTGACCGCGCTGTCCTATGCCTTGCTCGGCGCCACCGCGCAGGCGTTGCGCTGCTGGCGCACACAGGCGCCGGCGTGGTCGAGTCCCAACGCAGGACCGGTGATGGCAGCGGGGGCCGGTGCCATCGGCGTGCAGCTTGGCGGTGCGGCGCGCTATCACGGTGAAATCGAACAACGCCCGCCGCTGGGCGCTGGCAGCGTGCCTGGCGCGGCGCACGTGATGGCGTGCCTGCGGCTGGTCGAACGCACACTTTGGCTGTGGCTGGCGCTGGCCGGAGCCAGCGCGCTGGCGGCACTGACGATATCCGCACCAGCATGAGTGCCACCGTGTCCCCGATCCGCCACGGCGGCGACCTGCTGGCCGCGGTGCGCCGCTACGGCCGCCCGGCCGACGACTGGCTCGACCTGTCCACCGGCATCAACCCCGACGGCTATGCGGTGCCGGCGCTGCCGGCGCAGGTGTGGCAGCGGTTGCCGCAGGACGACGACGGCCTGGCCGAACTGGCCGCGGTGGCATGCGGTGCGCCCCATGCGCTGCCGGTGGCTGGCTCGCAGGCCGCGATCCGCACGCTGCCGGCCCTGCTGCGCCCGGGCCGGGTTGGCGTCGCCGCGCTGGGGTACAGCGAATACGCGCCGGCGTTCGCCGCCGCGGGACATGCGGTGGTGCCGCTGGACGAGGCCGATTTCGCGCGGCCCGGGCTGGCCGACGCGCTCGACCATCTGGTCGTCGTCAACCCGAACAACCCGACCGCGCGCGTGCTGCCCGCCGCCACGCTGTTGCACTGGCATGCCGCGGTGTCGGCGCGGGGCGGCACGCTGCTGGTGGACGAAGCCTTTATCGATGGCCTGCCCGGCCATTCCGTCGCCGCGCACAGCGGCATGGACGGCCTCGTGGTGCTGCGCTCGATCGGCAAGTTCTATGGCCTGGCCGGCATCCGCTGCGGCTTCGTGCTGGCACAGCCGGCGCTGCTGGCGGCGCTGCGCGCGCGGCTGGGCCACTGGACCGTCTCGGGCCCGGCGCGCGAGGTGGCGCGGCTCGCGTTGGCCGACCATGCCTGGCGGCAAGCCACCCTTGTCCGCCTGCAAGCGTGCGGGGCCAGGCTGGCAGCGCTGCTGGACCGCCATGGCCTGCCATCCGTGATGCATCCGCTGTTCTGCTGGGTGCCGCATCATGACGCCGCGGCGCTGCACCACAAGCTGGGGCAACGCGGCGTCTGGACCCGTTACTTCGATGCCGCCGGTGGCTGCCCGCCGAGCCTGCGCCTGGGCCTGCCGCCGGAACAGCCGCACGCCTGGCAGCGGCTGGACGCGGCGCTGGCCGCGGTCACTGCCTGAACAACACTGCCGAATGCCATGCCGAACTGTCTGAACCCTGTGATCGCCGCCGCTCTGCTGCTCGCGTCACTGCCCGCGGCCGCGGCGGTGTCCGCCGTCGATGACGCGGGCCAGACCGTGACGCTGCAGCAGCCGGCGCGCCGCGTGATCGCGCTGGCGCCGCACGTCACCGAAATGCTGTTTGCCGCCGGCGGGGGCGACCGCATCGTCGGCACGGTCAGCTACAGCGACTACCCGCCACAGGCGCGCGAGATCGCACGTGTCGGCGACAACAAGGCGCTGGATCTCGAGCGCATTGCCGCGCTCAAACCGGACCTGATCGTGGTGTGGCGCCATGGCAATGCGCAGAAGCAGACCGACCGGCTGCGCGCGCTCGGCATCCCGCTGTTCTACAGCGAGCCGCGCAAGCTCGCGGCGATTCCGGAGAACATCGAGAAGCTCGGCACGCTGCTGGGCACCGAAGCCACCGCGCGGCGGGCCGCCGATGGCTTCCGCCAGCAGGTGGAGACGCTGCGCAAGACTTATGCGGCACGCCCGCCGGTGACCGTGTTCTACCAGGTCTGGCAGCAACCGCTGATGACGCTCAACGGCCAGCACCTGGTCAGCGATATGCTGGCGCTGTGCGGCGGGCGCAATCTGTTCGCGGCGGAGACGCCGTTGGTGCCGACCGTGTCGGTCGAGGCGGTCATCGCGGGCAACCCGGAAGCCATGCTGACGGCGGGAATAGGCGCCACGCGCTCGGACCAGCCGCTGCCCGATTTCGAGATGTGGCGGCGCTGGCAGCACGTCACGGCGGTGGCGCGCAACAACCTGTTCGTGATCGACGGCGACCTGGTCAACCGTGCCGGCCCACGCGCGGTGCAAGGCGCCGCGCAGATCTGCAAGGACCTCGACACGGCGCGCAGCCGCCGGCCCGCACGCTGATTCAACCAGCGCGGTTCCACCAGCGCAGCCGCGCCGCGCCCTCCTCCAGCCGGAAGCGGCAGCTGGCACCAAAGCCCAGCTCCCAGTTGAGCGTGGCCCCCAGCGGCACGCCCAGCCAGTGCGCCGCCAGCATGCGCATCGGGCCGGCATGGCCGACCACCCAGACGCATTGATCGCGTGCCCCCGCCAGCGTCGCGGCCCAGCCGACGACCCGCGCCATCGCCTGCGCCGGCGCTTCGCCGCCATGCGGGCGCGCGTGCAGCAGGTCAGCCGCCCACTGGTCGAGTGCGCTGCGGTCGATCGCATCCCAGGCCAGGCCCTCCCAGCTGCCGAAGTCGATTTCGCGCAGCGCGGGTTCGATGTCGATCACCGGAAACGGGTCGGGCCATGCCTGGGCCAGCGCCTGGACCGTGCCCAGCGCACGCGCCAGCGGGCTGGCCACGATGCGATCGGGGGCCGGCAGGCCGGCGATGATCCGTGCGGCGGGCGGCCTCAGCGGTGCCGCCAGCGGCAGGTCCAGGCAGCCATAGCAGGTACCTGCCGCCACCTGTGGCTGCGCGTGGCGGATCAGGACCACGTCCATGCCGCGGCCACCAGGTAGAGCAGGATCTCGGCGCATTGCTGGGCCATGCCCAGGCAGTCGCCGGTGTAGCCGCCGAGGCGGCGCACGAAGTAGCGGCCCAGCAGCAGGCGCAGACCCAGCAGCGCGCCGACAGCCGCGGCGCAGAACCATGGCGATACCAGCCACAGCGGCACCAGCCCGCACAGCAGCGCGAACACCAGGCCCGCGCCGGCCAGCTTCTGCGCCACCGGCTTGGCCTTGCCTTGCGCGCGCACATAGGCCAGCGTGGCGAGATAGCTGACCGCCATCGCCCGGCTGGCGCCATGCGCGGCAACCAGCACGGCGAGCAGCACCGCCATGCCGCCGCGCCCGGCAATGGCCACCAGCAACTGCCACTTCAGCAGCAGGGCCACCACCAGCGCGATCGCGCCGAACGCGCCGATGCGTGAATCATGCATGATGCGCAGCACGTCCTCGCGCTGCCACGCGCCGCCGAAAGCATCGACGCAATCGGCCAGTCCGTCTTCATGGAAGGCGCCGGTCAGCAGCAGCGTCGCGACCATGCCCAGCAGCACCGCCACGCCGGGCGGCCACCAAAGCGCCGCGCCCCACGTGACCAGCGCGCCCGCCCCGCCGACCAGCAGCCCGACCAGCGGGAAATAGCGCGCCGCGGCGTGCAGGTAATGCGGTTCGAAGCCGACCCAGCGCGCCAGCCAGCCCGGCAGCGGCACGCGCGTGAAGTAGCCCAGCGCCGTCAGGAAATAGCGCAGCTCGCCCGCCACGCCCGCGGGGCTGCGGGGGGCGGGTGCGGGTACCGGGTCGGTCGGCACGCTCATGGCGTCGCGGTGCTGACGCCAGCGCCGCTGAACGTAGCCATCTCGTTCAGGAATGCCGCCGCCGAGGCCAGCAGCGGCCATGCCAGCGCGCAGCCCGTGCCTTCGCCCAGGCGCAGGTCCAGCGCCAGCAGCGGCGCGGCACCGAACTGCGCCAGCAGCGCACGGTGGCCGCGCTCATGCGAGCAATGCGTGAACACGCAGTACTGCAGCACGTTGGGGTCCAGGCGTTGCGCCACCAGCAGCGCGGCCGTGGCGATAAAGCCGTCGACCAGGATCACCATGCGGCTGGCCGCGGCGGCCAGGAAGGCGCCGGCCATCATCGCGATCTCGAAGCCGCCGAAGGTGGCCAGCACGTCCAGCGGCGCCTGCGCATCGGCATGCAGCGCCAGCGCGCCCGCCAGCACCTCGCGCTTGCGCGCCAGGCCGGCATCGTCCAGCCCGGTGCCGCGCCCGATGCAGTCGTCCAGCGGCAGGCCGGTCAGCCGCTGCATCAGGCACGCCGCGGCCGACGTGTTGGCAATGCCCATCTCGCCGAAGCCGATCACGTTGCAGCCCTGCTGCGCATGGCGCAGCACGCGCGCCATGCCCGCGGTCATCGCCGCGGCGGCCTGCGCCGGTGTCATGGCGGGCTCGGCCGCGAAGTTGCGGGTGCCGTCGGCAATGCGGCAATTGACCAGGCCCGGCGCCGCCGGCAGCGGCACGCGCACGCCCGCGTCGACGATCTCCAGCGCAATGCCGTGCTGGCGCGAGAACACATTGATCGCCGCGCCGCCGGCCAGGAAGTTCTGCACCATCTGCGCCGTGACCTCGGCCGGATAGGCGCTGACGCCGGCGTCCGCGACGCCGTGGTCGGCGGCAAACACGATCACCGTGGGCCGCCGCAGCGCCGGCCGCGCCGTGCCGAGGATCAGGCCCAGCTGCAGGGCCAGCGCTTCCAGCCGGCCCAGCGCGCCGAGCGGCTTGGTCTTGTCGTCGATGGCGGCCTGCAGCACGGGGCGCAGCGCGTCGTCGAGCGGAGTGATTTCGGGAAACTGCATGATGCCTTGACTCGGTAATCCAGAAAAATGGGGCTACATTTCCACGCCGCGCTGGGCCTTGATACCCTGCTGGAACGCATGCTTGACGGGGGTCATGTCGGTGACGGTGTCGGCCGCCTCGACCAGCGCCGGCGGCGCGCCGCGGCCGGTAATGACGACGTGCTGCATCGGCGGGCGCGCGCGCAGGTCGGCAATGACCTGCTCCACATCAAGATAGTGCAGCTTGAGCGCGATGTTCAGCTCGTCGAACAGCACCAGGCCGATGCCGGGATCGCGCAGCATGCCGCGCGCCACTTCCCATGCGGCCTCGGCCTTGGCCACGTCGCGGCTGCGGTCCTGGGTTTCCCAGGTATAGCCCTCGCCCATCACGTGAAACGCGCATTCATCCGGGAAGCGCCGCAGGAACATCTCTTCGCCGGTGGGCTGCGCGCCCTTGATGAACTGGACCACGCCGGTGCGCATGCCATGGCCAAGCGCCCGCACCACCATGCCAAAGCCCGAGCTGGACTTGCCCTTGCCATTGCCGGTGGTGATGACGATCACGCCGCGCTCATCCTGCGCGGCGGCGATCTTCGCGTCGACGACTTCCTTCTTGCGCACCATGCGCGCCTTGTGGCGGGCATCGCGGTCCGGGTCTTGCACAGGGGGATTCTGGTTTTCAGTCATGGTCTGGTTTCGGTGGGGGCGGGCGCGCGCCATCGGGAATCAGCGCGGTATGCGCGCCGTCGCTGACGCTGACAATGGCGGTGCGCAGCGCCCGCGAGCAGTGTTCGGGGGTCAGCACCTGCGCCGCGGGGCCGTGCAGCGCGGTGCCATCTTCGGCCATCAGCAGGGCATGGGTGGCGTAGCGCAGCGCCAGCGTCAGGTCGTGCAGGATCACCACCACGGCATGGCGCCCTGCCCTGGCCAGCGCGGCCAGTTGATCCAGCACCAGGATCTGGTGGCGCAGGTCCAGGTGCGATACGGGCTCGTCCAGCAGCAGCAGCGGCGCCTGCTGCGCCAGCGCCGCGGCCAGCGAGACGCGCTGGCGTTCGCCGCCGGACAGTGTCAGCACGTCGCGCGCGGCCAGCGCCTCGATATCCATGGCGCGGATCACGTCATCGACGATACGGTCGTCCTCGCGCCCGGTCCAGCCCCAGCCGGACAGGTGCGGATGGCGGCCCACGCGCACGGCATCGACCACTGGCATCGGGAAGGTGTCATGGACGGCTTGCGGCAGGTAGGCGCGCTGGCGCGCCAGCACCGCCGGCTCCACCAGCGCCGGTGCGGTGCCGTCGATCTCGGCGCTGCCGCCGTCGGCATGCCGCAATCCGGCCAGCACCGTCAACAGCGTCGATTTGCCGGCACCGTTCGGGCCGGCGATGCACCACAGCTCGCCGGGGCCGATGGTCATGGTCAGGCGATCCACCAGCACGCGCTTGCCGGCGCGAAGCCGCACGTCGCGCAGCGCCAGCCGCGGGCAGGCCGCGAGCGGACGGGACCAGTGCGGGCTTCCGCTCATCGCGGCCTCCGCAACAGCAGGTAGAGGAAGGTCGGCACGCCCAGCAGCCCGGTGATCACGCCCACCGGCAGCTGCGCCGGTGCCACCACGGTGCGTGCGATCAGGTCGGCCGCCATCAGCAGCGCTCCGCCCAGCAGCGTCGCGGCCGGCAGCAGTAGGCGCTGGTCGTTGCCCCAGGCTAGCCGCACCAGGTGCGGCACCACCAGCCCGACAAAGCCGATCGACCCGGCCGTGGTGATGGCCGCGGCAATGCACAGCGACGCCAGCATGAAGGTCGCCAGCCGCACGCGGCCGACGCGCACGCCCAGCGACTGCGCCACGGTCTCGCCCAGCAGCATCACGTTGAGCGCGCGCGCCATCGGCATGGCCAGCAGCAGCGCCGCCGCCAGCATGGCGAGCGCGCCGCCGTAGCTGGCGGTGCCGCTCAGGTCGCCGGTCAGCCAGAACAGCATGCCGCGCAGGCGCGACTCCGGCGCGACCGACAGGATCAGCGTAATGACCGCGCCCCAGCCGGCGGCCAGGATCACGCCGGTCAGCAGCAGCCGCGCGCCGGCTTCGCGATGGCCGCCCTGGACGTGCGGGTGCAGCAGGTCGCGCCGCGCCAGCGAGGCCACCAGCACCATCGCCAGCAAGGCACCGATCGCCGCGGCGGCCTGCACGCCCCACCACGGCGCCAGCGCCAGCATTGCCAGCAGCGCGGCGGTGGACGCGCCGCCCGATACGCCCAGCACATAGGGCTCGGCCAGCGGGTTGCGCAGCAGCACCTGCATCAGCGCACCGGACAAGGCCAGCAGGCCGCCGCAGGCAAAGGCCGCGGCCGCGCGCGGCAGGCGCAGCTCGCGCACGATGGCGCCGGCGGTGCCGGTGTCGGCCCCGGTCAGCGCCTGCCACAGCGCGCGCGCATCGAGCGAAACGCTGCCGAGCGCCAACGACAAGGCGAACGCCAGCAGCGCCGCGAGCGCCAGCACCAGCCAGATCGCCAGGGCGCGCCGGAACTCAGACATGGCGCGCCCGCGCGCTCATCGCTGGCGCCAGCCCAGCGTGATGAAGCCCGCGCGCCCCTGCGTGTTGTAGGGGTAGGCGAGCTGGTAGTCCTTGTCGAACAGGTTTTCGACGCGGGCGGCGATGAACCATTGCTTGTCGATGTTGTAGCGTGCGTTCAGGTTGACGATACCGTATCCGCCCAGCCGGCGCGAGCCGGCATCCATGCGCGACGACGACAGCAGCCATTCGCCGCCAAAGCGCCAGTTGCCGAAGTTGCGGCCCACGTCGAGCGCGGCGTGGCGGCGCGCGCGGCGCAGCAGCTGGGTGTCGGTCTGCTCGTCGACAGGGTTCTGGAAGGTCACGCTGGCGCCGATATCGGTGCCGTAGACGCTGGCGCGCCACGAGGCCTCGATGCCCTGCACCTTGGCCTTGTTGACGTTCTGCGCCAGGAACATGCCGTTGGGCTGCAGGGCCGACACGATCAGGTCGTTGTAGCGCGTCTCGAACGCGGTCACGCGCAGCAGTCCGGCGCTGGCGGTGGTGTACTGCACGCCGGCCTCGACCGACTTGGCGCGCTCGGGCTGCAGGTTGGGCTGGCCGAAGTTGGGGTAGTACAGCTCGTTGAAGGTCGGCGCGCGGAACGCGTTGCTGACGTTGGCGATCAGCTTGAACGCGTCGGTCAGGTTGTAGCCATAGCCGGCGAAGAAGCTGCCCTGGTTGCCGAAGTCGGAATAGTGGTCGTTGCGCGCATTGAGCTGCAGCTGGTGCTTGCCGAAGCGCCCGTCATAGCCGCCGAACACCGAGAACACATTGCGCGTGGGGGCGCCGTAGGCGCTCGAGTCCAGCTCCTGCTGCAAGTAGTCGGTGCCAAACAGCAGCGTGTGGCCGGCGGCCAGCGCATACTCGTTCTGCCAGTTGAACTGGCGGTTGCGGGTATTGAAAGTGCCGTTGGGGTTGCCGTTGAGGAAGGTGTCGCTGCGGTCCTCGCTCTGCGACAGCTTGAAATGCGTGGTCCAGTCCGCGCCGAGCTTGCCGTTGACGAACGCCGACAGCGTGTACAGCTCGCTGTTGGTGCGGTTCTCGTCGGTGGGACGGCCAAAGGCGCTGTCGAACGACAGCTTGCTCTTCGCGTAGTAGCCGGTGATGCCCGCATCCCAGTCGGGCGTGAAGCGGTGCTTCACCTGGCCCGACACGCTCTGGTTCTCGTACGGGTTGTCGTTGGGGTTGGCGCGCGGTGCCTGCCTGGTGTTGATCGACGAGAAGCCGTCGGTCTTGAACGCCGACCCGGTCAGGTTGAACGAGGTATCGCCGACCTGGCCGCCATAGCCGACCGTGCCCTGGCGCGTGTTGTTGCTGCCGTACTCCACCTGCGCATTGGCCGCCGGCGCCTGGCCCGCACCGCTCTTGGTGAAGATCTGCACCACGCCGCCAATCGCGTCCGAGCCGTACAGCGCCGAGACGTTGCCGCGCACCACCTCGATCCGGTCGATCTGGTCGGGCAGGATATTGGCCAGCTGCGCGGTGCCGCTGCTGGCCGACGAGACCCGCACGCCGTCGATCAGGATCAGCGTCTGGTTGGAATTGGCGCCGCGCATGAACAGCGAGGTGTTGCTGCCCATGCCGCCGTTGGTGGAGAACTCCACCCCGGCCTGGCTGCGCAGCAGCGTGCGCAGGTCCGGCGCCTGCGAGTTCGCAATGTCCTGCTGCGTGACCACCGTGGTATGCGGCAGCGCCTCCGTAATGGCTTGCGCGGTGCGGGTGGACGTGACCACCACCGGCGCAAGCTGCGCGGTGCTGCTATCCGCCGCCTGGGCGAACGCAGTACCGGGAACCAGGGTGAACGAAGCCATGGCCGCCAGGATGGCGGGCACGGACGGACGCACCGCCGGGCTTGCCGGGCGGGTCGACCTGTGGAGCGATGAACGCATGATGCAGGACTGGATAGGAACGGCCGGGCCCGTTCCCCCGCGGGCCATATGGCGATGAGGCGTGCCGCGCACGGGCGGCAGCCCGCGTTCAGGCCGGTATCCGGGCTGGCGACACGAAACCGGCGCCTTCCCGAACCTGCGGTTCAGTGGCGTGTGGCCGGTCCTGCGGGCATGTGGCCTGGCATCCGATGACGGATGGGGCTTGCCAGCGGAGGCCGACAGTGGCTGTCGGCGAGGCTGGCGGATGCGCACCGCGGTCGCTTACCGTTGCGGGGGCAGCACAGGTTGGCCTGTCCGGCGCGCAGCTGGCCCGGCTCCCTGTTTCCCGTTGAACTGCCCTTTCGCCAGGGACGAAAAGGCGAGCACCTGGAACGTGCGCGAGTCTAGGGCGTTTCGCCCCCCGCGTCAACGCGGCGACCGCGCGCCGACAGTAGCGTTTTGTCACACTCTCGCGGCGTCTTGTGTGCAGAAGCCTGCAACTTCCATGCGGGCGGCCGGTCACAAACCTTTCCTCCGCATTGTGCATGCCGGCGCATCGGCTAGAATCGCGATACCTGACACTACTCCCATCATGACAGGCCCTATGCTCACCGAACTCGAACAACTGGCCGCCAAGATCGGGCGCGTGCTGCACCATGCGGACACCCTGGCGGCGGAGAACCAGCGGCTGCGCGACGAGATCGCACGGCTGGAGGGCGAAGCCGCGCAGTTGCGCGGCGAGCGCGAGGCCATGGCCGCCGACCGCGAACTGCTCAATATCAAGATCGAGGAAGCGCAGCTGCGCATCCAGTCCATCCTTGACAAGCTGCCGACCGCCAGCGACACACGCCAGCTCGACCTGCTCGGCGAAGCGGCCGCGGCGCAGGGCGCCGAAGCGCACAAGGCCCCCGGAGAACACGCATGAGCAACAAGCAAGTCGAAGTCAACATCGCCGGCCAGGCCTACCGCTTTGCCATCGCGCCCGAGAACGAGGCCGCGCTGCTCGAGGCGGTCGCACTGGTCGACACGCAGATGAACAAGCTGCGCAGCGGCAGCGCGGCCAAGGGCGTGGAGCGCGTGGCGGTGATGGCCGCCATCAGCATTGCCTCGGACCTGCTGTCGATGCAGCGCAAGCAGCAGGCCGAGGGCGCGATCCCGGTCGACGCCATCCGCGCGCGCATCCGCGAACTGAACGACCGCGCCGACGAGGCCCTGCGGCAATATGCCCACGTGGGCACCGGTACGCGCGGCTGAGCGCGGCAATGGGATGTGCTGCGGATGCCGCGCTGCCGCGCAAAATGTAACGACACGCGCGAGTGGACTTGGTATGCCCTGCGACGCGGTGTATAGTGTAGCCAGACTGCACGAGGCACCACAGAAGTGCAGCTGACAGGTCGGGTTATCGCGCCCGGCCGCCGTTTTCATCCCATCCTAGTCCGAAACGGCAAACGTCTGATATCCCGCACGTGGAGAGTCAGACGTTTGACAGTTTCCCTGCCTGGTTCGTGAGGGTCATAAACTCCTTGAACCGATATGCATTGCATGGTGCGGGATTATGTCGCGTGGGCGAGCGCGTCATCGCATTCATAGTCCGGGCCTGGCCTGGACTCCCTGAGTGGATGATGTACCCGAAATGCGACTTCCGCAGCCACTCTGAACCTCACTTGGGTTCAGGATGCCGATCCAGCGGCCGAGGCGGGGACCCCCTTAAAAAGGCGGTGGTTTTCTGAACCATCGCCTTTTTTCTTGCCTGCATGCTTGCCCCTGTTTTCTCGCACGGGCCTTCCTTTCCTGAGCAGCGCCGTGAGCCCTAACCAGAACCAACGCGCCCGCCAGTACTGGCTGATGAAATCGGAACCGGACGAAGCCAGCATCGATGACCTGGCCCGGGAACGCACGCTGCCGTGGACCGGCGTGCGCAATTACCAAGCACGCAACTTCATGCGCGATGCCATGCAGGTGGGCGACGGCGTGCTGTTCTACCACTCGTCGTGCCCGGAGCCCGGCATTGCCGGCCTGGCCGAGGTCTGTTCCCCACCCTACCCGGACCCGACCCAGTTCGACCCCAAGAGCCCGTATTTCGATGCCGCCTCGAAGGCCGAGGCCCCGCGCTGGCTGCTAGTCGACGTGCGCTTCGAAAGCAAGAGCCGCCTGATCCCGCTGGCCGAACTGCGCGAGCATGAAGCGCTGGCCGACATGGTGGTGCTCCGGCGCGGCAACCGGCTCTCGATCACGCCGGTGACGCCGGCGGAATGGCGCTTCATCACCGGCAAGCTGATGCGCTGAGCCCGGATGCGCCGGGCCCTGCCCCGCGCGCGGCAAGGCTGCCGACCACAATAACAACGACCTTCCAGACACGATGCCGTTCGACAACCTGCCGGTGCTGATCCCCGCGCTGCTGGCGCTGGGCGCTTTCACCGGTTTCTGCGCCGGCCTGCTGGGCGTGGGCGGCGGCATGATGATGGTGCCGTTCCTGACGCTGCTGTTCACCAGCCTGGGCTTTGCCGGCGAAGCCATCGTCCATATGGCGATCGCCACCTCGATGGGCACCATCCTGTTCACCTCGCTGTCGTCCGTGCGCGCGCACCACAAGCGCGGCGCGGTACGCTGGCCGATCGTGCTGGCGCTGGCGCCAGGCATCGTGATCGGTGGCATGGTCGGCGGTGGCAAGGTCTTTGCGGCGCTGAAGACCAGCTGGCTGTCGCTGGCGTTCGCGGGCTTCGTCGGCTTCTCGGCGCTGCAGATGCTGCGCAACCGCCGGCCCAAGCCCGGGCGCCAGCTGCCGGGCTTTGCCGGCATGGCCGGCGCGGGCGGCGTGATCGGCTTCCTGTCGAGCCTGGTGGGCGCGGGCGGCGCCTTTGTCTCGGTGCCGTTCATGACCTGGTGCAATGTGCCGATCCACAACGCGGTGGCGACCTCGGCCGCGCTCGGCTTCCCGATCGCCGCCGCCAGCGTGGCAGGCTACATCTGGAGCGGCTGGCAGTTGCCGGGCCTGCCGGCGGGATCGCTCGGATATATCTACCTGCCCGCGCTGCTGGTGATCGTCGGGGCCAGCGTGCTGACCGCGCCGCTGGGGGCGCGCACCGCGCATCGCATGGACGTGGGCCAGCTGCGCAGGATCTTTGCCGTGCTGCTGCTGTGCCTGGCCACGTATATGTTGTGGAAGGCCAGGCAGACGTTCTGACGGGCGATGTCACCCGCACGGGGGAAGCAAGGGTCTGGCGCGACGGCGTCGCAACAATCGTTTGCAATGTCGCGGAACGATCGCCCGGCGGGCCCCGTCTGATACCCATCATGTTTGAATGGGAGAACCACATGAAACAATGGCTCGCCGCCACCCTGCTCGGCACCACCGCCATCGTCGCCTCGGCGCACGGCGGCCCCGCGGAAACGCCGTCGGGCGTGCTGTCGCTGACCGCGCAGGCCGTCACCGAGGTGCCGACCGATATCGTCCACCTGACGCTGGCCGCGGAACAGGAAGGCGCGGAACCGGCGGCCATCTCCTCGGGCCTGTCGAGCCGGACCCAGGCCGTCATCACGCAGGCGCGCCGCGTCCAGGGCGTGACCGCCGAATCCGGCGGCTTCACCATCCATCCCAGCACCGACCGCAACGGCCGCATCAGCACGTGGCGCGGGCGCTCCGAGGTCATCCTGAAGTCGCGCGATTTCTCGGCGGTGTCAAAGCTTGCTGGCGAGCTGGCCAGCCAGATGCAGGTGCAGAACATCGCCTTCTCGCTGTCGCGCGAAGCACGCGAGGCCGCCGAGGCCAAGCTGGCCGAGCAGGCCATCGCGTCGTTCCGCAGCAAGGCGCAGGCCACCACCCGGCTGTTCGGCTACAACAGCTTCACCATCCGCGAAGTCAGCGTCAACGAGACCGGCATGGTGCCGCCGATGCCGCGCATGTACGGCGCCGCCAAGGCGATGATGGCCGACGCCGCGGTGCCGGTGCCGGTTGAAGGGGGCAAGACGCAGGTGACGGTGTCGGTGAATGGGTCGGTGCAGATGCTGAAGTAAGTTGGCGCTTTCGACCGACCGCTTGTGTGCTCCCCTCTCCCGCAAGCGGGAGAGGGAGCAAACCGCTCAGTGGTTGAAACCCCACAGGAAACCCCACGGCGTTTCGCGACCTTCCTCAAAGCACCGCGAACTGTTCCCGCAACACGTTCTTCTGCACCTTGCCCATGGTATTGCGCGGCAGCTCGTCCACCACGTGCACGCGCTTGGGCACCTTGAAGTTGGCGATGCGGCCCTTGAGGGTGCCGATCAGCGCGCCCTCGTTTATGTCCGCACCGGGCTTGCGCACCACCACCGCCACCACCGCCTCGCCGAAATCCGCGTGCGGCACGCCGATCACGGCACTCTCCGCCACGCCCGGCATCTCGTCGATAAAACTCTCGATTTCCTTGGGGTAGACGTTGTAGCCGCCCGAGATGATCAGGTCCTTGCTGCGCCCGACGATGGTCAGGTAGTGGTCCGGCACCGCGCGCTCACCGGCCTGGCTGACGATGGCGCCGCCGAAGCGGCCGACGTCGCCGGTCTTGAACCAGCCATCGTCGGTGAACTCTTCCCGGGTCTTCTCCGGCATGCGCCAGTAACCCTTGAACACGTTCGGGCCGCGGACCTCGACATTGCCGATCTCGCCCGGCGCGCACGGCTTGCCTTCGCCGTCGACCACGCGCACCGACACGCCCGGCAGCGGCATGCCCACGGTGCCGCCGATGCGTTCGCCCAGCGCCGGGTCATACGGGTTCGACACCAGCATCACGGTCTCGCTCATGCCGTAGCGTTCCAGGATGGTATGGCCGGTGCGCTCGCGGAAGGCATCGAAGGTTTCCAGCAGCAGCGGCGCCGAGCCCGATACGAACAGGCGCATGCGGCGGCAGGTGTCGTCGTCGAAGCGCGGCTCCTGCAGCATGCGCACGTAGTAAGTTGGCACGCCCATCATCACGGTGCAGCGCGGCAGGAATTTCAGCACTTGCGCCATGTCGAGCTTCGGCGCCCAGATCATCTTGGCGCCGGCCAGCAGCGCGCCATGCGACGCGACGAACAGGCCGTGCACGTGGAAGATCGGCAGCATATGCAGCAGCACGTCGTCGCTGCGCCAGCCCCAGAAGTCATGCAGCGTCTGTGCATTGGAGGCCAGGTTGCGGTGAGTCAGCATCGCGCCCTTGCTGCGCCCGGTGGTGCCCGAGGTATAGAGGATGGCGGCGAGGTCATCGTCCGCGCGCGCCACCGTGTCGAAGGCATCGGCCTTGCCCGCCGCGCGCGACAGCAGCGAGCCGCTGCGGTCGTCGTCCAGCGTAAAGACGTGGTTCACCCCGTGCCGGAACGCCACCTTGGAGACCCAGCCGAAGTTCTTGCTGCTGCAGACCACTACCGACGGCTCGGCATTGCCGACGAAGTAATCGATCTCGGCTTCCTGGTAGGCGGTGTTCAGCGGCAGGTAGACGTAGCCGGCGCGCAGCGTGGCCAGGTACAGGAACAGCGCTTCGGGAGATTTTTCTACCTGCACCGCCACGCGCGCGCCTTCGGGCAGGTGCAGCGAGGCCAGCAGGTTGGCCAGCTTGGCGGTGGCGCGGTCAAGGTCATCCCAGCTGTAGTACAGCCCGTCATGCGTCTCGATGCAGCAGGCGCTACGGTCAACGGGAAAGCGGGATTCGAACAGGGCGAACAGGTTGGCGTTCATGGCGAGGGTCGAACGAAAGGCTAAGAAAGCGAAGCAAGCGATGGTGGGAAGCAGTGCCGGCGGTGCGCCCTACTTCCCCTGGAACTGCGGTGGGCGGCGCGCGAGGAAGGCGGCGACGCCTTCGGCGTGGTCGGCGCCTTCGGCATAGGCAAAATGGGCGTCCAGCTCGGCCGGCGAAAGCGGTGCCGGCGACGGCGCCAGCCGGCGGATGGTGGCCTTGTTGATGCGCGCCGCGGCAGGCGCGCCGGCGGCGATGCGGCGCACCGTGGCGTCGACCTCCGCGGCCAGCGCACCGGGCGCGACCACGCGGGTCAGCAAGCCTTTTTCGCGCGCCTCGGCGGCATCGAAGACACGGCCCTCGAGCAGAATCTCGAGCGCCGCGGCACGCCCTGCCAGCGCCAGCAAGCCCTGCAGCTCGCCGGGCGCCATCGGGAAGCCGAGCCGGTTGATCGGCACGCCGAAGCGGCTGTCCGACGCGGCGATGCGCAGGTCGCAATGGCAGGCGATTTCCAGCCCGCCACCGACGCAGACGCCTTCGATCATCGCCACGGTGGGATGCGCGCATTGCGCCACCGCCGCCAGCGCGGGCGCGATGGTTGCCATGTGGTAGCGGCGCACCGCGACGGCGTCGCCGCGCTCCGCGGGAAACTCGGCAATGTCGGCGCCGGCGGCGAAATTGCCGTCGGCGCCGCGCACCACCACGCAGCGCAGCGAGGTATCGGCCGACAGCCGCGCAAAGCCCGCCGCCAGCTCGCGCCACATCTTCGCGGAAATGGCGTTGAGCTTGCCGGCGTGCGACAGCGTTACGGTGGCGGTGGTGCCTTGCGTGGCAAAGCGCACGGTGCCGCTCATGGGCGCTTCCCCTGGCTACGAATCGGCATTGGCATGGCCTGCGTCAGTCGATCTTGGCGCCGGACTGCTGCACCACCTGGGCCCAGCGGCGGATCTCGGCATGCTGGAACTGGCCGAACTGTTCCGGCGTGAACGCCGGGGTCTCGGAGCCGTTGTTGAGCCAGACTTGCTTGAGCTCCGGCGTGTTCAGCGCCTTCTCGGTCTCGGTGTAGAGGCGGTCGACGATGTCCTTGGGCGTGCCCTTGGGCACCCACATCGCGTACCAGGTCGAGACGTCGTAGTTGGGCACGCCGGCCTCGGCCGCGGTCGGCACGTTGGGGAAGGCGGCCGAGCGCTTGCTCGAAGCCACTGCCAGCGCCTTGATGCGGCCGGCGCGGATATGCTGCGCCGATGAGCCCAGGCCGTCGAACATCAGGTCGACCTGGCCCGCGATCAGGTCGGACAGTGCCGGGCCGGCGCCCTTGTAAGGGATATGGGTGATGAAGGTCTTGGTCTGGAGCTTGAACAGCTCGCCCGCCAGGTGGTGCGACGAGCCATTGCCGGCCGAACCGTAGTTCAGCTTGCCGGGGTTGGCCTTGGCGTAGGCAATCAGCTCCTGCAGCGTGTTGACCTTGACGCGGTTGGGATTGACCACCACCACCTGCGGCGGCTGCGCGATCACCGTGACCGGGATGAAATCCTTCTCGATGTCGTAGTCCAGCTTCTTGTAGAACGACGGCGCGATGGCGTGGTGGGCGCCGCCGATGAACACCGTGTAGCCATCCGGCGCGGCCTTGGCCGCAATGCTGGCGCCGACCGTGCCGCCCGCGCCGCCGCGGTTGTCGATCACGAACTGCTTGCCCAGCTGCTTGGACAGCTGCGCGGTCAGCGGGCGCGCGAAGGCGTCGGTGCCGCCGCCCGCGGGGAACGGCACGATCACCGTGACCGGCTTGGACGGCCAGGTATCGGCGTGCGCGGACGGGGCGGCGAGCATGGCGCCGGCACTGATGCCGGCCATGCCAAGGGCCATGCCCGCTGCGCGCGCGCAGGCGGCCAGGCTGAACTGACGACGATTCATCTTTGTCTCCTCTCTCTTCTGGAAAGTCAATCTGATCGCCGCGCGCGCCTGCAGGGGCGCCGCGCGGCTGGCTTTGCTTCTACGACATGGCTCCCGACAAAAGCCCGCGGCGCTCGCGGCACCGCGGGTGCGCGGGCGATTCCCGTGACCGGACCAGGATCACAGCAGCTTCCCGACGCTACGGCTGATGCGCGGATTGCCTGCGCCCAGGCGGGCCAGATTGTCATCCAGCGCCTCGGGCACGTAAAGGTAATTGACCATCATGCCGCAACTCTGGCTGCGGCCCTTGCGCGACAGGTCGGCGCCCCAGTTGAGCCGCTCCACGCAGGCGCCATTGCCGAGGTGGAAGCGCGCCACCGGGTCGGCCGGCATCGACTGGTTGCGTTCGCGCACCAGGAAATGCGCGGCCAGGGTCAGCGCGGTGTCGCGCACCACGGCATCGGCGGCATCCGGCGCCAGCGCCTCGAGCCACGCGGCGCCGTCGGCGGGCGCGTCGCCGTGCCGCTCGCTCCAGCGCCCCAGTCGCTTGTCACCCAGCACGCGCGCCACGGCGTCGCCGTCCTGCTTGCGCAGCCAGTCGGCAAACCCGGGGATCGGCGACAGCGTGGCGAACTGCTTCACTTTCGGGAATTCGCGCTGCACTTCCTCGATCACGCGCTTGAGCAGGAAGTTGCCGAAGCTGACGCCGCGAAGCCCTGGCTGCGTATTGCTGATCGAATAGAAGATCGCCCACTTGACCCGGCGCAGGTCTTCCAGCGGCGCGGCTTCGTCCAGCAGCGTATGGACATCGGCGGCCATCTCGGGGGCAAAGGCCACCTCGACAAAGATCAGCGGCTCGCGCGGAATGCGCGGGTGGAAGAAGGCGTAGCAGCGGCGGTCGGAATCCAGCCGGTTGCGCAGGTCGGTCCACGAGGCGATCTCGTGCACCGCCTCGTAGCGGATCAGCTTTTCGAGCAGCGACGCCGGCGAGTCCCAGGTGATCGGCTGCAGTTCGAGCAGGCCGACGTCGAACCAGTTGGAGAACAGCGCCTCGAGGTCGTCGTCGAGCGCGCGCAGCCCCGGCATGCGGCGCTGCCAGCGCAGCATGTCGGCGCGCAGCTGGATCAGGAAATGCAGGCCGCAGGCGCTGTTGCCACGCTGGCCGTGCAGCGCGGCCAGCCGCTTGAAGAAGCGGATGCGCGCGTTGGACAGCGCCTGGCCCAGCCCGGCCGGCCCAGCCTGCGCGCGGCCGGCGCGCGCACCTTTGTCGCCATCGGCCGCGACCTCTTCGCTGCCGGCGCTAGCCACCTCGGCCAGCACCGCCAGCATGCCGCGCCGTGTGGCTTCGCCGGCGGCTTCGTATTCGGCCTGCCAGGCCTGCGCGGCGGCATTGGCGGCGCCGTCGGTCAGGCGCGCGTCAAAGCACAGGCGCAGCTGCTCGCGCTGGCGGCGCGCCACGCGCGCCGCCAGCGGCGCCTCGCCATCGACCGGCGTGGCGGCCTTGGCATCGCCGGCATTGGCCTTGGCGTCGCCATCGCCCTTGCGCCCCCACCAGCGGCCCAGCCGCGACAGGATATTGGAGCCCGACGGCTCGCTCTCGCCCAGCGGCGCGCTGATCTTCTGGTCACCCGTGTCGAAGGAGTTCATGCGGTACCTGCCTTGGTGCATCGATCGGAACGTGGGAGAAAAATTCGGACTGGCATAGCGCGCGTTCGGAAGCTACTCTTCCGCGCCCGCCACGCGCAAGGCCGGCGGCGCGCGCACGGCCTTTACGTCTTGCGCGATCGCGGCGCCGCCGGCATCGAGCGCCTGCAGCGCGGCGCGCTGGCGCAGCAAATGGGTCTTCATCATGGCTTCCGCGCCTTCCGGGTCGCGCGCCTTGAGCGCGGCAAAGACGGTCAGGTGCTCGGCGCAGGATTCCTGGATCCGCCCCGGCAACTTCAGGCTCTTGTGGCGCGACAGCCGCAGCACCTTGCGCAGGTCGCTGATCAGCCCGCTCAGCCAGCGGTTGCCCGCCAGCCGCTGGATCGCTTCATGGATCTGGGCGTTGGTCTCGTAGTAGGCGTCGATCTCGCCGGCCTGCGCATAGCGCGCCAGGTCGGCGTGCAGGCCGTCGAGCGCGTCGAGGTCGGCGCGCGTGGCGTTGCGGGCCGCTTCATAGGCGCAACGCCCTTCCAGCAACGCCATCAGCGGGAAGATCTCGTCCAGGTCCTGCTCGGACAGTTCATTGACGAAACAGCCACGGCGCGGCTCCAGCCGCACCAGGCCCTCGGCGGCGAGGACCTTGAGGGCCTCGCGCAGCGGGGTGCGCGAGATGCCCAGGGTTTCGGCCATCGCGCTTTCATCGATCCATGCGCCGGGTACCAGCGTATGCGCGTCGATCATCGCGCGCAGCCGGTCTGCCACTTCCAGGTACAGCGCCTGCTGGACGATGCGCATCCCATCTCCTGTATCTCGCAGACCTACGGGCGCGTGCCCCTAAGTCATAATTCATAATTATGGATTAGGGCGCGAACGATACAAGGGATTTCGATGCTGCGCCGCAAGGCACGCAGGACAGCTTAGGGATCGGGGAATGAGGTGCGGCGGACGTTCCTTGCCTCCCCGCAAGGAACGCCCGCGCCTGAAAGAACTGCAAGTACCGCTTGATCATCGCACGCGGACACCGATGGCATCCGATGCGTGGGTCCATGGATTGACCTGGCGCTGGCCCTGCGCCACCCCTGTTGCAAACGCGCGAAGCGCGTGGATTTTCCCGTGCCCTTTGATCCGTGCAGCGCGGCTAACGCAATTCGACCCGAGAGCCGTACCCCCCCCTGGGCACTGCCGTGGCGGCTGTGGCTCGCCGCTCATCTTGTAACAAGAATACTAGCGATTTACGTGCCAATCGGGCTAAGCCCTTGATTTTATGGATGGCACCGGCTCAAAATTTGTTACAGGACGAGATCAGTGTAACAGAATGTTTCCGAAGCGTTACGAGGGTTTTCCATGGTGAGGACGTTGCGGCATAGGCCGGCCGCAAGCTCCGATGCAATTTGTGCCGTCGGCGGTATTTATCGGTGTCAGAATGTGAGGCCGTCGCCGCAATTGCCTTGGCTGGCATCGTTGCGATTTTGAAACAGCGCCGGCCACCGCAGGTTTCCCCGCTGGTTTCCCTGTATCAATCGCACATCCCTGGAGTTCACACCATGCAAGCTGGCAGCAGCGATTTCACACTGGCCCCCGCCCGGGCAGAACCAACATCACCCGCCGGCCCGCGCGCTGCCCCACTGCGGCCGCTCGGTCTTCGCTTCACCGGGTCGGGCTCCGAGTATTTCCGTATCTGGATTGTCAATGCGCTGCTGACCCTCGTCACCTTCGGCGTCTATTCGGCCTGGGCCAAGGTGCGCACGCTGCAGTATTTCTATCGCAATACTCAGCTGGACGGCGCCAGCTTCGACTACCACGGCAAGCCGTCGGCCATCCTGAAAGGCCGTGCCATCGTGTTTGCGCTGGTGCTCGCCTTCCAGTTGGCCTCGACCTTCTCGCCGTTCCTGGCGCTGGCGATGCTGCTGGTGCTGCTGGCGGTGTTCCCGTTGCTGCTGGTGCGCTCGCTGCGGTTCCGCATGGCCAACTCCAGCTACCGCGGCCTGCGCTTCGCCTTCACCGGGGGCGATGCCGCGGCCTACCAGGTGTTCGTGCTGTGGCCGCTGGCCGCGGTGGTCACGCTGGGCTTGCTGGGGCCGGTGGCGCACCAGCGCTTCAAGCGCTACCAGCACAACCACACCCGCTTCGGCACCGCACCGTTCGGCTTCCACGCCGGTGCGGGCGATTTCTACCGGGCCTATCTGCGTGCCTTCGGCGTGGTGCTGGCGGCCACGCTGGTGGCGGCCGTGGCCGGCTTCGTGATGGCGCCGGGCATCGGCAATTTCGGCGCGGCGGCGCTGCTTGGCTTAGGCATCGCCGGCTTCTACCTCGGCATGCTGGCGGTCAGTCCCTACCTGAGGGCGCGGCTGCAGAACGTGGTGTGGAGCCACACCACACTGGCGCCGCACGCCTTCCGCAGCGAGGTGGGGGCCGCCCGCCTGGTCTTTATCTTCGTCACCAACCTGATTGCCATCGCGCTGACGCTCGGCCTGTTCTTGCCGTTCGCGCGCGTGCGCACCGCGCGCTACCGGCTGCAATGCGTGACCATGCTGACGGCCGGCTCCCTCGACAGTTTCGTCGCCGGCGAGGTCCAGCAGGTGGGGGCACTGGGAGATGCGGCGGTAGACTGGTACGACATCGACATCGCGCTCTGACGCGCCATGATCCCGGTCACCTTCTTCGACGGCCGCTCGTCGCGCGCGCATCCGGCCACGCTGGCCGTGGAAGCGCAGCAAGCCGTGCTGCGCGACGCCGACGGCGCCGAATTGCGGCGCGCGCCGCTGTCGCAGCTGCGCGTGTCGGAGCGCGTGCGGCGCGCGCCCCGGCTGGTCACGTTTGATGACGGCGCCTTCTGCGAGGTCACGGACCATGCCGCCTTCGACCGCCTGCTGGCCGCCACCGGCCACCGCGACGGCCTGGTGGCGCGCGCGCAGAACAGCTGGCGCCTGGCCGGCCTTGCCGTGGCGGCGCTGGTGGCGCTGCTGGTGCTGGGCTACTACGTCTTGCTGCCGTGGGGCGCGGGCATGATGGCACGCGCGGTGCCGCCCGAACTCGAGGCCCGGCTCGGCCAGTTGACGCTGGCGAGCCTGGACCAGGGCATGGTCGGGCCGACCCGGCTGCCGGCCGCCGAGCAGGCGCGCATCCGTGCCAGCTTTGCGGCCCTGCGGCGCCCGAGCGACGCCGCGCACGACTACCGGATCGAATTCCGCCAGGGCGGTGAAATCGGCGCCAATGCGCTGGCCTTGCCGGGCGGCACCATCATCGTCACCGATGAACTGGTCGGCCTGGCCGGCACCGGCGCCGGCCTGATGGGCGTGCTGGCCCACGAAGCGGGCCACGTGGCGCGCCGCCACGGGCTGCAGCAGGTGATCCAGGGGTCGGCGCTGGCCGCGCTGTCGGCCTATCTGTTCGGCGATATCTCGTCGGTGCTGGCGGGAGTCCCCGCCGCCATGCTGACCTTGCGCTATTCACGCGACCACGAGCGCGAGGCCGACGCCTATGCCATCGACATCATGCAGCGCAACGGCCTGCCCCCGGCGGCGCTGGCCGACGTGCTGGTCGCGCTGGAACAACGCGCAGGCAAGCCGGCCGACGCGCAGGCGGGGCGTAGCGAAGAGTTCCTGTCGACGCATCCGCACACCCAGGCGCGCATCGACGCGCTGCGCCGCGCCGCCAGGTAGCCAGGTTCAGGCCGCCGGCTGCGGCGCGCCGGCGCCAGGCTGGCGGCGGTAGGCCCAGATCACCATGGCAATGCCCGCCAGGATCATCGGCAGGCTCAGCCACTGCCCCATCGACAGCTTCAGCGCCAGCAGGCCCAGGAAGTTGTCGGGCTCGCGCGCGAATTCCGCGGCGAAGCGGAACGCGCCGTAACCGATCAGGAAGACGCCCGACACCGCCCCCATCGGGCGCGGCTTGCGCGCGAACAGCCACAGGATGATGAACAGCGCCACGCCCTCGCCGGCAAACTGGTAGAGCTGCGACGGATGGCGCGGGATGTTGTCGCCGGCCTGCGGGAAGATCATGCCCCATGGCAGGTCGGTGGCACGACCCCACAACTCGCCGTTGATGAAGTTGCCGATGCGCCCGGCCGCCAGCCCGCAGGGGATCATCGGCGCAATGAAGTCGGTCACTTCCATCCAGTGGCGCCGGCGCAGCCTGCCAAACAGCCACATGGCCACCACCACGCCGAGGAAGCCGCCATGGAAGGCCATGCCGCCTTCCCATACCTTGAAGATCTCCAGCGGATGCGACAGGTAGTACGACGGCTTGTAGAACAGCACGTAGCCCAGCCGCCCGCCCAGGATCACGCCCAGCACGCCGAAGAACAGCATGTCGTCCAGGTCGCGCGTGGTCCAGCCCTTGGCGGCGATGTGCGGCTGGCGGATACGCAGGCGCCCGAACCACAGGAACATGACGAACCCGGCCAGGTACATCAGCCCGTACCAGCGGATCGCAAGCGGGCCCAGGTGGATGGCAACCGGGTCGAACTGGGGATGAATCAGCATGTTGGCGTGAATGGTGGTTGTGAAGGCCGCGGCTGGATTCAGCCAGACCAGGCCAGGTTCGACGTCCGGGTGCGGCGAAGGTTGCACCGCGATGCCGGCACCAGGCCCGCGCGCGCATCGTAGCCCGTAATGATGTCACAAAACCCCACCCGCCTCGGCGGCCAGCCCACCAGCCCGGCGCGCGATCACGGCCGAATAATCCATTTGACACACTAAAACGCAGGCGTCATTCTTGGCCCACAACATCGCCTGCCATGCCGTCGCGTGGCGGCATAGAACGAAAATTCCGGAGACTCCACCATGGCATTCAACAAGCGCTCCCGGCATATCACGCAAGGCGTGGCGCGTTCCCCCAACCGCTCGATGTACTACGCGCTCGGCTACCAGAAGGAAGACTTCGACAAGCCGATGGTGGGCATCGCCAACGGCCATTCGACCATCACGCCGTGCAACGCCGGCCTGCAGCGCCTGGCCGACGCGGCCATCGACGCGATCCGGGCCGCCGGCGCCAACCCGCAGGTGTTCGGCACCCCGACCATCTCGGACGGCATGTCGATGGGCACCGAGGGCATGAAGTACTCGCTGATCTCGCGCGAAGTCATCGCCGACTGCATCGAGACCGCGGCCCAGGGCCAGTGGATGGATGGCGTGGTAGTGATCGGCGGCTGCGACAAGAACAT
This sequence comes from Cupriavidus sp. H39, assembly GCF_050271075.1. NCBI lineage: Bacteria > Pseudomonadati > Pseudomonadota > Betaproteobacteria > Burkholderiales > Burkholderiaceae > Cupriavidus > Cupriavidus sp. H39. Next base: position 3,068,221 of record NZ_CP189848.1, read on the forward strand.
GCCGGGCGGCATGATCGCGCTGGCGCGCACCAACGTGCCGGGCATCTATGTCTACGGCGGCACCATCAAGCCGGGCCACTGGAAGGGCAAGGACCTGACCATCGTGTCGTCGTTCGAGGCCGTCGGCGAGTTCACCGCCGGGCGCATGAGCGAGGAAGACTTCGAAGGGGTGGAACGGAACGCCTGCCCGTCCACTGGCTCGTGCGGCGGCATGTACACCGCCAACACCATGAGCTCGTCGTTCGAGGCGCTGGGCATGTCGCTGCTGTACTCGTCGACCATGGCCAATCCGGACCAGGAAAAGGTCGACAGCGCCGCCGAATCGGCGCGCGTGCTGGTCGAGGCCGTCAAGCGGGATATCAAGCCGCGCGACATCATCACGCGCCGCTCGATCGAAAACGCGGTGGCGCTGATCATGGCCACCGGCGGCTCGACCAACGCGGTGCTGCACTACCTGGCGATCGCGCATGCCGCCGAAGTGGAATGGACCATCGACGACTTCGAGCGCATCCGCCGCAAGGTGCCGGTGATCTGCAACCTGAAGCCCTCGGGCCAGTACGTGGCCACCGACCTGCACCGCGCCGGCGGCATCCCGCAGGTCATGAAGATCCTGCTCAAGGCGGGCCTCTTGCATGGCGATTGCCTGACGATCACCGGCCGCACGCTGGCTGAAGAGCTGGAGAACGTGCCCGACACCCCGCGCGCCGACCAGGACGTAATCCTGCCCATCGAACGCGCGCTCTACGCCGAGGGCCACCTGGCCATCCTGAAGGGCAACCTGGCCGAAGAAGGCGCGGTGGCCAAGATCAGCGGCCTGAAGAACCCGGTGATCACCGGCCCGGCGCGCGTGTTCGAGGACGAGCAGAGCGCGATGGACGCCATCCTGGCCGACCGGATCAACGCCGGGGACATCCTGGTGCTGCGCTACCTGGGGCCCAAGGGCGGCCCCGGCATGCCGGAAATGCTGGCGCCAACCTCGGCCATCATCGGCAAGGGCCTGGGCGAGTCGGTCGGCTTTATCACCGACGGCCGCTTCTCGGGTGGCACCTGGGGCATGGTGGTCGGCCACGTCGCGCCGGAAGCGTGCGTGGGCGGCACCATCGCGCTGGTGCAGGAGGGCGACTCGATCACCATCGACGCGCACCAGCTGCTGTTGCAGCTGAACGTGCCGGACGAAGAATTGGCCCGGCGCCGCGCCAGCTGGAAGGCGCCGACCCCGCGCTATACGCGCGGGGTGCTGGCAAAGTTTGCGCGACTGGCGTCGACCGCGAGCAAGGGGGCGGTGACGGACTGACTGCGGAGTTGGTGGATATCTGAAAACCTGCGCGTGGTCGCAGGCTTTTGTTGTCTGGAGAGCGCTTGCAGGACCGTCGTCCCTGGCGGACGCACCCCTCTCCCGCAAGCGGGAGAGGGGTGCAAACCCTCAGTCCGTTCCCGGCGCCTTCTCCATCTCTTCCAGCGTCGCATCCAGCCACTCCACCAGCCGCGCTTCCAGCGACTGGGTCAGCTCGCTGGCCAGCTGCGCCGTCAGCGGTGCCAGCCGCGCCTGCAGCGTGGCTTCGGTGTGGGCGGCGACCACCTGCGGCCATTCGGTGCGAAAGCGCATCATCACGCGGCTCAGCAGTTCCGTGCGCAACGCGCGCAGGTCGTCCTCGCCGCCGTCCGGGGCTGCGGCCGGTTCCCCGTCGGGCTGGGCCGGCGCCAGCGCGTTGTCGAGCGCGGCGTCGCCGGTATCGCCCACCTGCATCACCAGCCCGGCATCGTCCATGCCGAAGGTGTCGATCACGCCATCGTCGGCCGCGGCGCCCGCCTGCGCCGGCGCCGCGGCGTCGGCATCGGGCAGTTCCACGACCTCGGTCAGCAGCGGGATGCTGTCGTGCGGCTCTGGCCGCGGGATCACCCGCGAAGTGGTGCGTTCGCTCATGCGGCGTCTCCCTTGGGCTGGCCGATGTCGTGGTGCGTCAGCGGATAGCCGCGTTCGCGGTAGAAGCGATAGCGCTGCCGGCCGGCCTCGCGCGCCACCTCACCCGCGCCCACCACCTCGATCAGCCGCTCGAAGCTGGCAAACTGGGCCGGGGCCTGGTCAGCCAGGTTGATCAGCAGCTGGTGGTGCGGCACGCCTTCGGTGGTGGCGGCCAGCAGGATCGGGGTGATCGCCGCGTTCGGGCTTTCCAGGCCGCAATGCGGCAGGAAGTCGAGCGCGGAGAAGGTCCACAGGCGCGCGTCCAGGTCGGCCAGCTGCGCCGGCGCGCCGTGGATCACCACCTTCTGCCCGGCGCCGTACGCCTTGCGGACCAGGCGGCAGACATAGCCGAGCACGTCCGGCACGTTGCTGTGGAAGTCGATGCGCGTCATGGACGGTTTCCGCTCCGGCTCTGTGGCGCCGCGGTCAGGCGGCGCGGTCCATCAGGAACTGCGTCAGCAGCGGCACCGGACGGCCGGTGGCGCCCTTGGCCGCGCCGCTCTTCCACGCGGTGCCGGCGATGTCCAGGTGGGCCCAGTCGTATTTCTCGGTGAAGCGCGCCAGGAAGCAGGCCGCGGTGACGCTGCCTGCCGGGCGCCCGCCGATATTGCCCATGTCGGCAAAGTTGGACTTGAGCTGGTCCTGGTACTCGTCGTCCAGCGGCATGCGCCAGGCGGTGTCCATGGCGCGGCGGCCGGCCTGCAGCAGCGCATCGGCGAGCGCGTCGGAGCGCGCGTACAGGCCGCTGTTGACGTGGCCGAGCGCGATGATGCAGGCGCCGGTCAGCGTGGCGACGTCGATCACCGCGGCCGGCTTGAAGCGCTCGACATAGGTCAGCGCGTCGCACAGGATCAGGCGGCCTTCGGCGTCGGTGTTCAGGATCTCGATGGTCTGCCCCGACATGCTGGTGACGACGTCGCCCGGCTTGGTGGCGATGCCGCTGGGCATGTTCTCGCAGGTGGGGACCACGGCGACGACATTGAGCTTCAGCCCCATCTCGGCCACGGCCTGGATGGTGCCCAGCACCGAGGCGGCGCCGCACATGTCGTACTTCATCTCGTCCATGCCCTCGCCCGGCTTGAGCGAGATGCCGCCGGTGTCGAAGGTGATGCCCTTGCCTACCAGCACCACCGGCGCCTGCTTGGCGCCGGCGCCGTCATAGCGCAGCACGATGAACTGAGGCGGCTCTTCGCTGCCCTTGGTCACGGCCAGGAACGCGCCCATGTTGAGGGCCTCGATCTGCTTGCGGCCGAGGATCTCGGCCTTGAGCTTGTGGCGCTTGGCGATGCTGCGCGCGGTATTGGCGAGGTAGGTCGGGGTGCAGATATTGGACGGCAGGTTGCCCAGGTCGCGCGTCAGCTCCATGCCGTTGGCGATGGCGGTGCCGCGCACCGCGGCCTGGGTGGCGGCGCGGGCGTCGCCGCTGTCGACCGCGATCACGACCTTGCGCAGCGACGCCTGGTCGTTGCCATTGGGCTTGCCGCTGGCGGCATGCTGGGCGTTGGCGCGCTTGAGCCCCGGATGGCGCTCCAGCAAGCGGTAGCCGGCCTCGCGCACCAGCGTGATGGTGGTGATCACGGCCCAGGCCACGTCGCGCTGCAGCGGCGCCTGCTGCGCCAGGCACCACAAGGCCGAGGTCGCGCGCGTGGACGACAAGGCACGCACCGCGGCGCGCACGGCATCGGCAAAGGCCTTGTCCGAGAACTCGGCCTCCTTGCCCAGCCCGACCAGCAGCACGCGCGCGGCGCCGACGCCGGCCACTTCATGCAACATCAGGTGGGTGCCGCGCTTGCCCTCGAAGTCGCCCTGCTTGACCAGCCGCGCCACCAAGCCCTTGGTGGCCACATCCAGGGCCTTGGCCACGCCGCCCAGGTTCTGGCCTTCGAACAGGCCGACCACCAGGCAGTCGGTCTTGGTCGCCAGGAAACCATTTTGGCCGGCTTTGCTCAAATCCAGGGCTTTTGTGCTAAATTCCATCGCGCTTCCTTCCAGGGGCTCGTTAGACACGAAAGCCTCCATTATCCGCGATTTTTACCCCGCGACCTGCCGCCGCTGATACGCCCCGGTCACGTTGACAGCACGCTGTGCCGTCAGCCAGCTGTTCTGCCAGGCACCTCGCACGGCACATCGCCCGATCCGGCCGGCAGCCCGGAACCGAACCCGCATGATCCTTCAACAAGCCCTGCGACGCGAGCTTGCCTACACCGCCGGGGCGGTGTTCCTGGTGATGCTGACCTTCATGCTCACCTCGCTCGTGATCCGCATCCTGGGGATGGCCGCCAACGGCAAGGCCAGCCCCAACGACGTGCTGATGCTGATCGGCCTGGCCACCATCGGCTACCTGTCGATCCTGCTGTCGGCCACGCTGTTCATTTCCACCCTGATCGTGCTGACGCGCTGGTACAAGGACTCGGAAATGGTGGTGTGGTTCTCAGCCGGCATCTCGCTGCGCGACCTGGTCAAGCCGGTGCTGCAGTTCGCCGCGCCCTTCATCGTGCTGGCGCTGCTGCTGGGCATGTTCGCCTGGCCGTGGGCCAACCAGCAGAGCGCGCTGTTCCGCGACCGCTTCGAGCAGCGCGGGGTGATGTCGATGATCGCCGCCGGACGCTTCATCGAGCCGGCCAAGGCCAACTACGTGCTGTTCATCGAGGGCATCGACGCCGACATGAAGCATGCGCGCAATGTCTTCGTCGCCAATGCCGAAGCCAACAAGATCGGCGTGGCGCTGGCGCACCAGGGCCAGTTCGAGACCATGCCCAACGGCGACCGCCTGGTGGTGATGGAGCACGGCCGGCGCTATTCCGGCACGCCCGGCCAGATCGACTACCGCATCGTCGAGTTCGAGCGCTATGCGGTCAAGATCGACAACAAGCCGCCCGAGTCCGAGGCCAGCCTGCCGCCCAAGAGCCGCGACACCATCGACCTGATCCGCAATCCCACGCGCGAGAACCTGGGCGAGCTGGTGTGGCGCATCTCGCTGCCGATCCTGGCCTTCAACTTCGTCATGATCGCGATCCCGCTGGCCTATGTGAACCCGCGCCTGGGCCGCTACACGCCGCTGGTGTTCGCGGTGCTGATCTACCTGACCTACAGCAACCTGATCAACCTGTCGCAGTCCTGGGTACGCAATGGCTCGATCCCGTTCTGGCTGGCCTGGTGGCCGATCCACCTGACGGTGTTCCTGGGGGCGCTGCTGCTGTTCCGCTATCGCCAGAACCGCAGCCTCGGCGGCTGGCGCGCCGTGTTCGGCATGCGCGGGCGCGATAGCCAGGCACGCGCTGCCACCGGAGGCCGGGCATGAGGATCCTGCGCGTCTATGAACGCTATTTCGGCCGGCTGGTGTATGGCGTGTTCGCCTTCATCCTGTTCGCGGTGCTGTCGCTGTTCGTGTTCTTCGACATGCTCAACGAGCTGGAGAACGTCAACGCCCAGTACACGTCGCTGATCGCGCTGTTCCACGTCCTGCTGCAAGCGCCCACGCGGGTGTACGAGGTGCTGCCGATCGCGGTGCTGATCAGCGCCATCTACGTGTTCTCGCAACTGGCCAGCCAGTCCGAGTACACCATCTTCCGCGTGGCCGGGCTGAACACGCGCCAGGCGCTGTTTTCGCTGTTCAAGCTGGCGGTGCCGCTGGCGCTGGTGACCTTTATCTTCGGCGAGTTCATCGGCCCGCGCGCCGAGCAATACGCGCAGAAGGTCAAGCTGGAAGCGATCGGCGCCACGGTGTCTGCGGGGTTCCGCTCGGGGGTCTGGGTCAAGGACCGCGACAAGAATGACGATGCCGGTGGCGAGATCACCCGCTTCGTCAATGTGGCGGGGCTGCGGCCGGACCAGACCATCACCGGCGTCACCATGTATGAGTTCGACCCGCAATACCGGCTGCGCGTGATCCGCGTGGCGCAGGAGGGGCGCTATCAGGGCGGCCAGTCATGGGAGCTGCAGAACGTCAGCGAGACCCGCTTCGTCGAACTGTCGCCACACGCGCAGGGCCCGCAGCCGGCGGCCGCCGCCGCGCGCGACGCGCTGGCGCCCGACTTCCGCGCCGAGCAGGTCAAGTTCCCGCGCGTGGCCATGCACTCCGAGCTGACGCCGCAGATCCTGTCAGTGCTGCTGGTCACGCCGGAGCGGATGTCGACGCTTGACCTGTTCCGCTATATCCGCCACCTGCGCGACAACAAGCAGGACACGCAGCGCTACGAGATCGCGTTCTGGAAAAAGGTCATCTACCCGCTGACGCTGTTCGTGATGGTGGCGCTGGCGCTGCCGTTCGCCTACCTGCACGCACGCGCCGGCGCGGTCGGCGTGAAGGTGTTCGGCGGCATCATGCTGGGGCTGTCGTTCCACCTGTCGAACACGCTGTTCTCGCACGTCGGCTTGCTGCATACATGGCCGCCGATCATCTCGGCGCTGGTGCCAGGCACGCTTTACCTGATGGTGGCGCTGCTGGCGCTGCGTTGGGTGGACCGGCATTAGGACAGGGATTGCCATGACCGCACCCGCCCAAGCCCTGGTCCTGTTCGCGCACGGCGCGCGCGATGCGCGCTGGCGCGAGCCGTTCGAGCGGCTGCAACAGAAGCTGGTTGCTGCCCTGCCCGGCTGCGACGTGCGGCTGGCGTTCCTGGAGCTGATGTCACCGCTGCTGCCCGATGCGCTGGCCGAACTCGCCGCGCGTGGCGTGGCCGAGGTCACGGTGGTGCCGGTGTTCTTCGGCCAGGGCGGCCATATCCGGCGCGATTTGCCTGCGCTGATCGACCAATGCCGGCAGGCTTACCCCGGCCTGCGCATTCATTGCGCGGACGCGGTGGGTGAGTCCGATGCGGTGCTGGAGGCGATTGCGGCTTACTGCGTGGCGTCGTTGCCTGGGGCTGCGCCCGCTTCCTGAAGTCCTGACCGCCTCAATGAAAAATACCCCGTGCCGGATTACCGCACGGGGTATTTTCTTTGACGCATCGATGCCGCCGGTTTGCTCCCCTCTCCCGCGAGCGGGAGAGGGGCCGGGGGTGAGGGCAGGCGCTGGCAATCACCATGGCGCCTCACTTCGTGGAGACTCCCGCCCTCACCCCCGCCCCTCTCCCATAAATGGGAGAGGGGAGAAAACCCTCAGGCAGCGCGCGGCGCGCGAACGTCCGTCACGCCCGCATCCTCCCGCGGCGCCTCGGTCGCGCGAGCCGCCAGCGCCGCGCCGATCATCAGCAGGCTCGGCTGCACCGGGTCGATCCATGCCGCGGCTTCCCCGGCCGCCATCCCGCCGAGCGTGAACTCACGGCTGCGCTGGCGCGGCGTGGTGGCGGCTTCCACCACCCACGCCGGCGTCGATGCGGGCTTGCCGTGCGCGATCAGCTGCGCGGCAATCGACGCCGCCTGGTCGCGGCCCATGTAGTAGACCAGCGTATCGGCCTTGACCGCGGCTTCGATATCGGGCGAGCCCTCGCCATCCGCCGCCTTGGCCTGGGTGGCAAAGGCCACGCTGCGCGACACGCCACGCTTGGTCAGCGGCTTGCCGATGGCCGACGCGGCCGCCAGCGCGGCGGTGATGCCGGGCACCACTTCATACTCGATGCCGGCCGCTTCCAGTGCCTGCAGTTCCTCGTCGGCACGCCCGAACAGCATCGGGTCGCCGCCCTTCAGTCGCACCACGCGTTCGTACTTGCTGGCCAGGTCGACGATCTGGCGGTTGATGAACAGCTGCGCGGTGGAGCGCTGGCCGCAGCGCTTGCCGACTTCGACCAGCTCCGCCTGCGGACACCAGGCCAGCATCTCCGGCGCCACCAGCGCATCGTGCAGCACCACCTGGGCTTCGCCCAAAAGCCGTGCACCACGCACCGTAATGAGGTCGGCCGCACCGGGGCCTGCCCCGATCAGGGTCACCTTGCCGTAAGCCTTCTGCGCCTGCTTGTCCATCTGCTGCCCCTTCCTGTCAGTTACCGATCAGGAGAACGCACGGATCATGCCTGCCGCGACCGTGTGGTTGGTGGCTTCGTCGATCAGCACGAACGCGCCGGTGGCCGGATTGTCGCCGTAGGCATCGCACACGATCGGCTTCTGCAGCGAGATCTGCACCGAACCGATGTCATTCAGGCGGATGTCGTGGCGGCCGGTCTCGTGCGACAGCGTATGCACGTCCAGCACGCGCTCCACCGCCGACACGCGCGCGAACACGCTGGCCGTGGTGTGCTTGAGCACGTACTTGCGCGACGGGTTCAGCGACTCGTCGTCAAACCAGCACAGGTCGGCCTGCAGCTTCTTGGCGGAAGCCGCGGTCGCATCCGCGGCGACGAACATGTCACCGCGTGATACATCGACGTCATCGGCCAGGCGCACGGTGACGGTGTCGCCGACGTTGGCCGATTCGGCGGCGCCGTTGGGCGTCAGCACTTCAGCCACGACCGCTTCGCGGTTGGCGGGCAGCACGCGCAGCTTCTGGCCGACGCGCACGGTGCCGGCTTCGACGCGGCCGGCATAGCCGCGGAAATCGTCGGATTGCGAGCCGTCCTGGCGGATCACCAGCTGCACCGGAAAGCGCAGCGCGGCGTCGTCCTCGGGCGCGGCTTCTTCCACCGGCAGGTCTTCCAGCAGGGGCAGCAGCGGCTCGCCCTGGTACCACGGCATGGCGTCGCTCTCGTGCACGATATTGTCGCCGCGCAGCGCCGAGACCGGCACGTAGCGCACGTCCTTCAGGCCCAGCTGTTCGGCCAGCTCGGCGTAGGCGGTCCGGATCTCGTTGAAGGTCTGCTCGCTGTAGTCGACCAGGTCCATCTTGTTGACGGCGACGATCACGTGCCGGATCTCCAGCAGCTTGAGGATCGCCGAATGGCGCTTGGTCTGCGCCAGCAGTTCGGCGCGGCCGTCCGTGACAGTCACGCGCGTGGCATCGACCAGCACGATGGCCGCGTCGGCGGTCGACGCGCCGGTGACCATGTTGCGGGTGTACTGCTCGTGGCCCGGCGTATCCGCGATGATGAACTTGCGGCGCGCGGTCGAGAAGTAACGGTAGGCCACGTCGATGGTGATGCCCTGCTCGCGCTCGGCTTCGAGGCCGTCGGTCAGCAGCGAGAAGTCGATCTGCTCGCCGGCGGTGCGCTTGTTCTTGGCGTTGGCCAGCGCGGTCAGCTGGTCCGACAGCACCGCCTTGCTGTCATACAACAGGCGGCCGATCAGCGTGCTCTTGCCGTCGTCGACGGAGCCGGCGGTGATGAAGCGCAGCAGGCCTTGATGGGTTGCTTGGTGAGTCATGTCTGGATCCTTTGCTGCGTGCGGCTTAGAAGTAGCCTTCCTTCTTGCGGCGCTCCATCGAAGCTTCGCTGGTCTGGTCGTCCATGCGGGTGGCGCCGCGCTCGGTGATCTCGGTCACCGCGGTCTCGGCGATGATCGCTTCCGGCGAATCGGCAACGCTGGCCACCGGGCAGGTGCAGCTGATGTCGCCGACGGTGCGGAAGCGCACCGACAGCACTTCGCTGACGTCGCCGTCCTGCTTGGGCGTGATCGGCGTGACCGGCACCAGCAGGCCGTTCTTGCGCACCACTTCGCGCTGGTGCGCGTAGTAGATCGGCGGCAGCGCCAGGTTTTCGCGGGCGATGTACTGCCACACGTCCAGTTCGGTCCAGTTCGAGATCGGGAACACGCGCATCTGCTCGCCCTGCGCCATGCGGGCGTTATACAGGGTCCACAGCTCGGGGCGCTGCGCCTTCGGGTCCCACTGGCCGAACTCGTCACGGAACGAGAAGATGCGCTCCTTGGCACGGGCCTTCTCTTCGTCGCGGCGGGCGCCGCCCATCAGCGCGTCGAACTTGTGCGCCTCGATGGTTTCCAGCAGTGTCACGGCCTGCGCGGCGTTGCGCGAATCGGTGTCCTTGCGCAGGCGCACGGTGCCGCGCTTGATCGAATCCTCGACATGGCCCACCACCAGGCGCGCGCCCAGTTCCGCCACGCGCTGGTCGCGGAAGGTGATCACTTCCGGGTAGTTGTGGCCGGTGTCGATATGCACCAGCGGGAACGGCAGCTCGATCTTGCGCTCGCCCAGGCGGAACGCCTTCAGCGCCAGGTGCAGCATCACGATCGAGTCCTTGCCGCCCGAGAACAGCAGCGCCGGGTTGCGGCACTCGGCCACCACCTCGCGGATGATGTAGATCGACTCCGCCTCCAGGCGGTCGAGATGGTCGTTCTGTACCTGCAACAGGTGAGCCACGCTATTGGTGGCTTCTGCGATGTCGTTCATGATGCCCATTTTGTTCCGGCCTCAATGCTTGATGTTCTGTTCGTGGAGCCCGCACTCTTTCGAGTCCTTGCTCTCCCACCACCAGCGCCCCGCGCGCACATCCTCGCCCGCGCGCACGGCACGCGTACAGGGCTCGCAGCCGATGCTGGGATAGCCCTTGGCGTGCAGGTCGTTGACCGGCACGTTGTGGCGCTTCAGGTAGGCCCACACCTCGGCCTCGCTCCAGTCGGCCAGCGGGTTGAACTTGGGGATACCGCGGGCCTCGTCGAGCTCCTCGAACGGCAGCTCGGCGCGCGTCACGGCCTGCTCGCGGCGCTGGCCGGTCATCCAGGCGTCGGCGTGCGACAGCGCGCGGTTGAGCGGCTCGACCTTGCGGATGCCGCAGCACGACTTGCGCGCGTCAATGCTGTCGTAGAAGCCGTTCAGGCCGTGCTTCTTCAGGTAGTTCTCGACGGCCTCGGCGTCCGGCGTGTACTGCTCGATGCTGTAGCCGTAGTGCGCCTGCACCTTGTCCAGCACCGCGAGCGTCTCGGCGTGCAGCCGTCCGGTCTGCAGCGTGAACACGCGGATGCCCGCACGCACGGCTTCGCTGCCGCGCAGGATCGCGTCGGTCAGCACCATGTCTTCGGCGGCCAGGCTCGAGGCAAAGCGCGCACGGAAGAAGCGCGCGGCGATGCCGGCCAGGCGCTCGTCCAGCTCGCGCTCTTTCTGCGCCAGCGCCTCGACGCTGCCGGTGTACTGCGGCGCCACCCACAGCGCGGGCGGGCGCAGGCCCGACACCGCGCCGCTGGCGTCCACCACCGGGATCTCGTTGAGCACCGCGCTCATGCCGTTTCCTTCGCCTGCGCGCCAACCTCGGCGCGCGCGCGGCGGAACAGCGGCAGCGGCTCGTCCACCGACGCCTGGTAGGTCACGGTGAACTCGGTGAAGCCCTTGATGGCGTCGTCGATGTTCTTGTCGGCGCGCACCGCGAAGGCGTCGAAGCCGCAGCGCTTCATGAAGTTGAGCTGGTCGCGCAGCACGTCGCCGATGGCGCGCAGCTGGCCCTGCCACTGGTAGCGGGTGCGCAGCAGGTAGGCCGTGGAGAAGCCGCGGCCATCGCGAAACACCGGGAAGTCCACCGCCACCAGGGACACGCGGTCGAAAACCGCGGCGGCGTCGCCCGGCTCGTCTTCCGGGGCCAGCCACACGCCGGTGCGGGCCACGTCGCGGCCCGCCAGCAGCGCTTCGTTGGCCTGCCACACCGACAGCGGGAACAGCACCGCGTCCTGGCTTTGCGCCGCGGCGGCGATCTGCTCGTCGGTCAGCGCTTGTTCCGCGGTGCCGCGCAGCACGGTCCAGGCGTCATCGACGATAACGGGGGTCACGTTGGCGCCGTCGCGTTGCAGTTGAATGATCTTTGCCATGTTCAGTCTCCGGTCCTCAGGCTTCGGCGCGCTCGCGCGGCTGCTTGTCTGCATACACGCGTTCCTTGAACGGGGCGATGCCGATGCGGGACAGGGTTTCGATAAAGCGCTCGTCCTCGATGCGGTTAGCAACGAAGGTGTCGATGATGCGGCTCACCACCTCGGGCATTTCCTCGGCGCTGAACGACGGGCCGATCACCTTGCCCAGCGCGGTCTGGTTGCCTTGCGCGCCGCCCAGCGTGACCTGGTACCACTCGGAGCCGTCCTTGTCGACGCCCAGCACGCCGATGTTGCCGACGTGGTGGTGGCCGCAGGCGTTGATGCAGCCCGAGATGTTCAGCGAGATCTCGCCCAGGTCGTAGACGTAGTCGAGATCGTCGAAGCGATCCTGGATCGCCTGCGCGATCGGGATCGACTTGGCATTGGCCAGCGAGCAGAAGTCGCCGCCCGGGCAAGCGATGATGTCAGTCAGCAGGCCGATGTTGGGGGTGGCCAGGCCGGCCTTCTTGGCCAGCTGCCACAGCGCGTACAGGTCCTGCTTCTTCACGTCCGGCAGCACCAGGTTCTGCTCGTGCGCCACGCGCAGTTCGCCGAAACCGAACTGGTCGGCCAGGTCGGCCACGGTTTCCATCTGCGCGTCGGTGGCATCCCCCGGCGGCGACACCAGGCCCGGCTTGGTCGACAGCGTCACCGCGGCGTAGCCCGGCACCTTGTGGCCGTGCACGCTGCGGCTGACCCAGCGCGCGAACGCCTTGTCTTCGAGCAGGTGCTTCTCGTACGAGGCGTCGGTGTCGGCCAGCTTTTCATAGGCCGGCGGCGTGAAGTACTGTGCCACGCGGTCGAATTCGGCCTGTGTCAGCGTGGCCGGGCCGTCCTTGCTGTGCTGCCATTCTTCCTCGACTTCCTGCGCGAACTTGTCGGCGCCGATCGCCTTCACCAGGATCTTGATGCGGGCCTTGTACTTGTTGTCGCGGCGGCCATAGCGGTTGTACACGCGGATGGCCGACTCGATGTAGGTCAGCATGTGCTGCCACGGCAGGTCGTCCTTGATGATCGTGCCCAGGATCGGCGTGCGGCCGAGGCCGCCGCCGGCCAGGATGCGCAGGCGCACTTCGCCGTCGGCATTCTTGTAGGCGTAGACGCCGATGTCGTGCATCTGCACCACCGCGCGGTCGTCGGCCGAAGCGGAGATGGCAATCTTGAACTTGCGCGGCAGGAAGGCGAATTCCGGCTGGAACGTGCTCCACTGGCGCAGCAGCTCGGCCAGCACGCGCGGGTCCACCGATTCGTCCGGCGCGACGCCGGCGAAGTGGTCGGTGGTGATGTTGCGCACGCAGTTGCCCGAGGTCTGGATGGCGTGCATCTCGACGCTGGCCAGCTCGGCCAGCACGTCGGGCACGCGCTCCAGTTCCATCCAGTTGTACTGGATGTTCTGGCGGGTCGAGAAGTGGCCGTAGCCGCGGTCGTATTCGCGTGCGATATGGGCCAGCTTGCGCAGCTGCTTCGACGACAGCAGGCCGTACGGAATCGCCACGCGCAGCATGTAGGCGTGGCGCTGCATGTACAGGCCGTTCTGCAGCCGCAGCGGCAGGAATTCTTCCTCGGTCAGCTCGTCCGACAGGCGGCGGCGCACCTGGTCACGGAACTGGGCGACGCGCTCGGCGACGATGCGCTGGTCATATTGGTCGTACTGATACATGGCGGGGTCCGTTCAGTATTCGTTGAATTCAGGAGACGAGCTTGATGGCGACGAGCGTCAGCGTGGTCGCCAGGGCGGCGCGCACCAGCCGCTCGGGCAGCGCCCGCGACAGTTGCGCGCCCAGCCAGATGCCGGGGATCGAACCCACCAGCAGCGCCAGCAGCAAATTCCAGTTGACGGTGCCAAGCCACACATGGCCCAGCCCGGCCAGTGCCGTCAGCGGGACGGCGTAGGCAATGTCGGTGCCGGCCACTTCGGCCGGCTTCATATGGGGATACAGCAGCAGGATCAGCGTAGCGCCGACCGCGCCAGCGCCGATGGACGAGACCGTCACCAGCACGCCAAGCACCACGCCCACCACGATGGTGGCGCCCGCCTGCTTGCGGCCTTCGAGCTGGAAGCGCGGATTGCGCGCCAGCCAGGCCAGCAGCTGCTTGCGGAACAGCAGCGACAGCACCGTCAGCAGCACCGACACGCCGATGGTCACGCGGATCGCATGCAGCCACTGCGCGTTGAGCTCGCCGGCGCTTTTCAGCACCAGGATGGCGGCCACGGCCGCCGGCAGGCTGCCGATGCAGAGGCGCCGCACCACCTGCCACTGCACGTGGCCGTGGGCGCGATGCGCGATGGTGCCGAAACCCTTGGTGATGGCCGCGAAGGCCAGGTCGGTGCCGACCGCGGTGGCTGGCGAGAAGCCGAACAGCAGCGTCAGCAGCGGTGTCATCAGCGAGCCCCCTCCCACGCCGGTCAGTCCGACGAGGACGCCTACAAACAGACCGGAAACGGTATAGGCCAGGGACATGGGGACTCGGTGGGCCCTGCCTGTGAGGCTCGCATCACAATTCGGGGGCTGCGAGCGGACGCACTAAGGGCAGGACGTTCATTAACAAAGTTCGAGAATCGTAATAAACTGGCCTCATACCTCAAACTAATAAGAAGTTGTTTGTTTATACGATGCGAGTTATATGAACCTGCACCAGTTTCGCTTCGTGCGCGAAGCCGTCCGGCAGAACTACAATCTGACCGAAGCCGCAAAAGCGCTCTACACGTCACAGCCAGGCGTCTCCAAGGCCATCATCGAGCTGGAAGAAGAGCTGGGTGTCGATATCTTCACGCGCCACGGCAAGCGCATCCGCAGCCTGACGGAGCCGGGTCGGCGCATTCTCGGCTCCGTGGAGAAGATCCTGCAGGAGGTCGAGAGCCTGAAGCGGGTCGGCATGGACTATGCCGCACAGGACCAGGGCAACTTCACCATTGCCACCACGCATACACAGGCACGCTATGCGCTGCCGCGAGTGATCGGCGAGTTCACCAAGCGCTACCCCAAGGTCCGGCTGTCGATCCAGCAAGGCAACCCGTCGCAGATCGCCGACATGCTGCTGCATGACCACGCCGATATCGGCATCGCCACGGAAGGCATCACCGACGACAAGAACCTGGTGTCGCTGCCGGGCTACCAGTGGACGCATATGGTGATCACGCCACCCGACCATCCGCTGCTGGACAAGAAGCACCTGGCGCTGGAAGACCTGATGGGCTACCCGCTGATCACCTACGACCCGAATTTCGCCGGCCGGCCCAAGATCGACAAAGCGTTCGAGCTGCGCCACCTGAAGCCGGACATCGTGCTCGAGGCGATCGATGCCGACGTGATCAAGACCTATGTCGAGATCGGCCTGGGCGTGGGCATCGTCGCTGGCGTGGCCTATGATGCCGAGCGCGACCGCAACCTGCGCGGGATTTCAGCCGGGCACCTGTTCGGCAGCAATGTGACGCACCTGGCGGTCAAGCAAGGCGCCTACCTGCGCAGCTTTGTCTACACCTTTATCGAGCTGTTCTCCCCGACGCTGAACCGCAAGCTGGTCGAACAGGCCATGTCGGGCGAGCACGAAGCCTACGAACTCTGAGCGCGGCAGCCCGTCGCCTCGCCATATAAGAAAGCAGAACCCAATATGCATTCCCAATCCGTCACGCCGCGCCGGCCGGAGGCGCTGTGAGCGAACCCATGAACGTACCCATGAGCGAAGCCCCCAGCGAACTGCCCCGCATCCACTGGACCGAGGACGGCACCGAGCGCAGCGCCGCCTGGCGCTCCGAGGCCGGCAACCCGCCGCCGCGCCGCGTGGTGGTCGCCGACGACACCACCAGCGCCGACACCGCCTACCGGCTCGCCTGCGAAGGCACGGCGCTGCTGTGGCGCGGCGACTTCCAGAACGCGCGCCAGCTGCTCAACGCCATGGCGCGGCGCACCGAGCGCAAGCCCAAGAAGGCAAGCCGGCCGGGCCACAAGGCCAAGGACGCGCCCGGATCCGTCACCGAGGCCTTCCACCTGCACCGGCTGGCACAGTCGCAGCGCGCCCGCACGCTCGGCATGCTGCTGCTGCCGTTCGAGGCCGACCACAGCGTGCCGCTGCGGCGCGCGCCCGATGTGCGCGAAGCCTGCGAACAGGTCTACGGCCCGGCCGGCGAGCCCTACGTGGCTTCGCTGCGCGAGCTGCTGGGCATGATCGGCGCCTTCGAATGGCGCAGGAAGGGCGTGGAGATCGCCGCGCTGGAAGACCGCATCCACCCGTGGTACGGCGTGTTCTCGCCGGTGCGCGGCGAGTACGTCGACCTGGTCGCGGCCGAACCGCTGCCGGCCACGACGCTGGCCTTCGATATCGGCACCGGCACCGGCGTGCTGGCCGCGGTGCTGGCCCGCCGCGGCGTGCAGCGGGTGGTGGCCACCGACCAGGACCCGCGCGCGCTGGCCTGCGCGCGGGAGAACATCGCCCAGCTCGGCTACGCCGCTCAGGTCGACGTGGTCGAGGCCGACCTGTTTCCCGCGGGCCGCGCGCCGCTCGTGGTGTGCAACCCGCCGTGGGTGCCGGCACGGCCCAGCTCGCCGGTGGAGCGCGCGGTCTATGACCCGGACAGCGCCATGCTGCGCGGCTTCCTGCAAGGGCTGGCCGAGCACCTGGAACCCGGCGGCGAGGGCTGGCTGGTGCTGTCCGACCTGGCCGAGCACCTGGGCCTGCGCCAGCGCGGCGAACTGACGGGCTGGATCGAAGCCGCCGGGCTGAAGGTGCTGGGCCGCTCCGACATCCGCCCGCGCCACCCGCGCGCGGCCGATGCCGCCGACCCGCTGCACGCGGCGCGCTCCGCCGAAATGACCTCGCTCTGGCGCCTGGGCGTACGCTAAAGCCGCTGCGGCGGGACCGGGGTGCCCCGCCCCGCCGAGTTCGGCTATCCTTCCCGTCACATATAAGAACGGAGGAGACGATGCTGAAACTGCCCCTGCGCCCCCTGCTGCTTGCCGGCGCGCTGCTCTTCGCCGGCGCCGCGCAGGCCGACATCCGCGTCGGCATCGATGTGTCCACCACCGGGCCGGCCGCCTCGATCGGCATCCCGTCCAAGAACACCGTGCTGATGTGGCCGCAAACGCTGGGCGGCCAGAAGGCGCACTACATCATCCTCGACGACGGCACCGACCCGGCCGCGGCGGTGCGCAACGTGCGCAAGCTGATCTCCGAGGAAAAGGTCGACGTGATCGTCGGCCCCAACATCACGCCCACCGCCATCGCCGCGCTCGACGCCGTGGCCGAGGGCGAGACGCCGATGGTGGCGCTGGCGGCCTCGGCCGCCATCGTCGAGCCGCAGAGCGACGCCAAGCGCCGCTGGGCCTTCAAGATGCCGCAGAACGACTCGCACATGGCCACCGTGCTGACCGAGTACATGAGCAACCACGGCGTCAGGACGGTCGGCTTTATCGGCTTTGCCGACGCCTACGGCGAAAGCTGGTGGCGCGAATTCTCGAAGCTGGCCGAGGTCCGCAAGATCAAGGTCGTTGCCAACGAGCGCTTCTCGCGCAACGACACCTCGGTCACCGGGCAGGTGCTCAAGCTGATGGCGGCCAACCCCGACGCGATCCTGGTCGCCGGTGCCGGCACCCCATCGGTACTGCCGCAGAAGACGCTGGGCGAGCGCGGCTACAAGGGCAAGGTCTACCAGACCCACGGCATCGCCACCTGGGACTTCCTGCGCATGGGCGGCAAGGACGTCGAAGGCACGCTGTTCCCGACCGGGCCGGTGGTGGTCGCGCGCCAGCTGCCCGAGAGCCACCCGGTGCGCAAGGTGGCGCTGGACTTCGTCAACCGCTACGAGGCCAGGTATGGCGCCGACAGCGTCACGCAGTTCGCCGGCGATGCCTGGGGCGCGTGGATGCTGCTCGACGACGCCGCCCGCCGCGCGCTGAAGCGCGGCGCCCAGCCGGGCACGCGCGAGTTCCGCGCGGCCATGCGCGACGCGCTGGAATCCACCACCAATCTCACTATCCCCAACGGCGTGATGAACCTGAACCCGAAGGACCACCAGGGCTTCGACCAGCGTTCGCGCGTGATGGGGGTGATCCGCAATGGCAAGTTTGCCTATGCGGGCGACAAGTAGCCCGCCGAATCAACGCATCAGGAAAGGAAGCATGGCATGAGCACCACTCAAACCCCCACCACTGTCGCCTTTATCGGCCTGGGCGCCATGGGCTCGCACATGGTGCGCAACCTGCTTGGCGCCGGCCACACCGTGCGCGCGTTCGTGCGCCGCCCGGAAGCGGCGGAGGCCGCGCGCCAACTGGGGGCTGAACCGTTCTTCACGCCGGCCGAGGCGGCACGCGGCGCCAGCGTCGTCTTCACCAACGTGACCTCGTCCGAAGACGTGCGCGAAGTCCTGCTGGGCGCGCAGGGCGTGATCCACGGTGCCGCGCCGGGCACCATCTGCGTGGACCACAGCACCATCTCGCCCATCGTCACGCGCGAGATCGCCGCGGCGCTGGCCGCGCGCGGCATCGAGGCGCTGGACTGCCCGGTGTCGGGCGGCACCATGGGCGCCGAGGCCGGCACGCTGACCATCATGGTCGGCGGCAAGCCCGAGATGCTGGAGCGCGTGCGGCCGCTGCTGCAGCGGCTGGGCCAGACCATCACCCATATCGGCGATCACGGCGCGGGCCAGGTCGCCAAGCTGTGCAACCAGATCGCCCAGGTGGTCAATATCGAAGGCATCGCCGAGGCCATGCGCTTCGCCGCCGCGCAGGACGTCGATACCGGCCGCGTGTTCGAGGCCATGGCGACCGGCATGGCCGGCAGCCGCATGCTGGACCTGATGGGCCCCAAGATGGTGGCGCGCAACTTTGCCGCCGGCATCGAGGCGCGGCTGCACGACAAGGACTTCGGGCTGGCGCGCGATATCGCCGAGGAAATCGGCCTGGAGCTGCCGGCGATGCAGGCCACCTCGGCGCAATTGCGCGCGCTGATGGACAAGGGCTGGGGCAAGGACGATACCTCGTCGCTGCTGCGCGTGCTGGAAGGTTGAGGCGCTGGCGCGCGGCGGGCGCTCAGCGCTCCATCAGCCGCAGTACCGCGCGCGTGAGGGCGCCGTCCGCGCGGGTCAGGCTGTCCAGCACATTGAAGTGATGGCAGTCCGGCAGCACCAGGTCGCTCGCCGCCGGATGCGCCACCTTGGCCGGCCACGCCGCGCGGATCAGCGCATGCTGGCGATGGTATTCGGCGGCCTCCAGCTCACCCACCGCGATGGCCAGCGGCGCCGCGTCGGCCGGCGCCATGTAGGCGGGCGACAGCCGCGCCACATCGGCTTCGGATAACTTCAGGTCGCACTGCAGGAAGGCCGCGCGCCGCAGCGGCTCCATGTCGTACAGCCCGCTGACCGAAAGCCCGCCCCGCACCAGGCCCGCGGGCAGGTCCGCGCCCAACTGCGGCCAGCGCGCGGCCATCAGCATCGCCACCAGGTGGCCCCCCACCGAATGCCCCGCCACGAACAGCCGGTCCGGATCATGGCCCAGCCGGTCCGCCTGCCGGTACAGCCAGGCCACGCTGCGCAACACCTGCCGCACGATCTCCGGCACCGTCGCCGCCGGCACCAGCGTGTAGTTGACCACCGCCACCGACACGCCCAGCGCCGGCAGCGCGCTGGCGACGAAGCTGTGGTCGTGCTTGTCCAGCGCGCGGTAATAGCCGCCGTGGATAAATACCAGCAGCGGCGGCAGGGCCCCGTTGGCGCGTTGCGCGGGGAAATAGTCCAGCGTCTCGCCCTGCGCATGGCGCGTGTCCTCGCCGGCATAGCTCAGGTCCGCCAGAAAAGGGCCGCGTGCGCGTACCTGCGCCGACCAATGCGCCCAGCGCGCCAGATGCGCCGGGTTGTCCGGCACATTGGCGCGATTGTTGTACTCACGGTCATAGAAGGCCGGATCCTGCGAAGGCAGGCTGGCAAGGCGCGCAAGCAAGTCTGGGTGGGTCATGGCGGTCTGGGGTGCGGTCGGGGATGCCGTCCGGGCGGCCGGCAGCGGCAAGGCTGGGCGCCATGCTACCGGATTTGCGCGGCGGCCGAAGCCCGCGTCTGCGGTTGTCCGGCGGCGCGATTTCCGGCATAATCCCCGGCTCAGCCAGGCGCCGGTTCCGGCGCCCCACACCTGCCCGGGTGGTGAAACAGGTAGACGCAGGGGACTCAAAATCCCCCGCCGCAAGGCGTGTCGGTTCGAGTCCGACCCCGGGCACCATCAATTCAGGCGCAAAGCCTTATCCCATAAGCCTTTCCGGGTGGTTCGGTCGCGTTTCTGTGGTAACTTCTGTGGTAAGTTGCCCATGTTAATCAAACGCGGCGTCATCTCCATCACCTTGAAATACTGCTACCTGCGCTCAGGGGTCTACTACTTCCAGCGGCCAGTTCCACGGGACCTTCAGGACCGGTACGGGAAAAAGCTGGTCAAGACGAACCTACGCACCTCTGATACAGCCACGGCTGCCCGAGCAATCGAGCGGATGAACCGACAGCTTGAGGAGGACTGGGCGATGCTCCGGGCTAGCCCGAACTCTTCCCTCAAGGCCACCAAGAAGCACGCTGAGGCATTTCTAGCTTCATGGGGCATCACCCCCTCAGGGGAGCTGGACGAGGCCGCTGAGGCCGCCCTATCGCTGCTGTATGACCACCTGGATAAGAAGCGAGAGGCTCACGCTGATGGCGATGAGGAGGTCTACCGCTCAGCAAGCGGGACTGAATTCCTGACCCCAGTAGAGGCCGCCGCCATTCAGATGGTAACGGGCACCCTCAAGCCCGCCCTGAGTGACATGCTGGACCTCTACCTTGAGACCCACCAGAAGCGCGGGGATGCAAAGTTTGAGACCTATGCCAAGCGTGCATTCGGTGGTCTGCTTGCCGCTATCGGGGACAAGCCCATTGATGAGGTAACACGCGAGGATGCCCGCAAGTACATCGCCAAGCAGCTTGAGAAGGGCAACAAGACCACCACCGTCCGGAGGCGGCTGAATACCTTCAAAGCGGCCATGACCATCTACATCCGCGAGAAGGAGCTGAACCGAGCTAACCCCTTTGAGGCCATCAAGATTGCCGCTGAGGGGTCTGATGCGGAAGACAGGGAGCCATTCACTCCTGAGGAGCTGGCGACGTTGGAGAAGAAGTGCCGGAGCCAGGACGATGACATGCGCTGGCTCTTGGCGATGCTCGCTGACACAGGGGCACGGCTGGCGGAGGTTGCCGGTCTCACGCTGGGGGAAATCAACCTCAAGGCAGACGTTCCCCATATCGTCATCCAGAGGCAGCCTTGGCGGGACCTGAAGACTGATTGGAGCGTCCGTGAAGTGCCCCTTATGGGGATGGCTCTGTGGGGTGCTAAGCGCGTGGTAGAAAGCGCCAAGCCAGGGCAGCGGTTCGCCTTTCCTCGCTACACGTCTGAGCAGAAGGGGTGCAACGCTGAATCTGCATCAGCGGGGGTAGCCAAGTGGCTCCGTACCAATGGCCTTGACCATACCGCCCATGAGCTGCGCCATACGATGGCTGACCGGCTCCGTGAGGTGCATTGTCCGGAGGAAGTCCGGCACTCCATCGGGGGATGGGCTACCCGGGGGGAAGCCGCAAGATATGGGAAGGGCTATTCCTTGCTCGTAAAACGGGAGTGGCTGAGCAAAGTCTGCCGGTAGCAGTTCTCACATTGATCCAACAACCAAGAACAATTACCAGATGGCCTCGCGATTCTCGGACAGAATTGGTGTTACTCAACCCCTTACCATCTTGCAACTCGATGGAATGGGCACATCGCTTCGCACATCATTGTGGAACGTACTCCACAACCACTTCGAGCACAAGACGGAGGACAGGTGGCGAAGCCTCGCTAGAATAGTCGCGCAGTATTTCCGGAAGACCCCAATAGATGACGTGCCAATTTTGGACCGTCAATGCCGTGAATGGATGAAGAGCTATTTCAACGCGCTTCAATGGCATGAGGTCTACAACCTTATCGAGTTCATAGCTGAGAACTTCCGCGCAGCGCAAGGCGCCTACGGCGCGGACAGCAGAAGATTCGTAGTCTCGATCAATTCGGCTCTCGAAAGCGAATGCTCGGGCTATCGTTTCGTGGGTGGCGTCCTATGTCCCGTGACGTCCAGTGATGAACTTTCCTCGATTGACGAAGCCATCAGATGCACTGCGGCATCGCGACTTCAGGGAGCGCAGGCGCATATTAAGACCGCCCTTTCGCTGCTCAGCAAGAAGCCAGAGCCCGACTTTCGGAACTCCATCAAGGAATCGATTAGCGCCGTCGAATCTGTAGCAAAGGTACTCGGCAAGGATGACGCGCAAGGACTGTCCGGAGCACTGAACGAGCTTGCCAAGAAGGCCCCGATTCACGGGGCTCTCAAGTCAGCCTTTGTCTCCCTCTATGGCTACACCAGCGATGAGAAGGGCATTCGCCATGCCCACCTGACTGAAGACTCGTCTGTAGGCTTTGATGAGGCCAAGTACATGGCGGTTGCCTGCTCCGCTTTCGTCAATTACCTCATCTCGAAGGCAAACAAGGCGGGACTACTCTAACAGCGGAGCTGCCCTCGGACTGGAACGCTGAGGCTCCTGACTGTCAATCCAGAATTGGGAACTCACTAAAGCGCCTGTCGCTCAAGTGGAACGACGTTCCCAACTGGACCAGTATGGGATACGCATGGGGCCTTCAGCAAGCCTCCACGCCCCTGCTATGGTCTCCCTATCGGCTACCCGAGGGAGGCCCTCCATGCCCTACCAGATTGCCGCTATGCGAGAGGGGCGCCACGTCTGCACGATTACCTTCCGTGTCAAGCGTGATGCCTTCGCAGTAGCCCGCGTCTGCGGATGCCTGCTGAAGTTCTCCGGTCCCGAGATGGACCAGCTTGATGCCAACCAACTCAGGCCCGACTGGCCCATCGTTAGGGTCGAAGGGTTGGACGGCTGGGTACAGGTGAAGAGGCTTGAGTGAGCTGAGGTCCGAGCGGCTACTCTTCCCCGCTTCCTCTCTCTCTCTGGGGCGCTGCGATAATAACCTGGCCGAAGAGTAGCGGCCTTAACGCAGAGCCCATCTTCCAAGTAGGCTTAGTAGCCCCCTAGCCGCGCCTCGACCGCCAAGGCAAAATCCGTCGCGAACCGGATGCAGAAATCCACATCGTCCGGGCTAGGCGCTTCGGAGTTCCTCTTAGACCGATAATAGGTTCCGCTAAGAACTCGCTGCAAGCCCGGCACGAACTCATTGAATCTCTGAAGTGCGGCAAGGTCGATAGGTAGCGAAACCGTGACGGCCATTCGTCGCAACGCGGTGATGTTCCGGTCGATATGCTTTGGCAAGTCTCTCCACGCTTGCTCCGTTTTGCGATCATGCTGAACGATGTCGGGAAGAAAGGAATACCTGGCGCTGTTAGGCAAGACATCCAGAAGTGCCAACACAGACAAATCCACGGCCTCTGCCGCTAGCCCCAAGGCTTCGTCTGACTCCCCTCGGCGTGCCGCTTCCGTGGCTGCGTGAAGCCGCTCTCGAATATCCGAGGCTTGCACAAGGTCCCCAAGAGAGATGCCTTCAAAATCTTGCCCAAAGAAACGCTGCGTTGCGGCGCCAAAAAAATCTGAGGCGTACTCCAGCAGTTGACGTGCGTCTGTTCGATCTGGGTACAGGCCATAGTGCTTAAAATTTACGCGCGCCTTATTTAGGTCTGTGAGCCGAGCCCGAAACGGAACCCTCAACTCCTCTTGCGCGCCAGCCGCCTGGTCAATGCGGTCAATTACCCCTGTGAAGTCCTTGGGCTCCTGACCCGTGCCACAACGCTGCTTGTAGACCGCACGCAGGAACATCTCCACCGCGTCCTGAGCCAGCGACACGGCAAGGCCGCTGTGAAGTGCACTCTGCCGCCGCTGGAAGTTTGTTGCCTCCGTGAACAATTGCTTCGCCAGCACGACTTGACGCAACTCCATACACGTATTCTCCGATTGGTATTGCGGGGGCGGCCCACTGAATGTCACAGTTCCGGAAGTGTCCGGAAGGGCTCCTATGATATAGCGAATGGGTTGTCTAGGTCCGCGAGGGCTTAAGGCCCCACCATATGGAGAGACCCCCGTGCGATTACTATAGATATAGGGAGAGACTGGCTATGGCTGGTTACTCTTCTACTTCTACCCTTCCAGTCACTCCAGCAACAGCAAGGAAGCTCTCTTCCATGATTGTTCTTGCATGATCCACCTTGGAGGCAGGGACCAGCACTGCGTCATGAATGGGTAGCCCAGTAACCCCAATCTCTCTGAGAGCCAGCAGCACACGGACCATTGCTTGACTCTCGATGAAGGGGACTGTCTGCCCCACCCCATTGAAGAGGAGATGCGCCACCTCCGCATTGTGGTCTAGCACTGCATCAACCACCTCCCGCACCTTCAGGCCAGCGAAGGCGCCCTTCAGCTCCTCCGGGAACTGGGTCAGCCGCTTCTTAGTATTGAGCATCGCCCCAAAGAGCTTCTTGATGCTGTCCCTGTACTCCCCCGCATAGCCTGGCACTGCATAGGCATCTCGGCCATCGTATGGGACACCAGCAAGGCCATAGAGAATCCTCGGGCCAGCCTGCGAATAGTCGAGCGAGACTGCCGGCTCACCGTCAATGGTGATTGCCTTCCTGTCCTCGCGGCGCAAGCCCATCCAGAAGCCGCCATACAAGCGCCCGCCTTGCGTGAATGAGCCATTGGTGAAGATGCGCTTCAGCGTTCTGTCAGCCGTGCAAACGTCAGCCCTTCCTGCAACCACTGGGCAAAGCCCGAGGGCTGCCGATAGAAGGCCGCCATTGATGGTATGCATCTCACTGCGGTAGCGGTGCGTGGTCTCATCGTCCTCATATTCCAGCGTTTCTACCTTAGCGTTTGCAATGCCGGTCTTCCGCCCCTTCTCCTTCCTCAGCTCGATAGCTTCCGCTCCGAGGTCAATGCCAAAGTCGGCATAAGTCAAGGAAGCAACCCGCAGCTTGGAGAGCAGCGTTGGGCCAGCTCGCATAACTGTCTGCTTGGTCTTGTCGCTAATATCCCCGCGCACCGCTTCCACCATACCGAGGGCTTCGAGGCTCCCGAGCACTGGCGATAGGGTCTCATTGATGATTGGCGAGCGGTAGCGGGACCGCTTCCGGTTCTGTTTACCGAGACCGATACGGACCCACGCGCCAGGTGATACCAGATGGCGAAGACCAACGTTGCAAACGATGGCCTCCACTTGTTCCCTGAAAAATCCGCTGTCCGGCCTCGGTCCGCTGGCGTTGACGAGTGCCCAAGCGGCCCTCCAGTGCCTCTACCTCCTGTCTCACTTCGTCAGCCAGGAGCCCCAGCCGCTCCCCAGCAGCGCGCCGATGTGGGTTGAACTTGGGTTCTCTTGTCATTGCATGTCACTCCTGTTTCACGACGCGTGGAGCCTTCAGCCGGGTCAGCTTCTTGTCCTTCGCCAGTTGCCGCATCAGTTCCCTGCCGACCTCCGTAACGAAGACCACAGCGCGGCCATTAACATCTCTGGACTCGAACCAGCGGCGGTCACCGTCACGGGCCTTGCGGGGGACATATTTGCCCTGCCTGCGGACTAGGTAGCCAAGCTCATTCAGGTCTCGGCACACGGCAACCGCATTGATGCCCTTGAGGGTCTTGGCGAAGTCGATAAGGGGTACTGGCGGGTCCGGATTGATGGGCGCATCCCAGTCAATCCATTCAGGTCCAGTAATGACCTTGACCTTCCGGGCTGCTGCCCGAGCAGCTGGAGCGGGCCTCTGGCTCCCGTTCGGGTCGTTCTTTCCCGCGAGTGCCGCTGCAGCTTTGGTCCCGGCCAGTTGGTCTTCCCCCTCCCACGGGAGCAAGCTGGCTTCTTCGATGCGCTGGCTCATTGGAATGCGCTCGATGGGAGGTTAGGAAGGAAGTCCACGCTGTAGGCAAACTCTCGGTCTTCCCACGGTTTGACGATGCCGGCGCTATAGCCGAGCGCCTCAGCAAGCCAGGCTGAATCAGCAGCCTCAGGAACCAGCGTGAGGAACTCAGGCGCTAGACCTTTCGCCCCTTGCCAGCCATATACCGAAAGCTGTCCCTCTTTGGCTTCTGCGCCCGGGAACCGCCAGAACCACTCAGCGTCGCCATCTGGGGAACTGATAACGCCGGACACAGCAATGGCCCTGCGCTCCTCGGCCAAGATGCGGAGGTGGTAAGCCAACTCACCTACAGTGACCCCGCCGTTTTCAAAAAGCACCGTGCCGCGCTTCGAGCGGGCAATAGCTGCCATGAGCGCATCCAGCGCGCCCTGCTTATGTTCATTCATGGGAATCTTGAAAAGAGAAAAAAGAAAGCCCCAGCGGGAGATGCCGGGGCAAAGTGAACTGTCTACTGCGAAAGCCGGGAGGCTTCCCGAATGCCTTGCACGAACGCTGCGGGGCCAGCAATCATCAACGCCCGCAGTTTGTTTCGGCGGACATCCTCCACGCGGCTCCCTTCAGAGTTCACGTAGGTAACGCGCAAGGCGTCCTGAAAGCCCTGAGCATCACCAGCAGCCAGCTTGCCAAGAGCCGTCTTGAACTGAGCTGGGTTGCCGGTCTGGTATGCCACATCTGCGAGAGCGGCCTTCTGGCCCTCGCTCATGGTTCCCCACATGCCTGGCTTGATGGCCTCTACCGATTGCTGAGCGAGGCCCACGTAGCGGGGCTTCGTGACACGTAGGAGCCGTGCTGCTTGCTCCTGCGTAATCTGCACCGTGCCTTCCTTGATGCCTTCTAGCTTCTCAGCAGGAATTCCGGCACGGCGGAAGTCTTCGGCCATCGTTTCCTTATTGGCGTTCAGGTTGTACCCGTAGCCGATGTTGTTCCCCGCCTTTGGGTTCGGGTCCTGAGTCGCCTTCAGGACCAGCCCTTCTCCCATTGCTGTGAGAGCAGCGAAGTGTTCCCCCTCTGCCACGAAAGACGCAGCTTGGTTCACCTGAATCTTCGAGCCCTGACCGGTAAGGCGGGACCCAGCGAGGCCAGTAAAATCGGGCTTGTCAGTGGGGAACAAGAAGCGCCGGGAGCTTACATCCGTGAATGCTTTCTCCTGAACCTGTTTAAGTTGCCGCGCTGTAGTCTCGTTGATCTGCCCCAGGCTCTTGGCTTTGGCAAGCAAGTCAGCGTTCTGTGCAAGGTCCTGCGCCGTGACAGAGCCGTCATTGAGCTTTTGCTTCAGCGCGCTCATGGAGGCCCGTTCGGTATCCGAAAGAATTTTCTGGGCTGCACCATACGTCATGATCTGACTAAACGTTACGTCCTCCAACTTGTGAATAGGAGCACCATTTACAAAGGCGGTGAGTTGGTAGTTGCCATCTTTGCTGTAGACCAGCCCAACGGATTGCATTGGTGACCGCGTTCCGCTGACAAACTCGCTCACCGACTCCATCGCGCCATGCAGGATGCCATCTTGAGGCACCATGCCGTACTTCTCTTGAGAGGCCTTGACGAATGAGCTAATTGCCCGGGCCACATCTGGACTAGCTTGACCATCCGGAACCTGCACATTAATTCGATTCGCTTGGTCATAGATGAAGTTGCCCTGAACCCTGCCCATGATGTACCTCCTAGCCTGCTCCGGAGTCGCGCTGGGATTTCGCTGGTAGTACCGCTGAAGGTCAGCTTGAGACCAGTTCGTAACCACGTTCTCATTGAGGGGAGCGCCGTAGCCGAACCGCTCAGCCATCCAGCCGACAAGGGGCCAACGCTGCCACCAATCGGTAGTAAGGTTCGCCACGGTTGCCGCTGTCTGCGCCTTCCACTCCGGTGTGCTGGAAAGCTCCTTTGCGAATTTGACAGACTCAGGCGATACGGCACGGTAGCCATTCTCCATTGCAGTCTTGGCACCAATGCCCCCTCGCACGTCGCGCGCGAAGGTATCGAAGACGGTGTCTGCCTTCTCGTCAAAGTACAGTGAACGCACTTGATCTGGGAGACCAGAATAGAGGGCCGCTGCAAGCATGAACTGACTTGATGGCTCCCCTCCTTTTGGCGGCACTGCATTGACCGTTCCGTCAATCAGAGCCTTCAGCCGAGAGTTCGCAATGTCACTGCGCCCTGAGCGCCCCGTGATGTCCACAATGGAACGAATCGCCTGTTGGACCTCAGGGAGCTGTGAGGGGTCGCCCCCTTGAGCTGAGGACGCAACCTGCATGAGAGTCTTCACGTCAGGGTCAGTGATGGTGTCCATCGCCTTCTGCGCGTGTTCCTTCGTGAGTCCCCATGCGGTCCCATTGCCGATGGCAGCCACAGACTGAGTGGTCACCTTCGCCTTTTCTGCCAGCTCCGTGTGATGTCGCCACGCAGTCAGCGCAGCGCCGGCGTTCTGGTACTGGTTAAGGGGGCCGATGCGGCTCACATAGGATTCAATCGGAGCCACATTGCCAGCCTTCGCTGCGTCCTCATCGGCTACTGCCTGCTTGAAGAAGTCAGCCTGCTGGCCCTGCTCAATCCGCTTGTTCTGCTGATTGACCGCCTGTTCCCGAGCGGAGGCAATGTGCGCCTTCATCTTCGGGTTCATATCAGCCAGCGTCAGGCCCGTTGCGGGGTCCTTGAAGTTGGTGAAGATGTCGAACAGCTCAGGCTGACCCCCAGCCTTGGCCGAGTTCATCTGCGCCTGCTGCAAGACCATCTCGGCCATCTCAGCGCGGGTCTGTAGGCCCATCTGCTTACGCACGGGCTCTACATCACTGACCAGCGCTTGGTACTGCTGCTCGGCTGTCTTCGATGGGTCCATAGCGGAGCCCAGCAGAGAGGACAGCGTTTGCGTAGCGTTCTCCTTCAAGCGCTGAAGTTGCACCTGGCGGAAGTCACCACGGACACTAGCGGCGGTCGCAGCGATGGACTTAGCGACAGCCTCACGGATTGCCGGGTCAGTGATGCCCTGTGTCTGCTCGCGGGTGTGCTGAGCTAGGAAGGCTTCCGGATTGAAGTCCTCAGCGTTCTTGCTCTGCTCATACTGGCCCAGAATGTCATTGCTGATCTGATTGCCAATCTTGGCCCCCACAGCCTGGCGGTAGCCCTGCGCGAAGGTGGGTGCGAAGGCGGGGTCAATCTGCTGGCCTTCAGGTAGCGCAGGGACTTGCACAGGACCATGCTCGGTGGGACCAAGGGTGTCCGCCAGTTGCCCGTTAGCTGCGCCAGCCTTGAATGCTGCGTCAGCCTCCTTGGCCCCCTGAACCTGCACGTACTGCTCAAGGGCTGGATTGAAGCTCTTCAGGCCCGTGATAAGGCCATTCAGAGTGGGGTCCTGAATGGGAGCTGCGAAGGTATCTACGGGGTGCGCTTGGGGGGTACTGAAGGTGGTCCGCTGGGATGCGCTGGCGGGGCCTTGTGGGCGCGCTGTGATGTCGCGCGGTGCTTGTTGTGGGTTCGGCATGGTGGTGGTGGTTCAGTGGGGATAGGATGTCACCCGCGAAGGGCTCTGAATTGCGAAGGAAACAGATGGGCGAAGACAAACGCTCGAACATCTGAAGGGGCTCGCCAGGAGCCCTGTAGAGGTCAGGTGGAGCCCTTAACGGTGGCATCGCCCTTCAGCTTGTTCATGCTGGTCTGGTAATTGACATACGCCCCACCGATTTGCAGCCCAGTACCAATGAGGCTTGGCGGTTGAATCTGAGCCTGCCTGCTTGTGACTGTGGCGTAGCTACCACGGGCTTGCTGGGCAAGCTGACGCTGAGCCGCCTGAGCATTGCCGCTGATGGCTGCCATGTCTTGACCGGCGTTGAAGTTGGCTTCGTTGTCCACGCGGTCATTCGTTCCGCCAGTGGTCCCAGACTCAGCCGATAGCGCCCTCAGGTGGGCGGTCTCAACCATCGCCTGGCGCGCGCGCTCGGACATCTGGTCCTTCGCCTGAGCATCCTGCTCGGCCTGCTGATTGCGAGCCTGAACTACGCTGTCGTCATAGGCGCGCTGGTTCGCATCGCTCTGCTTACTGGCCGCATGGTCAGCCTGCACAAAGCTGGCCGCAGCGGTGGCAGCACTGATTGCAAGAGAGGTCACCAGTAGCGTCGTAGTGGTCGGCTCACACATTGCCTAGGCCCCGGAAGAACAGACGGAAGACCTCGCCAGGCTTGCCGAAGCCAGCGCACTCATTACCAATGATGAAGCCCAAACGCTTGAGCCAGGCCACCGTAGCGGTGTTGTGGTCGCTCACCGCATTGCAGAGCATGCTGTAGCGGCCCTTGATGCTGTCCAGCCATGCGCGGGGGTGTTCGAACATGAGGCGCGGGTGCTGCTCCACCTCAGGGGCGCACAGCATCCAGACCATGCCCAGTTCCCCGTTACGCCCTACTCCGAAGGTAGCGACCACGTCACCGTTCTTCAGACAAGACCAAGCCTCATCGGAAAACCGGATTCCATCCAAGAGGCGGTCAACGGAGGGCCGATCACTGACCCGATAGAGTTCATCAAGGTCACTAGCGCGGAGCCGTGGGGCCAACGCAGCGGCGTCCTCTGGGGTTGCTGGGCGGTACTCGATACCGTCTCGAGTGGGCGCAGGGGGCCATACGGGCGTGCGCTGGCCTCGCTTGGCGCGATGTTTGTTTGCTGACATGGTTATGACTGGAGGACGAAAGGGAAAGCCGCAGGGATGGCAGGTGCCACCTCCACGGACCAGACCGGACAGGGAGTGTCTATCCCCCAGTGGCGCTGAAACGGTCAGATGGGAAGCGCCGGGTGAGAAGCTGCATATCGGGAAGTGCCATCAACGCTATCCCGCAAAAATCAGCTTTTTATCGAAAGGCGGGTTTTAGGGGTGCAATTGCCCGCTGCCCCTTGCTGTATAAGGCTTTGCGGGCTCCAGAAACGACAAAAGCGCCGACCGATTACCGGAGGGCGCTTCTTGGTGCGGCTGCCGGGGCCGCTGCGGATTACTCGCGAGAGTGTGGGTTTAGGCTTCCAGCGATGCAGACACCAGCCAGCGGCGCAGGATGAGCAGCTCCCAGCTACCCTTCTCCTCGCCTGCGTAGGCCTCGAACATGCGCGGGATGCGGGCACGCTCTACGTAGTCAGGACAGATGTGCAAGGCTCGCTTGCCGATGCGGAGGATGCTGGAGGCGCCGTCAATGGACAGCGAGAGGGGAATGCGGGGGAAGCGGGCGATACTGAAGACGGACATGCTTAAACACTCCAACAGAGCAAGTGCGCTTGGCAGGGCTGCTTCGCGTCACTGAGACCTCATGATACATACGCTGTATGTATGCGTCAATTCATCGTGTTGGCTTGAAATCTGGATGCTCGCCCAGCTTGATAAGGAGCAGCTCCCACGCAGCCAAGGGCATAGGTCGATGGTTCGAGCTTCCTTCCGGGGCGCTCCAAGCGTGCCAGGCCGTTACTGAAGCGTGGACCAATTGAGCGGCTTCGCCCCGGGTCAGTCCGTGCCGCTTGATGGTCTCGCGGAGCTGCTCCGGAGTGGGCTTCGTGAGTGTGAGCATGTGGGGAGCCTTGCGGTGTCAGTTTTCGATACCTGAAAGTTTACGCGGGGTCACAGCCGTTTACCACTGGCTTACCATGTGGCCTTTCGCTTATCCCATTCGGAGACCAAGGTGGAGGCAGACAACCACTACAAGCCAGTAGCAGACACATCTAACCCTCAGGCCCCCGGAAGGCTTCAGCGCCTTCTAACCATGCTCATCAAAGAGCGGGCCATCTGCGGCGCTGTCCTTACCATGGGGTGCTACTTCATAGGCTCAACGTACCACTCACGGTTCCTTGGTCATTTCCATCTGGATAGTCAGCTATTCCCGCTCGATACCGCGCGCTATTTCGTTCTAGGGGCACTAGCCGTCTTTAACTTCTGCGCCAATGCCCTAGGCGCGATGAACAGCCACCCGGCCCAAACAGCTCTTTGGGGCCTCGCGGTTGCCGCCTATGTGGCTGGCGTGGCCTGGCTCTTCGGCACAGAGCCCAAGGGCAGCCCAGCGAGTGGGAAGCGTTTCGAGACTGTGCGGCGCTGGCTTGAGAAGCTGAGCGAAATGCAGAGGCTCAAAGCAGCGATGCTGTGGGTCTTGATGGCGGTCCTTGGCCTGTACCTCATCCTCGCCTCCTTACTTGCCATCCTGCTGATAATTGGCTTGCCGGCCATCATTGGAGAGGTCGCAGCAAAGGCCGACTATCGGGATACCGTAAAGGCGTATGAGTCAGGGTGCAACGCTCCCGGCCCTGTCAGGTGCTTCCGGCTGGAACAAGATGGCAAGCCACCAATCGAGGGCTTCATCGTTGCATCTTCGCCAGAGCAGGTTGCCCTGTTTAACAAAGGCAGCATCAGTGTCCTTCCGCTGAAGGGCAACAGGCTTACATCGGTTGAGCCCCAAGGGAAGCAGTAGCATCCCGCTCAGGGTCCGGACGAAGGTCGTAAGGGACTCCTGCCTGTCTGCGATGACTTCATCAAACGCGGCAGCCTTCGGAGCCAGTACGGCCTTCTCAGCTTCCTGCTCGTCCACCCGTTTGCCCAATCCCATGACAATCTCTCCCTTGGCCTTCTCGGACAGATTGGGGAGGTAATGGGAGACAAACGCTTCCGCAGCGTTGGTCGTGGGGGCTACGTAACCGCCGTGCTTACGGATGCTCGGGAGGACTTCTGAGGTAACCCAGCGTTTGAACACCTTGGCCTCTGGCTTCTTACTGCTGAGGATGAGGGAGTACAGGCCGGATTCGTTGATGGATGATGCCCTCGGATTGCCCCGGGTATTTCCATAACGATTCGTTAGGGTATTCAGGTCGATAGGCTTCCGGTCATCGTCGTCCACGTGGTCAGCCAAGGACTTGCTGACGTTCACGTAGCCCAGCACATCGCAGATGTCCTTAGCGATGAACCAAGGTTCTCCCTGCTCGTCCGTAACGGTGCGGATTTGGTGGGCTTTGAAGGCGAAGGTGGTCAGATGGTTGATGGTGGCGTTACCAGAAGGACAAAGAGCCGGGATTGCCCCGGCCCTATTCAATGCGCACGTCACGATGGCATCTCTGCGGCCTACCCCTTTTTGAGCATGCCGCGCATGACAAACACTGCGACAACACTTAGAACCAAGGCCCCAACTAGCAGATTAGCAGTGGTGAACAACTTCCCCACAGCTATGTCATGCTGATAATCAGAATTAGCCTGAAGGGATGCGAAGCAATCCTTTCGCAGCTCAGGGAGACCCGTGTAGTTCTTCCCGCAATTATCCCGAGCCTCCTCCGCCGATTTCCTGTGCTCAGCTCCATATGTTTGAGCAAAGGGCATGATCGTACTTGCGATAAGCCCGCCAACAAGACCCGCCCCTAAGGCTATCTCTGCATCTGCCAAAGCACGCCGATGTTCTGCACGGGATTGATATAGCCGTTCATACCGGTCATTCGCTCTTTCCAGCCGGTCATATAGTCGGCCATCGCTGACGCTCTGCCCCCCAGCCGCCATGGAAGCACTGACAAGCTTTAGAAATACTGTGAAGTGCTTTCTCAATCGAGACACACCTGACGCTCCCAGAAGCTCCCAAGGGGTTCGATACACCGCCACAAGATAGGATTCCCGATGCGGCTTGGACCATGCTGAGCGATGGGGATGAACCGTGACGGTACACATCCCGCTTACATGTAGCGAATAAACTAGTGCCGCATGCTCCTCCATGACTGGGCTACTCTTGCCATCAAAGGAATCGATTGTCAGAGGGCGAAGGAGGCGGTTTGCGATGGCGTTGACTTGAAAGCTGTAGGCTCCTGCTGGCTGACTCGCCACAAAAAAACGATGTGGGCCGCCCTCAGTCAAGGTAGTCAACTCACTAGCCATTTCCCCAAGTAAGGGCTCCAGGCAAATTCGCCAATTCAGATGCGCAAAATCTGCAACATCTGTAGCGCGCGCATTGACCAAACGCTCGGCAGATGCGAGTTCCCTAATAGTCTTCCTCTTCCACATCCAGCCCATTGCCGTCCCTTGATCTCTTTGAGGGCGCCATGTTAGCGGAAATCACTGAGCTACTTAGGACTGCCTTAGGTACTGATACAGGGTCTCCCTGCTGATTCCCAAGTCCCGTGCAATGGCAGCCTTCTTCTCCCCTGCCTCCGCCCGCTGCTTGAGCAAGGCTACCTGCTCAGGGCTCAGCGATGCCTTACGGCCCTTGTAGACGCCCTTCTCCTTGGCGATAGCGATGCCCTCACGCTGGCGCTCGCGAATCAATGACCGCTCGAACTGTGCGAAGCCGCCCAGCATTGTCATCATCAGGGTAGCCATCGGGTCATCGTTCTGGCCGCTGAAGGTGAGCCGCTCCTTCACGAACTCGACGCTAACATGCTTGGCGGTCAGTTCACGGACCATGCGGAGGAGGTCTTCAGTGTTCCGGGCCAGGCGGTCCATTGAGTGGACCACCAGCGTATCGCCTTCCCGCAAATAGTCCAGTGCTGCTTGGAGCTGGGGCCGGTGAATGTCCTTGCCGCTGGCCTTGTCCATGAAGGTCTTGTCCACGGCCACGCCCTCAAGCTGGCGTTCCGTGTTCTGGTCTACCGTGCTGACTCGCACATAGGCGACCCGCTTGCCTGCGTTCATATCCTTGGCTCCCTGCCGTCGAAAGTGTCAGGATGAACTCTAAGACCCATCACGGGTAGTGTCAAGAAATTCTGAAATTAACCCTATCCTGACACGTATTGCAGAGGTCACCTGACGCCCAGCATGGGTGTACCCAAAGCTGACATCTCCAGACGCACCACGTCCTCTCTTGTGCTAAAAAGCCGACTGGACTTCACAGAGGTGCGTATGGCGACGATAAATGAAACTGGTAACGTGATTGCGCGATGCCCCACGTGCAAAGGCGCGCTCGCAACCTTCCAATGGCTAAAGGAAGGGCGGCAAGATCATGGTGCCATTGTGCGCGGGGATGATCGTCGCTCCACTCATTACCGGCTATTCCGCTGCGGGGGCTGCGGGCGAGGTGCCCTAGGCATCGTGGACGTTCAAGGCCCGTATCCCGGTTTCATTAGGCAACTGAAGGCCTTCGCATGGGAATCGATTGAGCAGCTTCAACTGCCACCCGCAACGCCGGTTGGGATTGCAGCAGAGTTCCGCGAGGGCGAACGGTGTTTGGAGGCTGGCTGCTTCCGAGCAGCCGCTGGGATGTTTCGTTCGGTCCTAGACAAGACGCTTCGCGCGAATGGCTACAAGGTGAAAAAAGGCACTCCGCTAGAACAGCAAATCGACATGGCTGCCAACGATGGTGTAATCACGGCAGCCAGGCGAAAGCGCGCACATGAAGAGATTCGCGTACTAGGGAATGACGTCTTGCATGAAGCATGGCGAGAGGTCCCTGGCGAAGAGGTGGAGACATCCCGACGCTACGCTCAGCATCTGCTCCATGACTTCTATGACGACAGGGAAACGGTCTTAGCGATACTTCGGGAGAAGGGGCGCGTGGCGGAGGAGGATGTGCCACCAGAAGAAGGCGGGCCAGAAACCTGAGGCATGGGCCGAGGGTTTTAAGGCAATCTTCACAACCCGTTAGAACTCCCGGCTCTTAATTTTCATCAGAGACCAAGCGACAAACATGAGCTGCCGCTTCCGCTCCCACTGGCTGGCATGGAGAGCGCAGCGCGGGAAGACCTCGGAGTAAGCCAGCCAGAGGGGCCTGTAATCGTCCTGCTCGCTGAGCTTGGTAAGTCGGTACTTCTCCTCCGGACTCAGCCGCTGCATGAGGCATTCGATGGTCTCCCCATCCTCAGCTTGCCTGGCAGCTTCATAGCGTTCAGAGACTATCCAGCCCGCAACGAGACTTGCAGCGAAGCCTGCTGCTGCCCAGTAGTGCCACGCCTTCCCAGCCATGTGTCCCCTCTCGATTGCCTATGCTTGGCGGTCGATTCTAGGAGCCAGGCTCTGCTGCCCCCTTCCCCTACCTCAGAGGGATTCATGCTGCTGCCGCTATTGGGTACACGCGCGTGCGTCTAATGGGCTGCGCGCGTTCACTATGGCGCGGGTGCGCATGCTGGCGCGCGAGGGGGTACGGGGGGAACCCGGCGCTGCGGCTTTATCAGATGACCTCTCGCACTTCTTCCATGAACATTTCAGTCCCTACAGGAAAGCCCCACGGAGGTGATAACCTAGCGCGGTCCCAATAGCGCGCCTGCCCGTTCATGAAAGAAGCTACGGTCCACTCCCTAGTAATCGCCCGCACCCTGCTTGAACAGGCCCAGCCGCTCTGCGCCGCAGATGACAGGTACATTGCCTCAGCGGGACTTGTGATCCTTCAGGACGCCCTTGAGGTGGTCCTATACGCCCTACTGATAGAGCTGGGAGTGGACGAAAAGAAGAACCTTGAGTCCAAGAGCTTCGATGAGCTGGTGGGTGAGTTGAAGTCTGCCGGAGTAGTGGTCCCCAAATCCGGAACACTGAAGGCGTTGAATAAGCAGCGCGTGCTGACAAAGCACTATGCACAGGTTGCGGAGCCCATCACAGTCCGCAACTACTACGATGCAGCCTCGGCGGCCATTGATGCGATGACAATGGCGGTAGTGGGCAAGAGCATTCGGGAGCTATTCATCGCGGACATCCTTGAGGATGGCGAGCCGAAAGAACACCTGAAGGCTGCCGAAGCTGCCGTGGCCAAAGGGCGCTATTTAGACTCCCTGATAGAAACAAGGAAAGCAATCTACATTGAGTTTGAAGACACGTACAACGTCTATGGCTGGCGGGACCACGACAGCAGGAAGGAGCTAGGCATACTCGGGATGTTCGGCAAAGGCGGATGGAACGCCCCGAGTTGGACAAAGAACAAGAAGTGGATAGACGAACACGTGAAGGTGCCAACTGATTACATCCAAATCGATTACCAGCATTTCCGCCTCCAAGCTCTGGAGCTGGGAATTCACACCGTCGAGCTAGAGAACCTCCGCCACATGACCCCGGATGTTTTCCGAGTGGACAAGAAGAGTGGTTGGTCTGTCCGTTACGCTGCTGAGTTCGAAGCGAATAATGCGACCGTGGAAAACGCGCGCTACTGCCTCGATAGGGCTGTCTCAATACTGCTCAAGAAGCAGATGCACAGGGACGCGGCGCGGAGGCCAAGTAGCAGCATCCCGTTTGACCCGCCCACGGTCTACATCGGGAGCGAAGTCTACAGCCGCCCAGACACAGGATCAGAAGTCGTGCATGTGGTTGCTGAGGGGTACACCTACTCCATCAAGGCAGTCTTGGACGGACTAGACGGCAAAGACCGCTACTATGAAGTCTGGGCGGAATCGGAGGCGAAGGAGGAAGGCAGTACGGGCAGAGGCTTGCTAGGCATGGCGAAGGATTTCCATCATGGTTACCTGCTGAAGCGCCCAGAATTGCCGGACCTTCCACCTTCGGAATTGCAGGGCGAAGACGTAGGCAGCGCCTAACTACGCAATTCGGTTCCCATCTTGGCTCCCCGGTTCGGTTCCCACTCAGCCAGCTCAGCGTGATCCCCCTCCAGAGTACAAAGGGGGGGGACAGCATCGGTTCGTGGTAACCTCTGTGGTAATTCTTCAATCCTACCACAGCGCAAAGCCAAGCCCAGTAAGGCTTTCCGGCTAGCGTCCTGAGTTCGAAAGTCCGACCCCGGGCACCATCTTTCCAGAGCTCTCCCGAAGTCCGCGCCCCGGTTCCACGAGTGCATTGCGAGCCTCGTCGCCGCAGTCCACCCGCATCAGACCGCATCGGACGCGCCAGCCTGTGCCGCAATCCGCGACCCTGTCGGACTGCGTCCACTGGCACGCCGCCGCCGCGCTTCCTATCCTATGGCATTGCCTTCGACCGGAGCCCGATGTGAAACGACCTGCCCCACGCCGCCCTCTTGCCTCACTCGCCCTTTCCACCCTCGCCTGTTCCGCGCTGCTGGCCGGCTGTGCCGGCGCCAACATGGAAAGCCTGACCCAGGCCGGCGGCAGCCTGTTCACCGCCGCGACCCTGTCGGACAGCAATGTCAAGACTCTGTCTGACCAGTCCTGCGCCGAGATGGACAAGAAGAACACCATCGCGGCGGCAGACAGCACCTACACCCGGCGCCTGGCCACCGTGATGAGCGGCCTGGGCAATACCGGGCTGCCGCTCGACGCCAAGGTCTACGTGACCAAGGACATCAATGCGTGGGCCATGGCCAACGGTTGCGTGCGGGTCTACAGCGGGCTGATGGACCTGTTGAGCGACGATGAGGTGCGTGGCGTGGTCGGCCATGAGATCGGCCATGTCGCGCTGGGCCACACCAAGGCGGCGATGCAGGTGGCCTACACCGCGGCTGCGGCGCGCGGGCTGCTGGGGTCGACCGGCATCGCTTCGCTGACGGCGCTGTCTTCGTCGCAGGTGGGCGCGCTGGCCGAGCAGTTCGTCAATGCACAGTTCTCGCAGCGCCAGGAGACCGCGGCGGACGATTATTCCTTTGACCTGCTGACGAAGAACGGCGCCAATCGCCAGGCGCTGGCGTCGGCGTTCCGCAAGATGTCGACGCTCGACGGCGGGCAATCGAGCATGCTCAGTTCGCATCCGGGTTCGCTGGAGCGCGCCAAGCATATCGAGGCGCGCCTCGCCGGCGGGCGCTGAGACCCGCGCATTCGCTGTTGCCGCCGCACCCGTCCGGGTGAGGCGGTTCTCCCCTGCATCGCCTGCGCAGCACGCGTCGCCCACCCGCGCTCTCGCCCTCGTCCGCCACCGCCGCCTCAAACCGCGCGCGCCATGTTGACGGCGTTTAATTCGCCGACAAAAGCTTTCAGTACCTCCGCCCCAACACGGCAGACATAATCGCTACGCCGCCTCGACACGGCCGCTGCGGACCGCGCGCGGTACTCGTTCCGCACCGCCGCTACGCGCGCCGTCATCGCCATGGCAGTCATTGGCCGTGACCGCCTTCATGCCGAGGGACATCCGGACTCGCCCTTTTCCAGAGGGAGCCCACTGTCCCACGTAGCCGTGCCCGGCGCCCCCGCATCGGATGCAACAACTACCCAACTCGCTTCACTCGCCTCAGGAGCCTTTGATGGATTGGTTGCACGAGATTTTCCAGAAGTCGCCCGAATCCGCACTGTTCCTTGCGCTGTCGGTCGGCTACGCGATCGGCAAGATCACCTTCGGGCGCTTCCAGCTGGGCGGGGTGGCCGGCTCGCTGCTCGCCGCGGTGGTGATCAGCCAGGTCGGCGTCGAGATCGACAACGGCGTGAAGGCGGTGATGTTCGCGGTCTTCATCTATGCGGTGGGCTATGAAAGCGGCCCGCAGTTCTTCAACTCGCTCAACCGCAGTTCGCTGCGCGAGATTGCCATGGCGGTGTTCATGGCGGTATGCGGCCTGGTCACGGTGGTGGTGCTGGCCAAGCTGTTCCATCTCGACAAGGGCCTGGCCGCGGGCCTGGCCGCCGGCGGCATGACGCAGTCGGCCATCATCGGCACGGCCGGCGACGCCATTACCAAGCTGGGCCTGCCGCCCGACCAGGTCAAGACGATGCAGGCCAACGTGGCGGTCGGCTATGCGGTGACCTATGTGTTCGGCTCGCTCGGCGCGATCATCGTTTGCGTCAACATCCTGCCGCGCTTCATGAAATCGGACCTGAAGACCGATGCCAAGAAGGTCGAGGCCCAGCTCAATGGCGGCCTGCCGCAGTATGGCCCGGGCCAGCGCGGCGCGCTGCCGCGAGTGGTCGGGCGGCTGTATCGTGTCAACGATGCTTCCGGCCAGACCATCGCGCAGCTGGAGATGGGCGGCGACGACCTGGTGACCGTGGAAAAGGTGCAGCGCGCCGGCAAGCAGATCGAGGTGACGCAGGACCTGGTGCTGCAGCACGATGACCTGGTGCTGCTGGTCGGCCGCCGCGATGCCATGGTGCCGACGGCGGCGCAGATCGGCAAGGAAGTGGCCGATGCCGACGGCATGGGCGCGGTGATGCAGTCACGCAACGTGGTATTTACCGCCAAGGGCATGAACAACAAGACCGTGGCCGAGATCGTCGACATGGTCGGGCGCGACATGCGCCATGGCGTCTATATCGAGCGCATCGAGCGCTACGACCACCCGCTGCCGCTGCTGCCCGACCTGAAGCTGCAGCACGGCGACATCATCACCATCTACGGCACCCCGGCCGACACCAGGCGCGCGGCGCAGACGGCCGGTTATGAGCTGGTCCCCAGCGAAAAGACGGACTTCGTCTACTTCGGCGCCGGCGTGCTGGTGGGCCTGCTGGTGGGCCTGCTGGTGTGGCGCGCCGGCTCGATTCCGCTGACGCTGGGCGCCGGCGGCGGCGCGCTGCTGTCCGGCCTGGTGTTCGGCTGGGCGCGCTCCAAGCACAAGATGTTCGGCGCCATGCCGACCGCCGCGTGCCAGCTGCTGAAAGACTTCGGCCTGGCCGCGTTCGTCGCCATCGTCGGCATCAATTCCGGCTTGCAGGCCGTGACCACGCTGCGCCAGAGCGGCTTGACCATCTTCATCCTGGGCGCGGTGGTGACACTGCTGCCGCTGTTCC
This sequence comes from Cupriavidus sp. H39, assembly GCF_050271075.1. NCBI lineage: Bacteria > Pseudomonadati > Pseudomonadota > Betaproteobacteria > Burkholderiales > Burkholderiaceae > Cupriavidus > Cupriavidus sp. H39. The sequence continues at coordinate 3,108,260 of NZ_CP189848.1, forward strand.
TGACCATGCTGTTCGGCCGCTACGTGCTGCGGTATGACAACGCCGCGCTGCTGGCCGGCGCGCTGTCGGGCTCGCGCAGCGCCAACCCCGCCTTCGGCGGCATTCTCGACAAGGCCGAAAGCCCGGTGCCGACGGTGCCCTTCGCCATCACCTATGCGCTGGCCAACGTGCTGCTGACGCTGCTGGGCCCGCTGGTGGTGGGCCTGGTCTAGCGTTTCTCTTTGCCTCTCCGCTGCTGCGCGGGCCATGCCACGGGCGTTGGCCCGCCAACCAACCGACAAGCGTCTACACAGGAGCAAGCCATGAGCAAGTTCGATATCTCCAAGCTGTCCAGCCTCTCGCCGTTCGAACTGAAGGATGAACTGATCAAGCTGGCCAGCAGCGACGCCGAGCGCCTGATGCTCAATGCCGGCCGCGGCAACCCCAATTTCCTGGCGACGGTACCGCGCCACGGCTTCTGGCAACTGGGCCTGTTCGCGATGCGCGAATCGGAGCGCTCGTTCTCGTACATGCCGGAGGGCGTTGGCGGTTTTCCGCGCCGCGACGGCATCGAAGAGCGCTTCGACCTGTTTGCGCGCGAATACGCCGACATCCCGGGGGTGAAGTTCCTGGCCGGCGCGGTCTCCTACGTGCGCGACCAGCTCGGCCTGAGCGCGGGCGACTTCCTGTACGAGATGTGCGAAGGCATCCTGGCCTGCAACTACCCGGTGCCCGACCGCATGCTCAGGCTGTCGGAAACCATCGTCAGCCAGTACATCCGCAAGGAGATGATCGGCGACCATCCCTTCATCGGCGAGTTCGACCTGTTCGCGGTGGAAGGCGGCACCGCCGCCATGACCTACCTGTTCAACACCATCCGCGAGAACCACCTGCTCAAGGCCGGCGATACCATCGCGCTGGGCATGCCGATCTTCACGCCGTATATCGAGATCCCGGAACTGAACGACTACCAGCTGGTGGAGCTGTCGGTCGACGCCGATCCGGATTCACGCTGGCAGTATTCGAAAGCACAGCTCGACAAGCTGCGCGATCCCAAGGTCAAGGCCTTCTTCCTGGTCAACCCGAGCAATCCGCCGTCGGTGCGCATGAGCGACGAGAGCCTGGAGTACCTGGCCTCGATCGTCGAGGAGCGCCCGGACCTGATCATCCTGACCGACGATGTCTATGGCACCTTCGCCGACAACTTCGTCTCGCTGTTCGCGATGTGCCCGCGCAATACCATCCTGGTGTATTCCTTCTCCAAGTACTTCGGCGCGACCGGCTGGCGCCTGGGCGTGATCGCCACCAACCGCGACAATATCTTCGACCTGCAGATCGGCAAGCTGCCGGAAGCCACCCGCCAGGATCTGAACAAGCGCTACAGCTCGATCACCACCGAACCGCAGAATCTGAAGTTCATCGACCGCCTGGTCGCCGACAGCCGCACGGTGGCGCTGAACCACACCGCCGGCCTGTCGACGCCGCAGCAGGTGCAGATGGTGCTGTTCTCGCTGTTCTCGCTGATGGATACGCCGGACGCCTACAAGAATGCGATGAAGCGGCTGATCCGCAGCCGCAAGGCCGCGCTGTATCGCGAGATCGGCATTGCGCCGGACGCGGACGATCCCAACGCCGTCGACTACTACACGCTGCTCGATCTCGAACAACTCGGCGGCAAGGCGATCGGGCCCGAGTTCGTCAAATGGGTGCTGAATTCGGTCGAGCCCAACGAGCTGCTGTTCCAGCTGGCCGACGAGGCCGGCGTGGTGCTGCTGCCGGGCCGCGGCTTCGGCACCCGCCATCCGTCCGGGCGGGTCTCGCTGGCCAACCTGAACGAAGCGGACTACGCCAAGATCGGGCGCTCGATCCGCAAGCTGTTCGAGGCGTATGTGGAGAAGTACAACGAGGTCACCGGCAGCAAGGTGAGCAAGTACGTGGTGAAGAAGTAGGCCTGCGCCAGGCCTGCCACGGAGCCCGGCATCGCGCCGGGCTTTTCCTTTTCGTCCTGCCGGTCCTCAACGGGACTCGACAAACCCCAGCACCGTCGCCAGCATGCCGCGCAGCGCCGGCTGCAGCGCCGTCGCCAGCGCCTCGTCGTAGGCAAACGGGTAGACCTCGCTCATGTAGGCGCACTGCGACAGCTCCAGCTGCACCGCATGCACGCCCTCGGCCGGCTTGCCGTATTGCCGGGTGATGTAGCCACCCTTGAAGCGCCCGTTGAGCACCGCGGTATGGCCCGGCACCGCACTGGCCTGCTCCAGCAGCTGGCTGGCCAGCGCGGCGTCGCAGCTGTCGCCGTTGGCGGTGCCGAGGTTGAAGTCGGGCAGCTTGCCGTCGAAGAAGCGCGGCAGCACCGAACGGATCGAATGCGCGTCCCACAGCGCGACCGTGCCGTGCGCGGCCTTCAGCCGTGCCAGCTCGGCGGCCAGCGCCTGGTGGTACGGGTGCCAGATCGCGTCGCGCCGCGCGGCGATTTCCGCGTCGTCGGGACCGTTGCCGTCGGCATAGAGCGGCGTCTTGTCGAAGGTATCGACCGGGCACAGGCCGGTGGTGTCCTGGCCGGGATAGAGGTTGGCGTTGTCGGGGGGGCGGTTCAGGTCGACCACATAGCGCGAGTGCGTGGCCACCAGCACCGACGCGCCCAGGTCGCGGGCGAAATCGTACAGGCGTTCCAGGTGCCAGTCGGTGTCGGCCACGGTGCGCGCTTCGGCGGTCAGGCGCTGCGAGACGGACGCGGGCAGGTGCGTGCCGACGTGCGGCATCGACACCAGCAACGGGCGCGTGCCGCGGTGCAGGGTGAAAGCGGAGGTATCGGTGGAAAAGGACATGGTCATTGCGATGCAGTGGGCGTGCGCCCGGGTCTCAGTCGGCCAGCAGGCTGGCGCGTGCCGCGATGAACAGGCGCCCGGCCTCCGCCTGCAGCGGATGCGCGCCATGCTGCACGCGGATGCGGCCGGCGGTGCGGACTTCCGCTAGTGTCTCATGGCCGTGGCAGGCAAACACATGCGTGGCCAGCGCCTGGGCCCCGTCGAGGCCCGCCAGCGTCGGATGCGCGCCGTCCAGCACCACGAAGTCGGCCTGCTGGCCCGCTGCCAGTCCGGCCACCGCGCGGGCCGAGGCGCGCGCGCCGCCGGCCACCGCTTCCAGGTACAGGCGGTCCGCCACCTGCGCATGCGTGTCGGACGCCAGCACGTTGCGCCGCTGCAGTCCCAGCCGCTGCCCGTATTCGAACAGCCGCAGCTCCTCGGCCACGCTGACGCTGGCATGGCTGTCCGAGCCGATGCCCCATGCGCCCTGCTGCGCCAGGTAGGGCGCGGCCTCGAATACGCCGTCGCCCAGGTTGGCCTCGGTGGTCGGGCAGATGCCGGCCACCGCGCCGCTGTGGGCGAGGCGCCGGCGCTCGTCCCAGTCCATATGGGTGGCGTGCACCAGGCACCAGCGCGCATCGACTTCGACATGGTCGAACAGCCACGTCACCGGGCGCGTGCCCGACCATGCGATGCAGTCGTCGACCTCTTTCTGCTGCTCGGCGATATGGATATGGATGGGGGCCTGCGCGTCGATGTCCCGCAGTCCCGCCAGCGCGTGCGCCAGGCTTGGTTCCGGCACCGCGCGCAGCGAGTGCGGCGCCAGCCCGAGGCGCGCGCCGGACTGCGCGCACGCGGGGCGCAGCCGTTCCAGCAGCTTCAGCATCGCATCGGTGTCGTGCAGGAAGCGCCGCTGCCCGGCCAGTGGCGGCTTGCCGCCAAAGCCCGCGGCCTGGTACAGCACCGGCAGCAGCGTCATGCCGATGCCGGTGCGCTGGGCCGCGCGCAGCAGCCGCAGCGACATCTCGGCGGCGTCGGCGTATGGCCTGCCGCCCTCGTCATGATGCACGTAGTGGAATTCGCACACGCTGGTGTAGCCCGCGCGCAGCATCTCGATATAGAGCTGGGTCGCGACCGCCTCCAGTGTGTCGGGCGAGAGCCGCTGCGCGAAGCGGTACATCAGCGTGCGCCAGCTCCAGAACGAATCGGCGCCGGCCGGATCATCGCCCTGCGGGCGGCTGCGGAATTCCGTCAGGCCGGCAAAGCCGCGCTGGAACGCATGCGAATGCAGGTTGGGCATGCCCGGCACTACCGGGCCCGCCGCATGCGGCACGCCGGCGGCGGGCGTTGCCCCCGGCTGCACGGCGGTGAAGCGGCCCGGCTCGTCCCAGGCCAGCAGCACGTCGCGGGCCCAGCCGTCCGGCAGCAGCGCAAATGGCGCAAACAGTTGTCCGCTCATGCAGTGGCTCCCTCGCAGGCATGGACGCGCCCCTGGCGCACCACCGTCGCGACCGGGTTGCGGCCGAACCAGTACGCCAGCTCGGCCGGCGAATCGATGCGCCACAGCGCGAAATCGGCAACCCGCCCCGCCGCCAGCCGCCCGTGGCGATCGGCGGCGCCGAGCGCGCGCGCCGCGTGCATGGTCACGCCGGCCAGCGCCTCTGGCACCGTCAGGCGGAACAGGGTGCACGCCATATTCATCATCAGCAGCAGCGACGTCACCGGCGACGTGCCGGGGTTGTGGTCGGTGGAGATCGCCATCGGCACGCCGTACTGGCGCAGCAGCGCGATCGGCGGCAGGTTGGTGTCGCGCAGGAAATAGTAGGCCCCGGGCAGCAGCACCGCGACCGTGCCGGCTTCGGCCATCGCCGCCACGCCGGCCTCGTCGAGATGCTCGAGATGGTCGGCCGAAAGCGCACGGTGGCGTGCCGCCAGCGCGGCGCCGCCGAGGTTGCTCAACTGCTCCGCATGGAGCTTGACCCGCAGCCCGTGGCGCGCGGCGGCGTCGAACACCCGTTCCGTCTGCGCGATCGAGAAACCGATCGACTCGCAGAAGGCATCGACGGCATCGACCAGGCCTTCGCCGGCGAGCGCCGGCAGCATGGTGTTGCAGACCAGGTCGATATAGTCGTCGGCACGGCCCGCGTACTCCGGCGGCAACGCGTGAGCGCCGAGGAAGGTGGTGTAGACCGAGATTCCGAACTGCTCGCCCAGCCGGCGCGCCACGCGCAATTGCTTGCGTTCGGCTTCCAGGTTCAGCCCGTAGCCGGACTTGATCTCGATGGCGGTAACGCCCTCGGCCAGCAGCGGCTGCAGGCGCGCCGCGGCCTGCGCGAACAGCGTGTCTTCGTCGGCGGCGCGCGTGGCGCGCACTGTCGAGACAATGCCGCCGCCGGCGCGCGCGATCTCTTCATAGCCCGCGCCGGCCAGGCGCATGGCGAATTCGTCGGCGCGCTGGCCCCCATAGACCAGGTGCGTATGGCAGTCGACCAGCCCCGGCGTGATCCAGGCTCCGTTGGCGTCATGGCGCGGGGCACCGCGCCAGGCCTCGGGCAAGTCCGCCGCGACGCCCAGCCAGGCGATACGTCCGCGCTCGACCACCAGCGCGGCATCGCGAACGGCCTGCGCGGGATCGGCATCGGGCAGCAGGTGGCAGTTGTGCCAAACGCCGTCCGCGCTGGGGGCGGGCGGCAAGGAAGTCGGTGTCATTGACCAGGCTCCATGTCGAGGGTGACGCACAGGCACAGGGCCGCATCACCGGCAGGTTCGAACGCCAGCGTCGCTGCCGGGCCGTCCGCGCGAAGCAGCGCGCCTTCGCCCGCTTGCAGCCGCATGGCGGCATCCTTGGCCTGCCAGGCACCGCTGACGGCCAGCAGGCACAGCGCATGGCTGTCGGTGCTGATGGCAAACGCAGCGCGGAACGCTTCGACGCGCGCGCGGCAATGGCCACGCCGCGTCATCACGTTGAAGTCGCGCGTGGCGCCGTCGAGCAGCGCCGCCTGCAGGCTGGTATCGCCGGAGAAGCCGAACGGCTCGCCGACGCGTTCCAGGCGATGGCTGAAGCTGCCGTCGTCCGCGCACAGCGTCACGCCCGCGCCGTCCAGCAGCACGATCTGGCGATCGATGCCCGGAAACGCCGAGAACGGGCCGTCGCGTTCGATATCGGCGACGCTCAGGCGCCAGATAAAGTCATCCATGCCGGCGGCCGGCGGCCACACCGCGATCTCGCGCGTGTTGCCGCCGCCGTTCTTCCAGCGCGTGGGCGCGATATCGGCCAGCGCGAAGGGTTGAGATGGCACCGGGCTCATGCGCCCTTCACCATCGGCAGGTCCAGGCCCTTCTCGTGCGCGCATTCGATGGCGAGCGCGTAGCCCGCATCGGCATGGCGCATCACGCCGGTGGCCGGATCGTTCCACAGCACGCGTTCGATGCGCTTTGCCGCGGCGTCAGTGCCGTCGCAGACGATCACCACGCCCGCATGCTGCGAAAAGCCCATGCCGACGCCGCCGCCATGGTGCAGGCTGACCCAGGTGGCACCACCCGCGGTATTCAGCAGCGCGTTCAGCAGCGGCCAGTCGGACACCGCGTCGGAGCCATCGCGCATCGCTTCGGTCTCGCGGTTCGGCGATGCCACCGAGCCGCAGTCCAGGTGGTCGCGGCCGATCACCACCGGCGCCTTCAGCTCGCCCGACTTCACCATCTCGTTGAAGGCCAGCCCCGCGCGGTGGCGCTCGTCCAGCCCCACCCAGCAGATGCGCGCCGGCAGGCCCTGGAAGGCGATGCGGTCGTGCGCCATGTCGAGCCAGCGGTGCAGGGACTTGTCCTCGGGGAACAGTTCCTTCATCTTGGCATCGGTCTTGTAGATATCTTCCGGATCGCCCGACAGCGCGACCCAGCGGAACGGACCCTTGCCGCGGCAGAACAGCGGGCGGATATAGGCGGGCACGAAGCCGGGGAAATCGAAGGCGTTCTGTACGCCTTCGTCAAACGCGACCTGCCGGATGTTGTTGCCGTAGTCGACCGTCGGCACGCCCATCTTCTGGAAGTCGAGCATGGCCTGCACGTGCCTGACGATCGACGGGCGCGCGGCGGCCTCGACTGACTTGGGATCGTGCTGGCGTGCATGCTCCCACTGCGCAACCGTCCAGCCTTGCGGCAGGTAGCCGTTGACGAGGTCGTGCGCCGAGGTCTGGTCGGTGACGATGTCCGGGCGCATGCCGCCGGCCTGCGCGCGCTTGGCCAGTTCCGGCACGATGTCGGCGGCGTTGCCGAGCAGGCCCACCGAGATCGCCTGCTTCTTCTGCGTGGCCTCGGCGATCATCGCCAGCGCCTCATCCAGCGTGGTGGCCTTCTTGTCGAGATAGCGCGTGCGCAGGCGGAAATCGATGCGCGATTCCTGGCACTCGATCGCCAGCACGCAGGCACCCGCCAGCACGCCCGCCAGCGGCTGCGCGCCGCCCATGCCGCCCAGGCCCGCGGTCAGGATCCACTTGCCCGACAGGTCGCCGCCGTAATGCTGGCGGCCGGCCTCGACAAAGGTCTCGTAGGTGCCCTGCACGATGCCCTGCGTGCCGATGTAGATCCACGAGCCCGCGGTCATCTGGCCGTACATCATCAGCCCGGCGCGGTCCAGTTCGTTGAACTTGTCCCAGTTGGCCCAGTGCGGCACCAGGTTGGAGTTGGCGATCAGCACGCGCGGCGCGTCGGCATGGGTGCGGAACACGCCCACCGGCTTGCCCGACTGCACCAGCAGCGACTCGTCTTCACCGAGGCGGCGCAGGCTATCCAGGATGGCGTCGAAGCATTCCCAGTTGCGCGCGGCCTTGCCGATGCCGCCGTACACCACCAGGTCCTGCGGGCGCTCGGCCACGTCGGGATCGAGGTTGTTCTGGATCATGCGGTAGGCGGCTTCGATCAGCCAGTTCTTGCAGTGCAGCTGGGTGCCGCGCGGCGCGCGGATCTCGCGCTGGCCGCTCTGGAGGGCTTGGGGTTCGGGAGCGTTCATGTTGTGTTCTCCATTGGATAGCGCTGGTAGCGCGAGCAGGCCGGTATCGTGGCGATTGGTATGTCGTCGGTTTTGGGCTACGCTGGCCCTCACCCCCGGCCCCTCTCCCGCGCGCGGGAGAGGGAAGCAAACCACTGGCCTCTCCAGCACTGGCTGGGGTCTCCCCTCTTCCGCTTGCGGGAGAGGGGCGGGGGTGAGGGCCGGCGTATCAACCAGCGTTGGTCGGCAAGATTGCCCGAACCGCCGCAGGCCACCCCGCCCCCGCATCGCCCTGCACCACCCACTGCTTCATCGCCTCGATATCCGGCGCCAGGTAGCGGTCGCCTTCGACAAAATCCACCCTTGCACGGATACGTGCCAGTTCCTGCTCCACCAGCGGCGACGACTTCAGCGGCCGGTGGAACTCGATGCCCTGCGCCGCGGCCATGGCCTCGATGCCGACCACCACCGCGGTGTTGGCCGCCATCTCGCCCAGTCGGCGCGCGCCGTAGGTGGCCATCGACACATGGTCTTCCTGGTTGGCCGAGGTCGGCAGGCTGTCCACGCTGGACGGATGCGCCAGCGCTTTGTTCTCCGAGGCCAGCGCCGCGGCCGTCACCTGCGCGATCATAAAGCCCGAGTTCAAACCCCCGTCGCGCACCAGGAACGGCGGCAGGCCCGACAGGCCGGTATCGAGCAGCAGGGCCAGGCGGCGCTCGGAGATCGCGCCGATCTCGGCGATTGCCAGCGCGATGATGTCGGCGGCAAAGGCCACCGGCTCGGCGTGGAAGTTGCCGCCGGAGACCACGTCGCCCTGCGCCGAGAACACCAGCGGGTTGTCGGAGGCCGCATTGGCTTCGATCTGCAGGATGCGTGCGGCGTGCTGCAGGTTGTCCAGGCATGCGCCCATCACCTGCGGCTGGCAGCGGATCGAATACGGGTCCTGCACGCGGCCGCAGGCCTTGTGCGAGTCGACGATCTCGCTGCCGTCCAGCATCGCGCGCACGGCGCCGGCCACGGCGATCTGCCCGGCCTGGCCGCGGGCTTCATGGATGCGCGCGTCGAACGGCTTGACCGAGCCCTTGATGGCCTCCAGCGACAACGCGCCGGCGACCAGGCCGGCGGCAAAGGCGTCTTCGGCGGCGAACAGGCCCGCCAGCGCCAGCGCGGTCGACACCTGGGTGCCATTGAGCAGTGCCAGGCCTTCCTTGGGGCCCAGTTCGAACGCCTGCAAGCCGGCATGGGCCAGCCCTTCCGCGGCCGGCACGCGCTTGCCGCCCACCATCACCTCGCCCACGCCGATCAGCGTGCACGACATATGCGCCAGCGGCGCCAGGTCGCCCGAGGCGCCCACCGAGCCCTTGGCCGGGATGCATGGCGTCACGCCGTGATTGGCCAGCGCCAGCAGTGCCTCGATCAGTTCGGGACGCACGCCGGAATGGCCGCGCGCCAGGCTGACCGCCTTGGTGGCCAGGATCAACCGCACCGTGTCTTCGGCCAGGTCCGGGCCAGTGCCCACGCTGTGCGACAGCACCAGGTTGCGCTGCAATTGCGCCAGCTTGTCGTTGGGGATGCGCGTCTGCGCCAGCTTGCCGAAGCCGGTGTTGATGCCATAGACCACGGCGTCGGCGTCGATGATGTCCTGCACCGTGGCCTGCGCGGCGCGAACGCCCGCCCAGGCCGATTCGGCCATGGCCAGCCGGACCTCGCCGCGGTAGATGCGGCGCAGGTCGGCCAGGGTGACTTGGCCCGGCTGCAGCGTCAGCAGCGGACGGTTGGCTTGGTCATGTGGGCTCGCAGTCATTTGTATGTTCCTGTCTATACAGCTTAGGTGAAAATTTAGGTCGTCAGGCGGATTCTTGTGGAATCAGCCGAAAGCGGGATTGCCGTCGGCGCGGAAGCGGCTGCCGAGGCGGTAGCGGTTGCCCGGATGCAGGCAGCGCACAAAGGTCACCGGCACGCCGTTGGTCCAGGTGCGGCGCGTCAGCATCAGGCACGCCTGCGTCGGCGGCATTTCCAGCTGCGCGGCCTGTTCCGGCGTGGCAGCAATAGCGTCGACCACATGCTCGACCTGGTCGTAGGGCACATGGCGCAGCAGGTATTCGCCGGGCTGGGTCGCGCTGAAGTCCTGGCTGATGAAGTCTGGCGCCACGCGCGGGTTGACGTAGCGGTCTTCCAGCTGCACCGGCACACCGTCCTCGCGATGCACGCAGACCGAATGGAACACCGATTCGCCGGTGCGCAACTCCAGCGCCGCGGCCACCTCGATCGAGGCCGAGACGCGCTCGACCAGGATCACGTCGCAGGCGTAGTCATGCCCGCGCATGCGGATCTCGTCCTGCAGGTTGACCACCGACAGCAGCGTCGACTGCGGCTTGTGCTCGGCGACGAAGGTGCCCACGCCGGCCACGCGCACCACCCGCCCCTGCTCCTGCAGCTCGCGCAGCGCCCGGTTCACGGTCATGCGCGAGACGCCGAAGCGGTTCACCAGTTCCTGCTCCGACGGCACCCGGTCGCCCGGCTGCCACGCGCCGCTCTGGATCTGGCGGGCGATGTACTCCTTCACCTGCTGGTAGAGCGCGGTGGGAGAGGCAGAAGCGGAAGTCGGGGTGCCGGCGGCGTGGTTCATAAGGTCTTAGTGCTCGGCCGCGGCCATGGCCTCGGCGCGGATTTCCTCGGTCAGCCGCGCCTTGAGCGCGGAGAACTCCGGCGTGGTCTTGATCGTGTAATGGCGCGGGTGCGGAAAATCGACCGCGATTTCGCTCTTGATCCGACCCGGCCTGGCGGAGAACACCGCCACCCGGTTGGCCATGAAGATGGCCTCGTCGATATCGTGGGTCACGAATAATACCGTCTTGCGCGATGCCTCCCAGATGCCCAGCAGCAACTCCTGCATCAGCACGCGGGTCTGGTTGTCGAGCGCGCCGAAGGGCTCGTCGAGCAGCAGGATCTTGGGGTCGTTGGCCAGCGCGCGGGCAATCGCGGTGCGCTGCTGCATGCCGCCAGACAGCTGCTTGGGGAAATGGTGCTCGAAGCCGCGCAGCCCGACGCGCTGGATGAAGAAGTCGCTGCGCTCCTTCTGCTCGGCCGCGCTCATGCCGCGCTCGCGCAGGCCGAAGCGCACGTTCTGCTCGATCGTCAGCCACGGGAACAACGTGTACGACTGGAACACCATGCCGCGGTCCGCGCCCGGCGCGAACACCGGCTGGCCGTCAAGCAGCACGCGCCCGCTGGTCGGGGTATCCAGGCCCGCGACGATGCGCAGCAGCGTGGACTTGCCGCAGCCCGACGGGCCCAGGATGGTGACGAAGTCGTTGTCGCGCACTTCGAAATCGACCGGCTGCAGCGCCAGTGTCTGTCCGCCCCGCGGGTTGGAGAAGGTCCGCGAGACCTGCTGGATGGACAGTGCGCTCATTGGATCGAACTCCACGGGAACAGGCGCTGGTTGGCGCGCTTGAAGACAAGATCCGAGACCAGGCCGATGCAGCCGATCACGATGATGCCGAAGATGATCTGCCCGGTATTGAGCAGCGCCTGGCTGTCGGTGATCATGTGGCCGATGCCCGACGACGAGCCGATCAGTTCTGCCACGATCACGTAGGTCCAGGCCCAGCCCAGCACCAGCCGCAGGATCTCTGCGATCTCCGGCGCGGCGCCGGGGATCAGCACGCGCCGCACGATGCCGGCGCTGTTGGCGCCCAGCGTGTACGCGGCCTCGACCAGGTCCTTGCGCGCACCGCCGACCGCCACCGCCACCATCAGCACGATCTGGAAGAACGAGCCGATGAAGATCACCAGCAGCTTCTGGGTCTCGCCGATGCCGGCCCACAGGATCAGCAGCGGGATGAAGGCCGACGCCGGCAGGTAGCGGCAGAACGAGACAAAGGGCTCGAAGAAGGCCTCGGCCGCCTTGTACGCGCCCATGAAGATGCCCAGCGGCACCGCGAGCACCGCGGCCAGCACGAAGCCGCCGACCACGCGCCACACGGTCATGCCGATGTCGCCGATGAAGTTGTACTCGGTGAACAGGGTCAGGCCTTCCCTGGCCATCGTCATCGGGTCTGCCAGGAACGTGCGCGGCACGAAGCCGCCCAGTGTCACCACGGCCCAGATGCCGAAGAACAGCACGAAGAAGGACAGGCCGAGCATCCAGCGGGTGTTGGGCGCCACCGGCACCAGCGGTGCCAGCCACGGATGGCGCCGGCGCACCGGCGCTTCCCCGGCGGCGGGGGCCGCCACGGCGGCGGCCGGGGCGGGTGAACCAATGCGGGCTTGCGTCATGACGTCACGCCTCCTGAAAACTGCCGGGTTACTTGAGGAAACGCGCGTCGTACAGCTTGGTCACGTCCGGCACCTGGCGGATCACGCCGATGTCCAGCAGCACCGCGGCCGCTTCCTTGCTGAAACTGGCGAGCTCGCCGTCGAAGAACTTCTTGTTGGCCTCGCGATCCTGCCAGCGCAGGTAGGCGGACGACTTGGCGAACTGCTCGCCGGTCTGCTTGACCGCCGCGCCCATGATGTCGTTGGCCTTGGCCGGCTCCTTGCGGATCATCTCGAGCGCCTCGAAGTAGCTGTCGACCAGCGCCTGCGCGGCCTTGGGATTGTCCTTGAGCCACTTGGGCGCGCAGCCGAGCGTGTCGGTCACCATCGGATAGTCGAGCGTGGTCGCCAGGATCTTGCCCTTGTCCGGGTTCTGGCGCACCGTCGACAGGTACGGCTCATAGGTCATGGCGCCGTCGTTCTGCCCCGCCACGAAGGCTTGCGCCGCGGCCTGCGGCGACAGCGTGGTGGTCTTCACGTCCTTGAGCGACATGCCGTTCTTCTTCAGCATCCAGGCCAGGCCGAAGTACGGCGCGGTGCCCGGCGCATCGACGCCGATGGTCTTGCCCTTCAGGTCGGCAAAGCTCTTCACGTCGGTGCGCACGGCCAGGCCGTCTGCGCCGTAGGACTTGTCGAGCTGCACGATCTGGGTGATGGGCACGCCATTGGCGTTCCAGGCCACATGGGTCTCCACGGTGGTCGCCGCGCACTGGATCGCACCGGAGGCCAGCGCCAGGTGGCGGTCCTTCTGCGGGATCATCTTGATGTCGACGTCGACGCCGTTCTTCTTGAAGATGCCGGCCTTGTCGGCCAGCGTCAGCGGCGCGAAACCGGTCCAGCCGCTCATGCCCAGCGTCACCGGCGTGTTATCCGCCTGTGCCGCGCCCGCCCCCCATGCCGCCATCAGCATCGCTGCCTGCACTGCCCTCCGACCGCGAAACCTGCCTGGATTCCTCATCTGTACGCTCCTTTGGTGTGTCCGTCGACGGCGGGCCATGCGTGTGGCCGCGCTCGTTTTCGGGCATTAAACAATGCCTGTATATACAAGTCAACGTAGGGCTTTCACCAAGCAACCAGGAGGATAAATGCCCTGAAATGCGCCTTACATCACGAACGCGGCCCCATGGCGGGCACCACTCTGGCAACAGGGCACCAGTTCTGCGCACAGAAAGCGCTGCTGTATAGACAGGATTCAGACGACGCAGCTAGCCAGCAAACCCCATGCCAGGGCCTGGGATCCGCCGGAGGAAATCAGGCGTCGAAGAAGGCGTTGACGGTGGGATAACGCAGCCGCAGCCGCAGTTCGCGCTTGAGACGGCGGTTGTCGAGCCGGCGCGATTCGCTCATGAAGCTGAGCAGGGTCTTGTCCATGACCTGTAGCGCCTCGCCGCGCGTGATGCGCGGCGGACGCGGCAGCCCGCGGCGCGCGGCGACAAGGTCGAAATAGTCCGCCATGCGCAGCTCGGTATCGTCGCTGGCGTGGACCACGCGCTGCGGGCGCCCGCGGAACAGCGCCGCCACCATGATGCGCGCGAGGTCGTCGGCATGGATGTGGCTGGTATAGACGTCATCCTGCGGCACCAGCGCCGGCGTGCCGCGCTTGAGGCGCGCCACCGGCAGGCGGTCTTCGGCGTAGATGCCGGGGATGCGCACTACGCTGGTGCGCCAGCCGGCGTCGCGGCCGAACGCGCGCACCGCCTGCTCGGCGGCGACACGGCGGCGCGCGCGGGCGGTTTGCGGCCGCACCGCATGGAATTCGGCCACGCGCGCGCCTTGCCTGTCGCCGTAGACGCCGGAGGTGCTGGCGTAGACAAACGCAGCGCGGGGCCGGGTACGGTCGGGTAGAATGGCGGGCTCGCCGGGAAGCATGCCGGCAGCCGTCCTGGCACGGCGCCAGGCCGTCCGGCGCAATGCGGCGAGCAGTGCACGCGTGCGCGGATCGCCTTCGCCCTGCCCGGGTGGCGGCGCCAGGTCAAGCACCCGGGCGGCCAGCCCGCGCAGCCGTGCCAGCGTGGCCGGCCGGTCCAGGTCCGCCACCAGCGGCACCGCGCCGGCGGCACGCAGTTCGGCGCGGCGCGCCGGCTGCGAGGTCACGGCGAAGACCCGCATGCGCGACGACAGGATTCGCAGGCAGCGTGTCCCCACATCCCCGCAGCCTACGATCAGCAGGCGCGGGCGGCCCAGCCGGCGCGATGGCACCGGCAGCCGCGGAAATTGTGGAGCGCGCGCAGGCTGCAGCTTCGACAGAATTTGGCTCATAGACCGATTATGGCTTATCAAGTAACCGTCATGCCCAGCGGCCACAAGTTTGAAGTGGCCACGGACGAAACCATCCTCGGCGCTGCCCTGCGCCACAGCATCGGGCTGCCCTACGGCTGCAAGAACGGCGCCTGCGGGTCGTGCAAGGGCCGCGTGCTCGAAGGCAGCATCGTGCAGGGCGACCACGCCCCTTCGGCACTGACCGCCCAGGAAAAGACCGAGGGCCGCGCGCTGTTCTGCTGCGCCAACGCTGCCTCGGACATCACCATCGAATGCCGCGAAGTCCACGGCGCGGGCGACATCCCGATCAAGAAGGTGCCGTGCCGCGTGACCTCGCTGGAGCGCCTGGCCGACGACGTGATCGCCATCAAGCTGCAGCTGCCCGCCACCGAGCGCATGCAGTACCTGGCCGGCCAGTATGTTGAGTTCCTGCTGCGCGACGGCAAGCGCCGCAGCTATTCGATCGCCACGCCGCCGCATGAGGACGGCCCGATCGAACTGCATATCCGCCATATGCCGGGCGGTGCCTTCACCGACTACGTGTTCGGCGCGAAGGAAGGCCAGCCTGCCATGAAAGAGCGCGACATCCTGCGCTTCGAAGGGCCGCTGGGCAGCTTCTTCCTGCGCGAGGAATCGGAAGCGCCGATCATCCTGCTGGCGTCCGGCACCGGCTTCGCGCCGATCAAGGCCATCGTCGAGCATGCCGCCTACACCGGCATCACCCGCCCGATGACGCTGTACTGGGGCGGCCGCCGGCCCAAGGACCTGTATATGCACGCGCTGGCCGAGCAGTGGGCGCGCGACCTGCCCCACTTCAAATACGTGCCGGTGGTTTCCGACGCGCTACCCGAAGACAACTGGCAGGGCCGCACCGGCTTCGTCCACCAGGCGGTCATCGCCGATCACCCCGACCTGTCGGGCCACGAGGTCTACGCCTGCGGCGCGCCGGTGATGATCAACGCCGCACGCGGCGACTTCACGCGCCAGTGCCGCCTGCACGAGGATGCGTTCTTCGCCGACTCGTTCACCTCCGAGGCCGACATGCACGCGGCCCCCCCGGCGGCCTGAAGGCCGTCCACGCGCCGTTCCGCCAGCGCAACAGTGCCCGGGTCCGCCAAAATTCGTTTTGACACCCGGGCCCATGCGCCTTATATTTGCCCGCATGCACACGACCTTCAACCGACGCCGCAGCTTCCGTACGTCGCTCCCCGCTGGGGTGCCGCGCGGCTGACCGTCGACTGCGTCTGTTCATGTCAACGAGCCACGGGCAACCCCCGTGGCTTTTTGTTTTTGTTCTCGTTGCGTCTTTCGCGCCCGTCCGTCCATCGTTACACGCCGACCCCTGGAGTCCGCCATGGCATTTGCTGAGTATCCCGTCCAATCCCTGATGTACATCACCAACCGGCCCGAGCTCGTGTTCACCGAGGGCAAGGGCTCCTGGCTGACGGATCACAACGGCAAGCGCTACCTGGACTTCGTGCAGGGCTGGGCGGTGAACTGCCTGGGCCATTCCAATCCGGGCATGATCGAGGCGCTGGTGGCGCAGTCGAAGAAGATCATCAACCCGAGCCCGGCCTTCTACAACGAGCCGATGCTCAAGCTGGCCAGGCAGCTGACCGACCACAGCTGCTTCGACAAGGTCTTCTTCGCCAACAGCGGCGCCGAGGCCAACGAAGGCGCGATCAAGCTGGCGCGCAAATGGGGCCGCAAGCACAAGGATGGCGCCTACGAGATCATCACCATGGACCACAGCTTCCATGGCCGCACGCTCGCCACCATGAGCGCATCGGGCAAGGCCGGCTGGGACACCATCTTCGCGCCGCAGGTGCCGGGCTTCCCCAAGGCCGAACTGAACGACCTGGCCTCGGTGGAAAAGCTGATCACCGACAAGACCGTCGGCATCATGCTCGAGCCGGTGCAGGGCGAAGGCGGCGTGATCCCGGCCACGCGCGAGTTCATGCAGGGCCTGCGCGCGCTGGCCGACAAGCACAAGCTGCTGTTCATCGTCGATGAAGTGCAGGCCGGCTGCGGCCGCTGCGGCACGCTGTTCGCCTATGAGCTGTCGGGCGTGGAGCCGGACATCATGACGCTGGGCAAGGGCATCGGCGGCGGCGTGCCGCTGTCGGCGCTGCTGTGCAAGGCCGAGGTCGCCAGCTTCGAGGCCGGCGACCAGGGCGGCACCTACAACGGCAATCCGCTCATGACCGCGGTGGGCAGCGCCGTGATCGAGCAGCTGACCGCCCCCGGCTTCCTCGACGACGTCAAGGCCAAGGGTGAATACCTGAAGGAGCAGCTGCTGGCGCTGTCGGGCGAGTTCGGCCTCGAGGGCGAACGTGGCGAAGGCCTGCTGCGCGCGCTGCTGCTGGGCAAGGACATCGGCCCGCAACTGGTGGAGGAAGCGCGCGACATGGCCCCGCAAGGCCTGCTGCTGAACGCGCCGCGCGCCAACCTGCTGCGCTTCATGCCGGCGCTGAACGTCACGCGCGAAGAGATCGACCAGATGATCGGCATGCTGCGCACGCTGCTGAAGAAGCTGGGCTGACAAAAAAGCCTCGCGGGAGCGAGGCTTGAGAGCTACTGGCAAACGCTGCTCGTCGCAGGTTTGCTCCCCTCTCCCGCTTGCGGGAGAGGGGCCGGGGGTGAGGGCCGGCGTTTGCCAGCGCTACGAGCTTATGAAAACCGTTGGCCCTGCTTGATGTGGTTCCCAGCTAGACCACCCCTCACCCCGACCCTCTCCCCATGAGGGGAGAGGGGGAACACCTTGCTTAGGCTAGTTCGGGCGGCTTGGGAGCACCCAAAACCGTTCGATCTTGCTGGCGCCTTTACTCCCCCAGGTACGCCGCCCGCACCTTCGGATCGTCCAGCATCTGCCTGGCGTCCCCGCTCATGGTGATCAGGCCTGACTCCATCACGTAGCCGCGGTGCGCGGCCTGCAGCGCCAGGCGCGCGTTCTGCTCGACCAGCAGCACGGTCACGCCCTGCGCCGAGATGTCGCGCACGACCTCGAAGATCTTCTCCACCATGATCGGCGACAGGCCCATCGACGGCTCGTCCAGCAGCAGCACCCGGGGCTGGCTCATCAGCGCGCGCGCCATCGCCAGCATCTGCTGCTCGCCGCCGGACATGGTGCCCGCCAGCTGGTTGGCGCGTTCCTTCAGGCGCGGGAAGATGCCGAACATGCGCTCGACGTCGGCCTTGATGCCGGCCTCGTCGTTGCGCGTGTAGGCGCCCATCTGCAGGTTCTCGGTGATGGTCATGCGCGCAAACACGCCGCGGCCTTCCGGCACCATCGCCAGGCCGTGCTTGAGCAGCGCGTAGCTGGGCACGCCCTTGATCGACTTGCCCATGTACTCCACGTCGCCGCCGGCCCAGCCCTGCAGGCCGGTGATGGCCTTCATGGTGGTGGTCTTGCCGGCGCCGTTGGCGCCGATCAGCGTGACCAGTTCGCCGTCCTGGATTTCCAGGTCGATGCCCTTGACGGCCTGGATGCCGCCGTAGGCAACCTTCAGGCCGGAGATCTTCAATACTGTCTGTTTCATTGCAGGCTGATTCATGACGTCCGCTCCCGCGTCAGTGCGCCGAGGTGCCGAGGTAGGCCTCGATCACCGCGGGGTTGTTCTGCACCTCGTGTGGCAGGCCCTGGGCAATCACCTTGCCATAGTCCAGCACCGTCAGGCGGTTGCACAGTCCCATCACCAGCTTCACGTCGTGCTCGATCAGCAGGATGGTCTTGCCATCGTTCTTGATCTTGTCGAGCAGGCCGCGCAGCTCTACCTTCTCGGTCGCGTTCATGCCGGCGGCCGGTTCGTCCAGCGCCAGCAGCTTGGGCTCGGTCGCCAGCGCGCGGGCGATCTCCAGCCGGCGCTGGTGGCCGTACGACAGGTTGCGCGCGGTGAAGTTGGCGTATTTGCCGATGCCGACGTAGTCGAGCAGGTCATGCGCCAGGTCTTCGATGCCGTCTTCCTCACGCCGCACCGAGGGCGGGCGGAAGATCGCGCCGAACACGCCGGCCTTGGAGCGCACGTGGCGCCCGACCATCACGTTCTCGAGCGCGGTCATGTCGCCGAACAGCCGGATATTCTGGAACGTGCGCGCGATGCCGGCCTTGGCCACCTCATGCACGGCGGTCGGCTGGTAGGGCTTGCCACCCAGCACGAACTCGCCCGAATCCGGCGTGTACAGGCCGGTGATCACGTTGAAGAAGGTGGTCTTGCCGGCGCCGTTGGGACCGATCAGCCCATAGATCTCGCCCGGCTTGATCTGCAGGCCTACGTCGGACAGTGCCTGCAGGCCGCCGAAACGCTTGTTGACCCCCTGCACCGACAGGAGGAAATCGTTGTTGCTCATGTCTTCCTCCGGTTTACAGACGGCCGATATTGCCCGCGCGGCGCACCACCGGGCGGTCTTCCTTGCGCGGCGAGGGCCAGATGCCTGACGGGCGGTACAGCATCACGCCGACCAGGGCCAGGCCGAACAGCAGCTGGCGCAGCACCTCGGCATCGACGATCACATGGCCGAACAGGCCGGTCTGCATCGGCTCGGCGACCACGCGCAGCAGTTCCTGGAAACCCACCAGCAGCACGCCGCCCAGGATCACGCCCGGGATATGGCCCATGCCGCCCAGCACCACGATCGCCAGCACGTAGATCGATTCCCACAGCGTGAACGATTCCGGCGAGACGAAGCCCTGGAACGCACCGAACACCGCGCCCGATGCGCCGCCGAACGACGCGCCCATGGCAAAAGCCAGCAGCTTGATGTTGCGGGTGTTGATGCCCATCGCCTTGGCGGCGATCTCGTCTTCGCGGATGGCCACGAAGGCGCGCCCGATGCGCGAGTTCTGCAGCCGCAGGCTCACGAACACGATCACGATGACCAGGAACACCAGCAGGTAGTAGTACATGAACACCGGCGTGAACTTTAGCCCGAAGATCTCGTGCGACTTGGAGAAATCGAAGCCAAAGATATGCACGGGGTCGACCGCGGTGATGCCCTTGGGACCGTTGGTGATGTTGACCGGACGGTCCAGGTTGTTCATGAAGATCCGGACGATCTCGCCGAAGCCCAGCGTCACGATGGCCAGGTAGTCGCCGCGCAGCTTGAGCGTTGGCGCCCCGAGCAGCACGCCGAACGTAGCGGCTACCAGGATCGCGATCGGCAACACGAACCACATCGACACGTGGATGCCGGTGGGGAACAGCTGGTGGATCCACTCGAACTGGTTCGCCAGGTGGGGCGAGCCCAGCAGCGCCATCAGGTAGGCACCCACCGCGTAGAACGCGATATAGCCCAGGTCAAGCAGGCCGGCAAAGCCCACCACGATGTTCAGGCCTAGCGCCAGCATGATGTACAGCAGCGCGAAGTCCAGCACGCGGACCCAGTAGTTGCCGCCCAGGGTCTGGACGAAGAACGGTGCGCACAGGGCGATCACCAGGAAGCCAAGCAGTGCCGCCAGGGTCTTGGCCGGCACCTTGGATGGCGCCGCGACGGCGGCCGTGGATGGAATCGGAGTATTCATGGATTCGCTCTCCTCAGGCGCGATCCGCCACGCGTTCGCCCATGATGCCGGACGGACGGAAGACGAGCACGGTGATCAGTACGATGAAGGCAAAGACATCCTGGTAGTTCGAGCCGAACACGCCGTTGGTCAGGTCGCCGATGTAGCCGGCGCCGAGCGCTTCGATCAGGCCCAGCAGCATGCCGCCGACCATGGCGCCCGCAAGGTTGCCGATGCCGCCCAGCACCGCGGCGGTAAACGCCTTCAGGCCGGGAATGAAGCCCATGTAGAAGTGGGCGTTGCCGTAGTTGGTGGCCATCATCACGCCGGCCAGCGCGGCCAGGGTGGCGCCGATCATGAAGGTGGCGGAAATGACGAAATTGGGGTTCACGCCCATCAGGCCGGCCACCTTCTGGTTCTCGGCGGTGGCGCGCATGGCGCGGCCGAGCTTGGTGCGGTTGACCAGGGCCAGCAGGCCGGACATCACCATCACGGCCATGCCGATGATGACCATTTCCTTGCCGGTGATGGTGGCGCCGGTCGAGCCGATGTCGATCGGGTTGGACGGCAGCAGCTGCGGGAACGTCAGCGGGTTGCGCGACCAGATCAGCATGCCCATGGTCTGCAGGATGATGGAAACCCCGATCGCGGTGATCAGCGGTGCCAGCCGTGGCGCATTGCGCAAGGGCCGGTAGGCGATCCGCTCGATCGAATAGGACAGGATCGCGCAGACCGGCATGGCGATCAGCGTGGCAATCACCAGCGTCAGCCATTCAGGCAGGCCGGGGGCGAACTTCTGCAATCCGAGGATGGCTGACAGGGCGGTCAGCGCGCCGATCATCAGCACGTCGCCGTGGGCGAAGTTGATGATGCCGAGAATGCCGTAGACCATGGTGTAGCCCAGTGCGATCAGCGCATAAATGCTGCCGAGCACCAGACCGTTCACGATCTGCTGGATAAAGATATCCATGAAAACTCCTGCTTCAGTCCCAGACCTTACGGCATGGTGTGGATGCCGGGGGGACTCTGGTGTGTGATGGGTAACGTTGCGGTGGTGGTTTGCTGGTGAGCGGCCTGCCCTGCTCCATCCATGGTAAGGATGCTTCTACATTAGGCCAGGCTAAAAAGAACGGCACCGCAAAATACTCACGGTGCCGTTCGGATGGGCCGGTAAGCCCAGATTACATCTTCACGACGTCGAGGACGGACTTCTTCTTGTCCTTGTACTCGTACAGCGTGATGGTGCCTTCCTTCATGTCGCCCTTCTCGTCGAAGGCGATATTGCCGATCACACCCTTGTAGTTGGTCTTGGGCATTTCGGCCAGGATGGCAGCCGGTTCGGTCGAGTTGGCGCGCTTCATGGCATCGACGACGACCATCACGGCGTCATACGTGAACGGTGCGTAGATCTGCACCGGGGCGTTGAAGCGAGCCTGGTAGCGCTTGTCAAAGTCGGCACCGGTCTCCATCTTCGACAGGGCCAGGCCTGCCTCCGAGCAGATGATGTTGGTCACGGCATCGCCGGCCAGCTCGGCCACCTTGTCGGTGCAGACGCCGTCGCCGCCAACGATCTTGGCGCCGATGCCCAGTTCCTTGGCCTGCTTGGCGAACGGGCCGCCGGTGGCGTCCATGCCGCCGTACATGATCACGTCCGGCTTCTTGCCCTTGATCTTGGTCAGGATGGCCTTGAAGTCGGTGGCCTTGTCGTTGGTAGCCTCACGCGCGACCACGTTCACGCCGGAAGCCTTGGCGGTCTTCTCGAACTCGTCGGCCAGGCCCTTGCCGTAGGCAGTGGCATCGTCGACGATGGCCACGCTCTTGGCGTGCAGGGTCTTGGCGGCGTAGTTGGCCAGCGCCGGGCCCTGCTGGGCGTCGGTGGCGACCACGCGGTATGTGGTCTTGAAGCCTTGCTTGGTGTAGTCCGGGTTGGTCGACGACGGCGAGATCTGCACGATGCCGGCGTCGCTGTAGATCTTCGACGCGGGAATCGACACGCCCGAGTTCAGGTGGCCGACCACGGCCACGACCTTGGCGTCGACCAGCTTCTGCGCCACGGCGGTGCCGGTCTTCGGGTCGGCCGCATCATCTTCGCCGACCAGTTCCAGCTTGACCTTCTTGCCGCCGATCTCCAGGCCCTTCTTGTTGACTTCTTCCACGGCCAGGCGGGCGCCGTTTTCGTTGTCCTTGCCAAGGTGCGCGATGCCGCCGGTCAGCGGGGCCGCGTGGCCGATCTTGACGACGGTTTCGCCGCCGCCGGCTGCCGGCGCTGCGGGAGCCGCTGCTGCCGGCGCCGAAGAGGCCGCATCCGCCGGCTTTTCTTCCTTCTTGCCGCAAGCTGCGACCAGCGCCACTGCGGCCGCGATCGGCAGAATCTTGGCAAACGTGATTTGCATGAGTGATCTCCTAGGATTCACAAAAACAGGGATTTGCAACGCCGCCCGGACGTTTCCCCTGGACCGCCTTTGTTTAGTTTCAATTTGAAACGCGCGCATTGTATCCCCTTTCCAAGTCGATGCAATACGCGACGCAACATCCTTGACGATTTACCGGCCATTTAAGCTAGGGAATTTCCCCAATGCACAGATTGCGGCAATTCCCGCTCACATGACGCGGCCGCCCCTCCTTCTTACAAGAACCGTGCCTGCACCGCCCCAGGCGGCAAGGAAGCATCGCCGGCACCACCTATAATGCACCTTTATTAATTAGGTGTTCCATTTAAATCGCGTGGCGCTGCTCTCTAATGTGCAGAATGTAGCGCCGCACCATAATAGGGAAAACCCCAGCTTCGGGGATTACCCTGATTAGCGCCCCGGCACGAATCGCGGGCGTGCCGGCACCAGCGGCGGGCATTATCCCCAGCCTGGGAGACGCCAGAAACAAAAAGGGCGCCGCAACAGCGGCGCCCTTTTATCAGGCAGGCATTCAAGCGGCGGGCCACGCCCGCAACGCGCTCAGGCGGCTGCACTGGTAGGCAGCAAGCCGCGCGGCAGCGGGAACGCCATGTTTTCCTCGATGCCGTCGAGCGGCCGCACCTGGCGCGCACCCAGTTCGCGCAGGCGCTCGACGATGGACTGGGCCAGCGCCTCGGGCGCCGAGGCTCCGGCGGTCAGGCCGATGCGTCGCTTGCCGGCGACCCACTCCGGCCGCACCTGCTCGGGTGCGTCGACCATGTAGGCCGGCACGCCCAGCCGCTCGGCCAGTTCGCGCAGGCGGTTGGAGTTGGAACTGTTGGGACTGCCGACCACGATCACCACTTCAACCTGCGGCGCCATGAACTTCACCGCGTCCTGGCGGTTTTGCGTGGCATAGCAGATGTCCTGCTTCTTGGGCTCGCGGATCTCCGGGAAGCGGGCCTTGAGCGCGGCCACGATCTCGCGGGTCTCGTCCACCGACAGCGTGGTCTGGGTAACGTACGCCAGCCGCGACGGATCGGCGATCTGCAGCGTCTGGACATCGCCGACCGACTCCACCAGCACCATGCCGCCGTTGGCC
This sequence comes from Cupriavidus sp. H39, assembly GCF_050271075.1. Classification (NCBI taxonomy): domain Bacteria; kingdom Pseudomonadati; phylum Pseudomonadota; class Betaproteobacteria; order Burkholderiales; family Burkholderiaceae; genus Cupriavidus; species Cupriavidus sp. H39. The sequence continues at coordinate 3,131,598 of NZ_CP189848.1, forward strand.
TGGCCCATCGTGCCTTCAACTTCCGGGTGGCCGCGGTGGCCGATCATCACGATCTCGCAGCCCTGCGCGCGCAGCTTGCTCACTTCCACGTGCACCTTGGTCACCAGCGGGCAGGTGGCATCGAAGACGTGCAGTCCGCGCCGGGCGGCCTCTTCGCGCACTTCGCGCGACACGCCATGGGCGCTGAAGATGACGGTGGCGCCGGCGGGCACCTCGTCGAGCTCGCCCACGAACACCGCGCCCTTGCGGCGCAGGTCGGCCACCACATAGGCGTTGTGGACGATTTCGTGGCGGACGTAGATGGGTGCGCCGAAGCGCTCGAGGGCGCGCTCGACGATCTCGATGGCGCGGTCCACGCCGGCGCAGAAGCCGCGTGGCTGGGCCATCAGGATTTCTGCAGCGGGTGCGGGGGTCAGGTCGGGCATGCGGCGGTATCCGGACAGGTTCGACGTGGCAACGGTTCAGAGAATGCCGATCAGCTGCACGTCGAACAGGATGGTCTGCCCAGCCAGCGGATGGTTGAAGTCGAACAAGGCGGCGGTCTCGCCGATCTCCTTGAGCACGCCGGCGTACTTACCGCCGCCGGGCGCGTTGAACTCCACCAGATCGCCGGGGCTGTAGTCCTCTTCGAACGAACTGTTCTCGCGCAGCGTGGCCAGCGACACCCACTGCAGCAGCTCGGTGTTGCGGGGGCCGAAGGCCTGCTCCGGCGCCAGGCGGTAGGTCATGCGCTCGCCTTCGGGCATGCCCAGCAGCGCCTGTTCAAGCGTCGGCGCGAACTGGCCCTGCCCCAGCAGCAGCGTGGCGGGCTTCTCCTCGAACGTGCTGACGACCTCGGTGCCGTTCTCGAGCGCGATGCTGTAGTGCAGGGTCAGGAAAGAGTCGGCCTGGACAGTCTTGCGGCCAGCCGTGCCGCCGTCGGCTTCCGACGCGAAAGTTTGCAAATTCATGGGTGATCAACCAGGGAACAACCCGTATTGTATTCGACTGGCCCATAGCCCGCCGCCCCAGGGCCGCAGGCCCCTGTTCCTGACGCGACTACTCTGGATGCCCATGACCATTGCCAAATGGCCCGCCTGCGAGCGGCCCCGCGAGAAACTGCTGGAAAGCGGCCCTGCCGCCCTGTCCGATGCCGAATTGCTGGCCGTTTTGCTGCGCGTGGGCGCGGCCGGCAAGAGTGCCGTGGACCTCGCACGCGAGCTGCTGCACCGCTTCGGCTCGCTGACCGCCCTGTTCGCGGCCGAGGGGCACGCCCTGAGCGGCGTCCGTGGCATGGGCGCCGCAAAGTTCGCCCAGTTGCAGGCCATCCCGGAACTGGCCCGGCGCGCGCTGGCCGAGTCGCTGCGGCTGCCCGCCGGCTTCAACTCGCCGGAGTCGGTGCGCGGCTACCTGCGCCTGACTCTGGCACCGCTGCAGCATGAGGTCTTCATGTGCCTGTTCCTGGATCCCGGCAACCGCATGCTTGCCAGCGAGGAGTTGTTCCGCGGCACGCTGACGCGCACCTCGGTCTATCCGCGCGAGGTGGCGCGCCAGGCGCTGGCGCATAATGCGGCCGGCGTCATCGTTGCCCACAACCATCCGCGCGGCACCACCGAGCCCAGCCAGAGCGACATCCACCTGACGCGCGAACTGGCGCGCACGCTCGACCTGATCGATGTGCGGCTGCTCGACCACTTCATCGTGGCGGGGCATGAAATCCGCTCGCTGGCGGAATCCTGCGAGCGCCTGCCCGGGCTGTGACGCCTACGCCACGACTGAACCGGAGCGCAACACCCGGCTGCGGCAGAGCACAGAAGGCATTGATTCGCCGGGGGAATCCGGTCTATAATGCCCGTTTTGCTGAAGTCTCAACCGCTGCAGTCCGGGCCCGCGCGCCTTTTGTTGATCTGTTGCGAACATTGTCCACGAATAGAAGATTTAGGAGTGCTTCATGGCACGCGTCTGTCAAGTGACCGGGAAAGCGCCGATGGTCGGCAACAACGTTTCCCACGCAAACAACAAGACCAAGCGCCGTTTTCTGCCCAACCTGCAGAATCGTCGTTTCTTCGTTGAATCCGAAAACCGCTGGGTGAGCCTGCGCGTCTCGAACGCCGGCCTGCGCCTGATCGACAAGAAAGGCATCGACTCCGTGCTCGCCGACCTGCGCGCACGCGGCGAAGTCTAATTAGGAGTACATCATGGCAAGCAAGGGCGGCCGCGACAAGATCAAGCTGGAATCGACCGCAGGTACGGGTCACTTCTACACCACCACCAAGAACAAGCGCACCATGCCGGAAAAGATGGAGATCATGAAGTTCGATCCCGTCGCCCGCAAGCACGTCGCTTACAAGGAAACCAAGATCAAGTAATTGATCCGGTATCCCGCCAGAAAGCCCCGCCCTGCCGCGGGGCTTTTTGTTGCCCGGCGATTTCACCTCGGCCCCGTCTACTGATGCACGGGATGGTGCGCCGGGTGTAGACTTTGCCGTTTCCCCCACCTGCCAAGCGCCCTGCCGGCGCTCTCCTTGCACCATGAATTTCGACGTCGCCATCGTCGGCAGCGGCCTGGCCGGCCTTACGGTCGCATTGCAACTGGCCGACACCCACCGGGTGGCCATCCTCAGCAAGCGCGCCATGACGCAAGGCGCCAGTGACTGGGCGCAAGGCGGCATCGCCGCCGTGCTGGATTCTGGCGACAGCCATGATGAGCATACGCAGGACACGCTCGTTGCTGGTGCGGGGCTGTGCGATGAGGAGGCCACGCGTTTTATCGTGGAGCACGGGCGCGAGGCGATCCAGTGGCTGATCGACCGCGGCGTGCCGTTCACGCGCGACGCGCAGGCCGAGCTGGGCTTCCACTTGACCCGCGAAGGCGGCCATAGCCGCCGGCGCATCATCCACGCCGCCGACGCCACTGGCCATGCCGTGGTCAGCACGCTGCTGCAGCAGGCCACGCAGCACCCGAACATCACCATCCTGGAAGACCACTTCGCGATCGACCTGATCACTTCGCGCAAGATGGGGCTGCCGGGCAACCGCTGCTACGGCCTTTACGTGCTGGACGACCGCACCGGGGCCGTGCACACCGTCACCGCCACGCACACCGTGCTGGCCGCGGGCGGTGCGGGCAAGGTCTATCTTTACACCACCAACCCGGACACGGCCACCGGCGACGGCATTGCCATGGCCTGGCGCGCGGGCTGCCGGGTGTCGAACATGGAGTTCATCCAGTTCCACCCGACCTGCCTGTACCACCCCTATGCCAAGTCCTTCCTGATCTCCGAAGCGGTGCGTGGCGAAGGCGGGCTGCTCAAGCTGCCCGACGGCACGCGCTTCATGCCCGAGCACGATGAGCGCGCCGAACTGGCCCCGCGCGACGTGGTCGCGCGCGCGATCGACTTCGAAATGAAGAAGCGCGGACTGGACTGCGTCTATCTCGATATCACGCACCAGCCTGAAGCCTTCCTGAAAGAACACTTCCCGACCATCCATGCGCGCTGCCTGGAACTCGGCATCGATATCACGCGCGAGCCCATCCCGGTGGTGCCGGCCGCGCACTACACCTGCGGTGGCGTGGTCACGGACACCATGGGCCGCACCGATATCGGCAACCTCTACGCCGTGGGCGAAACCGCCTGCACCGGCCTGCACGGCGCCAACCGGCTGGCTTCGAACTCGCTGCTCGAATGCATGGTGATCGGCCGCGCCGCCGCGGAAGACATCGCAGCGCAGGACAAGGCCGGCGCGCCCAATATCGCGCTGCCAGCGTGGGACGAGAGCCGCGTGTCGGATGCCGACGAAGAAGTCGTGGTGTCCCACAACTGGGACGAGTTGCGTCGCATGATGTGGAATTACGTCGGCATCGTGCGCACCAGCAAGCGCCTGGAACGCGCGCAGCACCGCATCGTGCTGCTGCGCGAGGAGATTGCCGAGTATTACGCCAATTTCCGCGTCACGCGCGATTTGCTGGAACTGCGCAACCTGGTGGAGGTAGCCTCGCTGATCGTCGACAGCGCCTACTCGCGCCATGAAAGCCGCGGCCTGCATTTCAGCCGGGACTATCCGGATTCGTTGCCGAAAGCGCTGCCGACGGTCATGCAGCCGCCTGCAGTCCGCAAGCGCTGAGCCGCCAATCCGCCGACTGCGTGCTCCCTCTCCCGCTTGCGGGAGAGGGAAACAAGCCCTCAGCCAATGATCCGCAGCGAGTAATCCGTCGCGCGCACATCCTTGGTCAGCGCGCCCACCGAGATCCGGTCGACGCCGGTCTCGGCGAAGGTGCGGATGGTCTCGGCGTTGACGCCGCCCGACACTTCCAGCAGCGCCCTGCCCTGGTTGATCTTCACTGCGTCCTGCATCATCGGCACGGTGAAGTTGTCGATCAGCACCGACTTCGCCCCGGCGGCCAAGGCTTGTTCCAGCTCGGCCAGGGACTCTACCTCGATCTGCACCGACGCCTGCGTATCGAGCGCCAGCGCCGCCCGCATCGCCGCGCCGATGCTGCCGGCCGCGGCGATATGGTTTTCCTTGATCAGGATGCCGTCATACAGCGCCAGCCGCTGGTTCTCGCCGCCGCCGATACGGACCGCGTACTTCTGCGCCAGGCGCAGGCCGGGCAGCGTCTTGCGGGTATCGAGCACGCGCGCACGGGTGCCGGCGATCAGGTCGGCATAGCGACGCGTGGCGGTTGCCACGCCCGACAACAATTGCAGGAAATTCAGCGACGGCCGCTCGGCGGTCAGCAGCGCGCGGGCCGGGCCCGTAATCTCGCACACCACCGAGTCCGGCGCCATGCGGTCGCCTTCCTGCTGCAGCCATCGCACTGCCAGGGCCGGGTCCACCGCGCGCATGCAGGCATCGAACCACGGCTGGCCGCACAGCACCGCCGACTCGCGCACGATCACGCGCGCGTGCGCGGCCTTGTCCGCGGGCACCAGCAGGCCGGTCAGGTCGCCGCTGCCGACATCCTCCGCGATGGCCGCCTGCACGTTGGCCTGCAGCGCTGCCTGCAGAGCCGGGCCGTAGCTATCGAAAATCGGGTTCACGCTCATGCCGGGCCGATCCCCTGGAACAGCGCCTGCTCTTTGGCCAGGTCGGCCGACGGCCGTACATTGCGCTTCTGCGCGGCAGCGAAGTCCAGCATGCGGTCGATGCACGTGACCGCCTGGCGGCCGATCACGGGATCGACATGAATCTCGTTGCGGCCGGTCTCCAGCACCTCGGCCAGGTTGGTCAGCGCGTTCATCGCCATCCACGGGCAATGCGCGCAGCTCTTGCAGGTGGCGCTGTTGCCGGCGGTGGGCGCTTCGATGAAGCGCTTGCCCGGCGCGGCCATGCGCATCTTGTGCAGGATGCCGTTGTCGGTGGCGACGATGAATTCGGTCGCGTCCAGCTTCTGCGCGGCCTCGATCAGCTGCGAGGTGGATCCGACTACATCGGCCTGCGCCACCACGTTCTCCGGCGATTCCGGATGCACCAGGATCTTGGCGTTGGGGAATTCACGGCGCAGCAGGTCCAGCTCGATGCCCTTGAACTCGTCGTGCACCAGGCACGAGCCCTGCCACAGCAGCATGTCGGCACCGGTCTGCTTCTGGATATAGCTGCCCAGGTGCTTGTCCGGTGCCCACAGGATCTTCTTGCCCTGCGCATGCAGGTGCTCGACGATCTTCAGGCCGATGCTCGAGGTCACCATCCAGTCCGCGCGCGCCTTCACGGCGGCACTGGTGTTGGCGTAGACCACCACGGTGCGATCCGGATGCGCATCGCAGAAGGCGGCGAATTCGTCGGCCGGGCAACCCAGGTCGAGCGAGCAGGTCGCGTCCAGGTCCGGCATCAGCACGGTCTTCTCGGGGCTGAGGATCTTGGCGGTCTCGCCCATGAAGCGCACGCCGGCCACCACCAGCGTCCTGGCTTCGTGGTCGCGGCCGAAACGCGCCATTTCGAGGGAGTCGGAAACACAGCCGCCGGTTTCTTCGGCGAGGTCCTGCAGGTCGGCGTCGACGTAGTAGTGCGCCACCAGCACCGCATTGCGCTCCTTCAGCAAGCGGCGGATACGCTCCTTCAGCGACTGGCGTTCATCAGGCGACAGCACTGGCGGCACCTTGGCCCAGGCATGGGCCACGCAACTGGCGCCTGCGGCGTTTTCGGCATCCATCAGGTTCGGCTTCTCGAACTCGACGGTCTTGATCGATTGTGGGGTCATCTCCGGGTACTCCTCTAGACCTCCGCCAACAGGGTGCGGCCGGCCAGAACATGGGGGAGTTTATCTAAAACAAAAGCCCCGCCATGGGCGGGGCTTTGTCAAACCATACGGCGCGGCCGAATTGTATCAGGCGTAGCGGCGCAGGCGCAGCGAGAAATCATGCAGCGCCTGGATACCGCTGGCCTCGGCACGGTGGCACCAGGCCTGCAGCTGCTGCAGGAGCTGCTCGCGCGTCAGGTTGGAACGGCCCCAGATGGCGGCCAGTTCACGGCGCATTTCGACGAAAGTCTGCAGCGCCTTGTTGTGCTCGACGATGCTCGCCAGCTGCTCGCGCTGCTGCGCGGCCAGCTTGGTTTCCTCGCGGTGGAACCACTTGCCGGCGGGCTTGAAGCTGCGGTACTCAGCCACGCGCCCTTCCTTGAGCTTTTCCAGCTCCTGGCGGAACGCGCCCTTGACGGCCTTGGCGTAGCGCGCCATGACGTCATAGCGGTTGGCAATGATGGCTTCCAGCGTGTTGTGGTCGACCGGACGGGCTTCCACCAGGCGCGCCTTGGGCGGGGTCTTCTTGACCTTGGCCAGGCCGACCGCCTGCATCGCGCGGATATAGCCCCAGCCCACGTCGAACTCATACCACTTGATCGAAAACTTGGCCGAGGTCGGATACGTGTGATGGTTGTTGTGCAGCTCTTCGCCGCCGATGATCAGGCCCCACGGCGACACGTTGGTCGATGCGTCCTCGCAATCGTAGTTGCGGTAGCCCCACCAGTGGCCCAGGCCATTGATGACGCCGGCGGCATGGATCGGGATCCACAGCATCTGCACCGCCCACACGGTCATGCCGATCACGCCGAACAGCGCCAGGTCGATGATCAGCATCAGGCCGACGCCCTGCCAGCCGAAGCGCGAGTACACGTTGCGCTCGATCCAGTCGTTGGGGCAGCCATGGCCGAACTTGGCGACGGTTTCCTTGTTCTTGGCCTCGGCGCGATACAGTTCGGCGCCTTCCAGCAGCACCTTGCGGATGCCGCGGGTCTGCGGGCTGTGCGGATCGTCTTCGGTTTCGCACTTGGCGTGGTGCTTGCGATGGATGGCGGTCCACTCGCGCGTGACCATGCCCGTGGTCAGCCACAGCCAGAAGCGGAAGAAGTGCTGCGCGATGGGGTGCAGATCCAGCGACCGGTGCGCCATGCAGCGGTGCAGGAAGATGGTGACGCCGGCGATCGTGATATGCGTCATCACGAGCGTGTAGATGACGATCTCCCACCAGGTCCAGTTGGCGAGGCCGTTGGCGGCCCAGTCAAGAATAGTGTCGAACAAACTGTTCTCCGTCGGTTAAACAGGGACTTTCCCGTGCAAGCCGGCTCGGCCGGTACACACAACGCGCAGAAAAAATAGCTGCGAATCAGTTGATTGCGATAGCTGTCTGGCGCTTGCCACAGGACCCGAAGTCGCTCCGGGTTCCCCCGGGCAGGCAAGTCTGGTGCCGCCCGTGGCTAGCGGCTCGTGAATGCGAGCCAGGTACGAGCCGCTGCAATCTGGCGGCTGTCTGATGTCGGAGCGGGATGTCTCAACCCGCGACAACCCGGCATTCTACCGGATCGCAAAGGGCGCAAGCATACGCTATTTCCCGGATTTGGACGGGGCGCAACGGTTTTCGTTCCACGGGTGCTGAATCCGCCGCTCCCCCGGCCTGTAGCCTGCCGAGGCGCTCAGGAGGCGTTGGCGGCCTCTGGCAAGGGGTTCGCCGTCGGTGCGCCAGTGCCTGACACCGGGGTCTCATGCATCACACGCAACTCGCGCTGCGGGTATGGGATCGAGATGCCGTGCTCGCGCAGCGTGCGCCAGATGGCGCGGTTCATCGCCGACTGCACCCCGAGCTTGCCGTTTTGCGGATCGGCGACATAGACGGCGACTTCGTACTCGATGCCGCTGTCGGCGAACAGCACCAGGAAGGCGGCCGGCTCCGGATCAGGCAGGACGCGCGGCAGGTCGCGCACGCACGCCGTCAGCAGGGCGATCACGGTTTCCGGATCAGCGCTGTAGTCGGCCTGCACGCGGGTCGCCACGCGCACATTGGTATTCGAGAACGAATGGTTCTGCACCGACTGTGCCACCAGCTGTTCGTTCGGCACCAGGGTTTCGCCATCGCCATTGCGCACCACGGTGTAGCGGGTACGGATCTGCGACACGATGCCGGTGTACTTGTCCACCGTGATCTGGTCGCCCAGCTTGACCGAGCGGTCCAGCAGGATGATGAAGCCCGAGATGTAATTGCTGGCGATCTTCTGCAGCCCCAGCCCCAGGCCCACGCCGAGTGCGCCGCCGAATACCGACAGCACGGTCAGGTCGATGCCCACCAGCGACAGGCTCAGCAGCAGCGACACCAGCAGCAGCAAGGCCTTGGAGATCCGCGTCAGCACCACCTTCAGGTTGCCGTCGAGGTTGGCCGAACGCATCAGCCGCTCTTCCAGCCACGAGCCGAACCACAGCGCCACCAGCACCGTCAGCAGGATCCAGACCACCGCCATCAGGGTCTCGGCGACACCGATCTTCTGCTTGCCGCCAATGGAAAAGCGCACGCTCTCCATCCAGCCCACCACATCGCCCAGCACGCCCAGCACATACAGCGCCATGCCGACCCAGACCAGCGTGGTCAGGACCTTTTCCACCAGCAGCAGCATGCCGTGCAGCTGGCCGCTGCCCGACATCACGCGGCGCAGCACATAGAAGGTGAAATTCAGCGCGGTGATGCCGAACAGCGGCACCAGCGCCAGCCGCAGCACGCTGACCGGGATCAGCGGGGCCAGCGCAAAGCGGGCCACCAGCACCAACGCCCAGCCGGCGAGCGGAAACATCGCGCGCTCCAGGCTGGCGGCGGCAAAGCGCACCGAGAAGCTGGAACCTTCGTAGCGCGCCTCCAACCGCCGCACCACGAAGCGCGCCAGCGGCCACGCCACCGCCAGGCAGCCGGCCAGCACCAGCAATTGCCAGAAAAAGCCGGGACCGCCGGCATCGCGGATCAGGTCGTCCAGCATCTTGCCGAACATCGAATGCGAGGCTTTCAGGTCTTTCAGGCCGCCGAGGTCGGGCAGGGTTTCACCGTTCATGGTGGAGCTTCAGTGTGGGCCGCCCGCACGCGCGGCGGGCGGCGCGGCGGGGAACCGGGATCAGCTGGTGCGCTCCAGCACCGCGGCAAAGAAGCCATCGGTCTGGTGCAGGTGCGGGTACAAGGCAAACATGCCGTTGTCCGGCAGTCCCGCCACTTCGATCTTCTGCTCGGCCAGCACTTCGGCCGCCGGCACCAGTCGGAAGTTGGGGTGCGCCGCCAGGAAGTCGCGCACGATCTGCTCGTTCTCGGCTTCCAGCACGCTGCAGGTTGCGTAGACCACCCGCCCGCCGCCCTTCACCAGCCGCGCCGCGGAATCCAGGATCGCGCTCTGCTTGGCGGTCAGTTCCAGCACCGACTCCGGCGATTGCCGCCATTTCAGGTCGGGATTGCGGCGCAGCGTGCCCAGGCCGCTGCAGGGGGCGTCCACCAGCACGCGGTCGGCCTTGCCGGCCAGGCGCTTGATCTTGGCGTCGCGCTCCGAATCGATCAGCACCGGATGGACGTTGGACAGGCCGCTGCGCGCCAGCCGCGGCTTCAGGTTGGCCAGGCGCTTTTCCGAGACGTCGAAGGCGTAGAGCCGGCCGGTCGAGCGCATTGCCGCGCCCAGCGCCAGGGTCTTGCCGCCCGCGCCGGCGCAGAAGTCGACCACCATCTCGCCGCGCTTGGGCGCCACCAGGTTGCACAGCAGCTGGCTGCCCTCGTCCTGCACCTCGACCAGGCCATTGACGAAGATCGGCAGCTGGTTCAGCGCCGGCTTGCCAGCCATGCGGATGCCGGCCGGCGCCATCGGCGTCGGTTCGGCGCCGAGGCCTGCGGCCTGCAGCTCGGCCAGCGCGGCCTCGCGGCTGGTCTTGGCCAGGTTGACGCGCAGGTCCAGCGGCGCCGGGCGCAGCCAGGCGTCGCCCAGGGCCGCGGCAAAGGCCTCGCCATGCTGGCGCACCAGTTCGTCGTACAGCCACTCGGGCAGGTTGGCGCGCACGCGCGGCGCCAGGCTGGCGCGCTCGATGGTGGTCAGGCGGTCCAGCCATTCGGCTTCATCGGGATACAGGAACGGCGACAGCGTATCGCGGCCCAGCGTCGCCGCCAGTCCCAGCAGCGCCAGGCGGCGCGAGGCCGGCCCCGTGCCGCTCTCGGCAAACTGCGCGAACTCGACGCGCCGGCGCAGCACCGCGTAGATCGCTTCGGCAATGATGCCGCGCTCGCGGTGGCCAAGCTTGGCGTTTTCGCGGAAGTAGTAGCTGACCACCGCATCGGCGGGACGCGCGAACAGCATGACCTTGCCCAGCAGGCGATCGATATGCTGGATATGGGTGGCATGCAGCCCGCCATGCGTGCGCACCGGGGCGCCGTTGGCGTTGGGCGACTTGCGGATCGGGCTGCCCTTGCCCTTGCTGCGCGCGGGGGCGCGGCCCTCGCCGCGCGGCGAACGGTTGCCTGCCTGGGTACGGCTCATGCCTCGACTCCTGCCGCCGGGGTTGCGGCGGAGATGGCCATCAGCAATTGCGGTTCGGCCGGGTTGATAACGTTGACAACGCCGTTCTGGAGCTGCAGCCGGTCCTCGACGAACCACTGCACGGCGCGGGGGTAAATCACGTGCTCGCACGCAAGCAGGCGCTCGGCCAGGGTGGCGGGCGTGTCCGCCGGCTGCACGTCGAGTGCTGCCTGGATCACAATCGGGCCATGATCCAGCTCCGGCGTCACGAAATGCACGGTGGCGCCATGCAGCTTGACGCCGGCATCCAGCGCCTGCTGGTGGGTGTTCAGGCCGGGGAAGCACGGCAGCAGCGACGGATGGATGTTCAGCAGCCGGCCCGCGTAGCGGTCGACAAAGCCGGGCGTGAGTATACGCATGAAACCCGCCAGCACCACCAGGTCGGGGGCGTGCGCATCGATGGCCTCGGCCAGCGCCGCGTCGAATGCGGCCCGGTCAGGGTGCTGGCGATGGTCCACCACGCCGGTTTCAATGCCTTGCTGGCGCGCAAACTGCAAGCCCGGGGCGTCCGGCCGGTTCGACAGGACCGCCGCCACGCGGGCGGGCCAGCCGCCGCCTGCGCAGGCCCGGACGATGGCTTCCATGTTGGAGCCTCGCCCGGAAATCAAGATGACAATTTTTTTCATCGCGCAATTCTACCAAGGCGAGGGGCTAAACTCCGGTAAAGCCAAACCAGTACGTGCTTAATTCACGAGATCCGGACAGGCGCCAAACCGGGCATCTGTGGTAGCGAGGCCGTATCACCCGATTGACGGATTGTGACGCTTCGCCCCCTCTGCTAGAGTGGGCCCCACGTCCACGCGCCATTCCTGTGCATGACACAGGTCCTCTGCAGAGGTGACAACAAGGACGAAACGGGTAAATTGAACGGGAATTCGCATGTCGAACGCTGCACCGACGTTGTTGGTGGTCGATGATCATCCTATGGCCTTGTCAGGGACCACCGCCTTCCTGGCCGAAGTCATGCCGGATGTGGCAGTCCATGCCGCCGGCAGCGCCCGCGAGGCCCTGGCCAGCCTGCAGCAAGGCTTGCGCCCGGATATCGTGCTGCTCGATATCTGGCTGAACGACGGTACCGGCTTCGATGCCATGCAGACGTTCAAGACCGTGATCCCGGGCGCGCGCTTTATCTTCATGTCGGCCGAGGCCACCCCTGAAATCGTCGGCCGCGCCCGTGCGCTGTCGGCGTGCGGCTTCGTCGGCAAGCACCTGGATGCCAATGCCTTCACCGCCGCGGTGCGCAAGGTGCTGGCCGGCGACACCGCCTTCCCTACCGATGAAGCCCTTAACGGGCGCGCGCAGTCGTTCGGCCCGGCCCACGGCATTCCGGTCACGCCGGCGGAACTGGGCCTGACGCCGCGCCAGGGCTCGGTGCTGGCGCTGGTGCTGGAAGGCCTGCCGAACAAGGTGATCGCGCGGCGGCTGGGGCTGACCGAGAACACCGTCAAGGAACACGTGTCCGCCATCCTGCAGCGGCTGGGCGTGCGCACCCGCATGCAGGTGATGTCGCGCATGGAACGGTTCCGGCTGCGTCAGTAGGGCTCAGTAGGGCGAGCCACCGCCCTCACCGCTGGCGTGGGCCCGCCGGCCGCCCCCTAGGCCGGCCGCAGCCAGCGCCGTAGCAGCATCCGCAGCGAGGCCGGATCCACCGGCTTGGGCAGCACGAAATAGCCTGCCTCTTCCGCCGCCGCCAGCGCGGCTGACTTCAGATCCCCCGTCAGCAATGCGCTGCGCGCCTGCGGTTGCGTGTTCTGCCAGCGCTCGAGCAAGTCCAGGCCATTCTCGCTGCCGGGCAGGCGCAGGTCGCAGAAGATGATGTCCGGGCGCAGGCCCTGGGCAAACAGCTTGTCGGCCTCGGCACCATGCGCGGCGCAGGCCACGCGGATGCCCCAGGCCTCCATCAGCGCAATCCAGGCCTTGCGGATCTGGCTGTCGTCGTCGACCACCAGCACCGTGCCCTGCAGGCGATCGGGCTTGGCCTCCTGGGCTTGCGCCATGGCGCGCATCTCGCGCACGCTGGCCACGGTCTCGGCCGGCACCGGCGCCAGCGCGAACCAGAACACCGACCCCTTGCCCGGCACCGAGCGCACGCCATAGGTGCCCCGCATCAGCCGCACGCATTCCTTGAAGATCGCCAGCCCCAGGCCCAGGCCCTGCGACGGATCGCGCTGCGGGTTATGAACCTGGTAGTACGGCGAGAAGATGTCCGGCAGATGCTCGGGCGTGACGCCGGCACCGGTGTCCCAGACTTCCAGCCGCACGTTCTTGCGGCGCTGGCGCGCGGTCACCAGCACGCCGCCGCGCTGGGTGTAGCGCAGCGCGTTCTGCACCAGGTTGAACAGGGCCCGGCGCAGCAGCACCGGCTCGGCCATCGCGTACAGCTCGTCGGGCACGCGCGGGGTCAGGGTCAGCCCGCTTTCACGCGCGTCGGCGGCAAACTGGCTCATCACATCGCGGATCAGTGCGCCCAGTTCGCAGGGCTCCAGCGTGGGCAGCACCTTGCGCCCTTCCAGCTTGGACAAGTCCAGCAGCGAGCGGAACAACAGGTCGATGGTCTGGGTGCCCGCCGCCACCTGCTCCACCAGCGGATGCAGCGCGCTCGACTGGTTGCGCGCGCGCAGCGCCTCGACCAGCATCACCAGCGCATGCACCGGCTGGCGCAAGTCATGGCTGGCCGCGGCCAGGAAGCGCGACTTCTCTTCGCTGGCATGCAGCGCCCGCTCCTTTTCGTCCTGGAACTGCTTGGCCAGGCGCCGGCTGTCGCCCTCCAGCTGGATCGCGCGCACCAGCGTGACCTGCAGGTTGAAGGCGTGGCGCGACAGCATCAGTGCGTAGATCGCCAGCAGGCCCTGCACATAGGCGCCATGGCCCGGGAAAGCGAATTCCGCCATCAGCAGGTTTGGTACCAGGATCGGCACGCCGGCGTAGATCAGGTTCGACGGCACCGGTGCCTGCGATACCGCGCCGCCGGCAAGCACCCCGAGCGTCAGCAGGTACAGCACGCTGGAGAACACCGGCGAGCCTGTATACAAATGCAGCAGCGCCGAACTGCCCCAGGTCACGCCGGTCAGGAAAGCGACCGCGCGCATGTTGTTCCACCACTTGCGCGTGTGCGCGGAACGGCTCATCAAGGCGTGGTCGCGCTGGTAGCCAATGTAGAACCACAGCCCGCCGGCCGTCAGCACCAGCATTACCGCGCACCAGCCCAGCAGCGCAGCGCGGTTGACGTCGTTCCAGAAGCCGATGGTGGTCAGCGCGGGCAGCAGCACCGAGGAGACGATCGCGGTCGGCGCATTCTTGTGCACGATCGCCATCAGCTTGGCGCGCGTTTCGACGTCGAGCTCGGCGCTCGACTGAGGCAGGCCCCGGGGCAGGAGCCGGGAAAAGAACCGATAGGTCAGCGCTTTCAACTGGGAATCAGGAATGGGCGAAGATCGGGCACGCCGCGCGGCGACGCCTGCGGCAGGCCTGTAGTGGGCTACCGCAGTGGCCACCGCAGTGAGCCAAAGTGGCGCCTATCATGCCGCCTTTTGTGGCATAGCGCCATGGCGGGAGGGCCGGTTGCGGCACAAAAGCCGCAGCGCGGGGGCGAGCCCGGGCCGGCGGCAGCGGCAAGCCGACCCATTCGCCTTATAATGCTCGCTTTACCCGAATCCCTTCCCGCCGTCCCCGTGAAAGTCTTCCGCGGCCTGCCCAACGCCGAGAGCCGGGCGCCCTGCGCGCTCACCATCGGCAATTTCGACGGTGTGCATCGCGGCCACCAGTCGCTGCTCGCGCGTGCGCGCGCGGCGGCGGACGCGCGCGGCCTGCCGCTGTGCGTGATGACCTTCGAACCGCATCCCCGCGAGTTCTTCACGCCTGACAAGGCCCCCACCCGCATCGCACTGCTGCGCGACAAGCTGGAAAGCCTGCGCCGCAACGGCGTGGACCGCGTGGTGGTGGAACATTTCAACGCCCACTTTGCCGGCCAGTCGCCGCAGGAGTTCGTCGAGAACGTGCTTTGGCACGGCCTGCATACCCGCTGGCTGCTGGTCGGCGACGATTTCCGCTTCGGCGCCAAACGCGCCGGCGACTTTGCCTACCTGCAGGAAGCCGGGCGCCGCTACGGGTTCGATGTCGAGCAGATGGGCTCGGTGTCCGAAGGTGGCATCCGCATCTCCAGCTCGGCGGTGCGCCAGGCGCTGGCCGAGGGCGACCTCGAGCACGCGCGACGCCTGCTCGGGCACGGCTACGCCATCAGCGGCCACGTGATCCACGGCCGCAAGCTCGGCCGCGACCTCGGCTTCCCGACGCTGAACCTGCGCATTTCGCACAAGCGGCCCGCGGTCAGCGGCATCTTCGTGGTGCAGGTGCACGGCATCGCCGACCAGCCGCTGCCCGGCGTGGCCAGCATCGGCGTGCGCCCGACCATCGAGGACGCCGGCCGGGTGCTGCTGGAAGTCCACCTGTTCGATTTCAATGAAAGCCTGTACGGCAAGCTGGTGCGGGTCGAATTCATGAAGAAGCTGCGCGACGAGGCGCGCTTCGACTCCCTCGACGAACTCACCGCCGCGATCGCCAAGGATAGCGCCGATGCGCGCGCCTTCTTCGGCCTGACGGCGCCAGGCGCCGCGGCGGAAGGCATCGGCAGCCGCGATTTCGCCACCTCGGCCACCGACCGAATTAGGTAGCGGCCGGCGCCCCGCACCCCGCTGCGCGGGCCCGGTTCGCACGCCGCCTGCCCCAGTCTTTTCGCGCGCCCGCCGCCCAGCGCCGGCCGCGCGCCAACCGAATTGCCCTGAGAATCGAAATGTCTGACGACAAACGCGCCAAGCCCGAGAAGAACAAGTATCCCGTCAACCTGCTCGACACGCCCTTCCCGATGCGTGGCGACCTGCCCAAGCGCGAGCCGCAATGGGTCAAGCAGTGGCAGGACAAGCAGCTCTACAAGAAGATCCGCGCGGCGCGCAAGGGCGCGAAGAAGTTCGTGCTGCACGACGGCCCCCCGTATGCCAACGGCGATATCCATATCGGCCACGCCGTCAACAAGGTGCTGAAGGACATGATCATCAAGGCGCGCGGCCTGACCGGGCTGGACGCCGTCTACGTGCCGGGCTGGGATTGCCACGGCATGCCGATCGAGATCCAGATCGAAAAGAAGTTCGGCAAGGGCCTGCCGGTGCAGGAAGTCCAGGCCAAGGCACGCGCCTACGCCACCGAGCAGATCCAGCGGCAGAGGGTGGACTTCGAGCGCCTGGGCGTGCTCGGCGACTGGGACCACCCGTACCTGACCATGAACTACAGCAACGAGGCGGATGAGCTGCGCGCGCTCGGCAAGATCATGGAAAAGGGCTATGTGTTCCGCGGCCTGAAGCCGGTGAACTGGTGCTTCGACTGCGGCTCGGCGCTGGCCGAGGCCGAAGTCGAATACAAGGACAAGGTCGACCTGTCGATCGACGTGGGCTTCCCGTTCGCCGAAACCGACAAGCTGGCGCACGCGTTCAAGGTGCCGGTCGAGCAGATCAACGCCAGGCCTGGCTGGATCGTGATCTGGACCACCACGCCGTGGACCATCCCGAGCAACCAGGCGCTGAACGTGCACCCCGAGGTGGAATACGCGCTGGTCGACACCCCGCGCGGCCACCTGATCCTGGCTACCGAACGCGTCGAAGAGCAGCTGAAGATCTACGGCCTGCAAGGCGAGGTGGTGGCCACCACCACCGGTGCGGCCCTGTCGGAAATCCGCTTCCACCATCCCCTGGCCAGGATGGAGTCGGGTTATGACCGCCTCTCCCCCATCTACCTGGGCGACTACGTCACCACCGACACCGGCTCGGGCATCGTGCACTCGGCGCCGGCCTATGGCGTGGAAGACTTCCAGTCGTGCAAGGCCCACGGCATGCCGGACTCGGACATCATCAGCCCGGTGATGGGCAACGGCGTCTATGCCGCCACGCTGCCGCTGTTTGGCGGGCTGTCGATCTGGGACGCCAACCCCAAGATCGTCGATGCGCTGCAGGAATCGGGCAACCTGTTCAATTCGCACAAGTACACCCACAGCTACATGCACTGCTGGCGTCACAAGACGCCGATCATCTACCGCGCCACCTCGCAGTGGTTCGCGGGCATGGACGTGGATCCGGCGGAAGAAAACGGCAAGCCCGTGCCGACCCTGCGCGAGACCGCGCTGGCCGGCATCGACGCCACCGAGTTCTACCCGGCCTGGGGCAAGCAGCGCCTGCACAACATGATCGCCAACCGTCCGGACTGGACGCTGTCGCGCCAGCGCCAGTGGGGCGTGCCGATGGCGTTCTTCGTGCACAAGGAAACCGGCGCGCTGCATCCGCGCACGCCTGAACTGCTGGAAGCGATCGCCAGGCGCGTCGAGCAGCACGGCATCGAAGCCTGGCAGGCGCTGGACCCGGCCGAGTTGCTGGGCGACGAGGCCAGCCAGTACGAGAAGAACCGCGACACGCTCGACGTCTGGTTCGATTCCGGCACCACGCACTGGACCGTGATCCGCGGCTCGCACCGCGACGACCTGTACGACCCCAGCGCCGACCAGCCCGACGGCCGCCTGGCCGACCTGTACCTGGAAGGCTCGGACCAGCACCGCGGCTGGTTCCACTCGTCGCTGCTGACCGCCTCGATGCTGTATGGCAAGCCGCCCTACAAGGCGCTGCTGACGCACGGCTTCACCGTCGACGGCGAAGGCCGCAAGATGTCCAAGTCGATCGGCAATACCGTGTCGCCGCAGGACATCTCGAACAAGATGGGCGCGGAGATCATCCGCCTGTGGGTGGCGTCGACCGATTACTCCGGCGAGCTGTCGATCTCGGACGAGATCCTCAAGCGCGTGGTGGAAGGCTATCGCCGCATCCGCAATACGCTGCGCTTCCTGCTGTCCAACCTGTCCGACTACGACCACGGCAAGCACGCGCTGCCCGCCGCCGAGTGGCTGGAGATCGACCGCTACGCCGTGGCGCTGACCGCGCAGCTGCAGAAGGAAGTGCTGTCGCACTACGAAGCCTATGAATTCCACCCGGTGGTGGCCAAGCTGCAGACCTTCTGCTCCGAAGACCTGGGCGGCTTCTACCTCGACGTGCTGAAGGACCGCCTGTACACCACCGCGCCCGATTCGAAGGCGCGCCGCGCGGCGCAGAACGCGCTGTATCACATCACCCAGGCGATGCTGCACTGGATGGCGCCATTCCTGTCGTTTACCGCCGAGGAAGCGTGGCAGATCTTCGCCCACGGCACCGCGCACACCGACACCATCTTCACCAGCACCTATTACGCCGTGCCGGAAGTCGACGACGCCGACGACCTGCTGCAGAAATGGCACACGCTGCGCGAGGTGCGCGCCGAGGTCACCCGGCAGCTGGAAGCGGTGCGCGTGGAAGGCGAGATCGGCTCGTCGCTGCAGGCCGAGTTGACGATCCAGGCCGGCGGGCCGGTGCTGGACGCCCTGCAAAGCCTGGGCGACGACCTGCGCTTCGTGCTGCTGACCTCGTCGGCCAAGGTCGCGCCCGCGCCCGAGGCCGGCGACCTGCTGGTCACGGTGACGCCGTCGGCGCATGCCAAGTGCGAGCGCTGCTGGCACTACCGCGCCGATGTCGGCCACAACCCCGACCATCCCACTCTCTGCGGCCGCTGCAACAGCAACCTGTTCGGCGCCGGCGAACACAGGAGCCATGCCTGATGGCATCGACCACGTCCCGTTCGGCGCGCCCGGCGCGTCGCAACAACAAGGCTGCCAGCAGCACCACCCCGCTGTTGTGGATGGCCTTTGCGCTGCTGGTGGTGTTGCTCGACCAGTTCTTCAAGATCGTGATCGTGCGCAGCTTCAGCTACGGCGAATCGCGCCCGGTGACAGGCTTCTTCAACCTGGTGCTGGTCTACAACAAGGGCGCGGCGTTCAGCTTCCTGGCTGACGCCGGCGGCTGGCAGCGCTGGTTCTTCACCGGCCTGGGCGTGGTGGTGGGCGCGTTCATCGTCTGGCTGCTGTACCGCCATACCGGCCAGCGGCTGTTCTGCTTTGCGGTGTCGCTGATCCTGGGCGGCGCGGTGGGCAACGTGATCGACCGCGTGGTCTACGGTCACGTGATCGATTTCCTGGATTTTTACGTGCGCAATTACCACTGGCCGGCCTTCAACCTGGCCGACTGCGCCATCACGGTCGGCGCGGTGCTGCTGATCGTCGATGAACTGCGGCGGGTGCGCAAGCACTGAGCAGCGCCGGTATCATCTCCCTTCCCTCCCCAGCCAGGTTCCTCACCATGGATTTGCGCGGCAAGCACATCGTTCTTGGCCTGACCGGCGGCATCGCCTGCTACAAGTCGGCCGAGCTGGTCCGCCTGCTGACCAAGGCCGGAGCCACCGTGCAGGTGGCGATGACCGAGGCGGCGACGCACTTCATCACGCCGGTGACGATGCAGGCGCTGTCCGGCCGGCCGGTGTTCACGTCGCAGTGGGACGCGCGCATCGACAACAACATGGCGCATATCGACCTCTCGCGCGAGGCCGACGCCATCGTCATTGCTCCGGCCTCGACCGACTTCCTGGCGCGCCTGGCCAACGGCCTGTGCGACGACCTGCTGAGCACGCTGTGCATCGCGCGCGACTGTCCGCTGCTGGTGGCGCCGGCGATGAACCGCCAGATGTGGGCGGCCCCCGCCACCCAGCGCAATGCCGCGCAGCTGCGTGCCGACGGCGTGGTGATCCTGGGCCCGGGCAGCGGCGACCAGGCCTGCGGCGAGGTCGGCGACGGCCGCATGCTGGAGCCCGAAGAGCTGCTCGACGACATCATCGCCTTCTTCCAGCCCAAGCCGCTGCAAGGCAAGCGCATGCTGATCACCGCCGGCCCGACCTTCGAGGCGATCGACCCGGTGCGTGGCATCACCAACCTGTCGTCCGGCAAGATGGGCTTCTCGATCGCGCGCGCCGCGCGCGAAGCGGGTGCCGAAGTACTGCTGGTAGCCGGCCCTACCGGCCTGCCCACCCCGCGCGGCGTGATGCGCACCGACGTGCGCAGCGCCCAGCAGATGCATGACGCGGTGATAGCGCAGCTGGCCGGTGTGGATGTCTTTGTCGCGGTGGCCGCGGTGGCGGACTGGCGCCCGGCCGAGGTCGCGCAGCAGAAGCTGAAGAAGGCCAACGATACCGATACGCCGACGCTGCAGTTCGTGCAGAACCCTGACATCCTGGCCGCGGTCGCGGCCCGCACCGATGCGCCCTATTGCGTCGGCTTTGCCGCCGAGAGCGAGAACCTGGAGCAGTACGGCGAGCAGAAGCGCCAGCGCAAGGGCGTGCCGCTGCTGGTGGGCAATATCGGCCACCACACGTTCGGGCTGGACGACAACGAGATCGTGCTGTTCGACGCCGCCGGCATGACGCGGCTGCCGCGTGCCGACAAGCTGTCGCTGGCACGGCAGCTGGTCGCGGCCATTGGCCAGCGCCTGCCCGGGCCCGCGCGCCCCTGATTGTTAAAACGAATTCTTCGATACCGCTTATGACCCAGCCTCTGAACCCGACCGTCGAAATCAAGGTGCTTGATGCGCGCCTGAACGAGTGGGGCCTGCCCGCCTACCAGAGCGAGATGGCCGCCGCCATCGACCTGCATGCCTGCGTCGACGCGCCCGTCTCGATCGCGCCTGGCACGCCCGCGCAGCTGGTGCCGGCCGGCATCGCCGTGCACATGGGCAATCCGTACATGGCCGCGACCATCGTGCCGCGCTCCGGGCTGGGCCACAAGAAGGGCCTGGTGCTGGGAAATTCCATTGGTGTCATCGATGCCGACTACCAGGGCCAGATCATGGTCAGCGTCTGGAACCGCAACGCCCCGGGCACCGAGCCGATCGTGATCCAGCCGGGCGAGCGCATTGCGCAGATGATGTTCGTGCCGGTGCTGCGGCCGGTGTTCTCGACGGTTGAGGATTTCAGCCAGGACAGCGAACGCGGCGCGGGCGGCTTTGGCTCGACCGGCGTGCATCACGCCAAGGCCGGCGCCTGACCGGCTGTCTGCCTCGGCATCAAGCACTGGCGCCCCGCGGGGCGCCAGTTTGCATTTCAGCCCTGCTGTTCGAACAGCAAGGCCACGCCGCTGGCGGCGTGCACCGGCACCAGCGTCTCGCGCGGGCTCAGGTCATACGTCGGCACACCCTGCTCGCGCCAGCCGGCGCGCGCCGCCGCCAGGTCATCGGTGCGCAGCCGGATCGCCGCATAGCCCGGAACGTCGCGCCGGATATGCGCCGTGCCGGTGGCTGACGCCAAAGCCTGCGGCGTGCTGAGCACCAGTGCGGCATCGTCCAGCGCCAGGCTGCTGACATGTTCGCTCAGCTGCGTCAGCTCGCCGCCGGTCAGTTCCGCATAGGCACGCGCGGCGGCGTCCACCAGGGCCGGTGCCACCACCAGGAACATCGTCGCAATGCTCTGCGCGCCGTTGGCATGGCGCGTCCATTCAGGCCGCCACAGCAGTTCGGGCGTGCGGTGCTCGCAGACGAAGT
Organism: Cupriavidus sp. H39; assembly: GCF_050271075.1. Classification (NCBI taxonomy): domain Bacteria; kingdom Pseudomonadati; phylum Pseudomonadota; class Betaproteobacteria; order Burkholderiales; family Burkholderiaceae; genus Cupriavidus; species Cupriavidus sp. H39. The sequence goes on from NZ_CP189848.1 coordinate 3,152,861, forward strand.
AGCGCGCGCCCGGGGCGTCGTCGAGCGCGGTCACGCGGAACGTGGCCGGATGCTCGCTGCCATCGTCCAGGCGCACCGGACGCGAAAACTCGATCGGGTCCGAGGTATGCCAGCCGGCCGCGCGCAACCGCGCCGCGGTGGCAAAGGCATCGGCGCTCTTGCACGACATCGCCGCACAGCCGCCGCCGCGCGCCTGGGCGTCCCAGTAATACTGCCGGCTGGGATTGGGCGCGGTCACGTGCAACAGCTCGAGGTAGTCCCGCTGCAGCATGATGCAGTGATTCTGCGAGCCCAGCGTGTGGTAGCCGCGCGGCGTCAGCGTAAAGCCGAGCCGCTGCCAGGCCTGCGCCCCGGCATCGAGGTCGGGGCACACCACCACGGCGTGGTCGAACATTTCTGCTTGCGTTGCCATCGGCTTCCCCCCGGGTCACGGCGCGCGACCGCGCCGGACTGGCTCATTCAAACTGGATATTGGCCTTGCGCGCCACCGCCTGCCATTTGTCATGCTCGCGGCGCACCAGGTTGCCGAGTTCGGCGGGGCTGCCGCCGACAATCTCAAAGCCTTGCGCGGCCAGCGCATCGACCACGCGCGGCTGGCGCAGCGATTCGACCAACGCGTCATGGATGCGCGCAACCGTCGCCGGCGGCAGGTCGGCCGGACCAAACACGCCGATCCACGAATACGCCTCGAAACCCTTGATGCCTTGCTCGGCCACCGTGGGCACCTGCGGCAGCTGGCGCAGGCGGCTGGTGCCGGTCACGCCCAGCACCTTGATCGTGCGCGCGGCCACGTGCGCCTGCACCGCGGCGTAGCTGCTGAAGAAGATATCGACCTCATTGGACAGCACCGCCTGCACAGCCGGGCCGCCGCCCTTGTAGGGCACGTGCAGCATATGCACGCCGGCCTCAGTGGCCAGCGCCTCGGCCGCCAGCTGGTTCAGGCTACCGATGCCCGACGACGCATAGCGCACGCCGTCGTGCCTGGCCTTGGCAAGCGCCACCAGCTCACGCACATTCGACGCGGGCAGTGCCGGGTTGGCGGCAATCACCAACGGAAAGCGCACCAGCTGCGAGATCGGCGTGAAATCGCGGAAGGTGTCGTAGGGCAGCTGCTTGTAGGCAAACGGGTTGATCGCATGCGTGTCGAATGCCATCAGCAGCGTATTGCCGTCGGGCCTGGCGCGCGCCACGGTGCTCGACGCAATCAGCCCGCCCGCGCCGGGCTTGTTGTCCACTACCACGGTCTGTCCCAGTGCCGCCTTCAGACCGGGTTGCAGCTGGCGTGCGACGATGTCGACGCTGCCGCCCGGCGGGAACGGCAGCACCAGCGCGATCGGACGATTGCCCGCCGCGCCATCGGCGGCGCCTGCGGCGGCGGCATGGAACATCGGGCCCGGCACGGCGGCCAATGGCAGGATCTTGAGCAGCAGGCGGCGGCGCCGCGTGCGGTCGGCAGAGGACATCAGGGTTTTCAGGTGGGGCGTCGAGGCGGCCGGGACAAAAGAAACAGGGCGGCCGTGTGGCCGCCCCGCTATTTTGCCCGATGATCGACCCCGTTGCAGGCAACGCGGCCGATCATCGCTCAGGCTTCTGCGCGCTGCTCCTCGGGCGCCTCGGGCGGCTCGGGCTCGATCTCGGAGAAATCGAGCTTGATCTGGTCTTGTTCGTCCAGATCCACCACCACCTTGCCGCCGGAGACCAGGCGGCCGAACAGCAGTTCGTCGGCCAGCGCCTTGCGGATCATGTCCTGGATCAGGCGCTGCATCGGGCGCGCACCCATCAGCGGATCGAAGCCCTTGTGCGCCAGGAACTTGCGCAGCTTCTCGCTGAAGCTGGCTTCCACCTTCTTCTCGTGCAGCTGCTCTTCCAGCTGCATCAGGAACTTGTCGACCACGCGCAGGATGATTTCCTCATCGAGCGAGCGGAAGCTGATGGTGGCATCCAGCCGGTTGCGGAACTCCGGCGTGAACATGCGCTTGATGTCGGCCATCTCGTCGCCCTGCTCACGCGAGCTGGTGAAGCCGATGGTGGCGCGGTTCATGGTCTCCGCTCCCGCATTGGTGGTCATGATGATGATCACGTTGCGGAAGTCGGCGCGCCGGCCGTTGTTGTCGGTCAGCGAACCATGATCCATCACCTGCAGCAGGATATTGAAGATATCCGGATGCGCTTTCTCGATTTCATCCAGCAGCAGCACACAGTGCGGCTTCTTGGTGACGGCCTCGGTCAGCAGGCCGCCCTGGTCAAACCCGACGTATCCCGGGGGCGCGCCGATCAGGCGGCTCACCGCATGGCGTTCCATGTATTCAGACATGTCGAAGCGCAGCAGTTCGATGCCCATGATGAAGGCCAGCTGCTTGGCGACCTCGGTCTTGCCCACACCGGTGGGACCGGAGAACAGGAACGAGCCGATCGGCTTGTCGGTCTTGCCCAGGCCGGCGCGCGACATCTTGATCGCCGAGGCCAGCGCCTCGATCGCCGGATCCTGGCCGAACACCACCGACTTCAGGTCGCGTTCCAGCGTCTGCAGCTTGCTGCGGTCGTCCTGGTTGACGCTCTGCGGCGGGATGCGCGCGATGCGCGAGACGATGTCCTCGATCTCGCCCTTGCCGATGGTCTTCTTTTGCTTGGACTTCGGCAGGATGCGCTGCGCCGCGCCGGCTTCGTCGATCACGTCGATCGCCTTGTCCGGCAGGTGGCGGTCGGTGATGAAGCGCGCCGACAGCTCCGCCGCGGCGGTCAGCGCCGACGATGCGTACTTGACGCCGTGGTGTTCCTCGAAGCGCGACTTCAGCCCGCGCAGGATCTGCACGGTCTGGTCGACCGACGGCTCGACCACGTCGATCTTCTGGAAGCGCCGCGACAGCGCCGCGTCCTTCTCGAAGATGCCGCGGTATTCCGTGAAGGTGGTCGCGCCGATGCACTTGAGCTGGCCCGACGACAGCGCCGGCTTGAGCAGGTTGCTGGCGTCCAGCGTCCCGCCCGAAGCGGCGCCCGCGCCGATCAGCGTGTGGATCTCGTCGATGAACAGGATCGCGTTCGGATTGTCCTTGAGCGACTTCAACACGCCCTTCAGGCGCTGCTCGAAATCACCGCGGTACTTGGTGCCGGCCAGCAGCGCGCCCATGTCGAGCGAGTAGACGGTGGCCTTTTCCAGGATGTCCGGGACTTCGTTCTTGGTGATGCGCCAGGCCAGGCCCTCGGCGATGGCGGTCTTGCCGACGCCGGCTTCGCCCACCAGCAGCGGGTTGTTCTTGCGCCGGCGGCACAGCACCTGGACCACGCGCTCGACTTCGCTCTCGCGGCCGATCAGCGGATCGATCTTGCCGGCCTTGGCCAGCGTGTTCAGGTTCTGGGTGTATTGCTCGAGCGGGCTTTCCTTGCCGTCGCCGCCCTCGCCCTCGCCAGCCGCATCGCCGTGCTTGGCCGGCTCGGACTGGTCCTTGCGGATGCCGTGGCTGATGAAATTGACCACGTCCAGGCGCGTCACGCCCTGCTGCTGCAGGTAATAAACGGCGTGCGAATCCTTCTCGCCGAAAATCGCGACCAGCACGTTGGCACCGGTGACTTCCTTCTTGCCGTTGGAAGTCGACTGGACGTGCATGATGGCGCGCTGGATCACGCGCTGGAAACCCAGTGTGGGCTGGGTATCGACCTCGTCGGTACCCGGCACCACCGGCGTGTTGTCCGCGATGAAGTTCTTAAGGCTGGTGCGCAGGTCCTCAATATTGGCCGCGCAGGCGCGCAAGACTTCAGCTGCCGTGGGATTGTCGAGCAATGCCAGCAGCAGATGCTCCACGGTAATGAACTCGTGGCGCGCCTGCCTGGCTTCGACAAAAGCCATATGCAGGCTCACTTCCAATTCTTGCGCAATCATGCTTCCTCCATCACGCACTGCAGGGGGTGCCCCGCCTGCCGCGCGTGCGTTGACACCAGCTCGACCTTAGTCGCCGCGATATCCCTGGTGTAGATACCGCAGACGCCCTTTCCTTCCCGGTGCACGGTCAGCATGATCTGCGTCGCCGTTTCCCGGTCCCTGCTGAAATACTGCTGCAGGATCATCACGACGAACTCCATCGGAGTGTAGTCGTCGTTCAGCAGCACCACCTTGAACATGGCAGGCGGTTTCAGCGCCTGCTCTTTCCGCTCCAGGATGGTGCCCGCTTCGCGTTGTGGGACATTCGCAAGCCGTGTAGCCATGGCTTTATTCTAACCCTTACTCGCAACTCTGCAATTTGGGGAAAAGGCGGTGGATTCAAGAGTCCGGCCACCGGTTTTCCGTGGTGAATGGGAGCGGATGGTTCCGCGGAAGGCCTTGCAAGGCACGTCGCGGCACCGGCCGAAAAGCCGGGCCGCCGGCCGCCAATTCATGGCAACGGTAACACCGGGCGCCGTCCTGTTCCTGCCACACCCTTCTGGCAGTGGGGAATCCGCCAGCTTGACAGGGTCCGGCTTTGCCAGAAAAATCGGTCGCACACCCACCGAAGGCCAGCGAGCCAAAGCAACAGCCAAGGCGGGTGATCCGTGAGCAGGGAGGCCCACGGCCCGCGGCGGCGAGTCAGCAATCAGACTGGCCGCCGCACGATAGCACCTCGCCGCGCGTCATCGCCGGCCGCATTTCAGCACGCGGCCAGCCATGGCGCCGCAGTCCGTGCCGTCTGGCTGGCAAGCTTCCCCGCTTGAAAAATCTGCTATTTCGTTGGGGGAGTATATGGCAAGCGGTATCGTCAAATGGTTCAATGACGCCAAGGGATTCGGGTTCATCAAGCCGGACGAGGGCGAAGAAGAACTGTTTGCGCACTTTTCGGCTATCCAGATGGCGGGCTTCAAGACGCTCAAGGAAGGCCAGCGCGTCTCGTTCGAGGTGGTCCAGGGCCCGAAGGGCAAGCAAGCCACCAATATCCAGGACGCCAGCTAAAGCGCGCCGCGACCGCATCCCCGGCCACAGAGCCACCGGAGCGGTCAACCAGGGTGTGGGGGATTCCCCCGGGACGGGACCGATGCCAGCGCCCCGCTGGCCGCCAAGGCGGCGCAGCGGGCACCGGCTCGCATCAGCTGCACGCACATCCGATGGAAAGCCCGGCCTGGCGCCGGGCTTTCCGGTTTTTAGGCGCCCTTGCGGCGATCCTGGCGGCGCCCCTTCGAGGCCGTTTCAGGCCCACCCGTCGATTTTCAGGCCGCTGGCCTGTTCGGCCTCCTCCTTGGTGACCTTGCGCACAGTCTGGCCAAAGGTCCAGACATGGCCCTCGGCATCCCGGGCAGTGTAGGTGCGGTCGCCATAGAACTCGTCCTGCGGCTCGCGCACGATGGCGGCGCCGGCGGCCCGGGCGCGCGCGCAATGCTGGTCGAGTCCGTCCGGCAAATGCACGTGCACCGTCTGGGTGTTCTTGCCGCCGATCGATGCCGGGCTGGCGGTAAAGTCGGCCCACTCGCTGCCCACCATCAGGTAGCTGTCGCCGAAACGCATTTCGGAATGCACCAGCTGTCCTTGCTGGTCGCGGATCACCATGACCCGCTCGAAGCCGAACGCCCGCTCCAGCCAGTCCAGCGCCGCCAGCGGATCCTTGTAGAAGAGTGCCGCGCCGAAGGCGGTGCGGCGGAAGGGATCGTCCATGCCAGTCTCCCCGGGCGGGATGCCCGTCGAACCCTGACGTTCTAGCCAACGCCGCGGCGGCCGGCAAGAAAAAACCCCGGTGCCGGGTATCCGGTACCGGGGCTCTGCCGACAGTTCGCCCGCTGCAGCGGGAGTCTGTGCTTACATATTGTCGATCATCACCTGACCGAAGCCCGAGCACGAGACTTGGGTCGCGCCTTCCAGCAGGCGGGCGAAATCATAGGTGACCTTTTTGGACAGGATCGACTTCTCCATCGAAGCAATGATCAGGTCGGCGGCCTCGGTCCAGCCCATGTGGCGCAGCATCATTTCAGCCGACAGGATTTCCGAACCCGGGTTGACATAATCCTTGCCGGCGTACTTCGGCGCGGTGCCGTGGGTGGCCTCGAACATGGCCACCGAGTCCGACATGTTGGCGCCCGGCGCGATGCCGATGCCGCCAACCTGCGCCGCCAGCGCGTCCGAAACGTAGTCGCCATTCAGGTTCAGCGTGGCGATCACCGAGTATTCGGCCGGGCGCAGCAGAATCTGCTGCAGGAAGGCGTCGGCAATGGCGTCCTTGACCACGATGTCCTTGCCGGTCTTCGGGTTCTTGAACTTGCACCACGGGCCGCCATCGACCAGTTCGGCGCCGAATTCCTTCTGGGCCAGCTCATAGCCCCAGTCGCGGAAGCCACCTTCGGTGAACTTCATGATGTTGCCCTTGTGCACCAGCGTCACCGAGGGCTTGTCGTTGTCGATCGCGTACTGGATCGCCTTGCGCACCAGCCGCTCGGTGCCCTCGCGCGACACCGGCTTGACGCCGATGCCCGAGGTGGCCGGGAAACGGATCTTCTTCACGCCCATCTCGTCCTGCAGGAACTTGATGAGTTTTTTCGCCTGCTCGCTTTCCGCGGCCCATTCGATGCCGGCGTAAATGTCTTCCGAGTTCTCGCGGAAGATCACCATATCGGTCTTTTCCGGCTCGCGCACCGGCGAGGGCACGCCCTTGAAGTAGCGTACCGGGCGCAGGCAGACATAGAGGTCCAGTTGCTGGCGCAGCGCCACGTTGAGCGAGCGAATGCCGCCGCCGACCGGCGTGGTCAGCGGACCCTTGATCGACACCACGTATTCCTTCAGCACGTCCAGGGTTTCATCCGGCAGCCACACGTCGGGGCCGTAGACCTTGGTCGACTTTTCGCCGGCGTAGATCTCCATCCAGGCAATCTTGCGCTTGCCGCCATAGGCCTTGGCCACGGCCGCGTCGACCACCTTGATCATCACCGGGGTGATATCGAGGCCCGTACCGTCGCCTTCGATATAGGGAATGATCGGATTGTCCGGAACACTCAGCGAAAAGTCCTGGTTGACCGTGATCTTCTCGCCGGCCGGAACCTTGATGTGTTGGTACATGACGTCTCCAGTACGGAACGGTTGTGACTGCCGCCGGTTCGTGGCCGGGCGGCGAAATTCGGGAGATGGCGCTGTGCATTGTAGCGGGCCTGGATGCTCGCCCATACTGCCGGGCATCATGCCGGCGCCATGCCTGACCGGACTCAGTCTTATATAAGACACAAGACCAATTTTGTATTATGCAGCAATTTTTCATCATCCGCCAATCGGGCCCGACCCCGATCCGGCCGCTCTGACCGACCTGCGCCCGCCTCGCTGCGGCATACTTGCGCCCCATGACCCTGATTGCCCTGAACAAGCCGTTTGGCACCATGAGCCAGTTCTCGGAACACCCGACGCGACCAACCTTGTCGTCGTGCGTGTCCGTACCGGGCGTCTACCCGGCCGGGCGGCTCGATGCCGACAGCGAGGGGCTGCTGCTGCTGACTGATGATGGCGCGCTGCAGGCGCGCATCGCGGACCCGCGCCACAAGCTGGAAAAAACCTATCTCGCGCAGGTTGAAGGCGTTCCCGATGCCGGCGCCCTGGCCCGCTTGCGCGCCGGCGTGGACCTGGGCGATTTCGTGACCCGGCCGGCCAAGGTACGCGCCCTGGAAGCCCCGGACTGGCTGTGGCCCCGCCATCCGCCGGTGCGCTTCCGCGCCGCCATCCCGACGGCATGGCTGGAGTTGAAGATCCGCGAAGGCAAGAACCGCCAGGTGCGCCGCATGACGGCGGCAGTCGGCTTCCCGACGCTGCGGCTGATCCGGGTGGCAATCGGTCCGCTCGATCTGCGCGCCCTCGGGCTGGGGCCGGGGCAAAGCTGCGAGGTGCCGCCGGCCGAACTGGGACTCCCGCAGGCGATGCGGCCGGAGCGCCCTATTCCGGCGCCCGCCGCGGGCGGTTCCAGGAACGCACGGGAGAACGACACCAAGCGGCGCTTTCGTTACAGAAGTTACAAATAGGGCGTCAACGGAGGCAGCAACGGCCTCGTTCTTGTCGGGGACACGTCTACCCACGCGTCACAACTTTTCCGACTGTTCTTATCCTTCGAGGTAATACGCCATGAAAAAACTGATCGCTGCACTGGTTGTTGGCCTGTTTGCCACCGGCGCCTTCGCCCAGGCCGCGGCGCCTGCCGCTGCCGACCCCGCAGCGCCTGCGGCCACCAAGCAAGCCCCGAAGAAGACGACCAAGAAGAAGGTCACCCACAAGAAGCAAAGCAAGAAGAAGGAAGCCGCTCCTGCCGCCACCCCGGCCGCTTAACCGGCGCGGATGTCCCCGCCGGCGCTGTGCCGGCAGTAGAAGAAGGCAGGCCGCCATCCCGGCGCCTGCCTTTTTTTGTTGCTTGCCCGTGGTGGCGTGCTGATGTCGTCCCGCGCGCGCCGTCATGCGGGCAACGTGCGTTATGCTTGCGGCTGCCCGACGCCGTGCCATCCCTGACTGACCATCATGCCCTTGCCGCTGAAAAGCCTGACCTCAAGCTGCTGCTTCCTGGTTGCCGCCCTGTCGGCCGCTGTTGCCAACGCACAAGGCGCAATGCCCGTGGCGCCGCTGACAGCCGGCATGTACGCGATCCAGGCCGAGGTGGCTGCAACGCCCGCCGCGCGCGAGCAAGGCCTGATGTATCGAAAATCGATGGCGCCCAATGCCGGCATGCTGTTCGTATTCGAGCAGAAGGCGGGCCACTGCTTCTGGATGCGCAATACCGAGCTGCCGTTGTCGATCGCGTTCCTCGCCGACGACGGCACCATCGTCAATATCGAAGACATGGCGCCGCGCACCGACAGCAACCATTGCCCGAAGGCGGCCGTCCGCTACGCGCTGGAAATGAACCAGGGGTGGTTCGCGCAGAGGGGCATCAAGGCCGGCGCGAAGATCGGGGGATTGCCGCAGCCGCGCTGACTGGCGGCCGCGAGCGGCGCCGGCACGGAAGCCGGCGCGGGCCGCGCAGTTCAGTCGCGGAAATTGTTGAAGTCCAGCGGTGCTTCGGACACATCCTTGCGCAGCATGGCGATCACGTTCTGCAGGTCATCGCGCTTGGTGCCCGACACGCGCACCGCGTCGCCCTGAATGCTGGCCTGTACCTTGATTTTGCTGTCCTTGATCATGCGCACGATCTTCTTGGAGAGATCGCCGGTCACGCCCTTCTTGATGGTGATCACCTGCTTGACCTTGTCGCCGCTGATCTTGTCGATCTTGCCGTAATCCAGGAAACGCACGTCCACGTTGCGCTTGGCCATCTTGCTGATCAGCACATCCTTGACCTGGTCCAGCTTGAAATTATCGTCGGCAAAGGCGGTCAGTTCGTTTTCCTTGTGCTCGACCCGCGCGTCGGAGCCCTTGAAATCGAAGCGCGTTGAGATTTCCTTGTTGGCCTGCTCGACGGCGTTCTTCACCTCGACCATATTCGCTTCGCACACTACGTCAAACGACGGCATTGCATTCTCCTTGTGATCCGTATGCCCGGAAGCCGGCCGCGCACGGCGCCTTCCGTATAATCCAGCCTACCTCGCAGTTCCGGGTTGCCTGCGCACCAGCGGCGGCCGCGTCACCTTTCTCTTGCATGGCAGATTTCCACGAATTCTATCCCCTGCGTCGCCACAATACATTCGGATTCGATGCGCGCGCGCGCTTTGCGGTGCCTGTGCGCAGCGAGGCCGACCTGCGCGCCGCACTGGCCGACCCGCGCGCCGAAGGCCTACCGCTGGTGGTGCTGGGTGGCGGCAGCAATGTCGTGCTGACCGGCGATCTCGACGCGCTGGTGCTGCTGATGGAAATCCCGGGCTACCAGGCCGAAGCCACCAGCGACGGCGGCGATGCCTGGCTGGTCACCGCCGGCGCGGGCGAGAACTGGAACGCGCTGGTCAACCGCACCATCGCCGACGGCATGCCGGGCCTGGAAAACCTGGCGCTGATCCCGGGCACCGCCGGCGCGGCACCGATCCAGAACATCGGCGCCTATGGGGTGGAACTGCGCGAGCGCTTTGCCGGCGTGCGCGCCTATGACCGGCTGGCCGGCACCTTCGTCTGGCTGGATCTGCCAGCCTGCGAATTCGCCTATCGCGACAGCCTGTTCAAGCGCTCGGGCGCCGGGCGCTACATCATTACCGCGGTCACGCTGCGCCTGCCCATGGCATGGCAACCGGTGCTCTCCTACGGCGAACTGGCGCGGGAACTGGAGGGCCAGGGGGCGCCCGCCGCGGCCACCATCCGCGACGCCGTGGTCGCAATCCGCTCGCGCAAACTGCCCGACCCGGCGCAACTGGGTAACGCCGGCAGCTTCTTCAAGAATCCGCTGGTGAGCGCGACACAGCGCGACGCTCTGCTGCAAGACCATCCGGACCTGGTCAGCTATGCGCAGCCGGACGGCACGTACAAGCTGGCGGCGGGCTGGCTGATCGACCGCTGCGGCTTCAAAGGCCTGACCGACGGCCCGGTGGGCGTCTATGGCAAGCAGGCACTGGTGCTGGTGCACCACGGCGGCGGCACCGGCGCGATGCTGCTGGCGCTGGCCAACCGCATCGCCGATACCGTGCAGGCCCGCTACGGCGTGCGCATCGAGCCCGAGCCGGTGGTGCTGTAAGGCTGACGGGCCAGCCTGGCTGGCCCGCCGCGCCGGTCACGCGAAGTGGCAGACGTAGTCCAGCGTCTCCAGCACCTCGATGTCGAAGCTGCTGTTACCCGGCACGTTGAACTGCTGGCCGGCGCCATAGGTCTGCCAGGCTTCCGCGCCGGCCAGGCGCACGCGGCAGCTGCCGGCATTGATTTCCATGATTTCGGGCGCGCCGGTGTTGAAGGTCAGCGCCGCCGGGAAAATCACGCCCAGCGTCTTGCGGGTGCCGTCCGGGAACAGCACGGTGTGGCTCACGCACTTGCCGTCGAAATACAGGTTGGCTTTCTTGACGACCGATACGTTGTCGAACTGGCTCACTTCCATCTCCTTCACTGTCTTGAATCAGACGTAAAAAGAGGGGCCGTGGCGGCCCCTCCTCTGTGCATTCCGCGCGCGCTCAGTAGCGGCCGCAGAGCAGGTATTCCATCAGCGCCTTCTGCACGTGCAGGCGGTTTTCCGCCTCGTCCCAGACCACGCTCTTGGGGCCGTCGATCACGGCGGCCTCGACTTCCTCGCCGCGGTGCGCCGGCAGGCAATGCATGAAGAGCGCGTCGGGCTCGGCGCGGTCCATCATCGCGGTGGTGACCATCCAGTCCTTGAAGGCGCGCTTGCGGGCGTCGTTCTCGGCCTCGAAGCCCATGCTGGTCCACACGTCGGTGGTGACCAGGCTGGCGCCCTGGCAGGCCGCAAGCGGGTCGTCGAAGACCTTGACCAGGCTGGCGGCGGACGCCGGCACCATGGCCGGATCCAGCTGGTAGCCGGGCGGCGCCGAGAAATGGAAGGTGAAGCCGAGGCGCTCGGCGGCCTGGATCCAGGTGTACGCCATGTTGTTGGCGTCGCCGATCCAGGTGACCGTCTTGCCGCGGATGCTGCCGCGCTGCTCGATATAGGTGAACACGTCGGCCAGCACCTGGCACGGGTGGTATTCGTTGGTCAGGCCGTTGATCACCGGCACGCGCGAATGCGCGGCGAAGCGATCGATGATGTCCTGGCCGAAGGTGCGGATCATGATGATGTCGACCATGCGCGAGATCACCTGCGCCGCATCCTCGATCGGCTCGCCGCGGCCCAGCTGCGAGTCACGCGTGTTGAGGAACACCGCATGGCCGCCCAGCTGGTGGATACCGGCTTCGAACGACAAGCGCGTACGCGTGGAATTCTTCTCGAAGATCATGGCCAGCGTGCGGTCGTGCAGCGGGTGCCAGGTCTCGTAGTTCTTGAACTTGGCCTTCAGGATCCGCGCGCGGTCCAGCAGGTACTCGTACTCTTCGGGAGTGAAGTCGCTGAACTGGAGGTAATGCTTGATCGGGGTTGAGCTCATAAAACAAAGAAGGCGGCTCGGTGGGGACGCGCCGTCACGAACTGTGACCCACTGTTCATGACCCAAGCGCGCCGCGGAGCCGCCTTTTCGCGTCGCATACGCAATTTAACTGCAAGGATCATAAGGGATTATTTCTGCTTTGGCGAGCCCGGATCAACCCGGCCACGGCCTCCCGGCCGGTTGCGCTGACAGCTTCCTGACAGGATTTCGCCCTTATGCGCAACTCTTATATAAGATATAATACTGGCTGATTCACGCGGGGCCCGGCATACCCATGCCAGTGCCCGCCGCCGGCATCAAAAGTGCCCCTGCAGGACACCGACGCCCCGCCTTCCGGCTGGAACCAGCGCGAACCAATCGCGTCCCGGCCGCGTCAAACGGGCGCCCCGTCCAGCGGGCTTACCGTCGAGTCATCCGCCTCACCCGCAGTGTCCAGCCTCATGAACCCCAACGTTCGCGAATACTTTATCCAAGGCATTACCAAGGAAGGCAAGACCTTCCGCCCGAGCGACTGGGCTGAACGACTGTGCGGCGTGATGGCGCAGTTCCGCCCCGAAGGCGACAGCGGCGATCCGCGCCTGACCTACTCACCTTATGTGCGGCCGATCTTTGCCGGCAACGTCAAGTGCGTGGTGGTGGACGTGCGCTTGCGCGACATCGAACCCAAGGCGCTGGACTTCGTGCTGAACTTTGCCCGCGACAACAACCTCCAGCTGGTGGAAGCCTGCTCGCTCGAATAAGCCCGGCGGCACGGCGCCGGAAAAAGCAAAAAAGCTCGTCGGATGACGAGCTTTTTTGTTGGCGCATGCGCCGGTGCTGGGCCGCCTGGGGCGGCCCGCGCAGCTATCAGGCAGCCATCGACTTGATGGCAGCCGACAGGCGCGACTTGTGACGCGCAGCCTTGTTCTTGTGCACGATCTTCTTGTCGGCGATGCTGTCGATCACGGCTTGCGAGTTCTTGAAGATCTCGGCGGCAGCGGCCTTGTCGCCAGCGTCGATGGCCTTGCGGACGGCCTTGACGGCGGTACGCAGACGCGAACGCAGGCTGGAGTTGTGAGCGTTCTGGGCAACGGCCTGGCGGGCGCGCTTGCGGGCTTGTGCGGAATTTGCCATGTAAAAATATCCTGAATTCAGATGCGTGCCGCGGGGGACACAACAATTAAGTCATATCGAGCGACCCGGGATGCACTGACACACGAATCCGGAACGCAACTGTCCTTGTGAATCGGTGATTATACACAGATGCCGCCACACATGGCAAGACTGCAGGGACTTTGCCGGCGCAGGGATGCGCGCGGGGGCGATCGGCGGGACGATCCGTATAATAAGCGCCACATTGTGCCGGGCCACGTGGCGCGCCGGCAGCTTTCCTGCCCGGAGCGCGTCTCAGACGCATCCCGGCCTGCGGTGCCCCGGCACCGGTCCACCGTCCCGCACCCCGTCCGCATCTTGAACCTGCTCAAAGCGCTCGCCACCATCAGCAGCCTGACGATGCTCTCGCGCGTCACTGGCCTGGTGCGCGAGATCCTGATCGCCCGCGCCTTTGGCGCGTCGGACATGACCGACGCGTTCAACGTGGCCTTCCGCATCCCCAACCTGCTGCGCCGCATCTTTGGCGAAGGCGCGTTTTCGCAGGCCTTCGTGCCGATCCTGGGCGAATATCACACCAAGCGCGGCGATGCCCCGACCAAGGCCCTGATCGACGCCGTCGCCACCGTGATGACCTGGGTGCTGATGGGCGTGTCGCTGCTGGGCGTGATCGGCGCGCCGCTGGTGATGACGGTGGTCGCCACGGGTTTTCGCGGGCAGGCCGATACCTACACCGCGGCCGTGTTCATGACGCGGGTGATGTTCCCGTATATCGGGCTGATCTCGCTGGTGGCACTGGCCTCCGGCATCCTCAATACCTGGCGCAAGTTCGCGGTGCCGGCCTTTACGCCGGTGCTGCTGAACCTGTGCCTGATCGTGGCGGCGCTGTTCGTCGGCCCCCATATGGACCAGCCGATCTACGCGCAGGCGTGGGGGGTGCTGGTCGGCGGCGTGCTGCAACTGGCGATCCAGGTGCCGGCACTGCGGCGCCTGGGGGTGATGCCGCGCATCCGCTTCAACCTGCGCGCGGCGTGGTCGGATCCGGGCGTGCGCCGCATCCTGCGCCAGATGGGACCGGCGTTGCTGGCGGTGTCAGTTGCGCAGGTCAGCCAGATCATCAATACCAATATCGCCTCGCGGCTGGCGGCGGGCAGTGTTTCGTACCTGACCTATGCCGACCGGCTGATGGAATTCCCGACCGCGCTGCTGGGCGTCGCGCTGGGGACGATCCTGCTGCCGAGCTTGTCCAAGGCCAACGCCTCGGGCGACCATGCCGAGTACTCGAGCCTGCTCGACTGGGGCCTGCGCCTGACCTTCCTGCTGGCCGTCCCCTGCGCGGTAGGGCTGTTCGTGTTTGGCGCGCCGCTGACCGCGGTGCTGTTCAACTATGGCAAGTTCGACGCCCACGCGGTCGAGATGACGCGCCAGGCGCTGGTCTCGTATGGCGTGGGGCTGATGGGGCTGATCTCGATCAAGATCCTCGCACCCGGCTTTTATGCGCGCCAGGATATCCGCACCCCGGTCAAGATCGCGCTGCTGGTGCTGGTGATCACACAGGCCTGCAACGTGGCATTCGTGCCCTGGATCGGCCATGCCGGGCTGGCGCTTTCAATCAGCGTGGGGGCCACGCTCAACGCGCTGCTGCTGTTCTTGGGCCTGCGCCGGCGCGGCCTGTACCGCCCCGCGCCGGGCTGGTGGCTGTTCCTGGCGCAGTTGTGCGCTTCGGTGCTGCTGCTGTCCGGCATGCTGCTCTGGTTCGCGCGCAACTTCGACTGGATCGGCCTGGGCGCGACGCCGCTGCTGCGCATCGCGCTGCTGGCTTCGTGCCTGGTACTTGCAGCGGTGGTCTACTTCGGTACACTGTGGCTCATGGGACTGCGCTACTCTGCCTTCAGGCGCCGGGCCGGCTGATGGGTCAGCGGCAACTGCCATTGCCGGCTGAGCGGCCGCCAATGGTGACCCACGCTGCGCGCGGTGCCGGCGGCTGCACCGGGAAACCGACATGACATCCACCAAAGTCCTGGATTATTTCGCCAGCCTCGTGGCCGACGAAAACGGCATCCCGCTGACCGAGACCGCGCTGTCCGTCGCGCAGGATGCCTACCCCGACCTGGACCTGCAGGGCGAACTGGCGGCGCTGGACGTGCTGGCGTTGCGCCTGAAGCGCAGGATCGCCGAAGGCACCCCCGCGATCCAGCGGCTGCGATTGCTGAACCATTTCTTCTTTCGCGATCTCGGCTTCGGCGCGAACGCCAACGACTACTACGACCCCGACAACTCCTACCTGAACGTGGTGCTGCGCCAGCGCCGCGGCATCCCGATCTCGCTGGCGGTGCTGCACATGGAGCTGGGCCAGCAGATCGGCCTGCCGCTCAAGGGGGTGTCGTTCCCCAACCATTTCCTGCTGCGGATGACGATCCCGGCCGGCGAAGTGATACTGGACCCGCTCACCGGCGAGACCCTGTCGAAGGAACAGTTGCAGGAAATGCTGGACCCATACCTGGAGCGCGAGGGCATCAGCGACGCCAGCCAGGTGCCGCTGGGCCTGTTCCTGCGCGCGGCGAGCCACCGCGAGATCATCGCGCGCATGCTGCGCAACCTGAAGGCGATCTATCTGCAGGAGTCGCGCTGGCAGCGGCTGCTGGCGGTGCAGAACCGGCTGGTGATCCTGCTGCCGGGGTCGATCGAAGAAGTGCGCGACCGCGGCCTGGCCTATGCCAACCTGGAGTGCTTCCGCCCCGCGCTGGCTGACCTGGAAGCCTATGTCCAGGCCCGCCCCGACGCCGCCGATATCGGCCAGATCCGCGAACGCATGCCGGCGCTGCGGATGATGAGCCGCAGCCTCAGCTGACGCGGCTCAACTGACGCGGCTCAGCGCTCGACGCGCGTGGGCCGGCGCCGGTTGCCGCGCACCAGCTTCCACAGGCCGCCCAGCACCAGCGGCACCACGGCCGCGCCGATGCCGGCCAGCACGATCAGGTTCAGGTACTGGCGGATGAACGGCAGGTTGCCGAAGAAATAGCCGGCAAAGACCAGGCCAACCACCCACGCCACGGCGCCGACCACGTTGAACATCTGGAAGCGCGCGAAGGTCATTTGCGAGACCCCGGCCACGAACGGCGCGAAGGTGCGCACGATCGGCACGAAGCGCGCCATCACCAGCGTCTTGCCGCCGTGCCGCTCATAGAAGTCATGGGTGCGGCGCAACGCATCCTGGTCCAGGAAGCGCCACTGGTGGTCGAATACCTTGGGCCCGATCCAGCTGCCCACCAGGTAGTTGACGGTATTGCCGGAG
This sequence comes from Cupriavidus sp. H39, assembly GCF_050271075.1. NCBI lineage: Bacteria > Pseudomonadati > Pseudomonadota > Betaproteobacteria > Burkholderiales > Burkholderiaceae > Cupriavidus > Cupriavidus sp. H39. The sequence continues at coordinate 3,169,167 of NZ_CP189848.1, forward strand.
ATGGCCGCCACCAGCAGCAGGCCGATCAGTGCCCATTCGTTCATGGCCCCGGTCGCGCAGAAGGCGCCGGCGATAAACAGCAGCGAGTCGCCCGGCAGGAACGGCAGGACCACCAGCCCGGTCTCGGCGAACACAATCAGGAACAGGATGGCATAGACCCAGTGGCCGTACTGGTCGATGACCGTGCCGAGGTATTTGTCGACATGCACCAGCATGTCGATGAGCTGCAAAGCGAGATCCAAGTCGTTCCCCGTGTGGTGTATTGACTGTTTCGTTTCCATGCGGCGCCGGTGTCCGAGCCACGCCGCCATGGCCTGAATCATACAAGAGCGGCCGCGCCTTTCCCTCACCTCGGCAACCCGTCTGCGTGGGGGAACGTCCACGTATAATCGCCGGATGCCAGCCTCCCCTTCCAGCACCGCCTTGCGCACCACCCAACAACCGCGCCCGATCCGGCCACTGCCGGACCAGCTCATCAGCCAGATCGCCGCCGGCGAAGTGGTGGAACGGCCGGCGTCGGTGGTCAAGGAACTGCTGGAAAACGCGCTCGATGCCGGCGCCACGCAGCTGGGCATCCGGCTCGAGGAAGGCGGCGTGCGGCGCATCGTCATCACCGACAACGGCTGCGGCATTCCTGCCGCCGAGCTGCCGGTGGCGCTGATGCGGCACGCCACCAGCAAGATCGCATCGCTCGACGAACTCGAATCGGTGCTGACGCTGGGCTTCCGCGGCGAGGCGCTGGCCTCGATCGCTTCGGTGTCGCAGCTGTCGCTGACCAGCCGCACCGCGGCCGATGCCCATGCGACCCAGGTCAGCGCCGACTCGGGTACGGTGCAGCCGGCTTCCGGCGGCGTGGGCACCACGGTCGACGTGCAGCACCTCTACTTCAACACGCCAGCGCGCAGAAAGTTCCTCAAAACGGAACAAACCGAGCTGGGCCACTGCCTGGAGATGGTCCGGCGGGTGGCGCTGGCACGGCCGGACGTGACCGTCTCGGTGCACCACAACGGCAAGCCGCTGGAGCACTGGAATGCCGGTGACGTCGCCACCCGCACGGCGCAGGTGCTGGGCACCGACTTCGCCCGCGCCCGACTGGCGCTGGACGAGCACGCCGACACCCTGAGCCTGTATGGCTTTGCCGGGCTGCCCACTGCCTCGCGCGGGCGGCCGGACCAGCAGTACTTCTTTGTCAACGGCCGCTTCGTGCGCGACAAGCTGCTCAACCATGCGGTGCGCAGCGCCTACCAGGACGTGCTGCATGGCGACCGCTTCCCTTCCTACGTGCTGTGCCTGGACCTGCCGCCGGAGATGGTCGACGTCAACGTGCACCCGTCCAAGATCGAGGTACGCTTCCGCGAATCGCGCGCGGTGCATCAGTTTGTCTACCACGCGGTGCAGCGCTGCCTGGCGCGCCAGGCCGGCGCCAACGGCGACAGCCTGCATACCGATGCCGACGGCGTGATCACGCTGCCGCCCGGCGCTGCGTCGCCAGCCGGCGCAACGCCGCAGGCCGCCGGCGGCGCGGGCCAATGGATCAACTATTCGGCGGCACGGCAGACCGAACTGGGCATTGCCCAACCGCGCCAGGCTTACCTGGGCATGGTGCGCGAAGCCACGGCACCGGCGGCACGCCCCTACGGCACGCAGGGGACGGCTTCCGCCGGTTGGGCCGGCGCGTCGGCGCAACCGCCGGCATGGCTGGCCGACGCCCAGGCCGCGCGCGCCGAGGATCCGCCCGGCCTGCTGGACCGGCTGCCGCCGGTTCCGGCCATTGCCGATGCCGACCCCCAGGCCGGCGCGGCCGACGAACATCCGCTCGGCTATGCCATTGCCCAATTGCACGGCATCTACGTGCTGGCGCAGAATGCGCGCGGACTGGTGCTGGTCGACATGCACGCGGCGCACGAGCGCATCCTCTATGAGCAGATCAAGGCCGGACTCGACGCGCGCGACCTGGCCGTGCAGCCGCTGCTGATCCCCGTCACGCTGCCCGCCAGCCCGGTCGAGATCGGCGTCGCCGAAGAACACCAGGAGACGCTGACGCTGCTGGGCTTCGATATCGCCCCGGTGTCGCCGACCACGCTGGCGGTGCGGGCGGTGCCGGTGCTGCTGCAGCAGGCAGACGCCGAAGCGCTGGCGCGCGACGTGCTGCGCGACCTGCATGCCTACGGCGGCTCGCGCGTGCTGGCCGAGCGCCGCAACGAACTGCTCGCCACCCTGGCCTGCCACAGCGCGGTGCGCGCCAACCGCAAGCTCACCGTCGAGGAAATGAACGCGCTGTTGCGCCAGATGGAGCAGACCGAGCGCGCCGACCAGTGCAACCACGGCCGGCCCACCTGGGTGCAGCTGAGCGTGGCCGAGCTCGACCGGCTGTTCCTGCGCGGGCAATAAGCCGCGCCCCTCCCTGGATTCAAGGCTTGTCGATGTCCGCCGTCCCCCACGATTCCGCCGCGCATCCGCCGGTCATCTGCTTGCTCGGCCCCACCGCGTCGGGCAAGACCGCCGCCGCGCTGGCGCTGGCGGCCGACGCGCCGGTGGAGATCATCAGCCTGGACTCGGCGCTGGTGTACCGCGAGATGGATATCGGCACCGCCAAGCCCACGCGCGAAGAGCTGGCCGCGGCGCCGCACCACCTGATCGATATCATCGACCCGGCCGACAGCTACTCGGCCGCGCAGTTTGTCGGCGATGCCGAACGGCTGATCGGGCAGATCCGCTCGCGCGGCCATGTGCCGCTGATCGTGGGCGGCACCATGCTGTATTACAAGGCGCTGACGCAGGGCCTGAACGACCTGCCGCAAGCCGACGCCGCGCTGCGCGCCGAGCTGGACCAGCTCGCCGCGGAACGCGGCTGGCCGGCGCTGCACGCAATGCTGGCCGAGGTCGACCCGGTCACCGCGGCCCGGCTCGCCCCCAATGACGCGCAGCGCATCCAGCGCGCACTGGAAATCCATCGGCTGTCCGGCCAGCCGATGTCGGCACTGCTGGCGCGCCAGGCCGAGGGCCGTACCTTTGCCGGCGCGGCCGACCAGCGCTACCGCGTGATCGCGCTCGAGCCCTCGGACCGGCTGGCGCTGCATGCCCGCATCGCGCAGCGCTATGACGCCATGCTGGCGCACGGCTTTATCGACGAGGTCGAGCGGCTGCGCGCGCGTGGCGACCTCCATCCGGGGCTGCCGTCGATCCGCTGTGTCGGCTACCGCCAGGTGTGGGAATACCTGGACGGCGAGGCCGACTTTGCCACCATGCGCGAGCGCGGCATCGCCGCCACGCGCCAGCTGTGCAAGCGCCAGCTGACCTGGCTGCGCAGCACGCCCGAGCGGCTGGCGGTCGATTGCCTGGCGCCGGATTATGTCGACCAGGTGCGCAAGCTGGCGGACTTCGGGCACTAGGCCAATTGCACGTGAACTGGCTTGGCGCGTGACGGACAGGCGATAATTCCGAATCCCTGTACTCCGGAAAACCGACCCGCATGTCCAAGCCCGCCTTCACGCTGCGCCCCGCCACCGCCGCCGACAGTGAAACGCTGTTCAACCTGATCCTGGCGCTGGCCGAATACGAAAAGCTGACGCATATCGTCGAAGCCACGCCGCAGAAGATCGAGGCCGCGCTGTTCGGCGCGAAGCCGCAGGCCGAGGCCGTGCTGGTCGAAGTCGATGCCGAAGCGGGGCGCAAGGCGGTCGGCTTTGCCCTCTTCTTCCATAATTTCTCGACCTTCCTTGCCAAGCCCGGCCTGTACCTGGAAGACCTGTATGTCGATCCGGCCTGGCGCGGCCACGGCCTGGGCAAGGCTTTGCTCAAGCACCTGGCGGCACTGGCGGTCGAGCGCGGCTGCGGCCGCTTCGAATGGTCGGTGCTGGACTGGAACCAGCCGTCGATCGATTTCTACCAGGCCATGGGCGCCGACGTGTTGCCCGACTGGCGCATCTGCCGCGTGACCGGGGCCGCGCTGGACAAGCTCGGCGCAAAGTGACGCAGCACCGGTCGCCGGCGGTGTTATACACTTGATGTCGAACCGCCATACAATGACGGCACCAACTGTCTTTTTTCGGGACCGCGCCAACCGCCATGCCACGCACCAAAGCCGAACCGCCTGCCAAGCCTTCCGACGGTATCCCTGACACCGACGCGGACGGCGCGCGCGGTGCATCGGTGGAGGAAATCGCGGACCGTATCCTGACCGCGATCTGGGAACACCGCCTGCCGCCGGGCACCAAGCTGGTCGAGGAGAAACTGGGCGGCGTGTTCGGCGTGAGCCGTACCAAGGTGCGGCTGGCCTTCGCCAAGCTCGCGCACGAGGGCGTGCTGACCGTGCATCCCAACCGTGGCACCTTTGTCTCCAGCCCGAGCGTGGCGGAAGCACGCCAGGTGCTGCATTCGCGCCACCTGCTGGAACCCGCGCTGGTGCGCGACCTGGCCGGCGCGATCAGCGCCAGGGGCGTGCGCGCGCTGCGCGACACTACGCGCCAGGAAGCGCAGGCGCGCGACAGCAACGACCGCCGCGCCATCATCCGGCTGTCGGGCGAGTTCCACTGCAAGCTGGCCGAGATGACGGGCAACCAGTACCTCGGCAAGTACATGCGCGAGCTGTGCTCGCTGACCTGCCTCATCATCGCGCTCTATGACGCGCCGGGCGTGCCGTCGTGCCCGCACCATGAGCACGACGATATCGTCGATGCGCTGGAAGCCGGCGACGGCGAACGCGCCGCGCGGCTGATGCGCGAGCACCTCGGCCACGTCGAAAGCACGCTGCGGCTGGAATTGCCCGCGGAAGAAAAGGTAGACCTGGAAGCAGTGTTCGCCGCGGTCTGAGCCGCGGCGTTACCGTCGGGGGAAATGCGGCTTAGCGGTGCTCGATGCGCGCGGCCAGCGCCGCGGGCAAACCCAGCGTGGGCTTGGCATCGGGCCGGCGGAACGTGCCCGCGGTGGCCTTGCGCGGCTGCAGCGCGACCAGCGCTTCGGCCTGCTTGACGGCGGCGGCCATCTGGTCGACCACCGGCACCGCAATGCGGTCGCGCACGCGCGCGGCCAGGCCGGCCAGCGGCGCGCCGGCCAGGATCACCACATCGGCCTCGTCCTCCACCACGGCGCGGTTGGCCAGCTCCACCAGCACCGCTTCCTTCTCTTCCTGCACGTCCGACACCGAGGCAAAGCTGCCGTCGAGCATGCGGATGCCGGCCAGCCGGCCGCGCAGGCCGTGCATGTCCACGCATTCCTCATACCAGGGGCCCAGCGCGCGCGCAAAGGTAACGATGGCAAAGCGCCGCCCCAGCATGCATGCCGACAGCATCGCGGCCTCGGCCATGCCCACCACGGGCAGGTCGAACAGTTCGCGCGCGCCCATCAGGCCGGGATCGCCAAACGCGGCGATGACCGCCGCGTCGAACTGGCCGTGATGCTCGGCCAGCATTTCCAGCGCGATGGCGCCGCCGATCTGCGCCTCGGCGCGGGTGGCGATATACGGCACGCCGCGGCTGGCGGTCAGCGGCACCAGCTCGGTGCCGGGCGCGGCGGCTTCGGTGGCCGCGGCCATCAGGCGCGCGGTGATGCCTTCGCTGGTGTTGGGATTGAGAACGAGGATTCGCATATTGGAGATCAGGCAGGGTTGAGCAAGGACGCCAGCACGCTTTCGGCCAGCTTTGCGGCCGCCAGCACATTGCGGTCGGCACCGCGCGGGCCGGCGATCTGCAGGCCCACCGGCAGGCCGTCGCGGCCGCTGCCGCAAGGCACCGAAATGGCCGGCGCCAGCGCATGGTTGAAGAAGGGCGTGAACACCGCGTGGGCGCGTGGCTCCACCGCGACGCCACCGATCCGCTCCGGCCCCAGCCGGTCGTTGCGCCAGGCCACGCACGGCGTGGTCGGGCATAGCAGCAGGTCATAGCGGGTGAAGAAGCCGGCCAGCGCCAGCGCGATCTGGCGGCTGGCCTCGCGTGCGCGCGCCACCTCGGCGCCGGTCCACGCCAGGCCACGCTCGATCTGACGCGCGACGTCGGCATCGAACTGGTCCGGGTCGCGGCGCCAGGCGTCGCCATAGAGATGGGCCAGGCCGACATGCTGCAGCGGCATCAGGGCGGCCTCGTCGGCGCCCTGCGGCCATGCCGGATCGGCGCGTTCGATGCTGAGCCCGGCGGCCTGCAGCCGGGCCACGGCGTGCTCGAACGCCTGCGCGACGTCGTCGTCGACCGGCGTGTCCAGCCCCAGGCGCGGGCTGACCGCGATCTTCAGCGTATGCAGCGGCCGCGCCGCGCTTAGCGAAAAGCCCAGCGTATCGGGATCGCGCGGATCGGCACCGGCCAGCGCCTCGAACATCAGCTCGGCATCGGCGACGGTGCGCGTGATCGGCGCCATCACCTGGATACCGTTGAAGGCGTGCGGGAAGCCGATTGCATCGGGAATCGCGCCGTAGGAAGGCTTGAAGCCGACCACGCCGGCATGCGCGGGCGGACGCCGGCTGGAGCCGCCGCCATCGGTGCCCAGCGCCAGCGGCGCCATGCCGGCCGCCACCGCCACCGCGCAGCCGCCCGACGAACCGCCCGCGGTCAGCGTGGCATCGAGCGGATGGCGGGTCAGGCCGTAGACCTTGTTGGTGGTCAGTCCCTTGCAGGCGAACTCCGAGGTGTTGCCCATGCCGAGCACGATCGCGCCGGCCCGGCGCAGGCGCTCGACCGCAATCGCGTCAGCGGGCGCGATGAAGTCGCGGTACAGCTGCGAGCCCTGCGTCACGCGCCGGCCCTGGCACCAGATCACGTCCTTGACGATCACCGGCACCCCCGCCAGCAGCGGGCGCTCGCCCTGCGCCAGGCGCGCGCGCAGCTGCGCGAGATCGGCATCGACCAGTTCCTGGCGCTGCTCGAAGACGGCGTTGAGCTGGTCGTTGCGCGCCGCGATGCGGGCCTGGAACGCGGCGGCCACCTCGGCGGGATCGAGGCGGCCGGCGGCAACGCGGGCCGCGATGGTGGCGGCGTCCAGGCGGTTGGTCAGTTCCATATTGGCAGTGTGGGTCAAAACATCACTCACGCAAGGCGGCCGTCATAGCGTGCCACCCGAGGTGCGGTAGCGCGGCCGCGCCATTTCCGGCAGCCCGCACGGCAGGAACTCGCCGTGGCCCGCCTCGGCCATCACCTCGCCCTCGTGCGCCACCACCTTGCCGCGCACCAGCGTGGTCACCGGCCAGCCGGTCACGCGCAGGCCTTCATACGGCGTGTAGTCGACGGCATGGTGGAGGTCGGCGTTGCGGATCGTCACTTCGCGCTGCGGATCCCAGATCGCCAGGTCGGCATCGGCGCCGATGGCGATGGTGCCCTTGCGCGGATGCAGGCCGTAGAGCTTGGCCGGGTTGGTCGAGGTCAGCGCGACGAATTGGTTGACCGAGATGCGGCCGCCCACCACGCCTGCCGAGAACAGCAGCGGCAGGCGCGTCTCCAGTCCGGGAATGCCGTTGGGGATGTACTGGAACGGGACTTCCTGGCCGCCGGGCTTCTTGCCCTGCGCGTCTTCGTAGCGGAACGGTGCATGGTCGGACGAGAAGATGGTGAAGAGGCCGTCGGCCAGGCCGTCCCAGATCACTTGCTGGTTGCTGCGATCGCGCGGCGGCGGGCTGCACACGCACTTGGCGCCGTGGTAGCCGGGCTGGTCGAGGTCTTCGGCGGTCAGGAACAGGTATTGCGGGCAGGTCTCTGCAAAGATCTTCATGCCGCGGTTGCGCGCCCAGCGGATCTGCTCCACCGCCTCCTTGCCCGACACATGGACGATCAGGATCGGCACGTCGACCAGTTCGGAGAACGTAATGGCGCGGTGCGTGGCCTCGCGCTCGATCGCCATCGGCCGCGCCAGCGCGTGGAACTTCGGCGCCGTGTTGCCGGCCGCCTCCAGCTTGTCGGTCAGCCAGGCGATGCAGTCGGAGTTCTCGGCGTGCACCATCACCAGCGCGCCTTCGTGGCGCGCCACCGACAGCACCTCCAGGAGCTCGCGATCGTTCAGCTTGAGGTCGTCGTAGGTCATGTAGACCTTGAACGACGAATATCCCTCGCGGATCAGGCCCGGCAACTCGTCGTTCAGCACTGCCTCGGTGGGGTCGGCCACGATCAGGTGGAAGGCGTAGTCGACCACCGACTTGCCGCCGGCGCGGCGGTGGTAATCGGCCACCGCCGCGCGCAGCGAATGGCCTTTCTCCTGCGCGGCAAACGGGATCACGGTGGTGGTGCCGCCGCACGCCGCCGAGACCGAGCCGGTGCGGAAGTCGTCCGCCATCCGCAAGCCGTCCGGCATCGGCTGGTCCAGGTGGCAGTGCGCATCGACGCCGCCCGGCAGCACCAGCTTGCCGCTGGCGTCGATGGTCTGCACCGCCTCGCCCAGGTCATGGCCAAGCTGCACGATGCGGCCGCCGGCGATGCCGATATCGCACTGCATGGTGTCGCTGGCGGTCACCACGGTGCCGTTGCGGATGATGAGGTCGAACTGTTTCACGGTACGGTTTTTTCAGAAAGACAAGGGAGAGTCCGGCGCTTCAGCGGTCAGCGTCGGAGAGATGCATGCGTGCGGTCTCGCGGGCCGCGAATGCCGCCACCGCGATCAGCGCGCAGACTGCACCCAGGTAGAGCGCCACCGGCATGGTGCTGCCGAAGCGGTCGAGCAGGCCCACCGCGATCAGCGGGGCCAGCGCGCCGCCGAACACGCCGGCGAACTGGAAGCCCAGCGAGGCGCCGGTCACGCGCACCCGGGTGGCGAACAGCTCAGGCAGGAACGACGCCAGCGGCGAGAACATGAACGAGACCAGCACCATGCCGACGAACGACGCCAGCATGATCAGCGCCGGGCTGCCGGTCTTGATCAGCGCGAAGAAGGCGAAGGCCCACACCGCGCCGCCGATGCCGCCGATCATCAGCACCGGGCGGCGGCCAATGCGGTCCGCCAGCAGGCCGGCGATGGGAATGAACAGGATCTGCGCCAGCGCGCCCAGCAGCACGGCATTGAGCGCGATGCTCTTGGGCAGGCCCAGCTTGGTCGGCACGAAGTACAGCAGGAACAGCGTGAACACGTAGAAGGCGATATCGCCGCCCAGCCGTGCGCCGAAGGCGATCAGCAGCTGCTTCTTGTAGTTGCGCAGCACTTCCATGATCGGCGCGCGGGCTTCGGCATGCGATGCCTCCAGCTTCTCGAACATGCCGGATTCCCGTACGTTGGAGCGGATATAGAGCCCCACCCCGACCAGCAGCGCCGACAGCAGGAACGGCACGCGCCAGCCCCAGCTGAGGAAGGCTTCTTCCGAGACCTGCCAGGTCACCAGCGCGAACACGCCGTTGGCCAGCAGCAGGCCGATCGGCGCCGCCAGCTGCACCAGGCTGCCGAGCATGCCGCGCCGCTTACCTTCGGGATCCAGTTCATTCACCATGATCGCCGCCCCGCCCCACTCGCCGCCCAGCGCCAGGCCCTGCACCACGCGCAGCAGCACCAGCAGCAGCGGCGCCAGCGCGCCGGCCGCGGCATAGGTCGGCAACAGGCCGATGCCGAAGGTGGCCAGGCCCATCATGAGCAAGGTGATGATCAGGATGGACTTGCGGCCCATCTTGTCGCCGAAGTGGCCGAAGATTGCCGCACCCAGCGGCCGCGCCACGAAGGCCACGCCATAGCTGGCAAAGGACAGCAGCGTCGCGGTCAGCGGATCGCTCTGCGGGAAGAACAGCTTGGGAAAGACCAGCGCGGCGGCCGATCCGTAGATGAAGTGGTCGTAGAACTCGAGCGTGGTGCCGGCCAGGCTGGCCCCGGCGACGCGCGCGACTGACTGTTTCCGGGTCGACGCGCCGTTGTCGGCGGCGTCGATGCTGACTGCTTGCATGGTTGGATCCTCCAATGGTCCCTGGCCCGCCCGGGTGCACCGGTGATGCCGGCGTCGGATTCAGGCGTTGTCTCCGGACGCCGCATGCTTGTGCGGCGTCTTTGCTCAGTACATTAGGCCATAAACCGCCATACAATCAAGCAAAATATTGTTTGTCAGATGTGGTGCATGTGCATGCTGGAAGTTGGTGCAATGCACTAAGGCAGTTCCTGTCACAACATGGCGGCGCGGGGCTCGGGTAAACACCTAAGCACCCTATCGGGCCAAGCGGGCATAAAAAAAACGGCGCATGCCCGAAGGCATGCGCCGTTTTCTGTATCGAAGCGGAGGTTGCGTCAGATCACGATGGTCTGGGCCTCGCCCTCAGCCCGCTCGCGGATCTCACCGATCTGCCACACGGCTTCGCCAGCAGCCTGCAAGTGCCGGATGGCTCGTTCGGCGTCTTCCTTGGCAACGATCACGACCATCCCGATGCCGCAATTGAACACCCGGTGCATTTCGTCGTCCGCCACGCGGCCCTGCTGCTGCAGCCACTGGAACAGCGGCGGCAGCGTCCAGGCATCGCGATGCAGCACCGCCGTGACGTCCTGCCCCAGCACGCGCGGCACGTTTTCGGTCAGGCCGCCGCCGGTGATGTGGGCCATGCCCTTGACCGGCAGCGTTTCGATCAGCGACAGCAGCGGCTTCACGTAGATCCGGGTCGGCGCCATGATCGCGTCCTGCAGGCGCTGGCCGTGGAAGTCGGCGTTCAGGTCCGGCTTGGCCACTTCAATGATCTTGCGCACCAGCGAGTAGCCGTTGGAATGCGCGCCCGACGAGGCCAGGCCCAGCACCACGTCGCCCGGGGTGATGGTGCTGCCGTCGATGATTTTCTTCTTTTCGACCGCGCCGACGGCGAAGCCGGCCAGGTCGTATTCGCCGTCCGGGTACATGCTGGGCATTTCAGCGGTCTCGCCGCCGATCAGCGCGCAGCCGGCCAGTTCGCAGCCGCGGGCGATGCCCTGGATCACGGTGGCGGCGGTGTCGACGTCGAGCTTGCCGCAGGCGAAGTAATCGAGGAAGAACAGCGGCTCGGCGCCCTGCACCAGGATGTCGTTGACGCTCATCGCGACCAGGTCCTGGCCGACGGTGTCATGGCGATTCAGCTGGAAGGCGAGCTTGAGCTTGGTGCCGACGCCGTCGGTGCCCGACACCAGCACCGGCTCCTGGAATTTCTTCGACAGCTCGAACAGCGCACCGAACCCGCCGATGCCCGCCATCACGCCCTCGCGCATGGTGCGCTTGGCGAACGGCTTGATGCGGTCGACCAGCGCGTCGCCGGCATCGATGTCAACACCGGCGTCGCGGTAGGAAAGGCCTGCCTGGCCGGCGGTCGGGGATGCGCTCATGGGAACCTGCTTGTCCTGGAGGAAATAAAGTGAGGAATTCGGCGCTCGGGCCACCGCCGCTTCCGTCGCTTGGCATCGGAAGGCGGGCGCGAGTCCAGTAGAATCGCAATTTTAACGGATAGAGGCCCCCTGCTTCCAGTTTCCGGCGAGACCGCGCCGCGAAGCGCGCTGCCGCCCTCCCCCAACCATTGATGAATGCCCCGCTGCTGAACCAAGAGGCCAAGCGCATCCTGCTCTGGATCGTCGTGGCGGTCGCGCTGTTCGCCGCCATCATCGCGCTGGCGCCAGTGCTGACACCGTTCCTGTTCGCGTTCATCTTCGCCTATATCCTGAACCCCGGCGTAGACTGGCTGCAACGCCGCCGGGTGCCGCGCGCGATCGGCGTGACACTGATGATCCTGCTGCTGACAGTGATCTGCGTGATGCTGGCGCTGCTGCTGATCGCGGTGCTCCAGCGCGAGATCCCGCAGGTGCGCGAGCAGTTGCCGATCCTGCTGAAGAAGCTCAATTCGGTGGTGTCGCCCCGGCTGGCCGAGTTCGGCGTGCGCGTGCGCTTCGACTTCCCCGGCCTGCGCAACATGCTGTCGGACCGCTTCTCGGCCAGCCCGGAAGACCTGCTGGTGGTGCTGCTGAACTACGTCAAGGTGTCGGGCTCGGCGCTGATTGCGGTGGCAGGCATCGTCTTTATCGTGCCCATCGTCATGTTCTACCTGATGATGGACTGGCATATGGTGATGCGCCGCATCGAGGGCGTGGTGCCGCGCCGCTGGGTGCCCAAGGTGCGCGAGCTGAGCAACGAGACCGACGCGCTGCTGTCGCAATACCTGCGCGGCCAGATCCTGGTGATGGTGATCCTGGCGGCAATCTATTCGATCGGCCTGACCATCGCCGGCTTCGATATCGGCGTGCCGGTCGGGGTCTTCACCGGGCTGGCGGTGTTTATCCCGTATATTGGCTTCGGCGTCGGGCTGGTGATGGCGGTGCTGGCCGCGCTGCTGCAGTTCGGCAACTGGTACGGGCTGGCCGCGGTGGCGGTAGTCTATGGCTTCGGCCAGTTCATTGAAAGCTTTTACCTGACGCCAAGGCTGGTGGGCGAGCGCATCGGCCTGCACCCGCTGGTGGTGATCTTCGCGCTGCTCGCCTTCGGCCAGCTGTTCGGCTTCTTCGGCGTGCTGCTGGCGCTGCCGACCTGCGCGGTGCTGCTGGTGGGCGCGCGCCAGCTGCGGCGGGTTTACGTGGCCAGCGACCTGTACCGAAAATAACGGCTGCCGCGCGCCGCCCGCTCACGAACCTAGCCCGAAGTTAGCCATACGTCATGTCCCCGCGTCCCAAGCAACTGTCGCTCGAGCTGGGCAGCCCGCCGCCTTCGACCTTCGAGAATTTCGTGGTCGCGTCCAACCGCGAGGCGCTGCAGCGGCTGCGCGAACTGCCGCCCGCGCTCGCGCAGGAGCACGCCAGCGACCGGCTGATCTACCTGTGGGGCGAGGTGGGCTGCGGCCGCACCCATCTGCTGCATGCAGTGTGCGAGGCCGGGCCGCAGCACGGCATTCGCTGCCGCTACCTGAGCCCGCACCACCCGCTGTCTGATTTCCTGTTCGACCCGTGGTGCCAGCTCTACACCGTCGACGACGTCGAACTGCTTGACGAAGCGCGCCAGATCGCGGTGTTCTCGCTTTACAACGAGGTGCGCGCGCACGGGCGCACCGCGCTGGTGGTCGCGGGGGGCCTGGCTCCGCGCGCGATGCCGGTGCGCGAAGACCTGCGCACGCGCCTGGGCTGGGGCCTGGTGTACCAGGTGGCGCCGTTGTCCGACGACGACAAGAAGGCCGCCGTGCTGCATGCGGCACGCGAGCGCGGCCTGCAGCTGTCGCCCGAGATCACGCACTGGCTGGTCACGCGGCATTACCGCGACATGCCCAGCCTGATGGCGCTGCTGGACGCGCTCGACACCTACTCGCTCGAACGCAAGCGGCCGGTCACGCTGCCGCTGCTGCGCGAGATGTTCGCCGAATTCCGGGATTAGGCGGCGGCCCCGGCCCGCACGCTCCCCGCCCCCCATCCTGCCTTCAGGTAAAATCGCCGCCCATGAATCTGGCACTCTTTGACCTCGACCACACCCTGATCCCGACCGACAGCGACCATGAATGGGGCCGCTTCCTGGTCCGCCTGGGCGTCGTCGACGAGGTAATCTACCGGCAGAAGAACGACGAGTTCTACGGCCATTACAAGGCCGGCACGCTCGATATCCAGGCGTTCCTGCGCTTTGCGCTGGCGCCGTTGGCGGCCAACCCGCGCGACCGGCTCGACGCCATGCGGGTGCGCTTCATGCACGAGGTAATCGACCCGGTGATCACGCCGCAGGCCCGCGCGCTGGTCTACAAGCACCTCGAAGCCGGCGACCTGTGCGCGGTGGTCACCGCGACCAACAGCTTCGTCACCGCGCCGATCGCCGCGGCCTTCGGCATCAAGCACCTGATCGCGACCGAGCCGGCCACTGTCGACGGCAAGCCCGGCAGCCAGTTCACCGGCGAGGTCGAGGGCGTGCCCAGCTTCCGCGAAGGCAAGATCACCCGCGTCGAAGCCTGGCTCAAGGCCCAGGGCGCGGGCTGGGACAATTTCGAGACCACCACCTTCTACAGCGACTCGGCCAACGACCTGCCCCTGCTGGAGAAGGTCTCCGAGCCGATCGCCACCAACCCGGACGATCGCCTGCGCCACCACGCCGCCGCGGCAGGCTGGCGCATCATGGATCTGTTCTGACGTGATCAAGAAGCTCATTACCCGGCTGCTGGGCAAACCCGGCCCCAAGCAGCGCCGTACCGGCCGCGCCCATACGCCGCGCATCGTCGGCGCCGACGAACACCAGATCGACCCGTCGCTGCTGTCGCGCAATGCGGTCAAGGTCACCTCTACGCTGCAGCAGGCCGGCTACCAGGCCTACATCGTGGGCGGCGCCGTGCGCGACCTGCTGCTCGGCATCAAGCCCAAGGACTTCGACGTCGCCACCAACGCCACACCCGACCAGGTGCAGGCGCTGTTCCGCCGCTCGCGCATCATCGGCCGCCGCTTCCAGATCGTGCACGTGACCTTCTACGGCGGGCGCGAGCAGGAAATCATCGAGGTCTCGACCTTCCGCGCGCTGGTCGACGCCATCGCCAGCGAGACCTTGCCCGAAGGCCGGCGCCTGAAGCGTGCCGAACTCGACAGCAAGACCCATGCGATCGATGCCTCGGGCCGCGTGCTGCGCGACAACGTGTGGGGCTCGCAGGCCGAAGACGCGGAACGCCGCGACTTCACCATCAACGCGATGTACTACGACCCGGCCGCGCAGACCGTGCATGACTACCATCACGGCATGGAAGACATCCGCGCGCGCACGCTGCGCATGATCGGCGACCCGGTCACGCGCTACCGCGAAGACCCGATTCGGATGCTCCGCGTGGTGCGCTTTGCCGCCAAGACCGGTTTCGACATCGACGAGGCCACGCGCGAGCCGATCGCCGGGCTGGCCGAGCTGATCCACAACGTGCCCAGCGCGCGCCTGTTCGACGAGATGCTCAAGCTGCTGATGTCCGGCCACGCCTGGGCCTCGCTGCAGGAGCTGCGCAAGGCCGGCCTGCACCAGGGCCTGCTGCCGCTGCTGGACGTGGCGCTGGAGCAGCCCATGGGCCAGCGCTTCGTGCAGCTGGCGCTGGACAACACCGACCGCCGCGTGCAGGCCGGCAAGCCGGTGTCGCCAGGCTTCCTGTTCGCCGCGCTGCTGTGGCACCACGTGCTGCAGCGCTGGAACAAGCTGCGCGACGAAGGCGAGCACGCCATCGCCGCACTCAACACCGCCATGGACATGGTGCTGGAAAAGCAGACCGGCCAGCTCGCGATCCAGCGCCGCTTTGTCACCGACATGCGCGATATCTGGGGCATGCAGCCGCGCTTCGAGAAGCGCGTGGGCCGCATGCCGTTCCGGCTGCTGGAGTCGCCGCGCTTCCGCGCCGGCTTCGACTTCCTGCAGCTGCGCTGCCAGTCGGGCGAACTGCCCGAGGAACTGGCCGCGTGGTGGCAGGACTTCCAGGACGCCGACCCGGGTGAGCGCGAAGACCTGATCGATGCGGTGCGCGGCGCGCGCGGTGCCGGTGGCCATGGCGGCCAGGGCGGCCAGGCTGGCCAGGCCGGCCAGGGCAGCGAGGGCGAAAGCCCGGCCCGCAAAAAGCGCCGCCGGCGCGGTCCGCGGAAATCGGATAAAGTGTCCTCCCGGAGCGATACGGACGCGGGCGAGGCAGCGCATGCCGGCCCCGGCCAGCCGGAGGAAACTTAAATGACGCTTGCCTTCATCGGCATCGGGGCCAACCTGGGGGACGCCCGCCAGGCCATCAAGGACGCCATCGTGTGCCTGGCCCAGCAGGTCGGCATCACGGTGCTGGCGCGCTCGTCGCTCTATCGCACCGCCCCGGTCGATGCCGGCGGCGACGACTACTACAACGCGGTGGTCAAGGTGCAGACCTCGTTCACCGCGGCGCAGCTGCTGCGCATCTGCCACCACATCGAAGACCAGTTCGGCCGCGAGCGCCCGTTCCGCAACGCGCCGCGCACGCTGGACCTGGACCTGCTGCTGTTCGGCGACGAACAGCATGACCACGAGCACCTGACCGTGCCGCACCCGCGCCTGACCGAGCGCGCCTTCACGCTGGTGCCGCTGCTGGAGCTGGATGCCGCGCTGGCGATCCCGGGGCGCGGCCGCGCCGCCGACTACCTGGCCGGCGTGGGCGCGCAGCGAATCGAGAAGGTCTCGACCTGCAAGTGCCTGCGCATGCAGGCCGCCGCCGGCAAGACGGGCGATGGCGGTACGCCCGGCTGAGCCCGCCCGGCAGCGCCCGCGGCGCTGCGCTTCTCCACACTGACGCCCGGAGCGCCATGCTCGATCACCTGCGCCGCATTGTCGTCGAAGGCCCCGTCGGATCGGGCAAGACCTCGCTGGCCCAGCGCCTGGCGCGCACGCTGCAGGCGCAGGAACTGCCCGACAGCGCCCGCCGCAGCCCCTTCCTCGAGCCGTTCTACCGCGACCCCGCGCGCCATGCGCTGGCGTTGCAGCTGTGGTGCCTGACCCAGCGCGCCACGCAGCTGCAGCAGTGGCAAGCCGGCGTCGCCGCCGGCCAGCGCATGGTCACCAACTTCCTGATCGCCAGGGACCGGTTGCATGCCGCGCTGACCCTGTCCGAAGACGAGCTGGCGCTGTACGACGCCATCGCCGCGCGGCTGGCGCTGCCGCTGCAGCGCGCCGACCTGGTGATCGTGCTGCAGGCCACCCCGTCGCTGCTGCGCGAGCGCATCGTGCGCCGCGGCGAGCCGGGCGAGGCCGGCATCGACGAACACTACCTGCAGCGCCTGGCTGGCGCCTATGGCGAATTGTTCCACCGCTACGACGACGCCCCGGTGCTGGTGGTCGACACCGCCCATTTCAATCCGGTGGACAATGACGACGATTTCCGTACACTACTGTCGCGCATTGAAAACATGCGCGGCCGCAAGGCCTTCCTCAATCTCGCCGCGCCCTGACAGGCCTCGCCTGCCAGACACAACACAATAACGACGGCTGTCGTTGCCGTGCGGGCAGCCCTCCCGGCACCGGCAAGGCCGTCCTACACGGGCACTGCCATGAGCTACCTCCTCGATCCCTCCCGCAAGACCATCACGATTCCCAAACTGCAGGCGATGCGTGACGCCGGCGAGAAAATCGCCATGCTGACCGCGTACGACTCCAGCTTCGCCGCGCTGCTCGACTACTGCGGCGTGGAAATGATCCTGGTGGGCGACTCGCTGGGCAATGTGATGCAGGGCCAGCAGACCACGCTGCCGGTCACGCTGGAACAGATGGCCTACCACACCGAATGCGCGGCGCGCGGCAACCAGACCGCGCTGCTGCTGACGGACCTGCCATTCGGCACCTATCCGACGGCCGAGGCCGCGTTTGCCAGCGCCGTCACGCTGATGAAGGCGGGCGCGCAGATGGTCAAGCTCGAAGGCGGCGACTGGCTCGCCCCGATCGTGAAGTTCCTGGTCGAGCGCAGCATCCCGGTGTGCGCGCATATCGGCCTGACGCCGCAGTCAGTGCATGCGCTGGGCGGCTTCAAGGTGCAGGGCAAGACCGACGCCGGCGCGGCCCAGCTCAAGCGCGATGCGCTGGCCTTGCAGGCCGCCGGCGCCCAGGTGGTGCTGATGGAGGCGGTGCCGGCGGCGCTGGCCGGCGAGATCACGCAATCGCTGACGGTGCCGACCATCGGCATCGGCGCCGGCGCCGACTGCTCCGGCCAGGTGCTGGTGCTGCAGGACATGCTCAACATCTACCCGGGCCGCAAGGCCAAGTTCGTGCGCAATTTCATGGACGGCCAGCCTTCGATCGAGGCCGCCGTGCGCGCCTACGTAGCCGCCGTCAAGGACGGCAGCTTCCCCGCCGTCGAGCACACCTTCTCCGCCTGACGCGGTGGAGATCGGCACCGCCACCGCCGAAGCCTTCCGCCTGCTGGCCAGCGGCGACGCCGGCCTGTGGTTCATCGTCTGGACTTCGCTGATGGTAGCGGTGCTGGGGCTTGCCATCGCCACGGTGCCGGCGATCGCCGCGGCCTGGCTGATCGCCACGCGGCAGTTCCCGGGCCGGCGCGCGGTGGTGGTGGTGGCGCAGGCCTTCCTGTCATTCCCGACCGTGCTGGTCGGGCTGATCCTCTACCTGCTGCTGACGCGGCAGGGTCCGCTGGGCGGCCTGCACTTGCTGTTCACCCCTTCCGGCATGGTGCTGGGCCAGGCGGTGATCGGCTTCCCGGTGGTGCTGGCGTTTGCGCTGTCGACGCTGCAGGGTGCCGACGTGCGCCTGCGCGAGACCGCCTGGGTGCTGGGCGCCGGCCGCTGGCGCACCTTCACGACGGTGTTGCGCGAACTGCGCTTCGGGCTGATGGCGGCGGTGGTCGCCGGCTTTGGCCGGGTGATCGCCGAGGTCGGCTCGGCGCTGATGATCGGCGGCAATATCGAAGGCTCGACCCGCACCATCACCACCGCCATCGCGCTGGAAACCAGCAAGGGCGAATTTGCGCAAGGCATTGCGCTGGGCATGGTGCTGGTGGCGCTGGCGCTGCTGGTCAATATCGGCATGGCCTGGCTGCAGGGTGCCGGAGGCTTTCGCCAATGACTCCGTCCGTGGCCGCCGCCCATGGCCCGCTGCTGACCGTGCGCGGACTGGCGCGCACCATCGGCCTGCGCAAGCTGTTTGCCATCGACACGCTGGTGATCCCGCGCGCCGCCGCGATCGTCATGACCGGCATGAACGGCGCCGGCAAGACCACGCTGCTGCGCATGCTGGCCGGGCTCGAGGCCGCGCCCGGCGCGGTGGCGCAATGGACCGATGCGGACGGCCACGCGCATAGCGCACCGCTGACCCCGCTGCCGCCGGCGCTGCGCCGGCGCATTGCCTACCTGCACCAGCACCCTTACCTGTTCCGCACCTCGGTGCGCGAGAACATCGCCTACGGCCTGCGCGCGCGCGGGCTGCCGCACCATGAGATCGACTGCCGCGTGGGCGACGCGCTAGGCTGGGCCGGGGTCTCGCACCTGCAGGACACCGCGCCCGAATACCTGTCCGGCGGCGAGATCCAGCGCGTGGCGCTGGCGCGCGCCAAGGTGCTGGAGCCGGAATTGCTGCTGCTCGACGAACCCACCTCCAGCCTCGACGGCCACGCGCGCGAGCAGGTCATCGCGCTGGTCGGCGACCTCGCCGCCGAAGGCCGCACCGTGGTGATGATCTGCCACGACCGCGAGCTGATCAACCTGCCGGGCGTGGTGCGCTGGAAGCTCGGTGACGGCGTGCTGGACACCCACCACCCGTAGCCGTCGGACTAGGCGCGCAGCGTTGCCGGCATCACGCCGCGCAACGCGTTGACCAGCACGATGGCATCGGCGCGCGCCAGCATCGCGCGCGTAATCACGGCTTCCGCCACCGTCTCGCCGGGCGCCCCCAGCGCTGCCCCGCCCGCTTCCAGCACTACCGCGCGCATCACGCCCGGCAGGATATCGGCCGACAGCGGCGGCGTCAGCCAGCGGCCCTCGATGCGGACGAACACGGAACTGCGGCCGCCCTCGAGCAGTTCGCCGCACGTGTTGAAGAACAGCCGGTCGAAGCCGCCGGCGCGCTCGGCGGCTTGCCAGCCGGCATCGAAGACGGCGCGCGCACTGGTCTTGTGGCGGCGCAGCGGGTCGGCAACCGGCAATGGGTCCGGGGCGATGTCGATGCCGACCGGGCCCGCGGGCAACGGCGCCAGCGCGCCGCTGGCAAACGCCAGCGTGCCCGACTTGTCGACGCTCAGGCGCAGGCGCCAGGTTCCCGCCCCCAGTTGCGCCGCCTGCGCGGCAGCCGCATCGCGCGCGGAATCGGCATCGAAGGCAAAGCCGAACGCCTGCGCCGACGCCCCGATGCGCGCCAGGTGCCGTGCCAGGTGCGGGCATGCGCCGTCCTGCACGCGCATGGTCTCGAACAGCGTGAAGCCGGGATCGTGCCGGGTCAGGAAGCGCGCCTTCCAGCCGCATTCGGCAAATTCTTCCGCGGCCACGCTGTCATGGACGATGCCGCCGCCCACGCCCATCTCGCCGGCGCGCAGCCCGCTGGCCGCCGGCGGCGCCAGCACCAGCGTGCGGATCGCCACCGACAGGGCGAACGGGCCCGCCACGGCGTTGCCGCACGGAGCGTCGATCCAGCCGATCGCGCCGGTGTACAGGCCGCGCGGCGCGCGCTCCAGCTCGGCAATGATCTGCATGGTGCGCCGCTTGGGCGCGCCGGTGATCGAGCCGCACGGGAACAGCGCCGCCATCATCTCGCCAAAGCCGGTGCCGGGCCGCGCCGTCGCGGTCACCGTGGAAGTCATCTGCAGCACCGCGCCGAACGGCTGCACCGCGAAGCGCTCCGGCACCGCCACGCTGCCCGGCTGCGCGATGCGGCCCAGGTCGTTGCGCAGCAGGTCGACGATCATCACGTTCTCGGCGCGGTTCTTGGCGTCGGCGGCCAGCGCGGCGGCAGCCTGCGCGTCGCGCGCGGCGTCGCCGGCGCGCGGCGCGGTGCCCTTCATCGGCCGCGTCAGCAAATGGCCCTGGCCGTCGTGGCGCACGAACAGCTCGGGCGACAGCGACAGCACCATCGCGCCATCCGGCAACCTCGCCAGCACGCCATAAGGCACCGGCTGCGCCGCGCGCAGCCCCGCGTACAGCGCCACGGGATCGCCGAAGGCATCGCAGCGCAGGCGCTGGGTGTAGTTGACCTGGTAGGTATCGCCGGCTTCGATCCACGCGTGGATGCGAGCGATGGCGTCATCGAAGGCCGCGCGGGAGGTATCGGACCTGACTCCCATCAGGCCCGCCGGGCCCGGGTCCGCATGGGACTGCAGCCATGCCGCGACCGCTGCGGCATCGAGCCGTTGCAGGTCACGGAACCAAAGCAGCCGCAGCGCGCCGTCATGGAACGGCATGGCGTTGCCGGCATGCACCGGGGCATCGACCAGCGCACCGCCGAACTCGTAGGGGGCAAACAGCGTGGCGTGCCAGCCCTGGCGCCAGCCGTCGGCAAGCATGGCGTCGAGACATGCGATGTCGCTGCCGGCGGGAAGGATGTCTTCGTGGAGGAAGGCGGTGTAGAGGCGGGATGCTGCCTGCCCGGCCGGTGCGGTGGCGTCGTCGAGAAGGACGAAGACGTCCTCCCGCACTGAGGGGGTGCTCCCCTCTCCCGCTCGCGGGAGAGGGGCCGGGGGTGAGGGCGGGGGCTGGATGCTTGCTACCACGGGAAATCGTCAGGGGAAAACAGCGGGACGGCGATGCATTATCGCGCGGCGAGACAGGCCGGGAGGATATCTGGAACCTGGTCGCTGCTGCCAGCGCCGGCCCTCACCCCCGCCCCTCTCCCGCAAGCGGGAGAGGGGAGCAAACCAGCGGTTCGCCGATTCCCGGCGCCGCGCCAAAAACAAAACCGGCCACGCTCGCGCATGGCCGGTTCCCTACCGCAACCCGGATCAACTGAAGAAGCTCTTCACCTTGTCCAGCCAGGAGGTTTCCTGCGGGCTGTGGCGCGAGCCGCCCTCATGCACCGAGCGGTCGAACTGGCGCAGCATGTCCTTCTGCGCCTCGGTCAGCTTGACCGGCGTCTCCACGTTCACATGCACGTAGAGGTCGCCCGGGTAGCCGGAGCGCACGCCCTTGATACCCTTGCCGCGCAGCCGGAAAGTCTTGCCGGACTGGGTCGCCTCGGGTACCGGGAAGGTGGCCTTGCCGCTCAGCGTGGGCACTTCCAGGTCGCCGCCCAGCGCCGCGGTGGCGAACGAGATCGGCATCTGGCAGTGCAGGTCGTCGCCGTCGCGCTCGAACACGGCATGCGGCTTGATGTGGACTTCCACATACAGGTCGCCCGGGGGACCGCCGTTGATGCCCGGCTCGCCGTTTCCGGACGAACGGATCCGCATGCCTTCGTCGATGCCGGCCGGGATCTTCACTTCCAGCGTCTTCTGCGACTTCAGCTTGCCCTGGCCGTGGCACTTGGTGCAGGGCTTGGGGATGAACTTGCCGCTGCCGTGGCACTTGGGGCAGGTCTGCTGCATGGTGAAGAAGCCCTGCGACACGCGCACCTGGCCGGCGCCGTGGCAGGTCGGGCAGGTTTCCACGCTGGACCCCGGCTCGGCGCCGTTGCCGTGGCAGTGGTCGCAGTCGTCCCAGTGCGGCACGCGGATCTGCGCCTCGTGGCCGTGCGCGGCCTGCTCCAGCGAGATCTCCATGCTGTAGCGCAGGTCGGCGCCGCGATAGGCCTGCGGGCCGCCGCCGCCGCGGCGGCCGCCACCGCCGCCCTGGCCGAAGATATCGCCGAAGATGTCGCCAAAGGCCTCGGCGAAGCCGCCGTAGCCCTGCGCGCCGCCGAAACCGCCGGCCATGTTCGGGTCCACGCCGGCATGGCCGTACTGGTCATACGCGGCTTTCTTCTCCGGGTCGGAAAGCATCTCGTAGGCCTCTTTGGCCTCCTTGAATTTTTCCTCGGATTCCTTGCTGTCCGGATTGCGGTCCGGGTGGTATTTCATCGCGAGCTTGCGATAAGCCTTCTTGACTTCGTCTTCGCTCGCGTTCTTGCCTACCCCGAGCACTTCGTAATAGTCACGTTTTGCCATGGTGGCTCATTACCTCATTGGCCGGCGGGTGCAAGCGGCACCAGCCGGCGAATAGCAAAAAAGCCGAGCGCGGCATCCGACGGCGGTTTCCCGCAGGTCTGATGGCCGTCGCCCGGCGTCGGGGCGGGAGCGGCGCCGGCCAGTGCCTGCACCGCCGCCCGCGTACCCCGATTACTTCTTGTCGTTGACTTCCTTGAATTCGGCGTCCACAACGTTGTCGTCCTGCGGCTGGGCCTGCTGCTGGCCGCCGGCAGCACCCGCGGCACCGGCCGCGGCGCCTTCGCCAGCCTTGGCCTGCATGTCGGCGTAGACCTTCTCGCCAAGCTTCTGGCTGACTTCGGACAGCGCATTGACCTTGGCGTCGATCTCGGCCTTGTCGCCGCCGCGTGCGGCGTCTTCCAGTGCCTTGATCGCGGCCTCGATCTTTTCCTTCTCGCCCGCGTCGAGCTTGTCGCCGTACTCGGTCAGCGCCTTCTTGGTCGAGTGGATCAGCGCGTCGGCCTGGTTGCGGGCATCAGCCAGCTCGCGGGCCTTCTTGTCTTCCTCGGCGTTGGCCTCGGCGTCCTTGACCATGCGCTGGATCTCGTCTTCCGACAGGCCCGAGTTCGCCTTGATGGTGATCCGGTTTTCCTTGCCGCTGGCCTTGTCCTTGGCGCCCACGTGCAGGATGCCGTTGGCGTCGATGTCGAACGAGACCTCGATCTGCGGCGTGCCGCGCGGTGCCGGCGGGATGCCTTCCAGATTGAACTCGCCCAGCAGCTTGTTGCCGGTGGCCATCTCGCGCTCGCCCTGGTACACCTTGATGGTCACGGCCGGCTGGTTGTCGTCGGCGGTCGAGAACACCTGCGCATGCTTGGTCGGGATGGTGGTGTTCTTGGTGATCATCTTGGTCATCACGCCGCCCAGGGTCTCGATCCCCAGCGACAGCGGCGTCACGTCCAGCAGCAGCACGTCCTTGCGGTCGCCCGACAGCACCGAGCCCTGGATCGCGGCACCGACGGCCACGGCTTCGTCCGGGTTCACGTCCTTGCGCGCTTCCTTGCCGAAGAACTCCTTGACCTGCTCCTGCACCTTGGGCATGCGGGTCATGCCGCCGACCAGGATCACGTCGTCGATGTCGCTGACCTTGACGCCCGCGTCCTTGATCGCGGTGCGGCACGGCTCGATGGTGCGCGTGATCAGCTCTTCCACCAGCGACTCGAGCTTGGCGCGGGTCATCTTCAGGTTCAGGTGCTTCGGACCCGAGGCATCGGCCGTGATGTACGGCAGGTTGATCTCGGTCTGCTGCGAGCTCGACAGCTCGATCTTGGCCTTTTCCGCGGCTTCCTTCAGGCGCTGCAGCGCGAGCACGTCCTTGGACAGGTCGACGCCCTGGTCCTTCTTGAACTCGCCGATGATGTAATCGATGATGCGCTGGTCGAAGTCTTCGCCGCCCAGGAACGTATCACCGTTGGTCGACAGCACTTCGAACTGCTTCTCGCCGTCCACGTCCGCGATCTCGATGATCGAGATGTCGAAGGTGCCGCCGCCCAAGTCATACACGGCGATCTTGCGGTCGCCCTTCTCGTTCTTGTCCATGCCGAACGCCAGCGCGGCCGCGGTCGGCTCATTGATGATGCGCTTGACGTCCAGGCCGGCGATGCGGCCGGCGTCCTTGGTGGCCTGGCGCTGCGAGTCGTTGAAGTAGGCCGGCACGGTGATCACGGCTTCGGTCACCGGCTCGCCGAGGTAGTCCTCGGCGGTCTTCTTCATCTTGCGCAGCACTTCGGCCGACACCTGCGGCGGCGCCAGTTTCTGGTCGCGCACCGACACCCATGCGTCGCCGTTGTCGGCCTTGACGATGGCGTACGGCATCAGGCCGATATCCTTCTGGACTTCCTTCTCTTCGAACTTGCGGCCGATCAGGCGCTTGACCGCGTACAGGGTGTTGCGCGGATTGGTGACGGCCTGGCGCTTGGCCGGCGCGCCGACCAGGATCTCGCCGTCTTCCATGTAGGCGATGATCGACGGGGTGGTGCGGGCACCCTCCGAATTCTCGATGACCTTGGGCGTGTTGCCTTCCAGGATCGCGACGCAGCTGTTGGTGGTACCGAGGTCGATACCGATGATCTTACCCATTATTCTCTCCTCTTGAGCCAGCGCTATCCGCGCCGCTGCAATTCAACCTGAGGCCGAAATGTGGCCGTCCGGGGGCTTTTCAAGGGCAGAACCGGCAAATCCGAGTAATTTTCTCGGTTTCTGCCCCCACTCAACGGCGGGCGCCGCCCAAGCTTGAGCTGGCAGCGCTCACAAGCCGCATTTTGTGGTCGCTAAATTACTTTCAAGAAGCGTCGCGATCACGTTGCCACAGCACGTCCGAGCCGCCGCCGGCCCGGTTCAGCACCCGCGCCAGCACGAACATCAGGTCCGAGAGCCGGTTCAGGTACTGGCGCGGCGCCTCGTTGAGCGGCTCCGCCGCGCCCAGCGCCACCAGCGCGCGCTCGGCGCGCCGGCACACGGTGCGGCACACATGGGCCTGCGCCGCGGCGCGGCTGCCGCCGGGCAGGATGAACTCGGCCAGGCGCGGCAAGTTGGCGTTGTAGTCGGCCAGCCAGGTGTCGAGCCGCGCCACCTGCTCAGGCTTGAGCAGCGTGTAGCCCGGGATGGAGAGCTCTCCGCCCAGGTCGAACAGGTCATGCTGGATATCTAGCAGCGCGGCGCGCACGTCGGCGGGCAGGTCTTCGGTCAGCAGCACGCCGACGTGGCAGTTCAGCTCGTCGACGTCGCCGATCGCGGCGATGCGCAGGCTGTCCTTGCCGGTACGGCTGCCGTCGCCCAGGCCGGTGGTGCCGGCGTCGCCGGTGCGGGTGGCGATCTTCGACAGGCGGTTGCCCATGCCGGTCTCCTTTTCAGCGGTTTGTCGTGGGGAAATGGCGCATTATCGCGCCAGAGCCGATCCATTAGCCATGCGCGCCGCCTTCGCCGGACCCGGCCGCCGTGACGCGGCGGTTGTGCGGCTATCGGCCGAGCCGACGCCGCCTGAAGGTGCATGAGCCGCCGCGCGGCGTAGAATGCCGTTATTCGCCATTCGATAACCGGGTCGCGCCCCCTGCCTGCCTCCGGAAAGCCACTACCGGAACGCCTCGCCGGCAGCATCGCCGGCAACCTCGCCGCGCCGACCCGCCGGAGACCCGCATGAACCACCCCACGCCGTCCGCCTCGCTCTCACGCCGTCCGCTGCCCGCCGCGCTCGGCGACGCCCTCGCGGCCCGCTTCGGCGAGCGCTTCACCACCTCCGCCGGCGTGCGCGAGCACCACGGCCGTGACGAATCGCCGTTCCCGCCGGCGCTGCCGGATGCCGTGGTCTTCGCCCACAGCACCGAGGAAGTGGCCGAGGTGGCGCGGCTGTGCAACCAGCATGGCGTGCCGCTGATCGCGTATGGCGCCGGCTCGTCGCTCGAGGGCCACCTGCTGGCGGTGGCCGGCGGCATCAGCCTGGACCTGTCGCAGATGAACCGGGTGCTGGCGGTGCAGCCCGAGGACCTGACCGTGACGGTGCAGCCCGGCGTCACGCGCAAGCAGCTGAACCAGGAAATCAAGGACACCGGCCTGTTCTTCCCGATCGACCCGGGCGCCGACGCGTCGCTGGGCGGCATGTGCGCCACGCGCGCGTCGGGGACCAACGCGGTGCGCTACGGCACCATGCGCGAGAACGTGCTGGCGCTGACGGTGGTGACCGCCGACGGCCGCGTGATCCGCACCGGCACGCAGGCGCGCAAGTCGTCGGCCGGCTATGACCTGACCCGGCTCTTCATCGGCAGCGAAGGCACGCTGGGCATCATCACCGAGGTCACGGTGCGGCTGTACCCGCAGCCTGAAGCGATCTCCGCCGCGGTGTGCGCCTTCCCCAGCATGGGCAGCGCGGTGCAGGCAGTGATCCAGACCATCCAGCTGGGCGTGCCGGTGGCGCGCGTGGAATTCGTCGACGCGCTGGCGATCCGCGCCATCAACCGTCACGACAACCTGACCCTGCCCGAGACCCCGCACCTGTTCTTCGAATTCCACGGCACCGAGGCCGGCGTGCGCGAGCAGGCCGAGACCGTGCAGCAGATCACCGCCGAGCACGGCGGCCAGGGCTTCGAGTGGGCCACGCGCCCGGAGGACCGCAGCCGGCTATGGAACGCGCGCCATACCGCGTACTTTGCGATGCTGCAGCTCAAGCCGGGCTGCAAGTCGGTCACCACCGACGTGTGCGTGCCGATCTCGCGCCTGGCCGACTGCGTGACCGAGACCGAGAAGGACCTGAACGCGTCCGCCCTGCCCTGCCCGATCGTCGGCCATGTCGGCGACGGCAACTTCCACGTGGCGATCCTGGTCGACCCCGACAAGCCCGAGGAAATGGCGGAAGCCGAGGCCATCAACCAGCGCATCGTCGAACGCGCGCTGGCGATGGGCGGCACCTGTACCGGCGAACATGGCGTGGGCCTGCACAAGCAGCGCTTCCTGGTGGCGGAACACGGCGAAGACGCGCTGGACCTGATGCGCGCGATCAAGAATGCGCTCGACCCCAACCACATCCTGAACCCCGGCAAGATCTTCAGCGCCGCGCGCGCCGGCACGCAGTAAGGCGCCCGACGCAACGCACGGATGGCTTCCATGTTCAACCGCGTGCCGCCGCTGCACCTGCTGATCGCATTCGAGGCCGCCGCGCGCCTGGGCAGCTTCGCGCGCGCGGCCGAGGAGCTGTCGGTCACGCCCAGCGCGGTCTCGCACCGCATCAAGAATCTCGAAGAGCTGTGGGGCGAAGACCTGTTCGTGCGCGCCAACGCCGCGCTGCGGCTGACCGCCGCCGGCACGCGCTACCTGCGCAACGTGCAGGACGCGCTCAAGTCGCTCAACGAGCTGGCGCGGCCCGAATACAACAAGCTGCGCACGCGCCTGCGCGTGGCGATCCCGCCCACCTTCGGGCGCCAGCACCTGGTGCCGCGGCTGCCGGAGTTCGGCGCGCTGTACCCGCATATCGACCTCGAGCTGCACCTGGCGATCCCGTTCCTCGACGTCAAGGCCGAAGACACCGATGTCGAGATCCGCTACGGCACCGGCCGCTACCCGGACCTGAAGACGACCAGGCTGCTGGTGGAGCCGGTGTTCCCGGCCTGCGGGCGCGAATACTATGAGCGCGTCAACGGCCGCGCCATCACCCGGCCCGAGCACCTGCATGGCCTGGTGCTGCTGCGCAGCCCGCTGGAGCCGTGGAAGCCATGGTTTGAGACCGCCGGGCTGGACTGGCCCGAGCCGCAGACCGGCCCGCAGTTCAACGACATCGGGCTGATGCTGGAAGCCATCGCCTCCAACCAGGGCGTGGCGCTGGTGCGCCAGCGCATGGCGCGGCACTGGCTGTCGCTGGGGCAGATGGTGCGGCTGCTCGATGTGGAATCGGTATCGCCGCATGGCTACTACATTGTCGAGCGCGAACAGGCCCCGCTCAAGCCCGAGGCGCGCTATTTCGTCGACTGGCTGCTGAGCCTTGACTGGTAGGAGAACCGCCGCATGGAAATCCGCCTGCTGACCCCGGCCGATGCCGCAGCCTTCCACGCGCTGCGCCTGCAGGGACTGGCAGAGGCGCCCGAAGCCTTCGCCGCCAGCCTTGAGGAAGAACAGGAACTGGCGCCGGAGGCGGTGGCGCAACGCCTGGCGCCGAGCGCGGACAAGGCCATGTTCGGCGCCTTCGCATCGGGTGCCGGCGGCGACGCACCGGGCGGCCTGGTGGGCATGGTCGGGGTCATGCGCGAACCCCGGCGCAAGCACTCGCACAAGGCTTCGATCTTCGGCATGTACGTGGCGCCGGACTGGCGCGAGCACAAGCTCGGCCGGGCGCTGATGCGGCGCGCGCTGCAGCAGGCCGCCGCCATGCCGGGGGTGCGCCAGGTCACGCTGTGCGTCAATGCCGGCAGCGCGGGCGCGGTGCGCTTGTACGAGTCGCTCGGGTTCGAGCGCTTCGGGCTGGAGCCCGATGCGTTGTACGTCGCGCCGCACTTCCACGACAAGCTCGACATGGTGCTGCGGCTGCCGGCCCCTGCCGCGCAGCCGGAACGCTGAACGCAGCGCTACCTTCCGGGGCCGCCGGTGCTACGCTGAAACCGGGGCCAGCGCACGCCCGGCCATGATGAGCATTTTTGATCGGCCTGCCATGCGGAATTCACGTCCGGCGTGATGCCCGCGGCCGGTGCCCTGCGCTATAGTCAGCCGTCCTCCGCGGCCGGCAGGCCGGGCCCCGGCCGCCGCACAGGAGAGGCCCCACAGGAGTCGTTCATGAATGCCCCGCACGAAGCCCAACCCCTCGCCACCGGCAACGCCCAGGCCGCGGCCGACAGCCGCCGCGGCGCGCTGCTGGCCGGGCTGGCGCAGATCCTGCCCGACGCCGCGGTGCTGTGGAAGCCGGAAGACACCGTCCCCTATGAATGCGACGGCCTGGCTGCGTATCGCCAGGTGCCGATGGCGGTGGCGCTGCCCGACACCGAGGAGCAGGTCTGCGCCATCCTGCGGCTGTGCCACCAGCTGGGCGTGCCGGTGGTGCCGCGCGGCGCCGGCACCAGCCTGTCGGGCGGCGCCATGCCGATCGCCGAGGGCCTGGTGCTGTCGCTGGCCAAGTTCAAGCGGATCCTGTCGGTCGATCCGTATTCGCGCACCGCGGTGGTCCAGCCGGGCGTGCGCAACCTGGCCATCTCCGACGCCGCCGCGCCCCACAACCTGTACTACGCGCCCGACCCGTCGTCGCAGATCGCCTGCACCATCGGCGGCAATGTCAGCGAGAACTCCGGCGGCGTGCACTGCCTGAAGTACGGCCTGACCGTGCACAACGTGCTGCGCGTGCGCGCGGTGACGATGGCGGGCGAGGTGGTGGTGTTCGGCTCCGAAGCCCCCGACGCGCCCGGGCTGGACCTGCTGGCGGTGCTGATCGGCTCCGAGGGCATGCTGGCGGTGGTCACCGAGGTCACCGTGCGCCTGATCCCCAAGCCGCAGCTGGCGCAGGTGATCATGGCCTGCTTCGACGATGTCGAGAAAGGCGGCAACGCGGTCGCCGACGTGATCGCCGCCGGCATCATCCCGGCCGGCCTGGAAATGATGGACAAGCCCGCCACCGCCGCGGTCGAGCAGTTCGTGCATGCGGGCTATGACCTCGATGCCGCCGCCATCCTGCTGTGCGAGTCCGATGGCACGCCCGAGGAAGTGGCCGAGGAGATCGAACGCATGAGCGCGGTGCTGACGGCGTCGGGCTGCACCCGCATCGTGGTCTCGCAGAACGAAGCCGAGCGCCTGCGCTTCTGGAGCGGGCGCAAGAACGCCTTCCCGGCGGCGGGGCGGATTTCGCCGGACTATTACTGCATGGACGGCACCATCCCGCGCAAGCACATCGGCACGCTGCTCAAGCGCATCGAGGCCATGGAAGGCAAGTACGGCCTGCGCTGCATCAACGTGTTCCATGCCGGCGACGGCAACATGCATCCGCTAGTGCTGTTCGACGGCGGCGACGAGGACGAGTGGCACCGCGCCGAACTGTTCGGCGCCGACATCCTGGAAACCTGCGTCGAACTGGGCGGCACTGTCACCGGCGAGCACGGCGTGGGCGTGGAAAAGCTCAACTCCATGTGCGTGCAGTTCTCGACCGCGGAGCGCGACGCCTTCTTCGGCGTCAAGGCCGCCTTCGACCCCGCGCGGCTGCTGAACCCCGACAAGGCCATCCCGACGCTGGCGCGCTGCGCCGAGTACGGCAAGCTGCACGTGAAAAAGGGCCTGCTGCCGCATCCCGACCTGCCGCGCTTCTAAGCCACACCCCTGAGCCCCCGCCATGCCCGAAAACCCCCGCCGGCGCCAGCACCAGGAAGCCGTCGTGCGCCAGCGCCTGGGCCAGCCCGAGGCCGGCTGGCGCCAGCGCTGGTACACCATCATCTTCGAGGCCGACACCCGCGAAGGACGCAGCTTCGATGTCGCGCTGCTGATCGCCATCGTCGCCAGCGTGATGGTCGTGATGCTCGACAGCCTGCCGGCAATGAGCCAGCGCCTGGGCCGGGCCTTCACGGCGCTGGAATGGATGTTCACGCTGCTGTTCACGGCCGAATACGCCATGCGCATGCTGGTGGTGCGGCGGCCGTGGCGCTATGCGCTGAGCTTCTACGGCATCATCGACTTCATCTCGATCATGCCGACCTGGCTGGCGTTCTTCGTGCCGGAACTGCATTTCCTGATCGACGTGCGCCTGCTGCGGCTGATGCGCGTGTTCCGGATCCTGAAGCTGACCGTGTACTTCGAGGAAGCCGAGATCCTGTACCGCGCGCTGGTCAACAGCCGGCGCAAGATCTTTGTGTTCCTGGCCGCGGTGTTCATCATCACCGTGATCCTCGGCACCGTGATGTACGTGGTCGAAGGCCCCGAACACGGCTTCCACAGCATCCCGGTCAGCATGTACTGGGCCGTGGTGACGCTGACCACCACGGGCTTCGGCGACATGGTGCCCAAGACGGCGCTGGGGCAGTTCATCACCTCGCTGACGATCCTGCTGGGCTACGGCATCATCGCCTTTCCCACCGGCATCGTGGGTGCCGAGCTGGCCGCCAGCATCATGAAGCGGCCCCTGACGACACGCAGCTGCACCCGTTGCCTGACCGAGGGGCACGAGCCCGACGCGCAGTATTGCAAGCACTGCGGCAGCCCGCTGCCGGCCTATCAGAACGACCGGCCTGAAGTGCCGGGCGGCCGCGATGGCCCGACCGGCCCCTGAGCCCCGCCAGAACCTCCTACCCATTTCGCCCGACTATGCAAGCCACCCTCGACGCCTTCCGCGACGCCGTCCGGCAAGCCACCGAATCCCGCACCCCACTGCGGCTGCGCGGCGGCGGCAGCAAGGATTTCTACGGCCAGCCGCCGCAAGGCCAGTTGCTGGACACGCGCGCCTACACCGGCATCGTCGACTACGACCCGGCCGAACTCGTGATCACCGCGCGCTGCGGCACGCCGCTGGCCGAGATCGAAGCCGCGCTGGCGGAAAAGCGCCAGATGCTGGCGTTCGAGCCGCCCCACTTCGCCGTGCCCGGCCAGCCCGGCAGCGCCACGCTGGGTGGTGCCGTGGCCGCCGGGCTGTCCGGCCCGCGCCGGCAATCGGTGGGCGCGCTGCGCGACTTCATGCTGGGCGCGCAACTGATGGACGGTCGCGGCGAGGTGATGAATTTCGGCGGCCAGGTGATGAAGAACGTGGCGGGCTATGACGTGTCGCGGCTGCTGGCGGGGTCGCTCGGCACGCTCGGGCTGATCCTGCAAGTCTCGGTCAAGGTGCTGCCGGCACCGTTCGACGAGGCCACGCTGCGCTTCGAGATGGCGCAGGACGAAGCCATCCGGCAACTGAACCAGTGGGGCGGCCAGCCGCTGCCGCTGGCGTCTTCGGCATGGCATGCGGGAGTGCTGCATGTGCGCCTGTCCGGGGCCAGCGCCGCCGTGCGCGCGGCCTGCGCCAGGCTCGGCGGCGAGCGCGTGGACGCGGCGCAGGCGGCGGCGCTGTGGCAAGCGCTGCGCGAGCAGACCCACCCGTTCTTCGCGCCGGCGCAAGCCGGCCGCGCGCTGTGGCGCCTGGCGGTGCCCCCCGTGGCCGCGCCGCTGGCGCTGCCGGGCGAGCAACTGGTCGAATGGGGCGGCGGCCAGCGCTGGTGGCTGCCCGAAGACAGCTCGGCCAGGGCCGACGCCGAAAGCGTGCGCGCGGTGGCCCAGGCCGCCGGCGGCCATGCCACGCTGTTTCGCAACGGCGACAAGTCGATGGGCGTGTTCACGCCGCTGGCGTCGCCGCTGGCCGCGATCCACCGCCGCCTCAAAGAGACCTTCGACCCGGCCGGGATCTTCAATCCGCAGCGCATGTATCCCGGGCTCTGAGCCCGCATGCCAACACACCCCAGGCCCAACTTCCCCACACCATGCAAACGACCCTGGCCGATTTTCTCCGCGACACGCCCGAAGGCGAGGAAGCCAAATCCATCGTCGGCAAGTGCGTGCATTGCGGCTTCTGCACCGCCACCTGCCCGACCTACCAGCTGCTCGGCGATGAACTGGACGGGCCGCGCGGGCGCATCTACCTGATGAAGCAGGTGCTTGAAGGCCATGCCATCACCGAAAGCACGCGCCTGCACCTGGACCGCTGCCTGACCTGCCGCAACTGCGAATCGACCTGCCCTTCCGGCGTGCGCTACGGACGCCTGGTCGACATCGGCCGCAAGCTGGTCGACGACAAGCTGGAAGCCGAGGGCGTGCGGCGCCCCGCCAGCCAGCGCATCACGCGCTGGATGCTGCGCGAGGGGCTGACGCGGCCGGCGCTGTTCGGCACGGCGCTGCGCCTGGGCCAGACGGTGCGCCCGCTGCTGCCTGGCACACTGCGGAGCAAGGTGCCGGCGCTGTCCGGCAGCGCCGCGCCGGGCGCCTGGCCGCGTAACGTGCATGCGCGCAAGATGTTGTTGCTCGACGGCTGCGTGCAGCCGGCAATGTCGCCCAACATCAATGCCGCCACCGCGCGCGTGTTCGATCGTGTCGGCGTACAACTGGTGGTGGCGCGCGAAGCCGGCTGCTGTGGCGCGATCCGCTTCCACACCGGCGACCACGATGGCGGCCTCGACAATATGCGCCGCAATATCGACGCCTGGTGGCCGCATGTCGAAGCGGGCGCCGAGGCCATCGTGATGACCGCCTCGGGCTGCGGCGCGATGGTCAAGGACTACGGCCACTTGCTGCGCAACGACCCTCGCTATGCCGAGCGCGCGCGCCGCATCTCGGCGCTGACGCGCGACCTGTCGGAGATCCTGCCGGACTTTGCCGACGACCTGCACGCCGCCGCCGGCGCGGTGCCGCGCCACGGCCGGCGCGTGGCCTACCACCCGCCGTGCACGCTGCAGCATGGCCAGCAGATCCGCGGCAAAGTCGAAGCGCTCTTGACCGGCCTCGGCGTGGAAGTCAAACTCTGCGCTGACAGCCACCTGTGCTGCGGCTCGGCGGGCACATATTCGGTGCTGCAGCCGGAACTGTCCCAGCGCCTGCGCGACGACAAGCTCGCCAAACTGCAGGCGACGCAGCCCGAAGCCATCGTCTCGGCCAATATCGGCTGCATCTCGCACCTGCAGGGCGGCACCGATACGCCGGTCATGCACTGGATCGAACTGGTCGACCGGATGCTCGGCTGACCGGCACAAGGGGCCGGATCACGGCCGCGTGGTTGTCGCCCCTCTCCCGCTTGCGGGAGAGGGAAGCAATGCATAACCAGCGACCGCCCCCATGCTCCAGACCTTTGCCATCCTGTTGGTTTTCCAGTCCGTCGGCGAGGTGATCAGCTACGCGCTGACCCTGCCCGTGCCCGGCCCCGTGCTCGGCATGATCCTGCTGTTCGGCTGGCTCGTGTTCGACGACCGCCTGCTGCCCATCATCCAGGGCACCACCAGCGAACTGCTCAAGCACCTGTCGCTGCTGTTCGTGCCGGCCGGCGTCGGCATCATGGTCCACGCCAACCGCATCGAGGGCGAGTGGCTGCCGATCCTGGTCGCGCTGGTGGTGTCCACGTGGCTGGCCATCGCCACCACCGCCGTGGTCACGCGCATGCTGATGCGCAAGCGCACCGATATGCCCGACGCGCCGCGCACCGACGCCAAAGGGGAGCAGGCATGATGACGCCCCGCCTGAACGAGATCTGGGTCTACCTTGCCGCCAGCCCGCTGGTAGGGCTGACCGCGACGCTGCTGGCCTATGTCTTTGCCTTCCGCATCTATGAGAAATCGCGCTTCTCGCCGCTGGCCAACCCGGTGATGATCGCGGTGGCGCTGCTGGTCACGGTGCTGACCGTCACCGGCACGCCCTACAAGACCTACTTCGACGGCGCGCAGTTCGTGCACTTCCTGCTGGGGCCCGCGACGGTGGCGCTGGCGGTGCCGCTGTACCTGCAGCTGCCCAAGCTGCGCACCCATGTATTCCCGCTGCTGGCGGGACTGGTGGCCGGCTCGGTGGTGGCGGTGGTGTCGGCGGTAGGCATTGCCTGGCTGCTTGGTGCCTCGCCGGAAACGGTGCGCTCGCTCGCGCCCAAGTCGGTGACGATCCCGATCGCCATGGGCGTGGCCGAGAAGATCGGCGGGCTGCCGTCGCTGACGGCGGTGCTGGTGATGGCTACCGGCATCATCGGCGCGATCAGCGCCACCAGTGTGCTGAACCTGCTGCGCATTCGCGACTACAGCGTGCGCGGCTTCGCCACCGGCGTGGCGGCGCATGGCATCGGCACCGCGCGCGCGTTCCAGGTCAACCAGGAGGCCGGCGCCTTCGCCGCGCTGGGCATGGGCCTGAACGGCGTGCTGACCGCCATCCTGGTGCCGGTGATGGCGGCCTGGATGCCGCACTGACATCCTCCTGACAGCACGCTGTCAGCAGCCCCCGCGCATGATGCGAGCTCTTCCTTCCCCTACCTATGGAAACCAGGAGCCCATCATGAGCCATCGCCTGATCAACTGGCTGGAAATCCCCGTCGTCGACATGTCCCGCGCCGTCGGCTTCTACGAGCAGGTGTTCGCGATCAAGCTGCGCCGCGAGACCATGAGCCAGGTCGACATGGCCGTGTTTCCGCACCCCGATCCCGGCGGCGCGCTGGTGGCCGGCGAAGGCTACCGCCCCAGCAACTACTACGGCACCGTGCCGTACCTGCACGCGCCGGAACTTGACACGCTGCTGGAGCGCGCCGCGCGCGCCGGCGGCAAGACCGTGTTCGGGCCGCTGCGCCTGCCGGGCGAGATTGGCCGCATCGCGCATATCACCGACAGCGAAGGCAACCGCATCGGCCTGCACGAACCGGTGGCCGGATGACCCCCATGACCCACGCTGACCGATGAGCCGCCGTGCCGACCGCCTGTTCCAGATCGTGCAGGTGCTGCGCGGCCGCCGCCTGACCACGGCGGCGCTGCTGGCGCAGCGGCTCGGGGTGTCGGAACGCACCGTCTACCGTGATATCCAGGCGCTGTCGCTGTCGGGCGTGCCGGTCGAGGGCGAGGCCGGCATCGGCTACCGTCTGCGCGCCGACTTCGATGTGCCGCCGCTGATGTTTACCGCCATGGAAGTCGAAGCGCTGGTCGCCGGCCTGCGGCTGCTGAAGGCCTGGGGCGGCGGCGCGCTGGCCGCCGCGGCCGATCCGGCGCTGGAAAAGCTGATGGCCGCGCTGCCGCCGCCGCGCCGGCTGGCGGCGCAGCAAAGCCGCGTGTTCGCACCCGAGTACGTCAACCAGGCGCACGTGCGCGAGGCCTTCGATGTGGTGCACGGCGCGCTGGGCGCGCACAAGCTGTTGCTGCTCGACTACTGCGACGTGCAGCAGCGCGTCACCGAACGCGTGGTGATGCCGCTGGGGCTGTTCTTCTGGGGCAATGCCTGGCTGCTGGCCACGTGGTGCACCACGCGCGAGGACTACCGCAGCTTCCGGCTGGACCGCTGCCGCGCCATCCGCATGCTGGACGACCACTTCCACGAGACCCCGGACCGCTCGCTCAATGGTTTCCTGCGGGCGGTGCGCGCCAGCGGCACCTAAGGCTCAGGCGGCAGGGTCGGACAACAGCTTTTCGATATCGGCGCGCAGCTCTTCCGGCTTGGTGGTCGGTGCATAGCGCTTGAACACCGTGCCGTCGCGGCGCAGCAGGAACTTGGTGAAGTTCCACTTGATGCCCTGGGTACCGAGCACGCCACGCTTTTCGGTGGTCAGCCACTGGTACAGCGGATGGGCGGCGGGCCCGTTCACGTCGATCTTGGCGAACATCGGGAAGCGCACCGCGAAGCGCGTTTCGCAGAACTGCCCGATCTGCTGCGCATCGCCCGGCTCCTGCTTGCCGAACTGGTTGCACGGGAAGCCCAGCACCTCCAGGCCGCGCCCGTGGTATTCGTCATAGAGCTTCTGCAGGCCTTCGTACTGTGGCGTAAAGCCGCATTCGCTGGCGGTATTGACG
Organism: Cupriavidus sp. H39; assembly: GCF_050271075.1. Lineage (NCBI taxonomy): Bacteria > Pseudomonadati > Pseudomonadota > Betaproteobacteria > Burkholderiales > Burkholderiaceae > Cupriavidus > Cupriavidus sp. H39. Next base: position 3,205,537 of record NZ_CP189848.1, read on the forward strand.
ACCAGCATCACCTTGCCCTGGAACTGCGACAGCGGCACCGGCTGGCCGGCGAGCGAGTTGGCTTCGAACTGGTAGACATTGCTCATGGCAGACTCCTGTAGGTAACCAAGCATACCGCCATGCGCATCGCCGCGCAGCCCTCAGATGACATTGAGATGCTCGGTGCCCGCCCCCAGGTCCGTGTCCTTGGCGTGTGTGCTGTGCAGCTTGATCATCAGGCGCAGGTCGTTGAGCGAGTCGGCATTGCGCAGCGCGTCCTCGTAGGTGATCTTGCCTTCCTCGTACAAGTCGAACAGCGCCTGGTCGAACGAGATCATGCCCTGCTCGCGCGACTTCTTGATGACTTCCTTGAGCTCATGGATCTCGCCCTTGAAGATCAGGTCGGCCACCAGCGGCGTGCCGATCATGATCTCCACCGCCGGCACCCGGCCCTTGCGGCCCGCGCGCGGCAACAGGCGCTGCGAGATCATCGCCTTCAGGTTCAGCGACAGGTCGATCAGCAGCTGCTGGCGCTTTTCCTCGGGGAAGAAGTTGACCACGCGGTCGATCGCCTGGTTGGCGTTGTTGGCGTGCAGCGTGGCCAGGCACAGGTGGCCGGTTTCGGCGTACTGCATCGCGTACTCCATGGTCTCGCGGTCGCGGATCTCGCCGATCAGGATCACGTCGGGCGCCTGGCGCAGCGTGTTCTTCAGCGCCACATGCCACGAGTCGGTATCGATGCCGACCTCGCGCTGCGTGACGATGCAGTTCTGGTGCGCATGCACGTATTCGATCGGATCCTCGATGGTGATGATGTGGCCGTACGAGTGCGCGTTGCGGTGGTCGAGCATCGCCGCCAGCGTGGTCGACTTGCCGGAGCCGGTCGCCCCGGTCACGATCACCAGCCCGCGCTTGGCCATCACCACGTCATGCAGCGTCTGCGGCAGGTCCAGATCGGCCACCGAGGGGATACGCGTATTGATGGTGCGCACCACCATGCCGGCCTTGCCCTGCTGGATGAAGGCCGACACGCGGAAGCGTCCGGCCTTGGGCGCGGTGATCGCAAAATTGCATTCGCGGCTGGTGTCGAAGTCCTGCACCTGGCGCTCGTTCATCACCGAGCGTACCAGGCCCAGCGCCTGGGTCGGGTTCAGCGGCTGCTGCGACACCGGCGTGATCTTGCCGTCGACCTTGATCGCCGGCGGAAAGTCCGAAGTGATGAACAGGTCCGAGCCGCGGTTGCTGACCATCAGCTCGAGCAGGTCGTTGATGTACTTGGCGGCGGATTCGCGGTCGAGCATGGCGGTGTCCTGCTGGAGGAAAAGCAAAGGGGGCCTCAGCCCATGAACGCGTCCGGATTCTTGGCAATCGCGCGCGCGTCGTTGTAGCTGATGACGCTGCGCTTGATCAGGTCCGACAGGCACTGGTCCAGCGTCTGCATGCCCAGCCCGCTGCTGGTCTGCATCATCGAGTACATCTGCGCGATCTTGTTCTCGCGGATCAGGTGGCGGATCGCGGGGGTGGCGATCATGATCTCGTGCGCGGCGGTGCGGCCGTTGCCGTCGCGCGTCTTCAGCAGCGTCTGCGAGATCACCGCCTCGAGCGATTCCGACAGCATGGTGCGCACCATGTCCTTCTCTTCGGGCGGGAACACGTCGACCACACGGTCGATGGTCTTGGCCGCGGAGCTGGTGTGCAGCGTGCCGAAGACCAGGTGGCCGGTCTCGGCCGCGGTCAGCGCCAGGCGGATGGTTTCGAGGTCGCGCAGTTCGCCCACCAGGATCACGTCGGGATCTTCGCGCAGCGCCGAGCGCAGCGCGTTGGCAAACGAATGCGTATGCGGCCCCAGCTCGCGCTGGTTGATCAGGCTTTTCTTGGAGCTGTGCACGAATTCGATCGGGTCTTCCACCGTGAGGATGTGGCCCATGTCGTTTTCATTGCGATGATCGACCATCGCCGCCAGCGTGGTGGACTTGCCCGAGCCGGTCGGGCCCGTCACCAGCACCAGCCCGCGCGGCTTCATGCACAGGTCGGCAAACACCGCCGGCGCGCGCAGTTCTTCCAGCGTGAGCACCTTGGAGGGAATGGTCCGGAACACCGCTGCGGCGCCGCGCTGGGTGTTGTAGGCATTGACGCGGAAGCGCGACAGGCCGGCAATCTCGAACGAGAAATCGATCTCGAGGCGTTCCTCGTAGGCCTTGCGCTGGGTGTCGCTCATGATGTCGTACACCATGGCGTGGACATCCTTGTGCGTCATCGAGGCGACGTTGATCCGGCGCATGTCGCCGTGGATCCGCACCATCGGCGGCATGTCCGCGGACAGATGAAGATCGGACGCCTTGTTCTTGACGGCGAAAGCCAATAGCTGCGCGATGTCCATCTATAATGACCCCACCCTGATTTGTTATCGGTACTTGACGTACCTTTTATATATGTTCGCCGGATTATGTCTGTGATTGCCGCCAACTTGCAAGCCGTGCGCCAGGGCATTGCGGCGGCAGCACAACAGGCCGGCAGGCAGCCCGCGGACATCGCCCTGCTGGCCGTTTCCAAGACCGTTTCCCCCGACCGCATAAGGGCCGCATACGCCGCCGGACAGTTCGCTTTCGGCGAGAACTACGTCCAGGAAGGCGTCGACAAGATCGCCGCGCTGGCCGACCTGCGCAGCCACCTGCAATGGCATTTCATCGGCCCGCTGCAAAGCAACAAGACGCGGCTGGTGGCGGAACATTTCGACTGGGTTCACGCCATCGACCGGCTCCGGGTCGCCGAGCGGCTGTCGGCGCAGCGGCCGGCCGGCCTGGCGCCGCTGCAGGTCTGCATCCAGGTCAATATCAGCGGCGAAGCCAGCAAGAGCGGCGTCGCCCCGGCCGAGGTCCCCGCGCTGGCGCATGCCGTCGCCAACCTGCCCGGCCTGCGGCTGCGCGGGCTGATGGCGATCCCCGCGCCCGCCGACGACCCCGCCGCGCAACGCCGCCCGTTCGCCGCCATGCGCGCCATGCTGCAGGCACTGCGCGCCGATGGACTGGCGCTCGACACGCTGTCGATGGGCATGTCGGGCGACATGGATGCCGCCATCGCCGAGGGCGCGACCCTGGTGCGGATCGGCACCGCCATCTTCGGCGCGCGCGGCTGAGCGCCCGCGCCCCGACCGAACCATTTCAGACCCCAGAGACCTACATGCTCGACACCCTCACCTTCGGCTTTCTCGGCGGCGGCAACATGGCTTCCGCACTGATCGGCGGCCTGATCGCCCGCGGCGTGCCAGCCGGCGCGATCCGCGTGGTCGACCCGTTCCCGGAAGCGCAGCAGCGCCTGGCGCGCGATCTCGGCGTGCATGCGGCCGGCGCGCCGGATGCCGCCTTCGGCGCCAGCGATGTGCTGGTGCTGGCGGTCAAGCCGCAGCAGTTCCGCGACGCCGCGGCGCAGCTGCTGCCGCACCTGCCGGCCGGCGGCAAGGGTAACCTGGTGATCAGCGTGGCCGCCGGCATCCGGCTGCAGGAGATGCAGCGCTGGCTCGGGGGTCGCAGCCGCGTGGTGCGCGCGATGCCGAATACGCCGGCGCTGTCGGGCGTGGGCATGACAGGCCTGGCCGCACCCGCCGGGCTGTCAGCCGAAGACCGGGCGATCGCCAGCGCCGTGGCCGAGGCCGTCGGCAAGTGCGTGTGGGTCAATGGCGATGACCAGATCGATGCCGTCACCGCGATTTCCGGCAGCGGTCCCGCCTATGTGTTCTATTTCATCGAGGCGATGCAGCGCGCCGCCACCGAACTGGGCCTGAGCGCCGAACAAGGGCGCGAGCTCGCGGTGGAAACCTTCCGCGGCGCGGCTACGCTGGCGGGACAGTCGCCCGAACCGGTGGCGACGCTGCGCGAGCGCGTGACGTCAAAGGGTGGGACGACCTACGCGGCGCTGACAGCGATGGAAGCCTCCGGCATCGCCGATGCCTTCGTGCGCGCGATGCATGCCGCGGCGGCGCGGGGCAAGGAGATGGGGGCGGAGTTCGGCAAGGATTGAGCCACGCCAGACCGCGGCCGCGCTGACTTGGCTGCCGCCTCTCGCGGACGCTCCCCTCTCCCGCGAGCGGGAGAGGGGAGCAAACCTTCTGCCCGCGTTAGGTCTCACCGCACCGCATACGCCACCGCCGTCCCCGCAAACACACAAGCCCCCAGCCAGTTGTTATGCCTGAACGCCGCGAAGCACCGCATCCGGTCGCGACCCCGGATCAGCGTGTAGTGGTAGCCGGCGCAGCCGATCGCGGCAATCAGCCCCACCCAATACGGCCACCCCAGGCCGAGCAGCACGCCCGCCCACGCCATCAGCGCAAAAAACGCGGCATAGCAAAGCATGATCGCCGCCACGTCGAAGCGCCCGAAGGTGATTGCCGAAGTCTTCATGCCGATCAGCAGGTCGTCGTCGCGGTCCACCATCGCATAGGCAGTGTCATACGCCACCGCCCAGAACACATTGGCCAGCAGCATCAGCCACGCCACCGGCGGCACCTGGTCCTGGATCGCGGCGAACGCCATCGGGATGCCGAAGCCGAAGGCAATACCGAGATACGCCTGCGGAATCGCAAAGAAGCGCTTGAAGAACGGGTACGTGCCCGCCACCACTGCCGCCACCACCGCCAGCCACTTGGTCAGCGCATTCAGCGGCAGCACCAGCGCGAACGCTACCAGCGCCAGCACGGCGGCCACCGCCAGTGCTTCCCACGCGGCGATCTTGCCTGCGGTCAGCGGCCGCTCCCTGGTGCGCTTGACGTGCTTGTCGAAGTCGCGGTCGGCCCAGTCGTTGATGGCGCAGCCTGACGAGCGCATCAGGAAGGTGCCGGCGACGAAGATCCAGAACAATCCCCACGCCGGCGGCCCGTCCGCGGCCATCCACATGGCCCACAGCGTCGGCCACAGCAGCAGCAGCGTGCCGATGGGCTTGTCGATGCGCACCAGGCGCGCGTAGAGGGCAAGGCGTTCAAGCATGGGGGTGGGGGGCAACGGCGAGTGTGTCTGCACGGCGTGGATCCGGGGCGGGCGATTCAATGAAAACGCGCCGCAGCCCGGACGGCTGCGACGCGCAGTGCCGGCTGCCGAAGGCGGGGCAGCCAGGAGAGCGAGCCGGCCTCAGGCCAGCATCGAGCGCAGCATCCACGCGGTCTTTTCATGCGTCTGCATGCGCTGGGTCAGCAGGTCGGCCGAGGGCTCGTCGCCGGCGGCGTCGATCACCGGGAAGATCGAACGCGCGGTGCGCACCACGGCTTCCTGGCCCTCGACCAGCTTGCGGATCATGTCCGTGGCCTCGGGCACGCCCTCTTCCTCGGCGATCGACGACAGGCGCGCGTATTCCTTGTAGGTGCCCGGTGCCGGGTAGCCCAGCGCACGGATACGCTCGGCGATCGAGTCCACGGCCAGCGCCAGTTCGTTGTACTGGGTCTCGAACATCAGATGCAGCGTATTGAACATGGGACCCGTCACGTTCCAGTGGAAGTTGTGGGTCTTGAGGTAGAGGGTATAGGTGTCCGCCAGCAGCTTGGACAGCCCTTCCGCGATCTTCTTGCGGTCCTTGTCGGAAATACCGATATTCACGCTCATCTCGTTCTTCTTTGCCATGGTAGATACGCTCCGTTCTGGTATAGCCACGAGGAGCGCCGCCGGGCTTGCCGATTCGGGGCCGGGCGGCGCGGTACCCCGCATTATTGCACCCGGCAACGGTCCCGGCCAAACCCTGCGCCGGGCAGCCGTTGGCGGCCAGGCACCTACTGCAGGTTCAGCGCCCGCTTCACGCCCTCGCCATAGGCGGGGTCGGCCTTGCTGAAGTGTTCCAGCTGCACGCGCACGATTGCCTCCGGCACGCCCTGCATCGCCGCCGCGATATTGGCGAACAGGCGCTGGCGCTGGCCTTCGTCGAACAGCCGGAACAGCGCGCCGGGCTGGCTGTAGTAATCCGTGTCGACGCGGTGGTCCCAGCGGTCGGCGGCGCCGTCCAGCGCCAGCGGTGGCTCCATGGCACGCTCGCTGGCTGCATAGGCGCTTTCGCGGTTGGGCTCGTAGTTGAGCTTGCCGCCCTGGTTGCCGTCCACGCGCATCGCGCCGTCGCGGTGGAAGCTGTTGTGGAACGGGCATTTCGGCGCATTGACCGGGATCTGGCTGTGGTTGATGCCCAGGCGGTAGCGCTGCGTGTCGCCATACGAGAACAGCCGCCCCTGCAGCATCTTGTCAGGCGAGAAGCCGATGCCGGGCACGATATTGGCCGGGTTCATCGCCACCTGCTCGACCTCGGCAAAATAGTTGTCCGGGTTGCGGTTGAGCTCGACCACGCCCACGTCGATCAGCGGGTAGTCATTGTGCGGCCAGACCTTGGTCAGGTCGAACGGATTGATGTGGTACTTCGCCGCCTCGGCTTCCGGCATCACCTGCACGCGCAGGTTCCAGCGCGGGAAATTGCCGCGCTCGATATGGTCGAACAGGTCGCGCTGGGCGCTCTCGCGGTCGTTGGCGACCACCCGGGCCGCTTCCTCGTTGGTCCAGTTCTCCACGCCCTGCTGCGACTTGAAGTGGAACTTGACGTAGAAGCGCTCGTTATTGGCGTTGATGAACGAGTAGGTGTGCGAGCCGAAGCCATGCATTTGCCGATAGTTCTGCGGCAGGCCGCGATCGCTCATCAGGATGGTGACCTGGTGCAGCGATTCCGGGTGGCGCGACCAGAAGTCCCACACCGCGACCGGGTCGCGCAGGTTGGTGCGCGGGTTGCGCTTCTGCGTGTGGATGAAGTCGGGGAACTTGAGCGGGTCGCGCACGAAGAACACCGGCGTGTTGTTGCCGACCAGGTCCCAGTTGCCTTCATCGGTATAAAACTTGATCGAGAAGCCGCGCACATCGCGCTCGGCGTCGGCCGCGCCGCGCTCGCCGGCCACGGTGGAGAAGCGGATGAACAGCGGCGTTTCCTTGCCGACCTCGGCGAACACCGAGGCCTTGGTGTACTGCGTGATGTCGTGCGTGATGCGCAGCGTGCCGTAGGCGCCGGAGCCCTTGGCGTGCACGCGCCGCTCCGGAATGACTTCGCGGTCGAAGTGGGCCAGCTTTTCGAGGAACCAGACGTCCTGCAGCAGCATCGGGCCGCGCGGGCCGGCGGTCTGCGCGTTCTGGTTATCGGCGACCGGTGCGCCGGCGGCAGTGGTAAGGGTGTCCTTCTTGCTCATCTTTTCCTCTTTGTGGGTGGGCTGCAAGGGGATGCCGCGTCAGAGCGCGGCGGCATAGCAGGCAAGGCAATCGAGCAGGCAGCGCCCCATGCGGAGGGGAATCGGGGGCTTGATCGGTGTCGTTGTCAGTGACTGGGCGCTGGGGCTCATCATCATTTCCTGTCTTGCGTCGACGCCATCCGCATCGACAGGAGCCAGTCTACAAACGATCTATCAAGTTGAGAATTTAATTATTTATACCTATGTATTAGGTCAAATCTATCCCGGATTGCTGCAACGTATAGCGGCATCAGGCCAGTGTCCGAAGACAGCCGGGCCAAATGCCCTGTGCCGTGGCAGAAACGACAACGGCCGCAGCGGAACGTCCGCTGCGGCCGTTGTCATGCCAGTAATGGGGCCGAATGCTCAGGCGGCTTCGGCCAGTTCCTTGGCGTCAAGCATGCGCACGCCGGGCAGGTCGCAGGCGGCCACGGCGTTGGCCAGCGCTTCCATCGCCGGCAGGCGGGTGAAGCTCTTGCGCCAGGCCAGCACCACGCGCCGGTCAGGCACCGGGTCGGCAAACGGCACGTACGACAGCATGTCGCCCTTGGCTTTCAGGTCGGGCACCGAGGTGCGCGGCAGCACGGTGATACCGACGCCGCTGGCCACCATATGGCGGATGGTCTCGAGCGACGAACCCTCGAAGGTCTTCTGGATGCCGTCGGCCGCCTGCGAAAAGCGCGACAGCTCCGGGCAGACGCCCAGCACATGGTCGCGGAAGCAATGGCCGCTGCCCAGCAGCAGCATGGTCTGCTGCTTCAGTTCCTCGGGATCGACCGCATGCGCCTGCGCCAGCTGGTGGCCGCGCGGCACGGCCACGACAAAGGGTTCGTCATAGAGCGGTCGCACCGTCAGGCCGGAATCCGGGAACGGCTCGGCCATCACCGCGCAATCGATCTCGCCCTGCTTGAGCAGCTCGATCAGCTTGTGGGTGTAGTTCTCCTGCAGCATCAGTGGCATCTGCGGCACGGTGTCGATCATCTGCTTGACCAGCGACGGCAGCAGGTACGGCCCGATGGTGTAGATCACGCCCACGCGCAGCGGCCCGGCCAGCGGGTCCTTGCCCTGCTTGGCGATTTCGCGGATGGCCATGGTCTGCTCCAGCACACGCTGGGCCTGCGCCACGATCTGCTCGCCGACCGACGTCACCGACACCTCGGAGGTGCCGCGCTCGAAGATCTGCACGTTGAGTTCGTCTTCCAGCTTCTTGATGGCGACCGACAGCGTCGGCTGCGACACGAAACAGGCTTCGGCGGCCCGGCCGAAATGGCGCTCGCGCGCCACGGCGACGATGTACTTGAGTTCGGTGAGCGTCATGACTTATCAAATCCGGGTAGGCGATAGATTTTACCTTCGATTGCTGGATCTGTCAGAGTGCCCACGCCATGCCAGCCGGTATGCGCCGGCTTCGGCACAAAGCGGCGCTCAAGCCTTCAGGTAATGCTCGCGGCCGCCGAGCCAGCGCGACAGGTGCGCTTCCACCGCTTCCGGATAGCGCTCCAGCATCAGCTCGGCAGCCGCCTGGGCGTACTCCACCAGCCAGGCATCGGTCTGCAGGTCGGCAAAGCGCAACATCGCCTCGCCGGACTGGCGCGCGCCGAGAAACTCGCCCGGGCCGCGGATCTCCAGGTCGCGCCGCGCGATCTCGAAGCCGTCGGTGGTCTCGCGCATGGTGGCCAGGCGCTCGCGCGCGGTCGGCGACAGTGGCGCCTGGTACATCAGCAGGCAGACCGATTCGGCGCTGCCGCGCCCGACCCGGCCGCGCAGCTGGTGCAGCTGCGCCAGGCCGAAGCGCTCGGCGTGCTCGATCACCATCAGCGAGGCGTTGGGCACGTCCACGCCCACCTCGATCACGGTGGTGGCGACGAGCACCTGCAGCCGGTTGGCGCTGAAGTCGTCCATCACCGCGGCCTTCTCCGCCGGCGGCAGGCGCCCGTGCACCAGGCCCACGCGCAGGTCGGGCAGCGCGGCCACCAGGGTTTCGTAGGTCTCGACCGCGGTCTGCAGCTGCAGCGCCTCGCTTTCCTCGATCAGCGGGCACACCCAGTAAACCTGCCGGCCTTCCGCGGCGGCATGGTGGATGCGCCCGATCACTTCGTCGCGGCGCTCGTCGTTGACCAGGCGCGTGACGATGGGCGTGCGCCCCGGCGGCAGTTCGTCGATCACCGAGACGTCGAGGTCGGCGTAGTACGTCATGGCCAGCGTGCGCGGGATCGGCGTGGCCGACATCATCAGCTGGTGCGGCACGGTTTCGGCCACGGTGGCCGCCGCGGGCGCAGCCTCGGCGGCACCGGCCTTGCCGCGCAGCGCCAGCCGCTGCGCCACGCCGAAGCGGTGCTGCTCGTCGACCACCGACAGTCCCAGCTTTGCGAAGCGCACGGTGTCCTGGATCAGCGCATGGGTGCCGATCACCAGCTGCGCCTCGCCCGCTTCCACGCGCGCCACGGCCGCCCGCTTCTCGCGCGCTTTCTGGCTGCCGGCCAGCCATGCCACCGGCACGCCCAGCGGTTCCAGCCACGCGGAGAGCTTGCGGAAATGCTGCTCGGCCAGGATCTCGGTCGGCGCCATCAGCGCCGCCTGGAAACCGGCATCGATGGCCTGGCACGCCGCCAGCGCGGCGACGATGGTCTTGCCGCTGCCCACGTCGCCCTGCAGCAGCCGGTGCATCGGGTGCGGCAGGGCCATGTCCGCGGCGATTTCCTCGACCACGCGCTGCTGGGCACCAGTCAGCCGGAACGGCAAGGCGGCCAGGAAGCGCGTCAGCAGCCCGCCCGCGCGGCGCGGCATGGTCGGCGCGGTCTTGTCGCGGCGCGCCGCGTGCGCGCGCCGCAGCGAAATCTGCTGCGCCAGCAGCTCGTCGAACTTGATGCGCTGCCAGGCCGGGTGCGAGCGATCGGCCAGCGCGGCCTCGCTTTCCTGCGGTGGCGGCGCGTGCAGCAGCCGCAGGCAGTCGGCCAGCGGGCGCAGCTGCAGGCGCGCCAGCGGTCCCTGCAGCACCGGTTGCGGCAGGGTCTCGGGCAAGGGGGTACGGGTCAGCGCGCCGCCGATGGCCTTGCGCAAATAGGCCTGCGGGATGCCGGCGGTGGACGGGTACACCGGCGTCAGGCGGTCGGGCAGCGCTTCGCCCGCCAGCACCGGGCGCACCGTCGGGTGGACCATTTCGGCGCCGAAGAAGCCGCCGCGCACCTCGCCGCGCACGCGCAGGCGCACGCCTTCGGCCATCTGCTTGGTCTGGCTGCCGTAAAAGTTCAGGAAGCGCAGGGTCAGTTCGCCGCTGTCGTCGGCAAGCTTGACCACCAGCTGGCGGCGCGGCCGGAACGTGACTTCGTTGGAGATGACCTCGCCCTCCACCTGCGCCGGCAGTCCCAGCCCGGCACGGTGGACGGCCTCGGCGATTGGCACCACCGTGGTCTCGTCCTCGTAGCGCATCGGCAGGTGCAGCACCAGGTCGACCGGGCGGCGCAGGCCCAGCTTGGCCAGCCGCGCGGCGGCGGAGGATGCGCCCGCGGCCTTGCCCCTGGCCGCGCCGGCCTTGCCGCGCGCGGGCGACGGCGCGTCGTTGGCGTCGGCAGGGTCCTGGATCGGTTCGGCGGCGGTTCCGGGCATCGGCGAAAAAAATGGCAGCAGTCGCTGCGGGCTTCTGGTTGGCTGGCGCGGCGCCGGCAAATGGACGGTATCACGCGCGGCGCGGCGGCAAGCGCGCCCGTGGCCTTACAATATCGGATTCGCCGATTGTACCCATGCCGGCTGCCAACCCGGGCAGCGGAGTGACGCGCCGTGCCCGGCGCCGCCTCCGCCACAGCCTGCAGACCGCGCAGCCCGCCCTTCCCACGATGTTGACGCTTTCCGATTTCGACTTTCCGCTGCCGCCTGAACTGATTGCCCAGAGCGCGCTGCCCGACCGCAGCGCCAGCCGGCTGCTGGTGGTGGACCGGCTCGCCCCCGGCGACAGCGCCGACGCGGTGCGCATGGTCGACCGCGCCTTCAGCGACATCGTCGACTACCTGCGTCCGGACGACCTGCTGGTGTTCAACGACACCCGCGTGATCAAGGCCCGCTTCTTCGGCCACAAGCCCAGCGGCGGCAAGATCGAGGTGCTGGTGGAGCGCGTGGTCGATACCCACACCGTGCTGGCGCAGGTGCGCGCGTCCAAGACGCCGGCCGAAGGCAGCGCCCTGCACCTGGCCGACGGCGCCTTTGCCGTGACCGTGGGCCCGCGCGTGGACCAGTTCTTCACGCTGCGCTTCCCCGAGCCGGCGCTCGACCTGATCGAGCGCTACGGCCGCCTGCCGCTGCCGCCGTATATCACGCACGACCCGGACGCCTACGACGAAACCCGCTACCAGACCGTCTACGCGCGCAGCCCCGGCGCGGTCGCGGCGCCCACCGCGGGCCTGCATTTCGACGACGCGCTATTTGCCCGGCTCGATGCCGCCGGCGTGCGCCGCGCCTTCCTGACGCTGCACGTCGGCGCCGGCACCTTCCAGCCGGTGCGCACCGAAAACCTGGCCGAGCACAAGATGCATTCGGAGTGGTACGCGATTTCCGCAGACTTGGCCCAGGCCGTGCGCGACACGCGCGCGCGCGGCGGCCGCGTGATCGCGGTCGGCACCACCTCGCTGCGCGCGCTGGAATCGGCCGCGCAGCCCGACGGCACGCTGGCCGCCGGCAGCGGCGACACCGATATCTTCATTACGCCCGGCTACCGCTTCCGCCTGGTCGATGCCCTGATCACCAACTTCCACCTGCCCAAGTCGACGCTGCTGATGCTGGTGTCGGCGCTGGCCGGAGTGCAAGCCATCCGCGCCGCCTACCGCCATGCGGTCGCGCAGCGCTACCGCTTCTTCAGCTACGGCGACGCCATGCTGCTGACCCGGCAGCCGGACGCCGCCGCGGCCTGATTTCAGACTATCCCACATGCTCAACTTCGAACTCATCACCACCGACGGCAACGCCCGCCGCGGCCGCGTCACGCTGAACCACGGCGTGGTCGAGACGCCGATCTTCATGCCGGTGGGCACCTATGGCTCGGTCAAGGCGATGTCGCCGCTGGAACTGAACGAGATCGGCGCGCAGATCATCCTGGGCAACACCTTCCACCTGTGGCTGCGCCCGGGGCTGGACGTGGTCAACGCCCACCAGGGCCTGCACAAGTTTATCGGCTGGGACAAGCCGATCCTGACCGACTCGGGCGGGTTCCAGGTCTTTTCGCTGGGCGATCTGCGCAAGATCACCGAAGATGGTGTCACTTTCGCCTCGCCGGTCAATGGCGACAAGCTCTTTCTGTCGCCCGAGATCTCGATGCAGATCCAGCGCACGCTGAACTCCGACATCGTCATGCAGTTCGACGAATGCACGCCGTATGAGATCGACGGCCGCCCCGCCACGCACGAGGAAGCCGCCAAATCCATGCGCATGAGCCTGCGCTGGGCCAAGCGCTCGCGCGACGAGTTCGAGCGCCTGGCCAACCCCAATGCGCTGTTCGGCATCGTCCAGGGCGGCATGTACGAAGACCTGCGCGACGAGTCGCTGGCGGGCCTGTCCGAACTGGACTTCCACGGCTTTGCCATCGGCGGGCTGTCGGTGGGAGAACCCAAGGCAGACATGATGCGCGTGCTGGAACACGTGGCGCCCCGCCTGCCCGCCAACAAGCCGCATTACCTGATGGGCGTCGGCACGCCCGAAGACCTGGTCGCCGGCGTCGCCGCCGGGGTGGACATGTTCGATTGCGTGATGCCGACCCGCAACGCGCGCAACGGCTGGCTCTTCACCCGCTACGGCGACGTCAAGATCAAGAACGCCGCGCACCGCAACGACCCGCGCCCGCTCGACGAGAGCTGCGCCTGCTACACCTGCCGCAATTTCTCGCGCGCCTACCTGCACCACCTGCACCGCGTGGGCGAGATCCTGGGCGCGCGCCTGAATACCATCCACAACCTGCACTACTACCTGCAGCTGATGCGCGAGGTGCGCGAGGCCATCGAGCAGCACCGCTTTGCCGACTTCCGCCGCCAGTTCGCCGCCGACCGCGCCCGCGGCACGCAGTGAACATCCCGGGCGGCGCGAACTTTCGCGCCGCCGGTGGTCGAATAGCCGGTCAAGGCGCGGCGCCCGCCGCGCAAGTTATCCCCAACGCACCCGAACAAACCCGTATTCCGCCCTAGAATGCCAGGGGCGGGCTGAGTGCGAATGGTAGAATGTTCGATTACTGATTGACTTTTGTGACGGAGAATCAACGTGCTGATTTCTAACGCATTTGCCCAGACTGCCGGTGCCGGCGGCGCGGCTGGCGGCCTGATGAGCTTCCTGCCCATCATCCTGATGTTTGGTGTGCTGTGGTTCATCATGATCCGCCCGCAGATGAAGCGTCAGAAGGAATCCAAGGCAATGCTCGAAGCGCTGGCCAAGAACGACGAAGTCGTCACCGCCGGCGGCATCCTGGGCCGCGTGACCAAGGTCACCGACCAGTACGTCAGCCTGGAAATCGCCGAAGGCACCGAGATCACGGTGCAGAAGAATGCCGTGACCACGGTGCTGCCCAAGGGCTCGCTGAAGGCGCTCTGATCTGCGGAGCGCGCGCGCGACTCCCGCCTTTGTCTTTTCCGGCATGCCCGTCCGCGCATGCCCCGGCAGCCGCCTTGATCCAGCCCGACGAAGCCCCCGCGGCTTCCATCCGCGGCTGCCAGGCGGCTGTTTGCCAAACCGGTTCGGCCCCGCCGACGTGGCGCGCCACGCCTGCGCCGGCCCCGCCAACCGCTGAATGACTGGCCCGAGATGAATCGTTATCCGCTTTGGAAATACCTCGTGATCCTGGTGGCCCTGGCCATCGGCATCATCTACACCTTGCCGAACTTCTTCGGCGAGGCGCCTGCCGTGCAGGTGTCCTCGGGCAAGGCCACGGTCAAGGTCGACCTGTCGATGCAGAAGCAGGTTGAAGATATCCTGGCGCAGAACCAGCTGCAGCCCGACGGCGTCTTCTTCGATATTTCCGGCCAGTCGGGCTCGGTCAAGGCGCGCTTCCGCACCACCGACGAGCAGCTCAAGGCCAAGGACGTGCTGTCGCGCACGCTGAACCCGGACCCGGCCGATCCCGCCTACGTGGTGGCGCTGAACCTGCTGTCGGGCTCGCCGCGCTGGCTGACCGCCATGCATGCGCTGCCGATGTACCTGGGCCTGGACCTGCGCGGCGGCGTGCACTTCCTGCTACAGGTCGACATGAAGGGCGCCGTCGACAAGAAGCTCGACAGCCTGGCTGGCGACGCGCGCACGCTGCTGCGCGACAAGAACATCCGCCACGGCGGCATCGACCGCGACGGCGAGCGCCTGACGGTGCGCTTCAACAACGCCGACGACGCCAGCCGCGCCCGCGCGCTGCTCACTGACAACCTGCGCGAAGTGGCCTTCGCCATGGACGGCAACAACATCGTCGGCACCTTCACCGAAGCCGCGCGCCGGGCCGTGCAGGACGCCGCGGTCAAGCAGAACATCACCACGCTGCACAACCGCGTCAACGAGCTTGGCGTAGCCGAGCCGGTGATCCAGCAGCAAGGCGCCGACCGCATCGTGGTGCAGCTGCCGGGCGTGCAGGACACCGCCAAGGCCAAGGACATCATTGGCCGTACCGCCACGCTGGAAGCACGCCTGGTCGACAACGACGCGCCGCGCAGCCCGCGCCCGGGCGACCCGATCCCGTTCGGCAGCGAGCTGTTCACGCAAGGCAACGGCGCCCCGGTGGTGCTGAAGAAACAGGTCATCTTCACCGGCGACCGCATCGAAAGCGCCTCGGCCGGCTTCGACCAGAACCAGCATCCTTCGGTCAACATCAAGCTCGACGCCCAGGGCGGCCGCGTGCTGCGCGACGTCTCGCGCGAGAACCTGAAGAAGCCGATGGCGATCGTGCTGTTCGAGAAGGGCAAGGGCGAAGTGCTGACCGTGGCGACGATCCAGTCCGAACTGGGCTCGAGCTTCCAGATCACCGGCTCGTACTCCACCGAGGCCGCCAACGACCTGGCGCTGCTGCTGCGCGCCGGCTCGCTGGCCGCGCCGATGGAGATCATCGAGGAGCGCACCATCGGCCCGTCGCTGGGCGCCGAGAACATCGAGAAGGGCTTTGATTCGGTCGCCTATGGCTTTGCCGCCATCGGCGTGTTCATGATCCTGTACTACATGCTGTTCGGCGTGTTCTCGGTGGTGGCGCTGGGCGTGAACCTGCTGCTGCTGATCGCGGTGCTGTCGATGCTGCAGGCCACGCTGACGCTGCCGGGCATTGCCGCCATCGCGCTGGTGCTGGGCATGGCCATCGACGCCAACGTGCTGATCAACGAGCGCATCCGCGAGGAACTGCGCGCCGGCGCATCGCCGCAGATGGCGATCGCGGTCGGCTTCGAGCGCGCCTGGGCCACCATCCTGGACTCCAACGTGACCACGCTGATCGCCGGCCTGGCGCTGCTGGCGTTCGGCTCGGGCCCGGTGCGCGGCTTTGCCGTGGTGCACTGCCTGGGCATCCTGACCTCGATGTTCTCGGCGGTGTTCTTCAACCGTGGCCTGGTCAACCTCTGGTACGGCCGCAAGAAGAAGCTGCAGAGCGTGGCCATCGGCCAGATCTGGAAGCCGGGCAATACCACCGACACGCCGGTCGCCAAGTAAGCGGTCCGCAGCACAACACGTAGTACAGAACAGGATTCAACATGGAATTCTTCCGCATCCGGCGCGACATTCCGTTCATGAAGCACGCGTTGATCTTCAACGTGATTTCCTTCCTGACGTTTGCCGCGGCCGTGTTTTTCCTCTGGCAAAAGGGCCTGCACCTGTCGATCGAGTTCACCGGCGGCACGGTGATGGAGGTCAGCTACCAGCAGGCGGCCGACCTGGAAAAGATCCGCGGCCAGGTAAGCAAGCTGGGCTACAGCGACGTGCAGGTGCAGAACTTCGGCACCTCGCGCGACGTGATGATCCGCCTGCCGCTGCAAAAGGGCGCGGACGGCAAGCCCGTGACCTCAGCCCAGCAGAGCGAGCAGGTGATGGGCGCGCTGACCGCGGCTGCGCCTGAGGTCAAGCTGCAGCGCGTGGAGTTCGTCGGCCCGCAGGTGGGCAAGGAACTGGCGACCGACGGCCTGCTGGCGCTGCTGTGCGTGGTGGCGGGTATCGTGATCTACCTGTCGTTCCGCTTCGAATGGAAGTTCGCGGTGGCGGGCATCATCGCCAACCTGCACGACATCGTCATCATCCTGGGCTTCTTCGCCTTCTTCCAGTGGGAGTTCTCGCTGTCGGTGCTGGCGGCGGTGCTGGCCGTGCTCGGCTACTCGGTCAACGAGTCGGTGGTGATCTTCGACCGGATCCGCGAGGCCTTCCGCAAGTACCGCAAGATGACCACCCACGAGGTCATCGACCACGCCATCACCAGCACGATGTCGCGCACCATCATCACCCACGGCTCGACCGAAATGATGGTGCTGTCGATGTTCTTCTTCGGCGGCCCGACGCTGCACTACTTTGCGCTGGCGCTGACGGTGGGCATCCTGTTCGGCATCTACTCGTCGGTGTTCGTTGCCGCGGCGCTGGCGATGTGGCTGGGCGTGAAGCGCGAAGACCTGGTCAAGGGCGAGAAGAAGGCCGACTCGACCGACCGCGACGACCCCAACTACGGCGCGCAGGCCTGAGCTCTGCCCTGCCGGAAAACAGAACGGCGCCCCGCGGGGCGCCGTTTTTCATGGCAAGGCCGGAGCCATTCAGGCCGGCATCGAGAACCGCTCGATCCATGCGGCCAGCCGGTCGGAGGCGAAGCTCTCGCTGCGCGGGGCGGCGCGGCAGACGATGGTGTCGCCGTCGCGGACGAACTTCAGCGCGCCGCCTGCCTCTTCCAGCCACAGCAGGCTGGCCAGCCAGGCGGCGTGCTGGGCCGACACCGCCGTGCCCACGGGCTCGGCAAGAAACTCGGCCAGCGCGGCCGGCTGGGTCCAGACCACCGCATCGCCGTCGCGGCGCACCACCTCGCTGCCAAGCGCGTCGGCAATCACGGCGGCGGCATCGGCAGCGCCCTTGCCGGCATTGGCGCTACGCAGCACGGCCAGGCGGGTGCCGACGGCATGGCCGAAGTTGCCGCTGCGCTCGGCTTCGGCGCGCACCAGGTCGGCATAGTCCATGCGCTGCCAGTCCGGATCGGCGTTGCGAGCCCCCACCAGGTCGACCGCGGCAAGGTAAGTGTCCACCGGCTGGAAATGGCCGGGACCAATCAGGCTCGCGCACAGCGCGTGCAGCATGCCGATGCGGGTCGCCACGGTC
This sequence comes from Cupriavidus sp. H39, assembly GCF_050271075.1. Classification (NCBI taxonomy): domain Bacteria; kingdom Pseudomonadati; phylum Pseudomonadota; class Betaproteobacteria; order Burkholderiales; family Burkholderiaceae; genus Cupriavidus; species Cupriavidus sp. H39. Next base: position 3,223,031 of record NZ_CP189848.1, read on the forward strand.
TGGGTCTGCAGCACCGCCAGCTTCTCGCGCACCAGTTGGTCCCGCTCCTTGCGCAGCCCGGACATTTCCAGCGCTTGCTTGAGTTCCATGCGCAGCGCGGTGATGTCCCACGGCTTCTTGATATAGCGGTGGATCTGCCCCTGGTTCACCGCCTCGACGGTCTGGTCGAGTTCCGAGTATGCCGTGGTCAGGATGCGCACGATATGCGGGTAGCGTTCGCGTGCATAACGCAGCAATTCGTTGCCATACTCGCCTGGCATGCGCTGGTCCGAGACCAGCACCGCCAGGCTGTCGGCGTGAGCGTCCAGCAGCGTCTTGCCCTCCTCCACCGAGCCGCCAGTCACCACCGGCGCCAGCGCGCCGATCGCGCGCTGGAAATATTTGACGGCGGTCGCTTCATCATCGACGAACAGAATCGCCGGGGGTGGTGCCTGGGTGGCAATCGGTTCGCTCATCGGTCACTCCTAATCATTCGATTCTTAAAATTTGGAAAGTCCAGCGTCACTGTGGTCCCGGCACCGGGCGCGGAGGCGATCCGGATACCACCACCGAAGGACTGCATGACGCGGTTGCAGAAAATCATGCCGAGGCCACTGCCGCCGGCGCTGGCGTGGGTTGTGACCGGATCGACCAGCAGGCGGTCCATCACCTCTGGCGGGATACCCGGGCCGTTGTCGCAGATGCGGATTTCCTGGTTGGGCTGGGTTGTCACGACGAAGCGCAGCGAGGGTTGATCCACGCCCGCCAGCGCGCGCAGCGCGTTGCTCATCACCGACGACAGTACCAGCGCGACGCAGTTGGGCAGCGTCTGCACCGGGAAATCGCCCTGCATGTCGACATCGACCCACTGACGCTGCGCGCCTGCGAACGGATACGTATCCAGCAGGGACGCCACCAGTGCGCCCGCGCTGACCTCGGTGCCGGCGTCGGCCGCTGGCGCCTTGCTGGCCGCGCTGTTGCGCACCGACTCCAGGAACGACGACAACACCGCCAGGCAATACTGCGCGTTGTCGTACATGGCGCCCGCTGCCTGCCCGATCTCACCTTGCCGCTGTTCGCTGTACTCAGCCTGGACGCGGCTTTCGATGCCCCGCGCGAAGTTGGCGATGGCGGCCAGCGGCGTGTTCAGTTCATGTGCCAGAAACGCCAGGGTTTCGTCGATCGCCATCAGACGATGCTGGCGCAGCGCGCGTTCCAGGTGCCGGTCGCCGGCCAGGTGCAGCACCTGGCGCACGTCGCTGACACTCAAAGGCTTTTCCAGGATGCGGAAGACTTCGCCGCTGTTGACGGTCTGCAACAGCATGTCCTTGTCGGCGTAGGCAGTCACCAGGATGCGCACGATTTGCGGATAGGCCTGCGCGACCTCGCGCAGCAGGTCGCCACCATCGCGACCGGGCATGCGGAAATCGGTGACCAGGATCGCGATCCGTCCGCCCTCCGCGCGCAGCGTCGCCATCGCCTCGTCGGCGCCGGCGGCAAGCAGGACCTCATACTCGCTGCCGACCGCGCGCGCAAAGTACTTGCGCGCCATGTCCTCGTCATCGACATAAAGGACGACGTTTGGCCGCGCTTGCTGGACTTCGCTCATGCGACTTACTCCGCGCGTGGCAGGTCGAAGCTGAACGCCGCCCACTGGCCCAGCTCGCTCTCGGCAAAAAGCTGGCCGCCGTGGCGCTCGATCACGGCATAGCTGATCGACAGCCCCAGGCCCAGGCCCTGCCCGACTTCACGGGTGGTGAAGAAGGGCTCGAACACCCGCGCCAGGTGTTCCGGCGCGATGCCTGGACCGTTGTCGCGCACGGACACGTGCAATCGGCCTTCGGTCCAGCGCACTGTGGTATGGATCGCGGGTTCGGTCGTGCCGGCCTTGCGCATGGCTAGCGCCGCGTTGGAAAACAGGTTGATCAGCACGCCGATGATGGCGGCCTCGTCGCCCAGCACCAGCGTATCTGCGGGCAACTCGCGCGTAACCTTGACGCCGCGCAACTCGTGCGCGGTCAGGCGGATCGAGGAATCCAACGCCTTTTCGAACATGAACGGCGTGCCTTCCACCTCCGCGCCCGGCTTGCGATAGGCGAAGGTCTTCAGATCCGAGACGATATGCTGGATGCGCTGCATCCCCTGCTTCGCGTCCACCAGGCATTCGGTCAGCGACTCGCTTTCCTTGGCCTGGGGTTCTTCCATTGCCACCTCGATCGCCATCAGGCAGAAGTTCACCGGATTGTTGACCTCATGCAACAGACCCGCGGCCAAGGTACCGATTGCGGCCATTTTCTCTTGCTGCAGCATCTGGCCCTTGATGTCGACCAGCTTGCGGTTGATGACCTCGAGTTCGGCGTTCTTCTCGGCCACCTCCGCCTTGAGGCGGAACAGCATGAAGCGCGCACGCTCGTTGAAATAGGTGTAGACGCCGCTGGCCGCGGCGGCAAACAACAGGAACAGCGAATTGACGATAAACGTGCCGAGCGGCTCGACGCCGCCGGGGTGAAACAGGCAGGCGAGCACATACAGCAGGTATGAAAGCACGCCGAACACCAGGTTCTGCCACAGGCCAAATGGCAGCGCGATGCCCGAAGCGAAGATCGCCAGGTTCAGTCCGACGCAATAGGGCGACTGCACCCCTTCGGTCTGCGAGATCATCCAGGCGATCATGATCTGCGGCAGCAGCAGCCAGGTCAGCGTCAGCCACGGCGCCAGGCGGCGACCGGCGGCGCTATACAGGACCACCACGACCCCGGCGATCAGCAGCGACACCACGACGCGCGCCACCGCAAAGGCAAACTGCTGCTGCGGATATTGGCCGTAGTCGAGTCCGACGCCCAGCAGGACCAGCACGATCGCGGTATAGGCGCCGCCGCGGCTGAAGGCCAGACGAAAATCGACCAGTTCGGACTGGTAGCCGGCGTAGAGTTGGTTGGTGCTCATGGCGTGGCCCGCGAGGACAGCCTCAGTCAATGGTGGCTTCCGCAAATACGTTGACTCCGGTGCTGTCGACGTAAATGCGGTGCGAATGCGAGTGTTCGGGCAGCAGTTGCGCCATGCCCGCATCGTCGCGATAGATCAGGTACCACTCGAGCAAGTGCTCCATGCCGAATTTCTCCGGATTATTGGCATGGACGTTGGTCACCAGGATCTGGCCGCCCGGCCGCGAGCGCGAGGCGAAATACGACAGCAGCCGGGCGCAGACCTTGTCGGACAGGTAGTCGAACAGGCCGGCGCAATAGACCGCGTCGAATTCCCGCGCAGCGGCATCGTCCGGCGAAATGCGCCGCTTGAGCAGCTCGTGCACCGACTGGTGCACCATCTCGACGGCGAACTTGTGGCCGGCGCTGGTGGCCGAGCGCTCGATCGAATTGCGCGTGTACTCGAGCGTCTCTTCGCTGAAGTCGACCAGCTGGAACGACAACAGCTCCGGGTTGGGGTATTCGCGCACAAAGCGCTGGATCTCGAAGGCCGGACCGCAGCCCACGTTGAGCACCCGGAACGGCCGGCCGGCGGCGCGCGCGCGTTCGGCCTGGCGCGTGAGGAAATCGATCAGCAGATCGATGCGATTGCGGTGCGCGGTCGCCACCGCCGCCTTGAGGAAGGCGGTATTGACGATCTGGAAGTAGGTGGTCGGGCCCTGTTGCGGGTCGCCCAGGATCTGGTTCACCATTTCATAGTCGCCGGCATAGCCGAGCGGCTTGGTGAAGGTGCGGTACACGAATGGCGCGCGCAGCAGCAACGGATGGAGCGCCGACTGCGCGTAAGTGCGGTGCACCGGGGCGATTTCGGCGTCCACGCGCTGGGCCTCGCCCTCGAGCCAGTCCAGGTAGGTCTTGGTCTTGGCCATGATCGGCGTGGCCAGCTCGTAGAACACGTCCTCGCGCAGCTTGCCTTCGGTCTTGGGCAGCGATTCGGTCAGGTCCACCTGCTCGACCCAGCGCGATACCTCGGACAGGAAGGCGCGCATCTCGTTGACCACGATCTGGTAGTCGCGCCGGATATTGAAGCGCGTATCCCAGTCCTGCACGAACAGCTCGGCTTCGCGCGCGACCGACTTGGGCTCGTTGTTCAGGTCGGACAGTTCGCGCCACTCGTCGATCAACGTCAGCGACACCACCGCGGTCAGGCCGGTGTTCACCAGGCTCATCACCACGGCCTTGCCGAGATAGGCATTCTTGGCGCCCATGCGGACGCTGAGCTCGCTCAGCACCTCGCTGACCTGCACGATCGAATACGGATTGTAGATTTCCATCACCAGAGACTTCCTCTGGAGATTGATGATCGTGCCCCGCACCTGCTCGCCCTGCGAGTTGCGGAAACTAACTACCGGATCGATTTGCGTTTTGGAGTACACGGTATAGCGCCAGGGAAAACCGGGAAACGCTGCGGGCCATACAGCCAGGGCAGAACGGCCGGGTACAGCATGAGGGCGAGGGGGTCGCGGGAATGGCTACCGGTGTCGGGACATGCAGCGAATGCTCATAGTGATGCGCTTTAGCCGGTTGCGGGCATGGCTGCCCCCCGCCGTGGCAGGAGTCGCAACACCCGGATCATGGTGAATTGCCGCGGGTCATTGTACTGTGCCCGTCGCAACTCGCACAACAAAGTGCCGTGGCAGCCCCGCGCATGGTGCAATACAACAAAAAAGGCCGGCATGGGCCGGCCTTGACAGCAGTTTGCCCGTCGCAGGGGGCCGCGCGCTCAGTCGGCGCGCACGCCTTCCACCTGGATGGCCAGCTTGACCTCGGGCTTGAAGCCCATCTTGACGCCATAGTCGAGGCCGAAATCGGCCCGGTTGAACTGGCCCACGGCATCGGCGCCGCAGGCTTCGCGCTTGAGCATCGGGTGCTGGATGCATTTGAAGTCGCGGATTTCCAGCTTGACCGGCTTGGACACGCCGCGCAGGGTCAGCACGCCTTCGACCTCGGTCGGCACGTCGCCCTTGAACTTGGAGAACTTGCCCTTGTAAGTGGCCTCGGGGAAGGCTTCGACGTCGAACATGTCGGGGCCCTTGGCGTGCTGGTTCAGCTTGGCATTGCCGAAATCGATCGAAGCCGGATCGATCTTGACCTCGACCGAGCCCGCCTTGGCGGCGCGGTCCAGCGTCACCACGCCGCTGGACTTGTCGAACTTGCCGCGCCAGGTCGACAGCCCGCCCAGGTGGTCGGCCTCGAAGCTGGGGTAGGTATGGGTCGGATCAAGGTTGTACGTCACGGTGTTGGCCGAGGCCACGCCGAAGGCGGCGGTTGCGGAAACGGCCGCGACGGCGGCAACGAGGGAACGCAGTTTCATGGTGTCTCCCGACAAATCAGGGTTGAGATGGAGCGGTTGAGGTAAGTCCTGGGTACGTCAGCGGTATGCCGGCCTTACTTCCTGGCCAGCACGATACGGAATTTGATCTGGACGTCGTCGGCTACCACGGAGGTGTCTTTCCATTCGCCGTCGCCGATATTGAACGCGGTGCGCTTGATCGGCAGCGCACCCTCGAATACCTGCGCGCCGCCCTCCTGGCGGTAGCTCGCGGGCACCACCACGTCCACGGTCTTGCCCTTGATGGTCAGCTTGCCGGCCACGTCGTACTTGCCCGGCGTGCCGTTCTTGATGCTGGTCGACTGGAACACCGCCTTGGGGTATCTGGCAGCGTCGAACCAGTCCTTGCCCTTCACTTCCTTGGTGGTCTCGGCATCGCCGATCTCGAAGCTGGACACGTCGATCTCGATCTTGGCCGATGACGTCGCCAGCTTGGCGGGGTCGAAGCTGACGTTAGCGTCGAACTTCTTGAACTTGCCCTCCATCGGCACGCCGATCTGGCGCGCCACCGCGGTTACCGAGCTTTTGGCGGCGTCGACCTGGGCCCAGGCCAGGTTGGCGGCGATGCCGGTGGCGGCCACGAGGGCGGCCAGGGTGGCGCGGAGAGTGGCCGAGCCGCGGCGGGAATTGCGTTTCATCACAGAAAACTCCTGTCAGGGACGGCGCCAGGGCGCCGCGGTACGAAAAAGTTGGCGCGCCAGGCTCAGCGCAGGAACGGCAGCATCCGGCCCAGCGTGCCGTCGCGGTCGACAAACTGGTGTTTCACCGCCGCCGCCGCATGGACCACGACCACCGCCGCCATCAGGTAGTTCAGCCAGATGTGGGTGAACTTCAGCACTTCCTTCAGGGCATCGCTTTTCTCGATCAGTGCCGGCATCTTCCACAGGCCCAGGTAGACCACCGGCACGCCCGCGGCCGAGCTGTACAGGTAGCCGCTGATGGGGACGATCACGATCAGCAGGTACAGAAGGTGATGCGCCCCGGCCGCCGCCCTGGCCTGCCAGGCCGGCGTGCCGGGCGCGACCGGCGGCGCGGCGTGGGTGGCGCGCCACAGCACGCGCAGCACGGCGACGGCGAAGATCGTCACGCCCAGCCACTTGTGCCAGGAGTACAGCTTGAGCTTGGTCGGCGTCAGCCCTGGAATGCCGGTCATATACAGGCCCAGCCCGAACGCGGCGAATATCGCCAGCGCAACCAGCCAATGCAGGGCAATCGCGGTGGCGCCGTAGCCGGCGGGGGCGGTGGCGGTAGAACGCATCGGATTCCTCTTGCCCGCGGCACGGGCGTTTCACAATTTTGGGGAAGGCAAGGGCGGGATCGAGCCGCCATTGCGCTTAGGATTCTCGCATTATTGCGGCGGGATGTGCGCCGATGCAGGACAGTCCTTCATTAAGTTATTCAAATGCTTTGAAGCGACATTCCGGCGCAGCCGTCACAAAGGCTCGGAAACAGCCCGGCAAGCTGGCCACAAAACAAAAAAAGCCATCCGGAGGATGGCTTTCCTTTCACTGCTGCCCGCCCTTGGGCGCGCGCCATGTGGCGTCAGATGCGCTCGGCGAGCACCACTGCCTTGCCGATATAGCTGGCGGGTGTCATCTCGAGCAGCAACTGCTTGGCGTCCTCGGGGATCGCCAGGCCGGTGATGAAGGTTTGCAGCGCCTCGCGCGAGATGCCCTTGCCGCGGGTCAGTTCCTTGAGCTGCTCATACGGGTTGGCGATGCCGAAGCGGCGCATCACGGTCTGCACCGGCTCGGCCAGCACTTCCCAGCAGTTGTCCAGGTCTTCGTCCAGGCGCTCCGGATTGGTTTCCAGCTTGCCCAGGCCGCGCAGGCAGGCCTCGTAGGCCAGCAGGCTGTAGCCGAAGGCCACGCCGATATTGCGCAGCACGGTAGAGTCGGTCAGGTCGCGCTGCCAGCGCGACACCGGCAGCTTCTCGGACAGGTGGCGCAGCACCGCGTTGGCCAGGCCCAGGTTGCCTTCCGAATTCTCGAAATCGATCGGGTTGACCTTGTGCGGCATGGTCGACGAGCCGATTTCGCCGGCCTTGGTCTTCTGCTTGAAGTAGCCCAGCGAGATATAGCCCCAGACGTCGCGGTTCAGGTCGAGCAGGATGGTGTTGGCGCGCGCGACCGCATCGAACAGCTCGGCCATGTAGTCGTGCGGCTCGATCTGGATGGTGTACGGGTTGAAGGTCAGGCCCAGGCGGGTCTCGATGACCTGCTTCGAGAACGCTTCCCAGTCGAAGCTGGGGTAGGCCGACAGGTGGGCGTTGTAGTTGCCCACGGCGCCGTTCATCTTGCCCAGCAGTTCCACCTGCTCGATGCGGTGGATCGCGCGCGCCAGGCGCGCGGCCACGTTGGCCATTTCCTTGCCCAGCGTGGTCGGGCTGGCCGGCTGGCCATGTGTGCGCGACAGCATCGGCTGGGCCGCATTGAGCCTGGCCAGCTCGACCAGGCGGGCGTGCACGCGCTTGAGCGTCGGCACCACCACCCCCTCGCGCGCGCCCTTGAGCATCATGCCGTGCGAGGTGTTGTTGATGTCTTCCGAGGTGCAGGCGAAGTGGATGAACTCGCTGGCGGCTTCCAGTTCGGCGTTGCCCTTGACCTGCTCCTTGAGCCAGTACTCGACCGCCTTCACGTCATGGTTGGTGACCGCTTCGATTTCCTTGATGCGGGCCGCGTCCGCCTCGCTGAACTTGTCCACCAGCGCCAGCAGCGCGGCCTCGGATGCGGCCGAGAACTTGGGCATGTCGGGCAGGCCGGCCTGCGACAGCGCGATCAGCCAGTGCACCTCGACCTTGACGCGGTTGCGCATGAAGGCCGCCTCGGACAGCCATTCGCGCAGCGCATCGGCCTTGGCGGCGTAACGGCCATCGATCGGGGACAGGGCGGTGAGCGGCGAAAGCGAGGAGGAGGTCATGCTGGAAACCGGGAAGGAAATGGAAGAAGAAGGCGACAAACAAGAGGCGCCGCGGGGGCTGGCGCTGTCAGTGCTGGCGGACGCGAACGGTAGCTGGATGCGCTCGTCACGTCGCATCGGCGGGGCCGCCCGCGCACGCGGCGCCGGCGGCCGGCGCTGCGCAACGCGCGATTTTACCACCCCTGCCCCGGCTCCGGGCAGCGGTAAAGCGCGGCCGTGGGGCATCGGTGCGCGAGCCCGCATTCGCCATGCGCCGCGGGTATACTCGCGCACGCCGTTCCAGTAGCCTGTTATGAAGTGCATCGGGCAAGCCATCGCCGCCTCCCCGCAGCCGCTGCCACCGAGCGACGATGCACTTCATAACAAGCTCAAGGGGAGAACATGAAGCTGTATGCATCCCGGACCAGTCCCTACGCGCGCAAGGTGCGCGTGGTAATGGCGGAGAAGAAGATCGAATGCCAGCTGATCGAAGAGGACGTCTGGTCGCCTGAAACCCGGATCGGCCAGTACAACCCGCTGGGCAAGGTGCCGTGCCTGGTGATGGAAGACGGCGCCGCGATCTTCGACTCGCGCGTGATCGTCGAATATGTCGACACGCTGACGCCGGTCAGCCGCCTGATCCCGCAAGGCGGGCGCGAGCGCCTGGAAGTGCGCTGCTGGGAGGCGCTCGCCGATGGCCTGCTCGACGCCGCGCTGCTGGTGCGCCTGGAGGCAACCCAGCGCGAGCCGCACGAGCGCAGCGAGCGCTGGGTGCAGCGCCAGCGCGGCAAGATCGACGCCGCACTGGTGGCCATGGCCCACGGCCTGGCGGACCGCCCGTTCTGTACCGGCACGCACTATTCGCTGGCCGACGTCGCGGTGGGCTGCGCGCTGTCCTACCTGGACTTCCGCTTCCCGGACATTGCCTGGCGCGAACGCCATCCGAACCTGGCGGCGCTGGAGGAAAAGCTGGCCAAGCGCCAGTCGTTCATCGATACGGAACCGCCGCGCGGCTGATCCCTCGTCGCCGACAGAAAAACACCCGCTCGCGCGGGTGTTTTTTCATGCTGCGGCGGTGCTTACTGAATGATCCCGCCACCCAGACAGACATCCCCGTCATACAGCACCGCCGACTGCCCGGGCGTGACCGCCCATTGCGGCTCGGCAAACCCCAGCGTCAGCGCGCCGGCGTCGACGGCTTGCACCGTGCAGGCGGCATCGCTCTGGCGATAGCGGGTCTTGCCCGCCATCGCCGCGCCCGCGGCCGGCGGCTCGCCGGCCACCCAGGACAGGTCCGACGCGGTCAGCACCGGCGTCAGCAGCCATGGATGGTCGTGGCCCTGCACCACGTAAAGCGTATTGCTCGCCATGTCCTTGCGCGCGACATACCAGGCGTCGCCATTGCCGTCGCGGCTGCCGCCCAGGCCGATGCCCTTGCGCTGGCCCAGCGTGTAGAAGGCCAGGCCGATATGCTCGCCGACCACCTTGCCCTCTGGCGTCTTCATCGGACCCGGTTTGGTCGGCAGGTAGCGGTTCAGGAAGTCGCGGAACGGGCGCTCGCCGATAAAGCAGATGCCGGTCGAATCCTTTTTCTTGGCGTTGGGCAGGCCGATCTCGGCCGCGATCTCGCGCACGCGGGTCTTGGGGATCTCGCCCAGCGGGAACAGCGTGCGCGACAGCTGCGCCTGGTTCAGCCGGTGCAGGAAGTAGCTCTGGTCCTTGGTATGGTCCAGCGCCTTGAGCAGTTCGAAGCGGCCGGCTGGGTTCTGGCGCACGCGCGCATAGTGGCCGGTGGCGATGGTTTCGGCGCCCAGCGACATGGCGTGGTCCAGGAACGCCTTGAACTTGATCTCGGCATTGCACAGCACATCCGGATTGGGCGTGCGGCCGGCCGAGTATTCGCGCAGGAAATCGGCAAAGACGCGGTCCTTGTATTCGGCGGCGAAGTTGACCGCCTCCACGTCGACGCCGATCAGGTCGGCCACCGAGACCACGTCGAGCCAGTCCTGGCGCGTGGAGCAGTATTCGCTGTCGTCATCGTCTTCCCAGTTCTTCATGAACAGGCCGATGACCTCGTAGCCCTGCTGCTTGAGCAGCCACGCGGTGACCGACGAATCGACCCCGCCCGACATGCCCACCACGACACGCTTGGCGGCACCGCTCACGACTGCGCCCCCGCTTGCAGCACCGACGGGTGCGTGTACAGCGCGTCGAGCGCGAAGCGCTTGCCGGCCAGGTAGTCTTCCACGCACGCCATCACCAGCGGCGAACGATGCCGTTCCGGGCACGCGCGCAGTTCGTCGGCACCCATCCAGACAGTGCGCACGATGCCGGTGTCGAGCTGGCGGCCGGCATCGAGCGAGCCGAGGTCGCCGGTAAAGGCAAAGCGCACATAGGTGACGTCGGTACCGGTGCGCGACGACATCGAACGCCCCATGTAGCAACCCAGCAGCGCGCGCGGCTCGAAGGTGTGGGCGGTCTCTTCCAGGGTTTCGCGGATGACGGCGCGGATCAGGCTTTCGCCCGGATCCAGGTGCCCCGCGGGCTGGTTCAGGCGCAGCCCGTCGGCGGTTTCCTCTTCCACCAGCAGGAAGCGGCCGCCGCGCTCGATCACGGCGGCAACGGTCACGCTGGCATTCCAATCACTTGACATGATGCTCAATTTTTAGGCAATCCCGCATTCTACCGGTTGCCGGCCCATCGTGCAGCGTGGCGGCGGGCGCCAGCGCCTCGCTCCAGGCCCGGCAAAAGCCGACCGGCCGGTCACCATTGCATGTCAGATTCCTGTAAGCTGCGGAAAAATTGTGCGCTGCGGCTTAACCTAGGTCCGGCAGCGCGCACGGGCCAGACGTCGGTCCGCCCAACCAGACAAGACGCCAGCTAAAGGAGAAATTGACGATGTACATCGGCATCCCGCAGGAGACGCGGGCCGGCGAGACTCGCGTCGCCGCCACCCCGGAGACCGTCAAGAAATACGTCGCCCAGGGCCACAAGGTAGTGGTGCAGTCCGGCGCCGGCCTCAGCGCCAGCCAGCCCGACAGCGCGTATGAGGCGGTCGGCGCCACCATCGGCAGCGCCGCCGACGCGCTTGGCGCGCAACTGGTGCTGAAGGTGCGCGCGCCCGATGCCGCCGAACTGGCGCAGATGAAGCCAGGCGCGGTGCTGGTCGGCATGCTCAATCCTTTCGATGCCGAGAACAACGCGCGCATGTCCGCGGCGAACATCACCGCCTTCGCGCTCGAAGCCGCGCCGCGCACCACGCGCGCGCAAAGCATGGACGTGCTGTCGTCGCAGGCCAACATCGCCGGCTACAAGGCCGTGCTGGTGGCCGCGCACCACTACCAGCGCTTCATGCCGATGCTGATGACCGCCGCCGGCACCGTCAAGGCGGCGCGCGTGCTGATCCTGGGCGCCGGCGTGGCGGGCCTGCAGGCCATTGCCACGGCCAAGCGGCTGGGCGCGGTGATCGAGGCCTCCGACGTGCGCCCCGCGGTCAAGGAGCAGATCGAATCGCTCGGCGCCAAGTTCCTCGACGTGCCGTTCCTGACCGACGAAGAGCGCGAGATCGCGCAGGGCGTGGGCGGCTACGCGCGCCCGATGCCGCCCGACTGGATGAAGCGCCAGGCCGAGCTGGTGCACCAGCGCGCGCTCCAGGCCGACATCGTCATCACCACCGCGCTGATTCCCGGTCGCAAGGCACCGGTGCTGCTGCAGGAAAGCACCGTGGCGCAGATGAAGCCCGGCTCGGTAGTGGTCGACCTGGCCGCGGCGCAAGGCGGCAACTGCCCGCTGACGGTGGCCGACGAAGTGGTGAACCACAACGGCGTGATCCTGATCGGCCATACCAACCTGGCCAGCATGGTCGCGGCCGACGCCTCGGCGCTGTATGCCCGCAACGTGCTGGACTTCCTCAAGCTGGTGGTCGACAAGGACGGACAGTTCACGCTCAACCTCGAAGACGACATCGTCGCCGCCTGCCTGATGTGCAGGGACGGCCAGGTCGTGCGCGAGGCGGCGTAGTTCCAACGGGCGCAGCGCATCCGGGCCAGCCCCGACCATACCGACTGCCTGTGCCCCAGCCCTCTCCCGCACGCGGGAGAGGGCGCACGCCAACGGTTAATCAAGAGCCACTGACCGATGGCGTGCGCCGACCGTAGTACTGCAAAGAACAACATAGCGACAACACGCTGCATCCCGGTTTCAAAGCAACGGAGGAGAAGTCGATGGAGATGGTGAACCACACGGTGATCAACCTGATCATCTTCGTGCTGGCGATCTACGTGGGCTACCACGTGGTCTGGACGGTCACGCCGGCCCTGCATACGCCCCTGATGGCGGTAACCAACGCGATTTCGGCCATCATCATCGTCGGCGCCATGCTCGCCGCGGGCCTGACCGAGGGCGGCGTCGGGCGCGTGATGGGCACGCTGGCGGTGGCGCTGGCCGCGGTCAACGTATTTGGCGGGTTCCTGGTCACCCAGCGCATGCTGGAGATGTTCAAGAAGAAGGAGCCGAAGGCCAAAGCGCCTGAAGCCAAGCCGGCACTGGCCAAGGAGGGCGCGTGATGACCGGCCTTGTCAGCATGAACCTCGTCACCCTGCTCTACCTGGTGGCATCGGTCTGCTTTATCCAGGCGCTCAAGGGGCTGTCGCACCCGGCCTCGGCGCGCAAGGGCAATGCCTTCGGCATGATCGGCATGGCCATTGCCGTGGTCACCACACTGGTGCTGATCGTCAAGTTGAAGAATGAATTCCTGGCGGCGGGCACGGCCCAGTCGTCGGTGGCCACCGGCATCGCGCTGATCTTCGCCGCGCTGGTGGTGGGCGGCGGCATCGGCGCCTACGTGGCAAAGAAGGTGCAGATGACCAAGATGCCGGAACTGGTCGCGGCGATGCACTCGCTGATCGGCCTGGCGGCGGTGTTCATCGCGGTGGCGGCGGTGGCCGAGCCGGCCGCGTTCGGCATCAGCCCGGCCGGCTCGCACCTGATCCCGCTGGGCAACCGCATCGAGCTCTTTATCGGCTGCTTCGTCGGCGCGATCACGTTCTCGGGCTCGGTGATCGCCTTCGGCAAGCTCGCCGGCCGCTACAAGTTCCGCCTGTTCCAGGGCGCGCCGGTGGTGTTTTCCGGCCAGCACATGCTGAACCTGGCGCTGGCCGTTGCCATGTTCGGCTTCGGCATCGCGTTCTTCATGACGCAGGAGTGGCTGCCGTTCCTGGTGATGCTGACGATCGCCTTCGTGCTGGGCGTGCTGATCATCATCCCGATCGGCGGCGCCGACATGCCGGTGGTGGTGTCGATGCTGAACTCGTACTCGGGCTGGGCCGCGGCGGGCATCGGCTTCTCGCTGAACAACCCGATGCTGATCATCGCGGGCTCGCTGGTGGGTTCGTCCGGTGCCATCCTCTCGTACATCATGTGCAAGGCGATGAATCGTTCGTTCTTCAACGTGCTGCTGGGCGGCTTCGGCGGCGCGACGGCGGCGGCGGCAACGGGCGACCAGCAGCAACGTCCGGTCAAGTCGGGTTCCGCCGACGATGCCGCGTTCCTGATGGGCAATGCCGAGACCGTGATCATCGTGCCGGGCTACGGCCTGGCCGTTGCACGCGCCCAACACGCGCTCAAGGAACTGACCGAGAAGCTGGCCGAAAAGGGCGTGACCGTGAAGTACGCGATTCACCCGGTGGCGGGCCGCATGCCTGGCCACATGAACGTGCTGCTGGCCGAGGCCGAGGTGCCGTACGACCAGGTCTTCGAGATGGAAGACATCAACAGCGAGTTCGGCCAGGCTGACGTGGTGCTGGTGCTGGGCGCCAACGACGTGGTCAACCCGGCGGCCAAGAACGACCCCCAGTCGCCGATCGCCGGCATGCCGATCCTGGAGGCGTACAAGGCCAAGACCATCATCGTCAACAAACGCTCGATGGCCGCCGGCTACGCCGGGCTGGACAACGAGCTGTTCTACATGGACAAGACCATGATGGTTTTCGGCGACGCCAAGAAGGTGGTCGAGGACATGTTCAAGGCGGTCGACTAAGGCCGTCCAGGCCCGCCCCGGCCCGCGCCCGGGCCGGGGCTGTGCCGCCCCTGGCGCGGGCCATGATCCGCGCCCGCCGGCCCTGCAGCAACAAAGGCCGGCCTCCCCTGCTGCCCCGCCGCACGCCGCCCTGGGCGCAAGGCGTGCCTTGCAAGGCAGCCATGGCGCGCTATACTGGCCTGCGAATACGCACGCTGGCTTGCCACTTGCGCCACGCCTGTGCCAACCCCTGCCCGCCGCTCCATGACCTTCAATCCGCACGACAGGAATCTGTCGGTCTTCCATCACCCAGTCCTGACTGTCCTTGTGGATGACAGCAAGTCCTTCATCGACAGCCTGGCGTTCCAGATGGATGCCGCGCGCGGGGTGATCACCTTCACCGACCCGCGCGAGGCGCTGCAGTGGATCCGCGAAGCCTACGCCACCCGCTTCCCGGGTTTCCTGCCGGTGCGCGTCACGCACGACGACCTGACCTTCCTGACCGAGCGCCGCACGGTCCAGCTGGACATCGACCGCATCTACCGCCAGATCCACGACGTCAACCGCTTCCTGCAGCCCGGCGTGGTCGTGGTCGACTATTCGATGCCACAGATGGACGGCCTGGAATTCTGCCAGGCGCTGCAGGACCTGCCGTGCAAGACCATCCTGCTGACCGGCACCGCCGACGAAAGCATCGCCGTGCAGGGCTTCAACCACGGGCTGATCGACCGCTACGTGAAGAAGCACGACAGCAATATGGTGGAGCGGCTGGACCAGGAAATCGAAGCCATGCAGCAGGCGTATTTCGCCACGCTGTCGCGCACGCTGCGCGAGCTGCTGACGCGACATTCGTTCTCGTTCCTGTCCGATCCGGCCATGACCGAGCGCGTGCGCCAGCTGACCGCGCGCTACGGCTTTGTCGAGTACTACCTGTACCCCAATCCCGCTGGCATCCTGCTGCTGACCGCGCAGGGCCACGCCACGCTGATGGTGATCGAGACCCGCGCCGGGCTAATGACGCAGGTGGAATCGGCCGAAGCCTACGATGCCCCCGCCGCGCTGATCGAAGGCCTGCGCGAAGGCCGGCTGGTGCCGTTCTTCTGGCCCGGCAACGGCATGTACACGCCGGCCTGCGTCGACTGGGAACAATATTGCCTGCCGGCCGAGCGCTGCGAAGGCAGGGAAGAGTTCTTCTATGCGCTGTTCGACCTGCCGCGCCACCTGCTGCAGGAACCGGTGGTCAGCCTGCAGAGCTTCCTGGCGGACTTCAGCCGCAACCCGGACGCGCTGACGGGGCGCAAGCGCCCCTGACGCCACAGGACCGGCGGCCGGCCGCGTTCAGTCTGCCTGTAGCGCCCGGTTGGCGCCGCGCACCATGTCGAAACGGAACAGCCGGCACTCGATATTGCCGTTGTAGAGCGGCGTGCGGCGCGATTCCTTCAGCCGCAGCCGGCGCGGGAAACCCAGGTCGCCTGTAAACACCCACGCCTGCCAGCCCGCGAAATGCTGCTTCAACGTGGTGGCGAAGGCGCTGGCGAACTGGTTGGCGGCCGCTTCTTCCACCTCGTCGCGCGGCAGTTCGTCTTCCGGCGCGCGGCGCTGGCCGCGCACCGCGATCCGCTCGCCGTACGGGGGATTCATCAGCAGCAGGCCCGGTTCGTCATAGGGCGGCTGCACGAAGCGCGCGTCCACCTGCTTGGTGCGCGCCTCGCCCGGCAGGCCGGCGCGTTCCCAGTTGGCGCGCGTGATCGCCAGCATGTCGGTGGAGATGTCCGAACCCACCACCTGCAGTTCATCGGCAGAGGCCAGCATGCGGGCGCGCTGCGCGTCCGACTTCAGCTTTTGCCAGGCTTTGGTATCCATGCCCTTGAGCCACTCGAAGGCAAAGCTGCGGCTGCCACCCGGGGCGATGCCCAGGGCCACCTGCGCGGCTTCGACCAGGAAGGTGCCGCTGCCGCACATCGGGTCGTAGAACGGCCGGGAAGTCTGGCCCGGCACCCAACCCGCCAGCCGCAGGATGCCGGCCGCCAGGTTTTCCTTCAACGGCGCCTCGCCCTTCTCGGTGCGCCAGCCGCGCTTGAACAGCGGCTCACCCGTGGTGTCGAGGTAGAGCGTGCAGTCGCGCTCGGTCAGGTGGGCATAGATGCGCACATCCGGGCTGACGGTATCGACGCTGGGCCTGGCTCCCAACCGCTCGCGCATGGCGTCGCAGACACCGTCCTTGACCCGCAGCGCGGTGAAATTGAGGCTGCGCAGCGGCGACTTGTGCGAGGTCAGGTCCACGCGCAGCGACTCGTCCGGCGAGAACCACTGCTCCCAGCGCACGCCGCGCGCCAGCGTGTAGATGTCGTCCTCGTGCCGGTAGCCGCGCGCGGCCACGCGCATCAGCACCCGGCTGGCAATGCGCGAATGCAGGTTGACCGCATAGGCGGCGGCCATCTCGCCCGAGAAATTGACGCCGCCCGGCACTTCCTGGTGGACCGTGAATGGCGCCAGCGCGGCCATGCCCGGCATCGCGGCGATCTCGCGCAGCTCTTCGGCGAGCGCGCTCTCCAGGCCGCGCGGGCAAGGGGCAAAGAAGGCTTGGGTCATAAGAGGGATTCCTGCAAACAAAAACGTCCGCCGTGGCGGACGGGGAAGTATCGGTAGCTTAGGTCAAGCCGCGGCCAGCGCGCGGTCGAGAAAATCGAGGCGGTCCTGGCCCCAGAATGGCTCGCCTTCATACACGTACCACGGCGCGCCGAATACGCCGGCCGAGATCGCATCCTGCGTGTTCTGCGCGTAGGCAGCCTGCACCGACTGCGCCTCGCTGGCCTTGAGCAGGCCGGCGCCATCCAGGCCGGCCTCGTCGGCGATCTGCGCCAGCGTGGCGGCGTCGGCGATATTGCGCTGCTGCGCCCACACCGCCGCGCCGATCGCGCCGGTCAGCGCCATCGCGCGCGCGGTGCCGTGCGCCAGTTGCGCGGCAATGATCAGCTTGCTGGCGGCGTCGCCCGACACCGGGAAGAACGTCGGCGCAAGGTTCAGCGGAATGTTCAGGAACTCGCTCCAGCGCCTGAGCTCCACCAGCCGGTACGCCTGCCGCTGCGGCGGACGCTGCGCCAACGGCAGCCCGCCCGAGACCGAGAACACCTTGCCCAGGTCGCACGGCTTCAGGTTCACCTGCGCGCCATGGCGCGCGGCGATGGCGCTGAATCGGGCATGGCCCATGTAGACATAGGGCGATTGCGGCGTCAGGTAGTAATCAACCAGTTTGCTCATCTCGGTTTCCGCGACGGAATAGGCAGCAATGTAAAGGCGGCCAGCCTCAGAACGGCTTGACCACGACCAGGATCACCACCGCCAGCAGCACCAGCACCGGCAGCTCGTTGAACCAGCGGTAGAACTTGTGCGAGCGCGCGTTGCGCCCCGCCTCGAACTTGCGCAGCAGCACGCCACAGCCGTGGTGGTAGCCGATCAGCACCAGCACCAGCGCCAGCTTGGCATGCATCCAGCCCTGCCCCGCGCCACGGCCGATGCCGTAGCCCAGGTACAACCACAACCCGAACACCACCGCGGGCACCGCCAGCATGGTCATGAAGCGGAACAGCTTGCGCGCCATCAGCAACAGGCGCTGCGTACTGGCCGCATCGTTTTCCATCGCCAGGTTGACGAAGATGCGCGGCAGGTAAAACAGGCCGGCGAACCACGAGACCACGAAGACGATATGCAGCGCTTTGACCCAGAGCATCGGCAGGCAGACGTTGGCGTAAGGTTGTTCTTGTTATCGGCGCTTGCGTCAGGTGCGGATCTCGCCGTGCCCGAAAACCACGTACTTGAGCGAGGTCAGCCCTTCCAGCCCGACCGGGCCGCGCGCATGCAGCTTGTCGTTGGAGATGCCGATCTCCGCGCCCAGGCCGTACTCGAAGCCATCGGCGAAGCGGGTCGAGGCGTTGATCATCACGCTGGCCGAATCGACCTCGCGGATAAAGCGCATGCCCGCCGAGTAGTTCTCGGTGATGATCGAATCGGTATGGTGCGAGCCGTATTCGTTGATATGCGCGATCGCTTCGTCCAGGCCGGCAACGGTCTTGATGGCGAGGATCGGCGCCAGGTACTCCAGGCGCCAGTCTTCCTCGCTGGCATCGACCAGGCCGCTGAAACCCGCCGCCTCCAGCGTGGCGCGGGTGGCCGGGCACACGCGCAGCTCGACGCCCTTCTCCTGATAGATGCGGCACAGCGGCGACAGCGCGGCGGCGGCGATGTCCTGCGATACCAGCAGCGTCTCCATGGTGTTGCAGGGCGCGTAGCGCTGGGTCTTGGCGTTGTCGCAGACGCGCACGGCGCGGTCCAGGTCGGCCTCGGCGTCGATATAGACGTGGCAGATGCCGTCCAGGTGCTTGATCATCGGCACGCGCGCTTCTTCCATCAGCCGCGCGATCAGGCTCTTGCCGCCGCGCGGCACGATCACGTCGACGTATTCGGTCATGGTGATCAGCCGGCCGACCGCGGCGCGGTCGGTGGTCTCGATCACCTGCACGGCCTCGGGCGGCAGGCCGGCCGCGGACAAGCCCTCGGCCACCAGCGCGGCCAGCGCGGTGTTGGATTCAATCGCCTCGGACCCGCCGCGCAGGATGGTGGCGTTGCCCGACTTCAGGCACAGTGCGGCGGCGTCGATGGTCACGTTGGGGCGCGACTCGTAGATGATGCCGATCACGCCCAGCGGCACGCGCATCTGGCCCACCTGGATGCCGGTCGGACGGAACTTCATGTTCGAGATCTCGCCGATCGGGTCGGCCAGCGCGGCAATCTGCTCAAGGCCCGCGGCCATGGTGGCGATGGCCTTGTCCGACAGCGTCAGGCGGTCGATGAAGGCGGCGTCCTGGCCGTTGGCGCGGGCGCGCTCGACATCGCGCGCGTTGACGGCCTTGAGCTGCTCGGCATCGCGGCGGATGGCGGCGGCGATGGTCAGCAGCGCACGGTTCTTGTCGGCGGTCGAGGCACGCGCCATCGCGCGCGACGCCGCGCGGGCCTGGCGGCCGACGCGGTCCATATATTGGTTGAGGTCGAGCTCGGTCATGTCAGTGGCCCTGGAGTGGTGGCCGTCAGTGTGTGTTTCTCCCTCTCCCGCAAGCGGGAGAGGGGAGCAAACCATCAGGGAAGCAACCTTCCGGGAGCAACCCTCAGCGCGCGATCATCAGCGCCAGTTGCTGCAGGCCGTCCCATGGTTCCGCCGGCAGCGGGCTGCCGCCCGGTGGCGGCATGTCCTGCAGGCCCTTGACCTGGCGGTCCAGCCGCGCGGCCAGCGCCAGCGCCGCTTCCAGCCGCGGCTGCGCCAGGCGCTGCGCGGCCTGCGGCACCAGCCGCTCGCGCGGGCCCCAGACGCGCAGTTCGCGCATCAGCACGCCCGCCGGCTTGCCGGCCGCCAGCCCTTGCCGGACCTTGGATAATACGCGAATTTCCTCGGTCAGCGCCCACAGCACCAGCACCGTGGCCTCGCCCTCGCCGCGCAGCCCTTCGAGCATGCGCACCAGCCGCGGCACGTCGCCCGAGAGCATCGATTCCGACAACTTGAACACGTCGTAGCGGGCCACGTTCAGCACCGCGTCGTGGACCTGATCGAAGCTCAGTTCGCCGGGCGGATAAAGCAGCCCCAGCTTCTGGATTTCCTGGTGCGCCGCCAGCAGGTTGCCCTCGACCTTGTCGGCGATGAACTGCAGCGCGCGCCGGCCCGGCTCGCCGCCCTGCACGCGCTGCTGTTGCAGCGCCAGCCGTTCGCCGACCCAGGCCGGCAGCCGGGTGCGGTCCACCGAGTCGACCTTGAGCGACACGCCGGCGCCTTCCAGCGCCTGGAACCAGGCTGACTTGGACGCCGCAAAATCCAGCCGCGGCAGCGTCACCAGCATCACCACGTCAGGCGACGGCTGCGCGGCCACCGCACGCAGCGCCTCGCCGCCATCCTTGCCAGGCTTGCCCGAGGGGATGCGCAGTTCAACGATCTTGCGGTCGCCGAACAGCGACATCGACTGCTGCGCCTCGACCAGCCGGCCCCAGTGGAAGCCGCGCTCGGCCACCAGCACCTCGCGTTCGGAGAAGCCGGCTTCCCGCGCCGTCGCGCGCAGCCGGTCGACCGCCTCCAGCACCAGCAAGTGCTCGTCGCCGTGCACCACGTACAGCGGCGCCAGCCCCTTGGCCTTGGCCTGGCGCAGGTGGGCGTCGAGCCCGTCGAGCTTGAGCTGCATGCCGTAAGCCTGCCCGCGCCCGCTCAGATCGCCTTGACGGCGGCCAGCCGGCGCATCAGCTGCTGCACGATATCGCGCTGCATGTCGCGGTACAGCTGCTGCTCTTCGTAGTCCTTGGCCAGCGTATTGGCTTCGTTGTAGGTCAGGTCGCGCGTCAGCACCAGCTGCGACGGCGCGATCAGTTCCTTGCCGGCGGGGTCGCGCAGGCGGAAGGTGAAGCGCTGGGTCAGGCGGTATTCACGCACCACGCCCTCGGTCGTGATCGACAGGATGGTCTTGGTGCGGGTGTCCTGCAGCACGTCCAGCAGCGCGTCGGCCTCTTTCTGGTCGGCCACCACCTGGGTGTCCGAGCCGCCGCGGATGGCGCGGCGCAGGTCCGCCCCCATCAGCGAATTGGGCGGGATGCCGATATAAAGCCGCTTGAAGGCGAAGTCCGAGTTGCCGCGCATGTGGAAGCCGCAGCCGGCCAGCAGACCCATGGCCGGGACTGCCAGCATTGCCGCGAGCACCTTGCGGCGTCCCAGGTTCAGTCGCTTCATTCTTGGCGATTCCTTTGTCAGGTTCGTGGGGGCAGGCGGCGCCGTCAAAGCACCACGTTGACCAGGCGGCCAGGCACCACCACGATCTTCTTCGGCGCCTTGCCTTCGGCAAACTTGGCCACGGTGTCGCTGGCGGCTGCCGTCGCCTCGATGGCGGCGCGGTCGGCGTCGGCGGGCACGGTGATGCTGCCGCGCACCTTGCCGTTGATCTGGAGCACCAGTTCGATCTCGCTGCGCACCAGCGCGGCTTCATCGACCTGCGGCCACGGCGCGTCGAGCAGGTCGCCGGCCTCGGCGGCGTAGCCCAGCTGTTCCCACAGGCCGTGCGTGATGTGCGGCACCACCGGGTACAGCACCCGCAGCAGGATGCCGAAGCCCTCGCGGCGCGCGGCCGGCGAGGCGGTCTTGGCATCGTCCAGCGCGTTCAGCATCTTCATGGTGGCGGACACCACGGTGTTGTACTGGATGCGCTGGTAGTCGTAGTTGGCCTGCTTGAGCACACCGTGGATCTCGCGGCGCAGCTCGGCATCGTCCGCGCCCGGCGCGCCGGCGGCACCGTCACGAATGGCGGCGGCGTTGGCATAGCCGTAGTTCCACACACGGCGCAGGAAGCGCGACGCGCCCTCCACGCCCGAACCGCTCCACTCCAGCTGCTGCTCCGGCGGCGCGGCGAACATCACGAACAAGCGCGCGGTGTCGGCGCCGTACTGGTCGATCAGCGCCTGCGGGTCGATGCCGTTGTTCTTGGACTTCGACATCTTCTCGACGCCGCCGATCACCACCGGCTGGCCGTCGGCGATCAGCGTGGCGCCCACCGGGCGGCCGCGCTCGTCGGTGCGCAGGTCGACCTCGGCCGGGTTGTACCAGTGCTTCTTGCCCGAGGCGTCTTCACGGTAGTAGGTCTCGTTGAGCACCATGCCCTGGGTCAGCAGGTTGGTGAAGGGCTCGTCGAACTTGACCAGGCCCAGGTCGCGCATGACCTTGGTCCAGAAACGCGCGTACAGCAGGTGCAGGATCGCGTGCTCGATGCCGCCGATGTACTGGTCCATCGGCATCCAGTAGTCGTTGCGCGCATCGACCATGGTGGCCGCATCCGGGCACGTATAGCGCATGTAGTACCAGCACGAATCGATGAAGGTATCCATCGTGTCGGTCTCGCGGCGCGCGGGCTTGCCGCACGACGGGCAGGTGCACTGCAGGAAGCGCGGGTCCTTGGCCAGCGGGTTGCCGGTGCCGTCCGGCACCAGGTCTTCCGGCAGCACCACCGGCAGGTCCTGCTCGGGCACCGGCACCACGCCGCAGCTGTCGCAGTGGATCAGCGGGATCGGCGTGCCCCAGTAGCGCTGGCGCGAGATACCCCAGTCGCGCAGGCGCCAGGTGGTTTTTTTCTCGCCCAGGCCCATCGCGCCCAGGTCGGCCGCGATCGCTTCCACCGCGGCCTGGTAGTCCAGGCCATCGTATTTGCCGCTGTGGATGCAGGTGCCGTGTTCCTTGTCGCCGTACCATTCCTGCCAGGCGTCGGTCGAATACGGCTGGCCCTTGACGTCGATCACCTGCTTGATCGGCAGCTGGTACTTGTTGGCGAAGGCGAAGTCGCGCTCGTCGTGCGCCGGCACGCCCATCACCGCGCCGTCGCCGTAGCTCATCAGCACGTAGTTGCCGACCCACACGTCGACCTTCTCGCCGGTCAGCGGATGCACCACCTGCAGCCCGGTCGGCATGCCCTTCTTCTCCATGGTCGCCATGTCGGCTTCCATCACCGAGCCGTGCTTGCATTCGTCGATGAAGGCAGCCAGTTCGGGGTTGTTCAGCGCGGCGTGCGTGGCCAGCGGGTGCTCGGCGGCAACCGCGCAGAAGGTCACGCCCATGATGGTGTCGGCGCGCGTGGTGAAGACGTAGAGCTTGCCGTCATTGATCGGCTTGCCGTCCTCGCCCGGGATGTCATGGGTGAAGGCAAAGCGCACGCCCACGCTCTTGCCGATCCAGTTCTGCTGCATCACCTTGACGCGCTCGGGCCAGCCCAGCTGGTCCAGGTCGCCAAGCAGCTCCTGCGCATAGTCGGTGATGCGCAGGTAGTACATCGGGATCTCGCGCTTTTCCACCACCGCGCCCGAGCGCCAGCCGCGGCCGTCGATGACCTGCTCATTGGCCAGCACGGTCTGGTCCACGGGATCCCAGTTAACGGTGCCGGTCTTGCGGTAGGCAATGCCCTTTTCCAGCATCTTCAGGAACAGCCACTGGTTCCAGCGGTAGTAGTCGGGGCTGCAGGTGGCGACTTCGCGCGACCAGTCGATCGCCAGGCCCATCGACTGCATCTGCTTCTTCATGTAAGCGATGTTGTCGTAGGTCCAGGCGGCGGGCGCCACGCCGTTGTTCAGCGCCGCGTTCTCGGCCGGCATGCCGAAGGCGTCCCAGCCCATCGGCATCAGCACGTTGTTGCCGTTCATGCGCAGGTAGCGCGCCATCACATCGTTGATGGTGTAGTTGCGCACGTGGCCCATGTGCAGCTTGCCCGACGGGTACGGCAGCATCGAGCAGGCGTAGAACTTGGGCTTTTCCTTGCCGTCGGGCCCGGCTGCATGCTCCGACACGCGATAGGCGTCGATGGCTTGCCAGTGCTGCTGGGCGGCTTGTTCAACGGCGGAAGGAAGGTATTTGTCTTGCATGGTCAAGGCAGCGTCTGCGCGGCAACTGGCCTGCCGGCATCCGGGGAGAATCGTTGGAAGGTAAGCGGCGGGCGCTGTCTGGGCGCCCGCCCGGCGTGCAATGCTAAAGCAATCGATTATAACCGTGGCAGCAGCGCTGGCCGCCCCCCGGGCGCGCCCTTACTTCAGGCCCAGCACGTCCTGCATGTCGAACAGCCCGCTGGGCTTGTCGGCCAGGAATCGGGCCGAACGCACCGCGCCGTCGGCATACGACTGGCGGCTGGACGACTTGTGGCTGATTTCGATGCGCTCGCCGATGCCGGCGAACATCACGGTGTGGTCGCCGACGATGTCGCCGCCGCGGATGGTGGCAAAGCCGATCGAACCGGGATCGCGCTCGCCGGTATGGCCTTCGCGGGCATAGACGGCGCAGGTCTTCAGGTCGCGGCCCAGCGCATCGGCGATCACTTCGCCCATCTTCAGCGCCGTGCCCGACGGGGCGTCGACCTTGAAGCGGTGGTGGGCCTCGATCACCTCGATGTCATAGCCGGTCGACAGCAGCTTGGCCGCCACTTCCAGCAGCTTGAAGGTGGCATTGACGCCGACGCTGAAGTTGGCGGCGAAGACAATGCCGATCGACCTGGCGGCGTCGGCCAGTGCTGCCTTGCCGGCCTCGTCGAAGCCGGTAGTGCCGACCACCATCTTGACCCCCAGCCGCTTCGCCGCGGCCAGGTGCGCCAGCGTGCCTTCGGGACGGGTGAAGTCGATCAGGCAGTCCGCGCCGGCCAGCCCGGCTTCCATGTCCGCCGTAATCGCCACGTCGGTGTTGCGGCCCAGGAACAGGCCCGCATCCTGGCCCAGCGCCGGCGAGCCCGGCACGTCGAGCGCGCCCGACAGCTTCACGCCCTCGGTGTTCAGCACTTGTTCGATCAGCATGCGGCCCATGCGGCCCGATGCGCCTGCGATGGCGATGTTCATGGTGTCTGGCTCAGCGGAATATGCGCGATGCGCGAAAGAGGAACGAGCCGGCCATGAATGGCCGGCCCGGAAAACCGGCGGCGCGCCGCAGCCGGCGCGCATGGTCGATCAGTTGGCGGCTGGCTTGGGCGCGTCGGCCGGCGCGGTGGCTGGTGCCGGGGCCGCCGCTTCGGCTGCGGGCTGGGCCGCTTGCGCCGGCTGCGCGGCGGCTTCCGGCTGCTGCGCCTGCCGCGGTACAAAATTCTCGACCGTGGTCTGCGGCTCGGCCGGGGCCGCGGCGGCGCTGGTGGAGATCTTGCCCGGCGTCTGCTCCTTGAGCGCCTTCTTCATGCCGTCGATTTCGGCAATCAGCTCATACTCGGACGGCAGTTCGTCGCCACCAAACTTGACCAGCCTGTCGCCGTCGAAGAACACCGTGTAGCGGCGCTGCTGCACCACGGGAGTATTGCCGCGGCGGAACGAGAACACATAATCCCAGCGGTTGGCATGGAACACGTCGGTCAGCAGCGGCGTGCCGAGCAGGAACTTGACCTGGTCGCGGGTCATGCCTTCGCGCAGTTGCGAGGCGGCTTCGCGCGAGACGAAGTTGCCCTGCACGATGTTGATCCGGTACGGCGTGATGGCGTTGGCTACCTTGCGCGAGGTGGAATCGTAGGCCGAGCAGGCGCCGGCCAGCAGGGCCGCGGCCAGCAGGGAGACAACCAGCGTCGGACGCATGGCGGACGAACGGATAGAACGCATGGATCTCGCTTCCGGGAGGGAAAGAAAAGTAACGCGGCAAAGGTCGGCTGCGCAGGCATGAAAACGGCGCTCAATGCGCCGATTGCACCACACGAACAGATTGCATCTGCCGCCGCAACCACATGGGACGGCAACCTCGCCGGGCGCGCGATGCCGACCTGGGACATCGTCGGCGCGAGCGACTTTTGCTGCCAAAACCCTTATGATTCAACTATCCAGACATTGTACTCTAGGGAGTCACCCACATGCCGAGTCCGGCGGACCTCAAGAATATCGGCCTGAAGGCGACCGTGCCCAGGCTGAAGATTCTTGAAATTTTTCAAACCAGCGAGCAGCGGCACCTGAGCGCGGAAGACGTCTACCGTATCCTGCTGAACGAGCATATGGATATCGGCCTGGCCACCGTTTACCGCGTGCTGACCCAGTTCGAGCAGGCTGGCCTGCTGTCGCGCAACAACTTCGAGTCCGGCAAGGCGATCTTCGAACTCAACGAAGGCAAGCATCACGATCACCTGGTGTGCCTGGACTGCGGCAGGGTCGAGGAATTCTTCGATTCGGAGATCGAGCAGCGCCAGCAAAGCATTGCGCGCGAGCGCGGCTTCACCCTGCAGGAACATGCGTTGTCGCTGTACGGCAACTGCACCAAAACCAACTGTCCCCACAGACTCAAACGATAAGCCGCTCGCTCCCTTGCCGGAGCGCAGACGTGCAACAAAAAACCGGCGCCTGGCGCCGGTTTTTTTTGTTGGAGGCTTGCCACCGCCGCGGGTCAGCGTGCCTGCAGATCCTGCAGGTCCTGCTCGGTCACCGCCCGGGCCGGGCGTGCCGGCGGCAGGCCGACGAACTCACCCACCACCTGGCGGAACAGGCCGCGCGCCCACACCAGCATCGGGTGGGTGTTGCGGCTGCGGTGCCAGAACATGTTCAGGCCAAGCGTGGTGTTCAACTCCGCCGGCAGCGGGAAAGCCTTCAGGCCATAGGTTTCGCAAGCCATGTCCTTGGTCAGCGCATTGACGGTGAAGATCATGTCCGTCTGCGAGGCCAGCTCGGCCTGGGCCCGCCATGAATGTACCGTCAGCGATGCATTGCGCTTCAGGCCGCGCTGCTGCAGCGCGTAGTC
The DNA here is from genome assembly GCF_050271075.1 of Cupriavidus sp. H39. Taxonomy (NCBI): domain Bacteria; kingdom Pseudomonadati; phylum Pseudomonadota; class Betaproteobacteria; order Burkholderiales; family Burkholderiaceae; genus Cupriavidus; species Cupriavidus sp. H39. The sequence continues at coordinate 3,249,484 of NZ_CP189848.1, forward strand.
GAGCGGGATCAGCGAAGGCGCCGGGCGGCCCGCACTGCCGGAATGCGCCATGAAGATATGGCCGCAGTCCAGGTATTGCTCGAGCGTGCAATGGCCCTTCAGCACCGGATGGTCCTTGCGCGCGCACACCCACAGGTTGAGCGAGGTGACCATTTCCTCGACGATTTCCGGATGACGGGTCGGGAACGGCGAGAATGCCAGGTCGAGTTCGTTGGCGCGCATCGACGCGACATCGGTTTCCCACGAATGGGACTCGACCAGCTTGATATGCAGGTCAGGCGCCAGCGCCTTGATGCGCAGCACGAAACGGTTGAACACCGTATCGCCCAGTTCCGCGGCAAAGCCGATACTCAGCGTGCCAGTGGCAGTAGCCGGATCGAAGTTGTCCGCATCGCCCTCGTTGATGGACGACCACAGATCCAGCATGTCGCGAATCTTCGGCCCCAGCTCGAGCGCGCGCGGCGTCGGCGTCAGCCCGTGCGGGACGCGGATAAAAAGTGGATCGTCAAAGATTTCGCGCAGCCTGCCAAGCGAATGTGAGACCGCCGGCGCGGTCATGTGCATCTTCTCAGCCACGTAAGTGGCATTGCGCTTGCTCAGCAGCTCGGTGAAGATCACTAACAGCTTTGTGTCTACGTTCACCATGATCAGGCCCCCGGTCAGATTTTTCACAGCTAAGATGGCCCCACCACTTGCACTGGCTGCACATCAGATTTCAACAGCGTCTTAATAGTGTAAGAGGAAAAATCAAGCTCGGAAAGCAAATTCGGCATTTCTGAAAGCGCTACGGATGGCATAACTGCCAAAAATTGCGCGCTTTTGCTGCTATTGATTGCAAATGCGTACATTGCCGGCGGCGCAGCGAGCACTTCCACCGCCGGGTACACCAGCATCCCGGCTTCCATTTTTATCATTCTTTTCTGACGCAGGTATTTCAACGCCCCGGCCAAAGGAACGCCGCCGGCCGCGCAACTCGCCCGAGTCCCTGCCCAATAAACAAAAAACGCGCCCGCAGGCGCGTTTTCCACGGCGGCGGAAGCCGCCGATTACTTGGCCACCACGCGGGCCATTTCCAGCACCTTGTTCGAGTAGCCCCACTCGTTGTCGTACCAGCTCACGACCTTGATGAAGGTGCCGTCCAGCGCGATGCCGGCTTCGGCGTCGAAGATCGAGGTGCGTGCATCGCCGCGGAAGTCCGTGGCGACAACTTTGTCTTCGGTGTAGCCCAGCACGCCCTTCAGCGCGCCCTGGCTCTGGGCCTTCATCTCGGCGCAGATTTCCTCGTACGAGGCCGACTTTTCCAGCTCGACGGTCAGGTCGACCACGGACACGTCCGAGGTCGGCACGCGGAACGACATGCCGGTCAGCTTCTTGTTCAGCTGCGGGATCACCACGCCCACGGCCTTGGCGGCGCCGGTCGACGACGGGATGATGTTTTCCAGGATGCCGCGGCCGCCGCGCCAGTCCTTGTTGGACGGGCCGTCGACGGTCTTCTGCGTGGCGGTGGCGGCGTGCACGGTGGTCATCAGGCCGCGCTTGATGCCCCACTTGTCGTTCAGCACCTTGGCCACCGGGGCCAGGCAGTTGGTGGTGCAGCTGGCGTTGGAGATGATCGCCTCGCCCTTGTAGGTGTCGTGGTTCACGCCATACACGAACATCGGGGTGTCGTCCTTGGACGGGGCCGACATGATCACCTTCTTGGCGCCCGCGTCGATATGCTTCTGCGCGCCTTCCTTGGTCAGGAAGATGCCGGTCGACTCGACCACCACGTCGGCGCCGATCTCGCCCCATTTCAGCTCGGCCGGATCCTTGACCGCGGTCAGGCGGATCTTCTTGCCGTTGACGACCAGCGTGTTGCCGTCGACCGACACTTCGCCGTCAAAGCGGCCATGCACCGAGTCGTACTTCAGCATGTACGCCAGGTAGTCAGGCTCGAGCAGGTCGTTGATGCCAACGACTTCGATGTCCTTGAAGTTGGCGACGGCGGCGCGGAACACCATGCGTCCGATGCGGCCGAAGCCGTTGATGCCGATCTTGATGGTCATGACTGTCTCTCCTGAGGATCGATTGAAACCGGTGGGCGCCGCGTCTGCCGCGCGGCGCACCGCGCGGTTCCAGCGCCCGGATGCTTAGATAAGGGTGTCCTTCACCGTACGGACCACGTTCTCGACGGTAAAGCCGAAGTGCTTGAACAGCACGCCGGCCGGGGCCGATTCACCGAAGGTGTCGATGCCCACCACCGCCTGGACCTGGTACTTCCACCAGAAGTCCGTCACGCCCGCCTCGACTGCCACCCGCGGCACGCCGGCCGGCAGCACGCTGGCCTTGTAGGCGGTGTCCTGCTTGTCGAACACGGTGGTCGCGGGAATCGATACCACGCGCACGTGCACGCCTTCGGCGGCCAGGGCATCGGCAGCGCCGACGGCCAGGCCCACTTCGGAGCCGGTGGCCAGGATCACCGCGTCCGGACGGCCGGTCCTGGCGTTGACGCTGTCGCGCAGCACGTAGCCGCCGCGCGCGATATTGGCGCGGGTAGCGTCGTCGCGCTGCTGGAACGGCAGGTTCTGGCGGCTGAAGATCAGGCAGCTCGGACCGTTCTCGCGGCGGATCGCCTCGGCCCAGGCCACCGCGGTCTCGGTGGTGTCGGCGGTACGCCAGACGTCCAGGTTGGGGATCAGGCGCAGGCTGGCAACGTGCTCGATCGACTGGTGCGTGGGGCCGTCTTCGCCCAGGCCGATCGAGTCATGGGTGAACACGAACAGCGAGCGGATCTTCATCAGCGCCGCCATGCGCAGCGCATTGCGGCTGTAGTCCGAGAAGGTCAGGAAGGTCGCGCCGTAGGGGATGTAGCCACCATGCAGCGTGATGCCGTTCATGATCGCGCTCATGCCGAACTCGCGCACACCGTAGTTGATGTGGTTGCCCCAGGCATCGACGCGCACGGCCTTGCTGCCCGACCAGTTGGTCAGGTTCGAGCCGGTCAGGTCGGCCGAGCCGCCGAGGAACTCGGGCAGCACCGGGCCGAAGGCCTCGATGGTGTTCTGGCTGGCCTTGCGGGTGGCGATGGTCTCGGCCTTCTCCTCGCACTTGGCGATAAAGGCTTCGACGGCGGCGTCGAACGCGCCCGGCAGCTCGCCCTTCATGCGGCGGGTGAACTCGCCGGCCTCATACGGGTGGCGTTCGGCGTACGATTCGAACAGCGCGTTCCAGGCGCGCTCCAGCGCCTGGCCGTTGGCCTTGGCGTCCCATGCGTCATAGACCTCGGCCGGCACCTCGAACGGGGCGTGGGCCCAGCCCAGCGCCTCGCGCGTGGCCAGCACCTCGGCACCGCCCAGCGGAGCGCCGTGCACGTCGTGGCCGCCTTCCTTGTTGGGCGCGCCCTTGCCGATCTTGGTGCGGCAGCAGATCAGTGTGGGCTTGTCGCTGGCCTTGGCCTGCGCGATGGCGTTGTCGACCGCGACCACGTCGTGGCCGTCGATGCCGCGGATCACGTTCCAGCCGTAGGCCTCGAAGCGCTTCGGGGTGTCGTCGTTGAACCAGTGCACGACGTCGCCGTCGATCGAGATGCCGTTGTCATCCCACAGGGCAATCAGCTTGTTCAGCTTGAGCGTGCCGGCCAGCGAGCAGGCTTCGTGCGAGATGCCTTCCATCAGGCAGCCATCGCCAAGGAACACATAGGTGTAGTGGTCGACGATATCGAAGCCCGGGCGGTTGAATTCCTCGCCCAGCAGGCGTTCGGCCAGCGCCATGCCGACCGCGTTGGTGATGCCCTGGCCGAGCGGGCCGGTGGTGGTCTCCACGCCGGGGGTGATGCCGTATTCCGGGTGGCCGGCGGTCTTGCTGTGCAGCTGGCGGAAGTTCTTCAGCTCCTCGACCGGCAGGTCATAGCCGGTCAGGTGCAGCAGCGCGTAGATCAGCATCGAGCCGTGGCCGTTGGACAGCACGAAGCGGTCGCGGTCGGCCCACTGCGGGTTGCCCGGGTTGTGCTTCAGGTGCCGGCCCCACAGCGCCACGGCGATGTCTGCCATGCCCATCGGCGCACCGGGGTGGCCGGAATTGGCCTGCTGGACGGCGTCCATGGCAAGCACGCGGATGGCGTCGGCCATCAGCTTGGCGGGCTGGGAAGCAAAAGGACTTGTGGCGGGATGGGCAAGGGCGGACATGCGGGCGGATTCGGCGTGAGCCTTGGCGGCAGGAAAACCGCAATTTTAGCAGAAGCTAGGGGGTTTTCCGGACCCCCGGGACGCTCCCTGCGGCGGAGTCGGGGCGATCATCGCAGTCCTGCCATGCCATCGCGTGCCTGCAACCGGAACTATCCCGATCCCGGCATGCCTGATGCTTCACCCCCGCGCCCCGCCGACGCCGCCGCGCGCCGCTTCGACAGCTTAGCGCGGCACGCGTAAGATGCACTCTCGCACCGCGCGGCACGCCAGCCGCGCCGGGTTTCCCGCCATCCGGAGACGATCATGACCAGACCGGCCAACACCCCCTGGCTCACCCCCTACCTGACCGTGTCCAACGGGCGCGCCGCGCTGGACTTCTATGGTCGCGCCTTTGGCTTCACCCCCGGCAACGTGGTCGACGAGAACGGCGTCCCCACCCACGCCGAGATGCACTACCAGGGCCAGCTGGTGGTGATGTTCGCGCCTGAGGGCGCCTGGGGCAGCACCGCGCGCACGCCGCGCTCGCTGGGCGTCGAGTGTCCGCAAACCTTCTATGTCTATTGCGACGATGTCGACGCCATGCACCAGCGCGCGGTTGACGCCGGCGCGGTGAGCCTGATGGCGCCGGCTGACCAGTTCTGGGGCGACCGCTATTGCATGGTCGAGGATCCCGATGGCTACCGCTGGGGCTTCGGCAAGCCGCTCGCTCAGGCCAACCAGGCAGGCCAGGCAAGCTGATGGCGCCACGATTTTTCGTCGGCGGCGCAGACGCCGTGCTGGCTGCCGAATCGGATTTCCCGCTGCCCGAACCGGTGGTGCGCCATGCGCAGGTGCTGCGCCTGGCGCCGGGCGACGCCATCACGCTGTTCGACGGCCGCGGCGGCAGCCACGCCGCCACCCTGGTCGAACTGGGCAAGCGCCACGCGCTGGCGCGCATCGGCGCGCATGACGCGGCCGAGGCCGAGCCGCCCTTCCGCGTCACGCTGGCACAGGGCCTGGCGGGCGGCGACAAGATGGACTGGCTGATCGAGAAGGCCGTCGAACTTGGCGTCGCGGCGATCCAGCCGCTGCAGGCCAGCCGCTCGGTGGTACGGCTGTCCGGCGAGCGCGCGCAGAAGCGCCAGGCGCACTGGCAGGCGCTGGTCCAGGCCGCCTGCGAGCAATGCGGCCGAAATCGTTTGCCGGCGGTGGCGGAGGTCACTAACTTGGATACGTGGCTGGCGCGCGTCGCCCAGTCCGGCAGCGGCGGCACCAGACTGCTGGTGTCGCCGCGCGCCGCGCAAGCGCTGCCGGCGCTGGTGGCGGAACGGCGCGAGGCGTTGCTGGCCGATGGCGTCACCTTGCTGATCGGCCCGGAAGGCGGCCTGGCCACCGAAGAAGAACAAGCCGCGCTGCAGGCGGGTTTCACCGGCGTGTCGCTCGGCCCGCGCATCCTGCGTACCGAAACCGCTGGGCTCGCCTGCCTGGCAACTCTGAACGCCTTGCTGGGCGGATTCTGACGACGGGCCACCCCGGCCCTGTGTCACGTTGCAACCCTGACTGAAAGGAGTCGACCATGGGACTACTCGATAGCGTGCTGGGCGGTGTGCTCGGACAGCTCGGCGGCGCGCGCGGAGAGGGCGGCCAGGCCGGCGGGCTCGATCCCAAGCTCATGATGGCGCTCGGCCTGCTGGCAACGCTGGCCATGCGCAGCCGCGCCCAGGGCGGCGATGCCGCCGGCGCGCCCGCGGCCGATGACGGCCTGGGCGGGCTTGGCAGTCTCGGCGGGCTGCTGGGCGGCATGCTTGGCGGCGGCAGTGGTGGCACCGCGCCAGGCGACGCCACTGGCGGACTCGACCTGGGCTCGCTGCTCGGCGGCCTGCTTGGCGGCCAGGGCGGCGCGCCGGCCAACAGCCAGGCGCTGGGCGCGGCCGCCGGCGGCATCGGCGCGCTGCAGCAGATCCTGGCGCAGGCCGGGCTGGGCGAACAGGTCAATTCATGGATCGGCAGCGGCGCCAACCAGCCGGTCACGCCGTCGGCGCTGAGCGACGCGCTGAGCGACACCGGCGCGCTCCAGTCGCTGGCGCAGAGCACCGGCATGTCGCAGGACGACGTGGCGGCACAGCTGAGCGAAGGCCTGCCGGAACTGATCGACCGGCTCACACCGCATGGCCATGTGCCGGCGCAGGAATAAGCGCAACTCGCCCGAAAAGCAAAAAGCCCGCATCAGCGGGCTTTTTGCATGATCGGTCGCAGCTCGGCGCGGTCAGGCGAACGTCAGGCGAACGAATAGAACACGCGGAACTGCACCTTGCGCTCGCCCCAGAACTCCGCAGCGTCGCGGAACACGTCGAGCAGCACTTCGCGGGCTTCCTTGTCGAACTTCTGTGCGATCGGCAGGCCCTCCAGCACGATCACGAAACCCGGCTGCGGCCCAGCCTTGTAGATCATGTCGGTCAGGCAATCCGCCAGCGCGTCGAAATTCTTGCCGAAATGCTTGGGGAAGGTGAACGAGGTGGCAATGGTTTCCAGGATCTCCGCCTTGCTCGCGCAATGCGCGCAATTGGCATAGAGGAAATGCTGGCCGAGATCGGCCGCCGCCTGGGCCAGTTCCGGCACACGGAAGGCGCGGATCGACTGGACGATGTTCGGGCGCACCGTCTTGAACAGGTTCATGGCCCCCTCGCTGGTGCCGTCGTTCCAACCGGGACCGGCGGGCACGGCCACAGGCGCAGTCGCGGGCGGGAGTTTTTGCATGAGCTCGTGGCTCGGCATCATCAGCACGTTGTCGTATAGGTTCTGGGCCTGCTGCTGAGCCCGCTGCCAGCCATCTCCGGCGCCGCGCTCTTCGCGGGCGGCAAGGGCGTCGCCCAGTCCGAAAATGTCAGTCATCATTTGAGTATCCGTTTGAAGCTGTTGTAGTGGTCTTCCGTGTAGTAACAATCGTTGGCAGCGCGCTGTTCCCCGCCGCAGACGATCCGCTTGGCTCCCCGGTTCCCGCTCCTGGCGCTCTTGACCGTGTATTCGCGGTAATAACCGCGATCTCTTTGCGGCAGGATGCGTTCGTAGTTGCCGAATCTCGAGCCGTCCTTGTCATACGGGAACGGGCCGCCGGCTTCGATGCGCTCCAGGGTCTGCCGCGCTTCGTTGGGCAACTGCTGCACTGCAATGGTTCCCGGTCCTTCGGTCTGCGCCTGGCGCGCCAGCGTCGGCTGCGCCAGGGCCAGCACCAGCGCCGCGCCGGTCAGGGACCGGGCCAGCATGCGCGTCACGTGCCGCATCGGAGAAACTTGGAAACCCACGTTGCTTGTCTTGGTTGAACCGGAAATCGAGCCTGCCGCTGGTTGGGTAGACGATCTGTCCGGGCCACCCTGGCCGGCGCCCTGCGCCGCCTGAAGCGAAGCGCGATGGATGCCGACCGCACCGGGGCGCTCATGGCGAGCGCCTATATCAAAGGCGTAAGGTTACGCGCATGCACGCAATTAATCAATCCCGCCTCTGTTGCAGTGCGATTTCTTCAATTGTTTCAATATGTTAAGCGTATGTGTGCGCATACTAACCAATCCAGCATAGCGATAAAAAAAGCCGGGCGAACCCGGCTTTTCGTCACATTGACCCGGTTCGGGCCAGCGCAATCGGCTTAGCGCTTGGCAGCCGCGTCGACCACCACCAGCGACGTCATGTTGACGATGCGGCGCACCGTCGCGGACGGCGTCAGGATATGCACCGGCGCCTTCACGCCCAGCAGGATCGGCCCGATCGCGACGTTGTTGCCCGCGGCAACCTTGAGCAGGTTGTACGAGATATTGGCCGCGTCGATATTCGGGCACACCAGCAGGTTGGCTTCCCCCTTCAGCGTGCCGTCCGGCACCAGCTGGTCGCGCAGCTTCTGGTCCAGCGCGCAATCGCCGTGCATTTCGCCGTCGATCTCCAGGTCCGGCGCCTGCTCGCGGAGGATGGCGAGGGTTTCGCGCATCTTGCGCGCCGAGGGCGCCTCGGACGAGCCGAAGTTCGAATGCGAAAGCAGGCCGACCTTGGGTTCGATGCCGAAACGCTTCAGCTCTTCGGCGGCCATCAGCGTGATCGCGGCCAGTTCCTCGGCGCTCGGATCAACGTTGACGTGGGTGTCCACCAGGAAGATCTGGCGCCCCGGCAGCACCAGGCCGTTCATCGCCGCATAGACCTTGTTGGTGCCGCCCAGCACCTGGTCGATATAGCGCAGGTGCGCCGCGGTGTTGCTGACGGTGCCGCAGATCATGCCGTCGGCCTCGCCCTTGTGCACCAGCATCGCACCGATCAGCGTGGTGCGGCGGCGCATTTCCAGCTTGGCGTACTGCGGCGTGATGCCCTGGCGGGCCATCATGCGGTAGTAGGCGTCGGAATAGTCGCGGAAGCGCTCGTCGTGTTCCGGGTTGACCACGGTGAAGTCCACGCCGGCGCGCAGGCGCAGGCCGAAGCGCTCGATGCGGTGCTGGAGCACGGCGGGGCGGCCGATCAGGATCGGGTTGGCCAGCTTCTCGTCGACGATCACCTGCACGGCGCGCAGCACGCGCTCTTCCTCGCCCTCGGCGAAGACGATGCGCTTCTTCTCCATCTCGACCTTGCGCGCGGCGGCGTAGATCGGCTTCATCACCGTGCCGGAGTGGTACACGAACTGCTGCAGCTGCAGACGGTACGCATCCATGTCCTCGATCGGGCGCGCGGCCACGCCGGACTTCTTCGCGGCTTCGGCCACAGCGGGGGCCACCTTGACGATCAGGCGCGGATCGAACGGCTTGGGAATCAGGTATTCGGGGCCGAACGACAGATCCTGGATGCCGTACGCGGTGGCGACGATGTCGCTCTGCTCCTGGCGTGCCAGTTCGGCCAGCGCATTGGCCGCGGCAATTTCCATCTCGCGCGTGATGGTGGTGGCGCCGCAGTCAAGCGCCCCGCGGAAGATGAACGGGAAGCACAGGACGTTGTTGACCTGGTTCGGGTAGTCGGTACGGCCGGTGGCCATCACCGCGTCCGGACGCACTTCCTTGACCAGTTCCGGCGAGATTTCCGGATTCGGGTTGGCCAGCGCCAGCACCAGCGGCTTGTCGGCCATGCGCTGCACCATGTCCTGCTTCAGCACGCCCGCTGCCGACAGGCCCAGGAAGATGTCGGCGCCGTCGATCACTTCGCCCAGCTTGCGCTTGTCGGTCTTTTGCGAGAAGCGCGCCTTTTCCGGGTCCATCAGCTCGGTACGGCCCTCGTAGACCACGCCGGCCAGGTCGGTCACCCAGATATTCTCGATGGGCAGGCCGATGTCGACCAGCAGGTCCAGGCAGGCCAGCGCGGCCGCGCCGGCGCCGGAGGCCACCAGCTTGACCTTGGCGATATCCTTGCCGACCACTTTCAGGCCGTTGATGATGGCCGCGGCCACCACGATGGCGGTGCCGTGCTGGTCGTCATGGAAGACGGGGATCTTCATCTTCTCGCGCAGCTTGCGCTCGACGTAGAAGCACTCGGGTGCCTTGATGTCTTCCAGGTTGATGCCACCGAAGGTGGGCTCGAGCGCGGCGATGATCTGGACCAGCTTTTCCGGATCCTTCTCGTCGACTTCGATATCGAACACGTCGATACCGGCAAACTTCTTGAACAGCCCGGCCTTGCCCTCCATCACCGGCTTGGAGGCCGCGGCGCCGATGTCGCCCAGGCCCAGCACGGCGGTGCCGTTGGTGATTACCGCGACCAGGTTGCCGCGCGCGGTGTAGCGGAACGAGTTGGCGGGATCAGAAACGATTTCTTCACAGGCCGCGGCCACGCCTGGCGAATAAGCCAGGGCCAGGTCGCGCTGGTTCGACAGGGGCTTGGTCGGCGTGACCGAGATCTTGCCGGGAGTGGGAAACTCGTGATACTCGAGCGCCGCTTTGCGCAGCGCCTCGCGCTGCTGCTGTTTCAGATCGTCTTGGGACGGGGACTGTGGGCTGGTCATCGGCGCATCTTCCAATCGGTGGAGCCGTCATTGACGAGGCGGGGACGATTTGGCGGACCGGCTCCACGCGTCCGCCCTTCTCTTCCTTTGGAACCCAGCATTTTATATAGTGAAATACTATTTCACAATAAGCCTTTTAATTGGGGCACCTTTGCGATTCGGTACAATATGCCCCATCCTCCGGGGCAACACCAGCAAGCGTAGCGTCGACGCGCTGAAGCGGCGCAGCGCATGGCGGTCATGGCTATAGTGCGCGGCAGTATCTTGCTGAAATGCGACCGACACCCCATGCTGACGGTGCGCGCCCGCGGCGGATCTTCCAGCAAATACCACGGATTTCCTTCCAAACGCCGCCACCCATCCCCCGCCCGCCTCGGGCAGTTTCTCCACGATGCCCAACGCCCAGCCCGCCCCGCTTTCCGAATTCGACCTGATCCGCCGCTATTTCACCCGGCCGGTACGCAAGGCGGCGCTCGGCGTCGGCGATGACTGCGCGCTGGTCGAGGGCCGTCCCGGCCATCATCTCGCAATCAGCACCGACATGCTGGTCAGCGGCCGGCATTTCTTCCCCGATGTGGCGCCGCGCGCGCTGGGCCACAAGGCGCTGGCCGTGAATCTGTCAGACCTGGCCGCCATGGGCGCCGAGCCGCGCGCCTTTACGCTGGCGCTTGCCCTGCCCGAGGCCGAGCCCGAGTGGCTGGCCGAGCTGGCCGGGGGCATGCTGGCGCTGGCCGACGAACACGGGTGTGAACTGGTGGGAGGCGATACCACGCGCGGCCCGCTGACGCTGTCGCTGACGGTATTCGGCGACGTGCCGCTGCGCGCCGCACTGCGCCGCGACGCCGCGCGCCCGGGCGACGATATCTGGATCTCCGGCACCCTGGGCGATGCGCGGCTGGCGTTGGGCGACTGCCGCGGCGAATGGCTGCTGCCCGAGCCCGAATTCAGCCAGGTCCGGCCGCGCATGGACACCCCCACGCCTCGCATCGCGCTGGGCATGGCCTTGCGCGGCGTGGCGCATGCGGCCCTGGACATCTCCGACGGCCTGGTCGGCGACCTTGGCCATATCCTGTCGCGTTCGCAGGTAGGCGCGCTGGTCGATGTCGATGCCCTGCCCCGCTCGGCGGTGCTGGCGGGCCAGCCCGACGCCATCCAGCGCGAGTGCGTGCTGGCTGGCGGCGATGACTATGAACTGTGTTTCACCGCGCCGGCCGGCCACCGCGACGCGATTGCCGCGATCAGCGAACGGCTGGCGCTGCCATTGACGCGCGTCGGGGCCATCACGCCCGAACCCGGGCTGCGGCTGGTCGACCGCGCCGGCAACCCGACCCGCTACGAGGGCGCCAGCTTCGACCACTTCGCTGCCCCCTGACACCAGGTCACAGGCATGTCATGATGCCGGCATCGGCGCCTGCGCGGGCACGGGAGTCCCGCACGCATCGCAGCGCAAGCCGGCCATAACCATAAGCCGTATCGGCATCACACGAGCCAACTTTGATGTCCACCTTCCCTCCCGGGGCCGCGCCGCGCGACCCCGCCCTGACCCTGGAAGCCGGCCAGACCGTCAAGGTCACGCGCCCGAGCGCGCGCTTCATGCTGGCCCATCCGGCGCACCTGATCGCCTTAGGCTTCGGTTCCGGCCTGTCGCCGGTCGGTCCCGGCACCGTCGGTACGCTCTACGCCTGGCTCTCGTTCGTGGTGATTTCGCTGTGGATCGAGCCCGCCACCTGGCTGTGGATCATCGCCGGCGGCTTCGTCGTGGGCCTGTGGGCGTGTGCCCGCACCGCGCGCGACATGGGCGTGCACGACCACGGCAGCATGGTCTGGGACGAGATCGTTGCGTTCTGGCTGGTGCTGGCCTTTGTCATGCCGACCGGCTTTTGGGGCCAGTTCGCCGCGTTCCTGTGGTTCCGGCTGTTCGATATCGCCAAGCCGGCCCCGATCGGCCACTATGACCGCAGCCTGAAAGGCCCGGGCCTGCGCGGCGGCTTCGGCGTGATGTTCGACGACATCTTCGCGGCGTTCTACACGCTGCTGGTGTTTGCGCTGTGGCGCTCGTTCTGAGCGACGACGCCCGCCCTGTCATCAGCCATCCCCGCCGATCACCCACCGATTCCCACAAAACAAACCCTGCACCCATCATGTCCGTCAGCCGCCTGCTCGACCAGCTCGCCATCCAGGCCGGCGTCGCCCTAGCCGACAAATCCCTGATGCTGGCCACCGCCGAATCCTGCACCGGCGGCCTCGTGGCCGCTGCCATTACCGACGTATCGGGCTCGTCGGGCTGGTTCGAGCGCGGCTTTGTCACGTATTCCAATGAGGCCAAGTCCACCATGCTGGGCGTGCCCGCCAAGCTGATCCGGGATTACGGCGCGGTCAGCGAGGAAGTCGCGCGCGCCATGGCCGAGGGGGCGCTGCTCAACAGCCGCGCGCAGGTGGCGCTGTCGATCACCGGCGTGGCCGGCCCGAACGGGGGCACCCCCGAAAAACCGGTGGGCATGGTGTGCTTCGGCTGGAGCAACCGCATCACCACCCGTACCGAGACCCAGCGCTTTCGCGGCGACCGCGGCCAGATCCGCCGCCAGGCGGCCGAACACGCGATGCGGGGGTTGCTGGAATTGATCCGCAACGAGGCCTGAAGCAGCCTCCCTCCCGCAAGCGCCGGCGCCGCGCCGTTTTCCCCGCGCCAAAGAACAAACCGCGCCGTTTCTGAACTGCACCCCAAAAGTTGGACACCAACTTTTGGGGTGTTTTCATGTATAGGTACACCGAGCAGTTCAGGCTGTCGGTCATCAAGGAATATCTGGACGGGCAGGTAGGCGCCAGTACGCTTGCCAAGCGCCATGGAATAGACGACGGCACGGTGCGACGCTGGGTGGCAGCCTATCGGCTGCACGGCAAAGCCAGCCTCAAGCGCAGGTACAAGACCTACAGCGCCGAGTTCAAGCTCTCGGTGCTCGAGCGGATGCGCCGCCAAGGCTTGTCGCATCGGGAAGTGGCGGCGCTGTTCGACATTCGCAATATCGGCGCCATTGGCGTGTGGGAACGCCAGTATGATGCTGGGGGTTTAGAAGCTCTGACGCCTCGGCCTAAGGGACGGCGGCCCAGCAAGATGCCACAACGGACTCCCAAGACAAAGCCATCGCGGTCTTCAGACGACCGTACGCGCACACGCGAGGAACTCCTTGAAGAGTTGAACTACCTGCGCATGGAGAACGCGTACCTAAAAAAGCTCGACGCCTTGGTTCAAGCGAGCAAGACCTCTGCGCAACCCAAAAGGCGCAAATAGTGCTTGAGCTGAGGCAGCAGTTTCCATTGTCCGGTTTGCTGAGGGTGGCGGAGCTGGCGCGCAGCACCTTCTACTACCAGCAGGCGGTGCTCCAGGCCCAGGACAAGTATGCGGAGCTGAAAACGCGCATTCGCGAACTCTTCGCCCGACACATGGGTCGTTATGGCTACCGCCGCATCACAGCGGCGATCCGGCAAACCGGCACGGTCGTCAACCACAAGACGGTTCAGCGGCTCATGCGCGAGATGGGATTGAAGTCGTTGGTCCGGCCAAAGAAATACCGATCCTACAAGGGCATGGTGGGGCGTGTCGCGCCCAACGTTCTGCAACGGCGATTCCACGCCGAACGCGCGAATCGGAAGTGGGTAACCGACGTGACCGAATTCAACGTGGCCGGCGAGAAGCTCTACCTTTCCCCGGTGCTGGACCTGTACAACGGCGAGATCATCGCCTACGAGACTGCCCGCAGGCCCGCCTTTGAGATGGTGAGGAATATGCTGAAGAAGGCGTTCCGCCGCCTCGGCCCGAAGGATCGACCCATACTGCATTCCGATCAGGGCTGGCAGTACCAGATGCCGGCCTATCAGCAAATGCTCAAAAAGCGCAGCGTCCGTCCCAGCATGTCGCGCAAGGGCAATTGTCTGGACAACGCCGCCATGGAAAGCTTCTTCGGCACCCTGAAGTCCGAATTCTTCTACCTGAACAAATTCGCCAGCGTCGAGCAACTACAGCAAGGCCTGGCCCAATACATTCACTACTACAATCACGACCGCATCAAACTCAAACTAAAAGGGCTGAGTCCCGTGAAGTACAGGACTCAGCCCTCTCAAGCCTAGCCAATCACTGTCCAACTTTTTGGGGTCAGTTCATTTCGGGCGCGGTTTTTTTGTTTTGGCGCGGCGCTCAGCCGTGCCGATAGCGGTTGATGGTCTCACGCGTCTGCAGCGCGACCTGGCGCGCCGCCGAGGCAAAGTCCTTTTCCCGGCTGGCATAGAGGATGGCGCGCGACGAATTGATCATCATGCCGGTGCCGTCGGCGGTGCGCCCGGCCTTCACCGTGGCCTCGATGTCGCCGCCCTGGGCGCCGATGCCGGGGATCAGCAGCGGCATGTCGCCGACGATCTGGCGTACCCGTGCAATCTCGTTGGGGAAGGTCGCGCCGACCACCAGGCCGATCTGGCCGGTGGTGTTCCAGCGCTCGCGCGCGGCCTCGGCCACCAGCTGGTACAGCGGCTTGCCGTCGACCTGCAGGAATTGCACGTCCGAACCGCCCGGGTTGGAGGTGCGGCACAGCACGATCACGCCGCGGTCCGGGTAAGCCAGGTAGGGCTGCATGGAGTCGAAGCCCATGTATGGGCTGACCGTGACGGCATCGGCCCGGTAGCGCTCAAAGGCTTCCAGCGCATAGTGCTCGGCCGTCGAGCCGATGTCGCCGCGCTTGGCGTCCAGGATCACCGGGATGCCGGGGTGGGCGTCGTGGATATAGTGGATCAGCTGTTCGAGCTGGTCTTCGGCGCGCTGCGAATGGAAGTAGGCGATCTGCGGCTTGAAGGCGCAGACCAGGTCGGCGGTGGCGTCGACGATCTCGCGGCAGAACGAGAAGATGGCGCCGCCCGTCCCGGTCAGGGACAGCGGCAGCTTGTGCGGGTCAGGATCGAGTCCGACGCACAGGAGGGAATCGTTGCGCTGCCAGGCGGCAGCAAGCTGCTCGGTGAAAGTCATGGGTACTCGGAATGTCCTGGTGGCGCCGGCGCCTCATCGTTGAGGCCCATCGTTGGCCGATTGACTCGGCCGGCGCGGTTGGCCGCAGCGGCGTGAAAACCTTTCATCCCTGCAGCATATGTCGCTTTCGGCAATTTTACCCGCTGCGTGCTATGGTTTTGCGCTTCCTCTCAAAACAATGCGCGGCATCCCGCACAGCCGCGTCTCGTCATGTCTCTCGATCGCCGTGGTCTCTTCCTGCTTGTCATGCTGACACTCGCCTGGGGCATCAACTGGCCCATCATGAAAGTGGGCGTGGCGCATTTTCCGGCCATGGGCTTTCGCCTGCTGTGCATGGCCGGCGGCCTGGTGGCGCTGGGGCTGGCGCTGCGGCTGCGCGGCGATTCGCTGGCCGTGCCGCGGCGCGAATGGGCCACAGTATTCTGGCTGGCGCTTCCCAACATGGTGGTCTGGCATCTGTTCGCGATCTGCGCGGTCAAGATGCTGTCGTCGGGCCGCGCCGCCATCCTCGGCTATACCATGCCGATCTGGGCGGTGGTCTGGGGCCTGGTGTTCTTCCGCGAGCGCATCGGCGCGTGGGCCTGGCTGGGCATCGGTTGCGCGCTGGCGGGCACGGTGCTGCTGCTGTCGGGCGAGTTCGCCGCGCTGACCGGCAGCCCGGCCGGCACGCTGCTGATGCTGCTGGCCGCGGCCGGCTGGGGCTTCGGCACCCAACTGATGAAACGCACCCAGACCGACGTGCCGATCGGCGCCATGACCTTCTGGATGCTGGCCGTGACGCTGCCATTCCTGGCGCTGGGCTCGCTGCTCCTGGAAGACGGCTGGCGCATGCCCACCGCCGTCGAATGGGCCGCGATCGCCTACAACGCGGTGGTGGTATTCGCCTTCTGCCACCTGGTCTGGTTCAGGCTGGCGCGCAGCCTGCCGCCGGTGGTGTCGAGCCTGTCGATCATGTTCATCCCGGTGGTTGGCGTGTTCTACGGGATGTGGCTGTTGGGCGAGCAGCCGCACTGGCAGGACTACGCCGCGATCGTGCTGATGTTCCTGGCGCTGTCCTCGGTGATGCTCGCGCCGCTGCTGTGGCGCCGGCTGCGCGGCGTGCCAGGCTGAGCCCGCGGCGCTGCCGCGGTCGCGAGCCGGCAACGGTGCGGGCCAGTCGCGGAGATTTCACTTAACAAGCCACCCTCCGTTGGGCTACACTCGCGGCCATCACAATCCCGGAGAAATTACGTGGGCAGTAGCATCGGGTGTTCGAGTTGCCGCAGCAACGCTGCGACCTCTGCGAATGCCATGTCACTGCGGGCTGCGTAACGACGACCCGCCCGGAGCACCCGGCTCCGCGCTTCGTCGGCCTTGCCCGCAGTCAGAACTGCGGGCGAGTGTCTTTCCATGCCACCGGCGGCGCCTCCATGCGCGCCCACCGTGGCGGATCTTCCCTCTCCCGGCTAGCCAGCCAACCCAGGCAAACGCCATCGCCTTGTCCGCCCTGCCGGTGCAGCCGCGGGACAGCGCGATCACGCTTGCCCGTGGCCCGGCCTTGCGCGGCTTGCCGCCGGGCCATGACGGGGCATGATGCAATACCTGGGAATGCGGCGAGCCGCCTGCGCTTGTCTTCGCGCTTGTCTTTGTTTTTCGTCGCAATCAGCAATAAGGAATCCCGGGGATGATCAACCTGTTCGTCCTGCAAAAAGGCCGGCTTGCCCAGGAGCAGGTCGACGAGCGCAATGAGCTGCTGCAGCACAAGCCGATCTGGATCGATGTCGTCAATCCCGACGACGAGGAACTGAACTGGATCAAGGAAGCCTATGGCGTCGCCCTTCCTGAACTGGAAGACCTGGGCGACCTGGAAGCGTCCGCCCGGTATTTCGAGGGCGAGGACGAGAACATCCATATCCGCACCGACTTCCTGCTCGACGAGGAAGAGGTGTCGCGCAACGTGCGCGTGGCGTTCGTGCTGACCAAGGACGTCCTGTTCTCCATCCACGACGAAGACCTGCCGGTGTTCCGCCTGGTGCGGCTGCGCGCGCGCATGCGACCGGGGTCGGTGCGCAACGCCAAGGACGTGCTGATGGATTTGTACGCGACCGACGCCGAATACTCCGCCGACTCGATCGAGGAAATCTACGAACGCCTGGAAGAGGCCAGCCGCCGCGTGCTGGCCGAGAACGTGACCGATGCCGCCGCGGCCGACGTGCTGGAAACCATCGCCCGCGAGGAAGACCTGAACGGGCGCATCCGCCGCAACGTGATGGACACGCGCCGCGCAGTGTCCTTCCTGATGCGCAGCCAGCTGTTGTCGGCCGAGCAGCAGGACGAGGCGCGCCAGATCCTGCGCGACATCGACTCGATCGAGAACCACACCGCGTTCCTGTTCGACAAGATCAACTTCCTGATGGACGCCACCGTCGGTTTCATCAACATCAACCAGAACAAGATCATCAAATTGTTCTCGGTGGTGTCGGTGGCGCTGATGCCGCCCACGCTGATCGCCAGCATCTATGGCATGAACTTCAAGTTCATGCCGGAACTGGACTGGGGTGCCGGCTATCCGTGGGCGATTGCGCTGATGGCGGTGTCGGCGGCGATCCCGCTGGTGTATTTCCGCAGAAAGGGGTGGCTGAGCTGAGGCGCTGAACCGCCTACAGCTTGACTCCCCTCTCGCGCCTGCGGGAGAGGGGAGCAAACCCATCCCGGCAGCAAAGCCCTCAGTCGGGCAACGTCGCCGCCCCCATCCGCCGCGCGATGATGCCCGCCTTGGCGCGGAAATTCACGCGCACATTGGCGCAGTATTCCTTCTTGTCGAAGCACTTGGGCGCCGGCAGCGCCGCCGCCAGGCGCGCTGACTGGCCCACGCTGAGCTTGTCGGCGCTGGTGCGGAAGTAGTGCTGCGCCGCGGCCTGCGCGCCGAATACGCCCTCGCCCCACTCCACCGAATTCAGGTAGATCTCGTAGATACGCTGCTTGTCGAGCCAGAATTCGAGCATCCACGTGATCGCCAGTTCCTGGCCCTTGCGCAGGTAATGCTGCTCGGACGACAGGAACAGGTTCTTGGCCAGCTGCTGCGTGATGGTCGAACCGCCACGCACGATGCGCCCGCGCTTCTTGTTGCGCTCCCAGGCATCGAGCATGGCATCGAGTTCATAGCCGGGATGGTTGACGAAGTCGGCGTCCTCGCTGGCGATTACCGCGCGCTTGAGGTGGCGCGAGATGCGATCGTACGGCACCCACTGCCGGTCGAGGCCGCAGTTCCACACACGGACGCCGCACAGGCGCCAGCGCTCGGCGCGCATGAAGGTGGTGGTGGTGGGATTGAGATACTGCCAGCTGGCGATCTGCACGAAGAAGTACAGCTGCATCGCCACCACGCCGGCGGCCACGCAGCCCAGCAGGTAGCCGAGCCAGCGCAACGGACTGAAGACCGCGCGGGCAGGCGCGGCAGCGGTGCGGGCCGCACTGGCCGTGCGGTTGCGCTTGGCCACGGCGGGCGGCGTCCCGGTCAGCCCTTGCGTTCCGCCTGCAGCGCGGCGCGCAGCTCGGCCAGCACGGGCGCGGTGCGCGGGCGCACGCCACGCCAGATATAGAAGGCTTCGGCGGCCTGCTCGACCAGCATGCCCAGGCCGTCGCTCACGCGCGCGCCGCAGCGCGCGGCGAACTGCAGGAACACGGTGGGCTCGGCGCCGTACATCATGTCGTAGGCCAGCACGCCGTCGCCCAGCAGGAACTCGGGCACTGGCGGCACCTCGCCATGCAGGCTGCTGGACGAGGCATTGATGACCACGTCGACGGCTTCGTCCTCGGACAGGCCGTCGAGCGCGTCGAGGCCGCCGCCCCACAGCTCGACGCCATACTGGTCGGCGGCCTCGACAAACTCTTCGAGCATGTCGCTGGCGCGCGTTGCGGTGCGGTTGGCCACCACGATGCGCGCCGGCCGGCATTCGATCAGCGGCAGCATCGCGCCCATCGCGGCGCCGCCGGCGCCCAGCAGCAGCACGCGCTTGCCTTCGATCAGCGTGTCCAGGTTGTCCTGGATATCGCGCACCAGGCCGATGCCGTCGGTATTGTCGCCATGGATCAAACCTTCTTCGATCCACAGCGTGTTGACCGCGCCCGCGGCCTCGGCGCGCTCGGTCAGCCGGTCGGCCAGGTCATAGGCTTCCAGCTTGAACGGCACGGTCACGTTGCAGCCGTAGCCACCGTCGGCAAAGAACTGGCGCACGGTGTCGGCAAACCCGTCCAGCGGCGCCTCCAGGCGATCATATTGCACGGCCTCGCCGGTCTGGCGCGCAAAGGCGGCATGGATCGCCGGCGAACGGCTGTGCGCAACCGGGTTGCCGATCACCACATAGCGGTCGGAGCTGGCTTGGGAGGGGTCAGTGGATGTCATCAGCGTGCCTGCAAGCGGGTTTCCAGCCCGCTGCGCGAAAACTTGAAAGTGGATATGACTTCGAGGATGTCCTGGCGCGAGGCCATCTCGGCGGTAAACGCGCCGAACGGCGCGGCCGCGCGCACGATCGCCACCGCCTGGCGGTCCAGCGCGGGATCGCCCGAACTCTTGACCACGTCGATGGCGTCGACGTTGTAGCCGTCGCGGTTGTAGCCGAGCTTGCCCTGCCGGTTGACGTTGATCACCAGGATCAGCTGGCCATAGAGCGGCTTGCCGTTGCGTTGCGGGAAGTCCGTGGTGCCGCGCGCCTCGATCTTGCGGCGCAGCTGGTCGTAGTACTGCGCGTAGTCGACCGCCTGCGCGCTGGTGGCGGTCAGCTGGAAACGCTTGGGCCGCTTGGCGTAGTGCTCGAGGTTGCGGCCGATCTCGGCTTCCAGTTTGGCCATCTCGTCGGTCGAGGTACGCTCGTCCTGGCCGCGCTGCGGCGTGTCCTGGCGTTTCTCGCCCGGCTTGAGCGGCTGGTTGCGCACCGCCGGCGCGGCGTCGCGCGACTGGGTCAGCAGGCGCTGCTGCTCCTGTTCGAGCTGCTCGACGCGGCGCTGCACCTGGCGCACCAGGTCGCCCTCCTGCGTCAGCGTCTGCGCGGGCAGTGGCGTGGTGGCGCGCTGCAGATCATGGTCGCCGCCGCCGTCGAGGTTGGCCTGCGCCAGCGCCGTCGGCTTGCGCGGCTTCTGCGCCGACTTGGCGTTGACCAGCACCACGTCCAGCGCGGCATCGCTGCGCTTGATCTCGAAGACTTCCGGCGCAGCCACCCGCACCATCAGCAGCAACGCGTGCACGGCCACCGAAATGGCCAGCGCCCGGGCCAGCATACTGCTGTGGTGCCACCTGGCATGCCACCAGGGGCGGGAAGCGGCAAGAGTGGCGTTCACGATGGATGGATGAGGGCTCGGGAGACAACCGCGGCAGCACCGGTGGTGCCGGCTGGCAGACCGGGGCTGGGGCGCCCCGGATCAGACCCGCATTGTAAGGGAGCCCCGCGGATTTCCGAAGGCTTCAGCCGGCCGCCGGGGTGCCGGTGTCGCGCTCGCCCGACGCCTTGCCGGCGTCGTCGCCGACCGCTTTGGCCGGCTCGTGGTCGGCCACGACCGCGGCCTGCTCGGCGGCATCCTCGGCCGCCGCCTCGGCAGCGGCTTCGGCGGACAACTCAGCGGCTTCCTCGTCGCTTTCCAGCTCTTCTTCGGGGACTTCGCCTTCACCGGCAAAGATCTCCAGCACCCGGCACGAGACCTCCAGCGTGATCTCGTCGGTCTCGCCGATCTCCAGCAGCACCTGGGTGCCGCGCTGCGCCTGCACCAGCTCGGGCACGCGCGTGACCAGCGGGATCTCGGTGAAACGCACCGCCCCTTCCTTCAGCACCGAAGCCACCATGCGCTCGCGGTTTTCCTGCTTGAGCCAGCGCAGGCACCAGTAGCGCTCCATGGTCGACTGGTGGTCGGCATAGGCGGCGTAGGTGCCTTCGAAGTCGGCCACCGCGGCCAGCAGGTCGGCGTCCTTGGGCTTGAACGGCGCCACCAGCTTGGCGGTCACGCCGTGCTGGGCCACCGCCAGGATCTGCCACTGGTTGACCAGGTCGACATAGCGGCGCAGCGGCGAGGTGCTCCACGCGTACTGCGCCACGCCCAGGCCTTCGTGCGGCGCCGGGTAAGTCTGCATGCGCGTGCGGTGCATGCCCCACGCCTTTTGCGTGCGGTAGATGCCGGGCACGCCGTGGTCGGCCAGCAGCTTGCCCCAGGTGCTGTTGGCCAGGATCATCATCTCGGCGACGATCTTGTCCAGCGGCGAGCCGCGCTTGCGCTGCTCGATGCGCACGCGCTGGCTGCCGTCGGCCTGGTCGTCGAGATAGAAATTGAAGTCGGCACGGTTGTGGGTCTCGGGCCGCAGGCCGCTGGCCAGGCGCGCTTTCTGGCGCTCGTCGTACAGGTAGCCGGCAAAATGCCAGAGCTGCGTCAGCGCGTCGCGGAACGGGTAGTCGCCGGTGCCGTCGGCAAGCGAGGCCTCGGTGATGACCTCGTCGAGCAGGTTATGGCGCAGGTTGGCGGCGATCGGCACCAGCTCGGCGCGGGTTTCGCTGCCGGTGACCAGCCACACCGTCGGGTCCACCGTCACGTACAGCGACAGCGCGGGGCAGGTGCGCCCTTCCTGCAGCGTGTAGCGCTCCACCACCGCGTCCGGCAGCATGGTGATCTTGTCGCCCGGGAAATAGACCGTCGACAGGCGCTGGCGCGCGATCGCGTCGAGCGGCTCGCCGCGGCGGATGCCCAGCGCCGGCGCGGCGATATGGATGCCGATGCGCAGCTTGCCGTCGGGCAGCGGCGTCACCGACAGGGCATCGTCGATCTCGGTGGTGGTGACGTCGTCGATCGAGAACGCCTCGACCTGGGCCAGCGGCAGGTCGGCGGGCGGCTCGGGAACGTCGGTATCGGCAAAGCCAGTGCCCTTGGGAAAACACTCGGCGAGGAACTTGGCCTCGTGCAGCGCGCGCGCGCTGGCCACGCCGCCGGCGGCCACCATCAGCCGCATCGGCGACATGCCGAGCGCAGTGCAGGCGGCATCCATGGCCTTGTACTCCAGGCTGTTCTTGTCCGGCTTGAACAGCAGCTGCAGCACCTTGTTGCGGAACGATTCCGGCAGCGTCAGGGCCTTGAGCTGGTCTTCATACTCGGCCTGCACCAGCGCCTGCTGGCGCTTACGCTCGAGCGCGGCCAGCGCGGCCTTGAGCTGGTCTTCGGGCGCGCGCTGGTAGCGGCCACGGCCCTTGCGGCGGAAGTACACCGGGTTGCCGTGCAGCGCCATCGCCAGCGCCGCCTGCTGCACCGCGCCGGGCTCCGCCCCGTAGTATTCGGCGGCCAGCTCGGCAAAGCCGAACTCAGCCTCGGGGGCGCATTCCCACAGGAAGTCCAGGTCGATCTCGGCCACCAGCTCGCCGGTCTGGCGCAGCAGCTCGGCCGCCGACGGCTGCGCGAACTGCAGCAGCACATCGCGCGACTTGACCTTGGTGCGCTTGCCGGCTGGCAGCTCCACCTGGTAAGCCTCACCCTGCTGGTTCAGCACGGTGCCGGCGCGGATCTCGCCGCCTTCTTCGAACAGCAACTGCATCGATCGGTACTTTCAACTATGCGCGGAACCGCGCCGGGCAGCCCTGTGGCCAGCGCTGGAGCGGATCCTGTGGGAGAAATGGTGCCACCGCGCGCACCCGCCTGAACGCGCGCGAACGGAAACGAATGCGGCGCGCGCGGTGCCAGTGGAGGCCTGTCGCGAGGCGCCGGTCGCGCCGCACGGGCGCGGCCTGAGACCCGGAATGATACCGCACCCCGGTCCGGCCGCCCGGGGGCCAGCACCGGCACGGTGCGTCAGCCTTCGCGGGTTGCGGTAGCTGGCGTCGAAGCGCCTCGGCCTGTGGTCCGCAAATACCTGGGATGCGGTACCGCCTCGGTCCCCGGGGCCGGCCGCGATAGCAGGTCCGGCAGGAACACTTCGGTCACGAGCATCACGCCGTCGCCGCGCCGGAACACCGAGCGCCGCGCGGTCAGCATGGGCACGGGCGCCATGGCCGGCAGCACGCGGTGCAGGGCCTGGCGCAGCGGGTGGTGCGGCAGCAGGCGCGCAAACTGGAACGGCTCGCGCTGCACCGCCGGATCGACGAACAGGCGCCCGCCCAGAGGGCGCTCGCCCAGCCCGCGCAGGAACGGCCAGTCGCGGCGCGCATGGCGCAGGCGCACCACGGTGTGGGCGAATACGGCGGGGATGTCATCGCAGATCAGCAGCACCTCGCGCGCCAGCGCCGGGGTGCGGTCAGGCTGGCCGAGCGCCTGCCATTCGTCGGCCAGCGGGCGCTGCGGCGCCTGGAGCAGCCGCGCCACGCGAAAGCGCGCGGAGGCGGCCACCAGCCGCGCCGTCAGCGAGCCGTCATCGCCGGTGACCCAACGCCGCAGGTTAGGCGGAATGGCCGCATCGAAGGCCAGGTGCGGCCTCCAGCCGCAGCGGCGCACCGACTGCGCGCTCATGCCGGGCCGGCGCCGGCCGGCGTCTTGCCACCGGGACCATAGCCGCAGAAGGCGAGCACATCGTCGACGTAGTCGGCAAATTCGCTGATGCCGTGGTCGCTGCCCTCGATCACGCGGATATTCGCGCCGGGGCAGGCGTGCACCATTTCGCGATAATCCAGCACCTCGTCGCCGGTGGCCGCGATCAGGTAGTAGCGTTCGGGGCGGGTGATGGTGTCCACGCGCAGGTCCAGCAGCTCCTGCAGGTGGCGGCGCTCGACCGTGACCGAACCGCCGCCGTGCCACAGCGGCTGTTCGCCCAGGTATGTCTCGAGGTCGGTCCAGGGATGGATCGCGGGATTGAGCAGGACTGTCTTGCAGCCGTGCTGCTCGGCCAGCCAGCGCGCATAGAAGCCGCCCAGCGACGAGCCGACGATGGCGATTTCCTGGTCGCCACCCGCCTGCGCCGCGCGGATCGCCGCTTGTGCCTGGGCCATCGCCATGGCCGGCGAGACATTGAGCGTGGGACAGGCGTAGTACCGCCCCACGCCCCACTCGCGCATGCGCGCCTGTACCAGCTGGGCCTTGAATGATTGGGGGGAAGAGCGGAATCCGTGCAGATACAGCAGCATGGCGTTGCGTCCGGTCAGCGCGTCGTGCCCTGGGCCAGCGCGTCCAGCAGTTTCTGGTGCACGCCACCGAAGCCGCCGTTGCTCATCACCAGCACATGGTCGCCCGGCTGCGCCGCAGCGCGCACGGCCTGCACCAGCGCGCCCAGGTCCTGGAACGCGGTAGCGGTGGCGCCCAGCGGCGCCAGCGCTTCAGCTAGGTCCCAACCCAGCGCGTCCTTGCCGGCGGGAGCGCCGTAGCCGAACACCAGGTCGGCCTGCTCCAGGCTGGCCGGCAGCTGCGCCTTCATCACGCCCAGCTTCATGGTGTTGGAACGCGGCTCCAGCACCGCCAGGATGCGGCCCTTGCCGACGCGGCGGCGCAGCCCATCCAGCGTGGTCTGGATGGCGGTCGGATGGTGGGCGAAATCGTCGTAGACCGTCACGCCGCCGGCCATGCCGCGCACTTCCATGCGACGCTTGACGTTGGCGAAGCGCGACAGCGACGCGATCGCCTGCGCGGCCGGCACGCCGACGTGGCGCGCGGCGGCAATCGCGGCCAGCGCGTTCATGCGGTTGTGGGTGCCCTGCAGGTCCCAGACCACGGTGCCGGCGACAGCGTCGCCGAACCACACCTCGAACGCATCCTTACCCGACGCTGCCTGGGTGCCGGCAGCGTCGCTCTCGCGCCAGTCGCCCACGCCAAACTGCTCCACTTCGCTCCAGCAGCCGCGCTCCAGCACGCGCGCCAGGCTTTCTTCCAGGCCGTTGACGACGATCCGGCCCTGGCTAGGTACAGTGCGCACCAGGTGATGGAACTGGGTCTCGATCGCAGCCAGATCCGGGAAGATGTCGGCGTGATCGTATTCCAGGTTGTTCAGGATGGCGGTGCGCGGGCGATAGTGGACGAACTTGCTGCGCTTGTCGAAGAAGGCAGTGTCGTACTCGTCGGCCTCGATCACGAAGAAATCGGATTCGGTCACCCGCGCCGAGATGCCGAAGTTCTGCGGCACCCCGCCCACCAGGAAGCCCGGGTTGTAGCCGGCATCTTCAAGAATCCACGCCAGCATCGACGTGGTGGTGGTCTTGCCGTGCGTGCCGGCCACTGCCAGCACCCACTTGCGCGCCAGCACGTGCTCGCCCAGCCATTGCGGGCCCGACACATAAGGCAGGTTGCGGTCGAGGATGGCCTCCATCAGCGGGTTGCCGCGCGAGACCACGTTGCCGATCACGAACAGGTCCGACTCCAGCGACAGCTGGGCAGGGTCGAAGCCCTCGATCAGTTCGATTCCCTGGGCTTCGAGCTGGGTGCTCATCGGCGGGTAGACGTTGGCATCGCAGCCGGTGACACGGTGGCCGGCCTGCTTGGCCAGCACCGCCAGGCCACCCATGAAGGTGCCGCAGATGCCAAGGATATGAATATGCATGGGTTCCCGGAAAGACTTGAAGCCCGCAGGCGTGGGGATTCGGGCCCGGCGGCGCGGCGGCTGGGTTGGAGCCTTTCGGTGCGGCGGCGGCCAGGCAGGAAGCCTTCGATTGTACCCGAGCGCCAGCGCCCTTCGCTGCACTGCGGGAGCCCGCACAACGCGTGGGCGAACGCCTCCGGTATCATGGGGCATGAACCGACGTACCGCCCCTGACCCCTCCCGCCTGCGCGAGGAAATCGCCCAGGCCGCCGCCCGCATGATTGCCGAGGACGGTGCCGACTACGCCACCGCCAAGCGCAAGGCCGCGCGCCAGGTGCTGGGCGAACAGCGCGTCCCGGGCGAATGGCTGCCCGACAACGAGCAGGTCGAGGCCGAAGTGCGCGCCTACCAGGCGCTGTTCCACGCCGACAGCCAGCCGCGCGTACTGGCGCTGCTGCGCCGGCTGGCGGTGGTGGCCATGCAAGACCTGGCGCCGTTCCGGCCCTACCTGGTCGGGGCCGTGCTCAATGGCACCGCCACGGAACACTCGGATATCTATCTGCAGTGCTTCTGCGACAGCGCCAAGGACGCCGCGCTGCACCTGATCAATGCCGGGGTCGACTTCGAAACCAGCGAGAGCCGCCACTTCGGCGGCCGCGGCGAGGTCGAGACGCTCAGCTTCCTGTGGAAGGGCCAGTGGCCCGATCGGCGCGAGGCGCGCCTGCTAGCCGGAGAAGTCCGCGGGGAACTGGGTGCGCCAGTCGGCATCCATATAGCCCTGTATGATGCCGTCGATGAACGCGGCGCGGTGCGGGCAGACGCCTCTGGCCGCGCGGCACGCGCGGATGTGCAAGCCGTGCAAGCGCTGCTGGATGCCTCCGACGCCGCCGGCAACGCCTGACGCACCCACCTTACCTGAGGCACCCACCTTACCTTTACTGGTCCCCACGCGATCCCCATGACTGAAACCGTCGCTCCGCCCGCCCGCCGCTCCCGCCTCTGGCTGTGGATCGCTGTCGCCGTGATTGCCTGCGCCGCCGGGGCGTTCGCCGGGCTGTTCGTGTTTTCGCCCAAGCCTGCCAATGAACAGGCCGTCGAGACTTTGTTCCAGTCGCGCCTGCCGGACCCGGCCGGCACAGAACTCGATCTGGGCAAGTTGCGTGGCAAGACCGTGGTGGTCAACTTCTGGGCGCCCTGGTGCGGGCCGTGTGTCGAGGAAATGCCGGAACTGACCGCGCTGCATGAAGAGTTCAAGCACCGACAGGTTGAGTTTGTCGGCATCGGCATCGATTCCGCCGCGAACATCCAGCAGTTCACCCAAAAAGTGCCGGTGGCCTATCCGCTGGCCGTGGCCGGCTTTGCTGGCACGGAGTTGTCCCGTAATTTTGGCAACAGCGCTGGTGGACTGCCCTACACCGTCGTCATCAATCCTGACGGATCGGTCAAGTACCGCAAGATGGGACGCGTGACAGCGGACGAATTGCGCGCCGTGCTCCCGCGCACCTGACGCATTCTTCTGGCAACGTCGCCGAATTGCGCCGATTTTTTGAGAACTATCAACGTCACGGCCCGTTTTGGGGCGAAAGTGCTCAAAAGGCCCTCGCGGCGGCGTTGGTGGCTGTAAAGCCTTGTATCGCCCGCTAGACAAATCCCTCTAAGCTACGGTAATCTCCGCGCAATTTCGTTGATCTGGTCGAGCCGCCGTGACTGCAACCCGCTCCATCCGTCGCTCACCCCGCTACCGCAAGGTGCTGGTCCTGCATGGGCCAAACCTTAACTTGCTGGGCACGCGGGAGCCAGAGACTTATGGGCACACCACGCTGGCTGATATCGACGCAGCCCTTGCGGAACGTGCGGCGAAAGCCGGCATTACGCTGGATTCGTTCCAGTCCAACCACGAGGGAGCGCTGGTCGACCGCATCCACGCCGCCCGCGTGGCAGGGGTCGAGTTCATCATCATCAACCCGGCGGCCTACACGCATACCAGCGTGGCGCTGCGCGACGCGCTGGCCGGCGTGGCGATCCCGTTCATCGAGGTGCACCTGTCGAACGTGCACCGGCGCGAAAGCTTCCGGCACCACTCCTATTTCTCGGACGTGGCGGTCGGGGTGGTCTGCGGGCTGGGCTGGCAGGGTTACCTGCTGGCGCTGGACTATGTACTGGGCCAGGAGCAGCCCCCACCCGAGAGTTCGGGGAGCTGAACCCCCACAAGGATTTTTTGACAACCTGCGCGCGCCGCCCGGCGGCCTGCGCCCGTTGGCGTGCCTCGGCACGGCGGGCGTGGATTTCCGGTGGCCGGCACAACGATTGTTCCGCCATGGCCCGGTCCGGGCAGCGGCGGGAAACCCGATTCAGGAGGATAAAAAGATGGACCTGCGCAAGCTGAAGACGCTTATCGACCTGGTGGCCGAATCCGGCATCTCCGAGCTGGAAGTCACCGAAGGCGACGGCAAGGTACGCATCGTCAAGCAACCGCCGCAAGTCATCGCCGCGCCGATGGCCATGCCGCAGATGCAGGCCCTGCCGGCCGCCGCGCCGGCCGCGGCCGCTCCCGTCGGCGCCGCCGCACCGGCTGCCGAGCCCGCCGCCCAGCTGCCCGCCGGCCATGTGGTGACCTCGCCAATGGTGGGCACGTTCTACCGCGCCCCGTCGCCGGGCGCCGCGCCGTTCGTCAACGTCGGCGACTCGGTCAAGGAAGGCCAGACCGTCTGCATCATCGAAGCCATGAAGCTGCTCAACGAAATCGAGTGCGACAAGGCCGGCGTCATCAAGGAAATCCTGGTCGAGAACGGCCAGGCCGTGGAATACGGCCAGCCGCTGTTCGTCATCGGCTGACCCTGACCGGCATGCCGGCCCCGGGGCTGCCGCAGGCCGCGCAAGCGGTCCATTGCGGCCCTTCCCGCGCGGCATGCCACGGTGCTTCCCGCGTCAGGGACGTTGTGGGCTTCGCGGCCCGTTCCGTGCAGTTCCATGCAGTTCCCGCAGTTTCGCGGCCCGGATGGCCACAGGCCATCACGGAGCGCGCCCGGCGTGCCATTGCGCCACGCAGCGGGACCGCTACTGTTCTCGCAGAGAGAGACCATGTTTGAAAAAATTCTGATCGCGAACCGCGGCGAAATCGCCCTTCGCATCCAGCGCGCCTGCCGCGAACTGGGCATCAAGACGGTCGTGGTGTACTCCGAGGCCGACAAGGAGGCCAAGTACGTGCGCCTGGCAGACGAAGCCGTCTGCATCGGCCCGGCCCCGTCGCCCCTGTCATACCTGAACATGCCCGCCATCATCTCGGCCGCCGAGGTGACCGATGCGCAAGCCATCCACCCCGGCTACGGCTTCCTGTCCGAGAACGCGGACTTTGCCGAGCGCGTGGAAAAATCCGGCTTCGTCTTCATCGGCCCGACCGCCGACAGCATCCGCCTGATGGGTGACAAGGTGTCGGCCAAGCAGTCGATGATCAAGGCCGGCGTGCCGTGCGTGCCCGGCTCCGACGGCGCGTTGCCCGACGATCCCAAGGAAATCCTGGCGACCGCGCGCCGCGTCGGCTACCCGGTGATCATCAAGGCCGCCGGCGGCGGCGGTGGCCGTGGCATGCGTGTGGTGCATACCGAAGCTGCGCTGATCAACGCCGTCAACATGACGCGCGAAGAAGCCGGCCGCGCCTTCGGCAATCCCGAGGTCTACATGGAGAAGTTCCTCGAGAACCCGCGCCATGTGGAAATCCAGATCCTGGCCGACCAGCACAAGCAGGCCATCTGGCTGGGCGAGCGCGATTGCTCGATGCAGCGGCGCCACCAGAAGGTGATTGAGGAAGCGCCCGCACCCCATATCCCGCGCCGCCTGATCGAGCGCATCGGCGACCGCTGCGCCGAGGCCTGCAAGAAGATGGGCTACCGCGGTGCCGGCACCTTCGAGTTCCTGTACGAGAACAACGAGTTCTACTTCATCGAGATGAACACGCGCGTGCAGGTCGAGCACCCGGTCACCGAGATGATCACCGGCGTCGACATCGTGCAGGAGCAGATCCGCATCGCCTTTGGCGAGAAGCTGCGCTTGCGCCAGAAGGACGTGCAGTTCCGCGGCCACGCGATCGAATGCCGCGTCAACGCCGAGGATCCGTTCAAGTTCACGCCGTCGCCGGGCCGCATCACCGCCTGGCACATGCCCGGCGGCCCGGGTGTGCGGGTGGACTCGCACGCGTATGATGGCTACTTCGTCCCGCCCAACTACGATTCGATGATCGGCAAGATCATCACCTACGGCGCCACGCGCGAGCAGGCCATCGCCCGCATGCGCATCGCCCTGTCGGAAATGGTGGTGGACGGCATCCAGACCAACGTGCCGCTGCACCGCGAGCTGATGATGGACGCCAACTTCGTTGAAGGCGGCACCAGCATCCATTATCTCGAGCATCGCCTGGCAGAACGCGCGAAGGCCTGAGCATCGGTCTGAGCAACCCGCAGCAACAGAAGGAAGCCCGTGGCATTTCAGGAATGTGTGATCGAAGTGGCGCAGGACCAGGCCGAGGCCTGGTCTGACGCCCTGTTCGACCTCGGCGCGCTGTCGGTCTCGGTGGAAGACGCCGATGCCGACACGCCCGATGAACAGCCGCTGTTTGGCGAGCCCGGGCTGGAACCGAAGCAACTCGCGTGGAACCGCTCGCGCGTGGTCGCGCTGTTCGGCGACGACGCCGATCCGGCCGTGGTGGTGGCCGCCGCCGCCAACCAGCTCGACCTCGACCCGGTGCCGGCGTTTGAGCTGCGCGCGGTCGAGGACCAGGACTGGGTGCGGCTGACGCAATCGCAGTTCGAACCGATCCGCATCGGCGAACGCATCTGGGTGGTGCCATCATGGCACGACGCACCCGAGCCCGATGCCGTGGTGCTTGAGCTCGACCCGGGCCTGGCCTTCGGCACCGGCAGCCATCCCACCACGCGGCTGTGCATGCAGTGGCTGGAGCAGAACCTGAAGGCGGGCGAAACCGTGCTCGACTACGGCTGCGGCTCCGGCATCCTGGCGATCGTGGCGCGCAAACTGGGCGCGGGCGACACGGTCGGCATCGACATCGACCCCAACGCGGTCGAAGCGTCGCGCTACAACGCCGAACGCAACCACGTCGAGGCGTCGTTCGCGCTGCCGGAATCCGTGTCCGAAGCCAGCTACGACCTGGTGGTTGCCAATATCCTGTCCAATCCGCTCAAGCTGATGGCCGCCATGCTGAGCGCACGCGTGCGCGCCGGCGGGCGGCTGGTGCTGTCCGGCGTGCTCGAGCGCCAGGCCGAAGAAGTCGCCGCGGCCTACGCGCCCTGGCTGCCGCTGACGGTGTGGCGCAGCGAGGAAGGCTGGGTCTGCCTGCACGGCACCCGCCCCTGAATCCACCCCATGGCCGCCGTCAAGCTAGTCACGCGCTGCCCGGCCTGCCGCACCGCCTTCCGGCTGGTCGCCGACCAGCTGCGCCTGCGCCAGGGGCTGGTGCGCTGCGGCCAGTGCGAAACGGTGTTCGACGCGCGCGAGCACCTGATCGAGATTCCCCTGCCAGCGGGCACCACCGCGGGCAGTGCTCCGGCACCGAAGCCGGCAGCGGCTCCCGCGCCTGCCCCAGCGGCCGCTGAAGCCGCCACGCCGCCCGCATCGGCGCAAGCCGTACCGCCGACTGCCGCACCGACGCAGGCCTTCACCCCGACCATCGACCCTGGCTACGACGTGCCGGCGCTGGATGCGCCGACGATGCTGATGTCGTCGCCCGAGGACACCGCCGTGCCACCGCAGGCCGGCATGGACGATGCCGAGATTGAGCGCGCGCTGCGCGAAGCCAACGCAGCCGTCGCCGACCGCGATGCGCGCGACGCGCAGCGCCAGGCTGAAGGCGCGGTCGCCGAAGCGGCCTCGGCACCGGCGGCGCAGCAGCCCACTCCGGCATTTGCCTGGCCGGCGCTCGATCACGGCGCACTCGATAGCCCGGCCGGGAAACCTGCGGCGCCGGCTCCCGGCGCCATTCCCAGCGCAAGTGAATTCCTGCGCGCGGCATCGGCCGATACCGCGCCCGAGGCCGCGCCGTGGCCGGATCACACGCCGCGCCCGGCTGACATCCCCTCCCACCCGCAGCCGCCCGCGTCGCCGGCCGCGGTCCCCGCCGCTGGCGACGACGACGATGCGCCCGCCGCCGGTACCGACACCATTCCCAGCGCCACCGGCGGCGCCGTCGCGCGCGAGCAGGTGACCCGTCGCTGGGTCCGCGCCGAAGCGCCGGCCGGGCCGGTCTTCGCTCCTGACTTCCTGCGGCACGCGCGCGAGCGCGAACGCGAACGCCAGCCGCGCCAGCCTGTTGCGGTGCCGCGCGCTGCCTGGCCCGTGCTTGCCGTGGTGCTGGCCATCGCCGCACTGTTGCAGCTGGCATACCTGGGTCGCAGCCAATTGGCCGGGCATTTGCCGATGCTGCGCCCGGCACTCGAGGCGGCATGCGCGCCGCTGGGCTGCACCGTGCCGCCGTGGCGCGACATCGATGCGCTGCGTATCGAGACCTCGCAATTGCAGCGCCAGGATGAAGGCGGCGACACCTACCTGCTGGCCGTCACCCTGCGCAACCTCGGCCGCGCCAGCACCGCGCTGCCGGCGATCGAACTGGTGATGACCGACCTGCAGGACCAACTGCTGCTGCGCCGGGTGCTGCAGCCCGGGGAGTACCTGGAGCCGTCGCAGCAGGCCTTTGCCGCGCAAGGGCTGCGCGCGGGCATGGAGCTGCCGGTTCGGGTACGATTCCGGACGCAGCAGGCGCCAGCCAACTATCGCGTGCTGATTTTTTACCCCTGAATTCCTGGCCCGCCGCCGGACCGAATCCGAGTCTGGCGGCGGGCCTTGCCCCCGCTCCGGACCACAACCGGAAACCCATCAGATCTCAAGGAGTAGACATGAGCAACGTCACCCTCGGCGGCAACGCCATCGAAGTCGCAGGCAAGTTCCCGCAAGCCGGCGACAAGGCCCCCGCCTTCTCGCTGGTCGGCAAGGACCTGAAGGACGTCACGCTGGCCGACTTCGCCGGCAAGCGCAAGGTGCTGAACATCGTCCCGAGCCTGGATACCCCGGTGTGCCAGGCCTCCGCGCGCAAGTTCAACGAAGCCGCCAGCGGCCTCGCCAATACCGTGGTGCTGACCATCTCCGCCGACCTGCCGTTCGCCATGGGCCGCTTCTGCAGCGCCGAAGGGCTGGCCAACGTGGTGCCGCTGTCGACCATGCGCGGCGCCGAGTTCAAGGCCAACTATGGCGTCGACATCAAGACCGGCCCGCTCGCCGGCGTGACCGCCCGCGCCGTGGTGGTGCTCGACGAGAATGACACCGTCAAGTACAGCCAGCTGGTGCCCGAGATCAAGACCGAGCCCGACTACGACGCCGCCCTGGCCGCGCTGAAGTAACACGCGGCGCGCCTGCGATGTCAGCGGCCGCCCGCGACCACGGGGCGGCCGCTTCTGTTTTCTGCATGACTGCTTGCGCCCGCAAGGGCTTCTATCCACCAAACCAACCCGACACCTGGAGAGAGCATGGCCAGCCTGATCTGCGGCTCCGTCGCCTACGACACCATCATGACGTTCGACGGACGCTTCCGCGAACACATCCTGCCGGACCAGATCCACATGCTGAACGTCTCGTTCCTGGTGCCCGGCATGCGCCGCGAGTTCGGCGGCTGCGCCGGCAACATCGCCTACACGCTGAAGATGCTGGGCGGCGATCCGGTGGTGATGGCCACCGTCGGCATAGACGCCGAGCCCTACCTGGAATACCTGCGCAAGCTGGAGATCCCCACCGGCCACATCCGCGTGCTGCCGGAGACCTTCACGGCGCAGGCCATGATCACCACTGACCTGGACAACAACCAGATCACCGCCTTCCACCCTGGCGCAATGAGCCAGTCGCAGCTGAACCATGTCAAGGACGCGCTGGGCGGCGCGGCTGCGCCGAGCCTGGGCATCGTCGCGCCCGACAGCCGCGAAGGGATGCTGCACCACGCGCGCCAGTTCGCCGAAGCCGGCGTGCCGTTCATCTTCGACCTGGGCCAGGCCATGCCGCTGTTCAACGGCGACGACCTGCGGGAGTTCGTTGAACTCGCCAGTTACGTGACAGTCAATGACTACGAGGCGCAGGTCCTGCTGTCCCGCACCGCGTGGACCAGCGCCGAGGTTGCCGCGAAGGTCCGTGCCTTCGTCGTCACGCACGGCGAACGCGGCGCCAGCATCTTTGCCGATGGCCGCCAGTACGCGATCCCGGCCGTTGCGGCCGAGCGCATCGTCGACCCGACCGGCTGTGGCGACGCCTTCCGCGGCGGCCTGCTGTTCGGCATTGAAAACGGATTAGACTGGGAAACGACTGGCCGCCTGGCATCGCTGATGGGCTCGGTCAAGATCGCGCAGCAGGGTCCGCAGAACCACTGGTTGTCGCGCGAGGAAATCGGCAGCCGGTTCCAGTCTGCATTCGGGTACCGCTACGCCTGAGTTGCGGCCGCGCGTGGCGATTTTCGGGAACTGACATGAACCACAAGCTACGCGGCGGCGCGATTGCCGTCCTTGGGGCCACCCTGGTTGCCACGCTGGCGGCCGGCTGCGCCACGCAATCCAATTCCAACAGCGTCTACGGCACCGGCCAGGCACAGCGCGAGCAGACCGTGCGCTACGGCGTGGTCGAAGGCATCCGCGAGGTCACCATCCAGGGCTACCAGAGCGGCGCCGGCACGCTTGCTGGTGGCGCCATTGGCGGCATCGCGGCCGGCAGCACCATCGGCGGCGGCAACGGCGCGGTGGCGGCCGGCATCCTCGGCGCGGTGCTGGGCGGAATCGCCGGCAGCGCGGCGGAGAACAAGATCAACCAGCGCCGCGCGCTGGAGATCACCGTGCGCCTGGACAACGGCGAGATGCGCGCGATCACGCAGGAGGCCGACGAAGCCTTCCGCCCCGGCGAACGGGTGCGGCTGCTGTCCTCGGGCGGCGTGACCCGCGTCACGCACTGACGGCCAGTCACCCAAGGCGCAGCCCCAGGCGCCGCACCCGCAAGGGTGCGGCGCTTTTTCTTTGGCCGAGCGGGCGACCCGGCCCGCGCGCCCATGAAAAAACCCGCCGGGCGGTTGCCATCGGCGGGTTGGCAAGACCAGGTGTCTTGCGGACCGGATACGCGGTATCCGGTCATATGGGCACGACTTGCGTGCCGTCGTGGTTCCTTGCGGAACGGGTAAGTCCCACGCCGTGGCGGCGCAGCTTACGGACGGTTGCCCGTCGGGAACGGCCAGGCAGCAGCCGGGTTCAGCGCGGTCTTGGCAGCCGAAGCGGGAGCAGCGGCAGGGGCCGCGGCAGGCTTGGCGGCAGCCTTCTTGGCAGCCGGCTTCTTGGCAGCAGCCTTCTTGGCGGCCGGCTTCTTCGCAGCAGCCTTCTTGGCCGGTGCAGCCTTCTTGGCAGCAGCCTTCTTGGCGGGCGCCTTCTTGGCAGCAGCCTTCTTGGCCGGTGCTGCCTTCTTGGCGGCAACCTTCTTCACCGCGGCCTTCTTGGCCGGTGCCTTCTTGGCAGCAGCCTTCTTGGCCGGTGCGGCCTTCTTGGCGGCGACCTTCTTCACTGCGGCCTTCTTGGCCGGTGCCTTCTTGGCGGCTGCCTTCTTGGCCGGTGCGGCCTTCTTGGCGGCGACCTTCTTCACCGCGGCCTTCTTGGCCGGTGCCTTCTTGGCGGCTGCCTTCTTGGCGGCTGCCTTCTTGGCGGCCGGTGCAGCCTTCTTGGCGGCGACCTTCTTCACAGCAGCCTTCTTGGCGGCCGGCTTGGCGGCCTTCTTAGCCGCCGGCTTTTTCTTTGCAGCAGTTGCCATGGATAACTCCTTCACTAGAGAGTGAATATCGAATGACCTAAGTTGGCGACCCGACCGACCCGAGGCGCGCCACAGCAGCGCGGCCCCAGTCGAGCGAGCGATTCATCGGCGTGCGGCCCGACCACTGCTGCACGCTAATGAATTCGGTTGCAGGCGCACCGCCCATGGCGGTGACTTGGCGGCCGGCGCGAGCCCGCAAGCGGGTCTCGGGCACATGCCGCGCCCTGGAATATTCGATCAGCCCGCACCGCCCGTTGAGCCGGCGCGCGGCCAGAAATGAGGAGATATCGGACAGCTGGCCTGCGGTGCGGGCTTGGCCTCGCGCACGGCAGGCGGCATTCATTCGGTGGTAGCGGGTCCAACCCGTTAATGGACCAAGGGAGACTGCACGCGTTTTAAGAAGCCGGTCGGGCCTGGTCTGCGTCAAAGTTCTCGTGCTCCTCAGCTACTACCTTCGTCATTGCATCGAAGCGCGCATCGCGCTGGTTCGGTTCATCTTGCTTCCTGCTTCGCTGCAATGAAGTGAGACTCTTGTCAAGGCGAATCATAATTCGTTTGCACCATGATGTTAAGAAAAAAGTGCAAAAAAACTTGCCTGCATGTATCGCTCCAACTAGTTCTCACGCGCGTCGTCACGAAGACGTTGCCGACGACATCCAAACGCGTCGCGCGCATGCCAGTGCGGACGCCTACCTCGCATGCTCGCGCACGCTGTGCGATACCCCTTCGCTGATGGCTCGCGCCGCAGCTTTTACACACCGCCGCACGTATCGATGACACGCCGCGCAGCGTGCGCGCGACCACCGCGAAACGCTCTGCCGCGCGTCATCGCGCTTTCCGAAAAGCCGCATGGACAAAGGCTTTGCGGGCGATGCACCGAAACGCGGGCGACACCACTCACGCCGTGCGGCGGCGTGCTTCGACACGCGCGCGACGTGAACACCGGTGCGCGCTCTGCATGCTTTACACACTCGACCCGGCACGCGCACACCGCGCCGAGGCCAGTGCTCGACGACGCCGGCGTCGATCGCTGCGCGACACCATCGCCGAACGTGCGCGAGAGTGATGCGTGCACGCAACGGTTTGCATCGACGCAACATAGCAAGGGCATCGCGGAGGCATTGAAGCGTTGCGATCGAGCCAAGCCGCGACGACAGCGAAGCATCGCGGCAACACTCCGGCAGTCGCTGCGACGAAGTCTCGTCGTGCATGCTTGGCGCGAGCGCTTGCCGTTCGAATCCGGAGCGCGCGCGCTGTGCTCTGCGGATGCGTTCGCGCGCTCTCGAAGCATGCGGCAAGGTGCCGCCTGGCGCGTCGTACGTCCGCTTAGAGGATTGCTTCAACGGCTTCGCGCAGGCGCGTTTTGCTGCGCCACAAAAACCCGCAAACGCCCGCTCCGTGCGGCCTGGCGGGCAGCAGGCAGGGGCCGCCGACAGACCCGCGCCGGTCGGCGGCGGATTGCGGCGCGGCGGCTGCGCCAGTAGATTGGCGTGGCTACGGACCTCAAAGGAGACATCATGCGCAGCCCTTCCCCCCTTGCTTCCACCGTGCGCGCCGCGGTGCTTGCCGCCACCCTGCTCGGCAGCGCCGCGGCGATGGCGCAGGCCACGCCCAGCGGCACGTGGAAGACCATCGACGACAACACCGGCAAGCCGCGCGGGCTGGTCGAGATCACCGAGAAGAACGGCGTCTACAGCGGACGCCTGCTCAAGAGCTTCGTCGACAGCGACGGCAAGCCGCGGGTCTGCGACAAGTGCACCGACGCACGCAAGGACCAGCCGATCATCGGCATGACCATCCTGTCCGGCCTGCGCAAGACCGGCGACAACGAGTGGAGCGGCGGCGAGATCCTGGATCCGGAGAACGGCAAGGTCTACAAGAGCAAGATGTCGCTGGCCGAGGATGGCAACAAGCTCAGCGTGCGCGGCTTCATCGGCATCAGCCTGATCGGGCGCACCCAGACCTGGGAGCGCGAGCACTGATCGCTGCCGGGACTCAGGGTTTCTCCGGGGCATGCCGTGGCATGCCGGCTTGAAGGAGAAACGCCAGGCGAAAAAAAACCGGGCGGTTCATCACCGCCCGGTTTTTTTGTCCACGATGCTGCGCTTTACATGCGGTAGCGCAGGGTCGCCATGACGCTGCGCGGCGCGCCCGGCATGTTGAGGTTGGGGTTGGTCCCGTGCGCCGAGACGATGTAGCCCTTGTCGAACAGGTTGTACAGGTTCAGCTGGGCTTCGAAGGCGCCGCGGCGATACCAGGCCATCGCATCGGCGGTGACGTAGCCGGGCAGGGTCACGGTGTTCTGCGGGTCGGCATAGCGCGCGCCCACCAGGTTGGCGCCGACACCGACACCGAAGCCGTGGCCCAGGTCCTTGGTGACCCAGACGTTGCCGGAGTGGCGCGGCGTGATGGTGGCGCGCTTGCCCTGCAGCGCGGCGGTGGACTTGGTGATGGTGGCGTCAAGGTAGGCGTAGCCGGCCAGCATGCGCCAGCCGCTGCCGAGCTCGGCCGCGCCCGAAAGCTCCACGCCATCGGTGCGCTGCTCGCCGATGGGCAGCAACGCCGTGTTGGTGGCGTTGGCGACCTTGATATTGCTGCGCTCCAGGCGGAACACGGAGATCGTCGTGCTGGCCTTGCCGTTGAGCCAGTCGTACTTGGCGCCCACCTCGGTATTGTTGGTGGTCTCCGGCGACAGGTCCGCATTGTTCGCCGCCAGGGCAAACGCCTCGCCCGACGGCTGGAACGACTTGCTCCACGACACGTAGTACGACTGCGCCTTGGTCGGCTGCCACACCAGGCCGGCACGCGGGCTCCAGGCGGAGTCGCTGCGCGACAGGTCGCGCTGGCCGGCGATGCGGTTGCGGGTCTCCTGCTGGAAGTTGTCGTAGCGCACGCCCACCAGCGCCTTCCACTGCTCGCTGAAGGTGATCATGTCCTGGGTGTAGAACGCGAGCGTATCGAAGATGCCCAGGTTCGAGGTGGTCGGGTTGCCCGGCGCCTGGCGCGGCAGCACCGGCAGCACCGGGTTGAACAGGTCGAAGCTGCCCGGCACCGGCTTGGTGTTGTTGATCTGGTCCTTGTTCTGCTGGCCGATCTCCATGCCGTACAGGATCTCGTGCTTGGTGCCGAAAATCGTCGCCTTCTGGATCAGGTCGGTCTGGTTGAACCAGCCATGTTCTTCGCGGCGGACATTGCCGTGGTTCATGGTGAGGGTGCGCGCCGCTTCGTTGACCGCGGAGGTCAGCGTGTTGTTCCGATCCAGCGAATAGTGGTAATACCGCGTCGCATTGCGGATCGACCAGTTCTCATTGAAGCGATGGTTGATCGTGGCGGTGCCGGAGAACACGCGCGACTGCGAGTAGTCCGCATCGCGCGCGTTGGCCGCGCCGTAGTAGCGCGACGCCGGCACGTCCACGGGCCGCCCCTGGTAAGCCGGGATGCCGAAGTCGGTCACGCGGCGGTCTTCCAGGTAGTCAGCCTGGAACAGCACGGTGGTCTCGGGCGCCACGCGCAGCTCCAGCGACGGCGCGATCGCCTTGCGGTCGAGGAACTGCTGCGAGCGGTAGCTGTTGGCCTTCTCCACCGCGCCCGTGATGCGGAACGCCGCGGCGCCGTCGGCGAACACGCGGCCCACGTCGGCTTCGGCGCGGCGGTCGGCCCACATGCCATAACTCAGCGCGAAATCGGTGACGTCGATGCCCGGCTTCTTGGTGACGCGGTTGATCAGGCCGCCCGACGAACCGCGCCCGTACAGCACGGCCGCCGGTCCCTTGATGACCTCGACGCGGTCGACATTGGACAGATCGCGAAAGTACAGCGCGTCGTCGCGGATGCCGTCGACGAACTGGTCGGCGATGGCGGTGAAGCCGCGGATCGACACCTGGTCGCGCTGGCCATCGCCGGTGGAGAACGACACGCCCGGCACGTTCTTGAGCGCATCCTGCATCGAGGTGGCGTGCTGGTCGCGCATGACCTCGGCGGTCACCACGTTGACGGTCTGCGGGACGTCGCGCAGCGGCGCTTCGGTTTTGGTGGCGCTGACCGCATTGGGCGGGTTGTAGCCCTCGCCCAGCTCGCGGCTGACGTCAGCCTTGACGGTGACTTCCGGCAGCTGCGCCGAAGCCGCCGGTGTGGCCTGTGCCCATACCAGCGTGGGTTGAAAAACGAAGCTCCCCGCCACCGCGGCACATATCGGGTGAAGTTTTATTCTCATGGCCTGTAATCGACTGTAATAACTTTCAATAATCGGGCGCATTATCGATTACGGACTCGTCATGGTCAACGAGATTGCGAATTATTCCCATTCCCAATTCACATATGTTGCTTTCACCACAACTGCAGCGGATAACAAGGCCCGATTTGTGATCTTTGTTCGACTCGCGCGGATCGCGCTCAGGCCAGTTGCACGGCAAGCGCATCGCGCGCCTCGGCAATGAATGCCGACTCCCCACGCCGGCCCGGCAGCAGGAAGAACTCCGCCTCGGGCAGCCGCGGCAGGCCCAGCCGGGCGACGGTGGCGGCGTCGAGCGGCGCCACGCCGGGCCCGATCGCCGACGCGTTCAGGCACGACATGCCCAGCCCCGCCGCCAGCGCCAGATGCAGCCCCGCCACGCCAGACGCGGAGTGCGCGATCTCGAACGGCACCCGCTTGCGCAACAGCCGCTGTACCACGTACTGGTGCAGCGAGCAGGTATCCGGCAGCAGCACCAATGGCAGGGTCGCCGACAGGCTGTCGGCCTCCGCCGGCGCCGCCACCCAGGCGAGCGGCTCGCGCCGCAGCACGGTGCCGCGCGCGGCCGTCCCGCGCGTACCCGGCAGCCGCATGCTGAGGCCGATATCAAAGGCGTCGTGCTCCGCGGCGGCATCGATGGCCGCGCTCTTCATCACCGTCACGTGCAGGCGCAGATAGGGATAGCGCTCGCGCAGGCGCCGCAGCATCCCGGCGATCTCGCCCGGGCGGAAATAGTCGGTCACCGCCAGGCGCAGTTCGCCTTCCAGCGCATGGCCACGCAACTCCTGCAAGGCCAGTTCGTTCAGCGCCAGGATGCGCCGCGCGTGCGCCAGCAGCCGCTGCCCGGCCGGGGTCGGCTGCGCGCCGTGGCGGCCGCGGGTCAGCAGCGGCACGCCGGCGCGCTCCTCCAGCTTGCGCAGTTGCTCGCTGACCGATGACTGCGACAGGAACAGCCTGGGCGCCGCGGCAGAGAGGCTGCCGCTGTCGGCTACCGTCACAAAGGTGCGCAACTGGTCGGTGTCGAATCCACGCATGGCAAGCCTCCGGCAGGGCGAATTGGTTTCGGAATAGTCGATGGAATGTATCGGTTATTCCCGCTTTTCCGATACTACACCACGCCCTACCATGGCTTCACCAACCCGCCCAAACCCAAGGAGCCCGCCATGCCCCACATCGTCCTGCACCTGTCCGGCCAAGCCGATGCCGACCTTACCCGCCGCAGCGCCAGGGCGATTGCCGACCTGACCGAGCGCGCGCTCGGCAAGCAGCGCGACGTGATTGCCGTCACGGTCCAGTACATCCCGCACGACAGCTGGATCATCGCCGACGCGCCGCTGTCCGAGCAGGGCCGCAACGCCTTCCACCTCGATATCAGCGTGACCGATGAAACCAACACCAAGGCGGAGAAGGCGCAGTTCATCGCGGCCGTGTTCGAGACCATGTCGGGCCTGCTCGGCAACCTGCATCCGGTCTCATACGTCCACGTGATCGACGCCCGTGCCGCGGCGTATGGCTACGGCGGGCGCACGCAGGAGTATCGCCATCAGCATGGGTAAAGCTGGCCTTCTCCTTCATGCCGGCGGCCGCCACCGCTGCGGCCGCGGCGAGCCCCGAGGTTTCGCCGCGAGCCAAGCTGTGGCACAGTCGCCGGCTGATCCCTTTTCCTGACGCACAGAAAGAGACAACGCGCCACAAGCGCCGGCCCCCGCGCGGCAACGGACCGCACCTCAGGAGAAGGCAACCCTGAAGGAGATCCGATGTCGTTCCTGATCGTACTGGCAGCCCTTGCCTTTCTGATGTTCGCCGCGTACCGCGGCTACAGCGTGATCCTGTTCGCGCCGATCGCCGCGCTGGCGGCGGTGCTGCTGACCGACCCGTCGGCGGTGGCGCCGGTCTTCACCGGCATCTTCATGGAGAAGATGGTCGGCTTCGTGAAGCTGTATTTCCCCGTGTTCTTATTAGGCGCGGTGTTCGGCAAGGTGGTCGAGTTGTCGGGCTTTTCCGA
This sequence comes from Cupriavidus sp. H39, assembly GCF_050271075.1. Lineage (NCBI taxonomy): Bacteria > Pseudomonadati > Pseudomonadota > Betaproteobacteria > Burkholderiales > Burkholderiaceae > Cupriavidus > Cupriavidus sp. H39. The sequence goes on from NZ_CP189848.1 coordinate 3,291,107, forward strand.
GTCCATCGTCGCCGCGGCGATCCGCTATATCGGGCGGTCGCGCGCCAACGCGGTGATCGTCGCGGTGTGCGCGCTGCTGACCTATGGCGGCGTGTCGCTGTTCGTGGTGGTGTTCGCGGTCTACCCGTTTGCCGCCGAGCTGTATCGCCAGAGCAACATCCCCAAGCGGCTGATGCCGGGCGCCATCGCGCTGGGCGCGTTCTCGTTCACCATGGATTCGCTGCCGGGCACTCCGCAGATCCAGAACATCATCCCCACCAACTTCTTCAATACCACCTCGTGGGCCGCGCCGGTGCTGGGCGTGGCGGGGTCGCTGTTTATCCTGGTGGTGGGCCTGAGCTACCTGGAATGGCGCCGCCGTGCCGCGGCCGCGCGCGGCGAGGGCTACGGCACCAACCTGCGCAACGAGCCCGAACGCAGCCAGGCCGGCAAGCTGCCGCATCCGCTGCTGGCGCTGCTGCCGCTGGTGGTGGTGGGCGTGGCCAACTTCTGGCTGACGCGGATGATTCCGCTGTGGTACGGCGCATCCAGCAGCGTGGCGCTGCCCGGGCTGGCCAACCCGGTGGAAACCAAGATCGCCAGTGTCACCGCGATCTGGGCGGTGGAAGGCGCGCTGCTGCTGGGCATCGCCGTGGTGCTGGTGACCGCCTTCGGCGCCCTGCGCGAGCGCTTTGCCGAGGGCACCAAGGGCGCGGTCGGCGGCGCACTGCTGGCCTCGATGAACACCGCGTCGGAATACGGCTTTGGCGGCGTCATCGCCGCACTGCCCGGCTTTCTGGTGGTCAGCGATGCGCTGCGCGCCATCCCCAATCCGCTGGTCAATGCCGCGGTCTCGGTCAGCACGCTGGCCGGCATCACCGGCTCGGCCTCGGGCGGCATGAGCATTGCGCTGGCGGCGATGTCGCAGACCTTTATCGCGGGCGCGCAGGCCATGCAGATTCCGTTGGAGGTGCTGCACCGGGTGGTGTCGATGGCCAGCGGCGGCATGGACACCCTGCCGCACAACGGCGCCGTGATCACGCTGCTGGCAGTCACCGGCCTGACGCACCGCGAGTCCTACCGCGATATCTTCGCGGTCACGCTGATCAAGACCGCCGCGGTGTTCTTTGTCATCTCCGTGTATTTTCTGACCGGACTGGTTTGAAGCGTTGCCGGCCCGCGCGGGTTGTACATTGCCGGTGTTGTTAACTAGTGTGGTTGGGTGCCGCCGGGCGCCCGACCCGGCCAAACTGGAAGCCACCGATGAAGCAAGTCACCCTGCCCGACGGCGAGCGCGTCCCGGCGCTCGGCATGGGCACATGGAATATGGGCGAGTCGGCCGCCGCGCGCGCCGAAGAGATCGCCACGCTGCGCCTGGGGCTGGACCTGGGCCTGCGCCTGATCGATACCGCCGAGATGTACGGCGAAGGCCAGTCCGAGGCCATGATCGGCGAGGCCATCGCCGGCCGGCGCGACCAGGCCTTCCTGGTCAGCAAGGTCTACCCCTTCAATGCCAGCCGGCGCGGCACCGTGCAGGCGTGTGAGCGCAGCCTGAAGCGGCTGCACACCGACCGCATCGACCTGTATCTGCTGCACTGGCGCGGCGGCGTGCCGCTGGAAGAGACCGTGCAGGCCATGGAGGCGTTGCAGCGCGACGGCAAGATCCGCCACTGGGGCGTCAGCAACCTGGACCTGTCCGATATGCAGGAGTTGTGGGACGCGCCCGGCGGCAGCCGCTTGGCTGCCAACCAGCTGTTGTACAACCTGGGCCGGCGCGGCATTGAATGGGACCTGTTGCCATGGCTGCGCCAGCGCGGCGTGCCGGTGATGGCCTATTCGCCCATCGAGCAGGCACGGCTGCTGGGCAACCCCGGGCTAAAGCGCTTCGCCCGCGACCACGGCATGACCGCCGCACAGGCGGCGCTGGCGTGGCTGCTGGCGCAGGACGGCGTCATCGCCATCCCCAAGACCAGCCGGCGCGAGCGCCTGCAGGAGAACCTGGGCGCGCTGTCCAAGACGCTGTCGCCGGCCCAGCTGGCCGAGTTCGACCGCATCTTTCCGCCGCCCGACGGCCCCGGGCCGCTGGAAATGCTCTGAAGCGCGGCCGGCCCGCCGTCAGTTCTGGCCGGCCAGGTAGCGCTCGCGCTCGACGTAGCGCACCAGGTAGCTGCGCGCCTTGTCGCGGGTGTCGGTGGTTACGCGCGCCGCCGCCTGGCGCGCGCTGCTCTTGCCGTGCGATGACGACATCTGCGCCTCCAGATAGCCGCGGAACGCATCGTGCATCGCTTCCAGTTCAGGCTGGCACGCGGATAGCGCCAGGTCGGCCACGTCCTTCGACTGGCCCTTGGCCGACAAGTTGTCGTTCGCCCTCTTCTGCGTGCAGTCCATGTACTTGGCGCGCAGCGCCTGCCAGCCACTGGCGGGATCGGCGGCCGCGGACGCGCTCGCGCTGACATCGTTGGACGGACCCGGGGGCTGGGAAGCGCAGGCGGCCAGCAGGGCCAGCGAGGCCAGTGGCAGGGCGGTGAGAAGTTTTTTCATGGCGAATCGAGGCGGTCACAGGGCGCAGCGGCGTCACATGGGAGTTGGCTATGGGACGTACCGGGCGCAAGGCCCATTATTTTTGCCGCGAACGGCCATCCCGTACCACCTTCGTCACAAATGGAAACGACTCCTTGGCCTGAATCATTTGCCGGGGTGATTTCGGCGCCTATGCTTCAAAGACGACAACAACACCAAGGAGACGACATGAAACGTCGAACCTTCCTTTCGGCCAGCGCGGGTCTGGCCCTCGGCAGCCTGGCCATGGGCGCCTGCACCACCACCAAGCCCGGCGCGCCCAGCGACAAGGCGGCACGCCGGCGCGAGCTGGACTCTGGCGCGGACGCCACGCTGTCGCGCCTGTACAGCACGGTCAACGGCTCGCGCGAGCTGGGCAACCGCGCGCGCGGCATCCTGGTGTTCCCGAAGACCCTCTCGGCCGGCTTTATCGTCGGTGGCGAGTATGGCGACGGCGCCTTGCGCTCGGGCGGCGCCACGCGCGGCTATTACCGCCTGATTGCGGGCTCGGTGGGCTGGCAGATCGGTGCGCAGTCCAAGGCCGTCATCCTGATGTTCATGACGCAGGAAGCCTACGACAAGTTTGTGCGCAGCAGCGGCTGGACCGCGGGCGTCGATGCCACCGTGGCAGTGGCCACCGTTGGCGCAAACGGCGTGCTCGATACCAATACCGCCCAGCAGCCCATCGTCGGCTTCGTCATGACCAATGCCGGCCTGATGGCGGGCCTGAGCTTCGAGGGCAGCAAGATCAGCAAGCTCGACCTGTAACGGCGGGCTTGCCGTGGTCCGCCGCGGGGCCGTTGTGCCGCGCGGCGCCCTGCATTTTTCGCGGCCGTGGTCCGCGAGCGGATAGAATTCGTCCCTTTGGCCGAATTCCCATGTGGTTCAAGAATCTGCAGGTCCATCGTTTCGCCGCCCCGTGGTCGCCTAGCGCCGACGAGGTCGAAGCCAGCCTGGCGAAGCACGCCTTCTTTCCCGGTACCAGCCTCGAAATGCAGACGCAAGGCTGGGCCTCGCCCCGTGACAACGGCCAGCTGGTCCATACCGTCGGCCGCCAGATGCTGCTGACGCTGCGCACCGAAAAGAAGCTGCTGCCGACCACCGTGGTCAACCAGGTCACGCGCGCCCGGGCTGCCGAGATCGAAGAGCAGCAAGGCTACAAGCCGGGCCGCAAGCAACTGAAGGAACTGAAGGAGCAGGTCACCGAAGAGCTGCTGCCGCGTGCCTTCAGCATCCGCCGCGACACGCGCGTGTGGATCAACCCGGACCATGGCTGGCTTGCCATCGACGCCGCCGCCGCGGCCAAGGCCGATGAAGTGCGCGGCATGCTGTTCAAGGCGCTCGACCCGCTGCCGCTGATCAACCTGCACGTCAACCAGTCGCCGGTGGCGGCCATGACCGAATGGCTGGCCGGCGATGCGGCCCCCGGCGGCTTCACCGTCGACCAGGAAATCGAGCTGCAGTCCGGCGCCGAAAGCAAGGCCACGGTCCGCTATGTGCGCCACCCGCTCGACCCGGAAGACCTGCGCCGCCATATCGCCGCCGGCAAGCGCTGCACGCGCCTGGCGATGACCTGGAACGACCGCGTCTCGTTCGTGCTCACCGACGGGCTGGTGGTCAAGAAGCTGGCGCCGCTCGACGTGATCAAGGAACAGGCCGACGGCACCGCGCACGATGAAGACGAGCGCTTCGACTCGGACTTCACCATGATGGCGGGCGAGCTGTCCGGCCTGCTGGCCGACCTGACCGAGGCGCTCGGCGGCGAGCGCAAGGCCTGACCCCGACCCTCTCGGAGGCGCTGCCACCGGGCAGCGCCTCGCCGGCGGCTATTCCACCCAGTTCACCTTCGGGAAGCGCCCGGCGAATCCCGCCGGCATCGCCACTACCCGCTTCGCCACGTAGTCGAAAAAGACGAAGCCCGACTTGGCCATCGCGATCAGCGCGCCATCGGCCGGCCGCGTGATGCGGAAGATGATATCGCCGCCGTACTTGTTGAAGTCCATCACGCCCACTTCGAACAGCAGCTGGTCGCGTGCATGGGCCTCGTTGCGGTACATCGTGGCCAGGTCGGTGACGATGATGCCCACCCCTTCCTCGCGCACGTCCGCGCCGCCGAATTCAAACAGGAACCGCGCCCGCGCCTCGGAGATCATCGAGATCATCGAATCGTTGGCAAGGTGGTTGGCCGAGTTGATGTCGGTCACGCGCACGGTCAGGTGCGTGGCGTAGCAAAGCTGGTCGGCGGGCAGGTCGAGTTTGAGGCGGGCCATGATCGGTCGGGCAAGAAGAAATGGATCAAACGCCGCACGCGCCACAAGGCGCCGGCAGCGGGCGCCATCATAAGCGATGCGCCGGCGCCGCCCGTGCCCCGATTGCACCGCCGCCTTCATCCGGGTAAGTACTCCCCACCGTTTTCGTCCATCCCGCCGATGCCACGGCGCATGGCGGCCTCGTACGCTGCGCTTTGCCATGGCCACCGGCGCATCGACGCCGCGGAGCCGCAAGCCGACACGATGTCAACGACTGGAGGAAACACCATGCAAGCCGACCGCCGCAAGGCACTGCAATGGCTGGGAGCCGGATCCCTGGCCGCCACCGCTTCAACCCTCGGCATCGGCCGCGCCTGGGCCCAGCAGGCCTGGCCGGCGCGCCCCGTGCGGCTGGTGGTGCCCTACCCGCCCGGCGGCGCCACCGACGTGCTGGCGCGCGCGCTGGGCGACCCGCTGGGCAAGCTGTGGCAGCGCCCGGTGATCGTCGAGAACCGGCCCGGCGTCGGCGGCATGATTGGCGCCGACGTGGTCGCCAAGGCGCAGCCGGACGGCTACACGCTGCTGCTGGCCCTGCCCAGCCTGGTACAGACGCCCTACATGGTGGCCAAGCCGCCGTTCGACCCGCTGCGCGACCTGACCGCCATCGGCCAGCTGTGCACCTCCAGCCTGGTGCTGACCGCCAGCAGCGCGATGCCGCGCACGCTACCGCAAATGGTGAGCCTGGCCCGGTCCCAGCCGGACAAGTACTCCTATGGCACCTACGGCATCGGCACCGGCGCCCATCTCTACATGCAGGTCTTCCTGAAGAATGCCGGCGCGCAACTGGTCCACGTGCCGTATAAAGGCGAGGCCCCGATCGCCACCGACCTGATCGGCGGCCAGATCTCGCTGGGCACGCTGTCGCCGATGACGGTGCGCCAGCACGCGCGCACCGGCAAGCTGCAGCCACTGGCCATGACCGGCAACACCCGCGCGCCGATGCTGCCCGACGTCCCCACCTTCCAGGAACTCGGCTTCAAGGGGCTGGACGGCCCGGCCTGGCTGGGCCTGTTCGCCACGGCCGGCACGCCGCAGGCCATCGTCGACAAGATCGCGGCCGACGTAGAAACCGTGATGACCGCGCCCGACATCCGCCAGCGCCTGGGCGACCTGGGGCTGATCGTCAAGACCACGCAGCCGGCTGCCTTCGCGGCGACGACCCGGGCCGACCAGGCGTACTGGGGCAACGTGATCAAGGAAAACAATATCCGCCTGGAGTGAGGCATGGCAGCGCCGGCGTCTGCTTGCAGATGCCGGCTATCCCGCACCGGCGGGGCGCCGGCGGAACATCGCAGCGGCATCGAGGGCATGGCGCAACGCGTGGCCGAGATCCAGGCGGCATTCGAGGAGAACGCCGAACTGGTGGCGGGCGCGGCTGAAGCCGCGCGGGCACAGCGGGCGCAGACGGAAGGCTTGAACCGGGAGGTCGGTGTGTTCCGGCTGGACTGAGGCCCGGCCGGGGATTAATCGTCTTTTTCGTCGCCCGGCGTGCCGCCTCAGGCAACCAGCTTGCGGACACGGCGCTCCATTGCCGGGACGATGTATCCGGCACTCTTGGCCAGATTGACCTGCATCGCGGCCGCAGCGACGTCCATCAGCGACGGTTCGATGTCGTAACCCTTCGCGTTCATCCACAACAGCACCTCCCACAAATGCCAGAGGGCACTGGCGCCTTCGTGCACCGGAGCGGGAAAGGAAGCCGGATGGCCGAGCATCAGCTTGCGCATGTTCTGGCGCGACATGCCGACCGTATCCGCAATGTCCGTCAGGCCAACCAGGTCCGGTGCCGCTTCGATCAGCGTGGCGGACGGCATGGCGCGCCTAGCATCGGTGAGCGCGCTGACGATGGCGTCGGCCGCTGATTCCGCCTCGCGGTCGAACGCCAGCGCAATCCGGCCGACCACGCCCATACCCACGGTCGCATCGTCGCATCCGGCTTCATAGAGGCGTTCGACCAGCGTGTCGGGATCGCTGTCATCCGCCGGCAACTGGTATCTCAGGGTGAACGCGTATTCCATGGCGGTGGTTTCTCCGTCAGCTCGATTGGCACCACGACTTCGTACCGATGCAAGCAGTTGTCCACGATCCGACGGATTCGGGTGGCGTGGTTGGATGGGCTCATGGGTGTGCAATAGATGCTGATGACACAGAATTCCCCAGCACGGCATGCGCTGTCATTGTGCGAACAGTAGATCCGTCCCCAGGCATGGCCCCTGCCTTTCGCCGCCTCGACACGCCAGCCGCGAGACTCGGCGTGGGCTAGCGCACCTTCGATTTCCTTCTTGGGGTGTTGGGCACGGGCCATCGATTTCTCCAAGGCTAGAAGCATGGTCCAAGGTTGTCAAGTGACAACCACGAACACAAGCTATCTGCGATGCAAGGGGAGAATTGTCCGGCTATGCGCCGTTCGTGGCGTTAGGACGACTCTGTAAGCACGGCCTGCTGGCAGGTACGGAATCGCCAACCAGGCGCGGCAGACGCTGTCGTCGACCACTCCGACTCACGCCACCGCCGCCGCCCCACTCAGCCGGAACACCGCCACCGCCTCGCGCAGCGCCCGCGCCTGCTCCGCCATCGACTGCGTCGCCGCCGAAGCCTGCTCGACCAGCGCGGCGTTCTGCTGCGTGACCTCGTCGAGCTGGCCGACCGCCTGGTTCACCTGCTCGATGCCATGGCGCTGCTCGCCGGACGCCGCGGCGATCTCGTTCACGAAGCGCGAAACCTGCGCCATGGCCGCCGTCATCTCTTCGATCGTGCCGCCGGCGTTGCCGACCAACGCGTGCCCGGCCGCGACGCGCTCGACCGCCACCTCGATCAACGCCTTGATTTCGCGCGACGCCACCGCGCTGCGCTGCGCGAGCGTGCGCACCTCGTTGGCGACCACGGCAAAGCCACGCCCCTGCTCGCCGGCGCGCGCCGCCTCGACGGCGGCGTTCAGCGCCAGCAGGTTGGTCTGGAACGCGATGCCTTCGATCACGCCGACGATATCGCCCACCTTGGCGGAGCGCTCGGCGATCTCCTGCATGGTGGTGACGACATGCCCCATCACATCGACACTGCGCCCCGCGATATCGCGGGCCAGCGCCGTCTGCCGGGAAACCTGTTCAATATTCTCGGCGTTGGCGCGCACGGTCAGCGTCAGCTCATCCATGCTCGCGGCGGTCTGTTCCAGCGAAGCCGCCTGCTGCTCCGTGCGTGCCGACAGGTCAAAGTTGCCGTTCGCGATCTGCGCATTGGCCGCCGCCACGCCTTCGGCATTGCGCCGCACCAGGCCGACGACATCGGACAGGCTGTGCTGCATGTCGTGCAGCGCCTGCATCAGTGCGGCGATCTCATCCTTGCCGCGCGTATCGATCGGCGTCGACAGATTTCCCCTGGCCACCGTCTGCGCCACATTCAGCGCACGGGACAGCGGTCGCGTCAGCGCGCGGCTGAACACCATCGCGCCGGCCAGCCCGCAGGCGAACGCGGCGAGCATCAGCGCATAGCTCAGCATCGCGGCGTGGCTGGCGGTCGCGGCGGTCTGCGCGGACACAGCCGCGGCGTCCGCCGCGATCAGTCGCGCGGCCTCCTGCAGCAGGCGCGCCGGCTCGCGGTCGACACCGGCCACGACGCGGTCACCCGCGGCCGGATCGAACTGCGCCGCCTTGAAGGCCTCGAGGCCGCGCCGGTAGCCCTCGCCCATCGTGGCATGCGCGCTGGTGAACTGCGCCACCAGCGCTTTCGATTTGCCATCGGGCAGGCGCCCAGCCAGCGCCGCGCCACGTGCGCGGATCGCCGACTCGCGCGCGGCAAAGGCGGCCCAGTGCGTGTCCAGCCGCGCCGTGTCGCTGCCGCGCAGGATCGTGTTCTTCCACTCCTGGATCTGCTCCTTGAAATCCACGAGCATCGCCGTAACCAGCCGTTCTTCCTCGACCCGTTCGAGCACGACATGGTTGTAGTCGTCGATCGAGCGGTTCAAGGTACTCAGGCCGTACAGCGCGCCGGCGAACATGACGATAAGCGCCGCCGCGAAAGCGAGCGGGAGTTTGACTGCGATCTTCATTACGGATTTCCGATGGGCATGGGGACACCCCAGCGCAAGCGCTGGTATGGCATGGCTCTTATCGGCAGGGAGATCGGTAAGTTGAGGAGAGTATCGGGGCCCGGCCCCGTCAAAGTTGGGCAGCTTTCCTGCCGCGCGGCGCCCCGTGAGCGGCACGTACGCAGAAGCCGTCACGGTGCCGCCCGGTACGACCTTGTCCGTGGTGGTGCGCTGAGTGCGGGGGCACGGGATCGCGTGGCCGCGCCGGATACCGCAAGTGGGTGGGACCAGCAGGCGTACACTGGTGGTAACCGGTTCGCACCCGAGCGACCGACCCAGCCTACCCCATGCCTGTGTCCGCCCTGCCGATCTACTCCGAGCGCCTGACCCTGTCACCCTTCTGCGGACACGACGCAGCTGAGGCCTGGCCCTGCATCACCCCCACGCTCGCCCGCTACATGGATTGGGACCCCGCCCCGTCGCCCGAGGCGTTTCGTGAGGTATGGCAGGCATGGCTGCCGGCCATGGAAGACGGAACTGATTTTGTTTTCACCGTCCGCCGGACCAGCGACGGTCGTTTCCTTGGCCTGGCCGGGCTGCATCATGCCGACACGCCGGCACCGGAGTTCGGCATCTGGATCCGCGAAGACGCCCATGGCCACGGCTATGGCAAGGAAGCGGTGCTTGCCGTGGCAGGATGGGCAACGGCCGCATTGCGGCCAGCGCGCTTTGTATATCCGGCCGCTGAGCAGAACTGGAAGAGCCGCCGGATTGCGGAAGCGATGGGCGGCGTCGTGGTGGACCGGCAGCCGGCGCCCAAGTTCGTGCGGGTGGTCTATTCGGTGCCGGTGAAGTCGCTGGCTTGACCCATGGGCAACAGCGACCGAAGCACGCCAGCCAGTGAACGGGCCCCACACCACCGTTCAGGGCGTCGGGCTGATCAAAAATTCACCGCCCCTTCCACACCGGCGGGCGCTTGCCAACGAACGCTTCCACCCCCTCCCGGAAGTCGTCGCTGCCATAACACTGCCGCACGAGATCGTCGGTATCGGCCACCGCCGCCACGGTCTGGCGGCGCAACGATTCCTTGATGACCGCCTGCGTCACCGGCGCCAGTGCGCCGAGCCGTTCGCACAGCCCGGCGACTTCCGCTTCCAGCGCCTCGGGCGCATGCACGCCTTCAAGAAAACCGCAGGCCAGCGCCGCATCGGCATCGAGAATCTGCGCGAGCAACAGCATGCGTCGTACCGGTTGCAGCCCCCACGCCGCGCGCAGCTTGGCCAGGTTCTGCGCGGAAAGCGTGTTGCCCAGCGTCTTCGCGATCGGCACGCCGAAGCGGGCCTTGGGCGTTGCCAGCCGGAAGTCGCACGCGGTGGCGATGGCCAGTCCACCGCCCACCGCCCAGCCTTCGACGACCGCCACGGTAGGCATCGGCAACTGCTCGACCAGCGCGATGCCTTCATCGATACGCGCTTCATACGCGACCCCGTCATCGCCGCCCGAGAACTGCCGGAACTGCGCGATGTCGGTGCCGGCGACAAAGGCCTCGCCGCCCGCGCCGCGCAGCACCACTACGCGCGCGCCGGCCGTGCCTTCCGTGGCGAGAGCGCGACAATGCTCAGCAAGCTGCCCGTACATCGCCCACGTCATCGCATTGCGCGCGGCCGGGCGGTCGAAGGTAAGCGTCGCGATAGAGCCCTGCCGTGCCAACGTGACCCGGCCTTCGACGGGTGCCTGCTGCGGGGCGCTCATGCGCCGAACGCGCCGGCTGCCGCCAGCGACTGCTGTTCGTCCTGCGACAGGCCCAGCTCGGCGAGAATCTCTCCGGTGTGCTGGCCCAGCAGCGGTGGCGGTCGCCGTACCTGCTGCGGCGTGCCGCCCATCTTCACCGCGAAGCCGATATTGGGCACCTTGCCTTCGATCGGATGATCGATCTCGATGCGCATCTGGCGGTGCTTGCCGTGATCGCTATCGAACGCCTGCGGGTAGGTCAGGATCGGCCCGGCCGGAATGCCGACTTCAAGCAGCTGCTCGATCCAGTGGTCGGCGCTCTGCTTGACGAAGCTCTCCTCCAGCGCGCCGATCAGTGCCTGCCGGTTGGCCAGGCGCAGCGCGACCGTGGCAAAGCGCTCGTTCGCGAGCAGGTCGGGCCGGTCCAGCGTATTGCACAGCAGCTGCCACAGCTTCTGATTGGTCGCTCCCATCACGAAGTAGCCATCCGCTGCCTTCATCGCCTGGTACGGCGCGCTCATGCGGTTGGCGGTACCGAGGGGCTCAGGCTCGCGCCCGGTGCCCCAATATTCGCAGGTGTCCCACACCGAGAATGCCAGCGCCGAATCGAACAGCGACGCATCGACATACTGCCCCTTGCCGGTCTCCTTCGCGCCGATATAGGCGGACAGCATGCCGTAGGTGGCAAACAGCGCGCAGCCGATATCGGCCACCGGCACACCGGCTTTCACCGGCGCGCCGCCCGGGTAGCCCGTGACGCTCATCACGCCCGACATCGCCTGCGCCATCAGGTCGAATCCGGGCCGCGTGGCCCACGGCCCGCTCTGGCCGAAGCCCGAGATGCTGCAGTAGACCAGCTTCGGGTTGATCCGGCTAAGCGTCTCGTAGTCGATGCCCAGCCGCTTCATCACGCCGGGGCGGTAGTTCTCGACCAGGATGTCCGCCGTTTCGGCCAGCCGATACAGCACGGCGCGGCCGGATTCGGTCTTCAGGTCCAGCGTGACGCTGCGCTTGTTGCGGTTCATGTTCAGGAAGCCCATGCTGTCTGGCCCCTTCATCTTGAACCCCATCGAGCCGCGCGTCTGGTCGCCGCCGTCCGGCGGCTCGATCTTGATCACGTCGGCGCCAAGGTCGGCCAGCAGCATGCAGGCGTAAGGGCCGGCCATGACCTGGCTGACGTCGAGCACGCGCACGCCGGCCAGCGGCAGGGGCGTGGCGTTGGTCTGTGCCGCTTGGGCGCCGGAGTCGCGGAAATCAGTCATCGGTTGCGTCCTGGGAAATTGGTTCGTACTGCGCGCATCGGTGCGTCGGCGCTCGGCCATCAGCTCTCAGCCTTTACGCCGGCGTCCTTGATCACCTTGGCCCATTTGATCGATTCCGCGGTGATGTAGGCGGCGAACTGCTGGTTCGATCCGCCCGAGTCCTCGGCGCCAAAGCTCTTCAGCCGCTCGGCCACGTCCGGCATGGCCAGCACGCGGTTGACGTCTTCGTTCATGCGCTGCGCCAGCGCCGGCGGCATCCCCTTCGGGCCCACCAGCCCGTACCACGACGCCGCGTCCAGGCCCGGGAAGCCCGACTCCGCCAGCGTCGGCACGCCCGGATGGCTGGCCGCGCGCTTCAGGCGCGTCTGCGCGATCGCGATCACCTTGCCCTGCTGGATAAACGGCGTGGCCGCGGTCATGGTGTCGAACGCATAGTCGATCTGGCCGCCGAGCAGGTCCGCCACCAGCGGCCCCGAGCCCTTGTACGGCACGTGCACCACGTCGATCTTCGCCTGCATCCGGAACAGCTCCAGTGCCAGGTGCTGCGCCGAGCCGATCCCCGACGAGCCGAACGAAATCTTGCCCGGGTTCTTGCGGCACAGCGCCACGATGTCCGAAACCGTGCGCACCTTCTGTTCCGGACGGCAGGTCAGCATATTGGGCGTGACCCCGACCATCGAGATCGGCGTAAAGTCCGCGCGCGGGTCGTACTTGACGTCCAGCAGCGCCGGCGCGATCGCATGGCTGTTGACATGCGCCATCAGCAGCGTGGTGCCGTCCGGCGGCTGCTTGGCCACATAGGCCGCGGCGATGGCGCCGGTCGCGCCCGGCTTGTTCTCCACCAGCACGCTGGTGTTCCACATGACGCCCAGCTTCTGCCCGATCACGCGCGCCAGCACGTCCGTGCCGCCGCCGGGCGCGAAGCCCACCACGATGCGAACCGGCCCCGCCAAATTAGCCGCGCGCGCCAGACTAGGCACCGCCAGCCCGGCCGCTGCCGCCAGAAGAAATTGTCTGCGCCGCATTGCGTGTCTCCTCTCATCGTTATGGAGCCATCTTCCGCAATGCACCCGCCCAGGGCTATCGCTATTTTCAGGATTCAGGTTTCGCGTTTTGCGCAAGCACCTGCAGCACGCTCAACGCCGCCGACGACAGCGCGCCATGCGGCCGATGGCACAGCACAAAATGCCGCACCGCCCACTCCCCCGCAATCGGCAGCCGGACAAAGCCGCTGCCGCCCGCCACCTCGCGCGCAATCGCCTCCGGCATCACCCCGCCCCCCAGGTTCTGCGCCACCAGCGCCGCAATGCTGTCGAACCCGCTCACGCGCATGCGCATGCGCAGCACCCGCCCCGCCTCTTCCGCCAGCCGCTCCAGCCCGACCGAGATCGCCGAACTCTCGCCCAGCACGATCAGGTCGCAGTCCAGCACCTCCTCCGTCGTCACCTTCTTGCGCTTCGCCAGCGCATGCCCGCGCGCCACCACCAGCACCAGCCGGTCGCTGCGATACGGTGCGGTGGGCAGGTCGACCACGCCCAGGCTGCCCTCGTAGATGCCGATATCCACCGTGCCACGGCGCAGCGATTGCTGGACTTCCTGGCTGTTCATCTCCTGCAGGTCGATGCGGACACCGGGGCATTCGGTGGCACAGCGCTGGATGTCGAACGGCAGGAACTGGATCACGGCGGACTTGGGGGCGGCGACCCGCACCACGCCGAGGTCGCCGCCGACGAACGAGGCGGCATCGTCCTGCATGCGCTGGACGGTGTGGGTGATGCCGCGTGCGTGGGCCAGCAAGGCGCGGCCGGCCTCGGTGCAAGCCATGCCGTGGGGCAGGCGCTCGAACAGGGAGACGCCGAGTTGGGATTCCAGTTCGAGGATGCGTCTTGAGGCGGCGGCTGCGGCCAGATGCAGGCGTTCGGCGCCGCGGGTGATGCTGCCTTCATCGGCTACGGCGATGAAGAGCTGGATGGTGGTGAGGTCGAAATGGAGACGGGGTTGGCGTGAGTGGGCGGGGGACGTCACGGCGGGCGTTATTGGGGCGAGCTTTGGATAGGAGTTGGAGGAACCGGCACGGGCAAATTGAGCAGCGACTGCTGCGCGTGCCGGGCCATCTTCCGCTCAACGTCGCGCCTGGGCAATTGCGGGTTTCCCATGTGCCGATCGACGAACCTCAATGGTGTCGCATCCTAACTTGCTCACTCATAGCGCGGCATACCGAGGCAACAAATCCTGATCAGCTAGCCGAATCTCGATTGCGTTTGCCACACGAACATGCTCGGGGTTGAGTTCAGAGAATGGCTCGTCGGTGATGCTAATCACGAGACCGCACTGCAAACGAAGCCTGTCGCATCGAGCACGAAGTGGTGGCGCAAAGCGGGAAGCAGATTCTGTAGGGCGAGCCCAAGAGCGAGGCGTGGCGACGCGCCCGCCCCTCCACGCACAAAACACCTGACTAACGAGGCTTCTTGTCTGCTCGCTTGTTCGCTGCACGGGTGCGCGCTGCCTTTTGGGCCGCTTCAGAGCGGCCCGCTGCGCCCTTTGTCTTGGCCGCCTTCTCGGCGGCCGCGGAGCGATCTGCCGCGGTACGCTTGCTAGCAGCACGCTTGGCCTGGGCTGACAGTGCCTGAGGCGAGGCCCCGGCCGTGCTCTCTCGCTTGAGCGCCTTGATAGCGGCGCTGCGACGCTTGGCCGTGCTTTCGGAACTAGGCCGCCTTGGCGCCTTTTCGCTGGCACTCTTGGCTGTGAGCTTGGCCGCACTCTTGGCCGTCGCGGATTTGGAACCAGCCTTAGGGGGCAGGTCGACGCCCGCGCGGCGCGCTTCCGACAAGCCGATGGCGATGGCCTGCTTGGCCGAGCGCACGCCATGCTTGCCATGGCGAACGGCTTCGATCTCGTCACGGACAAAATGACTTGCCTGGGTGTTCGCCGATTTCCCCGCCCGCTTGTCCGCCTTTGCCTGCGCAATGCTGGATGCTTTTGGCATGATCGTCTCCATGATGTTCGCCGAAGTTGTTGAACCGAGGCATATGCCGTGCCAAGCTTCTAGGTGGTGGATACCGTCACTCATGAAGGAAAGCCTCGTTGCATCAGCCTGCGACAAGTGCACTCCGTGCGAAGAATCTACAAGTGGTTGGCTAAGGCATCGTTTGCCCGTTACTGGCGCCGGAAAACACTTGGGATAGCCGAACATCAACTTGCGCATGTTCTGGCAGGGCATGCCGACTTCATCGGCAATATCGGTGAGCCCACTAGACCGGCACCGCTCCGATCAGCGGACGGCATGGGGGGCCGGACCCGGTAAGGGCGCTCGCCATGGCCGCCTTCTCTGAATATGCCTCACGGACGACTGACAACGCCACGCGTCCTGGCAGGCCGGTACCCACGAGTGCTTCATCACAGCTTGCCTCGCCCAGGCGTTCGACCCGTGTTTCGATGTCGTGGATCTTCTGGGAGAAGGATGCTTTCGCCGCCCATGAGCTAGGTGCCAGGGAACGACGTCAGACCGTGGCTTGCGGTACCGCAATGCAGAGTTGTCTCATTGGCGGCAGTATCCGCAATCCTTAGCCTAGCTATCGGTGCTGAACACACCCCCCGCAGCGTTGCCACGTCCGACAGTCGTGGCGTGTCTTCCATAGCTTTCTGCTAAGGCCGGGCAGCGCGCATCGATACAAGACCCGAAAGGGGAAACATGCGGGCCGATCTGCGGGCGGTGTTCAAGTGCCCGGCCGCCCGGTTTGCACGGGCGAATCCAAATTTTGTTGGAGTTCGCTATGCGAAAAAACTCTTCCTCTGCGCACGTGCGCACATTCACTACCAGCTACCGGCATTTCCGCGTCAAGGCAACTGAAGGTAATCGCTATAGTGGGATGCGATGCGTTCCATGGATTCGACTAGGCGGCGTATGGTTGGAACGCGCTGGCTTCAAGATCGGGCAAGCGCTCAAAGTGGAAGTACGGAACAAGGTTGTCGTGATTTGGTCGGAGTAGCCGCAGCGGGTAGGGATTCGTAGCTACTTTTTTAGCTGCGAATCCCCAAATATTGCCAGCGACAAAGGAGACCAAAATAGGCAATCGCAAGCGATGGCGCGGATTGACAAAAGCAAAGGACAAGCCTCCCCGATTGGGCTGCAAATCTCTATGCTTCTTCTTTACTGTCCTGTTCGGCCAAGGCTATCTCAACCGACTTGCCTGCTGTATCCTTCCAAATACGACGAAGAGCGACGCCTTCCAAAATAGGGCTGGATCTCATCTTTTCCTTAGCAGATTTATCAGAGTTAGTCATACCCGCCATCTTCGAGTACTCGTAAAAAATACCCTTATTTTGTGCGAGAGTCCTATCAAAATGCTCGAACGTAAAGTCAATATTAATTGGCTGATAATCGTGTCGCTCCTGCACACCAATTGGCTGACCGAAGCGCTCGATATATAGAACAGAGTTGTGCTTGAGCGTTGCAATCTTAAATTTTAACGGCGTATCCTTGCAAAGCCGATGAATGTAGTCAGCAACGAATGGCTGATCCGCTCTATTGAGATGATAGAAATCATCAATTTGAACAAAGACGGCTTTTAATTTTCCAGATATTTTGAAAAAATCTCGAATCTTTGCCTTGTACCCCGGAAGATTGTGATTCAGGCGCTGCAACTTGTTTTCGTTGTGCGTGTATTTCTGCTCTATATCCGAAGAAGTTTTAAACAGCTTCTCCTGCGACATACTCGCATTTACCTCGATCGCCTCAACTTTCCCGCCAGCTTTAAGCGCAGCGGAATTCTTATCTTCTTGCTGATTGCTAGCGTTTGTTTTGACATCGATGGTCTGCTCGTCCGGCGACGAGCGCAACTCTGCAAGACTAGAGCGCAGATCATTAAGCGTGCTCTTTAAAGCCTTACTTTTACCAAACCACCCCAAGAGATTTCTGTCCAGCTCATTAAAGATAGCCTCGAGCAACTCGATGAGAACGTTCGGAAACGAATGATGCTTGAAATCCTCGCAATTTACATAAATTGCCCGCACTTCCCTTGGTAACTCGCGACGGGAATGATGCAGCAACAGCGTTTTACCACAGCCGCGACGAGCAAAAATACAATGACTCTGCTTTGCAGCCACATCACTAACAGTATGGCCAGTACTGATGTAGTCCACACGATCGTTGTTGAGTTGCGTGCGGAGATTTTCGTTAATAATGTCGCGTAGTTTAAGGAGCTTTTTATCTTGCGCCGTCATCAATGGACTCCACTAATCTGTAGTTTTTTTATTGAAAAGACCTATAACCCAACAAACAAGAAATTCTAACGAGATCGATTCCTGCCCGTATAAAAAAAGGCGCGGCGATCAACGAATCGCCACACCTCATTAGCAGAAAAGTCGACATGCGAGCTTGTGCGGTGGAATCGACCTTTACCTCACCGTCATTATCCTTTTCAATCCCAGCTCAACGCCCCACCCGTCTGATATTCAATCACACGCGTCTCAAAGAAGTTGCGTTCCTTCTTCAAGTCAATCATCTCAGACATCCACGGGAACGGATTCTCTTCGTTCGGGAACAGCTGATCCAGCCCAATCTGCTGGCACCGCCGATTGCAGATAAAGCGCAGATACGACTTGAACATCGGCGCATTCAGCCCCAACACCCCACGTGGCATCGTGTCCTCAGCGTACCGATACTCCAGATCAACAGCCTTCTTGAACAACTCCGTAATCTCAGCCTTAAACTCAGCCGTCCAAAGATGCGGATTCTCCAGCTTGATCTGGTTAATCAGGTCAATCCCAAAATTGCAGTGCAGCGACTCATCCCGGAGGATGTACTGATACTGCTCCGCAGCCCCAGTCATCTTGTTCTGCCGCCCCATCGCCAGGATCTGCGTGAAGCCCACATAGAAGAACAGCCCTTCCATGATGCAGGCGAACACGATCAGCGACTTCAGCAGCTTCTGGTCGTTTTCCGGCGTGCCGGTCTTGAACGACGGGTCGGTCAGCGTGTCGATGAACGGGATCAGGAACTCGTCCTTGTCGCGGATCGACTGCACTTCGTGGTACGCGTTGAAGATCTCGGCTTCGTTCAGGCCCAGCGATTCAACGATGTACTGGTAGGCGTGCGTGTGGATGGCCTCTTCAAAGGCCTGGCGCAGCAAGTACTGGCGGCATTCCGGCGCGGTGATCTGGCGGTAGGTGCCCAGCACGATGTTGTTGGCGGCCAGCGAGTCGGCGGTGACGAAGAAGCCGAGGTTGCGCTTGATGATGCGGCGCTCGTCTTCGGTCAGGCCGTTGGGGTCTTTCCACGTCGCGATGTCGCGCGACATGTTGATTTCCTGCGGCATCCAGTGGTTGGCGCAGCCGGCCAGGTACTTTTCCCACGCCCACTTGTACTTGAACGGGACCAGCTGGTTGACGTCGGTCGAGCCGTTGATGACGCGCTTGTCGGCGGCGTTAACGCGGCGGTTGCTTTGCGCGGCGGCGGCGTTGGGGTTGTTGCCCAGGATGCCGGCTTGCGTGGCGCTCGGCGGCAGGACGCCTTGCTGGTCAGCCGTGACGGCGGCAGCGGGTTGCAGGGCAGGCTGCGGTGCGGCCTGCGGGGTGGCTTGAACGTCGTCGTCCCAGCTCAGCATGATTGGTCCTCCGTGATTCGGTTGGGGGGGCGCGGTGGTTGGTCAGGTTTGACGCTTTACTTCGTTGATGCGCCGGCCCTCACCCCCGCCCCTCTCCCGCGAGCGGGAGAGGGGAGCAAACCGGGGGTTGTTTTTACTCTCTGGTTCTTCGCCTTACTGGCACGCTTCGCACTCTTCGAACCCAGGATCACCCGGGCGCATCGTGCAGACCGCGCCTTCGGCTTCCGGCATGGCCGGGGCCGATGCGGCGGCTGCGTCCAGGGACGACGTGCTGTCGCTACCCGACGACACCGCGTTCAGCGAGCCGCGCGACACGGTGGACTTCTCCACGTGGGTGGCAGCCATGGTGCGCAGGTAGTAGGTGGTCTTCAGGCCGCGCAGCCAGGCCAGCTTGTAGGTATCGTCCAGCTTCTTGCCGGAGGCGCCGGCCATGTAGATGTTCAGGGACTGGGCCTGGTCGATCCACTTCTGGCGGCGGCTGGCGGCTTCGACCAGCCAGGTCGGCTCGACTTCGAACGCGGTGGCGTAGATGTCGCGCAGGTCTTGCGGAATACGGTCGATGCGGGCCAGCGAGCCGTCGAAGTACTTCAGGTCGGCAACCATCACTTCGTCCCACAGGCCGCGTTCCTTCAGGTCGCGCACCAGATAGTCATTGACCACGGTGAACTCGCCCGACAGGTTGGACTTGACGTACAGGTTCTGGAAGGTCGGCTCGATGCACGCGGACACGCCGATGATGTTCGAAATGGTCGCGGTCGGGGCGATCGCGATGCAGTTCGAGTTGCGCATGCCGTGCTGCTTGATGCGGGCGCGCAGGCTGTCCCAGTCCATGGTGCTGGACAGGTCCACTTCCAGGTAGCCGCCGCGCTCTTCGGCCAGCAGCTTGAGCGAATCCTGCGGCAGGATGCCGCGGTCCCACAGCGAGCCGGTGTAGGTCTCGTAGCGGCCACGCTCTTCGGCCAGCTCGGTGGAGGCCTGGTAGGCGTAGTAGCACACGGCTTCCATCGAGGTGTCGGCGAACTTCACCGCAGCGTCGCTGGCGTACGGGGTGCGCAGCACGTGCAGGCAGTCCTGGAAGCCCATGATGCCCATGCCGACCGGACGGTGGCGCAGGTTGGAATTGCGGGCCTTTTCGACAGCGTAGTAGTTGATGTCGATGACGTTGTCGAGCATCCGCATGGCGGTGCGGATGGTCTTCTGCAGCTTGGCGTGGTCAAGCGCGTAAGAGCCATCGGCCTGTTTGGCCAGATGAGCGACGAGGTTGACCGAGCCCAGGTTGCAGACGGCGATCTCGCTGTCATTGGTGTTGAGCGTGATTTCCGTGCACAGGTTGGAGCTGTGCACCACGCCGACGTGCTGCTGCGGGCTGCGGATGTTGCACGGATCCTTGAAGGTGATCCACGGGTGGCCGGTTTCGAACAGCATGCCCAGCATCTTGCGCCACAGTTGCAGCGCGGGCAGCTTCTTGAACAGCTTCAGTTCGCCGCTGGCGGCCTTGGCTTCATAGCCCAGGTAGGCCTTCTCGAATTCCTTGCCGACCTTGTCGTGCAGGTCCGGGCAGGTGGCGGGCGAGAACAGGGTCCACTCGCCGCCTTCCATCACGCGCTTCATGAACAGGTCCGGAATCCAGTTGGCCGTGTTCATGTCATGGGTGCGGCGGCGGTCGTCGCCGGTGTTCTTGCGCAGCTCCAGGAATTCTTCGATGTCCAGGTGCCACGTTTCCAGGTAGGCGCAGACCGCGCCCTTGCGCTTGCCGCCCTGGTTCACAGCGACGGCGGTGTCGTTCACCACCTTCAGGAACGGCACCACGCCTTGCGACTTGCCGTTGGTGCCCTTGATGTGCGAGCCGAGCGCGCGCACGTTGGTCCAGTCATTGCCCAGGCCGCCGGCAAACTTGGACAGCAGCGCGTTTTCCTTCAGCGCTTCGTAGATGCCTTCCAGGTCGTCCGAGACGGTGGTCAGGTAGCACGACGACAGCTGCGAGCGGCGGGTGCCGGAATTGAACAGCGTCGGCGTGGACGACATGAAGTCGAACGACGACAGCAGCTGGTAGAACTCGATGGCGCGCGCTTCGCGGTCCTTCTCGTTCAACGCCAGGCCCATGGCGACGCGCATGAAGAAGGCTTGCGGCATTTCGATGCGGGTTTCATCGATATGCAGGAAGTAGCGGTCGTACAGGGTCTGCAGGCCCAGGTAGTTGAACTGGAAGTCGCGGCCGGCGTCCAGCGCGGCGCCCAGGCGGGCGAGGTCGAAGGTGGCCAGCTTTTCGTCGAGCAGTTCGGCTTCGATGCCGCGCGCGATGAACTTCGGGAAGTATTCGGCGTAGCGGGCCGACATCTCCGACTGGGTCACTTCGGTGCCCAGGATTTCCTTGCGGATGGTGTGCAGCAGGATACGGGCGGTGACCTGGCTGTAGTCCGGGTCTTTTTCGATCAGGGTACGCGCGGCCAGGATGGCGGAGTCGTACACCTGCGTCATCGGCACGCCTTCGTACAGGTTCTTCAGCGTTTCCTTCAGGATCGGCTCGGCGCTGACGGCCTTGCCCAGGCCGGAGCAGGCGTTGTCGATCAGGGCGTGCAGTGCGGCGACGTCCAGCGGCTTGGTCACGCCGGCATCGGTCACGTTAACGCTGATGCCGCCTTCCTGCACGCGGGCCACGGCCTGGGCGTTGGCCTGGGCGCGCTCGTCCTTGCGCTTCTCGCGGTACAGCACGTAGGCGCGGGCCACTTCATGCTCGCCCGAGCGCATCAGCGACAGCTCGACCTGGTCTTGCACGTCTTCGATATGGATGGCGCCACCGCTCGGGCGGCTGCGCACCAGTGCGCGCACCACGTTGTCGGTCAGCTGCTCGACGATCTCGCGCACGCGCGCCGAGGCCGCGCCCTGCCCGCCGTTGACGGCGAGGAAGGCCTTGGTCATGGCGACGGCGATCTTGGACGGCTCGAACGCCACCACGGCACCGTTGCGACGAATGATCTTGTGGTCCGGGTAGTTCGTATTGGCGGCGTTGGCGGGGGTCTGCTGCGCGGTCGGTGCGATACCGGCGGCGGCGCCACCCGTGGTGATTTCGTTCTGGGCCGTTTGCATGAGAACTCCTGTTTTTTACCCTGGAAATAAGAGACAAAAGAGCCCCTGGCGAAATGCGGCGAGAAAGAACGTCCCTCCCGGCTCGAAAGTGGGGGCGGACAGACTGCCTTTACGTGAACATTTCGCCAGGGACTCTTGTGATTCGCAGGCCTTGCAGGGAGGTTTGCAGTCGATGCGCGAACTTCGCGGCTGCTGCCTCGCCTGGGGCCGGCTCCCCGGTTTGACTACTAGATATAGTGGGTGATGCGGAAAACTGGGCTAAGTATAGTGAAAGGAATCCGAATGACCAGTCTTGACAACCGCTATTTGGGGCGCGCCGGCGCCTGTGCGGCAGCGCCACATGCCCGCAAGCCTAGTACGCGCAAGGGTTTCGGCCAGACCGTTCGCAACTGCACATTTCACAAAAATTTTTTTGATTGTTGCGAGGTTGCGATAGCCCCACACCGACGTGGGGCATGTGCGCCGGAATGGAGCGCGTACGGCGCCGAATGACGTTAGGAATTCGTCACCTGCCCCGCGGCGCCGGGGCACTGGTAAGGCAACATTGCGGGGACCACCCCTGCCTGCCTGGCAAACCGCGCCCAGTCGAAATGCGGGCCGGGATCGGTCTTGCGGCCCGGGGCGATATCGCTGTGGCCGGCAATCGCGCGCACCGGATAGGCGGCCATCAGCGCGGGCACCAGCGTGGCCACGGTGTCGTACTGGGCCAGCGTGAACGGCAGGTCGTCGCAGCCTTCGATTTCGATGCCGATGGAAAAATCATTGCAGCGCGCGCGCCCGAAGAAATCTGACTGCCCGGCATGCCAGGCCCGCTGGGTGCACGGCACGAACTGCACCAGCTCGCCGGTGCGGGTGACCAGGAAGTGCGCGGACACCTGGACCTGGTGGATGGTGGCAAAGAACGGATGCTTGCCGGGATCGAGCCGGTTCTGGAAGAAGGCCTCGATGTCGCCGCTGCCGAACTGGCCGGGGGGCAGGCTGATGTTGTGCAGCACCACCAGGTCCACCGGCATGCCGTCCGGGCGCGCGTCGAAGTTGGGCGACGGAACGCGGCGCGCGGCGGCAACCCAGCCGTCGGCATCAGGCAGATAGGGGGAACGCGCGGGCGCGGTCATGTCGTTCCCTCGCCTTCCGCTGGGCCGCGGTCGGCGGCATCCATGGCTTCGCGGATGCCCAGTTGCTGGATGCGGTAGCGCAGCTGGCGCAGGTTCAGGCCCAGCAATGGCGCGGCTGCGGTGCGATTGAAATTAGTCTGCGCCAGCGCCTGCAGGATCAGCTCGCGCTCGACGGCCTCGAGCCTGGCCGGCAGGTCGATCGGGAACACGATGCCGCGGCAGGCGCGCTCGGCAGGGTCGCCGGCGGGCTCGCGTTCGGGTGTTGCTGCGGTGGCAGTTGCTGCCGCCGGTGGCGGCTCAGCCTGAACCGGCGCGGGCGTGGCGGGTGCCGGCACGACCGGGACGCCCGCAGTGCCCCACGCGGCGTAAGCAGCGTAAGCGGGAGGCGGCACCGGCTGCGGCACCATCGCGGGCACCGGCGGGTGCAGCAGCCCGGCGTGTCCGGCGCCGGCGTCCAGCGGGCCCAGGTCGGCCAGCTCGATGTCTTCGCTTTCGGCAAACGCGTAGGCGCGCTCGAGCAGGTTTTCCAGTTCGCGCACATTGCCGGGAAACGGATAGGCCACCAGCCGCTGCAGCGCCGCCTGCGACAGCCGCTTCGGGTGCGCATCGCCGTAGCGCACCGCCAGGTGGTCCAGGATGGCGCGCGCCAGCACCGGGATATCTTCGCCGCGCTCGCGCAGCGTGGGCATGCGCAGCGCCAGCACGTTCAGGCGGTAATACAGGTCTTGCCGGAACTGCCCTGCCGCCACCATCGCGGCCAGGTCCTTGTGGCTGGCGCACATCACGCGCACGTCGACGGCGTCTTCGCGGCTGGCGCCGATCTTGCGCACGCGGCGCTCCTGCAAAGCGCGCAGCAGCTTGACCTGCATCGGCAGCGGCAGGTCGGCCACCTCGTCGAGCAGCAGCGTGCCGCCGTTGGCGGCCTGGAAGAAGCCGCCGCGCTCGGCGTCGGCGCCGGTGAAGGCGCCCTTGACGTGGCCGAAGAACTCGGACTCCATCAGGTTCTCGGGGATGGCGCCGCAGTTGACCGCGACAAACGGATGCGCGGCGCGCGCGCTGGTGGCATGGATGGCGCGCGCGGCGCGCTCCTTGCCGCTGCCGGATTCGCCGCTGATCACCACCGGCGCCATGCTGCGCGCCAGCCGCGACAGCGAGCGGCGCACCTCCTGCATCGCCGCGGAATGGCCGGGCAGCAGCGCCGCAGCGCGGTCGGCGGCCTGCTCCGCCGCCACGGCGGCGTCGGCATCGGCGCTCTCGCGCGGCGGGCGCCCCAGCGCATTCAGCACCAGGCTGCGCAACTGCTCCAGCGACACCGGCTTGGCGATGTAGTCGAAGGCGCCGGCCTTGAGCGCTTCCACGGCGTTGTCGGCGCTGCCGTAGGCGGTGATCACCGCCACCGGGATGCGTTCGGGCGCGGCCGACAGCTGGCGCACGATCTCGATGCCCAGCCCGTCGCCCAGGCGCATGTCGGTCAGCACCAGGCTGTAGCGGCCCTGCGCCAGCTTGTCGCGCGCCTCGGCCAGCGAGCCGGCCAGCACCACGTCATGGCCCATGCGGCGGATCGAGATGTCCAGCAGCTCGCGCAGGTCGGCCTCGTCGTCGATGACCAGGATGGGGTCGGGCGCGCGGGACGTTCGGGATGGCATGGGGCAGTGGCGGGATGGAGGACGGTTCAGGCGGCGGCCGCCGCGGCGGCTTCGGCGCTCTCGATGCGCAGCGTCAGCACGAAGGCCTTGGCCGGCAGTGTAGCGCGCGCGGCGGGGGCCAGCATGCCGGTGCGCTCGATCAGCGCCGGCAGCGAGATGGCGCCGTAGCGCACCTGGGCGTCATTGGCGCCGCACAGCTCGCGCGCCATGAACAGGCCCAGCCCGGTGCCCTGGGCATTACTGGTGAAGAACGGCTCGAACAGGCTGCGCTGGTGTTCGCGCGCCACCTCGGCGCCGTCGTTCCAGACGATCAGCTCGGCATGGTGCTGGTCCAGCGCATGGGCCAGCAGCCGTATCGAGCCCGGCAGGCGGCTGCAATAGCGCCAGGCGTTGTCCAGCAGGTTGCCCAGCACCTGCTGCAGCTGCGCGGCGTCGAACACCACCGGCTGGGCCACGTCGACGGTCAGGCGGATGGCATTGGCGTTGATGTCGGCGCGGCCCGCCGGGCGGGTCTCGCCGGCGCGCGGGCGGCGCTGGTGCATTTCGGCGCGCCAGCGCTCGACGATCTCCGGCAGCGCCTGCGTCAGGTGCACGGTGCTGCGGCCGGTGCGCGGCCGGCGCGACATCTGCAGCACGTCCGACACGACCTGGTCCAGCCGGCGCACGTTGTCGTGGATGATGCGCAGCAGGCGGGCGTCGATATCGACATCGGCCCCGCCGGGCTCCCGCGCGTCCGGGTCGTGCCGGCCGGAATCGCCGAGCAGCTCGCTGGCCTGGCTGATCGCCGCCAGCGGGTTGCGGATCTGGTGCGCGATGCTGGCCACCAGCCGGCCCATGGCAGCCAGCTTTTCCTGCTGCACCTGCTCGGCAATGCGTTCCCAGCTTTCGATATGGACCAGCACGGTGTCGCGCATCTCGCTGCGCAGCAGCGCTTCGTCCTCCTGCGACCACGCCATCGCCTCGTTCTGCGCAATGGCCAGGCGCAGGCGCCCGGCGGCTTCCGGCGACAGTTCATTCCAGGCGGCGGTGTCCAGCGCGGCCGGCACGGTGCGGCCATGCGCCATGGTCGAGCGCAGCCCGGCCAGGCCCGGCAGCACGAAGCGCAGGCGCAGCCGGGTATGCTGCATGGTGCCGTCGGCCAGCGCGGGGCCCGAGGCCATCGGCAGCAGCTGCAGGATGCGCGGCACATCGTCCTTGCTGCGCAGCCAGTCGCGCAGCATTTCCATCAGCGGCTGCAGGCGCGGGATGCGGCGCAGGTCGAACAGCACGGTATCGCCGCCGCCCCGCACGGCTTCGCCACCCGGCGCACCGCCCAGCTTGCGCGAGTAGATGCGCTCATGCGGTTGCACGCCCAGCAGCACCACTGCGGCGGGATTGGCGGCCACCACCGCGCCGTTGGCGCGCACCAGCATCACGCCGTCCTGCATATCGTTGACCATCAGCCGGTTGACCAGCTGCTGCAGGCGCAGCTCCTGCTCGCGCGCCAGCGCCAGACGCTCCTGCGCGATCTGGCGGTTGGCCAGCATATACATCAGCAGCGCGGCGATCATGAACACCAGGCCGAACAGGCCCGAGCCCAGCAGCCCGGCATCGGCCTGGCGCAGCAGGATGGTATGCATGAACGGGCCGCTCATCACCACCAGCGCGGAGATTGCGGCGGCAAACAGCGCGAATAGCAGGCTGGTCAGCGCGCCCGCTTCCAAAGCGGGCACCAGGAAGATCATGGCCAGGCCATCGGCCTGGCCGCCCTGCCCCAGCACGCTGAAGACCAGCGCCAGCAGCGCCAGGTCGGCCAGCACCTGCACGCGCACGCGCAGATGGAAATGCCGGCGCCACAGCGTCCCGGCCAGCATCGCCAGCGCAATGCCCAGGTAAGGCACGGCGACGGCCATGGCCGCGGCATGCTCGATCCCGCCCATGGCCTCCAGGCCAAAGGGCAAGGCCGGGATCGCGGCAGTGATGGGGGAAGCCGCCGTGCTGGCGGCGCCGGGGATCGGCTCGCCGCGCCGCATCAGCGCAAAGCCGACCAGCAGCAGCCCGACGGCAACGCGGGTCCAGCAGAAATAGCGCAGCAGGCGCCAGTGGAAGTCAGGCGGCTCGGGCTGGCGCCACAGCTGCGCCAGGCCGCGCCAGGCGTTCAGCCGCTGCCAGGCCGAGGGCGCCGGCCCGGTCATGGGCGCGGGCCGCTGCTGCCGTCGCCGCTGCCGTTGCTGCCTTCGGTCCGGCTTTCGTCAGGCAGGTGGCTGCGCCGGCAGTAGTGCAGGCCGCGCCAGGCAATGGCGTCGCCCTGCGGCAGGTGCACCCCGCACTGGGCGCACTGGACCATGCGCTCGGCGCTGGCGTCGGGCGTGCCGGCGGCGGCGTGCGCGCTGGCTTCGCGGGCCTGGCGGTCGCGATGCTCGGCCAGGCGGGCCTCGGCGCGGGCGCGCAGCCACCAGAAGACACCCAGCACCACGGCCAGCAGGATCAGGATACGTGCCATGAAAAATCAGAGCCGGTGCAAGACGACTTCAATCACGAAACGGCTGCCGACATAGGCCAGCAGCAGGATGCCGAACGAGGCGATGACCCAGCGCAACGCCACCTTGCCGCGCCAGCCCCGGAAGATGCGCCCGGCCAGGATGCCGCCGAACATGGCCCACGAGATCAGCGCGAACACCGTCTTGTGGTCCAGCCGGAACGCGCGCCCGAACAGCTCTTCGGAGAACAGCAGGCCCGAGCCGATGGTCAGCGTCAGCAGCACGAAGCCGGCGCCGATCAGCCGGAACAGCAGCTTTTCCAGCGTCAGCAACGGCGGCAGCAGGTCCAGCCAGCGCCCCAGCCACTGGCTGGGCTGCTGTTGGGGGGTCCGTGCCGGCGCATGCCGGAACCCGTGCAGGCGCCGCTCGGCCAGCAGCATCAAGAAGGCGTGGAACGCCGCCAGCGTGAACAGCCCGTAAGCCACGTTGGCGATGATGAAATGCAGCTTGAACAGCGGCCGCGCCGCGTAGCCCAGGATCTGCGAGCCGGGAAACGCCAGCGGCATCAAGCTGGCCACCAGCGCCACCGGGATCACGATCAGGCCCAGCCCCGCCAGCGAGAAGAAGAAACTCTCGATCCAGTAGATGCCCACGCCCAGCCACAGCATGGCCGACAGCGCAAAGGCAAAGCCGAACATCATGCGCTCGGCCGGGAAGATGGTTTCATGCAGCAGCATGCCGTGGCTGGCCAGCGCCGCCAGCATCAGCACGTGCCACCAGGCGGGGCGCCCTTCGCCGTGCGCGCCGCCCGCGGGCGGGACGGGGCCGCCGCCCGCCACCAGCACCGCGGTGGCAGACCCGCCGGCCGGGCCGGCAGCCGCCGCCACGCGCGGATGGCGCGTGGCCCAGCCGTGCCAGGCCAGGCCGCAATAGAGAAGTGCCGTCAGGGCATACAGTACAATGACCATTTACGCAGTTTACCTTAGTGCCCACGGCCGGTGGCGGCCCGCTTGAACCGGTGTCGCCGATGTTCCAGGCCTGCCCCGTGTGCCGGACCGCCTCCGATTTCAGCCCCGAGCCCTGCTCCGACTTCTCCCCCGATTCCTGCCATGCTGGACAATCTCACTCAACGCCTGGCGCGTGTGGTCAAGACCATGCGCGGCGAGGCGCGCCTGACCGAGGCCAACACCGCCGAGATGCTGCGCGAAGTGCGCCTTGCCATGCTCGAAGCCGACGTGGCGCTGCCGGTCGTGCGCGAATTCGTGGCCCGCGTGAAGGAAAAGGCCATGGGCGAAGAGGTGGTCAGCAGCCTCACCCCGGGCCAGGCCCTGGTCGGTGTGGTCCAGCGCGAGCTGACCGCGGTGATCGGCGGCGCCGATGCCGCCAGCGGCAACAACAAGGAAGCGGAGCTGAACCTCGCCGTGCAGCCGCCCGCGATCATCCTGATGGCGGGCCTGCAGGGCGCCGGCAAGACTACCACCGTGGGCAAGCTGGCCAAGTGGCTCAAGGAAAACAAAAAGAAGAAGGTGCTGACGGTCTCCTGCGACGTCTACCGCCCCGCCGCCATCGCCCAGCTCAAGACCGTGTCCGAGCAGGTCGGCGCCGAGTTCTTCCCGTCGCAGCCGGACCAGAAGCCGGTGGACATCGCCCGCGCGGCGGTGGACTGGGCGCGCAAGCATTACCACGACGTGCTGATCGTCGACACGGCCGGCCGGCTGGGCATCGACGAGGCGATGATGCAGGAAATCGCCGCGCTGCACGCCGAGCTGAAGCCGGCTGAGACCCTGTTCGTGGTCGACGCCATGCTGGGCCAGGACGCGGTCAACACCGCCAAGGCCTTCAACGACACCCTGCCGCTGACCGGCGTGGTGCTGACCAAGCTGGACGGCGATGCACGCGGCGGCGCGGCGCTGTCGGTGCGCCATATCACCGGCCGCCCGATCAAGTTCGTCGGCGTCGGCGAAAAGCTGGATGGCCTGGAGCCGTTCTACCCGGACCGCATGGCCCAGCGCATCCTGGGCATGGGCGACATCCTCGCGCTGGTCGAGGAAGCCCAGCGCGGCGTGGACATGGAAGCGGCCGAGAAGCTGGCCAAGAAGATCAAGAAGACCGGCGACTTCGACCTGGAAGACTTCAAGGCGCAGATCGGCCAGATGAAGAAGATGGGCGGCCTGGGCAGCCTGGTCGACAAGCTGCCGGCGCAGTTCGCCCAGCAGGCGCAGGGCGCCAACATGGACCAGGCCGAGAAGCAGGTGGCGCGCATGGAAGGCATCATCAACAGCATGACGCCGACCGAGCGCGCCAAGCCCGACCTGATCAAGGCCAGCCGCAAGCGCCGCATCGCCGCGGGCGCCGGCGTGCCGGTGCAGGAGGTGAACCGCCTGCTCAACCAGTTCGACCAGATGCAATCCATGATGAAGAAGCTCAAGGGCGGCGGCATGATGAAGATGATGCGCCAGATGGGCGCGATGAAGGGCGGCATGAAGGGCCTCTTCAACCGCTGAAGCCCGCTGCCGTACCCCACTGCCTCCCCGCAAAAGAACAGGAAAGACATCATGATGAGCGCCGAACAGGCCCGCGAGCTGTGGGCCAACTCCGAAGAAATCGTCTCCGCCGAAGAAGTCCAGGCCTCGCTGGACCGCATGGCCGCGGACATCACCGCCAGGATGGGCAATGCCTTCCCGCTGGTGCTGTCGGTGATGGGCGGCGCGGTGGTCTTCACCGGCATGCTGCTGCCCAAGCTGGCGTTCCCGCTTGAGTTCGACTACATCCACCTCTCGCGCTACAACAACAAGACCGTCGGCGGCGAGATGCAATGGCGCGTGGCCCCGCGCGAATCGGTCAAGGACCGCGTAGTGCTGGTGCTGGACGACATCCTCGATGAAGGCGAGACCATGGCGGCCATCCGCCAGCGCATCATGGACATGGGCGCGAAAGAATTCCACGCCGCGGTACTGTGCGAGAAGACGCTGAGCAAACCCAAGCCGATGCATCCGGACTTCTGCGGCTTTGCCGTGCCGGACCGCTATGTGTTTGGGTGCGGGATGGATGCGAAGGGGTATTGGCGCAACCTGGATTCGATCCGGGCGCTGGTTTGAGTCATCTGAAGGACTGACAGTTTGCTCCCCTCTCCCGTGCGCTGGAGAGGGGAGCAAGCATGTTACGCCTGGTGCGGCGCCAAAATCGGCCACAGCGACGCCAGCAGCAGCACCGCCATCCCGATATTGAACCCCCGCAGCACCCTGGGCCGCGCCAGCCAGCGCCGCAGCGCCGAGCCGCACAGCGCCCACAGCGCCACGCTGGGCAGGTTCACCACCCCGAAGATCGCCGACAGCAGCAGCACGTTGAGCCACAGGTTGCCGTGCAGCACATAGGTACTGCACGCGCCGACGGCCATCACCCACGCCTTGGGGTTGACCCACTGGAACGCCGCGGCGGCCCAGAAGCCCATCGGCCGCGCCACCTGCCGGTCCTGCACGCCGCCGGCCGTGGCCAGCTTCCAGGCCAGCCAGACCAGGTAGACCGTCGCCACCACGCGCAGCACCTGCCAGGTCCACGGGAAGGCGTGGAACAGCGATCCCAGGCCCAGCCCGACCAGCCCCACCATCAGCGCAAAGCCGATGCTGACACCGAGCAGGTGCGGCACGGTGCGCAGGAAGCCGAAGTTCACGCCCGAGGCGAGCAGCATCGTGTTGTTCGGACCAGGGGTGATCGACGACACCAGGGCAAAGCCGGCAAAAGCGGCAAAGACGCCGGTGCCGGCGGCGAGTTGGGACACTTCCATGACTGACTCCAGCGGGCGTTCATGTGTTTTCGGGAAATCAGTCTACGGCCACTTAACGGTACAGTACCGGTACACTTTGAGGAAAATGCGCCGATACAGGGCGGCCCGATTCGCCGCCCATCGCTCACCGTAGCGCGTGCCAGGCGACGCCCAGCGCCAGCAGCCACAGGACGGCGCCCGTCAGACGTTCGACCCATCGCACCGAACGCCCGAAGCGCGCGGCCAGCGCCGGATGCCCGATGCCATAGGCCACCAGCAGGTCCCAACCCAGCACGACGGCGAACATCCAAGCCCCATAGGCCAATTGCACCGCCTGGGGCGTGCGGCTGGCGGCCAGCACCGAGAACAGGCTGGCGTAGAACAGGCCATTTTTCGGATTCAGCACGGCGGACAGGAAACCGCTGGCAAGCTGGGCCAGCCAGGCTACGGGCGCGGCCCTGGCCGCAGCATCCGCCGCCGGGATCGACAGTTCGCCATTCGCGCGCAGCAGGCGCCAGCCCAGCCACGCCAGGTAAGCACAGCCTGCCCACTGCAGCGCCGCGAACCATTGCGGAGCATCGCGCATCGCCGCCATCCCGCCCAGCGCCAGGCCGATAAAGACGCCATTGCCCAGCGCAATGCCCAGGCAGACGGCGCCGGCGCGCCGCGGCCCGTGCAGCAGCGCACTGCGCACCACCAGGAAAAAATCCGGCCCGGGGCTCAGCAGCGCCAGCGCATGCGCGCCGGCCACCATGGCAAATTGCTGCCACGGCAACACCCCCGGTCCAAGATCGAAAACCATGTCCATGCCGACCCTCCGTGAAGAGTCCGCAGTGTCGTGCGCACCGAGGTGGCCGGTCTTGAAGAAAGTTGCGGTGGCGGCGCGGGCGGCGCCAGGGCTGGAGCCTCAGGCGGCGCGCTGGTAGCCGCGCGGTGTCATGGCCACGCGCTGCTTGAAGGCGCGCTGGAAATGACTCTGGTCGGCAAAGCCCAGCGCCAGCGCCACCTCCGCCAGCGCCGCGCCCTGGCGCAGCAGGCGGCGCCCCTGCTGGATGCGCAGGTCGAGCTGGTAGGCGTGCGGCGTCATGCCGGTTTCGGCGCGGAAGGCCCGGATCAGGTGGTAGCGGCTCAGGCCGCTGGCGCGCGCCAGTTCGGCCAGCGGCAGGCGCTCGGCATGGCGTTCGTGCAGCAGCTCGCACAACTGCGCCACGCGGGCGGAGACCGCAGCCGGCGCCGGCAGGGTCCGGCTGGCTGCGCCGGTGTCGATGGCGGCATGCAAGTCACCGATGAAGGCCACCAGCGCGGCGTCTTTCTCGACGCTGTCGGCGGGAGAGAACAGCGTGCGGTTCAACTCGCAGACCAGCCGGTAGGCCCGTGGGGACGCCATCACGCGGGCCGGCAGGCGGGCTTGTGCCGCGCTGTCTTCGTCCAGCACGGCCGCCACCCACGCCGGGTCGAAATGCAGCATCTGGTAGCTCCAGCACCCGTCCGGCAACGGGTTGCAGGCATGGACCTGGTGCGCGGGAATCAGCACCACCGTGCCCGGCCCCAGCACAGCGCGTTCATCGCCGCAGGCAAAGCGGCTGGTGCCGCCGTCGACAGCGCCGATCGACAGCGTGGGATGGGTATGCGGCAGGTAGCTGGCGCTGCTGTGGCGGGCGCGACGGCTTTCGGCAAACGGCAGCGCGGGATCGGCCCACCAGCAGCCGGCGGGTGGTGCGGCCACGGCGCGGCTCACGCCGCGCTGCGGTACGGACGTTCGCGCAGCCATTTGGTGGCAATCCACTTTTCGCCGGTGGCCACCGGCAGGCCGGCGTGCAGGGTGCGGTCATCCAGCGTACCGTCGGGCAGCAGGTAGCTGAAGTAGACCGCGTTGCCCTTGACCGGCGCCACCTCCAGGCCCACGCGCGGGAACGCGGTGGCGCCGCCCGCCTCGGGGGTGTTCAGGTAGATCACCAGGGTGGCGATGCGCTGCCCGCCGACGGCCAGCTGCCGCGCTTCGCCCGGGCGCTGCGGGTTGAAGTAATCGAAGTGCGGCTGGTATTCGCCGCCGGGCTTGTAGTTGAGGATCTGCAAGCCCTCGCCGTGATCGGCCGGCACGCCGGTGACCGCGGCGATGCGGGCCTCGATGCGCGCGATCAGCGCGTGCTCGGCCACCTGGAACATCGCCCCCATGCTGGTGCGGGCATCGATCAGGTTCTCGTCGCCGGTGTCGGGATTGACCACCGGCGAGCGCGCCAGCCGGCCGCGCGACAGCGCCACCAGGGCATCGCATTCGTCGTCGCTCAGCAGTTGCTGGAACAGCTGCACCTGCGGCGACGCCAGGCGGAACAGCACGGGCACCCGGCGGTCACCGCCATCGGCGGCGTAGGCCAGGGGCGTGCCGGTGGCGGCGGTTTCGATCTCGGGCTGGGCCGGCGGGGCCGCCGCCGCAGGGTCTTGCGCAAACGCCGCGGCCACTGAGCGGCGCGCGAACGCGTCGTCGTAGCCCGAGCGCAGCATCGACAGCACCAGCGCATCGGCCGCAAAGCCCTTGGCGATATGCCGGGCCAGCCATTGTTCGAGTTCGGGCGAGGATTCGGTGTAGCCGGCCTTGCCGCCGGCAACGGATGCTTCGCGGATCATGACGGATTGGCTGCGACGCGTTGCGACGAGAACGGGTTGCGGGCGGGCGGCTCCGCCACCGGCGCGCGCGGGCGCGACGGCGCGATCTCGGCATCGCCGGCGACGGTGACGGTGGCTTCGGAATACTGCCAGCGCTTCCACGCCGCCAGCACCGCGTTGGGATATTCCGGGCGGCCGCGGCTGCCGTTGTAGCGGCCCAGCGCCAGGTACAGGTCGCCCTGCTCGCGGTCCAGGTAGTAGCGCAGGATGGTGCAGCCGTAGCGCAGGTTGCTCTGCAGGTGGAACAGCTTGCGCGCATCGCTGTCGCCGATGGCGCGCACCCAGAACGGCATCACCTGCATCAGCCCGCGCGCGCCGGCCGAACTGATCGCGTACTTGCGGAAGTTGCTTTCGACCTGGATCAGGCCCAGCACCAGCGCGGGCTCCAGGCCGGCGCGCTTGGCTTCGTAGTAGGCCACCTCGATCAGCTCAACCCGCACCTGCGGCTCGGGGATGCGCGCGGCGAGCCGCGCCGACATCTCGCCCAGCCACTTCAGGTAGGCCAGGCGCTCGCCGCCGGAGGCGAACACCGGCCGCAGCGGCCGGTCATCGGCAATGGCCGCGGCGAGCGCGCCGCGCACCGAATCGGCCAAGTCTTCTTCCTTCTGCGCGCCGGCGTGCGCCGGCGTGGCCGCCAGGGCCAGCAGTGATACCAGCAGCGCGCCCGCCAGGCGGCGGGCGGCGGCGGTCATGCCGCGGGCGGCGCGCATGGGGTTCAGTTCGCCAGCAGGCTGCGCACGTGGCCGACCACTTCGGCCACGCTGACGGCGGTGGCCTGCGCGTCGCGCCGGCCCTGGTACTCGACCTTGCCTTCCTTCAGGCCACGGTCGCCCACCACCACGCGGTGCGGCACGCCGATCAGCTCCCAGTCGGCAAACATCACGCCCGGGCGCTCGCCGCGGTCGTCGAGGATCACGTCCACGCCGGCGGCGAGCAGCTCGGCATGGATGCGGTCGGCCTCGGCCTTGACGGCCTCGGAGCGGTCATAGCCGACCGGGCAGATCACCACCGCGAACGGGGCGATCGCTGCCGGCCAGATAATGCCGCGCTCATCGAAGTTCTGCTCGATCGCCGCGCCCAGGATCCGGGTGACGCCGATGCCGTAGCAGCCCATCTGCATCGGCTGGGTCTTGCCGGTCTCGTCCAGGAAGGTGGCGTTCATCGATTCCGAGTAACGCGTGCCCAGCATGAACACGTGGCCCACCTCGATGCCGCGGCAGATCTCCAGCGTGCCCTGGCCGTCCGGCGAGGCGTCGCCCGCCACCACGTTGCGCAGGTCGGCGACGATCGGCTCGGGCAGGTCGCGGCCCCAGTTGACGCCGGTGTAGTGGTAGTCGCGGTAGTTGGCGCCGCAGACAAAGTCGCTCATGTTGGCGACGGTGCGATCGGCGACCACCTTGACCGGCTTCTTCATGTCGATCGGGCCCAGGTAGCCGGGCGGCGAGCCGAAGGCTTCGACGATCTCGTTCTCGGTGGCAAAGCGGAACTCGGCCAGCCCCGGCACCTTGGAGGCCTTGACCTCGTTCAGCTCATGGTCGGCGCGGATCAGCAGCAGCCAGATCTGGGTGCCGGCGTCGCCGTCCGTGGCCAGCACGATCGACTTGACGTTGGTCTCCAGCGGCAGGTTCAGGAACTCGGCCACCTGCTCGCACTTGACCTTCTCCGGGGTGAAGGTCTTGACCAGCTCTTGCGTGGGCGCGGCGCGCTCTGCCACCAGCGGCAGCGCCTCGGCGGCCTCCATGTTGGCGGCGTAGGCGGAGGTGGGGCAATAGACGATGGCGTCTTCGCCGGTCTCGGCGATCACGTGGAACTCATGCGAGCCCGAGCCGCCGATGGCGCCGTTGTCGGCCGCCACGGCGCGGAATTCCAGCCCGAAGCGGCGGAAGATGCGCACGTAGGCGTCGTACATGTTCTCGTACGACTTGCGCAGGCCGTCGGTATCGCGGTCGAAGGAATAGGCATCCTTCATGGTGAACTCGCGCCCGCGCATGATGCCGAAGCGCGGCCGGCGCTCGTCGCGGAACTTGGTCTGGATCTGGTAGAAATTGACCGGCAGCTGCTTGTAGCTGCGGATCTCGGAGCGGGCGATGTCGGTCACCACCTCTTCGGAGGTGGGCTGGACCGCGAAGTCGCGCTCATGGCGGTCCTTCAGGCGCAGCAGCTCGGGGCCCATCTTGTCCCAGCGGCCGGTTTCCTGCCACAGCTCGGCCGGCTGGATCACCGGCATCGACAGCTCCACCGCGCCGGCGCGGTTCATTTCCTCGCGGACGATGTTTTCCACCTTGCGGATCACGCGCAGCCCGATCGGCATGTAGTTGTAGATGCCGGCACCCAGCTTCTTGATCATGCCGGCGCGCATCATCAGCTTGTGCGAAACGATTTCCGCGTCGGCGGGCGCTTCCTTGAGGGTGGAAATGAAGAATTGCGAGGCTTTCATCCGTAATTTCTCTCTGGGCCGCCAAGGTCGGAAAAATCCGTCCCGGCACAATCCGGGGGGCCGGCGGCGCTGAATTATGCGCACGCGCCTGAAACTGCCCTTCTGCTCGGGGAAAACCACCATCCCCCGGTCCGGGCCCGGCTGCGCGCTTCCTTTATAATCAGCGTAATTCTAAAGGATTCGAGGTGCAGTCATGCTCGATCGTGAAGGCTTTCGCCCGAACGTCGGCATCATCCTCCTCAACGCAAGAAACGAGGTTTTCTGGGGCAAGCGAATCGGCGAACACTCATGGCAGTTTCCGCAAGGCGGCATCAAGTACGGCGAAACGCCGGAACAGGCCATGTACCGCGAACTGCATGAGGAAATCGGCCTGCTTCCGGAGCACGTCAGGATCGTCGGTCGCACGCGCGACTGGCTGCGTTACGAGGTGCCGGACAAGTTCATCCGCCGCGAGATCCGCGGCCACTACAAGGGCCAGAAACAAATCTGGTTCCTGCTGCGCATGGCCGGCAGGGACTGCGACATCCACCTGCGCGCCACCGAGCACCCGGAATTCGATGCCTGGCGCTGGAGCCATTACTGGGTCCCGCTCGAGGCCGTGATCGAATTCAAGCGCGATGTCTACCAGATGGCGCTGACGGAATTGTCACGCTTCCTGAACCGGCATCCGCGCGTGCCGCTCAGTCCGTATGGTACGCATGGCGCCCATGGTGGCCACGGCGTGCACGGGCGCCACGGCGGGCCGCGCGGACAGGCGCTGAGCCGCGCCCAGGCCGCGCAGCAGGCCGACGCCGACGGCAATGCCGAAGCCCCCGGCACGGCCGAGTACGTTTCGCCGGCGACGCCGGTATCCACTTCACGGAGCACTGATGACTAGTTTGACCGGCGTGGGCCGCCGCAGCGGCCTGAGCGCGGCCGGATTGCTGCTTGCCGCGGCCAGCCTGGCCCTGGCCGGCTGCAAGACCACCGGCAAGGAGATGGCGGCGGAAGAAAGCACCTGGAACAACCCGTTCGCGCCCAAGACCTTCGAAGAAGCCAAGGCCATGCTGCCGGCCTTGCCGCAGGACGCCAACCTAATCCCGTTCTCGGTGGCGGGCACCGGCACGCTGTCGTTCGCGGTGGACAGCAAGTCGATCTCGGTGGGCAAGGATAACGTGGTGCGCTACACCGCGGTCACCACCAGCCAGAGCGGCGCGCGCAACGTGACCTTCGAAGGCCTGCGCTGCGACGCGTTCGAGCGCAAGCTGTACGCGACGCTGCCGAAGGGTGCCACCGAGTGGGTGCCCAACAGCAGCGACTACGGCGAGACCTGGCACCGCATGGAAACCGGGGCGCGCAACGCCTACGCCGCCACGCTGGCGGTGGATTTCTTCTGCGAGGGCCGCACCGTGGCCGGCACGCCCGCGGACATGGTGCGCGAGCTGCAATCGCGCGCACCGCGCCAGCGCTGAGCGCGCGCATCCGGCATAAAAAAACGGCGGAACTGCCTGGCAGTTCCGCCGTTTTTGCTGCCGTCGCTCAGACCAGCACCAGGTTGTCGCGATGGATCAGTTCCGGCTCGTTCAGGTGGCCGAGCACGGCTTCGATCTCGGACGAAGGCTTGCGCGCGATCAGCCGCGCTTCGGCGCTGGAATAGTTGGTGATGCCGCGCGCCACCTCTTTGCCTAGCGCATCGACGCAGGCGATCACCTCGCCGCGGGCGAATTCGCCCTGCACTTCGACCACGCCGATCGGCAGCAGCGACTTGCCGCCGCTGGTGAGCTTCTCGACCGCGCCGTTGTCGATCACGACCCGGCCGCGTAGCTGCAGGTGGTCGGCCATCCACTGCTTGCGCGCCGTCAGCCGGCCCGTCGGCGCCAGCAGCTGGGTGCCGATCGCCTCGCCGGCCGCCAGGCGCTCCAGCACGTTGGCCTCGCGCCCGGAGGCGATGGTGGTATGGGCGCCCGATTTGGCCGCGCGCTTGGCCGCCAGGATCTTGGTCAGCATGCCGCCGCGGCCGATCGACGTGCCGGCGCCACCCGCCATGGCTTCCAGCTCGGGCGTGCCGGCTAGGGCTTCGTCGACGAACTGCGCAGCCGGGTCCTTGCGCGGATCGGCGGTGTACAGGCCACGCTGGTCGGTCAGGATCACCAGCGCGTCGCCTTCGATCAGGTTGGTGACCAGCGCACCGAGCGTATCGTTGTCGCCGAACTTGATTTCGTCGGTGACCACGGTGTCGTTCTCGTTGATGATCGGCACCACGCCCAGCGACAGCAGCGTCAGCAGCGTGGAGCGGGCGTTCAAGTAGCGCTCGCGGTCGGCCAGGTCGGCGTGGGTCAGCAGCACCTGCGCGGTACGGATGCCATAGCGGCCGAACTGGCTCTCATAGACCTGCGCCAGCCCCATCTGTCCAACCGCCGCGGCGGCTTGCAGTTCATGGATTTCCTTCGGGCGCCGCACCCAGCCCAGGCGCTGCATGCCTTCGGCGATAGCGCCGGAGCTGACCAGCACCACTTCCTTGCCGGCCACGCGCAGCTTGGCGATCTGGGCCGCCCAGCGGGCGATGGCGTCGTGGTCGAGCCCCTTGCCGTCGTTGGTGACCAGGCTGGAGCCCACTTTGACGACGATGCGCTTTGCCTGCGCGATGACCGATTGCATGGTGGAAATCCTGTCTGCGATTGTGTTTCCCTCTCCCCCCTCAGGGGAGAGGGCAGGGTGAGGGGTGGTTTGACAAGGCGCCACGCCCGATCGGGCCCCCGCCCTCACCCCCTGCCCCTCTCCCGCAAGCGGGAGAGGGGAGCCAACCAGAGGCACGCGTCAGGCGCGCCGCTTATGCCTCGCCCTGCCCCTGGTCGACGTTATGCAGCCGTTCGTCCAGGCGGATGTCCGGCTCTGCCAGCGCCGCGGCCTCCTCGGCCTTGATCGCCTGCAGGTGGTCCTTGATCGCGTAGATCAGCTCGCGGCAGCCTTCGCCGGTCAGCGCCGAGATCTGGAACACCGGGCCCTTCCACTTGTAGCGCTTGAGGAAGTCCTTTACGCGGGTGGCACGCTCGTCCTCGGGCACCACGTCGAGCTTGTTCAGCACCAGCCAGCGCGGCTTCTCGTACAGCGTTTCGTCGTACTTCTTCAGCTCGTTGACGATGGCCTTGGCCTCGGCGACCGGGTCGACCGCTTCGTCGAACGGTGCCAGGTCCACGATATGCAGCAGCAGCCCGGTGCGCTGCAGGTGGCGCAGGAACTGGTGGCCCAGGCCCGCGCCCTCGGCCGCGCCTTCGATCAGGCCCGGAATGTCGGCGACCACGAACGATTGCTCGTGGTCCACGCGCACCACGCCCAGGTTGGGGTGAAGCGTGGTGAACGGATAGTCCGCCACCTTCGGGCGCGCATTGGAAATATGCGAGATAAAGGTCGACTTGCCGGCGTTGGGCATGCCCAGCAGGCCGACGTCGGCCAGCACCTTGAGCTCGAGCTTGAGCATGCGGCGCTCGCCCGGCTTGCCGTCGACCTGCTGGCGCGGCGCACGGTTGGTACTGGACTTGAAGTGCAGGTTGCCCCAGCCGCCCATGCCGCCTTCGGCCAGGCACACGCGCTGGCCATGCTCGGTCAGGTCGGCAATGACTTCGCCGGTGTCCATGTCGGTGATCAGCGTGCCTACCGGCATGCGCAGCGTGATGTCTTCACCGGCCGCGCCGTAGCAATCGGAGCCGCGGCCATTTTCGCCGTTCCTGGCCACATGCTTCTTGGCGTAGCGGAAGTCGATCAGCGTATTGATATTGCGGTCCGCCTGGGCGAACACGCTGCCGCCCCGGCCGCCGTCGCCACCATCCGGGCCGCCGAAGGGCACAAACTTCTCGCGCCGGAACGAGGCGCTGCCATTGCCGCCGTTGCCGGCAATGGCTTCGATTCGGGCTTCGTCGATGAACTTCATGATGGATTTTCCGTGATGGATCGGCAGATCGGGGACCGGCGTAGTTTACTTCGCCAGAAAAGAAAAAGCCCCGCAAGCGTTGCGGGGCCTTTCATCCTGCAAAGGCTGTGATCAGGCCGCCGGGACGACGCTGACTTGCTGCTTCTTGGCAGGGCCCTTGACGGCGAACTGCACGTGGCCGTCGATCAGGGCGAACAGCGTGTGGTCCTTGCCCACGCCGACGTTGTCGCCGGCATGCACGCGGGTACCGCGCTGGCGCACGATGATGCCACCGGCGTTGATGGCCTGGCCACCAAACACCTTCACGCCCAGACGCTTCGATTCGGAATCACGGCCGTTCCGCGTGGAACCGCCGCCTTTTTTCTGTGCCATGTCTTACTCCTGTCGCTTTACCGGATTACGCTCGATCGATCAGGCAACGATCTCTTCGATGCGCAGTTCGGTGTAATTCTGACGATGGCCCTGACGCTTCTGGTAGTGCTTGCGACGGCGCATCTTGAAGATCTTCACCTTGTCGTGACGACCCTGGGAGATAACGGTAGCCTTGACGGAAGCCCCGCTCACCAGCGGCGTACCAAACTTGATTTGGTCGCCGGCGCCCACTGCGAGCACCTGGTCGAGCGTGATTTCTGCGCCAATGTCTGCCGGTATCTGTTCTACTTTCAGTTTTTCGCCAGCAGCAACCTTGTATTGCTTGCCGCCGGTTTTTACGACCGCGTACATTGTCGAACCTCTCGGATGTGAATAAAACGCCGAAACCGCGCGATGCGGCCCCGGTTATCCCCCACCGGCAAGGACCCGCAAGGCGAGCGACTACCGGAGGAAACCGGGAATTGTAAACGAGATCTGGGAAAACCGCAAAGAAAACAGGCACATAGCCTGTGAGCGGCGCGGCCGGCACACCCGGTGACGGCTTCGCTCAGGTCAGATCGGCGAGAAGAAACCCCGCCAGTGCGGCAAACGCCACCCACCAGGCGGTGCGGCGCAGTGGGCGGCGAGGTACGGGCTTGTCCATGCCCGGATTATAGTAGCGCCGCTTATCGACGCCCTGCACGCATAGCCTGAGCCGCCGCCCGGCAAGAACCCGGGGCATGCATGCGTAGAACGCCGCGTGCATCGCATATAATCGACCGGTTTTGCGTAACGGTGATCTCATCTTGCCCCAGCCTTCCGCCACTGCCTTGCTTGCCCCGGTCGCTGCAGACATGCGCGCGGTCGATGCTGTTATCCGCCAGCGGCTGTCTTCCGAAGTCCCGCTGATCGAACAGATTGGCGAATACATCATCGGTGCCGGCGGCAAGCGCCTGCGCCCGGTGATCCTGCTGCTGACGGCGCGCGCGCTGGGCTACGACGGCAACCGCCACCATGAGCTGGCCGCCGTCGTGGAATTCATCCATACCGCGACCCTGCTGCACGACGATGTCGTCGACGAGTCCGAGCTGCGGCGCGGGCGCGACACCGCCAACGCCGTGTTCGGCAATGCCGCCAGCGTGCTGGTGGGCGACTTCCTCTATTCGCGCGCGTTCCAGATGATGGTCGATGCCGGCAGCATGCGCATCATGGAGATCCTGTCCAACGCGACCAACGTGATCGCCGAGGGCGAAGTGCTGCAGCTGCTGAACATGCACGACCCCGACGTCACCGTCGAGCGCTACCTGCAGGTGATCCGCTACAAGACCGCCAAGCTGTTCGAGGCCGCCGCGCAGCTGGGTGCGGTGCTGGCCGGCGCCGACGCACAGATGGAAGAAGCCGCCGCCGAATATGGCCGCCGCATCGGCACCGCGTTCCAGCTGATCGACGACATG
Source organism: Cupriavidus sp. H39 (assembly GCF_050271075.1). NCBI lineage: Bacteria > Pseudomonadati > Pseudomonadota > Betaproteobacteria > Burkholderiales > Burkholderiaceae > Cupriavidus > Cupriavidus sp. H39. Next base: position 3,332,459 of record NZ_CP189848.1, read on the forward strand.
CTGGACTACACCGCCAGTGCCGAGCAGATGGGCAAAAACGCCGGCGACGACCTGCGCGAAGGCAAACCCACCCTGCCGCTGCTGCACCTGCTGGAGCACGGCACCGCGGAGCAGCGCCAGCTGGCGCGCGACGCGATCGTGCAAGGCGGCACCGAGCATTTCGACGCCGTCTTTGCCGCGATCCACGCCAGTGGCGCGCTCGGGGTCACCTTCGAAGCCGCACGGCGCGAGGCCGAAGCCGCCGAGCAGGCGGCCCGGCAGTTCCCGCCGTCCGAACTGAAGGAAACTCTGATCCAGCTCTGCGCGTTCTCGCTGCAGCGACAGTCCTGACCCGGGACGCGCGGCGTTTGCCTCCGCCCTCTTCCATTCCAAAAAAAACACTGCTAAACTTACGTTCTTTGCTGCTGACGCCAAAACGTCTGCCGGCAGACCAAATCGGGGTGTAGCTTAGCCTGGTAGAGCGCTACGTTCGGGACGTAGAGGCCGGAGGTTCGAATCCTCTCACCCCGACCAGATTTAAAAAGGCCGAACTCAGTGAGTTCGGCCTTTTGCCATTCTGGCTCCGCGGAATTCCGCCACCCTTGTTGCGCCACGACGCTGGCGGACGGTCCGAAGCCCCCAACCCTGTCATTTATCAGCGCCATTTCTCCCCGCGCAAGTAGGGTTGCGCCCGTGTCGCGCAAACGCCAATACCCCGCCGTCATCGCCTTTACAAAAAGTGACCCCAGCGTCAAACTGCCCCGAGCCGGGGACGTGGGTACGTCCGCCCTTGCCTGCATGCCTTACCGCCTAACTGCATCGCGCACCTGCCATGACACTCGGACTTGCCCTGGCCCAGAGCCGGCGTATCGCGCCCGCCCTGCTTGCTCAGCTGGAGCAGGCCGCGCGTGAAAAGCAATCGCAGCTGATCGACGAGATCGTCGGCAGCGGCACCATGAGCGCGCACGACCTGGCGCTGTTCGCCGCGGACAAGTACCAGCTGCCGCTGCTGGACCTGGCCCAGTACAACCTCGCCAAGGTGCCGCCGGCGCTGGCCGGCAACCGCGAATTCCATGCCCACCGGTTGCTGCCGCTGGGCCGGCGCGAGAACCGCCTGGTCCTGGCGATCTCCGATCCGTCCAACCAGGCCGGCCTGGACGCGATCCGCGACAAGTACAAGCTGCCGGTCGAAGCGGTGGTGGTCGAGCACGACAAGCTGATGAAGCATGTGCGCGCCGCCGGCGAGGCGCTGGGCACGCTCAAGAACATCTCGCCGGTGCAGGCCGAGCGCAAGATGATCGAATACGATCCGGTGGCCGCCGCCGGCAACCAGCGCAACCGCACCACGGCCGACAACATCGACGACGCCCCAGTGGTGCGTTTCCTGCAGAAGCTGCTGACCGAAGCCTTCCACCGCGGCGCGTCGGACCTGCACTTCGAGCCGTTCGAGACCTTCTACCGCGTCCGCTTCCGCGTCGATGGCGTGCTGCAGGAGGTCGCGCGCCCGCCGCTGGACATCCGCGACAAGATCGCAACGCGCATCAAGGTGCTGTCGCGGTTGGATATTTCTGAAAAGCGCGTGCCGCAGGACGGCCGCATGAAGCTGCTGATCGCGCTGCCCAAGGACAAGGACGCCAAGGAAACCGTCGAGAAGGCGGTGGACTTCCGCGTGTCGACGCTGCCGACGCTGTTCGGCGAGAAGATCGTGATGCGGATCCTGGAATCGTCGTCCGACAAGCTCGATATCGACCAGCTCGGCTATGAGCCGGAGCAGAAGGCGCTGCTACTGGACGTGATCAAGCGCCCCTATGGCATGGTGCTGGTGACCGGCCCCACCGGCAGCGGCAAGACAGTGTCGCTGTACACCTTCCTGAACCTGCTGAACCAGGGCGACATCAATATCTCCACGGCCGAGGACCCGGCCGAAATCCAGCTGCCGGGCATCAACCAGGTCAATGTCAACGACAAGGCGGGGCTGACCTTTGCGGCGGCGCTGCGATCGTTCCTGCGCCAGGATCCGGACATCATCATGGTCGGCGAAATCCGGGACCTGGAAACCGCCGACATTTCGATCAAGGCCGCGCAGACCGGCCACCTGGTGTTGTCGACGCTGCACACCAATGACGCCCCGACCACGCTGACCCGCCTGATGAACATGGGCGTGGCCGCCTTCAACATTGCCTCGAGCGTGCTGATGATCACCGCGCAGCGGCTGGCGCGGCGGCTGTGCACCTGCAAGCGCGAGGGCGAGATCCCGCGCGAGGCCCTGCTGGAAGCGGGCTTTCGCGAGCACGACCTGGACGGCAGCTGGCAGCCCTACCACCCGGTCGGCTGCGAGCGCTGCAATGGCACCGGCTACAAGGGCCGCTGCGGCATCTACCAGGTGATGCCGATTACCGAGGCCATGCAGGAGATCATCCTGGCGCACGGGACCGCGCTGCAGATTGCCGAGCAGGCGCGCAAGGACGGCGTGCTATCGTTGCGCGAAGCGGGGCTGCTGAAGGTGAAGCAGGGCGTCACGTCACTCGAAGAAGTGCTGGCGACCACTAATACGTAGGGAAGCACCACACAACGTAAAGACAAGACGCAGAACAAGCGTCATTTGCATCGGGGGTCAATACCATGGCGACGCGCGCACCAGCAGCGAGCGCCCGGACGGGGGCACCGTCACGGGCCAAATCAGGGAAGGGACGCAAGGCCCCCACCCAGTACATCTTCGAGTGGGAAGGCAAGGACCGCAAGGGCAAGACCTTCACTGGCGAGCTGCGCGCCGAAAACCAGGCCGAAGTCACCGCCACGCTGCGCAAGCAGGGCCTGACCATCGTCAAGCTGAAAAAGCGCAAGGCCGCGCGCGGGCGCAAGATCACCGAGAAGGACATCGCCTACTTCACCCGGCAGCTGTCGACCATGCTCAAGGCCGGCATCCCGCTGCTGCAGTCGATCGATATCATCGCGCGTGGGCACGTAAATCCCAACTTCACCCAGCTGCTGTCCGACATCCGCTTCGACATCGAGGCCGGCAGCAGCATGGCCGCGGCGTTCCGGCGCCATCCGAAGTACTTCGACACGCTGTATTGCAACCTGATCGACGCGGGCGAACAGGGCGGCATCCTGGACTCGCTGCTGGAGCGCCTGTCGCTCTACATGGAGAAGACCATCGCGCTGAAGAGCCAGATCAAGTCGGCAATGATCTATCCGATCGCGGTGCTGACCGTGGCATTTGCCGTCACGGTGATCCTGATGCTGTTCGTGATCCCGGCGTTCAAGGGGGTGTTCTCCAGCTTCGGTGCCAACCTGCCCGCGCCGACGCTGCTGGTGATCGCGATCTCGGATTTCTTCGTCCAGTACTGGTACCTGGTGATCGGCGCACCGGTGGCCGGCATCAGTTTCTACCTGCGCGCACTGAAGAAATCCGAGAAGGTGCAGCGCGCCACCGACCGCGCACTGCTGAAGCTGCCGATCTTCGGCAACCTGTTCCGCAAGGCCGTGATCGCGCGCTGGACCCGCACGCTGGCGACGATGTTCGCGGCCGGTACGCCGCTGGTGGAGTCGATGGAGTCCGTGGCCGGCGCCGCCGGCAACTGGGTCTACTACGACGCCACCCGCGAGATCGAGCAATCGGTGCGCATCGGCACCAGCCTGACCAACGCGATGCAGGCGACCCATGTGTTCGACAACATGGTGCTGCAGATGACGCAGATCGGCGAAGAATCCGGCGCGCTGGACAACATGCTGCTGAAGGTCGCGGAGTTCTACGAGCGCGAGGTGGACGATGCCGTCGCCGCCATCTCCAGCCTGATCGAGCCGCTGATCATCGTGGTGCTGGGCGTGCTGATTGGCGGCATGGTGGTGGCGATGTACCTGCCGATCTTCAAGCTGGGCCAGGTGGTGTAAGCGATGCAGCCTGTGTGGTCCGCATCTCCCTATCCGACCGGCACCGCGCCGCTGCTGCACGCGCTGGCGGCGCTGCCGCCCGCCTTCCTGGTGGCGGCAGCGGCGCTGCTCGGGCTGGTGGTCGGCAGTTTCCTCAACGTGGTGATCCACCGCGTGCCGCGCATGATGGAGCGCGACGAGGCCAACTACATTGCCCAGTTGCGCGGCGACCCGCTGCCCTACCCCGGCCGCTACAACCTGATGGTGCCGCGCTCGGCCTGCCCGCATTGCGGCCACGCCATCGCCCCGTGGGAAAACGTGCCGGTGCTGAGCTATCTGTTGCTGCGTGGTCGCTGCTCGGCATGCAAGGCGCCGATCAGCGTGCGCTATCCGCTGGTGGAGCTGGCCTGCGGCGTGCTGAGCGCGCTGGTGGCTTGGCGCTTCGGCCCGGGCGCGCAGGCGCTGGCCGCGCTGGTGCTGGTATGGGGCCTGCTGGCACTGACCATGATCGATGCCGATACGCAATTGCTGCCGGACCAGATCACGCTGCCGCTGCTATGGCTGGGCCTGCTGCTCAACCTGGCCGGCCTGTTCGTGGCGCTGCCCGACGCGGTCATTGGCGCCGCCGCCGGCTACCTGGTGCTGTGGATCGCGTACTGGCTGTTCCGGCTGCTGCGCGGCAAGGAAGGCATGGGTTTCGGAGACTTCAAGCTGATGGCGGCGCTGGGCGCCTGGTTCGGCTGGCAGGCGCTGCCGGCGCTGGTGCTGCTGTCGTCGGTGGCCGGCGTGCTGTTCGGGCTGGCCAATATCGCGCTGCGTCGCCAGGAGCGCGATACGCCGTTCCCGTTCGGGCCCTTTATTGCGCTGGCCGGCGTGGTGGTGCTGCTGTTCGGCCCCGGCGTGCTGCCGTGGTTTGCCTGGTAACGGCCTGCCGCGGTGCCCGGCGGCTGCGGCCATGATGGAATAGCGGTTGAAGCCGCCGAAGCTGGTATCGTTGCGGCAACCAACGCCTGACTGAACCCCACATGCTGGAAATCGGACTGACCGGCGGCATCGGCAGCGGCAAGACCCGCGTGGCCGACATGTTCGCCGCGCGCGGCGCCGCGCTCATCGATACCGACCTGCTCGCGCATGAAATCACCGCCCCCGGCGGGCGTGCCATCCCGGCGCTGGTCGAGGCCTTCGGCCCGGGTTGCCTGCGCCCGGACGGCGCCATGGACCGCGATGCGATGCGCGCGCTGGTGTTTGCCGACCCGGCCGCCAAGGCGCGGCTGGAAGCCATCACGCACCCGCTGATCCGCGCGCTGACCACCGAACGCGCGCAGTCGATCCGCGCCGGGGGCGCGCATCCCTACCTGATCTACGTGGTGCCGCTGCTGGTGGAATCGGGCTCGTGGCGCGAGCGCGTGGGCCGCGTGCTGGTGGTCGACTGCAGCGAAGCCACGCAGGTGGCCCGGGTGATGTCGCGCAACGGCTTCAGCCGCGAGCAGGTATTGGCAATCATGGCCAGACAGGCGACACGCGGCGCGCGCCTGGCATGTGCCGACGACGTCATCGATAACGACGGGCCGGTCGAAGCCCTGGTGGCGCAGGTCGACCGGCTCGACCGCTACTACCGTGAACTGTCCGCCGCGGGCACGGTCCATCCATAACGCGCCGGGCCGGCGCTCTGGCGCATTGCATCACGCACGCGACATTGTCCTCCGACCTTGTCTCGCATAGAATGCGCTGGAACATGCCGGGAAATCGCCGCATAGTGCCGGTATCCAACGCGCATAGATCACCCTTTCCGGTATTTCCCGGGCCTCATTCTGCACCGGGCCGCCCCTGAAGCGCCCGACGCCCTGCACGGACACAGCACTTGATTCTGTACGAATACCCTTTCAACGAACGCATCAGGACACTCCTGCGCCTGGAGGACCTGTTCGATCGGCTGGAATACTTCCTCGGCCAGGATCATGCCCAGCAGCACCATGTCGCGCTGACCACGCTGTTCGAGATCATCGACGTCGCCGGACGCGCCGACCTGAAGACCGACCTGATCAAGGAGCTGGAGCGCCAGCGCCAGGCTCTGGCGCCGCTGCGCGCCAATCCGCAGATCGACCAGGACGCGCTCGACGCGGTCATCGGCGAGATCGAGCAGGGCATCGCCCTGCTCAACCAGACCGTGGGCAAGGCCGGCCAGTTGCTGACCGACAATGAGTGGCTGACCAGCATCCGCAGCCGCGCCATCATTCCCGGTGGCACCTGCGAGTTCGACCTGCCCGCCTACTATGCGTGGCAGCATCGTCCCGCCGAAGACCGCCGCGCCGACATCCTGAAATGGGCGCGTCCGCTGGTGTCGCTGCGCATGGGCACCACCATCGTGCTGCGCCTGCTGCGTGAAGCGGGCCAGAGCGGCAAGGTGATCGCCACCGGCGGCAGCTACCAGCAGATGCTGTCGGGCCGCAGCTACCAGCTGATGCAGGTCTACCTGGACGATTCGCTGCTGGCCTTCATCCCCGAGATGAGTGCCAACAAGTACATGCTGTGGGTGCGCTTCACGCAACAGGACGGCGACCTGCGCCCGCGCTCGGTCGATGCGGATATCCCGTTCCTGCTGAAACTCTGCAATTTCTGAAGCCTGCTGAACGCCATGCCTGCTGTCGTCAAATGCCCCACCTGCGGCACCGAGGTGGCCTGGGTGCCCGACAACAAATTCCGCCCGTTCTGTTCCGAGCGCTGCAAGCAGATCGATCTCGGCGCCTGGGCGTCGGAGAAATACGTGATCGGCGGCAAGCCGGGCGAGACCTCCGCCGACCAGCCTGAAGACGAGGACGACTGAAGGCGCGACGCAGGCGCACTCGCCTTCAGTGCGCCGCCGCCAGCACGCGGCGGTAGAAGCCCACGCACACCAGCACGAACACCGCCAGGCCCAGCCATTGCGCGGTCGCTTCAAACCCGCCCCCGACCAGCGCCAGCGGCGCATCGCTACCTGACAGGCCGATCACCGCGGCCAGCATCACGCCGACCAGGCTTTCACCGACGATCAGGCCGGACGCCAGCAGCGTGCCGCGCCGCTCGGCATGCGCCAGCGCCAGCTTCACATCGTCGCCGCGCGCGGTGGCGCGGCGGCGCTCGGCACGCAGCAGGAGCCACGACAGTACGGCGCCCACCACCAGCGCCGAGCTGATCGTCGGCGGCAGGTAGATGCCGATGCCCACCGCCAGCACCGGCAGCTGCGCCGGACCGGCACGGCGGCGCAGGACCTCGTCGATCGCGATCAGCACCACGCCCAGCCCGATGCCGATCAGGATCATGGTCCAGTTGAGCTGGTGGGTGAAGATGCCGGTGGCGATCGCGGTCATCAGCGTTGCCTGCGGCGCGGCCAGTGCCTGGTTGGGGTCCATGCCCGCGCGCGGCAGCGCGCCGGCGAAGCCGTAGGCGCTGTAGAGCAACTCCAGCACCGGTGGGATCACCGCGGCGCCAACCACGCAGCCGATCAGCAGCGCCACCTGCTGGCGCCACGGCGTGGCGCCGACCAGCCAGCCGGTCTTCAGGTCCTGCAGGTTGTCATTGGCGATGGAAGCCACCGCCACCACCGCCGAGGTGGTGAAGATCGCCAGCGCGATCGCGAACTTGCTGCCCTCGGACGTGTCCAGCAGCCCGTCGGCCTGGCCCGCCAGCAGGATCAGCAGCGACACCAGGATCACCGCGATGATGCCGATGCCCGAAATCGGGCTGGCCGACGAGCCCACCAGCCCGGCCATGTAGCCGCACGCCGCCGCCACCAGGAAGCCGAAGATGAACGCGAACACCACCGCATAGACCACCAGGCGCCAGCGCGCCGCGCCATCGAGCGGCGCCGGCGCGAGGAACCAGGCGAACACGGTCACCAGTACCACCAGCAGCGCCAGCATTACCAGCCCGATCCACTTCGCCGGCATGTCCTGCTGGGTGCGCGGCATCTTGCCTTGCCCCGCCGGGCCGCCCTGCAGCGCGCCGAACGAGGCGCGGATGCCTTCCAGCATCGGCCTGGCCAGTGACAGCAGCGTCCAGATTGCGGCGATGCCGATGGTGCCGGCGCCGATGAACCGCGCCTGCTGGCTCCACACCAGGGTGCCGAAGGCCGACAGCGTGGCGCCGTCCGGGCGCGGCGTGACGGCGGTCAGCCACGGCACCGCCACGCCCCAGGTCAGCACCAGCCCCAGCAGCATCGCCAGCCCGCCGACGATACCGACCAGATAGCCTGCGCCCACCAGCGCCAGCGAGAAGCCCATCGACAACCGCACCACCGAGGCGCCCGCCGACAGCCAGAAATTGGCACCCTCGGCCAGCACGCGCAGCCCGCCGGCGGCGAAGCTGAACAGCCCCGCCACCAGGCTTCCGGCCATCAGGTCGGCCAGGCCGGTCGCCTGCGGCTTCTGGCCCGGCGTGGCCTGCGCCGGCGCGGCGCTGCCCACGCGCAGGATTTCCGCCGCGGCTACGCCCTCGGGGTATGGCAGCTCGCTCTGCACCACCATGGCATGGCGCAGCGGGATGCTGAACACCACGCCCAGCATGCCGCCGGCGGCGCAGATCGCCAGCGTCTGCCAGAAGGGAAAGCCCTGCCAGTGGCCCAGCATGACCAGGCCGGGCAGGATAAAGATGATCGACGACAGGGTGCCGGCGGCCGACGCCTGCGTCTGCACCATGTTGTTTTCGAGGATGTTGGCGCCGGGAAAGAGCCGCAGCACGGCCATCGAGATCACGGCCGCCGGGATCGCCGACGAGAAGGTCAGGCCGACCTTCAGGCCCAGGTAGATATTGGAGGCGGTGAACACGACCGTGATCAGCGCACCGAGGACAATGCCGCGCAGGGTCAGTTCAGGCAGGGAAACGTCGTCGGCGATACGATCGACACGTAGCATGCTGGGTTCCTTTCCTGTGGATCCGGGCCGGCCCGGCCCGGGCGGCGCACAAGCGGGCGCCGCGGCCGCTTGTCAGTGATGCGGACGGCAAGCTCAGCCGTGGCGCGATTCCTCGGCCAGCCACGCCACCACGGGAATGGTTGCCGGCAGCAGCGGCCCCACCGTCACCGGCGTGCCCTGCCACGAGAACGCCTGGCCTTCGCGGCCGACGGGTTCGCCCTGCCAGGCCGTGACCTTGCAGAAATGCAGCCGCACATAGGCGTGCGGGTAGTCATGTTCCAGGATGTGCCAGCGCTCGCTTTGCGTGACATCAAGACCCAGTTCTTCATGCAGCTCGCGCGCCAGCGCCGCCTCCACCGATTCGCCCGGCTCGAGCTTGCCGCCGGGAAATTCCCAGTAGCCCTCGTAGGGCTTGCCGGCCGGGCGCTGTGCCAGCAGGAAGCGGCCGTCGGGCTGCACCAGCACCCCGACCGCCACCTCGGTCACCTTGCGCGGCGGGTTGCCGCCTGTGGTTGCAGGGTTCTGCGTCGCCACGCTCATGCCTTCGCCTCGCCGGGAACTTCCGGGAGATACGGCTTGCCGTGCTTGCCGCCCCAGTCGCGCGCGAACTGCCAGGCCACGCGGCCCGAGCGCGAACCGCGTTCCAGCGCCCACACCAGCGCGTCGCCGCGCGCGGCGGCGATGTCCTCGTCGGTACAGCCGAAGTGGCGGAGCCAGTGGCCGACGATGGCCAGGTACTCGTCCTGCTTGGGCGGGTAGAACGACAGCCACAGCCCGAAGCGCTCCGACAGCGAGATCTTCTCTTCCACCACTTCGCCGGGGTGGATCTCGCCGTCGTCGGTGTGGCGGTAGGTCTCGTTGTCCTTCATGTACTCCGGCAGCAGGTGCCGGCGGTTGGACGTGGCGTAGATCAGCACGTTGTCCGACTGCGCCGCCACCGAGCCATCCAGTGCCGACTTGAGCGACTTGTAGCCCGACTCGCCTTCCTCGAACGACAGGTCGTCACAGAAGATCACGAAGCGCTCGGGGCGTTGCGAGACCAGCTCGACGATATCGCCGAGGTCGCCCAGGTCGTCCTTGTCGACCTCGACCAGCCGCAGCCCGTCCTTGACGAAGGCATTGAGGCACGCCTTGATCAGCGACGACTTGCCGGTGCCGCGCGCGCCGGTCAGCAGCACGTTGTTGGCGGGCAGGCGGTTCACGAACTGGCGCGTATTGCCGACGATGGCGTCCTTCTGGCGCTCGATGTTCTTCAGGTCGTCCAGGTGGATCGGCGGCAGCTGGCGCACCGGCTGCAGGTAGCCGATATTGCCGAACAGGCTTTGCCGCTTGCGCCAGCGAAATGCCACGGCCTCCTGCCAGTCGGCGTCGCCCAGTTGCGGCGGCAGCCATTGTTCGAGTCGGGCGAGGAAATTGTCGAGGCGGGCGGCGAGGTCGGACATGGCGGGGACAATGACAGATTAGGAACGGTAGTCGGCGTTGATCGACACGTAGTCGTGCGACAGGTCGCAGGTCCAGACGGTGGCTTCGGCATGGCCGCGGCCGAGCGCGATGCGCACGGTGATCTCGGCCTGCTTCATCACGCGCTGGCCGTCTTCCTCGCGGTAGTCGGGGTTGCGGCCGCCGTCGCGGGCGACCCAGACATCGTCCAGCCACAGGTTGACGCGATCGACGTCCAGATCATCCACGCCGGCGTAGCCAACCGCGGCCAGGATGCGGCCCAGGTTGGGGTCCGAAGCATAGAACGCGGTCTTGACCAGCGGCGAGTGCGCCACCGCGTAGGCGATCTGGCGGCATTCCGCCACATCCTTGCCGCCTTCCACGCGGATGGTCATCAGCTTGGTGGCGCCTTCGCCATCGCGCACGATCATCTGCGCCAGCTCCTGCGCCAGCGCGGTCACCGCATCGCGCAGGGCCTCGAACGCGGGGCCTTCGGCGCGGTCGACCACCGCGCCGGATTTGCCCGTCGCGATCAGCACGAACGAGTCGTTGGTCGAGGTATCGCCGTCGATGGTGATGCTGTTGAACGAGTGGTCGGCGGCATGCGACACCAGCGCCTGCAGCACCGGCTGGGCCACGGCGGCATCCATGGCGATGAAGCCGAGCATGGTCGCCATGTTGGGGCGGATCATGCCGGCGCCCTTGCTGATGCCCGACAGCGTCACGGTCTTGCCGTCGATCTGCACCGTGCGCGAAGCCGCCTTGGGCTGCGTGTCGGTGGTCATGATGGCCTCGGCGGCGGCCAGCCAGTTGTCCGGCTTCGCGTTGGCGATGGCGGCGGGCAGGCCAGCCACCAGGCGGTCTACCGGCAGCGGTTCCAGGATCACGCCGGTCGAGAACGGCAGCACCTGCTCGGCGCCGATGCGCAGCTGCGCGGCCAGCGCGTCGCAGGTGGCGCGGGCATTGGCCAGGCCGGGTTCACCGGTGCCGGCGTTGGCATTGCCGGTATTGACCACCAGCGCCCGGATCCCCTTGCCCGACTTGTCCGCAACAGCGAGGTGTTCGCGGCAAACCTGCACCGGCGCGGCACAGAAGCGGTTGCTGGTAAAAACGCCGGCCACCGTGCTGCCTTCGGCCACGCGCACCACCAGCACGTCCTTGCGGTTGGCCTTGCGGATGCCGGCTTCGGCCCAGCCCAGCTCCACGCCGGCGACGGGTTTCAGGTGCTCTGCCTGCGGCAGCGGAAGATTGACGGGCATGTGGAACTCCTCTGTTGGAAGCGCGCTTCTGTTGTTGCTTGTTTCAGACGAACATGCCCGCGAAGGCGGGCATGTTCGATTACCTCTTGCGTCACTCCCCTGCGGCGGGGAGCAACGTCATGCCGGATGCCCGGCGTGGCTCAGTTCAGCTGAGCTTGCCGTGGCACTGCTTGAACTTCTTGCCCGAGCCGCACGGGCACGGGTCGTTGCGGCCGACCTTGGGCATGCCCGCCAGCGCCAGCTCGGCGGCGGCCATGGCCGTGCCGGTGCGGTGCGACGGCGCTTCCTCGACCGGCTCGCGGCCTTCGGCGAACTCGTCGTGCTTGTACTGCACGTTCTCCAGGTGCGACAGGCCTTCCTCGATCTCCTCGGAGGCCTGCTCGAGTTCTTCCGGCGACTGGATCTGCACGTTGAAGGTCACGCGCGTGACTTCGTTCTTGATCACGTCCAGCAGGCGCGCGAACAGCTCGAACGACTCGCGCTTGTATTCCTGCTTGGGATCCTTCTGCGCGTAACCGCGCAGGTGGATGCCCTGGCGCAGGTGGTCGAGCGCGGCCAGGTGCTCGCGCCAGTGGGTATCGATGCTCTGCAGCATGACCGAGCGCTCGAAACCGGCAAACGACTCGCGGCCGACCATCGCCACCTTGCTGTCGTAGCGCTCCGCCGCCGCCTTCATGATCAGGTTGAGCAGCTCTTCGTCCTCGATGCTCTGCGCGCCCTCGATGGTCTGCGCCAGCGGCACTTCCAGGCCCCAGTCCTCGCGCAGGCGCGTTTCCAGGCCGGCGATGTTCCACTGCTCTTCCATGGTGTCGGCCGGCACATGGTCGCGGAACAGCTCGACCAGCACGCTCTCGCGCAGGTTGGCCACCATCTCGCCGACGTCATTGGCTTCGAGCACGTCGTTGCGCAGCTTGTAGATTTCCTTGCGCTGGTCGTTGGCGACGTCGTCGTACTGCAGCAGCTGCTTGCGGATGTCGAAGTTGCGGCCTTCCACCTTGCGCTGCGCCGATTCGATCGAGCGCGTGACGATGCCGGCTTCGATCGGCTCGCCCTCGGGCATCTTCAGGCGCTCCATGATGGCGCGCACGCGGTCGCCGGCGAAGATGCGCAGCAGCTGGTCGTCCAGCGACAGGTAAAAGCGCGACGAGCCCGGGTCGCCCTGGCGGCCGGCACGGCCGCGCAGCTGGTTGTCGATGCGGCGCGACTCGTGACGCTCGGTGCCGACGATATGCAGGCCGCCGGCGGCCTTGACCTGCTCGTGCAGCGACTGCCATTCGTCTTCGAGCTGCTTGATGCGCGCCGCCTTGTCGGCATCCGACAGGCTGGCGTCCGCCGCGATGAAGCCGGATTGCTTTTCCACATTGCCGCCCAGCACGATATCGGTGCCGCGGCCGGCCATGTTGGTGGCGATGGTGATCATCTTCGGGCGGCCGGCCTGGGCCACGATCTCGGCTTCGCGCGCGTGCTGCTTGGCGTTGAGCACCTGGTGCGGCAGCTTCTCGCGGTCGAGCAGGCCCGACAGGTATTCCGACGTCTCGATCGAGGTGGTGCCCACCAGCACCGGCTGGCCACGCTCGTAGCAGTCGCGGATGTCGCGCACCACGGCGTCGTAGCGTTCCTTGCCGGTCTTGTAGATCTGGTCCTGCAGGTCCTTGCGCTGGGCCGGGCGGTTGGTGGGAATCACCACCACTTCCAGGCCGTAGATCTCCTGGAACTCATAGGCTTCCGTGTCGGCCGTGCCGGTCATGCCGGCCAGCTTCTCGTACATGCGGAAGTAGTTCTGGAAGGTGACGGTGGCAAGGGTCTGGTTTTCCTGCTGGACGCTTACGCCTTCCTTGGCCTCGACCGCCTGGTGCAGGCCGTCCGACCAGCGCCGTCCGGTCATCAGGCGGCCCGTGAATTCATCGACGATCACCACCTCGTCGTTCTGCACCACATAGTGCTGGTCGCGATGGAACAGGCTGTGCGCGCGCAGCGCCGCATACAGGTGGTGCATCAGGGTGATGTTCTGCGGCGCGTAGAGCGACTCGCCCTCGCCGATCAGCCCTTGCTGGACCAGTATTTCCTCAGCCTTTTCGTGGCCGGCCTCGGTCAGGTAGACCTGGTGGCCCTTTTCGTCGACGTAGTAATCGCCGGGCTTCTCGACGCCGGTGCCGTCGGCCTTTTCCTCGCCGATCTGGCGCTCGAGCAGCTTGGGGATGCCGTTCATGCGCTGGTAGAGGTCGGTCTGGTTCTCGGCCTGGCCGGAGATGATCAGCGGCGTGCGGGCCTCGTCGATCAGGATCGAGTCCACTTCGTCGACGATGGCATAGTTCAGCGGCCGCTGCACGCGCTGCGACGGGTCGTAGACCATGTTGTCGCGCAGGTAGTCGAAGCCGAACTCGTTATTGGTGCCGTAGGTGATGTCGGCGTTGTAGGCAGCCTGCTTTTCATCGTGCGCCATCTGCGACAGGTTGACACCCACCGACAGGCCCAGGAAGTTGTACAGCTTGCCCATCCACTCGGCGTCGCGCTGGGCCAGGTAGTCGTTGACGGTGACCACGTGCACGCCCTTGCCGGTGATGGCATTCAGGTACACGGCCAGCGTCGCGGTCAGGGTCTTGCCCTCGCCGGTGCGCATTTCGGCGATCTTGTTGTCGTTCAGCACCATGCCGCCGATCAGCTGCACGTCGAAGTGGCGCATCTTCATGACGCGCTTGCTGGCCTCGCGGCAGACGGCGAAAGCCTCGGGCAGCAGCGCCTCGAGCGATTCGCCGCCGGCGTGGCGCTGCCGGAAGGCCTCGGTCATGCCGCGCAGCTCGTCGTCCGAGAGCTGTTCGAACTTCGGCTCCAGCGCATTGATCTGCGCCACCGTGCGGCGATATTGCTTGATCAGCCGCTCATTGCGGCTGCCGAAGACTTTCTTGAGAAGGCCCGTGATCATCGATTGCTTTCACCTGCGCGGAACCGGGCTGGCATCCCCAGGGAAGGCGGGCTGCTCCGGCGGCCGGGCGCGGTAATGGATAGATTGGCGCAAAACGCCGAGTTTATCATGTGCCGGGGTCACGGCCGGCCGCGCGGGCGCTTGCGCAGGACCCGACGCCCCCTTGCTAGAATGGACGCATGCGCCGCTTCACCCATCCCGCCCTGCAGACCCCCGCGGCCAAGCCGCTCAATGACTGGTTGGCCAAGGCCGGCCCGGTCTCCGGACTGCTGCAGACCGCGCGCCAGCTGTCGGTGCTGGAAGCCGAAGTGCTGGCGCTGCTGCCGGCCGGCATGCGCGCCGGCCTCGCCGTGGCCGGCGTCAAGCGCGATCCGGTCGACCCCAACGGCCAGGTGCTGCTATTGCTGGCGGCCCATGGCGCGGCCGCGGCACGGGTGCGCCAGGTCGTCCCCACGCTGCTCGGTCGCCTGCAGCAGCGCGGCTCGCCGGTCACCTCGATCCGCGTGCGGGTGCAGCCGGAGGTGCAGCGCCATTCGGACTGGGAAGTCGAGCCCGTGGCACGGCCCCGCACCGGCGGCCGCATGACTGCCACCGGACTCGCCAACCTGGATCAGCTGGCACGCAGCCTGCCGGATTCGCCGCTGCGCGATGCGCTCAATACGCTGCTGGCCCACCACCGCTGACATGGCGGCCGGTGCCCCAAAAAAAAGCCGACCCTTGCAGGTCGGCTTTTTTGTCTTGGCGACGTGGCTCAGGCGAACGCCGGCTGCGCTTGCGGCAGGAACGCCACCGGCGCTTCCTCGACGCGGTCGAAGGTGACCAGCTCGTAAGCCTCCTGGTCCGCCAGCAGCGCGCGCAGCAGCTGGTTGTTCAGGCCGTGGCCGGACTTGTTCGCCACATAGGCACCGATCAGCGGGTGGCCCACCACGTACAGGTCGCCGATCGCATCGAGGATCTTGTGGCGCACGAACTCGTCGCCGTAGCGCAGTTCCTCGTTGTTCAGCATGCGGTGCTCGTCCAGCACGATCGCGTTGTCCAGGCTGCCGCCGCGCGCCAGGCCCATCTCGCGCAAGGCTTCGACCTCGTGCGCAAAGCCAAAGGTGCGGGCGCGCGCAATCTCGCGCACGTAGCTGGTGTCGGCAAAATCGATCGAGAAGGTCTGGCCGGTCTTGTCGACCGCCGGGTGGCGGAAGTCAATGGTGAACGACAGCTTGAAGCCGAAGAACGGCTCGAGCCGCGCCAGCTTGTCGCCTTCGCGCACTTCCACCGGCTTCTTGACGCGGATGAAGGTCTTCGGCGCGTTCTGTTCTTCAATGCCGGCCGACTGCAGCAGGAATACGAAGGACGCGGCGCTGCCGTCCATGATCGGGATTTCCTCGGCGTCGACGTCGACGTAGAGGTTGTCGATGCCCAGCCCGGCGCACGCGGACATCAGGTGCTCGACGGTGGAGACGCGCGCGCCATCCTTCTGCAGCACCGACGCCAGGCGCGTGTCGCCGATGGCCGACGCGGCCACGGGAATCTCGACGGCCTCGGGCAGGTCGACGCGGGTAAAGACGATACCGGTGCCGGCGGCCGCGGGACGCAGGGTCAGCGTGACCTTGCGGCCGGAGTGCAGGCCGATGCCAACCGTCTTCACCAGGGATTTGATCGTGCGCTGTTTGAGCATGACAGCCTCAACTATTATTAAAATCTATCGTGTTATCTTTTTGATTAAGGGATTTTACCACCACCTCAGGGCCGCTGCAGCCGGGTTTTGTTTCCGGCTGTTAACACACCCTTAACAAGTTGCGTATTTTCCACGTTTACCCGAACGACTGTGTCAGCCGCGCAACGCCGCCAGCACGGACTCCGCGCTGCTGACGCGGAATTCGCCCGGGGCCTCGACGTCAAGCCGGGTCACGACGCCGTCGTCGATCACCATCGCGAAGCGCTTGGCACGCACGCCCATGCCGCGCGCGGTGAGGTCCTGCTCCAGGCCCAGCGCGCGGATCCACTCGGCGCTGCCGTCGGCCATCATCCGCACCGTGCCGGCCACCTGCTGCTCGCGCCCCCAGGCGCCCATGACAAAGGCGTCATTGACCGAGACGCACCAGACCTCGTCCACGCCGGCTTTGCGCAGTGCCGCGGCGTGCTGAACAAAACCGGGCACATGCTTGGCCGAGCAGGTCGGCGTAAAGGCGCCGGGCAGGCCAAACACCACGATCTTGCGGCCGCGGACCAGGTCCGCCACCTTGAACGCATTGGGGCCGAGCGCGCAGCCATTGCTTTCGGTATCGAAGAATTCCTGCAACGTGGCGTCCGGGACGCGGGAACCGACAGTGATCATGGCTCTTGGTTTTCCTGGAGTGTCTGAAGGATAGGACGGATGCGCAGGCGCATGGGAATCGCGCCGGTGAAGGGCAACCTAACGATCATAGGCGCACTGTCCGCGTTGCTAAAGCCGGATCACATCCGGTGACATTCGCATGGATTGCGATACACGTTGCGGCAGCGGCGCAGGGCGAATCCGTGTGGAAGCTTGCTTGCGGACGCACCTACAAAGACGTCCGCGCGGCGCACCTTTTGGGTGCGCCGCGCGGACGGCGATACATCCCGACCGGGAAGGCGGGAAACCAGTCCGGGGAGGCGGCCAGCGGCACGCCCGTCCCGGCGACGGGATGCGGGTGAAGCTCAGTCCGGCGCAGGCGCGGCGCCGCCAGCAGCCCAACGGTTCACGTCAATCCATGCAAGGCACGCGCGGATGGGGAGCGCACGTGCATCGCGACCAGGCGACGCGTTCCGTCAGGCGGCCGGTGGAGGCACCGATGCCGCGCCAGGCAGCTTCAGTCTGCCTGCTTGCGCAGGAAGGCCGGGATATCGTACGTATCCACACCCTTTTCCTGCAGCGCCGCCACGTGGGCCGATGCCGACTCACGCGAGCTGCGCCACACTGCCGGCGTATCCAGGTTGCTGTAGTCCGGCGAGCTGTGCGTGGCCGCAGCAGCGCTCATGTTGGCCATCATCTGCACCGGCATGTTGTCGGTGCCGGTCTTGAGCAGGGTCATCGGCTGTTGCTTCTTGGCCGAGCGGCCCAGGCCCGTGGCCACCACCGTCACGCGCAGCGCGTCGCTCATCGAGTCGTCGTACACCGTACCGAAGATCACGGTCGCATCTTCCGCGGCGTAGCTGCGGATGGTGTTCATGACTTCCTTGGTTTCCGACAGCTTCAGCGAACGGCTCGCGGTGATGTTGACCAGCACGCCGCGCGCGCCGGACAGGTCCACGCCTTCCAGCAGCGGGCTGGCCACGGCCTGCTCGGCCGCCAGGCGGGCGCGGTCCACGCCCGACACGGTGGCCGTCCCCATCATGGCCTTGCCCTGCTCGCCCATCACCGTCTTGACGTCTTCGAAGTCGACGTTCACCAGGCCGTCAACGTTGATGATCTCGGCAATGCCGGCCACCGCGTTGTGCAGCACGTCGTCGGCGCACTGGAAGCACTTGTCCATCTCGGCGTCGTCGCCCATCACTTCGAACAGCTTCTCGTTGAGCACCACGATCAGCGAGTCGACGCTCGATTCCAGCTCGCTGGAACCGTGCTCGGCCACCTTGGCGCGGCGCGCGCCTTCGAAGTCGAACGGCTTGCTGACCACGCCCACGGTCAGGATGCCCATCTCCTTGGCGACCTGCGCAACGATCGGCGCGGCGCCGGTGCCGGTGCCGCCGCCCATGCCGGCAGTGATGAAGACCATGTGCGCGCCACGCAGGGCGTCGGCAATCTGCTCGCGGGCCTGATCGGCGCAACCGCGGCCGACTTCCGGCTTGGCGCCGGCGCCCAGGCCCGTATTGCCGAGTTGCAGCACGCGCGAAGCGGTCGAACGCTTGAGCGCCTGGGCATCGGTATTCATGCAGATGAATTCCACGCCCTGTACGCCGCGGCTGATCATGTGCTGCACGGCATTGCCGCCCGCGCCGCCCACGCCAACCACCTTGATGATGGTGCCGTCCATCACTTCCGTTTCGATCATGTCAAAGTCCATCACTGCCTCCGAGAAAAATCAGTCCCCAGACGATGCGGCCTCCCCGCCGCAACCCCTGGTTTCTGAACAAGAAACCAAAAAAAAGAAAATCTGAAAACTTCTCACCTGACACGCAGGCCTGTCCGGTAGACCGTCCTGCCTGCGCACCGTTGCATCGTCAGCGCGTCAATTTCCGCATCGATCAGAAATTGCCGACAAACCATTCCTTCATGCGGGTCCACACCTGCTTGACCGATCCGCTCTGCACCGCCACCTTGCGCCCGCGCATGCGTTGCACGCGGCCTTCCAGCAGCAGGCCCATCACGGTCGCGTAGCGCGGGCTCTTCACCACCTCGTGCAGGTTGCCGCGGTACTCCGGCACGCCCACGCGCACGGGCTTGAGGAAGATGTCCTCGCCCAGCTCGACCATGCCCGGCATCATCGCGGTGCCACCGGTGATGACCACGCCGGACGACAACAGTTCTTCGTAACCCGACTCGCGCACCACCTGGTGCACCAGCGAGTACAGCTCTTCGATGCGCGGCTCGATCACCGCGGCCAGCGCCTGGCGGCTGAGCGTGCGCGTGCCGCGGTCGCCCACGCCCGGCACCTCGATCATGTCTTCCGGGTCGGCGATCGCCTGCTTGGCGATGCCGTACTGGATCTTGATGTCCTCGGCATCCGGCGTCGGCGTGCGCAGCGCCATCGCGATGTCATTGGTGATCTGGTCACCGGCGATGGGGATCACGGCCGTATGGCGGATCGCGCCTTCGCTGAAGATGGCGATGTCGGTGGTGCCGCCGCCGATGTCGACCAGCACCACGCCAAGCTCTTTTTCGTCCTCGGTCAGCACCGCCAGGCTCGACGCCAGCGGCTGCAGGATCAGGTCATGCACTTCCAGGCCGCAGCGGCGCACGCACTTGACGATGTTCTGCGCGGCGCTGACCGCGCCGGTGACGATATGCACCTTCACTTCCAGCCGGATGCCGCTCATGCCGATGGGCTCGCGCACGTCTTCCTGGCCGTCGATGATGAATTCCTGCGTCAGGATGTGCAGGATCTGCTGGTCGGTCGGGATATTGACCGCCTTGGCGGTCTCGATCACGCGCGCAACGTCGGTCTGCGTGACCTCCTTGTCCTTGATCGCCACCATGCCGCTGGAGTTGAAGCTGCGGATATGGCTGCCGGCAATGCCGGTGAAGACCTCCGAAATCTTGCAGTCGGCCATCAGTTCGGCCTCTTCCAGCGCCTTCTGGATCGACTGCACGGTGGCCTCGATGTTGACCACGACCCCTTTCTTCAGACCCTTGGACTCAGACTGGCCCATCCCGATCACCTCGTAGCTGCCGTCGGGGCGCAGTTCCGCCACCACGGCCGCCACCTTCGAGGTGCCGATATCGAGACCGACCAACAGGTCCTTGTATTCCTTGCTCATCGGGTTTTCTCCGCGTTCTTGCTCTTCAGTCGCGTCGGATTGTTGTTGGAAGTACCTGAAACCGTTGCTGTCGCCGCCGGCCTGGGTGCATTCGCGGGTTTCGCCTTCGCCGCTTTCTCGGCCCGCACCGCCGCCGCGATCTGCGCCTCGGTCAGGAAGCGCGCGTTGGCGGCGCGGATGGCGAAGCCGTTGGGATAGCGCAGGTCGGCATACTCGATCTGGCTGCCCCATTGCTGCGTGACCTGCGGCCAGGCCGCGACGAAGCGGCGCACGCGCTGGTCCATCGCGGTGCGGTCCTCGTCGTTCTGCTCCCGGCCCAGTTCGACCTCCATGCCGTTGGACAGGCGTGCGCGCCAGGCATAGCGGCCGGACAGGGCCACCGCCAGCGGCTCGGCCTTGAGCGGCGTGAACCACTGGCGCATGACCTCGAGCTTCTCGATCACGTCGCCTTCGCTGTCGGGCGGCCCATCCAGTGCCAGCAGCTGCGCGTCTTCTTCCGCCTCGGCGGTGTTGGCGACAAAGATCTCGCCATAGGTATTGAGCAGGCGGCCGCTGTCGGGCGAGCCCCAGGTGCCGAGCGCCTCGTGTTCCTCGACCTCGACCGCCAGGCCGTTGGGCCATTCGCGGCGCACGCTGGCACGCCGCACCCATGGCACCGACTCGAAGGCCTGGCGCGCCGCGTTGAGGTCCAGCGTGAAGAAGTTGCCGGTCAGCTTGCCCAGCGCGCTGGCGCGCACGCTGGGCGCGTTCACGTGGCGCAGGGCGCCGCCGTCCATCGGCCCGATCTCGACGTGGGTGATGGCGAACACCGGCCGCTGCGCCAGCCACAGCAGGCCCGCCGCGAGCGCCATCAGCGCCACCACCGCATACAGCGTGGAGGCGATCAGGTTGAGCAGGCGTGCGTTATGCCACATGGTCCGGTGCGGTCCTGTCGGGTGGGGTTATTCGGGTTTCCAATGCTCGTTGGGATGCAGGTCCAGCGTGGCGGCGGCGATCACCTGCAGCACGAAGTCCTCGTAGCTGATGCCGACCGCGCGCGCCGCCATCGGCACCAGCGAATGGCCGGTCATGCCGGGCGAGGTATTCATCTCGAGCAGGAACGGCGTGCCGTCGGCGCGCAGCATCACGTCGGCGCGCGCCCAGCCGCGGCAGCCCAGCACGCGGTAGGCCTGCACCGCCAGCGCCTGGACCTGCCGTTCGACTTCGGCATCCAGGCCCGACGGGCACAAGTACTGGGTATCGTCAGTAAAGTACTTATTTTGATAGTCGTAGTTGGCCTCGGGCGCGACGATGCGGATCACCGGCAGCGCTTCGGCGGTGTCGCCCTCCCCCACCACCGGGCAGGTCAGCTCGGCGCCGTCGATGAAAGTCTCGGCGATAACGTCGTTGTCCAGCGCCGCAGCCTTGTCAAAGGCCGCGCGCATCTGGTCCGCCGCGGTGACCTTGCTCAGGCCGATCGACGAGCCCTCGCGCGCCGGCTTGACGATCAGCGGCAGGCCCAGCTCGGCGGCCACGGCGTCGAAGTCGGTGTCCGCATGCAGCATGGCGAAGCGCGGCGTGGCCAGCCCGTGCGTCATCCACAGGCGCTTGGTGGCCTGCTTGTCCATGGCCAGCGCCGATGCCAGCACGCCGCTGCCGGTGTACGGCACGCCCAGCTGTTCGAGCAGGCCCTGGATGGTGCCGTCCTCGCCGTAGCGGCCATGCAGCGCAATGAAGACGCGGTCGAAGCCGGCCGCGGCCAGCTCGGCCACGCCCTGCAGGCCCGGGTCGAAGCCGTGCGCGTCCACGCCGCGCGATTGCAGCGCGGCCAGCACGCCGTGACCGGACATCAGCGAGATCTCGCGCTCGGCCGAGCGCCCGCCCAGCAGCACGCCGACCTTGCCCAGCGACTTGGGATCGATATTGGGATGGGCGACGAAGCTCATGCCAGGCCCCCTTGCTGCAGCGGTTGCTGGTGCGACACCAGTTGTCCCGGCACGCCGCCAATCGAGCCCGCGCCCATGGTCACGACCACATCGCCGGTCCGTACGGCATTCAGGATGGCCTGCGGCATCTCTTCCATCTGCTCCACGAAAACAGGTTCGACCTTGCCGGCCACGCGCAGCGCGCGGGTCAGCGCACGGCCATCGGCGGCGACGATCGGCGCCTCGCCGGCGGCATAGACTTCGGCCAGCAGCAGGGCATCGACCGTGCCCAGCACCTTGACGAAGTCCTCAAAGCAATCGCGCGTGCGGGTAAAGCGGTGCGGCTGGAACGCCAGCACCAGGCGGCGGCCGGGGAACGCACCGCGCGCGGCGGCCAGGGTGGCGGCCATCTCCACCGGGTGGTGGCCATAGTCGTCCACCAGCGTGAAAGTGCCGGCGCCATCGGGGGTAGCCACTTCTCCGTAGCGCTGGAAGCGGCGGCCGACGCCGTGGAATTCACGCAGCGCCTTGACGATGGCGGCATCGGGCACTTCCAGCTCGGTGGCGATGGCGATCGCCGCCAGCGCGTTCTGCACGTTGTGCAGGCCGGGCAGGTTCAGCACGATCTCCAGCGGCGGCTCGGCATGGTGGTTGAGCTGGCGCAGCACCGTGAAGTGCATCTGGCCGTCGACCGCGCGCGCATCCACGGCGCGGATCTGCGCGTCTTCGGCAAAGCCGTAGCGCACCACCGGCTTGGACACGAACGGCAGGATCTCGCGCACGTTGGGGTCGTCGACGCACAGCACCGCGATGCCGTAGAACGGCAGCCGCTGGGTGAATTCGATGAACGCCTGCTTGAGCCGGGCGAAGTCGTGCCCGTAGGTGTCCATGTGGTCGGCGTCGATATTGGTGATGACCTCGATGACCGGGAACAGGTTCAGGAACGAGGCGTCCGACTCGTCGGCCTCGGCCACGATGAAGTCGCCGGTGCCCAGGCGCGCATTGGCGCCGGCAGAGTTCAGCCGGCCGCCGATGACGAAGGTGGGGTCGAGCCCGCCTTCGGCCAGCACCGATGCCACCAGGCTGGTGGTGGTGGTCTTGCCGTGCGTGCCGGCGATGGCCACGCCCTGCTTCAGCCGCATCAGTTCGGCCAGCATCACCGCGCGCGGCACCACCGGGATGCGCTGGCTGCGCGCGGCCAGCACTTCGGGGTTGTCGCCGCTGACCGCGGTCGACACCACCACCGCGTTGGCGCCGCGCACGTTGGCGGCGTCATGGCCGTGCATGACGGTGGCGCCCAGCGACGCCAGGCGCCGCGTGGCGGCGTTGTTGCCCACGTCCGAGCCCGAGACCTTGTATCCCAGGTTCAGCAGGACCTCGGCGATGCCGCTCATGCCGGCGCCGCCGATGCCCACGAAGTGGATGTTCTTGACGATATGCTTCATGCGATTGCTGCTTGTATAGGCTTCAGTCCCTGGCCAGCTGACTGCAGATCTCGGCGACGCGCCGGGTTGCCTCAGGTTTGGCCAGTCCGCGCGCCAGGCGCGCCATGTCTTTCAGCTGCGGCCGGGTCAGGCTGGCAATGGTCCGCGCCAGGCCCTCGGCCGTCAGGTCTTTTTGCTGCACGAGCAGGGCCGCGCCCTGGCTCGACAAAAACTGTGCGTTGGTGGTCTGGTGGTCGTCCACCGCGTGCGGGAACGGCACGAACAGCGCCGCCACGCCCGCCGCGGCCACTTCCGACACCGTCATCGCGCCGGCCCGGCAGATCACCAGGTCCGCGTCGGCATAGGCCCTGGCCATGTCGTCGATGAAGGGCAAGGTCTGCGCCGGGACCTGCGCCGCGGCGTAGTTGGCGCGCAGCGTATCGATCTGCTTGGCGCCGGCCTGGTGCGTCACCACCGGGCGCTCGGCCGCGGGCAATAGCGCGATGGCCTTGGGCACCACCTCGTTGAGCGCGGCGGCGCCCAGGCTGCCGCCCACCACCAGGATGCGCAGCGGGCCGTCGCGCTGGTCGTAGCGCGCCTCCGGGGCGTCCAGCCGCGCCAGTTCTTCGCGCACCGGGTTGCCGGTCCATTCGCTGCCGGGCAGCGCATCGGGGAACGCGCACAGCACGCGGTCGGCCACCCTGGCCAGCACCTTGTTGGCCAGGCCGGCGATCGAGTTCTGCTCGTGCAGCACCAGCGGCCGGCCCAGCAGCGAGGCCATCATGCCGGCCGGGAAGGTGATATAGCCGCCCATGCCCAGCACCACGCTCGGGCGCACCCGGCGCAGCGCGGCGAGGCTCTGCCAGAATGCGCGCAGCAGGTTCAGCGGCAGCAGGAACTTGGTCACCAGGCCCTTGCCGCGCAGCCCGCCGAACTGGATGAACTCCATCGGGATATCGTGCTTCGGCACCAGCGTGGCTTCCATGCCGGTGCGGTTGCCCAGCCAGACCACTTTCCAGCCCTGCGCGCGCAGCGCGTGCGCGACCGCCAGCCCGGGGAATACATGTCCCCCGGTGCCACCGGCCATCACGAGCAGCGTGCGCGGCTGCGTCATACCTTCCCTCCGCGCATCAGCATGCGATTTTGGCTTCGGCCGCTGCGCTTAACTTCCTGCTGACGCAGGAAGTTAGCCTTCGCCGAAACCGTGTATTGCTGCGCTCCGGTCATACCTTCCCTCCGCGCATCAATACACGGTTTTCGTAATCGATCCGCAACAGGATCGCCAGCGCTACGCAATTCATCAGGATGCCCGACCCGCCATAGCTCACCAGCGGCAGCGTCAGCCCCTTGGTCGGCAGCAGGCCCAGGTTCACGCCCATGTTGATAAAGGTCTGCCAGCCGATCCAGACGCCGATGCCCTTGGCCACCAGGCCGGCAAAGGTGCGGTCCAGCTGCAGCGCGGTGCGGCCGATATTGAAGGCGCGCCGCACCAGCCAGTAGAACAGCACGATCACCACCAGCACGCCGATAAAGCCGAATTCCTCGCCGATCACGGCGAGGATGAAATCGGTATGCGCTTCGGGCAGGTAGTGCAGTTTTTCGATGCTGCCGCCCAGCCCCACGCCGGCCCATTCGCCGCGACCGAAGGCGATCAGCGAGTGCGTGAGCTGGTAGGCCTTGCCCAGCGCGTTGCTCTCTTCCCACGGGTTCAGGTAGGCAAAGATCCGCTCGCGCCGCCACGGCGAGGCGGTGATCAGCAGCGCGAACGCGCCCACCGCCACCCCGACCAGCCCGGCAAACAATTTGCCATTGATGCCGCCCAGGAACAGGATGCCCATCGCCACCGCGGCGATCACCAGGAACGCGCCCATGTCAGGCTCCAGCAGCAGCAGCATGCCCACCACCACCACCGCCACGCCCATCGGCAGGAAGCCCTTGGACACGGTCTGCATCCACTCCTGCTTGCGCACGGTGTAGTTGGCCGCATACAGCACCACCGCCAGCTTCATCAGTTCGGACGGCTGGAAGTTCATCACACCCAGCGGAATCCAGCGCCGCGCGCCGTTCACGCCCTTGCCGACGAACGGCACCAGCACGATCACCAGCAGGATCAGCGCGAAGATAAAGAGCTTGGGCGCGTAGCGGTCCCATACCTTGACCGGCACCTGGAACGCGGCCAGGCCGACCGACAGCCCGATCCCCAGCGCGAAGGCATGGCGCAGCAGGAAGTGGCTTTCGCGATAGTTGGCGTAGCGCGGCGAGTCCGGCAGCGCGATCGAGGCCGAGTAGACCATCACCAGGCCGAGCGCGAGCAGCACGATCGAAACCCACAGCATGGGCTGGTCGTACTCCATCATGCGCGAGCGGGTCGGCTTGACGCCCGACACCGCGTCGCGCAGGCCGCCCCAGGCATTGCCGATGGTGGCGCCGATAAAACCGCTGCGCTTGACCTGTGCGTCGTTCATGGCAGGATCCCCCGGGACAGGGCCAGTTCTTCGACCGCGCCGCGGAACACCTCGGCGCGATGCACGTAGTTGCGGAACATGTCGAGGCTCGCGCACGCGGGCGACAGCAACACCGCATCGCCGGCTTCAGCCAGCCCGGCGGCCTGCGTCACCGCCTGTTCCAGCGTGGCGGCGTCGACCAGGCTGGCGCCGCTGCCCTGCAGCGCATCGCGCAGCTCCGCCGCGGCGCGGCCGATCAGCACCACCGCGCGCGCGTACTGCGCCACCGGCGCGGCCAGCGGCGAGAAATCCTGGCCCTTGCCCTCGCCCCCGGCGATCAGCACCACGCGTTTGTCCAAACCCGACAGCGCGGCCACGGTGGCGCCGACGTTGGTGCCCTTGCTGTCGTCGAAGTACTCGACGTCGTCGATGGTGGCGACCCACTCCACGCGATGCGGCTCGCCGCGGTACTCGCGCAGGCCGTGCAGCAGCGCGTTCATCGGCAGGTCGATGGCGCGGCACAGCGCCAGCGCGGCCATCGCGTTGGTGGCGTTGTGCATGCCGCGGATATGCAGCGCGTCGGCCGGCATCAGGCGCTTGTGGCGCACCGGCACCGCTTCCGGGGCGGCCTCGGCGGCCTTGCGGCGGCGCGGCTTGCCCTCCCCTTCCGCGTCGGGATCCGGCTCGGCCAGCACCAGCCAGGGCATGCCGCCCTCGCGCAGGATGCCAAAGCTGCCCGGGACTTCGGGCAGGTCGATCCCGAAGGTCACGGTGCGCGAGCCGGGGCGTGCCATGTCCAGCGTCAGGCGGTCGTTGCGGTTCAGCACCTGCACGCACTCGTTGCCGGCCGGGCCGAAGATGCGCGCCTTGGACGCGGCATACGCTTCCATCGAGCCGTGCCAGTCGAGGTGGTCCTGCGTCACGTTGAGCACGGTGGCGGCATGCGGCGCCAGCGTATGGGTGGTTTCCAGCTGGAAGCTCGACAGCTCGAGCACCCACACCTCCGGCAGCGACGCCGAGGCGATGCAGGCCGACAGCTTGTCCAGCGCCGACGGGCTGATATTGCCCGCCACTGCCACGCTCTTGCCGGCGCGCTCGACCAGGCGGCCGGTCAGCGCGGTGGTGGTGGTCTTGCCGTTGGTGCCGGTGATCGCCAGCAGCTTCGGCGCATAACCGGACTGGGCTTCGAGGTGGCGCAGCGCGCGCACGAACAGCTCGATCTCGCCCCACACCGGGATCCCGCGCGCCTGCGCCGCGGCCAGCAGCGCAGCGGTGGCGGGTTCCAGCGGCGACAGGCCGGGGCTGATCGCCACCAGGCCGATGCCTTCGAGCAGGCGCTCGGCGAACGGGCCGCCGACGAATTCGGCCGAAGTCAGTTCGGCCTGCAGGAAGACAAGGTTGGCGGGCGCCTCGCGCGTGTCGGCCACGCGCACCGCGCAGCCGTTCAGGCCACACCAGCGCGCCATGGCCAGCCCCGACTCACCGAGGCCCAGTACCAGCACATGAGGTTTTTGCAGCTCGCCGAACACTTCGATTTCCTGCCTTTGGTTTCCTGTATCTATCTAAAGCGCGCCGCGGGTCTTACCCCCGGCGCAACCATCAACGCAGCTTCAGCGTCGACAAGCCGATCAGCACCAGCAGCATGGTGATGATCCAGAAGCGCACCGTGACCTGGGTTTCCTTCCAGCCGCCCAGTTCAAAATGGTGATGCAGGGGCGCCATCCGGAACAGCCGCCTGCCTTCGCCATAGCGGCGCTTGGTGATCTTGAACCACGTGACCTGCGCCATGACCGACAGGGTTTCGACCACGAAGATGCCGCCCATCACAAACAGCACGATCTCCTGGCGCACGATCACCGCCACCGTGCCCAGCGCGCCGCCCAGCGCCAGCGCGCCCACGTCGCCCATGAACACCTGCGCCGGGTGCGCGTTGAACCAGAGAAAGGCCAGCCCCGCCCCGCCCAGCGCCGAGCAGAAAATCAGCAGCTCGCCCGCGCCGGGGATATGCGGGAACAGCAGGTACTTGCTGTAGACCGCGTTGCCCATCACATACGCGAACACGCCCAGCCCGCCGCCGACCAGCACCACCGGCATGATCACCAGGCCGTCCAGGCCGTCGGTCAGGTTGACGGCGTTGCTCGAGCCCACGATCACCAGGTAGGTCAGCACGATGAAGCCGGCCACGCCGAGCGGGTAGCTGATCTCCTTGAAGAAGGGCACGATCAGGTTGGACTTGTACGGCATGTCCAGCGACAGCCCGCCCTCGACCCAGTTCAGGAACAGCTCCCAGACCCGCACATTGCTGCTCTCGGATACCGAGAACGCCAGGTAGACCGCTGCCACCAGGCCGATCAGCGTCTGCCAGAAGAACTTCTCGCGGCTCGACATGCCGCGCGGGTCGCGATACACCACCTTGCGGTAGTCGTCGACCCAGCCGATCGCGCCATAGCCGAACGTGACCAGCATCACCACCCAGATAAAGCGGTTGCCCCAGTCGCACCACAGCAGCGTCGACACCGCGATCGACACCAGCACCAGCACGCCGCCCATGGTGGGCGTGCCGGACTTGACCAGGTGCGTCTGCGGGCCGATGGTGCGCACCGCCTGGCCGACCTTCAGCTCGGTCAGCTTGCGGATCACCCACGGACCGAACGCGAGGCCGATCACCAGCGCGGTGACGTTGGCCATCACCGCGCGGAAAGTCAGGTAGTTGACGACCCGGAGGAAGCTGTAGTCGTTTTGCAGCCACTGGGCCAGAGCCAATAACATCGTGTTGTCTTATTTAGTGTGCGGAAGTGTCTGCGACCAGCGCCGCGACCATCCGTTCCATGCGCATGAAGCGCGATCCCTTCACCAGCACGGCGCCCGCTTGCGCCACCATGCCCCCGCTGTCTTCCTCCAGTGCCTTCACCAGGGCTTCGGCGCTGCCGAAATGCCGGGCGCCAGCGCCGAACGCCTGCACCGCATGCACCGCCAGCGCGCCGGTGGCCCACAGCGCATCGATGCCGCGCGCCCTGGCATAGGTGCCGATCTCGTCGTGGAACGCCGGGCCCTGGTCGCCCACTTCGCCCATGTCGCCCAGCACTAGCACGCGCGGCGCGGCAAAGCCGGCCAGCACGTCGATGGCGGCGCGCATCGAGTCGGGGTTGGCGTTATAGGTGTCGTCGATCACCACCGTGCCGGCCGGCGTGTACTTGACCTGCAGCCGGCCCTTCACCGCCTTGAACCCGGCCAGGCCCGACTGGATCGCCGGCACATGCACGCCTGCCGCGAGCGCGCAGGCGATCGCCGCCAGCGCGTTGCGCACGTTGTGCTCGCCCAGCAGCGCCAGCCGCACCGCGAAGGCATGGCCCGGCGCGCGCACCTGCATCACCTGCACGCCGTCGACCAGTTCCACGGTGGCATGCACCTCGGCCTGCTGCGAGGTGCCGAACGACAGCGCACGGCGCGTGCCCGCGGCCGCGCGCCACACCGGTGCGTAGGCGCCGCCGCTTTCCGCGTCGAGCGGGAACACCGCCACGCCGTCGGCCGGCAGCGCCGCGATCGCGGCGGCGTGCTCGTGCGCCACGGCTTCCACGCTGACCATGAACTCCTGGTGCTCGCGCTGCGCGTTGGTGATCACCGCCACGGTGGGCTGGGCGATGCCGGCCAGGTAGACGGTTTCGCCCGGATGGTTCATGCCGAGCTCCAGCACTGCCAGCTGGTGCGTCGCGCGCAGGCGCAGCACCGTCAGCGGCAGGCCGATATCGTTGTTCAGGTTGCCGCCGGTGGCGAGGCGCTGGTCTTCGCCCACGGCCGCGGCAAAGATCGCCGCGATCATTTCCTTGACCGTGGTCTTGCCATTGCTGCCGGTCACCGCCACCGCCGGCAGCGTGAACTGGCGGCGCCAGCCGGCGCCCAGCTCGCCCAGCGCGATACGCGTGTCCGGCGCGACGATGGCCGGCACCGCGGCATCGACCGCGCGGCTCACCAGCACCGCGGCGGCGCCGCGCGCCACCACGTCGGCAATGAAGTCGTGCGCATCGAAGCGCTCGCCCTGCAGGGCCACGAACAGGTCGCCGGGCTCGACGCTGCGGCTGTCCGTATGCACGCGTGTGAACGTCACGGCGCCGTCGCCGCAGACGCGCGCGCCGGCGATCCAGCCGGCGGCTTGCTGCAAGGTGGTCATGGGGGTCTGGCTCATGCCGATACTCCGCGTGTGGCCAGTGCCAGGCGTACGTGTTCGCGATCCGAGAACGGCCGCTTGCGGCCCTGGATCTCCTGAGTGGCCTCATGGCCCTTGCCCGCCACCAGCACCACGTCGGCCGGCGCCGCGTGCCGGATGGCATAGAGGATGGCGGCGGCGCGGTCTTCGATCTGGCGGCCGCGCGCGCGCTCGGCCATGCCGTCGGCAATCGCGTCCAGGATGTCCTGCGGGTCTTCGCTGCGCGGGTTGTCGCTGGTCAGCACGACCTCGTCGGCCAGGCGCTCGGCGACGGCGCCCATCAGCGGGCGCTTGATCGGGTCGCGGTCGCCGCCGCAGCCGAACACGCACCACAGGCGGCCGTTGCGTGCCTGCGCCACCGGGCGCAGCGCGGCCAGGGTCTGCGCCAGCGCGTCGGGCGTGTGCGCGTAGTCGACCACGGCCAGGGGCGCCTGCGCGGCGTCGTGGCCGCTGCCCGCGCCGAACAGCTCCATGCGCCCTTCCACCGGCGCCAGCGCGCGCAGCGCGGCGATCGCCGCGTCCCACGCCACGCCGTTGGCCAGCGCCGCACCCA
Source organism: Cupriavidus sp. H39 (assembly GCF_050271075.1). NCBI lineage: Bacteria > Pseudomonadati > Pseudomonadota > Betaproteobacteria > Burkholderiales > Burkholderiaceae > Cupriavidus > Cupriavidus sp. H39. The sequence continues at coordinate 3,362,784 of NZ_CP189848.1, forward strand.
GCACCGCCAGCAGGTTGCTGACATTGAAGGCGCCGATCATCGGGGTCGCCATTTCCACGTGACCGAAGCTGCCGTCGATACGGAAGGCGGTACCGGTTGCCGTGGCGCGCACGTGGGTGGCACGCAGCCATTCGCCGCGTGGGCGGCGCACCGTGGCGGCGGCGGGGCCGTCGATGCCGTATTCGATCACGTGCGGCGCGGCGATGGCGGCGGCGTCGGCCGCCAGCAGGCGCTGGCCCATGGCGTCGTCGCGGTTGATCACCGCGGTGCGCAGGCCGTCCCAGCGGAACAGGCGCGCCTTGGCGGCCTCGTACTCGGCCATCGAGCCGTGGTAGTCGAGGTGGTCCTGGGTCAGGTTGGTCAGCACCGCCACCGAGAAATGGGTGCCGGCCACGCGCTCCTGCTCGAGGCCGTGCGAGGACACTTCCATCGCCACGGCGCGCGCGCCGGCATCGTGCAGCGTGGCCAGGCTGGCTTGCAGCTGCACCGCGTCGGGCGTGGTGAAGCCGGTTGCCCGCAGCGCGTCCGGGAAGCCGGTGCCGAGCGTGCCGATGGCCGCGCAGGGCGTGCCGGCGGCCTGCAGCACCCGCGCCAGCCACTGGCTGCACGAGGTCTTGCCGTTGGTGCCGGTGATGCCGGTCACGGCCAGGCCGCGCGCCGGGTTGCCGTGCCAGCCGGCGGCGATCGGGCCCGCCAGCTGGTGCAGGCGGCTTACGGCCAGGTGTGGCACGACGTCGCCGTAGGGCCAGTCGTAGCCATCGGCCTCATAGATCACGGCGCCGGCGCCGGCAGCGATCGCCTGCGCGATATAAGGCCGGCCGTCGGTGGCAAGGCGCGCGTTGCCGAGCACATAGGCGAAGAACACATCGCCGCGCGCCAGGCGCCGGGTATCGCCGCTCAGCTGCGCCGCGGCGGCCACGTTGGTACGCAGCCAGGCCAGCGCGTTGCTGGCCTGGGCGGTGACCTCGAGGGGGAGCAGGGGCTTGGCCGTCATCGGGTCGATCTCATTGGGTCGAGCTCCACGGTTCGCTTTCCTGCACCTTGTCGCTGACCACCAGCTGGCGGATCGGCGAATCGGGCTGGACGTTCAGGGCGCGCAGCGTGCCGCCGGTGATGGCCGCGAACGCCGGGCCGGCCACCAGGCCGCCGTAATGGCTGCCGGCGGTGGGCTCGTCCACGCTGACGGCGACGATGATGCGCGGGTTGGACATCGGCGCCAGGCCGATGAACGAAGCGCGGTACTTGCTGCGGTTATAGCCGCGCCCTTCATGCTTGTAGGCGGTGCCGGTCTTGCCGCCGACGCGGTAGCCCATCACCTGCGCCTCGGGCGCGGTGCCGCCGGGCGCGGTCACGGTTTCCATCATCGCGCGCACGTCGCGCGCCACCTGCGGCGACAGGATGCGCTCGCCGGTGGCGGGGCCGTTGGTGCGGAACATCGTGACCGGGATCAGCTCGCCGTCATGCGCGAAGATGGTGTAGGCGTGCGCCATCTGGAACAGCGACACCGACAGGCCATAGCCATACGACATGGTCGCCTGCTCGATCGGGCGCCAGCTCTTGTACGGGCGCACGCGCCCGGCCACCGCGCCCGGGAAGCCGATCTTGGGCGCCTGCCCCAGGCCGATGCTGGTGTACATGTCCCACATTTCCTGCGGCTTCATCAGCATCGCGATCTTGGTCGTGCCGATGTTGGACGACTTCTGGATCACGCCGCTCACCGTCAGGGCCCCGTAATTGTGGGTATCGCTGATGGTGGCGCCTTCGAAGTTGTACTTGCCGGTGGTGGTGATCACCGTCGACGGCGTCACCCGCTTGAGCTGCAGCGCCAGGCCGACGGTGATCGGCTTCATCATCGAGCCCGGCTCGAAGGTGTCGGTCAGCACGCGGTTGCGCAGCTGTTCGCCCGACAGCCGGGTGCGGTCGTTGGGGTTGTAGGTGGGCCAGTTGGCCAGCGCCAGCACCTCGCCGGTCTGGGCGTCGAGCACCACCGCGCTGGCAGCCTTGGCCTTGTGCTTGTCGACCACGGCCTTGAGTTCGTTATAGGCCAGGTACTGGATCTTGGCGTCGATCGACAGCTGGATGTCCTCGCCGTCGCGTGGGGTCTTGAGCACGCCGACGTCCTCGACCACGCGGCCGAGCCGGTCCTTGATCACCTGGCGCGCGCCGGCGCGGCCGGCCAGGCCGTTCTCGCGCGCCAGCTCGACGCCTTCCTGGCCGCGGTCTTCCACGTTGGTGAAGCCGACGATATGCGCCATCGCCTCCCCTTCCGGGTAGAAGCGCTTGTATTCGCGGGTCTGGTGGATGCCTTCGATCTTCAGCGCGGCGATCTTGTCGGCGACGTCGGGCAGCACCTGGCGCTTCAGGTAGACAAAGCCCTTGTCTTCGGACAGCTTCTTGCCCAGGTCCTTCTCGGACATGCCGAGCAGCCTGGCCAGCTGGCGGATTTTCGCGGCCTCGACCTGGTTGGGCACGTCCTCGGGCACCGCCCAGATCGCCTTGACCGGCAGGCTGGTGGCCAGCACCAGGCCGTTGCGGTCGAGGATCTTGCCGCGCGTGGCCGGCAGTTCCAGCGTGCGCTGGAAGCGCTTCTTGCCCTCGGCCTCGTAGAACTGGTTGCCGGGCCCCTGGATCCAGGCCGCGCGTACCGCCAGCGCGACAAACGCGGCGAACATCAGGAACACCACCAGCTTGGAGCGCCACATCGGCAGGCGCAGGCCCAGCACCGGGCTGGCCGCGAACTGGCCGCTGCGCGGCCGCGAGGCGGTGCCGTTGCGGTCACGGCGGGGCGGGTTGGGGCGGGCCATGCTCATCAGCGCGCCTCCGCTGCGCTGGCCGGCGCGGACGGTGCCGGCGGCAGCACGATGCCGGACAGGTACTGGGTCTTGCCGGGATTGACCGGCGCCATCTTCAGCTGCGCGCGCGCCGCATCGGCAATGCGCGCGCTCTTGCCCAGCGCGCTCTGCTGGTACTGCAGGCGCGACCAGTCGATATCGAGCTGCTTTTCTTCCGCCTGGGCGCGCTCCAGCGCGACGAACAGCGTGCGCGCCTGGTGCTGCGCGCTCACCAGCGACAGCGCGCACAGGATCAGCGCGGCGAGCAGGAAGAAGGTCAGGCGGTTCATGCGCGCGCACCTCCGCCGGCGGGCGCCGCGGACGGGGCCAGCTTTTCGGCCACGCGCATCACCGCCGAGCGCGCGCGCGGATTGGCGGCCACCTCTGCGGCGCCCGGCTTGTAGCGGCCCAGCAGGCGCAGCGTCGGCTGCGGCAGGTCGGCGGCGCGCAGCGGCGCGCGGCGCAGCGCCGGGTCGGCATCCTGCTGGGGACGGGCGTGCGCCGCCATGAACCGCTTGACAATGCGGTCCTCCAGCGAGTGGAAGCTGATCACCACCAGGCGCCCTCCGACCTGCAGCAGTTCATAGGCCGCCTTCAGCCCTCTTTCGAGGTCCTCAAGCTCTTGATTGACGTGAATCCGTAGAGCCTGAAAGGTGCGGGTCGCAGGGTCCTGACCCTTCTCGCGTGTTTTGACGGCTTTCGCCACGAGCGCGGCAAGGTCGGCAGTAGTGGCGATGGGTCCGCCATCGCCGGATTCGCTCCGGCGAGCAACAATCGCCTTTGCAATCTGTACAGCAAACCGTTCTTCCCCATAGTCTCGTATCACCCTGGCAATGTCCTGCTCTTCCGCCTGCGCCAGCCACTGGGCGGCAGTGATGCCGCGCGTGGTGTCCATGCGCATGTCCAGCGGGCCCTCGAAACGAAAGGAAAACCCCCTCGCCGCCTCGTCGATCTGGGGCGAGCTGATCCCCAGGTCGAGCAGCACGCCGGCGACGTGGCCGCGCCCCGACAGGCGCTCGGCCATGGCCGCAAAGCTGGCGTGCTCAATGGAGAAGCGGGCATCCTTGATGGTGCCCGCTTCTGCGATTGCTGCTGGGTCCTTGTCGAACGCAACCAGGGCCCCGTCTGGCCCCAGCCGGGCCAGCACCGCCCGGCTGTGCCCTCCCCTGCCGAAGGTGCCGTCGACATAGACCCCGTCGGGCCGCCAGACCAGAGCGTCGACGGCCTCGTCCAGCAGCACGGTGCGATGGTGCAGGGCGGGGGTTGCCGGGGTTCCGGTAGGACTCATGACCTCTTCAGAAAGAGAAATTCTTCAATGCTTCGGGCATGCCCTGCGCCATCGCCTGCTGTTCCTTGGCGGCGTAGGTTGCGGCATCCCACACTTCGAAATGGCTGCCCATGCCGAGCAGCATGACTTCCTTGTCGAGCATGGCGGCACTGCGCAGCTCCGGTGCGATCAGCACGCGGCCCGCGCCGTCCATTTCCACGTCGGCGGCGTTGCCCAGGAAGATGCGCTTCCACCAGTGCGCATCCATCGGCAGCGCTGCAATGCGCGTGCGGAAGTTTTCCCACTCGGGCCGGGGAAACAGCAGCAGGCAGCCATCCGGGTGCTTGGTCAGCGTCACCCGGCCCTCGGCCTGCTGTTGCAGCGCTTCGCGGTGCCGGGACGGAATGGACATCCGCCCCTTGGCATCCAGCGACAGCGCCGATGCTCCCTGAAACAAGCTCGCTCCCGGTCCACGCCGGCGCCGCGAGTGGTTCGCCGGCCGGCATGCGCGTGAATCCTTCCGTTCCGACTATGGCGAGAATCATCCCATGGCCGGGGCCCAATTTCACACAAAAATACACTTCCTCACACTATTTCCCACTTTAGAGGAAGCGATATGGCCGGTCAAGGCTGCAGGCAGGGCAGCAAACGAGATTTTTTTAATCAGAACAATGACTTAGCGCGCACACTTCACGCACCGGAAAAGTGAATCCTTAATGAAATGAAGATCTTAGGGAGGAAAGCAGAGAAACCACCTGAGAACCACTTGCGGAGGAACTGCCGACCGCGCGGGAAAGACCTGTCCCGGCGCGCGCCCAGAGGATACAACAATTGCCCGCCAGCCCCGATGAATTAGGGCCTGGCGGGAGCCGCCCGGGGTCGAGCGGCGGAACTCAGATGCGGTAGGCGGCGGTGGTCATCACGCGCGAGGCGCCGCGCATCAGCGCCCGCACCGGGGCGGGCAACGGCATGCCGCCGGCCTCGCGCGCGGCGTCGCCGTGGCGGATCTCGTCGTCGCGCATCTGTTCGAGGATGGCGCGCGAGCGGCCGTCGGCCTCGGGCAGGCGGTCCAGGTGTCCGCCCAGGTGGTGCTCGACCTGGCGCTCGGTCTCGGCAACGAAGCCAAGGCTGACGCGATCGCCGGCACGGCCGGCGACCCACCCGATAGCGAAGGCGCCGGCGTACCAAAGGGGATTGAGCAGGCTGGGACGCGAACCCAGCTCGCGCAGGCGCTCGGCGCACCAGGCCAGGTGGTCTTCCTCTTCGCGCGCGGCGGCGTCCATCTGCGCGCGCACGGCGCCGTTGCGCGCGGTCAGCTTCTGCGCCTGGTACAGGGCCTGCGCGCAGACTTCGCCGACATGGTTGATGCGCATCAGGCCGGCCACATGGCGGCGCTCCTCGGCGCTCATCTGTTCAGTGTCCGGCGCCAGCCGGTCAGCCGGGTTAGCGCGCGCCGAACGCGTGGCGCCGGCAATGGCGCGCAGGGCCACGTCGAATTCTTTGATCAGGGTGTCCATGTCGCAGAGGCGGTTGGTCTCGGTGCCCGGCAGCCCCTGCCATGGTGGGCTGCGCGGCCGCGGTGCGGCGCGCCGGGGCGCCATCGGGATTACCCGTATTGTAGCTTGCCTCTAATCGCCGCCAGCCCGCATCCCGCCTTGCCTTGTTACGCCCGGCTACTCAGAAACCCTGAGTTGTTAAAACAAGACAAGGGGTTGGGCCCCAATGGTGAACGAAAAGTTGTTTGTTACAGTACTTCGCAACTTCCAAGGAAGTTTGACGCGCGGGGGATGGAGACCATCAGGAGGTTCTTCCGCGCCGTCACCAATAATTCTTACAGTGGAGATCAACGAGCATGAAGAAATCGCTTCTGGCGCTGGCAGCGCTTGGCGCATTTGCTGGGGCGGCGCAGGCCCAATCGAGCGTGACCCTGTACGGTGTGGTGGATGCCAACATCGAATACGTGAGCAACATGTCCAGCGTCACGCCGTCGGCCGCCAATGGCCTGGCAACCGGCCCGGCGGAAAATGTCTTCCGGCTGACCTCCGGCGGCCTGTCCGGTTCGCGTTGGGGTCTGCGCGGCGTGGAAGACCTGGGCAGCGGCATGAAGGCGCTGTTCGTGCTCGAAAGCGGTTTCGGTCTCGATGATGGACGGTCGCAGCAAGGCGGCCGACTGTTCGGTCGTCAGGCTTACGTCGGCCTGGAAAGCGACCGCGTTGGGCGCTTCACCTTTGGTCGCCAGTACACCACGCTGTTCGACATGATGGCCAACTTCTCGCCGACCGGCTACGCCACCCAGTATGAGCCGGTGGTGGCGCAGCTGGGCCTGAACTTCCGCTCGGACAATACCGCCAAGTACACCGGCAAGTTCGGTCCGGTGACGGCGATCGCCCACTGGTCGTTCGGCAATGGCGTTGCCGGCGGCGGCGAGGTCCCGGGCCAGTTCCGCCGCGACACCGGCTACGGTGCGGGCTTGGCCTGGGCAGCAGGTCCGTTCGGCATTTCGGCGGCCTACGATCAGTACAACCCGACCCTGAACGCCGCCGGTGGCACCGGCGACTTCAAGAAGGCCGCCGTTGCCGCAAGCTACGCCTTCGGCCCGGCCAAGCTGATGGCCGGCTATCGCTGGGGCATGAACAAGGCCGCCAACGACAACAACATCCTGAAAGACAACTACTACTGGGTCGGTGCCAACTACCAGGTCACCCCGGCGCTGGGCCTGACGCTCGCCTACTTCTACGACGACGTCAAGAACCTGAACCTGGCCGCCAACGGCGCCACCAACAATATCAAGAACCCCTGGCAGATCTCGTTCGTCGCGGACTACAACCTGTCCAAGCGCACCGACGTCTACCTGACCACCGCCTACGCGAAGAACGCCGGCGTCAACTTCGACACCTCGGCCATCAGCTTCGCCAACGGCTACTTCCTGGGCACCGGCAAGGACAACATGGTCGGCGTTGCGCTGGGTATCCGCCACAAGTTCTGATCGCCTCCCCAGGCCGATCCTGCAAGGCACCTTCGGGTGCCTTTTTCTTTGGCGGCATCCGCCATGCAGGCCATAGGGCATCACCTCATCGGCGCGGCGGCGGGTGCCCACTAGAATGCATTGACCATCGCACCGTGGGCAATCCAGCGGGCCACACCAGGAGACCAACATGCAACCCACTCGCCGGCGCGTCGTTGCGCTGCTGCTGTCCGCCAGCCTTGGCCTGCTTGCCGGCCAGCCGGCGCTGGCCGCCGACCCGTATCCGGCCAAGCCGATCCGGCTGGTGGTGCCCTTTGCCGCGGGCGGCACCACCGACATCCTGGCGCGCGCCGTGGCCGCCGAACTGGCCAAGCTGCCCGGCTGGAACGTGGTGGTCGACAACAAGCCCGGCGCCGGCGGCAATATCGGCGCCGACATCGTCGCCAAGGCCGCGCCCGACGGCTACACGCTGCTGATGGGCACGGTCGGCACCCATGGCATCAACCAGTCGCTGTATGGCAAGCTGCCGTTCGACCCGATCAAGGACTTCGCGCCGATCACCGAGGTGGCGGCGGTGCCCAACGTGCTGGTGCTCAATCCGGCGTTTGCCCAGCAGAACAAGATCGACAGCGTCAAGGACCTGATCGCCTATGCCCGCGCCAACCCCGGCAAGATCAACATGGCCTCGAGCGGCAACGGCACCTCGATCCACCTGGCCGGCGAGCTGTTCAAGACGCAGACCCGGACCTTCATGGTGCACTTTCCGTACAAGGGCAGCGGTCCCGCGCTGACCGACCTGGCGGGGGGCACCGTACAGGTGATGTTCGATAACCTGCCGTCGTCGATGGCGCTGATCAAGAGCGGCAAGCTCAAGGCGCTGGCAGTGACCAGCGCCAAGCCGTCGCCGGCGCTGCCGGGCGTGCCAACCATCGCCCAGGCCGCGGGCCTGCCCCAATACGAGGCCAGCTCCTGGTTCGGCATGCTGGCGCCGGCCGGCACCCCGCCCGACATCATCCATCGCATCCAGCAGGAAGTGGCCAAGGCGCTGGGCGCCCCGGCGGTGCGTGAACGGCTGCAGGCACAGGGGGCCGAGCCGGTCGGCAACACGCCGGAACAGTTCGCCGCGTTCATCCGCGCCGAAACCACCAAATGGGCCAGGGTGGTCAAGGATTCCGGCGCCAAGGTGGATTGACGCCGCTTTGATCGCCGGCAGGGCCGCGGCGCCCATCGCGCATATACTTGAGGCATCAAATGTCGGCCGCCCGCAGCGCGGGTGGCCCCTGGCGGCTCTTGCCGCACACCGCGCACCGCTGCACTGAAGATGCCCAACCTGTCCCCCGCCGCCGGCGCCGAGAGCGCTCCCGTCGACCTGGAAACGCGAGCCGATCACACCGAGCACGAGACCCTGCGCCTGTGGCTGCGGCTGCTGACCTGCACCAACCTGATCGAGGCCGATATCCGCTCGCGGCTGCGCCAGGATTTTGCCTGTACGCTGCCCCGCTTCGACCTGATGGCGCAGCTCGACCGCCATCCGGAAGGGCTCAAGATGGGCGAGCTGTCGCGCCGCATGATGGTGACCGGCGGCAACGTCACCGGCATCACCGACCAGCTGCAGCAGGAAGGCCTGGTCTCGCGCGAGGCCCTGCCCACCGATCGGCGCGCCTATCTGATCCGCCTGACGCCGGCCGGGCGCGCCGCGTTCTCGCGCATGGCGCGCGCGCATGAGGACTGGATCGGGCAACTGTTCTCGGGCCTGGCCGAGACTGACCGGCGCGCCCTGTTCCGACTGCTTGGCCGGCTCAAATCCGGCCTGATCTCGCCATGAAACCGCTTGCCATCCTTACGCTGAGCGGCGGGCTGCTGCTGGCCGCCTGCAGCAGCCCGCCGCAGCCTCCGCAGGTTACCCCGGTGAATGCCACCATCAAGCTCGGCCGCGTCACCGAAAAGGTGTTCCTGACCCGCCTCGACGTGGCCCAGGTGCCGCCTTACTACGGCGGTGGCACCAGCGTCGGCGTGGGTGCCGCGAGCGGCGGCCATGGCGGCGGCGGCGTAGGCGTGGGCTTTGCCTTCGACCTTAGCCGGCTGTTCAGCAAGCCGGCGCCGGTGCAGCAGGTAGACCTGTTCCAGTACAAGGTGCGCACCCAGGACGGCGCGATGGTGTCGGCCAACGCGCCGGCGGTGCCGGGCCTGGAACCAGGTGCCTGCGTGCGGGTGATCTACCCCGACGACGGCCAGGAAACGCGGCTGGCGCCATCGAACGAGTGCTGAGCCTGGACGGCCCGGCCCGAATGCACAACGGCCTCCCGCGGAGGCCGTTGTCGTTTCCCGTGGCAGGACCGGGCGTTCAGGCTGCCTGGCGGCTGTCGCGCAGTTCGCGGCGCAGGATCTTGCCGACGTTAGTCTTCGGCAGTTCGGTGCGGAACTCGACATACTTGGGCCGCTTGTAGCCGGTCAGGCGCTCCTTGCAGAATTCGATCACGTCGGCCTCGGTCAGCGCCGGATCCTTCTTCACCACGAACAGCTTGACCACCTCGCCCGAGTGCGTGTCCGGCACGCCGACGGCCGCCACTTCCAGCACGCCCGGGCACTCCGCAACCACGCCTTCGACTTCGTTCGGATACACGTTGAAGCCCGACACCAGGATCATGTCCTTCTTGCGGTCGACGATCTTGGTATAGCCGCGCTCGTCCATCACGCCGATATCGCCGGTCTTGAAGAAGCCGTCCGGGGTCATGACCTTGGCGGTCTCGTCCGGGCGGTTCCAGTAGCCCGCCATCACCTGCGGGCCGCGGATGCAGATTTCGCCCGGCTGGCCCAGCGGCACGTCATTGCCGTCATCGTCGCGGATCACCACTTCGGTCGAGGGCAGCGGCATGCCGATGGTGCCCGAGAACGCATTGGTATCGGTCGGGTTGCAGGTGGCCGAGGGCGAGGTCTCGGACAGGCCATAGCCCTCGATGATGGGGCAGCCGGTCTTGGCCAGCCATTGCTTGGCCACCGCCTCCTGCACCGCCATGCCGCCGCCGTTGGCCACGCGCAGGCCGGAGAAGTCCACCTTGCCGATCTCCGGGTTGTTGAGCAGCGCGTTGTACAGCGTATTGACCGCCGGGAACATGTTGAACTTGTACTTCTGCAGTTCCTTGATGAAGCCCGGGATATCGCGCGGATTGGGGATCAGCACGCTGGTGCCGCCGCTGCGCATGCCCAGCAGGCAGCAGACCGTCAGCGCGAAGATGTGGTACAGGGGCAGCGCGGTGATGGTGATCGGCTGGTCGATATGGGCGCCCTTGTTCAGCGCCGGCTGCATCCATGCCTCGGACTGCAGCACGTTGGCCACCACGTTACGGTGCAGCAGCACCGCGCCCTTGGACACGCCGGTGGTGCCGCCCGTGTACTGCAGGAAGGCGATGTCGTCGGGCCCGGTGGTGGCCGGCTGCAGCGTCAGCTTGCGGCCTTCGGCCAGCACGCTGTTGAAGCGCACGCAGGTGGGCAGTTCCCACGCCGGCACCATCTTCTTGACGTTGCGCACGACAAAATTGACGATCGCGCCCTTCAGCCCGCCCAGCATGTCGCCCATGCTGGCGACCACCACGTGCTTGACCGGGGTCTTAGCCAGCACCTGCTGCAGCGTGGAGGCAAAGTTCTCCAGGATCACGATGGCTTCGGCGCCGCTGTCCTTGAGCTGGTGCTCGAGCTCGCGCGGGGTGTAGAGCGGATTGACGTTGACCACCACGAAACCCGCGCGCAGCACCGCCGCCAGCACCACCGGGTATTGCAGCACGTTCGGCATCATGATGGCCACGCGGGCGCCGGGACGCAGCCCGCGCGACTGCAGCCATGCCGCGAAATGGGTCGAGAGCCGGTCCAGTTCGCCGTAGGTGATGGCCTTGTCCATGCAGATGAAGGCCTTGCGGTCGGCATAGCTATGGAAAGACGCCTCGAGCAGCGCGGCAAGCGAGCGGAACTGGCTGGCATCGATCTCGGCAGGGACGCCGGCCGGGTAGTGTTTCAGCCAGATTCTTTCCATAGCACCGTCTCCTGAATTTTTGAATGGTCGTTCGATTTTGCCGAAATGCTAAACGTGCGCCCCGGTTAAAACAACAACTTAGACGAAGTCCTCAGGGTCGTTCGCCATTCCTTGCGCCCCTGGCGAGCATTATGCGCCACCGATCAGACCCAAGCAGCGGGATAACCACTAGGTGCCCGCTCCACGCTTACCCGCCGCTGGGCAGCACCAGCTTCATCATGCTGGCCGCGAGTTCCTGCGCCAGGGTCTCAGGGTCGGCGCGCCCGGGTTCGTGCCAGGTGTACAGGAACCCGACCACGCTGCCGATCGCATGCGCGGTCACGCGTGCGTCGCCGAAGGCGAACACGCCATCGCGCTGGCCTTCTTCCAGCAGGGCATAGAGGTCGCGGTAAAAGTCCCGCGCCATGCTGTCGAGCCAGGCCACCGTGTCCGGGCGCAAGTACTGCCGATCGCGGAAGCTCAGCGTGGCCGGCACATGGCAAGCCATGCAGCGCCGGGCCATCTCGAGCAGGCAGGTTTGCAGGCGGGTCTTGACGGGCTGCGCCGGGTCCGCGGTTTCGCGGATCACGGGCAGGCAGGTCTGTGCCGACTCCCGGCACAGGATGTCGAAGATCTCGTACTTGTCGGTAAAGTAGTAGTAGACCGCCGGCTTGGTCACGCCCAGCGCGCGGCACAAGTCGTTCATGGTCATGCCGGGGTAGCCCTTGCTATAGAAGAGCTGCGCGGCGGTATCGAGGATCTGCCGGCGGCGCGCCTCCTGGCGCTCGGCGATATGCGGGCGGGCCGGCTGGGGCTCCGTCGGCGCGCTCGACGGCGGGGCCAGCGGTTCGGATCTGGAAGCAGTCGACATGACGGCATTCTCGCATGGGCGCAGCGGCGTGGCACCGGGGCTGCCCGCTGCAAGCCAGCCTGGGCCTAGTTGGCCGCTGCCTTGCCGCCCGCGGTCAGCGTGTCGGTGCGGGTGGCCGGCGGCGCCAGCCGGCGCAATGCCGCCTCGCGCTCGGCGGCAGGCAGCGCGCCGAGGCGGCGCGCCTCGGCGTAAAAGCGCTGCCAGTCGCCGTCGCAGCGCGCCAGCAGCGCGGTGAAGGCCGGCACCCATTGCTGGTACGTCGCCACCGCGGCCAGGTGGGCGTTGCTGAGCGGCTGGTCGAACCAGCGGTCATAGCCGCTGTAGCCGCCCCACTCGGTACGCAGCCGCGCATAGCTGGCACGCAGGTCGACAAAGATCTTCGCCTTGCCCTCGCGCTTGGCCGCGTCGTCGAGCGGCGTCTGGTACAGCGCCACCAGCCGGTCGCGCGTGCCCAGCAGCAGCGCACGGAACTGCTGGCGCCGGGCATCGTACTGGCGATAGCTGGTACGCGCATCCTCTGATGCGTCCCGGTCCAGCCAGCGCTCCACGCCGGCCGCTTCCACCGCGGTGGCAAAGGACTCGTTGAAGGCCGTGTCGTTGCGCACGTACACGACCTGGTGCGCCAGTTCATGGAAGATCAGCCGCGCCAGCTCGCCCTCGGGCAGGTAGACGAAGGTATTGAGCAGCGGGTCATCGAAATAGCCCAGTGTCGAATAGGCGGGGACGCCTGCCACATAGGTCTCGAGCCCGTCGCGGCGCAAGCCTTGCGCATACTGCTCGGCGTCGGACTGGGCGTAGTAGCCGCGGTAGCTGATGCAGCCGACGATGGGAAAGCACCACTTGCGCAGCTCCATCGACAGCTCGGGCGTGGCGAACACGCTCCACACCACATAGGGCCGGTGCAGGTTGGCGTAGCGGCGGTAGCTGCCGTTGTCGGGCAGCTTCAGCTCGCGCGAGGCAAAGTCGCGCATGCGGCCCGCCAGCGCCAGCCGCTGCGCCAGGCGCGCATCGTTGGCGTCGCGTGCGCTGGCGATCGCGTCGGTCAGCGGCTGGGCCTGGGACATGACGCCCAGATGCCCGCCGATCGACTGCGCGTAATAGCCCACCGCCTCGCATCCTGCCGTCAGCAGGAGCACGCCCGACAGCGCCGCCGCCGGCAGCAGCGCGGCCCAGCCGCGGCGGACTCGCTGCGCCTTCATGCCGTCTCGACTGCCCCTTGCGCGCAGGCTTCGACCTGCACCAGGCAGTCGTAGAACACCGGCGCGCGGCCCAGGTCGGTCAGGCGCTGGCTGGTCAGCTCGTTGGCGTTCTTGCCGTCGGGCGCAAGCTTCTTCCACCAGATCGACAGCCCCACCACCAGCCCGCGCCGGGCGCGGTCGGTGACGCGGGCGCGCGCCACCATGCTGCCGCGGTCATTGAAGGCGCGCACCAGCGCGCCGGGCACGATGCCGCGCTCGGCGGCGTCGGCCGGGTGGATATCCAGGTGCGGCTCGCCCTCGGTGGCGCGCAGGCAGTCGACGTTGACGAACGAGCTGTTGAGGAAATTGCGCGCCGGCGGCGAGATCATCGCCAGCGGATAGCGCGCCGCCAGTTCAGGCGCGGTCTGCGGCGCTTCGTATTGCGGCACGTAGTCGGGGAGCGGATCGAAGCCGTCGCGCGCCATCGGCTCAGAATAGAACTGGCACTTGCCCGATGCGGTCGGGAAGCCGCCTTCGGCGAACGGTGCCGCCGGCAGCGCCAGCTTCTGCCACCCTTGCACTTTCAGCGACGCCCAGCTGATGCCGGCCGCGCGCGCGTCGTCCGGAATGATGGCCTGCGCGGCGATGGCTTCGTCGCTGTCGGCAAAGCAGGCGTCGGTAAAGCCCATGCGCTGCGCCAGGCGGCGGAAGATCTCGGTATTGGGCAAGGCCTCGCCCAGCGGCGCGATGGCGGCGTTGTTGGCCAGGAAATAGGTATGGCCATAGGCCTTGTGCACGTCGGTGTGCTCGAGCTGCGTGGTCGCGGGCAGGATGATGTCGGCATAGTCGGCCGTGTCGGTGCGGAAATGCTCCAGCACCACCGTGAACAGGTCCTCCCGCGCGAAGCCCGCGGCGACCTTGCCGGATTCCGGCGCCACCGCCACCGGGTTGCTGTTGTAGACCACCACCGCCTCGATGCGCGGCGCGCCAGGGGCAGGTTCGGCCAGCAAGGCATCGCCGATGGTGCTCATGTTGACGACACGCGGCAGCTGCTGCGGCCACCCCGGCAGCAGGTCCGGGCGCTGCAGCGCGGCCTCGTTGACCGGGAAGAAACCCGAGGTCGACAACTGCAGGCCGCCCGCCGGATGGCGCCAGGCGCCGACCAGCGACGGCAGGCACGCCACCGCGCGCACCGCCTGGCCGCCGCCGTGCACGCGCTGCATGCCGTAGTTCAGCCGGATCGCCACCGGCTGGCGCTCGCGCACCGCCAGCTGGCCGTAGAGCCCCGCCAGCCATTCGATGTCCTCGACCGGGATGCCGCAGATCGCGGCCGCGCGCGCGGGCGGGTAGGCCTGGGCGCGCTCGCGCAGCGCCTCGAAGCCGACGGTATGGCGCTCGATGTAGTCGTGGTCGAGCAGGCCGTCGCGGATCAGCACGTGGATCAGCGCCAGCGCCAGCGCGCCGTCGGTGCCGGGCATCAGCGCGAGATGGCGGTGGCACTTTTCGGCGCTCAGCGACCGGTACGGGTCGATCGCCACCAGCGTGGCGCCGCGCCGCTTGGCCTCCTGTGCGCGGGTCCAGAAGTGCAGGTTGGAGGCAATCGGGTTGCCGCCCCAGATGATCACGAGCTTGGCATCGACCACGTGCTCCATGTCCATCCCCACGCTGGCGCCGTAGGTGTAGCGCAGCGCGGTGGCGCCGGCGCTAGCGCAGATGGTGCGGTCCAGCCGCGACGCGCCCAGCTTGTTGAAGAAGCGCGCGGCCATGCTCTCGCCCTGCACCAGCCCCATGGTGCCGGCATAGCTGTACGGCACGATCGCCTGCGGATCGCGCGCCGCGATGGCCTGCAGGCGCGTGGCGATGGTGTCGAGCGCTTCGTCCCAGGAGATCGGCGCGAACTTGCCCTCGCCCTTCTTGCCGACCCGCTTCATCGGCGTGAGCAGGCGGTCCGGGTGATAGGTGCGCTCGGTATAGCGCGATACCTTGGTGCACAGCACGCCCTGCGTGCCGGGATGGTCGGGGTCGCCCGCCACCTTGACGGCGCGGCCGTCCTCGACGGTGACGAGCAGGGCACAAGTGTCGGGACAGTCATGCGGACAGGCGGCGCGGACGATGCGGGAAGCCATGGGGTCTCCGGGCGGGGGATGTGTTGTTTTTCGTTCGGTCGTACGGAACTGGAGAGGCCGGCGCGGGCGGCGGGTAGCGGCGCCCGCGCCGCGCCGGCTGGCGGCGCATGCCCCGGCGTCCGGGGCGATGGCGGGGGTATCTCGACCCGATTGTATTCGATTATGATGTGCCGGCGCGCTCGCGGCACAGACCGGGACGCGCACCATGCCGCACGCATCCGAGCAGCGCCGGCGACAGACCGGCCAACGCGGCGAACGGGTAACCGAACCATCATTCGCGGGGGTTTATGTCTTTCCAATCCGGGGTCAATGGCCGGCTTGCCGGCCTGCTGGTGGCGTTTGCCATCGGCTCGGGCGGCGCATCTGGCGCTGCCTTCGCAGCCAACACCGCGGCCAGCGCCGCTACCTCCGAGCACGGCGTCACCGCCGACACCATCCTGCTGGGCCAGTCCGCCGCGCTGACGGGCCCGACCGCGGTGCTCGGCAAGCAGATGAACTCGGGTGCGCGGCTGTATTTCGACCACATCAACCAGCAGGGCGGCATCCACGGGCGCAAGATCCGGCTCGAGGCGCTGGACGACTACTACGAGCCCGACCCAGCCGCCAAGAACACCAGGAAACTGATCGAGGAAGACCGCGTCTTCGCCCTGTTCGGCTATGTCGGCACGCCCACCAGCCAGGCCGCGCTGCCGCTGGCGATCCAGGCCAGGGTGCCGTTCTTCGGACCGTACACGGGGGCGCAGTCGCTGCGCGAGCCGCACAGCCGCTACGTGTTCCATGTGCGCGCCGGGTACAACGAGGAAACCGCGGCGATCCTGCGCCAGATCCAGACCACCGGGCTCAAGCGCGTGGCCGTGGTCTACAACGAGGACGCCTACGGCAAGGCCGGCCTGGACGGGCTTGAGCGCGCGCTCAAGGCCGCGCCCGGCAGCGGCGTGCAGATCGTCGCGCGCGAACCTGTGGTTCGCAACACCACCGAAATCGGCGACGCCATGCAGGGCTCGATGAAGGCGAACCCCGACGCCGTGGTCATGATCAGCGCCTACCGCACCGCCGGCGCCTTCGTGAAGGAAGCGCTGCGCCGCGGCTACAACGGCCAGTTCTACAACGTATCGTTCGTCGGAACGCAGGCACTGGCCAACGTGGTCGGCGCCCAGGGCAGCGGCGTGATCATCTCGCAGGTGATGCCGCACCCGGGCAACGCCACACTGCCGATCGTGCGCGAATACCTGCGCCTGCTGCAGGCCGCCGGCAAGCCCAGCGAATTCGACTACGCCAGCATCGAGGGCTTCATCGCCGCCAAGACCTTCACCGAAGGCCTGCGCCGCGCGGGCAAGGACCTGACGCGCGAGAAGCTGGTGACCGCGCTGGAATCGATGCGTAACTACGACCTGGGCGGGTTTATCGTCAACTTCACGCCGGAGAACCACGTGGGTTCGAAGTTCGTGGAGATGACAATCATCAATTCGAAGGGCCAGGTAATCCGCTGACGCGCTGAGCGAAACCGCATGTTGTCTCGCCTCTCCCGCTTGCGGGAGAGGCGAGCAAACCAGCGCTAGTTGGGGCGCCCTATTCCATGTCGTTCAGGTGACACGCCGAGAACCGCATCGGCGCAATCTCCTTCAGCAGCGGCTGCTCTTCCCGGCAACGCGGCATCGCATGCGGGCAGCGCGGATGGAAATGGCAGCCGCTCGGCGGGTTCAGCGGCGACGGAATTTCGCCACGGATCGCCACGTAGGTCTTGCGCGCCACCTCCAGCTTCGGCGCCTCCGCCAGCAGGGCTTGCGTATAGGGATGGTTGGGCGCGGCGAACACGTCCTCGGTCGGCGCAGATTCCACTACCCGCCCCAGGTACATGATCACCACCCGATCGCTGATGTGCTTGACCACGCCCAGGTCGTGGCTGATGAACAGGTAGGTCAGGTTCAGTTCTTCGCGCAGGCGCATGAACAGGTTCAGCACCTGGGCCTGGATCGACACGTCCAGCGCCGCGACTGACTCGTCGCAGACCAGGAACTCGGGTTTCACCGCCAGCGCCCGCGCAATGCCGATGCGCGCGCGCTGGCCGCCCGAGAACTGGTGCGGGAAGCGCCGCAGCACGGTCGGGTCCATGCCCACGCGCACCAGCATGTCCTCCACATAGCCCTTTTGCGCGGCGCGCCCGACCATGCCGTGCACCACCGGTGCCTCGCCGACGATATCGAGCACGCGCAGCCGCGGGTTCAGCGAGGCATACGGGTCCTGGAAGATCATCTGGATCGCCAGCTGCTTTTCGCGCCGCTTGTCGGGCGGCAGGTGGTCCAGGTTGATGCCGCGCCACAGCCGCTCCCCCTCGGTCAGCGAGTGCAGGCCCACGGCCATGCGCCCAAGCGTGGACTTGCCGCAGCCGGACTCGCCGACCAGGCCCACCACCTCGCCGGCGCGGATGCTCAGGTCCACGCGGTCGACCGCGTGCACCACCTCTTCATGCGCATGGGCGCCAAACAGGTTGGCAATGCGCGCGGCCGCGTCGAGCGACTTGACGAAGCGCTTGGACACGCCGCGCAACTCCAGGATCGGCGCGCCCGGCGTGGCGCCTTCTTCAGCGACAGGATTCGTCATCGGTCGGGATTGCAGTGCAGTGGCGCTCATGCCGCCTCCTGGTTGGCCAGCACCGGATGGAAGCAGCGCAGGCGGCGCCCGTCGGCGGCAGTTTCGAGCGGCGGCTCGATCTTGCAGGCCGCGGTGGCGTACGGGCAGCGCTCGCGGAACGCGCAGCCGCCCGGCAGGTTCAGCAGCGACGGCGTCATGCCCGGGATCTGCCGCAGCGGCGTGCCGCGCGGATTGCGCGACGGCGCCGAACGGATCAGGCCGTGGGTATAGGGATGCTCGGGACGTTCCAGCACCTGGCGCACATCGCCGGCTTCGACGATCTTGCCGGCATACATCACGCACACGGTATCGGCCAGCCCCGCCACCACCGACAGGTCATGCGTGATCCAGATCAGCGCCGTGCCCGACTCGCGGCACAGCGTCTGCATCTCGTACAGGATCTGGCCCTGGATGGTGACGTCGAGCGCCGTGGTCGGTTCGTCGGCAATGATCAGGTCGGGCTTGTTCAGCAACGCGATGGCAATCGCCACGCGCTGGCGCATGCCGCCCGAGAACTGGTGCGGGTACGCCAGCAGGCGCTCGTCCGGCGACGGGATGCCGACCCGCGCCAGCGCATTGCGCGCGCGCTCGCGCGCCACCGCCTTGCCGACATTCTCGTGCGCCAGCACCGCCTCGATCATCTGCGTATCGATGCGCAGCACCGGGTTCAGCGTCATCATCGGATCCTGGAAGATCATCGCGATGCGGTTGCCGCGCACGTCGCGCTGCTGCGCCGGCGTGAGCGCACGCAGGTCGCGCGTCATGCCGTCGCGGCTGGTCAGCGCGATGCGGCCGTCGACGATCTTCCCCGGCGGGTCGATCAGGCCCATGATCGAGTAGCCGGTCATGGACTTGCCCGAGCCGGACTCGCCCACCAGCCCCATGATCTCACCGCGGCCCACGGTGAAGGACACGTCATCGACGGCCCGGGCGATGCCGCCGCGCGTGTAGAAATGCGTTTTCAGGTGTTCGACCACCAAGGTCGGTTGTGCCATGTCGCGCTCCCGGTTATTGCGTCTGCAGGCGCGGGTTCAGCACATCGCGCAGCTGGTCGGCCACCAGGTTCATCGCCACGATGGTGACCACCAGCGCGATGCCCGGGAAAAAGCTGATCCAGTACTTGCCCGACAGCATGTACTGCTGGCCGTTCGAGATCAGCGAACCGAGCGACGGCTCGGTGACCGGCACGCCCAGCCCGAGGAAGGACAGCGTCGCCTCCAGCGTGATCGCCGAGGCCACCTGCAGCGCCGCGATCACGATCAGCGGCGGCAGGCAGTTGGGCAGCAGGTGCCGGAACATAATGCGCGCGGGGGGCAGGCCCAGGCAGGTGGCGGCCTCGATATACTCCTTGCGGCGTTCGACCAGCGCGGCGCTGCGCGTGGTGCGCGCATAGTAGGCCCACTGCACCGCCACCAGCGCGATCACGATATTGCCCAGCCCCGGGCGCAGGAAGGCCAGCAGGATCAGCGCCAGAAGGATCGGCGGGAACGACAGCTGCAGGTCGGCCACGCGCATGATCAAGGCTTCGATGCGCCCGCCCAGGAAGCCGGCCAGCAGGCCGAGTGTGGCGCCGAGCAGCAGCGCGATGATGGTGCTGACCACGCCCACGCCGATGCTGATGCGCAGCCCGTACATCACCGCCGACAGGATGTCGCGGCCCTGCTCGTCCGAGCCCAGCAGGAAGGTCATGCCATTGCCGGCCTGCTCGCCCGGCGCCAGGCGCGCGTCGAGCACGTCCAGCGTGGCCAGGTCATACGGGTTCTGCGGCGCCAGCCACGGCGCGAAGATGGCAATCAGGATGATGGTTACCAGCGTCGCCAGGCCGGCCACGGCGATCTTGCTGGCGAAAAACTCGGCGGCAAAGCGCCGCCACGGCGATTGCTCGCGCGCCGCGGCGGGCGGCAGGTTCTTGTCTTCGGGTTCCACAGTCACGGCGGTCATGGCTCAGCCCTTGTTGTCGGCAATGCGCACGCGCGGATCGAGCATGCTGTAGAGGATGTCCACCACCAGGTTGATCAGGATGAACAATGTCACGATCACCATCAGGTAGGCGACGATCACCGGCCGGTCCAGCAGCTGGATCGAGTCGATGATGAGCTTGCCCATGCCGGGCCAGGCAAAGATCGATTCCGTCACGATCGCAAAGGCGATGATCGAGCCGAACTGCAGCGCAATCACGGTGACGATGGGGATCAGGATGTTCTTCAGCACATGCACGCCGACGATGCGGGTGTTCGACAACCCCTTGGCGCGCGCGAACTTGACGTAGTCCTGCAGCATCGCCTCCTGCGTGCCGGCGCGCGTGAGCCGGATCACCATGGCGATGTTCAGCAGCGACAGCGTCACCGCCGGCAGGATCAGGTGGCGGATGCCGTCGACGGTCAGGAAGCTGAGCGGGATGCCCAGCACGCGCACGGTCTCGCCGCGGCCGTTCGAGGGCAACCAGCCCAGCTGCACCGCGAACACCATGATCAGCATCAGGCCGACCCAGAAGGTGGGCAGCGAGAAGCCCAGGATCGACACCGTCATGATCGACTTGCCGGCAATGCCCTTGGGCCTCAGCCCCGCCCACAGGCCCAGCGGGATGCCCAGCACGATCGCCAGCAGGATCGCGCAGACGGCCAGCTCCATGGTGGCGGGCATGCGCTCGAAGATCAGCTTGAGCGCCGGCGTGCCATGGGCGAACGACGTGCCCAGGTTGCCTTGCAGCGCATTCTGCAGGAACACCCAGTATTGCTCCCACAGCGGCTTGTCCAGGCCCAGCGCCGCGATGGTGCGCCTGATGTCCTCCTGGTCGGCCTGCGGGTTGATCAGGATGTCGACGGGATTGCCGATGGCAAAGACGCCCAGGAAAACCAGCAGCGACATGACGAAGAGCACGACCACGCTCTGCATCAGGCGCCGGATGATAAAGACCAGCATATTCAACCACTATCCTTTCGCGCGCGAATGCGCACCGCCCGGGAGCGCGATGCGCTTCCAGGCGGCGCGGCAGCCATGCGCGGCACCGCGAACTCAGCAGCAGGCAGCCTGCTTACTGGGGCTTGAAATTATGCGCGTACGTGCGCTCGTCGGTACGCGGCACGTAGACGATGCCCTTCTGCGTGGCCCAGGTGGTCACCTGCTGGTGGATCGGGATGATACCGCCATCGTTGATCGCGATCGCGGTGGCCTCCTGCAGCAGCTTGGAGCGTTCGGTGTCATCCACGGTCGACAGCGCCTTTTCCAGCACCACGTCCATCTTCGGGTTGCAGTACTCGCCCCAGTTGGTGGTGCCAAAACCCTTCTTGCTGTCCTCGCACGCCAGCAGCGCGCGCAGCGGCGAACTGACCTCTCCGGTCTGGGCGCCCCAGCCGAGCAGGCCGAACGACCACTCATGCTTGATGCCCTTGGACGAGTACGTGGCCATTGGCATGCCTTCGACCTTGGTGGCGATGCCGATGCGGGTCAGGTTCTGCGCAATGGTCTGCGCGATCTTCTCGTCGTTGACGTAGCGATTGTTGGGCGTGTGCAGTGTCACGCCGAAGCCGTTGGGGAAGCCCGCTTCCGCCAGCAGCTTCTTCGCGCCCTCGGGGTCGTACTTGACCGTCTTCAGGTTGGGGTTGTAGCCGAACAGCGTGGGCGGCACCAGGTTGTTGGTCGGCTCGGACAGGCCTTCCATCAGTCGGTCCTTGATGCCCTGCCGGTTGATCGCCATGCTGATGGCATTGCGCACCCGCGCGTCCTTCAGCGGGTTCTTGTCCATCGGCGCGCCTTCCTTGGTGGTGACGTAGGGCGACTTGTCGCGCTTGGCATCGAAATACAGGTAGATCACGCGGTGCGAGATCTTGGAGAAGAACGACAGCTTGGGGTCCTTGCGCACCTTGGGCAGGTCAGGCGTGGGCACGTTCTCGATGGCCTGCACATCGCCCGACAGCAGCGCCGCCAGGCGCGTTGCCGGGTTGGGGATAAAGCGCAGCGTGACCTTGTCCCAGGCCGGCTTGTTG
This sequence comes from Cupriavidus sp. H39, assembly GCF_050271075.1. Lineage (NCBI taxonomy): Bacteria > Pseudomonadati > Pseudomonadota > Betaproteobacteria > Burkholderiales > Burkholderiaceae > Cupriavidus > Cupriavidus sp. H39. Next base: position 3,384,645 of record NZ_CP189848.1, read on the forward strand.
CCCCAGTAATCGTTGTTGCGCACCAGCTCGACCCGGTCGTCGCGCGCATAGCTGACAAACTTGAACGGGCCGGTGCCGACCATGCCCTTGCCCTGCGCGAAGTCATCCGAGCTCAGGCCCTGCGTGGCCTTCTTCTGCACGATGAAGATCGAGGTCAGGTCGTTCAGCATCAGCGGATACGGCTGGCTGGTGGTCAGCTGGATGGTGTACTTGTCGATGATCTTCTTGTTGACGATCGCCTTGGTGTAGACGTCGAACTTGCCCGGGCTGTTCTGGATGGTGGCCGGGCGGTCCAGCGACCAGATCACGTCTTCTGCCGTCAGTTCGGTACCGTCGTGGAACTTCACGCCCTTGCGGATCTTGAATTCCCACGTGAGGTTATTGACGAGTTTCCACGACTCGGCCAGGCCCGGGATGATGCGGCTGTCCGGGTCCATCTTGGTCAGCGAGTCGAAGACATGCTCGGAAACGTTGATGTTGGAGAACAGGTTGTAGAAGTGCGGATCCATCGAGGTAGGCGGCGAACTCATGGCCAGTTTGAGGTCCGCGGCCTGGGCGGTGCCGGCCAGCGCGAGGCCAAGGGCCCCCGCCACCGACACCACGCCAATTGCCTTCTTGAAAGTGCGAAGGGACATCGCGCAATTCCCCCTGTAGGAAGTGAAGCAGACGTTTTGGGATCGGCAATGCGCGCGCGCAGCGGGTCACGAGCGGCGCTGCTTTTTGGTGCGATGGGGCATCATAAAGCCACGGTATTGCCGGCCGGGCACTTCAAGCATGAACTGTTCCAGCAGTGCACATGCCACGGCAATGCGGGGAAACCCACCCGCGCTGGCATATTGCACTGCGCCAACCGGGCAACCGCGCAGCAAATCGCCGCATTTTGGCGCTTTCGCGGGAGGCATCGTATGATCGGGGTATCCCATCGCTAACGCCTTTGACTCCGAGGCCGCCCGGCATCATGAAGCTCATCCCCGAAATCCTGCAGGCACAAGCCGAAATCCGCGCGATCCGGCGCGATATCCACGCCCACCCTGAACTCTGCTTCCAAGAGCAGCGCACCGCCGACGTGGTGGCGCGCAACCTGGAATCGTGGGGCATCGAAGTCCATCGCGGCCTGGGCACCACCGGCCTGGTCGGCGTGATCCGCAACGGTAGCAGCCCGCGCACCATCGGCCTGCGCGCCGACATGGACGCGCTGCCGCTGCAAGAAGCCAACATCTTCGACCACCGCTCGCAGCACACCGGCAAGATGCACGCGTGCGGCCACGACGGCCACACCGCCATGCTGCTCGGCGCGGCGCGCTACCTGGCGCAGCACAAGCCCTTCGACGGCACCGTGCACCTGATCTTCCAGCCGGCCGAGGAAGGCGGCGGCGGCGCGCGCGAGATGATCAAGGATGGCCTGTTCGAGCGCTTTCCGTGCGATGCGGTGTTCGGCGTGCACAACTGGCCGGGCATGCCGGTGGGCGCCTTCGGCACGCGCGCGGGCCCGCTGATGGCCTCGAGCAACGAGTTCCGCATCGTCGTGCGCGGCAAGGGCGCGCACGCCGCCATGCCCAACAACGGCAACGACCCGGTGTTCACCGCGGCGCAGATCGTATCGGCGCTGCAGGGCATCATTACGCGCAACAAGCGGCCGATCGATACCGCCGTGATCTCGGTCACGCAGTTCCATGCCGGCGATGCCACCAACATCGTGCCGGACCAGGCGTGGATCGGCGGCACGGTGCGCACGTTCACGGTGCCGGTGCTGGACCTGATCGAGCGCCGCATGGAAGAGGTGGCGCGCGCGGTGGCGGCGGCATTCGATTGCACCATCGAATACGAATTCCACCGCAACTATCCGCCCACCATCAACAGCGAAGCCGAGACCGGCTTTGCCGCCACGGTCGCCGCCGAACTGGTCGGCGCGGACAACGTCGACAGCAACGTCGAGCCCACCATGGGCGCCGAGGATTTTTCCTTCATGCTGCAGCACAAGCCGGGGTGCTACCTGTTCCTGGGCAACGGCGACGGCGGCCATCGAGACGCCGGCCACGGCATCGGGCCGTGCATGCTGCACAACCCGAGCTACGATTTCAACGACGAACTGCTGCCGGTCGGCTCGACCTTCTTCGTGCGGCTGGTGGAGAAGTGGCTGGCGCCTGCCTGACGGCATAAACCAGAGCGTGCCACAGCACGCCTGCCTGAAACAGGGCACTAGGATCACTACAGGGGAGCTTTGGCGATGGGGCGTTCGGCGCTGGATCGCGAGACCGCGCGCAGCTTCGCGCGCGTGGCGCTGGAGAATATCCAGCGCCGTTATCCGTACAAGCTGGACCACATGATGGTGGCCGCCGGCGACCTCGCCAGCCCCGCCGCCTGGCATCCGGTCTTTTGCGGCAGCTATGACTGGCACTCCAGCGTCCATATGCACTGGCTGCTGGCGCGGCTGCTAGCGCTGTACCCGGATCTTGCGGAAGCGCCACGCATCCGCGCCCTGCTCGATGCGCAGTTGCGCCCCGATGCCATGGCCGCCGAACTGGCCTACTTCCAACGGCCCGATTCGCGCACCTTCGAGCGCCCCTACGGCTGGGGCTGGATGCTGAAGCTGCAGGCCGAGCTGCTGGCGCTGGCGCGGCATGACCCGCACGCCTGCGCCTGGGCTGAAGCGTGCGCGCCCCTGGCCTCGCACCTGTCGCAGCAACTGGCGGATTTCCTTGATGCGGCGGCATTCCCGGTGCGCACCGGAACCCATTTCAACAGCGCCTTCGCGCTGGTCATGGCGCTGGCCTATGCGCGCGCGCATCAGGACCTGGCGCTGCGGCGCGCCATTGTGCGGCGTGCCCATCGCTGGTTCGGCCACGACCAGAAGTATCCGGCGCGCTACGAGCCGGGCGGCGACGAGTTCCTGTCCGGCGGCCTGACCGAAGCCGTGCTGATGCACGCCGTCATGGACGGCTGCGCGTTTTCGGAATGGTGGGAATTGTTTGTGCCGGGCCAGGCCGAGCTCGCCAATTGGCTGACACCGGTGGTGGTAACAAACCGCAGCGACCCCAAGACCTCGCACCTGGATGGACTGAACCTGTCGCGTGCCTGGTGCTGGCGCATGCTGGAACCTGCCCTGCCCGACCCGCTGCGGCCCCTGGCGATCCGCGCATGGTCGGACCATATCGACGCGGCGCTGCCGCAGGCCGTGGAAGGCGAGTATGTGTCAACGCACTGGCTGGCCTCGTTCGCGGTGCTAGCGCTGGCCGAACCGATCGGCGGCTGAGGTGCCGCCGCTGCGCTTCAATCCAGCGCGATGTCGCCGTACCAGGCTTCGGCCTTGCTCCGGGTGTTGTCGGTATCCGTCATGATGCCGACGGCGATGACGCGGCCCGGATCGGCGCCAAACGCCTTGCGGTAGTCGGCGCGCAAATCGCGCTCGTGGCAACGCCACTCATTGGCATGCTTCATGCCGCTATCCACCACGATCATGCGCACGCGATCGGTGTGCGGATTCTTTACCACGGCGCCTTCCGCGCGCTGCCCGCCCCAGATATACATCAGCGTGGCGTATGGCATCTCGCGTCCGGTGGTCAGCCGCGCCATCTCGTACATCAACTGGTCCTTGAGGGGCAGCGCGCCCTTGTCGCCGTCGAATGCAACGAACAGGCGCAGCGGCGAATCCTCGCGCGGGCCATGGCTGTTGTCGGCGTTGCGGATAATGCCGCTGGTCTTCCACGTCCAGCGCAGCATGCCGGGATCGCGCTCGCGCAGCGGTACATAGAGTCCGGAGGCGGAACTGTCGGCCTTGGCGTGCACCACGACGCGCTGGTCGACCTCGGCCATCGAATAAGTGGTCGGGATCTTGTTGCGGTTGATGGTCCATGGCTGCCAGCCGACGGGCAACTGGCCGCTGCGCGGCGAGGCCGAGAACAACGGCAGTGTGGCAAGGGAGGCTGGCGAGGCATCGGCGGCATCGCCATCGTCCCCGGCCTCGGCATCCTCGGCGCGGGTGTTGGCAACGGCCAACGCGTCGGGCCCGGGCACGGCGGTATCGCTCTGCACCGCTGCGTGGGCCGCCATGCGCTGCGTGAACGTCTGGCAATCGATCGCGGAAGTCGCGGCCATCGCGGCCGCGGGAGCCGTAGCCGCGTGGGGGGCTGACGGTTCAGGGGAAGACGATGCACATCCTGCCAGCAGCAGCGCACCGGCGGCGCCAGTCAAAACCAGCCGAAACTTCTTGGCCGTCATGTAACCCCTCGAAACCCGAAAACGCGGACCCGCTCTGTCGGCAACGGCCCGGTCTATTGCTCACTGCTTGCTGCAAACACATGTTGCAACCGCCTTCGTGCCACCCGTGGGCACTTGAGGGTCGAACATAGCAGAAGGCGCAGGGTGCCGGAATGCGCGACGACCCGGGTTGCAGCGCGAATACAACGGCTGTCGGCGTCCGAACGGTTTGCAGCAATTTCGCGACGCCAAAAGACAAAACCCCTCGCAGCGAATGCTGTCGAGGGGTTTTGCACAATAAGAGCCTGGCGATGACCTACTTTCACACGGGAATCCGCACTATCATCGGCGCGGAGCTGTTTCACGGACCTGTTCGGGATGGGAAGGGGTGGTTCCAGCTCGCTATGGTCACCAGGCATGAGGGGTTGTGGCGCTGTCCTGGGACAGCGTCACGAATCGGGATGTAGTGTTGGTTGTGTATGGACTGTGTCAACTGGCACAAGGCGAATCACTCACCAGGCAAAACACACTGGTTATAGGATCAAGCCTTACGGGCAATTAGTACTGGTTAGCTTAACGCATTACTGCGCTTCCACACCCAGCCTATCAACGTCCTGGTCTCGAACGACCCTTCAAGGAGGTCAAGCCTCCAGGGAATCCTCATCTTCAGGCGAGTTTCCCGCTTAGATGCTTTCAGCGGTTATCTCTTCCGTACATAGCTACCCTGCGATGCCTCTGGCGAGACAACAGGTACACCAGCGGTACGTCCACTCCGGTCCTCTCGTACTAGGAGCAGCCCCCGTCAAGATTCCAACGCCCACGGCAGATAGGGACCAAACTGTCTCACGACGTTTTAAACCCAGCTCACGTACCTCTTTAAATGGCGAACAGCCATACCCTTGGGACCGGCTACAGCCCCAGGATGAGATGAGCCGACATCGAGGTGCCAAACACCGCCGTCGATATGAACTCTTGGGCGGTATCAGCCTGTTATCCCCAGAGTACCTTTTATCCGTTGAGCGATGGCCCTTCCATTCAGAACCACCGGATCACTATGTCCTGCTTTCGCACCTGCTCGACTTGTCGGTCTCGCAGTTAAGCACGCTTTTGCCATTGCACTTTAGGTACGATGTCCGACCGTACCAAGCGTACCTTCGAACTCCTCCGTTACACTTTGGGAGGAGACCGCCCCAGTCAAACTGCCTACCATGCACTGTCCCCGACCCGGATTCACGGGCCAAGGTTAGAACCTCAAACAAACCAGGGTGGTATTTCAAGGACGGCTCCACGTGAACTGGCGTCCACGCTTCAAAGCCTCCCACCTATCCTACACAGATCGGTTCAAAGTCCAATGCAAAGCTACAGTAAAGGTTCATGGGGTCTTTCCGTCTAGCCGCGGGGAGATTGCATCATCACAAACACTTCAACTTCGCTGAGTCTCGGGAGGAGACAGTGTGGCCATCGTTACGCCATTCGTGCAGGTCGGAACTTACCCGACAAGGAATTTCGCTACCTTAGGACCGTTATAGTTACGGCCGCCGTTTACCGGGACTTCAATCAAGAGCTTGCACCCCATCATTTAATCTTCCGGCACCGGGCAGGCGTCACACCCTATACGTCCACTTTCGTGTTTGCAGAGTGCTGTGTTTTTATTAAACAGTCGCAGCCACCATTTTATTGCAACCCCTTCACCCTTCTGGCGCAGGCCAGTCAAGCTACCAGGGCGTACCTTATCCCGAAGTTACGGTACCAATTTGCCGAGTTCCTTCTCCCGAGTTCTCTCAAGCGCCTTAGAATACTCATCTCGCCCACCTGTGTCGGTTTGCGGTACGGTCTCGTATGACTGAAGCTTAGAGGCTTTTCTTGGAACCACTTCCAATTGCTTCGCAGCACTAGGCCGCTCGCCCCACACTCTTGAATTCCGCGCCCGGATTTGCCTAAGCGCCTTCTCCAATGCAGGGACCGGGACTTCCAACACCCGGACAACCTTCCGCGATCCGTCCCCCCATCGCATCATACGACGGTGCAGGAATATTAACCTGCTTCCCATCAGCTACGCATCTCTGCCTCGCCTTAGGGGCCGACTCACCCTACGCCGATGAACGTTGCGTAGGAAACCTTGGGCTTACGGCGAGGGGGCCTTTCACCCCCTTTATCGCTACTCATGTCAGCATTCGCACTTCTGATACCTCCAGCATCCTTTACAAGACACCTTCACAGGCTTACAGAACGCTCTCCTACCACGCACTTGCGTGCGTCCGCAGCTTCGGTATATGGCTTAGCCCCGTTACATCTTCCGCGCAGGACGACTCGATCAGTGAGCTATTACGCTTTCTTTAAAGGGTGGCTGCTTCTAAGCCAACCTCCTGACTGTTTTAGCCTTCCCACTTCGTTTCCCACTTAGCCATATTTGGGGACCTTAGCTGGCGGTCTGGGTTGTTTCCCTCTTGACACCGGACGTTAGCACCCGATGTCTGTCTCCCGTGATTGCACTCTTCGGTATTCGGAGTTTGCTATGGCGGGGTAATCAGCAATAGACCCCCCAACCATGACAGTGCTCTACCCCCGAAGGTGAGACACGAGGCACTACCTAAATAGTTTTCGGAGAGAACCAGCTATTTCCAGATTTGTTTAGCCTTTCACCCCTATCCACAGCTCATCCCCTAACTTTTCAACGTTAGTGGGTTCGGTCCTCCAGTACGTGTTACCGCACCTTCAACCTGGCCATGGATAGATCATCTGGTTTCGGGTCTACACCCAGCGACTCAACGCCCTGTTCGGACTCGCTTTCGCTACGCCTTCCCTAATCGGTTAAGCTTGCCACTGAATGTAAGTCGCTGACCCATTATACAAAAGGTACGCCGTCACCCCTTACGAGGCTCCGACTGTTTGTATGCATGCGGTTTCAGGATCTATTTCACTCCCCTCCCGGGGTTCTTTTCGCCTTTCCCTCACGGTACTGGTTCACTATCGGTCGATCACGAGTATTTAGCCTTGGAGGATGGTCCCCCCATCTTCAGACAGGATTTCACGTGTCCCGCCCTACTTGTCGTACACCTAGTTCCACAATCGTGTTTTCGCATACAGGGCTATCACCTGCTAGGGCCGGGCTTTCCATCCCGTTCTGCTAACACCACTGCTAAAGAGTACAAGGCTCTTCCCATTTCGTTCGCCACTACTCTGGGAATCTCGGTTGATTTCTGTTCCTGCAGCTACTTAGATGTTTCAGTTCGCCGCGTTCGCTTCCCTGACCTATGAATTCAGTCAGGGATGACCCATACGGGCCGGGTTTCCCCATTCGGACATCTCCGGATCAAAGCTTGTTTGCCAGCTCCCCGAAGCTTTTCGCAGGCTACCGCGTCCTTCATCGCCTGTGATCGCCAAGGCATCCACCACATGCACTTGTTCGCTTGACCCTATAACGAGTGTGTCTCGATGACTCGAAACCGTCGCTACAGGATGAGTTCTCGCATTTGTGCCGTATTCCAAGTCATCTTTCGATCACTTAAATACATTTTGGTTGATACAATCACAACCCGGTATCGCGTTATACAACTGTGCGTCTCATCAACGCACCGCGACACCTTTACTACATCCCATATTGTTAAAGAACAGCCGATTCGCAGGTGAGACCCGCGATCGCTTGGCAATGCCAAAGGGAAGCACTCAGTAAGCGCTTTCCTTTGACAACCAAACCAAGGTACCAGGTAGTTTCGTCCCGCTCGTAAGCGGTGGTGGAGGATGACGGGATCGAACCGACGACCCCCTGCTTGCAAAGCAGGTGCTCTCCCAGCTGAGCTAATCCCCCCTTCGGATAACTTGGTGGGTCTGGTAGGACTTGAACCTACGACCCCCGCCTTATCAAGACGGTGCTCTAACCACCTGAGCTACAGACCCTTGGCTGTAACAGCAAACAAACCGATAAGTGTGAACGCTAGGCTTGAGACACAAGCCTCTGGAAAGGAGGTGATCCAGCCGCACCTTCCGATACGGCTACCTTGTTACGACTTCACCCCAGTCATGAACCCTGCCGTGGTAATCGCCCTCCTTGCGGTTAGGCTAACTACTTCTGGCAAAACCCACTCCCATGGTGTGACGGGCGGTGTGTACAAGACCCGGGAACGTATTCACCGCGGCATGCTGATCCGCGATTACTAGCGATTCCAGCTTCACGCAGTCGAGTTGCAGACTGCGATCCGGACTACGATGCGTTTTCTGGGATTAGCTCCCCCTCGCGGGTTGGCAACCCTCTGTACGCACCATTGTATGACGTGTGAAGCCCTACCCATAAGGGCCATGAGGACTTGACGTCATCCCCACCTTCCTCCGGTTTGTCACCGGCAGTCTCTCTAGAGTGCCCTTTCGTAGCAACTAGAGACAAGGGTTGCGCTCGTTGCGGGACTTAACCCAACATCTCACGACACGAGCTGACGACAGCCATGCAGCACCTGTGTCCACTTTCCCTTTCGGGCACCTGATGCATCTCTGCTTCGTTAGTGGCATGTCAAGGGTAGGTAAGGTTTTTCGCGTTGCATCGAATTAATCCACATCATCCACCGCTTGTGCGGGTCCCCGTCAATTCCTTTGAGTTTTAATCTTGCGACCGTACTCCCCAGGCGGTCAACTTCACGCGTTAGCTACGTTACTGAAGAAATGAATCCCCAACAACTAGTTGACATCGTTTAGGGCGTGGACTACCAGGGTATCTAATCCTGTTTGCTCCCCACGCTTTCGTGCATGAGCGTCAGTGACGTCCCAGGGGGCTGCCTTCGCCATCGGTATTCCTCCACATCTCTACGCATTTCACTGCTACACGTGGAATTCTACCCCCCTCTGACATACTCTAGCCTGACAGTCACAAGCGCCATTCCCAAGTTGAGCTCGGGGATTTCACGCCTGTCTTATCAAACCGCCTGCGCACGCTTTACGCCCAGTAATTCCGATTAACGCTCGCACCCTACGTATTACCGCGGCTGCTGGCACGTAGTTAGCCGGTGCTTATTCTTCCGGTACCGTCATCGACCCCGGGTATTGGCCAGGGCCATTTCTTTCCGGACAAAAGTGCTTTACAACCCGAAGGCCTTCTTCACACACGCGGCATTGCTGGATCAGGGTTGCCCCCATTGTCCAAAATTCCCCACTGCTGCCTCCCGTAGGAGTCTGGGCCGTGTCTCAGTCCCAGTGTGGCTGATCGTCCTCTCAGACCAGCTACTGATCGTCGCCTTGGTAGGCTTTTACCCCACCAACTAGCTAATCAGACATCGGCCGCTCCTGTCGCGCGAGGCCTTACGGTCCCCCGCTTTCACCCTCAGGTCGTATGCGGTATTAGCTAATCTTTCGACTAGTTATCCCCCACGACAGGGCACGTTCCGATGTATTACTCACCCGTTCGCCACTCGCCACCAGGGTTGCCCCCGTGCTGCCGTTCGACTTGCATGTGTAAGGCATGCCGCCAGCGTTCAATCTGAGCCAGGATCAAACTCTTCAGTTCAATCTCTGTGTGGAAGCCTCGCGGCTCCCTCGCTCTTTCGAGCGGTCGCTCACTCTCAGAAAACTGACTGACCAGATCCGAAGACCCGGTCACGTTTTGCTGTGCGAGCACTGTATAACTTGAAGCAACACTGTCCGAAGACAGCGGCGTCCGCTACCCAGCGCCCACACTTATCGGTTGTTTGTTTGTTAAAGAACTTCGCCACCCGGCTTTGCCGTTCAGCGCGCCGCGTTGTCTGCAGCAGAGAAACGAGATTATGCAGAGCTTTCTTCGTTTCGTCAACCGTTTGCAGCAATCTTTTTTGCTGCCGTCAGCGCTGCAAACCTTGCTGCGCCAACCTTCCGGCCGACCCCGCATCCCTTGCTGCGCCTGCCTTGCAGGGGCCGCTTGGTGTTGCGAGGGGGCGAATAGTAGGCCGGTTTCGCCGCCCTTGCAACACCTTTGTCACGACAATCCGCTAAACGTTCCCGCGATTATCGCGTAAGCCCTTGAGCAGCAAGGAGAAACTCCGAAAGCACAGGGAAAGTGAAATGCAATACCCCTGCCGGGCCGTCGGGTATTCCTTAGCCCTGGTGTCAACGATGCTGGAAGTTCGGACTGCGCTTCTCGACGAAAGCGGCCATGCCTTCCTTCTGATCTTCGCTGGCGAAGGTGGCATGGAACAACCGGCGCTCGAAGTGAACCCCTTCTGCCAGCGACGTCTCGTAGGCGGCGTTGACCGACTCCTTGATCATCATGACCACCGGCAGCGAGAACCCGGCGATGGTCTCGGCCGCCGCCAGCACTTCGTCCAGCAGCTTGTCGGCCGGCACCACGCGGGACACCAGGCCCGAGCGCTCGGCCTCCGCGGCGTCCATCATGCGCGACGTCAGGCACAGGTCCATCGCCTTGGCCTTGGACACGGCGCGCGGCAGGCGCTGCGTGCCACCCGCGCCGGGCATGGTGCCGAGCTTGACCTCGGGCTGGCCGAACTTAGCGGAATCCGCAGCGATGATGATGTCGCACATCATCGCCAGCTCGCAGCCGCCGCCCAGCGCATAGCCGGCCACGCCGGCGATCACGGGCTTGCGGATCTTGCGGATGGTTTCCCAGTTGCGGGTGATGTAGTCGCCCTTGTACACGTCCATAAACGAATACTTGGCCATCATGCCGATATCGGCGCCGGCGGCAAAGGCGCGCTCGCTGCCGGTGATGACGATGGCGCCGATACCCTCATCCTGATCAAAGGCGGTCAGCGCGGCGCCCAGTTCGTCCATCAGCGCATCATTGAGCGCATTCAGGGCCTTCGGGCGGTTCAGCGTGACCAGGCCAACGCGGCCACGGGTCTCGACCAGGATGTTTTCGTACGGCATGTCTTCTCCTAGATATGGTCAGGCGGATGGCACGGGCGCCACCGGCTGCGGGCTATTCTGCCATCGGTTGCGGCGTGGCGGCGCGGGCGCCGGCTAGAGCATGTGCGCCAGGAATTCGCGGGTGCGCGCGTGGGCCGGCGCCCCGAACACTTCGCCAGGCGCGCCCTCTTCGAGAATCCTGCCGTCATCCATGAACACGACATGGTTTGCCACTTCCCGCGCAAACCCCATTTCATGAGTGACGACAAGCATGGTCATATGTTCTTCGGCAAGCTGCCGCATGGTGCGTAGCACCTCGCCGGTCAGTTCCGGATCGAGCGCGGAGGTGGGCTCGTCGAACAGCATGATGTCGGGTTCCATGGCCAGTGCGCGCGCGATCGCCACGCGCTGCTTCTGGCCGCCGGACAGCCGCGCCGGATAGCTGTCGCGCTTGGCCAGCAGGCCGACCTTGCGCAGCAGTTCCTCCGCCTTGGGGATCACCGCATCGCGCCGCAGCCCCTTGACGGTGACCGGGGCCTCGATGATGTTCTGCAGCACCGTCATGTGCGGGAACAGGTTGAACGACTGGAACACCATGCCCATTTTCCGGCAGATGCGGCGCACCTCCGCGTCCGCCACGTACCTGGCCGCGCCGTCGGGGCCGGCGGCAGCCAGCGTCTCGCCCTCGATGTGGAGGGTGCCGCGGTCGATCACCTCGAGATGGTTCAGGCAGCGCAGCAAGGTACTCTTGCCCGAGCCCGACGGGCCGATCACAGCCGTGACATCGCCTTTGCGCAGGGTCAGCGAAACGCCGCGCAAGACCTGCAGCGGCCCGAACGACTTGAAAATGTCCCGTGCCGCGATCATGACGCCGGGCGCATCGGGGGAAGGGGCGCCGTTCCGGCTAGTCATCATGTTTGGCATAGCGTTTTTCGAGATTCTGGAAGAACCAGGTCAGAATCAGCGTCATCACCAGATAAAAGAGCGCGGCGACGAGGAAAGGCGTGGTGGTGAAATCGCGCTGCACAATGCCGCGCGCGGTACGCAGAATGTCGTTGAGGGCCAGCACGTAGATCAGTGAGGTGTCCTTGATCAACGTAATGGTTTCATTGCTGACCGGCGGCAATACCCGGCTGACCATCTGCGGCAGTACCACCCGCCGCATGGTCTGGAAGTAGCTCATGCCCAGCGCCTTGCTGGCCTCATACTGGCCGCGGTCGACCGACTTGATTCCGGCGCGGAAGATTTCCGCGAAATAGGCGGCGTAGTTGAGCGCGAAGGCCACCACTGCCGCCGGAAAATCAGGCAGGCGCACGCCGATGACCGGCACGAACGGCAGCGCGAAATAGATGAACAGCATTTGCAGCATCAGCGGCGTGCCGCGCATCAGCCAGATATAGCCGTTGACCAGGCCGCTCAGCAGCGGCCATGACGAAATGCGTGCCAGTGCCAGCGCAAGCCCGAGCGGCACGGACAAGGCGAGCGTGATGGCGAACAGCGTCAGCGTGACTTTGGCACCCTGCGCCAGCGGCAGCAGAAGAGATAAGACGTAATCCATGCTCGCGCGTACAAGAAAGGGAGGACCCCGGGGCAAGCCCGGCTTAAGGATCCGAAGGGGCCCGGAGGTGGCGCGGCGCCCCGCCTGGATGGCGCGGGGCGTCACGCGGGTCTGGATTACTTGGTGAGGTCGGTACCGAACCACTGGGTGGCAATACGCGCCGCGGTGCCGTCCTGCTTCATCGACGCCAGGGTCTTTTCGAGTTTGCCGAGCAGTTCGGCGTCATCCTTGCGCACGCCGACGCCGTAATCCTCGGTGCCGAAGTTTTCGTCGAGTACCCGGTATTCGCCGGCACGCTTGCTGATCAGGTAGCGGCCCACCACTTCATCGACCACGATCGCATCGAGGCGGCCCGCCGACAGGTCCATCAGCGCCGTCACGTTATCGCCAAAGGTCTTGAGCTCCTTCAGGCTGGCGGCAACCTGGCTTTCCTTCTTGATGGCATCCACCGCGCTGCTGCCGTCCTGCGCGCCGACGATGCGGCCGGCCAGGTCAGCCTTGGCCTTCACCGGCGACTGGGTGCCGACGATGACGATCTGGTGGTTGGTCATGTAGGGAGCGGTGAAGCTGATGTTCTTCTTGCGCTCTTCGGTGATGGTCAGCCCGTTCCACAGCACATCGACGCGCTTGCCGTTCAGTTCCGCCTCCTTGGCGCTCCAGTCGATTGGCTTGAACTCGACCGTCATGCCGAGACGGCGGCTGGCCTCCTTGGCCATATCGATATCGAAGCCGACCAGCTCATTGTTGGCATCACGAAAGCCCATCGGCGGGAAATTATCGTCCAGGCCCACAATGACCTTGCTGGCCGTATCCGTGCCGGCAGCGGTGGCAGGCGCGGCTTCTTTCTTGCCGCACGCCGCGAACAGCGCGACGGAGGAGATCAGGAGTAATGCAGCGAACTTCTTCATAGGATTTCCAATGCGAATGGGAGAGCGGGAGAGCGCACCGGGCCTCGCGTGCGCAGGCCGGCGGGATTCAGATTGTTGTTGGCAGCGCGATTATAGAGCGGCGCCATGGGCCGGCATTGCGCAGCGGCAGGCATTTGCGCCGATCTCGCCTTCCCCCGCGGGCGAAAATTAATGCTACCATTTGCCGACCGACTGGTCGGTTTATTTAAGAGGCATCAGCCCGCACCGACCTCGAGTCCTCGGAATCCATTCGGCAGGAGACAACAATGCCCCCGACGTCCACGCCTGCTGGCCAGCCGGTCAGCATCGAGAGCGGCCCGGTCTTGCTGGCCTGGCAGGGCCCGGTCGCCATCATCACGCTCAATCGTCCCGACAAGCTCAACAGCTTCACTCGCGCCATGCACCAGACGCTGCAGCAGGCGCTCGACCACGTCGAGGCGGGCGGCGCGCGCGCCCTGCTGCTGACGGGCGCGGGTCGCGGCTTCTGCGCGGGCCAGGACCTGGCAGACCTGGATTTCACGCCCGGGCATATGACCGACCTGGGCGAGCTGATCGATACCTGTTTCAATCCGCTGATCCGCCGCTTGCAGGGGCTGCCGCTGCCGGTGGTGGCGGCGGTCAACGGCACCGCGGCCGGTGCCGGCGCCAACCTCGCGCTGGCCTGCGACATGGTGCTGGCGGCGCGCTCGGCCAGCTTTATCCAGGCCTTCGTCAAGATCGGGCTGGTGCCGGATTCGGGCGGCACCTGGCTGCTGCCGCAGCGCATCGGCATGGCGCGCGCGCTGGGCCTGGCCATGACCGGCGAGCGCCTGAGCGCCGAGGACGCCGAAACCTGGGGCCTGGTCTGGCAAACCATGGACGATCCGCTGCTGCCGGAACAGGCGCTGGCGCTGGCCACGCACCTGGCCGGGCAGCCGACGCGCGCGCTGGCCGCGATCAAGCGCGCCATGTATGCCAGCGCCACCGCCACGCTCGACGGCCAGCTCGACCTGGAACGCGACCTGCAGCGCGAGCTGGGCCAGTCCGCCGATTATGCGGAGGGGGTCAACGCCTTCCTCGCCAAGCGCGCCCCGCACTTCACCGGCAAGTAAACAGCGGGCCCGTCCCCGCATCCCCAGACAGGAGACCAGCTTGAAACAGGACCCCCAGGCCCTTGCGGAAGCCGCCGCGGCCGCCATGTATGAAGCCGACACCTGCAGCCGCTGGCTGGGCATCACGGTCCAGGCGGTGCGACCAGGCTATGCGCGCCTGACCATGCCGGTGCGCAAGGAATTCCTCAACGGCCACGGCATCTGCCACGGCGGCCTGATGTTTACGCTGGCCGATTCGACCTTCGCTTTTGCCTGCAACAGCCATAACATCAACACCGTGGCGGCCGGCTGCAGCATCGAGTTCCTCCGGCCCGTGCACGGCGACGATGTGCTGACCGCCGAGGCCACCGAGCAGGTCCTGTCGGGCCGGCACGGCATCTACGATATCCGCGTGACCAATGCCGCGGGCCAGGTGGTGGCGATGTTCCGCGGCAAGTCCGCGCAGATCAAGGGACACGTGGTGCCGCCGCCTGACGGAAGCGAAGGCGCCTGAGCAAGGCCTGGCCAGACACTGACGATAAACGCCCCCCGTGCAGGAGACCACATGAGCACGCGCCTGACCGATCTGCCCCTGGATCCGATCGAGACCGCCAGCCGCGCCGAGCTGCAGGCACTGCAGCTGGAGCGCCTGAAATGGTCGCTCCACCACGCCTACGCCAATTCGCCGGTCTACCGGCGCAAGTTCGACGAGGCCGGCGTGCACCCTGACCAGCTGCAAGCGCTGGCCGACCTGGCCCGCTTTCCGTTCACCAGCAAGCAGGACCTGCGCGACAACTATCCGTTCGGCATGTTCGCCGTGCCGCAGGACCGGGTGGCGCGCATCCATGCCTCATCCGGCACCACCGGCAAGCCCACCGTGGTGGGCTATACGCTGCAGGACATCGACAACTGGGCCACGGTGATGGCGCGCTCGATCCGCGCCTCGGGCGCGCGGCGCGGCGACAAGGTGCACATCAGCTACGGCTACGGGCTCTTCACCGGCGGGCTGGGCGCGCACTACGGGGTCGAGAAGGCCGGCCTGACCGCGATCCCGTTCGGCGGCGGGCAGACCGAGCGCCAGGTGCAGCTGATCCAGGACTTCAAGCCCGAGGTGATCATGGTGACGCCCAGCTATATGCTGGCGATCGCCGACGAATTCGAGCGCCAGGGCATCGACCCGGCCAGCACCTCGCTGCGCGTCGGCATCTTCGGCGCCGAGCCGTGGACGCCGGAGATGCGGCTGGCGATCGAGAAGCGCATGGGGATTTCCGCGGTCGACATCTATGGCCTGTCGGAAGTCATGGGGCCTGGCGTGGCCAACGAATGCGCCGAGACCAAGGACGGCCCCACCATCTGGGAAGATCATTTCTACCCGGAGATCATCGACCCGGACACCGGCGCGGTGCTGCCCGACGGCGAGTTCGGCGAACTGGTATTCACCTCGCTGACCAAGGAAGCGATGCCGGTGGTGCGCTACCGCACGCGCGACCTGACCCGGCTGCTGCCGGGCACGGCACGCGCGGCATTTCGCCGCATGGAGAAGGTCACCGGCCGCACCGACGACATGATGATCGTGCGCGGCGTCAACGTGTTTCCGTCGCAGATCGAGGAATTGATCCTCAGGCATGCCGAGCTGGCGCCGCACTACCAATGCGTGCTGGCCAAGGAAGGGCACCTGGATACGCTGACGGTGCGGGTCGAATGCGCGCACGGCAGCGAGACGGCAACGACGCAAAGCGCGCGCGCGCGGCTGGCGCACGAGATCAAGTCCTATATCGGCGTGACCGCCGGGATCGAGGTGCTGCCCGAGGGTGGCATCGAGCGCTCGGTGGGAAAGGCGAAGCGGATCGTGGACCAGCGCCCGCGCTGAAATCCGCCGGTTTGCTCCCCTCGCCCGCTTGCGGGAGAGGGGAGAGAATATTCGCAGTGTTAGCCCTGTAGAGGTCAGCTGCGCGGCATCAGCACCCACATCCTGCCGCCCTGCTTCATCCTGCCGGCGGTCTCGCCGGCCGCATCGCCAGCCCCCCAGAAGAAGTCCGCGCGCACGCCGCCCTTGATGGCGCTGCCGGTGTCCTGCGCGAACACCAGGCGCTGGATCGGCTCGGTCGACAGCGGACGCGTGGTCGACAGGAACACCGGCACGCCCAGCGGGATCGTGGCCGGGTCGACCGCGATCGAGCGCTCCGCGGTCAGCGGCACGCCCAGCGCGCCGACCGGGCCGTCGTTGCTGGGCGGCAGCTCGCGGAAGAAGACAAAGCGCGGGTTGATGTTCAGCATCTCCTCGACGCGGCCAGGATTGGCGCGCGCCCACGCCTTGATGCCCTGCATGGTGGCCTGCGCCGGGGTGATTTCGCCGCGGTCCAGCAGCCACTTGCCGAATGAGCGGAACGGCTGGTCGTTGGTGCCGCCGAAACCCACCCGCATCATGCTGCCATCCGCCATGCGGATGCGGCCCGAGCCCTGGATCTGCAGGAACGCGGCCTCGACCGCGTCGTCGACCCAGACCAGCTCGTTGCCGCGCATGGCGGGGTTCTGCAGCAGTTCGGCGCGCGCCGGCAGCGCGCGATTGCCGAACTGCGCCGGCTTGCGGTACAGCGGCACCTGGTACTTGCCCTGGCGCGTGCGCGAGCCATGCAGGATCGGCTCGTAGTAGCCGGTGATCAGGCCGCTGTCGGTGCCGTCGCCGTTGACCACGCGGTACGGCTGGAAGTTGCTTTCGAAATACGCGCGCATGGCGTCGATGTCGCCGGCGTTGACCATCATCCCGGCGGCGCAGGCGCGGTTCCATTCCGCGCGCTTTTTCAGCGCCTGGCAGCTTTGTTGCAGCGCGGGCCAGGCGGCGCGCACGTCGTCCTGGGACCAGCCGCCGATCTCGGCCCAGCTGGCCGCCTGCAGCCGGCCCTTCTGCGACGACGCCGAGGGCGGCGCGGTGCCGGACGGGGCCGTCTCGATGCGCGGCGGCGGGCCGCTCATGCAGCCGGCGAGCAGCGCCGCGGCGCCGGCCAGCGCCAGCCAGCCGCGCATGCGCCGCGCGGGCGAGGAAGAAACCTGGGAAACCTGTGGAGTCGGGAAAGCGTCCGCGTATGCCATCTTGCTGTTGTTCAAAGTCCTGGAAGGCGCAGCCTGCCGGGCCGCATTCCGCCGGAATGCCCCTACAATGCCACCGTCATCCCTCAACCACCGCCTGCGCCCCCGCGGGCCGCGCTGCATCTGCCATGAGCAAGTTCTTCGAAGCCCATCCCATGCTGCTGTTCGCCCTGGAAGCCGGCGTGGCGCTGTTCCTGCTGATCTTTATCGTGGTCTGGACCATGGGCACGGCGAAAAAGAACCCGCGTCCCACGCGCGCGCCGTCGGAGCACCCGTCGCGCCGGCCGGCGCAGGACGCCTCGCAAGCGCCGCCGCAGAATCAGGACCGCGCACCGCGCCCCTAGGTTCCCCGCACGTTCAGTGCAGCATGCGCGGCAGCACCAGCGCGAATTCCGGAATCGGCACCTCGAAGCGGTGGCCGTCCTCGGCCACGCAGAAGTACTCGCCCTTCATCGAACCGACGGGGGTCGAGATCGTCGCCCAGCTGGTGTACTCGAAATGCTCGCCCGGCTTGAGCAGCGGCTGGTGGCCGACCACCCCCAGCCCGGCGACTTCCTGGGTGCCGTTGTCGCTGTCGGTGATGATCCAGTGGCGCGAGATCAGCTGTGCCGCGACCTCGCCGGTATTGTGGATGGTGATGGTGTAGGCGAAGGCGTGGCGCCCGCGCTCGGGGTCGGACTGGTCCGGCAGGTACTGGGTGCGTACCGAGACGGAAAAAGCGTACTCGCTCATCGTGGCAGGGGCGGCGCGGCGCGCCGGGCAGGGAAAGGGGTAGCCGCATTGTGCGGGATGGGCGCGGCAGGGGCAAGAGCACCGGGCGGGCGTAGAATACCGGTCTTTGACCGCAGCGCCGCTTTTCCGCGCGCGCAGCGGCGATCACAGCATTCCCCCGCATTCACCGCCAGCCGTCATCATGACCCAGCCTACCTTCCGCATCGCTCCTTCCATCCTGTCCGCCGACTTTGCCCGCCTGGGCGAGGAAGTGCGCCGCGTGACCGAGGCCGGCGCCGACTGGATCCACTTCGACGTGATGGACAACCATTACGTGCCCAATCTGACCGTGGGCCCGCTGGTATGCGAGGCGATCCGCCCGCACGTGAGCGCGCCGATCGACGTGCACCTGATGGTGCGCCCGGTGGACCGGATCATCCCGGACTTTGCCAAGGCCGGCGCCAATATCATCACCTTCCACCCCGAGGCCAGCGAACACGTGGACCGTTCGCTCGCGCTGATCCGCGACCACGGCTGCCAGGCCGGCCTGGTGTTCAACCCGGCCACGCCGCTGCACCACCTGGACCACGTGATGGACCGCCTGGACGTGATCCTGCTGATGTCGGTCAACCCCGGCTTCGGCGGCCAGTCGTTCATCCCCGAGACGCTCAACAAGCTGCGCGCGGTGCGCCAGCGCATCGACGAATACACCGCGCGCACCGGCCGCACCATCCTGCTGGAAGTGGATGGCGGCGTGAAGGTCGACAACATCGCCGAAATCGCCCGGGCCGGCGCCGACACCTTCGTGGCGGGCTCGGCCGTGTTCGGCAAGCCCGACGCCGATGGCGGCTACCGCGGCATCATCTCGGCGCTGCGCGGCGAACTGGCCAAGGCCGCCCAATGACCGCGGGCGTGGTGCTGCGCCGCGCCGACTGGCGCGGCATCGAAGGCGTGATCGTCGACCTGGACGGCACCATGGTCGACACCGCGGGCGACTTCCACGCCTCGATCAACGCCATGCTGCTGACGCTGGCCCGCCAGCATCCCAACCTGGGGCCGGTGGCGCCGATGTCCGAGCAGGAGATCGTCAGCTACGTCGGCAAGGGCTCGGAAAACCTGATCCGGCGCGTGCTGGACGCGCGCTTTTCGCCGCTGCACGCCAACGGCCTGTTCGCCGACGCCTATGCGCTGTACGACCGCGAGTACCTTCGCATCAACGGCCAGTTCTCGCAGGTCTACCCAGGCGTGCGCGAAGGCCTGGCGGCGATGAAGGCGGCCGGGCTGCGGCTGGCCTGCGTGACCAACAAGCCTTACAGCTTCACCGAGCCGCTGCTGGCCAAGACCGGCCTGGCCCAGTACTTCGAACTGGTCTATGGCGGCGATGCCTTTCCGCTGCGCAAGCCCGACCCGTTTCCGCTGCTGAAGGTGGCCGATGCCTTCGGCCTCGAGCCGTCGGCCATGGCGGCGCTGGGCGACTCCGAAAACGACGCGCAGGCGGCTCGCGCGGCCGGCATGGGGGTGCTGCTGGTGCCCTATGGCTACAACCATGGCAACCCTGTACAAGGCGTCGACGCCGATGGTATAGTCGACTCCATTGCCCATGCCGCAGCGCTCTTTGCTGCACACTGGGCCGGTCATCGATAGTCCGTCGATCCCGACCAAATCCTGAACCTTCAATGTTTCTCAACCGCAAACGCATCTCTTCTGGCAGTGATCGGCAGGCCTGGCCCTGGCGTCGCTGGCGCGCCTCCCAACAGGCGTAAAGTGCGTTCGCGAGTCTGCTGACACGCCTTCGATCCGAGGGCGTCGCCACCACCGGCCCAGGCGACCAGCCATGCCGGGCATCATCACCCAAACCCGCCAACAGCCAGCGTAGCCTGATTTCTCTGCTACGTTTAGCTCAAGAACGCGCCGCGCGCCCTCTTTCCGGCCGTGTGCAGCCTTGTCCGCAAGCTTGCCGCACCACGGTCCGCAACCGGGGCGGACTTCCCATACGCTCCAGCCAACTCTGCCGACAAGCGGCACCGCGCCTGACCATCGCCCGCGGCGCGGGCCGAACAAGAGGACCGACATGACCGAACTGGAATTCAAATCGCTGGCCGACCAGGGCTACAACCGCATCCCGCTGATCGCCGAGGCCTTTGCCGACCTGGAAACGCCGCTGTCGCTGTACCTGAAGCTGGCCCAGTCGCAGACGCGCGGCATCAACACCTTCCTGCTGGAATCGGTGGTCGGCGGCGAGCGCTTCGGGCGCTATTCCTTCATCGGCCTGCATGCCCGCACGCTGCTGCGCGCCTTTGGGGAGCGCACCGAGGTGGTGACCGACGGCAAGGTGGTGGAAACCCACGAAGGCAACCCGCTGGACTTCATCGCCCAGTTCGAGAAGCGCTTCAAGGTCGCGCTGCGCCCCGGCCTGCCGCGCTTCTGCGGCGGCCTGGCCGGGTACTTCGGCTACGACGCGGTGCGCTATATCGAGAAGAAGCTGGCCCACACGCAGAAGCCTGACGACCTCAACCTGCCCGACATCCAGCTGTTGCTGTGCGAGGAACTGGCGGTCATCGACAACCTGTCGGGCAAGCTCTACCTGATCGTCTACGCCGACCCGACCACCCCTGAGGCCTACCCGCGCGCGCGCCAGCGCCTGCGCGAGCTGCGCATGAAGCTGCGCCAGCCGGTCGACGTGCCGGTGACCAGCCCGTCGGTGCAGACCGAGGTCTACCGCGAATTCGCCAAGGCCGACTACCTGGCCGCGGTGCACAAGGCCAAGGAATACATCATGGCCGGCGACATGATGCAGGTGCAGATCGGCCAGCGGCTGGTCAAGCCCTACCGCGACGCGCCGCTGTCGCTGTACCGCGCGCTGCGCTCGCTGAACCCGTCGCCGTATATGTACTTCTACAACTTCGGCGACTTCCAGGTGGTGGGCGCGTCGCCGGAGATCCTGGTGCGCCAGGAAGAGCGCAAGGTCGGCACCAACGGCGACATGCGCAGCGAACACATCGTCACCATCCGCCCGCTGGCCGGCACGCGCCCGCGCGGCAATACGCCGGAAAAAGACGCCCAGCTGGCCACCGAGCTGCTGCAGGATCCCAAGGAGATCGCCGAGCACGTGATGCTGATCGACCTGGCGCGCAACGACATCGGCCGCATTGCCGAGACCGGCTCGGTCAAGGTCACCGACAAGATGGTGATCGAGAAATACTCGCACGTGCAGCATATCGTCAGCTCGGTCGAAGGCACGCTGCGCGAAGGCATCAGCAACCTCGACGTACTGCGCGCGACCTTCCCGGCCGGCACGCTGTCGGGCGCGCCCAAGGTGCATGCGATGGAGATCATCGACGAGCTGGAGCCGCGCAAGCGCGGCATCTACGGCGGCGCGGTGGGCTACCTGTCGTTCGGCGGCGAAATGGACCTGGCGATCGCGATCCGCACCGGCATCGTCAAGGACGGCAACCTCTACGTGCAGGCGGCCGCCGGCATCGTCGCCGATTCGGACCCCGAAGCCGAATGGAGGGAAACCGAAGCCAAGGCGCGCGCCGTGATCCGCGCCGCCGAGCAGGTCCAGGATGGCCTGGACTCCGACATCTGAGAGAACAGGGGACAGACGCCATGCTGCTGATGATCGACAACTACGATTCGTTCACCTACAACCTGGTCCAGTACTTTGGCGAGTTGGGCGTGGACGTTCGCACCTACCGCAACGACGAGATCACGATCGAGGCCATCGAGGCGCTCAAGCCCGACCATATCTGCGTCTCGCCCGGTCCGTGCAGCCCGAAGGAAGCCGGGATCTCGGTGGCCGCGCTGCAGCACTTCGCCGGCAAGATCCCCATGCTGGGCGTATGCCTGGGCCACCAGGCCATCGGCGAAGCCTTCGGCGGCAAGGTGATCCGCGCCAAGCAGGTAATGCACGGCAAGGTCAGTACCATCGAGACCACCCAGCAAGGCGTGTTCAGCGGCCTGCCCAGGCACTTCGACGTGACGCGCTATCATTCGCTGGCGATCGAGCGCGAGACCCTGCCCGACTGCCTGGAGATTACCGCCTGGACCCCCGACGGCGAGATCATGGGCGTGCGCCACAAGACGCTCGCGGTCGAAGGCGTGCAGTTCCATCCCGAGTCGATCCTGTCCGAACACGGCCATGCGCTGCTGGCCAACTTCGTCAAGGCGCCGCGATGAGATTGCTCGACGCCGCGCCAACCCCTACGCACCACGCCCCGCAGACTTTCAACGAGGACGCCATGATCACGCCGCAAGAAGCCCTGACGCGCTGCATCGAACACCGCGAGATCTTCCATGACGAGATGCTGCACCTGATGCGGCAGATCATGCAGGCGCAGATCTCGCCGGTGATGGCTGCGGCAATCCTGACCGGCCTGCGCGTGAAGAAGGAAACCATCGGCGAGATCTCGGCTGCCGCGCAGGTGATGCGCGAGTTCGCCAACAAGGTGCCGGTGGCCGATCGCGAGAACTTCGTCGATATCGTCGGCACCGGCGGCGATGGCTCGCACACCTTCAATATCTCGACCGCGTCGATGTTCGTCGCGGCCGCCGCGGGCGCCAAGATCGCCAAGCACGGCAACCGCGGCGTCAGCTCCAAGTCGGGCAGTGCCGACGTGCTGGAGGCGCTGGGCGTCAACATCATGCTCACGCCCGAGCAGGTCGGCCAGTGCATCGAGCAGACCGGCATCGGCTTCATGTTCGCGCCCACGCACCATCCGGCGATGAAGAATGTCGCCCCGATCCGCAAGGAAATGGGCGTGCGCACCATCTTCAATATCCTGGGGCCGCTGACCAACCCGGCCGATGCGCCCAACATCCTGATGGGCGTGTTCCATCCCGACCTGGTCGGCATCCAGGTGCGCGTGATGCAGCGCCTGGGCGCGAAGCACGCCATCGTCGTGTACGGCAAGGACGGCATGGACGAGGTCTCGCTGGGCGCTGCCACGCTGGTGGGCGAGCTGAAGGACGGCGAAGTGCGCGAGTACGAGATCCACCCCGAGGACTTCGGCCTGTCGATGATCTCCAACCGCGGCCTGAAGGTGGCCGATGCGGGCGAATCGAAGGAAATGCTGCTCGAGGCGTTGTCCAACGTGCCGGGCACCCCGCGCGAGATCGTGTCGCTGAACGCGGGCACCGCGCTGTACGCCGCCAACGTGGCGGATTCGGTCGAAGACGGCATCCGCCGCGCGCGCGAAGCCATCGCCAGCGGCGCGGCCCGCCAGAAGCTCGACGCGTTCGTGCGGGCCACGCAGCAGTTCAAGGCCTGATCCCTTTATTTCTGGCAGATAGCCGCATGTCCGACATCCTGCAAAAGATCCTGGCCGTGAAGGCCGACGAAGTCGCCGCTGCGCGCAAGCGGCGCGACCTGCCCAGCCTGCGCGCGGAGGCTGAAGCCCTGCGCAGCGAGGCCGGCTTCGCGCCGCGTGGCTTTGAACGCGCGCTGCGCGACAAGATCGCCGCCGGCCACGCCGGCGTGATCGCCGAGATCAAGAAGGCCTCGCCGTCCAAGGGCGTGCTGCGCGAGCAGTTCGTGCCCGAGGCCATCGCCGAGAGCTATGCCGCGCACGGCGCGGCCTGCCTCTCGGTGCTGACCGACGAGCACTTCTTCCAGGGCCACGCCGACTACCTCAAGCGCGCCCGCGGCGCCTGCCCGCTGCCGGCGCTGCGCAAGGACTTCATGGTCGACCTGTACCAGGTCTATGAAGCGCGTACCTGGGGCGCCGATTGCATCCTGCTGATCGTCGCCGCGCTGGATCCGGGGCTGATGGCCGACCTGGAAGCCTGTGCGCACGAGCTTGGCATGGACGTGCTGGTGGAAGTCCATGGCGGCGATGAACTGGACGCGGCGCTGCGGCTGAAGACCCCGCTGCTGGGCGTGAACAACCGCAACCTGCGCACCTTCGAAGTGTCGCTGGACAACACCATCGGACTGCTGCCGCGCATGCCGGCCGACAAGCTGGTGGTGACCGAGTCCGGCATCCTCGGCGCTGCGGATGTGCAACGCATGCGCGACGCCAATGTGCATGCCTTCCTGGTGGGCGAGGCGTTCATGCGGGCCAAGGATCCTGGGGTTGAGCTGGCGCGGTTGTTTGGCTGAGACAAAACGCCTTGCCAACGCGCTAAGCCCGCCGGCGTTTTGCTCCCCTCTCCCGCTTGCGGGAGAGGGGCGGGGGTGAGGGCAGGCGCGTGCCTTGCGATATGGCGTGTTGGTGCGCAACGGCCCGGCCCTCACCCTAGCCCTCTCCCGCAAGCGGGAGAGGGGACCGGCTTGCGGTAATTCAAGCGATATCGCAGGACTCCTGCTCCTAAGCCCCCGCCCCACCATGCCCCAGGAAATCGAACTCAAGCTCGCCGTCCCCGACGCCGCCCTCGCTCCGCTCGCCGCCTGGCTCGACGCCAACGGCCAGCCGCAAGGCGAAGCCACGCTGCTTAACGTCTACCTCGATACACCCGAACGCAACCTGGCGCAGGCCCGCGCCGCACTGCGGCTGCGCCGCAAGGGCACGCAATGGCTGCAGACGCTGAAGACCGCCGGTAGCAGCCAGGGCGGCCTGGCCACCCGGCATGAGTGGGAAACCGAGATCGCCGGCGAGGCCATCGAGCTGCAAAGCTTTCCCGCTGAAGCGCAAACCGTGCTCGCGCCACTGATCGGCAGACTGGCAACGGTGTTCCGCACGGACTTTGTCCGCCGTACCTGGATCGTTACGCAGGACGGCGCGCGTATCGAGGCGGCGCTGGACACCGGGACCATCACCGCGCCGACCAGCGTGGCGCAGGAACGCATCCAGGAACTCGAGCTGGAATGGCTCGATGGCGATGCCGCGCACGCCGCCGATGCCTTGCGTGCCTTCGCCGCGCGCCTTGCCGCCGTGGCCGCACTGGCGCCCTCGGATCTGAGCAAGGCCGCGCGGGGCTACCGCCTGGCGGGAATCGCCGAGGGCAAGGCGTCATAATCGCGGTTTTGTCGCCGCGCCATTTCAGCATGCAAGCCGATCTCTTTGCCGCCGAAGCGCCTCGCGCTCCGGGTGAGCCCGCCCCCGCCGCCAGCCTGCAGGCCCAGGCCGATGCCCTGCCCGCCGCCTGGCGCGCCCTGCTTGAACCCTGCATCGCCGTGCCGGCGTGGCGGGAACTCGCCGCCTTCGTCGACGGCGAGCGCGCCGCCGGCAAGCCGGTGTTCCCGCACCATGTCTTCCATGCGCTGCACCTGACGCCGCCAGATGCGGTCAGGGTGGTCATCCTGGGGCAGGACCCCTACCACGGCACCGGCACGGTCGGCGGCGTGGAGCTGCCGCAGGCGCACGGGCTCGCCTTCTCGGTGCCGGAAGGCGTCAAGGTGCCGCCCAGCCTGCGCAACATCTTCAAGGAAATCGCCGCCGAATTCGGTGCCGACGGCAATTGCCCGCCGCGCACCTCCGGCAACCTGGAAGGGTGGGCGCGCCAGGGCGTGCTGCTGCTCAACACCGTGCTGACGGTCGAGCAGGGCCAGGCGGCCAGCCATGCGCGCCGCGGCTGGGAAGCCGTCACCGATTGCCTGATCCGGCACCTCGCCGCCACCCGCCCGAACCTGGTGTTCATGCTGTGGGGCAGCCATGCGCAGGCCAAGAAGCCGCTGCTCGGCGCCGGCCATTGCGTGCTGGAAGCACCGCACCCGTCGCCGTTGTCGGCGCATCGGGGCTTCCTCGGCTGCGGTCATTTCCGCGAAGCCAACCGCTGGCTGGAAGCCCACGGTCGCGCGCCGGTCGACTGGACCGCCGCGTGATCGTCTAGACCGTTGGCCGGAATTCGAAGCCGGCAAACTCGCCTTCGCCGCGCCCGACCTCGACAAAGGTCACTTGGGCCGCCGGCGGGCCGGTTTCCATCCAGGCCTGCAGCGCTTCCAGCTGCCTGACCGTGCCGTGCGCCATCACCTCGACCGTGCCATCGGCCCGGTTGCGCACCCAGCCGCCCAGCCCGAGCGCATCCGCCGCGTCGGCGCAGGCGGCGCGATAGCCGACGCCCTGCACGCGGCCGTGGGCAACGAGCCGCCAGGTTGCCTTCTTCATGGTGCTTTCCCCGTGAGCGCACGCGACGCATGCGCGTTGTGTCATCGACACTAAGTAAACTAGACCGCCATGCCGGGCGTTACCAAGAGATGCGCGCCGCCCGGCGCGATCAGCATGAAGCCGGCGGCATGCGGGCTTTGCCGTTGTCCGCCGGGGCCGCGAACCAGGGTCAGGCCACAAGCCTGGGCCCTCCAAGCTCGACCCAGCCCGAGAAGCGCCCATGATGCCACCCGCCGACCGCAGCGCGGCTCCGCCCGCCCCTGGCTTTGACAGCCAGCTGCTGCGCGCCCCGCCCAACCGCTTCGACCTGGCGCTGCTGCCGATCATCCTGGCCGTCATCGTGATGATCGCGTTCGCCGCGCAGCAGATGAATGTCCCGTTCCAGCCCGAGCGGCCACTGGCGGTGCACCTGGACGTGGCCTACCTGCCCTACTACCTGATGCGTACCAGCATCCGCATGCTGGCAGCGCTGGCGGCGTCGCTGCTGTTCTCGCTGGCCTTTGCCGCGCTGGCGTCCAAGAGCCGCACGGCGGAGAAAGTGCTGGTACCGGCGCTGGACATCCTGCAGTCGATCCCGGTGCTGGGCTTCCTGTCGATCACCGTGACCGGCTTCATCGCCCTGTTCCCGGGCAACCTGGCGGGCGTGGAGTGCGCGGCGATCTTCGCCATCTTTACCTCGCAGGCCTGGAACATGGCGTTCAGCCTGTACCAGTCGTTCCGCACCATCCCGGGCGACCTGCTGGAAGCCGCGGCCATGTTCCGGCTGTCGCCGTGGCAGCGCTTCTGGCGGCTGGAGGTGCCGTACGCCATGCCGGGACTGCTGTGGAACATGATGATGTCGATGTCCGGAGGCTGGTTCTTCGTGGTCGCGTCCGAGGCCATCTCGGTGTCGGGCCACGAGATCCGGCTGCCCGGCATCGGCTCCTATATCGCGCTGGCGATCCAGCAGCAGGATCTCGCCGCGATCGGCTGGGCCATCGGGGCGATGCTGGTCGGCATCCTGCTGTACGACCAGTTGCTGTTCCGCCCGCTGGTGGCGTGGGCCGACCGCTTCCGCTTCGAGACGCTGGCGCAGGACAAGCTGCCGCAGTCGTGGCTGCTGGACCTGCTGCGCCGCTCGGCATGGGTGGGCGCGCTGCTGGCGCAGGCCGCGGCGCTGGCCTCGCGCACGCTGGCCTGGGGCGCGCGCGCCCGCGTGCCGGCGCCGGCCGGTCCGGCCGATCCGCGCCGCGCGCAATGGCTGGGCCGTGCGCGTGACGCCGCGATCGTGCTGGTCGCACTGGCCGCGCTGCTGCGCGTGGGCTATTTCGTGCACAGCGAGGTGGGCTGGGCCGAAGTCGTCCATGTGCTGTGGCTCGGCACGCTGACCATGGTGCGGGTGATCGTGCTGATCGCACTGGCGGCGCTGGTGTGGGTGCCGATCGGCATCCGCATCGGCCTGAACCCGGACCTGGCGCGCATGGCGCAGCCGGTCGCGCAGTTCCTGGCCGCATTCCCGGCCAACCTGATGTTTCCGCTTGCGGTGATGCTGATCGCGCGCTTCGGGCTGAATCCGGAGATCTGGCTGAGCCCGCTGCTGATCTTCGGCACCCAGTGGTACATCCTCTTCAACGTGATCGCGGGGGCGTCGGGCATTCCCACGGAGCTGAAGCTGGCCGCCCGCAACTTCGGGCTGCGTGGCTGGCTGCTGTGGAAGCGCTTCCTGATTCCGGCGGTCTTCCCCAGCCTGCTGACCGGCCTGGTCACGGCCGCGGGCGGCTCGTGGAACGCCAGCATCGTGTCCGAATACGTGACCTGGGGCAACCGCACCATCGTCGCCACCGGCCTCGGCAGCTATATCGCCGAGACCACCGCGCGCGGCGACTTCCCGCGCATTGCGCTGGGCATCGGCGTGATGGCGCTGTTCGTGGTCGGCTTCAACCGGCTGCTGTGGAACCGCCTGTACCAACTTGCGCAGGAGCGCACCCGCCTGTAAGGCATGCAAGGCAACGATGGCAGAGAACATTGCAACCTCCACCGCGCCCGCGGTGATCGAACTGCGCGGCGTCGGCAAGATCTTCCGCACCGCCAGCCAGAGCGACCGCGCCGTGCTCGAGGGCGTGGACCTGACCCTGCGCGAGGGCGAGATCGTCGCCATGCTGGGCAAGTCCGGCTCGGGCAAGTCCACGCTGCTGCGCATCATGGCCGGGCTGGTCGGCGCCGATCGCGGCGAAGTGCGTTTTCGCGGCCAGCGCCTCGCCGGCACCGCCGAAGGCATCGCCATGGTGTTCCAGTCGTTCGCGCTGTTTCCGTGGCTGACGGTGCAGCAGAACGTCGAGCTCGGGCTGGAGGCGCAGGGCGTGCCCCGGGCCGAGCGCGAGCGCCGCGCCGAAGCCGCCATCGACATGATCGGCCTGGCCGGCTTCAACAGCGCGCTGCCGCGCGAATTGTCCGGTGGCATGCGCCAGCGCGTGGGCATCGCGCGCGCGCTGGTGACCGAGCCCGACCTGCTGCTGATGGACGAAGCGTTCTCGGCGCTGGACGTGCTGACCGGCGAAACCCTGCGCGACGAGATGCTGGCGTTGTGGGCAAGCGGGCGCGCCAATATCCGCAGCATCCTGATCGTTTCGCACAATATCGAAGAGGCGGTGATGATGGCCGACCGCATCGTGATCCTGTCGAGCGACCCGGGCCGCATCCGCGCCGAGGTGCCGGTTGCGCTGCCGCGGCCGCGCAACCGCGACAGCGCGCAGGTGCGCGCGCTGGTCGACGAGATCTACGCGCTGATGACGGCCCCCGCCGCCGAAGCGCGCCTGCCCGCGCCCGCGCGCGAGATCGGCTACCGGCTGCCGGACGCCGACATCAGCCAGATGGAAGCCATCCTCGACCTGCTGTGCGAGGCGCCGTTCAATTGCCGCGCCGACCTGCCGCACCTGGCCGACGAGGCCGGCCTGACCGACGACGAACTGCTGCCGGCCTGCGAGGCGCTGCAGCTGGTGCAACTGGTATCGATCGAGGCCGGCGATATCACCGCGACCGACGCGGGCCGCGCCTACTATGCCGCCGAACCCCAGCAGCGCAAGGCGATCTTCGGCCGGCAGCTGCTTGCCAACGTCGCGCTGGCCGCGCATGTGCGCCGCGAACTGGTGGCGAGCGAAGCGGGCGAGATCGGCGAGGAACAGGTGCTCGAGGAACTGGAGCAGTTCCTCAAGCCGGCGGAGGCCGAGCGCGTGCTGAGCGTGGCGATCGGGTGGGGACGGTATGGGGAGATTTTCGAGTACAGCTATAACAGCGGGCGGTTGACGTTGCCGGAGGATGAGGGGGTGCAAGGGCACGGCGTTTAGCCACGCCTGGGCTCTGCTCCCCTCTCCCGAAGCGGGAGAGGGGCGAAAACCGTGGGTTCGGGAACCCACAACTACGATCGCGCCCGCATCGCCCGCCCGATCGCCCCCGTTCGCAGCGCGATCTTGGCCGCGTCCTCGCGCAGCGCGCGCAGCCGGCGCTCCAGCACGGCGTTGGCCGGGCGGCCGGTGGAGCTGGAGGTTGGCCCGGCCTGTTCGCTCGACTCGCCCGCCGCGGCGGCCTGCACCAGCGTGTCGGTGCGGCGCTTGTCGGCGGAATCGGCCAGGCGGGCGCGGCGTTCGGCGGCGGCGTCTTCGGCGGCGTCGGCAGCCTCGGGCGTGAGGGTTTCGAGCACCGATGCCGCCGCCGATGCAGCCGCCGGTTCGCCCACCGCGGCCGCTGCGGCCGGAACCGCTTGCGGCTTGTCCGCATCCGCGGGCATTGCCTCCTTGCGTTCCGCCGGCGCATTGTCGCCGCGGATAAAGCCGGCGCCGCGGCTGCCGCCGCGCTCGTCGGCATGCAGCCGTTCGCTGGCCACCTGCAGGCTGTGGCTGGCGGCCTCGGTGGCTTGCTCGATCGCGGCCTCGGCGGCCGGAAGATCGAGTTCGTCGTAGTGCTGGCGCACCTGGATGCGCGCCGCCGCCACGTGCGCTGCCACCAGGTAGTTCTGCACGATGAAGCGGTTCAGGTTGTCCACCGCGCGATGCCGGCTCTTGGGCTCGTCCAGCATGCGCTGGAACGACGAGATCAGCGCCGACAGGTTGTCCATGAACTGCTTGCGCTGCACGCGGTAGGCAAAATCATCCTTGGCCCGGCGCAGCAGCAGGTCGCGCGTGGCGGCGATATAGCGGCGGTTGGCCTGCAGCACGTTCTCCACCAGCTTGGGGATGGCACGGTACTCCCAGCTTGGCAGCACGAAGCTGAACAGCGACGCGATGATGCCGCCGATCACCGTATCCACCAGCCGCTCGCCGGCCACGGTGGGGCTGTTCGGCATCAGCAGGTGGATCTGGATCAGCACCTGGATGCAGGCAGCAATCGCAGTGTAGCGGTACTTGATGGTGACGAACGCGGCGCTGGCCACCAGGGACAGGAACAGCACGCCCAGCAGGATCAGCGGCTGGTGCACCACCTTCAGGATCGCCACGGACACCACGCAGCCGATCAGCGTGCCGATCACGCGGTCGTTGTAGCGCTGCTTGGTCATGCTGAAGTTAGGCTTCAGGATGACGATGATGGTCAGCAGGATCCAGTAGCTATGCGACACGTACGGCAGATGTTCGGCGATCCACAGCCCCAGCGCCACCGCCATCGAGATCCGCAGCGCAAAACGGAACGCCGGCGAACGCCACTTCAGGTTGTCGCGCAGCACGCTCAGCTCATACTTCTGGCGCGTCAGGAACGGCGTCATGTCCGACCCGGGCAGCACCTTGGCCGGCTCCACCGGGGTGCGCGAGGCCTCGTGCAGCTGGCCGATCAGCGCGATCGCGCCGCGCATCATGTCCAGCGTCTCGACCAGCGCCGTCATCGCCGCCGGGTTGATATGGTGGTGGCGCAGTTGGGCGATCTCGGCCTCGACCGCGCGCAGGCCCTGGCGGTATTCCACCGTGGCGTACGAGCCGCGCCCGCGCGTGACTTCATAGGCGATCTCTTCCACGTCCTTGCACATCTGCAGCACCAGCGCGCGCAGGTGGTCCAGCACCGGCGTGCCGGCGAAGGTCTGGCGCAGCATCGGGTAGTCGGTGTTGGTCGACAGGATGTACTCGTACAGGTCCAGCATGCGCAGGTGCACCTGCACCAGCAGCCCGTCATGCGGGGTGCGGTTGCCGCGCAGCACCAGGTCGCGCGCGGCCTGCTGGCGCTCGGCCACCACGATCTGCTGGCGCACCAGCTGGTTGAACTGGGCCTCGAAGTCATTGCCGGCGTCGTAGAAGCCGGCCTTGATTTCGAGATAGCCGGCCAGCTCGTACAGCGATTCGGCCAGCACCTGCTGCTTGGTGCGGCGTTCGGTGACCCAGCTCACCAGCATCGCGTAACCGAGATAGGCGACCGCGCCGATGCTGAACAGCGCCGCGTGTTCCAGCGCGCGCCGCACCAGGAAGTCTTCGTTGATCGTGAGCGTCATCACGAACAGCGCCGAGAACTGCAGCGGCAGCGTCTTGTTGCCGTACACCGTCATCATGCCGGCCAGGAACGTCACCAGCACCAGCAGGAACGGCATCACGCGCGGGAACGGCGTGGCCAGCGCCACCACCAGCGTGACCAGGCTGCACAGCAGCACGCTGGCCAGCATCTCGTTGAACTTGTGGTTCAGCGGGCTGGGCAGGTCCATCAGGCTGGTGCACAGCGCGCCCATCGACACCACCATGGCGGTGGGCAGGTCGCTGAAGTGCAGCGCGATCAGCGTCGCGCCGATCACGCCCGTGGCCGAGCGCAGCCCCCGGTAGACATAGTGCGAATACAGGAAGGTGCGGGGATCGTGCGCGTATTGCATGCAGCGGGGCGGTGGACTGCGGTGGCGGTGGCTGGGGTCGCGGCGGAAGAAGACTAGCTCACTGGCCCAGCCAGCGCGAGCGCGCCGCGTGGCGTGTGCCCTCCGGCTTGAGCTTGTACTGCGCCGCCGGCTCGCGCGCCAGCGTCACCGGCAGGACCTGCAGCTCGTCGCGGCGGAAGGCGTGCACCTCGATGCGGTCGCCGGTGCGGTAGCGCGCCAGCAGCTTGTCGAGCTGGCCCGGGGCCACGCGCAGGCCGTCGACCGCCACCAGCAGGTCGCCGGCGGACAGGCCGGCGGCCTGCGCGGCGCCGCCGTCGAGCACCTGGGTGACGCGCACCCAGCCATCCTCGGTCTTGACCTTGATCCCCAGCGCCGCGGTGCGCGCCGGCTTCTGCGCCTCGGCCTTGACGCCGAACGCCTTGAACAGCGCCGGCAGCGGCAGCTCGCCGGTGCCTTCGGTCAGGGCGCGCAGCAGCGGCCCCAGGCGCAGGCCGGTGACGTCATCGAACAGCGCATGGACCTCGGCCTCGGTCACGCCGCGCTGCACCGCATCCGGCGCATAGAAGCCGCGGCCGTAGCTGCGCCACAGCGCGCGCATGACATCGTCGAGCGAGCGCCGCCCGCGGGTCTTGTCGCGGATGGTCAGGTCCAGCGCCAGCGCCACCAGGGCGCCCTTGGTGTAGTAGCTGACGATGGCGTTGGGTGCGTTCTCGTCCTGGCGGTAGTACTTGGTCCAGGCGTCGAACGAGCTTTCGGCCACGCTCTGCTTGGTGCGGCCGTTGCCGCGCAGCACGCCGTTCCAGGTCTTGGCCAGCATCTCGACGTACTGGGCCTTGGTGACGCAGCCCGAGCGCACCAGCACCAGGTCGTCGTAGTAGCTGGTGAAGCCCTCGAACAGCCACAGCAGCGGCGTGTAGGTTTCCTGCGCCAGCCGGTACGGCACGAACGCCGCCGGCTTGATGCGCTTGACGTGCCAGGTGTGGAAATACTCGTGGCTGCACAGCCCGAGGAAGGTGCGGTAGCCCTCGCTGGTTTCGCTGTTGCCGCGCACCGGCAGGTCATTGCGCGAGCAGATCAGCGCGGTGCTGGCGCGATGTTCCAGGCCGCCGTAGCCGTCGCTGGTGACCATGGTCATGAACACGTAGCGCCGGTTGCTGTCCAGGAACGGCGCCTGCGCGGTCCTGGGCTCGAACAGCCGGATCTGCGTCTCGCAGATGCGCTTCAGGTCGCGGCACACGCGCTCGAGGTCCAGCTGCGGCACGCGGCCGGTGAAGACCACGTCGTGCTGCGCGCCACAGGCGCGGAAGCTGGCCAGCTGGAAGGTGCCCATCTCGACCGGGTGATCGACCAGTTCGTCGTAGTCGGCCACCTGGTAGCGCCCGAAGCCGTAGCGCCTGGCGCCGTCGCGGCCCGGCGCCTCACGCATCGCGGTGGCCACGCGCCAGTCGCGGTAGGCCTCGCCCGCGGGCGCATGGATGTCGACGGTGCACGGGCGCTCGGCCTGCCCGTCCACGCACAGGAACACCGAGCTGCCGTTGAAGAAGCCGTGGGTGGTGTCCAGGTGCGCGGCGCGCACCGACAGGTCCCAGGCATAGACCTCGTAGCTGAGCGTCAGCGGGCCGTCGTCCAGGCTGACCGGCGCGGCCTGCCAGCGCTGCTTGTCGAGCTTGGTCAGCGCGATCTCGCGCCCGCCCGCGTCGGCGCGGATGCGCACGATATTGCGGGCAAAGTCGCGGATCATGTAGCTGCCCGGAATCCACGCCGGCAGCGAAAAACCCTGCCCGGCCGGATCGGGCTCGCTGACGGTGACGGTAACGGCAAACAGGTGCGCTTCGGGCTGAAGCGGGGCGATGGCGTAGCGGATCGGCGTCATGGGCACGATTGTAACGTCGGCGCCTGCGGGCAGCGCCGACGCGGGGATGCATCAGGGCACGGCTCAGCCGCGGTTCACATCCACCACCACGCGCCCGCGCATGCCGCCTTCCATGATCTTGCGGCCGGCCTCGATGGCATCGCCCAGCCCGATCTCGCGCGTCAGCGCATGCAGGCGGTCCAGTTCCAGGTCGCTGGCCAGCCGCTGCCAGGCTTGCTCGCGCAGCGGCATCGCCGCCATCACGCTGTCGATGCCGTGCAGCGTGATGCCGCGCAGGATGAACGGCGCCACCGAACCGGGAAAATCCAGCCCCTGCGCCAGCCCGCACGCCGTCACCACGCCGCCGTAGCGCACTTGCGCGCAGGCATTGACCAGCGTGTGCGAGCCCACCGAATCGACCACCGCGGCCCAGCGCTCCTTCTGCAGCGGCTTGCCGGGCACGCCCAGTTCGGCGCGGTCGATCACGTCGTCGGCACCCAGCGCCTTGAGGAAATCCGCCTCGCGCGTCTTGCCGGTCGATGCCACCACCTTGTAGCCCAGCTTGCTCAGCAGCGCGATCGCCACCGAGCCGACGCCGCCCGAAGCGCCCGTCACCAGCACCTCGCCGTCGCCCGGACGGACCGGGCCGTTGACGCCGCCGCGCTCCAGCGCCAGCACCGACAGCATCGCGGTATAGCCGGCGGTGCCGATGGCCATGGCCTGGCGCGTGGTGAAGGCAGCCGGCAGCGGCACCAGCCAGTCGCCCTTCAGGCGCGCGCGCTGCGCCAGGCAGCCCCAGTGGGTCTCGCCCACGCCGTAGCCGTTGAGCACCACCTTGTCGCCGGCCTGCCAGCGCGGATGCGCGGATTCCAGCACCGTGCCGGCGCCGTCGATGCCCGCCACCATCGGCCACTTGCGCACCACCGGCGAACGCCCCGTGATCGCCAGACCATCCTTGAAATTGATGGTGGAGTAATCGACGGCGACCAGCACGTCACCGTCCGCCGGCAATTGCTTGTCGTCGAGGGTGGCGATCGTGGCCTGGGTAGCGCCGTCGGCCTGGGTCAGCAGCAATGCCTGGAAAGTCATGGTGTCTCCTTGGTCGCCCTGGCGGCGATCTCATGCAACGATGGGAATGGCGCAAAGCACGACGGCCGGACAACTCCGGCCGCCAATCAAGCCGGGACAGGTCCGGCGCGCTTATTTCTTGATGCTGGCGAGCTTGCGCTCGAGCGTGGCGACGTCCGCCGCGCCGGGGATGCGCGTGCCGTCGGTGAAGAACACCGCCGGCGTGCCGGTCACGTTCATGCTGTGGCCCAGCGCCAGGTTCTCTTCCAGCGGGGTCTTGCAGCTGCCGTTGCCGGTCAGCGCCACCTGCTTGAGCATCCAGTCGCGCCAGGCCTTGGTCCGGTCGGCCGCGCACCAGACCTGCTTGGCCTTGGTTTCCGAATCCGGCGACAGCACCGGGTACAGGAAGGTGTACACGGTGATGTTGTCCATCTGCTGGAAGGTCTGCTCGATGCGCTTGCAGTAGCCGCAGTTGGGGTCGGAGAACACCGCTACCTGGCGGCTGCCATCGCCCTTGGTCCACTTGATTGCGCGCGCCAGCGGCAGGTCCGACCACTTGATGCGGTTGATCTCGGCGAGCCGCTCCTCGGTCAGGTTCGTGCCGGTGCGGGTATCGATCATCTCGCCGTTCAGGATGTAGCGGCCGGTGGCGTCGGTGTACACCACCTGGCCGCCGATATTGGCTTCGAACAGGCCGGGCACCGGAGTCTTGCCGACGCTTTTCACTTCGGCGCGGCTGCCCAGCATCTTCTGCAGGGACTCCTTGATGCGGTCGGTGCCGGGCTCGCCCGCCGCCATGGCATGCAGCGCGAAGCCCGCCGCGGCCAGCCCGCCGGCGATGGCCGTGATCGTGGCGTAGAGGGCGGGACGGCGGCGCAGGGATGGGAACATGTGGACTCCAGGGGGATTCGGTAAGGGTTCGGACGATGCGCGCGGGCTCAGCCCAGCGCGCGCCCGATCAGCAAGCGCTTGAGCAGGGACTGGCCGCCCACCGCGCGCATGCCGGTATTGCGCACCACCCGCGCCACGCTGCCCGGCAGCGAGAACAGCCGGTGCAGGCCATCGGTGGCAGCGGTCAGCGACAACAGGTCGGTGGCACGCGCGCGCTCGTAGCGGCGCAGCAGGCGCAGGTCGCCCTCGCTGCGGAAAGGTTCTTTGTCGGCCATCACGCGGCCAAGTTCCGCGACGTCGCGCAGGCCCAGGTTCATGCCCTGGCCGGCAAGCGGATGCACCACGTGGGCGGCGTCGCCCAGGAGCGCCACGTGCGGCTGCACGAACTGGTCGGCACGCTGCAGCACCAGCGGGAAGCCCTGCGCGGGCGTGACGCAGCGCAGCGCGCCGAACTGCGCGCCGACCGCGCCGCTGGCGCCTTGCATCACCGTGGCGGCCAGCGCCTCGGGCGACAGCGCCAGCAGTTCGCGCGCGTGGGCCTCGTCGGCGGACCAGACCATCGACACGTGGTTGTCCGGCAGTGGCAGCATGGCCAGCACTTCGCCGTTGGCGGGCTCTTCGTCGGCCATCAGCTTTTCCGGCGCGCCCAGGAACCACTGCCACGCGGTTTCATGGTGCGGCCGCTCGCAGGCAAAATTGGCTACCAGCCCGAGCTGGCGGTACTTGCGCGTGCTGACGCCGATATGGCATTGCTGGCGCAGCCACGAACGCGCGCCGTCGGCGCCGATCGCCAAGGCGGTGCGCACCTTGCCGCCGCCGTCGAGCGTCAGCGTGATGCCGTCGGGGTCGCGCTCGCACATGCCGGCGGTGCCGTCGTGCCATGTCACCTGGTGCTGGAAACCCAGCGCGGTGTCGAGCGCGCGCTCGACCAGGCGCGACTCGATGATCCACGCCAGTTGCGGCACCGCCGCGGCATAGGCGGAGAAATGCAGGTCGCCGTCGAAGCTGGGCGAGGTCTCGGCGGCACTGACGTCGCCGAACACGCGCATGTCGCGCACTGGCTGGATCCGCGCCGGGTCAAGCGCCTCCCACACGCGCATGCGTTCCAGCAGCGCCTGCGAGCTGGCGGAGAAGGCATAGATGCGGCTGTCCCAGTCGTCCGGCCCGGCGCTGCCCGCGGCGCGCGCCGGCTTCGGCGCGATCAGCGCCACGTCCATGCCCTGCTGGGCCAGCAGCAGCGCGCAAGACTTGCCGACGATGCCGCCGCCGACGACGGCAACCTGGAAAGCGGAGGATTTGCGCGCGGCGGGTCGCGCGGACGCGTGGGATCGGGTCATGGCTGGATTATAGCCACGTCACTCGCGGGCCCGTCCGCGCCAGGCCGCCCCGCCATGGTGGCTTGCAAGGCACCGGGAAAAAGCGGGGCGTAAGGTCAGGCAACCCGTGGGCGCGCTAGCTTTATATCTTCCGGTCATAAGCCTTAGAACAAAACAATAGGGTCCGCGGGACCGCCTTCGGACGCGCCTGCGCGTATATTGTTGAAACGAAATGTTTCAGGCCGGGGAACTAACCACCTGTACGGAGGTGGAACAATGTTTAAACAAACACTATTGATTGCCGTCGCCACTGCTGGGGCCATGGGCACGGCATTCGGGGGCACCGGTCTTCGCGACGTTTATACCGATGGCGCGAAGGTTTCGAAATTTGATGTGTACACCGATGGCGCGCGCACGACTGACACCCGCGACATCTATACAGACGGCGCACGGACTGCGGACAAGCGCGACACCTTCACGGACGGCGCGAAGACCACGGACATGCGGGACGGATTTACTGACGGCGCCTGATCACCAACCTGGCGATTGGCACCAGACTACGATGTACGGCCAAGCCTGACACCTTGGCCGTTTTGCTTTGCAGGCTGCGCTGTTGCCGTCGGCCTGTCTAAGCCGATGCACGCATCGGCATCCCGGATCTCCTACCCCCCGTCCTCCTTCGCCGCGCGGCACCGATCCGGCGCCCCAAAAGGTTACAATCGCGTTTTTGCGTGGCAAACGCAGGCAACCTCGCCGAGCCAGCGCGATGTGATGTCTTTGTCTCGTCCCCCGGCGGTCGCGCGCGAGCAGCGCCCGTCACGCGCCGAGGCCACCCGTGACATCACGCAACCCATTAATTCCGAAGACAACACCATGAGCCTCCAATGCGGCATCGTCGGCCTGCCCAACGTCGGCAAGTCCACGCTGTTCAATGCCCTGACCAAGGCCGGCATCGCCGCCGAAAACTATCCGTTCTGCACCATCGAACCCAATGTGGGCGTGGTGGAAGTGCCGGATCCGAGGCTCGCGAAGCTGGCCGAGATCGTCAAGCCGGAACGCATCTTGCCGGCTACGGTC
Source organism: Cupriavidus sp. H39 (assembly GCF_050271075.1). Classification (NCBI taxonomy): domain Bacteria; kingdom Pseudomonadati; phylum Pseudomonadota; class Betaproteobacteria; order Burkholderiales; family Burkholderiaceae; genus Cupriavidus; species Cupriavidus sp. H39. The sequence continues at coordinate 3,423,062 of NZ_CP189848.1, forward strand.
GAGTTCGTCGACATCGCCGGACTGGTAGCGGGCGCCTCCAAGGGTGAAGGCCTGGGCAACCAGTTCCTGGCCAATATCCGCGAATGCGATGCCATCACCCACGTGGTGCGCTGCTTCGAGGACGACAACGTGATCCACGTGGCTGGCAAGGTCGACCCGCTGTCGGACATCGAAGTCATCAATACCGAACTGGCGCTGGCCGACCTGGCCACGGTGGAAAAGGCCGTGGCGCGCTACGTCAAGCCCGCACGCGCCGGCGACAAGGAAGCCCAGCGCCTGGTCGCCGTGCTGGAAAAGGCCCAGACCGTGCTCGACCAGGCCAAGGCCGTGCGCACCCTGGACCTGGCGCCGGAAGAGTGGGAAGCCATCCGCCCGTTCTGCCTGATCACCGCCAAGCCGACCATGTACGTGGCCAACGTGCGTGAAGATGGCTTCGACAACAACCCGCACCTGGATGCGGTGCGCGAATACGCCAAGCAGACCGATTCCCCCGTGGTCGCGGTCTGCGCCGCCATCGAGGCCGAGATCGCCGACCTCGACGACGCCGACAAGGCCGAGTTCCTGGCCGACCTGGGCATGGAAGAACCGGGCCTGGACCGCGTGATCCGCGCCGGCTTCAAGCTGCTGGGCCTGCAGACGTACTTCACCGCCGGGGTCAAGGAAGTGCGCGCCTGGACCATCCACGTCGGCGACACCGCCCCCAAGGCGGCCGGCGTGATCCACACCGACTTCGAACGCGGCTTCATCCGCGCGCAGACCATCGCCTATGACGACTTCATCGCCTTCAAGGGCGAGACCGGCGCTAAAGAAGCCGGCAAGATGCGCGCCGAAGGCAAGGAGTATGTGGTGAAGGACGGCGATGTGATGAACTTCCTGTTCAACGTCTGATTTCCGCGCGCTGCGCGATCCATCAGAAAGCCCGCCTCGCCGCGGGCTTTTTACGGGTGCGGCGACCCTCACGCTCGCTTCACAGCTTTTCCATCCCCTTCCCGCGCAAGCCCACCAGCAGCGCCTGCCCGTCCGCCCCCACGCGGAATTCCCCATACTGGGCCTGGGCGAAGCGCTTGCCCTGTCCCTCCTGGAAGAAATACGCGTCGGTCGACACCTGCACCTGCATGCCGCCCCAGCGCGCGCGCGCGGTCTGGTAGCACAGCAGTTGCTCGCCGGCCACCAGCGGCTCGGCGCCGTGCACGCGCACGAAGCTGGCAACGCCCTGTTCGTCGCGGCGGATCACGGCGACGCCGTCACGCGGAAGCCGGTCGTCGTGCGCCCGGGCGGCGCGGATCTGGTTGCCGAGGTCGAAGTTCAGCGCCATGTAGTCGCCCTGCATCAGCGAGCGCGGGTCCACCGGCGCGAGCTTGAGGAATACGGTATCGCCGCGCGCCAGCAGGCGCTCCTTGCCGGCGATGCCGACGGCGGCGAGCGCCAGCGTGAGGGCCCAGCCGATCAGGATCCAGCGTTTCATGCGGCCTCCATCGTTGCACGGCGCAGCAGCCAGGAGCGGCCGGCCAGCAGCAGTACGCCCGCGGCGGCGAGCGTGGCGGACTTGGCCAGCAGGGTCCAGTGCAGCGCCGAGTAGTACCAGATGAAGCCGATGGCGACGCTGGTAACGCCCAGCCCAAGCCACGGCATCGAGGCCCGGCGCAGCGCCAGCCCGAGCGCAAGCACGCCGGCCACCACCGCGGGCGCGGCTGCCATCAGTGCGCCGAATGCCACCAGGCCGCCCAGCACGGCGCCTTGCATGGCCGCTCCGAGGGCCAGGCGGCGGCATTCGGCCAGCGCGAAGCCCGCCAGCATCACCGTGACCAATCCGCCCGCGGCCCAGTGCGCCAGCGGGATGCGCGCCGCGTCGGGGCCCTCCAGCCAGGCCAGCGGATGGCTCATGCCGGTGACGACCAGCGCTGCCGCCAGCGTGAACAGCAGCGTCGCGTCGGCCAGCGGTTCCAGCAACGCATGGCGGCCGTCCGCGCACAAGCGGGCTTCGCCCAGCGTGAAACCGGCCGCCAGCGCAGCGCCGAGCGGCACCAGCCAGCCGAGCGACCACGTCAGCAACAGCCAGTCCTCCGGCTTGCCGCCGGCCAAGAAGAGATGCACGGCGCCGGCCAGCCCGAGCCACACGCCCAGCCCGCACAGCAGCCGGTGCAGCCGGTTGGGCACCAGCCAGGCCAGCGCGGCCTCGAACAGCGCCAGTGCGGCCCAGAAGCCAGCGCTCTCGGCGACGCGCGTGAAGCCCAGGGCCTCGGTCAGGCCGAACACGGCCATGCCCTGCCCGCTCAGGCTGACCGCCAGCGCGAACTGCCCCGCGGCGATGCCGCCGCCGCGCCAGTACAGCAGCGCCGCCAGCCCAATCATGGCCAGCCCGGTGACGGCCATCGCCACGCCGTTCTCGCGCGCGGCAACGAACACCGTGCCGACCAGGAAGAACTGGAAAAACAAGGCGCCCAGCCAGCCCGCCGCACCCATCAGGCAGCGCACCGCCCACGGCGTATGGGGGTGCGCGGGCGGCTCGCCCTGGACGGCGCCGCGTGCGGCGAGTTGTTGCCAGAGCCGTTGCTCGGCCTGCAATACGTTGGTCATGCCTGCTCCAGCTGGCTGCGCCAGGCCCGCATCAGCCAGGCGGCCGCGGCGGCGGCCAGGCCGATGGTGACCAGACCCAGCAACAGGAAAGCGCCGAAATCATCCTTGCCCTCGAACAGCACCTTGGCGATCGCGGCCACGGCCAGCACGATGGCGGTCAGGCAGGCCAGGCTCAGCACCACGATATCGAAGGCATGCCAGCGGAACCACCAGAGCAGCGCGGCCAGCGCCAGCACCGCCAGCACGAAAGCGGTGCCGTCGAAGTCGCTGCGCAGCAGGCTGGCCAGCCCGAGCGAGCCGGCATGCAGGCAGGCCAGCGCCGCCAGCAAGCGTCCGCCGGTCAGCCCGCGAAAGCCCAGCGCCGGCGCCTTCGCGCACAGCAACTGCCACAGCACCAGCTGCAGCGCCACCGCGCCCAGCAACGACAGCGTGGCAGTGCGCACGTGACGCGAGTCGAACAGCAGCGCAAACACCCCGTCGACGCCGAAACGGATGCTGAAATACCGCAGCAGCGCCACGTTGCCGACCACGATCACCAGCCACCAGTGCGGCGCCGCGCGCGCCGCCAGCGCCCACGGCACCGCCAGCAGCGCCCATAGCGCGAACAGCTGCCAGGCGTCGGCGCCAGTCTGGTAGGTCTGGCCGATCACGGCCAGCAACACCCCCGCCACCACCTGCGCGCCGCCCAGCGCGGCCCGGCCGGCGGCATCGCCCCCCGGCCGCAGCCAGGCCAGCCCCGCCAGCAACGTGACGGCGCCGGCCAGCAGGCCGAATTTGGAAAACTTGTGCAGGTCCTGCCAGTTGAAGGCGAAGAACACGATCACGCCGGCGCACAGCAGCGCGGTGCCCAGCGCCATCAGCGCCGTGTCCAGCCAGCGGCGCCAGTCCGCGGCGACGGGTTCGGTGCGCGCCCATGGCGCGGCAACCGCTGCCGGCGCCAGGCGGCCCAGCACGCGCCAGTGGGCCAGCGCCTGGCGGATGGCGCGCCGCTCGCCGACGGCGTCACCGCCAGCTTGGCCCCGTTCCCCGGCGCCACTTGCTCCGATGCTTGTGCCTTGCATGCTCGCCCTTGCGTGCTGGAATGACGGCGACTTTAGCAAAGTGATACGTGGGCCGCACCTGTTGCGTGGGAGGGGGCGTGCGATCGCGCTCGCATCTGGGCCCGGCCTGCGCGTGCCGGTATGCTGTGGCCTTTTATCCAGGCTGCGCCCATGACCCTCGGAATCCTTGCCGCCATCCATGATGAAGTCGACGGCCTCGTCGCCGCCATGCAACATGACGACAGCCGTGCCACGGTGCGCACCATCGGCATGCGCGACTACTACGCCGGCCACCTGTACGGGCAGCCGTGCGTGCTGGTGCTGGCGCGCATGGGCAAGGTGGCGGCGTCGGCCACCACGGTCACGCTGATCCGCGAGCTGGGCGCCACGCAGATCGTCTTCACCGGCCTGGCCGGCGGCATCGGCGCGGCAACACGGGTGGGCGACATCGTCATCGCCGACCGCACCCTGCAGCATGACCTGGACGCGCGCCCGTTCTTCGGCCGCCATGAAGTGCCGCTGCTGGAGCGCGCCGAATTCCCCGCCGATCCGGCGCTGACGGCGGAGCTGCATGCCGCCGCGGCGGACTTCCTGCGCCACGACCTGGCCGTCGACGTGCCGCGCGCAGTGCGCGAGAAATTTGGCGTCGAGTCGCCCGCCCTGCATCACGGCATGATCGCCAGCGGCGACCAGTTTATCGGCTCGCCCGCCGCCGTGGCCGAGCTGCGTGAGCGGCTGCCGGGCTTGCTCGCGGTCGAGATGGAAGGCGCCGCGGTCGCGCAGGTGTGCCACGAATACGGTGTGCCCTACGCGGTGATGCGGACCATCTCCGACCGCGCCGACGACACCGCGCACGTGGATTTTTCGGCGTTCCTGAAGGACGTGGCCAGCCACTATTCCAGCGGCGTGCTGCGCCGCCTGCTGGCAGCCAGGGCCTGAAGCCGGCCCCACGGGCGCCTGACCGGGATCAAACTGCGTGCAGATTTCGAACCTGGAGGTCCGTTCAGTATTTACCGTCAGCGCGGGCGCACGGTGCCCCAGACACCCACCAGCAGCGCCGACCCGGCGATCACCGCCAGCCAGCTGCTGAGCTGGCCGTCGACAAACCAATGCAGCGCGCGGCCGGCGTAGAACGCCGCCGCCGCACCCGCCGCCCCCAGCACCAGCGCGGCCGGCAGGGTCACCACGCGCCCTGCGGGATGCAGCCGACGCGCCGCCAGCCCCACCAGCAAACCCACGATCAAGGTGCCCAGCATCGGATTCTCCTGTGTTGTCCGCATCACAGCCGCAACCGGCCGCGCCGTAACGATACTGCAATCCGGGGCCCTGCCACCCACCGTGCCAGGCCACTGCAATGATCGGTCCCAGCGGTATAATGGCATCCGGTCCGGCCGCGCTCCGGACCACACCCGTCCCTACAATGCAACTGCTCGCGATCGGCATCAATCACACCACGGCACCTGTCTCGCTGCGCGAGCGGGTGGCGTTTCCGCTCGAGCAGATCAAACCGGCGCTGGGGACGCTGCGCTCCCACCTGTCGGGGCGCAGCGGCACCGAAGCCGCCATCCTGTCCACCTGCAACCGCACCGAGATCTACTGCGCCACCGACGTGCTGACGCCGGGCACGGATGGATTCGAGCACACCCTGCGCTGGCTGTCGCAGCATCACAACGTGCCGGCCGGCGAACTGGCCCCGCACCTGTACGCGCTGCCGCAGTCCGAGGCCGTGCGCCACGCCTTCCGCGTGGCCAGCGGGCTCGATTCGATGGTGCTGGGCGAGACCCAGATCCTGGGCCAGCTCAAGGATGCGGTGCGCACCGCCGGCGAAGCCGGCTCGCTCGGCACGTACCTGAACCAACTGTTCCAGCGCACCTTCGCGGTGGCCAAGGAAGTGCGCGGCCAGACCGAGATCGGCGCGCATTCGGTGTCGATGGCCGCGGCCGCGGTGCGGCTGGCGCAGCGTATTTTCGAAAGCGTCTCGACCCAGCGCGTGCTGTTTATCGGCGCGGGCGAGATGATCGAACTGTGCGCCACCCACTTTGCCGCGCAGCAGCCGCGCCAGATCGTGGTGGCCAACCGCACCGTGGAGCGTGGCGAGAAGCTGGCCGAGCAGCTCAGCGGCCAAGGCCTGACCGCCAATGCGATCCGCCTGTCGGACCTGGGCGAGCGCCTGCATGAGTTCGACATCGTGGTGTCGTGCACTGCCAGCTCGCTGCCGATCATCGGCCTGGGCGCGGTGGAGCGCGCGGTCAAGCGGCGCAAGCACCGCCCCATCATGATGGTCGACCTGGCCGTGCCGCGCGACGTCGAGCCTGAAGTCTCGCGCCTGGACGACGTCTTCCTTTACACCGTCGACGATCTCGGCGCGGTCGTGCGCGAAGGCAACGCCCTGCGCCAGGCCGCGGTGGCGCAGGCCGAGGCCATCATCGAAAGCCGCGTGCAGAACTTCATGCACTGGCTGGAAACCCGCAGCGTGGTGCCGGTCATCCGTGAACTGCAGAGCAGCGGCGAAGCCATCCGCCAGGCCGAGCTGGAGCGCGCGCGCCGCATGCTGGCGCGCGGCGACGATCCGCAGGCCGTGCTCGAGGCGCTCTCGGGCGCCCTCACGCGCAAGTTCCTGCACGGCCCCACACACGCGCTGAACCACACCCAGGGCGAGGACCGCGAGGCGCTGCTGCGCCTGGTGCCGGGCCTGTTCCGCCACAGCAGCCATTCCGAGCGCTAGCCGCGCTTGCCATGCCGGCGCGCCGCGCCGGCACGCCCTCGCCGCCGTCCTTGTCATTGCGGGAGCGGCCCGCCCCACCCCATTCCCTGTCCGCCCCGATGAAAGCCAGCATGCTTGCCAAGCTCGACCAACTGGCCGAGCGACTCGACGAAGTCAACGCCCTGCTCGCGCGCGAAGACGCGACCGCCAATATCGACCAGTACCGCAAGCTCAGTCGCGAGCATGCGGAGCTGTCGCCCGTGGCCGAACAATACAGCCAGTACCGGCAAGCCCAGGATGACCTGGCCACCGCGCAGGCGCTGCTCGACGATCCGGACATGAAGGACTTCGCCGCCGACGAGATCGCCGCCGCGCGCGAGCGGCTGGAAACGCTGCAGGCCAGCCTGCAGCGCCTGCTGCTGCCAAGGGATCCGAACGACGACCGCAACCTGCTGCTGGAAATCCGCGCCGGCACCGGCGGCGAGGAAAGCGCGCTGTTCGCCGCCGATCTGCTGCGGATGTACACGCGTTATGCCGAGCGGCGGCGCTGGCAGGTCGAGGTCATGAGCGAATCGGAATCGGACCTGGGCGGCTACAAGGAAGTGATCATACGGATCGCCGGCGATGCCGCCTTTTCCCGGTTGAAGTTCGAGTCGGGCGGCCACCGCGTCCAGCGCGTGCCAGCCACCGAGGCGCAGGGCCGCATCCATACCTCGGCCTGCACCGTCGCCGTGATGCCCGAGGCCGACGAGGTCGGCGAGGTCGAGATCAATCCCGCCGACCTGCGCATCGACACCTTCCGCGCCTCCGGCGCGGGCGGCCAGCACGTCAACAAGACCGACTCCGCGGTGCGCCTGACCCACCTGCCGACCGGCATCGTGGTCGAGTGCCAGGACGACCGCAGCCAGCACCGCAACAAGGACAAGGCGATGAAGGTGCTCGCCGCCCGCATCAAGGACATGCAGGCGCGCGCCGCGCAGGCCCGCGAGGCCAGCACGCGGCGCAACTTGATCGGCTCGGGCGACCGCAGCGACCGCATCCGCACCTACAACTTCCCGCAGGGGCGCGTGACCGATCACCGCATCAACCTGACGCTGTACAAGATCGACATGATCATGGACGGCGACATGGACGAACTGCTGTCGGCGCTGGCCGCCGAGCACCAGGCGGACCAGCTGGCAGCGCTGGGCGAAGACGCGTGAGCGCCACTTCGCGGCATCCCACCGAGGCTTCGGCGACGAACACCGCGTAAAGTCGCCGATATCTTTGTATTTCTTGTAAATGCTTGAAACAGCACTGGCAGGGGTAAGGTCGCTGTCTATAATCGATTTCGACCGACAAACGGAGAATGGTGCCGGGTAGTCACTCCCGAGAACATACCTAGGACGAAATCATGAAAAAACTGCTCGCGCTGTTGATGATCACCGCGGCCATGGCCGCTTGCAGCAAGAAGGAAGAAGCGCCGCCCGCCGCCTCGAACGCCGAGAGCGCCATGCAAAGCGCCGCGGAATCCGCCAAGGCCGCCGCAAGCGATGCCGCCGCTGCCGCCAGCAACGCCGCAGACGCCGCCAAGGCTGCCGCCAGCGACGCCGCCTCGAATGCGTCGGTCGCCGCGGAGAAGGCCAAGGAAGACGCCGGCCACGCCATGGAGAACGCCAAGCAGGCTGCCAAGGATGCCGTCAACGCCGGGGCCGACAAGGCCAAGGACGCCGTCAATAAGTAATCGTCCCGGCAGGGCCATTGCGCCCGCCGCCGCCGATGAGCGGTACACTGGCGCGAAGCCGGAAGCTTCACCGCAGAGCACCGCCCCAAAGCCCCGCCAGGTCGCGCACCGGTGGGGTTTTTTATAGCCGGCACCAGAACCGTTCCTTGCCCCTTTGATGTCCTCCCCCGATTCCACCGCGCTGCCGGCAACACCCACGCTGCGCGAGGCCCAGACCCTGGCCGCCATGGCAGGCCTGCCCGCACTTGAAGCGCGCATGCTGCTGACCCATGTCACCGGGCTGAGCCGCACGCAGCTGATCACGCGCGACACCGACATGCTCACCATCGCCCAGCGCGACGCGTTGGCCACGCTGCTGGCACGGCGGCTGGCGGGCGAACCGATGGCCTACCTGATCGGCGAGCGTGAATTCTTCGGCCGCAAGTTCCGGGTCACGCCCGATGTACTGATCCCGCGCCCCGACACCGAGGTCGCCGCGGAAGCAGCGCTGGCGCGGCTGGCCGCGGTGCCGCAGCCCAACGTGCTGGACCTGGGCACGGGGTCCGGCATCCTTGCCGTGACGCTGGCGCGCGAGCGGAGCGACGCGCGGGTCTGGGCCACCGACATCTCGCCCGGCGCGCTGATGGTGGCGCAGGACAACGCCCGCGCGCTGGGCGCCGATACCATCCAGTTCCTGGTATCGGACTGGTACGCGGCGCTGCCGCCGGACCTGCGCTTTCACCTGATCGTCAGCAACCCGCCCTATATCGCCGCCGGCGACCCGCACCTGGCCGAAGGCGACCTGCGCTTCGAGCCGATCGACGCGCTGACCGATCACGACGACGGCCTTTCCGACCTGCGCGCCATCGTCGGCGGCGCCGGGACGCGGCTGCTGCCCGGCGGCTGGCTGCTGATGGAACACGGCTATGACCAGGCGGCAGCCACCCGCCAGCTGCTGCAAGCCAGCGGATTCAATGAGGTCTTCACGGCGCGCGACCTGGCCGGGCTGGAGCGCTGCACCGGCGGACGCTGGCCGGGCGCACGGCCCGGCGGTACGGCCGCGGCGTCCTGAAGCGCGGCGTCGATTCCGGTAAAATCGCCTCAGTTACCCGCCGAGCGGCCCGGCCGAGCGGTATCCCATTCTCCCCAGGCGGCGCCCGCGACACGGCCCCGCCCCACTGAAAAGCAAACCATGAGCGACGTGCAGCAACAGATCGACCAGATCGTCAAGGGCAACCCGGTAGTCCTGTTCATGAAGGGCACCGCGCAATTCCCGATGTGCGGCTTCTCGGGCCGCGCCATCCAGATCCTGAAGGCCTGCGGCGTCGACGCGCCGACCACGGTCAACGTGCTGGACAATGAAGGCATCCGCCAGGGCATCAAGGAATACGCCAACTGGCCGACCATTCCCCAGCTCTACGTGAACGGCGAGTTCATCGGCGGCTCGGACATCATGATGGAGATGTACCAGAACGGCGAACTGCAAACCCTGCTGAAGGGCTGAAGTCCGCCATGTCGGGCGCTGGCGGCACACCGCAACGGCTGATCGTCGCCATCACCGGCGCCACCGGGGCGATCTACGGCGTGCGCCTGCTGCAGGTGGTGCGCGCGGCGCCCGCGGTGGAAACCCACCTGCTGATTTCGCCGGCCGGCGTGATGAACCTGCAGCACGAGCTGGACATCAGCCGGGCCGAGGTGGAAGCGCTGGCCAGCGTCGTGCACAACGTGCGCGACATCGGCGCCACCATCGCCAGCGGCTCGTTCCGCGCGCAGGCCATGGTGGTCGCGCCCTGCTCGATGCGCACGCTGGCGGCGATCGCGCATGGATTCTCGGACAACCTGATTACGCGCGCCGCCGACGTCACGCTGAAAGAGCGCCGCAAGCTGGTGCTGATGGTGCGGGAAACGCCGTTGAACCTGGCGCACCTGCGCAACATGACGGCGGTGACGGAAATGGGCGGGATCGTGTTCCCGCCGGTGCCGGGCTTCTACCAGAAGCCGCAAAGCATTGCCGAACTGGTCGACCATACGGTCGGGCGCGTGCTGGACCTGGTCGACCTGCCGCAGATCGGCCAGACCCTCGCGCCAAGTTGGGGCGGGCTCAACGCCCGCGCCGGCGACGCGGCCGGGAACTGAGTCCCGCCGCCGCGCTTGCCGGCTTACCAGTGGCGATAGCCGCGGCCATAGTAGCCGTAGCCGCCGTAGTAGTACGGCCGGGGCGCCACCACCACCGGCGCGGGCGCCACGTACACCGGCGCCGGGCCGACCGCCGGCCCGGCGGGCGTGGGATAGACGGCACAGCCGCCCAGCAGGGTCACCGATGCCGCAGCCGCAGCCAGTCCAATCGTCAGCATTCTCATCATTTCATCCTTGGGGTCGCAACGGGCATGTGCCTGCCTTGCTGCCGTTATACGGGCAGAACGCGTAATACGGCGTCAAGGCGGTGTAACGCTTGTTACCGTTCCCTACGCGCCCTGTCGCCCAACCCGGGATGCCGTCAGATCTCGAACCGTATCCCCTGCGCCAGCGGCAGCGAATCGCCGTAGTTGATGGTGTTGGTGGCGCGGCGCATATAGCCCTTCCACGCATCCGAGCCCGACTCGCGGCCGCCGCCGGTTGCCTTCTCGCCGCCGAAGGCGCCGCCGATTTCCGCGCCGCTGGTACCGATATTGACATTGGCGATGCCGCAGTCGCTGCCCGCCGACGACAGGAAGCGCTCGGCCTCGCGCATCGATTCGGTGAAGATGCACGACGATAGCCCATGCGCGGCGGCATTGTTCAGCGCGATGGCTTCGTCCAGCGTGGTGTACGGCATCAGGTACAGGATCGGCGCGAAGGTTTCGGTCAGCATGGTGTCGTGCTGAGCGTCGGTCATCACCAACGCGGGCCGCACGTAATACGCATGCGGATAGCGGTCGGCCAGCAGCCGCTCGCCGCCGGTGACGATATTGCCCTGCGCGCGGCACGCCGCCAGCGCGTTGGCCATGGCATCGCCCGCGGCGGTGTCGATCAGCGGGCCGACCAGCGTGCCATGCTCCAGCGGATCGCCGACCGGCAGGCGGTCGAACACGGTGATCAGCCGGCTCGCCATGGTGTCCATCAGGTCGGCATGGATAAAGCAGCGGCGCAGCGTGGTGCAGCGCTGCCCCGCGGTGCCGGCCGCGGCAAAGGTGATGGCGCGCACCGCCAGCTCGATATCGGCCGACGGCGCGACGATGGCGGCGTTGTTGCCGCCCAGCTCCAGGATGCTGCGCTTGAACTGCCCGGCGCAGGCGATGCCGACCTCGCGGCCCATGCGGGTAGAGCCGGTGGCACTGACCAGGCGCACCGCCGGGTGCGCCACCAGGTGGCTGCCCAGCATGCGCCCGCCCGGCAGCACCGCCGAGATGCCGTTGTGCTGGGGCGCCGCGGCAGCCAGCACGCGCTCGAGCAGGCCGTGTGCGGCCAGCGCGCACAGGGACACTTTCTCGGACGGTTTCCAGATCACGCCGTTGCCGCACACCAGCGCCAGCGCCGCGTTCCAGGCCCACACCGCCACCGGGAAGTTGAACGCCGAGATCACGCCGCACAGACCATACGGGTGCCAGGTCTCGCGCATGGCGTGCTGCGGCCGCTCGGAGGCAATGGTCAGCCCGTGCAGCTGGCGCGACAGCCCGACCGCGAAGTCGCAGATGTCGATCATCTCCTGCACCTCGCCCAGCCCTTCCTGCAGGATCTTGCCGGACTCGAGCGACACCAGCCGCCCCAGCGCGGGCTTGTGTTCGCGCAGCACCTCGCCGAAGCGCCGCACGATCTCGCCGCGCGCAGGCGCCGGCAGCAGCGCCCAGGTGCTCTGCGCCGCGTGCGCGCGCGCGATCAGGGCGTCGGCCTGCGCCGGCGTGCACGCCGGCACGTGGCCGATGGCCTCGCCATCGGCCGGCGAGCGCACCGTCACGGCGCCGGCCGGCGTCCCCTCCCGCCACGGCCGCGGCAGGCCCAGCGAATCCCAGCAGGCGGCAAACTCTTGCGCTTTCATACGAGGCTCTCCCGGAGCGGATGCTGCGTGTAATGGCGGCCGAAGCGGTTGGCAAGGAAGGCCTCCAGCGGCATCGACTCCTGCCGCACGAAGCCGGCCTGCGGCAGCGCGCCGGTGGCCACCAGGTCCAGCGCGGTGCAGATGCCGGCGGCGGTGGTCAGCTGGATCGCATTGACATGCCCGCCCTTGCCGTCCACCCCGCCGATGCGCGCCGAGAACGAAGCCTGCGTCAGCGGCCCGCGCCCGCGTTCGCCGCCGGCCGGATAGCCGGTGGCGGTGGCGAACACGATCACCACGTCCTGCTCGGTCACCGGAATGGCGCGGTCGAAAATATCGCGCAGCCAGTCGCGGCGTTCGCGCAGGCGCAGGTCGTTGAGCAGCAGCTTCATCAGCGCGCAGTGGCCGGGATAGCGGATCGACTTGTAGTCGACCTGGCGCGCCCGCCCCGCGAGCGTCTCGGGCAGCGTGCCCAGCCCGCCCGATGTATTAAAGGCTTCGTACTCGATGCCGTCCAGCGCAAAGCTCTCCAGACCTTCCAGCGCGGTCAGTTCCACGCGCCGGCCGTCGACGATGGCCTCGCACGGATTGCAGTACTCGTTGATCAGTCCCTCGGTGCTCCAGGTCAGGTTGTACTTGAGCGCGTTGCTCGGGTAGCGCGGCAGCGCGCCCACCCGCATCTGCAGATCCAGCAGCTCGCCGCCGCCGCGCAGGAAGCGCTGCGCGAGGTCGTGCCCGACCACGCCGATAAAGCCGGGCGCCAGCCCGCATTGCGGCATCAGCACCGAGCGCGCGCCCTGCGCCAGCTGGCGGATGGCCTGGGTCGCGGCCACGTCCTCGGTCAGGTCGAAGTAATGCACGCCCAGGCGCGCCGCCACCGAGGCCACGCTGATCGCGGCATGGAACGGCAGCGCATTGAGCACGGCATCGGCGCCGGCCAGCAGCGCGGCGCAGGTGCCGGGCTCGGTGGGATCGCCGGCGCGCGCCAGCACGCCGCGCGGCAGGCCATCGAGGCGGCGCCCGTCATGGTCGACCACGCTGACGCGGTAGTCGCCGCTGTCGTGCAGCATGGCCGCAATGGTGCGGCCGATCTTGCCGGCGCCCAGCACTGTCACATGCAGCGGGCGGGCCGCCGTGGGCAGGTCGCGCGGGGCCTGCCGGCCGAGGTTCGAGGCTTGCATGGTGTCTCCGTCCACAAGAAAGAGGGTTCCCGTTGACTGGAGTATGGAGAGCTCGGCCGACACAATGAAGGCCCAAGAACGACGAAAAACCGCCATAATCAAACGAAACGACGAGGCATCCCGACGTTATGACAGAACTCGACACCACCGATCGCTACCTGCTGTCGCTGCTGCAGGCGAACGCCCGCGAAAGCGCCGCCAACCTGGCCCGGCACCTGGGAATCGCGCGCACCACCGTGGTGGCGCGCATCGCGCGGCTGGAGCGCAGCGGTGTGATCGCCGGCTACGGCGTGCGCCTGGGCCAGCGCATGGAAGACAACGCCATCCTGGCCTATTGCGGCCTGTCGGTGCAGCCCAAGGCCGCGCCCGCGATCCTGCGCGCGCTGCAGCGGCTGCCGGAGATTGAAGAGGTCAATTCCGTCAGCGGCCCGGTCGACTACCTGGTGGCGATCCGCTGCGACACGCATGACCGGCTCGACCGGCTGCTCGACGAGATCGGCATGCTCGACGGCGTCAACCACACCACCACCTCGATCGTGCTGGCGCGCAAGCTCGACCGCCGGCGCGCCGCCGGCTGACGCGGTATGCTGCCAGACCCTTCAGCCTTTGCGGAGAAACAGAACATGAACGATCCGATCCGTGTCGCCGTGGGCGGCGTGACCGGCTGGGCCGGCGGCGAACTGGCGCGCGGCGTGGCCCATGCCGCCGACATGACCCTGGTGGCCGGCCTGTCGCGCGGCGCCGCCGGCCAGTCCCTGGCGCAGCTGACCGGCCATGCCGAGACCCCGGGCGTGGCCGCCGCCGGCATCGAAGCGCTGGGAGACACCCCATACGACGTCTACGTCGAATACACCAAGCCCGGCATCGCCAAGCACAACATCCTGCAGGCACTGGCGCACGGCGCGCACGTCGTGGTGGGCACCTCCGGTCTGACCGACGACGACTATGCCGAGATCGACGCGGGCGCGCGCCAGGCCGACCGGGGCGTGCTCGCCTGCGGCAATTTCGCCATCACGGTAGTGCTGCTGCAGAAGTTTGCCGAGATGGCCGCGCGCCACCTGGAACACTGGGAGATCATCGACTACGCCAAGGCCGGCAAGATCGACGTGCCTTCCGGCACGGTGCGCGAACTGGCGTACCGGCTGGGCCAGGTCAAGGCCGCCGCGCAGGCGGTGCCGGTCGACCAGGTCAACGGCCCGAAGGAAACCCGCGGCGCGACCATGTCGGGCACGCAGGTGCACGCGGTGCGGCTGCCGGGCTACCAGCTGGGCGTGGAAGTGATTTTCGGCGCCGATGGCCAGCGCCTGCATCTGAAGCACGAGGCCGGCGACGGCTCCAAGCCCTATGTTGCCGGCGCGCTGCTGGCGATCCGCAAGGTCCACACCGTGCGCGGCGTGGTGCGGGGGCTGGACAAGGTGATGGAGGGGCTCTGAAACAAGGCCCATCACGTCGCCCCCGCGAAAGCGGGGGTCAGTGACTTTGATGCGCTCGCCAGTTACCAGCTGCCCGGCTTTTCCGGCTTGGGCGCAGCCTTCGGCGCGGGCTTGGCGGCGGTCTTGCCGCCCTTGGCCGCCGGCGCCGAGGCCGGGTTGAGCTGCTTGTCGACCTCGGCGTCCTTGTCCGCCATCAGCGCACGGGCCTGCGGCAGCAGCATCTCGATGGTGCCGGTGTCAGGGTCTTCCGGCATCGCGTACAGCTCCACCGTCAGCGGCTTGTGCATCCATCCGGCATGCAGCGTCCTGACGGTCTTGCCGCCCTTGGCGGGCATGTCGACCTGCTCCTGGCGGAAGGGCTTGCCGTACAGCGCGCTGACGCTGTCGGCCGCGGCCTGCTGCGAGTTGGCGCCGGCGGTCGGCACCACCAGGCCGACCAGCGCATTGCGATCGACAAAGGCCAACACATAGGGGCCATCCATGAACGCCGGGCGTTGCGCGCGCGGCACGCCGACCTGGCGCATCAGGCCATCGCCCTTCAGTTCGACGCAAAAGCCGGTGACATCGCGGCCGTCGGGCGAGCGCTTGTCGGCGCAGTCCGGCAGCGCCGGCAGCGGGTTGCCGATTTCCAGCATGGCCAG
Source organism: Cupriavidus sp. H39 (assembly GCF_050271075.1). Taxonomy (NCBI): domain Bacteria; kingdom Pseudomonadati; phylum Pseudomonadota; class Betaproteobacteria; order Burkholderiales; family Burkholderiaceae; genus Cupriavidus; species Cupriavidus sp. H39. The sequence continues at coordinate 3,438,352 of NZ_CP189848.1, forward strand.
CAGCGGCGACAGTGCGCTGTCTTCTGCCTGGCCCTTGGCCGCAGCGGTGGCCGCCGGCTTGGCGGCCGGTGCGGAGGCGGGGGTGGCGGCCGGGGCGGCATTGGCGCCAGCGGCGCCGAGCAGGCCGGCGAGCGCCAGCCCGGCAACGGGGAATTTCAAATCGGACTCCTGGTGAAAGGCTCCGGGGTTGGAGCCCGTCCCTGCCGGGTTGTTCCTGCGCGTGGGGATCGTGACGAACGACTCACTTCCCGCCGCGCCGGCAAGGGGACGTGCGCTAGCTTACCCGATGGCCCTGGCGGCGCAGGCACTTACGGCCCGCGCCGGCATCAACCGGCCGCCGCCTTGCGCGTCAGCGCCAGCGCCTCGCGCCGGAACGTGTGGCCGACCTGGTGGTAGAACGGGTGCGGCGAGAACTGCCGCGAAATGAACGAAGCCAGCAGCGACGCCGCCAGCAGGAACACCGTCAGGTCCTGCGTGCGCGTCATTTCCATCACGATCACGCTGGCGGTGATCGGCGCCTGCGTCGCCGCGGCCAGGAACGCCGCCATCGATACCAGCGCCAGCACGCGCGGCTCGGCCATGCCGCTGACCAAGTGCGCGACGTTCTCGCCGATGCCCGCGCCGATCGCCAGCGCGGGCGTGAAGATGCCGCCCGGGATGCCGGCGAAGTACGACACCACGGTCGCCACCAGCTTGGCCAGGCCGAACCACAGCGTGGCATGCGATTCGCCGTTGATCAGCGCCGCGGCCTGCTCATAGCCGGTGCCGAAGGTCGCGCCCGCGGTGGCCCAGCCGATGATCGCCACCACCAGCCCGCAGCCGAACGCCACCCACACCGGATGGCGCCCAGGCCAGTCGCGCCACGCCGCGGGCAGCAACGCGGGCACGCCACCCTTGAGCGCCTTGGCAAACACACCGCCCAGCACGCCGGTGACCACCGCGCACAGCAGCACCGGACCCCAGGCCTCATGCAAACCCAGCATCGGCACCTTGACCACGAAATACGGGTTGTTGCCCAGCACCGCCAGCGACAGGAAACCGGCGGTCAGCACGCCGGACAGCACCAGCCGGTCCCAGCGCACCGCGGTGCCGCGGCCCAGCTCCTCGATGGCGAACACCACCCCGGCCAGCGGCGTGTTGAACGCCGCCGCCAGCCCGCCAGCCGCGCCGGCCGCGATCAGCGCATTGGGATGGAAGCCGATGCGAAAACGCAGCTTCTCCTGGCACCAGCGGCCCCAGGCCAGCATGGCCGCCGCGCCCACCTGCACCGACGGGCCCTCGCGCCCGACCGAGGCGCCGGCCAGCAGCGCCGCGGCGGTCAGCACCACCTTCCACATCGACTGGCGCAATGACACCAGCATCGTCTGCGCCGGGCCCGACGGCGGCAGGGTGACTGCCGCGATCACCTGCGGGATGCCGCTGCCGCGCGCCTGCGGCGCCAGCCGGATGGTCAGCCAGCGCAGCGCGGCCAGCCCGAACGGCAGCATCACGAAAGCCAGCCACGGCGTGGCCTGCGTCAGCTGCCGGTTCCAGTGCAGCGCCACTTCGGCAATCCACGCGAACACCAGCGCGAACAGCCCGACGCAGCCCGCGCCGAACATGAATACGGCATAGCGCAGCGTGGTGCGCGAGATGCGCCCGGCTTGGCGCGACTTGCGCCACGCCGCCACGCGCGCGCGGCGGCTGATCTGGTTCAGCAGGCGGGGATCCGGCGGCGGCGTGCCGGCGTCGGGCGACGCCTGCGGGTCAGGCTTAGCGCCCGGGATATCGGGCGACGAACCGGGAGGCGTGGCATTGGGCTCGCGATCGGTCATGACGGGGGCGTGGCGCGTGGATGGCGTCGACTATACCCCCGTCTTCAATGCGATGACCGCCGTGCGGCCGGTGATCGGCGGATGAATGCAAGCCGTCCCTCAGTCCAGCGCGATGTTGTTCGCCTTGATCACCTTGCCCCAGTGCGCGCGGTCGGCCTCGATATAGCGGTCGATCTCGGCCTGCGTGCGCGGCGGCTGCACCAGCAGCCCCAGCGCGCTGAAGGTGGCGCGGAACTGCGGGTCCTTCAGCACGTGGTCGGCGGCGGCCTGCAGCCGGGCGACGGCGTCGGGCGGCGTCTGCGCGGGCACGGCCAGGCCGAACCAGGTGGCGGCCTGGAAGTTGGGATAGCCGCTTTCGGCCACGGTCGGCACGTCGGGCAGCACTTCGAGCCGATGGCGCCCGGTGACCGCCAGCGCCTTGAGCTTGCCCGCCTTGATATGCGGCAGCGAGGTGCTGACCACATCGACCATCAACTGCACGTCATTGGCCAGCAGCGCCGCCAGCGCCGGGGCGCTGCCGTTGTAGGGCACGTGGGTGACGCGGATGCCAAGTTCGGCCTTGAGCATCTCGGTGGCCAGCTGCAGCGCGTTGCCCAGCCCCACCGAGGCATAGTTGAGCTTGCCCCCCTCGGCCTTGGCGTAGGCCGCGAACTCGCGGATATTGGCGGCCGGCACCCGGGTGTTGGTGACCACCACCAGCGGCGCCTCGGCGCCGATGCTGAAGATGCGGAAATCCTTGGGCGGATCGTAGTTGATCTTCTTGTACAGCATGGGGTTGAGCACCATGCTGCCGTTGGTCGCCAGCACCATGGTGTAGCCATCGGCCGGCGCGCGCGCCACGCTGGTGGTGCCGATCATGGTGGCCGCCCCGGGGCGGTTTTCCACCACCACGGTCTGGCCCAGCTGGCGCGACATGCCGTCGGCCAGCGCGCGGCCGAACTGGTCGGTCGAGCCGCCCGGCGTGTAGGGCACCACCAGCTTGATCGGGCGATCGGGATAGGCCGCCTGCGCGGCCGCGCCCCAGATGGCCAGCGCACAGCCGGCGCCCGCTGCCAAGGCAGCGAGCCAGGCGCGCCTTGGGTTGAGCCCGGTCGATTGGGTCGGTTTGTTCTGCATCGCGTCTCCTCCTGTCGTTATCGGCTTGTGATCCGTGCAGTCCCCCGGGGCGCTCAGACGCGGCGCTGGCGGCCTTCCCAGTATCGGTCGCGCAGCCGGCGCTTGGCGAGCTTGCCGGTTTCGTCGCGCGGCAGCTGCGCCTCGACCACGATGCTGCGCGGCACCTTGAAGCCCGACAGCCGCTGGCGCAGCCAGTCGATCACCTCGGCCTCGCGGATCTCGACGCCCGGCATCGGCTGCACCATGGCCAGCAGGCGCTCGCCATACTCGTCGTCGGGAATGCCGAACACCACGCAGTCGGCCACGCCAGGGTAGCGCACCAGTTCATGTTCGATCTCGGCCGGATAGATGTTCACGCCACCGGAAATCACCATGTCCGAGGCGCGGTCGCAGATGAACAGGTAGCCGTCGGCATCGACATAGCCCATGTCGCCCAGCGTCACCAGGCCGTCGCGGTCGATGGCGGCGCGCGCGGCCTCATTGTTGCGGTAGCTGAAGTCAGGGTAAGCGGGCTGGCGCACGTAGACCAGGCCAATTTCCCCCGGCGCGCACTCGCGCCCGTCCGGATGCAGGATGCGCAGCTGAGCGTCGTCGACTGGCTTGCCGGCGGTGCCGGGGCGCGCGGCGGCATCGGCCGGAGTGGCCACGGTGATCATGCCGGCTTCGCTGGAGGCATAGGTTTCGTGGATCACCGGGCCCAGCCACGCCAGCATCGCGCGCTTGACGTCGGGCGCGCACGGCGATCCGGTCGAGGCGACGAAGCGGATCGACGACAGGTCGTACCTGGCACGCACCTCGGGCGGCAGCTTGAGCAGGCGCACGTACATGATGGGCACCAGGTAGAGCACGTCGATGCGGTGTTTTTCCACCAGCGCCAGCACCTGCTCGGCGTCGAAGCGCGGCGTCAGCACCAACCGTTCGGCCATCTGCAGCGCGTTCTGGATAAACGAGCCCGGCGCGCTGTGGTACAGCGGCGCCGACATCAGCGCGCGGCAGCCAGGCTCGAGGCCGTAGGTCTGCCGCACCACCGAGCGCATGCGCGCAAGCTGTTGCTCGAGCCGGTCCAGCGGCAGCGGCTGGCGCACCACGCCCTTGGGCCGGCCGGTGGTGCCGGAGGTGTACGCCATATGGCCGCGCGGTGCCACGCGCGGGCCGTCATAAGGCGGTTGCTGCGCGAGCCAGGCTTCATATTCGGTCGCGCCCTCGGCGGCCCCGCCCACCGACAGCACCGCCATGCCGGGCGGGATGGCGTCACGCACCGCGGGCAGCAGGTCGTCCTGCACCAGCAGCACCTTCGAACCACTGTCGGTCAGCAGGAAACGCACTTCCTCGGCGGTGAAGTGCCAGTTGATCGGGCAGTAATAGCAGCCGGCGATGCGGCAGGCATGGACCACGTCGGCATACACGGGATCGTTGCGCAGCAGGACCGCGACCACGTCGCCCTCCTGCACGCCCAGCGCGCGCAGGCCGCCGGCCAGCCGGGCGCCGCGCGCCAGCAGGACCTCGCCGCTGCGGTGCATGTCTTCATACCAAAGGTCCGTGGCCATCCGCTGTCTCCTTGCTTGGGTTCGGTCAGCCGACCACTGTATCGGCGTAGCCACACATCGACAATCAGGCGAGGTGGAATCACAATGTTGCGCCAGACGTGACAATCCTGCAGGCAATCCCCGATGGACCTTAACCTGATCCAGGCCTTCGTCGACATCGTCGATGCCGGCAACCTTGCCGAAGCCGGTCGGCGGCGCGGCGTCACGCGTTCGCAGGTCAGCCGCCAGTTGCGCGAGCTGGAGCACCAGGCCGGCGCGCAGTTGCTGCGCCGGACCACGCGCCGGCTCGAGCTGACCGAGCCCGGCCACGCGCTGTACCAGCACGGCGTGCGCATCCTGCAGGAAGTCGCCTCGGCGCAGGCCGAGATCGACAGCCTGGGCCGGACCCTGCGCGGCCATGTGCGCGTGAGCGTGCCGACCGGGCTGGGCGATGCCTATCTCGCGCCGATGCTGCTGCAGTTCGCGCAGAAGCATCCCGGCATTACGTTGCGGGTGTTCTTTGCCAACCGCGTCAACGACCTGATCGCGGCCGAGATCGACGTGGCGCTGAAGGTCACCTCGGCGCCGCCGCTGGACCACGTGGCGCGTGAAATCTGCGATATCCGCTGGCAACTGTATGCCTCGCCGCAGTACCTGGCCCGCATCCCGCCGGTACATGTGCCGCCGGACCTGGCCGGCTGCAGCTTCCTGTGCCCGCCCTACCCGCCTAGGCAGTTCCCGCTGTCGCTGTATCGCGACGGCCAGCGCGTGGACGTGGCGCTGACGCCCACGCTGCAGTCCGAGCACTTCCTGTTCCTGGCGCGCGCGGTGCGCGAAGGCCATGGCATCGGCATGCTGCCGGTCTATATCGGCTGGGAAGAAGTGCGCGCCGGCCATCTGGTGCCGGTGCTGCCCGACTGGCGCCCGGAGGGCCTGGGCAACAAGCTGTTCATCATCACCACGCCCAACCTGCACCCGTCGATGGCCACGCGCGCGCTGATCGGGTTCCTGCGCGAGGAACTGGGCAAGCTGGAGGTCTTCCGGGACGCGGTGATGTAGCCGGCACCGCTGGCCGGTGACCGCACGTTTTCCGTCAGTGCAGCCGCCGCCCGCCTGTGCGCTTTCAATTTGCAAGCTATGCTGCAGGGAGCTTGCAAATTGAAAGCAGGCGGCACCCACAGGCGAAAGACCATGCCCCCTACCGATTTCACTGCGATGCCCTGCCCGGTGGCCCGCTCGATGGCCGTGCTGGGCGAGCGCTGGGCCATCCTCGTGCTGCGCGAGGCCTTCTACGGCAGCACGCGTTTCGACGAGTTCGAACGCAACCTGGGCATCGCCCCCAACATCCTGAGCGCGCGCCTGAAAACGCTGGTGGCGCACGGGCTGCTGGCGCGCGTGATGCCCGAGGGCGGGGCCCGCCACGTCTACCAGCTGACCGACAAGGGCCGCGACTTCTTTCCGGCCTATGTGGCGCTCAAGACGTGGGCCGACCGCTGGATGACCGATGACAAGGGACCGCTGACGCTGTTGCAGGACCGCCGCACCGGTACCGAGATCGCCGGTCCCGCGTTGACGCGCGCCGACGGCAGCGCGATCACGCTGGACGACGTGCGCGTATTGCCGGGCCCGGGTGCCGGGCGCTTCCTGCACCGGCGCTTCGGCGACGCCGGTGCCGCGGCGGCGGGGTCGGAGACCCGCCATGACTGACACGCGCGCATTGCCCGTGGGAACGCTGCCGGCCGACGCGGTGCCGGCCACCGAGATCGCCCGCCGCATCGGCAAGCTGGCCGGCCCCACCGCGCTGATTGCCGTGCTGCAGGCGGCCGCGCAGCTGATCGAAACCTGGCTGGCCGCGCGCCAGGGCACGGCGGCGCTGGCCGGCTGGGCCGTGGTGCTGCCGTTCGCGCTGCTGCTGCAGCAGATGTCGACCGGCGCCATGGGCGGCGGCGTGGTCGCGGCCATCGCGCGCGCGCTGGGCGCCAACAAGCGCGACGATGCCTCGGCGCTGGTGGCGCATGCGCTGTGGATCGCCGTGGTCGCCGGCCTGGCGTTTGCCGTGGTGCTGGCGGGCTTTCCGCGCGCGGTGCTGGGCGCGGTGGCCGGCGCCACCGCCGCCGAGGCCGCCGCCACCTATGCGATCTGGCTGTTCGGCGCGGGCGCCGTCCCGGCCTGGCTCGCCAACACGCTGGCGTCGGTGCTGCGCGGCGGCGGCCGCCATGCGCTGGCGGCGCGCGTGCTGGCGCTGATGTGGGTGGCGTTCCCGGTGCTGTCGTGGCTGCTGGCCGAGCCCGCCGGCATGGGCCTGGCCGGCATCGGCGCGGCGCTGGCGGCGGTCTCGTGGGCCGCGGCGCTGGCCATGGCGATGGTGGTGGCGCGCGGCGGCGCGGGCTTCGTGCCGGTGCTGCGGGTGCGGCTGTCCTGGCCGCTGTTCGCGCGCATCCTGTCGGTGGGCCTGGTGGCGTGCGCGCTGGCCTCGGTGGCCAACCTGACCACCATCCTGGTCACCGCGCAGCTGCGCCACCATGGCACCGCCGCGGTGGCCGCCTACGGCATCTCGGCGCGGCTGGAATTCCTGATGATCCCGCTGGCCTTCGGCGTGGGCTCGGCGCTGACGGCGCTGGTCGGCGGTGCCGTGGGCGCCGGCGACTGGCACACCGCGCGGCGCACGGCGTGGGTGGGGGCATTGCTGGCATTGGCCATCGCTGGCAGCGCGGGCGCGGCCGTCGGCCTGGCGCCGGTGCGCTTCGCCAGCCTGTTCACCCATGACCCCGAAGTGATCGCCATCGCCGCGCGCGCGCTGTCATGGGTGGGGCCGGCATTCGGCGGCTTCGGGCTGGGCATGGCGCTGTACTTCGCTTCGATGGGCGCGGGCCGCATGCGCTGGCCGGTGGCGGCCGGGCTGTGCCGGATCGCGCTGGCCGTCGGCGGCGGCTGGCTGCTGGCCAATGTGTTCGGCATGGGCCTGGACGGGCATTTCCTGGGCGTGGCGCTGGGGATCACGGCCTACGGCGTGGTCACGGCACTGGGGGTCAGGCAAGGGGAGTGGTCGGCACGGTAGGTGGACGCGGCCGCCCGGCTACCGTCTCAGGACCTTCGCATCTCCCTGCATGCCTGCCTCGCGTACATCCTGCGGCACCGACGGCCAGCCGCCGCCCAGCGACTTGTACAGCGCCGCGGTGCCGGTCAGCACATCCACCTGCCCCTGCACCGCCGCCAGCTGCGCGTTGAACAGCTTCTCCTGCGCCGTGGTGACCTCGAGGTAACTGGAATAGCCGCCCTCGTAGCGCGCGCTCGACTGGTCGGCATAGACCACCAGGCTCTTCTCCTGCTGGCGCAGGCTGACCAGGCGGTTGCGGGTCTCGAGGCCGTTGGACAGCGCGTTGTTGACGTCGGCCAGCGCCGCCAGCACGGTGCCCTGGTAGGCCAGCATGGCCTGCTCGCGCTGCGCCGAGGCGGTCTGCACCTGGCCGCGGATGGCGCCGCCCTGGAAGATCGGCTGGGTCAGGCCCGCGCCGAACCCCCACACCTGCGAGGCGCCGTGCCACAGCCCTGCCGGTGTGCTGGCGATGGCGCCGAACAGGCCGCTCAGGTTGACCGCCGGCAGGTACAGCGCCTGCGCCGCACCGAGCTGCGCATTGGCGGCAATGGCGACTTGCTCGGCCTGCAGCACATCGGGCCGGCGCGACAGCAGCGCCGCCGGCAGGTCGGCCCCCACGGGCGGTGGCTGCAGCTCGTTGACGGGCTTGCCGCGTTCGATCGGTCCGGGCACCCGGTCCAGCAGCACCGACAACGCGTTTTCAGTCTGCATGATGGCGGTGCGTATCGGCGGGATGGACGCTTCCGTGGCATAGAAGTCGTCTTCCGCCTGTGACAGCTCCACCTGCGAGATCACCCCGCCCTCATAGCGCTGCCGGAAGATGTCCAGCCCCTCCCCGCGCGCCTTCAGCGTCTGCTGCGCGATTTCCAGCTGCGCGTCCAGTCCGCGCAGCGTGGCATAGCCCTGCACCACCGACGCCGCCAGCGACAGCACTACGCCGCGGCGGGCGTATTCGGCATTCCACAGGCTGGCCTCGGCGGCCTCGGCCTGGCGGCGGATGCGGCCCCACAGGTCGATCTCCCAGCTGGCATTGGCAAGCAGCTGGTAAGAATTGCGCGGCCCGTCCAGCGACGCGAATGGCGTGCCGTTGAAGCTGCCCAGGCGCTGCCGCGCCGCTGACCCCGACAGGTTCACCTGCGGGAAGAAGCCCGCGCGCGCCACCATCAGCTGGCCGCGGAACTCGTCGATCCGGGCCGCGGCAATGCGCACGTCGTAGCTGTTGTGCAGCGCGGTCTCCACCAGCCCGTTCAGCACCGGGTCGCCAAAGCTGTCCCACCAGGCGCTGTCCGCGGCGATCGTCAGCACGCCGGTGTCGACGCGGTACTGCGCCGGGTCGGGCGTCTGCGGCCGCTGGTAGTCAGGGCCGATGGCGCAGCCGCCGAGCGCCCCCGCCAGGCAGGCCGCGGCCAGCTTGCGGCACGCGCTCATGATGGCTCTCCCGCTGTCGGCGTGGTGGGTGGCGCGGTCGGCGTGGCATCGGCCTTCGACTTGGGCTTGCGCTCGGCCATGACCTCCAGCCCCCAGAAGAACATCGGGATGAAGAACAGCGCGATCACTGTGGCCCCCAGCATGCCGCCGATCACGCCCGTGCCCAGCGATTGCCGGCTCGCCGCCGAGGCCCCGCTCGCGATGGCCAGCGGCACGCAGCCCAGGATGAATGCCAGCGAGGTCATGATGATCGGCCGCAGGCGCAGCTTGGCGGCGTGAATGGCCGCATCATAGGCGCTGAGCCCTTCCTTCTCCCGCATTTCCACCGCGAACTCGAAGATCAGGATGGCGTTCTTGGCCGCCAGCGCGATCAGCACGGTCAGGCCAATCTGAAAATAGACGTCGTTCAGCATGCCGCGCATCAGGATGGCCAGCAGTGCGCCAAACAGCGCGAACGGCACGGCCAGCAGCACCCCGAGCGGCAAGGACCATTTCTCGTACTGCGCCGCCAGGATCAGGAACACCATCAGCAAGGCAAAAGCGAAGACGTACACGGCCGTGGAGCCCGCGGTTTTCTCCTCGTAGGCCTGCCCGCTCCATGCGTAGGCATACCCGGGCCCGAGCTCCTGGGCGATTTCCTCCATCGCCGCGATCGCCTGCCCCGAGCTGTAGCCGGGTGCGGCGTCACCCATGATCTTGGCCGCAGGGAAGTTGTTGAAGCGCGTGACGATATCGGCCCCAGGGATGTATTTGGTGGTGGTCACCGCCTTGATCGGCACCATGTCACCCTTGCTGTTGCGCACGTAGACGTTGTCCAGGTCCTCGGGCCGCGAGCGGTACCTCGGCTCCGCCTGCAGGATCACCTGGAAGAGCCGGCTGTTCTTCGGGAACTGGCTCACGTACAGCGAACCGAACATGGTCTGCAGCGCGGAGTACACCGACTCCACCGGCACGCCCTGCGTTTCGGAGCGCTCGCGGTCGACCTCCACCAGGAACTGGCGCGAGCGCGAATTGATGGTGGAGTTCACGCCGGTCAGCTCCGGCCGCTGGTGCGCCTTGGCAATGAACTGGTGCACCTTCTCCTCGAGCTGCTGGTAGGTGCCATCGGCCGTGCTCTGCAGCCAGAACTCGAAGCCCCCGGTGGTACCCAGGCCCGGGATGGAAGGCGGATTGATGGGAATGGCCACGCCGTCCTGGTAGGTGGAGAACTCCTTCTTGGCCTTGAGGATCAGGTCCGCCGCGCTCTCGCCCGGGCCGCGCTCGCCAAAGCCCTTGAGCGTGATGAACAGCGTGCCCGCATTGGCCTTGTTCTGGGAATCGATCAGGCTGTAGCCATCCACCGTCGCCACCGAGGATACGCCGGGCTGCCTGGCCAGCCACGCTTCGGCCCGCGCTGACAGATTGCCGGTGCGGTCAAGACTGGCGGCATCCGGCATCACCACGGCACCGAACAGGTAGCCCTGGTCCTCCACCGGCAGGAACGAACCAGGAATGCGCATGAACATCAGCACACTGACCGCCACCATCGCGATGATGATGGCGATCGACATCACGGTGCGCTTGATGACAACCTGCAGCGACTTGTCATAGCCGCCCACCATCCGGTCGAACGAATTGTTGAACCAGGTGAAGAAGCGGTTCTTCTTGTGCTCGCCAGGCTTGAGCAGGATGGCCGCCATCGCGGGCGACAGCGTCAGCGCCACCACGCCCGACAGCACCACCGACACCGCGATCGTGACCGCAAACTGCTTATAGAGCTGCCCCGTAATACCCGACAGGAAGGCCACCGGGATGAACACGGCCAGCAACACCAGCACAATGGCGACCACGGGTCCGCTGACCTCGTCCATCGCCTTCTTGGCGGCCTCCTTGGGTGGCAGCTTGAACTCGACCATGTTGCGCTCGACGTTCTCTATCACCACGATGGCGTCGTCCACCACGATGCCGATCGCCAGCACCATGCCGAACAAGGTCAGCATGTTCACCGAGAAGCCGAACGCGCTCATGCCGACAAAGGCGCCGATGATCGACACCGGCACGGCAAGGATCGGCACCAGGGTGGCGCGAAAGCTTTGCAGGAACAGGTACACGACCAGGATCACCAGGATCACGGCATCGCGCAGCGTATGCACCACCTCGTTGATCGACTCCTGCACGAAGTTGGTCGTGTCCAGTGCGATTTCATACTCCAGCCCGGGCGGGAAGCTCTTCTTCAGTTCAGCCAGCGAGGCGCGCACCTGCTTCGACACGTCCAGTGCGTTAGCGCCTGGCTGCTGGTAGACCGCCATCAGCGTGGCGGTCTTGCCCTTGTAGCGGCTGCGCAGCGAATAATCCTTGGAGCCGAGCTCCGCGTGCCCGATATCCTTGAGACGCACCAGCGCCGCGTCGCCGGATTGCGCGCGCAAGATCATGTTGTCGAACTCGGCGGGCTCGGTCATGCGGCCCTTGGTCGCGATCGGGAAGGTCTGCTGGACCGGGCCGGCCGTGGGTGACTGTCCGATGCGTCCGGCCGAAAACTGCTGGTTCTGGTTGGCGACCGCGTTCTTCACGTCCTCGGTGGTGATGCCGAGCGACGCCATGCGGTCCGGCTTCAGCCAGACGCGCATGGCGTAGTCCGGGCTGCCGAAGATGGAAGACTGGTTGGCGCCGGGAATGCGCTTGAGTGCGTCCAGCACGTAGATGTTGGCGTAGTTGCCGACAAAGGTCTGGTCGTAGCTGTTGTCCGGCGAGAAGATGGCGATCACCATCATGAACGCCGACGAGCGCTTCTGCACCGACACGCCCTGCGCCGTCACCGCTTCGGGCAGCGTGGGCAGCGCCAGGTTGACGCGGTTCTGCACGTCCACCTGCGCCAGTTCCGGATCGGTGCCGATCTCGAAGTATGTGGTCAGCGTCAGGTCACCCGTCGAGGAACTCGTCGAGTTCATGTACATCATCCGGTCCGCGCCGTTGACCTGCTGCTCGATCGGCGCGGCCACGTTCTGTGCGACCACCTCCGCGCTGGCGCCCGGGTACTTCGTGGTGACGGTGATCGACGGTGGCGTGATGTCCGGGAACTGGGCGATCGGCAGCTTGGTCAGCGCCACCAGCCCGCCCACGGTGATGATGATGGAGACGACCGACGCGAAGATGGGCCGGTCAATGAAAAAATGGGCAAGCTTCATGGCTTGCCTCCCGCCGCTGCCGTTGCCCCCGACGCCGGCGCAGCAGGCGCGGCCAGCGCGCCGGGCGCAACTTCCGGCCCGGCCTGCATCGCCTTGACGGGCGCCCCGGGCGCCAGGCGCAGCGTGCCGCTGACGGCAACGCGCTCGCCGGGCTTCAGCCCGGATCGCACCACCCAGTTGTTGCCGGTCCACTCGCCCACGTCCACGACGCGCTGCTGCGCCTTGTTGTCGGACCCGACAATCCAGACCATCTGGCCGCGCTGGGTCTGGACAATCGCCTCCTGCGGCACCGCGATGGCCTTCGTGCGCATCGCGCCATGCACCTTCACCCGCACGAACTGGCCGGGCCGCAATGTGCCTTCCGGGTTGGCCACCTCGGCACGGACCAGGTAGGTGCCGGTTTCCGCATTGAACGACGCATCCGCGAAGGCGATCCGCCCGTGGTTCGGAAACTCCTTGCCGTCCGCCATGACCACCACGATATCGAATGCGTCCTGTACCGGGTACTTGATGGCGCCTGACTCGCGCTCGCCCTGCATCTTCAGGACTTCGTTCTCTGACAGGCTGAAGTTGACCCACATGGGATCCAGCTTGGCCACGTAGGTCAGCAGGCTGTTGCTGGGATCGATATATGAGCCTGCCTGCCGCTTGGCAAAGCTTGACAGCCCGGCCACGGGTGACTTGATTGTCGTATAGCCCAGGTTGAGTTTGGCAGTGATCACATTGGCGCGTGCCGCCTCCACGGCGGCGGCGGCGGCGTGGGCCTTGCCGGTGGCGTCATCCAGGTCGCGCTGGCTCAGGGCGTTGCGCTCGGCCAGCGGGCGCACGCGCTTGAGGTCGGCCTGGGCCGTGGTCAGGCGCGCCTGCTGCTGCGCCAGTTCCGCCTCGGCGGCCTGCAGGGTAGCCTGGAACGGCTTGGGATCCATCAGGAACAAGGTCTCTCCGGCCTTGACCAGGGCGCCTTCGGTGTAGACGCGCTTGTCCAGGAAGCCACTTACCCGGGCACGGATTTCCACCTGCTGCGAACTCTGCGTCTGGCCGACAAAGTCGTAGACGATGGGTACGTCGCGCAGCGCCACGGTGATCACGCCGACTTCCGCCGCAGGCGGCGCCTGCGCAACCGGTTTTTCCTTGCCGCACGCTGCCAGTGCCATCGCACAGGCCAGCCACAGCGCGCCGCGCCATTGGAAAGCAGTGTTCACGGTTCCCCCTCTCCCGCCATGGTTTTGCATGCACTGGCTGCGCGCGCACGCCGGCGTGGGCAACGTTCCGCCGCACCTGACCGCCGGCCGCGCTCGCGTCTTCTCCGGCAGGGTACGGCGCGGCCCGGCAGGCGCCAATTCAATTCTTTCGTCGACGTCTTTACTGCTTTCGCGCGCGCCCCCCAGGCAGCGCCAGGTCAGTGGCAGGTCAGCGCCGTGTGGCCGCGGTCCTAGCGGCGGAAGCCGCCGTGGAAGCCGCCCCCGCGCATGCCGCCGGCCCGGCCGCCGAAGCCGCGGCCCTGCCATGCGCCCGCCATGCCCTGCAGGCGCTGCTGGCCGACCTCGCGCGCCTGGCGCTGCTGTTCCAGCCTGGCGGTGGCGTCGTTGCCCGGCTGCACCGGCTCCCAGCCGCCGGGGGTGTGCTTCTGCCAGCCGTTGTCGGTGTGCTGGTAGACCGAGCCGTCGTGGCCGGCGTAGACGTTGCCGTTGTTCCATACCACCGCGTTGTCCTTGCCCGGGTTGGCGATAAAACCGCGGCTGCCGGCGCTGTGCTGGCCGGTCTGCGTATTGCCCGCAATGCCGGCCTCGGCCGCGCCGATGCGGCCGGTCTGGGCGTCGTACCCTGCCGCCTGGCGCCCCGCCGCATAGTTGCCGGTGTAGGTGTTGCCCGCCACGCCGCCGCGCGCCGCGCCTTCGCGCCCGGTCGACGGGTTGGCGAAGCTGCCCTGGCGGCCGGCCGCGTAGTCGCCGGAATAAGGATTGAACGCGGCGCCGCGGCTGCCCTGGTAGCGCGCGCCGGTGGCCGGGTTGTAGCCGGCGCCGGCGGTGCCGCGCCATTCGGTGCCGGTCCAGGCGTTCCAGCCCTGCGCGTGGGTGACCGTGCCCTGGCCCCAGCGGCCGTAGAAGTTGGCCTGGTTCACGTTGACGTAGTTCCAGTTGTAAGGGCCGCCCCACCAGTACGGGCCCCAGTACGGCGAAGCCGCGCCCCAGAATGCGCCGGCGGCGAAGCCGAAGGCAAAGCCTTCGGCCAGGCCGATGCCGAAGCCCGCGCCGTAGCCGTAGGTGGCCGGATAGCCGTAGTAGACCGCGCCCACGTAGGGCGGATAGACATAGCCGGTGCCGTAGACCACGGTGCCGTCGGCGCTCACCACCACCCCCATGTAGCCCGGGGTATAGCCCACCACCACGGTCTGCGGCGTGACGGCGTAGATGCGCACATAGGTGACGTAGTACACCGGCGAGGTCGGCGGGATGGTGTAGATCGCCGACGGCACCTCGGTGGCAACCCGCCAGGGGCCGGCCGGTGCCGGCGCGGTGAACCAGACGCCGTTGGCCACCGCGTAATAGTGGCTGTTGTCGACCTCGATCACCGGCGTGCCGGTGTTGACCGCGTAGCTGAGCGAGGTGCCGGTGATTGGCGTAAAGCGCGGCGCGCCGTCATACGCCACCGTCAGGCTGGCCTTGCTGCGCGACACCGTGGCCGTCTGCGGGATGGTGGCGGCGATCTCGGCCTCGCGCGCCTGCGGCGTGCCGGGCACCGAGACCAGCACATTGGCCTTGGGATCGGTCGGCGGGATGCGGGCGAAGTCCGCCGGCAGCTGGCTGCCTGGCACGTACTGCCAAGGCCCGGTCAGCATCGGCGCGCGGAACCAGCGTCCCGAGACCAGCACGTAATACTGGTTGGCGGCCGGATCGACAAAGACCGCGTGGTCGGCATTGGCCATGGTCAGCAGGCTGACCCCGCTGACCGGCGCCATCTGCGGCGCGCCGCTGGTCACCACCAGCTCGGTCGGCTGCGTCGCGAACAGGATCGCCGGGGCCCGGGGCGGCCGCTTGCCGTCGGCGGGCAGCATCGCATCGGGTTGCATCGCGGCCGCCGCCTTGCCGGCCGCGCTCTCCAGCGCCTGGGGCACCGTGGCCATCACCTCCCAGGCGCCGCCGGCGGATTCCGAGCGATACCAGTAGCCGGCCGCCTTCAGGAATAGCTCGCCGCCGGGCGCGCGCAGCAACAGCGCGCGGCTGTTCAGCGCGCGTTCGTAAGCGGTACCGGGCACGGCGCGCCAGGCGGGCTCGCCATCGGCCAGCACCAGCAGCGTCGGCGTGGTGGCAAAGAGGATCTGCGGCGCGTCATTGCGCACCGCGACGCGGCCGGCTTGCGCCAGTTGCTGCGACACGGCGTAGCTGGCCTGCAGCTGGTCCAGCGGCACCGTCAGCCCATTGGCCGGCAGGCGCGACACCAGCGCCTGGCGCACGCGATCGGCGGCGTCGGGCCGGGTCGGAACTTCGACGCTGTCGACCGTGATCCGCGTCAGTTGCACCAGCCCGGAAGGCTTGTCGATATCGCCGATGGCCGAGAAATGGACCACGCCGTAGGTCGGCGCGCCGCCCTTCTCGCCCACCGCCACCGCGGCGCGCCCAGACAGGCGGTTGCCCTCCCAGGTCTCGATCTGGGGCTGGTACAGCTCAACATGGTCGGTGGCCGCATCAAAGTTGCGCGGCCACGTCAGGGTGGCCGCGGTCGGCGTGGATGGCGTGGCGGCCCGCGGAGCGAGCGGCGCCAGGGCGAGCCAGGCCGCCGCGATCAGCGCACTGGTCTGCTTAATCCGAAACGACATGGGTTTCTCCGGGAGGGCGCCTCGCGGGCACGATGCTGCACAACAGGCGGCCCATTTCGCGAATCTAGATGAGCCCGCCAGTGGGAACAATCCGATTTGAAAACATTCAGGATCCGCCAGAAAACGGACAGATCAGCCGCCCGCCCCGACCAACGCACGGATCGTCTCTACAACACAGGCGTTGGGGCGCCGCGCGGCGGCGTCAAGCCGCAATGCGCCGTTGCGGCACGCGCCGGCGCGGCGGGTGTGCATCTTGCATGGCCCGGTGCCGCCGTCGCGGCCCTTGAACCGGCCGCCGCGGCCCTCATCTGTGAACACTCCATTCCGGCTCCCGCCCATGCCTCCACGCACCACCATCCTGACCGCGGCCCTCATCACGGCGCTGCTGCACGGCTATATCGGGCTGCGCCTGTTGCCGGCCATGCCGGTACCGGTGGCGCTCAAGGCATTGGCCGTGGCCTGGCTGGCCCTGTCGTGCGCCCTGCTGCCGGCCGGACTGCTGGCGCGGCGCGTCAGCCAGCCGTGGTCGGACAGGTTGTCGTGGATCGGCATGCTTGCCATGGGGTTCTTCTCATCGCTGCTGGTGCTGACGCTGGTCCGCGACGTGGCCCTGGCCGCCGCCTGGCTGGCGGGGCATCTGTTCGGCTGGCGCGCGCCCAGCCTCGCCGCCGGCAGCGCGGTGGCGGTGCCGCTGCTGGCGCTGCTGGTCACGCTGGCTGGCTATATCAATGCGCGCCGGCTGGCGCGCGTGGTGGAGGTCGAGGTGCCGGTGCGCGGCCTGCCCGATGCGCTGCACGGCTTCACCATCGCCCAGATCAGCGACATCCATGTCGGCCCCACCATCAAGCGGCCCTACCTCGAGCGCATCGTCGAGCGCGTCAACAGTCTGCAGGCCGATGCCGTCGCCATCACCGGCGACCTCGTCGACGGCACCGTGCCGGAACTGTCCGCCCACACCGCGCCGCTGGCCCGGCTGCAGGCGCGCCACGGCGCCTACTTCGTCACCGGCAACCACGAGTACTACGCCGGCGCGGAGCCGTGGATCAGGGAGCTGCGCCGCCTGGGCCTGCGCGTGCTGATGAACGAGCACGTGGTGCTGCAGCACGACGGCGACACCCTGGTGCTGGGCGGCGTGACCGATTACTCGGCCGGCCGCTTCCACGACAGCCACCGCAGCGACCCGCACCGCGCCATCGCCGGCGCGCCGGCCGATGCCAGCGTGCGCGTGCTGCTGGCGCACCAGCCCCGCACCGCGCCCGCGGCAGCGGAAGCCGGTTTCGACCTGCAGCTGTCGGGCCATACCCACGGCGGCCAGTTCTGGCCGTGGAACCTGTTCGTGCCGATGCAGCAGCCCTACACCGCCGGACTGGTGCGGCATGGTTCGCTGTGGGTCTATATCAGCCGTGGCACCGGCTATTGGGGGCCGCCGAAGCGGTTCGGGGCGCCGTCGGAGATTACGCGGGTGAGGTTGGTCAGGGGCTAGAGCATTGCTGCTTCGCGCAGCAAAAAACCCTGCTCACTTACGAGGACCGGTCTTGTGCTTAAGACGTGAAACCCATTTTCGGACCTTATGACGCGTTCGACTGCTGCTGCGACGTCGGTCTACTTGCTCTTGTGGCCCATCGAGGAAAATGCCTTTTGACCCAAGTCTGTGAGCCGTCTCTTCCCTTGCCTTAGCGAGGCGACCTCGGATTTCGTCAGTCGAACGGAAACCGATGAGGTACCGCGCTTCATCCGCGGTGAGGGCGTCGGTGGCAATGCCGAAGATCTTCCGGATTTCATTACCATACCTCCTTTCCAGTTCTAGAATCGTCTTGCTGGGCGCCACCAGTCTACCAGAGCGACTTGCGTTGACCAGCACGATTGCCCCGACCACCTCTGCGCGATGGGCCTGAATATAGTTGGCCAGTTCCGCCAGGGTTCCTCCCATTGTCGTGACATCGTCCACCAGCACATAGTGCCCGCCTGGTTCGACATATCCAGTGAATTCTGCTCGCGAGATCATTCTTTCCATCGGATCTGCACCGGTGTGAAACACCCTGGTGAGCTGCACGATAGACTTGTCGATCACCCCGCCGAAAGCACTATGGAGATACACCGCCAACATATGGGGAATGGCGTTGTCACCGGTTGCTTCACGGGCGTGCGGCGCTACGAAAATGCATGAACTTGGGAAACCTCTGATTTGCAGGTCGGAAACCAAAGACGGCGCAAGATCGGAAATCAGTTGAATCGCTGCCTTGCCGTCACCAGCCTTTGCAGCTTGGTAACTTGGATGACTTTTAATATCCCGATCGGAACGGTAAAGAAAATGCGCCGACTCGACGGAATTGGGAAAGGGATGTTCGCGAACGATCTGGGTCGACGCCGACCGGCGACGGTGCCAGGGTCTCCGACTAGTAAGAAGCGAATGCTTTGACTTTCGCATCCGCCAAACCTATCCGGCATCACACTAATGCCAAAGGCATGGCGACAGTTTTCAGAAGTTTCGACACGCCGACCGCGAAATGTCATAAAAAAACCAAGCCCGCAGGCCTGGTCTTCCATCACACGCGAAACCCGATCACCGTGCAATCGGCTTATACCGGATCCGCTTCGGCTTGGCCCCTTCCTCGCCCAGCCGGCGCTTCTTGTCGGCCTCGTACTCCTGGTAGTTGCCGGGGAAGAACTCCACATGCGAGTCGCCCTCGAACGCCAGGATGTGGGTGGCGATCCGGTCCAGGAACCAGCGGTCGTGCGAGATCACCATCACGCAGCCGGCGAATTCCAGCAGCGCGTCTTCCAGCGCGCGCAGCGTTTCCACGTCGAGGTCGTTCGACGGCTCATCGAGCAACAGCACGTTGCCGCCGGCGATCAGCGTCTTGGCCATGTGCAGGCGGCCGCGTTCGCCGCCGGACAGCGTGCCGACCTGCTTCTGCTGGTCGCCACCCTTGAAGTTGAAGCGGCCGATATAGGCGCGCGACGGGGTCTCGTACCGGCCCACCGTCAGGATGTCGGAGCCGCCCGAGATCTCTTCGAACACGGTCTTGGTGCCGTCCAGCGCGTCACGGCTCTGGTCGACGAAGGCCATCTTCACGGTCGGCCCGATCTTGATCTCGCCGCTGTCCGGCTGTTCCTTGCCCGTCAGCATCTTGAAGAACGTCGATTTACCGGCGCCGTTCGGGCCGATGATGCCGACGATGGCGCCCGGCGGCACCTTGAAGCTCAGGTTTTCGATCAGCATGCGGTCGCCAAAACCCTTGCTGACGTTGTCGAACTCGATCACCTCGTTGCCCAGGCGCTCGCCCACCGGGATGAAGATTTCCTGGGTCTCGTTGCGCTTCTGGTAGTCCTGGCTGTTGAGCTCGTCAAAGCGGGCCAGGCGCGCCTTGGACTTGGCCTGGCGCCCCTTGGGGTTCTGGCGCACCCACTCCAGTTCCTTGTGCAGCGCCTTCTGGCGTGCCGATTCGCTCGCCTCTTCCTGCTTCAGGCGCGCTTCCTTCTGGTCCAGCCACGAGCTGTAGTTGCCCTTCCACGGGATGCCGTGGCCGCGGTCCAGTTCCAGGATCCACTCGGCGGCGTTGTCGAGGAAGTAGCGGTCGTGGGTCACGGCCACCACGGTGCCGGGGAAGCGCGTCAGGAACTGCTCCAGCCAGTCGACCGATTCCGCATCCAGGTGGTTGGTCGGTTCGTCGAGCAGCAGCATGTCGGGGCGCGACAGCAGCAGGCGGCACAGCGCCACGCGGCGCTTCTCGCCGCCGGACAGGTTGCCGACCTTGGCGTCCCACGGCGGCAGGCGCAGCGCGTCGGCAGCGATTTCCAGCTGCAGTTCGACGTTGTTGCCATCGCTGGCGGCCAGGATCGCTTCGTACTTGGCCTGGTCGGCGGCCAGCGCGTCGAAGTCGGCGTCCGGCTCGGCGTAGGCGGCGTAGATTTCATCGAGCTTCTTGCGCGCTTCAAACACGCCGCCCAGCGCCTCTTCCACCGACTCGCGCACGGTCTGCTCGGGGTTGAGCTGCGGCTCCTGTGGCAGGTAGCCGATGTTCAGGTTCGGCATCGGCGTGGCTTCGCCCTCGATTTCCTTGTCGAGGCCGGCCATGATCTTGAGCAGCGTGGACTTGCCCGAGCCGTTCAGGCCGAGCACGCCGATCTTGGCGCCGGGGAAGAACGACAGCGAGATGTCCTTCAGGATGTGACGCTTGGGCGGAACGATCTTGCCCACGCGGTTCATGGTGAAAACGTACTGTGCCATGGGTGCGTGCTGGAATGGGTGCGGGAATGGCGGGAGTGTATCAGGCACGCCGGGGCATGAAGCCCGCGCCAGCTGGCTTTGGCCCCCGCCGGTACAATTGCGGGTTCGACTTTCCGCTGATTTTCCGAGCCATCGCCATGAGCAAACCCGCCCTGACCCTGAAGTTCCAGTGCAAGAAGTGCACCAAACCCGTCACGCTGTACCTGCAGAAGACGTCGGCATGCTCGCACATCACCCCGTACCAGGGCTTCTGCAAATGCGGGGAGATGATGCGCCACGCCACTGGCGACAAGGACGCGGTCGAGTCCTTCGTCAACTCGCTGGACAACAGCTGGATGCACCACCATCACCACCACCACTAAGCAGGCCGCTGCGCGGGCTGCCGTCGCTGCCATGACCGAGACCTGGCGCCCCGCCGGCAAGGACCCGATGCGGTTCCTGGGCGGCTATCCGCCCGGCGTGCTGGAGCCGGTGCGCGAACTGATCGCCGCCGGCCGGCTCGGGGACCACCTTGCCCGCCGCTATCCGGGGCGCCACACCGTGCAGACCGACCGCGCGCTGTACGAATACGTCACCGATATCAAGCAGGAATACCTGCGCAGCGCGCCGCCGCTGCACAAGGTCGGCTTCGATGCGCGCCTCGATTCCGCGCAGCGCGCGCTGGGCCTGCATACCGCGATCTCGCGCGTGCAAGGCGGCAAGCTCAAGGCCAAGAAGGAAATCCGCGTGGCCTCGCTGTTCAAGGAAGCGCCGCCGGAATTCCTGCGCATGATCGTCGTGCACGAGCTTGCCCACCTGAAGGAAAGCGAGCACGACAAGGCCTTCTACCGGCTCTGCGAATACATGGAGCCACGCTACCACCAGCTCGAGTTCGATACGCGGCTCTACCTGGCGTGGCGGGAGCTGGAACGCGCCAGTCCCGCCAGTGCAGGCACTCAGGCGTCGCAGGCGTAGCGGAATGACCCGTTCAGGGTCTTGGGCAACACCAGCGTGCGCAGGTTGGCCGCCTGCGCCTTGGCGCACAGGCCCGCGCGCGTGGCGGCGTCGCGGTACTTGGTGGCGTACTCGATCTGGAACACCGGCTTGCCCTGCCCCGTGAACGCGGTATAGGCGCCGCACTCCTTGTACTGAAAGCACTGCTCGTTGATGGCGAAATCGAAGCTCGCGGCCAGGTCGGCCACCTGCTCCACGTCGTTCTTCAAACCCACTGCCAGCCCGCGCGCGTGCGCCTCGGCCGCCAGGAAGCGGTTGTAGTCCAGCTGCGTTTCCGCCGTCAGCGGCAGGCCGCTGCTGTTGTTATAGCCGTCCACGTTGTCCGGATCGACCGCATCGCAGCCCTTGCTGAGCGCCAGGTCCATGCGTGCCTGCATGATGCGGCGCACGTTGGCCGAGCTCGTATCCAGCCAGCGTTCACCGGCCCAGCCTGACAGCGGTGCGCCCTGGTCCGCCTCGGTGAACTGGTTGTAGTCGGGGCGCCAGTCCTCGGAACTGCCCGCCGAGAAATAGCAGATCACGCGCTGGCCCCGGGCATGCAGCGCATCGATGGTGGCCTGCGGCGTATCGAACAGGTCGAAGTCATAGGCGGTCACGGCATAGCTGGTGTTGAGCTTGCCGGTCAGCTGGATCTGCCAGGTGTCGCTGATGGCAGGCGCCCAGCGCGTGGTGACGCTGGTGGTGGAGGTGGTGCCGTACTTGGTGGCTTCTGTCGCGGCGGCCGGCGCGGCCATCGCCGGCGCGTCCCCGTCCCCGCCGCAGCCGCCCAGCGCCATTGACAGCGCAACGGACAGCATGGCTCCCGCCATGGCTGCAAATTTGCCGTGCATGATTTTCCCCTTCCTTATCGTTGTACCCCGTTGAAAAGTCATCGGCCCATGTTTTCCCTGCCTCGCACCGGCGGGCCTGCCGCTGTGGTGCTTGCAATGTAGCGGATTCATAGCCTGGTTTGGAATGCGCACCGGCCCGCTGTTCGTGCATTGCAACACATAACGTTCTTGACGCAACGCCGAGGCGCTATGTATAAAGAGCGCGTGGGTAGAAGCGGTCGATTGGACAGCAGCGGTGCAATGCCGCGACGTTCAACTGGAGATTGCTCACTGACGGAGTGTTTCGTCGGTGGCGCAGTGCTCCAGGCGCTTCCCTGACAAAGACTCCCGATCGCAGCATGCAAGGCCGGCCCCGCGGCGTTGTTCGCGCGCGCCCGCCGCATGCGTGTCCAACCTAGTCATTGTTAGGGGATCTCCCATGATCATCGACACCAGCTGTTATCCGACCAACCTGGTGGACCTGGCCTGGCGCCACGACGGCGACCCGTTTACCGGCGAGCGCCTGATCCAGATGATGGACGGCCCATTCACCATCAACGGCAAGCCGCGCCGCATCGACAAGGCCTTTATCCAGCCGCCGCAGGGCAACACCATCTACACCTACACCGACGGCGTGAAGTCGGGCAGCGAATCGATCGACGCGTACATGGCCTACACCGTCGAGATGGTGCAGAAGTATCCCGACCGCTTTATCGGCTGCTTCGTCTACAACCCGCGCTGCGGCGTGCAGAACGGCGTCAACGCGATCGAGCACTACGTGAAGAAGCTGGGCTTCAAGATGGTCCAGTTCCAGGCCAACATGCACGCCTACCGCCCGGACCGCGCGCTTGACTGGCTGCGCCCGGCGCTGCAGAAATGCGCCGAGCTGGGCGTGCTGGTCAAGCTGCATACCGGCGACGGCCCCTACAGCATTCCCACGGAATGGGTGCCGATGATGAAGGAGTTCCCGACGGTGAACTTCATCATGGCCCACTTTGGCGTGCAGACCGGCGGCGTGTACTGCTTCGAGCCGTTCCAGATGGCCATGGACATGCCCAACGTGTATTGCGAATCGGGCTGGTGCCTGCAGTCGCGCATCGTTGAGTTTGCCAAGGTGCTGCCCAAGCACAAGATCCTGTTCGGCTCCGACACCCCGCCCAACGAGCCCGGCATGTGGCTGCGCCTGCTGGAAGTGCTGTGCTTCGAGCCGCCCCAGGGCCTGAACCTGGATGAAGACACGCTCGAGGACTACCTCGGCAACAACGTCGCCCGGATGATCGGCCTGGAGCCGACCCCGGTCCCGCGCACGCTCGAAGAAGCGAAAGCGCGCCTGGCCGCGTAAGGCCAGCGCCCGCGGGCCAACGACAACGGACTCCGGAGCACACAACATGATTATCGATACCCATCTGCACCCGACCAATCTCGTCGACGAAGCCTGGCGCCACACCGGCGAGCCCTTCAACGGCGAGCGCATGCTCAAGATGATGGACGGCCCGTACATGATCAACGGCAAGCCGCGCCGCATCGACATGGGCTTTATCCAGCCGCCGCCCGGCAACACCGGCTACCGCGACGGCAACCGGCGCGGCCGCGAAGGCATCCGCGACTACATGGCGTATATCGCCGAGCTGTGCCAGAAATACCCTGACCGCTTTATCGGCAACTTCACCTTCAACCCGCGCTGGGGCCCGGAAGAAGGCGCGCAGGAGCTGGAATTCCACGTGAAGGAGTACGGCTTCAAGATGCTGAAGCTGCATGCCAACATGCACGGCTACCGGCCCGACCGCGCGCTCGACTGGCTTCGCCCGGCGATGAAGGTCTGCGCCAAGTACAACGTGGTGGTGCTGATCCATACCGGCGATGGCCCGTACACGATCCCGACCATGTTCTACCCGATCATCCGCGAATTCCCGATGGTCAATTTCATCATCGGGCATTTCGGCATCCAGACCGGCGGCAACTACTCGTTCGAGGCGTTCTGGATGGCAATGGACACGCCCAACGTGTACTGCGAATCGGGCTGGTGCTTCCAGTCGCGCATCGTCGAGTTCGCGCGCCAGCTGCCGCGCGACAAGATCGTGTTCGGCACCGACACCCCGCCCAACGAGCCCGGCATGTGGCTGCGCGAGCTGGAGATGCTGTGCGGCCCCGCGCCGCAGGGCATGGACCTGGATGAGGTCGGGCTGGAGGACTACATGGGCAACAACATCGCCCGGCTGGTCGGCATCGAGACCACGGCGCCGCCAAAGACGCAGGAAGAAGCGCTGGCGCGGCTGAAGGATACCTACGCCAGCACCCGCTAGCCGGTAGCAGTTCGGCAGGCAGGCACGGCACGGCGGCCGGGCGCATTTCCGGCCGCCGGGGCAGCCTTCGCCCTGGCCAACCCTGACCACAGGAGCCGATCATGAACTCACCTTCAGCGCCCTTTGCCTCGACGGCGGCGGCGCCCCAGCCTTTCCACGACACCTCGCAGGACTTCCACCAGTTCCTGGCCGCCTACCGCGAGGCCTTTCCCGAAGACGTACTGCATATCCGCGAGCCGGTCGGCGCCGACCAGGACCCGACCGCGCTGGTCTGGGCGCTGGCCGCGCAGGGCCGCCACCCGGCCTTGCTGTTCGACCATGTCGAAGGACTGGGCACGTCGCTGGCCACCAACCTCTTCGCCTCGCGCGAGCGCGTCGGGCGCATGCTGGGCGGCGTGCCGCCCGCCGGCATCCATGCCGAATACCAGGCCCGCAGCCGCCGCATGGTGGCGCCGCGCGTGCTGGATAGCGGCGCCGTCACCGGCCAGGTCGAAACGCAACACATCGACCTGCGCACGATTCCGGCGATCAAGCATTTCGCCACGGACCGCGGCCCCTACATCACCAACGCGATCCTGATCGCGGAGGATCCCGACAGCGGCATCGGCAATGCCAGCTACCACCGCTCGATGCTGCATTCGCCCACCGAGATCGCCACCAGCCTGCATTCGCGCGGGCACCTGTGGCGCATGCAGCAGCGCGCCGCCGAACTGGGCCGGCCGCTGCCGGTGGCGATGGTGATCGGCGCGCATCCGTTGTTCATGCTGGCCGGCGCCGCGCGGCTGCCGTTCGGCGTGGACGAGCGCCATGTAGCCGGCGGCCTGTTCGGCGCGCCGCTGGAAGTGGTACGCACGCCTCGCCACGGCATCCTGGTGCCGGCGCATGCCGAGATCGTGCTCGAGGGCGTGATCGATCCCGAGGCGCGCGTCGACGAAGGTCCGTTCGGCGAATTCACCGGCTACTCGTCGGACCGCTCGACCAACAACCTGGTGCGCGTGCAGAGCGTGATGCGCCGCACGGATGCGTGGCTGGTCGACGTGGTCGGCGGCAACTCGGCCGAGCACCTGAACCTGGGCCGCATCCCGCGCGAATCCGAGATGGTCGAGAAACTCAGGGAGCGCTTCCCCGGCGTCACCGCGGTGCACTACCCCAGCTCCGGCACGCACTTCCACGCCTACGTGGCACTGCGCCAGAGCCGGCCCGGCGAGGCGCGCCAGGTGATGCTGGGCCTGCTCGGCTGGGATCCGTACCTGAAGACCGTGGTCGCGGTCGACGAGGATGTCGACATCACGCGCGACGAGGAAGTGCTGTGGGCGATGGCCACGCACCTGCAGCCGCATCTGGATGTGGTGGTGGTGGATGGGTTGCCGGGCAGCGCGCTGGACCCTTCGGCATCGGGGGTGGGCACGACCTCGCGCATGGGGCTGGACGCCACGCGCGGACCTGCCTTCGACGGCATCCGGGCGCGTATCGACCCGGCCGCCATGGCGCGCGCGGCAGCGTTGCTGGCACGGCTGGAACGTGCGGCGTCCCACGTGCCGTAAGGGATAACCCGCTGAAAACGGCGAATTCATCGTGTCACCCGATCGATAAATCCGCCGCGAACGTTGTACCTTCCCGCCGCCGCTGTCATGCTGGACTGACAAGACAGGACAGGCGCGGGCATCGCACGAGAAGGATGGCACGACCATCCCGGACAGGAAACTGCCGGCGACCTTGGCGACACGTGAGCGCAATGCGCGACCGGCGTGATACCGACCAAAGGAGACAGCATGAACCCCACCTTGCCTGCGCAAGGGAATGCCCCAGTGCATCCCGTCGACGAGGTCCTGCCCCCGCCCCGCCTGCTCGCCCTCGGCCTGCAGCATGTGCTGGTGATGTACGCCGGCGCCATCGCCGTGCCGATGATCATCGGCGGTGCCCTCAAGCTGCCCAAGGACCAGGTGGCCTTCCTGATCGCCGCGGACCTGTTCTGCTGCGGCCTGGTGACGATGATCCAGAGCATCGGCATCTGGAAGGTCGGCATCCGCCTGCCGGTGATGATGGGCGTGACCTTCACCGCGATCGCGCCGATCATCGCCACCGGCTCGAACCCTGCGCTGGGGCTGCCGGCGGTGTTCGGCGCGGTGATGGTGGCAGGCATCTTCACCTACTTCGCCGCGCCCTATGTCGGCAAGATGGTGCGGTGGTTCCCGCCGGTGGTGACCGGCACCGTGGTGCTGGTGATCGGGATCTCGCTGATGCGCGTCGGCATTAACTGGGCCGCGGGCGGCAACCCCACCCTCAACACCGCGGCCGGTCCCGCGCCCAACCCCAACTTCGGCCTGCCGGTAAACATCGCCATCGCCACCGCGGTGCTCTGCACAGTGCTGGCGCTGGTGGCCTTTGCGCGCGGCTTCCTGTGCAACGTGGCGGTGCTGATCGGCATTGCGGTCGGCTTCGTGATCGCGCTGTCGCTGGGCAAGGTCAATTTCGACGGCCTCCACAACGCGCACTGGGTGGAGTTCATCACGCCCTTCCATTTCGGCTGGCCCACCTTCGACGCCATGACCGCGCTCACCCTGTGCGTGGTGATGATCGTGATCATGATCGAGGGCGTGGGCCAGTTCCTGGCGCTGGGCGAGATCGTGGGCCGTCCCGTGGGCTGCGACGACATCGCGCGCGGCCTGCGTGCCGACGGCGTGGGCGCGCTGGTGGGGGCGGTGTTCAACACTTTCACCTACACCTCGTACGCGCAGAACGTGGGGCTGGTGCAGGTCACCGGCGTGCGCAGCCGCTGGGTCTGCGCCACCGCCGGCGGCATCCTGGTCGTGCTGGGCTGCTTGCCCAAGCTGGCCTTCTTTGCCGCATCGATCCCGCAATATGTGCTGGGCGGCGCGGCGCTGGTGATGTTCGGCATGGTGGCGGCCACCGGCGTGCGCATCCTCGGCCACGTGGACTTTGTCGAGAACAAGAAGAACGCCTACATCGTCGCCGTCAGCGTGGCGCTGGGCATGATCCCGCTGGTGTCGGACAAGTTCTTCGCGCAGATGCCGGAGCTGCTCGCCAAGTTCTGCCAGAACGGCATCCTGCTCGGCACCCTGACCGCGGTGCTGCTGAACCTGCTGTTCAACGCGCGCTCGCCGGCCCCCCAGCCCCACGGCCTGGCCAAGGAACCGGCATGACGTAGTCAGCTGGCCTCGGCCAACCTGGCGCGATAGCGCATCAGCAGGTCGCGGAAGGCCTGGGCCGGCGGCGACAGCGACCGGTCCGCGTGCACCAGCAGCGAGATCTCGCGGTGGATCACCGGATCGGTCGGCATCACCGTGGCCAGCCCCAGCGCGGTGGTCAGCCGCGTGACCGCCGCGCTCATCACCGCGATGCCCAGACCGGCGTCGACCATGCCCACCATGGTCAGTGGCAGGAATACTTCGTGCACCCGCTGCAGCGAGATGCCGCGCGCGGCCAGCGCGGTGTCCAGGCAATCGCGGATCGGGTTGCCCTTGTGCGGCCCGATCACCGGCAGGCCCGCCACGTCCTCCCAGCGCAGCGTCTTGCGCCGGCGCAGCGGATGGTGCGCCGGCATCACGATCACGAACGGATCGGACATCAGCCGGTGCGCGCTCAGGTCGGGCTGTCCCTCGGGAATGGTGCCGATGCCGAAATCGACCTCGCCCGAGCTGACCATCTTGGTCACCTCGTGCTCGGACACGTCGTGCAGTTCCACCTTCACCCCCGGATGGCTCACGCAGAACTCGCGGATCACGCGCGGCAGCATCAGCGCCGCCTGGATCGACGAGGCCGCGATCGACACGCGCCCGCGCCCGAGCGTGCGCAGCTCGCTGGAATTCTCGATCACGCTGTCGATATCGGCCACCGCCTTTTTCACCAGCGGCAGCAGCTCTGCGCCCGCCTGCGTGATGTGCAGCTGTCGCGTGTGGCGGTCGAACAGCTTCAGGCCGAGGTTGGCTTCCAGCTCGTGGATCAGCGCGCTGACCGACGACTGCGACAGGTCCAGCTTCTCGGCCGCGCGGGTGAAGTGGCGCTCCTGCGCCACGGCGATGAACGCGCGCAGCTGGCGCAGCGACACGTTCATGTTGCTGAGGTTGGGCACGTTGTCTGCCTCCGGATATCGGGGTGCGCGCTTGCTTTGCCTGGGTCCGGCCAGCGCGTCTGATTCAGAGGGTAACACGATCAATTAATCCGTTTCCGGGTCTTTACCGATGAAGACCGTCCGCCCATGATGATTGCAACGGTGCGCGCCCCACAGCCCAGGCAGACGCCGCCGATGGCACAGACCAGGAGGAGCAATGAGAGCGTTTGAATACTTCGAACCGGCGACGCTGGCGGAAGCCTCGGCCATGCTGCACCGGTGCGGCGGCAAGGCCAGCGTGCTTGCCGGCGGCACTGATCTGCTGGTGCAGATCAAGGAGTCCGTGCGCCAGCCCGAGCAAGTCATCAATATCAAGAAGATCCCGGGCATGGACGTGCTGACCTTCGGTCCGGTCAACGGCCTGCGCATCGGCGCGCTGGTGACGACGCGCGCGGTGGAGACCACGGGCTTCGTGCAGCGCCACTACGCCAGCCTCGCCAGGGCGGTGACGGACTTTGCCTCGATCCAGGTGCGCCATCGCGCCACCGTGGTAGGCAATGTCTGCCGCGCGTCGCCGTCGGCGGATTCGATCGCGCCCTTGGTTGCCGACGGCGCCTCGGTGCACCTTTATGGCATGTCCGGCTCGCGCGAGCTGCGCGTGGAGGATTTTGTCACCGGCGTCGGCAGGACAGCCATCGCGGCGGACGAGATCGTTACCCGCATCACCGTGCCGGCGCCGCGCCCCAACACCGGTAAGGTCTACCTCAAGCATGGCCGCCGCGTGCAGATGGAACTGGCCACCGTCGGCGTGGCGGTATCGCTGACAGTCGATAACGGCCACTGCGCCGACGTCGGCATCGTGCTGGCCGCAGTCGGCCCCACCCCGGTACGTGCCGTGCGTGCCGAGCAGATGCTGCGCGGCCAGCGCGTGACCGACGCGCTGATCCTGCAGGCCGCGCACGCCGCCATGGGTGAGGCCCGTCCGATCAGCGACGTGCGCGCCAGCGAAGCGTACCGGCGGCAGATGGTCAACGTGCTGACCCGCCGCGCTCTCGAACAAGCCCTGGAGGCCGCCTTGCGCGGAGCATCATGCGAAAAATAATCGAACTCGTCATCAACGGCGAGCCGCGCGAGCTGGCGGTCGAACCGCACGGCACGCTGCTCGACGCCCTGCGCAACGACGCCGGCCTGACCGGCACCAAGAAGGGCTGCGATGTGGGTGAATGCGGATCGTGCACCGTCATCATCGACGGCCGGCCGATGAACAGCTGCCTGGTACTGGCGCCCGAGGCGCACGGCTGCCACATCACCACCATCGAAGGCGTGCAGCCCGCGCCCGACACCGTGCATCCGATCCAGGAGCAGTTCATGCAGTGCGGCGCCGCGCAGTGCGGCTTCTGCACGCCGGGCTTCGTGGTGATGGCCAAGGCGCTGCTGGATGAGAACCCGCATCCCACCCGCGACGAGATCCGCTTCGCCATTGCCGGCAACATCTGCCGCTGCACCGGCTACACCAAGATCATCGAGGCCATCGAGAAGACCGCCGAGGCCATGGACCCCGCGGGCTGCAAGGCCCGCGCCAGCGAGGAGGCATGATGACCCACGCCGTGATCGGACACAGCGTCAAGCGCACCGACCTGCTCGACAAGGTCACCGGCAACGCCCGCTACGTTGCCGACATGCCCTTCCCCGGCCTGCTGTTCGGCAAGATCAAGCGCTGCAACGTCGCCCACGCCAGGATCCGCCGCATCGACACCGCGCGCGCGCTGGCATTGCCAGGTGTCAAGGCCGTGCTGACCCACGAGAACGTGCCGCGCGTGCTGCACGCCGGCTCCCCGCATCCGCGCTCCGCCTCGGTGACCTGCGACCAGTACATCCTGGACGACAAGGTGCGCTACTGGGGCGAAGGCGTGGCCGCGGTGGCCGCCGTCAGCGAAGAGATCGCCGAGCGCGCGCTTGAGCTGATCGAAGTCGAATACGACACGCTGCCTGCCGTCTTCACCGCCGAAGATGCCGAGCGCTCCGACGCGCCGCGCATCCACGACCGCGAGCCTGGCGGCAACCTGGTGCTGCCGCCGGTCATCATCCGGCGTGGCGATGTGGAAGCCGGCTTTGCCGAGGCAGACTTCATCCTGGAAGGCGTCTACGAGGGCGGCCGCCCCACCCCCGCCTACATGGAGCCCAACGTGCTCACCTGCAGCTGGGACGGCAACGGCAACCTGACGGTGTGGATCTCCACCCAGACCGCCTTCATGGTGCGCGGCATCATGGCCGAGGTGCTGGGGCTGCCGCTGCACAAGGTGCGCGTGCTGGTCGACCACATGGGCGGCGGCTTCGGCGCCAAGCAGGACCTGTTCCAGCATGAGTTCCTGTGCGCGCTGCTGGCGCGCGAGACGCGCCGCCCGGTGCGCATGGAATACACGCGCGAGGAAACCTTCCTCGGTGGCCGCACGCGCCATCCGGCGAAGATCTGGCTGAAGCAGGGCTTTCGCAACGACGGCACCATCACCGCGCGCCAGGCGAAGGTGGTGTTCAATTCCGGCGCCTACGGCTCGCACGGCCCCGGCGTGACCAATGTCGGCACCGCTGCGATGGTGTCGCTGTACCGCTGCGACAACGTGCTGCTCGAAGGCCGCTGTGTCTACACCAACAGCCCGATCGCCGGCGCGTTCCGCGGCTATGGCGTAGTGCAGACCTACTATGCGCTCGACGTGCAGATGGACGAGGCGGCCGCGCACCTGGGCATCGATCCCGCAGAACTGAAGCTCAAGAACGCGGTGCGCGAAGGCGATATCGCGCCGTCGAACCATCCGCTGATCGGGCATGGCCTGGAAGCCTGCATCGAGAAAGGCATGGAACTGGTCGACTGGCACGCGCTGCGGCGTCGCCCGCGCGACACCAGCGGCCCGGTCCGCACCGGCTGGGGCCTGGGCTGCGAGATGCATGGCAGCAGCGCCTATCCCGGGATCAAGGAGCAGGGCAACGCCATCATCAAGATGAACGAGGATGGGACCGTGGTCCTGCTGACCGGCGCGGCCGGGCTGGGCACCGGTGCGCATACCGCCCTCGCGCAGATCGTGGCGGAAGAACTGACGTTGCCGTTCGAGGCGGTATCGGTCGTGCATGGCGACACCGATGTCGTGCCCTGGGACATCGGCGCCTTTGCCAGCCACACCACCTACATGGTCGGCAAGGCCGCGCAGATGGCGGCGGGCGAGATCAAGCGCCAATTGCTCGAGCGCGCCGCCAGGTTGATGGAGTGCGAGCCCGCGGACCTGACGCTCTCGGCCGGCGTGATCGCCGTGCACGACCGCGACGGCCCCACGCTGACGGTGCGCGAGGCGGTGATGCCGCGCAAGGGCATTCCCGCCGCGCAGCTGGTGGGCACCGCCACCTATCACCCGACCAAGTCGTATTCGTTCGCGGCGCATTTTGTCGAAGTCGCGGTCGATACCGAGACCGGCTTCATCACCGTGCGGCAGGTGGTGCCGGTGCACGATGTCGGCAAGGTGATCCACCCGGTGGCGGCCGCGGGCCAGATCGAAGGCGGCATCCAGCAGGGCATCGGCCATACGCTGTACGAGGACTACCAGATCGACATGCGCACCGGCCGCTCGCTCAATGCCAACTTTGTCGACTACAAGATGCCGCTGGCGATGGATATGCCGGAGATCCGCACCGTGATCCTCGAAGCCGCGCCGGACCCCGGCGGCCCGTTCGGCGCCAAGGGCGTGGGCGAAGACCCGATCGTCGCGATCGGGCCGGCGATTGCCAATGCGGTGTTCGATGCCATCGGCGTGCGCTTCCGGCACTACCCGATCAAGCCGGAACAAGTGCTGCAAGCGCTTGCCGAGAAGGCGGCGCAGGAAGGCGGGCAGCGATGACCCGCAAGCAACGCCTGGTCGTCGCCATCACCGGCGCCAGCGGCGCGGTGTACGGCGTGCGCATGCTGCAGGCGCTGGCGGCGCTGGACGGCTGGGAGACCCACCTGGTCTGCTCGCCATCCGGCCTGCTGACCGCGCACCATGAGCTGGGCCTGCAGCGCCCGCAGATCGAGGCCATGGCCGACGTGGTCCACAACGTGCGCGATATCGGCGCCACCATTGCCAGCGGCTCGTTCCGCTGCGATGGCATGGTGGTGGCGCCGTGCTCGATGCGCACGCTCGCCGCCATCGCCACGGGGCTGGCCGACAACCTCGTCACCCGCGCCGCCGACGTGATGCTCAAGGAGCGGCGGCGACTGGTGCTGCTGGCGCGCGAGGCCCCGTTCCACCTGGTGCACCTGCGCAACATGACCACGGTCACGGAGATGGGCGCCATCGTGCTGCCGCCGGTGCCGGCGTTCTACGCGCATCCGCAGTCGGTCGACGACATCGTCAACCACACCGTCGGGCGCGTGCTGGACCTGTTTGACGTGCCGCACGACATGGTGGAACGCTGGCAAGGCCTGCGCGCCAACGTCGCCACCGCCTGAGAAGTTCTCGCCTCGCCGTAGCGAGGCACGCAGTACCCAACCCGATAGAAATCAGGAGACAACATGAACGCACCTGCCGTCGCACAACAGCCGCCCGTCCCGGTCACCATCCTTACCGGCTTCCTCGGCTCGGGCAAGACGACGCTGCTCAACCACATCCTGACGCAGAAGCACGGCCATCGCATCGCCGTGATCGAGAACGAGTTCGGCGAGGTCGATGTGGACTCCGACCTGGTGATGACCTCGGACGAAGAGATCTACCAGATGACCAACGGCTGCATCTGCTGCGTGGTCGACGTGCGCACGGACCTGGTGCGCATCCTGCAGAAGCTGCTCGAGCGCCCCGAGCGCTTCGACCATATCCTGGTCGAGACCAGCGGACTGGCCGATCCCACCCCGGTGGCGGCCACCTTCTTCATGGACCATGAAGTGGCCAGGCAAGTCACGCTGGACGGCATCCTGACGCTGGTCGATGCGGTGCATATCGAAAGCCACCTGGACGACCCGCAGCTGACTGGCTTCGACAACCAGGCCGTCGACCAGATCGTCGCGGCCGACCGTGTGATCCTCAACAAGACCGACCTGGTCGACGCCGCGCAGCTCGACCGGCTGGAGGCCCGCATCCACCGCCTGAACGAGGGCGCGCAGATCCTGCGCTCCAACTTCGCGCAGGTAGACCTGGGCAAGATCCTGGGCATCGGCGGCTTTACGCCGGGCTCGATCCAGGCCGACGCGCATGATGCCCCCCACGGTCACGCCCATGCGCACGACCATGAGGATCACCAAGATCACGATCATGTCTGCGACGAGCACTGCGATCACGCGCACGATGACGATACGCATGGCCACCGCCACGATCCGTCGGTCACCTCGGTGTCGCTGGTGTTCGACCAGCCGTTCGACCGCCAGCGCCTGGAGCACGGCCTGAAGGCGCTGCTGGCCGCGCAGGGCGACGATGTGTTCCGGATGAAGGGGATCGTCGCGGTGGAGGGCGATGACCGCCGCTACGTGCTGCAGGCGGTGCACCGGCTGATGGATTTCCACCCCGCCGACGCATGGGGCGCCGAAGCCGCGCAGAGCAAGTTCGTCTTTATCGGCCGCCATCTCGACAAGCTGCGCTTGCAGACGCTGCTCAAGGTCTGCCTGCCCGTGGCGCAGGCCGCCTGATACCGCACCGGCGGCAGCAGTGCTGGCTTGCCGTCAGTCCTGTTGCCGCGCTGCCGCCCCCAACGTCTGCGACGGCAGCTCGCCGAACTCGCGCCGGTACTCGCGCGAGAACAGGCTCAGGTGGGTAAAGCCGTGCCGCAGCGCGATCGCGCTGACCATGCCCTTCTGTTGCGGCGCCCGCTGCAGGTCGGCGCGCGCGCCATGCAGGCGCAGCAGCCGCAGGTACTCCATCGGCGTGGTGTTCTTGCTCTTGCGAAAACCCAGCTGCAGCGTGCGCGCCGAGATCCCGCAGTGCGCGGCGATCTGCTCCAGCGTCAGCGGCTGGTCGAGGTTGGCGCGCAGGTAGGCAATGGCGTTGCGCACATAGTCCGGCAGCACGGCTTCGAACCGGCGCGGCAGCATATTGCCGTCCGCGGCAAAGCGGTCGAGCAGCAGCGTCGACAGTACGATGCGCTCGATGCTGGCATCCACCACCGGCACGCCGCTGCCTTCGCGCCGCACCCGCGTTTCCGCGCGCAGGTAGCCCACCAGCGCCTGCCAGCGCCCGGCGCGGCCATCGTCGGCCACCGGCTGCATGTCGAATTCGATCGGCGCCGGCGGCTCGAAGCTGAACTGCTGGCGGAACGCTTCTTCGATCAGCTGGCGGCGGATCACCACGCTGAAGCGCTCGCAGCCTGGGTCCAGCGACAGCGTGGTCGGCACGGTGGGCGAGAACACAAAGGTCGCCCCGGGCGGCATCAGCATCGCGCCACGCGGCGTCTCCACGCGGCATGTGCCCGCCAGCACGGTCTGGATCACGAACTCGTCCTTGTTCGGCTGCGGCTCGATCTGCACCGCCTGGTTGTAGGCGATGGTCACCAGCGTCAGCCGTCCGATGGTGCTGGTGTCGATGCGCGCATCGAGCGCCGCATCGGCCTCCGCTGCACGCAGCCGTGTCGGGCCGAACACGCGCCCGGACAGCGACTGGATCCGATCGAGGTCCCCGCCGCGGCTGAGTGGCGAACGGCATGCTGCAGCGAACCGTCCTGCGTTGGGTGACATGTTCGATAGGGACGGAAAAGTTGAAAGGAGCGGCCACGAGGACCTGGCCACTGACGACTCCAGGCGCATGCGCACGACTGCGCCAAATCTTGCTCACGCCCGCTGCGAACGCTCCCCTCTCCCGCGAAGTGGGAGAGGGGTGGGGGTGAGGGCCGGCGCATCAACGAAGTGCACCCCGTCGGTATGCAAGTGCCCGCCCTCACCCCTGCCCCTCTCCCGCAAGCGGGAGAGGGGAGCAAACACGCGGCGCGCGGCGCGCGGCACGCGCTCGCCGCGAAACACGGCATCCATCCTATGACCCCCACCTCTCTCACGCAACCCAAGGGAAACCCCTGATGCCCCAAGCACGCATTTTGCAAGCCTCATTGCGGCCCGGTGCCACGGCCTTCGCAATAACGCTATGACGGCATGCCGCGCCTCACTACTGTTCAAGGCATGCGTGCGCCATGCGCCGCGCATGGCACCGTGACGGACCGAGCCCGGCAACCACAGACCGGGCCAGCCGCCGCCGGCATGGCGCACTTCCCCCAGCACGCGGCAGGAGACAAACATCATGCAAGCAGCGGTTCATCCCGTCGACCAGATCCTGCCGGCCCGCGCCATGGCGTCGCTCGGCTTCCAGCACATGCTGGTCAGTTATCTCGGCGCCATTGCGGTGCCGATGATCGTGGCCGGGGCGCTCAAGATGACGCCGGCCCAGACCACCATGCTGATCAGCACCGCGCTGTTCACCTCCGGCATCGCCACGTTGCTGCAGACCGTGGGCTTCTGGAAGTTCGGCGTGCGCCTGCCGCTGATGCAGGGCGTGGCGTTCAGCTCCGTGGGCCCGGTCATCGCCATCGGCACCGATCCCACGCTGGGCTTCAACGGCGTCTGCGGCGCCATCATCGCCGCGGGCGTGATCGCGATGTTGCTGGCGCCCGTGATCGGCAAGCTCAAGCGCTTCTTTCCGCCGGTGGTCAGCGGTTGCACCATCACCGCGGTGGGCCTGTCGCTGTTTCCGGTTTCGTTTCACTGGTTTGGAGGCGGAAGGGGCGCGCCGGACTTCGGCGCGCCCATCTTTTTCCTGGTCGCCTTCGGCGTGGTGGCACTGATCCTGCTGATCAACCGGCACGGCTGCGAGCTGGTGCGCAACCTGTCGGTGGTGATCGGCCTGCTGGTCGGCGGCGCGGTGGCGTGGATGCTGGGGATGGGCAGCTTCGATGAAGTCGCGCGCGCGCCGTGGTTCACCATGGTGACGCCGTTCGCATTTGGCATGCCTACCTTTAACCTCGGCGCCATCACCACCATGGTGATCGTGATGGTGGTGCAGATGGTGGAATCGATGGGCCTGTTCATCGCCGTCGGCGATATCGTCAAACGCCCGCTGACCGAGCGCGACGCCACCCGCGGCCTCCGCGCCAACGGCCTGGCCAGCGCCATCGGCGGCATGTTCGCGGCGTTCCCGTATATCGCGTTCATGGAGAACGTGGGGCTGGTGATCGTCACCGGCGTGCGCAGCCGCTGGGTGGTCGCCACTTGCGGCGTGATGTTGTGCGCGGTGGCGCTGGTGCCCAAGATCGGCGCGCTGTTTGCTTCGATCCCCGCCGCGGCGCTGGGCGGAGCGACCATGGTGATGTTCGGCGTGGTCGTGGCGGCGGGCATCAAGACGCTGGGCGAGGTGGAATACGAGCGCAACCCCAACAATCTCTCCATCGTTTCCATCACGCTCGGCTGCGCGATGATGCCGGTGATGCTGCCGGGCATGCTGGAAAAGCTGCCCGGCTTCCTGCAGCCCTTTGTCCACAGCAGCGTGATCATCGCCTGCGTGGTTTCCGTGGTCCTCAACCTGATTCTCAACGGCCTGCCAGCGCGTGAAGCCGACGAACTGCCCGCCAGTGCCGACAACGTCCAAGGGGTCTGAAAACATGGTGCAGAACACCAACGCCACCAACGCCACTAACGCGCCGGCCGGCGCCCTGCTGATCCGCAACGCCGCCGCCGTGATGACCGGCCGCGCCGGCACTGCCGCGCGCGCGGGCGCCGCCGACCTCCGCATCCGCGACGGCCGCATCGCCGAGATCGGCGCCAGCCTGCCGCGCCATGAAGGCGAAGCCGTGCTTGACGCCAGCGGCTGCGTGGTCTACCCGGGCTGGGTCAATACCCACCACCACCTGTTCCAGAACCTGCTGAAGGCCGTGCCCAGCGGCATGAACGTCGGCCTGGAACAATGGCTCGCGTCCGTCGCCTACCCGCGCCTGGCGCGCTTCAGCCCCGAGATCTTCCGCACCGCGGTGCGGCTCGGCATGGCGGAGTTGCTGCTATCCGGCACCACCACCTGCGCCGATCACCACTACCTGTATCACCACGGCCATGGCGCCGAAACCGGCGACGTGCTGTTCGAGGTCGCGCAGGAACTCGGCATGCGCCTGGTGCTGTGCCGCGGCGGCGCGATCCAGTCGGCCTCGGATCATCCCGGCATGCGTGCCACCGCCCTGGTGCCCGAGACACTGGACGAAATGCTGGCCGATATCGAACGGCTGAAGACCCGCTACCACGACGCCGCCCCCGATGGCCTGCGCCGCGTGGTGGTGGCACCGACGACACCGACCTTCTCGCTACCGCCCGCGCTGCTGCGCGAACTGGCCGCCTTTGGCCGCGGTATGGACCTGCGCCTGCATTCGCACCTGTCCGAGACCGACAACTACGTCAAGTTCTGCCGCGAGAAATATCAGTGCACGCCGGTGCAGTTCGTCGCCGACCACGACTGGCTGGGACCGGATGTGTGGTTCGCCCACCTCGTCACGGTGAACCCGGAAGAAATCCGCATGCTGGCCGTGACCAATACCGGCATGGCGCACTGCCCCGTCAGCAATGCGCGGCTGGGCAGCGGTATCGCGCCGGTTCGCGCGATGGCGGATGCCGGCGTGCCGATTTCGCTAGGGGTCGACGGGGTCGCTTCCAATGAGTCGGGCAGCATGGTGCATGAGGCCAACTTTGCGTGGCTGGTGCACCGGGCGCTTGGCGGGGCCGGGCAAACGCGTGTGGAGGAAGTGATCCACTGGGGCACTGCGGGGGGTGCGCAAGTGCTGGGGCTGCCGGGGATCGGCACGCTAGCGCCGGGGCAGTCGGCGGACCTGGCGATCTATGACGTTAGCGGGCTGCGATTCCACGGGTTCCATGACATCGGCACGGCGCCGGTCGCGGCTGGAGAGCCTACGCCGGTTAGGGATGTACTGGTGCGGGGGCGGCAGGTGGTGCGGGATGGGGCGATTGTGGGGCTGGATTTGGAGAAGCTAAGGCGGGAGGCGCGGGAGGCGTTGGCGACGCTGGTGGATTAAGGGGGATCGGGGGCAGGTCCCCGGTGTCGCTCAATTAAAAACACTGGGACCCGCTACGTCGGCTATTGTGGTTTGCAACCCTTCTCAATGATCTCGATAAGTTCTAGTTTGTTGCGAGTCAAAAGCAGTCTTATGTCCATCTGCTGCCACGAGCCATCTTCCTCGACTGTTTCCACTTCATCGCGAAACGCGTCAGCTTTCTTCAGGGCTTCATTTGCTTTTCTCTTGCATTCTGGATTCAGCAGCTTCCTATCGATCCTCTGAATTTTTTTTTCGTACGCCTCGATGGCCTCAACATAGCAATTTTTTAGTATAAGACCACACCCCGAAGTGCATGTTTCTAGATTTCTTTTTTCTCGCTTTGCGCAAGCGTCGAATATTCGATTGCCTTGGCCAAACGATGGGCTTGCTATGGATGGCCCTGCCACAATCGTTGACAGGACCGACATAGAAACTACAAATAAATTAATTGGGCTCGGCATAATCAACCCTAACTGTAACGCCGCTGCGGGGCGTCAAAAAATCTTGTGTCGCCGCTGTTTCTACAGCATCAAACAATATGCGCTTTCCATATTGTGCGTAGGCCTGCCTTTCGTAATATCCATTGCCGCCGCCGTTTACGAGAACATTGACCCTGCCAATTGTCCGTGGATTAAAATCCTCGTCTGCCACGCGATTGATATTAGCTTCCTTTCCAGATTTATCCAGGGACTTCGCAACCCAGTAGTGCCCCCCGCTATCGCAAGCTATGAATGGATCGACTTCAACTTCAGTGGGATCGAAGCGCGGCGCCCAATGTTTAGGGATACCTGTCACTCGAATAATGCGCCCGTCAGCATCGCGCACCGTTGGGTCCCGCCAGTAGTGTCTTGAGTCGGCGCCGATTCTATGGTCCACATATGCACTGCTGTTGTGAGGGCGATTCCGAAACAGCCCATAGCTTTCGTAATTTCCGGCCCATGTTAGCTGCATGATTCCACGACCATAGAAGGCGGCATAGTACTGGGCCATCGGAATTTTAGGATGGGGGGCGCCTCTGCCATATTCGTATACGACTTGCCAGTGATCTGTCTCGATGATCGTTTGCGCGAAGAAATGTGCAAATCTATGGCGTGCAGAGCTGATTCCATACTTTCTCGCCACCCAGTTTAAATGCAATGCATAAGTTTTCAATCGAATTGCTGCGGTGGCGCGGCTCACTTTCCCGACCTCGAGGGCAGTCCTAACACGGCCTTGCTGCGAGTAGGACAGGCGTCTGGGGATAAGTCGCACCAGTTCTGCAAGCGATAGCCACCCGCACTTTCGAAACGCTCGTATAAACTCCCTCGGATTGAAGTGCCAATGTGTGCTCGGCAGTGGCCGTTCACCGATAGACTCGTCTTGTGCGTTGTATTGTGGAATGCGCAAGTTGGCTTGCTGCCAAAATGCGAGCGCATCGATATGAGCTCGCAAACGTGCAAACTGCTCTTCTTGCAGAGGGTTCGGGTTGCTCGGGCTCGCCGTCTTCAACCAGCCCCATCGTGCCTCTATCGCCGCAGCGTCCCATTCTGTAGGTAGTTTGCAGATCAGCGGTTTAAGGAATGACCGAACCGAAGGCGTATCCAGGCGCGCATGCACTTCATCCGCGGTAACGGCGCCATCGCGATTTACGTCCATGGCCTGCATGATAGCCGCGTCGTTGCATCGGCCGTCGCCGTCAACGTCTGTGAGGAGAAACCATCCGCGCCATTGCGGAAAGTCGGCATCGCTGAATTTGCGTACGCCTGGAGCGTTGAGATTGACCCAGCCCGTACCAGTGCGGGTACGAATTTGCCGCCAGTGCGGTACGTCTTCTGGAACAAGAGGATCAGGCCCGACTACGCGTCCAAAGCGTAGCAGTTCGTACACAGCGCTTGGTATAGGCCGTGCATGAGCAGGATATGTCTCACTGATATCGTTGGCATCTCGGTATATGTTGTACTCGGCATCTGGGACAGTCAATGGTTCACCAATCAGTGTGCCCGCCAACCCATAGGTTGTTACATATGCATGCCCGCGAGTACGTTCTACTCCTTCGCCTTCCGCATACCGCAGCCCCACGATCAATGCTTCCCCAAGCGGCACACCCCCCGGTAATGTCAGATGTGGCTGGGGCGGACGTTGGGCATATACCACGGTCGTCGCTTCGAGGTGGAAGTACAACTCGCCAAAAATGACATCGCTACGGCCGTCCGCATTCAATGGGAGAAGGCCGCTGTTTCGCCCGATAAGTTGTCCCAAATTCGCATCATCGCAAATGATTTCAAAATGAATTTGGTGTGGTTGACCCCTGATATATCCTGCTTGGCCCAGTTCGTCCTTTCGGTGGATGCTACGACCGGGTTGCACGGTAGTGCGCAAAGTGTGCATATGCACATACACCGAGAAAAACACAACTCGTGTGGAGGTGTTGCTTCGGCATGCGGCCCCTATTTCGGTTTCATGCCGAATGACGACTACGCCATCACTCGTCCTACCTTGATAGCGCAGTGGTGATTTGGGATCTGGCGCTGCGGGTGGTTCGGTCGAACCGCGCCGATATACGACTATCCCATCTGCAATGGCACGAACGGGTTCAACGTCATCATCGCCGCACGTCGGAGCGCGCAAGTGCAGGCCGCCATGCCATGCAAGTCTATCGCTGACCGGATATGAGCCGTAGCCTGGCTCCCCGCCCGGCATTGCCTTATCGAGCCATTGATTTTCCGTCTGATTGGATGCTCGTGGTGGCAGGAAAGGAGGACTAATCAGCATTGGATACCTTCACGGGTCGATCAAATGGAGAACGGGTAGTCGTCGTCTGCCGAAGACGGCGTATCAGGGAACAGCGGAAGGTCTCGATTGGTGGTCACAGGACCCTCGAACATCCTCTGCGCCGCCTTATAGGTAATCGGCCCCGGACATTCCACGGTGATATTGCCGCCCTCAATCGTGATGGCCGCCCCGCCGGCAGTCGCAATGCGGATCCGCTTCGCCGCAGCAAAATCCACATTCATATTGGCCGAGACGATGGTCAGGTCATCCCGCGCCGCCACCTTCAGCAAATCATGCTGTGCCTGGATATCGATATCATTCTGACCCGCCGTCAGCTGCAGACCGATGTTGTTTTCTCCGGCCGCGGACAGCCCGGCCGCAATGCCAATCGCCCGTCCCGCATGCAGGCGCGCCTGCCCTGCGACGGCAACGTTGTTGTCCTGCCCGCTGGCCAGCACCACGCTCTCGCCGCTGGCGATCTGCAAGTCCTGTCCCGCGACGACAGCCACGCCAGCCCTACCATTGAGGTGGACCATCGGCTCGATTTGATGCGGCACCTTGCCTGGCGTGTGGGTATTGCCATCGGCGGCATCACCCTGGGCCGCTTCAAGCGATTGCCCATCGACCATGCCGGCTGCGGCCCTGGCTTGTTTCGCCAACGGTGACTCATCGCCCATGCCAGTCGACAGTGCCTGGCTTTGATGCGTGGTCGCGCCATCGCTCAGCGTCTTGACCAAGTCGTCCGCCTGCCGCAACAACGCGATGCCGACGGCATTGTCGCCAGTCGGCAGCACGCGGCCCGTGACGGCATCGCGATAGGTGCTCAGCAATAGCCCGGCCCGGCCGCGCACGGCCGCATGGCCGTCGGTGCGCAGCTCGAACCCCTGCCCCCGGAAGCTGCCACGGCGGTTGTCCTGCTGGTGTATTACGTGGCCGAGGTTGAGCTGGGTGGCTTGTTCCGTCGTTGCCAGTTGCGTGCGCAGTTGGTCGTCGGTGTCGTCGAACACCAGTTGGTTGTAGCCCTTGCCGCCGTGCTCCTGGCTCTTGAAGCCGGTCAGCGCGGCGGCGTTGCGGTG
This sequence comes from Cupriavidus sp. H39, assembly GCF_050271075.1. Taxonomy (NCBI): domain Bacteria; kingdom Pseudomonadati; phylum Pseudomonadota; class Betaproteobacteria; order Burkholderiales; family Burkholderiaceae; genus Cupriavidus; species Cupriavidus sp. H39. The sequence continues at coordinate 3,480,572 of NZ_CP189848.1, forward strand.
GCCGTCCGGGTCGGTGCCCATGCCATGCCACGCCGGGCTGTTGCCGCCGGCGAGGTTGCCCTGGGCGCTCGGCTGATTGTCGGAGCCTATCGCATAGACACCGCTGGCGTCATAGGGCTGGGCGAACGTGGTCGCGGCCATCGAGTTGCCGCCCGGCGTGGGCGCGATGCCGGCTTCGCCGTGGCCGTTGTACAGCGCGCCGATCACGAAGGGCTGGTCGATATCGTTGTCCGCGAACTTGACCAGCACCTCCTGGCCGATACGCGGCAGCCATTGCCAGCCCATGCCGGCGCCGGCCTGGCGCTGCGCCACGCGCACCCAGCGGCTGCTGCGGTCATCAGGGCGTTCGCCGCGCTGCCAAGGGAAGCGCAAGCGGATCTGGCCGCGCGCGCTGGCGTGGTGTTCGGCAATGCCGTCCGGCTGCGTCTGGCCGTCCGGGCCGACCACGATCGCGGTATGGACGCCCAGCGGCGTAGCACGGCTGTACAGGCGCGGGCAATCGCCCTCCAGCACGCCGGCACGCCATGGCCGCCGCGCATCGAAGGCACGAAAGAGCGCAGCATCGCCGTGTGCTTGAGCCGCGGCCAGCAAGGCTCCGGTCGGGACCAGCCGCTCGGCTGCGTCGTTGAGAAAGCAGCTCACCAGGCCGGCGGTAATCGCTGCGGCATCGGGAGCCTGCGGTGGCGTCGCGAAGCACAACGCCACTTCCAACGGCCCCATCCGATCGGCGAGCGCGGCCCGCGTTTCCACAGCCAGGTTGTTGATGCCGCAGTGCTCAACCGCATCGAGCAACAGCGGATACCCCGCCGTATCGTCTTCCTGTGGCGGCAGGTGCGGGCAGCCGGTGACGGTCAGCCGTGTGCCGCTACGCAGCGTGCGAACGGAAGCGGCACCGGTGAACACGAGTGCACGCGCTTCGATGGCTTCCATCACCTGCTCGGCGACGCGCTGCGCGCTGGCCGTGTCCGGCGCCAGCGACAGGCTGACCGACAGGTAAGGATCCGGGCTGACTGCTCGGCCTGAGAAAACGCCGAAGCGTGCCGGCGCGTGGCCACGGATGGTGCGCTTGCTCTCAGGATTCCAGGCACCCACCGCCACGCCACCGACTGCGGCACGGGTTTCGCAGATCAACTGCTGGATGGCATCAGCCGATTCCTGGCTATGCGCACGGTGGTACCGGAAGCCGCCGCCTGCCGCTGACTCGGGGTCTTCCGGCAATTGCGCGCTGTCGGCAAAGATCACCACGGCATGCCCGAACGGCGCCTCCTCGTCTTCCGCCACGGTGTAGCCCAGGCCGGCCTCGGCCAGCAGGCGTGACAGGAAGTGGTAGTCGGTTTCGCGAAACTGCGCCAGGTGGGCGCGTTCGCCAAACGCGGCGATGCGGGCTTCGGCCCCGGCGGCATAGCGCCACCGCGCGTAGGGCGCATAGGGCTGCAGGATGGCTGCGATGATGCTGTCGAGCTTCCGGTCCTGGAACACCTGGCTGTGGCGCTGCTGCGTGGTCAGCCACAGCCAGGGCACCACGGTCAGGCGGTAGCGCGCGAGGCTGCCGTCGGCGCCAAGCTTTTCGGCCTGGCGGGTCAGGCCGGTGCGGCGCGATTGCCCGCCGTCCGCGAGCCTCGTGGTCAGCGTGACGCGTTGGCCGACGAGGCTATCCAGCGCGAGATCGACGTTGGCGCTGACCGCAACGATGCGCCATTCGAACAGCGCAGAGATTCCCTCGCGGCCGATCCAGGCTTCGACTGCCAGTTCGGCCAGCGCGCCTTCACCGTCCAGGGCATACAGGCGATGGGTAGAGGAAAACAGCTGTTGGTGAAAGCTTGCAGGATCCATTTTCCGATGCGTCAAACCGCCTAGTTCTTCGAACGCGCTATTGCGACCTCGGCGAATAGCAATCGGCTATTTGTGCCCTTGCAACTAAAGGAAATCAACGGAAAAAATCCCGATACGAAGCACTATCTTTATCTCGATCAAATACCCCGTAGATTCATCCCTTCAGCGGGACGAGAATTTCATTTCGAAATGTGCTCTTAGGATTTTGGCTATTTGCTGGCGGGCGACGATCCGGCAGGATGCTGCGTCCGTATGGGAATGCGAAGTGTCCTATCGCGTCGCGTGGCGCGGTACGGGAGACTGGGGCTGTCATCGAACAGCGGTGACCGAGTGTGGAAACTCGAATGTCTCAACCGAACGGTCGTCCGTGACGACCGTTCTTGCCTATACGTGCAAGCCATCCATGGCGGGCCGGATGAGGCAGCCGCAAGGCTGACCGGCAATGGTTGTGACACCGGTTTCCACCCTCGTCGTCAGGCCCGCCGCCCTCCTCTAGCGTCGTGCGGCGGACCTTCATGCAACGATAGGAGGTCCTATGTCGGAAATCGATCTGTCCTCGGCGCGGTACAGTTTGTTGGCGGTGGCGGCCGGTATTGATGGGGGGCTTGCGCTGCTGGAGCAGCAGAGCGAATGGTGGGAGGGCGGCTTTGGCGCGTTTTGCTTACTGGGATTGGTGAAGGCGCAGTTGGAGCGGGTGTTGGAGGAGGAGTGGCCCGGTTCTTAATGTGGGTGGCAAAGCGGTTTGTTCTCTACCGCTTGACTGCGCCTCTCTCCCGCTTGCAGGAGAGGGGCGTGCGTTAGGGCATTCATCCGGGCTACTAGCAGTGTGGCACCGTCCAAGTCGCGGGATACCCAATGCGCGCTCGGGTCGCCATCCCGGTCATCCATCAATGCTTTCGGTGTCGGCAGCGGCAAGGCAGCACCAGTGCCGGATTCGCCACGGAAACCTGACCTTGCCGCCGCATTGCCGGGTGCGAGCCCTCAGTGGATCTGGATTCCGCGCATGGCATGGATCCGCTCATGCTGTCGCTTCAACGCATCATACTGGCGCTGAAGTGTCGCGCTGGCATCAGGCGGAAGCGTCTTCATCAGGACGGACTGATACTCACGCCTGGCGGCATCTTCTTCGTGCTCGCACATTCCCAGCACGGCGTCGTCATTGTTTGGCTGCAGCATGTGGCGGAACGCCATCCAGCCGCGGAACAGCGTGCCATTCATGCTGCCGCGGTCAGCCGGCTGGCCGCCCATGGCACTGACCAGGGACTGCAATTCCTGCACCGATGCCCGGTAGGTTTCCGCGGTGGTGGTCAGGATGTCGCGAAGCTGTGCATCGCGCACTTCAGCGGCGCCGCTCATGCAGGCCAGTTCGCTGTCCTTGCCAGCTTCGATCAGCTGATTCAGCGCCAATACCGTTTGTTGCTGGTTGTCGCCCATGACATTCTCCCAACACATGCTGGGGCGGCGCGCAGCGTCGGCGCCGCCAGCTTGGCCAACGGAGGAACCGCCGCCGCGCAACCGGCCGTGAAAATGGCGTCGCAGACGCCTTCGAGTTGCATCGACTGGTTCGCGCCGGCCCTACTTGCCTGCTCGTCACGAGGCAAGGCGTGATTCCATGATAGGAGATGGGCTGCAGGAAGCGCATCGCGTCGCGTGGCGTGGTGCGGGAGACCAGGCCGTCATCGAACAGCGGTGACCCATGTGGAAACTCGAAGGGCCAGCAACCGGATGGCTCACAGAAAACCAATCGAGAACCAAGGCACTAACGTCAGCAACACCAGCGCCACAAACAACGCCGCCAAATGCGGCCACACCCGCGGCATCGCCACGTCCGGCGACACTCGGCCGATCGCGCAGGCAGCATAGAAGCCCACGCCAAACGGCGGCGCGAACAATCCCAGCCCCATCGCAAAGATCACCACCATGGCGTAGTGGACCTCATGCACACCGACCAGTCTGGCGATTGGAAACAGCAAGGGCCCGAACAGCACGATGGCCGGGATGCCTTCCAGCAGGCTGCCCAGAATCACGAACGCCAGCGCGGATACCAGCAGGAAGCCAAGCTTGCCGCCCGGCACCGTCGACAGGATCGTCACCAGGTCTTGGGCAAAGCCTGACTGCGTCAGCGCCCAGGCCATGGTGGTGGCGCAGCCGACAATCAGCAGGATCGCCCCCGACAGCGCCGCGGTATCGAGCAGCATCGGATAGATCTTGCGAAAGTCAAACTGACGGTACACCAGCACCCCGGCCAGCACCGTGTAGAAGATGCCGATAGTAGACACCTCCGTCGCCGTGGCCACGCCCTCCACCACGGCGGTGCGGATAATCACCGGCAATGCCAGCGCGGGCAGCGCCACCAGCAGGGATCTCAGCAGCGCCCTGCGCGACGGCCGCACCGTGCCGCCCATGTCTTCCTTGCGTGTCTGCCACCAGACCACGCATGCCATCATCACCAGCCCGACCGCCGCGGGCATCAGCCCACCGACAAACAGCGCGGTGATCGACACACCGGTCACCGATCCAACCGTGATCAGCACGATGCTCGGCGGAATGGTTTCAGACATCGCGCCCGATGCCGACAGCAGCCCGATCAGGTCACCGTCCTTGGCGCCGCGTTGCTTCATCTCCGGGAACAGCGCCGGCGCCACCGCGGCCATGTCCGCCGCCTTGGAGCCGGAGATGCCTGAGACGATGTACATCGCCCCAAGCAGCACATACTGCAGCCCGCCGCGAAGGTGGCCGATCAGGTTGGCGAGGAAGTTAATCATCGCGCGCGCCAGGCCGGTCATCTCGATCAGCCCGCCCAGGAAGATGAACAGCGGCACCGCCAGCAGGATCAGGTGAGACATGCCCTCCTGCATGCGGTTGGGAATGATGGACAGGGGCGTTGCCGTCGACAACGCCAGGTAGCACAGCGTGGACAAGCCAAAGGCAAAGGCGATGGGCACGCCGATCGCCACACACAGGACCAGCATCAGCAGGAAGAAGATCACCAGGTTGGCATTGCCCAACGCCATCAGTATGGGCGACAGCAGGTACAGCAACGCGCCGCCGGCAGCCACCAGCAGGCCGCTGAGCGCCACCTGTTTTCGGCTCGACCGTTGGAGCAGTTGGGTGGCTGCCGTCACCAGCATCAGCACGGCCCCGACCAGGACCGCGCTGGCGCGCCAGGCTTCGCTTACCTCTAACGTTGGTGTCGATACGTCCAGGTGTTCAGTCAGGTGCTCCCACGCAGGCCAGGCCAGCAACAGCAGAAACGCCATCACCAGCCACATGCCGAAGGCGTCGACCCAGGCGCGCGCTGCGGGCGACAGGTTCTTGATGAAGGTGGTGAGTTGCATGTGCGCGCTGCGATGCAGCGCAATGATGGCGCCGAGCATCGCCAGCCAAACGAACAGGATGCTGGCCAGTTCCTCCGTCCACAGGATTGGCGCGTGCAGCGCGTAGCGCGCGAAGGCGCCGCTCCCAAGGATCAGAATTTCGGCCAGCACGATCAGCGCCGCCGGCAATTCCACCACGCCCGCGAGGAAACGGCTCCTGCGGGGTCCGGCGATCAGCGGCGTACAGGCGGCAGGCGTGGCTAGGGGTTCGGCAGTGTGCTGCATCGATGTCTCCTGGTGCGTGCGGGTTTCATTGCGATCTGGGCCCCCTAGGCCAGCCGGCCAGTGTATTTTTCCAGCGCCGACCACGCATCCTCCCCGTACTTCCTGCGCCATTCCGTGTAAAAGCCCGCGCTTTGCAGCAGGTTGCGGAATGGTGCCGGATCTGGCCGGTTAAAGGTGACGCCGTAGCGAGCCATCTCCACCTGCGCTTCGGCATTGACGCGTGCGATATCCTCGCGCTGCTTCAGTGCCGCAGCGGTAAAGTGGGTGGTGAGCGCTGCCTGCACTTCCCCCGGCAGCGCCTGGAATTTCTTCGCGTTGCCGAAAATAAAATGGCCGTCCCAGGTATGCCCGGTAAGTGAACAGAATTTCTGCACTTCATAGAGCTTGCCGCTGCGGATCAGTCCGAGCGGCGTCTCCTGGCCATCGACCACCCGCGTCTGCAGCGCAGAATAAAGATCGGCAAACGGTATGACCGTCGGCGCGGCACCCAACGCCTTGAACATGGATACCCACAGTGGAATCGCCGGAACGCGGATCTTGAACCCCTTCAGGTCCGCGGGCGTATTCACCGGTCGGCTTGCCGACGTGATGTTGCGATAGCCGTTGTCCAGGCTTCTCTCGAACACATGCAGGTTCACCTTGCGCAGCAAGCCGCGCACATAGGCGCCGAGGTCGCCGTCCATGGCGGACCACACAGTGGCGTAGTCCTTGAAGGCATAGGGGATGCCGTTGATGCTGGCGGCCGGCACCCGCGTCTGCAGGTTGGTGCTGGCCGTCGACATGAAGTCGAGCGCGCCGGCAAGCGTCTGCGACACCATATCCGGCTCGCTGCCGAGCTGGCTGTTTGGATAGATCTGCAGGTCGACCTTGCCGCCAGTGTCCTTGCGGATGGCCTGCGCAGCTTCCACGATGCGTAGCGTGCCCGGGTGGTCCGCCGGAAACGCGGTGCCGTACTTCAGCCTGATGGTGGCGCCCTGGGCCAGGACGCATCCGATCGGCAGCGTCATGGCGATGCCGCCAACGGCAAGCGCGCCAAAACGGCGGCGGGTAAATGGGTTGGACATGGTGAAGTTGTCTCCTTGTGGTCTGGTGGGGGGTGGTTCAGAACGACAGCAGCGCGGCGGCGCCGCCCCCGCGCAGCACCGCCAGGTGGCGGGCAAGCCGGGCCGCCAGCAGAGGTGGCCACGGCTCGCTGCCAAAGACCGCGGCGTGTGCGAAGGCCTCGCGGACGGCGTCAGGATCGCTGTGCGCGCCCCGCAGGCGTGCCGCCAGCGCAGGCGCGCCGGAATCGTGCCAGGCAAGCGCTTGTTCGCGATCGCTGCGCAGCCAATGCAGCCACATCGCAAGCGCGCGCTCGAGATACGGCCGCTCTGCCCCGGCAATGGCGCGCAAGGCCGGCAGCCATCGCAGCGGCACCTTCTGCGTGCCGTCCGCCGCAATCTGAGCGGTGCGATGCTCGAGCGCGGTATTGCGCAGGCGCTGCAGCAAGGCCTCGCTGTAGCGCACCGCGTCATAGCCCGCCGGCACCTGCACGGTCGCCCGCAGGTCGGCCATTACGCCGTTGGCAAAGGCGCCGACAAGCGGATCCGCCATGGCCTCGGCAACGGTTTCCAGGCCGCACAACTGGCCGGCATAGGCAATGGCCGAGTGCGTGCCATTGAGCAGCTGCAGCTTCATGGCCTGGAACGGCCGGACATCGCCGGTCATCAGCGCGCCACCCGCTTCCCACGCCGGCCGCGGACCGGCAAAGCGATCTTCGATGACCCACTGCGAGTACGCCTCGCAGACGATGGCGCCCTCGTCGCGCAGGCCCAGGCGGTGTTGCGCGTCGCGGCGCGAGGCCGGGGTAGCGGCCGGCACGATGCGGTCCACCATGGTATTGGGAAAGGCCACGTCATCGCGCACGCGCCGGGCCAGCGCCGGATCGGTCAGCGCGGCGTATTGCCAGAGCAGCTTGCGCAGCGTATCGCCGTTTGCCGGCATGTTGTCGCAGCAAACGATGCTGAGCGGCGCCCCCGCGGGCCGGCGGCGCAGCCCCGCAGCCATGACGCCGAGCGTGCTCCTGGGCGTGTCCGGATGGGCCAGGTCATGCCGGATGTCGGCGTGGGTGGTATCGAGATCCGCGCTGGACGGCTGCACGCAGTAGCCTTTTTCTGTCACCGTGCAGGTGACTACGGCAAGGCCCGGATCGGCCAGCGCGCCGAGCACCTGGTCCAGCGTGTGCGGTGCATACCAGGCCTGCACGACGGCACCGATGATGCGCGTGGTGGCCGCCGGCCCTGCACGCTCGGTCACGGAGTAGAGACAGTCTTGCGCCGCCAGCGCGCGCGGCGTGCGCGGCTCGCGCAGGCTGACGCCGACGATGCCCCAGCGGGTATCTCCGTCACGGATCGCAGCCTCGGTGTACAGCGCCTGGTGCGCGCGATGAAACGCGCCCAGGCCGAGATGGACCACGCCGCGCGACAGCCGGCTGCGATCGTAGCCGGGCTGGCGCACCCCGGCGCGCGCGCGGCCACAGGTGCGTTGCGTCAGCCTCATGCGCGGTACCTCGGTGAGTGGATTGGCGACAGCATGGTGCGTGCATCCGCGTCGTTTTTCATGCGTTGCAAGGTAGCACGCGGCCATGGTGCGGAATGTGCGGGGCTTTCGCGATTCAACTGCGGCAAACGCTGCATTTGATTGCGGAATCGGCCGTACTCCGCCCCAATCGCGGCGCTGTACTCTTGACCTGCACTCAAACCGATGCAGACGCCGCGCGACGCGGCACCGCTGCGGACCACAACCACGACAATGCGGCCGGAGACACCCTTGAGGATCGAGCAGATAAAAACCATCGTCACTTGCCCGGGCCGCAATTTCGTGACGGTCAAGGTGGTCACCGGCGAAGGCGTGTACGGGCTGGGCGACGCGACGCTCAACGGCCGCGAACTGGCAGTGCGTGCTTATTTGGACGAGCACGTGATTCCTTGCCTGATCGGCCGCGATCCGCGCAGCATCGAGGACATCTGGCAGTACCTGTACCGCGGTGCCTACTGGCGCCGCGGCCCGGTGACGATGACCGCCATCGCGGCCATCGACATGGCACTGTGGGACATCCTGGGCAAGCTGGCCGGCATGCCGGTGTACCAGCTGCTGGGCGGCCGCAGCCGCCATGGGCTGATGGTGTATGGCCACGCCAACGGCCGCGACCACGCCGAAGCGGTCGATGCGGTGCACAGCCATCTCGATAAGGGCTACAAGGCGATCCGCGTGCAGGCCGGCGTGCCAGGCCTGTCGAAGGTATATGGCGTCGGCAGGCAGCCGGGCGCGTATGAACCGGCGGAGAAAGGCCTCCCGCCTGAGGAGCCGTGGGATACGTCGCTCTACCTGCGCCACACGCCGGAACTGTTCCGCAAAGTGCGCGAGGCCGTCGGCTTCGAGCCCCATCTGCTGCACGATGCGCACCACCGGCTGACGCCGATCGAAGCGGCTCGCCTGGGCGTGTCGCTGGAGCCGTACCGCCTGTTCTGGCTGGAGGACGCCACCCCCGCCGAGAACCAGGACGCCTTCCGGCTGATCCGCCAGCACACCACCACGCCGCTTGCGGTCGGTGAAGTCTTCAATTCCCTGTGGGATTGCAAGGACCTGATCAGCCGCCAGCTGATCGACTACATCCGGGCCACCATCGTTCACGCGGGCGGCATCACCCATGTGCGCCGCATTGCGGACTTCGCCGCGATCCACCAGGTGCGCACGGGCTTTCATGGCGCCACCGACCTGTCGCCGGTGTGCATGGCCGCGGCGGTCAACTTCGGGCTGTGGGCGCCCAACTTCGGCATCCAGGAGCTGATGCCGCACGGGCCGGTGGTCGACGAGGTGTTCCCGCACAACTACCGCTTCGAGGACGGTTACCTCGTGATGGATGAAGTGCCGGGCCTTGGTGTCGACATCGATGAGTCGCTGGCGGCCAGGTATCCGTATGAGCGCGCTTATCTGCCAGTGGCGCGGCTGTGCGACGGCGCGATGTGGAACTGGTAGCCATTGCACTCATGGTCCGGAACAAGGAGCCTGCATGTTTAGCGTAGTCGTCGAGCAAGCGCACCGCATGGCCGTGTGCGAGCGACCCAACCCGGTCCCGGCCGAAGGCGAGGTGCGGGTGCGCGTCCGCCTCGCCGGCATCTGCGGTTCGGACCTGCACATCTACCACGGCAAGAACCCGTTCGTGACCTATCCGCGCGTCATCGGCCACGAGTTCGTCGGCCATGTCGATGCGGTTGGCGCGGGCGTCAGCGCCTTGCGCATTGGCGAGCGGGTGGTGGTGGATCCGGTGGTCAGTTGCGGCCAATGCCACGCCTGCCGCATCGGCCGCCACAATGTCTGCAGCCGGCTCCAGGTGATCGGCGTTCACCGCGACGGCGGCTTCAGCCAGTACGCGTGCGTGCCGGCGGGCAACGCCTATGCGGTGCCCGCCGGCATGCCGGTCGCCAGTGCCGCGGTGATCGAGCCGTTCGCCGTGGCGGCCAACGTCACGCACCGCACCGGCGTACTGCCCACCGACGTGGCGCTGATCTATGGCGCCGGGGCGGTCGGCCTCAACTTGCTGCAGGTGCTCAAGCGCGTATATGGCATCCGCACCTTCATCACCGACCGCGTCGATGAACGGCTGGCATTGGCGCAAGCTTGCGGCGCCGCGGACGACGAAATCATCAACACCGCGCGCGAGCCGCTTGCCCGCGCGCTGGAGCGCCGCGGCGTAGCGGGCGGGCCGACGCTGATCTACGACGCGGTCTGCCATCCCGCCATCCTGGAAGAAGCCGTGAGTATCGCCGCGCCGGCAGGCCGCATCGGCGTACTGGGTTTTTCCGCCACGCCGTCGTCCCTGCCGCAGCAGGCGCTGACCAGCAAGGAACTGACCCTGTACGCCTCGCGCCTGAATTGCGCGATGTTTCCCACGGTCATCGACTGGATCACGCGCGGGCTGGTGGATCCGGGTCGGATCGTCACGCACCAGGTCAATTTCCGCGACGTCGCTTACGCGTTTGACCTCGCCGAAAGCCAGGCACGCGTCAGTTGCAAGGTGCTGCTCGACCTCGGCGAGGACGCCTGACATGGGCGCGGGGTTCGACATCGTTGCGCTGGGCGAGGCCATGGTGGAGTTCAACCACGCCGGCCCGCGCGATTCACGCACCTATCTGCAGGGCTTTGGCGGCGATACCTCCAACGCCGTCATTGCCGCGGCCCGCCAGGGCGCGCGCTGCGCCTACCTGACCAGGCTGGGCGACGACACGTTCGGCCGCATGTGCCTGTACCTGTTGCGCGGGGAGCACGTCGACACCAGCGGCGTCATCCTCGACGCATCGGCGCCGACCGGGCTCTACTTTGTCCATCACGGCCCTGACGGCCACGCCTTCACCTATCGGCGCTCGGGTTCCGCCGCCAGCCGGATGCAGCCAGCGGACTTGCCGGTCGCAATGCTGGAAAAAGCCACGTGGCTCCACGTCTCCGGCATCAGCCAGGCCATCAGCACGTCCGCCGCGCGTACCGTGCGCGAGGCCGTCCGCATCGCCCGCCAGGCCGGCACCCAGGTGTCCTACGATCCCAACCTGCGCCTCACGCTGTGGCCATTGGAACGCGCCCGCGAAGTCATCGTCGCAACCCTGCCACTGTGCGACCTGTTCCTGCCAAGCCTGGACGACGTGCGCCAGCTTGCCGGCATCGACGATCCCGCCCGCATCGTGGACTGGTGCCACCGCATGGGCGCCCCGCGTGTGGTATTGAAACTGGGCAGCCAGGGTTGCCTGGTATCCGACGGCCGGCAGCTGACCGCCGTGGCGCCATTCCGCGTCGACGCAGTCGATGCCACCGGCGCGGGCGACTGCTTTGACGGGACCTATCTCGCGCGGCTGGTGGCGGGGGATGATGCGGTGTCCGCTGCACGCTGGGCAGGAGTGGCGGCCGCGCTGGCAACCACGGGCTGCGGCGCCGTGGCCCCACTGCCAGGGGTGCAGGCAGTATGGAGTGCGCTGAACGGGCGTGAACGGTAGACAGCCGGCCTGCCTGGGCCGCCGCGCAGGTCTGTCCGTCGCCGCGCAGGCAGGCCGGTCAATCGCCTTTGAAACCCGACGCCTTGATCACTGGCGTCCAACGCGCCGAGAGCGCGCTGGCATATCTGGCGACTTCCTCAGGGGTGCTGCCTGGCAGGATGTCATAGCCGGCGCGCGCCAGCTTTTCACGAACATCCGGCATCGCCAGCACCTTGCGTACCGCCTGATACCACTGTGTCGCCATATCGGACGGCGTGTTGGCGCGGATGTAAAGCAGGTAGCGCGACGAGGTCGCGAGGTTGGGAAAACCGGATTCCGCGAAGGTCGGCACGTCGGGCAAGGCATCGGCTCGCTTCTCCCCCGCCACGGCCAGCACGCGCAGCTTGCCGCCGCGATGCAGTTCAGTGAAAGTCGTGATGGCATCCATGCCTGCCGCGATCTGGCTGCCCATCATTTCCGTCGCCATCGCCGCGCCACCGCGATACGGCACCAGCGTGCTGCCGGTGCGGGACTGGCTGACAAACTCCACGGCAAGGAAGTGCAGCAGCGTGCCAACCGTGCTGATGCCGATCGAATACTCGGCCGGTTTGGCCCTGGCGGCCTTGACGAAGTCGGCCAGCGTCCTGATGGGTGAGCTGGTGCTGACCGCAATGCCGAACTGGACGCCGGTCACATCGGTGATAGCCGTGAAATCGGTGGCAGGGTTGAAACGCATATTGCTATAGATCAGCGGCCCGATGAACATCGGATCGACGGGTGCCAGCAGCACGGTGTTGCCGTCGGCGGGCGCGTTCTTCAGGACTTCGGCCGCCACGCGCGTGCCTGCACCGGGGCGGTTGTCGACGATGACGGTTCGGCCCATGGCCTCTTTCAACTTCTCGGACAGCAGGCGGCCCATGTAGTCCGCCGGCCCGCCCGGCGGAAACGGCACGATGATGCGCGCCACGTTCTGCCCCCATGCGGCCCGGGAGAGCAAGCCCCCGGTGCACAGGGCGGCGGCGGTGCCGGCCAGCATAGCGCGGCGCGAAAGCCGCAAGGTGTCAGCAGGTTGACGTTCGTTCATGGGAAGCTCCTGGATCTAGATGCCGGGTTGCACGTCGGTGAAAGGGATAAAGCGCGCCGCGTCTTCGATAGCCTGGCCGGCGCGCAGCAGCAGGTCCTCACGGAAGCGCCATGCCATGAGCTGCACGCCGACCGGCACGCCGCCGGCCATGCCGGTCGGCACGGACAGCCCCGGCATGCCCAGCATGGCGGTTGCCAGCAACGGGCTCTGCGCGTCGATCAAGGCCTGGTTTTCTGCAGGCGTGCGGATATCCGCGTCTTGCACGCTGGGGCGCTGCCACGACACCGGCATCAGCACCAACGGATACGTTTGCATGAACAGCGACCAGTTACGTGCGATGGCCTGGCGCCGCGACAGGGCATCCAGGAAGCCATCGCGATCGGTTTCCTGCATCCCGTCGAGCAGGTTGCGCTGGCTTTTCCGCATCGCTTCATCGCCATGCTGGTCCACGCCCGCGACGAGGTTGCGGCGGCTGTCGTCGACGATAAGCGTGCGCCATAGCGCAGCCGCCTCGAGGAAATCAGGCAGGCTGGCTTCCTCGACGGCGTAGCCCGCCTGCTGCAGCCATTGCGCGGCGCGCTCCAGCGCCGCGCTGACCGCGGGATCGACGGGAATGCCCGGACAGCGGCTGAACAGCGCCACCCGGATCGGGACCGCTGGCAGCGGCAGTTCCATCGGCACCGGCACCCAAGCGGGGTCGCGCCCGTCGTGGCGGGCCATGGCCTGGTAGCCAAGCCGCAGGTCGGCAATGCTGCGTGCGAGCGGCCCCTGCACTGACATCAGCTGTGGCGTGATGCTTCGCTCGGCCGTGGCTGACGGGTTGTACGCCGGCACCCGCCCTGTAGTGGGCCGCAGGCCGACGACACCGCAGGCATACGCCGGATAGCGAATCGAGCCGCCGATGTCATTGCCATGCGCCAGCGCCCCCATGCCGGCAGCGACCGCCGACGCGGCACCGCCGCTGGAGCCGCCAGGGGTGATATCCGCATTCCACGGATTCAGCGTGCGCCCATGCAGGCCGTTTTCCGTGAACCACCGTGACGAATAGGTGGCGGTATTGCTGCGCCCGACGATAATGGCCCCGGCACTGCGCCAGTGCGCCACCACGGGCGCATCCTCGCGCGCGATGTTGTGCTTCAGCGGAATCACGCCGTTGGTGGTGGCATAGCCGGCCTGGTCGACATTGATCTTGATCGTGACCGGCACGCCATGGAGCGGCCCCAGCTCGGCGCCCTCGGCTACCTGGCGGTCGGCGGCATCCGCGCTGGCCAGCGCCTCTTGTGCCAGCACTTCCGGCAGGGCATTGAGCCTGGGGTTAAGGGCTTCAATGCGGGACAACACGCTGGTTGTGACCTCGCGGCACGAAATCTCGCGGCGCCGCACGGCATCGGCAATATCGACAGCGCTCCAGCGCCAGAGCAATTCAGCAGGTTTCACGTCAGGGCTCCCAGGATTCAGGCAATAGGAATCCCACCCGCCGTGTCGGCAGCGACGGCGGCGGTTGGGTGTGCAGGAAAAAGGAGGACGCTAGCGCGTCAGCAGAGTCAGTCGCCCGGGCGCATCAGCAAGCTCCCGCGGTCCACCCGGGACTCGGCCTCCAGGGCCAGGGATTCCGCATGCTTCATGTGCTCTTGCATCAGGGCGCGTGCGCGTTCGGGATCCCGCGAGCGGAAGGCTTCGATCAGCGCGTGGTGGCTGTGGAAGATCTCTTCATCGAACTCGCTGAAATCGTCTTGCGCGTTCCGTACCACGATGACGCGGCGGATGATGTCATTGAGCAGGCGGCAGAACAGCGCCAGCATCGGGCTGCTGCAGGCGTCAGCCAGGCGGTCGTGAAACAGCAGGTCGGCCTCCCGCCGCTCGTTCCATTCAGCGCTGCCGCCATGTTGCGGGTGGCTCAGTCCAACCAGCGCGTCCAGATCGGCGATGTCGGCATCGGTCAGGCGCAACGCGACGTTGGCCGCCAGTTCCGGTTCCACGGCGCGGCGCAATGCGTACAACGTGACAATGTCGACTGACTGGAAGTACAGGAAGTTGGAGACCGCCTCCAGGCATCGCTCATACGGCGGCTGCATCAGCGTGGCGCCGCCGTTCGGTCCCGTACTGACCTTGACCAGCCCTTGCGCCTGCAACGAGGCCAGCGCCTCGCGCACCGTACCGCGTGCCACGCCCATCTGCTCGATCAGGGCCGCTTCCTGCGGCAGCTTGTCTCCGACCTTCTGGTGCGTCTGCACGATCCAGCGCTTGATATCACTGACCACCTGGTCCGAACGCTTCACGCGTCTGCTGCCTTCTATCGGCTGCGTAGGCCTGGAATCCATTGCTCTCTATTTATGATCATAATTATCATGATTATGACCAAGGAGCCGGCTATTCCTATCCGGGTATTCCCGACGCCAATGTGAAATCGCGTTTTCGCTTAAGCAGGCATGGCAAGGCGCTCCCGAAGCGGCCGACATTGGCGCAGTGCGCTTGCGCAATGGCGAACCAAATCTGTCGATTCGGCCCATGGGCCTGGAGCGGCGCCTGGTACTGGCCTATACCTGACGCAAGCCAACCATTTTTCATGCCGAGGTATCCCATGCACCACGCCTTCCCGCCCAACGACCCCAACGCCATGGCCTACTGGCGCGCGCGCCGCATGGTGCGCGCGCTGCGCGGCTGGTATATCCACCTGCTGGTCTACGCCGTGGTCAATGCATGGCTGTGGTTCCGCTTCTTCTACTTTCCCTCGCCGTCCTGGTCGCATTACGCCACCACGGGCTGGCCCTGGCCACTGACCACCACGCTGGCCTGGGGCCTGGGACTGACCGTACACGGGTTGCTGGTCTGGACGCGGCTGTCGCGCCGCGGTCGCGACTGGGAACAGCGCAAGATCCAGGAATTCATGGATCGGCACTGATTCCCTGGCTGGCGTCGCGCGGTGCCGGCCAGGCTTACATCTGCCGGAACCGATGCATGTAGGCGCGCGATACCGGCAGTTCGGCATCGCTGTCACGCATCCTGACAAAGAGCCGGCCCGACTCGTCCCGCCGCGTGCCGGCCACGTATTCCATATTGACGATGGATGAGCGGTGGATCTGCCAGAACACCTCGGCATCGAGACCGGCAATCAGCTCTGCCAGCGGCGTGCGGATCAGGTGCTCGCCATCCCGGGTATGCACCACCACGTACTTGTCGTCGCTCTGGAAATACATCACCTCCTGGATCGGCACGTGGCTGGTGGTATTGCCGCGGCTGGCGCGGACCCAGCGCAGCTGGCCGCCTCCGTCCGCGCGCGGCTGGGCGCGCGTCAGCTGGTTCAGCAACTGCGCCAGTTCGGGCAGCGGTGCCGCTTCCTGCAACGCCTTGCGCAATCGCTCGATGGTGCGGCCCAGGCGTTCCTCGCTGACCGGCTTGACCAGGTAGTCCACTGCGGCGCGCTCGAACGCATCGAGCGCAAATTCGTCATAGGCCGTGACGAACACCAGCCGTGTATCGGTTTCCACGCCCTGCGCTACTTCCAGCCCCGACAGTCCGGGCATCTTGATATCGAGGAAGGCAACGCTCGGCGACAAGCGTGCGATGGCGTCGGCGGCTTCGATGCCGTTGGTCACCTCGGCAACGATCTGCAGCTCCGGCCACAGGCGCTGCAGCTTGCCTCGCAGGTACGCACGCAGGTGCTCTTCATCGTCGGCAATCAGGGCGGTGGGCGTCATCAGCGTCTCCGGTTCAGGATGCAGGCGGCAGCGGAAGATCGATCAGTACGGCGGTGCCGGGCGAGCGCTCTTCTATCCTGACGTGGGCGTCGCCGTCATACAGCACGGCCAGTCGTTCGCGCAGGTTCGAAAGCCCGACACCGGCGCCGGCCGAGGGCCGAAACCCCATGCCATCGTCCTCGACCGTCGCCAGCATGCGCGCGCCGCGCCGCTCCAGCCGCACCAGCAAGCGCCCGCCTTCGATCTTCGGCTCCAGGCCATGCTTGATCGCATTCTCGACCACCGGCTGCAGCAGCATCGGCGCCAGCGGCATCGCTTCCAGTTCCGGGTCGACATCGACCGAGTAATGCAGCCGCTCACCCATGCGGATGCGGATCAGCGCCAGATAATCGCGCAGCAGCTTCGCCTCCTGCGCCACCGTGCCTTGCGTAGCGCGGCTGGCCGCAAGCGACGCACGCAGATAGGCGATGAAATGCTCCAGCATCATCGTGGCTTTCTGCGGCGCCGGCTCGATCAGGCTGACCACGTTGGCCAGCGTGTTGAACAGGAAGTGTGGTTCGATCTGGGCCTGCAGCAGCTTCATGCGGGCCTCGACCAGCTGCTTCTCAGTCGACAGCGTGCGCACCTGTTCCTGCGCCATGTACTCGGCAATCTTGCGCTCTTCCCAGCGCCGCCCGAGCAGGCCAACGCGGCTCCACGTCATGATGCCGTGCACCGCAAGGCCGATGCCCCAGCCCATCAGCGGGCCACCCGCCCAGGGGCGATGCGATGACCCCGTCAGGTGGAAGCCGATCAGCATGGCGTTCACCACTACGTACACCAAGGCGTGCAAATAGAAGAAACGCAACGCGCGCACGCGGTGGCGGGCTTCTTCGTAGGCACGTTGCTCGGGGGCGGAGCGCCAGAGGCGGGAGTTGGGGAAAGGCACGGGTGGGCGGGGAGCCAGGATGCAGCGAGATTACCACCGCGTACCCAGGCGCAGATATGGCCTTGGCGGGAACCGCCGGAACGACGGCGCGAATTGCCGAAATCGGCCGCGAACCACGCCACGCTGAGCGGCCGCTACCAAAGCAAACGGGCCACGCATCGTTGCGTGGCCCGTTCTTTATATGGTGCCGGCTGCAGGACTCGAACCCGCCACCTGATGATTACAAATCAACTGCTCTACCTGATGAGCTAAGCCGGCATGTCTGGTGCAGACCGCGATTCTACTGCATTGCGGTCGGCTTTGGGATGGCTTACTTCACCACTTTCAGTGCAGGCTTCTTGCTGCCGATGCGGGGCACCGGGGGCGGCGTGTCGTCGTCGCCGGGGCCGGTGTCGCTGGTGGTCGCCGGGGTTTCGGCTTCCACCGGGGCGAGTTTGGGCGGCGGGTTGTTTTCGCGCTCGGTGGCGGCCTGCGTTTCCGGCAGGCTGCGTTCGACCGGGAAGGCCATGCCCTGCCCGTTCTCGCGGGCGTAGATGGCCAGCACGTTCTCGACCGGCACATCGATCTTGCGCGAGACACCGCCGAAGCGTGCGCTGAAGGTGATCCACTCGTTGCCCATGTCAAGGCCGCTGGTGGCGTCGAAGCTGACGTTGAGCACGATCTCGTTGTTCTTGACGAACTCGCGCGGCACGTTGGTGTTGGCGTCGACGAAGACGGCGATGTACGGCGTGAAGCCGTTGTCCGTGCACCATTCGTAGATGGCGCGGATCAGGTAGGGCTTGGTGGAGGTTTCAGGCATTGTGCTTCCAATGGCGCCGCGGATGGCCCGAGGGCGGATGCCGTCGGGCCGGTGCCGCTTAGCGGCGCATCACCTTTTCGGACGGGGTGAGCGCTTCGATGTACGCGGGACGGCTGAAAATGCGTTCAGCATACTTCAGCAGCGGCGCGGCGTTCTTCGACAGCTCGATGCCGTAGTGGTCCAGGCGCCACAGCAGCGGTGCGATGGCGACGTCGAGCATCGAGAACTCTTCGCCCAGCATGTACTTGTTCTTGACGAAGATCGGCGCCAGCTGCGTCAGGCGGTCGCGGATCGCGGCGCGCGCGCGTTCGTGGTTCTTTTCCGCGGCCTTGCCCTTTTCGTTCTCCAGCGTGTAGACGTGGGTGAACAGTTCCTTTTCGAAGTTGAACAGGAACAGGCGGGCGCGTGCGCGCTGCACCGGGTCGGCCGGCATCAGCTGCGGGTGCGGGAAACGCTCATCGATGTATTCGTTGATGATGTTCGACTCATACAGGATGAGGTCGCGCTCGACCAGGATGGGCACCTGGCCGTACGGGTTCATCACCGAAATATCTTCGGGCTTGTTGAACAGGTCGACGTCGCGGATTTCAAAATCCATGCCCTTTTCGAACAGGACAAGGCGGCAACGTTGGGAAAACGGGCAAGTCGTACCCGAATACAACACCATCATGGTTGGATTCCTTGGGCTTAGCCGGAACAGGGTCGGACAGTAAGGTCTGCCATTCTGCCAAAGTCGGCTATCGAAAAGCAAATAAGTGGCAAATGGAACACTTTTTGATGCGGTCTTCCAAACTGTCACCGCTAAAAAAGCCAGGGGCGGCGCTGCTTTTCGCAGCGACCGCCCCTGGCTTGGCTTGAGCAGGGCCTGAACCAGCCCCCGATACAACTTACTTCACGTCTTTCCAGTACGCCGCGTTCAGGCGCCAGGCGAACACGGTGAACAAGCCCAGGAACATCAGCACCCAAACGCCCAGGCGCTTGCGGTGGTTCTGCGCGGGCTCGCCCATCCAGTCCAGGAAGCTGACGAGGTCGGCAGTCATCTGGTCGTACTCCACCTTGCTCAGCTTGCCGGGGCTCAGTTGCTCAAAGCCGGCGAACTTGTGCACCTTCTCGCCGTGCTCTTCCACTTCCGTGAACTTGGCGGCGCGCTGGCCCTGCAGTTCCCACAGCACGTGCGGCATGCCGACGCTTGGGAACACCAGGTTGTTCCAGCCGGTGGCGCGGCTGTCGTCACGATAGAACGTACGCAGGTAGGTGTAGAGCCAGTCATCGCCGCGGGCGCGGGCGATCACCGACAGGTCCGGCGGCTGCGCGCCGAAGAAGGCCTTGGCTTCCTTCGGCTGCATGGCGATGGTCATGGTCTCGCCCACCTTGTCCGCGGAGAACAGCAGGTTCTCGCGGATCTGGTCATCAGTCAGGCCGATGTCCTTGAGCCGGTTGTAGCGCATCATCGATGCGCCGTGGCAGTTCAGGCAGTAATTGACGAACACCTTGGCGCCGCGCTGCAGCGACGACAGGTCGGCGGTGTTCACCGGTGCCGGCTCGAGGGGGAAGCCCCCCTCTGATGCCATGGCGGGCGCGCCGGCAATGCAGGCGCCGGCCAGCGCGAGGATCGAAAGCAGCTTTTTCATCTTGTGTCCTTGTGCTCTTGTCGGGGTTCGCTTCGCTCAGTGCGGGTGGAACGTGACACGCTCCGGGACCGGCTTGAACTCGCCGACACGGCTCCACAGCGGCATGGTCAGGAAGAAAGCGAAGTACAGCAGCGTACCGAGCTGCGACACCTTCTCACCCACCGGCGACGGCGGTTGCACGCCGAGATAGCCGAGCACCAGGAACACCACCACGAAGACGATCAGGATGGTCTTGTGGAAAGCGGGACGATAGCGGATGGACTTGACCGGCGAGCAGTCGAGCCACGGCAGGAAGAACAGGATCACCACCGAGCCGCCCATCACCAGCACGCCCCAGAACTTGGCGTCGATGAAGTAGAAGCCCACGGCCAGGATCACCGCGATAGCGACGGCGCCGATCTTCACGCGCACATCCTTGCTGCGCAGGAACACCATGCCAAGCAGCAGCGCGAAGAACACCCACAGGATCGGCAGGAAGTTCGACGTGGTGGCGCGCAGCATCGAGTAGAACGGCGTGAAGTACCAGACCGGCGCAATGTGCGGCGGCGTCTTCAGCGGATCCGCCGGGAAGTAGTTGTTGGCTTCGAGGAAATAGCCGCCCACTTCCGGGAAGAAGAAGATCACGGCCGAGAAGATGATCAGGAAGCCGCCAACGCCCAGCAGGTCGTGCACCGAGTAGTACGGGTGGAACGGGATGCCATCCAGCGGGATGCCATTCTCGTCCTTCTTGGCCTTGATCTCGACGCCGTCCGGGTTGTTCGAGCCCACTTCGTGCAGCGCGATGATGTGCGCGACCACCAGGCCCAGCAGCACCAGCGGCACGGCAATGACGTGGAACGAGAAGAAGCGGTTCAGCGTCGCGTCGCTCACCACGTAGTCACCGCGGATGAACAGCGACAGGTCCTGGCCGATCACCGGAATGGCCGAGAACAGGTTCACGATGACCTGCGCGCCCCAGTACGACATCTGGCCCCATGGCAGCAGGTAGCCCATGAAGGCTTCGGCCATCAGGCACAGGAAGATCAGGCAGCCGAAGATCCAGACCAGCTCGCGCGGCTTGCGGTACGAACCGTACAGCAGACCGCGGAACATATGCAGGTAGACCACGACAAAGAAGGCCGAGGCGCCGGTCGAGTGCATGTAGCGCACCAGCCAGCCCCACGGGACTTCGCGCATGATGTATTCCACGCTGGCAAAGGCCACGGGAATGCCGGCGGCGTTCAGCGTGCCGTCCGGCTTGTAGTTCATCACCAGGAAGATGCCGGTGACAATCTGGATCACCAGCACCAGCAGCGCCAGCGAACCGAAGAAATACCAGAAGTTGAAGTTCTTCGGCGCGTAGTAGCGGGACAGGTGGTCTTCCCACAGCTGCGTGGCGGGAAAGCGGGCGTCGATCCAGCCCAGCAGGCCGGTCGTCTTGACTTGTTTTTCGGCCGCCATGATCAGGCTTCTCCTTTCTCGTCCTTGCCGATCACGATCTTGCTGTCGGACAGGAACTGGTAGGGGGGAACATCGAGATTCTGCGGAGCCGGCTTGTTCTTGAATACGCGCCCGGCAAGGTCGAAGGTCGATCCGTGGCAGGGGCAAAGGAAACCGGGATCAGTGCCGAGCTGCGGATTGGCACCGGGGCCGAAGGGGCCCGACGGGGAACAGCCGAGGTGGGAGCAAATGCCCACCACGACCAGCACATCCTTGTGTTCCGGACGCGAACGGGTTTCGTTCTTGCAGTACTCCGGCGTCTTCATCGTGAACGGAACTTCGGAATTCGGATCGGCCACTTCGCCGTCCGTCTTCTTCAGCGACGCCAGTTGCTCCTCCGTGCGCCGCATGATCCAGACCGGCTTGCCGCGCCACTCGACGGTCATCATCTCGCCCGGTTTCAGGGCGCCGATATCCGCCTCGACTGGGGCACCGGCGGCCTTGGCCTTCTCCGATGGTGCAAAGGTACTGACGAAAGGAACCGCTACCGCTACGCCTCCGACGCCGCCAGCGACGGATGTCGCGATCAACCAATTGCGGCGACCTTTATCCACGCTCTTCACGTCTTGCTGGTCACTCATTCCAAACCCCAGGGGAAGTCAATTTAGATTTTGCGTCAACCATAAAGTGTACCTTAGACACCTGCGCACTAGATAGGCAGAAAATGCCACGGCCTCGCGCGATTATCGGTCATGCATCCCGGAAATCCGCCTCCACGCTTGATTTCCGGTGAGTGATGCGGCAGGCTTTCAGCTTGAAGCCGTTCGTCCATAGCCACAAGAAGGAGAACCCCCCATGGGCATGATCTCGGAATTCAGGACCTTCGCCGTACGCGGCAACGTCATCGACCTCGCTGTCGGTGTGATCATTGGCGCGGCCTTCGGCAAGATTGTGGATTCGGTGGTCAACGATCTGATCATGCCGTTGGTGGGCCGTGTTGTCGGCAAGCTGGATTTCTCCAGCATGTTTATCGCTCTGGCGGATCCCCCTCCCGGTACGCCGCTGACGCTCGATGCCTTGAAGAAGGCCGGCGTGCCGGTGTTTGCCTATGGCAATTTCC
Source organism: Cupriavidus sp. H39 (assembly GCF_050271075.1). Lineage (NCBI taxonomy): Bacteria > Pseudomonadati > Pseudomonadota > Betaproteobacteria > Burkholderiales > Burkholderiaceae > Cupriavidus > Cupriavidus sp. H39. Next base: position 3,502,688 of record NZ_CP189848.1, read on the forward strand.
TGACCATCGTCGTCAACTTCATCATCCTGGCCTTCATCATCTTTCTGATGGTGCGTGCCTTCAACCGGATGCGCGCCGAAGAACCGGCGCCGCCGCCCGCCGCTCCGCCCGAGGAAGTGGTGCTGCTGCGTGAAATCCGCGACAGCCTGAAGACCCGCTGATCCGAATGCCGAACGATAAAACGGCCCCGCTGGGGCCGATTTGTTTTTTGTCAGATCAGACCGGATTCGGAATATCAATAAAGGTATGGCGCAGGCCGAAGCGTTCGGCCACATGCTCGCCCAGCGAGCGAATGCCATAGCGCTCGGTCGCATGATGGCCGGCTGCCAGGTACGCCACGCCGCTCTCGCGCGCAAGATGCGTGGTCTGCTCCGAGACTTCGCCGCTCAGATAAGCATCGACACCCGCGGCAACCGCGGCGTCGAAATACCCTTGCGCACCGCCCGTGCACCAGCCGACGGTGCGGATCATCTGATTCGGCGCGCCGATCGCCAGCGGTTCGCGCCCGAGTACGCCGCCGACATGCGCCGCTAGCGCGGCAAGTGGCATCGGCGCCGGCAGCGTACCGGTCCAGCCCAGCTGGTCGTCGCTGAAGCGGCCGGTGGGCGTAAAGCCGAGCTGCAAGCCAAGCTGGGCGTTGTTGCCGAACTCGGGGTGATTGTCCAGCGGCAGATGGTAGGCGAACAGATTGACGTCCGCCCCGAGCAGGCGCTTCAGGCGCGCATGTTTTTGTCCCACCACGCGCGCATCTTCGTTTTTCCAGAAATAGCCGTGATGCACGAGGATGGCGTCGGCGCCGGCCTCGACCGCGGCATCGACCAGCGCCAGGCTCGCCGTCACGCCGGTCACCACGTGAGTGATCTCCGAGCGACCTTGCACTTGCAGCCCATTGGGACAATAGTCCTTGTAGCGGGAAACTTCCAGCAGGTCGTTCAAGTACAATTCAAGCTCTTTTGTTTTCATTTTCTGCTCAAAACTCCAATATGTTGCGGCGCTTTTGGCTGTTCTTTGCCCAGGCTGTCACCGTCGTGCTGGCGGTCTGGTTCGTCGTGGCAACGCTCAAGCCTGAATGGCTGCAGAGGGGGCGCGTCGCGGTCCAATCCGGTTCGCCCATCGTGGCGCTCAAGGAGGTCGTGCCCAATGTGTCCGGCCCTGCGGCCGAAGGGTCATACAGTGAAGCCGCCCAGCTTGCCATGCCGGCGGTGGTCAACATCTTTACCAGCAAGAACGGCAACAAGCGCTCACCCAACCCGCAGGCCGAGGATCCGTGGTTCCGCTTCTTCTTCGGGGACCGCCTGCCCGAGCGGCAGGAGCCGGTCTCCAGCCTGGGGTCGGGCGTCATTGTCAGTGCCGAGGGTTACATTCTAACCAACCACCACGTGGTCGACGGCGCCGACGAGATCGAGATCGCGCTGACCGACGGCCGCAAGGCCAATGCCAAGGTGGTCGGGTCCGACCCGGAAACCGATCTGGCCGTGCTCAAGGTGACGCTCAAGGACCTGCCCGCGATCACGCTGGGCCGGCTCGAGAATGTGAAGGTGGGTGATGTGGTGCTGGCCATCGGCAACCCGTTCGGCGTGGGCCAGACCGTGACCATGGGCATTGTGTCGGCGCTGGGGCGCAGTCACCTGGGTATCAACACGTTCGAGAACTTTATCCAGACCGATGCCGCGATCAACCCCGGCAACTCGGGCGGCGCCCTGGTGGATGCGCAGGGCAACCTGCTCGGCATCAATACGGCGATCTATTCGCGCTCGGGCGGCTCGCTGGGAATCGGCTTTGCCATTCCGGTATCGACGGCCAAGCAGGTGATGGAGTCGATCATCTCGACCGGCAGCGTGACGCGCGGCTGGATCGGCGTCGAGCCGCAAGATATGACGCCCGAGATTGCCGAATCCTTCGGGCTTGATGCGAAGGAAGGCGCACTGATCGCCGCCGTAGTCCAGGGCGGCCCGGCCGACAAGGCGGGCGTGCGGCCCGGCGATGTGCTGACCAAGGTGAATGGCTTGTCGATCACGGACACTACGGCCCTTCTCAATGCCATTGCGCAGCTCAAGCCCGGCGTGGACATCAAGATGACGGTGATCCGACGCGGCAAACCGACCGACCTGACGGTCACCATCGGCAAACGGCCACCGCCGCCGCGCCGGTCGCTGCCGTTCGAAGAGGAAGAGTAAGGCCGGCAAGCCAGTACCCGGACCAGCAAACCCGCCAGCGATGGCGGGTTTTTTTGTGTCGCAATGCCTCTGTGACAGCGCCTACCCGCAGCCCTGGCGCAGGCGGACGTCGCTTCGCCAGCCATGGGGTGCGACGCCGTCCGGCGCCAGCGGGCGCGAGCCCATGCCAGCTTCACGATGGCGCGACCGGGCGCGAAACCTTTCAGCGGGCGCCATCCTGTGGCATGCCGGCGCCTTGGCGAAATCTGGATGGTATGGCGATGGAGGCGAAAACGGTGGCGTGGTCGCCTCATGCAGGCGTACCCGTCCTTTCCCGCCCACTTCCACTGCCTTGAAGCACAAAAGAAAACGCCGGCATCCTTGCGGATGCCGGCGTTTTTCAAGCCAATCTAAAGCGGGCTTGCACCCGCGCTAGATTAGAACTTGTGGCGCAGGCCGATCACAGCACCGAACTGGTCCTTGCCCGGCTGAACGCTGCCCGCAACTTGCGAGTTGAAGCCGTTCACGCCCAGGGTCGAGCCGTTGTCGTTCAGAGCGTACGACAGCGAGGTGTACACGTCGGTACGCTTCGACAGCGCGTAGTCGGCCGTGATCACGAATTGCCACGGATCGGCGTCCGTCTTGCGGAAGTCTTGGTAGTAAGCAGCGCCCGACAGCGAGAACGCCGGGGTCAGCTGGTAACCCAGACCCAGCCAGTACAGGTTGGAGGTGCTGTTGGCCACCAGCGGGCTCACGCCCGGCAGGACGGCGCCGTCAGCGGCCTTGGCCCAACGGTAACCAGCGTACACCTTGGCCGGGCCGAAGGCGTAGTTGGCGCCAACGGTAGCGCGGCGGATGCGTTGGCCGCTTGCGTCAACAGCAGGCGTGCCAACGGTGGTGCCGTGCGTTTCGTCGTAGGCAGCGCCGATCGACAGCGGGCCGGCTGCGTAGCTCAGCAGGGCGCCGTACTCTTGGCCGCGGCGGAATGCGCCGGCAGCTTCCTGGCCGTTGTTGTTGAAGCTGTAGAACGCCGAAGCGGTCAGGCCACCGAAGGTGCCGATGTACTTGACGGTGTTGTCAGCGCGCGAAGCAAACGCAGCGTCCTGAGCCAGGATGCCGTAGCGCGACGAGATGGCCATCGGGTCATAGAGCAGGCCAAAGTCGTAGAACGACGTTTGCTGACGGCCCAGCAGCAGCGAGCCGAACTGGCTTTGCAGACCGACATAGGCTTGACGACCGAACAGACGACCACCTTGGGCCGACGTACCGTTGTCGAGATCAAAACCGCTTTCCAGGACGAAAACGCCCTTCAGGCCGCCGCCCAGATCTTCGACGCCACGCAGGCCCCAGCGCGAACCGGATTGGTTGCCCGACGACATGCGGAACAGGTTGTCACCATTGACGCCCGAGTTGCTGTTGTACTCGAGGCCGACGTCAGCAACACCGTACAGGGTTACGCTCGATTGGGCATAAGCGCCGCCAGCGGCCAGAGCGGCGACGGCAGCAGCAAACAGTTTCATCTTCATATCGACACTTTCCTTGTCAACTGATTGGGAAATCTTGGTTGCCCAAGTGCTTGGGCGACGCATTTACATTCACGTCTGCTGCGTATTATGTGCCAGCCCCCCCGGCCGTCAGAAGGCTTTTTCGGCGTAAACCATGCTTACCGGCGGTTTTTGTTGTCGGGGAGCAACAGGAATGCGGGCAAAAATCCCAGTTTTGGTGCAAAGCGGTGCAACACGGAGGAAATAACCCTGCTTCAGCGCGATTCGTCTGGCTGTGTTTCTGCTGAAGTGGCGTCTTCGGCTACCGGGCGGCCGATAAAACGGGCCAGCACCAGGCCAAGTTCATAGAGAACGATGAGAGGTACCGCCAGCAGCAACTGCGACAGCACGTCAGGCGGTGTAACGATAGCCGCAATGATGAAGGCCCCGACGATGACATAGGGGCGGATCTGCTTGAGCTTTTCCAGCTCCACCACGCCGAAGCGCACCAGCACGATCACCACCACCGGCACTTCGAAGGTAATGCCGAAGGCCAGGAACGTCGTCATGGCGAAGCTGAGGTATTTATCGATGTCGGTGGACATCTCGGCCCCCAGCGGCGCGTTGTAGTGGGCCATGAAATGGAACACCGTGGGGAACACCAGAAAATACGCGAACGCCACGCCGCACAGAAACAGGAAATAACTGCTCGACACCAGCGGCAGGATCAGGCGCTTCTCATGCTGGTACAGGCCAGGCGCGACGAACTGCCAGACCTGGTACAGCACCCACGGCAGCGCGATCAGGAACGCCACCAGCAAGGTCACCTTCATCGGCACGAAGAACGAGCCGGTCACATCCGTGACGATCATCTTGCCGCCCTTGGGCAGCGATTCCATCAGCGGCGCGGAAAAGAGATTGAAGATGACCGGCGCCCAGTAGACCAGCGAGACGAAGACCAGCATGATGCCGGCCACCGCCTTGACCAGGCGCTGGCGCAGCTCGATCAGGTGGGAGATGAAGGTTTCCTGCTGCGACTCGTCTTGCGGGTCTTGGGGATCGGAGGACCGGGTGTCGCTCATGGCGTGAACCGCTCAGCCGCAAGGGCTGGCAAGTGGATCGATTTAACCGCAATGTGGCGGCGCGGGAAGGCGGACACAACGACAGCGGCCACGGCGGCCGGCATGAGTTCGCAGCGCGCCATGCTCACTCGAAGAAGGAACGGGATTGCCGGGTCGCCGGCCGGTGCCGCTTGACGCGCGCCGCGCCCGACTGCACCCAGACGCGGACATTGTGCTGGCGCTTGAACCATAGCGGACGCGCGCCCTGCTTGACGCGCCAGCTCTTGCGCCCGTTGCGCGCCTTGTGCGCCGCGTCCCAGCTGGGCACGAAGCCGCCGCTGGCGTCGCTGCTGGCGCCGGCGCCGGTGGCTGCGCTGGCTTCGGCGCCGCCGAGCGCTTCGTTGAGCGCCTGGCTCTGCTCGCTGACTTCCTTGTGGATGGTGCGCTCGACATCGCGCGCGGCGTCCTCGAATTCCGTGCGCATCTTGCGCAGTTCTTCCAGTTCGACCTCGCGGCTGACTTCAGCCTTGACGTCGTTGATATAGCGCTGCGCACGGCCGACCAGCGCGCCCACCGTGCGCGCAACCTTGGGCAGCCGTTCGGGACCGATCACGATCAGTGCCACGGCGCCGATCAGCGCCAGCTTGGAAATGCCGAGATCAATCATGCGGACACATCATGCGGACAACATGCGGAAAAGCGCGGCGCGCAACGACACACGGCTGCGAGGTTTGCGTGGAAGGGAAGGCACATCACCGCCTTATTGCTGGCGGGACTTTTCCTTGGCTTCGACATCGATGGTGGTGGAATCGCGCAGCTCCTTGGACGCGGCTGGCTGGGCGTTCTTGTCCTCGCCTTCCTTCATGCCGTCCTTGAAGCCCTTGACCGCGCCGCCCAGGTCCTGGCCGATATTGCGCAGCTTCTTGGTGCCGAACACCAGCATGACGATCACCAGCACGATCAGCCAGTGCCAAATGCTAAACGAACCCATTTTTTGCTCCTGATGCAGCCGCGGGCACAGTCATTGATGCCCGGACCCGTTGTTCCGTCCCGTGATGGCCGCGCCGGGCGACGGTTGCCGGCGCAGCTTCTGACCGCGGGCGTTGCCGCCGCGGCCCCTCCCATACAAGGCTGCCGGTCAGGGCAGCGGTCCCTTCCAGGTGTGGCGCGGCCCACCGAGCACATGCAGATGCAGGTGGTAGACCTCCTGTCCGCCGTCCGGGCCGGTGTTGATCACCGTCCGAAAGCCGTTGGAACAGCCGGCCGCGCGCGCCAGTTCAGGCACCTTCAGCATCATTCTAGCAAGCACCTCTCCTTCGCCGGCGCCGCAATCGGCCAGCGAGTCGACATGCGATTTGGGAATGACCAGCAAGTGTACCGGGGCCTTGGGATGGATATCGTGGAAAGCCAGCATGTCGTCGTCTTCATAGACTTTGTTCGACGGCAGCTCGCCGGCCACGATCTTGCAGAAGATGCAATTATCCTGAGCGTTCATGAAAATTTCATTGCGACGGCCGCGGCCGCGGCGAGACCCTGATGCAGCCGAGCCTCAGAACTGCTGGTCCGGGTACATGGGCTTGCTGTCATTCAGATACAGCCAGCCCTTGACGATACGATACAGCATCCACAGCGACAGCACGCCCCAGACCGCGAAGGCCAGCGGCATCAGCACAACTGTCGCGAACAGCACCCCGCCCAGCACGCCCCAGGCCACCGACCACCAGAACGAGCGAATCTGCCAGGCGAAGTGCGAGGCATACAGCGAACCGCGAGCGTCATCGCGCTTGACATAGTCAACCACGATGGCGATCAGCGCGGTAATGCCGCCGGTGAGCCAGAAGATCGCATACAGCGCATAAAGGATATGCAGCAGCTTGCGCAGGCTGCCCAGCTGTTCGCCGCTGGGGGTGGTGACTTGCCCGGTGTAGTCGTTCGCCATGATCGCCCTTGGTTGGAAGCCTGCCTTGCGGCAGGCGGGAGACCGGCCGGCACGCGTGCCGGCTAGTCCTTGCGCCGGGCCTTTTCTTCCAGGCCGGACAGCCCTTCGCGCCGTGCCAGCTCGTTGACCACGTCGGCCGGCGTCAGCCCGAAGTTTGCCAGCAAGACCATGCTGTGGAACCAGAGGTCGGCCACTTCATAGACCACCTTGCCGGCCGCGGCGCCGCTCTGGCCGGCGGCGCGGGCGTCCTTGGCCGCCATCACGGTCTCGGTGGCTTCCTCGCCAATCTTCTTCAGGATGGCGTCGTCGCCCTTGCTGAACAGGCGCGCCACATAAGACTTGTCGGGATCGCCGCCGTTGGCGGGCTTGCGCGATTCCAGCACTTCGGCCAGGCGCGCCAGGACATCGTTGCTGCTGAATGCGTTGTCGCTCATGGCTTGGAGTAGATCTGGGCAGGGTCCTTCAGCACCGGCTCGACGGTCTGCCAGTCGCCGGCGTCCGCGTCGCCCTCGAACTTCTGGAAGAAGCAGGAATGACGTCCGGTATGGCAGGCAATGCTGTCGACCTGCGTCACCTTCAGCAGCACCACGTCTTCATCGCAGTCCAGACGGATCTCGTGCACCTTCTGCACATGGCCCGACTCTTCGCCCTTGTGCCACAGGCGCTTGCGCGAGCGCGACCAGAACACGGCCTCGCCCAGTTCCACGGTGCGCAGCAGCGCTTCGCGGTTCATGAACGCGAACATCAGCACGTCGTTCGAGCCGACTTCCTGCACGATCACCGGCACCAGGCCGTTGTCGTCCCATTTCACCTTGTTGAGCCACTTCTTCGGCATAGTCAGATCCGCACAGGAATGCCCTCGCGGGCCATGAATGCCTTGGCTTCGCCCACGGTGTGTTGGCCGTAGTGGAAGATGCTGGCGGCCAGCACCGCGTCGGCGCGGCCCTGGGTGATGCCGTCGGCCAGGTCCTGCAGGCCGCCGACGCCGCCCGAGGCGATCACCGGCACCGGCACCGCATCGCTGACCGCGCGGGTCAGCTCCAGGTCGAAGCCGCTCCGGGTGCCGTCGCGGTCCATGCTGGTCAGCAGGATCTCGCCGGCGCCCCGCGTGGCCATCTCGCGCGCCCATTGCACCGCGTCTAGCCCGGTCGCCTTGCGCCCGCCGTGGGTGAAGACTTCCCAGCGCGGCGCTTCGCCCGGGGCGGAGCTGCGCTTGGCGTCGATCGCCACGACGATGCATTGCGAGCCATAGCGCGCGGTGGCATCCGACACCAGCTGCGGATTGGCAATCGCCGACGAGTTGACGCTGATCTTGTCAGCGCCGGCATTGAGCAGGCGCCGCACGTCTTCGACGGTGCGCACACCGCCGCCCACCGTCAGCGGGATAAAGACCTGCGAGGCCACGTCCTCGATGATATGCAGCATCAGGTCACGCCCGTCGCTGGTCGCGGTGATGTCGAGAAATGTGATTTCGTCGGCGCCCTGCTCGTCATAGCGGCGCGCGATTTCCACGGGATCGCCCGCATCGCGCAGCTCGACAAAGTTGACGCCCTTGACCACCCGCCCGTTGGTCACGTCCAGGCAGGGGATGATACGTTTGGCTAGCATGAGATTCCTTGTCCGCCACCGCTGCCATGCGGGCAGCGGCGAGGCGGCGGCGCCCCGCGGCGCCGTTGCCTTATTGCCCGTCGCGCAGCTTGTCCGCCAGCGCCTGTGCGGCGGCAAAGTTGAGGTCGCCCGAGTAGATCGCGCGGCCGCAAATCACGCCTTCCACGCCCTCGCCTTCCACCGCGCAGAGGTTGTCGATATCGGCCAGGTTGGACAGGCCGCCGCTGGCAATCACCGGAATCGACATCGATTGCGCCAGCTTGACGGTGGCGTCGATATTGATCCCCTGCAGCATGCCGTCGCGGCCGATGTCGGTGTAGATGATGGCCTCGACGCCGTAGTCTTCATACTTGCGCGCCAGGTCCGCCACCTCGTGGCCGGTCAGCTTGCTCCAGCCGTCGGTGGCCACCTTGCCATCCTTGGCATCGAGGCCGACGATGATATGACCGCCGAAAGCCGAACAGGCGTCCTTCAGGAACCCGGGATTCTTCACCGCCGCGGTGCCGATGATGACGTACGAAAGCCCGTCGTCCAGCCAGCGCTCGATGGTGTTCAGGTCGCGGATGCCGCCGCCCAGCTGCACCGGGATCTCGTCGCCGACCTCGGCGATGATGGCCTTGATGGCCTCCTCGTTGCGGGGCTTGCCCACGAACGCGCCATTCAGGTCCACCAGGTGCAGGCGGCGGGCGCCCTGCTCCACCCAGTGGCGTGCCATGGCGGCGGGATCTTCGGAAAAGACGGTGGCCTGGTCCATGTCGCCTTGTTTGAGGCGTACACACTGACCGTCCTTCAGGTCGATGGCCGGAATGAGCAACATATGCGTGACGAGCGTGGTTGAGTGAGTGAGATTGAGCGAGACCGGCGCATGCCGGTCAGGTCGGGTCGATAGTCGATTGGAAACGGGTCAGGTGCCGGGTCGGTCAGCGGTCGGACATCGGTAAAAAAAGCGAATCGCGAATCGGCAAGCCTGTGCTTCAGGGATTCCAGTGGACGAAGTTCCGGTACAGCTGCAGGCCCAGGGCCGCGCTTTTCTCGGGGTGGAACTGCGTGGCGAAAATATTATCGCGCGCTACCGCGCTGGTAAACACGACTCCGTATTCCGTTTCGCCGGCGACATGGGCCGGATCCTGCGCCTGCACATAGTAGCTGTGGACGAAATAGAACCAGCTGTCGTCCGGGATACCGTCCCACAGCGGGTGCGGCCTGGCCTGGCGCACCCGGTTCCAGCCCATCTGCGGCACTTTGTAGCGCGAGCCATCCGGCTGCGTCATGCCGTCCAGCGCAAAGCGCACTACTTGGCCGGGCATCAGCGCCAGCGCCGGGGTGCGGTCCGCGCCGGCGCGGCTTTCGGTGCTGAATTCGAACAGCATCTGCTCGCCCACGCACACGCCCAGCATCGGCTTGCTGGCGGCGGCCTCGACTACCGCCTGCTGCAGGCCGGACGCGCCCAGCGCCGACATGCAGTCGGGCATGGCGCCCTGTCCCGGCAGCACCACGCGGTCCGCCGAGCGGATGCCTTCGGGCGCATCCACGACCCGCACATCGGCTTCCGGCGCCGCGGCGCGCAGCGCCTGCGCCACCGAGCGCAGGTTGCCCATGCCGTAATCCACAATTGCTATGGTAGTCATGATTTCAAAACAGGCAACAATGTCTTCAGCCCGTCCACGATGAATTCCACGGCCAGCGCCGACAGGATCAAGCCCATCAGGCGCGTGCCGATATTGATGCCGGTGCGCCCGATCACCCGGGCGATCGGGTCCGCCGCGCGGAATACCAGGTACACCACCGAGCCCAGCAACGCGCCGATGCCGACCAGGATCAGCAACTGGTACCAGTGCTGGGTCTTGCCCGCATAGACGATCACCGTGCTGATCGAGCCCGGCCCGGTCAGCAGCGGCAGCGCCAGCGGCACCACCGCGATGCTCGAGCGCGCCTCGGCCTCGTCCTCTTCTTCCGGCGTGGCCTTGGTGCGGCTGGTCTGCGCATTCAGCATGTTCATGGCCATCATGATCATGATGAGCCCGCCGCCCACCTGCAGCGATGCCACGGAGATATTGAAGAACTCGATGATCTGCTGCCCCAGCAACGCCGACACCGCCACCACGATTGCCACCGAGACCGACGCGATCTTGATGGTATGCCGCTTTTCCGCTTCGGTCTGCTGCGTGGTCAGGCTGATGAAGAACGGGATCGCCCCGATCGGGTTGATCAGCGCCAGCAGCGAAATAAACGACTTGAGCGTATCCATTGGTTGCGGTTCGCCAGCGTCGCTGGCCGGGTTCGTGCCGGGAAGGTCAGCGGGCGCCGCAATCAGCCGGCACGCCTACGGTTTCAGGAAGCTCAGAGGGTACCCTTGGTCGACGGGATCGTGTTGGCCGCGCGCGGGTCCAGTTCCACCGCCATGCGCAAGGCCCGGCCAAAGGCCTTGAACACCGTTTCGCACTGGTGATGGGCATTGATGCCGCGCAGGTTGTCGATATGCAGGGTCACGCCCGCATGATTGGCGAAGCCGCGGAAGAACTCGATGGTCAGGTCCACGTCGAAGCTGCCAACGCGCGCGCGCGTGAACGGCACGTGGAACTCCAGGCCGGGGCGGCCGGAGAAATCGATCACCACGCGCGACAGGCATTCGTCCAGCGGCACGTAGCTGTGGCCGTAGCGGGTGATGCCCTTTTTGTCGCCGATGGCCCTGGCAACCGCCTGGCCGAGCGTGATGCCGACGTCTTCCACCGTATGGTGGTCGTCGATATGCGTGTCGCCGGTGGCTTCGACTTCCAGGTCGAACATGCCATGCCGGGCGATCTGATCCAGCATGTGGTCAAGGAACGGTACGCCGGACGCCAGCTTCTGGCGGCCGCTGCCGTCGAGATTCAGGGAAACGCGAATCTGCGTTTCCGAAGTATTGCGGGTGACCTCTGCAACACGCATGGTGTTAATCCTGCAGCGACGCTGCGAATGCCTCAAGGAACTGCGCGTTTTCTTCGGGCGTGCTGACCGTGACGCGCAGACAATTGGCCAGCAACGGGTGCATTTTACTCACGTTCTTGATCAATACCTTGCGGGCCAGCAGGCGGTCGAAGGTCTGTGCGGCATCCGGCACGCGCGCCAGCACGAAGTTGGCGGCGCTTGGGAACACGGTAACGCCGGGCTGCGCGGCCATGCCGTCGGCCACGCGGGCGCGCTCGGCGCGCAGTTGCGCGGCCTGTTCGTCCAGTACGGACACGTGTTCGAGCGCGAACAGCGCGGCCGCTTCGGTCAGCACGTTGACGTTGTAGGGCGGGCGCACCTTGTCCAGCTGCGCCAGCCATTCGGGGGCGCCGGCCAGGTAGCCCAGGCGGATGCCGGCCAGGCCCAGCTTCGATACGGTGCGCATCACCAGCAGGTTGCCGAACTCCACCAGGCGCGGCATCCAGCTGTGCTGGGCGAACGGCTGGTAGGCCTCGTCGACCACCACCAGGCTGTTGCAGGCTTCGCCCTGGGCGGCGCGGACGATGGCCTCCATGTCGTCGGCATCGAACAGGTTGCCGGTGGGGTTGTTCGGGTACGCCAAGTAGATGATGGCAGGCTGGTGCTCGGCCATCGCCGCCAGCATGGCGGCGCGGTCAAGCGTAAAGTCCGCGCGCAGCGGCACGCCGACGAATTGCAGGCCGGCAAACTGCGCCGACATCGCATACATGACAAAGCCCGGCACCGGTGCCATCACCTTCGCACCCGGCTTGGCCGCGGCCAGCGCCAGCATGCTGATGATTTCGTCCGAGCCGTTGCCGAGCAGCACGTCCATGCCGGCCGGCACCTGCATCACCGTCTTCAGCTTCGCGCGCAGCGCTTCGCTGCTGGGCACCGGATAGCGGTTCAGTGCGACCTCACCGAGCCGCGCGGCCAGTTGCTCGCGCAGTTCGGCCGGCAGGCGGTAGGGATTCTCCATCGCGTCGAGCTTGACCAGACCGTGCGAATCCGGCACGTGGTAAGCGCCCATGGCGCGCACGTCGTCACGGATGATGCGTTCGATCAGGGAGGGCTCTACGACTGACATGGAAGCTCCAGAGTGGGTTGGGTCAGGGTTAGCTACGCTTGAAACGGTATTCCGCGCTGCGGGCGTGGGCCTGCAGCCCTTCGCCATAGGCCAGTTCGGCGGCGATCTGCCCGAGCATCTGCGCCCCGCCCTCGCTCACCTCGATCAGGCTCGAGCGCTTCTGGAAGTCATAGACGCCCAGCGGCGACGAGAAGCGCGCGGTGCGGGAGGTCGGCAGCACGTGGTTCGGGCCGGCGCAGTAGTCGCCCAGCGACTCGCTGGTATAGCGGCCCAGGAAGATGGCGCCGGCGTGGCGAATCTTCTCGCTCCACTGGCGCGGGTTTTCGGCGGAGATCTCGAGGTGCTCCGGCGCGATCGCGTTGGCGATCTCGCAGGCCTCTTCCATGTCGCGCACCTTGATCAGCGCGCCACGGCCGGAGATCGACGCGGCGATCACGTCGCGACGCGGCATGGTGCCAAGCTGGCGCTGGATGCTGGATTCGACGCGGGCGATATAGTCTGAATCCGGGCACAGCAGGATCGACTGCGCCAGTTCGTCGTGCTCGGCCTGCGAGAACAGGTCCATCGCCACCCAGTCGGGGTCGGTGGTGCCGTCGCAGATCACCAGGATCTCGGACGGGCCGGCAATCATGTCGATGCCGACGGTGCCGAACACGCGCCGCTTGGCCGCGGCGACGTAGGCATTGCCGGGGCCGACAATCTTGTCGACCTGCGGCAGCGTCGCGGTGCCATAGGCCAGCGCACCAACCGCCTGGGCGCCGCCGATGGTAAACACGCGATCGACGCCGGCGATTTGCGCCGCGGCCAGCACCAGTTCATTGCGCACGCCGCCCGGCGTGGGCACGACCATGATGATTTCCTTCACGCCCGCCACGCGCGCCGGAATCGCATTCATCAGCACCGACGACGGATACGCGGCCTTGCCGCCCGGCACGTAGATGCCGACTCGGTCCAGCGGTGTCACCTTCTGGCCCAGCATGGTGCCGTCGGCCTCGGTGTATTCCCAGCTGTGGCTGCCGCATTCGATCTTCTGCTTCTCGTGGTAGGCACGCACGCGCGCGGCGGCGGCCTCAAGCGCCGCGCGGCGCTTGGGCTCGAGGTCTTCGAGCGCGGCTTCCAGCTGCTGCTGCGCGACCTCCAGTGCGCCCATCGACGCCGCTTCGACACGGTCGAAGCGACGGGTGTATTCGAGCACCGCGGCGTCCCCGCGTGCCTTCACGTCGGCCAGGATCTGCGCGGCGGCGCGATCGATGGCCTCGTCCTCGCCAGCCTCGAAGGCCAGCACCTGGCGCAGCGCCTCGGCAAAGCCCGGCGCGCTGGAATCGAGCCGGCGGACCGGCAGGTTTTCCATTTCGGTTGGGTTCATGACTTCTTTCCTTCTCGGGCGGCCACGGCCTCAGGCCAGTGCCGCCGAAGCGCGTTCAAAGGCGTCGAGGATCGGTGCCAGCCGCTCGCGCTTGAGTTTGAGCGCGGCCTGGTTCACCACCAGCCGCGACGAGATCTGCACGATTTCTTCCACTTCGACCAGGTTGTTGGCGCGCAGCGTGCTGCCGGTGCTGACCAGGTCGACGATGGCGTCGGACAGGCCCACCAGCGGGCCCAGCTCCATCGAACCGTACAGCTTGATCAGGTCGACGTGAACGCCTTTTTTCGCAAAATGCTCGCGCGCGGTCTGCACGTACTTGGTGGCCACGGCCAGGCGCGCGCCCTGGCGCACCGCGTTGGCGTAGTCAAAGCCGGCCGGCACCGCCACCGACATGCGGCAGCGCGCGATGTTCAGGTCGATCGGCGCGTACAGGCCGGCCATGCCGTTTTCCATCAGCACGTCCTTGCCGGCCACGCCGAAGTCGGCCGCGCCGTACTGCACATAGGTCGGCACGTCCGAGGCACGCACGATCACCACGCGCACCGCCGGATCGGAAGTCGGCAGAATCAGCTTGCGCGAGGTCTCGGGATCCTCGGTGACGCGGATCCCGGCGGCTTCCAGCAGCGGCAGCGTCTCGGTGAAGATGCGGCCCTTGGACAGCGCCAGCGTCAACTGGTCGGGCGATGCGTTGAAAGTGGGGCTCATCGGACTTCCTCAGGCAATGCGGCGGATCTTCGCGCCCACTGCCGACAGCTTGTCTTCCATGCGGTCGTAGCCGCGGTCCAGGTGGTAGATGCGGTCGATCACGGTCTCGCCATCGGCCACCAGGCCGGCGATCACCAGGCTGGCCGAGGCGCGCAGGTCGGTCGCCATCACGTTGGCGCCCGACAGGCGCGGCACGCCGTTGACCACCGCGGTATTGCCTTCGACGGTGATGTCGGCGCCCAGGCGGTTCAGTTCCTGGACGTGCATGAAGCGGTTTTCGAAGATGGTCTCGGTCACGCGCGCGGTGCCCTCGGCGACGGCGTTGAGGGCCATGAACTGGGCCTGCATGTCGGTCGGGAAGGCCGGATATTCCGAGGTGCGGAAGCTTACCGCGCGGGCGCGGTGCGGCATCGCCAGGCGGATCCAGTCGGCGCCGGTCTCGATGCTGGCGCCGGCTTCGCGCAGCTTGTCGAGCACGGTGTCGAGGATCTCGGGCTGCACGTTGCGCAGCACCAGGTCGCCCAGGGTCGCGGCCGCCGCGCACAGGAAGGTGCCGGCCTCGATGCGGTCGGCAATGACGCTGTGGCTGGCGCCGTGCAGGCGCTCGACGCCGTGCACCACCAGGCGGTCGGTGCCGATGCCGTCGATCTTCGCGCCCATCTTGACCAGCAGCTGCGCCAGGTCGGTTACCTCGGGCTCGCGCGCGGCATTTTCTAGCACGGTTTCGCCTTCGGCCAGCGTGGCGGCCATCAGCAGGTTCTCGGTGCCGGTCACGGTGATCATGTCGGTGACCACGCGCGCGCCCTTCAGGCGCTTGGCGCGGGCATGGATAAAGCCATGTTCGATGGTGATTTCGGCGCCCATCGCCTGCAGGCCCTTGATGTGCTGGTCGACCGGGCGCGCGCCGATGCCGCAGCCGCCGGGCAGCGACACGCGGGCCTCGCCAAAGCGCGCCACCAGCGGACCGAGCACCAGGATCGAGGCGCGCATGGTCTTGACCAGTTCGTACGGGGCCTCAAGCAGATTGACGTCGGCGCCGTTAAGCGTCACGCGGGCGCCATCCAGCTCGGCCTGCATGCCCATCTGGCGCAGCAGCTTGAGCGTGGTGCGCACGTCCTGCAGGTTCGGCACGTTGTCCAGCGCGACGGTATCGGCCGTCAGCAGGCCCGCGCACAGGATTGGCAGGGCGGCGTTCTTGGCGCCCGATACGCGGATTTCACCCTTGAGCGGGCCGTTGCCGTGGATCTGGAATTTGTCCATGTTCTGTCGTCTGTGCCGGGCACACGCCCGGCGTCATTGTTCTGGAGCCGCGCAAGGCGCGGCGCATTATTCCGGGCAGCTTACTTGCCTTCGCCAGCCTGCCACTCGGCAGGGGTCAGCGTCTTCATCGACAGCGCATGGATCTCGGCGCGCATGCGGTCGCCCAGCGCCGCGTAGACACGCTGGTGGCGCTGGATCAGCCGCTTGCCTTCAAATTCGTTGCTGACGATGGTGGCAAAGAAGTGCTGGCCATCGCCCTCGACTTGCAGATGTTCGCAGGGCAGTCCTTGGGCAATGTAGTCCCTGACTTGTTCCGGTGTAGGCAGCATGGGGTTCTCTTCAGGCTTTCACTTCATGTTTGGGGTGCTGCGGCTCAGTGGCGCAGCTTGTATCCGGACTTCAGCAGGCGCAGCGCCAGCGCGGCCAGCACCACGAACGCCGATCCGACCACCGCCAGGCTGAACAGCGGCGACACGTCGGAGACGCCAAAGAAGCCATAGCGGAAGCCGTCGATCATGTAGAAGAACGGATTGGCATGGGACACCGCCTGCCAGAAGGCCGGCAGCGAATGGATCGAATAGAACACGCCGGACAGGAAGGTCGCGGGCATGATCAGGAAGTTCTGGAACGCGGCCAGCTGGTCGAATTTCTCGGCCCAGATGCCGGCGATCAGCCCCAGCGTGCCGAGGATGCCCGCACCCAGTAGCGCAAACACCAGGATCCAGCCGAGGTTGGCGAAGTGCAGGTTGGCGAACCAAGCCGTCACCAGCAGCACGCCCAGGCCGACGGTCAGCCCGCGGATCACCGAGGCCACCACGTAGGCGCCGAACATCTCCCAGTGCGACAGCGGCGGCAGCAGCACGAACACCAGGTTGCCGGTGATCTTGGACTGGATCAGCGACGACGAGCTGTTGGCGAACGCATTCTGCAGCACGCTCATCATCACCAGGCCGGGCACCAGGAAGGCGGTGTAGCTGATCTGGTCATAGACCTTGACCCGGTCTTCCAGCACATGGCCGAAGATCAGCAGGTACAGCACCGCGGTCAGCACCGGCGCGGCGACGGTCTGGAAGCTCACCTTCCAGAAGCGCAGCACTTCCTTGTAAAGCAGGGTGCGGAAGCCGACCAGGCTGCCGACGGCCATCGGGCCGAGGCGGGCGTCTTCCAGGATTTCGATCTCGCCAGGCTGCTTCATGCCACAGCCTCCATCGCCGGATCGGGCAGCGCGCCGGGCATATGGCCTTCGCGGCGCATGATCTGCACGAATACGTCTTCGAGGTCGGCCTTGTTG
The DNA here is from genome assembly GCF_050271075.1 of Cupriavidus sp. H39. Classification (NCBI taxonomy): domain Bacteria; kingdom Pseudomonadati; phylum Pseudomonadota; class Betaproteobacteria; order Burkholderiales; family Burkholderiaceae; genus Cupriavidus; species Cupriavidus sp. H39. Next base: position 3,519,591 of record NZ_CP189848.1, read on the forward strand.
ATTTCCATGTCTTCGATGTCACAGCCCGCTTCGCGGCAGGCGGCCAGGATCGGCTCCACTGCCTGGTAGCCCGACAGCCGCAGCCGCACCGCGCGTTCGCCGGGGTTGGCCGGCATGCGCAGCGGCTCCAGCGCTGGCGGCAGGTTGCCGCGCGCGAAAGTCAGCACCAGCTGCAGGCCGGCAAACTGGGTCAGCAGGTTGCTGGTGCGGTCCAGCGCCACCACTTCGCCGAACTTGAGCATGGCGATGCGGTCGCACAGGGCCTCGGCCTCTTCCAGGTAATGCGTGGTCAGGATGATGGTGTGCCCTTCGCGGTTCAGGCGCGAGATGAACTTCCACAGCGTTTGCCGCAACTCCACGTCGACGCCGGCGGTGGGCTCGTCGAGCACGATCACCGGGGGACGGTGCACCAGGGCCTGCGCCACCAGCACGCGCCGCTTCATGCCGCCCGAAAGCTGGCGCATATTGGCGTCGGCTTTCCCGGTCAGGTCCAGGTTGGCCATGATTTCGTCGATCCAGTCGTCGTTGCGAGTCAGGCCGAAATAGCCGGACTGCAGCCGCAGCGTCTCGCGCACCGTGAAGAACGGATCGAACACCAGCTCCTGCGGCACCACGCCCAGCATACGCCGCGCCATCCGGTAATCGGCGACGACATCGTGCCCCAGCACACTGACGCGGCCGGAATCGGCCCGGTTCAGGCCGGCGAGGATCGAGATCAGCGTGGTCTTGCCGGCGCCGTTGGGCCCGAGCAGGCCGAAGAATTCGCCGCGTTCGACGGTGAAGCTGACGCCCTTGAGCGCCTGCAGGTTGCGGTAGCGCTTGCGAACGTCGTGGATTTCAATGGCTTTCATGGCCGATTGTTTGTGGCGGGTCCGGCTCTTTCGGGGCTGGCCGCCAGGAAATGGGGAGCAACTGCGTGCCCGGATAACCTGGTCCGGCATGGATTGGGCCGGCAACAGGCAGGGGGATGGGCGAACAACCCGGAATTATAGGGGATGCGGGGTTGGTCCCGCTTGATCCCCGCCGGATCCGTCCCGGGGGCTCGACGGCCGCGCGAGGCGGTCGTCGCGGCATCGCGTGCGGCCGCCAGGCTGGCGACCGGCGATGCCGGATCAATGTCGGTGATGGTGTCGCGGTGGGATGGCGGCTGGGGCGATTGCGCTCGCCAGGCCGAGCAGGCCGTCTACGCCGTACAGGCTGGCCAGTTGCGCCAGGGGCGCCGGCACGCCGCGCAGCACCAGCGCCTGGCCGCGCGCCACGGCGGCCCGATGCCACGCCAGCAGTACGGCGACGGCAGATGAGTCCGCCTGCGCCAGGCCGGTGCAGTCCACCTCGACGTCGCCCTGGGCCACGCGCGCCAGCCCGTCGCGCAGCACGGCGGCGGCATTCTGGTTGGTCAGCGAGTTACCCGGCGAAAGCATGGCGTCAGTGGCCTGGATGCGGAAATGAAAATAAGGGACTAAAAACGAAGGCGCCCGCGCGGGGGCGGGAGCCTGTGTCGCGAACGGCCATTGTAGTGCACATCGACGCGCCGTGCTGCATTGCAGCGGCGCGCCGCCGGCGCAGGTCAGCTCTTGGCGTTGGCAAGCTGGCGGTTGCGGTCCTGCAGCGTCTTGATCACGCCTTCGACGCCCTGCTGGCCGACGATGGTGTTGAAGCTGCCCTTGTAGGCCTCGGTCAGCCACGCGCCCAGCACGTTGATGTCATAGACCTTCCAGCCCTGCGCGGTCTTTTCCAGGCGGTAGTCCATCTGGATCGGCTCGCCCTTGTTGAGCACCTGGGTGCGGATGGTGGCATCGGTGTCGTCGGCGGTGCCGCGGTACGGCCGGTACTGCACGGTCTGGTCGCGGATCTGCGCGATGGCGCCGGCGTAGGTGCGGATCAGCAGGGTCTTGAATTCCTCGGTGATCTGCTTCTGCTGCTCGGGCGTCGCCTTGGACCAGTTGCGACCCATGGCGATCTGCGTGGTCTTCTGGAAGTTGGCGTTAGGAATGATCTTCTGTTCGACCAGCGCGGTGATCTTGCCGATATTGCCGGCCTGCATGTCCTTGTCGGCCTTCACGGTCGACATTACGTCGTTGACCACGGCCTTGACCAGCGCGTCCGGGGAGGCCGCGTCCTGAGCCGATACCTGGGCCTGCGCGGTCCCCGCGAAGGCAACCGCCGTCAGGAGGGGGAGCAACAGTCGCTTGAGCATGTGAGATTTCCTTCTTATCAAAGAGGTCCGGACCCGCACACCGGCCCCTCGATACATATCGGGAGGGCACGGGTCCGTACAGATTGGAACATAGCGGCGTCGCGCACGCTGCCGTGAAAAGCGCAGCTTGCGCCACCTACAAACAATTTGTTTCAGCGGTCACAGCGCATTCACAGCGCCAGTGACGTGTTCATCGCCTCAGCGGAAGCGTACCCCCGGCAAGCCACCCGGCAGCACCGGCGGCATCGGCATGCTCTGGCCCTCTGGCTGGGTCTCGCCCGCGGCGCCAGGCTTGGGCGGCTCGGCGGCAGGGGCCGACGCACCATCCGCCGCCGGAGCCGGAGCCGGAGCCGTTGCGGGTGCCGGCGCGGCACTGGCGTCGGTCGCGGCCGGCGCAGAGCCTTCGGTCTCGTCCTCGTCTTCGGCACCCGGCGGATTGCCGTCGTAGATCAGGTACTGGCGCCGCTGCAGGTAGGAGTCACGCAGGAACGAGTACTTGTCCAGCGCCGCCTGCTCCAGCAGGTTGCTGGCGCCCAGCAGTTGGGCCCGGCCGGCGACGATGCGCACGCCAACCAGCGAATTGCGCAGCGAAACCGGATAGAAGTACGCCGACGGGTCCGCCTGCCGGTCTACCAGCATGCCGGCGGTGTCGCGGAACGTGCTCGGCCCGAACAGCGGCAGCACCAGGTACGGGCCGGCCGGCACGCCCCACACGCCGAGCGTCTGGCCGAAGTCTTCCTTGTACTTGGGCAGGCCCGCCGGGGTGGCGATGTCGATCAGGCCGCCGATGCCCAGCACGGTGTTCATGGCCACGCGCATGGTGTCTTCCGCCGCGCGTGTCGGCTTGCCCTGCAGCAGGTTGTTCACCGCCGAATAGACATCGCTGACATTGGAGAAGAAGTTCTCCACCGCGCGCTGCACCGGCGTGGGCATGTAGTCGGCGTAGACCTGGGCTACCGGGCGCAGGATGCCCTTGTCGAAGTCCTCATTGATCTTCGAGACCTCGCGGTTGAACGGCTCCAGCGGGTCCTTCGGGTTGGCGGTGGGGCCGGTGGCGCAACCGGCAAGCGCCGCCGCGGCGGCCGCCGTGGCCAGGATGCTCCGGAGGTGGCGGGCGGCGTTCACTTGAGATCTCCAGCCGGGGCCGGCGCACTGGCGCCGGTGGACGCGCCGCCGCCGGCATCGGCGGCCTTGTTGTACAGGAACTGCCCGATCAGGTTTTCAAGTACCACGGCGGACTGCGTCATGGTGATGCGCGCGCCGTCGGCCAGCATGGCGGTGTCGCCGCCGGCTTCCAGGCCGATGTACTGCTCGCCCAGCAGGCCCGAGGTCAGGATCTTGGCCGAAGTGTCCTTGGGAAACTGGTAGCGCTTTTCCAGGCTCATCTCGACGGTGGCCTGGTAGGTCTTGTCGTCGAAGCGGATCGCCGCGACCCGGCCGACCACCACGCCCGCGCTCTTGACCGGCGCGCGCGGCTTGAGCCCGCCGATATTGTCGAAGCGGGCCTGCACGCTATAGGTGTCCTGGAAGCTGAAGGCGCTCATGTTTCCCGCCTTGAGAGCCAGGAAGAGCAAGGCGACGAACCCTGCCGCCACAAACAGCCCCACCCAGAAATCGAGTGTGTTCTTTTTCATTGGAATCTCTTTCTTCAACCCCGTAGTGTCTGTCGCTGCCTTGTTGTCGTGCTTCCCGCATTGTGGCCCGCTGGCGCCCCGCTCAGTTGCTGAACATCAGCGCCGTCAGCAGGAAATCCAGCCCCAGCACCGCCAGCGACGCGATCACCACGGTGCGGGTGGTCGCGCGCGAGACGCCTTCCGGCGTGGGCTTGGCCTCGAATCCCTGGTACAGCGCAATGAACGTCACCGCGATGCCAAAAATGAAGCTCTTGATCACGCCGTTGAGCACGTCGGCGCGCACGTCGACGCCGCCCTGCATCTGCGACCAGAATGCGCCGGCGTCGACGCCGATCAGCTGCACGCCGACCACGTAGCCGCCCAGGATGCCCACCGCGCTGAAGATCGCAGCCAGCACCGGCATGGCGATCACGCCCGCCCAGAAGCGCGGCGCGACCACGCGCTGCAGCGGATTGACCGCCATCATTTCCATGGCCGTGAGTTGCTCGCCCGCCTTCATCAGACCGATCTCGGCGGTCAGCGAAGTGCCGGCACGGCCCGCGAACAGCAGCGCGGTCACCACCGGGCCCAGTTCACGCACCAGCGACAGCGCCACCAGCAGCCCCAGCGCCTGCTCGGAGCCGTAGCGGTTGAGCGTGTAGTAGCCCTGCAGCCCGAGGACGAAGCCGACAAACAGGCCGGATACCGCGATGATCACCAGCGACAGGTTGCCGACAAAGAAGACCTGGTCGGTCACCAGCCGGAAGCGGCGCAGCAGCGCGGGCGACAGGCCCAGCACCGTCAGGAACATGCGCGTGGCGTGGCCGAGACCGGAAACGCTGCGGCGCACCGCGGCGCCGATGGCTGTAAAGAAGCCGATCACCGCGCCCCCCCGACGAAATCCTCGGCCAGCGACGGTCCGGCATAGTGGAACGGCACCGGGCCGTCGGCCTCGGCATGGACAAATTGATGCACGAACGGATCGGTGGAGGCGCGCAGGGCCTCGGGGGTGCCTTCGGCGGCGATGCGCCCGTCGGCAATGAAATAGACGTAGTCGGCGATCTGGAAGGTCTCGTGCACGTCGTGCGAGACGATGATGGTGGTGGCGCCGAGCGCGTCGTTGAGGCTGCGGATCAGGCGCGCGGTCAGGCCCAGCGAGATCGGATCCAGGCCGGCAAAGGGCTCGTCATACATCAGCAGCGCCGGATCCAGCGCGATCGCGCGGGCCAGCGCCACGCGCCGCGCCATGCCGCCGGAGATCTGCGACGGCATCAGGTCGCGCGCGCCGCGCAGTCCGACCGCGTTGAGCTTCATCAGCACCAGGTCGCGGATCATCGACTCGGGCAGGTCGGTGTGCTCGCGCAGCGGGAATGCGACATTGTCGAACACCGACAGGTCGGTAAACAGCGCGCCGAACTGGAACAGCATGCCCATCTGGCGGCGCACGGCGTAAAGGCCGGCGGTGTCCAGCTGGTGGATATCCGTGCCGGCAAAGCGCACCGCGCCCGACTGCGGCCGCACCTGGCCGCCGACCAGCCGCAGCACCGTGGTCTTGCCGCAGCCCGAACCGCCCATCACCGCGATCACCTTGCCGCGCGGGAATTGCATGGTCAGGCCGGACAGGATCGGCTTGCCGCGGTCCGCATAGGCGAAATCCACCGCAGTCAGTTCGACAAGGTTTTGAGCAGAATCGGTCACGTTGGCACCGGTCGGGACAGGGGCGCATTATAAGGTGTACTACCTAGCCCTGCTGGTACCCGTGTGCCGCGCGCCACATGAATCGTGCCCGCGGTGCCTCAGAATTCTCCTGGCTGCAACGCCATCAGGCCGATTCCCCAGGGAAACCGGCCTGATCGCCGCCATGACGCCGTACGGCTCAAGGCTCCTGGGCGGTCGGCAAATCCCTCAGGATGACTTGCCACTGGATCGATTCCGAGCGAATCGCGGTGGCAAATGCCTCCGGCGAGTCGCGCAGCGGCGTCAGGCCGGCGGCCTGCAGGCGCGAACGCACCTCCCGCTCGGACATCACGCCTTCAAGCTCCCCCGCCAGCCGCGCCACGATCGCGCGCGGCGTCTTGGCCGGCGCCATCACGCCAAACCAGGCCGCTGCGGCGTAGCCATCCTGCCCCGATTCCTGTAGCGTCGGCACCAGCGGTGCCAGTGGCGAACGCGCCACACCGGTCACGCCGACCAGCCGCAGCCCGCCGCTCCTGACCTGGCTCTGGACCGCCGCGAACGAACAAAAACAGGCGCTGATACGGCCGGCCAGCATTTCCTGCACCACCGCGGCCTCGCCCTTGCTGGTGACCAGCGGCACACCACCGCGCAGGCCGCGCACCGCGTATTCGGCGTACAGGTGCGAAGGGCTGCCGGGCTGGCCATAGCCATAGCTGTAGGAACCGGGACTCGACTTGACCGCGGTCATCCATTGTTCCGGGGTGCGCATCGGCAGCCGCGCGTCGATCACCAGGAACAGCGGCGTGGTGGCCACGCGCGCCACCGGCGTGAAGTCGCGCACGACGTCGTACGGCACTGGCTCCAGCCCCGGCTGGATCAGCATATTGGCCTGGTGGAACAGCAGCGTATGGCCATCGGAGCTGGCCTTGGCGACGACATCGCCGGCGATGGTGCCGGCGCTGCCGGGACGGTTGTCTACCTCGACCGGCACACCCAGCCTGGCCGACAGGTGCTCGGCCAGCATCCGCGCCACGGCGTCGGCGACGCCGCCGGCCGGGAACGGCACGATCAGGCGCATAGGGCGGTCAGGGAACGTCATGCTGCGCGCCAGCGGCTGGGTGCCGGCATGCGCGGGCCTGGCCGGCACGGCGAAAGCCAGGGTGGCACATCCCAGGGCGTACAGGCATAGCACGGGCGGGAGCCAGCGCCGGGCGGCGGCCGCGGGCAGGCGCGGCGCGAACTTCGCTTTACCTCGCCAAAGCCGCGACAAATTGCGCACTTCGGACATCGTTTTCCTCCGGCCCGTCTCCTGAGGAGGCGGCAAACTGGTTCTGGGGAAAAAGGATTGGCGAGGCAGTTTCCGTTGTTTGTTTTAGAAAATTGTAAGGACAATGCCGGGGCCGCCACAGGCACGTAAACCATAGCCGGGAGAACCCTGAAAGCCTTGCCACGCCTTGCCAAATGCGCCCCGGCGGGGGGCGGCGCAGGGCATGGCTATAATCCGCCGATGACGAAATTCACCGTGCGGCCCATGGTCTGGTCCGACCTGCCGGCCGTGCTCGCGGTGCAGGCCAGCTGCTATGCCGAGGGTCTGCTGGAAGGCCAGGCGGCGCTGGCCAGCCGGCTGGCGCTGTCGCCGGCCACCTGCTCGGTCGCGCACGGCCCCGCGCAGCGCGGCACCCTCGCCGCCTACCTGTTCACCCACGCCTGGCCCGAACACAGCCTGCCGCCGCTGGACGGCGTGCTCGACGATGGCTGGCGCCGGAATGCCGCCCCTGACACCCTGACCTGGTTTGTGCACGACATGGCCGTGGCGCCCGCCGGCCGCGGCGCCGGACTGGCGCCGCGCCTGTACGCGGCGGCGCAGGCAGCGGCGCACGCCGCAGGGCTGCGGCGCTCGCGGCTGGTCGCGGTGCAGGCCGCGGCGCCGTGGTGGCGCAGGCTCGGGTACGCCCCGGTGCCGGCGCAGATGTCCGCCCGGCATGCCGGCAAGCTGGCGGCATACGGCGCCGGTGCGGTGCTGATGGAGCGGACACTGGCCGGCTGAACCCCGGCCCCCAACAGAAAAAGCCCGCCGGCTTGCGCCAGGCGGGCTTTTTGTTCGGACGGTAACGCCGGATCAGCGCGGCAGGTCGGTATGCCCCATCAGGAACGCATCGACCGAGCGCGCGGCCTGGCGGCCTTCGCGGATCGCCCACACCACCAGCGACTGGCCGCGGCGCACGTCGCCGGCGGCGAACACCTTGGGTACGTTGGTGTGGTAGGCACGCTCGCCCTCGGTCGAGGCCTTGGCGTTCTTGCGCGCGTCGGTGTCGACGCCGAACGCTTCCAGCATCGAGCCCACCGGGTTGGTGAAGCCCATCGCCAGCAGCACCAGGTCGGCCGGCAGGATGAACTCGCTGCCTTCCACTTCCTGCATGCGACCGTCCTTCCATTCGACGCGGCAGGCCTTCAGTGCCGTCACCTTGCCGTTCTCGCCGATGAATTCCTTGGTGGCGACCGACCAGTCGCGCTCGCAACCTTCGTCGTGCGACGACGAGGTGCGCAGCTTGATCGGCCAGTACGGCCACACCAGCGGCTTGTTCTCTTCTTCCGGCGGCTGCGGCAGCAGTTCGAACTGGGTCACCGAGGTGGCGCCGTGGCGGTTGGACGTGCCCACGCAGTCGGAGCCGGTATCGCCGCCGCCGATCACGATCACGTTCTTGCCTTCGGCACGGATCTCGTTGGCGCCATCGCCCGCGACTTCCTTGTTCTGCGGGATCAGGAACTCCAGCGCGAAATGGATGCCCGCCAGGTCACGGCCCGGCACCGGCAGGTCGCGCGGCACTTCCGAGCCGCCCGCCAGCACCACGGCGTCGAACTGTTCCATCAGGGCCTGGGCCGAGATGGTTTCCCGCGCGTAGTTCTTGATGCCGGCCGGCAGTTCGCCGTCGGTCACCATCACGCCCGCACGGAAGGTCACGCCTTCGGCCTGCATCTGTTCGATGCGTCGGTCGATCAGCGTCTTCTCCATCTTGAAGTCGGGGATGCCGTAGCGCAGCAGGCCGCCGATGCGGTCGTTCTTCTCGAACACGGTCACGTCATGGCCGGCGCGTGCCAGCTGCTGGGCGGCGGCCATGCCGGCGGGGCCGGAGCCGACCACGGCCACGGTCTTGCCGGTCTTGTGGCGCGGCAGTTGCGGCTTGACCCAGCCTTCTTCCCAGGCCTTGTCGATGATGGCGTGCTCGATCGACTTGATGCCCACCGGCAGCTCGTTGATGCCCAGCGTGCAGGCGGCCTCGCACGGTGCCGGGCAGATGCGGCCGGTGAACTCGGGGAAGTTGTTGGTCTGGTGCAGCACCTCGATCGCCGACTTCCAGTCCTGGCGATACACCAGGTCGTTGAAGTCGGGGATGATGTTGTTGACCGGGCAGCCGTTGTTGCAGAACGGGATGCCGCAGTCCATGCAGCGCGCACCCTGGAGCTTCGCTTCGCTGTCGGACAGCGCGAACACGAATTCCTTGTAGTGCTTCACGCGCTTGACTACCGGTTCGTAGCCTTCGTTCTGGCGCGGAAATTCGAGAAAGCCAGTCGCCTTACCCATGTTGCGTCCTTGGTCATGCTGCGCGGGACCGGCGGCGTCGCCGGCCCTGCGGTGGGGTCAGTATCTTGTCAGGGCCACGGCGGCTGCCGCGGCCCATCGCTGCTTGGTTGCTGCGCTCAGGCCGCGATGGCCTCGCGGTCGCTGTCGCGGGCGGCCTGTTCCTTGGCGTACATCTCGCCCAGCGCGCGCTTGTACTCGGTCGGGAACACCTTGACGAACTTGCGGCGTGCCGTGGTCCAGTCAGCCAGCAGCGCCTTGGCGCGCTCGGAGCCGGTGTAGCGGAAGTGCTGCTCGATCAGGTTGCGCAGCATGACTTCGTCCAGCACGCGCTTGCCGTCGACCTTGTGCCACGAAGCCTGGGGCTGGCCCTTCTCCTGGTCGGCCGAGGCCAGCACCGCTTCCAGCGCCACCATCGAGGTGTTGCAGCGCTTGTCGAACAGGCCGTCCTCGTCGTAGACGTAGGCCACGCCACCCGACATGCCGGCGGCGAAGTTGCGCCCGGTGCCGCCCAGCACCACCACCGTGCCGCCGGTCATGTACTCGCAACCGTGGTCGCCAGTGCCTTCCACCACCGCTACGGCGCCCGAATTACGCACCGCGAAGCGCTCGCCGGCCACGCCGTTGAAGAATGCTTCACCGGCGATGGCGCCGTACAGCACGGTATTGCCGACGATGATGTTGCGGGTCGGATCGCCGCGGAACTCGTGCGGGGCACGCACGATCACGCGGCCGCCCGACAGGCCCTTGCCGACGTAGTCGTTGCCGTCGCCGACCAGGTCCAGCGTGATGCCGTGCGCCAGGAACGCGCCGAACGACTGGCCGGCGGTGCCTTGCAGCTGGATGTGGATGGTGTCGTCAGGCAGGCCTTCGTGGCCGTATTGCTTGGCGACCACGCCGGACAGCATCGCGCCGACGGTACGGTTGACGTTCTTGACCGGCTGGATGAACGAGACGCGCTCGCCCTTCTCGATCGCCGGACGGGCCTTGGCGATCAGCACGTGGTCCAGCGCCTTGCCGGCTTCGGCCGACAGGCCGTGGTCCTGCACGTCGGTGTGGTACAGCGGCACGTCCGCGCCCAGCGACACCTGGTGGAAGATGCGGCTGAAGTCCAGGCCGCGTGCCTTCCAGTGTTCGATGCCGGCCTTGGTGTCGAGCAGGTCGGCGCGGCCGATCAGCTCGTCGAAGGTGCGGATGCCCAGCTGGGCCATGATCTCGCGCGCTTCTTCGGCAACGAAGAAGAAGAAGTTGACCACGTGCTCCGGCTTGCCCTGGAACTTCTTGCGCAGTTGCGGATCCTGCGTGGCCACGCCCACCGGGCAGGTGTTCAGGTGGCACTTGCGCATCATGATGCAGCCCTCGGCCACCAGCGGTGCCGTGGCGAAGCCGAACTCGTCGGCGCCCAGCAACGCGCCGATGACGACGTCGCGGCCGGTCTTCATCTGGCCGTCGGCCTGCACGCGGATGCGGTTGCGCAGGCCGTTGAGCAGCAGCGTTTGCTGCGTCTCGGCCAGCCCCAGCTCCCACGGCGTGCCGGCGTGCTTGATCGACGACCACGGCGAGGCGCCGGTGCCGCCATCATGGCCGGCGATCACGACGTGGTCGGCCTTGGCCTTGGACACGCCCGCGGCCACCGTGCCGACGCCCACTTCGGACACCAGCTTGACCGAGATATCCGACGACGGGTTGACGTTCTTCAGGTCGTGGATCAGCTGGGCCAGATCTTCGATCGAGTAGATGTCGTGGTGCGGCGGCGGCGAAATCAGGCCCACGCCCGGCACCGAGTAACGCAGCTTGCCGATGTAGTCCGAGACCTTGTGGCCCGGCAGCTGGCCGCCTTCGCCCGGCTTGGCGCCCTGCGCCATCTTGATCTGGATCTGGTCGGCCGAAGCCAGGTACTCGGCGGTCACGCCGAAACGGCCCGACGCCACCTGCTTGATCTTCGAGCGCAGCGAATCGCCTTCCTGCAGCGGCAGGTCGGCCTCGATCACGTCACCCAGCACGCTCTTCAGGCTGTCGCCCTGCTTGATGGGGATGCCGCGCAGTTCGTTGCGGTAGCGCTTCTCGTCCTCGCCGCCTTCGCCGGTGTTCGACTTGCCGCCGATGCGGTTCATCGCCACGGCCAGCGTGGCATGGGCTTCGGTCGAGATCGAGCCGAGCGACATCGCGCCGGTGGCGAAGCGCTTGACGATTTCCTTGGCCGGCTCGACTTCTTCCAGCGGAATCGCCTTGGCCGGGTCAACCTTGAACTCGAACAGGCCACGCAGCGTCATGTGGCGCTTGCTCTGGTCGTTGATGATGTTGGCGTATTCCTTGTACGTCTGGTACGAACCCTTGGCGTCCTCGGCGCGCACCGAGTGCTGCAGCTTGGCGATCGAATCCGGCGTCCACATGTGCTCTTCGCCGCGGATGCGGAAGGCGTACTCGCCGCCGGCGTCCAGCATGTTTTCCAGCACCGGGTTGTTGCCAAAGGCGTCCTTGTGCAGGCGCAGCGCTTCCTCGGCGACCTCGAAGATGCCGATGCCCTCGACGTTCGACGGCGTGCCGTGGAAGTACTTCTGCACCAGCTCGCGCGACAGGCCGATGGCTTCGAAGATCTGCGCGCCGGTGTACGACATGTAGGTGGAGATGCCCATCTTGGACATCACCTTGAACAGGCCCTTGCCGATCGCCTTGACGAAGTTCTTGACCGCCTTTTCCGGCGACAGGTCGCCTGACAGGCCGCTGGCCATGTCGGCCAGGGTTTCCATCGCCAGGTACGGGTGCACGGCTTCGGCGCCATAGCCAGCCAGCAGCGCGAAGTGGTGCACTTCGCGCGCGGTGCCGGTCTCGACCACCAGGCCGGTCGACGTGCGCAGGCCCTTCTCCACCAGGTGGTGGTGGATCGCGGAGGTGGCCAGCAGCGCCGGGATCGCGACATGGTCGGCATCGACCGGGCGATCGGTCACGATCAGGATGTTGTAGCCCGAACGCACCGCATCCACGGCCTCGGCGCACAGCGAGGCCAGGCGCGCTTCGATGCCTTCCTTGCCCCACGCGGTCGGGTAGCAGATGTTCAGTTCGTACGCACGGAACTTGCCGCCGGTGTAGTGCTCGATGTTGCGGATCTTGGCAATGTCCTTGAAGTCCAGCACCGGCTGGGACACTTCGAGGCGCATCGGCGGGTTGATGTTGTTCAGTTCCAGCAGGTTCGGCTTGGGGCCGATGAACGACACCAGCGACATCACCATGTTCTCGCGGATCGGGTCGATCGGCGGGTTGGTGACCTGCGCGAACAGCTGCTTGAAGTAGTGGTACAGCGTCTTGTTCTTGGACGACAGGATCGCCAGCGGCGAGTCGTTGCCCATCGAGCCGGTGGCTTCCTCGCCGGCCAGCGCCATCGGCGCCATCAGGAACTTGACGTCTTCCTGGGTGTAGCCGAACGCCTGCTGGCGATCCAGCAGCTTGGCCACGGGCTTCTTCTCGGCGGCGACGTCTTCCGGCTTGGCATCGATCTCGTCGAGCTTGATGCGCACGGCGTCGATCCAGCTCTTGTACGGCTTGGCGTTGGCCAGGTTGTCCTTGAGTTCCTTGTCGTCGATGATGCGGCCCTGCTCCATGTCGATCAGGAACATCTTGCCCGGCTGCAGGCGCCACTTCTGCACGATGCGCGACTCGGGGAACGGCAGCACGCCGGCTTCCGAAGCCAGCACGACGATGTCGTCCTCGGTCACGTAGAAGCGGGCCGGACGCAGGCCGTTGCGGTCCAGCGTGGCGCCGATCTGGCGGCCGTCGGTGAAGCAGATCGCGGCCGGGCCGTCCCACGGCTCCATCATGGCGGCGTGGTACTCGTAGAACGCGCGGCGGTTGTCGTCCATCAGCGTGTGCTGTTCCCAGGCTTCCGGGATCATCATCATCATCGCGTGGACGAGCGGGTAGCCGGCCATCGTCAGCAGTTCGAGGCAGTTGTCAAACGATGCCGTATCGGACTGGCCCGGGTAGATCAGCGGCCACAGCTTGGGCAGGTCGTCGCCGAGCACCGGCGAGGAGATCGCACCGGTACGGGCGTTGATCCAGTTGACGTTGCCCTTGACCGTGTTGATTTCGCCGTTGTGGGCGACCATGCGGTACGGGTGGGCCAGTTCCCAGGCCGGGAAGGTGTTGGTCGAGAAGCGCTGGTGCACCAGGGCCAGGGCCGAGACCGCGCGCTGGTCCAGCAGGTCCAGGTAGTACTCGCCGACCTGGTTGGCCAGCAGCAGGCCCTTGTACACCACGGTACGGGCCGACATCGACGGCACGAAATACTCCTTGCCGTGCTTGAGCTTGAGCGCCTGGATGGCGTGGCTGGCGGTCTTGCGGATCACGTAGAGCTTACGTTCCAGCGCGTCCGTGGTCATGATGTCGCGGCCGCGCCCGATGAAGATCTGGCGGATCACCGGCTCGGTCTTGCGCACCGTAGGGGACATCGGCATGGCGGCGTCGACCGGCACGTCGCGCCAGCCCAGCACGACCTGGCCTTCCAGGCGGACCGTGCGCTCCAGTTCCTGCTCGCAGGCCAGGCGCGAGGCGTGTTCCTTGGGCAGGAAGATCATGCCGACGCCGTATTCGCCGGCCGGCGGCAGGCTCACGCCCTGCGCCGCCATCTCTTCACGGTAGAACTGGTCGGGGATCTGGATCAGGATGCCGGCGCCATCGCCCATCAGCGGATCGGCGCCGACCGCACCGCGGTGGTCCAGGTTCTCCAGGATCTTCAGGCCCTGGGAAATGATCTCGTGCGACTTCTTGCCCTTGATATGCGCGACCATGCCGACGCCGCAGGCGTCATGCTCGTTGGTCGGGTCGTACATGCCTTGTGCCTGCGGACGCAGGTCGAGGGCGGAGGAAGACGCGCTGAGGTGCTCGCTGGTCTGCGCTTGGGCCGAAGGGTTCTTCATTTGGTCCACGGGCTGAATTCCGGTGAAGGCTGCGCGAATGGCTGGACTACCGGAACGGGACCGCGTGCTTTCTTTAGATCCACCCAAACCGGTGGACCGGCGGGACGGGAAATGGGGACGAAGCTGTCAGCGGGCCGCAGCGGCGTACACGAGCGTGACGCGCCGCACAATGACTGTGGGTGGAGCAACTATATGGGAATCGCCACCGCCCCGCAAAAAAATTAAATGGGGTCGGAACACATTAAAGGTCGCACCGTTTCGGTGAACTCATTAAATAGGGACAGATATAGATTATGGCGTTTTAGCCTCATTTTCAGCTTGGCTTTGCACCTTTTTAGGGCGTCCCTTCGGCAACGGCTGGACGCGTCGCGTGGCTTGTCTTTCCAGTTGCGCCAGGAACGCGTCGTCGCCCAATGGCCAGCCGCTATGCGCATGGGTACGCAACGTGTCCAGGGTCCGGCCGGAAAGGCCTTCGGCGCTAAGCATGCGGTAGTTCGACTGCCGCTCGAACGGGGTATTGCCCAATTCCCAATAGGCGGCGTGGTCGCTGACAAAGGGGCTTGCCTCGATGCCAGCGTGATGGCGGTAGCTGCTCCAGCGGTCGCCTTCGGGCGTGCTGACCTCCCCCGCGCGCACCGCGTTGCCCTCGACATAAAGCATGGCCGGGAGCATCCATTGGGCCGGATCGAACACGGCGGAGCGGAAGCGCCCATCCCACAACGTGCCTGTGCGCCCCGCCACGCGGTTGAAGTAGCGCGCGTAGCGGCGCCCGACGGCCTGCATGGTCAGGCTAAGCGCGTCCTCACTTTTGGGCGTTGCCACCAGATGCACGTGGTTGGGCCGCAGCGCATAGGCATGGACGGCCAAGTCATGCTCGCGCGCGGCCATGCGCAGGCAATCGAGGTAGTGCAGGTAGTCGACAGTGCCCAGGAAGACGGGCTGGCGATTGTTGCCACGCTGCAACACCAGCGCGGGCAGTCCGGTGGGGGAAAAACGGGGAAGGCGAGCCATGACAGGTCGTGCGGGCTGGGATGCCCGCATCATAGCCTGATCCGTCCCTATTTTTCAGGGGGCAGTCCCCTCGCTGACCGCGAAGATGCGGCGGTGCTCGCGGATGGCGTAGCGGTCGGTCATGCCGGCAATGTAATGCGAGATCAGCCGCGACTGGTCGCCGCCATGGCCGGCCTGGTACTGGGGCGGCAGCAGGCGCGGATCGGACATGAAGGCCTGGAACAGGTCGCCGACGATGCGCTGGGCCTTGGCCGACATGCGCATCACCAGGTAATGCCGGTACAGGTGCCGGAACAGGAAGCGCTTGAGCGCGGCGGCTTCCTCGTGGATCCGCGGGCTGAAGCCGACCAGCGGGCCGGCGGCACGCACGGCGTCGATATTGCGCGGGTTGGCATCGGCGATATTGCGGCTGGTGGTTTCGATCAGGTCGACGATCAGCGTGTTGATCATGCGCCGGACCGTCTCGTTGATGGCGCGCCGGCCATTGATGCCAGGGAAGGCCTCGGCCACCTCGGCCCGGTGGCGCGCCCACATCGGCACCTCGTCGAGCTGCTCCAGCGTGAGCAGGCCGGAACGCAGCCCGTCGTCGATATCGTGATTGTTGTAGGCGATCTCGTCGGCAAGGTTGGCGAGCTGGGCCTCCAGCGACGGTTGCGTGCCTTCCAGGAAGCGCCGCCCCAGTTCGCCCAGCGCCGAGGCATTGACGCGCGAGCAATGCTTGAGAATGCCCTCGCGCGTCTCGAAAGTCAGGTTCAGGCCATTGAAGCCGCCGTAGCGCTCTTCCAGCTCGTCCACCACCAGCAGGCTCTGCAAGTTGTGCTCGAAGCCGCCGTGGTTCTTCATGCACTGGTTCAGCGCGTCCTGACCGGCGTGGCCGAACGGGG
The DNA here is from genome assembly GCF_050271075.1 of Cupriavidus sp. H39. Lineage (NCBI taxonomy): Bacteria > Pseudomonadati > Pseudomonadota > Betaproteobacteria > Burkholderiales > Burkholderiaceae > Cupriavidus > Cupriavidus sp. H39. The sequence goes on from NZ_CP189848.1 coordinate 3,535,466, forward strand.
TGTGGCCCAGGTCGTGCGCCAGCGAGATGGCCTCGACCAGGTCCTCGTTCAGGCGCAGGTTGCGCGCGATCGAGCGCGCGATCTGCGCCACCTCCAGGCTATGGGTCAGCCGCGTGCGGAACAGGTCGCCCTCATGGTTGACGAAGACCTGGGTCTTGTACTCGAGCCGCCGGAACGCCGTGCTGTGGATCACGCGGTCGCGGTCGCGCTGGAATTCGCTGCGCGACAGTGATGCGGGTTCGGCGTGCACCCGCCCGCGCGTCTGCGCGGAGCGGGCGGCGTAAGGGGCGAGATGGCTTTCAAAGTCGGTCATGCGGCGCGTCCGGTGGCTGGGTCGGGGTGGCGAGGCATAACCGATCGGTCAGGCGACCGGTGCCTCGGTGGGAGGTTTGAGGATGGCGTGCGCCAGCGTGGCGCGCAGATCCGCGTCCGGCACCGTGGTGATGAACGCCTCGCCGAGCTTCTTCAGCAGGATGAACTTGATGTTGCCGGCCTCGGCCTTCTTGTCGACCTTCATCAGTTCGATATAGCGGTCGGCGCCCAGTTCCGGCGCCACCACCGGCAGCATCGCCGCCTGCGTCAGGGTGCGGATGCGGGCCAGCGTCTCGATATCGATGAAGCCGAGCCGGTGCGACAGGTCCGCGGCCATCACCATGCCGCAGCCGACGGCTTCGCCGTGCAGCCAGGCGCCATAGCCCATGCCGGCCTCAATCGCATGGCCAAAGGTATGGCCGAAATTGAGGATGGCGCGCAGCCCGCCCTCGCGCTCGTCCTTTGCCACCACGCCCGCCTTGATCTCGCACGAGCGCTGCACGGCAACGGCCATCAGCTCCGGGTCGCAAGCGTTCAGCGCCTGGATATTGCGCTCGATCCAGCCAAAGTAGTCGGCGTCGGCAATGGCGCCGTGCTTGATGACCTCGGCCATGCCGGCGGCCAGTTCGCGCGGCGGCAGCGTGCGCAGCGTGTCGATGTCGGCGATCACCGCGTTGGGCTGGTGGAACGCGCCGATCATGTTCTTGCCGAGCGGATGGTTGATGCCGGTCTTGCCGCCCACCGACGAATCCACCTGCGCCAGCAGCGTGGTGGGCATCTGGATAAACGGCACGCCGCGCATGTAGCAGGCGGCGGCAAACCCGGTCATGTCGCCGACCACGCCGCCGCCCAGTGCCACCAGCGTGGTCTTGCGGTCGGCGCCGGCCTGCAGCAGCGCGTCGAAGATCCGGTTCAGCGTTTCCCAGTGCTTGAAGGACTCGCCGTCGGGCAGCGTGACGGTGCGCACGGTCTTGCCGAGCGCCGCCAGCGCGGCCTCGACCCGCGCCGCATAGAGCGGGCCGACGGTTTCGTTGGTAACGATGACGGCGTGCTGGCCGCGCACATGCGGGCGCAGCAGGTCGGCATTGTCAAGCAGGCCGGTACCGATATGGATGGGGTAGCTGCGCTCGCCCAGGTCGACTTCAAGGGTAATCATGGATTGGGGTCCTGCGCCGGCGGCTCGGTATCGTCCGCGGGCGCGGACGCCGGCTGCGGGGGATCGATCCGAAAACCGGCCATTTCAAGTTGCATCAACACCATATTAGCAAGCTGGGCCACCGAGGGCTTGCCGGTTTCGATGATGAAGTCGGCGACTTCGCGGTACAGCGGGTCGCGCTCTGCATACAGCGCCTCGAGCTTGCCCTTGGGGTCGTCGGTTTGCAGCAGCGGCCGGTTGCGGTCATGCCGGGTGCGCAGCCACAGGTCGTGCGGGCTGGCGCGCAGGTACACGACGGTGCCGCGGGCTTTCAGCACCTCGCGGTTCTCGGCCCGCAGCACCGCCCCGCCGCCGGTGGCCAGCACGATACCCTGGCGCTGCGCCAGTTCGCGGATCATCGCGGTTTCGCGGTCGCGGAAGCCGGCCTCGCCCTCGAGTTCGAAGATCACCGGGATGCGCACGCCGCAGTGCGCCTCCAGCTCATGGTCGGAATCGAAAAACGGATAGTGCAGGCGCCGCGCCACCGTGCGGCCCACGGTGGTCTTGCCGGCGCCCATCAGGCCGACGAAAAAAAGGTTGGGTCGATCGGATTCCGGGCGGTCGGCATCGGATCGTTCGGCTTCGCGCCGATCCGGCGCCTGGCGCTGCGCCGCCGGCCCTGTCGCTGAGGCTGTCACGGGACTGTGGTTCGGGAGCGCGGCATGCGGGCCGTCCTCCCCGGTTGGGAACTGCATCATCTTCTTATGTTGTGGCGCGGCCGGCAAGTGCCGAATGCGGCATAGCCCGCATTTCTCGACGTTGCGCGAGCATTCCGGAACCGGCCGGTGCGGCGCGCGGCGCAAAAAAAAGGCCGCATCGGATCGATGCGGCCTGCCAGTCTACTGTATCCGGCGCCCCGGCCCTACTTGAGCGACACGCTTTCGTTAAGGATGCGCGGCGTCAGGAACACCAGCAACTCGGTCCGGTTGCGCACCTTGGCGTTGTTCTTGAACAGGTAGCCGAGCACCGGGATATCGCCCAGCAGCGGCACCTTGTCGACATCGGTGGACTCGGTCTGGGTGTAGATGCCGCCGATCACCACAGTGCCGCCGTTCTCGACCAGCACCTGGGTCTGCACGTGCTTGGTGTCGATGGCAAAGCCCGACGTGGTCTGGATGCCGACGCTGTCCTTGTTCACGTCCACGTCCAGCAGCACATTGCCCTCGGGGGTGATCTGCGGCGTCACCTCGAGCTTCAGGTTGGCCTTGCGGAACTGCACCGAAGTGGCGCCGCTGGAAGTGGCGGCCTGGTAAGGCAGTTCGGTGCCCTGCTCGATCAGCGCCTTGATGTTGTTGGCCGTGACCACGCGCGGGCTGGAGATGATCTTGCCCTTGCCGTCCGCCTCCAGCGCCGACAGCTCCAGCGCCAGGAAGCGCGTGGCGGCGCTGTTGAACAGGCTCACCGCGATATTGGCCGGGTTGGTGCCGTTGATGGAACCGGCCGGCAGGCTCAGGAACGGGCCGTTGTCCGAGGTCGCGCCCGGCAGCACGTTGTTATAGGTATTGCCGACGCGGGCATTGTTGTACTGCCCGGCAAAGCCCAGCTTCACGCCCAGGTTGCGGCTGAAGGTATCGGTGGCCTCGACGATGCGCGCCTCGATGATGACCTGGCGCACCGGGATGTCGATCTTGCCGATAAAGCTCTGCACCTCTTCCAGCTTGGAGGCGATATCCGACACGAAGAGCTGGTTGGTACGCGCATCGGCCGTCAGCGAACCGCGCTTGGACAGCATGCGCGTGCTGGCGCCCGCAGCGCCCGCGGCACCGATGGGGGCGACCGCGCCACCGCCGGCGCCCATGCCCAGCAGCATCCGGCGCACGTCCTCGGCACGCTGGTAATTGAGCTGGAACACCTGGCTGCGGATCGGCTCGAGATCATTGATCTGCTGCTGCGACTCGAGCTCCAGCTTCTCCTTGGTCTGCAGTTCCGCCTTGGGCGCCACCCACAGCACGTTGCCATTGCGGCGCGAGGCCAGCCCCTTCGCATCCATCACGATCTGCAGCGCCTGGTCCCACGGCACGTCCTTCAAGCGCAGCGTGATGTTGCCCTGCACGCTTTCGCTGGTGATGATGTTCAGGTTGGTGAAGTCGGCAAACACTTGCAGCAGCGAGCGGATGTCGATGTTCTGGAAGTTCAGCGACAGGCGCTCGCCGCGATAGCCAGGGCCGCTGATCAGCTTGGTCGGGTCTTCCTTGACCGGGCGGACCTCGACCACGAATTGGGTGTCGGTCTGGTAGGAACTGTATTCCCAGTTGCCGCGCGGTTCGATGGTCAGGCGCGCGTTGCCGTTGGCGTCGGAGGCACGCATGCCTTGCACCGGCGAGCCATAGTCGCTGACATCGAAGTGCCGCCGCAGGTTCTCCGGCAGCGTGGTGCCGAGGAAATCGACCACCACGTTCTTGCCCTGTTGCGCAATATTGATGCCCGACTCGCGCGAGGACAGGTCTACCACCACGCGCCCCGCGCCGTCGGCCCCGCGGCGGAAATCGATATTGCGCACCGATGGCCGCCCCGCGGCCGCGCCAGGCGCCGCGGCGGCCGGGGCGAACGTCGGCGCAGCGCTCTTGGCCGCCGGCGCCACGTTATCCAGCGACACTACGAAGACATTGCCGCGCTGGTCGGTCCGATAGGTGGCGTTGCGCGTCAGGTCAAGAATCACGCGCGTACGGTCGCCGATCTGCATCACATTGGCGGCCTTGACCAGCTTGCCGCCGTATTCATACTGCGCGCGCCGCTCGGCAAAGCCGGTATCGAAAAAATCGATCGCGAGCCGTGCCGGGTTCTGCGTGGTAAAGTCCGCCGGCTTCTGCGCCAGCGGCCGTTCGAGTTCAACCACGAGCACGGTCTGCTCCCCGGTCGTGCTGACGTCCACCGACTTGATCCGGTTGCCCTGAGCCAGCGCCGCCGGTGCGCCAAGCGCAAGCCATAGTGCCAACGCCGTGGCCATGGACCTCATCACGGCGCCCGCGCGCGCACGGTACCAGCGCGCGGGGGTCATGCCGCCGCGTCCAGCTTCAGGCTGGTCATTTTCTCTTTCCACTCGGATACCCCCTCCCGGACCAATTCGCGCAACACGATCTCCTGATCGGTGATGCGGACCACCCGGCCATAGCTCTGGCCGAGATACTGACCCACCTTCACATGGTGGATCTTGTTATCAACACGGACGATGCCGAAGGTTTCCCCATGCTTCTGCATCATCCCGAGCATCTTGAAGTTTTCGAGCGGGTAGTCCTCCAGCGGCTCGCGGCGCCGGCCGGCTTCGGGCGAATCCGCCAGCGTCTTGTTCAGCTCGCCGATCTTGGCCTGCGCGAACGGCTCGGGCGCATTGGCCGCGGCGTACTCGCGCGGCACGTAGGGCCGGGCGTCGGGCACGGGGTCGGGCGGCTTGGCGCGGGCGCCGCGGGTGGCGTCCATCCATTGGCGCAGCGCGTCTTCATCGCTGGCGCCGCAGGCGCTCAGCAAGCCGAGCGCCAGCGCCGCCGCCAGCGTGCGCCGCGACGCGGCCCTTGCCAGGGCACGGGTGCGAACGGTGCGGCTCATTTCGCACCTCCGGCCTTGGCGGCGGCGGCGGCCGCGTCGGCCTTGCGCTGTGCCGCCTGTTCGTCAGGATCGAGCGCGCGGTAGGCCATCGCCACCGCCTCCATCGCCAGCCCCCCATCCTTGGTATTGGCCAGCTGCAAGTTGTGCATCGATACGATCCGCGACAGCGCCGCCACGTCGGCATTGAACTGGGCCACCTCGTGGTAGCGCCCGGTCACGCGCAGGTTCACCGGGATCTCGGCAAAGTAAGGCTTGATCACCGCGGCCTGCGGCTTGAACAGCTCGAACTGCAGCCCGCGCGCCACGCCGGCATGGTTGACGTCGGCCAGCAGCGCATCCATTTCCGTCTTGTTGGGCAGTTGACGCTCCAGCAGCGCCACGCGCTGCTCGACCTGTTTTTTCTGCGCGCGCAGCGCTTCGAGGTTGGCCACCTGCGCCACCTTGGACTGGTACGCTTGCTTCAGGCTTTCCTGCTCCTGGCGCTGGCGCTCGAGTTCGTCGAACTTGGCGCTCCAGTAGAACTGCCAGCCCAGCAGCAGCACTACCGCCGCGGCCAGGATCGCGAACAGCACGCGCGGCGCGGCCGGCCAGGTCTCCGGCTCGTTCAGGTTGAGCCCGCGGAACTGGCTGGTCAGGTCGGCCAGGTTGATTTCGGTATTGAGCGCCATGGTCAGGCCTTTCCGGCCGCGGGGGCGGCTGCAGGTGCGGGAACGGGTGCGGCGGATGGCGCCGACGCGCCCGCGGCAGCCTTCTTGCCATCGGCCGGGGCCTCGGGCGCGCGGTACGCGAAGCGCATCGAGAAATCGAACAGCCGGCGCTGCTCGCGCAGGTTGTTGGTCATGGTGACCGCCTTGGACTCGATCAGCTCGGCCTTGTCCAGCCAGGCCACCCCGCCCAGGTTGCGCAGCAGCTCGGAAATGCGCTCGTTGGACTGCGCCACGCCGGCAATGGTGAAGGCCTCGCCGGCCTGCTTCAGGCTGGTCAGGTAGACACCTTCGGGCACCTGCCGCACCAGTTCCTCCAGCAGCTGCACCGGGCGGTTGCGCTCGGTCTGCAGGCTTTCGACGGCCTTCTGGCGCTGCAGCAGCGCGTCGATATCCTTCTTCAGGCTGTTGACCTCGCGGATCTGGCCGTCGAGCCTGGCGTTTTCCGCGCCCAGCACCTGGTTGAGCGCCACCACCGACGCGATGCGCCCGTCGATATAGAGGCCGCCCAGCAACACCACGGCGGCGCCGGCGGCGGCCGCTGCGACCAGCATCGTGTAGACCTTCTTGCGCCGCGCCGCCTTGCGGGCTTCATGGTAGGGCAGCAGGTTGACCGAAGGCAGTGTGTTGGTTGACATCTCGCGCCTCCGGGGCGTTATTGCAGGCCGCGCAGGGCCAGGCCGGCACTGACGATATACGCGGGCAGGTCGCGCTGCAGGTAGCGCTCATTGACCTTGGCGTTGGTCGCCATGTTGGCGAACGGATTCGCCAGCGTGGTGGTGATCTTGGTCTGGTGCTGGATCGCCGCCTGCACGCCGAACAGCGAGGCATGCCCGCCGGACAGCAGGATCTCGTCGACCCGGCCCAGGCTGGAACTGGCGATGAAGTTGCCGATCGCGGACTGCACCTCGATCGCGAGGGCATCCAGCGACGGCTTGAGCAACTGGGCGCGCCAGGCCTCGGGCAGCGTGTTCTTGCGCTTCTTGATCTCGGCCTTGAGCGCGTCGAGGGTGAACATGCGCGCCGCGCTTTGCGTGAGCTGGTCGCCGTAGCTGTTCAGCGGCTGCTCATAGAGCTCTTTCCAGCCCTGGTAGAAGATGGCCTTGGAGCGGCTGCCGCCCAGATGCACCACCGCCACCACCGGCAGCGCGCGCGCGTCGGCCTCGGACATCTCCTGCGGCACGCCCAGCATCTGCACGATCGAGCGCTGCACCGCGTATTCCTCGACGTCCATCACCTGGGGCTTGAGGCCGGCCATTTCGGCCGCGGTGACGCGCTCCTGCACGCGATCGCTGTTGGCCGCGGTGACGCGCACGCCGATGCCGCCCTCGGTCTCGCTGGGACCGATCACGGCGAAGTCGAAGTTGACCGCCTGCGACGGCGGATAGAGCCGGTGCGCCTCGGATTCGACCTGGGAATAGAGTTCGTCTTCGGACAGGTTGTCCGGCAGGCTGACCGTCTGCGATTCGGTCAGCATGGAAGGCACGCCCAGCACCACGTCCCTGGAACGGATGCCGGCTTTGCCGAGCGCACGCCTGAGCGCGATCCCGACTGCCTCGATGTTGATGACGTTGCCATCGGCAACGGCATTGCGGTCCAGCAGTTCGCTGGCGCATTTTTCCAGCCGGTAGTCTTGCCTGCTGCCCCCCACGGACAACTCGACTACCTTGATACTGGACGATCCGATGTCCACGCCGACCGTAGTCCGGCGCAGCAGCCCCGACAAAATGCCCCGACGCAAGGTGACCCCCTGGCTTTTGAACTCGCCCCTGGCTTGAACGCTCTAATCGGGCGAGCCTAGTTTCTTGAATGAAACGTGTGCTTTTTATGTTGGCCGATTCTCACAAAATCCAGCATCGGTGGCAACGTGCCGAACCGGGCCGAACTTGTTTTTAGGAAGGCCCTCATCAATCCGTTGCCAAAACCCCACGGTCGTCGGGTTCCCTTCCATGCCTGCCTGTGCCGCGCGCCCCGTCGCAGTCACGCCCAACGTCGCCGTGCACGCCGGCATCCGCGGCCTTACATCTTGTAACAGCGCGATAGCGGCGCCCCCGCCACTGTGCACCCGGGCGGGCCGATGGCGGAAGATATAATCGCGGGCACCCCTGACTAGGTATTTCCCTTATGGCCACAGCACAACAGAAGCCGTCCCACCCTGCCGCACGTTCGATCTGGACGCGGCTCATGTTCTGGGCGGTCGGACTGGTTGTCGCCGGTGCCGTCATGATTGCGCTGCTGCTGGGCTACGCGCTGCTGGTGGCGGCGCCCAACCTGCCTTCGCTGGACACCATCACGGACTACCGGCCCAAGATTCCGCTGCGGATCTACACCGCGGACAATGTGCTGATCGGCGAATTCGGCGAGGAGCGGCGCAACTTCGTGCCCATCGCCGAAATTCCGGACGTGATGAAAAAGGCAGTGCTGGCGATCGAGGACGACCGCTTCTACGAGCACGGCGGCGTCGATTTCGTCGGGGTGATGCGTGCCGGACTGGCCAACCTGCGCGGCGGGCTGTCGCAGGGCGCCTCCACCATCACCATGCAGGTGGCGCGCAATTTCTTCCTGTCCAGCGAGAAAACCTATACCCGCAAGATCTACGAGATGCTGCTGGCGTACAAGATCGAGGCCAACCTGAGCAAGGACCAGATCCTGGAGCTGTACATGAACCAGATCTACCTGGGCCAGCGCGCCTACGGCTTCGACAGCGCCGCGCGCGTGTACTTCGGCAAGTCGGTGCGCGATGTGACGCCGGCCGAGGCGGCCATGCTGGCCGGGTTGCCGAAGGCGCCGTCGGCATACAACCCGGTGGTCAACCCGCGCCGCGCCAAGGTGCGCCAGGAGTACATCCTGCAGCGCATGCGCGACCTGCGCTACCTCACCCCCGAGCAGTACGACCAGGCGGTGCAGGCCGAGCTGAAGGTGCGCACCGAGGGCAATGAGTTTTCCACGCATGCCGAGTACGTGGCCGAGATCGTGCGCCAGCTGATGTATGCGCAATACCGGGAGGAAACCTACACGCGCGGCCTGACGGTCTACACCACGCTGATCAAGACCGACCAGGACGCCGCCTATGAAGCCGTGCGCAGCGGCATCATGAACTACGAGCGCAAGCACGGCTACCGCGGTCCCGAGGCTTTCATCGACCTGCCGTCCGACCCGGCCGAGCGCGAGCAGGCCATCGACGATGCACTGGTCGAGCATCCGGGCAGCGGCGACCTGCGCTCGGCGGTGGTCACCAGCGTGTCCTCCAAACAGGTCAAGGCGACGCTGTTGTCCGGCGAAGTGGCGACCATTGAAGGCTCGGCACTGCGCTTTATCGCGCCGTCGCTGTCGGCCAACGCACAGCCCAAGATGAAGATGCGCCCCGGTGCGGTGATCCGCGTGACGCAGGATGAGAAGGGCAACTGGTCGGTGACGCAGTTGCCGGAAGTGGCCGCGGCGTTCGTGTCGATCAACCCGCAGGATGGCGAGATCCGCTCGATGGTGGGCGGCTTCGACTTCAACCGCAACAAGTTCAACCACGTGACCCAGGCCTGGCGCCAGCCGGGTTCCAGCTTCAAGCCGTTCATCTACTCGGCGGCGCTGGAAAAAGGCTTTTCGCCGGCCACGGTGATCAACGACGCGCCGCTGACGATCGGTCCCGATACCGGCGGCCAGGTGTGGGAACCGAAGAACTACGACGGCCGCTTCGAGGGCCCGATGACCATGCGGCGCGCGCTGGCCAAGTCCAAGAACCTGGTCTCGGTGCGGATCCTGCGCGCGATCGGCACGCAGTACGCGCAGGACTACATCACCCGCTTCGGCTTCGAGGCCGACAAGCACCCCGCCTACCTGCCGATGGCGCTGGGCTCCGGCGCGGTGACGCCGCTGCAGATGGCCGGCGCGTACTCGGTGTTCGCCAACGGCGGCTATCGCGTCAACCCGTACCTGATCCAGAAGGTTGTCGACGCGCGCGGCAACGTGATCTCTGAAACCCATCCGCAACGCGCCGGCAGCGACGCCGTGCGCGTGCTTGACGCGCGCACCGCCTTTATCGCCGACACCATGCTGCGCGACGTGGTGCGCATGGGCACCGCCAACAGCGCCAAGCAGCGCCTGGGCCGCAACGACCTGGCCGGCAAGACCGGCACCACCAACGACGCGGTCGACGCCTGGTTCGCCGGCTACACCCCCAACCTGGTGGCGATCGCCTGGATGGGCTACGACCAGCCCAAGAGCCTGGGCGTGCGCGAGACCGGCGGGGGCCTGGCCCTGCCGATCTGGGTCGGCTACATGAGCAAGGCGCTCAAGGGCGTGCCGGAGTCTCCTGAACGGCCCGCGCCCGAGGGCGTGCTGATGGTGGGCGGCGACTGGACCTTCGAAGAGAACGCTGGTGGCGCGGGCGTGGCGTCGGTGGGCCTGGGCGATCCGTGGCCGGGCAAGCCGGACGAATCGACCAACCCGCCGGCCGATACCGAGCAGGAGAAACGGAAGATCCTGGAGATGTTCGGCGGCGCCTGAGCGCAGTCAGCAGACAGCAGAAAGCCGGCCACAAGGCCGGCTTTTCTTTTTTGCGCCGCCGGGCACGCCCGGGCGCGTGGCGTCAGTCCAGCTTGAGGCTTGCGCCCGCCTGCTCGCTGACATACTGCGACAGCGCCACATACAGCTCGCCGCCGTTGCGGGTATCGATCCAGCGCTCGCCGTCGCGGCGGAAGTGGAAGCCGCCGGCGCGCGCGGCCACCCACAACTCCTGCATCGGCGCCTGGCTGTTGATGATGATCTTGGAACCGTTCTCGAACTCCAGCTCCATCACGTTGCCGGTACGGCTGATTTCAATGTCGGCGTCGGCCGCGTCGGCGGCCGCCTCGACCGCGGCTTCGATGCGGTCCAGCTCCTGCGTGGCCAGGGCCAGGAACTCGCTTTCGCTCAAGGGGGGCATGCTAAACTCCGAGACCGCCGTTGCCGCCGCTGCCCGGACCGGGCGTACGTGGCGCGAACGGCTTTTTTGTTGAGAATCTTTCGGATGCCCGGCCGTCGCGCGCTGGCCATCCAACGCCTTGCCAACAGCCATAAGGACGACCCGATGCTGCGTCGTGTTGCGATTGTATCGGCGTTTGCCGCCGCCCTTGCGATGCCCCTGCTGGCCGGATGCGGTATCCGCGGGCCGCTGACCCTGCCCAGGGTTCCGCCCGAGCCGGCCCCGCCGACCGTACCGGACCCGGGCCTTGGCCGTGCCGATGCGATGCCGGCCGCCCCGGCCACGCCGGCACCGCCGGCACCGCCGGCACCGGCATCCTCCCCCGCCGCCCCCACCACCCGATAACCATGACCGCATTTTTCCATCGCCTGGACGGCGCGCTTGCCGTCGAGCAGGTGCCGCTGGCGCGTATCGCCGCCGAATTCGGCACGCCTACCTATGTGTACTCGCGTGCGGCGCTGACCGCCGCGTACCAGGCTTATGCCGCCGCCTGCCAGGGCCGCAAGGCACAGGTCCAGTACGCGATGAAGGCCAATTCCAACCTGGCGGTGCTGCAGGTGTTCGCCAGGCTGGGCGCGGGTTTCGACATCGTCTCGGGCGGCGAGCTCAAGCGCGTGCTGGCCGCCGGCGGCGACCCGCGCAAGGTGGTGTTCTCGGGCGTGGGCAAGAGCGCGGCCGAGATGGAACTGGCGCTGGCGCAGGACGTGCGCTGCTTCAACGTCGAATCGATCCCCGAGCTGGACCGCCTGAACGAAGTGGCCGGCCGCGTCGGCAAGCGCGCGCGCGTGTCGCTGCGCATCAATCCCGACGTCGACGCTAAAACCCACCCCTATATCTCCACCGGCCTGAAGGGCAACAAGTTCGGCATCGCGTTCGAAGACGTGCTGCCCACCTACCGCGCCGCCGCCGCGCTGCCGCACCTCGAAGTGACCGGCATCGACTGCCATATCGGTTCGCAGATCACCGAGGTCGAGCCCTACCTGGAAGCGCTGGACAAGGTGCTGGACGTGGTCGAGGCACTCGAGCGCGAAGGCATCAGCCTGGAACACATCGACGTGGGCGGCGGTCTGGGCATCACCTACACCGACGAGACGCCGCCGGACATCACCGGCTTCGCCACCACGCTGCTGGAGCGCGTGGCCGCGCGCGGCCATGGCCATCGCGAGGTGCTGTTCGAGCCCGGGCGCTCGCTGGTGGGCAACGCCGGCGTGCTGCTGACGCAGGTGGAATTCCTCAAGCCCGGTGCGGCCAAGAACTTCTGCATCGTCGACGCCGCCATGAACGACCTGGCGCGCCCGGCCATGTACGAGGCCTACCACCGCATCGAGCCGGTGGCGCTGCGCGACGGCCCGGCCGTGACCTACGACATCGTCGGCCCAGTCTGCGAATCCGGCGACTGGCTCGGCCGCGACCGCGCGCTGGCGGTGCAGCCCGGCGACCTGCTGGCGGTGATGTCGGCCGGCGCCTACGGTTTTACCATGAGCTCCAACTACAACACCCGCCCGCGCGCCGCCGAAGTCATGGTCGATGGCGCCGCCGTGCACCTGGTGCGCGAGCGCGAGCTGGTCGAAGACCTGTTCCGCGATGAGCGCCTGCTGCAGGACTGACTCCGCAAGGCCCGGCCCGCCGTCCTAAGCGGCGGGCTGGCGCGTCCCCGCGGCCGGCTTGCGCAGCCGCCACCACAGCCGCATCCCCAGCAGCACGAACACCACCGCGGCATAGATCGACACTTCGCCGAAGTCGTTCTTGCCCGCCTTGTGCCACCAGTAATGCAGGATCGCCAGCACGGCGATGGCGTAGACCAGCTTGTGCAGCGCCTGCCAGCGCTTGCCGCCAAGGCGGCGCACCATGCCGTTGGTCGAGGTCAGCGCCAGCGGCACCATCAGCATGAAGGCGGTGAAACCGACCGTGATGAAGGGCCGCTTGTACACGTCCTTGATCATGTAGGCGAAGTCAAAGCCGCGGTCCACGCCGATCCACAGCAGGAAATGCTGCAGGCCGTAGAAGAACGCGAACAGGCCCAGCATGCGGCGCAGCTTGATCAGCCAGTTCCAGCCGGTCAGGCGCCGCAGCGGCGTGATGGTCAGCGTCAGGCACAGCATCACCAGCGTCCAGGTGCCGGTCGAGCGCGTGACGAACTCCAGCGGATTGGCGCCGAACTGCTCGGTGGCGCCGAGGTACAGCAGCCGCATGAACGGCAGCAGCGCCAGCAGCCAGAGCGCAAGCTTGAGCGCCCGTACGCGCTGCGGCGCCAGCGTGGCCAGGCTCGCGGGCTTGCGCGCCGCGGGGCTGGCGGTGGGAGTAGAGGTAGCCATGCGCTCGCCTTGCATCAGAAGAACTTCTTCAGGTCCATGCCCTGGTACAGCGCTGCCACCTGCTGGCCATAGCCATTGAACGGCAGGGTCTTGCGCTTGGGCGCGAACAGCGCGCCAAAGCCGCTGCCGCGCTCCTCGCCGATGCGGCGCTCGGTGGCCTGGCTCCAGCGCGGATGATCGACGTCCGGATTCACGTTGGAGTAGAAGCCGTATTCCTGCGGCGCCGCCAGGTTCCAGCTGGTGGGCGGCTGCTTGTCGACAAAGCGGATCCTGACGATCGACTTGGCACTCTTGAAGCCGTATTTCCACGGCAGCACCATGCGCACCGGCGCGCCGTTCTGGTTGGGCAGCACCTCGCCGTACAGGCCGAAGGTCAGCAACGCCAGCGGATGCATGGCCTCGTCCATGCGCAGGCCCTCGCTGTAGGGCCAGTCGAGGACGCCGCTGCTGACGCCGGGCATCTGCTTCTTGTCGGCCAGCGTGATGAACTGCACGTACTTCGCGCCGGGCAGCGGCTCGACGCGGCGGATCAGCTCGGCCAGCGGATAGCCGATCCACGGGATCACCATCGACCAGCCCTCGACGCAGCGCAGCCGGTAGACGCGCTCTTCCATCGGCGCCAGCTTCATCAGCTCGTCCAGGTCATAGACCTTCGGCTTCTTCACCAGCCCCTCGACCGCCACCTGCCACGGACGCGGGCGCAGCGTGCCGGCGTGGCGCGCCGGGTCGGACTTGTCGGTGCCGAATTCGTAGAAGTTGTTGTAGGTGGTGACCTCTTCGTAGGGCGTGCGCTTCTCGGTGATGACGTAGCCGTTGTTGAGCGTCGCAGCCAGCTTGGCGCCATGCTGCCCTTGGGCGAAGGCCTGGCGCGCGAACCACGGCGCCAGCGTGCCCCCGGCGGCACCGGCGGCAGCCAGCGCCAGCATGCGGCGGCGGGCTTCGAAGACATGGCGCGGGGTGATCTCGCTGGCGGCAATGTCGCCGCCGCGCAGCCATTTGGGGGAAGGAATCAGCATGGTTTTCCTCGATTGCCTGGGGTGCCGGCGCCGGCGGCGCCAGCGTGCTTGCAGGATTGGACTCCGGGCTTGGTCGCGGAGTGCGGGCCAGTCCTGACAGATTTTTTTTGGTTGCGTCGAAATGACCCGGCACCTGCGCGCCGTGTGCCGCAAGCGCGGCACCGCTATCCGCCCTGGTATTGCTGGTACACCACCTGCGCCAGCGTCAGCAGCCGGGCGCGCTCCAGCGGCCCCGCCAACGCGAAGCCCAGGTCGCGGTCGATCCAGTAAAACGCCATCATCGGGTCGCGGCCCGGCGCCCGCCGCCGCGCACCCTCGCCCGTCACGCGCTCGACGCGGAAGCCGGTATCGGGCGTGCCCTCCGCCATGCGCCGCAGCTGCAGCGACAGGCGCGTGCCGTCGTCCGCTTCATACATCAGGATGGCCGACGGCCCTCCTTCGGCCACGCCCAGCCGGCCGCCGATCAGGTGGAAGCCTTGCGCGCGCAGGTCCGGCACCTGCAGCGCGGTGCCCAGGCGCCGGGACAGCCAGGCGACCAGGTGGGCCTCTTCCGTGGCCGCCACTTCCACCGGGTGGCGCATCTCCGGCGCGTAGACCGCGTGGGTGGCAAGGGCTTCGCGCGCAAAACGCTCGCCGGGCGCCAGCACCAGCGTGGCGCCGCCGAGGCGGTCGTGCGCCAGCCAGCCCAGCGTACCGCCCAAGGCCAGCAACGCCACCGAAGCGCAAGTGGCCGCCAGTGCCATGGTCCAGCGCGGCCTGGGACGGGCCCCGTCGCGCCGGCCTGCGCGGCTGCGATTGCGCCCCTGCCCACCGTGCAAACCCGGCGGCAAGGCCGACAGGGGCACCGGCTCATTGAGTACGGGGTCGAGCGCGCCGTGCAGCGCCTCGGCCTGCCGGCGCCAGGCGGCGACCTGAGCCGCCGCGTCAGTGTGCTGCGCCAGGTAGGCCTCGACGGCGGCGCGGCGCGCGCCGGCCAACTGGCCATCGGCGTAGGCGTGGAGATCGGCTTCCTGGATGCCCGGCATCATTTCACCCGTTGCAGCGGATTGGCGGCCGTGGGGGTCCGGGTCGGCGCCGCGCCGTCAAGCAGCCGCCGCATCTGTTCGCGGGCCCGCGCCAGCCGTGACATCACCGTACCTTGCGGGATGTCGAGCACGCGCGCGGCCTCGGCGTAGGTCAATTGTTCCAGGCTGACCAGCAGCAGCACGGCGCGCTGCGGCTCGGGCAACTGCGCCAGCGCCTGCGACAGGTCGCGGCGCAGTCCGGGGTCTTCGGCGGGGCCGCTGACCTCGGGCAGGGTGTCGGTGGCCACCACCAGCTCCTTCCTGCGCAAGGCGTTCAGGCGCAGGCGGTGCATCAATGTCAGCAGCCACGGCAGCAGGCCGTCGGCGCCGTCGCCCCACCAGGCACCGGGGCGCAGGCGGAAGCGCCAGCGGTAGCGCAGCGCGCGCTCGAGCGTGTCCTGCACCAGGTCGTCGGCCAGCGCCGCATCGCCGGTGAGGCCGCGCGCATGGCGCCGCAGCCGCGGCGCCAGCGCGACGAGCTGGCCGTCAAACCCTTCCATGCCGTGGTGGCTGTCGCGACGGTGGTGGCGGCTGCCGCGGCGTCAGGGCTTGGCCACGTGCCAGACGTTGTTGACGTTGTCGCCGGTGCGGTCGCCCGGCTTGGCGTCCTTGGCGAAGCGGTACAGCGGCTGCCCGCGGTAGGCCCACTGCTTGCCGCCGTCATCGCGGGTGATGATGGTGTACTGGCCCGAGCCGCTGGTGCCCGGGGCGGCCATCAGCGGCGGCCAGTTGGTGGCGCAGGGGCCGTTGCAGGCGCTCTTGCCGCTGCCGGCGGTGTCGCGGTCAAAGGTGTACAGCGTCAGGCCCTGCGGGTCGGTCAGCACACCATTGGTCACCTTCACCGTGGGCGGCAGATTGCCGGCGCTACCGCCGCCCATGCCCATGCCGGCACAACCGGCGAGCAGGACGGCCGCGCAGCCAAGCGCGAGCGCACCGGGACGAACGAGGGATGCCGCAGCGTTACGACGCAGACTTGCCATGATCTTGTTCTCCATGCAAACCGGTACCGCCAGCCGGCACCGTTCCTCAAGTAAACACCGGATGTGATCTCTTTATTCCCGCAGCGCCCAAAAAAATTGAAAAAAGTCGAAAAAAAACCTGCCCGGGGGCAGGTTTTTGCATTGCAGCATGCAGGCCTCAGAGTTCGCCGTAGCTGTGAAGCCCCGACAGGAACATGTTGACACCCAGAAACGCAAAGGTCGTCACCAGCAGGCCGACCAGGGCCCACCAGGCCGCCACGGTGCCGCGCAGCCCCTTCATCAGGCGCATATGTAGCCAGGCTGCATAGTTCAGCCACACGATCAGTGCCCACGTCTCCTTAGGATCCCAGCTCCAGTAGCCGCCCCAGGCCTCGGCGGCCCACAGCGCGCCGAGGATGGTGGCGATGGTGAAGAAGGCAAAGCCGACCGCGATCGCCTTGTACATCACGTCGTCGAGCAACTCCAGCGACGGCAGGCGCTCGGCCAGGACGCCGCGCTGCTTGAGCAGGTAGGCAACCGCAACCATCGCCGCCAGGGCAAAGGTGCCATAGCCGATAAAGTTGGCCGGCACATGGATCTTCATCCACCAGCTTTGCAGCGCGGGCACCAGCGGCTGGATCTCCTGCGCATTGCGGCTGACCGTGTACCACAGCAGGAAGCCAACCGCGGCCGACACCACCAGCATCACGAACGGGCCCAGCGCGCGGGTGGCGTAGCGGCCTTCGTAGTACAGGTAGAACATCGAAGTGATCAGCGTGAACAGCACGAACACTTCGTACAGGTTCGAGATGGGGATATGACCGATGTCAGTGCCGATCAGGTACGACTCGTACCAGCGCACCAGCATGCCGGTGAAGCCCAGCACCACCGCGCCCCAGCACAGCTTGCTGCCGAGGCTGTAGCCCGTGCCCGAGCGCGTGGCCAGCCCGACCCAGTAAAACAGCGTGGACAGGAACACCAGCGCGCTCATCCACAGGATGGCTGACTGGCTCGACAGGAAGTACTTGAGGAAGAAGGCCTGGTCGGCGCGCGCGAGCTGGCCCTGGTAGAGCCGGATCGCAAACAGCGACAGTACCGCCAGCGCCACCATCAGCGGCCGCACCGGCTTCCAGTGCCAGCCGAGCAGCGCGAAGGTCGGCACGGCACCGATCAGCACCGCCTTGTCGTAGCCGTCCATCCATTGCCCGTATTGCGCCAGCGCCACGCCGGCGCCCGCAGCAAGTGCCAGCGCGAACAGCCAGTCCACCCAGCTCAGGCGGCGCAGGAAGGAAGGTTCGAGGTAGGCCTCGTCGGCGCCGGTATCGGCGCGCGGGGTGCCGCGCATGGCGGGACCGGCCTGGTTCACGTTTGAGGACATAGCGTACCTGCTCGATTCAGTGGGGAGTGCCGGCGGGCTCGTGGGTGGCGCTGCGGCCCCCCGCGGCGCGGCCGATGTCGTCGCGCAGCGCGGTGAATTCCTTTTCGAAATCCATGGTGCGGCGCTGGGTCGACATCGCCATCAGCACGTGGCTGCCGGCATCGGTGTCGCCCGTGGTGGGCTGGTCTTTCACCCAGATCCAGACCCGGCGCTCGCGGATATAGAACATCGCGAACACCCCCAGCACCAGCAGCAGACAGCCAAGATACACGATGTTCTTGCCCGGCGCACGAGTCAACTGGAACACGCTGGCCTTGATTTCCTGGAAGTCGTCGAGCTGCAGGAACACCGGTGCGCCGTAGAAGAAACTATCCGACAACGCGTTGATGGCCTGCTGCAGGAAGGCGCCGCTCTGCGCACTGTTGGCCACCACCGGCAGCTTGTCCTGCGCACGCGCGAGTTGCCACAGTTCCCACATCGAGCCGTTCAGGATCTTCAGCAGCACGTCGGCGGCCTTCTGCTGCTCTGCCGGGGGCACCGACTTTTCCAGGAAGGCGGCGATGGCGGTGAAGCCGCCCGGCGGCGAATCCGGCGTGGGGCGCGTGGCACCTGCGAACAGATCGAGCGCGCGCAGCGCGCTTTCGGCCAGCTGCCGGCGCAGTTCGGCCTTGTCGTCGCCCGGCATCGACGCCAGCGCAAAGCGGCGCGCGGCCTCGCCACGCAAGGCGCGGTCCTGCAACGCGGCGCGCAGGCGCATCCAGTCGGCCACGCTGCCCTGGTCGTCGGCGGGAATGCGCAGGTAGCGGAACGGCTCGCTCGGCGACTCGCGCATGCCGGCCAGGAACACCGACTGGCCATCCATCTGCACCGGCACCATGTAGTTGTTGTACTCGCGCGCCTGTCCGGTGCGATCGCGCAGCTTGTACTGCACCGACGGGCCGACATTGCGCAGGGTCTTGGCGCGGTCGGTGCTGGCGGCGGCGCCCAGATGCTTTTCGAGCGTCTCGTTGAAGGACTTGCGCGCCACGCCGCGCGCATCGGGCTTGCCCGAGGCGTCGGTGACGTTTTCGATATTCATCAGCCGGAAGTCGCTGAACTCTACCGTCAGGCCATCGCTGTCCGCGCTGGTGCCGGTGCCGGCCAGCGGCTTGTTGCCGCCCACCGCGCCGTCGATGGCGAAGGTGGCATGGCCGCTGCCCTGCATCGGGTAGCCGACGAACTTCAGGCGCGAGCCGCCGTCCTCGAAGCTGGACTGGTAGATGGCGATGCCATCGACGATCAGCGGCTCGTTCACCTTGATGGTGGCCTCGGTGCGCTTGCCGGTGGCGCGGTCGGTCACGACCACGTCCGAGGCAAACAGCTTGGGCATGCCGGTCTCGTAGAAGTCGACCTTGAACTTCTTGAGCGTGATCGCGAACGGCAGGTCCTGCACCAGCGCCCCATCGGCAATATTGAGGATGGCGGTGGATACGGTCGAGCCCTCGGGCACATAGGCGTTGCCGCGGAAGCCGGGGTTGTTCACCGACAGCCGGTGCTGCGGCGGGATCTCGCTGATCACCGCGTTGCCGCGGATCGGGGTCTTGCCGCCCAGCCACATCTGCGCGCGGATCAGCAGGTCGCCGTCGAGCAGGCCGCCGATGCAGATCACCACGATGGCGCTGTGCGCCAGGATATACCCGGCCTTGTTGGCGGCGCCGGCCTTGGCGGCCAGCAGCGTGGCGCCGTCATGTTCGACCGCCTTGATGCGGTAGCCGCGGTTGCGCAGCAAGGCCAACAGGCGGCCCACCGCCTCGGCGCGCGGACGGGCGCCATCGAACTCGCCGCGATGATGGAAGGCGCGCAGGCTGCGCTCGCGCACATGGTCTTTCCACGAGCGCATGTCGGCAATCATCTTGGGCGCGTTGCGCACCAGGCACAGGCTGGTGGACACCACCAGGAAGGCCAGGATCAGCAGGAACCACCATGATCCGTAGACCTTCTGCAGCGACAGCGTATGGAATACCTCGGCCCAGAACGGCCCGAACTGGTTGACGTAGTTCGGATACGGCTCGTTCTGCTTGAGCACGGTGCCGATCACGCTGGCGATGGAGATCACCGTCAGCAGCGCGATCGCAAAGCGCATCGAGGACAACAATTCGACCGCGTCGCGCAGCACGCGGTGAGAGGTCTTCAGGTGCAGCCCTGAAGTGGAAGCGGTCGACATGTGCAGTGAAACCTAAAACAGCGTACGGCCTGGAAATGAATAAAGGGTGGACATGCTTTGGCAAGCAGGCCACCCTTTTCGATTGTGACAAGCGCGTTCGGTTGCATGCTCTGGCACGCCGGCAGGCGGCGGCCGCTCAACCGATGCGCCGGCGCGCGCAGGCGCCAGCGTCGCGGAATCCCGGATCGTCAGCGAACCCCGGCGACGTAGTCCGCCACCGCCTTGATCTCGGCATCCGACATCTTGGCGGCGATGGTCGTCATGACCGGGTTGTTCTTGCGGGTGCCCTGGCGGAATGCCACCAGTTGTGCCTCGGTATAGTCGGCCCACTGGCCGCCGATGCGCGGATACTGCGCCGGAATGCCTGCGCCGGCGGGGCCGTGGCAGGCGGCGCAGGCCGGCACGCCCTTGGCGGCGATGCCGCCGCGGTAGATCTTCTGGCCGGCTTCGATGCTGTCCTTGTTCTTGGCGGTGGCCGGCTTGAGCGACTGCTTGGCCAGGTAGGCGCCGACGTTGCGCATTTCCTCGTCGGTCAGCACCGATGCCATCGGCACCATGATCGCGTTGTTGCGGGCCTTGGCCTTGAAGTCGGCCAGCTGCTTGTGGACGTACTCGGGATGCTGCGCGGCCAGCTTCGGGTTGGCCGCGGCCGCGCTGTTGCCGGCGGCACCGTGGCAGCTCAGGCAGGCGGGCACATTGCGATCGGGGGCACCTTGCGTGTACAGCGTTTCGCCCTTGGCGGGGTCCGCCTTTGCGGCGGCCTGCTCTGCGGCAGATGCCAGTCCGGAAAGGGCGGCGGCAGGAACGGCCAGAGCCAGTACACCCAGAATCTTCGCAATGCGGTTCATTCGCACACCTTCTCTGAATTGTTTTGGATATCGTGATGCGTGCCGGTCCGGCGCTTTGCCGGCGGTGAGGACGCGCCGGTGCAAAAGGCTGGGAGTCGTGGCGACCCGCGTGCGGCTGACCGATCCGCTCAACGCTGGTCGTGGCGGCAGACCCCGCCAGCCCGCTCCCGCAGCCGCCGCACCGTCCGGTGCAACGCGCAATGCAGGGCAAGGCCTTGCCCACGATGGAACGACACACTAGGCTTCCCGCCCGGACGACGGCAGCCGAGGCACGCGGCATGGATGCCACGCGTCACCCGCTCAGGAGACCGTAAACCGGCGTATTGTACAATAAGTTATGTGCCGGATTGATGCCTTGCGCCTTGCCATGCCCGCTTAGGGCTGCGCCAGATCAACCCCGGCGGGCGGCCCAGGCCGCAGCCATCCCACCCTGGCGAGACCCCGGCCCCGGCACGCACCCCGCGCTGCCTCCGCGGCCCCGCCCCACCGCTCTAGCGCATGTCCCTTCTTCACCAGGCCCGCTTCTTCATCACCGTGAACCACCTGCGCGACCTGCCCGCCACGGCCGTGCCCGAAGTCGCCTTCGCCGGCCGCTCCAACGCCGGCAAGTCCACCGCCATCAACATCCTGTGCAACCAGAAGCGGCTGGCGTTCTCGTCGCGCACACCGGGGCGCACGCAACACATCAACTATTTCTCGGTGGCGCCGGTCAAGGCGCCCGATCCGCTAGCGTTCCTGGTCGACCTGCCGGGCTACGGCTATGCCGAGGTCTCGGGCTCGGCCAAGTACCACTGGCAGGGCCTGCTCAGCGATTACGTGCAGACCCGCCAGCAGCTGGCCGGCCTGATCCTGATGATGGACGCGCGCCGGCCGTTCACGGATCTCGATTGCCAGATGGTGGAGTGGTTCCTGCCCACGGGCCGGCCCATCCACGTGCTGCTGACCAAGGCCGACAAGCTCACCAACAGCGACAACGCCAAGGCCCTGCGTGAAACGCGCAAGATGCTGCAAGGCTATGCCGAACAGATGGAGACACCGGTGCCGATGACGGCGCAGCTGTTCTCCAGCCTGAAGCGCCGCGGCATCGAAGAGGCCCAGGGCGTGATCGCCGGCTGGCTCAACCTGCCGGAAGCGCAGAAGTTGGAACGCCCGTCCACCGCTGGCAACACCGTGCCTCCGGCGTCCGATCCGGCCGCGTGATCTGACCGCGAGCGCGCAAAAAAAAGCCCCGTCGCAAGCAACGGGGACAAACTTCCCGCCGCTGGGGCGGGTACCCGCTCAGGGAGGAGTAGCGGGGGACACCGCGCCACGCAGCGCGCAACGCAAAGTGTCCGCGAGTATGATGGCGGGCACGCACAAAAGTTTAGTTTTTCTTCGGCCAGCCGCATGACGCTGCGCGCGCCGTGCTTGCCGGCCCTGCATTTCGTCCTCTTCCGTCAAGAAGCCGCCATGTCCACCTTCCCCGAGTTCCGCCCGCGCCGCATGCGCCGCGATGATTTCTCCCGCCGCATGATGCGCGAGCATCGCCTGTCCCCGGACAACCTGATCTACCCGGTCTTTATCCTCGACGGCCAGAACCAGCGCCAGGCTGTCGCGTCGATGCCAGGCGTGGAGCGCGTGTCGGTCGACCTGCTGATGCCGGTGGCCGAAGACTGCGTCAAGCTCGGCATCCCGGTGCTGGCGCTGTTCCCGGTGATCGACCCGTCGCTGAAGACGCCCGACGGCAGCGAGGCCACCAATCCCCAGGGGCTGGTGCCGCGCGCCGTGCGCGCGCTCAAGGACCGCTTCCCCGAACTCGGCGTGCTGTGCGACGTGGCGCTCGACCCGTACACCAGCCATGGCCAGGACGGCGTGCTCGATGACAACGGCTACGTGATCAACGACGTGACCGTGGAGATCCTGGTGCGCCAGGCGCTGGCGCAGGCCGAGGCCGGCGTCGACATCGTCGCCCCGTCCGACATGATGGACGGCCGCATCGGCGCCGTGCGCGCCGCGCTGGAAGACAACGGCCACATCCATACCCGCATCATGGCGTACTCGGCCAAGTACGCGTCGGCGTTCTACGGCCCCTTCCGCGACGCGGTGGGCTCGGCCGCCAACCTGGGCAAGGGCAACAAGATGACCTACCAGATGGACCCGGCCAACACCGACGAGGCGCTGCGCGAAGTGGCGCAGGACATCCTGGAAGGCGCCGACATGGTGATGGTCAAGCCCGGCATGCCTTACCTGGACATCGTGCGCCGGGTCAAGGACGAGTTCCGCTTCCCGACCTACGTGTACCAGGTCAGCGGCGAGTACGCGATGCTCAAGGCCGCCGCGCAGAACGGCTGGCTCGACCACGACAAGGTGATGATGGAATCGCTGCTGGCCTTCCGCCGCGCTGGCGCCGACGGCATCCTGACCTATTTCGCCCGCGACGCCGCCCGGTTGCTGAAGGCCTGAGCGGCCCACTGGCAGCGCGCCCATGGAATTGCTTGGTTTCTCCGCCAGCCAGGTCCACCCGCTCGCGTCGCTCACCGACGCGGCCAGCTTCCTCGGCGGCAATGCCGCGTCGCTGTTCGTGTGGGCGGACTTCTCCACCGAAGAGGTCACCGCGGCGCCCGACACCTGGCGCGAGCAGGTGCGCCAGCTTGCCGGCGCGCCCATCCTCGACCTGCACCTGGCCGACGCCACCAACGCCGCGCATCCGTCGTACTTCGATACGACCAACGCGTACGACATGGTGATCTTCCGCAAGCTGACCTTCGAGACCAGCCGCGCCATTGCCGAGGCTGAACCGCAGGAAGCCTCTGCCGGCGCCGCGAAGGCGCCCGTGACCGAAACAGCGGCCCGCCAGAAGCGGCATCCGCCGGGCTTCCTGCCGGCGTTGGCCAAGATCGACACCCAGCCGGTCACGTTCTTCATGTTCGATACGGTGCTGGTCACGGTGCGCTCGGGTCCGTCGCGCACCATCGACCAGGTGCGGCAGCGCCTGCTCGAGCTATGCCAGGCCCCGCGTCCGCAGGCCGCGCCCGGGCGCGGCAACGGCCAGCCGCTGCTGCACGGCATCCGTCCGCCGAGCCGGCCCGAGGACCTCATGCTGCGGCTGCTCAACGCCATGGTCGACCGCTACCTGGAACTGCGCGCGCCGCTGACGCGCCAGCTTGACCGCTGGCAGCGCGCACTGCTGAACTCGCGCCGCAGCTTCTCCAGCTGGGAAGGCCTGCTCGATGCGCGGATCCAGCTGCGCAAGCTCGAACACCTGAGCGAAGAGCAGCGCGACGCGCTGCAGGAATTCCGCGACAGCCTGCTCGACAACCGCTACAGCAGCGACCAGCCCGGCGGCGCGGCCAATGCGCCGGGGCGCGACGAGGTGCTGCTGGTGCGCATCAACGACGTGATGGAGCATATCCAGCGGGTACTGGCGCATGCGCGCCGGCTGGAGGATTCGATCGAGTCGGCGGTGCAGATCCACTTCTCGGCGGTGGCGCACCGGACCAACCGCACCATGCGCGCGCTGACGCTGATCACGGCGCTGTTCATGCCGCTGACGCTGATCACCGGCGTCTTCGGCATGAACTTCGACCGCATGCCGTGGCTGCGCGAGCCTCACGGCTTCTGGTGGTCGATCGGGCTGATGGGTGCCGTGGTGGTGGTATTGGCCGCGCTCTGGGGGCTGGCGCGGCAACTGGAACGCTAGCCGCAGGAGTGGGTACGGCTCAGGTGCGCGTGCGTTCGCCGAAAGCGCGCTCCAGGCTTTCCAGGAAACGGTTGGCCGACTGGTAGCCGATCACGCGCACCGGGCGCTCGCGCCCGTCGGCACCGAACAGGATGATGCCGGGCGGACCGAACAGGCCAAAACGCTTGAGCAGCGCCTTGTCGTCGGCATTGTTGGCGGTCACGTCCGCTTGCAGCAGCACGATCTCCGACAGCCGCGCGCGCACGCGCGGATCGACGAAGGTCATGCGCTCCATCTCCTTGCAGCTGACGCACCAGTCGGCATAGAAATCCAGCAGCACGGGCTTGCCCGCGGCGGCAGCCTGCGCCACGCGGGCGTCGAGTTCGGCCACGCTGCGCACGCGCTCAAAGCGCACCGCCTGCGTGGCGCCGGCGGTTTCGCCGCCACCGCGCACCACGCTCAGGTGCGACAGTGGCTGCAGCGGATCGCGTCCGCCCGACGCCACGCCGATCAGCACGATCGCCGCGGCGATGGCAAACAGCACGCCCACGCCCTTGCCCACCCGCACCAGGTTGCGCGGATCCGGGCCCAGGCCGTCGAAGGCGCCGAGGAATACCGCCGCCATCAGCAGCAGCGCCGCCAGCAACAGCATCGTGGCCCAGGCCGGCAGCACCGGCCCCAGCATCCACAGCGCCACGCCCAGCAGCAAAAAGCCGAAGAAGCGCTTGGTCACCTCCATCCAGCGACCGGCGCGCGGCAGCAGGTTGCCCGCGCCCACGCCCACCAGCACCAGCGGCACGCCCATGCCTAGCGCCATCGCGAACAGCGCCGCGCCGCCGATCACGGCATCGCGGCTCTGCGCGATATAGGCCAGCGCACCCGCCAGCGGCGCTGTCACGCAAGGTCCGACGATCAGCGCCGAGATCGCGCCCATTGCGGCAGCGCCCGCCATCTGCCCGCCCTGGCGGCGGTTGGACGATTCAGTCAGCCGGGTCTGCCAGCGCTGCGGCAGTTGCAGCTCGTACAGCCCGAACATCGACAGCGCCAGCGCCACCATCAGTGCCGCGAACGCGCCCAGCACCCACGGCTTCTGCAATGCCGCCGACAGCCCTTCGCCCAGCAGCCCCGCGGCCACGCCGACCGCGGTGTACACCACCGCCATGCCCAGCACATAAGCCAGCGACACCAGCAGCGCGCGGCCGCGCGTGACGTGCTCGCCGACCACGATCGAGGACAGGATCGGCACCATCGGCAACACGCACGGCGTAAAGGTCAGCAGCAGGCCCAGCCCGAAGAACAGGGCGCCGATCAGCCCCAGATTACGGCTGGCCAGCGCGCCGGCGATGCGGTCGCTGTCGTCCGCGCGCAGTGCCGCGGGCGCGGCCTGCGGGGCGGGTGCCGGCTCCGCCGCCGGTGCGTCGCTGCGGCCGCGCTTGCCGAACAGGTCGGCCAGCGCGCTGCCGCCCACCTTGTAGACGCTTTCCATTGGCGGATAGCACAAGCCCTTGTCGGCGCAGCCCTGCGAGGTCACCGTCAGCGTCCATTTGCCGTCGGCCGGCGCCGCCTCGACCGGCACGCGGATGACCACGGTGTCGCGATAGGTCTCCATCTCCTTGCCGAAGGTCTCGTCGAATTTGACCTTGCCTTGCGGATAGGCCGGCGGGCCCAGCTTCACGTCAGCCGGCTGCGCGGCAAGGGCGAAGCGCTCGCGGTACATGTAGTAGCCCGGCGCAACCTCAAAGCGTACTTCGATGGTCTTGTCGTCCACCTGGCTGGCGGCAAAGCGAAAGGCCTGCTCGGGCGGCAGGAAGTCGTCCTCGGTGGCGGCGTGGAGCGTGCCCGCCAGGCACAGCCAGGCCAGCGCCGCCAGCAGCACTGCGGCAATATGCCGCGCCCAGATCTGCCCAGGCGTATCCGCCCGCCGTGCCAAACCGATGTTCATGAAGCCGATTCCTGTTTGCTTTGATCCTGAGGTGCTGCCGTACCCGGTGCTGCGCCGCCGGCATCGCCGCACGGCGCCGGCTGGCCGGCGGTCTCGCTGCGCACCCATTCCAGGTAGGGCCCATACCCCGCCGACACGGGCAGCGCGACCAACTCCGGCACGTCATAGGGGTGATGTTGCCGGATCACGGCCTCGAGCGCAGCGTAGCGGGCGCGCGTGGTCTTGATCAGCAGCGGCCATTCCTGCGCCTGTTCCAGCCTGCCCTGCCACCAGTACTCGGATTCGACCGGCGCCAGTCGGTTCACGCAGGCGGCGGCGCGCGCCTCCAGCACCGCCCGCGACAAGCGCGCTGCGGTATCGGCATCGGGTGCATTGGTGACGACGACGAGCACCTCGTCGGGATCGGACCCTTGGTCAGTATGGCGTTGCATCGACACTCTCCCCGCGGCCGGCCACCGCCGACCCGCACAAAACAAAAGAGCCAGGCGGATGCCTGGCTCGATTGTAAGCGGTGTGCCCTGAACCGTCGTGCGACGGTTCGGGGCAGGAAGCGCACTTATTCCGCGGCTTCTTCAGCCGGGGCTTCGGTGATTTCCGGACGATCCACCAGTTCGACCAGCGCCATCGGCGCATTGTCGCCCTGACGGAAACCGAACTTCAGGATGCGGGTGTAGCCGCCCGGACGGGTGGCGTAGCGCGGGCCCAGTTCGGTGAACAGCTTGGTGACCATGTCGCGGTCGCGCAGGCGGGCGAAGGCCAGGCGGCGGTTGGCAACGGTGTCCTTCTTTGCCAGCGTGATC
Source organism: Cupriavidus sp. H39 (assembly GCF_050271075.1). NCBI lineage: Bacteria > Pseudomonadati > Pseudomonadota > Betaproteobacteria > Burkholderiales > Burkholderiaceae > Cupriavidus > Cupriavidus sp. H39. The sequence goes on from NZ_CP189848.1 coordinate 3,562,360, forward strand.
AGCGGCTCGACGACCTTGCGCAGTTCCTTGGCCTTGGGCACGGTGGTCTTGATCAGCTCGTGCTGGAACAGCGAGTTGGACATGTTGCGCAGCATCGCGAGACGGTGCGACGAGGTGCGGTTCAGTTTCCGCAGACCATGACGGTGACGCATGATGATTCCTTTCAGTTAAGTGTTTGACCAGCTCTTCTATCGTCCGATGCGGCAGGACGCGGGCCGGTAGTCATACATGCCCCGGCCGCAGCCGGAGCGGTTGCTGCGATGCGGGACGGATGCCCCGCACCACAATTACTTCTCCAGACCTGCGGGCGGCCAGTTCTCGAGCTTCATGCCGAGGGTCAGGCCACGCGAGGCGAGGACTTCCTTGATCTCGTTGAGCGACTTGCGACCCAGGTTCGGGGTCTTGAGCAGTTCGTTCTCGGTACGCTGGATCAGGTCGCCGATGTAGTAGATGTTTTCGGCCTTCAGGCAGTTGGCCGAACGCACCGTCAGCTCCAGGTCGTCGACCGGGCGCAGCAGGATCGGGTCGATCTGCGGCGTGCGGCTCGATGCGGCTTCGGCCGCCGACTCGGTGCCTTCCAGCGCGGCGAACACCGAAAGCTGGTCAACCAGGATGCGGGCCGACTGGCGGATCGCTTCCTCGGGCGAGATCACGCCGTCGGTTTCGATGTTCATCACCAGCTTGTCCAGGTCGGTACGCTGCTCGACGCGGGCGGACTCAACGGCGTACGACACGCGGCGCACCGGCGAGAACGAAGCGTCCAGCACGATGCGGCCGATGACCTTGCCGGATTCGTCGCCGAACTTGCGCACGTTGCCCGGCACATAGCCACGGCCTTGCTCGACCTTGATCTGCATGTCCAGCTTGCCGCCGGCCGACAGATGGGCGATGACGTGGTTCGGGTTGATGATCTCGACGTCGTGCGGCAGCTCGATATCGGCGGCCGTGACCACACCTTCGCCATCCTTGCGCAGCGACACCGTGACTTCGTCGCGGTTGTGCAGCTTGAACACCACGCCCTTCAGGTTGAGCAGCAGGTTGACGACGTCTTCTTGAACGCCGTCGATGGTGGAATACTCGTGGACCACCCCAGCGATCGTGACTTCGGTCGGGGCATACCCGACCATCGACGACAGCAGCACGCGACGCAGGGCGTTACCGAGCGTATGGCCGTAGCCGCGCTCGAACGGCTCCATCACGACTTTGGCGTGATGGTCGCCCAGAGGCTCGACGGCGATGATTTTTGGCTTGAGGAGTGCTGTTTGCATTAGGTTGTCCTTTTCAATACCCTCGGCTCGTTACACCGATAAGGCTGACGTTTGGAACCTGGAAATCCCATCGTAACGATGGGCGAAGCCCGACGCGCGTGAAGCGCGTCGGGCTGAAGGAGAAGCTTTGCGACGAACGCAAGCTCTGGGCCGGCTGTTCGCGGATTAACGCGAGTACAGTTCGACGATCAGGCTTTCGTTGATGTCACCCGAGATATCGGCGCGATCCGGGACTTGCTTGAAGGTGCCTTCGAATTTCTTCGAATCCACGGCTACCCAGGTCGGGAAGCCCGACTGCTCGGCCAGCGACAGCGCTTCGGCGATACGGACCTGCTTCTTCGACTGCTCGCGGATGGTGACCACGTCGCCAACCTTGATCTGGGCCGACGGCACGTTCAGGGTCTGGCCGTTCACCAGGATCGCCTTGTGCGACACCAGCTGGCGCGCTTCAGCGCGGGTCGAGCCGAAGCCCATGCGATACACCACGTTGTCCAGGCGCGATTCCAGCAGTTGCAGCAGGTTTTCGCCGGTGTTGCCCTTGCGGCGGTCGGCTTCGGCGAAGTAGCGGCGGAACTGGCGCTCGAGCACGCCGTAGATGCGCTTGACCTTCTGCTTTTCGCGCAGCTGGTTGCCGTAGTCGGAGGTGCGGGCACCCGAGGTGCGGCCATGCTGGCCGGGCTTGCTGTCCAGCTTGCACTTGTCGGCCAGCGAGCGGCGGGCGCTCTTCAGGAACAGGTCGGTGCCTTCACGGCGGGAAAGTTTGGCCTTCGGGCCGGTATAACGTGCCACGTTGTCTTCCTTTGATCGATCACGACGCCTGTCAGGACGCGCCGTGAGTCCGTCAACGCAGTACTGCCCGGTATGCCGGGAGACCGTGACGGACGGTGGGCTTATTAAGCGCGCCCGTTGCCGGGTAGCGCTGCAAGCATTTACCAGTGCGTCGGCTCAGGAATGTGCAGAAAAAGACATTCCCTCGACGCAAAACGAAAACCTGCCGCATTAAAATGCAGCAGGTCAACGCGCGATACTACCATATCCGAAACCGGCAGGTAAACCCGCCGGATCCGGACAACGCTATCGCATCAGATGCGGCGGCGCTTCGGCGGACGGCAGCCGTTGTGCGGAATCGGCGTGACGTCTTCGATGATTGCGATCTTGATGCCCAGCGCGTTCAGTGCGCGGACAGCCGATTCACGGCCCGGGCCGGGGCCCTTGATGCGCACTTCCAGGTTCTTGATGCCCTGGTCTTGCGCCACGCGGCCGGCGTTCTCGGCAGCAACCTGGGCAGCGAACGGGGTCGACTTGCGCGAACCCTTGAAGCCCTGGCCACCGGCGGTCGCCCACGACAGGGCGTTGCCCTGGCGGTCGGTGATCGTGATGATGGTGTTGTTGAACGAGGCGTGGACGTGCGCAATGCCGTCGGCAACGTTCTTCTTGACCTTTTTACGCGCGCGAGCGGCGTTATTCGGACCTTTTGCCATTAGTTTCTTCCTCTGCCTTCGGCTTTACTTCTTCAGAGCCACGCCGGCCTTGCGCGGACCCTTGCGGGTACGGGCATTGGTGCGCGTACGCTGGCCGCGCATCGGCAGGCCCTTGCGGTGACGCATGCCGCGATAGCAACCAAGGTCCATCAGACGCTTGATGTTCATCGTGGTTTCACGACGCAGGTCACCCTCGACCGTAACCTTGCCCACTTCGTCACGAAGCTTTTCCAGGTCGGCGTCGGTCAGATCCTTGACCTTCTTGTCAAACGGTACACCGGTGGCCTCGCAAATCTTGCGAGCGCGCGAGCGGCCAACACCGTAAATGGCGGTCAGGCCGATTTCGGTGTGCTTGTGGTTCGGGATGTTAACCCCTGCGATACGTGCCATTCGTCAATCCTCTTTCCGATTAGCCTTGGCGTTGCTTGTGGCGGGGATCCGACGAGCAGATCACGCGCACGACACCGTTGCGCTTGATGATTTTGCAGTTGCGGCAAATGCGCTTAACAGAAGCCAGCACTTTCATGATTTTTCCTCTTCCTTCAATTCCTGTTCGCTCACTTCGTCCGGAAGACGATTCGTGCGCGCGACAGATCATATGGGGTCAGCTCGACCGTCACCTTGTCACCCGGAAGAATCCGGATGTAGTTCATTCGCATCTTGCCGGAGATATGGCCCAGCACTACATGGCCATTCTCCAGCTTGACCCGGAACGTCGCATTGGGCAGGTTTTCCAGGACCTCGCCCTGCATCTGGATGACGTCGTCTTTAGCCATACCTAGCCTGTACCGATCCGAAGTCAGCGCAAGGTCAGATTGCCCTTGAAATTCGCCTTCTTCAGCAGCGACTCATACTGCTGCGACATGACATAGGACTGAACCTGGGCCATGAAGTCCATCGTGACGACCACGATGATCAGCAGGGAGGTTCCGCCGAAATAGAACGGAACGTTCCAGCGCAGCACCAGGAATTCCGGCAACAGGCAGACCAGTGTGATGTAGATCGCACCAGCCAGCGTCAGACGCACCAGGATCTTGTCGATATAGCGCGTCGTCTGCTCGCCCGGACGAATGCCCGGAATGAAGGCACCGCTTTTTTTCAGGTTGTCCGCCACTTCACGGCTGTTGTACACCAGGGCCGTATAGAAGAAGCAGAAAAATACAATCGCAGCAGCGTACAGCAGGATGTAGACCGGCTGGCCCGGCGACAGCGTGGCAGCCAGGTCCTTGACGAACCGGCCAACCGCGCCCGTCGACTGCGACGTGAACCAGCCTGCAATCGTCGCCGGGAACAGGATGATCGACGATGCGAAGATCGGCGGAATCACCCCTGCCATGTTCAGCTTCAGCGGCAGGTGCGACGACTGGCCGCCGTACACCTTGTTGCCGACCTGACGCTTGGCATAGTTCACCAGGATCTTGCGCTGGCCCCGCTCGACGAACACCACGGCGAAGGTCACACCGATCACGATCGCCACGATGAAGATCGCCGCGATGATGCTCATGGAACCCGTGCGGACCAGTTCAAACAGTCCGCCGATCGCGTTGGGCAGGCCCGCCGCGATACCGCCGAAGATGATGATCGAGATGCCGTTGCCCAGACCACGCTCGGTGATCTGCTCACCCAGCCACATCAGGAACATCGTGCCGGTCACCAGCGTGATCACCGCCGTGGCCCGGAACATCAGGCCAGGATCCAGCACCAGCCCAGGCTGCGACTCCAGCGCCACCGCAATCGACAGCGCCTGGAACGTGGCCAGGACCACGGTGCCGTAGCGCGTGTACTGCGTAATCTTGCGCTGCCCTGCCTGCCCTTCCTTCTTCAGCGACTCCAGCTGCGGCAGCACGATCGTCAGCAACTGCATGATGATCGACGCCGAGATGTACGGCATGATGCCGAGCGCGAAGACGGTAAAGCGCGACAGCGCCCCGCCCGAGAACAGGTTGAACATCCCGAGGATGCCACCCGACTGACTCTGGAAAAGCTTCGCAAGCTGCTCCGGATCGATACCGGGCACCGGAATATGAGCGCCGATGCGGTACACGATCAGGGCCAGCACCAGGAACATCAGCCGGCGCTTGAGGTCGCCGTACTTCGCCGTGTTCCTGGCTTGCGTGCTTGCATTGGGTTTCGCCGTGGCCAAACGATGCTCCGACTATGACTGCCTATGCTGCGATGAATGCCGTATCAGGCTGCGATCTGGCCGCCGGCGGCTTCGATCGCGGCCTTGGCGCCAGCGGTGGCGCCCAGACCCTTGATCGTTACCTTGCGGGTCAGCTCGCCGGCCTTGATGACCTTGGCGCTCTTGACCAGGTCGCCGACCAGGCCAGCCTGCTTCAGGACCAGCAGGTCGACTTCGGCCGCTTCCAGGCGCTCGATGTCACGCAGCGTGACTTCGGCGGTGAACGCCTTGGTCAGCGAGGTGAAGCCGCGCTTGGGCAGGCGACGATACAGCGGCATCTGGCCGCCTTCGAAGCCCACCTTGTGGAAGCCGCCCGAACGCGACTTCTGACCCTTGTGACCGCGACCGGCGGTCTTGCCCAGGCCGGAGCCGATACCGCGGCCGACGCGACGCTTGGCGTGCTTCGAACCGGCAGCCGGTTTCAGGTTGTTCAGTTGCATCTTGCTCTCCAAGTCCCGATCAGGCCAGAACCTTGACCAGGTACGAGACCTTGTTGATCATGCCGCGCACGGCGGGCGTGTCCTGCAGCTCCGACACCGAGTTGATGCGGCGCAGGCCCAGGCCACGAACGGTGGCGCGATGATCCTCGCGCGTGCCGATCAGGCTGCGCACGAGTTGCACTTTTACGGTTTTCTGCGACATTGCGTTCACCTTAACCCAGGATGTCTTCGACCGACTTGCCACGCTTGGCGGCGATTTCGCCCGGCGTGCTCATCTTCTGAAGGCCGTCCAGCGTGGCGCGAACCATGTTGTACGGGTTGGTGGAGCCGTGCGACTTGGTCACCACGTTGGTGACGCCCATCACTTCGAAGATCGCGCGCATCGGGCCGCCGGCGATCACGCCGGTACCTTCCTTGGCGGGCATCATCAGCACCTTGGCGGCGCCGTGCTTGCCAACGACTTCGTGTTGCAGCGTGCCGTTCTTCAGCGAGACCTTGACCATCTTGCGACGGGCTTCGTCCATTGCCTTCTGAACGGCGACGGGCACTTCCTTGGCCTTGCCCTTGCCCATGCCGATGCGGCCATCGCCGTCACCAACCACGGTCAGCGCTGCGAAACCGAGAATCCGGCCACCCTTCACCACCTTGGTGACGCGGTTGACCGAGATCATCTTCTCGCGGAGGCCGTCGTCGCGTTCGTCCTGCTGGACTTTTGCTTGCATCTTTGCCATGACGTATCTCTCTTTGTGCGCTTAGAACTTGAGGCCGGCTTCGCGGGCAGCGTCAGCCAGTGCCTTCACGCGACCGTGGAAGCGGAAGCCGGCGCGATCGAACGCGACGGTTTCCACGCCGGCAGCCTTCGCCTTTTCGGCGATGCGCTTGCCGACCGCGGTCGCGGCAGCGGTGGTAGCACCATTGCCGGTCAGTTCCTTGCGGACGTCTGCCTCTGCGGTCGAAGCCGAAGCCAGCACCTTGGTGCCGCACTCCGAGAAGACCTGGGCGTAAATATGCGAATTCGTACGGAACACGGTCAGACGATTGACTTTCATCTCCGCGATCTTGGCGCGGGTCTGACGTGCACGGCGCAAACGAGCGTCTTTCTTGTTCATCATTGCACCCCTTACTTCTTCTTGGTTTCCTTCAGGATGACGCGCTCGTCGCTGTAACGCACACCCTTGCCCTTGTAAGGCTCAGGCGGGCGGTACGCGCGGACTTCCGCGGCAACCTGACCGACTTTCTGCTTGTCCGCACCCTTGATGATGATCTCGGTCTGCGTCGGCGTTGTCGCCGTCACGCCTTCCGGCATCTCATGGATCACGTCGTGCGAGAAACCAAGCTGGAGCTTCAGCGCAGCGCCTTGCAGCTGGGCACGATAGCCCACGCCGACGAGGTTCAGCTTGCGCTCGAAACCGGTGGTTACGCCCTTGACCATATTGGCCACCAGAGCACGCATGGTGCCCTGCAGAGCGTTTGCTTCACGCGATTCGTCAGCCGGAGCGAAGGTCAGCGTGTCGTTTTCGACATTGACCTTGACCAGGCTGTGAATCGGCTGCGACAGCGTACCGAGCGGGCCCTTCACGGAGAGCACGCCAGCCGCCACGTTCACTTCCGCGCCCTTGGGGAGCGCGATGGGAGCCTTACCTACACGGGACATGGTTCTCTCCTTAAGCGACGTAGCAGAGAACTTCGCCGCCCACGCCAGTGGCGCGAGCCTTGCGGTCGGTCATCAGACCCTGCGGGGTCGAGATGATTGCAACACCCAGGCCGTTCATCACTTGGGGGATGTCGCTGCGGCCCTTGTACACGCGCAGGCCGGGCTTCGAGACGCGCTCAATGCGCTCGATGACCGGACGGCCGGCGTAGTACTTGAGACCGATGCTCAGTTGTGCCTTGCCGCCATCTTCCTGGACGGCGTAGTCGTCGATGTAGCCTTCGTCCTTCAGGACCTTGGCGATTGCCACTTTCAGCTTCGACGACGGCATGACAACCGACGCTTTCTGCACGCCCTGGGCGTTGCGGATGCGCGTCAGCATATCGGCGATAGGATCGCTCATGCTCATACTGTTTCTCCTGTAGCCTGTGCGTAATTACCAGCTGGCTTTCGTCAGACCCGGGATTTCGCCCTTGAAGGCGATTTCGCGGATCTTGTTACGCGCCAGGCCAAACTTGCGGAAGGTACCGCGGGGACGACCGGTGATCGCGCAGCGGTTACGCTGGCGAGTCGGGTTCGCGTTGCGCGGGAGCTGTTGCAGCTCGAGACGCGCGCTGTAACGCTCTTCTTCCGACTTCTCTTGGTCGTCGATAATGGCCTTGAGGTTGGCGCGCTTGGCGGCATACTTCGCCACCAGCTTGGCGCGCTTCTTCTCACGTTCAATCAGAGCCAGTTTAGCCACGGTTACCCCTTAATTGCGGAACGGGAACTTGAACGCACCGAGGAGTGCCTTGGCTTCCTCGTCGTTCTTTGCCGTCGTCGTGATGCTGATGTTCAGACCACGCAGTGCGTCGATCTTGTCGTACTCGATTTCGGGGAAAATGATCTGCTCTTTCACACCGATGTTGTAGTTGCCACGACCGTCGAACGAACGGCCCGACACACCACGGAAGTCACGCACGCGCGGCAGGGCCACGGTGACGAAACGATCGAGGAATTCGAACATGCGCTCGCCGCGCAGGGTCACCATCGCACCGATGGGGTAGCCCTGGCGGATCTTGAAGCCGGCGATGGCCTTCTTGGCCTTCGTCACGACCGGCTTCTGGCCGGCGATCTTGGTCAGGTCGCCCACGGCGTTTTCAATGATCTTCTTGTCATTGATGGCTTCGCCAAGACCCATGTTCAGGGTGATCTTGGTGATGCGCGGCACTTCCATGACCGACTTGTAGCCGAACTGTTCGATCAGCTTCGGCACAACCTGTTCTTTGTAAAACTCTTGCAGACGTGCTGCCATGCTCAACTCCTATACGTGCCCAGAATCAAGCTGCCACGACGGCGCCGGTGGTCTTCAGCACGCGCACGCGCTTGCCGTCTTCCACCTTGATGCCGACGCGCGACGGCTTGCCATTGGCATCCACGAGCGCAACGTTGGAAATATGCAGCGGCATGACCTTGTCGACCACACCACCGGTAGTGCCCAGCATCGGGTTCGGGCGGGCATGCTTCTTGGCGATATTCACGCCTTGCACCGCAACCTTGTCGCCGAGGATGGCTTGCACGGTACCGCGCTTGCCCTTGTCCTTGCCGGTCAGCACGATGACTTCGTCGCCTTTGCGAATCTTGTTCATGGCGGCTCCTTACAGCACTTCCGGAGCGAGCGACACGATCTTCATGAAGCGCTCGGTACGGAGTTCACGAGTCACCGGCCCGAAGATACGGGTGCCGATCGGCTCGAGCTTGTTGTTCAGCAGGACGGCGGCGTTGCCGTCGAACTTGATCAGCGAACCGTCAGCGCGGCGCACGCCCTTGGCGGTACGCACGACGACGGCGTTGTAGATGTCGCCCTTCTTCACGCGACCGCGCGGCGCTGCGTCCTTGACGGTCACCTTGATGATGTCGCCAACGCTTGCGTAGCGGCGCTTGGAGCCACCCAGCACCTTGATGCACAGCACTTCGCGCGCACCAGTGTTATCGGCCACTTCGAGCCGGCTTTCTGTCTGAATCATGGTGTTTGTCTTCCCAACTTAATCCGTCAGGTGCGATAGCGCCCGTCGGTCAGTCTTGGTCCCGTCGGTTCCGGCCTTGCGCCAGCACCGTGTGGGTTGATCAACTTTGAAGTCGGTAGGAGCCTGGCAGCCCGACTCACGTCGAACCACTCGGCCCTGGCTCGCTCAACAGGCCCGCCCGGGTGGTACAGCTAAGGCGAACGCAGTAAAGCGGAAGTCCAGGATTATAGCTACATAATCCTGGACTTGCAAGTCAAGCTAAGAACTGTTGTTCTTAGATGACGCGTGCAGCCTCTACCAGCCGGGAAACCACCCAGGACTTGGTCCGCGACAGCGGACGGCCTTCCTGGATCTCGACCTTGTCGCCTTCCTTGTACTGGTTGGCTTCGTCGTGTGCGTGGTACTTCTTCGAACGCAGCACGTACTTGCCGTACAGAGGATGCTTGACGCGGTTTTCCACCAAGACCGTAACGGTCTTGTCCATCTTGTCACTCACGACACGGCCGACCAGGGTGCGGCGAAGCGACTTTTCCGTTTGTGCAGCTTCAGTCATTTCGCGTTTGCCTTTTGAGTCAGCACGGTTTGCACACGCGCGATGTCCTTGCGAACCTTCTTCAGCTGGCTGGTGTTCTGCAGCTGTTGGGTTGCCTTTTGCATGCGCAGGCTAAATTGGGCCTTCAGCAGCTCGGAGAGCTCCTGGTTCAGCCCGGCGGCGTCCTTGCCGCGAAGTTCGGATGCTTTCATTCCTGCTCTCCTTACGTCCCGACCTGGCGCACCACGAAATTGGTGGCGATCGGCAGCTTGGCTGCCGCAAGGCGGAATGCCTCACGGGCCAGGTCTTCGCTCACGCCATCCATTTCGTACAGCATCTTGCCCGGCTGGATTTCAGCCACGTAGTACTCCGGATTGCCCTTGCCGTTACCCATACGGACTTCGGCAGGCTTCTTCGAGATCGGCTTGTCCGGGAAGATCCGGATCCAGATGCGGCCGCCACGCTTGATGTGGCGGGTCATCGCACGACGTGCCGACTCGATCTGACGAGCCGTCAGGCGGCCACGGCCCATGGCCTTCAGGCCGAATTCGCCGAAAGACACGGCGTTACCACGGGTAGCCTTACCCGTGTTGCGGCCTTTCTGCTCCTTGCGGTATTTTCTGCGCTTAGGTTGCAGCATCGTTATTCTCCACTCTTCGCATCTGCGCCAGGCGCAGCGCGGCGGCCGGCACCGGCACCGCCGCGGCGGTTGCCACCCGGACGGCCTTCGCCTTCACGGCGGCGGCCTTCCGGACGACCCGGGCGACGACGACGGTCGTCTTGCGGCTCTTCCACCACCGGCGCGTCATTGCGGCCGAGGTGATCCCCCTTGTAGACCCACACCTTGACACCGATGATGCCGTAGGTGGTTTCTGCTTCGGAGAAGCCGTAGTCGATGTCGGCGCGCAGGGTGTGCAGGGGCACACGGCCTTCGCGGTACCACTCGGTACGTGCGATTTCGATACCGTTCAGACGGCCGGCGCTCATGATCTTGATACCCTGGGCGCCCAGGCGCATCGCGTTCTGCATGGCGCGCTTCATCGCGCGGCGGAACATGATGCGGCGCTCGAGCTGCTGGGTGATCGAATCGGCGATCAGCTGAGCATCGGTTTCCGGCTTGCGGATTTCCTCGATGTTCACGTGCACGGGCACGCCCATGCGACGCTGCAGTTCGGCCTTCAGCAGTTCGATGTCCTCACCCTTCTTGCCGATCACCACGCCCGGACGCGAGCTGTAAATGGTGATGCGGGCATTGCGGGCGGGGCGCTCGATCACGACGCGGCCAACCGATGCGTTCTTGAGCTTCTTCTTCAGGAAGTCGCGAACTTCGATGTCTTCCTTCAGCATGCCGGCGAACTTCGTGTTGCTGGCGTACCAGCGCGAAGCCCAGTTGCGGCTGACAGCCAGACGGAAGCCAGTCGGATGAATCTTCTGTCCCATCGTGACTCCTTAGTTGCCGAGCGTCACAGTGATGTGACAGGTTTGTTTCTCGATGCGGTTGCCGCGGCCCTTTGCCCGTGCCGTGAAGCGCTTGAGCGAGGTTGCCTTGTCGACGTAGATGGACTTGACCTTCAGTTCGTCGATGTCGGCGCCTTCGTTGTGCTCGGCGTTGGCGATGGCCGATTCGACCACCTTCTTCACGATCCCGGCAGCCTTTTTCGGGCTGAACGTCAGGACATTGAGCGCACGCTCGATCGGCAGACCGCGGATCTGGTCAGCGACCAGGCGCGTCTTCTGGGCGGAGATGCGGGCACCGCGATGAATCGCTTTCACTTCCATGATGGCACCTTACCTCTTCGCTTTCTTGTCAGCCGCGTGGCCCTTGAACGTGCGGGTAATCGCAAATTCGCCGAGCTTGTGGCCGACCATGTTTTCCGTAACGTACACCGGCACGTGTTGACGGCCGTTGTGAACGGCGATCGTCAGGCCGATGAACTCCGGCAGAATGGTCGAGCGGCGCGACCACGTCTTGATGGGCTTCTTGTCCTTGCCGCTCGTAGCAACTTCCACCTTCTTCAGCAGGTGGGCGTCGCAGAACGGACCCTTTTTAGCGGAACGAGTCATATCTTTAGCTCCTACCTACCGATTAACGCTTGTGGCGCTTCTGGACGATCATGCTGTCCGTGCGCTTGTTGCTGCGGGTACGGTAACCCTTGGTCGGGGTACCCCACGGCGAAACCGGATCGCGACCAGCGGCGGTCTTGCCTTCACCACCACCGTGCGGGTGGTCGACCGGGTTCATCACGACACCACGGACCGTCGGGCGGATACCGCGCCAGCGGGTCGCACCGGCCTTGCCGATGACGCGCAGGCTGTGCTCTTCGTTGCCGACTTCACCAACGGTGGCGCGGCACTCGATGTGCACGCGGCGCACTTCGCCGGAGCGCAGGCGAACCTGGGCGTACAGGCCTTCGCGGGCCAGCAGCACGGCGGAACCGCCTGCAGCACGCGCGATCTGGGCACCCTTGCCCGGCAGCATTTCCACGTTGTTGATCGTGGTACCGACCGGAATGTTGCGGATCGGCAGGTTGTTACCGGCCTTGATCGGCGCTTCCGAGCCGTTCAGCAGCTGCTGGCCGGCAACCATGCCCTTGGTGGCGATGATGTAGCGGCGCTCGCCGTCGGCGAACACGACCAGCGCGATGTTGGCGCTGCGGTTCGGGTCGTATTCCAGGCGCTCGACCTTGGCGGGGATGCCGTCCTTGTCGTTGCGCTTGAAGTCGACCACGCGGTAGTGGTGCTTATGACCACCGCCCTTGTGGCGGGTGGTGATATGACCATTGTTGTTACGGCCCGACTTCTGGAATTGCTTTTCCAGCAGCGGCGCGTACGGGGTGCCCTTGTGAAGGTCCTTGTTGACCACCTTCACCATCGAGCGACGACCCGGGGAAGTCGGCTTGGTCTTGACGAGTGCCATGATTACTTGGCCTCCGCTTCAAAATTGATTTCCTGACCCGGCTTCAGCGACACGTAAGCTTTCTTCACGTGGTTGCGACGGCCCATGAAACGGCCGAAGCGCTTCTGCTTGCCCTTCTGGTTCAGGATCTGAACGGACTGCACCTCGACCTTGAACAGCAGTTCGACGGCGGCCTTCACTTCTGCCTTGTTGGCATCGCGGGCCACTTCGAACACGACTTGTTCATTCTTGTCGGCGACCAGGGTTGCCTTTTCGGAAACCACCGGCGCGAGCAGCACCTGCATCAAACGATGATCGTTCTTGGCTACTTGCGTCATTTCAGCAACTCCTCGATCTGCGCGACGGCCGCCTTGGTCACCAGCACCTTCTTGTAGTGCACGAGCGACAGCGGGTCAGCCTGGCGCGGCTCGACAACTGCCACGTGCGGCAGGTTGCGCGAAGCCAGGTAGAGGTTTTCGTCGAGGCTGTCGGTGATGATCAGCACCGAGTCCAGGCCCATGGCCTTGAACTTGTCGGCCAAGAGCTTGGTCTTGGGCGCGTCGACGGTGAAACCGTCCACCACATTGATACGGCCTTCACGTGCGAGCTGCGAGTAAATCGAGCGCATGCCGGCACGGAACATCTTCTTGTTGACCTTCTGGGTGAAGTTCTCTTCCGGCGAATTCGGGAAGATACGGCCGCCCCCGCGCCACAGCGGCGAGGAAGACATACCGGCACGAGCACGGCCCGTACCCTTCTGGCGCCACGGCTTCTTGGTCGTGTGCTTGACCTCTTCACGATCCTTCTGCTTGCGGTTACCGCTGCGCGCGTTGGCCTGGTAAGCGACGACGATCTGGTGAACGAGGGCTTCGTTGTAGTCACGGCCGAACACTTCGGGCGACGCGTCAACGCCGGCGCCGATCTGGCCATTGTCCTGGAGGAGCTTGAGTTCCATTACATGCGCTCCTTAAGCTTTGGCTTTGGCCTTGACGGCCGGGGTAACGATGACCTTGCCGTTCTTGGAGCCGGGAATGGCACCCTTGACCAGCAGCAGCTTGCGCTCTGCGTCGATCTTGGCGATTTCCAGGTTCTGCACGGTGCGGGTGACATCGCCCAGGTGACCGGTCATGCGCTTGCCCGGGAACACGCGGCCCGGATCCTGCGCCATACCGATCGAGCCCGGCACGTTGTGCGAGCGCGAGTTACCGTGGGTGGCACGGCCGGAGGCGAAGTGATAACGCTTGATGGTACCGGCGTAGCCCTTACCGATGGTCACGCCCTGCACGTCGATCTTCTGACCGACTTCGAACAGGTCGACCGACAGCGAACCGCCAGCTTGCAGTTCGGCAGCCTTGGCTGCATCGATACGGAATTCGCGGATGATTTCGCCGGCTTCCACGCCGGCTTTGGCGAGGTGACCCGCCAGCGGCTTGGTGACGCGGCTTGCGCGTCGTGCGCCGAAGGTGACTTGAACCGCGGTGTAACCGTCGGTCTCGTCCGTCTTGATTTGCGTCACGCGGTTGTCGCCGACCTCGACCACGGTCACGGGAATCGCTTCACCGTCGTCCGTGAAAATACGGGTCATGCCAACCTTGCGACCTACAAGGCCAAGGCTCATGGTTTGCTCCATTCCCAGCTGCGATTGGCCGGGGCTGATTGATACACGAAAACTGTGTTTGCGCTTGTGCGCGGATGGACCTGCGCTAAAGAAGATTGCGCGCGGCCAAATGGCCAGCCCACTACCCGAGGAAACGGGTAGCCTTACACTATATCGCAGCGGTTTGGAAAGGGCAATATGAATTGCGGATTGGCCTGCAATGTTGCAGGCGGGACTCCCGCAGTAGTGACGCTTGGGCTGCCTGAACTGTGGTACGAAGGCGACGAAGCGCCGCCGGAGCGGCGCCCTCTGCACACGGACAGCTCAGGCGGCGAGGCGCGAGCCCGGCCTACTTGCCTTCGCTCTGCCGCCAGCGCCCCATCAGCGTATTCGACGGCAGCGTCTCGTCCAGCAGCTTGCGCGCGGTTTCCACGCCTGCAACCGGCAACCCTGCCGGGTCCAGTTTGCCGATCTGCACCAGCACGCTGGCCTGGTCCCAATAGATATGCTCGTGGTACAGCTTGTCGCCACGGAACTTGACGATGGCGATCAGCGGGATCTCCACGCGCTTGCCCGTCGGCGGCACGCCGGGCAGCATCCAGTCGATCTCGCAGGTATGGGTGAAGCAGAACAGCAGTTCGTCAACGATCTGCGTCGCGCCGACCGTGCGCGACAGCGGGATCAGCGTGGTGTCGGGCGGGTTGCTGTGCACGAAATGATGCTGGTAGAAGCGGCGCAGTTGCGCGTAGCCGACGCCACCGGTCATGGTCGGGATATGGTTCACGTACGGCTGCGCCACCATCGTGGCCATCGTGGCATCGACATCGCGCGTGGCAAATTCATACTCGCAGTGCTTGTCCCACAGCGCCGAGAAGTCATAGTGCGGGCCGATCTCGCGGCGCAGCGCGGCGATCGAGCGCTGGTGCGCCATCAGCGCCGAAGGCTTGTCGAAGTGTTCGCCGCCGGCACGGGCAAAAGCATGGTCGACGCCCGAATAGACGTACACCTCGATATGGTCCCGGCCGGCGAGCGCGTCGCGGATCGCCGCTTGGGCCCGAGGCGGACAGAAGCCGTCCTTCTCCGCGATATGCAGGACCAGGCGGCCACGCACGTTGGCAGCCTCCCCCAGCGCATGCTCGATACCCACACCGTAGTACGCCACCGCGCAGGCCACGTCGGGCAGCCGGCAGGCTGCCAGGTAGGCGAGCTTGCCGCCGAGGCAGAAGCCCAGCACGCCGGTCTGGCCGACGCATTCCGGCCGCGCCCGCAAAGTCGCCAGCGCGGCGCCCACGTCCCGTACGCCACTGGCTTCGTCGAACTGCTGATACAGGCCCAGCGCGCGCTGGAAATCCTCTCCGCGGTCGGTCAGTTCGATCCCCGGCGCGATACGCCAGAACAGGTCGGGCACCAGCACGGTATAGCCTTCCTCGGCGTAGTAGTCGGCCACCTCGCGCATGGTGGCATTGACGCCGAAGATCTCCTGGCACAGCACGATGCCTGGGCCCTTGCCCGCCGCCGGGGCGGCGAGATAGCCGCTGAAACTGCCTTCAGGGGTCTGGATCTGAATGGTCTGGCCCATGGCCCGCGCTCCTTGTCGTTCTCTGTTTGCCGACAGCTGGTGTCGGATCGCGCTGCCGTGCCGGATCCCCATGATGAGGGCTTCGCACGTCAGCAAACTGGCCGCCGGATGCTGCGGCTATGCGATTAGTGCAGCAAAGTCCGGCTTCGGTCAACGTGCCGGCGGGCGTGGCGCGGCATTCCGCTAAAGCGGTTGGGTCGGCCAGGCTGCACGCATAGCGTCCCCGCCCGCTGCCGTGGTCGGCAGCCAGGGCGGCGGCCACGACAGGGAAGCGGGACGGTGCAAACCTCGGCACGCAAACCCTCGAAACAAAAACGGCGAACCGAAGTTCGCCGTCTTGCTGCAGCAGGCCGCGGAGGCGGCCCGAAGCATGATTACACCTTGATCTCGACGTCCACGCCTGCCGGCAGGTCGAGCTTCATCAGCGCGTCAACGGTCTTGTCGGTCGGGTCGACGATGTCCATCAGGCGCTGGTGCGTGCGGATCTCGAACTGATCGCGGCTGGTCTTGTTGACGTGCGGCGAACGCAGGATGTCGAAGCGCTGGATGCGGGTCGGCAGGGGCACCGGGCCCTTGACGATCGCGCCGGTACGCTTGGCGGTATCCACGATTTCGGCTGCCGACTGGTCGATCAGGCGATAGTCGAAAGCCTTCAGGCGGATACGGATCTTCTGGTTCTGCATGATATTTCCTTAAAAGAGCGATTGGGCAACGTGCCCGTTGAATGGGGACATGCCCGCGGGCATGTCCCAGGAAGTGCTTAGTCGAGGATCTTTGCCACGACGCCGGCGCCGACGGTACGGCCGCCTTCACGGATAGCGAAGCGCAGGCCTTCTTCCATGGCGATCGGGGCGATCAGCTTGACGGTGATCGACACGTTGTCACCCGGCATCACCATTTCCTTGTCCGCCGGCAGCTCGATCGAGCCGGTCACGTCGGTGGTACGGAAGTAGAACTGCGGGCGGTAGTTGTTGAAGAACGGGGTGTGACGGCCGCCTTCGTCCTTCGACAGGATGTACACCTCGCCGGTGAAGTGGGTGTGCGGCTTGATCGAACCCGGCTTGCACAGCACCTGGCCGCGCTCGACGTCTTCACGCTTGGTGCCGCGCAGCAGCAGACCGACGTTGTCGCCAGCCTGGCCCTGGTCCAGCAGCTTGCGGAACATTTCCACGCCGGTGCAGGTGGTCTTGACCGTCGGCTTGATACCGACGATTTCGATTTCTTCGCCGACCTTGACCACGCCGCGCTCGATACGGCCGGTCACCACGGTGCCGCGACCCGAGATCGAGAACACGTCTTCCACCGGCATCAGGAAGGTACCGTCAACGGCACGCTCCGGCGTCGGGATGTAGGTGTCCAGCGCCTCGGCCAGGTTCATGATGGCCACTTCGCCCAGCTCGCCCTTGTCGCCTTCCAGCGCCAGCTTGGCCGAACCCTTGATGATCGGGGTGTCGTCGCCGGGGAACTCGTACTTGCTCAGCAGCTCGCGAACCTCCATCTCGACCAGCTCGAGCAGTTCGGCGTCGTCCACCATGTCGCACTTGTTCAGGAACACGATGATGTACGGCACGCCAACCTGGCGGGCCAGCAGGATGTGCTCACGCGTTTGCGGCATCGGGCCGTCAGCGGCCGAGCACACCAGGATCGCGCCGTCCATCTGGGCGGCGCCCGTGATCATGTTCTTCACATAGTCAGCGTGGCCCGGGCAGTCAACGTGCGCGTAGTGGCGGTTGGCCGTCTCGTATTCGACGTGGGCGGTATTGATGGTAATACCGCGAGCCTTTTCTTCCGGCGCTGCGTCGATTTCGTCGTACTTCTTGGCGGCACCGCCGAACTTGGCAGCCAGCACCGTGGCGATCGCTGCGGTCAGCGTGGTCTTGCCATGGTCAACGTGACCAATCGTACCAACGTTCACGTGCGGCTTAGTCCGCTCGAACTTTTCCTTTGCCATTTTTTTCAGCTCCTAATGGAATGCAGTCTTGTCGATTCATCACGCCGCCGCACCCTGGTGGGACGCGGCGGCATACAGCTTATTTACTTGCCCTTGGCGGTCATCACGGCTTCGGCGATGTTCTTCGGTGCCTCGGCGTAGTGCTTGAATTCCATGGTGTACGTGGCGCGGCCTTGCGTGGCCGAGCGCAGCGACGTGGAATAACCGAACATTTCCGACAGCGGGACTTCGGCCTTGATGATCTTGCCGCCGCCCACCATGTCGTCCATGCCCTGCACGATGCCGCGACGCGACGACAGATCGCCCATCACGGTACCCGTGTAGTCTTCCGGCGTTTCCACTTCCACGGCCATCATCGGCTCGAGCAGAACCGGGCTGGCCTTGCGCATGGCTTCCTTGAAAGCCATCGAGCCGGCCATGCGGAACGCGTTTTCGTTCGAGTCCACGTCGTGGTACGAACCGAACGTCAGCGTGACCTTCACGTCAACCACCGGGAAGCCAGCCAGGATACCGTTCGGCAGCGTGTCGACGATACCCTTTTCGACCGCCGGGATGTACTCGCGAGGAATCACACCGCCCTTGATGGCGTCGATGAACTCGAAGCCCTTGCCCGGCTCTTGCGGTTCCAGCGTGATCACGGCGTGACCATACTGGCCGCGGCCGCCCGACTGCTTGACGAACTTGCCCTCGACGCCTTCGGCCGTCTTGCGAATGGTTTCGCGGTAGGCCACCTGCGGCGCGCCGATGTTGGCTTCCACGCCGAATTCGCGCTTCATGCGGTCGACCAGAATTTCGAGGTGGAGCTCGCCCATGCCCGAAATGATGGTCTGGCCCGATTCTTCATCGGTACGCACGCGGAACGACGGATCTTCAGCGGCCAGGCGGTTCAGGGCGATGCCCATCTTTTCCTGGTCAGCCTTGGTCTTCGGCTCGACGGCCTGCGAGATCACCGGCTCCGGGAACACCATGCGCTCGAGCACGATCGGTGCAGCCGGATCGCACAGCGTGTCGCCCGTGGTGGCGTCCTTCAGGCCCACCGCAGCGGCGATGTCACCGGCCAGCACTTCCTTGATTTCTTCGCGCTGGTTGGCGTGCATCTGCAGAATACGGCCGAGGCGTTCCTTCTTGCTCTTGACCGGGTTGTACACGGTGTCGCCCGAATTGATCTTGCCCGAGTAGACGCGGAAGAAGATCAGTTGGCCAACGAACGGGTCGGTCATGATCTTGAACGCCAGTGCCGAGAACTTTTCGTTGTCGTCAGCCTTGCGCTCGAGCTTCTTCTCGCTGTCGTCCTCGTCCGTGCCCGTAACCGGCGGAATGTCGACCGGCGACGGCAGGAAGTCGATCACGGCGTCGAGCATGCGCTGCACGCCCTTGTTCTTGAACGCGGTGCCGCACAGCATCGGCTGGATTTCGCAGGCGATGGTACGGTCACGCAGCGCCTTGACGATCTCGGCGCGGGTCAGCTCTTCGCCGCCCAGGTACTTTTCCATCAGCTCTTCGCTGGCTTCGGCGGCGGACTCGACCATCTTCTCGCGCCATTCTTCAGCAGTGGCTTGCAGCTCGGCCGGGATGTCCTGGTATTCGAACTTCACGCCCTGGCTGGCTTCGTCCCAGATGATCGCCTTCATTTCCAGCAGATCGACGACGCCCTGGAAGCCGTCTTCAGCGCCGATCGGCACCACGACGGGCACCGGGTTGGCCTTCAGGCGGGTCTTCAGCTGGTCGTAGACCTTGAAGAAGTTGGCGCCGGTACGGTCCATCTTGTTGACGAACGCCAGACGCGGCACGCGGTACTTGTTGGCCTGGCGCCAGACGGTTTCCGACTGGGGCTGCACGCCACCCACAGCGCAGTAGACCATGCATGCGCCGTCCAGCACGCGCATGGAACGCTCCACCTCGATGGTGAAGTCCACGTGGCCCGGGGTGTCGATGATGTTGAAGCGGTGCTCGGGGTAATTCCCCGCCATGCCCTTCCAGAAGGCGGTGGTAGCAGCGGAGGTAATCGTGATGCCACGCTCCTGCTCCTGCTCCATCCAATCCATGGTGGCCGCGCCGTCATGCACTTCACCGATCTTATGGTTCACACCGGTGTAGAACAGGATGCGCTCGGTCGTGGTGGTTTTACCCGCGTCAATGTGAGCCGAGATACCGATATTGCGGTAGCGCTCAATGGGAGTCTTACGAGCCACTTTAATCCTCTATTCGTCCGTGAGGCGCCGGCATCTCATGCCGCGCGCCCTTAACACAAACGGGCGAGATGTGTAAAAACACAGCCCGCCCGGCAACCAACAGTGTTTTCGCGCGCTTTAGAAGCGGAAGTGCGAGAACGCCTTGTTGGCTTCGGCCATGCGGTGCACTTCATCGCGCTTCTTCATCGCGCCGCCACGGCCTTCCGATGCTTCCAGCAGCTCACCTGCCAGGCGCAGCGCCATCGACTTCTCGCTGCGTTTCTTCGCGGCCTCACGCAGCCAGCGCATCGCCAATGCCAAACGACGCGACGGACGGACTTCGACCGGAACCTGATAGTTGGCGCCGCCCACGCGACGGCTCTTCACTTCCACCACCGGCTTCACGTTGTTGATCGCAACGGAGAACACTTCGATGGGGGCCTTGCCTGCCTTCTTTTCGATCTGGTCGAACGCGCCGTACACGATGCGTTCGGCAACCGACTTCTTGCCGTCCAGCATCAGCACGTTCATGAACTTGGCAACTTCAACGTTACCGAACTTCGGATCAGGCAGAACATCCCGCTTGGGGACTTCACGACGACGTGGCATCTTCTTTCCTTTAGATTCAGTTGAGAGCGCGGTCAGTTGTTCCCGCTCTCCGGCCACCAACTAGCTTGCATGCGATAGACAGCAAATTCGCCGGGTGACCACTTACTCGACGGCACGGTTGCCAAAAAGGCGCTCCGTTGTACCGCCGCCTGGTGACAGCACCATGACTTGCGCCACAGGCTATCGTTTGTTGCTTCGGGTCTTTCGGACCCAGGCTGCCGTAGCTTAGGCTGCCTTCGGACGCTTCGCGCCGTACTTCGAACGGGCCTGCTTGCGGTCCTTCACGCCTTGCAGATCCAGCGAGCCACGGACGATGTGGTAACGCACACCCGGCAGATCCTTCACACGGCCGCCGCGAATCAGCACGACCGAGTGTTCCTGCAGGTTGTGGCCTTCACCGCCGATGTACGAAATGACTTCGAAACCGTTGGTCAGGCGCACCTTGGCGACCTTACGCAGTGCCGAGTTCGGCTTCTTCGGCGTCGTGGTGTACACACGGGTGCACACGCCACGGCGCTGGGGGCAGTTCTCAAGCGCCGGGCTCTTGCTCTTGACGACTTCCGAGACACGCGGCTTGCGAACCAGTTGGTTGATAGTTGGCATTGTTCAATCCAGCTTGGTTTTACGAAAAACGCCCCTCGCGCCGGCATGCGCCAGGCTGGAGAGGCAACTACGGGTTTTGGACGGGAGAGGTGAGCGGGCGCTCTGGAGACGGGACTGTGCGGTAACAGCATGCCAAAGAGCGCGAGCCGGCACCCGGATCCCGCGTCTGCCGCCAGCCGTCCATGGAAACCCAGTCCGGTAGGCTTGCCGGGAGCGACCTGAAGGCCACTTATCCGACGGGCGAGCGAAATCCAAAGCCAAAAACTCGAATCTGGCATCCTAGCAGCGGAATCGTATACCGTCAAGCCGTATACCTGACCTGCGATGGGGAGCGCCCGCCACCCGGATCAGACTGCCCGCAGCGCTGCCAGGATGGACTGCCCGTAGCGCTCCAGCTTGGACGCGCCAATGCCGGGAATGCCCTGCATCGCGGACAAGGTATCCGGCGCGGTCCGGGCCAGCTCGGCCAGGGTGGCGTCATGGAAAATGACATAGGCCGGCACCCCGTGCTCGCGCGCGGCCTCGGTGCGCCAGCGCCGCAGCGCCTCCCAGTTGGCCAGCGTGTCGGCGTCCATGTCGGCGGTATGGTCAGGGCGCGTGCCACGTGCGGCGCGCTCGCCCGACTTGCCGGGCCTGGCGGCCTGGCGGCGCAGGATGATCTGGCGTTCGCCCTTGAGCACCGCGCGAGCGTCCTCGCCCAGCAGCAGCGCGCCATGGCCGCCATGGTCGATGGTCAGCAAGCCCTGCGCGATCAGCTGGCGGAACACCGTGTGCCACTCATGCACTGAGCGGTCCTTGCCGATGCCGAAGGTCGACACCTTGTCATGGCCCCATTGCTTGATCTTCTCCGAGGCATTGCCGCGCAGCACGTCGACGAGATGGGTGGCGCCAAAATGCACGCGGCTGGCCTGCGCGGTACGGTAGACGCAGGACAGCGCCATCTGCGCCTCGCGCGTGCCGTCCCAGGTGGCTGGCGGCTCGAGGCAGGTGTCGCAGTTGCCGCACGGTTCGCTGGCTTCGTTGAAATACGCCAGGATGCGCACGCGCCGGCAGCCCGCGGTCTCGCACAGTCCGAGCAGCGCATCGAGCTTGGCCGAAGACACGCGCTTGAAGGCCTCGTCCGCCTCGGACTCGTCGATCATGCGCTTCTGCTGCACCACATCGCCCAGGCCGTAGGCCATCCAGGCATTGGCGGGCAATCCGTCGCGGCCGGCGCGGCCGGTTTCCTGGTAATAGCCCTCCATGCTCTTGGGCAGGTCCAGGTGGGCGACAAAGCGCACGTCGGGCTTGTCGATGCCCATGCCGAAGGCGATCGTCGCCACCATCACCAGCCCTTCCTCCTCGCGGAAGCGCGCCTGGTGGTGCTGCCGCACCTGGGCGTCCATGCCGGCATGGTAGGCGAGCGCGTTGATGCCCTGCCCGCTCAGCCATTGCGCGGTGTCCTCGACCTTCTTGCGCGACAGGCAATAGACGATGCCGCTGTCATGGGTGCCGTCGGCCGCGGTGTGCTCGGCCTTGATAAAGGCCAGCAGCTGCTGGCGCGCATTGTCTTTCTCGACGATGCGGTAGCGGATGTTGGGCCGGTCGAAGCTGGAAATGAAGATGCGCGCATCATGCAGCGCCAGCCGCTCGACGATCTCTTCGCGCGTCAGCGCGTCGGCGGTGGCGGTCAGCGCGATGCGGGGCACATACGGGAAGCGCTCGTGCAGCACCGACAGCTGGATGTATTCCGGCCGGAAGTCGTGGCCCCATTGCGACACGCAGTGGGCCTCGTCGATGGCGAACAGGCCGACACGGGTGCGCTCGAGCAAGTCGAGGAAGCGCGGCGTCATCAGCCGCTCCGGCGCCACGTAGAGGATCTCGATGCGCCCGGCCAGCAGGTCGCGCTCGACCGCGGAGGCCTCGGCGCCGGTCAGCGTCGAATTGAGCACCGCGGCACGCACGCCGGCTTCAGTCAGTGCCGCGACCTGGTCCTGCATCAGCGCGATCAGCGGCGACACCACGATGCCGACGCCATCGCCGGCGCGCTGGCGCAGCAGCGCCGGGATCTGGTAGCACAGCGACTTGCCGCCGCCGGTCGGCATCAGCACCAGGCAGTCGCCGCCCGTCGCAACGTGGTCGATGATCTCGGCCTGGCGCCCGCGGAAGGCGTGGTAGCCGAAGACATCCTTGAGGATCGCCAGTGCTTGCGACATGGACAACGGAATTGCTGGAGCCGGAAAAGCCGTAACCTTACCACTAAGGGGGCCCGCCACTGCGCCTGCCCGGCAAACTCTGCGAGGTTTCTCACGAATAGTGCCGGAGAGCCGCGGCGTGCATGGACGAAAAAAAAGCCCGGCTGGATCAGCCGGGCTTTGGTCCGCCTTGCGGCGGTAACTACTGCAGCGAGATCAGGCGTTGTCGCCTTCACCCTCGGTCGCCTGCACCACCGGCGGCTCGATGAAGAGCGACTGCTCTTCTTCGGCGATCGCCTGGGCGCGTTCGCGCTCGGAGGCCTCGCGCGCCTTGCGGGCACGGTGGTAGGCCAGGCCGGTACCGGCCGGGATCAGACGGCCAACGATCACGTTTTCCTTCAGACCACGCAGGTCGTCGGTCTTGCCCATGATCGCGGCTTCGGTCAGCACGCGCGTGGTTTCCTGGAACGATGCCGCCGAGATGAAGCTGTCGGTCGACAGCGACGCCTTGGTAATACCCAGCAGCAGGTTCTCGTAGGTGGCCGGACGCTTGCCTTCGGCGATCACGCGGTCGTTCTCGTCGAGCAGTTCCGAGCGCTCCACCTGTTCACCCGGGATGAACTTGGTGTCGCCCACGTCGGCGATCTGGACGCGGCGCAGCATCTGGCGAACGATCACCTCGATGTGCTTGTCGTTGATCTTCACGCCCTGCAGACGGTACACGTCCTGGACTTCGTCGACGATGTAGTGCGCCAGCTCTTCGATGCCCTTCAGGCGCAGGATGTCGTGCGGGTCCGCCGGACCTTCCACGATCATTTCGCCCTTGTTCACCACCTGGCCGTCGTGCACCAGCACCTGCTTTTCCTTCGCGATCAGGAACTCGTGGGCATTGCCGTCCAGGTCGGTGATGACCAGGCGCTGCTTGCCCTTGGTGTCCTTGCCGAACGAGGTCGTGCCGGTGACTTCCGCCAGCACGGCGGCGTCCTTCGGCGAACGCGCTTCGAACAGCTCGGCCACACGCGGCAGACCACCGGTAATGTCGCGGGTCTTCTGCGATTCGGTCGGGATACGCGCGAGCACTTCACCCACGTGCACCTGCTGGCCGTCCTTCACGGTAATCAGCGCGCCGACCTGGAAGCCGATGGTCACGGAGTGGTCCGTGCCCGGGATCTTCACTTCCTGGCCGTTGGCGTCGAGCAGCTTCACCTGCGGGCGGATGCCCTTGGTGGCAGCCGTGCGGCGCTTGGCGTCGATCACCACCAGGGTCGACAGGCCCGTCACTTCGTCCATCTGCTTGGCGACGGTCACGCCTTCTTCGACGTTCTCGAACTTGATCGTGCCCGAGTACTCCGAAACGATCGGGCGCGTCAGCGCGTCCCAGGTCGCCAGTTGCGTGCCGGCCTTGATCGCCTGGCCGTCCTGCACCAGCAGCGTGGCGCCGTACGGGATCTTGTGGCGCTCGCGCTCGCGGCCGTGGTCGTCGGTGATCAGTGCCTCGCCCGAACGCGAGATCACGATCAGCTCGCCCTTGGCGTTGGTCACGTAGCGCATGGTCGCGGTGAAGCGGACCGTACCGGTCGCCTTCGCTTCCACGCTCGAGGCCACTGCCGCACGCGATGCCGCACCACCGATGTGGAAGGTACGCATGGTCAGCTGCGTGCCCGGCTCACCGATCGACTGCGCGGCGATCACACCCACCGCTTCGCCGGAGTTCACCAGCACGCCGCGGCCCAGGTCGCGGCCGTAGCACTTGGCGCACAGGCCGTAGCGCGTGTCGCAAGACAGCGGGGTGCGGACCTTGACTTCGTCCACGCCGATGTTGTCGATCAGCTCGACCAGGTCTTCGTCCAGCAGCGTGCCGGATTCGATCGCGGTTTCCTGGGTTTCCGGGTTGACCACGTCGGCCACGGTCACACGGCCGAGGATACGGTCGCGCAGGGCTTCGATCACTTCACCGCCTTCGACCAGGGCCTTCATGGCCACGCCGTTGGAGGTGCCGCAATCGTCTTCCACCACGACCAGATCCTGCGTCACGTCGACCAGACGACGCGTCAGGTAACCCGAGTTCGCCGTCTTCAGTGCCGTATCGGCCAGGCCCTTACGGGCGCCGTGGGTCGAGATGAAGTACTGCAGAACGTTCAGGCCTTCACGGAAGTTCGCCGTAATCGGCGTTTCAATGATCGAGCCATCCGGCTTGGCCATCAGGCCACGCATACCGGCCAGCTGGCGGATCTGCGCGGCGGAACCCCGTGCGCCCGAGTCGGCCATCATGTAGATGGAGTTAAACGACTCTTGCTTCACGGTCTTGCCTTCGCGGTCGACCACGTCTTCGTGCTGGAGCTGCTCCATCATCGCCTTGCCCACCTGGTCGCCGGCGGCGCCCCAGATGTCCACGACGTTGTTGTAGCGTTCCTGGTCGGTCACCAGGCCCGACATGTACTGCTTGTCGTATTCCTTCACCTTGGCCGAGGCCTCGGCGATGATCTTTTCCTTCGCCGGCGGCACCAGCATGTCGTCGATCGCGATCGAGATACCGGCGCGGGTCGCCAGGCGGAAGCCCGACTGCAGCAGCTTGTCGGCGAAGATCACGGTCTCGCGCAGGCCGCAGCGGCGGAATGCCGTGTTGATCAGGCGCGAGATTTCCTTCTTCTTCAGCGGCTTGTTCAGCACCGAGAACGGCAGGCCCTTCGGCAGGATCTCGGACAGGATCGCGCGGCCGACCGTGGTGGCCTGCAGCGTGATCTTGGGCGCGAAACGGGCGTCGCCCTCGGCGTCCTTGTCGACCAGCTCATACTCGGTGATACGCACGTTCACGCGCGAAGCCAGTTCGACTTCCTTGTTCTCGTAGGCGCGGATCACTTCGCTGATGTCGGCAAAGGTCATGCCCTCGCCGCGGCCGTTGATCTTGTCGCGGGTGGTGTAGTACAGACCCAGCACCACGTCTTGCGACGGCACGATCGATGGGTCGCCGTTGGCCGGGAACAGCACGTTGTTGGAGGCCAGCATCAGCGTGCGGGCTTCCATCTGCGCTTCCAGCGACAGCGGCACGTGGACAGCCATCTGGTCACCGTCGAAGTCGGCGTTGAACGCCGCGCAGACCAGCGGGTGCAGCTGGATGGCCTTGCCTTCGATCAGCACCGGCTCGAACGCCTGGATGCCCAGGCGGTGCAGCGTCGGCGCGCGGTTCAGCATCACCGGGTGCTCGCGGATCACCTCTTCGAGGATGTCCCACACCACCGGGGTCTGGCTTTCGACTTCCTTCTTCGCCGCCTTGATGGTGGTGGCGATGCCCATCGTTTCCAGCTTGTGGAAGATGAACGGCTTGAACAGCTCGAGCGCCATCAGCTTGGGCAGGCCGCACTGGTGCAGCTTGAGCGTCGGACCCACCACGATGACCGAACGGCCCGAGTAGTCGACGCGCTTGCCCAGCAGGTTCTGACGGAAACGGCCGCCCTTGCCCTTGATCATTTCGGCCAGGGACTTCAGCGGACGCTTGTTGGCGCCGGTCATCGCCTTGCCGCGACGGCCGTTGTCCAGCAGCGAGTCAACCGCTTCCTGCAGCATGCGCTTTTCGTTGCGCACGATGATCTCAGGCGCCTTCAGCTCCAGCAGACGCTTGAGGCGGTTGTTACGGTTGATGACGCGGCGATACAGGTCGTTCAGGTCCGAGGTCGCGAAGCGGCCGCCGTCCAGCGGCACCAGCGGACGCAGTTCGGGCGGCAGCACCGGCAGCACTTCGAGGATCATCCACTCGGGCTTGATGCCCGAACGCTGGAAGGCCTCGAGCACCTTCAGGCGCTTGGCGAACTTCTTGATCTTGGCTTCGGAACCGGTGGCCTGCAGCTCGGCGCGGATCTGTTCGATCTGCTTCTCGATGTCGATGCCGCGCAGCAGTTCACGGATGCCCTCGGCACCCATCATGGCGACGAACTCGCCCTCGCCATACTCGTCGCACTTGGCCAGGTAGTCGTCTTCGGACATGATCTGGCTCTTCTTGAGCGGGGTCATGCCGGGTTCGATCACCACGAATGCTTCGAAGTACAGCACGCGCTCGATGTCGCGCAGCGTCATGTCCAGGACCATGCCCAGGCGCGACGGCAGCGACTTCAGGAACCAGATGTGCGCGGTCGGCGCGGCCAGTTCGATATGGCCCATGCGCTCGCGGCGCACCTTGGCCAGCGTCACTTCCACGCCGCACTTCTCGCAGATCACGCCACGGTGCTTCAGGCGCTTGTACTTGCCGCACAGGCACTCGTAGTCCTTGATCGGGCCAAAGATCTTGGCGCAGAACAGGCCGTCGCGTTCAGGCTTGAACGTACGGTAGTTGATCGTTTCCGGCTTCTTGACTTCGCCGTACGACCACGAACGGATCTTCTCGGGCGAGGCCAGGCCGATCTTGATCGCGTCGAACTGCTCTTCCTGCTGAACCTGCTTAAAGAGATCGAGCAATGCTTTCATTGCAACTCCTTGTTTCGCCACGGCACCGAACCCTGTTCGATACCGCGGCATTCATTCTGTGGGAAATCCTGCGCTGGTGAGTGCCGGCCGCAGCCGGCACCCGCATCGGCTCGATCAGTAGCGATCGAGGTCGATGTCGATACCCAGCGAGCGGATTTCCTTCACCAGCACGTTGAACGATTCCGGCATGCCGGCGTCGATCGAGTGCTCGCCCTTGACGATGTTTTCGTACACCTTGGTACGGCCGTTCACGTCATCGGACTTGACCGTCAGCATTTCCTGCAGCACGTACGACGCGCCGTAGGCTTCCAGCGCCCACACTTCCATCTCACCGAAACGCTGGCCACCGAACTGGGCTTTACCACCCAGCGGCTGCTGCGTGACCAGCGAGTACGGGCCGGTGGAACGCGCGTGCATCTTGTCGTCGACCAGGTGGTGCAGCTTCAGCATGTGCATCACACCCAGCGTGACCGGACGCTCGAACGCCTCGCCGGTGCGGCCATCGAACAGCGTGACCTGCTGCTTGGAAGCGGTCAGGCCCTTCTCCTTCGCGATCTCTTCCGGATAGGCGAGGTCCAGCATGCGGCGGATTTCGTCCTCATGCGCACCGTCGAACACCGGCGTCGCGAACGGCACGCCCTTCTTCAGGTTGTCGGCCAGTTCCAGGATTTCCGCATCCGACAGGCTGTCGAGGTCTTCGACCTTGCCGCTCTCGTTGTAGATCTGCGTGAGCAGGTTGCGCACTTCGGCTGCCTTGGCTTGCGCCTTCAGCATGTTGCCGATGCGCTCGCCCAGGCCGCGCGCGGCCCAGCCCAGGTGGGTCTCGAGAATCTGGCCCACGTTCATCCGCGAAGGCACGCCCAGCGGGTTCAGCACGATGTCGGCAGGCGTACCGTCGGCCATGTAGGGCATGTCTTCGATCGGGGTGATCTTGGACACGACGCCCTTGTTGCCGTGACGGCCGGCCATCTTGTCGCCCGGCTGCAGGCGGCGCTTGACGGCCAGGTACACCTTGACCATCTTGATCACGCCCGGCGGCAGTTCGTCGCCCTGGGTCAGCTTCTTGCGCTTCTCTTCGAAGGCCAGGTCGAACTCGTGGCGCTTCTGCTCGATGGCTTCCTTGACGGCTTCCAGCTGGGCAGCCAGTTCCTCGTCGGCCGGACGGATGTCGAACCAGTGGTACTTGTCGATGTCCGCCAGGTACTCCTTGGTGATCTTGGCACCCTTGGCTAGCTTCTTCGGACCGCCGTTGACGGTCTTGTCGACCAGCAGGCGCTCCAGACGCTGGAACGCGTCGCCTTCCACGATACGCAGCTGGTCGTTCAGGTCCAGGCGGTAGCGCTTCAGTTCGTCGTCGATGATCGACTGGGCACGCTTGTCGCGCGTCACGCCTTCGCGGGTGAAGACCTGGACGTCGATCACGATGCCGCTCATGCCCGACGGCACGCGCAGCGAGGTGTCCTTCACGTCCGAAGCCTTCTCGCCGAAGATGGCGCGCAGCAGCTTCTCTTCCGGCGTCAGCTGGGTCTCGCCCTTCGGCGTGACCTTGCCCACCAGCACGTCGCCAGCTTCGACCTCGGCGCCGATGTAGGTGATGCCCGACTCGTCCAGGCGAGCCAGCTGGGCTTCGGCCAGGTTCGAGATATCGCGCGTGATTTCCTCAGGTCCCAGCTTGGTGTCGCGGGCGACGACCGACAGTTCCTCGATGTGGATCGAGGTATAGCGGTCTTCGGCCACCACACGCTCCGAGATCAGGATCGAATCCTCGAAGTTGTAGCCGTTCCACGGCATGAACGCCACCAGCATGTTCTGGCCCAAGGCCAGTTCGCCCAGGTCGGTCGAGGCGCCGTCAGCGATGACGTCGCCGCGGGCCACGTGGTCGCCCACCTTGACCATCGGACGCTGGTTGATGTTGGTGTTCTGGTTCGAGCGCGTGTACTTGATCAGGTTGTAGATGTCCACGCCGACTTCACCGGCCACGGCTTCGTCGTCGTTCACGCGGATCACGATACGCATCGCATCGACGTAGTCGACCACGCCGCCACGCATCGCCTGCACGGCCGTGCCCGAGTCGACCGCCACGGTGCGCTCGATGCCGGTACCGACCAGCGGCTTGTCCGGACGCAGGCAAGGCACGGCCTGGCGCTGCATGTTCGCGCCCATCAGTGCACGGTTCGCGTCATCGTGTTCCAGGAACGGCACCAGCGAGGCAGCGGCCGACACGATCTGCGACGGCGCCACGTCGATGTACTGCACGCGGTCCGGCGTCACCATCCGGGTTTCACGCTCGGAGCCTTCGCGGGCCGACACCAGTTCGTCGGTCAGGTTGCCCTCGGCGTCAACCGTCGCGTTGGCCTGCGCCACCACGTACTTGCCTTCCTCGATCGCGGACAGGTAATCGACCTGGTCGGTCAGCTTGCTGTCGACCACCTTGCGGTACGGCGTTTCCAGGAAGCCGTACTCGTTCAGGCGGGCGTACAGTGCCAGCGAGTTGATCAGGCCGATGTTCGGGCCTTCCGGCGTTTCGATCGGGCACACGCGGCCATAGTGGGTCGGGTGCACGTCGCGGACTTCAAAGCCGGCGCGCTCGCGCGTCAGGCCGCCCGGGCCCAGTGCAGAGACCCGGCGCTTGTGCGTGATCTCGGACAGCGGGTTGGTCTGGTCCATGAACTGCGACAGCTGCGACGAACCGAAGAACTCGCGGATCGCCGACGAGATCGGCTTCGAGTTGATCAGGTCGTGCGGCATCAGGTTCTCGGTCTCGGCCTGGCCCAGACGTTCCTTGACGGCACGCTCCACGCGCGACAGGCCGGCGCGGAACTGGTTTTCGGCCAGTTCGCCGACGCAGCGCACGCGACGGTTGCCCAGGTGGTCGATGTCATCGACCTCGCCCTTGCCGTTGCGCAGGTTGACCAGGATCTTGATGGTCTCGAGGATGTCCTCGTCCTGCAGCACCATGGCGCCTTCGCCGCTGGGGCGGCCCAGGCGGCTGTTGACCTTCATGCGGCCCACGCGCGACAGGTCGTACGACTCTTCGCTGTAGAACAGGCGCTGGAACAGCGCTTCCACGGCTTCCTCGGTCGGCGGCTCGCCCGGGCGCATCATGCGGTAGATCGCGATACGCGCAGCGGTCTGGTCGGCGGTCTCGTCCACGCGCAGGGTCTGCGACATGTACGGGCCCTGGTCCAGGTCGTTGGTGTACAGGGTCTGGATCTGCTTGACGCCGGCTTCGCGCAGGTTTTCCAGCAGCGTTTCCGTCAGCTCGTCGTTGGCGTTGGCAATCACCTCGCCGGTATCCGGGTCGATGATGTTCTTGGCCAGCACGCGGCCCAGCAGGTAGTCTTCCGGCACGCTGATCAGCTTGGTGCCAGCCGAGTCCAGGTCGCGGATGTGCTTGGCGTTGATCCGCTTGTCCTTCTCGACCACCACGCGGCCGTTCTTGTCGGCGATGTCGAAGCGCGCGACTTCACCGCGCAGGCGCTCGGGCACGAACTCCAGCTGCGCGCCTTCGGCCTGCAGCGTGAAGTTGTCGAACACGAAGAAGTGCGCAAGGATCTGTTCCGGGGTCAGGCCGATCGACTTCAGCAGGATCGTCACCGGCATCTTGCGGCGGCGGTCGACGCGGAAGTACAGGATGTCCTTCGGGTCGAACTCGAAGTCCAGCCACGAACCGCGGTAGGGGATGATACGTGCCGAGAACAGCAGCTTGCCCGAGCTGTGGGTCTTGCCCTTGTCGTGCTCGAAGAACACGCCCGGCGAGCGGTGCAGCTGCGAGACGATGACACGCTCGGTGCCGTTGATCACGAACGAACCGGTGGAAGTCATCAGCGGGATTTCGCCCATGTAGACTTCCTGCTCCTTCACTTCCTTGACCTTGCCCGGGTTCTCGCGATCGTTGATGATCAGGCGAACCTTGGCGCGCAGGGCCGAGTGGAAGGTCAGGCCACGCTGCTGACATTCCTTGACGTCGAACGGCGGGTTGGACAGGTGATACGAGACAAACTCCATACGGGCAAGCCCGTTATGCGAGGAGATCGGGAAAATTGCGTTGAAAGCGGCCTGGAGGCCTTCGGTCTTGCGACGCGCGGTCGGCGTTTCCGCTTGCAAGAACTGGGTGTAGGATTCAATCTGGGTGGCAAGCAGGAATGGAACCTGATGTACCGTCGCGCGCTTCGCAAAGCTTTTGCGAATGCGCTTCTTTTCGGTGAAGCTGTACGCCATGGGATCTCCGAATCATCGCAGGGCTGGCTGGACCTGGCCGGACCTGAGGTGTTCAGCGACTGGGAGGGGATTTGGCGGTTGGCCGCTACCAACCTCTGGCTGACGGTGTCCGCACGCTGCGGGCGGTGTGGTCGTCGCATCAAGCGCAACGCCTGTACTCGCCCGGGGGACACCCGACCAAACTTGTCTTCTGCAGTCGGTTCAGAAGACAAACATCAGCAGCAACCACTTAGTGTGCCACTGATGTTTGGCCTCTGCTGAATCGCCGGCAAATCCAGTCTTGCCGCGAAACGCAAACATCACTTTTACTACGTTATCGCTGTGCCGAGTGGTGACTAAAACACAATCGCACAAGCGCAAAAAGGCTGGCGCCGGGAATTTCCCTTTGCCAGCCCCATTCGCGTGCCGCGAGGGCACGCGAGTCCTGCATTACTTGACGTCGACCTTGGCGCCAGCGTCTTCCAGCTTCTTCTTGGCTTCGGCAGCAGCAGCCTTGTCCACGCCTTCCTTGACGGGCTTCGGTGCGCCATCGACCAGATCCTTGGCTTCCTTCAGGCCCAGACCGGTGATTTCGCGAACAGCCTTAATCACGCCGACCTTGTTGGCGCCGACTTCGGCCAGAATCACGTTGAATTCGGTCTGCTCTTCGGCAGCAGCAGCACCGGCAGCGCCCGGAGCGGCAGCCACGGCCATGGCAGCGGCCGACACGCCAAACTTCTCTTCGAACGCCTTGACCAGGTCGTTCAGTTCCATCACGGACATCGCGCCAACGGCTTCCAGGATGTCGTCTTTGGTGATTGCCATTTGAAATACTCCTACTAGATTTGATTCGGTATCGGTAATGCGATCTTTCGATGCGCGGCCTGGATTGCCTTAGGCGCCGGCGGCTTCCGCTTCCGCGGGAGCGCCTTCGGCGTTCTTGGCAGCCAGTGCAGCCAGCAGACGGGCGAAGCCCGACACCGGTGCCTGCATCACGCCCAGCAGCTGAGCAATCAGTTCGTCGCGGCTCGGGATCGAGGCCAGCGCCTTCACGGCGGCAGCGTCGAGAACCTTGCCGTCATACGACCCGGCGCGCAGGACCAGCTTGTCGTTGGTCTTGGCGAAGTCGTTCAGAACCTTGGCCGACGACACTGCATCTTCGGAAATACCGTAGATCAGCGGACCGGTCATCTGCTCTGCGAGGGCTGCAAACGGCGTACCTTCGACGGCACGGCGGGCCAGCGTGTTCTTCAGAACACGCAGGTACACGCCTTGCTGGCGAGCGGTAGCACGCAGCTTGGTCAGATCGCCAACCGCAATGCCGCGATATTCGGCGACGACGATGGTCTGGGCCTTGGCGACTTGCGCCGAGACCTCAGCAACGACGGCCTTCTTATCTTCAATATTGAGTGGCACGGTTAAGCTCCAAAATGACGCTATGCCTCCGGCAATACCGGAGCCTTCACGTCAGCACAAACGAACGGCGTCCGATTGGCCCGAATCGACCGGGCAGTGCCCGGCTTCTTCAATCCCTTCGGGTGCGCCATCTGCGCTGGCTGGCCGGAAGACGTCGCTCAGGCTTGGCAGCCATCCCGCACGTTCCGACCGATTAAGCCCTTTCCGCATTACTGCCGCGGACCAGGACACCAGCGGTCTTTGATAACCAGCAGTGTCGGCCGATGCTTGCGCACCCGGCCGGACACCACTGCCCAAAGCCTTGCTCCATCCCTTGCGGTCTGGAGACGACCCCCGCCATTGGCCAGGGCCTTCAATTCTTCTTGCAGACCGGTGTTATCGGGTCCCGGTCAGCAATTTGCCTTCAGCTCAGGCAGCCAGCGTAGCCTGGTCGACACGCACGCCAACGCCCATGGTCGACGAGACGGCGACCTTGCGCAGGTACACGCCCTTGCTGGTGGCCGGCTTGGCCTTGACCAGCGCGTCCAGCAGCGCGGCCAGGTTGCTCTTCAGCGCGGTGTCCTCGAACGAACGACGGCCGATGGTGGCGTGGATGATACCGGCCTTGTCGACACGGAACTGGACCTGACCAGCCTTGGCGTTCTTCACGGCCTGGGCCACGTCGGGGGTCACGGTGCCAACCTTCGGGTTCGGCATCAGGCCGCGCGGGCCCAGGATCTGGCCCAGCGTACCGACGATACGCATCGTGTCCGGCGAAGCGATCACGACGTCGAAGTTCAGGTTGCCGGCCTTGACTTGCTCAGCCAGGTCTTCCATGCCGACGATATCGGCACCGGCGGCCTTGGCGGCCTCGGCCTTGTCGCCCTGGGCGAACACAGCCACACGCACCGACTTGCCGGTACCGGCCGGCAGCACCACGGAACCACGCACCACCTGGTCCGACTTCTTGGCGTCGATGCCCAGTTGCACGGCCACGTCGATCGATTCGTCGAACTTCGCCGAGGCGCAGCCCTTGACCAGGCCCAGGGCCTCGTCGATCGGGTAGAACTTGGTACGCTCGATCTTCGCCTTGTTGGCGGCGACGCGCTTGGAAACCTTAGCCATTTACAGACCCTCCACGGTGATGCCCATCGAACGAGCCGAACCGGCGATGGTACGCACGGCGGCGTCCAGGTCGGCGGCGGTCAGGTCAGCGTTCTTGGCCTTGGCGATTTCTTCAGCTTGGGCGCGGGTGATCTTGCCAACCTTGTCGGTGTGGGGCTTCGGCGAACCCTTGGTGATGCCGGCTGCCTTCTTGATCAGCACGGTCGCCGGCGGCGACTTCATCACGAAGGTGAAGCTCTTGTCGGCGAAGGCGGTAATCACCACCGGCACCGGCAGACCGGGTTCCATACCCTGGGTCTGGGCGTTGAACGCCTTGCAGAACTCCATGATGTTCAGACCACGCTGACCCAGTGCGGGACCAACGGGCGGGGAGGGATTTGCCTTACCAGCCGGAATCTGCAGCTTGATAAAGCCAATGATCTTCTTGGCCATCTCTACTCCAATCCGGATCGTCCCTTGGGGATGCGATCCTGTTGAGTCGTAACGCGCTGTCGCCGCACCGGTGGCACGGCCTCACGCTCCTCTTGGCGTCGCCATCGGGGCGTCGCCGTTGCCAGTTGCCGCCCTTTCAGGCAGCCGCCGGCAAATTCCTTAAACCTTCTCGACCTGGCCGAACTCGAGCTCGACCGGCGTGGCCCGTCCGAAGATCGTGACCGAGACGCGCAGGCGCGATTTCTCGTAATTCACTTCTTCCACGTTGCCGTTGAAGTCGGTGAACGGGCCGTCCTTGACGCGCACCATTTCGCCCACTTCGAACAGCGTCTTGGGACGCGGCTTCTCGACCCCTTCCTGCATCTGGGTCATGATCTTGTCGACTTCGCGCTGCGAAATCGGGCTCGGGCGATTGCGGGCGCCGCCCACGAAACCGGTGACCTTGCTGGTGTTCTTCACCAGGTGCCAGGTTTCGTCGGTCATTTCCATTTCCACCAGCACGTAGCCGGGGAAGAAGCGGCGCTCGGTGACCGACTTGTGGCCGCCCTTGATTTCCACGACTTCTTCGGACGGCACCAGGATGCGGCCAAACTTGTCCTGCATCTCGGCGCGCTCGATGCGCTCCTGCAGCGCGCGTTGCACGCTCTTCTCCATACCGGAGTAGGCATGCACGACATACCAGCGCTTCTTCGACGAAGGCGATTCCGGCGCGGTGGTTTCCTGCTGAGCGTTATCCGTCATGTGCTACCTCTTATTTCCAGCCCAGCACGAGCGAGAACACGACCCACTCGATGAGCTTGTCAGCCGACCACAGGAACAGGGCCATGACGACGACAAAGACAAAAACCAGTCCTGTCATCTGCCCGGCTTCCTTGCGCGTCGGCCAGACGACCTTGCGAACTTCCCGATACGATTCCTTGGCGAACCCGATAAAGTCCTTGCCCGGTACCGACACCAGCGCAACCACGATACCCAGTGCAATACCACCGAACAGTGCGGCGCCACGTACATAAGACGGTTGCTGTGCCAGTGCATAGAAACCGATGACGCCCGCAACCACCAGCAGCACCGCGACGCCAAGCATCCACTTGCCGCTGCTGGCGTTCACGGTTTCAACATTGGGATTGGCCATGTTTCGCAAACGAGACTAAGCCGCGTCACGATTGCTCCTCGCGACGCGGCTGATTGAATTGGCAGGGGCAGAGGGAATCGAACCCCCAACCTTCGGTTTTGGAGACCGACGCTCTGCCAGTTGAGCTATACCCCTAAAACAACTTCGGGGTCGACGCTTGCGCCAACCCCTCTGGCAACGAATGCGGCCGGTTGGTGCCGCATTCGCTATCGAACAGCTTAGTCGAGGATCTTTGCCACGACGCCGGCGCCGACGGTACGGCCGCCTTCACGGATAGCGAAGCGCAGGCCTTCTTCCATGGCGATCGGGGCGATCAGCTTGACGGTGATCGACACGTTGTCACCCGGCATCACCATTTCCTTGTCCGCCGGCAGCTCGATCGAGCCGGTCACGTCGGTGGTACGGAAGTAGAACTGCGGGCGGTAGTTGTTGAAGAACGGGGTGTGACGGCCGCCTTCGTCCTTCGACAGGATGTACACCTCGCCGGTGAAGTGGGTGTGCGGCTTGATCGAACCCGGCTTGCACAGCACCTGGCCGCGCTCGACGTCTTCACGCTTGGTGCCGCGCAGCAGCAGACCGACGTTGTCGCCAGCCTGGCCCTGGTCCAGCAGCTTGCGGAACATTTCCACGCCGGTGCAGGTGGTCTTGACCGTCGGCTTGATACCGACGATTTCGATTTCTTCGCCGACCTTGACCACGCCACGCTCGATACGGCCGGTCACCACGGTGCCGCGACCCGAGATCGAGAACACGTCTTCCACCGGCATCAGAAAGGTACCGTCAACGGCACGCTCCGGCGTCGGGATGTAGGTGTCCAGCGCCTCGGCCAGGTTCATGATGGCCACTTCGCCCAGCTCGCCCTTGTCGCCTTCCAGCGCCAGCTTGGCCGAACCCTTGATGATCGGGGTGTCGTCGCCGGGGAACTCGTACTTGCTCAGCAGCTCGCGAACTTCCATCTCGACCAGCTCGAGCAGTTCGGCGTCGTCCACCATGTCGCACTTGTTCAGGAACACGATGATGTACGGCACGCCAACCTGGCGGGCCAGCAGGATGTGCTCACGCGTTTGCGGCATCGGGCCGTCAGCGGCCGAGCACACCAGGATCGCGCCGTCCATCTGGGCGGCACCCGTGATCATGTTCTTCACATAGTCAGCGTGGCCCGGGCAGTCAACGTGCGCGTAGTGGCGGTTGGCCGTCTCGTATTCGACGTGGGCGGTATTGATGGTAATACCGCGAGCCTTTTCTTCCGGCGCTGCGTCGATTTCGTCGTACTTCTTGGCGGCACCGCCGAACTTGGCAGCCAGCACCGTGGCGATCGCTGCGGTCAGCGTGGTCTTGCCATGGTCAACGTGACCAATCGTACCAACGTTCACGTGCGGCTTAGTCCGCTCGAACTTTTCCTTTGCCATTGCGCGACTCCTGTCTCGGTAGCGATGTTGCCAGTGCGGTGGTATTTGGTGCCCATGGGCAGGATCGAACTGCCGACCTCTCCCTTACCAAGGGAGTGCTCTACCACTGAGCCACATGGGCGAAACTAGACGTACTACTTTATGACAGCAACCGCGCGACTGGAGCGGGTGAAGGGAATCGAACCCTCGTCGTAAGCTTGGAAGGCTTCTGCTCTACCATTGAGCTACACCCGCCTGGGTCTTTCCTGCTTCTTCACCGGCGTTGCCGGCTGCTGTCTTGCATTCTGGTGGAGAGGGCTGGATTCGAACCAGCGTAGGCGTAAGCCAACAGATTTACAGTCTGCCCCCTTTAGCCACTCGGGCACCTCTCCGCAGAGAACTATCGATTATGGGCTTCCTCGCCGCTCCTGTCAAGCACTTTCCGTTGCGGATGCTGTGCTGCCAGGGATCGGGGAGGGCGTTCCGGCATTACCTCTGGCGCTGCCTGACCGCTCCCACAAGCGCAGTTTAGATTTCTGCGTTCTCACCCTATAGGGGCTCGGCAGCATGGCTCCTGGCGGCTCTGGAGCAGCCAGGCCGGGCTGGTCGGCGGCGCGCGGTATTGGCCG